>NZ_LXQN01000001.1:0-1008 GCF_001659845.1 Paenibacillus sp. AD87
CTCTCGAATTCCTATTCCTATATCTGTACAGTCATTACCAATCTTCAAGTTCTGAAAGTAATACACCTTTTTTGGTAAGTTTAAGACTTTTATTGCTTGTAAAACCTTCAAAACTCTGAATTTGCTTATGGATAAATGAGAATTCAAATATCTTTGTAAAATCTCCATTCAAAGTAAAATGAACTTTACTTTCTTCTGGAACAAATATAAGCGAAATTTGGGTTGGATAATCCCCACTTTGCTGAGCAGTACCCTTAAGCAAGTTAAGGCCTGTTTCAATATTAAATGTTTCTATGTTATTTGTAATGACTTCATAGGCCTTTATATATCTATCCTTTCCTGGTCCTTCAACATTCTTATATTCATTATTGAAATTATCCGATACAGGAAAATTAGTTAGTACCATGAAGTCCCTATCGGAAGAGTTAATATCAATGTTCTTTCTTCCAGGCTCAACAATATATGTCTTCCGATTTCTCCCGGCTATCAAACTGTGGACACTATGACTCGGGACATTAACAATTACGTTATTGGTTAAATATTCACTTAATTGAGATAACTCGATCCGTCCTGAAAGAATTTCATCAAACAATTTCATAATATGTACGCAATTCTTGCCACGTCTATATTTGCCTTCTTCAATTGAATCGACCATTAATAAATTCATGAATGTACCACTACTATTCAAACCGAAGGCTGGATAAAATTGTCCATCATCATTCTGAAGGACTAATAGTTGATCTTCGCCAATCATAATAATTTTGATTGGTCTTCGAGAAATATCGAAGTTCATACCAATAAATGTCTTGTCTAAATGAACAGCGAAACTAGTACACATTGAGGTAATCTCCTTTATTGTTTTTTCTTTTTTCCGCCATTCCAAAGTTTCAAATAACGTTTCTGTATTCGCGAGGTCCATTCCCCTTAGAGAGCTCTTATCTTAGGGAAATGAACCTCGCGAACAACTAACAAAATTACTTATTGCCTTCGTTAAAATATGTTATTTCA
>NZ_LXQN01000002.1:0-1289 GCF_001659845.1 Paenibacillus sp. AD87
ATGGAGGAAATAAATATACTCTCGAAGGAAGAAGTTCTTTTAAACGGTTTAGAATTTACAGGAGATGTTTGTTTTGATGGAGAGTACGGGGACCAAGTTTTTGATAGGTCTATTGAAGATGGAGGAAATCCAGTAACAGGACTTGTTTACGAAAAGTATAGCAATGGGAATTTGGCTCACTATTGTTACTATGTGGATGGAGTTCCTGATGGTGATTATGTCACGTATTACGAAGATGGTAAAATAGAAGGATTTAAACGCATGCGTAAGGGAGCAATTGCTGGAAAGTCTATTTCTTGGTTCAAGAATGGTGAGATTAGATCAACATCAGTTTCTTGATGGTTTTAAAGTTACTTTCAAAAATGGAAAATAGGAACTGTGAGTAAATTCTCGCCAACTTCACTACATACTACATACTTATGGTTACTCATCTAAGGGAATCAATGATTACTTGAACAAATAAATCAATTACAGGATATCAAATTGAAAGGTGATTATAATGGAGCAAATATTAAATCATCCATGGGAAATAAGCGAGAAAGAGGCCATTGTCCTTCAATATAGTTTAGCTGAAAAAGTCATTAAACAAGATGAATTTACAGAGGTGAATTATGTTGCTGGAGTTGATGTAGCATATAGTAAACGAAGTGATAGTTTAATTGCAGCAGTAGTTATTTTGGATGTTAATTCGCTAAAACCAGTAGAATCAGTAGTAATTGAAGATAAAGTTAGATTTCCATATGTCCCTGGATTATTCTCATTCAGAGAGTTACCTCCAATTGTTAAGGCGTTTAAGCGAATAAAAATTAAGCCAGATCTAATTGTTTGTGATGGACAGGGCATCGCTCATCCAAGAAGGTTTGGCTTGGCTTGCCACTTAGGAGTACTTTTAGATACACCAACGATCGGGTGTGGGAAAACTAGATTGATAGGAACATTTGTGGAGCCCGAATCCCAACGCGGTAGTTATTCACCTTTAATCGATAACAGTGAAGTAATTGGCAAGGTACTGAGAACTCAAAACAATGTTAATCCTATTTTCGTGTCAATTGGTCACCGTATCTCTTTAGAAACTTCATGTAATTGGATACTGGCACTTTCACCTAAGTATCGGTTGCCTGAAACCACTAGACAAGCTGACCATCTTGTTAAAACTACTCTAACTTAGGATTATTACTGTACACAGAATGCTAACTGGGTGAATATTCAAAACGGAAAGGTCATCACCAGGTCAGAAGGGGTCAAGAGGCAAATTTAGTCCGCTGGATGTCACAAGGGATATACTTCCA
>NZ_LXQN01000003.1:0-730 GCF_001659845.1 Paenibacillus sp. AD87
GAAGAAGACATACATAAGTATGCTGATTTGATTCGCTGCGGTGAGTATACAGCGATCCTTCATGCATCGATAAGCGAAAACCCTATTGCAAGCGCTCGGTATCATAACATCCTTCAACCCGCAGGTTTCGGTGATGAACTTCGGGCTGTACTGGTCAGTGGCGGAGCCTGTTGGGGGTATCTAACCCTATATCGCAAGACGGAACAACCCGTATTCACGGAAGAGGAACGACTAAGCATCCAGGCCTGGACACCTTCTATTGCATTGATGTTACGATCCACAAGTCTGACTCTTATGGACGAGATTAAGAGCGGAAGTCCCTCGGACCCTGGTATTATGATCACATCGGACGTTTTCGAGATGTTATCCGTGAACGCTCCCGCTCAATATTGGCTATCACAATTACGTTTACTGGAGCATGTGGGACCAGATGTATTGCCGCGCCCAGTCCGTGCAGTCAGTTCGCATTTACAGCGTCAGATTCGTACAGATTCCGATTTGATGGTTGCGCGAGAACCTATCCTTCATTCGCCTTCCAAAGTCTGCATTCAACTCCTGGATGGCCGTTACCTTGTGCTTCATGCCAGCCGCATGCAGCAGTTCTCAGGTCCGGATCAGATTGCGATTAGGCTTGAACAGGCTATGCCGCAGGACTTACTGCCTTTACTCGCCGAGAGTCATGGGTTGTCCATTCGGGAACGAGAACTATTGGGTTACGTGCTGCGCAGTT
>NZ_LXQN01000004.1:0-949 GCF_001659845.1 Paenibacillus sp. AD87
AAAAAACGGAATCATCACATTGGGTGCGGACAAATCACAATGAGCCAGCCCACGCTGTTCCATGGCCGAGCCGATCCCGGCCAGAGCTCTCGCCAGCTTCAGACTTTCCTCTGCTGTCAGCTGCTTCTGATCGCTGATTACATCGAACCAGGTCAGACCATGTACCCACGGCATCAATACCGCGTACAACAGATCAGGATGTTCTCCAATGAGCGCTCCGTTTCTTTCCGGAGTGAGCACATCACGCTTGCATACCTGCAAACCTGGCAGTTCACTATAAGAATCCATATGCTCAGACTGATACACCATAGCCGGAATACGGAATTTAGGGAAAAATACTTTTAGTGCTTTGGCCCCACTTACGGAACCGTTACGGGGTAACAACTGATAGACGATACCCTGCCTTCCAGCTTGGGCGTAAGCCAGACCAGGTGCAGCCGGATGCTGCCCAATGATATAGGCAATGTCGTTAATCACCACTTCATCCCCGGGATTTGGTTGAAAAGACATGCTCATCCCTCTCTCTGTCATTCTGTCATAGTGCAACAAAAACCGGGTGTTGTGAAAACGCCCGGTTTTTGCTGTAGTTGTAAATCTTCAGCTTGCTTCCTGCATATGATTCTGGGCGAATTCGGATATGGAACCTGCCCGAACTATGTATCGCAGATTAGCGAGCTTGGTCTGCCGTACGGAATTTGTTGGCAATAGCCGTCAGTTCCGCGCTGATGCTATTTAGCGTTTGAACGAAAGATTGCATTTGTTTGCTGGCTTCCTGGAATTCCTGGAAGAAGCGTTGTTTCGTCATACCTTCCCATTGTCCTTCCATACTTGTGATGGATTGAGTCAATGTAGAAACGATTTGCTGACTTTGCTCACCGCTTTGTTTAAATTGGTTGGAAACCTGATCAAGCTGTTCTGGGGTAACTAAAATACGTCCTGCCATTTGTAA
>NZ_LXQN01000005.1:0-1180 GCF_001659845.1 Paenibacillus sp. AD87
TCCCTACTGCGGCTGCCGGAGGGATCAACTCCTGCAGTTCTTGATATTTTCGCTGAGCTTCCTGCTCCGTCTTAGCCAAAATCGGTGATAAACCAGGCATTATTTTCATGCTGCCTTGTTCGCGCCCATAAAGTGCGAGTTTGGATTTGACGTTATTATAGAACTCTTTCGCAGCATTCAGAGACTGTTGGGCCGTGAAAATCACTTCACCATAGTTGGCAGCAAAATCCTGTCCCGGTCCGGATGATCCAGCTTGGATGAGTACAGGGTATCCTTGCGGCGAACGAGGTACATTGATCGTACCTTGGGTAGAATACCACTGTCCTTTATATGAAACTTCTTTTAATTTAGATGGGTCTGCAAATAGTCCAGCCTGTCGATCCACAATTAAGGATTGATCTTCCCAACTATCCCAGAGCAGAGTGGCTACTTCGACAAATTCCCGGGCCATTTTATATCGAAGCCCATGCTCGGGATGCTCTGTTCGTCCATAGTTATTTGCTTCAACATCCAATTGGGAGGTCACGATATTCCATCCTGCGCGTCCTTCACTGATATGGTCCAATGTGGCAAATTTTCGAGCTACGTTATACGGCTCGTTATAGGTAGTCGACACCGTGGCGGTCAAACCCAGCTTTTCTGTATCCGTAGCCAATGCCGACAGGAGCGTTAGCGGGTCCAGCATCCCTGCAGCCGATTGATCAGCGCCCATTACATAGAGAAGATCAGCCAGAAACATCATATCAAACTTCCCACGTTCAGCCGTCTGTGCGATGGATCGGTAAAACTTATAGTCAAAAATCTTTTCAGCTCCTGAATCCGAGCGGCGCCAGCCATAGTGATGATGACCTGTATAATAAATGAATGCCCCTAGATGAAGCTGCTCTTGTCTAGTCCCCATATATATCTTCCCTTCTTGTTTCCATTTTTGGATTATCCCTTGAACGTATCTCGCCAGCTTAGCCATCTGTCTTCAAGCAGTCGCACAGCCGAATCCGAGAGCTTGCCTACAACCGCAAAGACTAAAATACCGACAAATACAATATCCGTTTGTGAGTAAGCACGAGCATCCTGTATCATGTAACCGACGCCTGCACTGGTTCCCATCATTTCAGCAACAACAAGGACTAGCCACGCCGCGCCCAAAGACAGTCTCACTCCTAGCAGAATATTAGGAAGT
>NZ_LXQN01000006.1:0-1418 GCF_001659845.1 Paenibacillus sp. AD87
AGCTGCGGCATGATCGGTTTTGTTGGATTGATTATTCCGCATATTGTGAGAGGGCTGGTTGGATCTGACCATCGTAAAGTCATGCCAGTATCCGTACTATTCGGTGCCATCTTCCTGATCTGGACGGATGTTATTGCACGATCACTGATCTCCAGCGTTGAATTGCCGATCGGGATCATTACAGCGATGATTGGTGCGCCGATGTTTATGTATATGTTAGTCAAAAAAGGCTACGGTTTTGGAGGAAAATAAACATGAAACTGAATGTAGAAAATGTATCCATATCGGTGCTGAACACGGATATTATCCGGGACATTTCTTTACAGGTAAAAGGCAAGCAATTCGTCGGGTTGATTGGCCCGAATGGTTGTGGCAAATCAACGCTGCTCAAGAGCATCTATAAAGTGATCAAACCGCAGCAAGGCAAAGTATTTCTCGATGACACGGACATTCTGAAATCCAGTCCCAAGGTCGTATCAAGGCACATGGGCGTTGTGGGTCAGTTTAACGAATTGAGCTTTGACTTTACTGTGCGTGAAATGGTCATGATGGGTCGCACTCCTCACAAGAAGCTGCTGGAGACGGATAATGAACGGGATTATGAAATCGTGGAACAGGCGCTGGAAAAGGTACATCTGACCGGACATGTGGACCGCAATTACGTGTCCCTGTCCGGCGGGGAGAAGCAACGTGTGGTCCTCGCCCGAGTGCTGGCGCAGCAGCCCGAATTTCTGATATTGGACGAGCCTACCAATCATCTGGATATCAAATATCAGCTTCAGATCCTCAACATTGTGCGGAGTTTGGATATCGGCATATTGGCTGCACTTCATGATCTCGAACTCGCCGCGGAGTATTGCGATTACCTCTATGTCGTGAAGCAGGGACAGATTGTGGTTCATGGCAAACCCGCCGATATCCTGACCCGTGAAATGATTGGTGAAGTATTCGACGTGGAATGTGAAATATACGAAAATCCAGTGACAGGTGGCCTGGGCATTGCCTACTTGAGTACGCGATGAGACAAGGAACCGTCTTAGCTGAATCTCACATAAGCTCTCTCTTTATCTCTTCCGCTACAACTTGGGTTGCACAGTCAATTACGGAATAAGTAGTAAAAGAAGAACTGTCTTTAAGCGGAATATATGCTTAAATGACAGTTCTTTTTGTTCTAGCCTCAAGTATCAAATGTCACGTTTATTCAGATGCCATGTATCACTTTTTTTTGGAGAGGATGGGCCACTCACTCTAAACCGATGCTCCCATCGCTTTATATGTTCCTAACAGGGCAATCCGGGTTAGTTGAAGAGCCATATGATGAGGTGAGTATACCTTACTGTCAGCAAGCCATTTGTGAATAATTCCAATGGTGGAGAAGCTGATGTGATCCAGTAAAATATCAAGAGGCACTTCTTCTT
>NZ_LXQN01000007.1:0-147755 GCF_001659845.1 Paenibacillus sp. AD87
CCGAAAGCCTAAGGGTTCCTGAGGAAGGCTCGTCCGCTCAGGGTAAGTCGGGACCTAAGGCGAGGCCGAAAGGCGTAGTCGAAGGACAACAGGTCGAAATTCCTGTACCACCGTAAGCCGTTATGAGCAATGGGGGGACGCAGCAGGGTAGTGACGCGGACTGATGGATGTCCGTCTAAGCAGTGAGGCTGATGTGTAGGCAAATCCGCACATCGTAAGGCTGGGCTGTGATGGGGAGCGAAAATTATAGTAGCGAAGGTCATGATCTCACACTGCCAAGAAAAGCCTCTAGCCAGGTGATGGTGCCCGTACCGCAAACCGACACAGGTAGGCGAGAAGAGAATTCTAAGGCGCGCGGAAGAACTCTCGTTAAGGAACTCGGCAAAATGACCCCGTAACTTCGGGAGAAGGGGTGCCCCGGTAGTGTGAATAGCACGAGGGGGCCGCAGTGAAAAGGCCCAAGCGACTGTTTAGCAAAAACACAGGTCTGTGCGAAGCCGTAAGGCGAAGTATACGGGCTGACGCCTGCCCGGTGCTGGAAGGTTAAGGGGAGCGGTTAGGAGCAATCCGAAGCTGTGAACCGAAGCCCCCAGTAAACGGCGGCCGTAACTATAACGGTCCTAAGGTAGCGAAATTCCTTGTCAGGTAAATTCTGACCCGCACGAATGGCGTAACGACTTGGGCGCTGTCTCAACGAGAGATCCGGTGAAATTTTAATACCTGTGAAGATGCAGGTTACCCGCGACAAGACGGAAAGACCCCATGGAGCTTTACTGCAGCTTGATATTGAATTTGGGTACGATCTGTACAGGATAGGTGGGAGCCTTTGAAACGTGAGCGCCAGCTTGCGTGGAGGCACCGTTGGGATACCACCCTGATCGTATCTAGGTTCTAACCTGGTACCGTAATCCGGTGCGGGGACAGTGTCAGGTGGGCAGTTTGACTGGGGCGGTCGCCTCCTAAAGAGTAACGGAGGCGCCCAAAGGTTCCCTCAGAATGGTTGGAAATCATTCGAAGAGTGCAAAGGCATAAGGGAGCTTGACTGCGAGACCTACAAGTCGAGCAGGGACGAAAGTCGGGCTTAGTGATCCGGTGGTACCGCATGGAAGGGCCATCGCTCAACGGATAAAAGCTACCCTGGGGATAACAGGCTTATCTCCCCCAAGAGTCCACATCGACGGGGAGGTTTGGCACCTCGATGTCGGCTCATCGCATCCTGGGGCTGAAGTAGGTCCCAAGGGTTGGGCTGTTCGCCCATTAAAGCGGTACGCGAGCTGGGTTCAGAACGTCGTGAGACAGTTCGGTCCCTATCTGTCGTGGGCGTAGGAAATTTGAGAGGAGCTGTCCTTAGTACGAGAGGACCGGGATGGACGTACCGCTGGTGTACCAGTTGTTCCGCCAGGAGCACCGCTGGGTAGCTATGTACGGAAGGGATAAGCGCTGAAAGCATCTAAGCGTGAAGCCCCCCTCAAGATGAGATTTCCCAGTATGTAAGACCCCTTGAAGACGACGAGGTAGATAGGCTGGGGGTGGAAGTGCAGCAATGCATGGAGCTGACCAGTACTAATCGGTCGAGGGCTTATCCAAATATGCAAGTTATAAATCGCACATTTCGTTTCGGATCTAGTTTTCAGAGAATGATCTCTGAAGCATATTCCCTGATAGCTCAGTTGGTAGAGCACTCGACTGTTAATCGAGTTGTCACAGGTTCGAGCCCTGTTCGGGGAGCCATATGGAGAGGTGTCCGAGTTGGCCGAAGGAGCACGATTGGAAATCGTGTAGGCGCCACAAGCGTCTCGAGGGTTCGAATCCCTCTCTCTCCGCCATAGTAAGGCCCGTTGGTCAAGGGGTTAAGACACCTCCCTTTCACGGAGGTAACAGGGGTTCGAATCCCCTACGGGTCATATCTAACTTCAAAAAAAGAAGTTGATTTTCACAGCAGTTTTATGATAAGATCATAAATGTGTTGTTCGGAGGCTTAGCTCAGCTGGGAGAGCATCTGCCTTACAAGCAGAGGGTCGGGGGTTCGATCCCCTCAGCCTCCACCATATAACTTTTAATAACGACGCGGGGTGGAGCAGCCCGGTAGCTCGTCGGGCTCATAACCCGAAGGCCGCAGGTTCAAATCCTGCCCCCGCAATTATACTTTCTTTCAAGAAAGTGATCTGGAACCGTGGTGTAGTTGGCCTAACATGCCTGCCTGTCACGCAGGAGATCGCGGGTTCGAATCCCGTCGGTTCCGCCATTTTAATCTTTACATGAGGAAGCTGTTCACTAAATCTGCTATATGGCACCGAACGCCCTAGATAAAGTGTAACGTTTCGAGATTAAACTTTATTGTGGCTCGGTAGCTCAGTCGGTAGAGCAGAGGACTGAAAATCCTCGTGTCGGCGGTTCGATTCCGTCCCGAGCCACCATTTATCACAACTTAATACGCCGGTGTAGCTCAACTGGTAGAGCAACTGACTTGTAATCAGTAGGTTGGGGGTTCAAGTCCTCTCGCCGGCACCATGTAATCCTGGAGGATTAGCGAAGTGGCCAAACGCATCAGACTGTAAATCTGCTCCCGTACGGGTTCGGTGGTTCGAATCCATCATCCTCCACCAGTTTTTAGGGGCATAGTTTAAAGGTAGAACAACGGTCTCCAAAACCGTTGGTGTGGGTTCAATTCCTGCTGCCCCTGCCAATTAACTTTTAAGAGCATATTGTATTATGGCGGTCGTGGCGAAGTGGTTAACGCACCGGTTTGTGGATCCGGCATTCGGGGGTTCAATTCCCCTCGATCGCCCTTTTGTTTTTTGGGGATTAGCCAAGCGGTAAGGCAACGGACTTTGACTCCGTCATGCATAGGTTCAAATCCTATATCCCCAGCCATTATGCGGACGTGGCTCAGCGGTAGAGCATCGCCTTGCCAAGGCGAGGGTCGCGGGTTCGATTCCCGTCGTCCGCTCCAAAATATGGCGCCATAGCCAAGTGGTAAGGCACAGCTCTGCAAAAGCTTTATCCCCAGTTCGAATCTGGGTGGCGCCTCCAGTATATTTTCATAAAAACATCATATGCCGGCGTGGCGGAATGGCAGACGCGCTCGACTCAAAATCGAGTGGGAAACCGTGGAGGTTCGAGTCCTCTCGCCGGTATTCAAGCAAGTAAGGAAAAGCTCATTAGATGCAAAATCTAATGAGCTTTTTTTTATTTGGTGGAATTGAAGATGAACGTGCGGCAGTTAAGCAAAGAGGGGCTCCTGAATGAATCTCGTAGGTAACCACAACACTATTACTGAGGGGGAATCCAGCATGATGTGCTTGGACAATACGCGATATTCTGGTATCTCTAGATTGAAAGTACTGCTTTACCTGTAAATTGGCGACCTTTCAATTGCTGTGCTACTGCGTCAATTTCATCCCCTAATTTCTTATGGCTTATAGAAGGAGATGAAGTTATTTTTGTTTATGTATTGATGCATAACTTCAATGAGTATATTGTAGATATATAAAGCTCTGATATTATTTCAAATAATTGCGGATATTATAGCTCTATTAAATTCATATAAAAGATGCTTATCAAAACAAGAAAATATCCTTTTTGCGAATTTATATTTTATAAAAGAAATGGAGTGAAGCAATTTGTCTGAGGAACAACATATATCCAAGCATCCTGAAATATTATTCGATCTATCTGTGTGGGAAGAAGCGTGGAAGAATCAGTCCACAGCTTCAATATACAATATGAAGAGCGCAACGTTTGACGCGAAATCAGCATTTTGAACGATGGGCTAGAGAATATCATCAACAGTCGTTTACAGAAGAAGGAAAGCAGCGATCCGGACGCATCATAGGCTGGATTGAAAATCAGGGAGTGAGTTTTGACGGGTTATCGATATTAGACATTGGAGCAGCGTCGGGCATATTTACGATTCCTTTTGCAACCAAAGGAGCGACTGTTACAGCTGTAGAGCCCTCTGAACTGTTAGTTTCATTAATGAAGGAGACAATTCCTGCATCCCTTACATCCAGTATTGATATCGTTTCAGAGCGGTTCGAGGACATATCGATTCAGGACAAAGGCTGGAAGAAGAAATATGATTTTGCATTTGCATCCATGTGCCCGGCGATTTCGAATTGGGAAACAATTGAACAGGCGATCAGCACTGCTCGAAAGTATGTTTATATCAGCACGATGGCTGGATCGAGAGAGCACACACTAATAGATGAGCTTAAAGAGGTACTAGGTGTCTATCCATCATACAACGCTGGAGATATGGGATATATACAACAGCTGCTGTACCTGAAAGATTATTCTTACACCACCTTAATCACTAAAGAAACAAGTTATATGGAGATGCCTGTTGAGGAAGTCGTTGATAAGCTTCAGGAGTGGCTTAGCACGCACGAACTGCCAACGGATGAAGGTTCACTTGCCCTGGCTGAGCAATATATTAGAGACACTTACAAGGATGGTATGGTTACATTCTCACGTGGAGGGAAGTTCGGTAAAATTCTGATTCAATTGGAGCAACCGAATATGAAAGTGGTACGGCCCAAGTAACAGTAGACCCATTTCAGCAATAATTAATTTAGATGAAATTTTAAGGGAGCAAAGGGAGCAGTTATACTGCTCCCTTTTGATGTTCATATATAAAACAACTTATTCTTCGACTAAATAACAAACGTTCTTCTTCTATAGATAGAAATAGTTATAACCCTCGTACTTCATCCCCAAAAGAGCCGTTTACTGCTTTATGGATAGATCAGGCTTCTGCTTTCGTTCCCTATACTGTCCAGGAGTGATCCCTTCCCATTTTCGAAAAGAACGGATAAAGTTCTGCGGGTTGTTATAACGAAGCCGTGCGGCAATATCCTTGACCGCTAGCTCGCTTTCGTCAAGCCACTTTTTAGCTATACTGAAGCGGTACTTCGTCAGATACTCACTGAAAGCACAGCCTGTCTCTTTGCGGAACACACTACTTAGGTAGTTGGCATTGTAGTGAAGTCTGGATGCGCATTCCTCCAACGTCAGATCCTTATCGTATTCTTGCTGGATGATGGCAATCATTTTCTCGGATATGTGCTGATATTGGGTGTACTGTCTTTCTTTCAAAATGAGAATGATCGGTGTGATGATATGATTGTTAAACCATTGCTCAACCTCAGCTGCGTACTGTAGAGCATGAAGTTCATTGAAGATAGACCCATGGCCTTTGGAGATCTGTCCCAATCGTATACCGGATTCCTGCATCATCTGCAAAATATGTGTTAACAATCGGGTAAGTGCTACCTGATATTCTTCCGGTGTACATTCCATGCCGAACAGCACTTCAAGCAACTGATGGAGGTGAGAGGAGGCCTGGGCTTCATCGGCATTTTGGATAGCCTGAATCAGCGTATACTCCAGTGATTCTGGATATGGCAGTGCCCAATGGGAGGTACGATTATCGATCGCCTCAAATTGAAAGATGATGCCTGCTCCCAGTTTCATTCGATGCTTGAGCGCTTCAAGGGCCTCCGTATAAGCCTGCGGTATCTGAAATAGGGAGGCGTGGGGCTGACTAAAACCAATGCTTACCTGGAGACTAAGGATCCCACTGATTTGATGTTGTAGCTGTTCCGTTAACGTATACAGATGCTGTGAAAAACGAACATGATCTTGCTCAGGGGTACCGATAATTGTAATGACGGCTTGTTCATATACGACAGGAAGTAACTGTTGTTCTGCATAAACACTCTCCTCCAGTATATTCTGAACGGCAAACAGCAACAGATCACGATCCTTGGCATGATATTTGGTGTGATTCATAAGATCAGCCTGGATTGCAATGACGGCTATTTGTTGCCATTCTTGAAGCTGTGAACCATAACCATTCTCTCTGAGTGTGTCATGAAGAGTCGATGGAGCATTTTTTCCCAGAAGCAGGTTGATTAGAAAATGAGTGCGGATCTGCAACTTATATTGATTCAATTTGCTTTCAAGTTGGGATCGAGAAGCAGATAGCTGTGAAACGCCGGCTCTGATTTGCTCAAATTCATCCATATGAAGGGTAGAATTGGTCTCCAAGTTACCTTTGGATAAGCGTTTATCACCAAGTTGTACGAGAAGCTTGCGTATGGGTATAACCATTCTTCTCGAACCTGCCCATGAGAGCAACAGTGAAAGCAGTAGCATAGCGACACTGATATACATGGTGTGCAACCCAATTTGAACATACTCGTGAGTAAGAATATTCGTAGGCGAAATGAGAATATATGTCCACCCTTTTAGAGAAGAATGCGTATAGGACAGCGAGTAACGTGTATCTGCAATACGTACCTCCCGTTGGCCTGAAGAGGCAGCGAATCCACGGATAGATAACAGCTCGCTAAGATTGGTACCGGATTCGCTATCTTTTATTCCTGCTGCAGCCAATGGCTGACCAATATATTTGGGATCGGGGTGGACCATGATGCGTTGTTCACGATTCAAAATGATTAGTCCGGCCTTAGAGCTGTCTGGTGAATCCTCTTCCAGTGGTTTTTGCAGTGAACATGCGGGAATTCCCGCAATCAGGGCAGCGTCAGAAGAAACATTTACATCGGGTATCGATCTGGCGAGTGCAATATGGTAAATGCAGCCTGAATTCATCGGGCGTTCATTATTGTTAAACACGGATGATGGTGTAAGCTGCCAACCGGATGTGAGTGTGTTCGATAACAAGTCTTTCATGGGCAGAGCCATTGGAAAATCAGTATTCAGGTACAGGCCAGCATGATCGATAAGCCAATCCTCGGTCTGATTTACGAGTGTAATATCCATTAGAGGCTCCCATGATCTCATATTCTTGAATTCGGTCTGTAACTTCTCAGCAAACAAAGGCCCGGTGCCCTGAACCGAGGATGATGAAGTTAGCGAATGGAGCGTGTCCGGTGACCGAACGGCCTGATCGAGCATGTAGCTTACGGTTGCAAGTTTGTGCTCCACGTTGGTTTGCATTTGGATTAACAGTTGTTTATTGGCTTGAGCACGATGCAGCTCTGATTGTTTTGAAGAATAGATAAAAGCGGCGATTCCCGTCAACAGAATGGGCAGGGTACTTAACAAGATTCCGAAGACTATCATTTTATGTAGATAGCTGAATGATCGCACAGGTCCACTCCTGACTTTTGGATTAGTAACACTTTCTATTTTAGTAAACGCTTACATATAGAACAATCTAAATTTTGTTTATTTGGATAAAAAAGTAATAAAAATTCAAGTGGAAATGAAGATCATGAAATCGTTCAAATTATAATTGAGGTCGTTTTATCTTTAATGGAAGGCATAATGGGAAACGTCAGTCGAGGGAGAACGTAGATAAGAGGTATGGACGTCGTATTCATACGGGGTGAAACGGCTTTGAAGAAGGGTAATAAGGGATATTTAAGGCCTTTATTCGGTATAGTGGCCAATGGTCTGATCCAGGGACAGTCAAAGGTCCAACCCGATCCCCGACCTGAGTCTAGGATGAAAAACCGTCCACGGTCTGTTTTGAAAAGTCGCAGTTTCCCCTAGAATAAGGACATAAGGTTAAACAAGAAACAAACGAACAAACACACAAACCAAAATTAACGAACCGAAAGGGTGGTGAACAATAATTATGAGATGGAATAAAGGAAATGGCTGGGCGGTTGTACTGATTGCATTGGGTGCACTCCTCCTCTTCGGGAAGTTAACTCCTCTACTGGGACATTTAATGGGTTATCTAATTCCGATCCTGATGATTGCACTTGGCTACTACGGAGTTAAACGAGGAAATGTACTGCTTGGATGGATTGTTCTCTTCATCGGTATCCTCTCATTGCTGGGTAAACTAGCCTGGCTGATCGGACCGATCATCGCGATTGGGTTAATCATCTTCGGATTCTCCATGTTGAGTAATAATCGCAGTCGTCGTGGCCGTTACTAAGCTTTCACGATTATGATAAGGAGGACAGACAAAATGAGTGTATTTCGTCGAATGCGGGACATTACCGTAGCTAATTTAAACGAACATCTGGAGCAAAGTCAGGATCCAGTCAAACTGATTGATCAGTTTCTGGTCTCGACCCGCCAAGACATCGGTGAAGCCGAGAAGCTTCGTCATCAATATGCAAGCCATACCAGACAAATGAAACAACAAGCGGATCAGGCAGCAGGTATGGTACACAAACGGGAAGAACAAGCTTCCATGGCTCTGAAAGCAGGCGAGGAGCATTTAGCTAAACTTGCTTTACAGGAGAAAATCCTCCACGAGGAAAAAATGGAGCAATACAATGAATTGTACGCACAAAGCAATGCGGCTTTACAGGAACTGGACGAACAGATCGACCAACTGAAAGTGGAGTATCAAAATGTATACAGCAAACGCCAATATTACTACGCTCGTATGCAGACGATTCAATTGCAGCAACGAATGAATCAGAGAGGTCACTACAACGGTCAGAATGTACCCCGTATGTTCAACCGGCTGGACGATCAGGTTTCTGATCTCGAATATGAGGCACAAAGTCTCCGGGATTTGCGGCGGATGAGTCAGGATGGGTCAGGTACGTCTGGCACCATGTCATCCTCTACGCTGGACAAAGAACTGGAACGGCTTAAACAAAAGCTGAACAATGACAGAAAGGAGTAGACACATGAATAAACTTTACCGCTCATCGCGTAATCGTATGCTGACAGGTTTGATTGGCGGCATATCTGAAAATCTTGGATTTAGTTCCACGCTGCTGCGTATCATTTTCTTCATCAGTATTTTCGCTACGGGGGGTACATCATTGTTGATCTACTTCATCGCTGCATTGGTAGTGCCAAAAGAACCCTATCACGCTGATCCATACACTTATGGTGCTGATCACGTAAGAGGATACAAGTAAACGAAAGGAGTAAGCACATGAGCAAATTATATCGCTCAACGCGTGACCGGATGTTGACAGGATTATGTGGTGGTATATCCGAGTCGATCGGCATGGATTCAACCTTGCTGCGTATCATCTTCGTCATCAGTATCTTCGTAACTGGCGGCACGTCGTTGTTAATCTACTTCATCGCAGCACTGGTGGTGCCAAAAGAGCCATATCCACCTTATGATCCATACGGCTATGGTCCGGGCCCTGGTCCTGGAGCTGGTAGAGGATACAACAACTTTGATCACGAGCCGCCAAGAGGTCCTTTCCAAAACAACCATAATCAAGGTCCAGGTAATTTCGGTCCTGGCCCAGGATACAACAGCAGACCTCAGTCTGGTCCACGTTCTTACGACAATAACGCTTACGGAGCAGGGTCACAGCAAGAAAGTGAACTTGATTCCATGATGAAAGATATTGAGAAAAAAGCATTGAAAAAAGAAGTTGAAGAGCTTCGCCAAAAATTATCTCGTTACGAGAAGGGAGAAAAGTAAAATGGGAGTATTTAAACGGATTAAGGATATGACTAAAGCGTCGGTAAATGATATGTTGGATAAAGTGGAAGACCCGATTGTAATGTTGAACCAGTACTTGCGTGACATGGAGGCTGAAATTCATGAGGCAGAGGTAACAGTTGCCAAACAAATGGCGAATGAGCGTCGCATGAAACAGCGTCTGGACGAAGCAGAACGTACATCGGTACAACGTGAGTCTCAGGCAGAGGCTGCACTGGCTAATGGTCAGGAAGAAGTGGCTCGTAAATTGCTGGAAGAGAAAATCTACTTCGATCAAAAAATTACGGAGTACAGAGAACTTCATGCTCAATCTGAAGCTCAAGCCAAAGATTTGCTGCAACAGCTGCATGACATGAAAGATGAGTTCTACAAAATGCGTAACAAACGTAATGAACTCGTATCCCGTGCACAGATGGCGAAAGCCAAAAAACAAATGTCTCAAATCAACAGCTTGCACTCCATCGAGAGTGGTGGTGCATCCCTTGGATTCCACCGCATGGAAGAGAAAATCATGCAAATGGAAGCTGAAGCTGATGTGAGCCGTGCACCTTATCGTAATACACAATCTACGTACACTAACCCTGTAGATACCGAAAAGCAATTCAAAGTGGATCAACAGCTGCAAGCTCTGAAAAACAAAATTGGCAATGGTGCCAAAAATGAAACGGGCGGTACTTCAAAAGAATAACTGTTCGCTCAGCAGACAATATGATATTCTATAAATCGTGAATAAAGAACGGTTTCTAGAACAAAGGTTAAGCCATACAGGTGTTCAAAGCCTGATATGGCTTTTCCGTCGAATTGGGAAGATTAACTTACAGAGGAGGTGCGGCAGAGATGAATAAGAAGGGGCAATGGCTTGCTGTTGTAATCATTGTGATCGGCATGCTGATGTTACTGAACCGAAATATTAACTTACTGACCGTCGCCGCACTGATTCTGTTAACGATAGGTATGGTACAAGTTCGTAAGGGGGACACACACAAAGGTTATCGATACCTCGGTATCGGTGCCGCACTGTTGTTGCTTGATAATCTAATGATTGTATTTTTGATTGTACTGGCTTCGCTGGCCTATTTTTATTCCAAAAACAAAAAGATTCATCTAGATGGGAATATCATGCGCAAGCAAAACTTCATGGCTCGGTACTATTGGGATCAAACACCATGGACATTGCGGAGTATGAGCCTATGGCATGCCATGGGTGAGATTAATGCAGATCTGTCACTTTCCCTCCCGGAAGAGAAACAAACGATTGTACTTTTGCAGGGAGTTATGGGGAATGTTCGTCTGATACTGCCTGAAGATTATGGTGTTGAAATTGAGGCATCGGTACTCTTTGGACGGATTAGCCTGAATGGAGAGCAGGATAGTGGCATGATGAACAAATTGGTATGGAGAACTCCTGGATATGAGTCCAGTGAACATAAAGCAAAATTTGTCATTTCTTATATTGTTGGCGACCTAAACATCAGTAATCCGTAATAAGTTAAATAGGTGAAGAAGGAGGAGACCCGGATGAAGACAAAACGACATACCGACATGGTAACCCGAAGTATGGGTGAAGGGATCCTCCTTGTTTTCATTGTGCTCATTGTAATCTTGTATGTATTGTATACATATGGTTATCTTGCTCCGTTTGCTGGATGGAGACATCTGATTCAATCGGGTCTAGCGTTACTGCTGCTCTTGGTCGGTATGGGTGCGGCCTTCGGCTTCTATCAGAGTTACCGGGTCAAACGAAGGCTTGAACTATTGAGAGAGACGCTGCTGCAATGGGAAAAGGGGTCACTTTCACGTACTGTGCCGGACCTCGGCATTGATGATGTCGGGCGATTAAGTGAGCAGCTTGGACGTATCGGAAAAAAGTGGGAAGATCAGGTATCTTCGCTCCAGCGATTGTCTACTCATAATGCACAGCTTGCTGAACAAGCCAGAATAACGGCCATTGTGGAGGAACGGCAGCGGTTGGCACGAGAATTGCATGATGCCGTGTCGCAACAGTTGTTCGCCATTTCCATGACCGCAACAGCGGTTGGACGAAGAATGGAAAAGGATTTTGCACGTGCCCAGCGGCAGGTGGCCCTGATTGAAGAGATGGCTTCGGTAGCTCAATCTGAGATGCGGGCGTTGCTATTACATTTGCGACCTGTCTACCTGGAGGGTAAACATCTCGAACAAGGTTTACGTGATCTTGTGATGGAGTTGAAAACAAAAGTACCTATGGACATTGTGCTCGAAATGGATGAAGACATTCATTTGATCAAAGGCATTGAGAATCATCTGTTCCGTATTGTTCAGGAAGCGATGTCCAATACATTACGTCATGCGAAGGCAGAAAAGATGGAAATTCGACTTCAGCGCCGGATAGATGCCATTCGGGTACTGATTCGTGATGATGGTCAGGGATTTGATCTCGACGATCAGAAACAGGCCTCCTATGGTCTGACCAATATGCGTGAGCGTGTGACTGAAATTGGCGGAGCCATTCAATTTGTGACGGCGCCGGGCAAAGGAACACGAATTGAGATTACAATACCTTTGATGAACGATGAAAGCGAGGAAGAACATGTCAATGGAGACGGGAATAGAAACGGAGACGGAAGCGGAAACGTCGATCAAAGTGTTGCTCGTGGATGATCATGAGATGGTACGCATTGGCCTCGCTGCGGTCCTGGATACCGAAGATGGCATTGAAGTGGTGGGGGAAGCGGGTAGCGGTGAGGAAGGTATTCGCTTGGCACAGGAGTATAAACCTGATGTTGTCCTGATGGATCTCGTCATGGAAGGGATGGACGGAATTGAAGCCACCCGGCAGCTGCTCAAAATGTATCCGGAATGCAAGGTCATTGTACTGACCAGTTATCTGGATGATGAAAAAATGTATCCGGTTATTGAGGCAGGAGCCTTCAGTTATCTGCTGAAAACATCGAGAGCCAATGAGGTGGCAGATGCGATCCGCGCTGCAGCTCGGGGGCAATCGGTTCTGGAATCACAAGTGGCGTCCAAAATGATGAATCGTTTCCGACAGCCGCAGGCAGTGGCACCAGCTCATGATGAATTGACTGATCGGGAGATGGATGTACTCCGGTTAGTTGCTAAAGGCAAATCGAACCAGGACATCGCAGATGATCTCATTATCGGGATCAAGACAGTCAAATTCCATGTCACGAACATACTAGCAAAATTGGGCGTGGATGACCGTACACAGGCAGCCATCTATGCTTATAAGAATGGACTTGCGGAATAGAAAAAGAAGTGCGTGAACGTTGAGGCATGCACTATGGTTTTACTGAGTAGATAAGGTGAAGTTAAGAAATCGGTGGAGCACGATTCGAAAGTCTATTCTGCCATAAGATGATATAAGGTCCGATCAGCCATGAAGATGGTGGATAGGGCTTTTTTTGTGTGCCAAAAAGAAGTTTAGCAAATGAGTAATGGGGGCATGCTGTTGATAGATTCATAGAATGTAAGAAAGAGCGGAGGATTCGAATGTTAAATCGATGGATGACAGTAGGCACACTCGCATTAGCAATCATTATACTTGTAGGCATGACTCATGTGTACGCTGAGAAGACGGAATCCGAAGCAGGCAAGCTGGAACAATTGATGAAGACCGCCGATACAGCAATCGATCATGTGGAGCGTTTAGTCATTAAATGGCAAGGGGAAGGCCGTGGAGATGCAAAAGACCAGGCGGAGCTGCTTGCTCATCAGCTAGGATTGCAACAGCCTGAACGCGGTGTTCAGACGGGGCATGATGTTTATCGTAGTGAGATGGTTGCTGATGCTCAGCAAGCAGGCATTCTGGTCAATGTTGTCGTTACGGGGGAAAATGAATACTACGCGATCGTCCAGTTATCAGGCAATGAACATACGGACCAACGTTTATTGATCACATTACATGAACAAGTATCCCAGTTGCTCACAGACTCCGGAATGAAAGCGGCATGGAATTTCGCTGTGCAGGGCACAGGAGCAATGGAAAGTGGCGCCAGCAGTCAATTGCAGCAAATCGAGCAACAGCTGTCTGGAGATATGAATATGCAAGCGATAGAACGTTATACGGATAACAGCACTGCCAGCGTGTCATATGAGGCATCGGATTTGCCCATAGTGATTAAAAGCGGTACGCATCTCTTGAACATGCAGCTGGCGGTCCATCAGGATGATGAAAAGGGGACCAATCGAGTTACAGTAGGTTTCCCGGTGATCACGATTGAATATTAATGCAATATTAAAGCAGATTTATAAGTTTGATCATGAATTTTTATAGATGAAATTTCCATGAATTGTGGAAAAATATTGATAACATTTCTCAGGAAAATTAGTGCAACCCATGGGGCTTTATGCTAAAATGGCATCACATCCAAGAAGGAAATTTGCTGGTAATTGACGGTTGTATGTTGCGTATATAACACCATTACATAGCTCGGGGAGAGTGTGGAGATGTCTTCCCGGAAAGAAAGAGGAGCCCATGGTCGAAAAACAAATGCAAGATGAAGTGCAGACACCAGGTGCAGTATTTTTCATTTTTGGAGCAACGGGTGATTTGGCCCGCCGGAAGCTGTTTCCGGCTATCTACAGTCTCTACCGCGAAGGTAAATTAGCCGAAGACTTTGCGGTTATTGGTGTAGCGCGTCGTCCGAGGTCACCAGAAGAATTCCGGGAAGACATCTATGAATCCATTAAGGAGTTCTGCCGCTATCCAGCGGGGGAACCCGATGAGTGGAACGCTTTTGTCGAACATTTTGAGTATAAATCACTAGATATCAATAACGTGGACGGTTTCAAAGAATTACGTGAGCAGACAGAGAGTTTGGAAGCGAAGTTTAACACACCGGGTAACCGTCTGTTCTATCTGGCCCTGGCACCAGAGTTGTTTGGCAGTGTGTCATATAGTTTACGGGATGGTGGAATGCTGGAGAGTCGCGGGTGGAATCGACTTGTGATTGAGAAACCATTTGGATATGATCTGCAATCTGCGGAGCATCTGAATGAGCAGATCCGTGAAGTGTTCCGTGAGGAAGAGATTTATCGGATTGACCACTATCTGGGCAAGGAAATGGTTCAGAATATCGAAGTGATTCGCTTTGGTAATGCCTTTTTCGAGCCGCTTTGGAACAATAAACATATTGCAAACGTTCAGATTACCCTGGGAGAGACGGTTGGTGTGGAAGAACGTGGTGGATACTACGATCATTCGGGAGCATTGCGTGATATGGGACAGAACCATATGCTGCAGATGCTGACGATGATTGCCATGGAGCCACCAAGCCGTTTGTTCCCGGAGGACATCCGTGATGAGAAGGGTAAGGTACTGCGTTCTCTGCGTGCGTTCACCTCGAATGAAGAAGTGAGTACTAATGTTGTGCGCGGGCAGTATACCGAAGGGGAGTATCGTGGTAAGCAGCTTCCCGGTTATCGCCAGGAGGACAAGGTTGATCCTGAATCCAATACGGAAACTTATTTTGCCGCACGTGTATTTGTAGATAATTTCCGCTGGGCAGGTGTGCCATTCTATATTCGGACAGGCAAGCGCCTTCCGGTGAAAACGACCGAGATTGTGGTAGAATTCAAATCTATGCCGAGTAACGTGTATTTGGGAAAAAAGTATAAACTGGAGCCGAATTTGCTCGTCATTCGGGTAAATCCAATGGAAGGTATTTATATTAAAATCAATGCCAAGAAGCCGGGTTCTGACTCCGAGATTCAGCCGCTGGCGATGGACTTCTGTCAGAGCTGCATGATTGGAATCAACTCGCCGGAGGCGTATGAACGTCTGCTGCATGATGCGGCAGAAGGAGACTCCACCTACTTTACCCGTTGGGATGAAGTTGCTACAGCGTGGTCCTTCGTTGACCGGATTGCGGCGGCTTGGGCGAAAAATCACGGTGAGCTGCATACGTATCCAGCAGGTACGTGGGGGCCTGAAGCAACAGGCAAACTGCTGGAGCAGGATGGGTTCCACTGGTGGCCGGTGAACGGTCAGGACGAAGACAGTGTCGTCTGGCAAGTGAACAATTAATCGCGGGAGTATCACTTATGAGTGGCAGGGATTTTATTAGAGCGAAGTCATTTTATTGGTGATAAGACTAACACTGTTATAAATAAGGCTTGGGAAGAACGCAGAGATGCGCTCTTGTCAGGTCTTTTTTACGATGGAGAAGTGTGGGATGTAAAAGTTTACATATAATAAAATAAGTTATTGACAAAAAGTAAGTATATAACTTATACTCAACTCAAGAGATGAAGAGATTACGCAAAGACATACGAAACCCGATGACGAATCGGAAACGTACATTATTCATGAGATAAAATGTGAACCACGTGAAGGGGTTACGAAATACATTCATGAAGAAAAAAATTTAGCATAATATCTTTAATCTAAGAATACTATTTTGTATATATTGAATGGAGGAAAAGAAAATGTTGGATGTAGGATTGTTGTTGATTCGTTTGGTGATTGGATTGTCGTTCATGGCGCACGGGGCTCAGAAATTGTTTGGATGGTTCGGGGGATATGGAATCAAGGGAACGGGCGGCTGGTTTGAATCGATGGGGATGAAACCCGGCGCATTGGTTGCGTTACTGGCAGGGCTGGCTGAATTCGGTGGCGGATTGCTGCTGGCTCTGGGTCTGCTCACACCGGTAGGCGGCGTTCTGATCGCTCTGACTATGGTTATTGCGATTGTGAAGGTTCATGGTGCGAACGGATACTGGTCCACGCAAAACGGATTTGAATATAACCTTGCAATCCTGGTGGTTGGTGTAGCACTAGCTTTGACAGGTGGAGGACAATACGCACTGGACGCATTAATTTTCTAATAGCGGCAAGCGGAATGAATAATGAGTACCTGGATGCCATAATGATGGCGGAAGGGTGCTCTTTTTTTGCAATCGGAAAAGAGAAGAATCTGCTGTACGTAATCGGTTATTTTCGGTAAAGATTATGGTACAATAGGAAAGTTGGATACTAAAATCAGGTCTACGGCATGAATGGAAGCACAATGCTTAGGGAGGATGAACTCCGTTGTAAATGTGTAAAATTAACATAGGATGCTTAATTGCCTAATATGCGAAATGCGAATGTACAATCAACCGGCATAGCCGGATTGCATAAAGATTGAATGGTAGACCGGCCTCGCCGGATTAACGTGAATGAACGGACGAAAGGGATAGAATCTATGAGCAAAGCTGCAGATAACATTCTTCAACAGGAAGTGGACAAACGCCGGACGTTTGCCATTATCTCTCACCCGGATGCGGGTAAAACGACATTGACCGAGAAACTGTTGCTGTTCGGGGGCGCGATTCGTCTTGCCGGTACAGTAAAAGCTCGGAAAGCAAGCAAACATGCAACAAGTGACTGGATGGAAATTGAGAAGCAACGGGGGATCTCGGTTACATCTTCCGTCATGCAGTTTGATTATCTGGATCATCGTGTCAATATTCTGGATACACCAGGTCACCAGGACTTCAGTGAAGATACTTATCGTACACTGACAGCTGCGGATAGCGCGGTGATGTTGATTGACGTAGCGAAAGGCGTCGAGGCACAGACGATCAAATTGTTCCAGGTTTGTGCGAAGCGTGGTATTCCCATCTTTACGTTCATAAACAAGCTGGATCGTGAAGGCCAAAGCCCGTTTGATCTGATGGAAGAACTCGAAAATGTACTGGGTATCCGCTCTGTACCGATGAACTGGCCGATTGGTACAGGTCGCGAGCTGTGCGGTGTATATGACCGAATGAAAAATCAGGTGGAATTGTTCCAAGGGGACGATCATTCGACCATTAGAGTACAAAAAGTAGATGGCTACAAAGATCCGATTATCCGCGAGATGGCAGGGGAGTATCTGCATGATCAATTGTGTCAGGACCTGGAACTGCTTGATGTAGCGGGAGACCAGTTCGACATGGAGAAAGTACAGCGTGGGGAACTGACACCTATATTCTTCGGTAGTGCCATCAATAATTTCGGCGTGCAGACGTTTTTGGAGAATTTCCTGCAACTCGCACCGAAGCCTGAACCTCGTCGTAGTACAGCAGGAGAGATTCAGCCGACGAATGAGAAATTCAGCGGTTATGTCTTCAAAATCCAGGCGAACATGAACCCTGCACACCGCGATCGTATTGCGTTCCTGCGTATTGTGTCAGGCAAGTTCCAACGTGGGATGAGTGTGAAGCATAACCGTGTGGGCAAAGAGATCAAGTTGTCCCAACCACAGCAGTTCCTGGCACAAGACCGGGATATTGTGGAAGAGGCGTATGCAGGCGATATTATCGGTTTGTTCGACCCAGGTATCTTCCGGATTGGAGATTCACTGAGCCAAGGCAGCGAAGTTATATTTGAGGAATTGCCAACATTCTCACCAGAGATTTTCGCCAAAGTTACCGTAAAAAATGCGTTGAAACATAAACAGTACCAAAAAGGGATTGACCAGTTGACGGAGGAAGGAACCATTCAGGTGTTCCAGACCGTAAGTTTCGACGAGACCATTCTCGGCGTAATTGGTCAACTCCAGTTCGAAGTATTCGAATACCGGATGAAGGGCGAGTATGGGGTAGACGTGCAATTGCAGCGCATGCCTTATCAATTCGCGCGCTGGATCGTGGACGAGAACTTGGACCCAAGTAAATTCCGGATCAACTCCACCCTGGTGAAAGATAAAAAGGGTAATTATGTTGTCCTGTTCGAAAATGAATACGCGATGAGAACCGCAATGGACAAAAACCCGACGGCGAAATTCCTGGAGACAGCTCCATAAGCCGTTTCTTCCTAAACTAGTAAAGACAGCAGAAACAAATGACCTAATCCCTGATCAGAGGGGTTTAGGTCATTTTTGTCGTTCCCAGCGTTTATATCTCATTAAGGTTTTCCCCCGCATTAGGGAAAAAGGGAGAATAACATTCAGTCATCATTCAGTCGGCTCTCAGGTTAAATTCAGTTTGGCAACCGATGAAATTGAAGTGTACGGTACAGCTACTCAATATGTACACAGAGAGAGGAGATCTATTTTGTCACTATCCATTAACAGGCATTCGATCACAACGTCCTATGATCATTCAGTAAAGGCAAACGAAAACAAGTTAAATAGCCTGGAATACGACACTGCGCAAAGAAAGGCTGCTGATTCACTTGAATTAAGCAAAGAATTTGCAGAATATGCTGGAGGGTTACAGTCCTCACTCCCAACAGAAAACTACAGCAGAACGTACAATCTGAGCGAGGACGCGTTTATACTGACGACGGATCAACAGAAATCGCTGTTATCTGATCTGCAAAGTTATCTGTCTTCTTCAGATGCTTCAGCAGTAACAAATGAGATTGGTGGCAGCACGGTGAACCCTTTGGCTTCCATATCTGATTTGTTATCCGGTCAGGACCTTTCAGCAGCAACGGATGAGGATATCTCCGATCTGTTTGACCAAGTAGCTGAAATCATTCAAAGCCAACGCCCTGAACCCCCGCCAGGAAATGATTCACCGCGTTCTGATCGCAATGGAACACCTCCAATGATGCAAGCCATGGGTGGGATTAAGCCGCCATTTGCATGGAATATTCAAGAAAATTCTAACGAGCAGAACCAAGATAACACAATGAACAACGAGCTTACTGTTGATGAAAAGAAATCCTTGCTGAGTGAGTTGCAAAATCTCATTACCAGCTCGGGATCAGGGGCTGCCTCTTCGGGTGAGGATGAAGAGAATGATCTGCTGGCTGCACTTAAGAATGCATGGGGGAATACGGACACATCCACTGCTGGAGATGAAGAAATATCGGCTCTGTTTGAAAAAATCGCTAAATTTTTTAATTGAGCGGTTTTCCTTTTCTAAAACATTGGTATACACAAACAAGGTACTGCCTCCTGAGTTATGCTCAGTGGCTGTACCTTGTTTGGTTGGGGAGCCTAATTAGTCTACAGGGAGATAACTGCCTTACTCTTGGAGCAAGGCATTATCCTGACCAATGAGCCAAAATCCTTCTTTGCAGACAGAACAACGTGATGATGGTACCTTTCCCTCCAAGGCTTCAATTATCTGATGGGTTGAACGGGAATGGTGTGCAGATGCTCCTGCGCGATTTGAATTAATTCTTCCTGCTTGGCAGGTTCCGTGTTCTTCCAGATCATTTCGAAAATGGCACCAAGTCCGGGTAATGCTGCTTCCGGTCCATCTACAGAACCTTCGATCATCTCCCGGAGCTGATCATCACTTTTATCATGAACCTTATGAACAATCGCTTCACGCAGGCTTAATGTAATTGGCATCGCAAGTCCCTCCTCGTATATTCGGCTGCTCTAATACTGTTCCCTGGGAAGCGTGAGCGCATTCAAGTTTATTGGGCTTTGTGGTATACTACGAAGGATATTTAAGTAAACATTCACCCTTTAATTGAAAAATGGACTACCAATAGATGCGTAATGCTGAAGTGCAGCGGGAGGTTAGACCCTAATGGCAAAAAAACAATATGCCGTCATTGGCATGGGGCGGTTCGGATCAAGTGTAGCCAATGCCCTGAGCGGCATGGGATTCGACGTATTGGCAATTGATGCGGACGAGCAGCGGACCCAGGAAATGTCCAATGTGGTGACTCATGCCGTATCGGCAGATTCAACGGATGAAGAAGCGCTGCGGGCGCTGGGTATACGGAATTTTGATGTCGTCGTTGTGGCGATTGGTGAAGATATTCAGTCGAGTATTCTCACGACCCTTATTCTGAAGGATATGGGTGTACCTGTTCTGATTGTAAAAGCACAAAATGAGCTTCATGGTAAAGTATTGCAGAAGATCGGAGCGGACAAGGTAATTTATCCTGAGCGGGATATGGGACTACGCGTAGCCCATCATCTGACATCTCCAAACATTCTCGATTACATCGAGTTATCTGAGGATTACAGCATTTTGGAGATGAGAGCGTCCGAGCAAATGATTGGTAAAAATCTGCTGGAGCTAAATATTCGTGCTCGTTTCGGGTGTAACGTGATGGCGATCCGCAGTGGGAATTCGATGAATATCTCTCCGTATGCGGAAGATCGGATTGCGGACGGGGATGTGCTGATCATCGTTGGTCACAAGGACCATTTGACGAAAATGGAGCTTGCGTATCCAAAGTGATAAGTATAATGATGGGATGATGAAGCAATCTTTAGGCGGGAAATTTCAATTCGTCATGTAACATGTTGATAAAAAATCCCGCAGACGGGAAGGATGGAAAGATGGATATTGTATCACCGCAAAATACACGTGTGAAGGAATGGGCACAGCTGCTGGAGAAAAAGCACCGTACCCGTCAACATAAATATATTATTGAAGGTATTCATCTCGTACAGGAAGCGCTGCGTGCCGGGGCAGATCTGGAATGCATCGTTTACGATGGGGAGCAGGGTGTACCCAAGGAACTGGCTGGACTGGAGGCTCCACTTCAGCGTGTGGAATGGATCAGTGTATCTCCTGCAGTTATCGCCAAGTGTACGGATACAATGACACCCCAACCTGTTTTTGCCGTTGTACATAAAGGTCGTGAGCCGCTTCAAAGCTTGTTGTCTTCCTCCAAGGGGCTGGTCGTTGTATTGGACAATGTTCAGGACCCTGGTAATGTGGGAACGATCATTCGCAGTGCGGATGCAGCGGGAGCGGCAGGAGTTGTGCTCGGTGCTGGTTGTGCGGATGTCTATAATCCGAAAACGATCCGTTCAACGATGGGGTCATTGTTTCATTTGCCAATTGTAGAAGGTCAGCTGGAGTCGTTGCTTCCTGAAGCGAAGGCTGCGGGTGTAAAGTTGGTTAGTACGTCTTTACAGGCGGAGTATTCGTGCTACAGTTATGATTTTACACAATCGGTGTGGCTTGTGATTGGTAATGAAGGCAAGGGTATATCGGAGTCTACTGCACAACTGGTGGACGATGCAATTACAATTCCGATGCAGGGACAGGCAGAGTCACTTAATGCCGCGATGGCGGCGACGATCTTGTTGTTTGAGGCAATGAGGCAGCGGATGGTTTAGCCCATGAATAATATACTTCATGTTCATATGAAGTAAGAAATATAAGCTTATTCCTACTCGACCGATGAGTGAGGAATAGGCTTTTTTCTATAGTCGGAGAAGTTGAAATAAATAAATCGAACGATATGGAGCTGGTATGCCAATATATAGTGTAAGGAGGAAGGGGATGGATAATGAGTGAGGCAGAAAAGTACATAAAACTTGTGGAATTAACCCGGGCTGGAGATTACGAAGCATACGGGGAGTTATATGAGCAAACGGTGAAGGATGTGTATCGCACTGTGCGTTTTCTGATTCGTGACTCATCTGACGCGGAAGATCTGGTACAGGAAATTTATAGTCAGGCCTACCGGTCCTTAGAGGGATACGATTCGGAGAGAGCGTTTCGTCCCTGGTTAATGGGTGTGACGATGCGGCAGGTTCGAAGTTACCGGCGCAGACGATTGACTCAATTTCGTTTTAGCAAGCGGATGGAAAAGTCTGATACTGGGCTGGAGTATGATTTTTCGGGTGACTTAATCAACAAACTGGCAAATCGCCCTCTGCTTGAACAGGTGCACCGATTGCCATACAAGCTGCAGCAGGCCATCACTCTTCACTATTTGAACGAGTACACACAAGAAGAGATTTCATGCATATTGGATATTCCGCTAGGAACGGTGAAATCACGTATTCATGCGGCATTAACCAAGCTGAGGCAGAATCAGAAGTTGGACCTAGGTATTCGGGGAAAGGTGGAGGATTTGCATGAATCTCGATGAACAGCTGCGAACAGCCTACCAGGAAGAGACTAAAGACTGGACAATTCCTGAGAGAACAAAACATAAAATCATGAATGCTATTCGAAGTGAATCACATCTCAAAAAACATCGGAAAAAATGGTTGATTACTGTACTGCTGGCTGCTGTGCTCATCATTCCTACTGGAGCCTATGCGGGGTATACT
The DNA here is from genome assembly GCF_001659845.1 of Paenibacillus sp. AD87. Lineage (NCBI taxonomy): Bacteria > Bacillati > Bacillota > Bacilli > Caryophanales > Paenibacillaceae > Paenibacillus > Paenibacillus sp. AD87. Next base: position 22,363 of record NZ_LXQN01000007.1, read on the forward strand.
TATTTGGCAAACGAAATGTATGGTTCACAGGAAAATATATCAGCGGTGGGTGGAACATCGGAAGATTACATGAGACTGGAAGCGAAGTTGCAGACAGCCAAAGCACATTTAAGTGAAGAGGAATTCATTCAATTTATGGGTCTGATGAAGCAAATGGGGCAAATGGCTTTAAAGTATGCGGATCAACATGGAGAGATGCACCCCGAGCAATGGAATGCCACAGAACAGACGGAGTTTAATCGTCTTACTGCAGAACTGGAACCATTTTTTAAAAAGCTGGAAGCAGCAAGTGTAGACTCTCCAAAAGAACCTATGGACCAGGAGCAATTTTGGAAGGAACAGCTAGCAATGGCAGAGACGAAGTTTCCAAAGGAGCAGTTTACCGAGTTCAAATCGTTATATGAACAGATGAAGCAGTATGAAGCCATGGTGATGGATCAGGATGGGAACATCCATGAAGAACGATTGTCTGCGGAGCAGAAGGAAGAACTGCAACAGGTACGCGAGCGAATATTCCTCTTCTTGGAGAAGTTGGGTCTTGATGTTCGTAAGCCGGGTGAGTAACTAAGGTAGATATTTAGTAACTAAGGAGCGAAAGGATGTCATTCCTTTTGCTCCTTTTCGTTTCGTAGGATAATCTTCTTATCTGCCCTGCACTTTCATCCGATACTGATGCGGCGTGGTGCCTGTTGCATTGCGGAAGACTTTGCAGAAATAAGATGGGCTGGACATGCCTACACGGTGGCCTATTTCGGGAACAGTGTGTGTAGTGCTCGTGAGTAACACACAAGCATGACGAATACGTGTAGCTTGGGTGTAAGCAACGATGGTGGTGCCGGTAGCTTTTTTAAATATATGGGACAAATGATAGGGCGAGAGATGCAGTGTATTTGCGATATCCTCCAGACGAAACGGTTCATTGTAGTGCTCTTCAATCCACTGCATGACAGCCTCAGCATGAGGATGCAGAGCGGGAGGACTCGTTGGGAGCGTAGTAGAGCTGGGATACTGCCTATCCTTCCAAAGGTAGCGAAGCTGTGCGAGCAGTCCAAGTAAAAAGAGTCGTGTATCCTCTTCCACTTCATGTGGAAGTAATGTAGGTAGAATATCGGCAAATTGCTCAACCATCTGGACCAGTGGGGATGAAGCGGAAAGACGAATCGGTTGAAGCGGAGATGTTTGCCCGAGAAGGTCCATTGTAAAACGATTTGCTACGGCAAATTGCCGAGAGTGCGGGTTCAGCAGGTGCTGCTCATACATCAGTACGCTGCGGATAAAGGGATGTTCTTTCGTGACTTGAATCTGGATCTGATGCAGCTGAAAAGGGCGGAATATCATCAGTGTACCCGGTTCAAGGGAGAATGCCTGACCCTCGGTTATTAGCTGTCCATATCCATCATGGATATACGTGATTTCCATTTGTGAATGAGCGTGAAAAACCTCTCGGAACGCAGTGGTGGAGGTGCGACGGCATGCCAGATTAAATTGATCCTCAGTGATGATGGCCATTAGGAATGCCTCCCCTTCAAGAGCGCAATATAGTTTTATTTTATCACAAGATGAACGCATAAAAGCGCTTTATTATTGTGTATTGTGAAGGGAATAAGGGAGGTATGCATTCATGTTGAGAGTGGCCATTATTGGAGCAGGCGCGATCAGTGCAGCGCACATTACAGCGTATTTGGCATTTCCTGAACGATGCCAGATCGTAGCTGTGGTGGATATGTACACGGAAAAAGCACAGAAACAAATTAACGAATATGGTTTGAAAGGAGCACGAGCTGTTACCGATTATCATGATTTACTGGATCAAAACATTGACTTGGTTTCGGTCTGTACTCCTCCGTATACCCATGCACCGATCACATGTGATTTTCTGCATGCAAGTACACATGTGCTTGTCGAAAAACCAATGGCCTCTTCTTTACAAGAGGCGGATATGATGCTGGAAGCGGCGCAAAAGAGTGGTAAGCTGCTATCGGTTGTGGCGCAGAATCGTTTTACGACACCGATGATGAAACTAAAAGATGTGTTGGATAGCAAACTTATGGGTCCCATTGTCCACGTACAGGTCGATTCGTTATGGTGGCGGGGCCATAATTATTATGATCTGTGGTGGCGTGGTACATGGGAAAAGGAAGGTGGAGGCTGTACTCTTAATCATGCGGTACATCATATTGATGCGATGCTTTGGATGATGGGTCCTCCGGTGGAATTGCAGGCCATTATGGCGAATACGACTCATGATAATGCCGAAGTAGAGGATATTTCCATGGCGATGCTTCGTTTCCAAGAAGGAGCACTTGGTATGATCACCAGTTCCGTGGTACACCATGGAGAGGAGCAGCAGTTGATTTTTCAAGGTAAAGAGGCCAGGGTATCTGCGCCTTGGAAGGTCGTTGCTTCTACGGCACGAACGAATGGATTCCCAGAACCCAATCCAGATCTGGAACAACAGATTCAGAAACTCGCTGACGAATTACCAGATGTTACTCATGTGGGGCATGCCGGGCAAGTAGAGAATGTGCTGAACTCCATTGAGACAGAATCACCGCTTCTGGTGGATGGGAAGAGTGGTCGGAATACACTGGAACTCATTGTTGGTATCTATAAATCGGCTAGTACGGGAGAGAAGGTTACTTTTCCACTAGAGGGAGAGGATGCTTTCTATACAAGGGAAGGGATTATGAAAAATGCGGTGCATTTTTATGAAAAAAAGACAGCCGTGGAGAACTTCGAGGATGTGGATATTACGTTAGGGAGAAAGTTGGAGTCTTAGTTAAATAAACATGGAAAAGAGGCCAGTCCCACAGATATTGTGAGATCTGGCTTCATTTTATTGGAGTTCTATTTACAAAACAAAATCAATACACCCGATGTTTCCATCCATTCAACTTCGCGATGGCCTCCAGATAATAATAATCTCCATAGATCAGGGAGACATCGATGAAGGAATTGCCGCTGCCTGTGGCGTGCAGCAGAATCGATTCATGCTCTGGCTGATCCCAGACTGCATAGTTCTCTGTTAAGGAACGCAGAATTTGTTCGGCTGCATCGGCATAGAGTCGTTTTTCACCTTCAGGAACGGCGGCGGCCAGTTCCAGCAGACCGGATGCGGCGATTGCTGCTGCAGAGCTATCTCGGGATTGACCATCCAGGGTAGGAAGTCTGAAATCCCAGTAAGGTACATGATCCTCTGGAAGCGCAGCAATAAAGTAATGGGCGATTCGTTTCGCTGTGTTCAGGAAACGCTCATCCTGGGTATAACGATACGTATTGGCAAACCCATATAATCCCCATGAGGTACCACGACTCCATGAGGATTCAGGAGCATATCCCTGTCCGCCAAAACATTCAATATAACGACCATCCTCCGGGTCAAAGGAAAGGATATGTTTGGTCGATCCGTCTTCACGAACACCATACTGCATGGTCGTCTCTGCATGGCTAATGGCAATATGTTTGTAGCGGGGATCTCCCGTCACTTCTGAAGCCCAGAACAACAAAGAGATATTCAGCATGCAATCAATGATGGCCCAGCCATATTTGTCTTCATTCCACGCACGAATGAATTTGCCTGCCGGGTTATAGCGTCCTGCAAGGAAATTGGCTGCCTCCAGACCACGTCTGAGAGCGTCTTCATCACCTGTAATTTTATGTTTGATCACAGCAGTAGAGAGAAACTGGAAGCCAACATCGTGATGAAGCTCTCCTGTTGGTCTTATAAACCATTGTTCCAGAGTTTCATCCCACGACCATGCCGCATCCCGGTAGCTTTCCTCTCCTGTCATATCGTACATAATCCACAGCATACCCGGCCAGAAACCTGAAACCCACCAATCGGTGTTGATGTTATCATACTTCCCATCATCGCCGGCAAAATGAGGACATTTATTCCCAATGTTTTTTTTCATCTCGGGCAATTTGTTTTCCAGCTTCTGCATAACTTCCTGCCAATATGTCGTAGTTACGGCGGATTCTGCCTTGGCCATTAGATAACCTCCTTAGGGTTAATTAGAAATTAGATAACGCTTTCCTATAAGGAGATTATATCTTTTTGAAAACTTTAAAAGTTGTGTTAGGATATGAAGAAATGTTGCTCTGTTGTCATTGTGAAGAAGGGGGAACGAGAGTGTTTGAACCTGTGGATTTTGAGGGAAATACTTTGGTGTGGGATTATCAAATTAAATCGGTAAACGAATTCAAAGGATATTATCATTGGCATCAATGCGGGGAAATTCTCTATGTGCATGAAGGGCAAGGCATTGTGGTATTGAATAATCATACCTATCCCATTCGTAAAGGCATGCTCTTCTTTTTTCAGCCATATCAGCTGCATCACGTCTATGCCGAGGTTCATCCAGATACACCATATGAAAGGAACATTTTCTATGTAGAGCCCATTATAATGGACCGATATTTGGAAGCGTTCCCGCATCGCCGTGCTTTTTTTTCGAGGTTATGGAAAGGAAGGAATCAACAGCAGGTTTTTGATTTGAGTTTATCTATGGATCAGCTGGATTGGGTATACAGAATTTATCACCAGTCACGCAGTCGGGTTGGGGGAGAATGGGAGGAATCGGTGCTGTTTTTGCTACAACTATTGAATGTTATGGATCAACAAAATGACGGGGAACAGGCGAGTCAACCACACTTGGTCGAATCACGTCAATTAAGACATGCGGAGAAGATGATGCATTGGATTGAAGAGCACTACATAGATGAAATCAGACTGGATCATATGGCGAATGATATTCATTTATCCAAGTCTTATGCTTCCCGTATCTTTCAGCAAGAAACAGGAAGCAGTATTACGGACTACGTCACAGCCCGAAGACTCAAGCAGGCATATCTTCTGCTGGAAACGACAACTCTTTCCGTTGAAGAGATTGGCAGACGAGCTGGATTTCCCAATGGCTCTTATTTCATTCAATTATTTCGCAAGTCGGCGGGAACCACTCCGCTACAGTATCGGCAGCATTTTGAACGCAGCAGCAGACATTAAATCATATGAGTGTAACTGCTGATGTTATTAAAAGTAGCGTCAGCACTTATCGTGATGAAATTTAAAGCGTTATTTTAAAATTCTCAATATGTCGTAAGTTAAAGTGAAATAAGTTCCTTCTCTAAAATAGAATGAGACACCTATACTTCCCTCAAAAGTACGTGCTACAGCCACTTATCGGCCCATCGTTCTACGGAGCTTAATGCGCGCCCCAGCTCTGTGCCTTTGCGGGACAACATATATTCTGTCCGAACAGGGCGTTCCGTAACCACGTGACGGACGACCAGCCCCTCTTCCTCCAGTTCCTTCATCCGTTCATTAAGTACCCGTTTGCTCAGGTCCGGGATATAAGCGTGAATTTCACTGAATCGTTTGGGTTCTTCCATCAATGTATGAATAATGAGGGCTACCCATTTCCGGCCAATGATCTGATAAGACTGTTCCACCTTTTCGCATATTTGCTTGGCATTCTCATCATCGCTCATAATAGTACTCCTTTGATTTAGTTATGCTTATTATAGCATTAGTATACTTATTGTAACCTGAGTGTCCACAAGCCCTATGTGTAAAATGTCACATACCAATTGTTCTTAATGTTACCACATAAAGCGTTAACATTAAATAAAAACCCTATAAACACTGGTGTTCACAGGTTGGACACGATTGTTGACGAATTGTGACGACAGGTGTAAGATGGGTAACGTCAATTCAATTGGTTACAATTTATAACCTTGATTAAGGTTGTGGAGAGAAGGAATGTTCCATGTTTAATTCAGGTCAGATACACAAGCGGAGGTAAGGCGGGGAACTCCCCCACTAATTCCGTCTTTTGTCATGCTTGGATTTGAACATTTTGTATCATCATATACTATACTGCACAGATCACAGGAGGCACTCCAATGGACGCAATGACATTTGTCCTCTTCGGGGCAACAGGCGATTTAGCCAAACGTAAGATTTACCCTGCATTATATAATTTGTACATTGATTCGAAAATGCCGAAATCCTTCTCCGTTATCGGTCTTGGACGGCGTGAATTGTCGGATGCTGACTTCCAGGCGAATGTCGAAAAGTCATTGCATACCTTCTCCCGTCAAACACCGGAAGAAGAAGCTCAGGTTCGCGACTTCATTGGAGCTTTCCGTTATTGTTCTTTAAATAATACGAAGCTTGAAGATTACACCAAATTGCTGGAACTGGTTCAGAAACGTGAACAAGAGCTCAATATTCCCGAGAATCGCATGTTCTACATGTCGGTCGCACCGGAATTCTTTGAGCCAATCGCACTGAACATTCAAGAAAGCGGCTTGGGTAACACCAAAGGCTGGAAGAAACTCATCATCGAAAAACCATTCGGACACGATTTGCAATCTGCTCGTGATCTGAACGAAAAATTGAGCAATACATTTGCGGAAGAAGAAATTTACCGTATTGACCATTTCCTTGGTAAACCGATGGTTCAAAATATTGAAACCCTCACTTACGCGAATCCGGTCATTCAGGCTTTGTGGTCCAATCGTTACATTGCAAATGTACAGATTACGGCAAGTGAAACGGTTGGTGTTGAAGAACGTGCCGCGTATTATGACCAAAGCGGTGCCCTTCGTGACATGTTCCAAAACCATATGCTTCAGTTGCTGATGATGATTGGTTTGCATTTGCCAAAACGCTGCACACCAGAAGAAATTCAATTCAAAAAGCAGAAGATCGCTGAAGCTCTTCGTCCGTTGACGAAAGAGAATATCGCTTCCGAAGTCGTTCGTGCCCAATATGGAGCAGGCGAACTGCAAGGTACTTCTGTTGTTGGATATTTGGACGAGCCTGACATTCCAGCTGGTTCTCAGAATGAAACATATGTTGCGGCGAGATTGTGGATCGATGATCCATTCTGGAGTGAAGTTCCATTTTATATTCGTACAGGCAAACGCCTGGCTGAGAAATCAACCAGAATTGTTGTTGAATTCAAGGCTCCACTGAAAACAGGTCATGAATCCGAAAATACAACAGAGCCTAACTTGCTGACGATTGAAATTGGTCCGAAAGAAAGCATCTCGCTTCAATTAAATGCGAAAAACCCACTCAACCAAGGCGAAGTGGAACCTATGCATATGAGCTTCAACTCAGGTGAACGCAACATTCCGGAAGCTTATGAAAACCTGATCTTTGACGCGATGCGTGGAGATTCTACATTCTTTGCTCACTGGAACGAAGTTGAACTGGCTTGGCAATGGGTACAGCCGATCTTGGAAGCATTCCAAGAGGGTAGTGTGCCACTCGATACGTACAGCGCAGGTTCGCAAGGTCCTGAATCAGCAGATCGTCTGATTGCAGAGAACGGCTACCGTTGGTGGTAAAAGTAGTGTAAGAGCAGCATTAGAGAAGAGAACACTACTATCTATTCTGCTCGATGATATACAAATTTTTACGAATTACACCGTTCCAATTTTGCATAAGTCCTTCCGGTAATACCCGGAAGGCCGCGAAAATTTTTAAATATAGATTAGTTGGCTCAATCTAAATCAGTTCGTAACAATTACGCGCGAGTAGTGTAGGGGACGAAATCGATTCTGAAGAAGCGAAGCGTGCGCCTTTATCCCCGGATTTCCCCCTTTAGAGGGTAATGAAAAGAAATCTGGGGGTAAGAGCGATCGAAAGAACGATTCGTAACCGGAACGGTTACTGCGCCACATGGTTAAGCACTATTTTGGAATTGGCCAGATAAAAATTAGAAATGTTCATAACAGGAGGAACTAGCAATGAAACTTGGACTTATTGGATTAGGTAAAATGGGATTGAACCTGGGTAGAAACCTGATTGACCACAAACATGAAGTGGTTGCTTTTGATCTTAACGCTGCAGCTGTTAATGAAATGAAAGAATACGGCGCAGCAGGCGTATCTTCTTATGCAGAAATGGTGGCTTCCCTTGAATCCCCACGTGTATTGTGGATCATGGTTCCTCACAACGTGGTTGACGCTGTACTGGCTGAAGTGAGCCCACTGTTGTCCAAAGGCGACATCATCATCGAAGCGGGTAACTCGCACTACAAAGAGTCCATCCGTCGTTACGAAGAAATGAAACCTAAAGGCATTCACTACATGGATGCTGGTACATCCGGCGGTATGGAAGGCGCACGTAATGGCGCATGTTACATGATCGGTGGCGATCCTGAAGCTTGGGCAGTAGTTGAGCCTGCGTTCAAGGATACTTCCGTTGAGAATGGTTACCTGTATGCAGGTAAAGCGGGTAGCGGTCACTTCCTGAAAATGGTTCACAACGGTATCGAGTACGGCATGATGGCTTCCATCGGTGAAGGCTTCGACGTATTGGAGAAAAGCGGCTTCGATTTCGACTTCGAACAAGTTGCTCGCGTATGGAACAACGGTTCCGTTATCCGTTCTTGGTTGATGGAATTGACAGAGCGTGCATTCTCCAAAGATGCTAACCTGGACGAAATCAAAGGGGTTATGCATTCTTCCGGTGAAGGACGTTGGACAGTTGAAACAGCATTTGATCTGCAAACTGCTACACCAGTTATCGCGTTGTCCCTGTTGATGCGTTACCGCTCCCTGGAAACAGACACGTTCACAGGTAAAGTTGTCGCAGCATTGCGTAATGAATTTGGCGGTCACGCTGTAGAAAAAAATTAATTCATATATAACTGTTAACATATACGGATAATCGGGTAATGATGAGTATAGTTGTTTACAAAATTCATCAAGTGGAGGGAACATATCATGAAATTTTTCTTAGATACAGGTAATGTTGAAGAAATCAAACGGATCGAACGTCTGGGTCTGGTGGATGGAGTCACGACCAACCCGTCTTTGATTGCCAAAGAAGGTCGCGTATTTAAAGAAGTGATTCAGGAGATCTGTGGTGTTGTTAAAGGCCCGGTCAGTGCTGAAGTGATCGGACTTAAAGCCGAGGATATGTTGAAGGAAGCTTATGAAATTGCAGAATGGGCACCGAATGTAGTGATTAAACTACCGATGACCGAAGATGGACTCTATGCTTGTCATGAACTGACCCAAAAAGGAATTAAAACCAATGTAACGCTGATCTTCTCTGCAGCACAGGGTCTGATGGCGGCAAAAGCTGGCGCAACATACATCAGTCCATTTGTTGGCCGTCTGGATGATATTGCGGTGGATGGCATGAAGCTGATTCGCGATCTGCGTCTCATTCTGGATACGTACGATTTGCCTTCCGAAATTATTGCAGCAAGCATCCGTAATATCAAACATGTCGAGGATGCAGCTCTTTCTGGTGCGCATATCGCGACCATTCCGGGTTCGCTCCTGCCAACATTGTGGAAACACCCGCTGACAGACAGCGGCATTGAGCGTTTCCTGAAAGACTGGGAGTCCGTTCCGAAATAATAAAATGTGGACAGGGATCTGATTCCTCAGAGCCATATTCCATTAAAAAGCCTTCCGTCATGCAGAGAAAATCTGCTGGCGGAAGGCTTTTTTAGTTGTAAGTGATGATATCCCTGTACGAGCAGGTGCTGTCCTTCTTTTTTGGGACAACAGTGCATAAGGATAGTATATAGCCTATAGCTCATCCCGCAGGGGAGGGACGCCCGATGATGAGAAGACGATGGCGAAGCCGAAGACGCCGCAAGCCGCCAAGTGGAAGGCGCAAAATGTGGTTGATTATTTTATTGGTAACAGCGTTTTGTTTGATGCAGGGTTTTGCCTATGTAGATAAGAAAATGAAACCGCCCATCATGCACCTGGCTAAAATCAGAGTAAAGCAGATTGCAACGGAAGCGATCAACAAGGCGATTACAGCACAGGTTTCCGAAGGCAAATCCACTGAAGGATTGATTGACTGGAAAACCGATACGGCTGGGAAAGTGTCCGGATTCATGCTGAATTACGATGAGCATATGCGGATCACTGCGAGTACGATGAACATCGTGCAATCCACTTTGCAGAACGTGCATATGTTAAAAGAAAAAATTCCGCTGGGGCAGGCGTTGGGCAGTCCGGTACTGGCATCCTTTGGTCCAAGTATACCGGTTCGTATTGAGCCTCAGGGAGCCGTCAAGGTGGATCTGAACACCCGTCAGCAGAATGCCGGTATAAACATGATTCTGGTGGAAGTGTACATTCACATCATTGCCGAAGTCGCGGTAGTGGTGCCCTTTGACATGGAACCCGAGACCGTTGATACGGAAATTCCGATATCTTACCTGTTGGTGGTCGGGGATGTGCCGATGTACTACTACGATAATCAGGGCAAGCCGGTGGGCAGCAACGGCAGCAATGCACCCGCGATTGCACTGCCATCGGGTCAGACGGGTGTTTCGAGTGGTCATGGAGGAACGCCTAATTCAACCTCTCCCAATCAGCAGCAGGCTCCAGCAAACGGTCTGAACGGAAATGGACTGGAGGTTGAGCCGGAGGATTTGTCTGATCCCAATGAGGGATTCCAGCTTGACGTGGATGTGAACCACTAATGAGTCAAAGGCAAATATCGAATAAAAAAAACGGGGCCCCTATCATAGAGGTCCCGCTTTACATTAAAAATCATCACAATACTAAATAGATACTTCTTATCCTTGGTTCCATCCTCATTTTTGCCTCATTTGCCTTTGGCTTTTTTCTGTTTGCGTTCTTCCTGCTCCCAATGCTTCAGATTCGGGTAAGGGTCGAACGACCATTCATTCAGCCCGCTGTCACGATAAATGCCATAGTGCAGATGAGGAGGGAACTTGCCTTGTGTACCCGGTTTTCCATACCCTGAACTACCCACCCAGCCCAAAACCTGACCAGGGGTAACCACTTCGCCGATATGGGCGTTTTTGTCGAAGCCGGATAGATGAGCGTAGTAGTGGTAATGGTTGTTCAAATCACGAATACCGATACGCCAGCCGCCAAACGGATTCCAGCCTTTGATTTCCACGACACCGTAACAGGTACTGCGCACAGGCAGGCCATGCGGTGCAAAAATATCTGTGCCCTCATGAATACGGTACCCGCCCCAACTGCGTTTGGTTCCCCAGGTGCTGCGATATGAATAGTTGGTTCCGAGAGGGACGGGAAAGGCGTGACCAAAGAGATCGAGGCTGTCAAAATGCTCATATAATTTCGCGAATTGCTGAATGCGCTGCACAGCCCGGGAGTTATGATAATATTCCCACAGAGCGATGTTGAAGTCCTCCGGCTTGTTCCCATAATTCTGAACAATGGAAGCCATGCTGTAAAGTACGTCCAGGTCATTATTGGCATCTGCTACGCCATCACCAGAACCGTCACGACCATATCCATTGAAAAAAACAATGGAACCCGGTTGTTGATCCGTTTCATTCGGATTTAGCCAGCCTCTCCAGGCTGGGGAGGTCATGAATATGCCGGTCAGCCGTTCCGGATGTTTACGATCTTTCGGATGAGCACGCGAGATGGTTCGTTCATATTGATCAATCGCTGCGAGCCTGTACCAGGGAATTTGGGTCATCTGACCAATGCTTTCATATAGATGTCGGCGCGATGCGAAAATGTCCGCTGGTTTTTGCTCTACAGCCTGAGGTTTGGAATCAGCGGCGGTGGGTTCACCGTAAACATCAACAGGCAAGAATGGGAGAAGCAGTGTGCCTGCAAGCAATGTTTTGATCCAAAAGGAATAAGTTAACCGCGATGTAAAGCGATCTTGCACAGGGAAGCAGCCCCCTTTCCAATGAGATGATGCACATGGTGCCCGGTGAACCAAGCTATAACCTAGCGTTCTTCAAAAGTCTTCATTTTATCCATGTAAGACATGAATGCACAAGATGTGACAAATGGGGGTTTTTCCAGCGCTTTCATGGTATAATATGTTCCGAGCAACAGCCTAACTTCAGTAGAAAGAAGGTTTATGCATTGGCTAAACGTGTTAAAGAACCGAAACCGGACTGGATTCGGATCAAATTGACAACCGGCGATAACTATCAGGAAATGAAAACGATGATGCGTTCCAAAACGCTGCATACAGTATGTGAGGAAGCACGGTGCCCGAATATTTACGAATGTTGGGCTAATCGGACGGCTACTTTTATGATTTTGGGCGACATTTGCACACGGGCATGCCGTTTTTGCGCGGTAAATACCGGCTTGCCAACGGAACTTGATTTGCAGGAACCAGAACGCGTGGCAGAAGCGGCAGAACAGATGAATCTGCAGCACTGCGTAATTACGAGCGTGGCGCGTGACGACCTGAAGGATGGAGGAGCGACGATCTTTGCTGAGACGGTGAAGGCCGTTCGTCGTCGTTTGCCTTTATGTAGCGTAGAAGTGCTGATTCCGGACTTTTTGGGTGACCGGGATTCATTGCAGATTGTGATGGATGCCAAACCGGACATCTTGAATCATAACATTGAGACAGTAGAGCGGCTATCGGACAGAGTCCGTGCCAAGGCGAAATACAAGCGTTCACTCGAACTGCTTGCTCGTGCCAAGGAAATGCAGCCAAATATCCCGACGAAATCGAGCATCATGCTTGGTGTAGGGGAAGAATATCATGAAATTCTGCAAACGATGGATGATCTGCGCGCTGTGGATTGTGATATTATGACGATTGGTCAATACTTGCAGCCATCAGAGAAACATCTGTTTGTGGAGAAGTACTATCCGCCAGAAGAGTTCGCAGCATTGAAGCAGGAAGGACTAAAGCGTGGATTCAGCCACGTTGAATCTGCACCGATGGTACGTAGTTCCTACCGTGCGCACGAACAGGTAAAATCTGCTACAAAACATGCTGAACAGGCGGCAACACACGCATGATGGAGGATACCGGATTGGAAGAAGATAATAGCACAGAACAGGTTCAGGAATTAGCCCAAGAATCAGCTCAGGACAAACCCCAAGAACCGGTTATTGTTCAAATCGGCGGAAAGAACTATGAAATTGTGCAAAACCACAAAGAAGGCTGGAATCCCGAAGTTTTCCGCGACCGTTACAGCGAAGTGTTGGAGCGGTACGATTACATTATTGGGGACTGGGGTTACAGCCAGCTGCGATTGAAAGGTTTTTACCGGGACAACCATCCCAAAGCAACGAAGGATTCCACGATCTCCAGCATGGTGGACTATATCAATGAATATTGCAACTTTGGATGTGCGTACTTTGTGCTTAAGAAGAGCAAAGATCAGCCTCAAGCCAAAGCAAAAAGCGGTTCCTGAGAAGGACCGCTTTTTTTGTTGCGTATATTTTAGTCCAAAAAAGCTGTGCGAACCCTGTTCCAAAACGGATAGGGCCGGAAACGGGCAAAACTGACCTTGTGACGGGCCACTTGGCAGCGTACGGATATGAGATCTTCCACCATAACGTTTACGTGGTCAATGGTAAGCAACAACCGCTGATCCTTGCGTGAGAAGATATCACAGTGATGATGCTTGGGCAAAATAACCGGTGAACCCAGCGTCCGATAGACACGGTTATTGATCGAAGCAATCTCGGCGATCTGAATAGCCTCGATTGTGGGATGCACCATAGCGCCGCCAAGCGCCTTGTTGTATGCCGTACTGCCTGAAGGTGTCGATACACAGATACCGTCTCCCCGGAACATCTCAAACGTCACATCATTAATGTCGACCTGAGCAACGACCGTACCGTCTACACCTTTTAACGTAAATTCGTTCAGTGCGATATAAGAGGTATTGCCCGACTTTTTACGAATCTCAAGCTCCAGCAGTGGATACTCCACAATTCGTGGTTTGAGTCGTTCCGGGTCGCCTTTGCCGCTCATCAATCGAACCAATTCACGTAATTCTTCCTTCTTCCAATCGGCATAAAAGCCGAGATGGCCTGTATGAACCCCAACAAAAGCAATGTCCGGGATGCGGTCGATGAAATTGTGAAATGCTTGCAGCATCGTACCATCGCCTCCGATGGAGATGACAATCTCCGGCGATTCTGCATCCAGCTTAAACCCTTCCTCTTTTGCCAGCGCATGAAACTGCTGACTGAGATCAATCGATAACTGGTCTCCGCGGTCTTGAACATAGTATCTCAAGATGAAAGCTCCTTTGTGGTCATTATACTACCGATGATAATCAATTCCAGGGAAGAACACAACGTTGGATTGATATTCAGTTGTATATAAACGCACAGGAGGGCTTATTTTTTTATACGTCGAGGTAAGAAAAAGGGACTTAGTAGAGAAAGTATCAGCAGGAAAAGTAATACGCCTCCAAGTACACCTACTCCCGAAAAAAAGATCTGTCCCCAGTCTGGTGTATACGAAAATAATTCTGATTTGGCACCGGTTTGGAACAAAACAGGCCATTCTGAATCACCCATCATCGGCATCCATAACAAAAGTACAAGTATGGGTGCAATGAGAGCATGGATTGCTCTGGCAAACAGAAAGGGGCCATATCTCATCGGTGTGCTGCTCAAGACACTCATAATCTGGGCATGAACAGATAATCCACCCCAGGAGAGGACAAATGCAGCAGCAGCAGCTTTGTATACGAGCGGAATAGAAATGCCCGCCCCTCCTGCTTCTTTGGCTCCCAAAGTGACTTCAAATAATCCGCCTACGAGGCTGTGGGATAAGGCGGGGGGGAATCCCGTATATAAAAGCAGTTGTTCCGTAATGGTGTATAACCCGCCTAGCCATCCAGTTTGAACGAGTAATTCCATCATAACGGAGAAGAATACAACTAACCCTCCTACGATAATAATAAGGCGAAGGGATGAGGAGACTGCCTGGCGCAGCAATTCACCAAATGCCCGTCCATCAGCCTTTCTTGCCTCGTGCATGGCATAAATGGCTCGGAGCAGTCTGTTTTTGTGTACCTCCTCAGAGTCGGAGGGAGAGTTGTTGTTCGGCTGTTTATCCTTTGCGGAGATGCCGCCATGGAACCGCATGAGCAGGCCCACAAGAAATGCAGCACCATAATGTGATGTGACCAGTATGGGAGCAATAGCTACATTATGAAAAAAACCGACCGATACGGCTCCAATCATGAAGATGGGATCGGATGATGTGGTGAAAGCAACGAGGCGTTCACCTTCTTCCCGAGTAAGCAATTTTTGTTCCCACAATTGTGCAGTCAATTTGGCTCCAGTGGGATAACCGGAGGCGCAACTGACGGCAAACACAAAGCCGCCGCTTCCGGGAACGCGAAATAGCGGACGCATCAATGGATTTAAAAGTGTACCCAAAAAATGAACAATGCCGAAGCCAAGAAGCAGCTCGGAGAGCACCAGAAAGGGAAAAAGGGAGGGAAACAGCACGTCCCACCAAATGGATAGTCCACGTACACCTGCATGCCAGGTTTCTGCAGGAAACAGCACCATCAACACACACAGGATCAGGAGAGCTAGTGGGATCAGGACATGGGTGATTCGTTGTGAAGCGGCCATGAATTCTTCTCCTTTATTTTTGGAATGGTCAGTGTGCAGCAGAACGCAGGTGCTTTTGCCATCAATATATGAGACAAAGCGGACAAACAGTACAAATTAATGTTTAGAAAGCGCTTGCAAAAGTGGCTGTGTTTTTAAGAGATGTATGCTAAAATGATAAAAACGCCTGAACGTCACCTAATTACCTTGAAGGTGGAATTAAATCGGATGGAGTGATGATTATGAGTCTTGTCACCGGAATCCTGGTTTGTGCTTTTGTTTATGTTATACGTGCCTCGCTTGTGCGCTCTGAAGAAGAGGACTGGCGAAGTTATTAATGAAATATCTGGTGCGCCAAACCTCTTGTTTGGCGCTTTTTTTGTGCCTTCAGCACGAGATAGACCTGTATGAGTCATGGCTATGTGGGACCATAATCCTTTCATGTTATATAGGACTTTTGGGATTTTTTTGATAGAATGAAGATAAAGGCGTTCGTGGCCTTGTTCTTCAATCTCCTTTCATAATTAAGCATGGGAGTGTAATATATGTCAAAATTCGACACCTGAAAGGAGGGAAAAGCGGAATGAATCCTAGTTTGAGCATCTACGACAATCTTGGTGGAGAGGCAGGCGTTCGCGCACTGGTCGAAGCTTTTTATCCGATTGTTCAGCAGAATGAGAAGCTGGCACCTCTTTTTCCGGAGAATATTCAGCCGGTAATCGACAAGCAATACATGTTTTTATCTCAATTCTTCGGTGGTCCTGCATTGTTTTCCGAGGCTTTTGGTCATCCGATGATGCGTGCCCGCCATATGCACTTTGAAGTGACGGTTGAACGGGCAGAAGCTTGGCTTGCATGTATGGATCAGGCGTTGACACAAGTTGGTGTGGAAGAGCCGTTGCATTCTTTCGTCCTGCAGCGATTGTCGGGGCCAGCACATCATTTTGTGAATACACCTTAGTTCCGATTACGAGCTTGTGGGAGAGGGATGGAATGAGTGGAATTAGAGCCTCTGTATAAGGTAAAGGTGAAGTGTCATTATTGCGAGACCGAGTATGATACCTCACGTGTAAGACCAAGCTTGAAACGGCCATACCGGACAGATTCCGATTTTTGCGCGTACTACAAGCGGGAAAATCCGGATTTCTATGTTGTTCGAATCTGTCCCGAATGTGGATTCGCTTCGACGGAGAATTCGACAGAACAATTAAACGATAAACAGCGCAAGGCTTTTAAGGAGCAGATCGGCAATCGTTGGGTGAAACGAGATTATAGCGGAGCGCGGACACTGGAACAGGCGATGGATTCGTACAAGCTTGGACTGCTGGTTGCGCAGGTTATTCAGGAGAAAGATCGTGTCGTTGCAGGCCTGCTGCATCATATTGCCTGGCTGTATCGGTACATGGAGGATCATACCCAGGAAAACCGTTTTCTTGAATTTAGTCTTGAGGCTTATGTAAAGGTTTATGAACGGGAAGGTACTGGCGGGAATGAAGCCAAGCTTCTTTATCTGTTGGGAGAGTTGAACCGCAGGGTAGGCCGATTCCATGAGGCTGTAAAATGGTTCGGCAGGGTCATTCATGACAAGCGCATTACCGATGCTGCCATGATTCGTGCTTCGCGAGAGCAGTGGGCATTACTGCGGGAACAGATGATTTCGAGCAAGGTGGAATTGCCAGATGAAATGATTGAAGCAGACAAAGAGGCTGCGAAACGCAGCCCCATTTGATAAGTGACAGTTGTTCTTTAATTGCGGACAGGACGACTGGACAGCAGGTAATCACTATCATTGTCGATCACAGTCATGCTGGCATTACAACAAGGAAAGACCAGTAATTTCTTTTTTCCTTCGCGAATGCGTACAAGCTCCTTTGGTTTGAGTGGCAGCAGTACATTGTTTGCATGGCAGTACGGACATTGCTGTACATAAATGTCCCCCATTACAATATCGTAAGGCCAGCTGTTCTCAAAGGGGATCATTCTTGCTCGCCTTCCGTAGAGGCAGGTTTAGCCGCTTCTTCTTTGGCCAACTCGGCGATTTTCTGCATCAGAATATGCTGCGGCATATGCATCAGATGTTCGAGGGGAACACCTAGAGATTCTGCTAATTTGACGGCTGTGTCAGCCGAGACTTGTAAAGGTTTCATACGATTACCTCCTGAAAATAGCTTAAACTATTTCTCTAGTATAGAGATATAGCGCTTATAAAACCAGTTCTAATTCAAGGTTAATTATCCATTCTACTGAGAGAGGTGCCTTATTTAAATGAAAACACCATTACAACCCGTCTGGGATTTGGAGTCCATTTTTAGTGGAGGTTCTGCCTCCGAGTCGTTTGCTGCGTATTTGATTGAGCTGGAGCAGGATGTACGCAAGCTGCAAGCCCTTTTGAAAGAAACACCTGCACCCAAGTCGCTGGAAGAAACGAATACATTTGATCCGATCCTTGAACTGCTGCAGAGCTGTTATATCCGAATTTCGGAAGGGTCGGCATTTGTGTCCTGTCTTTCTTCACAAAACCAAAATGATAAAAAAGCAGTCCAGCTTCAGGGAACTATTAGTTCTCTTGCCGCGATGCTGAATAGTGCCAAGTCCCAATTCGATAATACACTTAGCCAGACGACAGACTCTGTATGGGAAGCATGGATTGCTCGGGAAGATGTTCAGCCGCTTGCCTTTGCACTGAACGAGAGCCGCACGCTAGCTCGTGAGAAACTGTCACCTGAACTTGAAGGTCTTGCGCTGGATCTCGGCGTAGATGGTTACCATGGGTGGGGCAAATTCTATAACACCATTGTAAGCAAGGTTAACATCCCATTTGAACAAAATGGTGAAACGGTGATGTTATCCGCAGGTCAGGCTGCGAATAAGCTGAGCGACAGTGACCGAAATGTGCGCGAGACTGTATTCGCTAACTGGGAACAGGCTTGGACGGATGTCGAAGACTTCTGCGCAGATACCTTAAACCATCTCGCCGGTTTCCGTCTCAAATTGTATGAGAAGCGCGGCTGGGATGACATTCTAAAGGAACCTTTGGCGATCAACCGCATGTCGCGCCAGACGCTCGATACGATGTGGAATGTGATTAATGGAGCGAAACCTGCTTTGGTTCGATATTTGGAGCGCAAGGCGAAACTGCTTGGTGTAGAGAAACTCAGCTGGAGTGACGTAGATGCACCCGTAGGCAAGTCGGGTGGAAAAGTCACATATGACGAGGCAGCCATCAATATTGTTGATCAATTCGCCAAGTTCAGTCCCAAACTTTCCAAATTTGCAGAAATGGCGTTTGAGAAACGTTGGATCGAAGCAGAGGACCGTCCTGGCAAGCGTCCAGGGGGATTCTGTACGTCCTTGCCACTCAGTAAAGCAACACGTATTTTCATGACCTTCTCTGGTACGCCGTCGAATGTGTCGACACTTGCCCATGAACTTGGTCACGGATATCATCAGCACATTATGGAAGAACTGCCGGCCTTGAATCAACGCTACGCCATGAATGTGGCGGAAACGGCATCTACCTTTGCTGAGTTGATTGTAGCTGATGCACTGGTTCAGGCAGCAACGGATGAGCAAGAGAAGCTTGCTCTGCTCGAAGACAAGATTCAACGAAGCGTTGCATTTTTCATGAATATTCACGCTCGTTTCTTGTTTGAAAATCGGTTCTATGAGCAACGCAAACAAGGTTTGGTTAATGCAGATGAGTTGTCCAAGCTCATGGTGGAAGCACAGCAGGAAGCATTCTGTGGTGCGCTTGCATCTGATCATCCGCATTTCTGGGCTTCCAAGCTGCATTTCTATCTGACAGGTGTACCATTCTACAATTTCCCGTATACGTTCGGATATATGTTCAGTGCAGGCATCTACGCTAGAGCACAGGAGGAAGGCACGGCATTTGCCGATAAATACGATGATTTGTTGCGAGATACAGGCCGAATGACGGTAGAAGAACTGGCTCAGAAACATCTAGGTACAGATCTCACAAAACCTGATTTCTGGCAAAATGCAGCGAACCTGGTCATTACCGATATTGATCAATTTCTTGAGATGACAGAATCCGCGAAATAGTATTCCTATATATGAAATGAGGCTGCAATCCTGTGTAAATGCATACGGGGTTGCGGCCCTTTTTGTGTTTTTTAAAGTTAAGGTCCCACTAAATATTTTGTCGCAATTGAGAGAAATAACTCGCTAAAAGGACGCAAAATGGCAATTAATTGTGCAAATTATAGTTATAATTACCCAAGTTTGTTTGACTTTGTTGAATGACCACATTTGTTGTCATATAATGAGTCGTAAGTCCTTGTTTTGTAGGATGAAGTGCATAAAGGAGGAGCGTTATGGTAAAAATTGACCAGCTTTCATTAGCACGACAGTTGGATTTGGTGTTCAAAGAGCTTGATCATGAATTATCAGGGTTAGATTCAGGTGTGGTTTTTGTGCAAATACGAAATAATGTAATTGGGAAGTTTGGGATTCGACATAATCCGATAACCGGACGAGACGGTCAAATGGAAGTGGAGGACGGTGGATTAAACGAAACCCAGCGCTCTTCTTTCCGCGCAATGGCACTGGAAACTTTGAAATTCAAGCGAAATTGGACTCATGGAGAAATTGCATATGATTTTACAGTAAGACAAGGCATGATTCTGGTTGATGCCACGATGGAGTCCAACTATAATATGGCGAACCTGATGATTCGTTATCCAAGAACCAATACATACATGGATTCAGGCATGGAGTCGTCTTCATAATTGTGATGAGCACAGGAAAGCGGCACTTCCGAGGAAGGCCGCTTTTTGTTCTTGCATATACGAGCACAAATTACGAGCTTACGAACGACCCGATAATTGCTGCTCAGCGATTTGGACCAGACGTTTAGTGATGTAACCACCCAGAGAACCTGTCTCACGGGAAGTGTAGTTACCGTAGTAACCGTCTTGGGGAATAGTTACACCCAGCTCTTGTGCAGCTTCAATTTTCAATTGTTGCAATGCTGCGTTTGCTTGGGGAACAACCAGATTGTTGGAGCGGCTTCCGCTACCTTGGTTTTGACCTCCGTACATGTGTGTCACCTCCTTATGGCTTGGTGATGTTAGTATGGTTAGAGAATGAGGAAATATGCATGATATGGCGTAAGGGAAAATTTGGATAAAAGAAATGAGATGTAACATGAAAAAAGCCGACCCAGTATGGATCGGCTACGTAGAATAAAAGGAAAAAATAGGGGCTATGTTCCCTAGAAGGTCCCTGAGAATACAAGATTACTACTCGGTTGGCGGAACAATCTCAATACGTGTAAATAACTCAACGGGCTGTTCAGGTTCAAGACGAATCAGTCCCGTTTGCTCGTCTGTTAAATTCAAATTGGGTGCATCAGGAAGCCAGGTATAAGGTTCAATGCATAGAAATTGATCGGATTCGCCCTTTGTAAAGAGGACCCAATGTTTGAAATATGCTTCATCCGCTGAATATTTCAGCGTATATCCATCCTGTCTGCGCAAGTGAGCTACTGCTGGTTGCCCTTCGGCAGCTTTCAAAAGGGTATCCCAGTTTCGTCCTTGCATGTTCATGCCTTCGTTCAAAGAAGACCATTCTCCGAGAGATTCAATCTCACCAGTAGGCAGTTGTTCTTCATTCTGAGCGTAAATTCCGGACACAGGAAGTTGAAGTGACCATTCGGCAGGTTTGCCGTCAAGCAGAAACCATGTATGATATCCCATTCCAAAAGGAGCAGGAGTAGAGCTCAGATTGGTCACACGCAGACGCTGGCTTAACACCGCGTTTTGTAGTCTGAACGTCATCTCAAGCTTCAAAGGAATTGGAAATTGATCCATCCAATGCTTTTCATTTTCAGTTAATAATTCCGTTGTAATTGCACAGCCATCTTCATCTTCTTCGATGTCGCTGACACACCAGGACTGGCTGCGGTGGAGGCCGTGAATATGGTTGTCATTGGCCGTATTCTGATCGAATTGGTAATGAACTCCCTCATATTCGAATTGTCCTCGATGAATGCGGCCTGGCGGAACAAGAAGCGGAACGCCGAAGTGATACGGCTTCTGCAAATAAAAGGCAAGTTCATCTTCTTCCGGACTGCGAACGACATCGCGGCCCTGCACCAGATCGCGAATCGAAATAATATTATTTCCAAGACGCGGCAGCAGGGTAATCTCCAATTCACGGCTATGTAGGATATACGTGTCGTAACCATTCCATTGGCCTTTGGTCACTTTTTTCATATCGATGCTCCTTTTCCCACTTGAAATCTGTCTGCAAACGACCATTCCTATATGCCGTTGCAGGCGTGTCATTGTGTACATGCCACTTATCCTATTAGCATACCGAATGAATGCTAATAGGATAAGCAATTCCATCATAACAGATTTCTGTGAAGTGGGTAAAAAAAAGCTATTCCCATTTTGACATTCTGCTCCGCGCGGATTAAGATGGTATTCTGAACGATGCGTTTTATCCAATGAATGATAATCAAAGCGATGACAGGGACAAGTAAGCCAAGAGAACTCTCTTCAGAAAGCCGGTGGATGATGTGAACCGGTGTGAACTCTTTACCGAATGGACCCTTGAGTGCTGGTTTGAACAGGCGAAGTCTGATCTTGGACTATCCTTAGTAGAATCGGACGTATACTCCACGTTACGGAGAAATGAAGGCATTTCTTCTACATGATCTAATCAGGTCTAGAGGAATGCGAATAAGGGTGGCACCACGGTCTCACGTCCCTTGCGGATGTGGGGCCTTTTTGCGTTCGCGGAGAATAAGAAGAAAACAAACAGGGAGGCGTTATGTGAAATGAAAACAGTACTTTCGGGAATTCAGCCGAGTGGCAAGCTCACATTGGGCAACTACATCGGAGCAATTAAAAACTTTGTGAAATTACAGCATGATTACCAATGTCACTTCATGGTGGTTGATCTTCACGCTGTAACGGTAGCTCAAGAGCCAGCAGCGCTGCGTGAGCAATCTGAGGCGGTAGCTGCCTTGTTTATCGCAGCTGGAATCGATCCTACGAAATCCAATGTGTTTCTGCAATCCCATGTACCGCAGCACGCGGAATTGGGCTGGTTGATGACTACACTGACATCGATGGGCGAGCTCGAACGCATGACTCAGTTCAAGGACAAATCATCGGGTAAAGATTCCGTTGGCGCCGGGCTGTTTGTCTATCCTTCATTGATGGCTGCTGATATTTTGCTGTATAATGCTGATCTTGTGCCTGTAGGCGAAGACCAGAAGCAGCATCTGGAACTGACACGCGATCTGGCGGGACGCTTTAACCATCGTTATGGTGAGTATTTCACGATTCCAGACCCTTATATTCCACAGGTAGGTGCACGTGTAATGTCGCTGGACGATGCTTCTTCCAAAATGAGCAAGAGTAATCCCAATGCAGGCAGCTACATTGCCTTGCTTGATCCGCCAGATGTGATCCGCAAAAAAATCAGTCGTGCCACAACCGATTCCGGTCGTGAAGTTGTATATGATCCGGCAAACAAACCTGAAGTCAGCAACCTGATGAGTATCTACGCTGAATGCGCAGGTCTGTCATTGAAAGAAGTAGCGGAGCGCTATGAAGGCAAAATGTATGGTCCATTCAAAAAAGAACTGGCTGAAGTGGTCGTATCCGCTATTGAACCTTTACAGGAACGGTATCGTGAGATTCGTGAGTCCGGCGAATTGGCCGACATCCTGGAAACTTCAGCTCGTCGCGCAGAAGCGGTGGCTTCTCAGACACTTAATGCGGTTAAAGAACGTATGGGGTTTGTTCCTAGACGTACGTTGTAGTTGGACGAGGCAAGTAACTTAAAGTAGATGAATTGTTCACATAATAAAGAGGAGCCCTGATGGGGCTCCTCTTTATTATCGTTTCGTACTATACCTATGAAGTTTACCGGTCAAGAGGCGGTTTCCGAGGTGGTACGTGCTTCACGACGCTCTTTCTTTGCGCGAATAACGAATCCCCAGCCGATGTTGGCAACGGATACGACAAACAGTAGCGTAGCCAACCAGCCGGAGTAAGAGATCATAATCGCCGTAACCGCTAACAACATAATCGAAGAGAATGCAAACCATAGCGATAAACCTTTGCTCATTGGGAAAAACCTCCATATAGAAATTTGATGGAATTCCGTATAACCTGAAGCACACGAGCCATAATAATCTTGCAAGCTTGCAATTACATTACAGACACAGATTGAAGGGAGATTTTAAATATGGCTCAAGGATCTCGTTCTAACAACTTGGTGGTACCTCAAGCAAACTCAGCACTGCAACAATTGAAAATCGAAGCTGCACAAGAACTGGGTGTAACTATCCCACAAGACGGTTACTACGGTAACTACACTTCCCGTGAGACAGGATCTCTGGGCGGGTATATCACCAAACGTCTGGTACAAATCGCTGAGCAGTCTCTGGCTGGGTCTGGCAAATAATTATTATAACCAAACAGCAACAAGCAGAAGCCCGGAGCGGAAACGCTCCGGGCTTTCTCGCGCGCATTCGTTCCTATGTCTGATTGTGCCCTTCCGTGCACCTTTCGTCAAGAGCGTGCGGATAAAAGTTTTTTATCCATTTTCTCGTCACTTAACCAGCCGACATACGTATCAATCGTTTCGAAATTTCGATCCATAACGACTACAGCGACAAATGGATATTGTTTGCGGTGTCGATAACGCACATCTGCCCAGCGAACCTTGTATCCTGCTGGTAATTCTTCCACCTCTGCAACAGCATAGGAGGTGAAGTACAGAAACGCAGTGACTTCAGGAGATTTGCGTGAGGCGACGACAGCCGCGTGAGTGGACGATGAAGCATGGAGATTCCAGGTTAGGACGGAATGATCCATTTTGCCAATCTCATAACTGCCGTCTACATATCTTTTCACCACATGCCAGCGGTTCCAGGATATCGTTGGGATGACCATATAATGAGCCTCAGAATTATTTTTGTCGAGTCGCTTCACCTGTCTAACAGCCATAGCACGTGCTATTGTCCGCCATACATAATACAAGCCAATCAAAATATACAGTGAAACAAAGAGTGGAGCAGGGGCGATCAAATCGAAAGCCCATAACAAAATGGCCAGCACATGTGTGGTAAACAGAAACGGATCAAAAATATGAATGATGTTCCAGGCAATCCAGCGCTCTGTAAAAGGTCGTGCTGCCTGGGTTCCATAGGTATTGAACAAATCGGTAAAAACGTGTACGCCTACGGCGACAGCAGTCCAGGCCGCGACGTGTCCAACAGCGACACCCGGGAAGATCAGTGCAATGACTCCGGTGATGAGCAGAACCCATAACAGTAGAAATGGCAATGAATGAGACATACCCCGGTGATTCCGAATGTAGAGCGAGTTACTTTTGAGACGTAACGCAGTGTCGATGTCAGGAGCCTGCGAGCCTGCAATGGTACCAACCATGACCGCGGCTGCGAGCATGGGACTCGTCGCGACAACAGGATCGACATAAGCCAGACCGGCCAAACCAATCCCCATGACAAAATGTGTAGAAGTATCCATAAACGTCTCCTTTGTGTGGTGTATCGTTAATGCGAGTTGCTTCTCTATCTAGGTGATACCCATATATAGTGTATATTATCCGCCTACCGGGAAGCAAAACACCCTAATTTCCAAAGATATGACAAGAACCTGCTCAATTGACAGCAATTGTACGAGCATTGTCAAACTCTTTTTCCTTTTCCTGTGATAAACTTTATATCGGAGGCAGAGAGAGAAACCTCCATGAGATCAAGAAGAAGGGGGATTCACAAGCGTGGACAATCCATTGAGATACCAGGCTTCTTCCGATTCGTCAACACGATCTGCGCCTCCGATGAAATCAGGGACGTGGAAAGATTTTATCCATATTACGAAACCGGGCATTCTTCGAACCAACCTTATTGCGGTTTTTGGTGGCTTTTGGCTTGCATCCCAGTGGGACGTCAACTATGGCAAGATGGTGCTGACCCTGCTTGGAACGGTGCTGATTATGGCTTCTTCTTGTGTATTTAACAATTACTTTGATCGTGAACTTGATCTCAAAATGGAACGTACCCGCAACAGGTCCTTGCCAACAGGACGTTTAACACCCAAAGTCGTTCTATCCTATGCCATTATTTTGGGTGTGATTGGATTATCCGTACTCTTTTCCTTTTCCGGGGTACTTGCCGGATTATGCGGCATTTTTGGCATGTTTGTCTATGTGATTATGTACACCCTTTGGTTAAAGCGTTCGTCGACATGGAGCACCTCCATTGGTGGCCTGTCTGGTGCAATGCCGCCAGTCATCGGGTATGTCGCAGTAACCGGACGTATGGATCTTGGTGCATGGCTGCTTCTGGCCATGTTGTTTTTATGGCAGCCTCCACACTTCTGGGCGCTCGCGATCCGCAGGGTGGAAGATTATCGGGCTGGTGGATTTCCGCTATTACCAGTTGTAAAGGGTATTGAACGGACCAAGATTCAGATGATTCCTTATCTGGTTTTGCAAATCTTTGTCCCGGTTCTCATGTATGCTTACGGGTATGCAGGAATCTTCTATTTGACCGTCTCACTGATACTTTCCGTGCTGTGGCTGTACTATGCACTTAAAGGCTTTAGTGCACAAAACACAGATGCCTGGGCCAAAAAGGTATTCCTTTACTCCATTAACTATCTATCCTTAAGTTTTATATTGATGATTCTGGATACAGTGCACAAATGAGCATTAGGAAATGCTAATAAACATTAGATGGGCACAGGTCCGTGGAACAGCTACAATAACAACAGAGCCCATTGTCGGTTGGGTTCTTGGTATACATATGCATCAAAGTGGTATGGGAATGAGAAAATGCTATTAAAAACACGATCCAGAGTCCATGAATTTTATAGAAAATCGTTAAAATTTTATGTATGCGTATTCATATGATCTGATATCGGAAGGGACGATAATGATGCTGAAAAAGTATAAATGGACATGGATGCTGCTAGGACTTGCGCTGATTATGGCGGTGTATTTAATGTGGGGCACCGTATTTGCCAGCAAGGAAAAGTTACCCGAAATTCGGGAGATTCAATCCTTTTCGATGGAAAATGTGGATGGAAGCACAGTATCTCTGGATGATACCAAAGGCAAGGTGCGTTTGTTCTACTTTTATTTCACCAGTTGTCCGGATGTGTGCCCAATTACGACGTTTACGTTATCCCAGGTGCAGGATCTGTTGAAAGAGGACGGTAGCTTTGGCAAGGATGTTTCTTTTGTGTCCATCTCATTTGATCCGAAAGTGGATACCAAGGAGAAGATTAAGGAATTTGCAGATCGATTCCACGCGGATTATGAGGGCTGGTACTTCCTGCGGGGGGATATGGATCAGACGAAGCAGCTCGCCAAGGATTCATTCCAGATCCTCATTCAGGGTGAGAACAAGGACGATTTTGCCCATATGAACATGATTGGATTGGTGGATCGGAATAACCAGTTGCGTAAGGTATACAATGCGTTTAATACAGAGGATGTCGAACCAGCAGTCATTGCGGAAGACATTCGCAATCTGATCAAGGAATAAAGATGCGTTTATTATAATCGCCAAATAAAGAGGCTGCTTCCTGGGTTGAATGTTTACCCTGGTGAGCAGCCTCTTATGGTCTAAAACGATGGGAATTCAGGATATTGGATATACGATTCCAATCCGGCTTTCTCCAGCTGGGCGATGATGTATTCATCGGGAGTTCCCTCTACACCGGCATAACCGCGTCGCGTATACATCTGTACCGCATCCGGGAAGGCATCTCGCAGCACACCCCTGATTTTTTTGCCCGAACTGTCATTATCCATAAATAAGTAGACCTCATCGTAACCAACCTGTTTGCGCAGCGACTCAAGCTTGAGGGAATTCAGTGTTCCAAACGTGCACAAAATGTTGATTTCGGGTCTTACAAGACGTTTTAGTTTGCTGCGGTCGTTTTTACCTTCCACAATGACATGAATAGGCATCATATTCACCTCTTGATCGAGAGCTTATGTCGACATTCCCCGGGAAATGTTGCAGCGAAAATCGACTGGATTATATAAAATGGACCTTCTAATTTTTACACGTGCGACTACGCTGACAGAAACATCTTTGATTTCTAACTTCTTTTCCACATTTTGAAACTGAATGTCTGTCCGTTCCGTTCGTGTGTAAAACATCAGTCCATTTTATATAGTTTAGCTGTAAATGGGGGAATGATGCAAAGCCAAGGAAAATACAAGCCTTTCTTTTGTCAAAGGCTATGGATATAGAGCATTCTGAGATGGTTAACTCAGTATGCTTTTAGGATCAGATAGGGAAGCTTCGCGTCTGGCTGTGAAATAAGGGAGCAGCATAATGCCGATCATCAATAATACAAAAGCAATGAAATACGGCGATAAACCCACACGAAGCTGTCCTGCTGTGATTGGGCCGATGAAAGAACCGATGGAGGTAGCAATGGATTGCAATGAGAAGATGCGACCCAGCTTGTTTCCACCGCTTAAATGAATAAAGAGTGTTGCCATGGCTGGAAAAATAATGCCTTTAGACATCCCCAGAACGAAAAGCACGGATGACAACGGAATCTGTGGTATCGCCGCCATAGCAAAGAAACATAAAGACATTAGCAGCACACCTGCAATCAACCGCAGTTTGGGGGAATAACGGTTGAGAAATAGCAAGCTCAGGGTAAATAGTGCTCCAATACTGATAATGGAAAACAAAAGTCCGGTAGACATCATGGATGAATGTCCGCCTCCGCGCAGTGGTAGTTCAAAAAAAAGAATTCCTTGGGCACACGCAATGACAAGGGGCAGAGCAAAGTATCGCCAAGATACGGGCAGGAATTTTCTTTTTTCTTCAACCAGGTTGCTAGGCATGGCAGGCTCGGTCAGTTTTTCGTGCTGAACCTCAGCGAGGCCTTTGGGCATGGATAACCATGCGATAACACCGGACAGAATGAGCAGATAACCGAGACTCGCAAAGGTGGCGGAAAATCCTAAAGCTCCGACGATCAATGCGCCTGCGGCAGGGGACACCACGGATGCCAGCGTATGTACGACGCCATGGCCTGACATATACTTGCCTTGCTTGATTGGATCACTTGACAGTTGCGCAAGCAGTGCGAGACAGGCCGGAGAGAGAAAAGCAAGTACAAAACCGCTGATGGAGCGCAGGGCGAGCAGCTGCCATGGCGTATGGATTTGCGCCTGGATAAGCAAAATGATGCCTGCACCCAGCAAACTAAACACAATGTAACGACGACTGCCATGTTTGTCGATTTGGGTTCCGGCGATCAGATTGCCTGGGAGATGAGTCAAGGAATAGATGCCCATCATCCAGCCGATGAAGGTCGGGGCCGCCCCGAGCGAGATAGCGAAAGGGGTCAAGATTGGATACTGGGCGTGCAAATCAAAAACAGCAAGGAACAAAAATAGATATAGCCAGATGGCCGTTTTCACAGAAGCCCCTCCTTGTTAAGCGATGCATATTCAATAACTGGTCATGACGTGTTCCCCGTTCCTTGGACAGAACCTCATGGTACTACTTGTACGCCCGGCGGGACGAACTTAGACCGTTTATTTTTACATAGGAGGGCTTAGCTGACAGCAGCTTCGGAAATCATGTATAATATTCGGGAAGTGTTAATAATCAACTCTAATACGGAAGGTGTAGTCATGAACATAGAAGTAATCAAAGAGTTTGTGATGCAGAACTGGCTGGTGATCGTGGTTGCGTTGATCATTTTGTTCTTTGTTCTGAACGTGGTCAAAACCGTATTGAAATGGGCGATTGCCATCATCATTATTGCGGCTCTACTGATATACAGCGGCATCTCCATTGATCAGATCAAACAGACAGTTACTGACGTACAATCAAGTACGATGGACACATTGAAGAAGGAAGCGACCAGCATGATGCTTAAGGAAGCTTCCAAAGCTAAATACGTCAAAGGACAGGATGGGGCGTTCACCATCACAAGTCCCAATGTGGAGATTAAAGGCAGAACTCAATCAGATAAAGTCGATGTGACCTTCCGCGGAATTTCACTTGGCGAATGGAAACTCGACAATGACACCATACGTACGTTTGTCGAACAGGCACAGGAGAACGGAACAGCACCGTCTTCGTAGTAAAGGAGGAATGGACACGTGCTGCAAAGTTGGCTGGATAGTCTGAAAGAATTCAACGGCATAACGATTATGCTGCTGCTGATTGTGGCCGCTTCATTGCTTCAGGGGTGGTCCAGAGGTGCTTCACGTTCGGCTGGAAGACTCTTTGGGTTCCTCATGGATGGCATTATGGCGGTCATTGGTATTTTGTTATCCATCGGTTTAACATTATGGCTTGCGCCATATGTTCAGCAATGGTTGTCTGTGCATGCGGCAGACATGCCAAACCGTGAATTGAACCGATGGGAGCAGATGTATTATACATTGATTACGGCCATTGCTGATTTCCCGCTGATGCGGTTTGCCGTGTTGTTTGTGCTTAGTTATGGCTTCATCCGATTGATTCTCGGATTGCTCTCTTCCCTTATTTTCAGCAGAAGATACAGTTCAGCAGAGCAAGAGAGCAGACCCAAAGGATTTTTCAGCCGCTTTACAGGTGCTGTGATTGGTACAGTCATTGGCTCCGTCCGCGGGATGATTGTGATTGCCGTGTTGTTCATGATTGTAAGTCTCTATCCGGGCAGCATGTTTAGTCGCTATGTAGAGGCTTCACCCATTTATATGCAAGGGGCCAAATCTGTTATAGAGCCATTATCAGGTACATTTATTAAGGACAAGCTGCCCGTATTTACGCAAGCCGTGCAAAAGGAACTTGGCGCGATCCTGCAACGCAAATATGAAGTCATTGACCATAACATTCCGGCGGATATTGAATCTGCGGCAAAAGAAATTGTGAAAGGTCAAACGACAGATGAAGCCAAAGCCAGGGCATTATATGACTGGGTAGGTTCTCGCATTCAATATGACTATGGTAAAGTGGATGATTATGAGCAAAAGGGCATATGGCACGAGCAGACGCCACAAAATACATTTGATACACGTGAAGGCGTATGTATCGATTACGCTCGTTTATATGCAGTCATGGCTCGTTCACAGGGTCTGGAAGTCAAAGTGGTTACAGGACTTGGTTATAATGGGCAGGGTGGATATGGTCCACATGCCTGGAATGAAATATATTTAAGTGATTCGGAAAGCTGGATTCCGCTTGACCCCACTTGGGCGATTAGTGGTGATTGGTTCAATCCTCCTAACTTTGCCGATACCCATCTGAAAGATCAATCAGCTTAATATTACGCCGGACATGGGTCCGGGAGATGACGACGTTGCCAGGTTATCATGCCGAGGCTGTACAGCCTGGACGGTATGCATCAAGTCATGAAAGAGGTAGGATGAATGAAAAATCATTCAAAAGAGAAGGACGAACTTACGGACAAGCGGCGCTTCAGTTACCGGATGAACGTATTTTTCTTCGCTTCCTTTGTTATTTTTAGCGTTATTATTGTACGGCTGGCATTTTTGCAATTCGTGGAAGGCCCTGAGCTCAGTCAGGAGGAAGCGAGTAATATTACCAAAGATGTACCACTCGCTCCCGTGAGAGGAACCATCTATGATTCCACGGGCGAGGTAAAGCTGGCTTACTCCAAGCCGATTCAATCCTTGTATCTGACTTTATACAAAAACTATGGGGATGTGGATGGTAAGCCAAATCCGAATATAGCGGAAGTGGAGGACATCGCAACTCGGTTGCATGATGTTTTTGAGCAGTATAAGAAAAAGGATTCCGAGGCCCTTACGGTCGATAACATCTTAGAAGCAATGGACCTCAATTCGCGTAAGGCAAACGGGTTCATGCCACGTCTGATCAAGAGTGATCTGTCCGATGAGGAAGTGGCTTATTTCCTGCAGCACAAGGATGAATTCAAGGGAATTCAGATTGTAGAGGAAAGTGTGCGTTACTATGATCCGGATACGGTAGCCGTTCAGACGATTGGTTATCTCAAAAAGTTCAAAAGCTCTAAAACACTCAATAAATACAAAGAGGTCGATGAGGCCAATAAAAAGCAAACGGACCCAGGTCTTGTATATACCGAGAATGAGTTTGTTGGTTTTGATGGACTGGAACTGCAATATCAGGATGTTCTGCGAGGGAAAAGCGGTTATAACTCCGTGGACGTTGACTTACGTAACTTGCCTGAAGGTGTAGCAGGCTCTACCCCACCCGAAAAAGGGTATGATCTGATTACAACGATTAACAAAAATGTTCAGGTGAAAACGGAACAAGCGATACTGGATCAACTAAGCTGGCTGCACACACATCAGGTCTCCGGTAAGCTTCATCCCAATGCAAAAACAGGCTTTGCGGTAGCGATGGAAGTGGATACAGGGAAAATCGTTGCTGCTGCCAGTATGCCGGATTACGACACGAACGTATGGAGAACTGGCGGTATAAGTACTGAAGATTACGATAGAATAAAATATATTTATCAAAATGGTACCATTCGTGGATTCCCGCCAGACGATTCAGGTAAACGGGCGGAATCTGTTGTATTGCTTGGTTCCACAATCAAACCACTTAGTGTATTGATTGGTTTGAAGGAAGGTTTTTTCACAACAAATACAGTATATTCAGACAGAGGTTCAACGACTTTTGGTGGGGATAACCGCAGAGTACAGAATTCCTCCGGTCACGTGTATGGTTCGTTAACTCCTCGTGATGCGATTCGACATTCCTCGAACGTGTTTATGATCGACGAGATCGGGAAGAAACTGTACTCGAAGTATGGTGCAGAGGGTATTGGCGTATGGGATAAGTACATGGAACAATTCGGTCTTGGTGTGTCTACAGGAGTAGACTTGCCTAATGAGAAGCCTGGTCTCAAAGAATATGAGAATGAATTGGAAAGTTCTTTAACACGTCTGGTATATGCCTCCTTTGGACAACAAGGGAAGTATACAACAATGCAGCTGGCACAGTATGCTACGATGCTAGCGAATAAAGGAAAACGCATGGAGCCACAATTAGTCAGTGAGTTCCGTGATTCGGAAGGCAATGTGGTTGAGAAAATGAAACCGAAAGTGCTCAGCACAGTCGATTTTAATGATGCTTACTGGAATGAAGTACAGCGAGGCATGGCAACCGAAGTAACAGCGTTTAGTGGATTCCCTTATGACTTTGCAAGAAAAACAGGTACATCCACACAGTTAGTCGGAGGCAAATTGGTGGATAACGGGGTATTTATTGCTTACGCTCCACGCAACAATCCGAAGCTGGCTGTAGCCGTGGTTATTCCTGAAGGGGGCTTTGGTTCGAGCAGTGCTGCCCCTGTTGCACGTGCGATCTTCGACGCGTATGACGAGGAATTTGGTCTGGACGGTGTACCGAAAAAAGATAAAAATAAGGAATCAGATACACAGTAATGTGATTCTTTGATTCCAAAAGAAGGGACCCTTTCGAGGGTCCTTTTTACGTTTGCCAGGACTGAGAGGTCTCTTTTCCACAAGCTGCTGCAAATCAATATGTAACAAACATCATGCATGTCACGTTTATATAAGAGAATGAAAATTTATTTCAGGATTAAAGAGATTAACGATATGTCTGTATTGACATCGTTTCGAAAGAGTCGGCATATGTCTCTTCTGTTTACGAAAATGTAACCAAAATCTGGAGGACATGGCAGTTGACCTTTGATAGACTTGTAGAAGGAAAGGTATGTTACTTGAACCGATTGATGCAATATGCGTGATAGATGAATCTACTTTTACATAAGAACGGAGAGGCTTATCCCATGTTTAACCGATTGAGGAAAAAGAAAATGTCCAATGAAGATACACCAGTCAACAACAAGCCATCTAGTGTAAGAATGAATATGTTTTTTTTCGCTGCGTTTGTGATATTCAGTATCCTAATTTTCAGATTGGCCTTTGTGCAATTTGTCGAGGGACCTGAACTGACCTATATGGAAACCAGCCGAAATACTAAAGATATTCCGCTCGCTCCTGTTCGTGGGCCAATCTACGATGCGACAGGGGAAGTTGCGCTGGCTTATTCGGAGCCTGTGCAGTCCCTCTATGTATTGTTGTATGAGGATTATAGAAATGATGACCGCAAGCAGGAGGCACAGGAACTTGCTGATGAACTGGCGGCTGTGTTTAAACAGTTTAATCCGGGGGACAAAGAACAACCAGATGCAGAAGAGATCATGAAGCGACTGGATCTGGATTATCAGAAGACTTTTGGATATGTACCAAGGTTGGTTAAATCCGATTTAACAACCAAAGAGATTGCCTATTTTATGGAGAAAAAAGCAGAGTTTCCAGGCGTTATGGTCCTTGAGGAAAATGTCCGAAGATACGACCCAGATGGGGTAGCCGTTCAAGTGATTGGATATACAAGAGAATTCAAACGGGCACCGGATACACTTAAAAAGTATAAAGCCATTCGGGAATCAGCAAGTATCCAGCGTGACCCGGGTCTTATTTATCACGAAGAAGAGAAGGTAGGCTTTGACGGCTTGGAGCTGCAATATCAAGAAGAACTTCGTGGACGAAGTGGCTACCAGTCCATTGATATTGATGCACGAAATTTGCCG
Organism: Paenibacillus sp. AD87; assembly: GCF_001659845.1. Classification (NCBI taxonomy): domain Bacteria; kingdom Bacillati; phylum Bacillota; class Bacilli; order Caryophanales; family Paenibacillaceae; genus Paenibacillus; species Paenibacillus sp. AD87. The sequence continues at coordinate 56,310 of NZ_LXQN01000007.1, forward strand.
GACGGGACGATGAATCTGACTCCACCTGAAAAGGGATACGGGCTTGTAACAACGATCAACAAGGAAATTCAGATGGTTGCACAACAAGCTATTACAGATGAATTAAGGAAGTTGCCTAAAGCTATAACGGGATACGCGGTAGCCATGGAAGTGGATACAGGCAATGTAGTGGCTATGGCGAGTATGCCGGACTATGATCCGAATGACTGGGATTATGAGAAGATCAAGTATGTATTCCGCAACGGAACTACGGAGTCGTTCCCTCCTAATGAATCAGGTAAAAAGGCCGAGTCCGTTATTTTGTTGGGTTCCGTTATTAAGCCTCTTAGCGTACTAATTGGGTTGAAAGAAGGTCTGTTCAGTACTGGGCAAACCTATTATGACCAAGGCTATGCTACATTAGGCAAAGATGGAAGAAAGGTTAGGAATTCACACTCGGCATTTAACGGCTCTATTACGGCGAGAAGAGCGATTGAGAAGTCTTCCAATGCTTTTATGATCGATATGGTGGGTAAGGGTCTCTATAACAAATATGGGGCGACCAAGGGTGTAAAAGTGTGGGACGAACATATGAAAGAGTTCGGTTTAGGCGTGTCTACAGGAGTTGATCTTCCGAAAGAGTATCTGGGCACTCTTGAATATAATAGTAAAAATAATGAATCAGGTTTGACCCGTCTGGCTTTTGCCTCATTTGGTCAGCAAGGTAAATATACAACGCTTCAACTTGCACAATATACGACAATGCTTGCGAATAAAGGCAAACGGATCGAGCCTCATTTAGTAAAGGAAATCCGTGACGCAGAAGGTAATGTGGTGAAGAAAATTAAACCAAAAGTGTTAAACGAGGTTGATTTTGCGGATGCATACTGGAATGAAGTGCACAAGGGTATGGTTACCAAAGTAAGTTCGTTTGACGGTTTCCCCTACGATTATGCGAGAAAAACAGGAACCTCGGAGCAGGGAACAGGGCCGAACAAAAAGGAAAACGGAGTATTTATCGCATTTGCACCACGGGATAATCCGAAGCTGGCTATAGCGGTTGTTGTGCCTGAAGGTGGCTTTGGATCGGTTAGTGCGTCTCCGATTGCACGTAAAATTTTCGATGCTTACGATGAAGTATATGGCCTTGATGGGAATCCAAAAGGGAAGAAAGATCAGGGGAAAGATACAGAGTAACGTGAAGAAACGCAAATGAATTAGCACAGATAAGCGAAAAAAGACAAACAATCTAATTAAATCGCCCATATACTCAATTGGACAGGCAGGGGAAATTATCCCTTGCCTTTTTATTTTGCATCGGCTAAAATTTGCACAAGGGAAACATTATTAGTCTTGTATAAATTTTAATACCTTGTACAACAAAATTAGATTAGGACAATTATGTTAGGAGAGGGAAAGGGGCGGTTTGAATTGTTGATGGTGAAGATGAGGAGCATTCAGAGAGGGTTAATGACGCTGGCAGCTGTTGTTCTGGTTATCGTGCTAACAGCGTGCTCAGGTGCAGCGGAAACAGGAGGTAGTGAAGGGAAGGTGCAGGTCACAGCCACAACAGGCATGATTGCGGATGTAGCGCGTGAAGTCGGCGGGGCATATGTTGATGTGACCGGGCTGATGGGCCCAGGGGTAGATCCTCACTTGTACAAGGCTTCACAGGGAGATATTAGGAAGCTGGAGCAAGCAAAAGTTATCTTCTATAACGGATTGCATCTTGAAGGCAAAATGACAGACATCTTAGAGAAAATGTCCAAGAGCAAAATAGTAACAGCTGTCTCGGAGAACATTCCGGTGGAGGAATTGCGTTCAGGAAAAGATACAGGCGGAACGGAATACGACCCACACGTCTGGTTTGATGTTAGCCACTGGATGCATGCCACAGAGGCTGTGCGCGATACGCTCGTGGAAGCAGACCCGGAACATGCAGAAGAGTACAAGGCCCAGGCAGAGCAGTATCTAACCAAACTGGAGGCATTGGATTCCGAGGTGCGGGAAAAAATCCAGGAGATTCCGGAAGCCAGCCGGGTATTGGTTACGGCGCATGATGCCTTTGGATACTTCGGCCAAGCTTATGACATGAAAGTGATGGGGCTTCAAGGAATCAGTACAGCAGCAGAATATGGTGCAAGAGATGTCAGTGAGTTGCGAGATTATCTTGTGGACAACAATATCAAAGCGGTATTTGTAGAATCCAGCGTACCAGCAAAAGCGATGGAAGCCATTATTGCTGGTGCAGCCGAAAAAGGACATACCGTAAGCATTGGTGGTGAACTGTTCTCGGATGCGATGGGTGCTGAGGGAACAGAAGAAGGAACGTATATTGGCATGATCCGCCATAACACTCAGACGATTGTAGAGGCATTAAAATGATAAACGATATGAAGAGAGGAGTGGACAGAGCATGAGCGATACAATTTTATCCGAAAAATCTCAATCACAACCAAATGCTAACCATCTGAAGGGAACACAGCCTACATCAGCTCCGCTTAGCGTTCGGGACCTGGCGGTGGCTTACCATAAAAAGCCGGTGCTCAGTGGGGTGTCTTTTGATATCCCGGAAGGTCAGCTGATTGGCATTCTTGGCCCCAATGGGGCAGGGAAATCTACCTTGATCAAAGCCGTTCTGGGACTAGTGCCCAAAATGCACGGTGAGGTTAAAATTTTTGGCCAGTCCTACCGAGAACAGCGTCGCCGTATCGGCTACGTACCTCAGCGTGAATCTGTTGATTGGGATTTCCCAACTCACGCCCTCGATGTTGTCATGATGGGGCGTTATGGGCATCTGGGCTGGTTCCGCCGTCCAGGCAAAAAAGAACGGGATCTGGCAGCTCACTGCCTGGAGCAAGTCGGAATGGGTGATTATATGTACCGCCAGATCAGTCAGCTGTCCGGTGGACAGCAGCAGCGTGTCTTTCTGGCAAGAGCACTGGTACAGGATGCGGAATTGTATTTTATGGATGAGCCGTTTGCAGGTGTGGACGCCACAACGGAGAAAGCTATCATTTCACTGTTGGAACAACTGAAGAAGCAAGGAAAGACCGTACTAGTTGTTCACCATGATCTGGCGACAGTGGAGGAATATTTCGACCATGTGCTGCTGCTTAATGGACGGCTGGTTGCAGGTGGACCCACGAATGAAGTATTTGTACCGGATACTTTGCAAGAGACGTACGGAGGCCGGATAGCGATGATCGGCAGCCGGTCGGAGAAAGGCCAGGTGTAGTGCATGTGGAACTGGATAGTAGCCATTTTGTCCGATCCCAATACACGCTGGATATTGCTTGGCTGCTTGTTACTCGGATTCAGTAGTGGAATTATTGGCTCTTTTACATTTTTGCGTCGTCAAAGTCTCATGGGAGATACGCTGGCTCATGCAGCTCTGCCAGGAATTTGTATTGCGTTTATGTTGACTGAAACCAAATCAGTAGGATTATTTCTGTTCGGTGCGCTTGTGGCTGGGATCATTGCGACCTTCGGCATATCTTGGATTACACGGTATTCTCGGATCAAGCAGGATGCGGCAATGGGGATTGTGCTGACTGTATTTTTCGGTATTGGCGTAGTGATGCTTACTCGGATTCAACACGGTGCGAGTGGCAGTCAGAGTGGACTGGATAAATATTTGTTTGGTCAGGCCGCATCCATGGTGATGACGGATGTGTATGTCATGGGCGGTGTCTGTCTTGTATTATTGATCGCCTGTCTGGCATGGTTCAAGGAATTCAAGCTGGTGAGTTTTGACCCGGGATTCGCACGGGGTATGGGACTGCCGGTTGGCATGCTGGAACAACTGATTCTGCTGTTGACCGTTATTGCGGTTGTTGCGGGGATTCAGGCGGTTGGCGTGGTGCTTGTCGCCGCTTTGCTGGTTACCCCGGCGGCAGCAGCTCGCTGCTGGACGGACTCGCTCTCGCTTATGGTACTGTTGGCCGGCGTATTTGGAGCACTGAGCGGTGCGACAGGTACAATCTTCAGCACATTGGTGCCTAATCTGCCGACAGGGCCAGTAACGGTACTGGCAGCGACAGTGCTATTTGCAGGTTCCGCATTGCTTGCTCCACGGCGCGGACTGTTAGCACGCCGTTTACGAAGTATGCAGGCGAGATCCGCTTACTTGAGAGAAGAACATGCCACGCTACAGACACTCTCTGCACAGCGAGCACAGCAGGAACGGGGTGAGTTGTAATGGCAACGTTTTGGATTATATTGACGGCTATCCTGGTATCCTCCGCCTGCGCTATTCTTGGCTGTTTTCTCATATTAAGGCGAATGGCTCTGGTTGGAGATGCGATCAGTCATGCGGTTCTCCCGGGTATTGCGATTGCTTTCCTGTGGAGTGGCTCACGTGATTCGTTATGGATGCTGCTCGGCGCAACGGTATTTGGATTACTGACGGTGTTCTTCATTCAAAGCTTGCAGGCCGGAGGACTATCATCGGATGCTTCCATCGGAATAGTGTTTACGGCACTCTTCGCAGTGGGTGTCATTTTGATCAGTCTAAATGCTGGGCATATTGATCTGGATCTTGATTGTGTCTTGTTCGGTGAGATCGCTTATGTCCAGTGGGATACCCTAACCCTTGGAGGGACGGATGTAGGCCCAAGGGCGGTCTGGATGCTGGGCATCACCTTGCTGGTCATCCTCCTTGTAATCGGTTTGTTCTACAAGCAGTTCAAGTTGTGTGCCTTTGATCCGGCGCTGGCTGCGGCCTGCGGCATTCCGGTGGTGTTGTTCCACTATCTGCTTATGGGGCTCGTTTCCATGACATCTGTGGCTTCATTTGAGAGCGTAGGGTCTATTCTCGTGGTAGGCATGTTGATTGTACCTGCAGCGACGGCTTACTTACTTACGGATCGATTGGGTAAAATGATTCTGTACAGCGTGCTCGTAGGAGCAGCTTCCTCGGTTGGAGGCTACATCATGGCTTACGCGCTGGATGCTTCCATTGCAGGTTGTATGGTGGCGGTAGCAGGAATTCTGTTTGTGCTGGCCCTGCTGCTGTCTCCAAAGCATGGTATTGTCTTCCGGTATGCTCGTCGCAAATTTGCGGCACGTTAATGGATAAAAAGTAGCAGCCGCCTGCATTGCAGGCGGTTTTTTCATGGATTTGAGTAAGTTTTATCTTATAACAGACTTTTATATGAATTGGGAAGACACCTGTAGCCATGTTGCAAAGGTTCACCCTTATCACGGGTTACTTTGTTGCAGGTCGACGATCTGTGGTAAAATGTCGTTAGCTGTGACGTCCGGAGCATCCGCCTACGCGGATGCCGGGCGATCTTTTTGTGAGAGTATGTTAGACAGGGAGAAGTAGAGAGACAACTTAGGAGGAAATACGGCATGAGTGAACTAAAATACAAATTGCTTGCATTGGATATGGATGGAACATTGCTTAACGATAATCATGAGATCACACAGGAAACCGCCAAATGGATTCAGATCGCCATTCGTCGGGGAGTGCATGTGTGCCTTTCGACGGGAAGAGCTGTTTTTCATGCGATGCCTTATGCGGTACAGCTTGGGCTGGAGACCCCTATGGTAACGGTCAATGGCAGTGAAGTCTGGAAAGCTCCGCATGATCTGCATATGCGCCATCTGATGGACCCGGCATTGATCCGCAAAATGCAGGAGATTGGCGAAAAATATAATAGCTGGTACTGGGCATACTCCGTGGAAGAGCTGTTCAACCGTGATCGCTGGACGGACAATATTGAAGGTCTGGAATGGCTGAAATTCGGATTCAATACCGAAGTAGATGAAGTCCGTCACCAGATTATGATGGAGCTGCAACAAATGGGCGGCTTGCAAATGACGAACTCCTCACCAGTTAATATTGAGATTAACCCTGCTGGTGTATCCAAAGCGAGCGGTGTAGCTGAAGTCTGCAAACTTCTGGGCATAGAGATGTCCGAAGTGGTTGCTGTTGGAGACAGCTTGAACGATCTGGCGGTTATTGAAGCCGTGGGTCTCGGTGTTGCCATGGGCAACGCGCAGGAGCAAGTGAAGGAAGCGGCTGACCTGATCGTAGCGAGCAACAACGAAGATGGCATTGTCGAAGTCATCCGTGAACATATTTTGAAGGGGGAGTAACCTTTGCTCGCAACCGTTGGCTGGATTTTAATTGTACTGCTGTTTGCGGTGGGGATGGCCGGAACGGTATATCCCATACTGCCTGGTGCTGTAGCGATTTTCTTCGCGTTTCTGGTCTATGGCTGGTTCTTCAGCTTTGTTCCGTTCGGTGTATGGTTCTGGATTATCCAGATTTTGATCGTAGTGGTGCTGTTTGTGGCTGATTATGTCGTCAGTGCCTGGGGTGTGAAGAAATTCGGCGGCTCCAAATTATCGACTACTCTCAGTACGATTGGTGTCATCATAGGCCCATTTGTTATTCCGGCATTCGGACTGGTACTGGGACCATTTATCGGTGCTTTTATCGGGGAACTGATCGGAGGGTCTTCACCTGCCAAAGCTTCCAAAGTCGGATTTGGTTCCGTGGTGGGGCTGTTTACAAGCACCGTTATGAAAATTATTTTGCAAATCGTCATGATTGTTCTGTTTATTATCTGGGTGGTAAGATTCGCATAGACGTTCGGGAGCGGCTTCATCTGGATGCACGTCGTTGTGGGGGAAAGAAGGGGAATTGGTTTGTCTAAGAAGGAAACATTCATTAGAGGTACGCTCATCTTGGCGGCAGCTGCGCTAATTGCGAGGGTACTCGGATTGGTTCAACGGGTGCCGCTGGAGCATATCCTCGGCGATATCGGTAACGCATCGTTTACCATCTCCAATACGGTATATTTAATGCTGTTAACCGTAGCTACAGCAGGCATACCGAGTACACTTAGTAAAATGGTCTCGGAACGCTATGCACTGGGACGCGCAGGTGAAGCACAACAAATCTACCGTGCAGCCCTGATCTTTGCGGCTGTAGCCGGAGTAGTTATGTCTGCTCTATTATGGTTCGCAGCACCTTATTATGCGACGTACGTATCCAAAGTACCGGAATCGGTGAGCGCCATTCGGGCCTTGGCTCCAGCGCTACTGCTCTTCCCGGCCATCGCAATGATGCGTGGATATTTCCAGGGTCGCGGCAATATGACGGCAGGCGGCATTTCACAGATTGTGGAGCAGTTTGCACGTGTAGGTACAGCGATCATCGTGGCGTTTGTTATGCTGCAATGGAATTATGATGATCAAACCATTGCTGCAGGGGCTTCATTTGGGGGCGTATTCGGAAGTATTGGCGCTTTTGCGGTCATGTTGTACTTCACCTTGAAGCTGCGTAAAAATGACCGTGCGGCGCAATTGAATTACGAGCGTGTGGAGCAATTGCCCATGCGGGGCATTTACAGCGATATTTTCAAACTTTCGATTCCAATCGTATTATCTTCACTCGCTGTTCCGGCGATTAACTTTATCGATTCATCGCTGGTAGTTCCACTGCTTAGTGGACGAATCGGACTGGATGAAGCGACAGGAGTACTTGCCATTCTCGGTGCCAAGGCCCAAAGTATTGCAGGTATTCCTCCGATTCTGGCTATCGCACTGAGTCAATCACTTGTGCCAGTCATTTCGGCAGCTTTTGCACGCAAGGATGAAGTTCATCTGAAAAATCAGGTGACGCTTGCTTTGCGCATTTCGATTCTGACAGGAATGCCAATCGTTATCGCTCTGTGTGCGGCAGCATATTCCGTTAACGGCTTGCTGTTTACTAGTCCAGACGGGACACCAATCATTACATTGCTGACGTTCGGTACCATTTTCCAAATTACGATGATGACCACGAACTCCATCTTGCTTGGGGTGGGTAAACCACGGATTACAATGATCAGTGTAGCTGCCGGTATCGTAGTCAAACTCGTAGCGAGTTTAATTCTGGCTCCAATCTTTGGCATTTACGGGATCATTATTGCGACCGCATTGTGTTTCCTGGTTATTACGTATCTCAATCTGCGGGTGCTTCGCAAAATTGTTGATTTCTCGATCATGGGTGATCGTTGGAAAGGATTCATCATTACCGTGCTGTGTGCAGCGGGTGTTGGTTTTGCGGCGAACTGGGCTGGGAACTCCATCTTTGATTTATTCCTGCCAACACGTGTATCATTCCTCGTTACCTGTCTGTTTGTGGGTGCGCTTGTGGTTGTCGTGTACTTGGTACTCATGGTTGTTCTACGTGTACTTCGTAAAGACGAACTGGGCAGTTACCCTCGTATTTTGCAAAAAATACTCCGTCCGCTCATGCGTCTACAACGTGGAGCCGGGCAACGTGGATAATCGATTTAGCACACAATACACACTTCGTTATATTGTTTGAAATAAGTACAAGCTCTGTCTGCTTTCAAAGCGGACAGGGCTTTTTTATTTATACCCAAAAAGGTAGTCCATTATTGTACTCTAGACGTATTCTCTGGTAAGGCCTCTGTCCTTAATGAGTTAAGGTTTTGGCATCATGGGCCAATGCAGTTTTCAACATACCATACCGATGTTCATGGCTCATCTCAAACAGCCAAGGGCGGCGCGGGGCCGTGAGATGACCGAGACAATCGCGATTTTGCAGCCAATCCTGCCTTGTTATCGGTTCATACGGCGTATCACCCCATACAGCCAGCAATTCAGGACTATATAACCCTTGTCCTTCCGCTAGCCATTCTTGATCCAGCAGCTCCTGACTATAGAGCTCAGCTTCTCCGGCTTCATCTTTATGTGCGGTGAACAGACCAGGCCAGTATTCAGCACGTGAGCCACGGTGGGGAACCGAGCGCGCAAACTCCAATACTTGTGTGTACACTTGTTCCACTCCAAACAGCATCGCATATAAGCCTTTGCCAAACATAATCCGCTCATCCAGCTTGCCAAAGTGTTCAATAACTCGTCCTGCAAGACCTTTTTCCCGTCCGAGTGGAAACACGATATGATTCAGCCCAGCCAGATTATGCAGATGGAATGCGGGTTTGGACAGTGCTTGTTTTTGAAAATAGGGATGCTGCACGACCCGGCTTTCGATATAGTTCTGCTCATTAATAATTAACGCCACACTGAGCAGCGAGCTGCATCGCTCCAGCCAAAATCGTTCCCAAAATGGCGTCATGAACGCCGATACATGAAAATGGGACAATAAATGAAAACAGCTCCTGCCGATCCGGCGGCTGTTCATATACAACAGAAGCTGGGGATAGGCATCCTGGAAAATGAGGGCATTGCATCGCTCCAGTAGTCGATACATATGCTCACGGTCTGTTTGATTTTGCAGATTGTGCATAAGGTCACTCTGGAGATCGGTCATGTGATATCCGCCGTTGCGGGATACCATATGGGCAAGTAGGGCCCAATGCAGCTCTGGATACTGTTCGTAACATTCCAGGTATGCTGCTGTGCGAGTGATGTTACTCCGGTTGTTTTCCTGCGTTAATGTTTTGATTTCTTCCAGAATAATGCAGTCCTCTTCACAGACCAGTGCACTGAGCGTATTTCGGGCAAAAGAACTCTCGTTTCCAGGCAATAGGCGCTCCACTTCAGCTTGTAAGGTAGCAGCCATGTCAGAGTCCCAAGCCATATCACGCAAGGGATGACGAAGCTGTGCAGAAGCCTGCCAAGCCGCCTGTTTGCCCCTCCACACTTCCCGGGCCGCACCTGGGATGGATCGGACCATCTGTAATATCGACCCATGATGGGCAGGCTCGGAGGAATCCGATTTAACGGAAGTCATGACATGACCTCCTTTCTTTATAATCTGATTACGGTTGTAGTTTAGGAAGCTGTTGATGTCAGTATGCGCCGAATATTTGACTTCCACTCCGCAATTTGCTTCACTTAGAGGATAAGACAAGGTATAGAAAGGAAGATGTTGTAATGGAAAAGATTACATCGAAACCGGAATTTGATGTGGCAATCCAATCTCCGCGTTTGACTGTAGCTGTATTTAAGGCAGATTGGTGTGGTGATTGCAAGTACATCGATCCGTTTATGCCTGAAGTTGAAGAGAAGTTTGCTCGTGAGCTGAAGTTGGTTGAGGTCGACGTAGATCAGGTGGGTACAGTGAGCGAAGAGCAAAATATCCTCGGCATCCCCAGCTTTGTAGCTTACACAGATGGCCGGGAACTTGTTCGTTATGTGAACAAACTGCGCAAGTCGAGAGAAGAGATTGAGCAATTCCTGCAGCGTGCAGTTGAGGTTTATAACACGATTCATAAATAAAGCATGACAGGTTAACCATGTTAAAGGTTATAATTAAAGGAACGCCATTTCTCTTGAAATAGGGAAGTGGCGTTTGTATTTTCTGAGTTTTCGGGAGAAACTAACGTTGTAATAATGTACATATTTGCCGATGACCTGCCGGTCAACTTCTCGACAGACGTTAACATTTTGTCACAAAGCGCGGCGTCAATGACACATTTATCCGGTATAATGAATTTAGTTGTGAAATAAGTGTCAAAGTATCGAATCAAGCGGAGGATGTAGTTCTTCGCCATCTTAAACCAACAGCGGGTGAGAAAAAATTGAAACACTTAACCTTGTTTAAATGGTTAACCGTATTAACCTGTCTTGTCATGTTTCTGGCCACATTTGGCGGAGGCGTTGTGACCCGAACGGAATCGGGCCTCGGTTGCGGCGCAGAATGGCCTTTATGTAACGGAAAACTTGTGCCTGCACATACTGTTGCCTCACTTATTGAATTTTCCCATCGCGCCGTCAGCGCACTGGCAGGGCTGTTGTCCATAGCCTCTTTTGTAGCATTTTTGCGTTTTGGCAAATCACGCCGTGATCTGCAATTGTTTTCATTGTTAACGCTGATATTTGTTATTGTCCAGGGAATCATGGGTGCTTTTGCCGTCGTATTCTCCCAATCTTCCGCAGTCATGGCACTGCATTTCGGATTTGCCTTAATCGCTTTTGCCAGCTCCTTAATGATGGCGCTTGGTATTCGGCAGGAGGCTCGCCATGGTGGATTGGAACGACTGAATCGATATCCGCGAATCAGCAAGGGCTTCCGAAATCTGGTGTGGTTTTCCACGATCTATACGTACCTCGTGGTATATACTGGAGCATTTGTGAGCCATACGGATTCTGCTGGAGGCTGTTCAGGCTTTCCGCTCTGTAACGGGCAGATTATTCCTGAGCTCTCGGGAGGCGTAGCTGTTGCTTTTGCTCACCGGGTGGCAGCTGTTTCATTAGTAGTCGTCATTGCAATCCTCGGTCATTTTGCGTATCGCAAACATCCGGATAACACGGAATTAAGAGCACTCGGTGTCATTTCTGTTGTGCTGGTTTTGTTGCAAGTGGTCATTGGTTTTGGACTGATGCTCACGATGAATCGTCCGGAAGTGTATATGTTCGTGGCGCTGGCGCATATGCTTGATATTGCTATTTTGTTCGGTGTATTAACCTATATGAGTTTCCTGGTGTACAAGTTGCATCGGCCCGTTAACCGGTTCTGATATATCCGAATTATTGTAGTTCAGGGATAATCCAGTGAAGTTCACCATCCGATGATGTACATCATTGGACAGGTGAACTTTGTTTGATGTCAGGCGTGTCAGGGCACCCTATTGTAAGCAGCGGTCATACGTTTACTCTGATTCCGATTTTGTTTAATATGATAAATTATTATTAATTTGATGATCTGCAGAGTGGAAAGAGGAGGCTATATATGCTGCGAACGTTGCTGGGTGAAAAGCCGCGTAAGAACGAAGGCATACTAAAGGACGCGATGGAAGCGATGGCGGATACCCTTGAGCTATTTCAGCGACAGATGCATGTGGACCATGATCCTACCCATGATTTTCGTAAACTGTATATATGGACCCAGGGACTGATCTCTTCGCTGGATGAATTGGAGCAAAGCTGTTTTGCAGCTTCCCATTTCCGTCAGAAAGTCAAAGCGGGCTCTACGGATGATATGACATTACCAGAAAAAGCAGAGTATGCCCGTTACGTCTATTTCTATAAGGATGGCTTCATCCGATGTTTTGCCATTCTGGATAAGTTAGGTACAGTGTTGAATGAAATATTTGAGCTGAATACAACCAATGTTAAAACTCATTATTCTTATTTCACCGTATTAAGACAGTTCGGATATGATAAGCTGCATTATGTTCTTGCTAACGAACTAATCCGGATCAAGGACTCTTATCGTGAGCCAATGAGCAAATTGCGCAAACGGCGAAACATGGAGATTCATTACATGAATTCCGAAATGCAGGATGATCTGTGGCAGCTGCACCAGACTTTGCAAGGGAAAGTGAAGCTGGAAGACCTGGATCAGCATCTCTTGGAACTCCGGCAGGGTGTGGATATGGTATGTGAGACGTTAAAAGCAGCGTATGGCTACATCAACGAGAAGTGGCATAAGCAGGTAATGAATCAACCGACGAACTGATTGGATAGTAATATTTGCCTTTGACAAATCGGAATACTTGGATTATACTGAGTTCCTGATCGACAGTTAGATGGAATTAACATTTATGACATTAACATTATAACTACTACTGAACTTATAAATTAAATATTTCTTATCGAGAGCGGCGGAGGGACAGGCCCGATGAAGCCCGGCAACCGATTTATAACTGCATGACAGCTGTGTCATACTTTATAGATGTTAGGTGCTAATTCCTACAAAATGGTGCAAGGCACGATTTTGGCAGATGAGAAGGTATAATCTTTCACGTGAAGAGCCCTTTTTGTTTCTGCAAAAGGGGCTCTTTTTTTGTACGATGAAGGGGAGTTTTCCTTTCATTCGGGTAAAGATACATGTAGGCAGTGGGAAGGAGCAGTAATTTTGATTGAATTAAAAGGTTTAACCAAGAAGTACGGTAAAGGTTCAAAAAGTACGACGGCCTTATCGGAACTAAATTTGAATATCCGCAAGGGTGAAATATTCGGAGTTATCGGTCATTCCGGTGCAGGCAAGAGTACATTGATCCGTTGTATCAATTTGCTCGAACGCCCCACGGCAGGCGAGGTTTGGGTTGATGGAATCAACCTAACCGATCTCAATAAGTCCGATTTGCAACAACAACGGCGTAAGATCGGCATGATTTTTCAACACTTTAATCTGTTATCCTCAGCTACGGTATATGACAATGTGGCTTTTCCTTTAAAGCTCGTTAATACGCCCAAGGCTGCAATTGATCGAAAAGTGAAGGAAATGCTCGCATTGGTTGGACTGGAGGACCACAGCAATAAATATCCGGCCCAGCTGTCAGGCGGACAGAAGCAAAGGGTAGGTATTGCGAGAGCGCTCGCGAGTGATCCGAACGTGCTGCTGTGTGATGAGGCCACATCGGCACTTGATCCCCAGACAACTGATTCGATTCTGAAGTTATTGCTGGATATCAATGAAAAGTATAACCTCACGATTGTTCTAATCACCCATGAGATGCACGTGATCCAGAATATCTGTGATCAGGTGGCGGTTATCCATCAGGGAGGCATCGTGGAGCAAGGGCCAGTGACGGAAGTATTCCTCAAGCCGCAGCATGCCATTACGCGTGATTTTATGATGCGGGACCATGAGGTGGGAATTGCATTAGAAGAGACCGCTCTGGCGAGTGCAGATGTCTCATTACAGACGAACGGAGCTTCTAAGCTTGTGAAAATATCCTTCCTGGGCAATAAAACCTATGAGGCGATTTTGTCCAGAACGGTTCGCAAAACAGGAGTGGATTTCGCCATTTTGCAAGGCACCATTTCAACGATCAAACAAGTTCCCTATGGACAGCTGACCGTTCGGTTTGAGGGGCAGTCAGATGAGATTAATCTCACCATTAAAGAGTTAGTGGATCAGGGACTTGATGTGGAGGTGCTTCGTTAAATGGATTTTTCAACAGTACGTTGGGAAGAAATCGGTAAGGCTTCAATTGAAACACTGCAAATCCTGGGGGCATCGGGCCTGTTCACGATAATCATTGGTTTGCCGCTAGGCGTATTGCTGTTCATGACGGCAAGATCGACTTCAATCCAGTCTCAAGTGGTGTACACGATACTATCGTTTATTGTAAACATTCTGCGATCAGTGCCATTTATCATTCTGATTGTTGCACTCATTCCGTTTACGCGTTCACTGGTTGGCACAGCTACAGGGGTGCTGGGCGTTATACCACCGCTCGTCATTGCCGCAGCTCCATACTTTGCCCGGTTGGTGGAAACTACACTGCGTGAAGTGGATCGTGGCGTCATTGAAGCGGCACAGGCGATGGGAGCTTCAACTGGACAGATTGTGCGACGTATACTTCTGCCAGAGTCATTGCCGGGTCTGATAGCTGGTATCACCATTACAATCGTAACCCTCGTTTCCTACACGGCGATGGCGGGGATGGTTGGTGGTGGAGGTCTGGGGACATTGGCAATCAACTACGGATACTTCCGTTATCAGAATGAAATTATGATTATATCTGTTGTATTTATGATCATTCTGGTGCAAGTGCTTCAGATGGCAGGCGATCGTTTAGTTAAATGGTTCACCAGGAAATAACACATATATAGCATTTGCCTGAATCGGTATCGACTTGGGGCAAAATGCAAAAAAAATTATTGGAGAAGGGGTTTTACACATGAAAAAATGGTCTTTTGCTCTACTTAGTATTATGCTGATTGCGGTTCTAGCGGCTTGCGGAAACAACAAGGATTCCGACAGCGGCGCTGACAATGCTGGAGGCGCACCGCGCACCGTAGAATTGAAAGTGGGAGCATCACCTACACCACATGCGGAAATTTTGGAAAGCATCAAGCCCGAACTCGAAGCTGAAGGCATTCGCTTGCAAATCGTGACTTTCAATGATTATGTTCAACCTAACCAACAGCTTGAAGATAAACAACTGGATGCGAACTTTTTCCAACACCAGCCTTACCTGGATACAGAGAACAAAGAACGTGGTTTCCATCTCGTTGCTGTAACACCTGTGCATGTTGAACCATTTGCTGGCTATTCCAAAAAAATCAAATCATTGGATGAGTTGAAAGACGGCGCAAAAGTAGCCATTCCTAATGACCCATCCAACGGCGGTCGTGGACTGTTGTTGCTTGCAAAAGAAGGACTTATCACGCTGAAAGACAACACAAATATCACTTCTACGATTCAGGATATTACAGCCAATCCGAAAAACCTGAATATCATCGAGCTGGATGCAGCCATGACGCCTCGTCAACTGGATGAAGCAGACCTGGTATTCATCAACGCCAACTACGCGCTGGAAGCCAATCTGAACCCAGAGAAGGATGCGCTGCTGATTGAGGACCTGCAAGGTAACCCTTATGCAAACATCCTCGTATCACGTGAAGATAACAAAGATGCAGATGCCATCCAAAAACTGGCTGCAGCCCTGCATTCCGAAGAGGTTAAAACATTCATCAAAGAACGTTATAAAGGTGCTGTAGAACCGGCGTTTTAAGCTGAACGATTAAGCTGAAAATACATTGTATACTCGGCTCCACTTGTTATGGAACTACTAAAGAAAGCCCTGCATTCTCTTTATAGAGAATGCAGAGCTTTTTGTTTTGTACATCATGTTAAAGAGAACGTTTTGATGTAAGAGCACTTCGATGTAGTACTTACTATAAGTACTTTACTTATAAGCTTAACGTTTATTCGGATCAGTATCTGAATGACCATCTGTCTGTTGGCTATCAGAGTCTGCGGACTCCTGTCCAGCAGCATGCTGTTGGTAAGCTTCCTCTGCAGGAGATAGCGAATTCTGATCTCCTGGGTCAGCATCCTTTTTGCGACCGGTCAGCTTGCGACGAATCCATCCGAAAGCACCAACAATAGCGGCCACGATGACAAACCAACCTTTTTTGAGCAAAAGCAATAATCCGACTTTCTTAGCTACAGCTACACCAGCACCACCGAGAATCAGACTGGTCAGGCCGAGTTCTGATTTTTTGTCTACGGATGCATCAAACTCTTCATAGGTGTTTCCTTTAATCACGTTGAGCTGGTTAAGCACGGAGTTTTCAAACTGTTTGCGATTTTCTTCAAAATTGGCACTATCCGTAACAAGGATAACACCGATGTATCCTTCACGGGTGAGTACATTCACATTGTAATTGACGAGTTTTTCCCGCTCTGCATCCTCAAGACCAAGAGAATAGATCAATTGATGTTTGCTGCTGTCATAGGCGGGCTCAATTTCCCATCCGGTGATAAACAGTTGGTTTTCTGGTGTTGTTTTCTCATTTTGATCTTCTGTACCTCTTTTGTAGCTATCGAGCAGTTCATCGGCGTCCAGATCGTCTTTCTCACTGTCATCGACATGACCGGTATCGTTATATTCAAAGATAACATACCAGTTGGAGTTTTCGCCGGCGCCATAGATGCTTCCAATTTCCGTTCCATTGGGGAAGGAGTCCGTGTCTTCCAGAAACCTTTGGGTGTTAGCTGCATCGAGATAGGAGAGATTTTCAGCTACGTTTAATGTTGCTTTGTTATCAAGTACTACGTTTGAAGGCCCATCAATCCATTGATAATCTTCGGTGGAGCTATTGCTTTCACTTTCTGCAGATGCTGTGGTCGAGAATGGAGCTTGAAATGAGGCGATAAGCAAAATTGCGAGTAGAGAGGCTAACCATCTTTTCATTTACGCTGTATTCCTTTCGAAGGTGTCATGCAATGTTGTCATTTACATGAACATATGTATTGTGTCGTTATATTCATAAGAAAATAAGGACTTATCGACAGTACCATAGGTACTTAAACCCGACAAGGGGAATCTGGATATAAAGGGTTAATTTTCCTACAAAAGACCTAATTCATTTTATTTCAGTGGTTAGAAAGATAAGTATTTAGTCCTTAATTTACACTTTTTTGCAAATGGTACAGATTGGTGGGAAACGCGAGTTGTGGGGGGATGATAAATCTTTTATACTGGATGAGTGACTGCTCTTTGAAGAGGGGGATGAACGTGAAGGGAAAGATTGCCCTCATAACGGGAAGTGCCAAAGGTCTTGGTAAAATGACGGCCCTCAGTCTTGCGGATCAGGGTTGCCATATTGCTCTGAATTACGTACATAGCCGTACGGAGGCTGAGGCGTTAAAGACTCAGATTGTAGCCAAGGGTGTGCGGTGTATTGCCGTCCAGGCCGATATTTCCAAGACAGAAGAGATCACCATGCTGGTTGCAACGGTTGAAGAGAAACTGGGCAGCATTGATATTCTTGTGAACAACGCAGGTCCTTTTGTCCGTGAACGTCGATTGTTTGCCGAGTATTCCGAAGATGAGGTTCAGATGCTTGTGCAAGGAAACCTGCTTGGACCGGTGCTGCTGGATCAGCGTGTATTGCCGGAGATGCGGCGCAAGCAGTGGGGACGAATTATACATTTTGGCTTCAGTCATGCTGGAGAAGCGAGGTCATGGCCTCATCGGGCGGTTTATGCTGCTGCGAAGGTAGGTCTGGTTTCATTTACAAAGACACTTGCTGTGGAGGAAGCTCCCTACGGTATTACGGTTAATATGGTCTGTCCAGGTGATATTCGCGGTGCCAACAAAGAGAAAACGATTGATGAGATGGCAGGTATAACCGACGATGAAACGCCGAGAGGACGTCCTGGAAGCGGTGAAGATATTGCGCGGGTGATCACTTATCTGTGTCTGGATCATTCCGATTTTATAACAGGTAACATTATGGATGTATCTGGAGGACTTGACCCGATTCGTCCTAACATACAGCGTGAGGATGCATAGCACAAAAAAAGAGCCCTCCGCTTCATGTGAAGCGAAAGGCTCTTGAGGTTTATTTCGTGAAGGATTGATTAGAATACTTGTACGACTTCTTCGACACCCTCAACTTCTTCGAGAAGGGCGCGTTCAATCCCGGCTTTTAAGGTAATGGTGGAGCTTGGGCAGCTGCCGCAGGCACCGACCAGTTTCAGCTTAATAATGCCGTCCTCCACGTCGACCAGTTCCACGTCACCGCCATCGCGTTGCAGGAACGGACGAAGTTTGTCAAGCACTTCAGATACCTCATCATACATGGTGCTTTGTGCGTTTTCGCTCATTTTTTTCAACTCCTTTCCTCACTATAGTATATTACAATTGGCCACAAATTAAAATGGTCAAACAAAGCAGGTGAACCTACATGAGACCGATTATTGAATTTTGTGCCAATAATATGCATTTTGGCACAGATGAAGTCATGGATCAACTGGAAGAAAATCCAGACTATGATGTGATAGAATACGGCTGCCTCAGCAATTGCGGCCAATGTTACATGACTCCATTTGCACTAGTGAATGGTGAGTTAGTTATCACCGACAAAGTGGAGGATTTATATAACGCCATCTTGGCCAAAATTGCCGAAGCCGATGCCTGGGATGAGTTGGATCTTGATTAACCGAGATGACGCTTGGACATCCAGAGCACGCCGCTTTTTAGGATACGTGGCACACGTCCCATCATGGACGTTTTGCCCATCAGCCCAAATCCAGCCTTCTTGCCGAGTGCACCGAGTGTGCCACGAAGCTTGAGTGGCTGCGGATTGGGCTTTTCGCCTTTCCAGAGGGCATGCTGAATATGGGCGATTTGTTCACCCTGTACTTCGGCAGCCTGACCGCTTGGTGCATAAGGCACGCTGGCACAGTCACCTACTACATAAACATCGGTATATTCTGGAATTTGATAATATTCGTTCAGTACGACACGACCTTGTGGATCCTTGGTCACGTCGAGATCCTGTACGACTTTTACGGGCTGAATGCCGGCAGTCCAGACTACCGCATCCGTCAGAATTTCTTCATCCCGGTTGAAAATGGCGTTCGGTTCAAGTCGGGAAATGGCAATATGCCCACGTGTCTCGACCTGATGTTCGCCGAACCATTCATGAACATAAGCGGACAAGCGCTGCGGAAAAGCGGATAATACACGTTCACCACGGTCCAGGATGCTGATGTTCAGATCCGGTCTGCTCTCACGAAGCTCGGCAGCGATCTCAACGCCGCTCAATCCACCGCCGACGATATGCACGTTACCATAAGCTTTGACTTCGTTAAGACGAAGGTAGGTTTCCCGTGTTTTGCTAAAACTTTGAATCGTACAGCTATATTCCTCGGCTCCCGGCGTATTGTGGAATCGGTCTGTACATCCAAGTCCAATCACAAGCTTGTCATATTCCAACGGGTCCTGTCCTTCAAATTCAATCTGACGCTGTTCCAAGTCAATCGAAGTTACTTCTCCGTAACGATAAGTGACTTTGTCGCTGACTGGAAATTGGATACGCAGGTCATAATCGGATACGGTCCCTGCTGCGAGTGCGTAATATTCAGTTTTCAATCCTTGGAAGGGACTGCGGTCCACCAACACGATTTGTGTATCTGACGGGATCTTGCCTTCCAGAAGTTCCTTGATAATCGTGAGGCCACCGTAGCCGCCTCCGAGAATGACGAAATTTTTCATGACTCGGCTTCCTTTCTGCATCAGTCCCGTGTGAACGGGGCTGTAACCTGTGGAGCAGCTATGCAATAACATAGCTGCTCCTGTTTTTTTAATCTGGATTTGAAATGATTGAAAATGGGCATTTAAAATTACAGATATGCTCCAGCAATCTGCACCACTCCATGCCAAACGCTCCCGAGTAGAATGAAAGTCGCTTATGGGAATGATGCTCATACTACATACTATTCGTACACTTGAATTTCATTGTAGAACGTATCACGTTCAACCGGAATGCGTCCAGCACCCTTAATTAACCATATAAGCTCTTTGCGGGTGAGGCCTTCAGGCGTTAGTGCGCCTGCTGCATGACTAATCCGTTCGCGAACGATAGTTCCGTGTGCGTCCGAAGCACCGAATCCAAGGGCGACTTGAGTCAGCTGTGGACCGATGTTGATGAAGTATGCTTTGATATGATCGATGTTATCCAGCATCAGACGGCTGATCGCAATCGTTTTGAGATCTTCGTATGCGGAGTTACGACGCATGATGCTGGCGTTTTTGCTTTTCGGCTGCATGGAGAGCGGGATAAATACCATGAATCCGTTGGTCTCATCTTGCAGTTCACGAATTTGTACCATATGGTTCACGCGATCCTCATAGGACTCAATGGATCCATAAAGCATCGTTGTATGGGTACGCATGCCCAAATGATGAGCAGTACGGTGCACTTCCAGATAACGGTCAACGTTCGCTTTGTTTACGCGCATTTTTTTGCGGTATTCATCGGATAGGATCTCAGCGCCGCCACCAGTCAGTGATTTCAGACCTGCTTTTTGCAGTTCTTGTAGTACTTCCTTGATGCTCAGTCCGCTGATGCGGGTAAAGAAATCAATCTCGGCAGCCGTGTAGGCTTTCAGCGTAACGTCCGGATATTTCTCGTTTAAAGCACGCAAGGAATCGACATAATATTGAAAAGGAACATGGTTGTTATGTCCGCCTACAATATGGAACTCGCGTACACCTGGGTGAATATGCTGTTCTACGTAATCGATCATTTCTTGACCGGACAACGTGTAAGAGCCATCTTCGCCCTGATCTTTGCGGAAGTTACAGAAAGCACAGTGGGCTTCGCATACGTTGGTAAAATAAAGGCTCATGTTTTCAATAAAATAAACTTTCTTGCCATTCTTACGCAGGTTGGCCTCATTGGCCAGTTGGCCCAAAGTCAGCAGATCATCCGTTTCATACAGATAAACGCCGTCTTCTACGGTCAGCCTTACGCCGTTCTGCACTTTCTCAACGATTTCAGCCATTCTTTTGTCTGTGAACGGTGTTACCAATGTAGACATTTTGTATCCTCCTATTCTTAACCGGAATCGAGTTGTGTGTAGGACTTACTTACAGAACTACATAGAAAAGATGCGGTCATCTGCCGCTTCTTATATGGACTAACTCTTATTTACCCGGTGCAGCCTATGCTGCGTACGTAAAGCTGATTTTTCATCAAAATGAGTCTTGTGACTCTATATGCATTGGGGACTGCGTACAGTCTCGAAATGTGAAAAAAATTACAACTCTATATATGACCATCGCCTGAATAAGTCATGACAAAATATCGACATTTCAAAGCGATCACCTACTCATTATAAACCTCGTGTCCCGGGGGTTCAATACACTGGGAAGAAAAAGGAGTTAAGGGGGAACGCGGAAACAGGCAAAGATGACTTGAGCCCCTTGACGGGGTGGAGTATAATTTAAAGAAGAGTTAACGAAAGGTTGTTCAAAAAGTACGCTTTTGATTACGAAGGATGCCTAGCGGCATCTCAGCGTCGAATATGGGATTCAGCCGAAATGTCCGTTGCTCACGTAGTTTTGCCTACGCTCCGCTACTCCATTTCTATCTTCATCCCATCTTCTTGGTACTGAAAAGCGCCCTTTTTGAACATGATTTTATATGAAAAAGGAGAGTGACCTGGCATGATTAGCATCAGCGAAACGGCTGCAGACAGATTGAAAGAAATGCTTGCACAGCAAGAGACACCTGGTATGTTCTTGCGTCTTGGCGTAGCACCGGGCGGTTGTACCGGATTTTCGTACGCCATGGGCTTTGACGATAAAGAGTCCGATGAGGACCTCTATATGGATATTCAGAATATGAAGGTTGTAGTAGAGAAGGAAAACCTGAAATATTTGAATGGACTGGAAATTGATTTTGAAGAATCCGGCATGTCCGGTGGTTTCACCATTCACAACCCGAACGCAGTGGCAACATGCGGCTGTGGATCATCCTTCCGTACGAGGGAAGAAGCAGGCGTACCGGATAAAGATTGTTAATTATTGCGAATCGCGGCCTCTATAACGGATTAGTCTTGTACTAATCCTGTTATGGAGGTCTTTTTTTTGCGTGGTGGTTTGGTATGTATTTTGGTTGTTCATATTAAGGGGGCACTTGGACGCTTTTTTATAGAGAGGTGAAGTTGACAAGTTATGTTGTAACTAATATAGTTACATTATGAAATTTAACAGAACCTAACCAAAGGAGAGATTATGATGAAGATTGGAATTATTGGCGCGACAGGAAAAGCAGGGAGTTTGATTTTGAAAGAAGCGTTGGATAGAGGGCATGAAGTGACAGCGATCGTTCGTAATGCATCCAAAGTGGAAGATAAAAGTCTAAATGTACTTGAAAAAGATGTATTCGACCTCAAGGCAGAGGATGCCAAATCATTCGACGTGATCGTCAATGCTTTCGGTGCTCCAGCCGGTAAAGAGAATCTGCATGTGGAAGCAGGACAAGCCTTGATTAACATTCTGAAAGAGGCGCCGAATACTCGTTTGATCGTTGTTGGTGGTGCAGGCAGTCTGTTCACAGATGAAACTCAAACCTTGCGTGTTGTAGACTCCCCTGGATTCCCTGATGCATACAAAGCAACAGCGACCAACCAGGGTAAAAACTTGCAGGATCTGCAAGCTTCTTCAGGTATCCAATGGACGTTCCTGAGCCCGGCGGGATTCTTCAATCCAGAGGGTGTACGCACAGGCAAATACCAATCGGGTAAAGATCAGATTCTGGTGAACAGTGAAGGCAACAGCTACATCAGCTATGCTGACTATGCCATCGCTTTGGTCGATGAGATCGAAAACCCGCAGCATAAGAACGAACGCTTTACGGTTGTAGGCGAAGCGAAGTAATTGATTTGAACTGAAAGAGATGAAAATGGACGCCAATCATTATAATGATTAGCGTCCATTTTTTTTTTTTTTTTTTGTAAAGTTGAATTCTGTAATCCTCGATGCTAGGAAGGTGTAACGTCATCTGTATTTGGATTTTCTATCAATTCTACGGACTCTGCCGACTCCATACTTTCAACACCATCTACAACCTCAACGAGTCCTACAGCCAATGTAGTGACTGCCGCAGCGGCAATTAGATTCTTGGCCCCGAGCTTAACTCTCTCCATGTCCTCGTCTTTCATGCCGACAACAACATCTTTGCCACCGTTATACACATACTTAGCTGATACCACTACGCCTTTAGCTGTATTGGAAACAGCTCCTCCAATATCGGCAAGTCCGGCGTCTAAAGTTGTGTTGTCTTTTCTGATCACACCACTCGCCATATCATATGTACCGCTGGCAAGTTGTCCTACGGTTTTCCCTGTATTAATCGTAGCTTTTTCTACGCCATTACCAATTTCTTTAATGAATGGACTGCCTGTAAGTTCTCCAGCCACTCGGACAGTGCCGCCGAGTACTTTTCCGGTAACTTCTCCAGCAAACTGACCCAGTTCTTTTAAAAATCCCATATATTCCCCACCTTTGAAATAAGGTTGCACA
This sequence comes from Paenibacillus sp. AD87, assembly GCF_001659845.1. Taxonomy (NCBI): domain Bacteria; kingdom Bacillati; phylum Bacillota; class Bacilli; order Caryophanales; family Paenibacillaceae; genus Paenibacillus; species Paenibacillus sp. AD87. The sequence goes on from NZ_LXQN01000007.1 coordinate 79,502, forward strand.
TGTGCTGTCTGAATTCTATATCTTATATTATATAAGTATATGAGCGATAAGACTATTTACGTTCAGATTCATCAAGCGTTCCTAATTAACATGAAACCAATTCAACGAATTCGATCTAACTGAGTTGAAGAAGCAAACCACCTAGCCTAGCTTAAAGCATCCAACCCAAACAACTCACTACAACTCTCAAAAAAAGGCGCTAATCCCAACGGAAGCAGCGCCTTTTCTTTTTACTACCCCAAATTTCTACTAAACACATTTTAGAATTGTCTCATAAGCAGCGTGCGTAGTGGAGGGGACGAAATCGATTCTGTAGAAGCGGTAGCGTTCGCCTTTATCCCCGGATTTTGTCCTATGAAATAGGACATTCAAAAAAATCCGGGGATAACAGCGATCAGAAGAACGATCCGTACCCGTAACGCCACCTGCCGCTCTTAAAATACTTATCCCTGTGTTTAGTCGATAAATCCTTCCAACATTACGGTCGGCAAGCCGTTAGACTGCCATGCACCTTTGCTGTAACCACCGTTGTAGCCCGGCGTTGCTTCAGGCTCCCAATAGAATACGCCTTTACCTTTGCTGTTTGGCAGGTTGCGGAATTGCGTTTTCATCGCTGCGACAAAACTTTTACCGGCTGCCGGTTGCGTATTATCCATCCCGATTTCCGATACGATAATCTCCTTACCATACCGGTTGATCAGATCCTTGGCATTGTTCACAGCATTGGTAACAGCCGTGTTCCAGCCGGAAGCGGAAGGATAGAGGGACATGGCAATCATGTCAAAGTTGGCACCGTTATCGATCAGACCACCGATATTCCATACATAGAGGGCATTATCATCTCCGCCCGCCAAGTGAACGATTGTTTTGGTGCTGGTGCTGATGGATTTTACGGCATTATGGCCCGTATTCACCAGCCACGCATAATTTTTCATGTTGGTGGATGCTTTTCCATCTTCCCATAACATACCGTTGCTTGTTTCGTTACCGATTTGTACCCAGTCCGGGGTTACGCCTTTGCTCTGCATGGCCGTCATAACTTCACGCGTGTGATTCCATACAGCATCCATCAGCTGCTGGAACGTGTAGTTTTTCCAGGCTGCAGGTTTCGTTTGTTGACCCGGATCAGCCCAGGAATCACTGTAATGCAGCGTCAGCATGACACTCATGCCTGCATTTTTGGCACGCAGGGCCAGCGCAGCTGCACGATCTTTGTTCATGTAACCGTTACCATAATCGTTCGAAGGATTAACAAAGACACGAATACGAACGGAGTTGATCTGGTAATCATTTTTCAAAATATCAATAATATCACGCTGTACGCCGTTTTTGTCTTTCCATTTGTAGCCTTGCGCTTCCATCCCGGGCACCCAACTGATGTCGGCTCCTTTGGCGAAGCTCGGTGCAGCACTGGCATGCTGGCCTGCGGGCAGCATAATGGAGGTGAATAACAAAACAAAGACCAGAGCGATGGATGTTTTGAAACCCCTTACATTTTTGGACATTACAATATGCCTCCTCGAATATGGGTTGAGTTGCAACCTAATTATAGCGAGCATTGTTTACTCAGCTACAGGGTCCATTTCCAATATTTTGGTTGTTTTTTCAACCTCTCCCCAAAAAAGACAAAACAAAAAGCCGTCCGAAGACGGCTTTTCTACCCGTGGCGCTTTTTGAAACCTTGATCCGTATCCCGCGCCTCCACCAGAATCAGTTAATTTGAGCTAGTGGATCGGGTAAGGGACACGTTCAACATGTGATTAGATATGTTGACGCACCTCCTTTCCTTGTGCCAAGAGTATACATCACTCTTTTACGGAAAGCTAGTCTTTTTTTCATATTTACGAAAAATTTATTTTTCGGTTTGGAACATCGTGATATCCCGATCATAATGACTCTTTGTACCGTTATCGTTGCGAAATCTCACGCTGTCTTCGCTGATCTGCTCTACGATGCCGCGACCCACTTCACAATATACGCCAGCTGGATCTTCCTGCCATGCGGTTACCGTGCATTGGGATAGTGCAGCCGTGAAAAACTCTATATTTTTTTGTAACGTTCTAGGTTTATTCGATTTCATTATATACTCCTTTAACAAAAACAATTTTAGAATGTGGACAGCAACCGGACATTTTACACTGTAAATCACTTTACTCTGTCTCCTGCTCTTTGTAAAGGGATGGAAAAAGTTATCGTCATGAGGTATCATTTACATAAATTTTACATAGCGTTTACACTACGCTGACGCTTGTAGCCAATCACGAATAGTACAATTAGTTCATAACATCTAACCAAGAATAGATATGTAACAAATTCGGAGGCCATACATGCATAGAGATGTCAAAACAGGTAACTACGTTAACCGTGATTTAAGTTGGGTAGAATTCAATCGTCGTGTGCTTCAGGAGGCGCAAGATCCAACAACACCTCTGCTGGAACGCATGAGGTTTCTTGGTATTGTCGCCAGTAATCTGGACGAGTTCGTAAGTGTAAGGGTAGCGGAGACGAAAGAGAAGATCAAGGCTGGATTTACGCAAAAGGATTTTACTGGCTACACCCCTGCCGGATTGTACCGTAGATTGATTAAACGAACGGGGACCATGGTCGCCGAGCAATATAAAACCTATCGGGAGCTCATTCGTCTTCTCGCCAAGAAAGGCGTGAATTTCCAGGAATATACCGATCTGAATATGACCCAACAGCGAGCAATGGACCAGTATTTTCATGAGATCATTTTCCCGGTTTTAACACCGATGGCGATCGATTCGAGCCGGCCATTCCCACTGGTACACAATAAATCTGTATATCTGTCCGTGATGCTGCAGAAGGAAGAAGAGCAGGAGGGCGAGCCATTTTTGGCTATCGTTCAGGTGCCTTCCAATCTGCCGCGCGTAGTTCAGGCGCCTTTAAGGGCGAATAGTAAAAAGAAAACGTTCATTCTGATTGAAGATCTCATCAAACATCATATTCATACCTTGTTCAGCGGATATGTGCCGCTGGCTGTACAGGAATTCAGGGTGACCCGCAATGCGGATCTTTCCATTAATGAAGAAGAAGCTGAGGATTTGCTTGAAGCAATTGAGAAGGAGCTGCGACGCAGACGCCGGGGAGCACCGGTAAGACTGGAAATTTGTAAGGATTTCCGCCCGGATGCGTTGCTAGAGTTGCAGGAAGAGTTCGATATTCAAGACCCTATGTATGAGATCGATGGACCACTGGATTTGAGCTTTCTGGCCGGGTTTGTAGATAGTCTGGAAGGCTTCTCTCATTTGAAATATAGTCCGGTACAGCCTGTGTATCCTCTGGAGTTCCTTCCTCGGGAAAGTCACTTTGAACTGCTGCGTAAACGGGACGTGCTCGTGCATCATCCATACGAATCGTTCGAACCGGTAACGGACTTTATTGTGGAAGCTTCGGAAGATCCGCGTGTGATGGCGATCAAGATGACGTTATATCGGGTGAATGGGGATTCCCGTCTCATCCCCGCACTGGCTCATGCAGCTGAGAGCGGCAAACAGGTGACGGTTGTTGTTGAATTAAAAGCCAGATTTGATGAAGAACGGAATATTGCATGGGCCCGCACGCTGGAGAAGTCAGGTTGTCATGTCGTATATGGATTGGTCGGATTAAAGACTCATGCCAAGATTATTCTCGTCGTACGCAGGGAACAGAGTGGTCTGAGAAGGTACGTGCATGTTGGAACAGGTAACTATAATGAAAGTACGGCCAAAATATACACCGATGTAGGACTGTTTACCTCCAATCCCATCATTGGTGAGGATGCATCGGAATTGTTTAATGAGATTACCGGATATTCAGGACCCAAAGCGTTGCAAGCATTCCGCGTCGCCCCTGACGGCATGAAGGATGAACTGTTCGCGCTCATTCGTCGGGAAAGGGAGCATGCCTTCAAGGGAAGACCGTCCAGGATTATTGCCAAAATCAATTCCTTATCCCATCAGGATATCATTGATGAATTGTATCTGGCATCTCAAGCTGGAGTACAGATCGATCTGATCGTGCGCGGTGTATGCTGCTTGCGTCCCGGGGTAGAGGGGCTTAGTGAGAATATTCGGGTGATCAGCATCGTGGACCGGTTTCTGGAACACTCCAGACTGTTTTATTTTGAAAATAGCGGGAATCCGGATGTGTATCTATCCAGCGCAGACTGGATGACCCGTAATTTGAAGCGGAGAATAGAACTGATGTGTCCCGTGTTTGATCCGGAGTTGAAGAAGATGCTGGTCGATATATTGAATCTGTCGCTCATGGATAATGTGAAGGCAAGAGAGCTCATGCCTGGCGGCAATTATGTTTTTGTACAAAATGAAAAGCCCCCGCTGAGAAGTCAGACGGAGGCGATGGGCATTATTCCCTGGAAGCCTGCTGAATGGAGTGCGTTAACGTAACTCCCCAAGCTTCCTGTAAATCCTTGACGGCATCGTCAAGGCCACTGAGTTCCAGTAACGGCTCGGCTGTACAGATGAATTGCATCTGCAGCGAGTCGTTTTCTTTTGCCGCCTTTATGGCGGTTATACTTTCAGATCGATTAATCGCTTCAGTCACGCGCAGCAGAGAGCCCAAACGATGGGCATGCCGTTCGTCCGAATCCATGAGAATGTCCTTGTGCTTATGCAGCAGCTGGGGCGTTCTTTTTTTTGGATGATAATCGGCTGCAACAGCACTCAGGATGGTCTCCCGGTGAGATAGTCCGTAGATGCTTGCATTCATGATCCAATAAGCCGAGTGCTGGGGATACCGGAAGTAGTTAATCTGTTTTCCAGCCATGTGCAGCATGGAGACCGTATACAGAATTCGGGTATCCGCTGGATCGGGAGCATTACCTTGTAGGGCAGTATACAGAGTAAGTGCATCATGGTGAATCCGATTCAGACGTTTCTCCGGAATGGGTGGACCAAAATGAATGAAGTTGCGAATGCTGTCCCGCAGCGCATCTGGCACGACTGGCTTACCTTCAGCAAGGAGATCCCTTAGCAAACCATCGCGTAATCCCGCTCCGCTCACGACATAACGATCCCCTTGGATGATTCGGAAGACCGTCCGCAATATGAGTACACCTGGAACAATAATATCGGCACGATCCTTGGCCAGTCCGGGTACTTTCTTGCGCTGTGCCGAGGTTAGATGTGGCAAAGAACGAGCGATATTTTCCATCTCTTCTGCACCGATTTCATAATGATGCGTAACCGGTAGTGAATATTGTGTTCTCTTCTGCTCCACTTTGGCCAGTGTACGCATGGTGCCACCAAGTCCAATAAGAGGTAGTCCGGGATGCTGTGTAACCCAATCCTGATCGCTTAATGCCTGTATAACTTCATTACATAGCGCAGCTGCATTTTCCTCAGTCCACTGATCTTCTCCACCATAACGGGCATGAGAGTTAACCGCACCAATAGGCAGAGAGATGCTGTGCAGTCTTTTTCGATCACGGAATACAGTGATCTCGGTACTGCCACCGCCAATATCCACGACATAACCATCTGCCAGATCAATCGATTGAGTGACTCCAAGGAAACCGTAATAGGCTTCCTGATCGCCGGATACACATTCGATGGTAAGTCCCGTCTCGGCTTCCAACCAACCTATAATTTCTGGGGCATTACCTGCATTCCGAATGGCAGCCGTAGCTGCAGCCCGGATAAGCTTGGTTTGATATGCTTCGCAAGTAGCCCTGAATTGTCGCAAAATCGTAATGGCCTTGTCCAGTGAATGTCGCAGGATGGTTCCGTCTTGTTCAACTACATTGCTTAGACGAGCGGCATATTTGTCTTCATGAATGATGCGATAGGCTCCATCCTGGTCGAGTTCATAAATAACCAGACGAATGGAATTGGAGCCGATATCGATGATTCCGAGTATTTCGTTATGTGTCATAAGCATCTCCTTCTACAGAGGATAATCTACCCGACTTTCAGCAAGGCAGCCATGGCTTCCGGTGAACCCGGAGGCGTCGAGGAGAAGGGCGTGGTCAGCATGACCACAATGATGAAGACGATAAAGCAGGCAAACAGAATACAACTTACAGCAAAACCGCGATTGCTTTTCTTCATAAACAGTCGAATACCTGTAACGAATAGAAGTACCGTAATGGCTACCAGAACGATAGAAATTGCAAAATAGGCTACGCCATACAGTGATTTAAAAAATGATTCCATGTCTTCTGAACGCTCCTTAGATCCTCATATTTAAGCCTCTCCAAACCATTCCTTAGTAGCATACGATAGATTGATGCGTTTGAAAAGCAAACCAGGCGCCTGTTCCGGCCTTGAACCAAGCTGATGGACTATATCAACGGAAAAGGGGCCCCAGCCTTGGACAGACATCCAAGAAAGCACGGCTTCTGTTGAGTATGTATAAGGAAGGACTATTGTTCACGAAAGGAGATCAACCCATGTCGAGACAGCTTGCAAGCAAATGGCTGAAGACAGCGGCGCTGTTAAAATATCCGGTAGCTGCTGTCCACATTCCACAGACGAAGGCGTTCAACTCGGGGAATCTGCTAAACATGCTTAGTCATTATGGAATGGTGTATATCAAACCTGTTGTCGGTGGTGGAGGTTACGGTGTCATTAGAGTATCAGGAAGCGGAGGAGCCTATCGTTACACTCATATGAAGATAACCCGTTCATTTACTCAGTTTGATCAGATGTACCGCTCCCTAATCCGTGTAAAAGCCAGACGGAGATACCTTATTCAACAAGGCATTCATCTCGCAACCATTCAAGGCAGACCAATCGATTACAGAGTCAAAGTTGTCAAGACGGAAAGAGGCTGGGTATTTCGTTCTATGGTGGGACGGCTCGCTCGTCCGGGACTTGTCGTGACCAATCTTAGCAAAGGAGGGACGATGCTGTCCGGTAGGAGAGCGCTCGCTCTGTCCTTACCTCATATTTCCGGTAAACATAAACGTCGCGAGATGCGTTCACTGACACTCACCTGTACACATATCATGGAAAGTCAGTTCCCAGGTGTGGGGCAGCTCGGCTTCGATTATGGACTGGATCATTCAGGCAAGATATGGATTTTGGAAGTGAACACCAGACCGCAATGAAAATGGTTAAAAAAGCTAAAAAAATCCAAAGAAAATCCGATAGTAATATAGTAGGAAACTAGATGGAAAACGTTTGAAATTTAACAATTAAGGGTAATTTACTCGCATCAACTCTTGAAACTATGAATTTATTCTAAAAAAAATGCTCTGATAATCGTTCTGTTCGGTAAGCTACGATCCTGTGTATAAATACTGTCCACACTATCCACGTTGATCAATCAACATTTTTACCATTTATCAACAAACTATACACAGGATTTCCACATAACGTTGTGGATAACAAGAACGCTTGTTCTCTTTATAAATCTCTGATATGATAGTTTTGAGGAAAAAAAAGGAAAGGTTGTGGCGGGAAATGGCTATGTTATCCGATGAGATGTTGTTGGATTCCTACCATAAGGCGATTGAGTTGGATCTCGAACGAGATTTCATCGCACTGCTGTTGGCAGAAATCCATAAGCGCAAACTGGGTACCGACGTATCTGCCATTCTTCACTAGAGATCCTCATTGCAGGCAATGCTACAGGTTTCCGGACATGTCCCATAGATTGACAGGCCATAGCGTGCTTGTCTGACAATGGTGACAGTACATCATATGATTGCAAACGTTTTCGGCTTCGTCTGCCGTGTCAGAGGAAGTGTGAATGACGTAGGGGCTGTATGGTCCGGTGTAATCGTCCAATTTGCCGCATTCTGACAGTCCCTGAAGGCAGTGGGGACAAGCCTGCTCCGGTACAACCAGACCGTTACACAGCGGGCATATATAAGACAAGGGTATCCCTCCTGATGTTCAATTCATTCAGGAGTAAGATACCCTTTTTTGTGTCTTTTATGTTCTATTTGATTCCATAAGGAATTAGCGCTTCATGTTACTGCTGTGTCCCGGGGACAACTTAGCATCTGGGTCGAAGTAAACCTTGGCATTGTTCACTGCGGTTGGTGCTTCACCGAATCCGACAGCAATCAGCTTCAGCTTGCCTGGATAAGTTGTAATATCTCCGGCAGCATAGATACCCGGAATCGAAGTTTCCATGCGGGAATCGACCACGATGGAATTGCTATCAATTTCGATGCCCCATTCTGCAATAGGTCCCAGGGAAGAGACAAAGCCAAAATTGACGATTACATCATCGACTTCAATTTCCTGTGTTTCCTTGGTTTTAACGTGAGCCAAAGTAACTTTGGTAATGCTGTCCTCACCATGAAGCTCCGTAATTTCGGTAGGTGTAACGATGTTCACCTTGGAATTCATCAGGTTTTCGACACTGTGCTCATGCGCGCGGAATTTGTCGCGGCGATGAATCAGGGTTACTTGCTCAGCGATTGGCTCAAGCATAAGCGCCCAGTCTACAGCGGAGTCACCGCCACCGCTGATCAGTACTTTTTTGCCTGCAAAGGCATTCAGGTCACTGATGAAGTAGTGCAGATTAGTTTTTTCGAATTTGGCCGCACCCTCAAGCTCCAGACGACGGGGTTCGAATGCACCCACACCTGCAGTGATAATTACCGCTTTGGCGTGATACTCATTCACATCGGTTTTTACGACGAAGTGACGTTCTTCTAATTTCTCTACGGATACAACCTTTTCCTCAAGACGGATGTTCGGGTTAAAATGGCTCATTTGCTCCACCAGATTATTCACGAGTTCCTGAGCGGTAACTTTCGGGAACCCGGCTACATCATAGATGAATTTTTCGGGATAGAGGGCGGCAAGTTGTCCACCAAGTTGTGGCATACTTTCAACCAGAGTAACAGATGCCTGACGCATCCCTCCGTAAAACGCGGCGAACAGACCCGCAGGGCCGCCACCAATAATAAGTAAATCGGTCATGTCATGACCGGCAGTTTGTGCAGTCAAGAATCAACAACACCTTTCTTATTTTAATAGGTAGTTAACAGAAATAATAAAGCCGGGTACGTATGGTAACCAGCGTTTGTTGCTGAACTGTCTTTCTCATTATAAACGGTGTAAACTGGGTTGCAAAGTTGGCAGTTTGATGAATCTGGGAACAATAGATGAAGATCAGGTGAGAATAGGATGAAATTGGAAATGAAAGGTTATGAAAAATAACAAAAAAAACCTTGATCTTTGCCAGAAATACAGATATCCTTGACCTGTACTATGTGTTTTTTTGTCTAATTTAGCCCCAATTTGTAATGTGAAGACAATACCCGCGTTTTGTTGAATCTTGTGTATAATTTCACAATTTTAATCGATAACTTGCATGCAAAAAGTTCAAATAAATTCGCGAAGTTAACATTTGTCGTCATAATGGATAAGACCTCATCAATATGGGTAAGTAAGAGCCTTTTTACAACAAAACAATCGAATGGCTGATGCAACGAAACCGGAAGGGGTATAGACATGAGCAGTATTCCCAAAATCGTCATCCTCGGCGCGGGCTATGGCGGGATTCTGACAGCCCAGCGGCTGCAGAAGGAATTGAACTATAACGAGGCCGATGTCACATTGGTGAACCGGCATGATTATCATTATATCACTACACATCTACATATGCCGGCAGCCGGCACAGATACCATTGAACATGCAAGGGTCCCGATTTCGAAGCTGATTGACGAGTTCAAGATTGATCTGGTCAAATCCTCGGTGAAAGAGATCCGCCTGCAGGATCGGAAGATTATTCTGGAGGATGGCACGTTATCCTATGATTATCTGATTATTGGATTGGGTGGGGAACCGGAGACCTTTGGTATTCCAGGCATGCTCGATCATGCCATGACGATTCGCAGCATTAACTCGGTCAGAATGATTCGCGAACATATCGAATATCAGTTTGCTATGTACAAAAACGATAATAAACGTAACCGCATTCGTTTTGTTGTGGGTGGGGCTGGCTTCAGTGGTGTCGAATTCGTGGCTGAACTTGCGGATCGAATTCCTCAGCTTTGCAAGGAGTTCGACGTGAATCCCAAAAATGTGCAAATCTATAATGTGGAAGCAGCGCCTTCAGCTTTGCCGGGCTTTGATCCGGAACTGGTTGAGCATGCAATGAACGTGTTGAAGAAAAAAGGTGTTACTTTCAAAATCGGTGTTCCGATCAAACAATGTCTGCCAGACGGAGTCATTGTGGGTGAAGGAGAAAAACTCGATGCAGCAACGGTTGTATGGACCGGCGGTATTCGTGGAAACGCCCTGCTTGAGCAGGCAGGTCTTGAAGTGATGCGCGGACGGGTGAAGGTCGATGAATTTCTTCGTGCCCCAGGGCATGAGCACGTCTATGTCATCGGTGACAATTCACTCGTGTTCAACAACGAAGGGCGTCCATATCCACCAACAGCTCAGATCGCGATGCAGCAAGGTGTTAACTGTGCCAAAAACGTTGTCGCTGCCATCCGCAAAAAGCAGCCTCAGCCTTTTGTGTTTACAAGTAAAGGTACGGTTGCATCACTGGGGAAAGGTGAAGCTATCGCCGTCGTAGGCGGTAAGAAATACAAGGGATGGAAGGCCGCTCAGCTGAAAAAGCTGGTGGATCTCCGGTACTTGTTTATCATCGGTGGCATTCCTTTGGTACTGAAGAAAGGGCGGTTTTTTGGATGAGACATTGCAGTGTTCAGGTCAGAGGATTACTCACACGCGAAGAACTGGATCGTTACAACGCCCTGATGCAGGTTGGCGGTTATCTGGAGGAACAGGATCAGTATGATCTGGCTTATATCGTTCAGAAGGAAGTGGATATTCTCATTTTGCCTGCCATTGAGCGGCTTAAGGAGAAGGGACGTGACCGTGACCGGGCAACGGCTGAGTTTTTGGAATCTCTGAAAGCGGTTGATGAAGAGGAGCAGGATTAAGCATTCACGTTATCCCAAAGATCATGAGTCATCCATTTATTATTGAACATTTCATATTCATTCGAAAAAGAAAAAGCACCGCTGACCCTTTCCTTAATGGAGGTGTCGCGGTGCTTTTTGTGATTTATCCAATTTACAGCTTGAGCATCTCTTCCAATGTTCCTTCGTTTAGCAGGCTTCCTACATAGAAAGAGCCGAATTCGCCATAACGGGCACTGACTTCATCAAAACGCATCTCGTAAACGAGCTTCTTGAACTGAAGTGCATCATCCGCAAACAACGTAACGCCCCATTCCCAGTCGTCGAAACCAACGGAACCGGTAATGATTTGTTTCACTTTGCCAGCGTAACTGCGACCAATCATGCCGTGGCTGCGCATCATCGTACGACGCTCGTCCATCGACAGCATGTACCAGTTGTCGTTCAGCTCGCGTTTTTTGTTCATCGGGTAGAAGCAGATGTATTGCCGCTGTGGCAGGACCGGTTTGAGACGGGCGATAATTTCCGGGTTCTGCATAGGGTCTTCGCCCTCTTTGCCAAGATAATTGCTCAATTCCACTACACTGACATAAGAATATGATTTGGTGGTGTACTGGGCAAACATCGTTTTGTTAAACGCGTTCTCAACGGCTTTCAAATCTTCCAGCGTTTCACGCAAGTGCATCATGACAAGGTCAGCCTTCTGTCCCACAACGGTATAAACGACAGTGCTTCCTTTGGATGAATCCTCTACTGCTTTCCATTCCTTCCAGAATGCCTGAAGCTCGTCCAGTGCTACGGCGCGTTCCTCATCATCGGCTGCTTTCCAGGCGGCCCAGTTAATCGAGCGGAAGTCGTGCAGGGCGTACCAGCCCTCCAGTGTTGATGCGGCTTCGTTCATTGAATTGATTCCTCCTGCAGGTTATATTTCCAAATCCCGGTAAGGGACGGTTGAGTACTTTATCGTCTTCATTGTATCCCAACAGGAAGCAGAAGGGCAAATGAAGAGAAGGTGAATATAGGGAAATTTGTCCAGAAAGTTCGTTGCTTCGCCACATTTTTTGCGGTACACTATCTACTATCCGTAGTAAGAGAAACCGAGTCAGTGAAAGAAGAGGTGAACGTCACCCGATGCAGTTTATACCTGTGCTGGTATTAATGGTGTTATTTTTCGTTATGATGTTTGGTATCGGTTTCATTCTGAATATGCTGATGAAGACAACCTGGTTTCCTTCCTATCTGTTCATTATTGTCATTCTGCCTGTCGTCGTGTATTCCTTATGGGATCATACGGCATCGTTGATGTCGCATTTGGGTTCTTTCCATATTGTAGACTATATGACGGGCGTAGCTGGACTTGCTGGAGCGGTCATCAGTGGCTGGGCCATTCGCAAACTTCGTCTGGGTGGGTACAAAATGTTTTAATCGGCTAGCCAATTTGGCAGCAAACGCTGGACTGCATTTTCCGTAAAGGTCTTGCCTTTGTCGTAAACGCTTACGAGTGCAAAGGGAAGGCTTTTTGGCATGCATCAAAAAATTGTGCATGATAATGCGGACATGTCTCATATATATCTGGATAACATTTCTCCATATGTTTACTTGTGTTCTAAGGCTGTAGCTTTTATAGTAATCTAGCAACTCTGCGAAAACGTGAATGCTGTCGACCTAGGACGAAACGGAGCGAGAACAGGTCCGTTTTTTACCTGTTTTTGAGCATTTGAGGATCGGACATTTATGATAGAATAGATAAACATACTTTTGGGGAGAAGGAGATCAAGCTATGCGCATGAAGAATTTGCACCATTATACTGAACATCATCGCTACTGCGTATACAGGGAGTTTGGACTTAGTGCCCTGGATGACCGCATGCTCACCGGAGCGTATCAGCCAATGGTAGGTGCCTTTGCGATAGGCTTGTATCGACTGCTATTTCAGCATCTTCCCGGTGAACAGGTCGGTTACTCGCCGCTTGAACAGCAACGGAGGCTGTTCATGACGTTGGGACTCGAGCCCAGCGAGAAAGGGCGCAAGTATTTGGTGGAGCAGGCATCCAAGCTTGAAGCCGTTGGTTTGCTTCAGACTTCACGGCTGTATATTCCGGAAAATGACGACTACATTTATGAATATGAGCTGCAACCTCCACTCTCTCCGGCAGAATTTTTCCGTACACAGCATTTGACACTGTTGCTTCGTGACAAAATCGGCAAGTTCGCCGTACTCTCACTACGTTCCGGTTTTTCGGCGATAGAGAGCGGTGACGCGCCTTACCCAGCAGCGAATAAAGAGAATATTTCCGTTCCTTTTTACGATATATTTGAATTGAATACCCATGTCATTGATTATGAACTGGAACAAGCGTTGTCGGAAGTTTCGACTTCGGCTCAGCGCAGCGGGATAAGTGGTGCGGCCGAAGAGAACAGCCTGAATTATGCCGACATTATATTGCGTTTTCCGCGTGAGTCGGTCAATCGCCGTCATGTGGAGCAATTGCGGTTCGATCACGAACAGCTCGGCATTGTGAATTATGTGGTGAACAAGTTCAATCTCAGCGTACAGGATGTATGTCGTTTGTTGGATGAAGATGATATCTTTAACCCACAGGGGCAGCTGGTGCTGGATGATCTTCAACACAAGGCAAGCCTGCAGTTCAGACAGACCAAGAAGCGACATGAGCAGCAGACGGTGCAGGCAGCGAAGGTTGTTGCTCTCAGACAGCATATGGAGGAGCCTGAGCATAAAGAGGATTCCGGTGAACCGCCTGTCGAACATGTGGTACAGATGGAATACTACGTCGAAGTGCCTCCGCAATTTTCGACCAAGTGTGATATTCATCAATACAATATGATGCTGCGTAATGAGCCTTACACACGATTGCTTCAGACGTTCTTCCCTGGTGCCGTACCGGACAACCTGGTGGACATTTTTGAGAAGATCGACCTCAGTTACAAGTTGCCTGGTGAAGTGATCAATGTGCTGATTCATTATTTGATGGCATTGCTTGTATCCGGCGGTGAGCAAAGAATTAACCGTAACTTTGTTGAGGCTATTGCCTCCAACATGCTGCTCAAGCAGGTGAATTCCTATGAGAAGGCGGTACAATACATTCGTGACCAAGCTAAGGTCAAAGGCAAACAGGCTGCTGGTGCAGCTGGAACCCGTTCCCGTACATACGGCAAAGGAACCAAAGCCAAACCCGAAATTCCGATTGTACAAGACATAGGCGCCGACGGCGATGCCGTATCCGAAGAAGAGTTTGAAGAGATGATGAGGTTTGCCCAGCAGATGCAGGCAAGCAAACAAAAGGGAACTTCATAATTTTCATAATATACATCCAAAAGGCGAGTCACCTAAATTAAAGGAGACTCGCCTTTTATTCTTTCAAGAAAAGAGGGGGACTCCCGATGGCGAAATGGGATAACATGCTGTCCATGCTTTGGATGCTGCGATCCGGAAGAAAGCTCACCGCCGCTCAGATCGCAGACAATTTGGAGATTAGCGTCCGCACCGTGTACCGATATATCGACGCATTATGCGCAAGTGGCGTGCCGGTCGTTGCGGAATCGGGCCATGATGGCGGTATTCGTATTCTGGAGAGTTTTAAGGAAACGCCATTGTTCTTCAACTCTGTAGAGTTGAAGGCACTTGTGGATGCGTTTAAATTTGCCCAAGGTGCTGGTTATCCGTATGTGCAGGAGCTGGAGTATGCGTTGAAGAAGGTGGAGAACGGACTGCACGAGGAGCAGCGCCACGATCTGTCTCGCCAGCAGAGCAGCTTGGACGTCGTTTCTTCAGCGCGTGCACCTTCTGTAGTTCCGTTGTTGCGGGACTTGGAACAAGCGACGAAAGACGGGCGAACGGTCCGTATGGTCTATCGCAAAGCGAATGCGGAGCAGGCTGACGAACGTGAAGTCGATCCATATGGGCTAGCGTATGACCGAAATGAATGGTACGCTGTCGCGTTCTGCCATCGGTCGCAGGCGATGCGGACGTTTCGCGTCGAACGAATCGAACAGCTGGAGTCAACCGAAGCGAGGTTTGACAAGCCGGAGTCTTTCTCTGCGTCCGCGTTTTTCTGTGAGCAGTCCAACCAGAGACGGGAGGCAGATGGGCCGTTAACCGTTATCCGTATCGAGGGACAGCCTGACACGCTTAATGCGGTTTGCAACCACTGGCATCTGCGCCACTATTTGACGGAACGAACCGATCGGGAGGCACGGTTTCTGATCGATGCTCCGACGATGAACAAGTACCTTCCAACATATCTCCTGACGTTCGGCACGGCCATTCGCATCCGCGAACCACTGGAGTTGAAGCGGCGGATTCAGGAAAAGGCATACGGTATCGCCAAACACTATGAAAACGATCCGAATTGAAGTTTGCTGACAACATTTGTCAGCGAACTTGTTATATGATAAGGACACAGCAGCGGCAGCCAAACCATGCGAAGAAGGGAAAGGTGAATTTATCGATGCTTCAACAACCATACCAACAGTATGACTATCATGTTTGGGCAAACGATCGATTGTTTGCACACCTGGAGCAACTCCCGGAGGAGGTATTCCATGCGGAAGTGACGAGCGTGTTCCCATCTGTATCACAAACATGTGCACACATGTACTTGTTCGAACAGCTCTATATGCTCGTGCTCGCGGAAGTTCCGAACGAGGAGATTTTCCCGAAAATGTCGGGCTGGACAGAGGAAGCGCAGGGTAAAACTGTGAATGAGATGCAGGAGCTGTTTGGCAGCGTTGCTGAACGTTTCCGCGATTTACTGCGGAATACGCCTGAACCGGACAAGAAGATGACGATTGAGCATCCGAAATACGTTAAAATGGAAACACGTTTTTCCGACATCCTACAGCATGTTGTCAACCACGGGACGTATCATCGGGGCAATGTGACGGCGATGTTGAGACAGCAGGGTTATAGCGGTGTGCCAACCGATTATATATTTTATTTGTTGGAACAGCAGAAAGTTCAAGGGTAAATGAATCAGATTAGAGTGAAGAGCGAATCAACCACAAAACAAAAAGTTGTATCGATAGGGTATGCCATGCTGATCGGAGTTATCATGGGGGTGGCAGCCAAACTTGTTGATGTTCCAGGAATTAACCCTATATTTGACAGTATAGGTGGTCGTCTGGGTGTATGGGTATTTGTTGCAGCGCTTATAGCGGTTTTTAGCTATTCTCCCCAATTGGCGGCAGTAAAAATATTCATCTTTTTTGGGTCAATGCTGACCGTGTATTATGTTTACACCGTGTTATTTCTACATTTTTCTCCAGAGAAGGCTATGTTTTTTTGGGGGATATGCGCGGTGGTATCTCCGATCTGTGCTTATATTATGTGGTATGCACGTGGGAGTGGGCTGTTATCTAATGTTGTTGCAGCTCTTCCCGTTACATTATTACTGTCAGAAGGGTTTCAATTACGTCACGCTTACTTACCCATTCACACTCATTACAATCTAATTCCAGTCCTTATGATAATATATTTAATCATGATTGTTGTGTTGTTGCTGATCATACCGATAAATAAAAAACAATTTTTACCCATTCTATCGATAGCAGTTATATTGTCATTTATTATGATCTATTTTAATGTTTTAGGTCGGATATTTGGTGGGATGAACGGCGTATTGTAGGGTTAAATTAAAAGTGCCAAACATCAATCCAGCCCTTTCGACTTCCTGTAGGGAAGCGAAAGGGCTGGATTGATTTCTTGTGAATCTTTTATCGCAGAATCGTCGTTGCTTTATTGCCAGCATAATCTTCGATAACGAGCTTCAGGGAGCTGGTACTAGACGAAGGCGTGAAGGTCAGTTCACCCAGCTTCGTTCTGCCCCGAATGATATAAGGGAATTTTTGCGAAACGTAAGTTACTCCGAATTCGCGTGGTACCTCATTTTCATAGATATAGATTTTGTACCAATCCTCCAAATCAGGCAATGCGAGGGTATACTTTCCATCCTTTACCGTAACCTTTTCCTTGGCATATGGTGTAATCTGAGTATCTGCCAGTTGTCCGGTCGTAGTGACTGGATTCTGTTTGCCAATGGCAATATCCAGGACGTAATGTTCACCCTTGGTCGGAAGGCCTGTCAGAATGGCAGACTGTTTTCCTTTTTTGACCTGAAGTGTCTTGGTGAAAGGTTCCTTCGTGTACTCCGTTTGGAGTGTAAGCTGGATCGGCTCTTTACCTGGGTTCTTCTTCGGGTTTTTCCAACTGACAATAGCATCGCCATTGTTCTTGAATTTCACATCAATGTCCTGAACAGCTGCATTCAGATCATAGGACAGGACGGTTGCTTCACTCTCGGTACCATCTGCGCCTACAGCACGAATGGACAATTCGCCAGCGGGATGTTTGAGCGTTTTAATATAAAATGTGGAGTCATACACGCCGCCGACATAAGCGCCGTTCTCATACAGATTATATTGCTTAACCTTTGAATAGTCCTCGATATCCCATTCGACAACCAACTCATCGGTGTTGGTCAGTGCTTTGGTAATATGGAATCCGGTTGGAGCATTCGGTTTGGCGGCAGAACCGTCGGATATACGAATTTCACCAATGTTCATCTGATATTTTTCAATCGTAGTACCATTAGGGTCGAAGGATAGACCAAAAGCTGCGACGGTCTTCCCTTGGTGTGCACTTAGATCGAGTGAAGTAGTCTTCCAGCCTGCCGTGTGCTGACCTGAATCTGGCACTTTGACTTTGACTACTTTGGTTGGTTCATCCTCAAATATCAGTCCGACATACATGGAGGAAGCGTCGTTGACAGACGGTTTATTATAGGTGAGTTCCAGTTTGGATTGGGCGTTGATCGACAGATCCGTCTTGTACAGACGCAGGAAATTGTCCGCATTTAGACTTCCGTTCACCACAAGAGAACTGCCGCCAGTGAACGCACCAACGGAATCATACGTATAACGAGCACCTTTTTCATAGGTTGGACCATAGTCAAAATCAACAGTGAGTTTGTCACCTTGACTATCCATCCACCACTGCCAGGTGACTGGGATATCCTGAATATTAATATTGGACCATTCGGTTGCATTGGAGACGGTTCCGCCCTCATAATATTTCAGACCGTGGCCTGTATTGAAATTGGTCACAAAATTGGAGCCGTGAATAACGGAGCGTTCGGTGAGATAAGCGGCGATGCCGTCCCACTTTGCACCAGAAGCATACACATCGGACAGATCGACGGATGCCGTACGGCGTGCGTTGGTTGGGTCCTGATTTGGACCTGACCACCAAGCGCGGTCACGCACAAAGGTCATCCATTGGTACTCATCATCGGCTCTATGATTCGTGCTGCCATCGCCCATTTCTTCATCCAGGGCATTATGGGTAAAGTCAGCACCAAGTGTTGCAATACTGTTCATCGGTTGACCGTTCTCGTCCAGATTGTTACGCAGATCGTAGAGCTGCTTCCAACGGCCAAACTGGTCATTCCCGCCTTCGACACCGGCAAATACCGTTTCCAGTGGGTCAAGTCCCAAACCTATGGCATGATCGCGCGAATCACGCAGCATGTCATGGTTCCATACGTAATTCAAGAAGATCGAATCCGAGACTCTGCCTAAAGCAGAATCTTGCACAAAAGGACTGTTGAGTCCGTTAAACTGGTTCTGGTATTGAATTTTGCCCGTTGTATTGATGGTGGAGTCATACCACTGAACATATAGTCCTTCGTTTTTTAAATATTTCATGAATTTCTTGTAGGAAGCGATGTCTTCAGGCGCAACGCCTTTGGCAACCTCTTCCTGATTGAAGAAGTATCCGTCGTAATTATAATACTTTGCCATCTCGACCAGCTTTGCAGCGACAGGGAAGTTCCCTTTTTCATCCTGCACAAGCATCTGCTTGTAGGTTTGTGGTCCACGATCATTGTCTGAGAAGAAGATGTTGGCGATGGAACGGACACCGTTTTTGTGTGCAGCATTGGTATAGGCTGGATTCGGAATGTTCAAAATGCCAAACTCAAAGTACTTTTCCGTCCATTCCTTATTGGGGTCATACAATTCCTCAGGCACGCCAGCAGAAGCCATACCATGCCAATAGCTATAATAGTCTGTGTACTGCCAATAATTAAAGAGGTACTCGCTGAATTCATTCGTGTAAGGGGTGCTATCGAAGAATGAATTGCCATAATCGCCACTCATCGTAAGCAGCTGGGTGTCCGGGCTGAGTTCGGGATAAGCCTGCGTGGCCGCAAAGGCATCGTTACGTGGTTGCAAAGGTACATGAGCACGAAGCAGATCACCATGGATATCACTTTCGGGTGTCCAATTCAGAATCTGGGCAGCGGTGTAGCCATGCTGATAAGGCTGATTTACTCCCTTGGCGCTGTCACCTGTGTAAGGAAGCGTGTCTCCGGCATAAACGGATGAGGCAATGACTTGTCCAAGCAGAGCCGAAGTGAGAACCATTGCGGTTACTTTGGGGATAAGGCCTTTGGGTTTGTGTTTGCGTGTCATGTTGTTCCTCCTTCAAGTCGAATGAATGTAAGGTATTCTTTTACACAAAAATAAACTTATGGTTAACGATAGGGCATGAAAGCATTTTCAAATAGGGCGAAATTAAAGAAACACAGGTATAAACTAAAGAAAAGTTCGAGGTGACAAGTTAATGTTAGAAGGCAAATGATATAATTTAGACAGGAAAATAGCATCGGGGGGAACATGTGACTTGAAAATTGTTAGCGTTTACAAAAATTTCTTTAAAAATAATATGTTTATGAAGATGCTGTTCATCTTCTCCATGATTTCGATTGTAACGATTATTACCTTGTCCTATATCATTTTCCTGTCAGTGTCCGATGCCACGATTCGCCGAGAGTTGGCGATCCAGAAAGCGGCCATGGAGAGTGTTGACCGATATATTCATCAGCAGTATGAATCGGTGCAAAACATGGTGAGGGATATGCATCAGAATGAGGCCTTATCAGCCAATATCACCTATCTGATGAACCACACGTACGCCGAGTATGTACAGCATCTGACGAATGGCTATTATGCGAATCAGGATGATTATTCAGCTGACGTACTGAAACATTTTCAAAATATTATGGATCGCAATTCGGATATCAATCAAGTGATGTTATATAGTGCCGAGCGGCAGGATCTGTCCTCCTTCAATCAACATAAGCAGTTCAGAAAGCTGAACACCAATGTGGCTCATTCCTATATTCCTGACGTGATGGCGATGGAGACACCGAATATCAGCGCACCAAACTATTGGATTCGTAAAGAAATTGATCAATGGGACCCGGCGCTGTATGCGATTCGGGTGCCTATCAACGATACACAGACCCTTCGAAATTTGGGTCAGTTCCTTGTTTTCTTTGACTCAGCAGGTATTGGCAACGCTTTGGATAGTTACGAAAGTAATCTCAAGGGAGAAATTGTGGTGCTGTCAGCCAAAGGTACAGTATTGTTCGATTCCAACAGTAACTATTACGGCAAGAAATACCCCTATATCAATGTGGCCGATTCCCTGTTTGATCAGACGGATATGGACTCGATGAAAAAGGAGCGAAATATGTATGTGAACAAGTTTGTCTCGGCGGATCAGGGCTATGTGGTCGTTGGCACGGTTCCTGTGGATGAGATGGCTGAGGCCTATGCGGGTACACGCAACACAATCGTTTCGATTAGCATCATATGTATCCTGTTTGCAGTGTTGGTTCCGGCGTTTTTCATTATTAATTTTGCCAAACGCACCCGCAGAATCATTCGTTTCACCCAAAGGGTGAAATACGGCAACCTGACAGCACGCATCGATGATGCCCGTGATGATGAGCTTGGACAGATCTCACACAGTTTCAACGATATGCTGGATGAACTTAATCAATATATTGAACGCGTCTACAAAGCCGAGATCAAACAAAAGGAGACAGAACTGGTCGCTCTCCAGGCACGGATTAATCCTCACTTTCTCTATAACACGTTGGAGGTCATCCGAATGAGGGCAATTTCGCAGGGGGCGAAGGATGTCGGGGAGATGATCTACAGTTTATCCGTGTTATTCAAGAGCCTTGTTCAACAGAAGAAAAATTATACGCTCAAGGATGAGATGGAAGCTTGCCGTCTGTATCTGGAATTGTTCCGAATCCGGTATAAGGATATTTTCATGTACACGATTCAGTTGGACCCTGTGCATAACCAGCATCCGGTGGTTAAGCTGTCCCTGCAGCCGATTATTGAGAACTATGTGGTGCACGGCATTCAGACAGAACGTTCGGATAATCAATTAACGATTGTTGTTGAAGAACTGGGTGACGCTTTGCAGGTAGAGGTTAGAGATAACGGTAAAGGCATTGATCCTGAGCGCCTGACTGAAATTTTAGAAGAACTGGAACGTCCGGAAGAGTCGGGTAAAATGTTCGGACTGCGCAGCGTACACACCCGTTTGCGTTTCCTGTATGGACCGGAATTCGGCATCACGATAGAAAGTACACTCGGAGAAGGAACCCTGATCAGGGTTCGTTATCCTCATACAGAAGGGACAGGTTTTTAATATGTACAAGGTATTTATTGTGGATGATGAACCGTTCATCATTGAAGGATTGTACGATATTTTGGATTGGTCGTCGTTTGATATGGAAATTGTAAGCCATGCCGGCAATGGACAGGCCGCATTAAACGCCTTGTCTGCGCAGCCTGTGGACATACTGATCACGGATATATCCATGCCATTCATGAATGGTCTGGATCTGATTCGGGAAGCAAGGCAGTTGCAGCCTGAGATCAAGGTGATTATTTTAAGTGGTTTTAATGAGTTTGAATATTTGAAAGAGGGCATGCAGCTAGGCATCGAAAATTACCTGCTCAAACCGATCAATGTGGAAGAGTTGGAATCGACGCTTCGTAATACGGCTTCCAAGCTGGACCATGCGTTGTCTCCTCAAACGGATGATGCTTATGGTGTTCAGATTCTGAAAGACAACATTCTTCATCGATGGCTGACGGGACAGATTGCCGCCACGGAATTCGAGGAACGGGCACAGTTCTTGAACCTTTCGCTGGATGCACCTGATGTTGCAGTAGCTATCCTGCGGACAAAAGGGGAAGTATCCGGCATGTTCGAGCGAGTGGAGGACATGCTGAAGGATAAGTCCTATGTGAATATATTTCATGACATCGATGGAGACATCGTCATCGTTGCCAATGTGCATGCAGGCGAGGACGAAAAAGAGAAGTTTATGGAGTGCCTTCAGGCATTATCCGCTGCGCTATGTGAGACACATCCTGCTGTTCTGATTGGGGTAGGAAGTCTGATACGTGGACTTCACCATGCGCCGACAAGCTATCAGGAGGCGAAAAAGGCGCTCCAGTATGTGATGATCTATCCCGATCTCAAAGTGATCGATCATGCCATATTGGAGAAGGGTGGAAGCTCTGCTTCTTCCTTCTCGATCGATTGGAAGGAGTACGCGAAGCTCATTCTATCCCGTAATGCAGAGCTGCTTGCGGAGCGGATTCGGGTCGATTTTGAACAGCACCGCGACGGGGTTACTCCGGCTGAGTTGCAGAACATCGCACTGGAAGTGGTCATTCGCTTCAAGATGGAATTGGAGGGCATTAAACATTCCGATGAATCGCCTATTTACCAACGTGGACTTCGCCTTGTATTGGACAGCGGAACGTTTGATGAACTCGTGCAGGCGTTGCAGCAGGTTGGTACGGAGACGATTCAGTCTCTGCTTCAGGATTTAAAGAATCCGATCGTCAACCAGGTGCTTCAACATATTGACAAACATTACGCAGAAGAGCTTTCTCTGAAGCTGCTGGGTGCTCACTATCATCTTCATCCGGTATATTTGGGACAACTGTTCCACAAGGAGACCGGGGAGACTTTTGCCGAATATATCAATAAATACCGGATTGAACGTGCCAAGGAACAGCTGCGCAATTCGAATCTGAAAGTACATGAGATCGCAAGGAATGTCGGGTACTGGGAGACCGGATATTTCTATAAACAGTTCCGCAAGTATGTGGGAATCTCACCTACCGATTTTAAGGTTTTTGGATAATGTTCAGTGGATCACCGATTGGACCAGTGGATTGAAATAAATGAGACATTCTGGGGACAGGAGGGCATGCAATGGAGTTGGTGCCAAATGTTACTCAGTATGTCTTTTTGATGTAAGCGATTTATTCAAATAGGTACAAATTAATGAATCAGTACAGATTTCTCTTTAATTTGTACCTCGAAATATTAAGTTTATCTTCTTTTTGAAAATGCTTTCATTCGATAAGGTTAAAGCAGTTAGTTTGTAGAGCTAAAGGGAACACGAAAAGGGAGGATCAAGGAAATGAGTAAACAAAGAAAAAGTTTTTCTCTCGTACTTGCATTATTGATGGCGGTTACACTCGTTCTTAGCGCCTGTGGAGGAAGCAAGGATGCTTCAGAATCAGGGGAAGCAGGAGAGGCTCCTGTCGAGCTGATCTGGTACACCATTGGTACCCCTCAGAAAGATGTTAATAAAGTGATGGAAGAAGTCAGCAAGTACACGAAAGAAAAAATCAATGCCACAGTAACGATGAAAATGGTTGACTGGGGTGACTATCCGCAAAAAATGCAAGTTAACGTAGCATCCGGCGAGCCAATGGACATCTTGTTCACCTCTTCCGGCGGATTCGATTATGTTCAAAATGCCAGAAAGGGTGCATTCCTGGAACTGGATGACTTGCTCCCTAAATATGGTCAGGACCTTATTAAAACGATTGATCCTGCATTCCTGAGTGGTTCGAAAGTAGACGGACACAATTACGGAATTCCGGCCAACAAGGAGCTGCCTCAACAAGAGGTATGGCGTTTCAACAAAACGCTGCTAGATAAATACAAAATGGACATCTCCAATATCCGTACGTTGGACAGTCTGGAGCCTTTGCTCAAAACAATCAAGGAAAATGAGCCAAGCGTGACTCCATTTGGAATGGATAAAAACTTCGTTCCTTATGTTCCTTATGACTATGTCATTCAGAATTTGCCAATGGCGATCAAACTGGATACAACGGATTACAAGATCGTGAACATTCTGGATACTCCTGAAATGAAAGCAGCACTCAAAACGATGAGCAAATACTATAAAGCTGGTTATGTATCTG
Organism: Paenibacillus sp. AD87; assembly: GCF_001659845.1. Lineage (NCBI taxonomy): Bacteria > Bacillati > Bacillota > Bacilli > Caryophanales > Paenibacillaceae > Paenibacillus > Paenibacillus sp. AD87. The sequence continues at coordinate 103,488 of NZ_LXQN01000007.1, forward strand.
CAGAGGCAGCAACAACAGGCTCTACCAATGACCTGACTACATCAGGCAACTGGTTCCTGGATCGTGCACAAACTCAACCGCTTGCAGACAACCAATGGTCGGCAAGTTACGGATATCCGGTAGTTTCCACACCAGCTAGTGATGCGATCATCACTAACACGTCTGTACAAGGTTCGATCATGGCCATCTCGGCCAACTCCGAATATCCGGAGAAAGCAATGGAGTTCCTGAACCTGTTGAATACAGATCCAGTTCTGCGCAATATGGTTGATTCCGGTATTGAAGGCGTTCACTACAAAAAAGTGGATGACACGCACATGGAAAATCTCGCTGAATCCAAGAACTACGATATGCCTTCTTACTCCCTCGGTAACAACATGTTGTTGTATCTGAACAACAATGACCCGGATAACAAATGGGATGAGTTCAAGAAGTTTAATGCAGAGGGTGTAAATTCCCCAATTCTGAGCTTTAACTTTGACTCAAGTAAGGTGTCTTCGGAACTGACAGCTGTGCAGAATGTCAAAGAGCAATACTGGGCCGCATTGATGACAGGTACGCTGGACCCAGAGAACAATTTGGAGCAAGTGATTGAGAAGTTCAATCAAGCCGGACTTGAAAAAGTGATGGCTGAAGCCCAAACCCAGCTTGATGCCTGGAGAGCGGCAAATAAGTAAGGGTAAATTCAGGGATCGGGCCGCTGCTTGTTGCGCCCGATCCTTTTTCATTCAAGCCTGAAGGAGGATCTCCATATGACCGCATTTTTGAAAAATCTGATTAGAAACCGAGTCATGCTGTTCATGGTGCTGCCAGGCGCCATCTGGTTCTTCTTCTTTTCCTACTTGCCATTGGTTGGTACAGTAGCAGCATTCAAACAATATCGTTTCAGCCGCGAAGGCTTCTGGGCCAGTCTGATGAAGAGCGAATGGGTGGGTTGGGATAACTTTAAATTCCTGTTCAGCACTAACGATGCTTGGCTCATTACTCGAAACACGCTTTTTTATAACCTTGCCATTATTATTCTGGGGCTGGTATTCGCTGTAGGTTTGGCAATTCTGCTCTCGGAGCTGGTCAATAAACGATTAGCCAAATTGTATCAAACAGGTATGTTCCTGCCGTATTTCCTATCCTGGGTTATTGTCGGTTATTTCGCGTTCAGCTTCCTGAGCATGGACCGGGGGATGTTGAACCAGATTATTGGGTGGTTCGGTGTGGAACCGATTCAGTGGTATTCGGAAGCGAAGTATTGGCCGTATATCCTGGTGTTTGTAGCTTTGTGGAAAACGATCGGGTACAACAGCATTGTCTATCTCGCTTCCATTCTGGGGATTGATCGGTCGCTGTATGAGGCAGCGATGATCGATGGCGCCAATAAATGGCAGCAGATCCGCAACATTACGATTCCTTTGCTCTCACCTATCATTATTATTATGACGTTGCTGGCTGTGGGTCGCATCTTCTATGCCGACTTTGGTCTCTTCTATCAGGTTCCAAGGGATTCGGGTACGTTGTATGCCGTTACCAATGTTATTGATACCTATGTGTATCGTGGCTTGAAAACAAGTGGTGAGATTGGCATGAGTACCGCTGCCGGATTGTATCAATCCGTTGTAGGCTTCGTGCTTGTTATCATTTCCAACTATGTTGTACGCAAAATCGATAAAGATAGCAGCCTATTCTAGGACAAGGGAAAGGAGTGAACCACTGTGGCTCAAATCGTAAAAAAACGCGACTTCCATCATGTATCCAATGGCTGGAACGTCATTATGAATATTTTGGCCGGACTATTCGCTTTAATCTGTGTATTTCCTTTCGTGTTTGTAGTGATCATCTCGTTCACGGACGAGAAAGCACTGGCCCGTGACGGGTATCGACTGATTCCGAAGGAATGGAGTCTCGCAGCCTATCAGTTTGTGTGGCAGAGTGGAGACACGCTGCTGCGTGCTTATGGGGTAACCATTCTGGTGACGGTGCTGGGTACCATCATCAGTCTGATTCTAATGTCGCTGTATGCTTATGCAATTTCCCGCAAGAGCTTCCGTTATCGGAGATTTTTCTCCATATTTGCCATTCTGACCATGTTGTTCAACGGCGGGATGATTCCGACCTATATGGTCGTATCCCAGCTTCTTGGATTGAAAGATACCATATGGGCACTGGTTCTGCCGCTTGCAATGAATGCCTTCTATATCATGATCCTGCGTACGTTCTATTCAACCAGTGTGCCGGATGCAGTCATTGAATCGGCGAAAATTGATGGAGCCGGAGAATTCTATACGTTTATGAAAATTGTCATTCCATTATCGTTGCCAGGGCTGGCGACAATCGGATTGTTCAGTACGCTCGGTTACTGGAACGATTGGTTCAATGCGCTGTTATATATCGATAATCCCAACCTAGTACCGCTGCAATCGATGCTGATGCGGATCGAGTCCAGCATCCAGTTCATCCAGCAGAACTCGGCGAACAGCTCGATGAGTCTGGCGGCGATGCAATCCATCCCGCAGGATACTTCACGGATGGCCATGGTGGTTCTCGCCACGTTGCCGATTATTTTCGCATATCCGTTCTTCCAGCGTTACTTTGTACAAGGTCTGACGGTCGGAGCTGTCAAAGAGTAACCGAATCACTTCTATAGGGTGGAGGCGTCGAAGGATGATGATATATAAGGATAAAAGCAAATCCGTGGAAGAGCGAGTAGAACATCTGCTGAGCTTAATGACGACGGAAGAAAAGGCGGGTCAACTCATCCAGCCTTTTGGTTGGCAGACATATACGAATGATCAAGGGAACATCACGCTGAATGAATCCTTTAAGCAGCAGGTGGAAAACGGGGGCATAGGCTCCCTGTACGGTGCACTTCGTGCAGATCCATGGACGGGTGTTACGCTTGAAAATGGACTGTCTGCCAGAGAAGGGGCAGAAGCAGTAAACCTTATTCAGCGCCATGCTGTAGAGCATTCCAGACTGGGGATTCCCATTCTGATCGGAGAGGAATGCTCTCACGGACATATGGCGATTGACGGTACGGTCTATCCAGTTCCTCTGCTCTTAGGAAGTACTTGGAACGTGGATCTGTACCGTGACATGTGCCGGGCGGTCGCTCGCGAGACGCGTGCTCAAGGCGGTGCAGTAACGTATTCTCCGGTGCTGGATGTTGTGCGTGATCCACGCTGGGGGCGTACCGAGGAATGCTTTGGTGAAGACCCGTATCTCATTGGTGAGCTAGCTGTTGCTTCCGTGCAAGGACTTCAGGGCGAGCGATTGGACCAAGAGGATGCGGTAGCGGCTACACTGAAACACTTTGTCGGTTATGGCAGCTCGGAAGGTGGACGCAATGCGGGACCGGTGCATATGGGCTGGCGTGAGCTGCTGGAAGTAGATCTGTATCCGTTCCGCAAAGCTGTTGAAGCAGGTGCTCAATCCATTATGCCGGCTTATAACGAAATCGACGGTATCCCGTGTACGGTTAATACGGAACTGCTGGATGACGTTCTGAGAAAAGACTGGGGCTTTGACGGTCTGGTGATTACGGACTGCGGTGCCATCAACATGCTCGCAAGTGGGCATGATGTGGCGTCAGATGGATTGGAAGCATCCGTACAGGCCATTCAGGCTGGTATTGATATGGAAATGTCCGGTGAGATGTTTGGACAATATCTGGTGCAAGCGATCTCGGAAGGCAAACTTGAAATGCATGTACTGGATCAAGCTGTCCGTCGTGTGCTGGCACTGAAATTCAAGCTGGGATTATTCGAGCAGCCTTATGTGGATGCCGATCGAGCGGCAGAAGTCATTGGCAGTGAAGAACATATTCAACTGGCACGCCAATTGGCTGCAGAAGGTGTGGTCTTGCTCAAAAATGAAGCTGCAACGTTACCTCTGTCGACGCCAACAGCGGGCCGAATTGCTGTCATTGGTCCTAATGCGGACCAAGCCTACAACCAGTTGGGCGATTATACTTCCCCCCAACCGAAGTCCAAAGTGGCTACGGTGCTGGATGGCATCCGCAGTAAGCTTGCTGTAAGTGAGAGTGGGCACGCAGGGGAAGGCTCAGCTGAACATTCAAATAGTGAAAATCAGGTGCTCTATGCACCGGGATGTCGCATCAAGGGTGATTCGAGAGAAGGGTTCGAGCACGCAATAGAAACTGCACGTCAGGCCGATACGGTCATCATGGTCGTTGGCGGCTCGAGTGCCCGTGATTTTGGTGAAGGAACAATCGATCTGAAGACAGGTGCTTCCAATGTGTCCGATAACTCATGGAATGACATGGAGTGTGGGGAAGGCATTGACCGCATGACGCTTGGACTCGCCGGAGTCCAGCTGGAGCTGATTCAGGAGATCCACAAGCTTGGCAAAACACTTGTCATTGTTTATATCAACGGTCGCCCGATCACCGAGCCTTGGGTGGATGAACATGCCGATGCCATTCTGGAAGCATGGTACCCAGGTCAAGAGGGTGGGCATGCCATTGCGGACATCTTGTTCGGCGAAGTGAATCCGTCCGGCAAACTGACGGTATCCATTCCGAAGCATGTGGGTCAATTACCGATTTACTATAATGGTAAACGTTCACGCGGCAAGCGTTATTTGGAAGAGGATCTGGAGCCTCGTTATCCATTCGGATATGGGCTTAGCTATACTACTTTTGATTACAGTGAGCCGAAGCTAAGTACAGAATCGATGACGGCCAACGAGACAGTAACCGTATCAGTGGAAGTCACCAATACGGGGTCTTGCAGAGGTGCAGAAGTCATTCAGATGTATGTATCCGACGTGGTTAGCCGTGTGGCACGTCCAGCTAAAGAGCTGAAGGGGTTTGAAAAAGTGAATTTGGAATCTGGAGAGACGAAGACGGTAGCCTTCCATATTGGAGCGGAGCAGCTGCAATATATCGGTCGTGATCTCACGCCTGTCGTTGAACCAGGACAATTCCATATTCATATCGGAAGACATGTGAAAGATACGCAGTTCGCCGAGCTGACGGTAGAGGAGGCGTAAGGAATTGGAACGCATCAGACGATTTATTCGCGAGTTGTCCGAACGTCAGTGGTTGGAGCAAATGGAGCTGCGCAGCTGGGACATCAGCCGCGCTTATTATAAAGTGCCAGGACAATATGAAGATCAGAAGGCTTATCCAGAAGGCGAGGGGTTGAATCGTTTCCCAAGTGATCAGGGAACGACCTATTTCTTCCGGACACGGTTGGATGTACCTGCCTCCTGGCAGAAAGAACCTTACGGACTTGTATTTGAATCCGGTGGGGAAGGCTTGCTTCGGGTGAATGGACATTCTTATCAGGGGCTGGATCGTAATCATACGTATGTAACACTTGACCCTTCACGAGTAGGGGCTCAGCCTGAACTTGAGATTGAGTTATTCGATCCGGTACCCGAGCCTGTAGATCCACTGAACCAACAAGCGGTTATTCAGCCGCCGATTACATCAATTAGCAGTTTGCTGGTGCGACCGAATGAACCTGTCCGCAGTCTGATGTACACGGTCACGATTGTACGTGATTCCGCGGTGCTGCTGCCGGAAAGTGATTTCCGTCGTGTACGCCTGCTGGAAGCGATCTATCGGGCAATGGATCAATTCGTAGGTCTGACAGAAGAGGCTGTCAAGCAGGGGAATGACATCCACAGTATCGAAGAAAGATTGATCCATGAAGTGCGAGAGATTGGTGGAAACGCCGAAGGCTTGGAGCATATGGTGGGGCAATCGCATATTGATATTGCCTGGCTGTGGCCTGTACGTGAGACGGTGCGCAAGACCAGTCGTACATTCTCCACGGTGGATGCACTCATGAATGAATACCCGGATTATGTTTATTCCCAGAGCCAGCCTTTGTTGTACGCTTTTCTGAAGGAACACGATCCCGAACTGTATGAACGGGTGAAGAAGCGCATTGCCGAAGGACGTTGGGAACTAGTTGGCGGTATGTGGGTTGAGCCGGATCTGAACATTCCGAGTGGGGAATCCCTGATTCGTCAGATGTTATATGGTCAGCGTTTCTATATGGAGGAGTTCGGCAAAACATCACAGATTGAATGGCTGCCAGATACATTTGGTTATTGTGCTTCCCTGCCTCAGATCCTGAAGCATGGCAATGTAGAGTATTTCATGACGACCAAGCTCGGATGGAATGATACGAACGTATTTCCATATGATCTTTTCCATTGGGTAGGTATTGATGGCACGTCCATCCTGTCTTATCTCAATCATGGTGTTAACGAGCATACGCTGCCGAAGGACATTCATGATCATTGGCAGTCTTACCGCGAGAAGGCGGCGCATCCTGAGCATATGCTTCTGTACGGGCATGGCGATGGTGGCGGCGGCGTGACGCGAGAGATGTTGGAGTACGTGGATCGTTCCGAGTTGATGGTGGGCCAACCGAAGAATGGTTATAGTACCGCCGGTGCCTTCTTTGACGGAATCGAGAAGGCGCACCCTGATCTTCCGAAGTGGCATGGCGACTTGTATTTGGAGCTTCACCGGGGTACCTATACGACCCATGGCCGCAATAAGCGTAACAACCGGAAGGCTGAGGTGCTTTATCGCGAAGCGGAGCTCTGGAATACACTTGCCCTACCGGATATGGAGCCGCAGCAGGATGCTGAAGTACGTTCGGCGCTGCATGATGGATGGAAGCTGATTTTGCTGAATCAATTCCATGATATTATCCCAGGCTCTGCAATTACCGAATCGTATGTAACTTCAGACGAGGAATATGTCCGGGTATTTGAATTGGGTAGAGCAGGTTTGAATCAAGGGGTAGCCGCTTTAACGAGGGGAATAAACACGCAGGGGCCAGAGGGTTCTATACCTTATGTTGTGTTCAACAGCCTTGGTTGGAATCGAAGTGAAGTCGTTCAACTTCAAATGCACGATGGATTGGATCGTTACGTCATCGATGAAGAAGGTCAGCGTTTGCGCATGGATCGGGAAGATGGCCAAATTTCGGTTCTGGTGACGGATATTCCAGCGTTTGGTCATAAGACGATTTGGCTCGTACCGGAAAATGCAAGGGAAACGAATGTACGGGAAATGGCGAGCATTGCCGGGCAAAAGAACTTTACAGATACATGGGAAACCGCGTATTACCATGTTCAGTTCAACGAGCGTGGCGAGATATCCCGCTTGTGGGACAAGACAGCAGAACGAGAGATTCTCAAGCCGGGTGAACGCGGCAATCAATTTCACTTTTTCCATGACCGTCCGACGCTCTGGGATGCCTGGGATATCGACAGTCGTTATGAGGCTCAGATTGCTGGAGAAGTGGAGCTCTTGGAGAAAAAACTGGTCCTGGCAGGTACTACGAAGGATGTACTTCGTTTTCAGTGGAAGCTTCACCAGTCTGTGATAACACAGGATATGGTGTTCTATCATGACAATCGACGGATCGATTTCAAGATCCATGTAAGCTGGAATGAAGATCATAAATTGCTCAAAGTGGGCTTCCCAATCGATGTAGTGAGTTCCAAAGCGACCTATGAAATTCCATTCGGTGCATTGGAGCGTCCAACTCATCGTAACACGAGTTGGGAGCAAGCTCAGTATGAAGTGTGCGGACACCGCTTCGCAGATGTCGCCGAGCACGGATATGGCGTCAGTCTGCTTAATGATTGCAAATATGGATACGACGTACAGGGAAGCACGATTCGCCTTTCCTTGTTGCGTGCACCGAGATGGCCTGACCGGACTGCGGATATTGGAGAACATGACTTCACCTATTCCCTGTATCCACATGAAGGCGACTGGAGAAGTGCACATACGGTACGTCAGGCGGCCGAATTAAACCATGAAGTGCCTGTGCATCAGGTGGACCAGAACGCAGGCGTACGCCCGGCAACTGGAGCATGGATTGAATTCGATAGCAGCCATGTCATCTTGGATACGGTCAAATTGGCAGAGGCAGGAAACGGTACAGTACTCCGTTTCTATGAATCTTCAGGCACACGTGAACGTGTGACGCTGCAATGGCCGCATGCATTTGAGCAAGCTTATCTCTCCAATGCTTTGGAAGAACCGATCAAACCACTGGCCCATACCAATGGCCAGATTACATTATCTTTTAAACCTTACGAAATACAAACCGTGCTACTGCGGTAAACCTTTTTGAAATATTTTGAGCTATATAGGAGTAAACGTATTTACACGATAACGAAGAGGGCAGAAAGAATTCGAAGAAGCGAAGCGTTCGCCTTTATCCCCGGATTTTACCCTTTAGAAAAGGGAATCAAAAAATCTGGGGATAACAGCGATCGGAGGATATTTCTGACCGCGCAGTGGTCCCGTGTAAATTTTTTGTTTCATCCTCAATAGCTACACCATTCAATTTGTTTAAGGAGTGCACTCATTCATGGAACAATTCAGACTACCCAAAATACCGATGCCAACTGTTGCATTGCCACAAGCCGTACAGGCTGTAATGGAAGAAGCAGAGCAGAAACTGGCGCATCGACCGAAGCTGCTTCAACTATTCAAGAACTGTTTCCCGAATACGATTGAAACAACAACTAAATTAATGGACGACGGCACGACATTTGTCATCACTGGCGATATTCCAGCTTCATGGCTAAGGGATTCTGTGGAGCAAGTGGTGCATTACATTCCATTTGCCAAGGAAGATCAAGACCTGCAACGCATTATTGGTGGTCTGATTAAGCGCCACATCCAGTACGTTCATATTGATCCGTATGCCAACGCCTTCAACGAGACAGCCAATGATTGGCACTGGAACACCACCGACGTGACCGAGATGTCACCTTGGGTGTGGGAGCGCAAATTCGAGATTGATTCCTTGTGCTTTGTTGTGCGTCTCGCTTATTTATATTGGAAAGAAACCGAACTGACCGATATTTTCGATTCCAGCTTCAAAGCCGCCATGCGCAAAATCGTGGATTTGTTCCGGGTGGAGCAGCATCACATGGAGAAGTCACCATACAGCTTTACCCGCAATAACGGCATTGCTACGGATTCAATTCGCAATAACGGACGAGGTATGCCCGTCAATTACACAGGCATGATCTGGTCCGGTTTCCGTTCCAGTGATGATGCGTGTGATTTCCACTACAACATTCCAGGCAATATGTTTGCCGTGGTTGCCCTGCGTCAGATGCAGGAGTTCGCGGAGTGGGTATTCCGGGATATGGAGTTCCTACAGGAGCTTAAGGATCTGGAAGCCGAAGTAGATCATGGTATTCAGCTGTACGGTATTTACCGTCATCCCGAGTTTGGCCCGATCTATGCCTATGAGACGGATGGTTTCGGCAACTACTGCCTGATGGATGATGCGGGTACACCGGGACTGATGTCCATTCCTTATCTTGGCTACGTCACAGCGGATGATCCGATCTATCAGAATACGAGACGTTTTGCGCTCAGCAAAGAGAATCCGTTCTATTATGAAGGCAAAGTTGCCAAAGGAATCGGCAGCCCGCATACACCGCCGGATTACATCTGGCATATGGGTCTGTCCATGCAAGGATTGACGGCCCAGTCTGCTGAAGAGAAGCTCGAAATCATTCGGATGCTGGAAGCAACGGATGCGGATACAGGATATATGCATGAAGGTTTCCATGCCGATGATCCGACGATTTTTACGAGAAAATGGTTTGCTTGGTCCAACAGCCTGTTCTCCCAGTTGGTCTATAAATCCATGAAGGATGGTTTGCTATGAGCAGCGCACAAGTGAAGAGAACCAAGTTGATTATTTTCTCTGATCCAACGTTTCCAGTGGAGGGTACTTTGCCAACGCAAGGTGCTCTTGATTCATGGAAAGCATCGGAAGAGATCATCGTTGTGGGCGCGGATGATTTGGCTTCGGCTTTGAGCACAGCGGCAGGTGAAGGGTGTTTCGTGAACCTGCATGCGCCTTATTTTCCTAAATCCGCTTGGACCGAAATCGCAGCTTTTCTTCATCAGGGGGGAAGTCTGATCAGCATTGGTGGCGCACCATTCAAACGTCCTGTTCGTCAGGAGAATGGGGCATGGATTTCCGAGTCGGAACAAACGGCGTATCACCAGGAACTTTACATTCATGAGGCGTTAAAGGTATCCGCAGCCAAAGTGGATTCACTAACTTCCTCAGAAGATATTCCACTCCTTGCAGGTAAAGAGGGACTGTTCGAGAGTGCGGATACGTGGAATCTGGTACCTCATACAACCAAAACAAGCGATTTGCCACACCAGATGGGTTCCTCAGGCCCGATGAGCACGCAGATTTCTCCGCTGCTCCGCGGCCGCAGCAAGGATGGTCGCAGCATCGCTGCCCCAATCGTATTATGGGAAAACTCCCGCAGTACGTTTGCCGGTTCACGCTGGCTGTTTGTACATCTGCCTTTGACGGCTACCTTCTGGGATCAGAACGGAGCAGCCGAAATCGTGAACTGGGCGCAGTGTTGCGCCAAAGGTGTAACCGAGCTATCTCTGAAGCCGAACTATGCTTCGTATGAATTGGGTGAACGAGCTTCACTGATCCTCCAAACCCAAATTCTACAGCGTGCGGGAAGCAGACGAAGTGAGCCGGAGCTGTGGACGTTTGATTTAACCGTTGAACGGGAAGATCGCACAAACGGCACGGTAGAGAAGGTATGGAATCATCAACTGGAGCTGGAACTTTCCGGCGAACAGCGTTTTGAACGCATTCTTCTTCCGGTTTCAATCGAGAGCGGGCTGTACCGAATCGTGGGTCGTGTTGAGGCACCTGATGGCGAAGTTCGCATACTTCGGCAGGGCTTCTGGGGTCAGGACGCAGCTTTGTTGGCAGAAGGGGAAGTCATTACACGCAGCAGAGATTATTTTATCAAAGACGGTCGTCCGCTGCCTGTTGTTGGTATGACCTACATGACCTCTGATGTGGCACGGAAATTCCTGTTCCTTCCTAATGCGGATGTATGGGATCGGGATATGGCACAGATGGCGAAGGCCGGCATTAACTGGATTCGGACCGGAATCTGGACTGCCTATCGCAACATGATGCAGGTGGATGGTCATATGTCTGAGGATGTACTGCGTGCTATTGATGCGTTCCTGTTAACGGCAAAACGGCACGGCCTTCAAGTGACGTTCACCTTTTTCTCCTTTACACCCGAGACGTGGGAAGGAACAAATCCATATTTAGACCCGCAGAGCGTAGATGCACAGAAACGCTTCATCCGCAGCATTGTTAGTCGTCACAGACATTCCACACATGTGGACTGGGACTTGATTAATGAACCGTCGATGTTTGATCCTGTGCGCATATTCTCCGATGGGCCACGTTCGGCAAGAGATTCGTATGAGCAGCAGGCGTTTATCGAGTGGCTTCAGCAGCGGCATCAGACGATTGAAGCGTTGCAGGAGGCATGGAACATGTCACCTAAACAGCTCCCTGACTTCACCGCAGCAGTCATTCCTGAACCGGAAGAGATTAATTTCGATGTACAGGACATGCACAAGGCTAAAAAGGGAACACGCTGGCTCGATTATTGTCTCTTTTCCATGGAGATGCATAATGTTTGGGCGAGAGAGCTTGTAGGCACGATCAAGGATCTTGTTCCCCATCATCTGGTTACCGTAGGGCAGGATGAAGCTCTCGGAGCACAGCGGCCTTCACCGTTCTTCTATGAGCGGGAAGTGGATTATACAACCGTGCATTCCTGGTGGCTCAACGATGACCTGATCTGGGACGGCATTTTCGCCAAAACACCACATAAACCCAATCTCATTCAGGAGACAGGCATCATGTATGTGGAAACCCCGGATGGCCGGGCCAAACGTACAGAGGAAGAGCTTCACAGCATTCTGGAGCGCAAATACGCCTATGCCTTCTCAACAGGCGGTGCAGGAGCAGTGCAATGGATCTGGAATACGAACTTCTATATGGATAATGCCAATGAATCTCATATTGGAGCGCTGAGAGCGGATGGTACAGAAAAACCTGAAGCTGATGTGTCTTACGATTTTGGCCGATTCATGGAGCAGATTCGGGACTTGTTTACCGATCGCGAGCTGGAGGAGATTGCGGTGGTCTTCCCGTATTCCAACGATTTCTCGAACCGTTCCCTGGCCTACGATGCAACCACAAAATTGACCCGTGTAATGGCTTATGAGCTGAAGCAGCCATTCCGGGCTGTATCCGAGTATCATCTGGAAGCATTGAAGCAGCAACCTCCGAAGCTGATCATGGTTCCGAGTCCGCACAACATGGACAGCGATGCCTTAACCGAGCTATTGAACTTCGCGGAGAATGAAGGAGCTACGCTGCTTATTACGGGCCCGCTCGGGTTGGATGCTTATTGGAAAACAAGTGATCGGGCAGATCATCTTGTCGGTCAACGCAGTCTGGGCAACGTACAGCGAGAAGAAATGCTGAATATTAACGGGGTGAATCACCGCGTCACGTATGGTCGTCGCCGGATTGCCGAGGTGGCGAAGGAAACGTTACTTCATGCGGAGAATCATACACCTGATGAATTAGCAGTACTGCCATTAGGCAAAGGCAAGTTGATCTGGAGCCCGCTGCCGCTGGAGCTGAACGGCCGGGATGAGCCGCTGGCTGACCTGTATCGATATGCATCAGAAGTGGCTGGTATTGAAAATGAACTGGAATGGATATCTGGCGGTGATCTGGCAGGGATTTATGGCCGGAAGCTGAGCTTCCCGAAAGGCAATCTGTACGTATTTGTATCGGAGTTCGCTTTGAATCATGAGGTGAAAGTCAGAGATACACGTACGGGAGTCATATATACGTTCCTGTTGGAGAAAAATCGCTCGGTGCTGTTTGCCACAGATGCAGCCGGACAGCTGCAAGCCGTATATCGTCCAGATGAAGTAGAGATTGTACAACAAGAGGTAGAGGGGGAATAATACAATGATCAAACCAACAAGCAAATCGAAAAGAGCGCATATTATCTCTCACACGCACTGGGATCGGGAATGGTATTTGCCGTATGAGAAGCATCATATGCGATTAGTGCAACTGGTGGATGCCTTGCTGGATCAGCTCGATCAGGGGCCAGATTTTAAAAGCTTTTACCTGGACGGCCAGACGATCATCATCGATGACTATCTTCAGGTTAGACCAGAGCAGAAGGAACGGTTGGAGAAGCATATTCGTGATGGCCGGATTGTCATTGGGCCTTGGTATATTTTGCAGGATGCCTTCCTGACCAGTGGTGAAGCGAACGTTCGTAATATGCAGGTTGGACATCGGGATGCCAAACGTTACGGAACACCTTCAAAGATCGGATACTTCCCAGATACGTTCGGACTTGTAGGACAGACACCGCAGCTTATGCTGCAATCGGGCATCGATAATGTCTTTTTTGGACGAGGCGTGAAGCCAACGGGCTTCAACAACATGGTGTCTGACGATGGATACGAGTCCAGTTTCTCAGAGCTGATGTGGGAAGGTCCGGATGGATCTAAAGTGCTCGGTGTTTTATTTGCCAACTGGTACTCTAACGGGAATGAAGTTCCGGTGGACGAAGCTTCAGCTCGTAAGTTCTGGGAAACCAAGCTGGCTGATGCGGAGAAATATGCATCGACGAATGAATTGCTGTACATGAACGGATGTGATCACCAGCCGATTCAGAAGGATCTGCCTGAAGCCATTCGTATGGCTGAACAATTGTATCCCGATATCGAGTTTGTTCACTCCAACTTCCCGGACTATCTGTCAGCGTTGAAAGCATCTGCGGTTCAGGAGCTGTCTGTTGTAAAAGGAGAGCTGCGCAGCCAGCGTACTGATGGCTGGGGCACTCTGGTGAACACGGCTTCCGCACGCGTTTATCTGAAACAGATGAACCAACTGGGCCAAGCCATGTTGGAAAAAGTGGCTGAGCCACTGGCTTCGTTCGCGCATCTGCTGGGTCATTCATATCCGCATGATCAGTTTACCTATGCCTGGAAAACGTTGATGCAAAATCATCCGCATGACAGCATCTGTGGCTGTAGCGTAGACGAGGTACATCGCGAGATGGTCACACGGTTTGATAAGAGCCGTCATGTCGCTGAGGCCCTGATTGAGGATAGCACCAGCCAAATCGCCGCAGCTGTGGATACTTCAACCTTTGAACGATATGGTGAAGAAGCGCGGCCTGTGGTTGTGTTTAACACTTCGGGATGGAAGCGCAGCGGTGTGGTTCAGATTGAATTGGATGCGGCCCGTCTGTACTTCCGCGACGGTTTCTCATTGGAAGATATGGCAGCCAAAATGAACGCCATTGACCTGTCAGGTCGTATATTGGTGGATGAAGAAGGAAAACCAGTGCCGTGTACGGTAGAGGATCTGGGTCTGCAATTCGGCTATGATCTGCCGGATGATCGATTCCGTCAGCCATATAGCTGCCGTCGGGTCAGTATTACATTTGAAGCAGAGAACGTGCCTGCACTTGGCCTGAAGACGTATGCTTTGGTTCGCATGGACAGCAATGCTGCGAATTCAGATACACTGCTGCGTGGTCAACGTGGCATGGAAAATGAATATTTTATCGTAAATATTGCAGACAATGGATCTTTTGCACTTACGGATAAACGGACAGGCCGAACGTATAAAGATCTTGGCGTGTATGAAAATGTCGGTGATATCGGCAATGAGTACATGTTCAAGCAACCGGAGAACGAAGTAGCACTGACTACGAAGGATCTTCAGGCAGAAATTCGAGTTATCGAAGATGCGCCTTACAGAGCTTCGTACGAAATTGTTCATCATTGGGAGATTCCTGAATCCGCCGACGAAACGCTTGATCGTGAGCAGCGGGAACTTATCTATTATCCGCATCGTAAAGCTCAACGTTCCAAACAAATGGTTACGCTCAAGATCCGAACCATTGTGTCGTTAAGCCGCAGTGGAAAAGGCATCAAGCTCGAAACAACCTTCAACAATCAGGCGAAGGATCATCGGGTGCGGGCACTCTTCCCGACGGATCTGACAGCTGCTGTTCATCACGTTGACTCGATGTTCGAAATTGCTACTCGCGATAATACGCCTGCACCGGAATGGCAGAATCCGAGCAACACCCAGCATCAGCAAAGTTTTGTTGATGTGAGCGAGGATCAGGCTGGGTTGGTTGTAGCCAATCTCGGTCTGAATGAATATGAGGTTCTTGAGGATGGACGGAATACGATTGCGGTGACATTGCTTCGTGCCGTGGGAGAGCTTGGAGACTGGGGATTGTTCCCGACACCGGAAGCTCAGTGTCTCGGCGAGCATTCCTTCCAACTGGAGATTATCCCTCATGACGGGAACGGAGCAACATCCGGAGCGTACATTGAAGCTTATCAGTTCCAGATTCCATGGACTTTGGCTCAGACGAACGTACACCCGGGATTCCTGACGCCAAGCAACACACCTTTTGAGTGGCAAGGGGACGGTCTTGCGTTTTCTTCACTGAAGGTGAACGAAGATTCGGGTGATCTGATGTTGCGTTGGTATAATATGGGGTCGAATACGACTGAGTTGAAGTTTGCTGCTTCTGAGTCCATCCCGCAAGCATTGGAAGATGCATATCAGAGCAACATTCTGGAAGAAGAGACAGGCAAACTGAATGATTCGGTGGTAAATGAACCTTCCACTGCCTTAATCAGCAAAGAATGGGCTCTTCAAGCGGGACCTTGTGAGATTGTTACGGTGGGGCTACGTCGTTAATTTTCCAAGCGTGATCGGATAAATTTTTTGTCTAGCGTCTAACCGAAGTTCTGCGCACTGTCATGGAATGGATAATGCTTTTTCCAGCTGAAAATGTTGAGTTATTCCTCAAGTTTATATAGAATGAACAGTAGAATTACAAGCGATCGAAGGTTACCCTGCCATCATGATGGTCATCGTAAAATTCAATTGTTCATTCTATATTGAAACTATTAAGGGGGCTTGAAGCCATGGAATCCTTGGGAGGACTGCTTCAGCAGCTGAATCCTTCCTTTCGTGAACAGTCGCGGCGGATTGCGGCGGAATTGATGGAAGATCCGTACGTACGCGAATTCCGCGCAGGTCATCCTGAACTGAAAGATGCACAGCTTATTACCGATCTGAGCAAGCTGTATCAGTATGCCAAAGATTCGAAGAACTGTGCGAACTGTCCGGGGCTCGACAACTGTCCTAACGATTTCCAGGGTCACTTTTGCAAACTGGAAGTAGAGCATTTTAACGGTAAACCCGAAATTATAGATAAAAAAGCACCTTGTTCCAAACATATCGCCCGGCAGAATGAGCATGTTATCAAGCAAAGAATCCGCAGTTTCTATGTGGACGAGCGTGCGCTCAATGCAGGATATAACGATGTGGAAATTATGGGCAAGGATCGGATGCGTGCTCCGGCGGTGAACCAGGTTCTGCGTTATATTAACGACACCAAGGAGAATGGATTGTCTCCGCAAGGACTGTTTTTGGAAGGATCATTTGGAACGGGCAAGACGTTTCTGATGTGTTATCTGCTGCATGAACTCGCGGTTGTGGGCCACACAGGTGTTATTATCTACATGCCTGATTTTGTGGAGGATCTGAAATCCATGATCAGTGAGGGAAACAAGCTGAAGGAAACGACGGATATTCTGAAAAGCTGTGATCTGCTCATCTTTGATGATATTGGGGCAGAGAATCTGAACCCATGGGTTCGAGATCATGTGATGGGTTCCATTCTGAATTACCGTATGAATCGCAAACCTACATTTTACACGTCAAACTACAACTTGGATGGGCTGGAGAAACATCTTAGCTTCACCAGTAGGGACGGCGAGGAAATGAACAAAGGCCAGCGTTTGATGGACCGGATTCGTCCGTTTGTTGATGTCATCTCGGTTCGGGGTGAGAATCAGCGGGGCAAACGTTAATTTCTATTTAGGTTACCGATCTGATCTATTTTTTACTCATATAATCCCAAAAAAAGCCTGGCTTTCGCATTGTAGCGAAAACCGGGCTTTTCTGGCCTGCGTGCAGCCTGAAGATCCTATTCGGTGATAAATTTGAAAATCACCATTCCGAAAAAGATAACCGTCATCAGGCCGGCCATGCCAGCAACACCCGCAATCAGATCAAACAGATCGTTACGGGGTTCCTCGTTCACATGTTCACGCGGGTCGTTGATCCGCACATTTGCATCCATGGTATTGCCTCCTTATGGGGATAACAGCTGCCCTTACAGGGAACTGAAGCCCGGAGTAATTTTAGTATACTTGGAAAAGAAAGCGTTTGTAAAGATTTTGCAGTGAACCCGCTAGCTCCCCAATTGTGAAGATTTGATGTTGGGAAGATGAACATTGATGCGTTCATTTCACAACATTAGAGTTGCTGTGTTATACTGGAAGTGTCGTTCGCGACGTTACAGGTTAAAATAAACCGTAAGTATATATAAGGAGGACAATTTCATGGCTATTGTTAACGTATCCGATCAATCCTTCAACGCTGAAGTCGAAGGCGAAGGAACGGTTCTTGTTGATTTCTGGGCGCCTTGGTGTGGTCCTTGTAAAATGCTCGCTCCAATCTTGGAAGAGCTGTCCACCGAAGTTGGCGATGCAGTGAAAATTGCTAAAGTCAATGTGGACGAAAATCCGGAATCCGCTTCCCGCTTCGGCGTAATGAGCATTCCAACATTGATCTTCTTCAAAGATGGTCAACCGGTTGATAAAGTGGTTGGTCTGAACTCAAAAGATGCTCTCAAAGGAATTATCGAAAAACACCAATAATTGACCAAGATTTCACATACGCCTCCGGTTATGCGCCGGGGGCGTTTTGCGTCGAATACTTTCATATAGGACAATATAAGATATACTATTTATTATAAGGTGAAACTGAAATTTACATGAACAACGAAGAGGGCAGAAATGACTTGTAGAAACGAAGTGGTCGCCTAAAAGCTTTCTGAAAGAAAGCTACTTCGGAAGCATGCCCTATCCCCGGATTTATACGTTATAAGAAAAGAATCAAAGAAATCTGGGGATAACAGCGATCGAAAGGTCATTCTGTCATCGGAGTGCCTCATGTAAGGTGAAGCTATCAGCTTTCTCAGTAATCGGGAAGGAGGACCCACCGAATTATGGATGAATTCATTACAAACGTGCAGGAGCAGGAGAAGGCACTAGAGCAGATTCGCCACAAGCTGGCTTTGCTGCCTGACATGTCCGGCTGTTACCTGATGAAAAATAGTGAAGGTACTATTATCTATGTAGGTAAAGCCAAAGTGCTGAAGAATCGCGTAAGATCATATTTTATCGGCAGTCATAATGGGAAGACACAGCGCCTGGTGTCCGAAATCCGTGATTTCGAATATATCGTTACCGGCAGCAATATGGAAGCACTCATTCTGGAGTGTAACCTGATCAAGAAACATATGCCGCGGTATAACGTGTTGCTCAAGGATGATAAGACGTTTCCTTACCTTAAAATTACGAATGAAAAACATCCCCGACTCGAAGTGACCCGGCGGGTGCTCAAAGATAAAGCCAAATACTTCGGACCTTATCCGAATTCATATGCGGCACACCAAACGAAAAAACTGCTTGACCGGATGTATCCGTTACGCAAATGCGGCGTAATGCCGAAGGAAGTATGCCTGTATTATCATATGGGACAGTGCCTCGCTCCCTGTGTGCAAGAAGTGGGCAAGGAGCAGTATGATGAGATCTCCCAGGAGATCAGTTCATTTTTGAGTGGCGGGCATGAGGAGATCAAAAAGGATTTACAGCGCAAAATGCAGGAAGCGGCTGAGGATCTATATTTTGAACGTGCCAAGGAACTTCGGGATCAGGTCATTGCCATTGATGCGATGATGGAAAAACAGAAAATTACGATGGCGGATGCCAGAGACCGCGATGTGTTTGGTTTTGCCATTGATAAAGGCTGGATGTGTGTCCAGATTCTATATATGCGTCAGGGAAAAATGATTGAACGACACGTGTCAACGTTCCCGTTTTACGGTGAGGCATACAGTGACTTTATGTCTTACGTGACCCAGTATTACAGTGATAATCCAGCGTTGCCACAGGAGATTTTACTGCCGGAAATGCCAAAAGTTATGGCAGCTGATGACGGTGGTGCGGATGATATATCCGATGGTGATGGAGCGGTACCTGCGGCGGTGACAGCCGAGTCAGAAGAGACAACGCGATTGGCGCAAGATTCTGGGGTTGAGCTACGTGTTGCCGAGTCCCGTGCATCTTACGGTGATATCCAACCCGAAGCAGAAGCGGAAGAAGCTACGATGGTTATCCAGGAAGACGCTGTTGCTCAGGAAGATGTATCGGCTGATAAACAGCCCCCAGGTCTTGAAGATCCTTCTCAAGTCGCAGCAGCATTGCAGGAATGGCTGGAAATCAAAGTCCACATTCCGCAGCGTGGATTGAAACGGCAGATGATCACCATGGCCGTGGATAACGCACGTGTGGCACTGGAAGAGAAGTTCCGCCTGATTGAGCGGAATGAAGAACGGACATCGAAAGCTGCTGAAGGACTGGGACGTTTTATTGGACTGGATCAGCTTCACCGTATCGAAGCGTTTGATAACTCGAACATCCAGGGTACGAACCCGGTATCTGCCATGATCGTATTTACCGATGGAAAACCGGATAAGAAGGAATATCGGAAGTACAAGGTCCGTTCTGTTGAAGGACCGGATGATTATGAAACGATGCGAGAAGTTATCCGTCGCCGTTACGAGCGGGTGTTGAAGGAAAACTTAACCCAGCCTGACCTGATCGTGGTTGATGGAGGCAAAGGGCAGATCTCAGCAGCCGTGGATATTTTGGAAAATGAGCTGGGGCTGTTTATTCCGGTATGCGGTCTGGTGAAGGATGCGAAGCATAAGACTTCACAGTTGATGATCGGCAACCCACCGGAAGTCATCTCCTTGCCTCGGGATAGTCAGGAGTTCTACCTGTTGCAGCGGATTCAGGAAGAGGTCCACCGTTTTGCGATTTCGTTCCACCGCGAGCAGCGTGGTAAATCGATGGTGACTTCCCGTCTGGATGCCATTCCGGGGATCGGAGAAAAGCGGCGCAAGCTGCTGCTGAAGCATTTTGGCTCTTTACGCAAAATAAAAGAGGCCAGCGTCGAAGACTTCCGGCCTCTATCTATTGGTGACAAGCTTGCGAATCAAATTATTGCAGCACTTCGTGATGAGGAGTCGTGACATACGGCTTCTCTTTTTGTTTTGGATTCATCCTATAGATGACATAACCAACGATGGCCGGAAGCACAATCCAGAAGAGTCCTGCGGAAATGTTCAGTGCATCACCCATGAAGATCAGGCTTAACCCCATCAACAGGCTGTCAAAGATAACATGCGCGAATACAACGGCGATGAAGCCGTGGCGCAGCATGATCAGACTGAACAAAAGTCCGATGACAGTAAGCTCTATTGGACGTGTGATCACCGGATAGATCGGGTACAGGGTGTGTCCCAGAGCCCAGATCAATGTTGGGATAAGGCAGGCGATGAACGTATTTCGTACCACCTTCTGCATCATGCGAATCCCGAACAGGCGATAGACCGTTTCCTCACCGATCCCGGCCATCCAAGCCATAATCGGGAAGATCCAGGCATAACTCATGTTGTATGTGGACTGGTCAGCCGATGTTGTTGACCAGCTTCCAATACTGCGCTCCAGAATAAAGAACAGTACGGATTGCACACCCAGTAGAATCAACGCCCATAAGTAGCCTGTATACATACTGTGCAGTACATATTTGCCGTATCCGGGTTCTTTGGCCCGAGGCCAAGGATTCAGACCGATTTTGCGCCACATGCCGTCACCGGCAACGAGCGACAGATAGATGGTTGCACTCATAACCAGCGTTATCCCAGCTTGCATCACCATCAGGAAGGTCAGCATAAAATTAGATAGCCCCTGCGCCTGAAAGAGCGGGATCATGTTCAGTGTGCCAATCACGGAAGCCGCAAAGTATACCAAGGACAGAACGATTCCGCGTTTGAACGACGTGTTTGCCCTCGTCAGAATACTGTAGATGATCGCGAGCACGCCAAGCACAAAGGTCAGGAAAGCATAACCGCCGTAAGTCATCCAGTTGGCTTGCCGAGTCTGATTTTCTACATAGTCAGTATGGGAGTCAGGGACTGAGAAGACCGATTCGAAGGAGCGAACGGCTCCGTTTTCAAACGTAAAATTCAGTTCCAGCTTGGAATCTCCAATTTGCTTTTCATTATCTGTGTATTGCAGCCCCGCTTCTTCTTCACGGGTGTCCAGTTGAAGTTTCGGTACAGTATACCCGAATTCGCCAAGGACGCTAGCGGCAAGCTGCTCTTTTTCATTTAGAGAAAGGTTATCTTCAGCTAAACGTTGGGCAGCATTCACTTTGCTTTTGTCCTGCTCAGCCTCAATGGATGCATACAGGGAAGAAGGCAGTTCGCGCTTGAAACCGACAACTTTTCCTGTTCTCATATGTACGTCAACATTCAAATAACCGCCTTTGTCCTGATCGGGCAAACGAACGCGGTACACATCGTAAGGATAGGTTGTTTCCCATTTCTTGTTATAGGTTTCTAACTGTTTGGTTTTGGCCATATACCCATAAATATCGGAATGGGTTTGGTACGTCACCAGCTCGTTTCCGGTATCCGTCGGAAGGGTATAATCAGGTAGAGAAGCTGCAAAAGATCGTGCCGACTCCGCCGCTTTCTCCTTGCTTATGAAGGAAGTAGACTGGATATCAGTCGTTTGCGATGAGGTGGCAGGAAAGATTTGAAAAACGAAAAACAGAATCAGACCAATCGCCGCAAGCAACCCTAAACGCTTGAAGTTAGCTTTGAGTACCAAAGGCTGCCCTAAGGGATTCATTTAATATTGTTCCTCCTTTATTAATGTGGATATTAAAGTAAAGATAGCACAGCCCAAGCCCCGAATGCCAATGGCGAAACGAGAAGTGGTGCAAATGCATGAAAACGAATGAAAATGATCGAAACAATCTGATCTATCCGTCGCCATATCTGAGTTTTTCCCTTTTTGACGGAATTCGATGCTATTTACACAAAAATCGTTTTGTGTACAAACGTCGCAGCGCTTATAATTTTGAATCAAATGTCCAATATTCCGCATGTCTTTAGGCTAACAAGGGAACGAATAGAAGGTATAAAAGGCATTCCAACCTAATGTATATGTATTACAGCGAAAATCATACATGTTTACGCTCCGAAATAGGGCTTTCAAAGGGCTTGGCTATTCCGTCAAGTGATATGGAAAAGCACTTCGGAGAAAGGCTCCACGTCGTGGGGTCATTTTCTTTTTGGCAGAGGTGGATGATACTCAAGTGAAAATGAATGTTCAATGGATGCGTCTATCGCCACCCCGAATTCTGGTCCTAGGGTTCGCGGGTATTATATTGCTCGGGACACTTCTGTTGATGCTCCCGACATCCAGTCGAAGCGGGGTCAGCCTTCCTTTTATTGATGCACTCTTCACTGCGACTTCTGCAGTCTGTGTAACGGGGCTGGTTGTGGTGGATACCGGTACTCATTTTTCGACGTTGGGTCAGATTATAATTGCAATCCTGATTCAAATTGGCGGTCTTGGCTTTATGACGATGTCGACACTGGTGGCGATTGCATTCAAACGGCGGATCTCTCTGCGTGAGCGGTTGATTTTGCAGGAAGCGATGAACCAGAGTACGATGGAGGGGATTGTCCGTCTTATTCGCAAAGTTGTGATCTACTCGCTCATATTGGAAGGCATATGTGGCACGTTGTTCGCCATTCGGTGGTCGTTTGATATGCCAATGGGGCAGGCCATCTATTATGGATATTGGCATGCCATCTCCATGTTTAACAATGCTGGGTTTGATATGTTCGGGGAATTCCGCAGCTTAACCGGGTATGTGTATGATCCACTCGTGAATTTTACTGCCATGTTCCTGATTATTGCAGGCGGTATCGGTTTTGTCGTTCTATCTGATCTGGTGGAGTATCGGAGGACGAAGAAGCTTTCGCTGCATTCCAAAGTGGTATTGCTGACGACAGGTTTGTTAATCGTATTTGGCGCACTGGTTATTTTTGTTTTTGAATTCAGCAATCCCCGGACACTGGGTGGTTTGAACTGGGGTGGTAAAATTCTCGGTTCGTTCTTCCAGTCGGTTTCCCCAAGAACAGCAGGGGCGAATACGGTAGACATTGCTGGCCTGAGACAGGCAACGCAATTTTTCATCATTATATTAATGTTTATTGGTGCTTCCCCCGGTTCTACTGGAGGCGGCATTAAAACAACCACATTCATGATTATGGCCGGAGCTGTCTATGCCATGATGCGGGGACGGGAAGATATCGTCTTTTTCAGATATCGGCTCCTACAAGAACGCATTTTCAAAGCACTGACGATTACACTGCTTGCCCTGTTGCTCATTATTGCCGTTACGATGGTGCTTAGTACGACGGAAGACAGCAGTTTTTTGATGATATTATTTGAGACGACATCCGCCTTCGGTACCGTTGGTTTATCTATGGGGCTTACACTGAAGCTGACCACGATCGGCAAGCTTTTGATCTGTTTCACCATGTTTGCGGGACGTCTTGGACCAATTACGCTCGCGTATGCACTCGGACAGAAAAAGGGTAAAGAATTGTACAGGTATCCGGAAGGCAAAATGATTATTGGATAAGGGGTTCGTGAAGAACAATGAAAACACAGCAGTTTGCGGTAATTGGGCTAGGGCGCTTTGGCTCCAGTCTGGCACAGGAATTAATGGAGCTTGGTTATGAAGTGCTGGGTATCGATAAAAATGAAGAAGTCGTCGAAGACATGAGTGAATTGGTCACCCATGCCGTCGTCGCGGATTCAACTGATGAGGAAGTGCTGCGCTCCCTGGGCATCCGTAATTTTGACTGCTGTGTTGTTGCCATTGGGGCTGATATCCAGACCAGTATTCTCACTGCTATTTTACTGAAGGAACTCGGTGTAAAAACAGTTGTGGCCAAAGCCATTTCAGTCCTTCATGGACGGGCACTGGACAAGCTGGGGATCGATCGTGTCGTTTATCCTGAGCGTGATATGGGAATTCGGGTTGCCCATCAGCTCGTCACCCCGAATCTGCTGGATTATATCGAATTGTCCGATGATTACAGTATTGTGGAGATGAAGGTTCCAGCCTGTCTGCATAATAAAACGCTGTCCACTCTGAATGCTCGAGTACGCTTTGGTTGCAGCATTGTAGCTCTGCAAAAGGAAGCCGGGGTTATCATTGCCCCGACTGCACTGGACTCGCTTCAGATGGGTGATATCATGGTGATTATCGGCATGAATGATGACATTGACCGTTTTGAGGAAGAAGTGATCAGCCAAGAGAGCTAGAGCTGAGTCTATTAAATGAAAGCAGAGCGTTGAGCTCGGCTGATTAATATGAATGCTAAGGCGTCGTAGTCCTCCGTGAGGGCAGCGGCGCCTTTGCTGTAAAGAGAGCAGCCGTTTCCCTGACCCACTGTCTGGAGGTTTGGCTGAGGTCTTCCTTTTCCCCATAGATCATGCAGGTTGTGCGCCGGGTCTGTTGCAGTTGCGGCAGATATACCGAGACAAGATCATTGTCCGCAAGCAATTGAGGGCGGAGATACGACTTGGGCAACAGGGCTGCTGCTTTGCAGGTAGGCAGAAGACGGACAATCGCTTCAAAGGAATCAATCTCCATGCGAATATCAGGCATCACGGCGCAGCGCTGAAACAGGTCGTCGGTTAATTTTCGATACCAGGTTCCTTTGGAGAACGTAATCATCGGCAGATCTTGCAAATGTTCCATTCCGGCTTCTTTACCCGATAGGGGATGCGTTAGGGGTACAACCAGCTCCAGATGATCATCAAAGAGCGGCACACAGTTTAGCCCGGCTTCACTTATAGAAGAGGCAACGATGCCCACATCGGCTTTTTTATCCCGGACAAAAGAGACAATTTCATGTGTTTTCCCCGTCACCAGCTTGATTTCAGCATTCGGATGTTTCTCCATAAAGGCATTTACCAGCGGTGGCAAAGTGGTTTGAAGCGTTGTCAGACTGGCTCCAAGCGTAATGGAGCTTTGTTCTTCGTCCTTGTACTGGGCCAGCATGGTCAGAAATTTTTGTTGCTGCTGTTTCTGCTCTACCGCGAAAGTATAGGCGAACCGGCCTACGCTGGTTAATTCAAGTCGTTTACCACGGCGATGAAAGAGCGCTACGCCGAGCTCATCCTCCAATTTGGAGATTTTGCGAGACAGCGCGGGTTGTGACAGATTCAGCAATTTCGATGCACGGTTCAGACTGGACTGCTCTACAACCGCCGCAAAAGCGTTTAATTCCTCGAACATGAGCACTAACCTCTTTTCTAATGAACGTATGAACGTACTTTGCGTGAGGCATCTCCTTGTCAAATATTTCTCCATGTTGTATGGCCTGCACGACCGATGTTTATAACTTATACCTATAGGTTATAACATTTAATAATTATATTGCAATTCCCTTATAAGAAAAAAAGGAGTAACATGAATCGTGACACAAGTTGTTCACACCTGAAGAAAACGGAACAATTTGTCGAACCTTTCCTTGGGAAAGGTTTGTGTCATGATAAGCGAATTTTATTTATGAAAACGTTGTATTTAGCGAAAGGGGATCGACATTTTATGAAAGGGTTTTACTCCAGAAAGCTGCACTCCTTGCTTGGCGTCATTCCGCTCAGTCTGTTTTTCATTGAGCATATGGTGACGAACTTCTCGGCAGTTGAAGGCGGCAAAGAAGGCTTTAACGATGCAGTTGCATTTCTGAATGGCCTGCCGCTCGTAATTGTACTTGAAACGCTTCTCATCTGGTTGCCGCTGTTCTATCACGGTGTATATGGTTTGTACATTGCCTATCAGGCCAAGCCTAACGTGGGACGTTTTGGCAATGAGCGCAACTGGCGCTATACGTTGCAGCGCGTCAGCGGTGTCATTACGTTTGTGTTCGTCATCTGGCATATTTGGGAGACTCGTTTCCAGGTTGCGCTGGGGAATGTTACACACGAAGAGCTTGGCGGTGTCATACATGGCATCGTGATGAACCCGGTAACGTTTATTTTATATCTGATCAGTGTGGTTGCGGCATCTTATCACTTTGCCAACGGTTTGTGGTCGTTCCTGGTTAGCTGGGGAATTACCGTCGGTCCGCGTGCGCAGCGTGTATCTTCCTACATCTGCATGAGCTTGTTTGCTATCGTAGCCATCATGTTTATTGTATCGTTGCTTGCTTTTCGGAGCATGGATTTCCAGGTAGCCACTTCGATGATTGACGCAGTTAAGACAGTTCTGATTTAAGCATTTGGACTTTAAATGCTGACTTATAAGGGAGTGAACAGCAATGGCATCATCTAATGTAATTATTGTGGGCGGAGGTCTCGCGGGATTGATGGCGGCGATCAAATCGGCTGAAGCCGGAGTCCATGTTCATTTATTTTCACTGGTTCCCGTTAAAAGATCCCACTCCGTATGTGCCCAAGGCGGTATCAACGGTGCGGTAAATACCAAGGGTGAGGGCGACTCCCCATGGGTACACTTTGACGATACAGTATACGGCGGTGACTTTTTGGCGAATCAGCCTCCAGTCAAAGCGATGTGTGAAGCGGCACCAGGCATCATTCACCTGATGGACCGGATGGGCGTAATGTTTAACCGGACACCGGAAGGTTTGCTTGATTTCCGTCGTTTCGGCGGAACGAAGCATCACCGTACAGCGTTTGCCGGTGCAACGACAGGACAACAATTGCTCTACGCATTGGATGAGCAGGTGCGTCGCTGGGAAGCGGCCGGTCTCGTGACCAAGTATGAGAACTGGGAGTTCCTGCAGGCGGTTATTGATGACGAAGGCATCTGCCGCGGCATTGTAGCACAGGATCTGAAAACGATGAAGGTACAGACGTTCCCGGCTGAAGCAGTTATTCTGGCGAGCGGCGGCCCTGGCATTATTTTCGGTAAAACAACCAACTCGGTTATCAATACAGGTACTGCCGCAAGTGCGGTGTATCAGCAAGGTGTAAATTACGCGAACGGTGAGTTCATTCAGATTCACCCGACAGCCATTCCAGGCGATGACAAGCTGCGTCTGATGTCCGAATCGGCTCGTGGTGAAGGTGGACGGATCTGGACGTACAAGGACGGTAAGCCTTGGTACTTCCTCGAAGAAAAATATCCGTCATACGGTAACCTTGTTCCGCGTGATATCGCGACGCGTGAAATTTTCAGCGTCTGCGTGGATATGGGCCTAGGCGTGAACGGCGAGAACATGGTATATCTCGACTTGTCACACAAAGATCCGAAGGAGCTGGATGTGAAGCTCGGCGGAATCATTGAGATCTACGAGAAGTTCATGGGGGATGACCCACGTAAAATCCCAATGAAAATTTTCCCGGCAGTCCATTATTCCATGGGCGGCATGTGGGTAGATTATAACCAAATGACCAACATTCCAGGACTGTTCGCAGCTGGTGAATGTGAATACCAATATCATGGTGCGAACCGTCTGGGTGCAAATTCCCTGGTATCAGCAATCTACGGTGGTATGGTAGCTGGACCGAAAGCGGTTGAATATATCAAAGGACTCAAAAAATCGTCCGCAGATATCAGTTCTTCCGTATTCGAAGGTTATACTAAGCGCCAAACCGATAAATACGAAGGCATCCTGAACATGCAGGGCAATGAAAATGCCTATGTCATTCACAAAGAGCTTGGCGAGTGGATGACGGCGAATATGACGGTGGTACGTTACAACGATAAGCTGGAAGCGACCATCGGCAAAATCAAGGAATTGAAAGAGCGTTACGGCAAAATCAACATGTACGACACTTCCGGTTGGAACAACCCGGGTGCAGCATTTACCCGTCAGCTGTGGAACATGATTGAACTGGCAGAAGCGATGACGTTGGGCGCACTGCTGCGTAACGAAAGCCGTGGAGCCCATTACAAACCAGACTTCACCGAACGTAATGACGAGGAATTCCTGAAAACAACGATCGCAAGCTGGTCGAAGGAAGGTCCAAAAATTTCGTACGAGCCTGTAGACGTTTCCCTGATCCCACCACGGATCCGCGACTACTCGAAAGATTAAGTAAGACGGAATTTCGGTCTATTCATAAAGTTAAAGACTTAGCATCTTAACGGAAAAGCAGTAGACACACAGAGGCGAAGCGTTCGCGGAGCTTCTCAATGTTACTGCCACCAGAATGAATGGATTGCAGTTTCCAGCAAAGTGACCCTGCGTGCACGACGTAGCGGAGGAAGCGGAAATGCCCAGAAGAAGCGAAGCGCTCGCCTTTATCACCGGATTTTAACCCTGGGAAGGGTTGATAAAAAAAATCCGGGGATAACAGCGATCAGAAGGGCATTCCGCTGCCGGAGCGCCACCCGTGCACCAAAAGAGTAACTTTGCGCATCAGCAACACCAATCATCGTCACTCAAAGGAGGGGACAACGATATGACGGACACAGCTACAGCAAAAAAAACCGTCAAGTTTATCATCACCCGTCAGGACAACCCGGAGTCATCTTCGTACAACGAAGAGTTTGAGCTTCCGTACCGTCCCGGCATGAACGTTATTAGCGCCCTGATGGAGATCCAGCGGAACCCGGTTAATACAGAAGGCAAGTCCATTGCCCCGGTCTGCTGGGAATCGAACTGTCTCGAAGAAGTCTGTGGAGCATGCTCCATGGTCATCAACGGCAAGCCGCGTCAAGCGTGTGCAGCCCTGATCGACAAGCTCGAACAGCCAGTTCGCATCGAACCGATGAAAACCTTCCCGGTGGTTCGTGACCTCGTCATCGACCGTACTCGGATGTTTAACGCCCTGAAACGGGTTAAAGCGTGGATTCCGATTGATGGTACCTATGACCTTGGTCCAGGTCCACGGATGCCTGAGAAGAAACGTCAGTGGGCTTACGAGCTGTCCAAATGCATGACATGTGGTGTATGCCTCGAAGCATGCCCGAACGTCAATGAGAAAACTGACTTTATCGGTCCGGCAGCTCTTTCTCAAGTACGTCTGTTCAATGCTCACCCAACAGGGGAGATGAACGCTGAAGACCGCTTGGAAGCACTTATGGAAGACGGAGGTATTGAGGGCTGTGGTAACTCGCAGAACTGCGTACGCTCTTGTCCAAAAGGTATTCCGTTGACTACCTCCATTGCCGAAATGAACAAACAAACAACCAAACATATGTTCAAACGCTGGTTGGGTGTGTAATCTAGTCATATCAAATGCAGAACTTCGGATCTGCACATTAGAAGAAGTCGTGATCCTTGGCACATATAGCCTAAGATCCCGGCTTCTTTTTCTGTACTCGCAAAGGAACCGGGCTAGTCATGCAGAATATGGTATACTAAGGGGATGGATTTGGAGCGGAAGAAGGAGGGGGACGCATGGGAGAAACACCGCGTGAGGGCAGCAAGATCTCGCCGCCCCGGCGCTCACAGAATGGATTTGATTCGCAGGACTCCATTTTTCCCGGAGAGGAAAAGGATCATGATCCCTCCCGGCGCAGTTTTTTGCTGCGCGTGATCTTAATGACGGCGAGTGCCAGTATACTCACAGGAGGATATGCCTGGTTATGGGAGCCTCGTCATCTGGAGATCAAGCACGTTGAGTTGAAACTGCCCAAGTTTCCAAAAGCATTTGAGGGACTGCGTGTGATTCAGTTCAGTGATGCTCATCTTGGATTCCATACGGGGCAGAAACAAATGGAGAAGCTGGCTGAAACGATAAGGGAACAGCAGCCTGATCTGATTTGTTTTACCGGAGATATGGTTGAACGGGAAGCAGAACCGATGCGTGAATGTATTCCTGCACTGGCATCAATGCAAGCGAAGTATGGCAAATATGCCGTATTGGGGAACCATGATTATCGAGGCCAGCAGCAGCATGAAGTGGAGCTGATGTTTAAAGAGGCCGGGTTCACGTTGCTTCGAAACAGCTATGTTCTGATTGAACGAGGGGATTCACGTATTGCGATAGTAGGTTTGGATGACGCGCTTACGGGCAGACCTGATCCTGTTGTAGCAATCAAGGGATTGAGTAGAGAGGTGTGGAAACTGCTGCTTATGCATGAACCTGATTATGCAGACATTGCAGCACCTTACGGTTTCGGTCTACAGCTCTCTGGACACAGCCACGGCGGGCAGGTGCGTTTTCCCTGGATTGGGGCACTGACTACACCGAGAGGGTCACTCAAGTATATTCAAGGGTTATATTACGCTGGGGATAAGCATATGCCAGTCTATGTGAACCGAGGCTTTGGCATGACCCAACTGCCGATTCGCTTTTTGTGCAGGCCGGAATTGACGGTTTTTGAACTAAAGGGTTAACAACATAAAGAATATAGAGCATAAGGGGAGGTTAGCCAGATGGAACGAATTGCGATTGTATCCGATATTCATGGCAACATGACTGCTTGGGAAGCGGTATTAAAAGATATCCGGAGTCGCGGATTGAAGCGAATCTTTTGTCTTGGCGACCTCGTTGGCAAGGGGCCTGATCCAGTACAGGTTGTTGATCTGGTGAGAGAGACATGTGAGCAAGTTATCCGTGGCAACTGGGATGAGTTGGTTGCGGTTAATCAGGACAATGAAAATTTTACTTGGCAAGCGAAGCGGCTGGGTAAGGAGCGATTGGCATATCTGGAGAGCTTGCCGTTTAGCCACCAATTAGAGCTGAGTGGTCGTACGATCCGTCTGGTGCACGCATCTCCCCAAAGTGTATATCACCGTGTACAGCCGTGGGATGAGATTGAGAAGAGGTTGGCCATGTTCGATCCTCCGGCAGATGAGCCTGAGCTTGGTGTGGCGGATGTCTTGGGATATGGGGATGTGCATAACGCATACTTGCAATTTATGAATGGGAAAATGTTGTTCAATGCAGGCAGCGTGGGTAACCCGCTTGATTTTACCCAGGCTTCTTACTGTATTCTTGAAGGAGAGAACAGCAACGATCGGAACACCCCGTTCAACCTTCAATTTGTAAGGGTGCCTTATGATATTGAGCAGGAAGTAAATATTGCTCAGCAGGCCCAGGTACCTTCGCTTGATTTTTATATCCGAGAGCTTCGTACAGGCGTTTATCGCGGGCTGCAAACGAATTAGTTATGTCAGGAATAAACCGCTGTAATGAATTGGCATACTAATGTTCGGGCTACTGAGCGGAGTATTGTGGAGTATAGTGATGTTTCATTGTTTATCTATGTATTTTATTTGCGCCGGATCATCCTCAGAGCATGCTTGTCTTACCGGACTAGAACCCGTTAGGCAAAAGGAGCGATTGTCATGCTGACCCGAAAAATGCTGGGCCAAGGATTGCCTGCTTTATGGACAGAGCGCCTTGTTCTTCGATCATTACGTCAGAGTGATTACAGCACGTTGTCGGAGCTGTTTTCCGACCCGCAGGTGATCCGTTATGTAAACAGGGGGAGTCAGCCCACGCCAATCCGGGCTCGGCGATTATTGAATCAGATCCGCAGCAGCAGTGCCAAGCTGGATTCATTGCATTACGGCATCTGCTGGAAAGGCAGCGAACAGATCATCGGCATCACTTCATTCCAGCATTGGAACGACCAGAATGGTACCGCACAGATCGGATATATTCTGAACAGGTCCTGCTGGGGTAAGGGAGTCGCGACTGAGGCAGTGCAGCGTTTGCTGGAATTCGGTTTTGCCGAGCTTAATTTGTGTAAAGTAGAAGCCCGCTGTTACGAGGCAAATGTATCATCCGAACGGGTTCTTTGTAAAAGCGGTATGATTTATGAACGGACCCTGCCCTCGTTTGTTTTGAATCATGAGGATGGTGAGACGCCGGAAACCCTGCTGGATGTTAAGGTGTATAGTCTCTATCGTGAACAGCATGTCCGTTCTCATTGGGAAAATCGCCTGCAAACGTTGGTATCCGACAACCACGAGTAACATAGAATAGAGTATATTGCATAAATCCAAAGAGCGTATTTCAATCAGAAAAATATAGATCGAAATGTTTCTATTCGTCTATTTTTTTACTCGGAAGCGAGTTGGGTCGAATTATGCAAAATGCTGAAATTAAATGAAACAGCAGAGGTTTGAAACGAACTTCAATTATTTGTTACACAAATGAAATATAGCTGCAATTGAACTCTAACAGACAGCGGGTAAACTTATCTCATGACCCCCTTTTTGATAATAGATAATGCTGTTGGGACCCGCGCTTAGCGGGTTCATTTTTTTTGTCTGTATAAGTTTAACTATGGAATTTCTACGCCAACACTCCGATGACAGAACTACTTTCCATTATTGTGTAAATATTTATTTGAACGTATATAACATCTTTTTTTATATTAGGATACAAAGAAAAACCCCCACAGCGTTTTTTTACGCCGCCGTGAGGGCTATTGTGGTGCTCTATGTTTAAAACGGTACAACTTGCATTTGTTTCTGCTTGAAGTATACCCATTCGGTGAATCCAATCTCTTGCAGACGTGTACGAACGTCATCCAGTTCATCAGCAACACGCTGCGGTTTGTGGGCATCCGATCCGAAGGTCACTTTAACTCCGTAATGATGCGCACGCTCCAGAATGGCATCGGAAGGGTACCAGCCCCCACTGAGTTTGGTTTTACCCGATGTATTAATTTCAATAGCCACGTTCGATTCTGCAATGACCTGCAACGTTTCATCGATGGCTTGATCCGCGATAATATCCGAGAAAGGTGGATAATTTCCTTTCATGGCATCAATATGTCCGAGAATCTGGAACATTCCGCTTCGGGCTGATTGCCGAATTAAAGCATAGTAACTCTCTTTCACTTCAACCTTACGTGCATTGCTTAATCCGTTCCAGCGGGTTTTGTTGAATATGCTGACATCTTCCGTATGATGAACTGAACCAATAATATAATCAAAAGGATATTGCCCCAGTGTATTGCGATACAAATCGGCATGGACGGGGAAATAGTCAGATTCAATGCCAAGCAGCACATCAATTTTGCCCGCGTATTCTTCCTTCAGAGCCAGTACTTCTTCCACGTAATGATGCAATTCCGACTTGCCCATCGCGATCCGGGGAAAAGCCTGTTCTTCGTCACTACCGAAGTAAGGTGTATGATCTGAGATACCGATGACCTGAAGTCCAGATTGAATACCTGCCTCAATATAGTCGCGAATATTGCCGTCTGCATGACCACAACGAAAATGATGGGTGTGAAGATCAAATTTCATATGGAAATCCTTCCTTTCTCATGGCTCATTTATCATTCTGAACTGATGAACTGGGTCTCCGGCATGCCTTTGAGATCGCTCAGGAATTGCTGCATGGCCGAATTCACATAACGACTTGATTTGTAAATGACTCCGACAGGGTGACTGACTTCCAGTTCACTCAGTGGAATCATGCGCAGTGTGCCTTGCCGCAACTCGTGGGCAACGGATTGTTTGGATATAACGGCTGCCCCGAGATTAATCTCAACCATCCGTTTTACTTCCTCGCTACTTGACAACTCCATAACGATATTGGGCTCAATATTATGTTTTTTGAAAATGCCTTCCGTAAAGCGGCGCCCCACTGTATCCGGAGATAGCAAGATCAGAGGTGTGCTGCGCAGGACATCCACCGCGGCATGCTTTTGCTTCGCCAGTGGATGGAAAGGAGATACCACAAGCTCGAAAGTATCATAATACAGCACAGACGTATTCAGGTTAGGATTACGCTCTGTAAGATAACCGATACCGATATCGACCATACCATTCTCGACCTGGGTATAGATCTGGGAGGAAGGCAGGGATTGGATACTGGTCTTGATGAGTGGAAATTGATCCTGAAAGTAGGATAAGACCCGTGGCAAAATCTGAATAGCAATGGATGTGGTTGTACCGAGTCTGATATGTCCCTGAGGGGTCTCATCGAGATCCATCAGCTTCTGTTTCAGCTCACCCACGATGTCCAGCATACGTTCGGCATGTTGAAGAAATACCTGTCCGCGATCGGTGAGGGTGACCGGTTGGTTCCGATCGACAAGAACGGTTCTGAATTCATCCTCCAAGCTCTTGATCTGAGCCGAGACGGCGGGTTGGGTCAGATTTAGAAGTTCTCCGGCTTTGCGGAAACTCATCGTTTTCGAGATGGTAATCAGCGTCTCCAGTTGACTGATATTCATGTATAGCCTCCTTGCACGTAAAATGTCTTCTGTCTATCCATAGGTGGAATCCCGTAACTGGTCATTGTTCCGTTCCTTAAATTATAGGTGATTCAGGACAGCAGGGCAATGAAGGGAACATCATGGATTTGGGGAGGTCCATTAGAACGAGAAATTAATTTTATTTCAAGAAATTAAATTTTTAACATTTTAAGAAACAGTAAAAAAGTCCTAAATGCCTTTTGCCATGCCTCCTCATGGCAATTGTTCTTGCAACAGATGCGAAAAGCCTCGTTTTTTCGCTAGAATCAGCTATAAACATTTGCCCGGCGGATGACGATAAATTATAGTACACATGCCTTACCGAATTCTTGGTGAATTCTTGTACGTGATAAAGTATAATAAATTTATTGAATATGGGACTTTTGGTGTGTGACCAATAACCCAGTGTAAGGGGGACAATAGACAGTGAAAGCGGAAGTGATTAATCCTTTCCTGGAATCCGCACGGAACGTATTCGAACAGCTCATCCAGGTTTCGCCTTCCACCGGGAGTCTTGGCGTGAAAAATGTGGAGTACATTGCAGACCATGTCTGGATCGTGATCGGAATGACTGGACAACTGAGCGGAAACATCGTGTTTGGAATACAAGAGTCGGTTGCATTGAAAATCGTTTCTGCCATGATGGGCGGCTTTGTCATTACAGAAATGGACGAAATGAGTAAAAGTGCTATTTCGGAACTTGGCAATATGATTAGTGGCAATGCAAGTACCATCCTGTCCAATCAGGGTGTCGTTGTTGATATTACACCTCCACAAGTGATGAATTCTGAATACCTGAGTTCCTTTAGTGCAACGAAGGCATTGAGCATTCCTTTGCTGATGGACGGAATCGGTGAGATGGATATTCAAGTGATGATCTCGTAGAATAGAACCATACGCCTCTTGGGGCAATATGTGTTCAATACGGGAGGACATCGGGTATGTTGAAAGATCAGGTTGTTTTTATCACAGGTGCGTCGAGCGGAATTGGTGCGCTCTGTGCGCAGATGCTGATAGAAGAAGGAGCCATCCCGATTCTGGCTGCCCGCTCGCGGGACAAGCTGGAAGAGATTGGTGCTTCGCTGAAAGGGCAACATGAACTACTCACGTTAGATGTAACGAATAATGAGCAAGTTCAGGCAGCCGTGGATGCGATGTTGCAGAAATACGGACGAATCGATATTTTGCTGAATAACGCTGGTTACGGAAAATTTGCAGCGATGACGGATATGTCTGTGCAGGAATTCGATGAAATGATGGACGTTAATTACATGGGCATTGTTCGCTGCACCAAGGCAGTGCTGCCGCAGATGTTACAAAGAGGCAGAGGACAAATCGTGAATGTAGCTTCCATGGCTGGCAAGATCGGAACTGCAAAATCCGCTTCATATACGGCAACCAAACATGCCGTACTTGGCTTCAGCAATGCCCTGCGCCAGGAACTTCGCAAGACCGGAGTCACGGTAACGACCATTAATCCCGGACCCATCGATACACCGTTCTTCCAACGGGCAGACCCCTCCGGTAACTATGTTAATAATGTACGCTGGATGATGCTGAAGCCGGAAGAGGTTGCGGGGCATATGATCCGGGCGATGAAGAAGCGCAAGGAAGAAGTTAATCTGCCCAGACTGGCTTCGGCTGGAGTGTGGCTGTATCAGCTATTTCCGCGTCTCGCTGACAGACTGTCGCACGGTGTAATGAATCAGAAGTAAGATGCAACAATGAGCATCATATATCGGATAAAAGAAGGGCTCCGCCGAGGGGCTTTTCTTTTTTTTGCGTGCAAAGACATGTTTCATGAATAAGATTTGGTCCGCAGGCTTTTTTCGCATATAATGAAAGGTAATGTGATGACAGGCTTCGGTTTTATTAGTACAAGCAGGGCTAGAGCATCAAAACGAATAAATTTAAAGGATGGACATACATGACGAATCAAACATTTGCTTCAATTGGCGTAGAACAGGATCTTGAGGCTGTACTCGCCAAACATGGCATCAACGAACCTTCACCGGTACAGGCACAGACAATCCCGGTTATTTTGGAAGGTCGCGATGTGGTTTCAAAATCTCAGACGGGAACAGGCAAGACACTCGCCTATTTGCTGCCACTGCTGCAATCCATCAAAAGTGATGTAAAAGGGACACAGAAGCTCATCATAGCTCCTACACAAGAGCTGGCGATGCAGATTGTCCGCGAAGCACAGCGCTATGGAGAAGAACGCAAAATTGGCGTTCTGGGGCTAATTGGCGGCGCCGCAGTAAAACGTCAGATCGAGAAGCTGCGTGAACACCCGGAACTGGTTGTAGGAACGCCAGGACGTCTGAAGGAATTGATCACGCTGAAAAAGCTGAAAATGCACAATGTCTCCACGATTGTTATTGACGAGGCAGACCAGGTATTCCAGCTCGGCGGGGTAAGTGACGTGGACTTCGTATTGCGCAGTGCCCTGCGCGACCGTCAGCTTATTTTCTTGTCAGCAACGATTGATGAGCACACTGCTGGACTTGCGAAGCGGGAGATGAAAGAGCCGGTACAGATCGGAATTGAACCGGACCGGGCAACTGCGGCGGGACTTGAGCATTTTTATTTTGTAGAAGAAAACCGCAACAAAATTGATATGCTGCGCCGTCTGGTTAGACAGTATAACCCGGATCGTGCCATCGTCTTTGTGAATGCTACCGAGGATATTGGCGAGGTTGAAGCGAAAATGAATCATCTGGGCTTCTCGGCAGCTGCGCTGTATGGAGATGCTGACAAAGTGACCCGCAGCAACGTGCTATCCGCTTTCCGTAACGGGAAACTGCAACTGCTGATCGCGAGCGAGGTTGCAGCCAGAGGACTGGATATTGAAGGTTTGCCGATGGTCATTAACTATGACCCTGCATTTGATTCGGAACATTATGTTCACCGTGCAGGAAGAACAGGTCGTATGGGTCGCAGTGGTATCGTGTTGTCGATCGTGGACGAAACGCAAATTTTCATTATGCGCAAGTTTGCGCGGGAACTTGGAATCGAATTGCCGGAACGTGTATTGTTCGGGGGTAAAGTGCTAGAGGCTGATCCGCGTCCGGATACGCGGCCTGAAGGACATTCTTTCTCCAGAAAACCAGGGCAGTCCCGGGATCGTAAACCTGGTCAGGCCAGCCGCAATGGCGGCGCCAGAACTGCTGCTTCGAATCAACGTCCGGCGGGCGGCAAGCCAGCTGGCAATACAGGCAGAACAGAACGGGACCAGGATCGTAAGAACAAGGGCGCTCCTAAATGGAGCAAAGGTAAAGAGCCACGCTCTGAAGAATAAAACCTGACGAAAGAGGTGCAGGGATAGATGGAAAACGTTCAACCACCCGTATTGAAAATCAACGGGCTAAGCGGAGGATATAGTGCCAAACGGCCCGTCCTCCACGGCATCGATCTTGAAGTTGGACGCGGAGAAATGGTCGGACTGATCGGATTAAACGGTGCTGGCAAAAGTACTACGATGAAGCATATTTTAGGATTGATGACCCCTCAACAGGGAGAAGTGCGGGTCATGGGCAAGAAGCGGGACGAAGATCCACAGGTATATCAATCTGCCATGGCCTTTGTACCGGAATCTCCTGAGCTGTACGACGAGATGACAGTCATGGAGCATCTGGAGTTTACGGCCAGAGCATATGGTGTTTCTGAGGCTGATTTCAAAAAGCGTACGGAGAAACTGCTCGACTTGTTCCGCATGAATGAGAAAAGTACCAGTCTGTCGACCCACCTGTCCAAAGGTATGCGGCAAAAGGTCATGATCATGTGTGCTTTTGTGGCGGGTCCGCCACTCTATATCATTGATGAGCCTTTCTTGGGACTTGACCCCCTCGGAATCCGCTCTTTGCTTGATTTTATGCTTGAAATGAAGGCTTCGGGATCATCCATTTTGTTGAGTTCACACATTCTGTCCACCATTGAAAATTACTGTGACCGTTTTATTGTCCTGCATCGAGGACAGGTCATTGCTCAAGGGACGCTGAATGAGCTGCGTACTCAATTCGGGGAATCGGATGCCACGTTGGAGCATATGTTCTATTCCCTTGTACAAGGCAGGGATTAAGCATGGATCTCAAGCAGTTATGGAAGCAAAGACGCACGGGATTCTGGAATGGAATTCTTCCTTATCTGGGTTATGTCATTCAGAGCGGCGTAGCCATGGTGTTCTTATTTCTCGTCATTGCGTTCTCAGCCTGGTATACATCGTTTGTACAGCACATTCCGGCGGGATTTCCGATTCGCTGGATTACGTTGCTGTTGTTGGCGCCACTGGTGCTGTTTAGCAGCTATCGTACATATCTACATCCGGCAGACATCGTATTTTTACGTCCGCAGGAATATCGGATGCACGAATATCTGAAAAACAGCTTTGCTCGTGGCATTATCTATAAAACCTTGGGTATGCTGCTCGTATTTGTAACGTTGTGGCCGCTCTATGTTCGAGCAGATCAGGATGCAAGGCCATTTGGCTGGTTTATCCTGCTTCTTCTGTTGTGGAAAGGGTTATCGAGCTATGGGGCTTGGCAAGAACTGCGCATGGTGCAAATCGGTGCCGCTAGAGGATATCGTTTGCTCCGATGGGCTTTGGCTATACTGGCGATTGCCGCCTGGTTGTGGCAGCCTCCACAGCGCAGTATCTGGTTCCTGCTGCTGCTGGCCGTCGTTTATATCGTTGCTCTGCGTATCCCTCTGAAACATCGGGTTTCATGGGACCGTCTCATTCAGGTGGAGCAGGGCCAGGCTGGACGAG
This sequence comes from Paenibacillus sp. AD87, assembly GCF_001659845.1. Classification (NCBI taxonomy): domain Bacteria; kingdom Bacillati; phylum Bacillota; class Bacilli; order Caryophanales; family Paenibacillaceae; genus Paenibacillus; species Paenibacillus sp. AD87. The sequence continues at coordinate 142,356 of NZ_LXQN01000007.1, forward strand.
TGATGCGCACGCTGGGATGGTTCGTAGATGTGCCTTCATCAGGCCAAAAAGTAAGTTCTCGCCGCTGGCTCAGCAAATGGGGGAGTGGCCTCCCGTGGAACGCAGGGAAAGCCTATCGCTATCTGATCACCAAAACGTTCATCCGAACTGAAGTGTTCTCTATCGTTGTGCGCTTGGTTGTACTGGGCATGCTGCTGTCCTGGTGGACGGCAGGCAGTTATTTCGGGATTGGTGTATACCTGTTCTTCCTGCTGCTTGTGGGTGTGCAACTGGGTGCACTGCGTCGCAGTCATGGTGAATCGTTCTGGATTATGATTTATCCCATCTCGGGAGAAAGTCGTCGTTCCCAGGTGCTGGGGTTCATCTCGAATCTGCATGCACTGACTGCCTTGCTCATGTGGCTGCCGATGCTGGTTGCAGGATGGAATGGACTGAGCATGATCGGAGCAGCACTGGTTCTTGGTGTGCTGGTCATCTACTTGATGCGACGTTCTCAGGGCAACAAGTGGTTGAAAGAAGAAGAGGATGAATGAACGATCGAGCGTCTGACTAGTTAACGTTCAATGGCAACGCCGACTAGGGACGCTTGCGTAACATAACAAAAGAAGGGTATTCCGAGCTGTATCCCGGAATACCCTTCTTTGTGCTACAGTCAGCTTACCTTGTTCCGACTCCTGGTGAGGACGTATGAACTAACAGAGGAACGATTTTGTGATAATGACGAGCAAGATGAACAGAACGAGAATGGCACCTGTATTTGTAAATCCTCCTCCGTAACCGTAACCGCCGCATCCATAACCGCCTCTTGTTTCTTCAACTACTCCAGACATGGTCATTCCCCTTTCAAGTGGTGTTGGGCACGCCCTTGCGTACATCGTATATTATGTTCCTTGGGGATAGGCTGATTGGGCCGTTGCCCGGTTGAGCCTGAAAATCATCGTTTTGGGCCTTTGCCCGTCAAGATAGCCACACGTTTTCAAAGCAGAACACAAAATACCCCTTTATATCGAGAGACATTCATCAGGATACTAAGGGGTTCGTATTTGAGTCAGGCAACGGATGCAAGTCCGCTCCCTGACTTATTTATTTGGATTAGCATTACTGCATATAAATTAAGTTGTCTGTAGATCCAAAACTCCACGATAAATCGTGTCGAACAGATCTTCCAGTCCGGATTCTTCAATACAGGAGAAGGCGATTCGCAGATCCGCCTCACCCAGCGCAATCGTACCGACGCCGTATTTCTGTAGCAAATGGGTCCGGAGCTGCTCTGCGCCGACATCCTTCAGCTTCAGGCACATGAAGTAACCAGAGTTGAACGGATAGTAATCCCATACCTCACCGTATTTACCGCTATCGAGGATGGCTTTTACTTTGTTGGCGCGGCCTTTCATGATTTCAAACTTCTCCAGCTTCTGTGCTTCGAACTCAGGTGCTTTCAGCGCATCCAATACAAAAGTTTGGGAAGGATGCGGACCACTGGAGATGGTTGCCCGGATAATACCGAGTGTTTTTTGCTCCAGAGCATGGAGAACTGCAGCATCTTCATGGGCGTACGTGATGAATCCAACGCGGAAGCCCCATACGAATTCTTCCTTCGTGGCACCGTCAACTTTGACAGTTAACACACGTGGGTGGAGGTTCGCCAGTTTGCCAAACAGGGATTCGTGAATGGAATCTTCGAAGAAGAGACCAAAGTAGGCATCATCTGTCACAGCAACGACGTTCACACCAGCCTCAGCCGCTTGACGGATCGTATCCACGATTGCATCTGCTTCTTCGGCTCCAGGCGTATAACCTGTTGGGTTGTTCGGGAAGTTCAGCAGCACGATGGCTTTGCCTTTGTTCTTCTGCGCAAGCAACGCTTCGAGCAGGCCTGCACTGTTGAAGTTCAATTGATCATCGAACAGGGGATAATGAATTAACTCGCCATGACGACGAATTCCGAAGGTCAGCTCATAATTTTCCCAGTTTTTATCCGGATATATAACAGCGTCCCCTTCTTCGGCGAACAGGTCGGCTACGATACTCAGTCCATGAGTTAATGCGTTAGTCACAATGGGGTTACCAAATGTTTTACCTTCAAGGGAAGGTGTTTCCTTCAGCATCTTGTCTCTCCATACGGTCCGCAACTCAGGCTTCCCTGCAGGCGGAGCATAAGGGTACAAATCTTTCGGTTGGTATGCGGACAGCTTATCCTGAATAACAGCTAGGTGCATCGGCACACCGCCCTCCAGAGCAATACCAATCGTAGCATTGTAGGTTTTGGCCAGACTTGCTGCTTCAGCAGACTGACTCAAGATACCTTCTTTTGGAAAATAGATTTCTTTGCCGAGCTGCGACAGCATGGAGTAGACGTGACTGCTGCCTGCCTGAATACTTTCGTTCAACTGTTCAGCCAGTGGATTCATTCTTTTCATCCTTCCAAGTCTTTGGGATTCAACTGCCTAACATTATAACACCTTGCCTTGCCCCCGTCACGGAAATTACGCATAATGACAGTTTTATCACTTCACCGCGTTGTTGCGGGTGTTTTTGAGTTAGGTTAATGTTACTTCTCCCGATTGATTATACGATGGAAAATGAATGTTATTTCTGATGGAAAGGACAATATTTCCGCATCATTTCGGCAGTTTCTGCATCTCGTCCTTCGTTACGCTGTTCCAGTTCGCCGCTAATATGGTCAAAGCGTTCAGCCGAGAGGTTCTGTCCAAATTTGAACTTGGCACTGATCCGTTCAGGAACAATGCGGACCACAGCAACGGCTTTCAGATTACCCTTGTAGCGGGGATCTGCTGCATCAATGGGGACATATCCGCCCTGCGGCTGGAGTTTCTCCATAAAGCGTTGAAGAACCTGGCCCTTAACATCCAGATCCTGAACCGGCTCTGCCTGTCCGAATGCCATTACACTTTTGAAAAAAGAAGTTGCCGGACAAGCTAATTCAGGATCACTGAAATAAGATGGAATCAGAGAAAACTCTTCTGCCACGGTAAAACTGACGGAGGAATCCTGCTTGATCTGTTTCATTTTCTCTCCGGCAAGACTGCCATGGAAATAAAAACAACCGTCCATATATACGAAGTTTAGCGGTGTTACCCGTGGCTGCCCGTCCGGACTAACCGTTCCCAGAAAACCAAAGGAGCATTGGTCCAGAAATGTTATCATTTCCTGTTCTTCATCTACATTGAATTCTTTTCTTCTCATCGGTGTTCCCCCTTGAATAGCATGTGGATTAAATCGCTGTACCTTAGCCATAACAATAGAACTTGCATTGACATATAAAAAGATCCAATTTACATTCACTTTAATAGACCAATTTATTTGGAAAAAGAGGTGCACGATGGAATTGTGGCTGCCTATGGATTCATACGTGGTTCAACACCGTTACAAATACGAGGCATTGTACCATGCTTTGCGTGACGCCATTCATGCAGGGACGCTGGTTGGAGGCACAAGACTGCCTTCCACTCGAGAGTTGGCACGTCAATATGAAATGTCACGCGGCTCCGTGGCACAGGTATATGACATGCTGCTGGCTGATGGTTACGTGCGAGCGCATAGGGGAAGAGGGACTTTTGTTTCGGACACCATAACAGCACAGGACCATGCAGAGCAGGAGGCAATGATTCAACTTTCTCCATGGGGAGAGCGGGTGAGTACGCTGAATATTCAGAATGAAAAGGAAAAACCGTCAGCCATTGACCGGGAGCAACGGGTCATCAACTTCCATGTACAGCGTATGCCTGCCGAGCATTTCCCACAAGCGGAATGGAAAAGTGCGCTGGCCGCCGTTCATCGGAGCGGATCGCATGAACGAAGTGGTGCTGCCGGAGACCTTGAACTACGTGAGGCCATCGCATCACATCTGAGGTGGACACGGGGCATTCAGGCTGAGGCATCACAGATCGTACTGTTTAGTGGTTCCATGCAGGGCATCACTTTGATAGCACAGCTGCTTATCCCTGAGGGGGCCGCTGTTGTATTGGAAAACCCGGGATATCAGGGAATTGCTCATGCCGTTAAGTCCTGCGGTGGAAAGATTATTCCAGCGGAAGTAGATACCGGGGGGATTATTCCGCAGTCCTGGGAAGCACAGACGTTATTTGTGACACCTACTCGCCAGTTTCCTACAGGGGCTGTCCTTGGTCTGGACAGACGGAGAGCCATACTTGAATGGGCCTCGGAGCGAAATGCCGTCATTATTGAAGATGATTATGATAGTGAATTTCGCTGGGGAGGTAGGCCGATTGAACCGCTCAAAGTACTCGATCGTGAACAACGGGTCATTTATGTCGGATCGTTCTCACAAACGATGGTTGCATCCTTCCGGCTTGGTTACGCGGTTCTGCCACCCAGTCTGGTGCAGCCACTGATCGCTGCAAAAGCACTGTACGAACCCGTACCTCCTGCCCTTCTGGAGCAGCGTGCACTTGCGAAGTTTATGGCCCGAGGAGGGTATTTGCGCCATCTAAGACGGTTAACCCGTCTCTATGGGGAACGGCATGCTTTTTTTGTCAGTGAGATGAAGCGGGAATTACCGGAACCTTTCATCATGCAGCCTGGGGATGCTGGATTGCATATTTATGCTACGTGGAAAGGGGATATTGACAGTTACGAGCGGTTCAAGGCACTGGCTCAGGAAGAAGGTGTCGTATTCCGTGATGCGGTTCGTTATTGGCTGACTCCAGGTCCGCCGGCTGTGTGTTTTGGCTTTGCACATCTGGAGAAAGAGGAGATTGAAGAGGGGATAAGGCGAATGCGGTTAGCATGGGAGAAGTGCACATTTTCGTTTCGGTGAATTCCGCTGTATAATGGAATAAGACGTTTCGCTCCAGCAGGAGCAGAAATATATAAACACATATCGCATCATTTTTGATGCAGTATGCAAAAGAGATTAACTTTCAAGGGGGAGTGGCGACATGCTGCAGGCATCGCCGTCATCTTTTGTTATTTTGCCCGCCGTCGCCAAAATTGTCTGCGAACCGGGATGGAAGTGGCAGAAGCGGGAAAAACCGATGCAAAACTATGACTTATTTTATGTATGGAGTGGTGAAGGGACCGTTGTGCTGAATGACCGATCGTATGAAGTTGGCAAGGGTAGTTGTTTTCTGTTCAGGCCAGGCGATCATCCTACTGCAACACATAATAAGCAAAAACCGTTGGTACTAACGTATATTCATTTTGATGTAGATATACCCGTTAATGATGTTCCCCAGTCCTATCGTGAGGTACTGGAAACGGTGGAATTCGAGCACTTGCTGGCTCGTTATGTAAGACTGTTCCTATCCGATGTATATGGGCGGGATGAAGAGAGCCGACTGATTCTGAAACAGCTGATGATTCATTTGCTGCGCGCGGACACGGAAGCTCCTGTGGAGAAAAAGGTAAGCAACCAGT
>NZ_LXQN01000007.1:147765-317765 GCF_001659845.1 Paenibacillus sp. AD87
GCTCAAAGTACTCGATCGTGAACAACGGGTCATTTATGTCGGATCGTTCTCACAAACGATGGTTGCATCCTTCCGGCTTGGTTACGCGGTTCTGCCACCCAGTCTGGTGCAGCCACTGATCGCTGCAAAAGCACTGTACGAACCCGTACCTCCTGCCCTTCTGGAGCAGCGTGCACTTGCGAAGTTTATGGCCCGAGGAGGGTATTTGCGCCATCTAAGACGGTTAACCCGTCTCTATGGGGAACGGCATGCTTTTTTTGTCAGTGAGATGAAGCGGGAATTACCGGAACCTTTCATCATGCAGCCTGGGGATGCTGGATTGCATATTTATGCTACGTGGAAAGGGGATATTGACAGTTACGAGCGGTTCAAGGCACTGGCTCAGGAAGAAGGTGTCGTATTCCGTGATGCGGTTCGTTATTGGCTGACTCCAGGTCCGCCGGCTGTGTGTTTTGGCTTTGCACATCTGGAGAAAGAGGAGATTGAAGAGGGGATAAGGCGAATGCGGTTAGCATGGGAGAAGTGCACATTTTCGTTTCGGTGAATTCCGCTGTATAATGGAATAAGACGTTTCGCTCCAGCAGGAGCAGAAATATATAAACACATATCGCATCATTTTTGATGCAGTATGCAAAAGAGATTAACTTTCAAGGGGGAGTGGCGACATGCTGCAGGCATCGCCGTCATCTTTTGTTATTTTGCCCGCCGTCGCCAAAATTGTCTGCGAACCGGGATGGAAGTGGCAGAAGCGGGAAAAACCGATGCAAAACTATGACTTATTTTATGTATGGAGTGGTGAAGGGACCGTTGTGCTGAATGACCGATCGTATGAAGTTGGCAAGGGTAGTTGTTTTCTGTTCAGGCCAGGCGATCATCCTACTGCAACACATAATAAGCAAAAACCGTTGGTACTAACGTATATTCATTTTGATGTAGATATACCCGTTAATGATGTTCCCCAGTCCTATCGTGAGGTACTGGAAACGGTGGAATTCGAGCACTTGCTGGCTCGTTATGTAAGACTGTTCCTATCCGATGTATATGGGCGGGATGAAGAGAGCCGACTGATTCTGAAACAGCTGATGATTCATTTGCTGCGCGCGGACACGGAAGCTCCTGTGGAGAAAAAGGTAAGCAACCAGTTGTCCGATGTCATCCAGGAGGTTGCTAACTATGTCCGTCAGCATCCGGGGATAACACATCGCGTGGAAGATCTTGCTGCAAGGGCTGGATTATCGCCGCGATACTTCTCGATCAAGTTCAAGGAATTGATTGGTTCGTCCGTGCAATCCTATATCATCCGCATGCGCATTGAGCGGGCTGAGCATCTGTTGGTGCATACCGGCATGAATGTGACCGAAGTGGCAGATGCCCTGGGGTACCGCGATATCTTTTTCTTCAGTCGTCAGTTCAAGCAGTATACCGGCAAAAGTCCGTCCGAGATTCGTTAGGGCCTCTCTGGCCGGTAGAATATGGTAACGTTTCAATTCTGGGAAGCAGGGGTAAGTATGTAGCATTCCAGACGATCGAAAGGGGGAACTTGTGATGAACGGAAAACGTCGGGTCCGCAACCGGGGATGCTCTATCAGGGGCTTTAATATTTTCCGGAACCGCCTGCGCCGCTCCAAACCGGCAGAGGAAATGCAGGACGTATGGTTTTAAGGAATGGTCAGAAAACCAATATGACGAAGCTTAGCTTCGTATTGCATGTATACATGGAATGGGAACGGTAATCATCCTGACTTCTACATAGCTCTGAAGCGGATAATCGGATTCTCTGATCGGCAAAAGGTACTCATAGCCTGGACACTTTACCCTTAAAAGGTGTTCCGGCTGTGAGTACCTTTTTATATTTATTTTTTTATATAGGCCAAAGTTCTGTGTAATCTGTTTCTTGAGATCAGAAATTAAAAAAGATGACTCCTGTTATTCAGGAATCATCTGCGTATTGCTCAATGGATTGGTTTTAACCGACCGAGCAATTCTCCCATTTTGACGGAGTCGCCAGGCTGCAAGCCTGGGTCCGGTTCGAATGTACCGCTCTGTGTTAACAGTACGACGGTGGAACCGAATTCAAAATATGCGAGATCATCGCCTTGTGCCCATGAACTTACATCCGCACCAGCGTACTGTATGCTGCTCACATTCATTGCGCCTACTTTCACGACAGCAACTTCTCCATAATCATGAGCAATATACGTAATGAGCCGTTCGTTCCGACTCAGCACCGATTTCATATGGGTCAGACCAAAATCATTTACGGGATAAACCTTGCCCTTAATATGTTCACTCTCAATGCGGCGACCGCTAACAGGAGCATGAATGCGGTGATAGTCGCGTGGGCTGAGATACAGGACAAAGGCATAACCGTGCTTGTACTTCTCCAGATGTGGTGAGTGGTTTAATAATTCAGCAAGTGTATAATTTTGTCCCTTAACATTCAGGAGCGTTCCAGCAGATACAGGACCGGCTGCCGTGATTTTGGCATCGACCGGACTGATCAGTGCATGTTCTGAAAGTTCAAGCGGGCGCATGCCCGGTTTAAGTTTACGGGTAAAGAAATCATTCAAAGAACGATATTCCTTCCAGTCTTTCTCAGCTTCCTGAACAGGGATGTCGTAGGTCCGGACAAAATAAGGGATAAATGCCTTGCTTCCCCGGCTCTTGGAGAAGGCTCCCACAGTCCGGGAGATCCATTTGCGAGAAGAAAGCTCGGTCATTAACCGCAACAGCGTTTTTGCCATGAATATCCCCCTTAGGGTTAGTGCGAACTTCAAGGCCGGCAGGGCCGGCCGTTCTGCATAATATTGACACAGAATGCCCACGAAATCAATATAGGCCACGATCATACGTCTGGGGCTGCCTTGGTATGCGCGAATTCTGCTCCAGCAGCAGACGTCCGTAAGCCATCGGCTGCCGGTAGCTGGCTTTCCAAGTCTCCGTCATTCCGGCCTTGCGGAAACCGTAGCGCTGATCCCTTCCGTTGCATTCGATAAAATAAATCTGGCCCTTCTCTGTGATCCCCAAATCAAGTCCGAGGTCCGCAAGATGAGGCAGGCTCGAAGCCAGCGTCCGTGCGATTCGGAGCCCGACAGACCGGATTCTGGCCTCCAGTTCAAGTGCATGCCAGTCGGTTGCCTGCAAGTCAAGAGCTTCAGCCAGCGTCATGACTTTGCTGCCTTGGGCGATATTCGTGACAAACGTATGCGCCGGAGCCACCTTGGCGAATATGCCTGTGATCGCCCACAAACCGTCACTTCCTCGTTGCACGGATACCCGCAGATCTACAGGTCTTCCCTCAAAACGAACCAGAGGTATGCGCTCTTCAATGAGATAGGCATGCCGGAAAATACGGCGCAGTGTGGCTGATGGCAGTTGTCCCTTATTCAGTCGAAAAGTGGCCCATCCCTTGCGTGAAGTCCTTGTCTCACATGTCAGTTTCCATTGACCGTCCTTTTGGAATATCCGCATAATGCCGTGACCGATGCTTCCGCTGCATGGCTTGATCACCAGATCATCGTAATGTTCCATCATATATGCCAAAGAATCAGGTGTAGCTTTGACCGCACGGGGGAGATGTTGCCTGAGACCGGGGTCCTGATAAAGCATCTCGTGAATGTGGTCTTTGCGGTATCGATTGCGTACATTGTATACCTGTATGCCCTGCAACAGCAGTTTGGTCACCTGATGCTGCTCCGAACGGCGAAGCTGGAGAGCCCGGTTATGAATAACGGAGGGCAATGGCATCCTTTGACGAACGTATATACCCTCTTTTTTTACATAAGCCATACAGGTTTTGTTGTCCGAATCCACGTCTTCCAGCCGCAAAAAACAAGGAGTTAATCCATAACAGGCCGCTGCCTGTTCAACATTCGCGAGTGATTCCTGACCCGTCCTTCCAGCCGGTATCCCCCGGTACATGCGTGAATCGAACAGAATACCGATCGTTTCTTGTAGCATGACCGTTCCTCCTTCAATGTTATCGCGACCATGGATCGTCCATCCATGGAATGCCGGCCTGTCACCGCATGGCTCTGACATCACGATAACGCAGACCGGATTCATGATGCTTCGATATGCATCAACGAGTTCTCCTAGCAGCTCCTTTGCATCATATGGATTTATGCAAATGGCTTACATGATATCGTATGACATCTCGGGAGCAGGGGCGTGGACAGCCGCCTTACATAAGTGAACGGGTACAGCCTATTTCAATAGGGACAGCTCGATCATTCATACCTTGAAGCTTGTGCAGAGATGAAATGCAACCCACTAAAGTCATGAATTACAGTGGCAGATGCCCATACTGACGCATATGATGCCGGAGACGAACGTTAGAGGAAGGAGCTAGCTGCATGAGTAAAAAAGGCAATAAGAAGGTTCCTACGCCAAAACTGCGGCATGTGAGTCCTAAATTTAAGGAACTGGATCTGACCAATCGACGGTCAGACACAATGGACTCAGGTTTCACTTCGAATAGGGAAGAACGCTTGAATACAAATAAACGGAATTCGAAGGCCATTCAGGCATCAGAAGAATTCCTATCCGAATCAATGGAGCTACCTGCTTCAACGAACGAGCTGGAAGACCTGGAGATCGTAACCAAAGCCATCAAACCGGAACCCGTAGAGTCTGATAGCGAGAAAGTCGTCGAGACGCAAGATATCCTGGAAAAGCAGATTCAGGTTAGCAGCGTGGCTCCGCTTGTTCTGGAAGAAGAGCTGGGTATCAACAAGCAAGAAACAGCAAGCAGGGACCGGTTGCAGATCCTGAACCAGAACCAGATGCCTGGTCATACCGGACACTATATCTACACGGACGACTTGAGTGAATTTGCTGTTACGGAGAGCAAACTGGCTCCTTTCTCTGTGGATGCCTCCAAGCTGAAACCGGATGCGGTCGGCAGTGAAGCATTGCAGGATTATGCGGTGACCAGCATTCACATAGCAGACGGGGCCATTGTTTCAGCGAAACTTGCGGAAGCGTCTGTATCTGAGGAGCACCTGATTGACGGCTCTGTGTCTGGTCATAAAATACGAAATGCTTCTATTGCAGGTGAGAAAATCAGAGATGGCAGCATTACTTCTCAGAAGCTTGGCAACCAGGTCATCGATTCGGCCAAAATTGCCGACGGTTCCATCGGCACAAGACATCTCAGCCGCATGCTGGTAACGGAAGAATTAATCAAGAATCATGCCGTAACTGGAGACAAGATTGCGATTAGCGGGGTGGATACAAGACATCTCACGGGGGGAGCTGTGAATACCTCCAAACTGGCTGACGATGCAGTGACTACATCCAAAATTCGGGAAGCTGCTGTCACAGGCAGCAAAATCGAAGAACTATCCATCGAGTCTCACCATATTCAGGCAGGTGCTGTTAAACAGACACATCTGGCAGAAGGGTCTGTCGGTCGTTCACAACTATTAAATGGCAGTATTGGAAGTGACCAGATAGAGGATGGGTCCATACAAACAAGACATTTAGCTGAGGGTTCACTAAGTGGAAGACATCTCTTGGACGGTTCAATCGGATCAAGCCAGATTCGCGCTCATTCCGTTGGCAAGGAGCAGATTGGCAATGGAGAAGTGGGCAGTGAGCATTTGACGGAAGGTGCAGTAACCAGCAGCAAACTGGCAGACCAGTCTGTGGGAACAGCAAAATTGCTGGAGCAGTCCATTACGGCATCCAAGATCTCTGATCAGAGCGTCATTTCTTCCAAAATTGCGGATGAAGCCGTACAAGGTAAACATCTTGCCAAAGGGTCCATTCGTGCGGAACACATTGCGAATCGGGGAATTACACCGGTACATGTGGACAATTCCGCAATTCACTCCATTCACATTGCAAGTGGGAGCATCGAGGCAACTCATCTATCTACCGCAAGTGTGTCCGGAGATGCTCTCGCAGACGACGTGGTGTGTGAGCGGCATCTTGCAGAGTCGGCCGTGGGTACGTATGAATTGCAGGATGCTGCCGTTACAGACGTTAAACTCGCGGATGGAAGTGTGACAACAGAAAAGCTTGGAACGGCATCGGTGAGTAGCAGAGCGCTTGCCCCGGGAAGTGTTATATCCTCGCATCTTGCGAGTGGTGGAGTCACAGGTACACATCTGGCTCCAGGCAGCGTGGGTTCCGAGGCCCTGAGACCTTATGCAGTGAAATCGGAACATCTGACAGAACATGCCGTAGGTGTACCTCATCTTCAGCCAGGCAGTGTTGAAACGGATGCGATTGCACGGGCCGCGGTCACAACAGATAAATTGGCTATTGATAGTGTAACTTCAGCCCAGCTGGCTGGCGGGTCCATTTTTCCGCCTCATCTAACAGATCATGCGGTTACCTCCCCCAAGCTTTCACCAGAGAGTGTTGCCACAGATAAACTGGCGGATTTTGCTGTCACGTCAGCTAAACTGGCAGACGGCAGCGTGACTTCTTCCAAGATTATGGCAGAGAGCATTAACGCCAAACATATTCCATCAGGAACCATTCGCGGATATCACCTGAAGCAGCATGCCGTTTCCTTGGAACATTTGTCGGAAGAAATACGCTCGCCGGAATTATTCGCTGATGGCAGTATTACCGGCAACAAACTTCGGCATGGCTCCATAAGTGGGGACCATTTGACAGCAGACTCGGTATCGGGGACAGAACTACAACAGGCTGCTGTAGGTAGCGAGCACTTGCAGCCATCCGTTGTACAATCTGTCCATCTGGCTGAAGGCAGCGTGAAATCTGACCATTTGGGAACTCAAGTAGTGAGCTCACAGCATCTGAAGGCAGACATCATTCATGAGGAGCATATTGCTGAACAGGTGGTCACATCGCATCACTTGGCACCTGGATCTGTTGAAACAGACCATCTGGCACCTTTATCCATTACAGCGGCTCATCTTCAGCCAGGTTTAATTAGTGGTTTGCATCTTCAGGCAGAGTCGACAAGTGCTGTTCACCTGCAGCAAGGAGCTGTGCATTCCCGTCATATTCAAGATGGTGAAATTCTTCCTCATCATATCCATGAACGCAGCATCGGAACGTCTCATCTGGAAGAAGAAGCGGTAAGTACGATTATATTGCAGGATGAATCTGTAACACGCTCCAAACTAGCAACTGGTAGTGTGGATGGCAGTAAATTAGCCGCAGGAACCGTATCGGCTACTCACATTGCCAATGAAAGTGTGCAGACCCGTCATATCCAAGAAGGAGCAATCCTTGCTGATCATATTCAAGAGTGCAGTATTGGCTCAGTTCATCTGGATGAGGAGTCTGTAAGTGCGGTTCATTTGCAAAATGGATCTGTAACAAGTGCCAAACTGGCGGATGGCAGTATAAACGGCAGCAAATTGCTTGAAGGAACCGTATCGGGGATTCATATTGCGTCCGAAAGCGTGCAATCCGAGCATATTCAGGCAGACGCCATTCATGCTGACCATATTCAGGAGCGGAGCATCGGCACAACCCATCTGGAGGAGGAAGCAGTAAGTGCGATTCACCTGCAAAATGGGTCTGTCATCAGTGCCAAACTGGCCGACGGCAGTGTAACCGGCAGCAAGTTGATCGAAGATGCGGTGTCGGGAATCCATATCGCCTCTGAAAGTGTGCAATCCCGCCATATCCAGGCAGGAGTAATCTTTGCTGACCATATTCAGGAGCACAGCATTGGCATGCTTCACTTGGAACAGGAAGCAGTAAGTGCCATTCATCTGCAAAATGGATCTGTAACAAGTACCAAGTTGGCCGACGGCAGTGTAACCGGCAGCAAGCTACTTGAAGGAGCAGTATCGGATATCCACATTGCAGACGATAGTGTGCAATCCCGTCATATTCAAGAGGGAACAATCCTTGCTAATCATATTCAAGAGCGGAGCATCGGCACAGCACATTTGGAAGAGGAATCGGTAAGTGCCATTCATTTGCAAAATGGATCTGTAACGAGTGCCAAACTGGCGGATAGCAGTATAACCGGCAGCAAGTTACTCGAAGGTACGGTATCCGGGATTCATATCGCCTCGGAAAGTGTGCAATCCGAGCATATTCAGGCAGGAGCCATTCAAGCTGATCATATTCAGGAGCGAAGCATAGGCACAACCCATCTGGAAGAGGAAGCAGTAAGTGCGGTTCATCTGCAAAATGGGTCCGTAACGAGTGCTAAATTAGCTGACGGTAGCATTAGCGGCAGCAAATTGCTCGAAGATGCTGTATTGGGGAGCCATATCGCGTCGGAAAGTGTGCAAACTCGCCATATCCAGGCAGGAGCGATCCTTGCTGATCATATTCAGGAGCATAGCATTGGTACGTCCCATCTGGAGGAGGAAGTAATAAGTGCGGTTCATCTGCAAAATGGGTCCGTAACGAGTGCCAAACTGGCCGATGGCAGTGTGAGCAGCAGCAAACTGCTTGAAGATGCGGTGTCGGATGTCCATATTGCCAATGGAAGTGTGCAATCCAGTCATATCCAAGAGAGAGCCATCCATGCTGACCATATTCAAGAGCGAAGCATTGGAATCTCCCACCTCAAAGCGGAATCGGTCAGTTCGATTCATCTGCACAATGGTTCCATAACAAGTGCCAAAATGGCTGACGGCAGTGTAAACGGTAATAAATTGCTTGAAGGTGCGGTATCGGCTATCCACATAGCAGACAAAAGTGTGCAATCTCGGCATATTCAGGATGGAACGATTCTTGCTGATCATATTCAGGAACGCAGTATTCGCACAACCCATCTGGAAGAGGAAGCAGTAAGCGGGATCCATCTACAGAATGGGTCCGTCACAAGTGCCAAATTGGCCGATGGCAGCGTGAACGGCAGCAAACTGAGTGAGCAGAGTATTACCTCTAATCATTTGAATGCGGGGATTGTAGGTCCGGCGCATTTGAGCGAAGAGATATGGAATGCGATTCGTCAGTTCAGTGGAGAAACGCTGGAACAACTGGCAGCTATCAAAAGACAAGAGGGATTGCTTCAAACAGAAAATGAGGCAGTACCGCCATCACAGCCGGCAATTGTCGTGGAACCCTCAAGTGTCGATCTGAAGGAAACGCAGTTTATCCAGACGTCGGGTCAGGAGCTGGGGCAACAACAAGAGCATCCATCGCAAGCTAACCAGTTTGGAGATTCATTGACGACAGCTGGCACGGTCCAGCCACAGCTACCGCTACCACAGCCTGAATTTTCACATGAGATCGATGGAATTAAGGAGTTCAAGCTGAGGGAGCAGGCAGTTAAGCAGGAGCATTTGAGTGATGGAGCTGTTGGAAGCAGCCAGTTGCAGCATGGAGCTGTGGGTCCTGAACACCTGTCATTCCAGCCCGTACGAAGTGTCGGCCGTCAACCTGTGGTGCAGCAGTTCGGTATGGAGGCCTTTATATTGCCTGAGGATGAACAGTGCGTGGAAGTAACGGTAGCCTTTGAGGAGTCGTTTATATCGGAGCATTATGTGATTGTAGCCATGTGTAATGATCGGGGATTCCAGGTGTCGCTCCTCTCCCAGAGTGAGGATGAAGCCGTACTGGAAGTGTCACGAACTACGGGCTCCACACACACCTATGGATTGTTGTCATGGATTGCCGCTGGGCCTTCCGTGTAAGAGTGCGAGATCATGTGTCCTCATTCAAGACATCTGTAGACGAATGATTTCACATGTTTAAATAGACAAAAGCGGTTCCCGGATATGTCCGGGACACCGCTTTTTTTCATATATAAGCTTGCTCCGTTCGGACGATGAGGGGTGCCTGAACGATTTAATATGAGTTCAATAACGAATGATTCTTACAGTCCTACAGCTTGATAAGCTTTGGTAATTGCAGTAGCTTCAGCAGAAGTCGCTCCGTACAGATCTTTGGCTGCTTGGATTGTCGCTGTTTTGGCAGCAGCAAATTTGGATGTAGGTGTCAGATAGTTCACGAGTGTGCTGTAGAAAATCTGAATGGCTTTATCACGCCCGATTCCTGTTACTGTCACACCATTATGTGTGCCGCCTTGGGCTGCAAGATAGTACGCTTTGTTAATGATACCGCTGTTGGTATGAACGCCTCCGTTGTCCGCTGTTCCAGTATAACGGTCAGCGTATTTGTCAGGTTGTCCATACAATGTAGGGTTGGATAGGGAGCGCAGTGCATCACCTGCAATGTTAGGGGTGTAGACATCGTCGCCAAGCAACCAGTTTTTGCTTTGGATCGTATTTCCGAAAATATCAGCGAAGGCTTCATTTAATGCACCTGGCTCATTGCGGTACTCCAGATTGGCTGTATACTCAATGACACCGTGAGTCAATTCGTGGCCTACTACATCCAGATCACCAGATAGTGAACGGAAAGTCGTTCCATCACCGTCACCAAATACAATCTGTACTCCGTTCCAGAATGCATTATTGTAGTTAGAGCCATAATGCACAGTGGATTTAATGAGCAAACCGTTGCCATTAATACCGTTGCGGTTGAATTTGTTTTTGTAGAAATCATACGTGGCAGCAGCATGGGCGTGGGCATCTACGCCTGCACGATCAGTCCATACGTTATCGGAATCTGTCAGGAGTGCACCTGGAATGGAGGAACCATTGTTTGCAGTGTAAGTTTCAATCCCATTGCCGCGAGTGGTATCTTTCAGTTGGAAGGTACTGCCGGATTGGGTGGTTGTAAGGGTTTTGGTATCACCAAGTACACCTGTACCTGTTCCTGTTGCGAAGTTGATGAGGTCATATTGAGATACGATACTGCCGTCAACGGCATTCACGAAATATTTGGTACGTAATGGGGCGGGATCCAGCACATTGACTTCCGTAATGTAAACAAGGTAGGTTTGGTCATCTTCCTCGTTGTGGTAAATGTTTAGTTCCGCTTCAGGGGTTTTCTGTGGTTCGCCAAGCTCTCCAACGCGGGAAGTGGCTTCTTCCGATGCAATCTTGATCGCATCTTCTGCACTGATTTCAGCGACACCGTCATTAGGAATGGCTTGTTCTTCAACCGGTGGGAGATCTCCGAGTGCGGATGAAACCTGGCCTGTTTTGTCTAGATGGATCGTTTGCTCGGCACCGTAGACTGGAATGCCCTTAATGTACTGCTTCAGGCGGAAGTGTCTTACACCAGAGGTGTCCGTAGTTCTTTTAATAATTTTGAGTTGGGATTTCACGTCGGAATTCAGGAATTGTTCCTGTTGTCCAAGGAAATTAAAGATTGTTTCGTCAGAACCGCTGTTCAACTGGATACCCTCCTCAGAGGCATAAGGGGCCTGCAATGGAATGGACTGATCAGACAATGGAGCTGCAGCAGCAGAAGATACGGAAGCGAGCAAAAGAGCTCCTCCAAGAATTGTTGGCATAACTTTAGCAAATTTCATAGTAAACTCTCCCATTCTCAATATGATTTTTTTGGAAAATACATAATTATGCCAATCTCGGTTGGAGTTCCGTCTGCAACTTGGGCAGCGCGGAGTGTGGGGCTGAATCTGAAACGTGGAATATGACAAGAAACGATAAGGAACAAAGTCGGCAGAGCCTGTATGCCTGTGGTTGGGCGTGTCAAAGGAGTACCGTTTATCCGGTTCAGCCATGAGGCTTAATCGTTCATTGTGGTTCCTCTTTCAGAAGCCAGGGGTCTTGTCCACTTGCGAAGCAGAAGATGTTCTTACGGAGCCGGGGTGTTCGTTCCGGGTTCACATAATAGAGCCTGAACTACGTATTGAACGGCATCACTCCTCTCAAGGTACATGCAACAGAGCAAAAACAGCCTCTTGTATCATTCTGTACGCATAATTAACCCCAGGTCAATTAACAGGAATGAAAAAAGATTACTAAGGAACGTTTGTTCCTCGTTAGGATTTTTTTGTCAATCCACTGCTTGCAACGTATATTATCACAATGTAAAAGTTTGGAAAAGATGCAATTTTAAATTTTTTTTAAAATTGTGTCTGAAGTAGGGGAGCCGTAGCATATTTCGCATATTTTGACGAATTCTGTCTAAATAAATGGATTGACTGAGCCGGGTGGCAGACAGAACCTGCTCGGTTCAAGGACATACGCCGTTTCCACTGCTCCATGAATACATAGAATAACGTGTACTCCCTTTGCATGCCGATGATGTACACCCGGGAGGTGACTGTGTTGCAAAAACGCGGCAATACAGCTTTTTATGCAGCCAAATCGAATCTGGCTCCAAGAAAAGCGCAATTAAAGAAGCGTCGTTTGAAATCTGCTTACAAAAAGGGTACAAAGGCCTACAAGTACGTAATTCCACCCGTGGAGCAAACGGAATTGCCAGCATTCGGAGCTGAGCATGCGATGAGAGAGACACTTGCACAGGATTCGACGTACTCGCATAAACCACTGCTTTCGGTCATTATACCTGCCATGAATGAAGAGCGAACCATTGGTGCAGTCGTGCGTCAGTCGCTGCGGATATGCCGTGATGCTGAAGTGCTTGTTATTGTGAATGGTTCAACGGATGGGACGGCAGCAGCGGCAAAAAGGGCAGGGGCACAGGTGCTTCGTTATGCCGAAGCTTTGGGACATGATGGAGGAAGAAGAATCGGTGCAGCGGCAGCTCGTGGCAGGGTGCTGTTGTTCACGGATGCAGACATTCCAATTCCGGCAGAACATCTCGCGCCTTATGTGCGAGCGGTTCTGGACGGGACAGATGTGGCGCTGAATGATTATAACGGACCGGTGGCGCGTATCCCTGTTCACCCTGTGGTAGAGGCCAAACATGCGCTGAACAGCATGCTCGCGAGACCTGATCTGCAAGGGGCTTCCATGACAGCCATTCCGCATGCATTAAGTCGCAGGGCACTTGAAGTGATTGGGACGGACACACTGGAGATTCCACCGTTGGCACATGCAAAGGCGGTTACCAACGGGTTGAAGGTGCGTGCCGTCCATCATGTGCCTGTAGGCAAAATGAACGCAGTTCGAGTCAAGAAACGAAGCGGACCTGACCCGCTCAGTCAAGTGGTCTGGAATGATCATCTGACAGCGATCAGGTGGATAACCGATACACTTGGCCCACGCGGAGGACATTCCGATCTGCAGCGTGTTCGTAGCCTGACGAGGTGAGCATGTTGCCTAAAACAAGAAAGAAACCTCGTCAAAAGATGCAGCATGCTGGAGGTGAGGAAATGAAGGAGCGTTCAGGGGGTGTCCGTCGTCAACGGACAGCAGGCAGACGAACACCAAGGAACAGAACCAGAACCATTGGCAGGAAGAGCCTGACTAAATCGCCGCTAAAGAGTTCAGCATCGAGCAGGTCGGCAATGAACAAGTCCGTATTGCATGAAGCATTCAGCGCAGGGCAACGGACAGGACGCATGACGTTGGAAAATGAACAATCAATTGAACAACATGCGCGTTCAACATGGCAGGAGCATGGGGCTGCGATCTCAGCGGAGCTAAGGAGTTATTCTGCTGCAATGCAGGCAGGGAAAGCATTCATGCAGGGTTATGCTCAAGCTGCGGGACGCTCATTGAATATTATTCCACTTGCCCTGAATAAACCTGCCGCTGCAGTCGTCTGTGCCTGCAATGAGGAACTTACGCTGGGGCAAGTACTTGTACAACTGAAACGTTTACCGCTGACAGATATCGTTGTGGTATTGAATGGAACAACGGACAACAGTCTGACACAGGTGCTTGAACAGTCTGGCATCACGCTGGTCTATGAACCTGACCGGGCGGGACATGATGTAGGCCGCGCCTTGGGGGCCAAAATGACGGAGGCGGAGACCCTTCTCTTTGTGGATGGGGATATGGTCGTCCCGGCAGAGCAACTCGCCCCGTTTCTGTATGCGGTCGACCGGGGAGATGATGTGGCACTGAACAATCTTTCATCGCTGTTGCCTCCATTTGCCCGCCAGGATGAAGTGAGCCGGATCAAGGCATATCTCAACCGTGTGCTTAATCGTTCGGATCTGGGTTCCAATTCGTTGACGGCTGTACCTCATGCCCTCTCACGTAAGATGATCCAGATCGTAAAACCGGAGGCGCTGGCCGTTCCTCCCAAAGCGCAAAGTCTAGCCATTCAGCATGGATTAAAAGTGACTGCACCCAGTCAAGTGGATGTCATTCGTTCCAATCGCCTGCGTTCCACCAATACGGGCAGCGGCAACGAAGTCGCCCGATTGATCATTGGCGACCATCTGGAGGCGATTGCAACCTGGCTGGATATGGGCGGCAATAAGTCACAAGCCCGATCCATTTCTCGTGCTGAAGTGGCCTACAGGAGGAACGCCAGATGACACTGACGAGTATTATTATTCCGACGTACAACGGGCTGGAACTGCTGAAGCCGTGTATCGATGCCATTAGAAAATATACCGATTCTCATACACCTTATGAAATCATCGTTGTGGATAATGGTTCGGTTGACGGAACAGCAGCGTATTGTGCACGGGAACGAATTCGTTTTGTTCGGTTGCCGGACAATCGGGGTTTCCCGGCGGCTTGCAATGCCGGGCTACGTGCAGCCTGTGGTGATGAGCTATTGCTGCTGAATAACGATGTTACAGTTACCATTCGCTGGCTCGAAAATCTGCGGGCAGCCCTCTACAGTGAAGCAAACATTGGCATTACAGGTCCGGTGACCAACTATGCAAGTGGTATCCAGCAGGTAGAGCTTGAGTTCCGGGACATGGTACATTTTCAGGAACTGGCTGCTGCCAACAATATAGTCGATTCTTCCAGATGGAAGGAAGTCAGACGAATTGTCGGCTTATGTATGCTCATGCGGCGAAGTGTGATGGAGGACATTGGTGTGCTTGACGAAGTCTATTCGCCGGGACACTATGAAGATGACGATTATTGCTACAGGGCCTGCCAGAATGGGTATCGTTTGCTGGTATGCGGGGATGTCCTGGTACATCATCGCGGCAGCGCGAGTTTCCTGAAGACCGATCCTGTAGCATGGAAACAGTTGCTTGAGCGCAATCGATCCATTTTTATCAACAAATGGCATGTCGATCCCCTTAAATATATTGAGACATCCGATGAAGGAGGGATAGTGGAATGAAAGGTGTAATTCTTGCTGGCGGAACAGGAACACGACTGTATCCTCTCACCCGGCTGATTAACAAGCATCTGATTCCAGTCGGCAAGCATCCGATGATTATGTATGGCATCGACAGACTCCGCCAGGCAGGCATTGAAGAGATATTGATAGTGATCAACAAACATTCCGCTGGGTTATACACGGAGTATTTGGGTGGTGGAGCAGATCATGGCGTCAAGCTGACGTATCGGATTCAGGAAAAGGCAGGCGGGATTGCCGAAGCATTGGATCTGGCGACATCGTTTATCCTTCCTGGAGAGAAATTCGTTGTGCTGCTGGGAGACAATCTGTTTAGCGACGATTTGAAGCCTTTTGTGGATAAGTATATGCAGCAGCCTGCGGGTACAGCTCGTGTCTTGCTCAAAGAAGTGGACGATGCACGGCGGTATGGGGTGCCGGTGTTTGATCCACAGCATCCGGAACGAATCTCATACATTGAGGAAAAACCGAGTGATCCCAAGACCTCTTATTGTGTTACTGGCATATATATGTATGATGACCATGTATTCAACCTCATTCAGAACATTACACCTTCTGCACGCGGCGAACTCGAAATTACGGACGTGAACAATCATTATGCAGCAGCTGGAGGACTGGAATACGATATTTTGCAAAAATATTGGAGTGATGCCGGGACGTTCCAATCGCTTCAGGAAGCAGCCATCCGCATGAAGGGTCAACTGCCCTAAAATATATGCGCCTGATGCTGCCGCTGTGAGAGGTCCCATGAGAGCAGAACAACCTGCGCCGGAGCCGGAAGAATGCTCCGGCGCTTTGTGCAGCGGCGGCACTCCTCGTGCATGCCAAGGGAGGGAATGCCGTGAGAGTAGCAAAACGCAGCGACTTGGGCAGGAAGAAGACACTGGGCGGTCATGCCGGCTCCTTGTACGTATCTGTGGGAGTGCAGCCCAAAGCAAGTTCGAATCACGAATGGGGAAACCAAGGCGCGAAGCAGGGGAATGTGGAACTCGCAGGAATAGAGCGCAAGCTTCTTGCAGAACCGAAAGGCAAAGCCAGCGGGCGCACCGGTGCAAGACGTGGTAGTAGCGCAGGAGCACGAACCAAAACAGGGGCAAAAACAGCTGAAGGGCGAGGCAGTGCAGGCACCCGCGTAAAATCAGGCGAGCGTGCAGGCGTGAGCCGTGGCCGTAAAGGGGCGCGAGCCAAAAAGGGCAAGCGCGCAGCGGCAGGCCGCGGGCATGCTGCGCCGCGGGGCGGGCGGGCCGCAGGCGCCCGCGCCAAACAGCGCACGGCTGCGCAGCGTGCGCCCGGGCCAGCACCGCAAGCCAGCACGCCAAAGGCGCTGCCTGCCAGCGGTGCTGGCCCCGCCCCGCCGCAAGCGACACACCGACACGGTGGTGTCGCTCCCGCGGGGCGGGAAAGCGCTGCCGCGCATGCTGGCAGCACAAGGGCAATGGCGCCTGCGCAGCCGGCAGCAGCGCCCGAGAGCGGCTACGCCGAGGGCTTCCGCGACGGCGTGTTCACGGGCGGGGAGGCGCTGGTGGCGCAGCACATCCCGCCTGATCATATTCTGCCTGCCGTGGCGGCGGCAGATCTGATCGAGGCGGGATTCCGCCAATATGCGCCCACCCTAACCCGGCTGGCCAGCCCTCATGAGATGGCTGTCCATATCCAGGGGGCGCTGGATGCGCAGCGCCCCCTGTCTGTCGTTCGCCTCGGAGATGGCGAACTGCTGACCCTGGCAGCTGATACGGTGCTGCCAGGCGAGCAAGTGCAGGAGCTGGCACCGTTTCTGCCTTATGCAGGTGTGCCACGCTCCACCCCGGACATCCGCGCTGAGCTCGCGGAAGCCATTCGCGGCGCGGATTGGATCGGTGTCCCCATCTCGCGTGCGCCTACTTTTCAGGGACTTTTATTTCCAGTATTGCGCCATTTCGGCATTGACTGGTCCCGTCTGAATCTGACCAGTTCCACGATTAACTACAGCCTGCATCATTCGGGTCTGTTGTTGCCTGTAGTACAGGGGCGACGGGTGCTGCTGATTGGAAGCCAAGCTGCAGAGCTTGGGGCATTGTTGAACGGCCACGGGGTACAAGTGACAGGCATCATAGGTACAGTGGAGGGCGTTGCGGATATCCCGAGGGTGATGCAGCAAACTGCGGAGCATTCGTTCGATATCGCTCTTGTAGCAGCGGGAATTCCGGCCGTCATTCTATGCCGCCGAATCGCTGGTGAGCTGGGGCGGGTTGCCATAGATTTTGGACATTTGGCTGACAAATTGGTTACAGGAGAGCTTCATCTCTAATGGACGGTCTGGTGCGACGTTCATCGTAACGTGCATCCAGACGAGGGGAAATGGAGGAAGCAACATGAGCACATCAGGCAGAAGTTCAAGACAGCGGAAAGCATCGCAATCCGAAACCGTTGTTTTGCATGCAGCTCGAAGCCGGAGTGGAGGGAAGATGAGACGCCAAGGCTCAGGTAAACGGGCAGCCAAGAACGCAAAACTGTATAAGCAGGGCTACCATAGAGGCTATGATGAGGGCGTACGGCAGGGGGAAAGCTCATTCGGGCTGGTATTCGAAGGCGTAAGCATTATTATTCCGACGTATAACCAGCGCGAATATGTTCTGCAATGTGTGTCCAGTATTGAAAAGCATACACCGGCCCCCTTTGAAATTATTGTTGTGGATAACGCATCCAAGGATGGCACGGCGGAAGCCATGCTTCGCAAAGGTGGCATGGTAAGGGTCGCTGCACTCGATAAGAATCGTGGTTTTGCCGGCGGTGTCAATCATGGACTGATGATGGCGAGGGGGCGACATATCGTCGTGCTGAACAACGATACACTGGTCACCCCGGGCTGGCTGGAAAACATGATGACCTGTCTTGACAGTCATCCCGAGATGGGAGTTGTGGGTCCGGTTACGAATTACATCGGCGGAGATCAGCAGATTGAAGTCCCGTACAGTGATGTGGAGGACATGTGGTCTTTTGCTGCCCGACATAATCGTCCGGATACCACGAAACATCAGGAGACCGAAAGACTGGTCGGATTTTGCTGGCTGTTCTCACGGGAATTGCTGGAGCGGGTAGGTTATCTTGATGAAGGTTACGCTGTGGGCAATTTTGAAGATGACGACTGGATCATCCGGGCGAAGCTGGCGGGATACAGGCTGGGGGTAGCCGGGGATGCCTTCATACATCACTACGGAAGTGTTAGCATGAAGGCGCTGGGAGAACAGGATTATGAAGTCGTGAATAAGGATAACGAACAGTTTTATACTCAAAAATGGGGAGATCCCCATGCGTTGGTTGCCGATACTTCCCGGCTCTCGCTGCGTGCCAAGGTGTCGACCAGTCAGCAGGAGAACAAGACGCCCCTGGGCAAGACAGACACCCCTGACCTGCGACAGCGCATTTCCACTAAGGGCAGCAGCGATGTAACTCATAAGCTGAGACGCAGTACGGACTTTTACCCGGAGGGTTGTTTCATCTCTGATATCAAGGGCGATGTTTATCGACTGATGCGTGGACAGCGACGTAAGCTGAATATCCCGGTTCCACGCGGCATTTCTCCTGTTTTGGTTTCGAAACCGGATCTGCTCGGCGTACCCGCAGGTGAGCCGCTGGTATCTGCGGGTGAGGTACAGGGCTGGCCCCTGGAAAGAAGTCATGTTCATGCCCAACCCGTTCAGAGCAACCGGGATGCGCTGGAGGAAGGCATGATTGTGGCCGCGACGAATGAAAGGGATACATGGTACCAGATTAGTGGCAATAAACGCAGGAGGTTTGCAACCCCTTATGCTGCGGAACGGTGGGGGGTGCAATTCGGGCATATTGTTCATGTATCTGCGAACCAATTGCGTACGATCGAAGAAGGCTGGCCCATTATTGCTCCTCCTCAGCTCTTGAACGAAGATTTGTAATGACCGGGTTCGGCTGCCTTGTATATCGGCACGACAGCTTGATGCGGAATGTGATGTACAGCGTATCGTATTGCTATACATCTATCCGCATCCGAACTGTACATATATCACGAATCACGAAATGTAACGATAGAGAGATTAGCAAATTACTTTTACAAGAGCATTTTGTATAAACTCCCAGAGCGTCTTCCGAACATTTTTAACATGGTTAGGGATGCGTTTAAGGGATAATGGGGGCTCTTGCAGAGCTCTTTTCAAATTTAAAATTTAATCTTTCTATCCTCTTATAGGTTTATTCTATTGGCAGATCCATTGACGCTTGAAGAGGTGAGGAGTACATTTATAGCCATAATTCTTATTTAACAGATAGGAATTAATGGTCTGGGTGGTGATCCATCCCTGATCTGACAATGAATCAATCAGGAGGTATGCCGATGTCTTCTACATCGAAAAAAGTAGTGCTCTGGAGCAAAACAGGCTGTCATTTCTGCGGGGAGGTTAAGGCGTTCCTAACGGCCCGCAACCAGCCTTTTGAGAACATTGAAGTGCAAGGCAACGATGTGCTGAGGGACGTGCTTGAAGCTAAATATGGCATTCGACATGTACCTGTCATTGAGGTGGGTGGAGACGGCAAGTATGAAGCATTGCTGGAGCCCGATCTGGAGAAACTGGTGGAACTTCTCGCCCAGCCCGATGAAGCAGCAGTCTGACCGGACGTGGCGGATCTCTTGATAAAGCAGTTTCCGGCTGCTAAAGGCTGACATATCAGTGTGCAGCAGTCGGGGACTTTTATAAGCTCTAATCCATCCTCTTATTCAGATATCCAATCCTTATATAGAAAAGTTCTATAAGCAACGCTGTTGACCGATGTGCGGGGCAGTGATAAGATTTGTGAAATTAAAGCTGACCAAACTCATAGGAATAGTTAACTTTTGAATTTTCTTCATTCGTAATCCATATCAGATCGGACTTTAGAAATTTCTTGATATATCCTAATCCAAGGAAGGCGGAATGTAATATGACGGCTCAGCGCAGTTTGAAATTTGGAGCGATTGTCCACGGTGTCGGAGGTAGCATGACGACTTGGAGACACCCGGAGATTCAATCGGATGCCAGTGTGAATTTTGAATTTTACAAACGCCAAACGTTGAAGGCAGAAGAAGGCAAATTCGATCTCGTTTTTATCGCTGACGGTCTTTATATTACCGAGAAATCCATACCTCACTTCTTGAATCGATTTGAGCCAATCAGCTTGTTGTCCGCCCTGGCCGCCATTACGTCACGAATCGGTCTGGTTGGAACACTTTCCACCTCCTATAGTGATCCATTCACAGTTGCCAGACAGTTCGGTTCCCTTGATCTGATCAGTAATGGCCGCGCTGGTTGGAACGTGGTTACATCCCCGCTTGAAGGCTCAGCCAAAAACTACAGTAAAAGCAACCATCCTACCCACCCGGAACGTTACCGGATTGCAACCGAATATTTGCAGGTGACTAAGGGCTTGTGGGATTCGTGGGAAGACGATGCTTTTGTAAGAGACAAAGAAAGCGGCGTTTTCTTCGATCCATCCAAGCTACACACACTCAATCATGAAGGAGAGTTCTTCTCCGTACAGGGTCCACTTAACATTGCACGTTCAAAGCAGGGGCAGCCGGTTATTTTCCAGGCAGGTTCTTCAGAAGATGGCAAGACCCTTGCTGCCAAAGAAGCGGATGCTGTTTTTACAGGACATGATTCAATTGAGGATGCACAGGCCTTCTACAAAGATGTCAAAACCCGCGCAACAACCTACGGACGTTCCACACAGGATATCGTCATTTTGCCAGGGATCAATCCAATCATTGGACGGACAGAAGAAGAAGCAGAACAGAAATATCAGGAGATTGCCAGCCTGGTCACTATCGATAAAGCGCTGGACTACCTGGGACGTTTCTTCGAGCATCATGACTTCTCCCAATATCCGCTGGATGAACCATTCCCTGAATTGAATGGCATTGGAAGCAACAGTTTCCGCAGTGGTACGGACAAAATCAAGCGGGATGCCAAAGAGCAAGGGTTGACGCTGCGTGAAGTAGCCCTGCGTGCAGCTACACCGAAGAGCAAATTCCTTGGCACACCGGAGCAGGTGGCTGACAAGATCCAGGAATGGTTTGAAGCCGAAGCGGCGGATGGATTCATTATTCATTCCGAACTACCAAGTGGATTGGCCGATTTTGTGGAACTGGTTGTTCCGATTCTGCAAGAGCGCGGCATCTATCGCACCGAATACGAGCATGACACATTGCGTGGCAATCTCGGTGTGCAAATTCCCGTGAATCGTTACACGGCTGCTCGGGAGCAAGTTGGAACCGAGGCTTAAGAAACTGTAGTCTAGGAATGAGGTATCCGGATGAAATATTCGGATTGCATATGCGGAAGGTGCCGAATGATGACCTAAAACCAAGTTAACGGATAGGTTATGTTGATAAAAAATCTATAATTCATTAATTCAATGAATCAATGACACCTGTATACACAGAGGGGGAAGCTATATGAACAGGTCTATCTCATGGATGAAATATATGGCATTGGCGGCAGTATTGGTGCTGGTATTATCCGGTTGCGGAGCGGCAGGTAACTCGAACGGTGCAGTTCAGGCTTCTGGTGGGGAGCAGGCGGCTGGGCAAGCAGAAGGGGGAAACCTGACCTACGCACTCGCCACATCGCCGGATACGCTGGACCCGCATCGCAGTGGCCTTGCCGTAACTGTACGTGCGATCCGAACGATCTATGACAATCTGGTGGTACAGTTGCCGGATGGTTCCATCAAACCTTGGCTTGCCAAGGAGTGGAGTGTATCGGAGGATGGCAAAAGTTATACGTTTAAACTGCGTGAAGATGTGAAGTTCCATGATGGCACACCATTTAACGCGGAAGCCGTGAAGTTCAATCTGGATCGGGTGATCGATCCGGCTACCAAGGCCGCCAATTCCCTTGCCCTGATTAGACCTTATAGCTCCTCGGAGGTCATTGATGAATACACCATTAAGGTGAATCTGGAACAACCTTCGCAAGCTTTTCTCGGTAACTTGAGTCAGGCCCTGCTGGGAATCGTATCACCTGCAGCAGCCAAGAAATATGGGGATCAACTGGGTAAAAATCCGGTGGGGACCGGTCCGTATACCTTTGTGAAATGGGATGAAAATGCGGATATCGTTGTCGCCAAGAACAAGGATTACAACTGGGCTCCCGCAACCGTTGAAAATGAAGGTGCCCCTCACATTGATACGATTACATTCAAAATTGTACCGGAAGAAGCAACACGCATCGGCAGTGTACAGAGTAAGCAGGTACTCGCCGCCGAGACCGTTCCGCCGCAAAATATTGCTGCGTTGAAGAACGATCCGAACCAGCAATTGCTGCAGGCCAATACCGTTGGTTTGCCATATACGCTCTTCTTCAATCTGCGCAAAGCGCCTTGGGATGATGTGAAAGTCAGACAGGCGGTGCAATCTGCAGTTGATGTGGAATCCATCGTGAAGACATTGTATCTGGGCAACTACGAACGAGCTTGGTCTGCACTGTCTCCGGGAATCCTCGGTTATAATGCTTCTCTTGAAGGAAGTATCAATCCTGATATCAACAAGGCGAATCAGCTGCTTGATGAGCAAGGTTGGATCAAGGGAGCAGATGGCATTCGTGAAAAAGATGGCAAGAAGCTGACCCTGCATTATGTGGATGGTTCGCCGAACCGGGAGAAGCGTAACGACATTGCAGCGATTATTCAGCAGCAGCTCAAGCAGGTGGGTATCGCTGTTGAGGTTGAAATTACGAAGGACGTTGCAACTGTCATCTATCAGAACTGGGATTATGATCTCTATGGCAACAGCCAGGTCAATTCTGATCCGAATGCGCTCTATGCCTTCTATCATACGAGTGCAGAAGGTGAACGTCCGACCTTATCCGGTTTATCTGATCCGAAAATCGATAAACTGCTCGAACAGGGAGCGGTGGAGAATGATCCGGATAAACGTGTGGATATCTATAATCAGATTCAGCAATATCTGATCGAGCAGGCTGTAATTTTGCCTATCTATGTGTTCCCTTATACGGTGGCTGCATCCAAATCGGTACAGGGTATCAAGTTTGATTCACTCGGTTATCCGTTGTTCAACGATGTTCGGATTCAGCCATAATACGAAACGTCAATTATGCAGACAGGAAGGAGACGACCCGGTATGGTTCAAACGATACTGACAAGACTTGCTACATCGCTTCTGGTTATTTTGGGAGCTTCGGTGTTGGTGTACTGCATCATGTATCTGCTGCCGGGTGATCCGGTCCTGCTTATGCTGGACCCGTCATCGGCAACACCCGAGATGATTCAGAACCTGCGGGTTCAGCTGGGTCTGGATCAGCCGTTTTACATCCAGTTTGCCAACTATTTCGGAGACATGTTGCGCGGCGATTTCGGCAAATCAATGATCAATTCCGACCCGGTGCTGCCCAAAATACTCGAACATTTCCCTGCCACACTGGCGCTGACCGCGCTCAGCTCAATCATAGCGATAACCATTGGTATTACGCTCGGCGTATTGTCTGCCATTCATCGTAATGGCGTGATTGATTTCATCGCCCGGCTCGTTGGATTGTTTGGCATCTCCATGCCGACCTTCTGGACCGGCATTCTGTTGATCCTGTTGTTCTCGGTTCAGCTCGGCTGGTTCCCGGCGATGGGCTCCGACGGATTCAGTTCATTGGTGCTTCCTGCTGCAACACTAGGCCTCGTCGGTGCGGGTTTCATCGTACGTATGGTGCGTAACAGCATGCTGGAAGTGGTAAACGAGCCGTTTATCGTAGCATTGCGAGCAAAAGGTCTTTCACAGCGAACCATCATGTACGGTCACGCGCTGCGTAATGCGCTGATTCCTGCGGTGACGGTCATCGGCATGTTGATTGGTGATCTGCTTGCAGGAACCGTCGTGGTGGAGACGGTCTTTTCCAGACAGGGCATAGGCAGAATCATCGCGGATGCGTTGATGGCCAAAGACCTGCCTGTTGTGCAGGGCGTAGTCTTTTTCACAGCAATTATCTATGTCGTGTTGAATTTACTGGTGGATATCTCTTATGTGTACATTGATCCCAGAGTTAGGCGTGCAGTCCGAACGTGAGGACGGATGGAACAGTCTGAAACATCTGAACGCATAGTGAGGAAGGAGGAGTCTTATGAGCATGAAACCATTGGTGGGTGACGAAAAAGGTTGGACGGCCAGAACAGGGCGTTTACGCCTCTGGAGTCGCCGTCCCCTGCGTCACCGCGTCTCATTCGCGGTATCCCGTTTATTCTTTTATGCAGCTTTGCTGGTCGTGGTGTTTACCGTCACTTGTGCAATCGTGCCGGGATGGATTGCTCCTTATGATCCAACTCAGATGATGACGGATGCCATCCTGCAGGCTCCCTCTGCTGCGCACCTGTTTGGGACCGATTATTTTGGCAGGGATATCTTCAGTGTGGTTGTGCATGGAAGCAGAGATTCACTGCTGATTGGATTTGCCTCGGTGCTGGTGGGTGGTATTGTGGGCAGTGCCCTTGGCATTATTGCCGGCTATGCAGGAGGTGTTTTGGATACCATCACCATGCGGGCCGTCGATATTCTGATGGCTGTTCCAGGCGTTTTACTGGCATTGTCCGTCGCGGCAGCGTTGGGGCCTGGACTACTAAACATTGCACTGGCTGTTGCGGTATCCTCCATTCCGGGGTATGCGCGGGTGATGCGTGGGCAGGTCATTTCCGTTAAGGGTTTGCCTTTTATTACAGCTACACGTTCACTTGGTGGCTCCAATGCCCGTATTTTCTGGAAGCATGTACTGCCTCATTCCTTATCACCGTTGCTGGTTATGGCGACGCTGGGCGTTGGTACATCCATTCTTACAGGCTCCGGGCTCAGCTTTCTCGGACTTGGTGTGTTGAAGGAAATTCCCGACTGGGGAGCTTTGCTCTCGCAAGGGAGAGGTTATCTGACGGTTGCCTGGTGGATCTGTACCTTCCCGGGGCTCGCGATTACTATGTTTGTGCTGGCGGTTAATCTGATTGGAGACGATATTCGCGATCGGTTGGACCCCAAAGTAAATGGAGCGGCTTGACCGCTATTCCAAGGAGGAATCATGATGTCAAATGTCGTTATTATTGCCGGATCGCCTTCCAAACGTTCGCGCCTGACAGGCCTTACGGATTACAGCAGCAATAAATTAAAAGAGGCGGGTATTACCGTTGAAGTGATTCATGTGGCCGACCTGCCAGCGGAAGATTTGGTGCAGGCCAAGTTCGATAGCTCATTCATTCGGGATGCGCTCGCTGTTGTTGAAGCCGCGGATGCAGTCATCGTGGCAACACCGGTATACAAAGCATCATACTCTGGCGTGCTGAAGCTGTTCCTGGATCTGATTCCACAGGAAGGACTGCGGGGCAAGCTGGCTCTTCCATTAGTCATCGGCGGCTCGATTGCCCATCTGCTCGCCATCGATTATGCATTGAAGCCTGTTCTGGCAGCACTTGGCGGAAGACATATTCTTGGTGGAGTATACGCAGTTGATCAGGGAATTGATCGACTTGATGACGGGAAATATGTGCTTTCGGCGGACATTACTACAAGATTGGATCGTTCCCTGGAAGAATTGATATTGACTCTGGAAAAGAATGGTATTACGATATCATAAAACCAAGTAAATTCATTGGATAAATAGATATAGAAATTGAACTACACATTTACACAAGAACGTAGAGGACAGAAAAAACCTAAAGAAGCGGAGCGTTCGCCTTTATCCCCGGATTTTCCCCTTTAAAAAGGAACGAAAAAAATCTGGGGATAACAGCGATCGGAAGGTTGTTCTGTCATCGGAGTGGCAAGTGTAAATCTTCTTCGTTCAATTTGTAATTCGGGGGGCGCTTATGAATATTGAGAACATTGAAGCATTTGTATACATCAATCATTACGGAAGCTTCAATAAGGCTGCCGAGGTACTCTTTTTGTCCCAACCTTCTGTCACCGCTCGTATTCAGTCCCTTGAACGTGAACTCGGCTGCAAATTGTTTGACCGTCTTGGCAAACAGATTGTGCTCACGGAAGAGGGGAGAAAGTTCCTTCCCTACGCCCAGCAGGTGCTGCAAGTGATTCAGAAGGGCAGACAGAAAATACAGCAACGCCGTACGACGCCCGATGCACTTCGACTCGGCAGTACGGTATCCGTATCTAACTATGTCATTCCCGACTTTCTGCCCAAAATCAAGGAAGCTTACCCTGAGGTGAACATCAAACTGACTACAGCGACGACGGACCAACTCGTCGCCAAGCTGCTGGGTCAGGAAATCGATCTTGCTTTTGTGCGGAAGGTCATGCATCCTGCGATCCGTACGGTTGCTTTTTATGAAGATCCAATTCAGCTATACGTGTACAAAGGCCATCCATTTATTGAACGCGGGCATGTCAGCATGGAGGCGATCAGGAATGAGCAGCTGGTCTTTTTTGAATGTGGTTCACTGGACTGGCTGCGCATTCACCGGGCCTTTGACTCGCTGGAACACCCGCCGGATATTACATATCACGTTGATAATTCGGAAACGGCGAAGAAGCTGGTCAAGCAAGGAGCAGGTATTGCGTTTCTCCCAGGTCTGACAGTGCAAAAGGAAGTGCAGGATCAGGAACTGTTCCCCATTCAGGTACATGAGGTTGCAGGTGTATCGTTGCAGATCAGCGTCGTTACGTTAAAAGAAGAACATTCGCCTTTTGCAGAGCCATTCGGGGAACTGCTGCGGCAGCTATAGAGACTTATTAACGAAGTAAGAACGGATTTAAAACGTCAGGTTCGGCATGATCGAAGGAGGAGAATATGATGGGTATTCGTGTTGGCATATTGGATCAAACCCCGATCTATGAAGGGGAGACGCCGATTGATGCTTTTCGGCATACGATTGAATTGGTACAGCGGGCTGAACAGCTTGGATTTCATCGTTTCTGGGTATCGGAACATCATGATTCAGGTCATGTTGCGGGCTCCTCACCCGAGGTACTCATTTCCCACTTGCTGGCGCATACGGAGCGGATTCGTCTCGGTTCTGGCGGGGTGATGCTGCAACATTATAGTCCTTACAAAGTGGCCGAGAACTTCAATGTGCTTTCTGCGCTTGGCCCGGGGAGAATTGATCTGGGTATTGGACGTGCACCGGGAGGATTGCCTCGCTCCACGCAGGCACTACAGCAAGGGATTCAGGAGGCCGCTTCACTGAAAGAGAAAATCAATCAGGTGAAGCAGTTCATTCATAATGAACCGCATGAAGACGAAACACATCCTTTGGCCGGCTTGAGCGCTGCGCCGGTATCTGAAATCCCGGCCGAGCTCTACGTGCTTGGGGCAAGTATCGATAGTGCAGGCATGGCGGCAGAACTGGGATTGCCTTATGTATTTTCATTGTTTATTAATAGCAACACGGAGGTTGCTCTGGAGGCTCTGCGAACTTACAGGGAACAATTCGACCGCTCACATGGACGGGAGCCATATGCCATCCTCGCCATATCATTGATTGTTGCGGAGAGTGCGGAAGAAGCCGAAGGACTGGCAAGTGAACATATGCTGGTCAAGATCCATCTGGAGAATGGCAAGGTATTGACGGTTGGTTCCGTTGAGCAGGCGGAAGAATTCGGACGGCAGTCAAACGAGAAGTATCGGATTGAAATTCTGGAGCCGAGTGTGACGAGAGGTACGAAGGAAACGGTTGGTTCGGCTCTGGCGAAGTTCCAGCAGGATTTTGCCGTGGATGAACTGATAGTTACTACAGCCACACGTGATTTTGCCAAGCGCATTCGTTCATTTGAATTATTGCGGGAGGCGCTGGATGAACAGGGGCTGGGCGAATTTGCGAATGAGTCGACACCTGCGCAAGCTGTGATCGGTTAGGCACATACATGGTATAGAGCATACCTGTTGAAGTGAAGTGACCCGTGTATTATATTAATCCATCTTACATGGCACATACGATGATAAAAGGAGGCAATATCGTGAGCAGTGATCTGAAACAGCCTGAGCAACAGGCAGAGCAAGAAGAACAGAGCCGCAAGCATGAAATTTACGTTGGGCAGGATGAAGGATTCGCAGAGCACTTAACCGCGATTCGGCGACATTTGCATCGTAACCCCGAGCTATCCGGAGAGGAACGGGAAACGACAGAAGCCATTCGAGGCTGGTTGGTGGAGGAAGGGGTACGGATTGCAGATGAATATTCGCTGCGAACAGGCCTTATCGCTGAAATTGGGCAGGGCAATGGCCCGGTAGTGGCCTTACGCGCAGATATTGATGCCCTGCCGATCCAGGAAGAAACGAAGCTGGAGTATGCCTCGCAAATCGCTGGCCGAATGCACGCCTGCGGTCATGATGCACACACCGCCATTCTGATCGGTGCTGCACGATTGTTGAAACAGCGAGAGTCCCGGCTGCCGGGCAAGGTTCGTTTGATTTTCCAGCCTTCGGAGGAGAAGGCGACGGGGGCACGGCAGGTTATTCAGAGCGGAGCGCTATCCGAAGTTCAGTCTATTTTTGGGTTGCATAACAAGCCGGATCTGCAGGTCGGTACGGTAGGTATCCGTGAAGGGGCGCTGCTTGCAGCGGCAGATGGTTTTGTGGTTAAAGTGGAGGGTGTCGGAACCCATGCGGCAGTGCCGGAAGCGGGCATTGATCCGATTGTGGTTGCCTCTCATATTGTGACTGCATTACAGGCTATCGTGAGTCGTAATGTCGGAGCACAGGAGAGCGCCGTGATCAGTGTGACCAAAATTAATAGCGGCACCGCCTGGAACGTCATTCCCGAAGAAGCCATATTGGACGGCACCGTGCGTACCTTTGACGAGAAGGTGCGTGCCCGGATTCGCGAGCGTTTCAATCAGGTAGTTTCCGGTGTCGCAGCAGCCTATGGGACACGGGCTACCGTGCGCTGGATTCAGGGACCACCTGCCGTCGTCAATGATGCTTCATTGGCTGCTGCGGCTGAGCAGGTCGTGAGCGAGGTTGGACTGAATAGTATCCGACCGATACCCTCCCCGGCTGGGGAAGATTTTTCCTTTTACCAAAAGGAGGTTCCGGGTCTGTTCCTCTTCCTCGGAACGTCAGGTCCGCACGAATGGCATCATCCTGCATTCGATGTGGACGAACGGGCACTGCCGCTTGGCGCACATCTTCTGGCAGCGCTAGCTGAAGAGTCACTGCAAAAATTGCAGTTAAATGGAGAATAAGCGATAACTGCTATGTAAATGCGCGAATAATGAATAATTAATAAGATAATATGCTAATACAATAGCGAATGGACGCAAAAAACGGTGACCTCAATCAGGTGACCGGTTTTTGTTGTTTCCGTATTTTTAATTTAGTAGTTGTGGTTCAGCTGAACCGTTGGTTGCACTGGGGGATACCACTGTTCTGGATGAAGTGCTCAGTTCATTGGATGTTTCCGTTCAGGCTCAGATTCTGGAATTGCTTCGTTCTCTTCAGCATGAAATGAACATGACCTATCTCTTTGTTGCACATGATCTTCAGGCCGTGGCGAATCTGTGTGATCGGGTACTTTTTCTGTATCGGGGAACGATCGTGGAGGAGCTTGAACGGAATAGTCTCTCGGATGCCAAGAATGAGTATGCAAAAGCTTTGCTGGCATCCGTTATGCCTTTTAATCGTGGCTGATGTATCTCTAATTGCAAAAGTTGGGCTAAATAGGTTTGACGCAAATACGTCAGCTCTGTTCCCGTTTGCGCATAAAATTACAGTCAAAATATCCTCATTTGATATGGAAATATTTGTTGACGCTCCCAAGTGGGATGTGCTATATTTTTCTCGACCTTTAATCGTAATTATTACTATTAAATAATTATAGCTAAGTGAGTTCAGGCTTAATTCCATCACAAGAATAGGAGTAGCGGCTGCGATGAAACAGGAGATTGATTTTATCAAGTTTAATCCCACACAAAATATGACGGTTCTGGTGAAGACGATTCATCCAGCAGAGACATATCCACACATCGCCGCCCAAATTATGTCCTATGACAACGTATATGCAGAACAAGTGGGGTTCATTGGCGGAGCGATAAAACGGGAGGCCGCTGCCCATTTGGAAATGGCCGGTGGGGAGTTCTGCGGGAATGCGTGCATGGCCTTGGCTGCGTATATCGCATCCGAGAACGAGTTTATATCCACCGATTTCAGAGAAATCGTCTTGGAGGTTTCCGGGACAGATCAATTAATCAGATGTCAGGTGAAGCAGCAGCAGAATGAATATTTTTGCCAAGTCACGATGCCCTTGCCTGAGCAGATTGAACAACGAACCATCAAATATGAGGGAATCGATATGGATATGGTGATCGTGCGGTATCGGGAGTTCATCCATATCGTCATCGAAGTGGAAGCGTTTGATGAAACGATGAGAAAGAGGGCTCAAGCGCTGGCGCGATTATTAGGCTTAACCTTGGGAGATAAGCTGATTGGCATTTTATTATACAAATCCCAATCGGAGGAGCTGGCACCGCTCATATTTGTCCCACAGCTGGATAGTCTGATCTGGGAAAGAGGGTGCGGTTCAGGTACAGCCTCGGTGGGAGCCTATCTGGCATGGAGCAGGCAAAAGGAAATCGTTCAGCATATCAAGCAGCCTGGTGGTGCGATTAAAGTGATGGCTGAGTGGAATGGAGCAGAGGTTAAACGAATTACGATCGAAGGATCGGTTGGAATCGTGGCCCAGGGCAAAGCATTTATAGATGCATGACCATGACGAGATATAGGAGGAAGAGGAATGGAGACATTGATTGATTTTCAAACAAGCTTGAGTGAATTTTCTGAGAAATTCGATGAGCTGGCAGGTAGATATGATCATACAGTTCAGCATAGCTCAGAGCTGGAGGCTTTAATTGATGACTATTCCACGTTTATAACGGACAAGCAAAATGAACAAATCTGGAAACAACTCGCTCAAGAGGAATCAGGTAGCATGCACCAGCTTGTCCATGATCTGCGAGATAAATCTGCACGGTGTGTGGCGGTCATGGAGAAATATCGGGCATTGAAGCTGCAAGACGGAGATGTGGAAATCGCGGATTATTTCAGAAACATAGAAGAATGTATTGAAAAAGAGTTTGGCGGCTTTCATGTCACCTCGGACTCCAAAGTGCTGCTGGTAGGCTCCGGGTCATTTCCCATGACGCCTTTGTTTATTGCCAAGCGAACAGGGGCAGAGGTGGTTGGCATCGATATTGATGCAGAAGCTATTACACTCGGGCAGCAGGTTGTGGAGAAGCTGGGTGCGGGCTTGAACATCCGTTTGGAGCAAACATTGGTGCAGGACCTTGCTTTTACGAGAAAAGCAACACATATCATTTTCAGTTCCACGGTTGCGAATAAGTATGATCTGCTCGATCAATTGCACGCATTGACGAATGCAGATGTGGTGGTGGCGATGAGGTACGGTAACCAGTTAAAGTCGTTGTTTAACTATCCGATGAGAGAGACCAACAGCAGCAAGTGGAAAATGGTCGACAATATTCTGCGTCCGGATGATGTGTTTGATATTGCATTATACCAAAAAGCATAGCTCGCTAGAGCTTGGGAAAGAGAGGTCCATATGAGCGGATTTCAACGAGTGCTGTTGCTTGGAACAGGCCCTGCATCCATTCAGCTGGCAGTATCGCTCAAAAAGCAATTCAATTGCACCGTAGGCATAGCGGGAAGAGAATCGGTGCGCTCAGAATCTTTTTATGAAGCAGTTCGGCAAAGTGACGGATTCATTGGAGCAAGCATTCAAAATGAAAAGCATCGACCGTTGGCAGGTGAATGCTTCGTCGATCAGGTGTTTAAGGGATACGAGACCATTGAAGGCGAATGGGATACGCTCATTGTCGCTGTGACAACGGATGCTTATGTCGATGTATTGAAGCAAATGAAGAATAACTTCATCAAACAAGTGAAATACATTATTTTGGTCTCTCCAACCTTTGGCTCCAACATGCTGGTAAGCCATTATATGAAGCAGCTGCATGCGGATACGGAAGTGATCAGTTTCTCTACCTATTTGGGGGATACCCGATGGATGACTGACCAACCGTCCAACCATGTCATTACAACTGGAGTCAAGAAAAAGGTCTATATCGGTTCTACTTCATCTCCTTCTGAACATGTGGACGGACTTTGTAGGATGTACGAGCAATTGGGCATTGCGCTGGAAGTTATGCCATCTGCACTCGAGGCGGAAACGAGAAATATTTCTTTATATGTGCACCCGCCATTATTCATGAATGACTTTTCATTGGATGCTATCTTTGGAGCGTCAGACACTCGGAAATATGTATATAAAATC
Source organism: Paenibacillus sp. AD87 (assembly GCF_001659845.1). Classification (NCBI taxonomy): domain Bacteria; kingdom Bacillati; phylum Bacillota; class Bacilli; order Caryophanales; family Paenibacillaceae; genus Paenibacillus; species Paenibacillus sp. AD87. The sequence continues at coordinate 180,052 of NZ_LXQN01000007.1, forward strand.
TACCCCGAAGGTCCTGTAACCCAATATTTGATTCGGGACATACGGACACTGTGGAACGAAATGATGACGATCACGGATAGGCTCCGTATCCAGGGTGTCAATCTACTTCAATTCATGACGGATGATAATTATCCGGTACGATTGGAGAGTTTATCACGCCACGATATAGAGAATTTCAATCATTTGCAGGACATTCATCAAGAGTACTTATTATACATACGGTACACCTCGTTGTTGATTGACCCCTTTTCGGAGCCCAACCCGCAGGGCAAGTATTTTGACTTTTCGGCTGTACCCTTCAGGAAGATGTTTGTCAATCAGGATGGAGCGTTGGACATTCCCAGAATGCCCAAGGAGGATTATTATCGCATCAAAATCATTCAGGGCATTGCGAGACATTTGCAGGTAAGCTGCCCAACCATCGATTTGTTTATTGAAACTTATGAGGCGAAGATTCAAGAAGTCGCTCGCACTCACCCGGATCAGGATCTATCCGATGCATTTGTCGTTCAAACCTTCAATGAAGATATTCGGATGATCTGCACAGGGCTGGCGAATAGCAAGGTTTAATTATATCTTCTCTAGGGGATAACAGCGTGCGGAGGGTTGTTCTAATCGCGCAGTAGTCTAGTGTAAAGTCATTGGTTTACTTGTTTGTATCTTTTTAATTATCAGGAGGAAATGTTGTGAAAAAGGGTAGTGTTTTGGGTTTAATGTTGCTGTTATTGTCTGTCATTACCGTGCTCGCAGGATGTGGGCAGGATGGGGGGACAACAACGGAGTCAGCAACTAGCGAGGTCAAGTCTGACCTCATCTATGCATCCGCGAAGGATATTAATGATATGAATCCTCATTTATACACCGGTTCCATGCCCGCACAAGGGATGGTTTACGAATCCTTGGTCGAAAACACGGTCGTTGGAATCAAGCCATTACTGGCAGAATCATGGGATATTGCCGAAGACGGGAAAACGTACACGTTCCATTTGCGACAGGATGTGAAATTCCATGATGGTGAACCGTTTAACGCCGAGGCGGTCAAGCAAAATATCGATGCGGTTCAGGCGATTGCCGAAAAACATGCCTGGATTAAGCTATCCACCAAAATCGTAAGTACAACAGTCATAGATGAATACACATTTGAACTGGTACTTTCCGATCCCTATTATCCAGCTCTGGTGGAACTGTCCATGACCAGACCATACGTATTTATATCACCCAAGGATTTTACGAATGGTGGCACAAAGGACGGGGTAAGCGGCTATCACGGCACAGGGCCGTATAAGCTGACAGGTCATAAAATCGATGAGAATGCGACATTTGAAGCCAATGAAGAATACTGGGGCGGCGCACCTAAGATCCAAAAAATCACGTCCAAGGTTCTCCCGGCAGGGGAAACGACATTACTGGCATTAAAGAAGGGCGAGATCAACTTTATATTCACCGATGATCGGGGTGCGGACAGCATTGATGTTGAAGCCATGAATCAGTTGGCTGAATCGGGTGATTTTCAAGTGGTCCGAAGTGAAGCGATGAATACGAGTATGATCGTAGCCAATAGCAGCAAAGTGGATAACCCTGTCCACGAAACGGCTGTTCGTGAAGCGATATGGACTGCCATTGATCGGGAAACGATCAGCAATGACATTTTTAACGGAACTCAGACCGTAGCGGACACCTTATTCTCGTCCAATGTGAACTATGCGGATGTTGAATTGAAGAAGCGGGAGTATAGCCCGGAGACTGCAAAAGAGCTTTTGGAGAAGGCAGGATGGACATTAACAGACGGCAAGGCTGTGAGGGCAAAGAACGGCCAGCAACTAGCCATGACATTGTATTATGACAGCAATTCATCCTCGCAAAAAACACAAGCTGAATTGATCCAGCATGCTTTAAAAGGATTGGGCATTCAGCTGGAGATAGTCGGTGAGGAATCCACTTCCATCGCAAACAGAAGGGCAATCGGGGAATATGATCTGCTGTTCAATCAAACCTGGGGACTGGCGTACGACCCACAGAGCACTATCTCTGCGTTTACTTCCGATTCCGCCTATAAACACACAACAAGCGGCATAGCCCAGGCGGATGAACTATATAAGAAAATTGATGAAGTCATGGTCTCTACAGATGAGGCATCCCGCCAATCCCTGTACGCCGATATTATGAAAATGGTTCATGATGAAGCGGTGTTTATTCCGATTACCAATGGGCGGGTTACTGTCGTGGCTCCCAAAAATCTGGACGGAATCACATTCAAACAGACTCAATATGAATTGCCATTTGAGCAAATGAAATTTAAATAGAGCGGGGATGGATATGGGAAGTTATATAGTCAAACGGATATTACTCGCCATACCTCTGCTGTTCGTCATTTCATTGATAACGTTTGTTCTCATTAACCTTTCGCCCCTGGATCCCGCCGTAGTTGTATTACAGGCACAGGAGGTTCCTCAGATCACGGATGAATTAATCGCCCAAACGAATGAAGCATTGGGGTTCGATAGACCATTCATCATTCAGTATGTGAATTGGTTGATTGCCTGTATGCAGTTTGATTTTGGCAGCTCGTATGTATCCGGTGAACCGGTGTGGTCCTTGGTTGGTCCAGCATTCCTGAACACATTAAAATTAACGCTGGTATCATCGGTGTTCATTATTGGATTCTCCATTCTTCTGGGTGTGATCTGTGCCATGAGAGAAGGGAAAGTCGTCGATAAATCAGTCAGAGGCCTATCGTTTATCCTGACAGCTATGCCATCCTACTGGCTCGCAGCCATCCTGATCTGGTACTTGTCCGTCAAGCTGGACTTGCTGCCTACGAGCGGAATGGATTCGTTGAAGAGTTATATTCTGCCAGTGATTGTGATCACGGTGAGTTATACAGGCATTTATTTTAGGACGGTCCGGAGTTCCATGTTAAGCAACATGAATGAGGATTACGTGCTCTATGGAAGGGCGAGTGGCTTAAGTGAGCGGAAGGTGACCCTGCATATTTTGCGTAATTCGCTGCAAGTGGCGGTATCCATATTTTGCATGGCGATTCCCATCGTACTGGGCAGTACCGTCGTGATTGAAAATGTGTTTGCCTGGCCGGGACTCGGAAGATTAAGCGTGCGTTCCATTCTCAATCGGGATTTCCCGATCATTCAGGCGTATGTTCTTATTTTGGCCGTAACCTTTGTGATGTTTAATACGATTTCTGATGTGATCAATGCGGCGATGAATCCCCGATTAAGAAAGGATCTCTAATGCGACTATTAAGAAATTTGGGCAAAGACAAACTTGCGATGACATCGCTGGCTGTCATTGTGATCATTGTTGCTATGGGCATATTTGCCCCGTTGTGTGCACCCCATGACCCGGAGGAAGTGAATATGAAACTTCGATATGCTACTTCCTCCTGGAGTTATTGGTTAGGAAATGATCATTTGGGCAGATGTGTGTTATCCAGACTCATTTATGGAATTCGTCCCAGCGTGCTATGGGTTTTGGTTGCCTTACTGATATCTGTTCTGGTCGGAGCTGTCGTCGGATTTATCGCAGGGTACTTTAAGGGGAAGACAGATGCCTGGATCATGAGACTTTGTGATGTCATGCTGTCTTTCCCGGGATACGTCATGACCCTGGCAATGGTCGGCATTTTGGGTGCGGGACTTGAACATATTCTGATTGCGTTTGTGGTCATGAAATGGGCATGGTTTGCCCGCGTCATTCGAACATCTGTAATGCAGTTCTCCGAGATGGAGTATGTGAAATTCGCCAAAGCCTCTGGCATCGGTAGCTTTAGAATTATAACCAAGCATATTGTTCCGGTTACATTTGCCGATATTGCGGTGATTGCCAGTGGTTCCATGTGTTCGATGATGCTGCAGATCTCGGGACTTTCTTTTCTGGGTTTGGGAATCCAGGCCCCTCATGCCGAATGGGGGATGATGTTGAATGAGACAAGGGAAGTCATGTTCTCGAGACCGGAGTTAATGCTGGCACCTGGACTAGCCATTGTGCTTGTCGTATCGGCCTTTAATTTTTTATCGGATGCGCTTCAGGTCGCTTTGGACCCCAAATTAATGACTTCCCAAGGCAGGCTTCATAAAAAAGAGGTGGGAAAAGCCATTTATGAATATAGTAGAGGTTAAACATTTGAAGATCTGGGATGCCAATACGGACAAGGTCATTATTCATAACAGTTCATTTCAGGTCAAACAAGGAAGCTGTCTGGCCATTGTTGGAGAAAGCGGAAGTGGCAAGTCCGTCACATGCAGGTCCATTATGCGTTTGAATAAACCCTGGATTCGCCAATCCGGAACGATTCTCTTCAAAGGCGAGGACGTGAACCAGCTTTCTGAACAAGAGATGAGACAAAGAAGAGGCAAAAACTTGTGCATGATTCTGCAAAATGGCATGAGCGCATTTGACCCTTCTTGTGTGATCGGCGTCCATATCCGGGAAACGCTAAAGACGCATTTCGACTGGAATAACAAAGAGAGCGAACGGAAGATCATAAGCGCCATGGAAAGCGTCAGGTTAAAAAATCCGCAGGAAATCCTGAATCAATATCCACATCAGCTATCCGGTGGCATGTTGCAGCGCATTATGATTGCATTGGCACTTGTGCTGGAGCCGGATCTGATCATTGCGGATGAACCTACAACAGCATTGGATACGATCTCTCAATATGAGGTGGTTGAACAATTGATTCGACTACGCGAGCGAATGGGTTGTTCCATGCTTTTTATATCCCATGACCTCGGTGTAGTCCAGAAGATTGCAGATGAAGTGATGGTCATGAAAGACGGTGCCATTGTCGAAAGTGGGCCTATTCGGTCTGTTTTTAAGAAGCCGAAGCATGCCTATACTCAATATTTGGTTTCCACCCGGTTGGAGCTGAGCAATCATTTCAGGAAATTGATGCAGGGAGGGGATACAGATGCTCAAGGTGGATGGGATAGAAAAGTCCTATAAACAAGGCGGATTGTTCTCCAAACAAAGGCAGCAGGTGTTGAAAAGAGTTGCATTTGAATGTCAGCATGGCGAATGTCTGGGCATCATCGGTGAAAGTGGAAGTGGCAAGTCGACATTGGGCCGTCTGATCCTGGGTATCGAGAAGCCTGATCGCGGGCGTATTTTATTGGAGGGGAAAAACGTGAATGATCGCCGCGTGAGAAGGGGCAGCATCAGTGCCGTATTTCAAAATTATACGTCCTCCATTAATCCATTTCTCACGGTGGAGGAAGCCATTATGGAGCCTTTGAAGGCTCAAAAAAAAGTGGAAGCAGATATGCAAATCAAGGTGGATACGTTGTTGCATCAAGTGGGATTAGACTCGTCCTACAGGCTCAAATATCCGCATGAATTATCCGGTGGAGAGGCTCAGAGAGTATGTATTGCGAGAGCTATATCTACTGAACCCCGATGCATTGTATTCGATGAAGCGATCAGTTCTCTGGACGTGTCTGTGCAGATTCAGGTGCTGCGATTGTTAAAAGAATTAAAGCAGTTCTATCAGATGAGCTATGTGTTCATTACGCATGATATTCAGGCGGCAGCCTATATTTGCGACAGAGTTATTATTTTCAGGGACGGTCAGATTGAGGAAATGGTGCCTATTGAGCAGCTGAAGGATGTTCAGTCCGATTATGCCAGGAGGTTATTAACCTATTTAATTACGTTCCAGGGGGAGGACCAGGGATGAGTGGAGCGATGTCATGGCCGTTTCTGCGTTTGTACATCCTGGTTCTTCTGTATTTTAGTGCAAATGCAATTCTTAATGTCATTATTCCTTTACAGGGTGAATCCTTGGGGGCGAGCAGTACAACCATCGGGCTGATTATGGGTGCCTATATGTTCACGACCATGTTTTTCAGGCCATGGGCAGGTCATATCATTCAAAAGCGCGGACCGATCAAAGTACTTCGTTTTATTCTGATTATTAATGGTTTTGCCCTTATTTTATACACGTTTACAGGGCTTGGAGGTTATCTGGTTGCTCGTATTTTACAGGGGGTATCAACTGCTTTCTTTTCCATGGCGCTGCAGATTGGCATTATTGATGCCCTACCGGAGAAAGACCGTTCCCAGGGCATTTCCTATTATTCGTTGTTCAGTTATATTCCCGGCATTGTGGGACCTGTCTTGGCGCTAGGGATCTGGCAGACAGGCGGCATGGATTATTTTACGGTTGTGCTCATCATTATTGCCATCTGTACAGGTGTCTTTGGGTATACCGCCAAGATGGACAAGAGTCAAGAGCAGCATCCTGCTGAAAATTCATCGGAGCAGAACGTAAGCATGTTTCAATCCTTTCGTCAGTTGGTGAAAAATCCATTCTTGTTTAGATGCAGTGTACTGATGCTAAGTGCTTCCGTTGTGTTTGGTGCCATTACGACCTTTATTCCACTGTACGCCAGTCAATTGCCAAGCGGCAATGCGGGTGTCTATCTGATGCTTCAGGCAGGAACCGTTGTGCTCGCCCGGATGTTGTTACGTAAAAAAATCCCCTCCGATGGCAGAGGGCATGCACCTTTTATCATGGGAACGATGCTGCTGTTGGCAGTAGCCGCACTATGTGTAAGCTGGGCAATCACAGGAGGAGCTGTCCTTTTGTATGTGGGGGCCATTTTGATGGGTATCGCTCAATCCATTCTCTATCCAACGTTAACCACCTATTTATCCTTTGTGCTGCCGCAGTTGAATCGAAATGTGTTAATCGGTTTATTTATTGCAACAGCAGATCTGGGCGTATCTCTGGGCGGTGTGTTGATGGGACCGCTCGCTGATCTATCCTCCTATTCGTTTATGTACATGATTTGTGCTATTCTAGGGGCGGTCATGATTGCTTTTGCCTATGAACGAAGAAAACCAGTCACAGATGTGTCTGTGATCGCACGAGAAAAACAAAAATGATTTGACAACATCGTTCAACAGGATTATAGTCATTGTTGTTAATCGTAATAATTACTATTAAGGTCGAAAGCTTATTGACCACAACCATAAGGAGTAGATAGACATGACACAAAAGCAGGTTCCGGTAACTGTTCTTAGCGGTTACCTCGGTTCAGGTAAAACAACCGTTCTTAATCACGTACTGCACAATCGGCAGGGGCTCAAGGTCGCCGTCATCGTTAATGACATGAGTGAGGTGAACATCGACGCCGCTTTGGTGAAGGGTGAGGCGACATTGTCGCGTACCGAAGAAAAGCTGGTGGAGCTGTCCAATGGCTGCATCTGCTGCACCTTGCGGGATGATCTGATGCAGGAGATTGAGAAGCTGGTGAACGAAGGCAGGTTTGATTATATCCTGATTGAATCCACAGGCATTAGTGAACCTGTTCCGGTAGCGCAGACCTTTACATATGCCGACGAGGAGTCAGGTATTGATCTGACAAGTCTGGCGAAGCTGGATTGTCTGGTAACTGTCGTGGATGCCCATCGATTCTGGCATGATTTTGCCTCAGGGCAGAGCCTGCTGGATCGGAACCAGGCCACAGGTGAGGAAGATACCCGCGATGTTGTGGACCTGCTAATTGATCAGATAGAGACTTGTGATGTTCTGTTGCTGAACAAATGTGATCTGGTCGATGACGTGGAGCTGAACAAGCTTGAAGGTGTCATCCGCAAGCTTCAGCCTAACGCCAAAATCATTCGGACTGTAAACGGCCAAGTCAACCCGTCTGAAATTTTGAATACAGGTCTCTTCAACTTCGAGAAAGCAAGCATGTCCGCCGGGTGGATTCAGGAACTGGAGAAGGAATCACATACACCGGAGACCGAGGAATACGGTATTGGTTCCTTCGTGTATCGTCGTCGGAAACCATTTCATCCTTCTCGTCTGGCTGAATTCATGAGCTACTGGCCGGAAGAAGTGGTGCGTGCCAAAGGGCTGGTCTGGCTCGCGGCTGAAGGAGATGTGGCTGCAAGTCTGAGTCAGGCGGGATCGTCGATTCAGTTTGGCCCTGCCGGACATTGGGTTGCGGCATTACCGGAAGCGGACAAGGAAGAAATTTTGCGTACGGAGCCACATGTACTGGAGAAGTGGGATGCGCAGTGGGGAGACCGTCAAACCGAGCTGGTCATGATCGGGATTGAAATGGAGCGCGCCATCATTGAAGACGAACTTGACCAATGTCTGCTCAGTGATGAAGAAATGCAGGCCGATTGGGGGCATTTTGACAATCCTCTGCCTTGGCCAGTTGAAGTCGTATAAAAAATAAATTCATAAAGGAGCTGTAAACCATGGCCAAAAAATCAAAAGTGGTGCGTGAAAAACAACGTCAGGCAACCGTAGCCAAATATGCGGAGCTGCGCCGGGAACTGAAAGAAAAAGGGGATTATGAAGCGCTGCAGAAACTGCCGCGCAATGCTTCCCCGACACGATTGAAAAATCGCTGTGAACTGACAGGCCGTCCGAGAGGATATTTGCGCAAGTTCAAGGTATCGCGAATTGTGTTCCGTGAGCTGGCTCATCAAGGGCAAATTCCGGGCGTCACGAAGTCAAGCTGGTAAGACACATGCATGATCCATTTGATTATGATTGTGTAATTGTTGGAGGGGGGCCAGCAGGGATCGGCATGGCCTCTGTCCTGCAGGATTTGGGAATGCCACGTATTACCGTGCTGGAACGCAGTGAGGTGGGGGCAACTTTTCTGGCGTGGCCGGAGGAAATGCGTCTGATCACCCCTTCGTTCACAAGCAATGCCTATGGCATGATGGATCTGAACGCCGTGGCTTTGAATACGTCTCCAGCGTACACACTGGGAACAGAACACCCGACAGGGTTGGAGTATGCGAAGTATTTGCAGGTGGTGAGCCAGTTCAAGAAATTGCCTGTGCAAACGGGAGTAGATGTTTCGGAGGTTATTCCGGAGGAGAAAGGCTTCAGGGCCGTGACATCCAATGGACAACTGCGGACACGCTATGTCATCTGGGCAGCAGGTGAATTTCAATATCCGAGACTGGACTTGTTTCCTGGGGCTGAGTATGGTGTGCACAGCAGTTTATTTTCCAGCTGGACGGCGGTTCAAGGAGAAGAATGTGTCATCGTTGGTGGCTATGAGAGCGGTGTGGATGCAGCTATTCACCTGAGTAAACTGGGGAAAAACGTAACGGTAATCGACCGAAACGGAAGAGGACTCGCCAAGGGCAGCAGTGATCCAAGTGTGGAACTAAGCCCCTATACGAAGGATCGCCTGCGCGCGGCGATGATGGATATGCGAATACACATGATGCAAGGTTATGAGGTCAAGTGGATTGAACCGGATGAACCGGGCGGTTATGTTCTCTATTGCGAGAACGATTCCGGAGAGTCCCACTTGCTTAAGACGGGTCAGGCTCCTATTCTGGCGACCGGGTTCCGCAGCAGTTTGCATCTGATTGAAAATCTCGTCGAGCGCAACAAGGAAGGTCAGCTGCAATTGGGAGCGGCGGATGAATCGACGATTGCCCCCGGACTGTTTATTACTGGACCACAGGTCATGCATGGTCAACTCCAATTTTGCTTCATTTATAAATTCAGACAGCGCTTTGCGGTTGTGGCCCAGGCCATAGGTGAGAGTCTTGGGTTGGATCTGGCTCCGCTGGAAACCTATCGCAAAGAAGGCATGTTTCTTGATGATCTGTCCTGCTGCGGTGAAGACTGCACATGCTGAATTCGGTTGTGGAGCAACCCGAAGAACTTCGTAAAGTGGTGCTGGTTGGCTTCGAATCCGCGGGCAAATCGGCTCTGTTTCGGGGACTTACGGGCAGAGATACGGGTGAGGAATCCAATGTACGGGGCTCCACGGTAACAATCCGCAGAGCGGAGTTGCTTGAGCACCAGCTTGAATTGCTCGATACACCTGGAATCCGGATGAAGGATGATAGCGTAACGACCATGCTGACGTTAAAACAGCTCGCAGCCGGTGACACAGTAATCTTGGTCATCCGCGGCACGGATGTGGTGCAGGAACTGCCTTTACTGCTCGGTATGCTGGATGTCACAGGCAAAAATGCTGTATTGGTGCTTACGTTTGCCGACAAATGTGGTCCCGGATTATCGGCTCAGGTTAACTATTACCGCAAAGGTCTGGGCATTTCCGTTCTGCCGATCAATACAAGGGAAATGCACGGAAACGCCCAAGACCTGATATGCCGGGCGATTGTTGCCGCCAGACCCATGAAGAGGCAACCGGAGCTTGCATCACCTCCTGAATCCTCTGTGATCGAACCGCAGACAACGATGTTTGAGCATACGGTTTGGGGACGTTTTGTGGCTTTGGCTGCATTGGTAGTATTATTTGCTGCTCCGGTGTATGTGGCCTATCTGTTCTCCGGCTGGATACAACCGCTCGCAGATGCCTGGATTCTTGAACCGCTCCATCGCATGACTGCGGGATTATGGAACCCGCTGCAGGCGATAATGCTTGGAGATTACGGCATAATTAGTCTGGGCTTGTATTCGTTTATATGGGCATTTCCGGTCGTATTCCTGATTGGGTTCAGTGTGGCGGCGACGGAGGAGAGCGGACTGAAAGATCGGATTACCGACTCGCTGGATGGGTGGATGCGCAAAATCGGCATGAACGGCAAGGATCTGATTCCGGTCCTCAGTGGTTTTGGGTGCAATGTCGTGGCTGTGTTCCAGAGCCGTACCTGCAGCTCCTGTACACGAAAGGCCTGTGTTTCAATGATTTCCTTCGGTTCTGCTTGCAGCTACCAGATAGGAGCTTCTCTATCCCTATTCAGTTCCGGCGGCAAGCCGTGGCTGTTCTTTCCTTATATGCTTGTACTGGTACTTGCGGGCGCAATTCATACACGTCTGTGGAATCGAAATCGACTGGATGACACGCTCCCGTTACATGCCAATCGTACATTTCTGCAAAAGCCATCATGGCGCTCTGTTAGCTGGCGCGTTCGGTCTGTCATGAAGCAGTTTCTCGTGCAGGCGATGCCTATTTTCATCGGTATTTGTGTGGTGGCTACGTTGCTGGAGCAGACGAGGGTATTGTCTGCCCTGACTGGCGCGTTGACGCCGGCACTTGCGATCTTTCATCTGCCGGGCGATGCCGCAGGCGGCATTCTGTTTTCCATTTTGCGAAAAGACGGGTTGTTGGTGCTGAATCAGGATCAGGGTTCCTTCGTTGAAGACTTGAGCGGCGGGCAGCTGTTTATTCTTGTGTACCTGGCTTCGACGTTAACGGCATGTCTGGTAACGATGTGGACCATTCGCAAGGAGTTGGGAGCAGTCTTTGCCATGCAACTGGCAGGCAAACAGCTCGTAACGTCACTGGGCAGTGCATTTGTAATGGCATGGCTATGGAACTGGATTGCATAACGATGTTGATGAAAGGGTGTGATCTCCATGCTGGACTCGTTTACCATTCGGAGAATTCAATCGGTGATGAACGGTTATATCCATGAGAAGGTCCCGGCACCACTGCGCACCATGGTGAAATTAACGTATGAGATGAATGACAATGAACTGATTTTGACCGAGGAAAGGCCCGCTGAAGAACGATATCAGTGGGACAAACTGCATATTGCCCGATTTTACTGGGAAGAGAATAAGTGGAAAGTATATGCCAAAGACGAACACAGTAGCTGGAATGTGGTAGACGTTATCAAGCCTTGTCCTGATTTTGAAGATCTGCTGGAGCAGGTTGAGCGGGACGAAGCGGGTCTGTTCTGGCGCTGAAGGCACGGTTTTTAACGCAAGTATGTGCTGGAGGGAGGGTTTGTAATGCAAAAGGTACAACAGAATAACAGGATTAGCCGAGTAGTGAACGATTCTTTTATCATGCCGGATAAAGCTGAGCGCTTGCGGTTATTCGGCTCCGTTGATCCGATACAGGGAGATAAGCCTGTACGGAAAGAAGAGATGCAAGATTTGCAGAATAGCAAAAATGATTTTCTATTTGAGCTGCAACAAGTTGGTATTGATCAGGTGAAGTATCCTCTGGATGTCATTTCGGCCAAAGATCCCGTTCGATTGTCCAGCATCGGAACGTTCCGGCTGACGACTTCGCTGGATCGCGAATCGAAAGGCATTAACATGAGCCGCTTGATGGAGCAGCTTCAGCACAGTCGCGGAGAAGGGTTAAGTGACCGGATTCCGGATCTGATTGCGCTGACGCAACAGATGGCTGAACAGATGAATCAGGCGAAGGCAGAGCTGAAAGTGACCTATCCCTGGTTCTACGAACGAACCGCCCCCGTAACCGGTTTGTCTGGACTAAATCATTCTTTGGCTACGGTTCATGTCATCTGGGAAGCTGGGAAATCCCCTGTTCTGAGAACAGGTTTACATATACAGGTCACGACGTTATGCCCATGTTCGAAGGAGATCAGCGAATATAGCGCGCACAACCAGCGGGGGTTATTGCGTATCCAGGTACAAGCCAACCCGGGAGAAGCGCTGCCGGGCTATTGGAAGGAAGAGCTGCTGAATGTGGCCGAATCCAATGCAAGTAGCTGTCTTTACCCCATACTCAAAAGGACTGATGAGAAACGGGTCACGGAACGTGCATATGAGAACCCGCGATTTGTGGAAGATATCGTACGGCTGGTGGCGGCAGATCTGTATGAGAAGCACTGGGTAAATAAATTTAAGGTAGACTGCAAAAATGAAGAGTCCATTCATCAACATGATGCCGTAGCTCGTATCGTATATGACAAGTCGAGATAACGATAGTGTGAGGGCAAAGGAATTCATTTCATTTTATATCACTTTACAATATGAAGAGAAAACAGAAGAACCACCGTCAGAGCTTCAGCGGCGGTTCTTCTGTTTTTTTAGCGATCCCATGAGCAATTCAGGTGCCATTGCGCTAGACTTCGTACAAAATTTCACCCGTTCGGGATACATCATATCCTTCAAATGATTGCAGTTCCTGCCTGAATTCCGGTGATTGCAGAATGCGCAGTACCGATTCGATCCACGCTTCGTTCCCTTGTTTCTTCAGCATGACCAGATCATAACGTTCCTGGACAAGTGGAATAAAATCAACCTGACCGACAAGTCGTGCGGCCTTTTCGCTGCCGATTCCTACATCGGCTTCACTGGAACTGACCTTGGCAGCTACACCCATGTGACTGGTTTCTTCCACGTCATACCCAATCAGCTGGGAAGCAGGGATACCATGCAGACGCAATTGTTCATCCAGTAATACACGTGCACCCGAACCTTTCTCCCGGTTAGCCAATCGCAGCTCAGGCTGCTTCAGATCTGTCCAGTTCTGCAAGCCCCGCGGGTTACCTCGTTGCACATACAAACCGGCAGGCCGTGTTAGGAGATTCACGACTACATATGACCAGCCAATCAGGATTTTGCGAATGTAGGGCAGATTATATTCTCCTGTATCTCCATCCAGCAGATGGGTACTGACCAGATCGGATTCCCCGCGGTACATGGAGATCAAGCCGTCGAGACTGCCCATGAACGAACGCAGTGGACGAATATCCCGTGTGTGCTTTTCCATATATCGCATGAGAATATCGAGGCTGACATCCTGTCCTGTAATGACCAGATGACGGGCCGAATGCGCTGTCGATGGGTTGCTCGTCATGGAGCTTGAAGCTGCGAATGTCCCTCTGGATAGAGGAGTAGCACTTGCAGCGGAATGAACGGTATGATTGGTCGGATCACTTCCCGTCCCGGAATAAGACTCAGAAGGGGGAACTGAATCCACAGCGGCCCGGTGCGTTGGCGATTGAAGCTGCTTGGAGCGCTGTTTATAAGCCTCCAGATCGGTGGCGTCAACACGCATTTGTTTGCCGACGCGATAAGCGACGAGGTCTCCCTTTTTAATCAGATCGTAGACCGTTAGTTTGGATATTTTGAGTAGCTTGGATATTTCTTCGGTGGTATAGGATTGCTCCTCCGTCATCAGTGAAGATCCTCCTTCAAGGTACAGATCATATAACGTTTCGTTCATCAACGCTCATCGTCCCGGATAAACGCTGGGGTCTCCTGTACTATACCATTAACAGCCAGAGGGGATAAACTCGCCCACCACAATTCAGCTATCGATGGTTTGGCTTTCAACAGACGCGCCAAAGACTACCTTCCTATTTCAATGATCTTATGTATAATGAAATATAATTAATTATATCTAGTTATAACTAAACATAACATCGGGGGAGAAGTAGATGAAAAAGAGTATTGGATATGTGTTGGGGAGTATGTCACTTGGACTGGCTCTCGTACTGGCCGGTTGTGGTGCAAGCACGGACAGTAAAGATACATCCACAGCAATGGAACAAACGGGTACAACACCAGCGACATCAGGTGAGAGTTCAACGTCCGGGGCAACAGATCCTCAGGAAAAGGTGGAGCTAACGATCTCAGCGGCAGCCAGTCTCACGGATGCCATGAAGGAAATTGAAACGAATTTTGAAGCCGCGAATCCCAATGTGGAGCTTAACTTCAACTTTGGTGCATCCGGTGCATTACAACAGCAAATTGAACAAGGCGCGCCAGCAGATGTTTTTGTATCGGCTGCGACCAAAAATATGAACGCGCTCGTGGATGAGAAGCTGATTGCATCCGGTGATCAGACGAATTTGCTGCAAAATTCATTGGTAGCCATTATTCCAGCGGATCGTTCAGATACCGTAACAAGCGAGAAGGATCTGACGGCTGATTCCATCAAGACCGTAGCGATTGGTATACCGGAAAGTGTGCCTGCAGGAACCTATGCGAAGGAAGCACTGACCAATGCCAAACTGTGGGATCAGTTGGAAGGTAAGCTTGTACAAGGCAAGGATGTCAGACAGGTTCTGCAATATGTAGAAACAGGCAATGCGGATGCGGGGTTTGTGTACAAAACGGATGCACTCACTTCTGATCAGGTGAAAATTGCATTTGAAGTGGACAAGAACAGCTATACACCAGCCAATTATCCAGTAGGGATTATTGAAGGTACGAAGCACCGGACAGAAGCAGAACAATTCTACACGTATTTGCAAACGCCTGAAGTGCTTGATGTATTTGCCAAGTACGGGTTCTCCATTCCGGAATGAATGTGAGCGCAATAGACTGGGCGGTATTCTGGCCACCGGTTCGTCTATCCCTTCAAGTTGCGCTGTTGTCCAGTGTGATCGCAGCAGTGTTTGGCATCGCTGTGGCCTGGAAGATGTCCCGTACCTCGTTCCGTGGCAAAATTGTTCTGGAAACGGCATTTATGCTTCCGCTCGTGCTTCCGCCGACCGTGGTCGGATTCATCTTACTCGTGTTACTGGGGCGTAAGAGCCTGCTCGGACAATGGATTGAAGCTATTTTCTCCGCACCTGTCATTTTCTCCTGGTGGGCTGCCGTGATTGCCTCGGTAGTGGTTGCTTTCCCATTGGTATATCAGACGATGAAATCCGGCTTTAGCGGGATTGATAAGGATCTGGAAGATGCAGGCCGCTCCATCGGAGCGAATGAATGGCAGGTATTTCGTTATATCTCACTTCCGCTTGCAGGGAGAGCGTTGATGACAGCTTTCATCCTAGGTTTCGCTCGTGCACTGGGGGAATTCGGGGCCACACTCATGATCGCAGGTAATATTCCAGGCAAAACGCAAACCGTACCCACTGCGATCTATGTTGCAGTGGATTCGGGCAATCAGACGATGGCCTGGATGTGGACTGGCTCTATTATTATCATTTCGTTTATCATGCTGCTCTTAACCAGACAGCCGCGCGACGGGAAAGCATAATTTGGGCCGTTTAAAGTGAAAGTGATAAGGATTAGCATTCAAAAACCCGCTCAAGGAATCTTCCCTCGGAGCGGGTTTTCATTTGCGCAGGCCGCATATATGGGATATCATGTATGTTTACTTTCATCCAGCCGATTTTTGTTCAGCCTGTTTGAACAGAAGGTGTCTTATAACGGGCAGGGTCGAGCGTTTTGATCATAAATACAATCTCTTCCTGCCGTTCAGGTGTCTGTACTGTTTTGTGGTGAAAGGGTTCATATCCCCGGCGTTCATACATGGGAGCAAGCCAAGGATGGCGGGTCGCCGTTGCCAGAAATACGGCAGGGGCATCAAGCTTCTGTAGAATGATATGTTGCTCAACCCAATCCAATAGTTTAGAGCCATATCCCTGGCTTTTATGGGCCGGACTTACCGCGAACCAGCGGATGAAAGGATAGGGGCTGATGGCTTGCCGTTGTACATCTTCGGCTCGATCAAGGGTAACCGTGGCAATGATTTCTCCGGCTTTTTCAAGAATATAGCATTCATGCTGTACAATATTATTCTGGATAACTTCCAGTGTAGCGTGTCCGGCTGGAAAAGGAATGTTCAGGGCCCGAATTGTCTCATAGGCATCAACGGTAACAGCCTGCAATTGTTCGGCATCTTCAAGTGTAGCCAATCGGTATTGTTCGGTCATGGTCGATCAATCCCTTCTATAAAAATTAACTATTCCAACCTGTTAAGTTGGTTTAATATTTTGGTGTTATTTTATCATGAAATTCATGGTTGGAATATAATTCTCGAATCAGATCTGTCTATAAGCCCATCGAAAGCTTCTATATGTAAAAATGACAAAACTTTTTCCAATTTTACTCGTTTCAGGACTCGCCTAAACCATGCTCTATCCTGTAAAATAGAACTAACTGATTCCAGCCAAGAACTGAAATAAGGAGAGACGACTAATGAATACGAAACCTGATTGCGGTATATCGTTGCAAATCGACGACTATCTGGATCTTTTGCATTTTGCCATCCAAATCAAGGATCAGGAATGGCAGCAGTCCCTTATCCACCAGCTCAAAATATTTCAGCCGGAAGCGGAGCAGCGCACACCTGAAGAAGAATTATGGATGAGATTTGATTATATCAACAGTAAACTAACAGGTCTCTGCCACCAGATTCACGCGGCCCATTCAACGGATGAACGTAAGAAGTTTGAAGAACGAATCGGACTCTTGCAACTGCAGCGTATAGAAGTAGCTCGTAAGATTAAATGGGCTAGTCGCAGATAGATGCGTATTTGAATTTAATATGATCTGCAATTGAAGAAGCGATCCCCAGCCTGGTTGGAGGATTGCTTCTTTTGGTTTACTTTTGGATCAGGGAACGGGTGAAGCATAGAGAAGTTCTATAACGTTATCAGGATGTCCTATTAACATATATATTGCCTAGGTATGACATACGATGCTATTCTTTGTTCAACCTAATTCCGACTATACAAGTGTGAATGGTTAGTTAAATCAAAGATGAGGAATGGGAGTACACATCATATTGGCTGAAATAACAGCCTGTGGAGGAGATCGGGAATGGTTAATCAATGGGGGATTCAGAAATTCCGGACAGCATTGCTGTTCATTACTATGTTGGTGGTACTGGCGGGTTGCAGTTCAGGCAATGCATCGAATGAATCGGATTCCGCATCTGCGTCCGGTCAAGATAAAGTGAAGAAGATCATTGTGGGTACAGGTACTCAATTCCCGAATGTTTGCTTTATTGATGAGAATGGCAAGCTGACGGGGTACGATGTAGAACTGATCCGCGAGATTGATAAACGATTGCCTGAATATGAATTCGAGTTCAGTACAATGGAATTTAAAAACCTATTGCTTAGTCTTGAAACGAAGAAAATAGACCTGATCGCTCACCAGATGGAAGTGAATGAAGAGAGACAGGCCAAGTTCCTTTTTAATGACGAGGCATATAACATTTTCCCTAATAAAATCGTTGTAAGCGAGAAAAACCAGGATGTAAAATCCATCGAGGATCTGAAAGGTAAAAAACTGATTGTTGGCGCTACGAGTAATGCGGCTGTACTGGCTGAGAAATGGAATGCAGCGAATGGAAATGCCATCGACATTGTGTATTCCGGAGCAGGAGAAGATACGAATACCCAGATAAAAACAGGCCGAGTGGATGCAACCATCAGCACGCAGTTTGCCATCGATTATCAAAATAAAGTGGTGGATGCACAGTTAAAAACTGTGGGAGAGGCTCTGTCCAATTCCAAAGTGTATTTCATTCTGAACAAGGATGAGGAAGAGCTCAAAACAAAAATTGATGAAGCGCTCAAATCAATCAAGGAAGATGGAACATTGAGCAAATTGAGCACAGAGTGGCTGGGGGCCGACTACACGGTTGAGGAATAGTTCGTTGAGAAAGGTGAGCGACGGTTATGGGTAAATCATTCGATCTGTCATTAGTTCTGGATTTCGTCCCTGAACTGCTGCGATATTTGCATATTACACTGATTGTACTGGGCGGTTCCATTGTGTTCGGTTTGGTGGGCGGTGTGCTTCTGGCGGTTCCGAGGTTATACCGGATTCCGGTGCTGAGCCAGCTCGCGACCCTGTACGTCTCTTTCATGCGGGGCACACCGATTCTCATCAAGTTGTTTCTGGTCTACTACGGATTACCTGAATTGCTCAAGCCTATAGGCGTCGATCTGTCCAGGACCGATCCGCTGGTATTTGTCATCGTGACTTATGCGTTAAGTGATGCAGCGTCCTTTGCCGAAATCTTTCGCGGAGCTGTACGCAGTGTGGACAAGGGTCAGACGGAAGCGGCTTATGCTGCGGGCTTGACCACGTTTCAGTCGTTTCGGCGCATTGTGGTTCCGCAGGCGCTTATCGTTGCTTTTCCAAATATGGCGAATACGTTGATTGGCTCGTTAAAGGATACGTCACTTGCTTTTTCGATTGGGGTCATGGACATGGTGGGCAGGGGGCAAACACTGATCTCGGCTACATCGCATGCACTTGAAGTGTATATCAGTCTGTCGATTGTCTACTATGTTATCGTGCTTGTACTTGAAAAAGGGTTTGCTATCGCAGAACGCAGACTCCAGCGTCATGAACGTAAGAAAGAAGTACCTGGGCCAGTGGTAAGAGCTGAACGCCTGAAACGAATAGCGGGGTGAGCGAATGTCTATTGATTTCAACTTTATCTACACATCTTTTTTTCAGATTCTAAAGGCATTGCCACTGACACTCGTCATTACGATTGTACCGTTGATCGCAGGCTTTGGCATTGGTCTGGTTACTGCTTTAATCCGAATTTATAAGGTTCCCTGGGTCTACCGGATCGCTGATTTCTATGTTTCGTTTTTTCGGGGGACACCAATGCTGATGCATTTGTTTCTAATCTATTACGGGATTCCGTTGATCATCGACAAGCTTGCAGCCCGGAACGGCTGGGCCTTTCAGTCTTCCTCCATTCCGATTCTGGTGTTCGTGCTCATTGCCTTCTCGTTGACTGCCGGATCTTATATGTCCGAGATTATCCGTTCCGGTATTCTTGCAGTGGACACTGGGCAGATGGAAGCTGCACATGCCGTGGGCATGAGTACCTCCCAGGCAATGAGACGCATTATTTTACCGCAGGCGGTGGGTGCGGTTCTGCCGAATCTGTGCAGTATGTTTGTTGGTTTCCTGCATGGATCAACACTCGCGTTTACCGTATCACAGATGGATATTCTCGGGAAAGCGGATGTGGTGGCTTCGGTCAGTCTGAAATTTCTGGAGGCTTTCATTGCTGCCGCATTGATCTATTGGGGTCTGACGGTGATTGTCGAACGGATTACAGCTTTGCTGGAACGCAGAGTTGCCGTGTACAGCAAAGGAGGGGTGTCATGATATCACTGACGAATATACACAAATCTTTTGGTCAGCAGGAAGTGTTGAAAGGTATTGATCTGACTGTGGAGCAGGGGGATGTTGTTGCCATTCTTGGACCAAGTGGCTCCGGCAAAACGACATTGCTGCGCTGTGTGAATTTTCTTGAACGTGCCGATGAGGGCAAGGTACAGATCAGCGGATTAACCGTAGACTGCAAGCATGCCCGCAAACATGATATTGTGCAGTTGCGGCGAAAAACGGCGATGGTATTCCAGCATTATAACCTGTTCAAACATAAAACGGTGCTGGATAACGTAACGGAAGGATTAATCATCGCCCAGAAAATGTCCAAAGCCGATGCACGTGAACGAGCCTTGCGTGTACTTGAACAAGTGGGCCTGTCCGCCAAAATTAATGAGTATCCCAGCATGCTGTCAGGTGGACAACAGCAGCGGGTAGGCATTGCTCGGGCGCTTGCACTGAATCCAGAGGTCATTCTGTTCGATGAACCAACCTCGGCGCTTGATCCTGAACTTGTAGGGGAGGTGCTGTCGGTCATTCGATCGATTGCCCAGGAGGGCATCACCATGATTGTTGTCACCCATGAAATGGGTTTTGCCCGCGAAGTGGCGAATCGAGTTGTATTCATGGACGGGGGTTCCGTAGTGGAAGAAGGAACACCGGAGGAAGTATTTGTGCGGCCCAAACAGGAACGTACTCGCCAATTCCTCAGCCGTTACTCATCTGATTGGAGTTATGTCATCTGACGATATAGGCGCAAGCTGGAGTAACTGACGATCCCGGCCCGGCATATGCTGTAGCAGGCAAATGCTGATAGGCCGGGTTTTTCTATGGGTGAAGCAGGCCGTGACGGTAAGGAGGAGGACCATGCAGAGCAAAATCGATGAAATACTCACACATATTGCACATTCTCACCAGCAGGTTGCGCGTGTACTGGATGCCAAACGTCAAGTCGCTGTGCGCATGTCTGAAATCATCAATCATTTGCCGGATATCGAACCGGAGCTGGATGGCGTTGACGGTCTGCTGGATAGCTCGGGACAAATCAACAAAAGCATCATCTCCTATTTGGGAGGCCTGGCAGACCTGGAAGAAGCCGTAGCCGAAACGCTGACCCAGGTGATGCGGGAGATGGCGGGTCAAGAGGAAGAATAAGCCCGGAAGGCGGGTGAATGGACATGAGCAGAGAACAAAGTCTCATACTGATGCTGGATGCAGCAGCCAAAATGCAGTGGAATATTGCCCTGATATTGGAGGCCAAGGCGATTGAAGCCGAGAAGGTAAGGAACTGGGCGTTAAATCATTTGAATGGTGAGTCTTTTCTGACGCATAGCGATCAGGTGGCAGAGCCACTCAAAATGCATGATCAGCTGGTGGAAATACTGGAAGGATTGACCCGAATGGAAACCGGATTATGCAACAACCTGAAGGCCATCATGGTGCAGAACGATGGTGAAGAAGGCGGCATGGACGGTGGCATGTTTGGCGGCATGGATATGGGGGATCTCGGAAAATGAGTCTGTTGCGGCGTGAGCAGGAAGCGAAACTGTCCCTCATTGAGTCCATTGCACACAGTCAGCAGGCGCTCGCCCGCATTCTGGACAGTGTGGCCAGCGTGTCTGCCCACTCGGAAGTATCCGCCCGCAGTCTGGCCGAGAACATTCGTTTGCTGAGCCGTTATCAAGAGGAGATGTCCCGGATGGTTACGGGGATAAGGCTGGCCCGAATCCAGCATGGGGAGCCTGGTATGCCATGGCTCAAAGACCCTGGATATGCGATACGCATGGTCCGGAACATACAGGAGGAATGTTGACATGTTAAAGAAGAAAAAAATACGTCTGAGAACCAAAAGAGCTCTGCTTGCTCGCGGGACCCGTCTGCGTAAAATCCGTAAACTGCGTGCGGTCAAAGGCAAACGTGTACTGCACAAACGTACCCTCAAAGGACGCAGTGCGTGGCTTAAAAAAAAGAAACGTGCGGTACGACGGCACCGGAGTGTGAAGCCTGCACAACCGTTCGTCCCGGCTACCCCTACCGATCCGAACCCGGACAGCGCCTACAGCCAGGGGTACAACGAGGCGTACAACGAGGGATTCAACGCGGGTTTCGCCAAGGGATTCGAGGACGGACATCAGTTGGCTTACAAAGCGCAATAACAGAATAGGTGTGCATTTTCGGATGACTATAGATGCATGTCCAGTGACAACGATTGCCCGGGGGGACGGATCCCTCCGGGTTATTTGTATCGCCGCAAAAGCGGACATGCCCGTGCAGGCGGATGTGGAGGGCAGACGCCAATTTTGCGCCTTGCAGGACACCCGTCCATGATGCATCTGACCCCGGGGCATATCCTTTAGAGGGAACACCAATCTCGGGGAGAATCTGAAAGTGGGATCTCCTGAAGGAAGACAGGGTGAAGGATGTGGCAAAACGACGACACCGGCCGCCTACAGAAGCGGAGATAGCTTACCGTGGCGGATATGCAGAAGGCCGCAGATTTGGCGGCTGTCAGGCCATGATGGAGAGAGTGCAGATGTATGAGCCGACCGTGCGGAATATGAAAGTGCTGTACATTCCGCAAGGATTTGATGCCATCGATGAAGGCGTCATTGGAGCCTTGCAGCAATCTGTTCGTGAATGTGTTGTCGGATCGCCGGCAAACATGCTGCAGGAAGCCAGCCAGCACAGGCCTGACCTGGTGCTGGTTATGAATGGACTACACGTATTTCCCCCCGATCATCTGGAACAGGTGAATGGCATAAGGGGACTGGGAATTCGAACAGCAGTATGGTTTGTGGATGACCCTTATTTTACCGAAGATACGACAAGCATTTGCCAGCATTATGATGTTGTGTTCACGCATGAGGAAGCGGCTGTGCCGTTCTATACTGCACATGGAGCGGGTCGGGTGGTCTATATGCCGCTGGCAGTGAACCCGGGGATGTTTCAGCCAAGGCGTACGGGGCCGCAGCATCAGTATGACATTTGTTTTATCGGTACCGGATTCTGGAATCGAATTGCACTGTTCGACGAGCTGGCTCCTTTTCTGGCGGACAAAAAGGTATTCATTGCCGGCAGTCAGTGGAACCGGCTGAAACGCTTCGACATCATGGGCCAATTTATCCATGAGGGCTGGATTGATCCGGGAGCAACAGTGGATTATTACAATGGCGCCAAAATCGTGATTAACGTTCACCGGACTTGCGAGAATGGGGAAGACAATCGCAATACGCATCATCTTCAAGGTCATTCCATTAATCCGCGGACGTATGAGATCAGCGCCTGTGGCACGATGCAGATAACGGATGCACGCAATGATCTGCCACGCTACTACCGGCCTGGATATGACATCGAGACCTTTACAACCGCGGCTGAACTTCAGCGCAAAATCAAATATTATCTGCACCATGAAGAGGAACGGCGAGCCCTAGCTTGGCGTGGGCTGCTTACCACACTGAACCAGCATACGTTCACTCGTCGTATTGCTCAGCTGCTGGAACACGTGTAAATCACTTTCTGCAGAACAGCAAGAGTTAGAGAATCCTATCCCAAAAATAAAAGGAGTGGCGGTATGTCTCTCAAACACCGTAAAACGAGAAAGTCTCATGCACCAGTGCTCAGTCTGGCTGACCAAGCACGCAAAAACGGGCAACATGCCGGATATGATGCGGGCAAGGAAGAAGGATATTTGCGCGGCCGTGCCAACTATATCGTCAATTGTGCACAGGAACCACTGCCTTTCCGGCAGCTTCACGTGCTGTATGTATCTTCGGGTAAAGGTTTCCCATATTCCCCACTGGACGAAGCTATCATGGCAACATTACAGGGCATGGTTGCCCAGGTAACTCTTTCCGATCCACGCCAGCCTGTTTCTGAAATTGCGCTGCAAACCCGCCCTGACCTGGTGCTTGTACTGGATGGTATGGATATTCCACTGGAACATCTCGATGCAATCCGCCAAGCAGGCATTCAGACGGCAATTTGGCTCACGGATGATCCGTACTATACGGATATGACGCTTGAGACAGTGCAGCATTTCGACCATGTGTTCACATTGGAACTGAACTGTGTCGAGTTGTATCGACAAAACGGCTGCCCTTCAGTTCACTACCTGCCCTTTGCTGCATTCACTAATCATTACTTCCCAATCACGACACCTTCTCCGCTCCACCGGGAAGTCAGTTTTATCGGATCGGCCTACTGGAACCGGGTGTATTTCTTCAACCCAATCATGGCACAGCTGATGTCACACAATACCGTATTTAATGGCATCTGGTGGGATCGCCTGCCTGACTATGCTGCTTACGGTGAGAAGATTGAATTGGGTCGTTGGATGAGTCCTCAGGAAACGAACGATGTTTATAACGGTACCAAAATTGTCATCAACCTTCACCGTTCCCACGAAGACGATTCCGTTAACAACAACCATGTTAAAATTCCACCAGCCTCCCCGAATCCGAGAACATTTGAAATTGCAGCTTCCACGACCCTTCAATTGACCGATGCACGGGATGATCTGGCACGTTTCTATAAACCAGGTGTAGAAATCGAGACTTACTCTTCTCCTCAGGAGCTGCTTGATAAGGTTGAATACTACCTCACTCATGAGAAAGAGCGCCGTGAGATTGCACTTCGAGGACTGGAACGGACATTAAAGGATCACACGTATGGCAAAAGAATCAACGAACTGCTGAGTATTATATTCCCTTAATCCTGTCCGGAAGGAGGTGTGCACAGAACCCTGATATTCGTATTCAGGGTCCGTGCAGCCATGGCGACTAAACCTAAACTCATGTTGTTTTCCCATGTGTGCAACACCCGCAGCATTACGGGTGCGGAGAAGCTGTTGCTTCATTTTATGAGAGAGATGGGTTCCATCTTTGATTGTGTGCTCGTGGTTCCTCAGGAAGGAAAGCTTGCCGGACTTGCACGGAGATTCGATATTCAGGTCAAAGTATGCTTCCTGCCGATGCTTCACGGTGTGTACACACCTTACCGGGGGATTGCAACGGATGCAGAACAGCTTCGCCATAAACCAGCTTATCAGGACGTGGTCTCCCTCATCAGGGAGACTGCACCTGATCTGGTGTTAACGAATACCTGTGTCAATGTGATGCCTGCCGTAGCAGCTAAGTCTCTGCAAATTCCGGTGATCTGGAAGATTACCGAGATTATTGCGTTGAATGAACATACAAACGAAGCTGTACAGATGATTGAGCGTTACTCCGATTGGATCATAGGCATATCCGAAAGTGCAGTAGCACCATTCAAACAAGCCGGCATGAGTGCCAAATTAACCGTGATCTCCCCAACCTGGGACCCGGCCTTACCGGACCCGGAGCGATGGGTTCACTTGAGGGAACGCAAACGCAAAGAGCTTGGTTTTAAGCCATCACAGATCTGTATCGGTTACATCTCTTCCTTCATATATGATGCCAAAGGTCTGAAACCTTTTGTGGATATGGCTTTGCAATTGTGTGAAACCCATCCGCGCTGCCGTTTCTGGATTATTGGTACATCAGCGGACAAAAAGTACTATGACGAATGTGTATCACGGGTGAAAAAATCCGGTTATTATCGCAGATTTACCTTTACGCCGTTTGAAGAGAATGTATCTCTAGCCTATACGGCTATGGACATGGTGGTCATTCCGAGCATGGTCAAAGAAGGATTTGGCATGACCGCGCTGGAGGGGCTTTATTTCGCCAAACCGGTTATCGCTTTTGCCCAGGGCGGACTCAAGGAATTGTTGGAATCGGTAGGCAGCGGTGCATTTTTGGCCCCGGCCGGGGATTCTCAGGCGCTTACTACTCTGGCAACAACTCTGCTGAATGATCCTGAACTGGCCTCCGACACCGGTTGGCGTAATCGGACAGAAGCGGAAAAGCTGTACGGGATTGAAACCTACAGGGCAAAGCTGCATACGATGGTGACACAGTGGTTGATGCGTTTTCCCGGATGGTTTCCGTACATTCAGCCTCCGAATGGTCCAGTGTACGCATGGGGTGAGGGACGTTTGCGAACCGTGCTGATTCTGGAACCGGCTTCGGTTCGGGCACGATTGTTCCCATTGACTGTGATTCAGGCGTTGCCACTCTCGCCCTTGCCTCCGCTTGCCATAGGTCAGCCTGTTCATGAAGATACAGAACCTCGCTCAAGCCATAGATCAGGAAGAAGTCGTTACCCGCATTCAATCCACCGCAGCAGGATCCGTGACCGAATGAAGCGAGGAACGGGAACAGGCAGGAGGAAGCTGAAGGCAAGCAAAAAGAGGAAACAACGTGTGCGCGTGGTGCAACCGACTGTTCGCAAACGTGCGCCTGGCAAAGCCAAACGAAGCCGGGTTCGCCGGAGATTATCCAATAGACGATGAAGGCAGGGATTACGATGAAGATCATGACGGTGCTGGGTACGCGACCTGAAATTATACGGCTCAGCCTGATCATTTCCAAGCTGGACCAGTACGCGACCAAACATATTCTGGTACACACGGGACAGAACTTCACGGAAAGTCTCAGCGGTCTTTTCTTCAAGGAAATGGGCTTGCGTGCGCCGGACTACATCCTTCAGGATGAAGCGGCCTCGTTGGGTCGACAGTTATCCTCAATGTTTACGCAAATGGAGGATTTATTAAATCAGGAGCAACCGGATAAAGTGCTGCTGCTCGGTGATACGAACAGTGCATTGTGTGCTGTTCTGGCTGAACGGATGGGTATACCCGTCATTCATATGGAAGCTGGTAATCGATGCTTTGACCTGGATGTGCCCGAAGAGAAAAATCGCAGGGTTATCGACGCCATTTCCACCATTAATATGCCGTATACCGAACAGAGTAAGAAACATCTGATTAGTGAAGGGGTACCTAGTCGCCGAATTGTGCTGACAGGGAACCCGATCTATGAAGTGATGCGTTACTACGACGCACAGGTAAGTTCCAGCAAAATACTGAAGAAATTGAAGCTGAAGTCCGGGCAATATTTTTTGGTTACGGCCCACCGGGCGGAGAATGTGGATCACCCTCCTCATTTGCTGGAGATTATGAAAGGTTTGAACCAGGTTGCTGAAGAACATGCCATGCGAGTCATATGCAGCATTCACCCTCGAACGGCTATTCGAATCGCCGAGCATCTGCAACTGGAGATGCACCCGCTGGTGGAATTTCACGAACCATTCGGTTTTTTCGACTTCGTGATGCTGGAGCGACATGCACGCTGTGCACTTACGGATAGTGGTACCGTACAGGAGGAGTGCTGCATCATGGGTGTGCCAACGGTAACCATGCGTCGCACAACAGAAAGACCGGAGACGGTGGATTGCGGCAGCAATGTGGTCTCAGGTCTGGATGCGGAGCGTATTGCGGGCTGTGTGAAAGTAATGACCGAAATGTCAAACGACTGGGATTGTCCACATGGCTACAAAGCAACCGATGTATCCAGTAAAGTGGTCAAATTTCTGCTTGGAGGGAAATTGCATGTTTGAAAATAAGCGTATACTCGTGACTGGCGGTACGGGATCATGGGGTTATGAACTTGTGGCTCAACTGCTGCCCCAGCAGCCCAAGGAGATTATCGTTTACTCCCGGAATGAGTCCAGCCAAGTGGCGATGAGTCGTGAATTCGAAGACCCGCGTCTTCATTTTCGCATTGGTGATATTCGAGACAAGGATGCCTTAACCGTTGCATGTCAACATGTGGATTATGTATTTCATCTCGCAGCACTCAAGCATGTACCGGTGTGTGAAGACCAACCTTATGAAGCACTCAAAACCAATGTGATTGGCACACAGAATGTTATCGAAGCTGCGATTGAAAATAATGTAGAAAAAGTCATTTACATCTCGACCGACAAGGCCGCCAATCCATCCAATTTCTACGGCATGACAAAGGCGATCGGTGAGAAGTTGATCGTATATGCCAATCTGCTTCACAGCAATACGCGGTTTGTCACCGTACGTGGTGGAAATGTACTTGGAACGAACGGCAGTGTTGTGCACTTATTCAAAAATCAGATTCGATCCAAAGGTCAAGTATCCATTACGGATATGAAAATGACTAGATTCTTTCTCACGCTGAAAGATGCAATTACCTTGCTTTTCAAGGCTTCGGTGGAAAGTGTCGGTGGTGAGATTTTTGTCATGACGATGCCAACGTGCAAAATCGTGGATCTGGCAGAAGTACTGATTGAGGATTCAGGTGTGGAGAATGTCTCCATTGTGGAGCGTGGTACTCGGCCTGGTGAGAAGATTCACGAAATTCTGATGAGTGAATTCGAGAGTATGACCACAGTGGTATACGATGAGCAATACTTGGTGATTTTGCCTACACTCGGCATACCGGGGTTGAAGGAACATTATACGAACTGTCCTCCAGTATCCTTCAGCAGCTTCAGTTCCGAGCATCAGCTAATGACCAAAGAGGAGATTCGTGACATTCTGCAACGCGGAGGGTTCCTGTCATGAAGCTGCTGATACTTGGGGGGAACGGAATGGCCGGCCATATTTTGGTCGACTATTTCCGCCGTCAAGGCGTGCATAGCGTTTTCTACACGACTCGGGATGTGTCTGATCCTAACGGTCTTCTGTTGGATGTAAATGACTGCTTTATGGTCGACCGTCTGGTGGAGGTGGTGCACCCGGATGTCATCGTTAACGCGGTGGGTGTTTTGAACAGCTTTGCAGATGAAGACAAAATTACCGCTTATCATATTAATGGATTTCTGCCGCATCGTTTGCGGCGGATCGCTGACACGATCGGTGCACGTCTGATCCACATCAGTACAGATTGTGTGTTTAGTGGGGACCGGGGGGCGTACCGTGAGGATGATATTACCGATGGAACATCGGCCTATGCAATCACAAAAGCACTGGGTGAAGTTCAGGATGCGGGACATCTGACGATCCGTACGTCCATTATAGGACCCGAAATTCGGAAAGGCGGCATTGGTCTGATGCATTGGTTCATGTCCTGCACAGGTGAGGTTGGCGGATATACACGCGTCTTCTGGAATGGGGTGACCACCCTTGAACTGGCCAAATGGGTAGATCATTATCTGGCATCGCCGGTCAGTGGTCTAATCCATCTGGCTCATCCGGTGCCTGTCAGCAAGCATGACCTGCTTGTGCTGTTCAAGCAGACATGGGATAAACAGGATGTTGTTATCTTACCCGATGATAGCGTTGTGCAGGACCGCACGTTAGTTTCCACACGTGAGGATGTGAAGACAGACCTTCCGGATTATTCTACGATGCTGAAGGAGCTGGCATTATGGATGGAGCAGAGCTAACTGGCAAAAAGGTACTGATCACGGGTGCTTCTGGCTTCACTGGACGGCATGCGGTTGCTTATTTCAAGGCAGCCGGTACGGCGGTCGCAGCAGTGGTCAGGCGGGCAGGTATACATTCGTTTGGCGATGGTGTGGCTGTACATGTCTGTGATCTTAACGATAAGCAGCAAGTCCGTCTTCTGATTGAAGAGGTGAAGCCGGATTATGTGCTGCATCTTGCAGGCAAAAATTCCGTTCCCGATTCGTGGTCCAATCCGCTGCTGGTGCTAGAGACCAATGTCATGGCTGTTCTCTATTTGCTGGATGCACTAAGAAGCTGTCCGGCGGCACGGACCGTTATTGTGGGCTCCCGATTAAAGTATACTCCTGAACCCGGTCGGCCACCGCAGCCTCCGCACCCGTATAGTCTCAGCAAAGCATTAGAGGAAATGGTCTCTCTATCATGGATGTCTCTTTTTGGACAGCAGATTATGCTGGCTGAGCCGGGAAACCTGATCGGGGCAGGTCCTTCAACGGGCATATGTTCGCTGCTGGCACGTCATATTGTTGCCTGTGAACAGGAAGGTAAGACGGAGGCCTTTCGTCTATCCGGCCGGGATAATACCCGTGATTTTCTAGATGTGCGGGACGCGGTCCGGGCATATGCGACCCTGCTTGTTCAAGGCACAACGGGTAAGGTATATCCAGTTGTATCGGGCACGGAGCGCAGCCTCGGAGAGATTGCGGATACGCTGCTAACCATGACCGAAGCGCAGGTGCCTGTACGCTGGGACGGAGCTTCTTCCGGTCCGGACGGGGCTGGAGATCAGGAGGAGTTCTCGGCACTGCGTAAGTTGGGCTGGCAGCCGCTGATTCCATTTACCCAATCTCTTCAGGACATTCTGAGCGATGTTCGTACTCAGCAGGGGAGGGCGACTACATGAATCCGAGAGTGTCCATTGTCATTCCGTTTTACAATTGTCCCTATGTACCTCAAGCGATCCAGAGTGCACTGAACCAGACATATACCGATGTGGAGATCATTATCGTCAACGATGGCTCTACCCGGCATGAAGAGCTGCTTCAGCCGTATCTTCCCTACATTTATGTTCTTGGCAAAAGCAACGGCGGTACAGCCTCGGCTCTGAATCACGGCATTCGTCATGCCTCCGGGGAATATATCGCCTGGCTGAGTTCAGATGATCTCTTATATCCAAATAAGATTCGTCATCAGGTTGAATTTATGCAACGGGAGAATGTGCTCATCTCACATACCAACTTTAATTACATTAATGAGCACTCTGCAGTGACCAAGCTGAACGGGGGAGCAGAAGCGATGGCCGAACCGGATTGGCTGCGCCTCTTCGTGAACGGCAATCCGGTGAACGGCTGTACCGTGATGATCCGCAGGGATCTGTTTAGTGCGGTGGGCCTGTTCGATGAACTGTTGCCTTATACGCATGATCTGGATCTATGGATGCGTATTTTGCTGAATGGCCATCGTTTTCCATATCTGAACGAATCACTTACGGCATATCGACGGCACGGGGGAATGGGGACGGTACGTCATACGGATGCCATCGGCCGGGAGGCCTCTATGGTATGGTCCCGATATCGGGAGCCTTTGTTGCAGCGGATTGCTGCCATGGGGGGATAACGAACTTTGGTGGGGGTTATGGAGGCCGCGAGTTGGCCGAATAACGCCCTCTTTATTTTTTATAAGCATTTCGATCTATATCTTACTGATTGAAAGCCGCTCTTTGGATTGATGCAAAATGCTCCATGTGCGTAATTTATGCGTCGCTATGCTACAGATGCCTGATACCTAACGGATCTATCCTCATATAATAGGGAGAATGGTATTATTCACGCGGAGAAAGGGGAGGACCGAATGGAGCCGAAAGTATCAATTGTCATTCCTTTTTATAATTGCGCGTACATCGAGCAGGCTGTTCACAGCGCCATTCACCAGACGTATCCGCATATTGAGGTCATTGTGGTGGATGACGGATCTACGAAGCATGTGGAGCGGCTGCAACCATTCATGGATCGCATTCGCTATATACGAAAAAAGAATGGTGGAACGGCAACCGCGTTAAACGAGGGTATCAAACAGGCGACAGGTGATTACTTTGTCTGGCTCAGCTCCGATGATGTGATGTTGCTGGACCGGGTAGAGAAACAACTGAAGTTCATGCTTGACGTTAAGGCTTCGTTCTGTCACGGGGCTTATCATTATGTAGATGCGAACAGCGTATGGATGGACACGGTGAGACCAGAAGTAGGGAGTCGTCTGGAGATGCTTCAGGTACTGACCGAAGGTTGCCCAATCAACGGTTGCACCGTGATGCTTGAGATGGATGCATTTCGAAAGTTTGGCGTATTTGACACCGATTTTCGCTACACGCATGACTATGAGATGTGGTTGAGACTGTTTCCGCTCTATGAACTGTTTTATTACAATGAGCCACTGATGTGTTATCGGGTTCATGAATCGATGGGAACCAAGAAACACTTTGAGGCATTGAAAGCCGAGATGGAGCTTGTTCAGGCGAAACATAGGCCCGTTTTACTCAATCTGCTGCAGGTTGGCGGTTACTGGAAGTAGAGGCAGAAGTCTTGGAAGCGCGAATGTTAGATAATGAACCGCACCGCAATAAAAAGAGGGTATTCGGTTGCCGTTAAGTGAGTGCGGCACGAACGAATATCCTCTTGTTTGTTCTGTTTGTAAAGTTAATTGACTCTAATTTTTCTCAGATGTGAGAATGTGCATGGTTGCCGGATCAGGGAAAACGTACCCTTTGGGCAGCTTCCTCATTAATTCGTTCATTACAGCGTAATCCACCTCGATATGGGTCGTCGATACAGGAGTGGAGAACCAGCGATTATACAAATCACTGGGGACTAGTAATGTCATATTTTCTGACCTCCCAACTGAATGGCTTCCTGGTAGACATGCAGTGTGCGCAATCCCATCTCTTCCAGTGATCGATGTTGTTCAGCCCATGCTTTGGCTGCTGCGCCTACCCTTGCCCGGGTGGCATCATCCTGCAGAAGGGCATTTAACAGTGCGCTGAGGGCTTCGACATCCTGTGGTGGCACAACCCAACCGGTATGTTCAGGCTGCACCATCTCAGGCATACCTGCCGTACCGCTTACAATGACAGGCAATCCAGCGAGCTGAGCCTCTGTAACCGAGAAAGGCTGCGTATCCTGCAAGCTGGGCTGCACATAAATATCGGCATGGCGCAGGAATGAAGGGATGTTGCCGAGTTTACCCCAGAAAACGATGTCAGCACCCACGCCAAGATCATTGGCTTGGGAGCGCAAAGCGTCCATGAGATTGCCTTCCCCGGCAATCCAGCAGACCCAATCCGAGCGGGTCTTCTTTAGGCTGGAGAGCGCTTTGACCAGAATATGCACCCCTTTGATGTGCTCCAGTCTGCCTGTAAAGGCGATCACTTTTTTGCCCGCTGGCTTGCGTTGACGGAACTTGACTGCTGCTTGGGCACGGTAGGCTGGAATATCCACAGCATAAGGAATAATTCGAAATTTGGACTCGGGAACATGAAGGTCCGTAAGTGTGCTCTTAATCCAATGGCTGGAGACCAGAATAAGCTGGGATTGTTCAGCGCTTCGCTCTTCCAATGACAGGAAGTAACGTCCACGTTTGGAATTCAAATATTCGGGAAGTGTGAGCTTCGCGTTAGAGTTCTGAGCATCGTAGAAGGCTTCACGCGCAAGCGCTCCGTGATAACTCGTTACCATGGGTGTGTTGCGGTTTAATATACGTCTCATTGCGACCGCTGCTACCGGGTCCTGCGCATGGATTACATCGTAATGATCAACGCCCAGATAGGCGGCTCCCATTTCAAAGGCATACCTGTTCAATTCATAATAAGCTACGAGAGAATCGGCAGTGAACTGAGGCAAATCTGTCGGATTAAGTTTGGCTTGAAGCATGGGCCATACCTTATCTTTGGAGAAGGAACGATTGAGATTGCGAATGTACACTTCATTTTTGGCTCCGTTGGTGCCCATAATATCCACCTCTACGCCAAGAGCCATCAGCCTGTCAGCCAGCTGTTTCACATATGTCCATATTCCACCCATCTGTGTAAGCTCCCAATAGGTCACGAGCAGAACTCTCATAGGTACCTCCTTGTCACGGCCCGCACAGGCCGATCTTCTATCCTGTTAGTCTATGAAAAAAAGCAGAAGAAAGGGTGGGCATTTCCGTGGAATTGATTAAAATGGGTGATTGCAAATAGCAATGGACGAGAGCAGGCATACCATATCTAGAGAAAGGTTCAACTCTGCTCTACAGGAGGGATATACCGTGGCCGCATATGTGCTGGAGATTCACGAAAATCTGCTGCAAACCGTTGTTCCGGTGAGATATATTGACATTGAATTGTCGTTTGTGGGGAATGACGATGTGGATATCTTTGTCGGAGGAATCAGCCACACCCGTGGGGAGATGTATCGCTATCTTTGTCGGATTGGGGCGGATACGGGAAATCACATTATTTATAATCTCGCAGTCTCATCCGATCCGTGCGAACTGCGCATCATTAGCAACAGTTCTACACCAAGTCATCTGGTTATTCGCATGTACTGCAGAAGTGACCAAGGCCAGACCCTGGGTATACTATCGGAGCATCAGATGATCAAATTGGCAGATTAGCAAAGTTCGCCAGAATGAGCATTGATTAACCAAATGGGTGGAGCAGGAGAAGACCTGGTCCATTTTTTGGCATGCATACGTAATCCGCTATTCAATAAAAAAATAGCTTGACAGCAAAGGTATTTTCATTAGAATTAACCTATGCTTAAACAAGAGTTTAAAACGACGGTTTAAAACAAAAGTTTGAAACGTCGTGAATATAAGGCCGATGGAGAGGCACATACAAAGATAATGCCTCCAGGCCGGAAAAGAGAGTGGAGAGATTGAAACAACAAACAGCAGTACCCCAGGACCCGGCGGAATTCTCGATTAAAACGATTATTCTGCCGCTACTGGCTATTATCGTCGGGATGATTATGGTCATCTTGGACAGCACGGTGGTTAACGTGGCAATTCCGAATCTGGTTCAATATTTTGAGACCGATCTGAAGACCATTCAATGGACGGTTACAGGATATACGTTGGCCTTGTCAGCCGTCATTCCGCTGGCGGGATGGTTGACCGACCGATTCGGTGCCAAAAGAGTATTTCTGTTCACGATTGCGATGTTTACTCTGGGTTCGGTCTTATGTTCGATCGCGCAATCTCCTGAACAATTAATTATTTACCGTATCATTCAGGGACTTGGCGGAGGCATGGTTGCGCCGATTGGTATGGCGATGGTATTCCGTCTGGCTCCTCCTGAAAGAAGAGGCTCTATCATGGGTATGCTCGGGATTCCGATGCTGTTGGCCCCTGCACTGGGTCCGGTATTATCGGGCTGGTTCATTGAATCATTCAGCTGGCACTGGATCTTCCTGATCAATCTGCCGATTGGTATTGCCGCTTTTATTCTATGTATCAAATTCCTGCCGGATACGGATCGTGGACGCACGCCTGCGCTTGATCTGCTCGGTATGATTCTGGCACCAATCGCATTCTCGATGCTCGCATACGGTGTAAGTGAAGGCGGAACAAGCTGGACGTCTGCAACAACACTGACAGGTGTGATTGTCGGAGGCGTGGCGCTGATCCTGTTCGTTATCGTGGAGCTTCGTCACAAAAATCCGCTGTTGGAACTTCGGGTGTTCAAATCATCTGATTTCACACGGGGTATTATTCTGGCATGGGTATCACAAGTCGCTTTGTTTGGGGCGATGATTTTGATCCCACTTTATCTGCAACAAATCAAAGGCTACACTGCATTGGAAACAGGACTCATTCTGCTCCCGCAGGCGCTGGCTTCGGGTGTGGGTATGCCACTTGGTGGACGTTTGTTTGATAAAATTGGTGCAAGACCACTTGCTTTCGTGGGTCTGGGTATCATCTCGGGTGCACTGTTTATTCTGTCTTCGATTACGGCGGAAACGGGCCTTGGTCTGATCATTCTTAGCCTTGTTATGATGGGATTGGGTATGGGCTTCTCCATGATGCCACTCAATACGCATGTACTGAATGCTGCTCCACGTAAGCTGGTAGGTCGGGTTACCCCGCTTACTGCTGCTGCACAACAAGTGGTTGTGTCCTTTGCAGTTGCTGGCCTGACTGGATTCCTGACTTCCCATATTGCAAGCAATACAGCTGGAGCTACTGACGCTACAGGTATGGTGAATGGATTAGTGGCTGGTTTTAACGACACCTTCTTCCTGGCCGCGTGTATTGCCTTGTTTGGATGCCTGCTCAGTCTGATTCTGCGCAAACCAAAACGGATGGAGGAAGATACCCTTCAAACAGGGGATCAACCTGATCCTGCAATGATGATGGGACACTAATTTTATAAGCCGATCTTAAGAAAATAAATTAAGGCAGTTCAGAGCATCCTTCTGAACTGCCTTTTTTGTTTTGTTTAAAAGAAAATGCTCAAGGCTGTCATCATTTCCCGAAATGAAGTGGCGTAACGATCTGGGGAGAAGGAGACGGCCATATGCTGTCTGCCCTGAATACGTATATACTCCCGCAGCTTTTTGTTGCGCATAAGGTCTACGGCTTCGGATACAGCCGTATTCACGTTGCCAATCGGATAGAATTTTCCCGTTCGGTTATGTGTAATAAAGGACCTTACGCCATCCGAATCGGTACTGAGTACCGGACAGCCGCAGCTGATGGCTTCAGCAACGGCGTATCCAAAGCCTTCAAGCAGCGATGTGGATAGCATGATACCCCCGGAAGCTGCAACCATGGAGTAGAATGTAGGCATCTGGGAATGGGGCACGTTGATAAAGATACCAATCCGATCTTGAAGTCCGTACTCCACAAGCATGTGTCGGAACATGACCTCGTCCTCGGGATTGGCCAAGGTCGGATCGTGGAACAACCATAGTCTGGCTTTTGGAATTTTTTTAATGATTTCACTGGATATCATCAAATATTCCCGCCAGTTTTTGTTGTGTTCGAGCCTTCCTACCCATGCAATTACTGGATAGGGAGGGGTATCCACCGAAATTGGGGCAAAGGTATTGGTATCCAGCATATTGGGAATGACAAACCGGTGAAGCCATGGGCACATATGGATGAACAGCTCCAGTAAATGATCGGTTGGAGGAATGAGCGCAGCATTACAGTGGGCTTGCAGATAAGGTACTCCCATCTGAATGGTTTCCATAGCTTGCTCACGTGTCCCAAGTCCCTGTGCTTCATAGATAATACGTCCTTTATACCCGAGGGCTCTTAATCTGCCCGGCATGGCAATATCGGAGGTAACAATAATGGCATCATAACGATGATGATGAATCAAACTGTGAATTTCCTCATCACTGGAAGCGGTGAAGACCGGCGTGCTGGTATTGTTCTGCATTCCCGAGCCAGGGTACAGATACAATACATGCGCTTCGATGCCATGGCGTTGCAGAACGGCAGTGCGCAATCGGTTTAAAGTATCCACACCGCCGCTTGGAACAAAAAATGTGAATAGTACTTTCACACGGTTCACCCTCTGACTTTTGTGCAGGTGCTCATGCTCCTGTACTTTAAGGTACGTTGCCCCAGAGTACAGGGTGTGGGTGAATGAAGTGTTGTTCACATTTTAGACACATATTTTTAAGCTCTCTTTTAAGTGACTTTAAGCTGCATTTAGGATACAACACGTAAGATACAAGGAACTTCCCGTGTTGACCATCTGAAGAAAGCGATGATGGCACACGGGTATTTTAACGGGAAAGGATGAATGATGTGCTCGAAGTGAAACAGGTAAGCAAAGTATTTGATGGACGGCGCGGCGTGCATCAACTGGATTTCACAATGGAGCGCGGTGAGATTGTTGGATTTTTGGGACCGAATGGTGCCGGGAAAACCACAACGATGCGAATGATTACAGGCTATTTGCATCCAACGGCAGGCTCCATTGCAGTGGATGGCATCTCAGTGCACGATCAGGGCAGGAGCGTCCGTTCCAAGATCGGTTATCTGCCGGAGACACCGCCGCTTTATCCAGATATGACGGTACAGTCGTATCTGAAGTTCGTCGCTAATCTGAGGGATGTCCCGACACGTGAAGTGAAATTGCGAATCAGTGAGATGGTGAGCAGGCTGGGTCTTCAAGGTCGTGAGAAGCAATTGGTTCGCGGACTGTCCAAAGGGTACAAGCAGCGTCTGGGTCTGGCTGGAGCCATTATTCACAAACCGGATCTGCTCGTGCTGGATGAGCCGACTTCAGGTCTTGATCCAAATCAGATTATGGAGATACGGGATCTGATCCGTGAACTGGGTGAGAATCATACAGTGCTGCTCAGTACACATATTTTGCCGGAAGTGAGCGCGCTGTGTAATCGAATGTTGATTATTAATCAGGGACAGCTCGTATTGGACGGTTCACCGCAGCATTTTGGCTCAGCGATGGGGGATCAGTTCAAGGTGTCCATTGAAGTGAAGGCAACAGAGCAGCAATTACATAATGTGCTGACACCATGGGAGAAGGTACGGAGCGAAGTCATTCAAGCAGCTGATGGACAGGCATCCACTGGTTCTACTGAGACTGTCAAAATGTTACTTACCGGTGAATCTTCCGAAGATTACCGGGAAGAACTGTTCTACCTTTTGTCTGGTGCAGGCTTGCCGATCCTGGAGATGAAGAAAGAAAATCTCAGTCTGGAACAGATTTTCCTGAAGCTGACCACAACGGAAACGGAATCCGAAGTGAAACTGGCAACGCAGGAGACTGAAGCTGATAAAGTGCAGCTCGCCAATCAGGCGACAGAAGAAGAGGCCAATTTGGACACCACTTCAGATCTGAAGCAATCGACTAAGTCCGAGAGCGCTTCATCTGATTCTCACACAGGGGAGGGTTCCAAATGAGACGAATGATGGCAGTTTGCAATAAAGAACTACAGGCATACTTCCTGTCACCAACGTCGTATTTCGCTTTTGCCGTATATGTACTGATGACAAGTTTGCTGTTCTACTCCAGCTTTGTGTATTACCAGCCAAGCATTGTGGATTATCGCCTGGTGCTTGGAGACACGTTATCCATGCTCCTGTTTGTGGTGCCGTTGCTGACGATGCGACTGGTGGCAGAGGAATTTCGGCAGGGAACGGACGAACTGTTGTTGACTTCACCTGCACGGGTGACCGAGATTATTTTCGGTAAATACTTGGCGGCACTCGCCATTCTTGTTGTACTTATTCTGTGCAGTCTCGTTTACCCGTTTATTATGTCCTTCTTTGGTGAACTGGATCTGACATCCGTATGGTTGTCTGCACTGGGTCTCTTTTTCCTGGGCGGAAGCATGATGGCGATTGGACTGTTTGCTTCCACGTTATCTCAGCACCAGATGGTGTCTGCGGTAGCCGGTTTTATTATTTTGCTCATATTGTGGATGCTTGATTCATTTGCAGGCAATTCCGGATCTACGTTACAGCAATGGCTGGATCCATTTGCGCTGACGAACCGGTTTGATAGCTTCACGAAGGGTGTACTTAGTGGCCCAGATATATTGTATTACGTGACGCTCTCAGGTGTGTTTCTGCTGTTAAGCATTCAAATTGTGGAACGGAAGCGGTGGAGGTGAGAAGATGAAAAAATGGTTGAGTCATACCAACAGTACCGTGCTGTCTGTAGCGGTGATTGGCATCTTTATTTTGCTGACCCTGTTTCTGAATTCGCTTGGCGGCTTCCAACTGGATCTGACCTCGAATAAACAATATACCTTGTCAGACCAGTCTCTTACCGCGATCAAAAATGTAAAAGAAGACGTCAACATTCTGGTGTTAACCGTCGAAAATGCGAATAATACGGTCTTGAACCGCGAAGTATCGGATATGGTTCAGGAATATACGAAACGCAACAGCAAACTGACGATGAAGCAATCCAATCTGACGCAGGAGCCTACACTGGCCTCCAAATATGGCATCACAGGCAGCTCCATTGTATTAGAGCAGGGCGATCAGCATAAAGTCATTGATATCGCCAGTCTATTCACGGCTGTCGGGGATGGAAGCGATGGATCGTACCAGTTCACAGGTGAGGAAAAGCTGACACAAGCCCTAATGAATCTGTCTTCCACGGAGATGCACAAGATGGTTTTCCTGACAGGACATGAAGAGCTCGGCCTGGATCAACTGACTACACTGCGCTCATCTCTGGAACAGAATAATATCACGACTGAAGAACTTCAGCTGAATCAGGCAGGTCAGGTTCCGGAAGATGCGGATGTACTCGCGATTATTGGACCACAGCGGGATATTAGTGATACAGAATTGAAGGCTATTCGGACTTATCTAAGTAACGGAGGAAAATTGCTGTTATCCCTCGGTTTTCATGAAGACATGAAGTTGACTTGGAAAAATATCGATGCACTCATGACGGATTATGGCGTGGTTGATGAGCATGCAGTCATGGTGGATAATCA
This sequence comes from Paenibacillus sp. AD87, assembly GCF_001659845.1. Taxonomy (NCBI): domain Bacteria; kingdom Bacillati; phylum Bacillota; class Bacilli; order Caryophanales; family Paenibacillaceae; genus Paenibacillus; species Paenibacillus sp. AD87. Next base: position 219,392 of record NZ_LXQN01000007.1, read on the forward strand.
GCAAGCCAGCACAATGGGCCCACTGTGGGTTGTGCCGGAGTATGGCACACATGCCATCACGGATAAACTATCAGAAAGCAAACTTTACCCGATGTTATCCTTGTCCATTGCCTTGACGAGCAAAGAGCAGGATAAATACACCTTGTCGCCGCTCATTCATTCATCGGATGACAGTTATGGCGAGACGAACATTGCAGGTTTATTGCAAAACGAAACAACCAACGATCCGGATCAGGATGTACAAGGTCCTGTTGAGCTTGGATATGCGGCGGATACAACAGATGGCAAACCGAAGGCTGTAATTCTGGGTTCATCTATTTTCATGCAGGACTCGGAAATAGTGAACGGTGGGAACCGAGATTTTATTCTGAATACCGTCAATTATTTAAGTGAAAAAGAAGATGGATTAACGATCCGGCCACGGGTGCAATCCGGTTATCAAACGGCGTACCTGGATGGTAAACAAGCCAGAACCATTTTCTTCGTGGCGATTGTCGCATTCCCGCTCATCTTTGTTATGATAGGTGTACTCTTATGGTGGAGGCGCAGACGCGTATGAAAAAATGGGTCCCAACGATTCTAGTCTTATTGGTCTTGATTATCGGGTGGGTCTATGCGGCCAGTCAGAATTATTTTCGTGAAGAGGAAGCGGAGAAAGTCAAGTTACTTGGTATTAAGTCTGCCGATATACAGTCCATCACGATTCATGATAACAATACAGACACATCAGGTGCTTCAAAACCCTCATCTTCACAATTGGAACTGAAAAATGGCGTGTGGAGTATGGTGGAACCCAAGGCATATCCTCTGAATGGGTATACGGTTAGCAGCTGGCTTGATGCCTTAAGTGGTGCAGATCAGGAACTGGTTGTGGAGGAAGAGCCGAAGGATCTCGCCAAATATGGATTGGGTTCAGATGCAACGTTGCTGGATATCCAACTGAAGGATAACCGTGAGATCAAACTGAGCATCGGTGGTCAGCTGCCAGCAGATGACGCTCGTTATGTGCGAGTAGACTCCGGACCTGTCGTAGCAGTACAAACGGAATCCATAAGTAATATAGAAAAATCACGGCAGGATCTGCTGGATACAACTCCGTTTAATCTGGATGAAACCAATGTCACTACGCTGGAATGGGAAGGCGAAGCAGCCACCTGGATGCTCAAATCTTCCTCCGAGGAAGGTGCGGCAGAGCAGACGTGGAAGCTTAATGGTGAAGCGGTTGAAGCTACCGATGCTGTATCGCTGATTGGCAAAATTAAAAACCTGTCCACAGCTGACGATGTGCGCAAAGCCTCTGAACTGAAAGGCACCGTGCCACGCTTTACTTTATCTGTTGAGCAGACGGTTAATGGAGAAGCTGTTACGGATGTGTACCGGGGACTTACTATTCCATCAGAACCGGATCAGATCTGGGTAGTCACACCGGACGGTCAGTGGGCCTATCCGATGGATGCAGCTAGTCTGAAGGAAGCAGAGCAATTTCCGAATTCGATCAAAAAATCAGAATCAGATGCAACCTCTTCTTCGAGTGGAGAAGGTGCTGATGCGAATTCCTCATCCACATCCAAGTAAGGGAATGGCTCCTTCAACATAATAATGAAGGTTCTCACTTGAACAGGAAATACGCGGTTATAAAGAGCGGTGCTGCACTTTGTGCAAGCATCGCTTTTTTATGTGGAACAGAACCCATTGAGCCCAGATAAAGGAGGCTAATGTTCCATATCCTTTCAGCATATCGCTCCGTACAGAAGAGCATCCTATCCTTGTGACCAAAACCAACATAATTGGAGGATGAGACATGCCAGCAGCCAAAAAGGCGACAGCAATCAGCTTATCTTTGTCTACTGCAATCTTCGTAATGGCCGGATTGACGGGTTGTGGAACAAGTACAAAAGATAACAATCTGCACACCCAAAGTGTTCGTCATGAAGTGAAAGGCATTAACCGTTATGGTGTTGAATCCAATGGGATGGATGGCATTCGTGCGAAAAGTTATCGTACGCATAACGTCACCGACCTGAAATCAAGTGACGAGCTGGCTAAACGCATTACGGAAATGAAAGAAGTGAAGTCAGCACATGTCATGCTGACCGATCGTAACGCGTATGTTGCAGTCCGTTTGACAGATGGTCACACTGGCAAATTGGAAAGCAAATCTTTGCGTAACCGTGCAAATGGCACTATGCGTACAGAAAGCATGGGTCAGGATATGGGCGGTTTGCGTGTAAATGGTGGTAATGGAACCATGTCTCCATACAGCACCAGTGGCATTGCTCCGGGACTGAACACCAATGCAGCTACGGATCGCAGCCACATGGGCAATGATCGCAGTATCTATGGCACCATGGGTACTGGATCTTATGGCATGATGCGTGGTCTGACTAACAGTGGCAATGGCAATGCACGTACAATGACCGAAGGTCACTACGGGATGAAGAGTGAAACATCGCGTATTGACAGCACGGATGACAACACATCCGAAGAGATTAAATCCAAAATCTCGGCGAAAATCAAACAATTTGCACCTAACGTCGAGAACGTATATGTATCGGCTAACCCGGAATTTGTTCAACATGTGGAGAGCTATGCCACAGATATCCGTAACGGCAAACCGGTTAGCGGCATGATTAACACGTTCCAATCGATGGTTGAACGTATTTTCCCAACGAATGCGATGAACACAAATCACCGTGACGGCGTGCTTGATGATGGCATCATGAATCGTAACAACAACGATGGCATGATGAACCGCATGAATCGGTAATTTAAGTTGAACAAGTATGCCTTTGCGCTGATGGTCAACATTAGTTGCAGGGGCATGTTTGTTTTTAAAGGGATATTGAAAATAACGATTAAGAAGGATGATACATAGTATGCTCATATAATACTTAGTCCAAATTGACGATTTTGGATTACTACGTTTGTACCTACATAGCGATTATTCGTTCAAATTACAATTCACTGCCCATTTTTTTGATAAAACTGAACCAACGCCCTTGACCTTACATAAGATGAGTTGACTGTATCCCCTTAACCTTGTTACACCAACACAACCCAGGCAAGGAGGGGTGAACATTGAAGGGTATCGATCATAAAAGCAAATTTCTGTTGACCCACCGTGAACGCGAAGTATTCGAATTACTGGTTCAGGACAAAACGACGCGTGACATCGCAGGGCAGTTATTCATCAGCGAGAAAACGGTGCGCAACCATATTTCGAATGTGATGCAAAAACTCAATGTTAAGGGTCGTTCGCAAGCAGTTGTAGAGCTGATTAAGCTCGGAGAACTGAAGATCTGACGCGATACTGCACAGTTGATTGAAGCAGCATGAAAGTCTTTTTCTATTCTTCATCATGAAGAATGGGGAAAGACTTTTTTGTTTTAGGTTGGAAAGCAAAAACAAGCGAATTCCTAAAATGAAGGAATCGCTTGTTTTAAATAGTCATTCTCAGAAGTCTGAATTCAGAAGCTGCTGAGTGCAGTCCGCTATTCTGCTTAGCTCGGATTTAGGATAGCCTAGCCGCTTTGTCTTTTCGCAGCACCACCAGCAGGAACAATGTATTTTCCCTTTTGCAAAAATACCTTCGAACTTGTAGGACCAACCGTATCGTACAGCAAGCTGTTTTTTTCGTTGAATAACACGCTTTCTGTGATGCTTGTAATAGGCTTGATTTCTTTGCTGAGATTTCATGGATCATCACGCTCCCTTGGGAAAAGGCTCAGCCCGCAGAAATTCCAAGGGTACGGTTTGCTACGGGCAGAGCGTGATGGGAATCGTAATCGTAAATGGCATAAGGGTTCACCTACATATGGTTATTGGAATGCTCCTCAATAAAGGATCTCCATTGTTTCTTTGAAAAAGGCTGATAGAAGAGCTGCTCCAATTCCCCGTATTGTGTTTCATCTAGGTGCAGATAGAGTGCTTTTTTCGCAATTTTGGCAGCTGGTAGGGAGGAAGATTTTGGTCCGCCAGTTTTACGTTTGATTGGAATATGAAACTGCAGCAAGTCTGCGAGGCTATTCCAACCTTCCCAGCTCAGTCGCGCTCTGCGCTTCCAGTCGATGGCATAGAGGACATAGTATTTACGAACTTCGGTCTGTTTTATGGCAATAATCCAGGTGGAAGGAATCATTTTTTGACGTTGTCGTCGATTCATCGATTGTACTCCTTCCTTAGAAATGAAATGTCCACATTCGCTTCAAGGTTTATCTCCAATATAAGCGGAATCCCATTCCTTAATCAAGAAGATCCCTTTTTTTAAATTTCATCATACATACCGCGAATACATGGTTAAAATCCTCTTGATTTGCAACAACGTATTGATTAAAATGAAAATATAAAAATAATTTTCTTTATTTATAATGAATTAATAAAAATAATTTTCATAAAAGGAGAACTCATGGCAGCCATACTACATGCGTTGCAGCAAGAGCTGAATGAACTTCCGTCTCAGGAACGACGAATCGCAGAGGTGATTTTACAGTCCCCATCTGATATTCCTGGCTGGACCATTAACCATCTTGCACAGCAAAGCGGAACAAGTGCGGCTACGGTAACCCGCTTTTGCAAATCATTCCATTTCAAAGGTTTTCCTGATTTCAAAATGAAGCTGGCCGCAGAATTGTCCCATTCCACCAATGAAACAGCATATCAGGATATCGTGGCAGGTAATCCTTTATCCAAAATAGTGGAAGCCATCGAAGCTAATCATCTTGCATCCATTGCGGACACCACCCGTTTGCTGGATCTAGGAAGGCTGGAGCATGCGGTTCAGTTACTATGCCATGCCCGTCGCATTGATCTCTACGGTGTTGCAACCTCTTCCATTGTTACGCAGGATTTCTATCAGAAACTTGTACGGATCGGCAAAAGCTGTACTGCCTTCTCGGATTCACATATGCAAATTACGTCGGCTTCTTCACTGGGTGAGGGAGATGTAGCGATGGCGGTATCTTATTCGGGTGAAACGCCGGAGACGATTGATGCTTTGCATTGTGCCAAACAGGCGGGAGCCTCTACCATTTCACTGACATCCTATGGAAATAACAAACTTGCGGGGGTGTCGGATATTCCGCTCTTTACGTCTTCTCTGGAAGAAGGCATGAGACGGGGGGATATGGCTTCACGTATTGCACTGCTGCATGTCGTCGATATTCTATTCACGGGCATGGTTAGTGCCGACTTTGACCGTTTTATCCCCAAATTGGAACAATCGTATCACAATGTACAGTCTTATCGAGTTCAACATAACGGAGGTGCCTAAGAAGATGAATATTCGTATTTTTGAAAATGAAGAAGATTTGAACGCAACGGGTGCAGGTGTTATTGCCAGTTTGCTACAGACAAAACCCCGGGCTGTACTGGGACTTGCGACTGGAAGTTCTCCTGTAGGTATCTATAAACAGCTTATTGCTATGTATCAGAAAGGTTTGGTCAGCTTTGCGCAGGCCTCTTCCTTCAATCTGGATGAATATGTCGGTCTTCCTGTAGAACATCGCGAAAGCTACCGAAGCTTTATGAATGAGCAACTGTTTTCGCATATTGATATCGATCTCGCCAGAACCCAGGTGCCGAATGGACAGGCTTCGGATTTAAATGAGGAGTGTGTTTCCTATGAACAACGGATTGATGATCGTGGACCAGTAGATCTGCAATTGTTGGGTATCGGGCATAATGGCCACATTGGCTTCAATGAACCCGGAACCGAGCTTACAGGACGGACACATGTGGTGGATCTCAAAGAAGAGACAAGAAAAGCAAACGCCCGCTTTTTTAATCATATTGATGAAGTTCCAACTCAGGCCATTACGATGGGGGTAGGTACGATTCTGAAAGCCAAACAAATTCTGCTGATCGCCCGTGGTGAGGAGAAAGCCGAAATTATTCGTGAAGCCTTTATGGGGCCGATTACGACACAATGTCCCGCTTCGCTGCTGCAATGTCATCCTAATGTGGTCGTGTTACTGGACCGTGCGGCTGGGAGGCTGGTGAAATGAACGTAGAAGCTATGGAAAACCAGGAGCAAGAGAGTGAAAAAACCATTTCACTTCTTCGAGGTAAAATCGTACTGCCCGATGGTGTAATGGAGGATGGTGTACTTGTCTGGACGGATGGGAAGATCCTTTATGCTGGCGCACCCGAGGGATTATCTGAACATATTCGCCGTGAAGCCGTATCTGTGCCTGTTTCCAAGCATGGCGTCATTGTGCCTGGATTTATAGATATCCACGTACATGGTGGCAATGGCGAAGACTTTATGGACGCGAGTAAGGATGTGATGGATAAAATCACTTCATTCCACAGCACACAGGGGACCACTGCCATGCTGGCAACGTCTATGACAGCGCCCAAAGATAGTCTGGACCGGGTATTGGCTGAAGTGGACAGCTATCGTTCCGGTGACATGCCTTATGCACAGCTGGAAGGTGTACATCTGGAGGGTCCTTTTTTCAGTCCGAAGTGGCCCGGCGCACAAAACCCGGATCATATCGTATTGCCTAATGTGTCCTGGCTGGACGTGTGGGAAAAACAATATCCCGGCCTGATTCGTCAAGTCACCCTGGCGCCGGAACGTGAGGGAGCGCTCGAAGTCATTTCGTGGCTGCGCGAGCAGCGAATTACGGCAGCATTAGGACATACGGATGCGACCTATGAAGAAGTACAGCTTGCGGTCGAGGCCGGGCTGCACCATGCCGTGCATACATTCAATGCGATGACACCGCTCCATCACCGGAATCCCGGAGCTGCCGGCGCAGTGCTTAGTGATTCCCGCATCAGTGCAGAGATCATTGCAGACGGTATCCATGTGCATCCGGCGGCGATGTCTATTTTGGCTCAACTGAAAGAACAAGCAGATCAGCTTGTGTTAATCACAGACGCGATGTCTGCTGCCGGGCTGGATGATGGTGAATACAAAATTGGCGATCTGCCTGTGATTGTTACGAAAGGTGTGGCACGTTTGAAAGACGGAGGCGCACTGGCAGGAAGCACGCTCACGATGATTCGTGGTTTCCGCTATCTGGTACAGGAAGTAGGCTTGAGTCTGAATGCAGCTTCACGCGCAGCCAGTCTGACGCCGGCACGTCTGCTCGGCATTGATCACCGCACGGGTTCCTTTGCTAAAGGCAAACAGGCGGACGTCGTTTTGCTGAATGGTGATTTGAAAATTGAGGAAGTGTGGGTGAAGGGAAGACGAATCGGCGGTTAATTCTACATTTGTAGTGTTGTCGTGTGCCTCAACAGGCAATAGCTTGCGTAATGTGTTAAAATAGATCTCAAAAAAGCCGGGATCTGCGGATCACGCATTACGGAGGCGTGAAACATGGAACGTAACGCTATGCTCGAATTCGACCCGTTCATCACAGAGCTGGCGGAAAAGCTGCACGTACACGGATATTATGCCTTTTATGGCGAGCACTACAATGAGACCGATATGGAGCAGTACCGTAGACACCTATTCACCTCATTCAGCAATATCGTATGGGTGGAGCTGGATGCACGCAAAAAGTATATGATTGTGGATCATCGTGGACGCAACACGGTCATGAAGTTAATCGACGGTATGCTGAACACCCGTAGAACGCTGCGGGCCAATCTGGCGATGGCTGGTACAGACACCTCCGAAGTTCAGCAGGAAATCACGCACATGATGCAGCTTGTGCATATGTTAAATTTCACAACCTTCCGATCATAAGTGGAGGATACCACGTGCTAGGTTCGTTAAAGGTAATTAACGAGCCGTTTTAACGAATGTAACTGTCTCAATTGAGAAGCAAAAAGGGGAGTCCTGTAATGAAGATAACAGAACTCCCCTTTGGTATGTCACTTATAAGACGAATAGCTTAGCCTTATGCCTGCATGCGGAAAGCTATCATTTTACACCTCTTATAAAGTTATACCTAATCTACTATCCAATTTTAAATCTCACTTACGCATAGAATTCACTTTTCTCGAAATAAAAACGACGACCTCTAGGGCCGTCGTTTTTTTGTTGTATCTACCTACCCTACTACTACCCTTCATTTGTAAAGTAAGCTCAGTCTTAAAATAAGTTCATGGAAAAGCTGCAAAGTAGTGAAGGGGACGAAATCGATTCTGGAAAAGCGAAGCGTTCGCCTAAAAGCTTTCTGCAAGAAAGCTACTTCGGAAGCATATGCTATCGTCGGATCTTACCCTTTGAGAAGGGGAATCCAAAAAATCCGACGATAACAGCGATCGAAAGAACGATTCGTATCCGGAACGGCCAATTGCACGCTTTCCAGCACTTATTTTTGAAATGAACTATACTTTACAAACTTTTTAAAAACTGAACAATCGTCAACAACCCTTTATCAAAGTTCTCCAGGTTGAAATGCTCATTCGGTGCATGCAGGTTCTCATCTGGCAAACCGAAGCCCATCATAACAGCCGGAATACCAAGCACGCGTGAAAGTTTCTCCACGATCGGAATGGAGCCGCCATCTTTCGTAAACAGGGCACGAACGCCGTAAACTTGCTCATAGGCATCAGCCGCTTTTTGCAGTACCGGATCGGATGGATCGGTATTGAACGCAAAGGCTTTCTCAATCTGTTTTATATGCAGCGTTGCGCCGGGTTGAACATGAGCGCGCAGATGTGCTTCGATACGGTCCAGCACCTGCTGTGGATCTTGATCCGCAACAAGGCGGCATGTAATTTTGGCATGAGCTTCCTTCGGAATAACGGTTTTGGTGCCTTCACCTTGGAATCCGCCCCATACGCCATTCAGTTCCAGCGTTGGACGTGCGCCAACACGTTCTACGAACGAGTAGCCTTCTTCCCCGTACAATTGCTCCAATCCGAGGTCTTGACGGAGCTGTTCTTCATTGAAGCCCTGCTTCACGAACTCTTCCCTCATCTCAGGAGAGAGCGGCAGAACGCCATCATAGAAACCATCTACGCTCACGCGGCCTTGCTCATCATGCAGCGAAGCGAGCAGGGATACGAGTGCGTGCAGTGCGTTCGGTACACCGCCTCCAAATGAACCGGAGTGCAGGTCGGTGTTGGCTGTATTCAGATCCACTTCGAGCGAGCAAAGACCACGCAGACCCGTAGAGATCGCCGGTTTTCCTTTTTCGAGCAGGGACGTATCCGAGATTAGTACCATATCTGCACGCAGCTTGTCTGTATTGTCGTTCAGGTAGATCGGCAGGTTCGGGCTGGAGATTTCCTCTTCACCTTCGATGCAGAATTTCACATTAACAGGAAGTTCCTTGTTTTCGGCAAGCAGAGCTTCAACCGCCTTGATATGTATGAAGATTTGTCCTTTATCATCCGTAGCACCACGTGCAAACAGCTTGCCGTCCCGAACGGTAGGTTCGAATGGAGGTGTTTCCCACAGGTTAAGCGGATCGACAGGCTGTACATCATAGTGTCCATAGATCAGTGCGGTTGGTTTGCCGGGTGCATGCAGGTGATCTGCATATACAATCGGATGTCCCGCTGTTGGAATAACCTCTACATTTTCCATACCTGCACGAGTGAGTGCATCTGCAGCCCATTGTGCCGCACGGTTAATATCCTCTTTATGTGCCGAAATGGCTGAAATACTTGGAATGGACAACCATTCGTTCAATTCCGCCAGGTGTTTCTCTCTATTTTCTTGAAAATAAGTTTGTTCCTTCATTAAAAGGCCTCCTTCATGTTTTGCTTTATCCTATTGTAATCCATTTTGATGCGTTAATAAAACATTGGTTAAAAAATGATCTGCTACATACCGTTTCATTCCCCTGGAAATTATGCGTATAATACAAGAAACGGATTCATCCATATATTCTCATGTAAACCATTCAGCAGGGGAGTTGAGGGAGTTCCCATGACAGTCAGAGCATACGCAAGCAAGCAGGTGAGCACTGATGGAACCAGTTAGGAAGGTAAGATCCTCCGGTAGACTCACGCGTTGGCCAGGGCTAACCACAGGACGACATAAAGGGCGTTTTTATCGAAACAGCCTGATGCTTATTTTGCTCATTGCCAGCATTCCCGGACTGATTACAGGCATCGTGATGTATCAGTTGGTCGTTGGCCGGATGGAAAATGAATTTAATCAGATGCACCAAAGCCAGATTGAGAACCGAGCGCGCAACGTGGACGACCAACTCGCTTATCTGGAGATGACCTTGTCCCATTGGGCTTTTGAGCCCAGGTTTGGCAATGCGCTGCGAACGCTGGATTTTGTGTATTATTTCAATGAAACACAGGAGATCGTCACCACACTGTACGTATTGCAAGGCTCTCATCCGCTCATCAAATCCGCGCAGCTATATTTGCAGGAACCGAAACCGATTTTGTTTAACCGGGATTATAACGAATTGAAGGATGATGCAAAAATACAGGCCTACAACCGCTATCTGACGATGGGCAACCATGTGTATTGGACAGACTGGATTGCGAGCCAGAGTAGTGATAAAGCATCTCAAACGAATGATAGTATACTGCATACCGATCCGGGTAATGCACTGGTTCTTGTACATAAGATTCCGGGTGAAAGCATTAATCCATTTGGTGCGCTGATCATTACGCTGGATAATGAGAAAGTCGCCAGCTTGTTGAAAACGCTTACTCCTTATGATGAAGGGTTAACGTTCCTCATGGATAAACAGGGCAATACACTGGTTACCGGTAATCCGGTAGCAGGGAAGACCGACCTTGCTTTTGAGCAGCAACTCAAAGAAGAAGTAGCCCTGCATGCAGACAACCATTCATTCCTGTTCAAATATGAGGACGAAACCTATTCCGTGTCCTATGGATCACTGAGTCGGATTGATTCGGACTGGACGTATGTCTCCGCAGCTCCGCTGACATCGGTGACCTCACCGGTGAAGCTCGTATCCAAAATCATCGTCATTGCGAGTGCTGGCAGTCTTATCCTGGGGTTGGTATTATCCTGGTTTGCTTCACGCAGAATATACTCTCCCGTAGCAAGGATGCTCCATTTATTGACGCCGGGCAGGAGTGAAACGACAACAGATACCAGGCTAGATGAATTCCAGCTGCTGGAACAACAGTGGAACGAATTGACTTCGCAGAGTCTGACCGCCCATCGACAATTACAGGAGCAGCTTCCCCATTTGCGGGACAGTTTTGTATTACAACTGGTGCAGGGGCATCTGTATGCCTATAACGAGCAGGATCTTCAGCAGCGGATGAGGAATCTTGGATTTGAGGTGGAAGACCAGCAGTTTTTGCTGCTTCAGATGTATTTTACGGGCTATGCCCAGTTACAGGGTCGATTTGGGAGCCAGGATACAGGGCTGGTTACCTTTGCAGCAGTTAATATCATTGAAGAAGTTGCTAAAAATGTTTTCAGTCAAATTAGTGTAATGAACTTTCACGACCTGTCTTCAGCCATGCTTGTGATTGCTGCCAACGACGAGCCTGTGAAATCACAAGCGTTATTATGGGGACAAGAGTTGGTGGAGGTCATAGGTCAGACTTTGAAAATGAACGTGACGGTGATCGTAAGTCGTCCTGCTGCTTCCCCGCAGGAATTGCCGGGATTATTCATGGAGATGGAGCAGGCGGTTGCTTATCGCAGCGTGGAGGACGGGAGCCAGATTCTCGATTTGGAGGATGAGCAATGTTTCCGCAGAACGGAAGAAGCCTCGTATCCACTGGGGCTGGAACGTGAGATCCTTCAGGCGATCAGGCTTGGGAAGAAGGATGAGTCTGAGCGTGTACTGGAGCAATTTGTGACCGAGATCACCCAAGCGGGCAGTTCCGAATTCCAGGTGCAGCAGATGATGCTTCAATTGCTGGGAAGTATTCAGCATATGATGCTGCAGACCGGGGTAACGCCTTACAAGCTGTTTGGTGGCTGCAACATGTATGAGCGCTTGTCCACGATTCGCGAACCTGCACAAATGATGAAATGGATGATCGGAGAAGTATTGCTGCCATATGTTCAGGAGATCGAGATGCGTTCCCAGGAGCCGCTGAAGCAGGTAGTGGAACGTACGATGTTGTTTATTGATGAGAATTATAGAAACGAACTTTCCCTGGAAGGCTGTGCAGATGCGGAGCAGATGACTCCTTATGCATTAAGCAAGGCATTCAAGCAAGTATCGGGCATGAATTTCATTGATTATTTAACACGGGTACGAATGGATGCGGCGAAGCAATTGCTGCGTGAGACCACGATGAAAATCAATGATATCGCAGGCGCTGTTGGATACCAGCACAGTTACTTTAATCGGATTTTCAAGAAACAGGAAGGTTTAACCCCGAGCCAGTATCGGGATCAATGGCTAGGTAAATAAACCTGTTCATGAGACTTCATCATTGACCGGAATCCCGCTTCATGGGACTCCGGTTTTTCATGTTTCACCTCGGAAACAAAGAAGGATAATGCTGCAAAAATGTGCAATAACCTTTGCCAAAATATATCCAAATTGAAGAAGGAATGGCGTTATAGCGGGCTTTCGGACCACTTTGCGCAACTATGCAAAAAATGAAGGTTGCCGGAAACAAGGCAGCTGTATAGTCTGAATAACAGGTCGATTGATAACGCTTACATAAATGGGGAGGGGAGACATTATGAACGGGAAGACGGACTGGAATGGAAATGGCGCTACAGCAGCTCAAGTGGATATGGCCGCATTGCCGATGAAGCGGGAGTCCAACTGGAAGAGGCAGATCAAACGAAATAAATGGCTGTACGTGCTTGTGCTTCCCGGATTTTTGTACTTTGTCATTTTTAAATACTTGCCTATGTGGGGGATCGTTATTGCCTTCCAGGACTATCAGCCTTTTCTGGGCATTCGCGACAGTCAATGGGTGGGTATGGAGAACTTTACGAATTTCTTCTCCAATCCGGACTTCTTCCGATTGCTGAGGAATACGCTCGTCCTTGCCCTATATGATCTTATATTCTTTTTCCCGGCACCGATTATCATCGCTTTGTTACTTAATGAAATCCGGGTCGCTTTCTTCAAAAGAACGATTCAGACGCTGGTCTATGTACCTCACTTTGTTTCCATGGTCATTATCGCGAGTATCACTTATGTATTCCTGACTCCGCAAGGCGGGGTACTCTATGACCTGATTTCCTGGATCACAGGCAAACCGATCGATGTATTGGCAAGTCCGGGGTCATTCCGTCCGCTCATTATTGTTCAGATGATGTGGAAAGAGATGGGCTGGGGAACAATTATCTTCCTTGCAGCACTGGCAGGTGTGGATACAGAGCAGTATGAGGCTTCGATTGTGGATGGTGCAGGTCGATTACGGCGCATGTGGCACATCACGCTTCCAGCGATTCGCACGACCATTGTTATCTTGCTCATTCTCAGGCTGGGGAACTTTCTGGATACCGGTTTTGAACAGATCTATCTGATGACCAACTCGCTGAATCGTGATGTGGCAGATGTATTTGATACGTATGTATACACCGTCGGGATTACGCAAGGTGCATTCAGTTACAGTACCGCGGTTGGGTTATTCAAGTCAGTGGTCGGCATTATTCTGGTGCTGGGCAGCAACAAACTGGCCAAGAAATTCGGGCATCCTGGGATCTATTAAGCGTGTGTTGACATCCATTCATAAGGAGGAAATCGCCCATGAACAGCCGTCTATACAACAGCCCTGCCGGCAGAGTATTTGATATTTTCAATTACGTCATGCTGGGGATTCTGGGCATATTAACCGTCCTTCCTTTCCTGTATATTATAGGAAATTCATTCGCAACCGAAGCCGAGATTACCGAACGCAGTTTTTTCCTTATTCCGAAGGTCTTTTCATTCAGTGCGTATGAGTATATTTTTTCCTCGTCCACCATCTTCCGCAGTATAGGGGTTTCGATATTTGTTACGGTTGCAGGTACATTGGTCAATCTCTTCTTCACATTGACGATGGCTTACCCACTGTCCCGAAGTGACTTCTGGGGCCGAAATGTCATGATGAACATGGTGATTTTCTCCATGTTGTTCGGCGGCGGGATGATCCCGACCTATCTCGTCATTCGTGGACTTGGACTTCTGGATTCCTACTGGGCCCTTATGCTTCCTGGCGCGATCAGCGCTTTTAACTTAATTGTTGTCAAAAACTTTTTTCAACAAATGCCGCCAGGGCTGGAGGAAGCGGCCCGTATCGACGGCTGTTCGGATCTTGGGGTACTGTGGCGAATTGTTCTGCCATTATCCAAACCGGTGATTGCCACATTTGCGTTATTCTACGCCGTAGGGCACTGGAATAACTTTTTCTCGGCACTCCTGTACATCTCCGACAGCAACAAATGGCCACTGCAAGTCATGCTGAGACAGATCGTTCTGCTCTCGCAGGCCAGTGTTGGAGATATGGCGAACATGGACCCCAATTTTGTACAGCCACCGGAGCAGTCCATTAAAATGGCGGTCATTGTGGTTGGTACCATCCCGATTTTGCTGGTGTATCCGTTTTTGCAGAAGCATTTTGCCAAGGGTGTCATGCTAGGTTCAATCAAAGGCTAAAGCCGAGGGGGAGAACGTATGGGACAAAAGACGGGATTCAAAAAAGGCGCATTGCTACTCTCAGCATCATTAGTACTGAGTACGGTTCTGGGAGCTTGCTCCACGGACAAAGCAGGTTCAGGAACAGCTGCGGGTGGCACGGATCAGATCACGATTATGCTTCCGAACTTTGAAGCGGAGAATCCGCCGGATAACAGTCCTGTGATTCATAAGCTTGAGGAATTGACCAAGATGGATGTGAATCTGCAATGGGTACCGAGCAGCTCTTATGAGGACAAATTTAATATCACGCTGGCCTCGGGCAAACTGCCCGATGTTATGGTTGTGCTGGGTAAGTCCCCAAGTTTCATTAATGCGGCTCGTACCGGAGCTTTCTGGGAGCTTGGACCTTATTTGAAAGACTATCCGAACCTAAGCAAGATGAATGAAATTATCACTAACAATGCTTCTATCGATGGCAAAACCTATGGCATCTACCGCGCACGTGCTCTAGGACGTAACGGTGTCACGATCCGCAAGGATTGGCTGGAGAAGCTTGGTCTGGAAGAGCCAAAGACCATTGATGAGTTCTACAACGTATTGAAAGCGTTCACGAAGGATGATCCAGACGGCAACGGTAAAGACGATACCTACGGTCTGGTAGCGAGCAAATTCACCGGCCCTTGGGATAATATGCAGATTTGGTTTGGTGCACCCAACAAGTGGGGCGAGGATGGTAACGGAGGTTTAATGCCGGCACACGAGACACCAGAATATATGGAAGCGCTAAAATTTTTCCGCCAAATCTATAGCGAAGGTCTGGTCAACAAGGACTTTGCCGTGATGGATGCAACCAAGTTGTCCGATCCGTTTGTGAACGGGCAAGCAGGCGTAATGGTGGATGTAGCAGATAACGCACAGCGCATGGATCAGAAGATACTGGAGAAAGATCCGTCTGCAACCGGGCATGTGGATGTGCTTCAGGCAATGGAGGGTCCGAACGGTTTGCGTGACATGCCAACATCCGGCTATTCCGGCATGATTGCTATTTCCAAAAGTAGTGTTAAAACGGAAGAAGACTTGAAAAAGGTGCTGAGTTTCCTGGATCAGCTGAATGAACCTGAATTGCAGGCGCTGCTAGGGAACGGTCTGGAAGGCAAGCAGTATGAGAAAAAAGAGGGTTACATCATTCCGACAACTGACAAACTGGCGCTGCGAGATGTACAGGGTCTGAATCAGATTCTTATGTTTATTCCAGAGGACAAAACACTTCGTGTGCAACAGACACCTGTTCGCGAAAAGGTTGCACAAGTGCAGAAAGCCAATGAGGAAATCGTCATTGCTAATCCTGGCGAACCGCTGATTTCCGATGTGTATGCCCAGAAAGGACCACAGCTGGATAACATCATTAATGATGCCCGTATCAAATTCATCGTGGGGCAAATTGATGAAAAAGGTTTCCAGGATGCTGTAGCACTGTGGAAAAGCAGTGGTGGCGACGATTATGTCAAAGAAGTGAATGAGCTGTACGCTGCACTGAAGTAGATTGATGTTCCAGAGCCCGGCAGCCTTTCTTGTAGTGCAAAGGTGGCAGCCGGGCATTTCCGTGTATCCCTAGTTAGTTCAGGCTATTTAAAAAACGATCTTCATCTCTTTTTTTGTGAATTATGGCTTCCAGTATTTAGATTTTGATGTATAATCAATGCAAAACAAACCTATTTGAACTTAAATGAACGTTATCGGTAGATGGACGACCACTCTTGCACATACAGGGAGGAAGCGACATGTGGAACGGGGATGCATTTGAAAATCCCGAGGCGCAGTACCGGGTTCATCCCTTTTGGTTTTGGAATGGGGATATGGAAGAAGGGCAAATCAAACGACAAATAGCCGAAATGTCTGCACAGGGCGTAGGTGGTTTTTTCATCTGTCCACGTCAGGGGCTGGAGATTCCCTATCTGTCCGAAGCATGGTTTGACAAGGTACGGATTGCAGTGGAAGCAGCGGCTGCCTGCGGTATGCAGGTATGGTTATATGACGAGTATCCCTATCCAAGTGGGATGGCTGGCGGTGAGGTGACACTTGATTTTCCCGAGGCGAAGCAGCGCCAGCTTGTGCATCAGCAGATTCGTGTTCATGGCGGAGATACAGTGGATCATGAGTTGCCGTGGGGTCGAATTCTAGTGGCGAAGGCAATACCCAAGGATGCGCAGGGCAAACGATTGTGGCATGAATCCATTGATTTGCGCAATAACATCGGCAATATCCAGACTGATCAGGTCTATCAGGAGACAGGACTCACGTCGTATAATCGCAAGCGGTTTTTTACATACCGAACGGCTTTCCGCCTGTCATGGAAAGCTCCCGCTGGGGAATGGGACGTGATTATATTTCAGGAAGAAGAGATGGATGATTTCAAATATTACGGCAACTTTGTAGACCCGTGTCACAAGGAAGCGATGAGCCGTTTTATTGAACTGACCCACGAACGGTATAAGGAAGCAATTGGAGAACAGTTTGAAAGCGTAATCAAAGGCATGTTCTCCGATGAAATTGCGCCGCTTGGGCGTATCCCCTGGTCTCCACAGCTTCCCGGCTATTTCAGTGAACGCTGCGGTTACAGTCTGATCGAGTCTCTACCTGCTCTGCTGCATGGGGATGTCCCAGATGCAGAACGAATCCGGTATGACTACTACCAGTCGCTACATCTGCTGCTCAGGGAGTCGTATCACAAACAGGTACATGACTGGTGCGAAGAAGCAGGGATTCAGTATGCGGCAGAAGTGCCCGGGGTACGGATGACCACGCAGTTGTTCAGCCACATGCCAGGTGGAGATTCCGCACATGAGAAAATCGGACGCTCCTTATCCTGGATTCTGGAACGGTATGGCAAGAAAATGCGCGACAATCCGAAGATGGTCAGCTCGCTTGCCAGACAGCTGGGACGAAGCCGCAATCTGATTGAGTGTTTTCACAGTGTAGGCTGGTCGATGACCTTACAGGATGCCAAATGGATGATTGACCGTATGGCAGCCATGGGCACCAACTTTTTTAACTTCCACGCCTTTTTCTATACCATCGGCGGACTTGCCAAGCATGACGCACCGCCATCCCAGTTTATACAGAACCCGTATTGGCGTCACTTCCGGCAGTTGGGGGATTACACGGGACGTTTAAGCTATCTGATGAGCACCGGGACAGCGGATATCCGAATTGCCGTGCTTGAACCAACGACCACGTTCTGGAGCCTGATGGGCAATCCGCTTCACGGGTTCGAATATGGGGGAGAAGACGAAGCAGAACGGGCGAAGCTGGATCGTCTCACGAACGACTGGATGCGGATCACCTCGCATCTGCTCGAAAACAGACGTGACTATGATCATCTGGATCCCGAGCTGTTAGCCGAAGCTGTACTGAACGAGGGTATGATTCAGATTGGCGTTGCACGTTATGAGGTACTGATTCTTCCACCGATGCTGAACCTGGAGGCAGCAGCCTGGCAGCAGGTGAAGCTGTTCGTAGAACAGGGGGGAACGGTCATATCGGTAGGCATGCCTCCGCATGTAGCCATCCAGCCCGGAAGCCCTGCAGGAAATGAGGCCGCACAGTTCTTTGGAGCAGGCAACCAGCCGCACGAGGCATATTGGGGCAATGCGGAAGAAACAGGTCACGACAGCAGCGAATTGATGTGGCAGCAGGGACAGGGGAATGCCTATTTTCTACCTGCGGGAACAGGTCGCGGGGATGACTTCTCCTTGGAACTGATCTCCCTGCTGCTGGATCATGTACTACCCGAACCGATCTGTTGGATCATGGAAGAAGAAAGTGCGTCGCTGCTTATGCAGACCCGTCAATTATCTGACGGAGAATTTATGATCTTTTTATCCAACCAGGAAGGACAACAACTTGAAGGGCAATTGAAAATAGTAGCCAAGCGGTTATGGACGGATTTGGATCTTTCAGCGGGTACACGTCTGCTGGCGGAACGCCTCGATCTGGAGACAGGACAGCGTGAATTATTGCCGTTTACCAGCAGTGGTGGTGAATGGTGCATTTCGTTAAAGCTTGCTCCCTATGAAGCACATGCGGTGAGGCTTACTTTACAACATGCTCAAGAGGCATCAGAGGGGAATCGTTTAGTTACTAAGACTGAGAACGCACCCCATACCATTCAGCTTCCTTCGGAAGGGCCATGGCGTCTGGAAACCGTGCAGTCCAACACACTTCGAATGGGACAGTTCAACGTAACAGCTTCCAATGACAACGGTGTAATTTTTGAAGGTAATCATGTTGCAATTAAACCGTTTATTGACCAGGCGGCTGAATTGTCGGAGAACCATCATCTGCCGCTCCAGTTTAATCAGGTATTTGGTACACCGAAGACAGCATCCGTTGCCTATCCAATCCAGTGCAAGTATACGACTACATTTGAGCTGAGAACGGCATTGGCAGAATGTCTGTTATTCATGGACAGGGCAGCGATATCAGGTGACTGGACCATGGAAATCAACGGTCAACCGATCGGACCTGATCTATTTGAGCCGATTGAAATTACCGATCACCATAATATTGGTTGCAATATAACTGAGTTGTTGCGCAGTGGCCTGAATGAAATGACCGTTACTGTACAGGTCACGAGGGATGAAGAAGGTATCGTTGATCCGCTGTATCTGCAAGGGCGGTTTGGCGTGGAATTCCATCATGATGGCATGGTCTCTCTCGTTCGTGAGCCGGATACGGCGATCCGAATTGGGCCTGAGCCACAGCCGTTTTATCCCCATTTTGCAGGAGAGATGAGTTACAAACGAAGCTTCTGGGTGGATCAGCCTGCTGAAGAAGTCGCGTCCTTTGAACTGGAATTCGGCGACTGGCAGGTGCAGGATGTGGTCGAGGTACGGGTGAATGGTCACAGTCTGGGCGTTCGATGCTGGTCTCCATATCGCTGGACGGGAGAAGCCTCGTGGCTGCGAGCAGGGGAGAACGATATTGAAGTACGCGTTACCAATACATTAATCGGACTGCTGGAAGGTACGTATTTTGACTCGGGCAGCCACCGTTTGCAGGAAGCTGGTCATGTATCAGCTGAAGAATAAACCTCCCAAGATAAACGGATTTATTCCTTAAGGAGGTAGAAGGATCGTTGATCTGCTGTTCTACAGCAAGGAAAATGAAAAGCCGGAAAAAGCAATTGAAGTGGGAGGAGGAACAAGATGGGACATCGTATCCAGTTTGACCGCTACCCAGGTGGCGTGATGAAGGCCTTGACGTTCAGTTATGACGATGGTGTGGTGCATGATCGCAGACTGGTGGAAATTTTCAATCAACATGGGCTGCGGGGCACATTCAATCTGAATTCCGGTACCCTGAGCAAACCTGGCAGAATGGAGACGACAGAAGTTGCGAAGTTATATGCCGGACATGAAGTGGCTGTGCATACGGTCACCCATCCTACATTGCCTTATGTCCCGGATGAGCTGCTGACCGAAGAGATTATGGAAGATCGGAGATCGCTGGAACAGCTTGTCGGTTATCCGGTAAGAGGTATGGCCTATCCAAATGGGGGTTATGACCGTTCACTTAGCACCAAGCTCGAATGGCTTGGCATCGATTATGCACGCACGGTTGAATCCCACGGCAGGTACACACTGCCTGAGCGGCCGCTCGAATGGCATCCAACCTGCCACCACAACCATGATTTGGCGGCCCATGCCGAACGATTTATCCAGCATACGAAGACAGGTACGCCACTCTTGTTATATGTATGGGGTCACAGCTATGAATTCAATGATAACGACAATTGGCAGATTATAGAGCAGTTTGCTGAGCAGATTGGTGGTCGGGACGACATCTGGTACACAACGAACATCGAAGTGATTGCTTACTGGAAAGCGGTCAAACGCCTGGAGTGTTCAGCAGATCGGTCCATCATCCACAATCCGTCCGCGATCACCGTCTGGTTTACGGCGGATCAGCAGGTGGTTGAAGTGAAGGCTGGCGAGACATTGCGACTAACCGAACGAATCAAGGTATAGGAAGGGAGCTGACGATCATTCGTTATTTTCATGAGAACGAGGCGATTGCAGGCAAGGTGTATGATTCAATTCCGGATATTTTGACTATCGTGGCACAGCGTTATATTGGGGACCATCCGAAACACTCCTTTTTGTTCCGAGCGTACCACCGTGGAGGCTTCCGCAGACTTGGGGATTATCGTTATGATCTGAATCTGGATGCCAAGTGGAAAGAGGCTCGTGCAGGACAGTACGTATACGTATGGGGCAAGTTGTGGAGCCAGCAGGAGGCTACATTAAATACGGGACTGAACTGTTATAGTCCGGTGACGGTCTATGTGAATGGAGAAGAGATTTTCAAATCGGAGCTATTGCAGGAATTATTTCCCGAGCGCAGAACCCAGATTCCGATTTCCGTGAAATTTGGCTGGAACGATGTGTTGCTTTGTTTTGTAAAAACAGAGGTGGGATTCGGCGGGATCTACGGAACGGCCTCATTTAAAAACTTCCCGCTTCACTTCCTCACACCTGGTGTGGACCGCCAAGGACAGGAGGGCTGGCTGTACTCGGAACCCGTCGATGAACCTTTATCATCACTCCCTCGTGATGGCATGACTGAAGAAGAAACGGGCCTCTCCTGGTATCCGCGCAGGGACTGGTCAGAAGGGGAACAGAATGCTGGAGCTTTCGCCAGAATCTTTGGGACAGAGCAGCCGGTTGTTGCGTACGCATGGTCCAAACTGGATGTCATTCAACCGGGATCGACACCTGTTCTTCTGCAAGGGAAACATGAGGGTGCTCTCACCCTGTACGTTGATGGCAAGGGAATATATTCCGCTGGGCAAAGCAGCAATTTTCGCATTGAACTGCCTCGCCGCTATGGTCCATCTGATCTGATAGCGAAAGGTGAAACCAAGGCTGGGAGCGAGTTGTGGGGATTCACACTGGAGGATGCGAAGGATTCCACTGCAAAAGGCTGGAGATTAAGACCACCTCATCCGGTTGCAGGATGTCCCGATGCGTGGCTGTATACGGGTGCATTTTCCCCAGGCTCTGAACCATCTCCCCAAGACATCGTGGTAACAGATACCGTATTTGATGATGGAGCCCAAGGTGTATACTGGCATGTGGATCTACCTGAAACGAGTGTCCGGCCCTATTTGGAAAATACCCATTATGGCAAATGGAATTATCCACTCGGTGTCACCCTCCTCGGACTTCTTCAGATTGGACAGGAGTTGGGACGTGACGACTATGTTCAGTATGTGCGGGACCATATCGGCCTGAGTACGTCGTTTGACCGTTATGGTCTGTGGGATCGGGAAGGGTACGGCGCCGCGGGAATTAATAATCAGTTGTCTGCAATCGACAGTCTGGATGATTGCGGTTCATTTGGATCTACGCTGCTCGCAGCGATGGAACTCGGCGACATTCGTGGAGGTAAAGATACCGCAAATCGTATTGCGGGCTATATTACGGATGAACAGGAACGTCTAGACGACGGAGCCTTTTACCGTGTTCGTGGCAGCGGCGAGATGCGCCAGGAAACGATGTGGTGTGATGATCTGTATATGAGCACACCTTTCCTGATGCGTTACGGTCAGTTGACGGGAGATACTTCTTATTGGGATGATGCGATCAACCAGTTCCTGATGTTCCGCAAATATCTCTATATTCCGGAACAACAGATCATGTCCCATGTGTATGATTTTGTGCGTGGACGGGCGACAGGTATACCCTGGGGGCGCGGGAACGGATGGGTTCTGTTTTCGCTAACCGAACTACTGTCGATTCTGCCAAGCGATCACGTCAAACGGCCAGAACTGCTGAGTTTTTACCGGGATTTATGTCAGGGGTATTTGGCGCTGCAAGGTGAAAATGGACTCTGGCATCAGGTGCTGAACCGCCCGGATTCATATGAGGAAACCTCCTGCACGTCGATGTTCATCTACGCTTATGCCCGCGGTATTCGTGAAGGCTGGCTGGAGCAGCCAGAGGCCTACCTGGATGCGGTGCGCAAAGGATGGGAGGGCATGACGCGTCTGTCCATTGATTATAAAGGCAACGTGTACGGTGTATGTCGGGGTTCCGGTTACTCCTTTACCGCACTCTATTACCGGGACGATCTGGGATGGATTCTGAACGATACGCACGGTATCGGCATTGTGCTTCTGGCCGGGATTGAGGCGTATAAAATGAACCAGCAGCTGAGCCAGATTTCGCTCGACCCTTCGGTTACAGCTGGACAACGCTAGTACAGCAATTATGAGAGTTCATCTGCATACAGCCTAACGACAAATAAAGCGGCACAGCCTTAAGGGCTTACCGCTTTTTTCGTTATGAATGGAAATATTCTATTCAGATTCCAAATTAAACGTGTTGTTAAAACAGTTCCAATTGCTCCGGCCCCTCTTCCTCCTCCCGCTCCGTACGGTCAGGAAAGGGCTTCACGGGCTGCTCCAGCAGCTCCATCATCATCTGTGCATTGGCAGCCGCGTCGCCGCCCGAGTTGTTGTTGAAAATCACATACACATCTTTGCTCTGCTCCTGCAAATGCTCTAAATAACCTTTCCACTCCAGCAGCTCTTCCTGATTGTAACGATACAGATAACGGGTCTCGCGCCAATTGGGTGCACCATTCTGATGCCAGCCTGATACATTGCGCCCATGCATACGTACCAGCGTCATCTCGGCATCGGTAGCTTCGGGTACAATAGGGATAGATCCTGGCCCCGCCTGAGGTTCATCACAGACGCTGTGAATCCAGCCTTGTTCCTTCAGAAATGCAAGCGTTCGTTCGCGCATGCCCTCTTCATACCAGCTGCGATGACGAAATTCGAGGGCACACGGGATGCCTTCCATTCTCAGTTTTACTTCACGCAGTTCATTGACATTGTCCCGATTGCATTCAAACCACGGCGGGTACTGGAACAAGGCCGCTTGCATCTTGCCTGCTTCCATGACAGGCTCCAGGGATTCGCGAAAAGCCTTATACATCTCCGAGGTGCTTGTGAAATAGGGTTTTCCCCGCAGATGTCCTGTCATCCCTTGATAGGCTTTGACGATAAAAGCAAAGGACTCCGGCGTCTCCGCTGCCCAGCGTGCCATCCGATCCCGAGGCTGAACGGCGTAGAAGGAACTGTCTACCTCCACGGTCGTAAAATATTGTCCATACAGACGGAGCTTGTCTTTCGCTTTGGTACGGTTCGGGTACAAATCTTCCTGATCTCCCCAGCCCGTAAGTCCAATCCGAATCATAAATAACACCTCCTGCTGCTTCTTCTGATGTCGAGTTATATTTTAGTCGTCTAATGGCGTTCATGAAGTGAAGATGCCATAGTAGTTATATATCAATCTTCTATGTATAGTTAACCGATTCGCGTGGGCCTGACTATGTTTAACATTATATCGTGTGGTTTCCGGCCGTTCAATGTGGGCGAAGCTTGGAAATTTTTGAGTTTGAAGGATAAAGACGGTACAATGGCTAAAAGCTATAGAGATATGATCCGGCTGATATAACAGCGTATTACGGATAGTTGGGCCAGTGACCATGTGGAGGGCGATACGTAATGACGGAATGGTATGAAAAGAGTTTTGGAGAAGACTACCTTCTTGTGTACAAACATCGGGATGTGCAGGGTGCATATCAGGAAGTACATAAAATGATTAATTGGTTAAAGCTTCAGCCAAAGTCCAAGGTACTTGACCTGTGCTGTGGTATGGGCCGACATTCTCTGGCCCTTGCAGATGCTGGTTTCCAGGTAACCGGAATCGACCTGTCTGATGTGCTTCTGCGTGAAGCACGCAATATGGACACAGAACATCGTGTTGAGTGGTATCACGCCGATATGCGTGAGCTTCCACTGAAAGGCGGATTTGACGCCGTTGTCAATCTGTTTACCTCATTTGGTTATTTCCAAGAGGATGGGGAGCAACTAAGAGTGTTACGCGCCATTCATCGGATGCTGAAGCCGGGGGGCAGCTATATTATTGATTTCATGAACACGGCTTATGTGACTCGCCATCTGGTGCAGCATTCAACACGTGAAAGCGAAGGACAGAATATTGAGGAGTTTCGCAAGATCCAGGATGGATTTGTACAAAAAGAAATTCACATCACCGATACCGAATCGGGCCAAAAACCACGAATCTATCAGGAACGCGTCAAACTGTACACTCGCGAACAACTACGTGATCTGCTTCACGAGGCAGGACTCGTGGTGGATCAGGTACATGGCGGTTATGATGAAGAGAAGTACGATGAGCAGACATCGCCGCGGATGATTTTTGTCGGTCATCGGCCGGAGCAGTAGAGTTGGAGGAGAATATTAATGAAGCGAACGGAATCCATTCCCATGCCAGCAGGCATGCATCGGGTCAAGATTACAATGGCTTTTCCACTGCGTTGGGTGAACAGCTATGTGCTTCATGAACCGGATGGAACAATAACGATTGTTGACCCGGGACCACGCAGTACTGAGACGGAACAGGAGTGGCACGAAGCACTCGCAGATTTCAATTTAACTTTTCAGGATATTAGTCAGATTGTACTGACCCACCATCACCCCGATCATCTGGGGTTGTCCGGCTGGCTACAGCAGCAAACGGGTGTGCCTGTTCGAATGTCCACACGATCCCGCCAGGAAGCGGATTACATGTGGGGAACGGAGGCAACTATAAATACAGTTTTGCCTGAATATTATAGTCACCATGGAATGCCGGAAGACAAGACGCAGCAGATCCGTGAACATATGGAGGGATTCATCTCACAGATTACGCCACTTCCCGTAGTGACACCGATTGAAGATGGCGAATGGTTGGTTATGGGCGGGAAAAAGTGGCGTGCTGTAGAAACAGGTGGTCACGCGCCAGGACATCTATCCTTCTATGCGCCAGAATCCAGGGAGATCTTGTGTGGAGATGCCGTATTGCCGCAGATCTCACCGAATATTAGCCTGCAGCCGGGAAGTGACGATCAGCCTTTATTGTCTTATATGGAAGGGCTGCATCGACTGGGGGCTTTGGATGTAGAAGTGGCATATCCAGGGCATCGGAATCCGTTTGGCCATTTTGGCGATCGAACGGTTCATCTGCTTACTCATCATGAAGAGCGCCTTCAGAAGATGATGGAGCGAATCCGGGAAGCACCGACGAATGCGTATGATATCTGTGTGTTTATGTTTGGTGACCGATTGGGAACACATCAGCTTCGTTTTGCGATGAGCGAAACTTTGGCGCATCTGCAAGAATTGATCCGGCGAGAGCATATTATACAGGAGCAGCAGCCTAACGGAGTATTCTTTTTTATCGAAAATACTTAGAATGACAAGACTTTGACCAGGAGAACTGCCTGTTCAGAGTCTTTTTTGCGTGTAACGACTCCAATAAATGAAAGCTTTAGTCTCTCTTAACCGTCCATTCATCTTCTTTTAAGCCAGCACTTCTATGATAAATGCATGAACTTCGCCAGAGAAAGCAGGGAAGAGCGATGACTAGGAAAAAACGAAACCAATGGAGAAAATGGCAAGCCTCAGCGGCAGCAACGTTGACCGTGGCTGCACTCTTTCAATATGTAAGAACTTCTGATGCCTTTGATGTCGCTTATGCGGCGGCTAATGGTACCGATATAAGCAGTACAGCTTCTACTCAGATAGATGCTCAGGATGATGTCATGGACGAATGGACGAAAAACACAGATGGCAATTCCGATGCATCGTCCAATGAGGGCTATAGCCTGGATGAGGGAACGACCGATGGAAGCAATGCCATCGGTTCGAATCAAGGCAGGTCTTCGGGCGGTTGGATAACAGATCAGAGCAGCAATCAGGATACAGACTCCGGATACAGCGGTGGCAATTATCAGTCACGCACGGGTGCATCATGAGCCGCACGGAGCAAGTCTCCCGTCTTCTTAAGTTCCGCTTCCGGGCGATGAACACGGACGTGGAAGTTCAGTTAGCCGCAGGACGGGAAGAAGCTGAGCATGCGGCAGCCTTGGTGAAGAATTGGTTCGAAGCGCAGGAACAGCGTTTCAGCCGATTTGTGGAAGACAGTGAATTGAATCGTCTGAATTGTTGCACAGGATGGATGCCCATCTCCGCAGCAATGGATGAAGTGTTAAGTTTGGCATACGGTTATATTGGACAGACGGAAGGGATTTTTCAGCCAGGTATTTCTCAGGCTCTGCGGGCTTCTGGTTACGATGTCAGCTTCGAGCAGCTGCAACAAAGAGAGCTTCAGCAATCTGGAACTGAACGCAGATTGGACATTCGACAATTGGATATAACAGATATGCTGAGAGACGAATATGACTATAGCCGCCCACGTTGGATTCAAAGGGAAGGCAGCCGAATGGTTCATAAGGACCCTGGGACTGAGCTGGACCTTGGGGGCATTGTTAAGGGGTGGGCCGTTGAGCGTATCGCCGATTGGCTGCAACGTACACTTCATATTTCGGCCGGATTAATCAATGCAGGTGGAGATATTCAGGCATGGGGGACAACACTTCATCCGATGTGGTCCGTGCAAGTCACCGATCCTTATCAGGAGGAGCGTAATCTGATAGGGAATATTCAATTGAGGAAAGGTGCAATTGCTACTTCAGGAGTGGTACGAAGACAGTGGCAGAATACGGACGGAAGCCTTTCACATCACTTAATTGATCCCCGGACGATGGAGCCAGCAGATACGGATGTGCTACAGTGTACCGTTCTGGGCCAGCATGCTTCGCAATGTGAGATTATTGCCAAGACCGTCTGTATTTTGGGAAGTGCCGATGCAGTAGGTTGGTTAAACCGTCATTACGACCGGCATGATGTCCTGTGGATGACCCGGGATGGGAGCACTTATTTTAGAGGAAATACCGACACGCTCGCTGAACGCTGGCCTGGTTTCGATCCGGATCACCGCTTCAGTCTTATATAAACGACAAGTCTATCAGATATGGGGGAGCCGGTTATGGCGCAATGGATTGTAGATTACCTGCCGACGTGGAATATCATTCGAATTAGTGGGATCGCCGCTTATTTGCTACTCTTTGCGGGGGTATTTCTGGGGATTGCTCAAGGCATGCCAATGGCTAAAGGCAAACCTAAAGCGGCCATGTTTAAATGGCATACCCGAACGACCTGGCTCGCCTTTGGACTTGGACTCATGCATGCGTTAACCCTATATATTGATCACTATAGCCCATTCACCTGGCGTGAATTGCTGATTCCGTTTACGGCTTCAGTACATCCGATCGGCAGCGGACTGGGCACGTTATCTTTTTATGGTTTGGTGATCGTACTGCTTTCCAGTGATCTGCGTAACAAGCTTGGCCGTAAATGGTGGTTTATGTTCCATATGTTGTCTTATCCCGTATTCATCGGTTTATTGTTCCATGGCATGGTTACCGGCTCTGATTCAGGCAATGTGCTTATGCGTCTGATGTACGTGTTTACTGGCTTGAGTATAGTTGGTATTACAGTACTTCGTGGCATGCTGCGAGAACGCAAAGGCCCGGAAATTACAATTGGACCCAGTCGTGTACAGCCTAAGCCGGCAGCGGAACAGAAATGGGCAGAGGTGTATCGTTTGGCGGGAGCGGGAAGACAGGAGCATCTGAAATAGCGTATTACAAAAATAAGTGAATCAACACAAAAGAAGCGGCCTTCGTGGCCGCCTTTTTGTCATGATCAGAAGAAGTCTGATTGTTGAATTTACTTGGTTCGTTCATTTCCAACTCCTATTACACATGCAAATTATACGATATCATCGCTGACAGGTTTTTCTCCCAAAGCTTCTTCAAGCTCCGATTGTTTGCGATGCGCAATCCGGCTGCTGGCTGCTGAGGCAATGGCCCCCACGATATCATCCAGAAACGTATGCACAGGCCCGAGGCTCTTGTCGTTTAAACGTTCAAGCACACCGGGTTTTAGCTTGTCTACATAGCCGTAATTCGTAAATCCGATACTTCCGTATACGTTGACGATGGAGAATGCGAGAATCTCATCAACGCCATATAACCCTTCATCATTCTCAATCATCTCCTGCAAAGGAGAAATGAGTAAGCCTTGCTCTGCCAGCAAGTCCAGTTGAATACCTGTCAGGACTGCGTTCTGAACCTCACGTTTGCGTAATACTTTCTCCACATTGTCGATACATTCTTCCATCGTAAGACCTGGGTAATACTTATTTTGCAGCATCATGACCAGTTCTGCGATCTCAGGGATCGTAACGCCCCGCTTGTGCAGCCATTCCCTCGTTGCCTCTGCCACTTTACGGCTATTCAGGCTGTAAGGGATTTTTTCTTGCTCCGGATGTTCCATGGGCGATTCCTCCTCTGAAGTTAGCAATGTCCCTACACTTGTATCCTAATACGTTATTAACCGTTTTGGGTTTCTTTGCTATCCCTCGATGGGGATGGAAAGCCTGTTTTCAGTTTTATGCATGATGAGCTTGTTTAAAAAGTAGTTATTTTTTGGGCAAAGGCTCGTATACATGGTAGTACAAACTGTAAAAATGATGAGGGGGAACGTGATCATGAGTAAGATCCGTTATTTGCGTACAGCTTCTGCAGCTGCGCTGTTGAGTATTCCTGTGGTGTTATCCGGATGTGGTATGTTTGGGGCACAGTCCTCCGAGGCTATTGATCCACCGCCGCCGATTCAGGAAGCGGCCATGATTCAGGCTGCCGAAGGCAACGGATCACTTGCCAAGCTGCCACTTACAACCGTGTATCTGCAGGACCAGCAAGGTTTATTGGCTCCAGTATCCATGACACTTCCGTCGGGCACGGACGTCAGCAGTCCCAAGACCGCTCTGGATACACTTGTGACGGGTGGTCCATATGCTGGGATGTTGCCTGAAGGATTTCAGGGCGTTCTCCCGCAGGGTACCGTTGTTCAGAACGTAACGATTCATTCGGATGATAAACTGGCAGTCGTGGAGTTCTCCGGCAATTTTGCCAAGTATGATGCCAAGAACGAGCGCAAAATGCTGGAGGCTGTCACCTGGACTCTCACCGGCACACCAGATGTGCAGAACGTACAGATTTGGGTAGACGGCAAAAAGTTAACGCAAATGCCTGTAAACAGCACACCGCTGCCGGAACCGCTGAATCGGGCGGTAGGCATTAATCTTGATTTGGGTGATACATTCACGACCAACAGCAGTCCGGTAACGGTTTATTTCTCAGCCGCTTCGCCAGCAGGCATTCAATATTACGTCCCGGTTACACGTCTAGTGACACCAGGTGGAGACCGGGTGCAGGCGGCGTTGAATGAACTGATTAAGGGGCCAGCCAAAGGCGGCGAGCTGGAAGAGGTTATGACCGGCGGAACGCAGCTGCAATCGGTCAAAACGTCTGAGGATGGAACCGTAACGGTTGCACTCAAAGATGATATGTTTACTGAGGGAGATGTCGTGCCAAGTGAACTGCTGCAATCCGTTGTATTGACTACGGCCGAGAATACAGCTGGCAAGGAAGCTAAAGTCCAGATCGAATGGAATGGGCAAAAGACAGTCATGAGTGATGATAATCGGGATTACAGTGCCCCAGTATCGAAGCCTGAATATATCAATGAAATTCCAATTTAAGTCACAAAGGCGTTTTAGCCTACTGTTGGTAGAACTCTTTGGGGGACAGGATGCTTTTAAGTGAACTCTTTGGTAATATAGAAGGGATTAGTAAAAGTGTGAACAAGCTCGACATTACAGGATGCTTAAGTCGTAGGAGGCAGAAATGATGAGATCTAACGGACGAACCAGCGACCAGCTGCGCCCGATGAATTTAACAATTAACACGAATAAATACGCCGAAGGTTCTGTACTGATTGAAGTGGGAGATACCAAGGTTATTTGTACAGCTACGGTGGAGGAACGTGTTCCTCCCTTTATGAAAGGGCAGGGTAAAGGCTGGGTAACGGCTGAATACTCCATGCTGCCACGTGCAACACATACTCGTAATCAGCGTGAAGCGAACCGCGGCAAATTGACTGGACGCACCATGGAAATTCAGCGTCTGATTGGCCGGGCACTGCGCTCGGTCGTTAACTTGCAGGCGCTTGGTGAACGTACGATTACACTGGACTGTGATGTAATTCAAGCCGACGGCGGTACACGCACAACGTCCATTACTGGTTCGTTTGTAGCTCTGGCGCTCGCGGTGAACAAAATTGCCCAACAGCATAAATTGCAAGTATTCCCGATTACGGATTTCATTGCAGCGGTAAGTGTGGGTGTAGTTGGAGAACAGCCTGTGCTGGATCTGAACTATGATGAAGATTCCAAAGCCAAGGTAGATATGAACCTCGTGATGACAGGCGGCGGGAAATATGTGGAGCTTCAGGGAACAGGTGAAGAAGCACCATTTGACCGTCGTGAGCTGAACGCGATGCTGGAGCTGGGTGAGCAGGGTATTCTGGAGATGATTGAGCGTCAAAAAGAAGTTCTCGGTCCCATTGCACTCAAGATCGGTGCTCGTGGATTAGGAGAAGCCTAACATGAGTCTGGATAGCCCAATTATCATTGTCGCAACCCGAAATGCGGGGAAAGTACGTGAATTCGCTCATGCATTCGCTCCGCTGGGTAAAGAGGTCAAAAGCATGTTCGACTATCCGGAGCTGCCGGATGTCGTTGAGGATGGCGTAACCTTTGCAGAGAATGCCTGGAAGAAAGCCAAAACGGTGGGCGATGCTCTTGGTCTGCCTGTCCTGGCTGACGATTCGGGATTGTGCGTGGATCTGCTGGATGGTGACCCGGGAGTGTATTCTGCGAGATATGCAGGCGAGGGTGCAACCGATGCGAAGAACAATGCCAAACTGCTTGAAGCGTTGGAATCGCTCAAATCCGGTGAGGATACGGAGCAACCGCTTCTGAGTCCAGCAAGTTTCGTTTGTGCACTGGTGTTGTATGACCCGGCAACCGGAGACAAGTATGAATCAGAAGGCATGGTGGAAGGCTGGATCACAGCTGAGGCAGCCGGTGGTGGTGGTTTTGGATATGACCCACTCTTCTATGTGCCTGAATACGAGATGACGATGGCCGAGCTTACGCTGGAGCAAAAGCAGGCGATCAGTCACCGGGGCCATGCCCTGAGAGCGCTCGTATCCAGTCTGAAAGGCTGAGATTCAAACGAATCGGCTCATATGATTATGAATGTATAAGGTGAATTATGGCCTTGCTTAAATATCAAAGCGTTAGTGGAAGGTAAGAGTCATTCCTGTGGAATGCTTCACCGACCATTAACGTTTTTTTATTTTTATGAGTGGAGCCGATTCGTTTAAAGCCAATACGTGGGACCCAAAATAAATCCCGCTTTTTTCTGCGAAAATATCGGAACGTACGTTCTTGTACCTATATAAAAATACGGAGATTTCACGTTTGAGCAGAGCATTAGGACCGGGGTTGGAAGAAGTTGCAAGTCTTGTACAGTATGGGTTAACATTCAAGTTAACGAATCATCAATGAACTCAAACGGAGGGGATTTGTTTATGCAAGAAGTGAAGCTTACGGTGTCTTATGATGATTATGAGAACGGTATTCGTATGGAAACGTTGATCAGGGAACTGGCTGCGAAACCGGAGGCTGGTTCGCTGGAGAGTCTGATTATTGGAGACTGGGGACAGGCTTATGAGAATTCGCCGGATGAATTTATGGGCGCACTCATCGAGCTGGCTCAAAGCTTTCCGTCATTGAAGAAACTATTCATCGGAGATATGGGCTTTGAAGAATGCGAAGTATCATGGATTATTCAGACGGATCTTACACCACTGTTGGCTGCTTTTCCTGAATTGAAGTCATTCTCAGTGAAGGGCAGCAGCGGACTAAGTCTGGAACCCATCGAACATGCCAAACTTGAAGAATTAATCATTATTTGCGGTGGTCTGCCCAAAAGCGTGTTAGCTTCAATTGCCCGGGCTAAGTTGCCTGAATTGCGTAAGCTTGAGCTGTATCTGGGCGTGGATGATTATGGATTCGACGGTTCACTTCAAGATGTACTTCCACTTTTGGAACAGGGCTTATTTCCAAAGCTCGTATACCTGGGTCTGAAAGACAGTGAAATTCAGGATGAGATTGCGAAAGCTGCAGCTGAGGCACCCATTCTAGATCAACTTGAAATCCTGGATCTGTCAGAGGGCACGTTGTCTGATGAAGGGGCTGAGGCGCTGCTTGCCAGTGACAAGATCAAAAAACTGAAACATCTCAATCTCAGTTACCACTACATGACAGACGAAATGCTCATTCGCTGGAAACGTTCAGGTATACCTGTAGATGTTAGCGAGCAACAACAGAGTGATGAAGATGACTGGCGTTACCCGTCGTTAACGGAATAAATGATGTCAGGCATGACAGAAATGGAAGAAAATTTGCAAAGCCCAGTTAAGGATTCGGATATGACGCTGGAGCAGCCGTTCTTGTTAATTGGAAACCCGAATAATCGCCGAACCCTTGGATTACAGGAGGCAAGACAGCGTATTGGCTTACAACCTGCACTTGTGCTGCCTTATGCCCGGTTGCTAAAGACTTGGAGACGGGGCGGAACCATGGCGGATGCCGTACAGCAATGTCTGGAAGGGCGAGGGACTACACACGTTAAGGGAGAGCCGTGGATATCTTCACCAGCATCGATATTATATGCGAATCATGATTTAGTTCATGGAGTGAATAGTGTACCTCTTATTCGACTGGATGCCCCTGGTGAGGAATGGGAAGTAGAGCGTGAGCTGCTCTTTCTTGGAGCTGTGAATGATGTATCTCCGTTAATCGATGACCTTTCTGCGGGAATGATTCCGGCAGAACAGACAATCACTCTTGAACAGGAGTGGGGACGGATCTACGCGCCCAACCAATGGTTTCGTGGCTGGAAGGCCTGTTTGGAACGAATTCGCCATGAAGCTCTGGAATATTGGCCTAATGCCCGGTTCATGAATGATCCTCATGACATTGCGATCATGTTTGATAAAAGGAAATGCCAGCAGCATCTATCTGCCCATGGCGTTCACGTTCCCCCAACGCTCCAATCTTCGGAACCGATCCGCAATTATGCGGACCTGCGTACAGCGATGAAAACAGCGGGTATGAATCGCGTTTTCGTGAAGCTTGCGTGTGGCTCCGGGGCTTCAGGCGTTGTTGCTTATCAAATTAATCCGCGAACGGGTGCCGAAATTGCCATAACCACTGTTGGAATGGAACGGATTCAGGGAAAGGTCATTTTTTATAATGAAGGCCGGATGCGCAGGTACACACGCACTTCGGAAATTTCGGCGCTCATGGATTGGCTGTGTGCTGAGGGGGCCCAGATTGAACGTTGGATGGCAAAAGCGTCCCTGGGTTCAAGCGTGTTTGATATACGCCAGCTTGTGGCAGGTGGACAAGCAGGTCATGCCATCGTAAGGCTTAGTCAGACACCGATTACCAATCTGCATTTGCGCAATGAGCGGTTGCTGCCCGCAGAAGCGGGGCTGGATGAACAGCAGATGAATGGAGTTCAGACGGCAGCGAAAGCAGCAATGGCTGCCTTCCCCAACTCATGGTCTGCCGGGATTGATGTGATACTCAGTGGAGGTACTGAGCCGCGTGCCTATATTTTGGATGTGAATCCGTTCGGAGATTTGTTGTACAGAGTGCAGCATAACGGACTTGGAACCTATGAATGGGAAATGGAACTTTTGCGAAAGGAGCCTTACAACTATGACTGATATGAACACCATCGTAGGCTCCCATAATCTATTAATGATTACACTGGACACGTTAAGGTATGACGTAGCCAAGCTGGAGGAACAGAATTGCCCCAATCTGTGCGGTACGGGTCCTTGGGAGAAGCGTCATACTCCGGGAAGTTTTACTTATGCGGCACATCATGCTTTTTTTGGAGGCTTCATGCCTACACCTGCTAATACAAACAAAGCATCCCACGTACGACTTTTTCATTCCCGGAATACCGGATTAAAGACGCATCCGCATACGTGGCTGTTCGACACACCGGATATCGTATCCGGTTTTGCAGCTGAAGGATATCGTACGATTTGTATTGGCGGGGTTATTTTCTTCACCAAGAAAAATCCACTCGCCAAAGTGCTGCCAGGTTATTTTCAGCAGAGCTACTGGCGGATGAATTTTGGGGTAACCAATCCCAAATCGACTGAGCATCAGGTTCAACATGCCTTGAAGCTGCTGGAGCAAAGCGCACCAGATGAGAAGCTGTTTTTGTTCCTGAATGTATCTGCCATCCATGGGCCCA
Source organism: Paenibacillus sp. AD87 (assembly GCF_001659845.1). Lineage (NCBI taxonomy): Bacteria > Bacillati > Bacillota > Bacilli > Caryophanales > Paenibacillaceae > Paenibacillus > Paenibacillus sp. AD87. The sequence continues at coordinate 254,074 of NZ_LXQN01000007.1, forward strand.
ATCGCTATTTTGTGGAGGGTGCAAGAGAGGACTCGGTAGAAACACAGCGTGCAGCGCTTCGGTATGTGGACAAGGCCCTTGGGCCATTGTTTGATGCAATGAGGCAGCGTTCAAGGCCTACGTTTTGTTTAGCTTTTTCCGATCATGGCACGGCGTATGGTGAGGATGGCTATCAGGGGCATAGGCTCGCGCATGATGTTGTCTGGAATGTGCCTTACCGTGAATTTATTTTACAGAACAAATAATTCATATCATCAATAACTACACACCGGATACAGGGAGGAAACCGATGGACGATCAATCTCAACATACGACAGCAGGTCATTCCGCACAGTCCGGATCCAACACAGCTACAGGTCTCAGAGAAGTACTTGCTTCACCCTATCGCTCTTATTTATATTCGTATCCCCATAAGACCGCATATCGGGAGTTGACCCCGCCTTTACCGCTCGGTCCATTGTGGGAACGTGAGAATACCGATACGTATTTTTTATATATGCACATTCCGTTTTGTGCCGCTCGTTGCGGATTCTGCAACCTGTTCACGCTGCCGGATCGTCGTGATGACACCCATGTGCGTTATGTGGATGCGCTGGAACGGCAAGCCAAACAGTGGGCACCACTCACATCACGCAGACCCTATTCGAGGTTTGCCATCGGTGGTGGGACGCCCACATTATTAAATGAAATTCAGTTGAACCGTTTGTTTGATATTGCTGAACAGGTGATGGGGCTCGATCCGACGCAAGCTTCGATCTCGGTAGAAACCTCACCGGATACCGTGACGGAATCCAAATTGGCGATCATGAAGGAGCGAAGTGTGGACCGGGTAAGCATGGGCATCCAAAGTTTTATCGAAGCCGAAGCCTCAGCCATTTACCGTCCGCAAAAACCACAGGAAGTGGAACGTGCGCTTGAGAAGCTTACACGGTATGAATTTCCTCTGTTGAATCTGGATCTGATCTATGGTCTGCCGGGACAAACGGTGGAATCATGGCTGTATTCGTTGGAACGTGTCCTCTCATATGAACCGGGTGAGATTTTCATTTACCCGCTGTACACCCGCGAGAATACCATTGTGAAACCGGATGATATACAACGTCAGGGACCGGATATTCGGATGGAGATGTACAAGGCTGCACGTGAGACTTTAAAAAGCAGAGGTTATGTCCAGTATTCCATGCGCAGATTTGCCAAAGAACAATCATCTTCTGGAAACAAAGAGCTTCTACCCTACAGCTGTCAGGAGGAAGGCATGGTTGGTCTGGGTTGCGGTGCACGCTCTTATACCAGTGAAGTACACTATGCTTCCAAGTATGGTGTAAGTTATAAGGCCACACAGAGCATCATCACCGATTATGTGGCAACCGAGCGTTATGATGTGGCCGATTACGGCATTGTACTCAGCCGGGAGGAGCAGAAGCGCCGCTTTATTCTGAAAGCTCTGCTGCATCGGGAAGGTTTGGCGCTGTCGGATTATGATGAGCGATTCGGAACGGAAGTCCTGTCAGACTACGGATGGTTGAGTGAACTGTTGTCTGAGGGCATGGCTGAGCTTGAACAGGATGATAAGGGTAACCAGGTGCTGCGTCTGACAGAAGAGGGATTGGGCTACTCGGATGCTATTGGAGATTGGCTCATCTCCGCTGAGGTTCGTGAACAAATGGAAGGGTTTGTGTTCTCATGAGAGCAACCTTGTATTATCGGGGGAAGCTGTCGTCCTGTAATTACGACTGCCCATATTGTCCGTTTAGCAAAACGGTAGATTCCAAGGAGACGTTGGAAGTGGATGAACAACAACTGCGTCAATTTGTGAATTGGGTAAGGGATCAGGAGAGTGCTGGTCATCAATTTTCGATTTTCTTTAACCCGTATGGAGAAGCTCTGGTAAGACGTTGGTATCGGGAAGCGATGATTGAACTATCGCATATGCCACATGTGGATAAAATTGCAGTCCAAACCAATCTGTCCGTCAAACTGGACTGGGCCCGCGAAATGAACCGGGATAAAGCGGCATTCTGGGCAACCTATCACCCGCGTGAGACGAAGGAGTCTTCCTTCGTCAAACAATGTTTGACTTTACGTGAGATGGGACTTGCTTTCAGTGTGGGGACGGTTGGATTGCGCAGCGCATTTCCTGCTATTGAATCGATGAGGCAGGCGTTACCCGATGACGTGTATATGTGGATCAATGCATTTAAAGATCGACCCAATTATTACAGCGTGGAAGAGGTCGACTTTTTACGATCCGTTGATCCGCTGTTTGATGGGAACCTGCGGGATTATGATAGTCTGGGCAAGCGCTGTTCCGCTGGTTCGGAGGTATTTTATGTGCAAGGGTCAGGGCATGTAAAAAGGTGTTACAAGGATCGTCGAATTATTGGGCAGCTCTACCGCGATGGTTTGCAGGCTTTGGCCGCAGATCGGCCGTGTGGCATGAAGAAGTGTGGCTGTTACATCGGTTATATTCATATGGAGGATTCTCCGTTCAGAGATATCTTTGGAAATGGATTGCTTGAACGTAATCCGGTACTGATCAATCAATAGATATCGGTCAGCAAGTAGGAAGATGCTACGGAAGAATTACAGCAGTCTCTTGGTCATTTTAAAGTGGGATGACGTGTAGCCATACCATAATTTAGTCGAGTATGACAAAGGGGTGCTTGATAAACAGCTATTATGCTGCTCATCGGCACCCCTTTTAAGAATGAAAAGATAGCTTTTTTTATCGAATGGCCACTTTGTACGTACGCAACCACGAGTTGATCTGTGTTAGATAAGCAAATAGCTGTGGACCCGACATTAACTGTCCAAACCAGGGCAGGTTCGATGAAGCATCCGGTGAAGAGGCCAATTTACGAATTTGAGCTTTGTCGATTAAAGGCAAGATCGGTGAGCTTGCGTCATCCAGAATATCAAGCACCTGCTGTTTAACGGCAGCAAGATACTGCGGATTATGTGTTTTCGGATAAGGACTCTTTTTCCGGTACAACACATCGTCAGGCAGTACACCTTCCAGCGCTTTACGCAGAATGCCTTTTTCCCGTCCGCCTGTCATTTTCATGTCCCAAGGCACGTTAAATACATATTGAATCAAACGGTGATCACAGTAAGGTACCCGAACCTCAAGCCCGGCTCCCATACTCATCCGATCTTTCCGATCCAGTAGTGTAGGCATGAAGCGGGTGATGTTCAGATAGGACATTACTCGCATCTGGGCTGCTTTACCAGTCTCCCCATCGAGTAAAGGTACTTCAGCCACAGCATCCGAGTAGCGGTCCGCGAGATAGTCGAGTGGCCTGATCCATTCCCGAATGTCCGGGGATAACAATCCTGCTCGCATATCAGGCGCTACAGACCATGGGAATGTACCGGAGTTCAGCATTTCTTCCCGATGGAACCAAGGATAACCGCCAAATACTTCATCCGCTGCTTCGCCTGAAATGGCAACGGTGGCTCCTTTTTTGATTTCTTTACAGAACAGATAGAGTGAGGAGTCTACATCCGCCATACCCGGCAAATCACGCACAAGCATTGCCTGGGTCAGTGCGTGAACCAACTCGCCATTTTCAATCTCAATCCAGTGATGATCTGTCTTCAGTTCATCCACCATACGCTTAATCCAGGGTCCATCTGCACCAGGCTGGAAGGAATGGGCCTGGAAATGCTTTGCATTATCCACATAGTCAACAGAATACGTGCTGACTTGGCCTTGACCTGTACGGTTATAATAATCTACCGCTAACGCTGATAGAGCGCTTGAATCCAGTCCCCCCGACAAAAGAGAGCAGACCGGAACGTCCGAAGCCAATTGGCGTTCTAATGTATCCTGCAACAGTCTGCGTACTTCGGCAGCTGTCTCTTCCAAATTATGTTCGTGATTCTGACTTTCCAGCTTCCAGTAAGCATAGGTTTTAATACCGTTTCGGTTGTAGATAAGCGCATGCGCAGGTTTGAGCTCGTTAAGGGAGGAGTATACGCCGTGTCCAGGTGTGCGGGCAGGACCGACAATAAATACTTCTGCCAAACCTTCGGGGCCTACCGCAGCTTCAACATCCGGGTGGATGAGCAGTGCTTTGGGTTCTGAGCCAAATACGAGTGCATCCTTTGCATGACTGTAGAACAGGGGTTTGACACCCAACCGATCACGGGCGATAAAAACCTGTTCGCGTCCGCCATCCCAAATGGCGAAAGCAAAAATTCCGTTAAACCGGTCAACGCAGGCCGGTCCCCACTCAATATAAGAGGCGAGCAGCACTTCCGTATCACATTGTGTGCGGAAATGGTGTCCCCGCTGGAGCAATTCCTTTTTCAACTCGGGTGCATTGTATAGTTCTCCGTTATACACGACGGTATAGGAGGTGTCTCCCTGTAACGCATGCATGGGCTGTGCCCCGTTCTCCGGGTCCATAACGCTGAGACGCCGATGTCCGAACGCACAAGGATTGGAGATCCATGTACCTGAAGCGTCGGGCCCCCGGTTCGACAAGCTGTCCGTCATCCGGACCAGCAGCTCTGATTCCTGGGTCAAATCCCGATTCCACTGTATGAAGCCGGTTATACCGCACATGGTTTGTTCATCCTTTCTTAGTCGAGTCATTCATCCGTAAGGCTGCTTAGTTGCTAACAGCCAGCAAATGTTGTCTTTTTCGTCAGAAGTCGTAACAAATATATGCCGAAAGCAGGCATAAAATGTCTGTCCTCTTCGGAAACTATATCTAGGGACAACGGCCTCAACATGCCTGTGAAGGAGAGAACTTGCAAATGGACAGTATGACCTATTATGTATCTGTCATGGGGCGCTCTGTTATTCCGGACCCGCACGTAACATCGTATGAATGGGTGATCCAGGCGACGCCTCAGGAGGCGGAACAATTACTGGGACTGCTTAATCTGATGCAGGAAAAAGAGGAAGAGGCCTTTCCAGGAATGGTATTCCCTTGGCCGGATACGCCGGAGGAGTCTGTAAACCGCGCATATGAAGCTGTGTTACAGCAGGTGTATCGGGAGATTTACCGTTTGGGAACACCAGAGACCCGATACCAGATCGAACAAAGTACATGAAATGGACAAAGGAGCGCGATAACAAATGTATGCCATTCAGGATGCCAAAATACGCAGATTAACCGAAGTGGATGGATTGTCTTGTGCAGAAGTTGAGGTACAGCCTGGAAATACGGGTGATCCGTCTTTGCTTGTATACGTTGCGGCTACCCAGCCAGGGAATTCGCTTGAAGTCGTTCGAATTGTACGCAATCATTCGGATGCAGTCCTGGATTGGTACAATAACAATATGCACACCGCGTTTGAAGATGCTACGGAAACGGCGTTTGAGAACAGTGAAGGCATTACAGCAGGAGAAGATAAAGCCCGGTTTCAGAGTGAGTTACTTGCTTTTGGATTACTGGGACCGACGCTTCAGCGTTATTTGGTGGGGCAAGGTTAAGGTGGGCGTTCCAAGAAATGCCGATAGCTGCAAAGGATAAGCGGAATTACCCGGGGCCATACTATATGCAAGTTCCGGGGAGGTGATAGCAGTGGCTTCCAAGTTCAAGAAAAACAAAGGGAACCTTTATGCGCATCATACCGAGTTTGCCGAGGAAGTGCTCGCCATTAACAGCAAGCGTCCTGCCCAGAGAAATCCGTGGCGTCAGGGAAACAAGTAACCGGAATGCAGAAACCCGCCCTTCTTTCGAAAGGCGGGTTTTTGAATGTTTATTTTAACTTCGTTGTGGAGCTTGTGGTTAGGCATATTCACGCAGTACTTGAATACCTTTGACGATATTGTACACAAAACTTAATGCATAAATGACAAAAAACAGAATTACGAATCCGACAGCGGAACCTAGACTGTGGGCGGTAACGAAGAAATAAAGTAGCGGGATTGCCGCAAGAAACGGGAATATATGTGAGAGTAAGGCCCGTTTAGCATGTCCCTCAATATAGTTGTCTTTGGCTACAATCCAAATAATGATGGGAAACAGGAACGGGGCGAAGAAGATACTAAAATAGGATAATGCTGATAAAAGTTGTCTCATAGCGGTTTCTCTCCTTTATTTGGTTCAGTTGAATGTATGTATGCAATTGATTACCCAGCAAGTCTCATCCTGAATATGTCCGCCCATTATAAATGCACGTGAGCTTAATATCCTCAATATTGCCTGCTTAAAGCATTCATATTCTGTACCTGTGTTGAGTATGAAAATAATACGTTCAAGTCATGTGGAATGATGCAATTATTAATTTTTTTATAAAACTATTGAAAAATATAGAAATGAGAGTATAATAGGAATCGCGCGGTATTTTTAATATACATATTTGTCTCAGTAGCTCAGCAGGATAGAGCAACGGCCTTCTAAGCCGTCGGTCGGGGGTTCGAATCCCTCCTGGGACGTTAGAAAAAAGCTTCCTTCGGGAAGCTTTTTTGCGTACAGGGGATGAGAACCCCGAGGTTAGGAGGTTGGTAATTGTTTATAGGTGTAAACTATCAAGTGTATAGAATTTATATATTTAATTAATAAACCATCTTGTGACACAATGAAGATATCAATCATGAAAGCGATGGTGGTATCCATGCAATCGATTAATCAATGGCAAGCGGATGAGTATGACAACAAACTGGCTTTTGTATCGGGTTATGGTAAAAGTTTAATCTCATGGCTTCAACCTCAAAAAGGGGAGTATATCCTTGATTTGGGATGCGGGACAGGGGATTTGACGTACGAAATTACTGCAGCGCAGGCTGAGGTAGTCGGCATGGATGCATCACCCGACATGATTCGTCGTGCAAGAGAGAAGTTTCCCAATATCGAGTTCATAGAGGGTGACGCACATCAGTTTGCGACGAACAAGCTCTATGATGCCGTCTTTTCCAATGCAGCTCTACATTGGATGCGAAGTCCGCGACTTGTAGTGGATAGTATATGGAAGTCTTTGAAGCCTGGGGGACGTTTTGTAGCGGAGTTCGGTGGCAAAGGCAATGTACAGATCATTGTAGATGCATTAGAGGAAGTGTTTGAACGACACACTGGCATTCCTGGATCAGAGCGCAACCCTTGGTATTTCCCGACGATCGGGCAATATAGCAACATTTTGGAACAATGCGGGTTTTTGGTGCGACAGGCCTACCACTATGACCGTCCTACTAGACTGGCGGATGGTGAACAGGGTATAGAAGGCTGGTTGGCTCATTTTGGAGGGGACTATTTTGATGGTTTGAGTCAGGAACAAATTCAGGAAATCTGTCGTGAAACGAACCAAATCGTTGTGCCGAAGCTCTGGAAAGAAGATGCAATCTATGCCGATTATAAGCGTCTTCGAATTGAAGCAGTGAAGCCGGGAAGTTAAATAAACAAAATATGTATCTTTGTTAAATGAATTAATAGAATGTTTTTCATGAAATCCATCGATCACAATTAGGCTAGGAATCTCTCTCAGAATGAAGAGGCTCTTGGCCTTTTTTCCTATGCTATATTTAAAATTTAAAATATTCAATCGACAAATAAATACAATTTCACGCTTTTCTCTTACTCAAGAACCATATAAGTAATTTTGATATCATATTTGTAATTATTTAGAAGGAAAATGTGTTATTTTAGTAGAATAATTTACCAAGGGTCAATCTTCTTGCAGATAGGGCGGTGAGTTGTTCACAGGTATTGCAGTACTTGTCATAGCAGGACCCAAGCGATTGGTGAGGTACTTTCATATTGAGAAGGAGGGGCATAGCCTTGAATAAACGATTGATATCCATATTGTTAAGTATCCTAATGACTTTTTCTATCATCATGCCAGCGGCCGGAGCCGCTCCTGTAGGTGTTCAGCTTGAGAACTCGCTAAGCAAGGGCGAAGCCACACAATGGAGAGAGATTCTTGCCCAGCGGGAAGGAAAGCTTGCAGCAGATCCATTTTTGGACAAGAGCCTAGAAGGTCTTGGGGGAGAGAAAACAAGAGTAATTGTTGAGCTCTCCAATAAACCAGTTGCTGTTGCGCAAGGCGAATCTACCCTCTCAGGAAAATCTTTTACCTCCTCTATGGAAACAAAGGCTGTGACTCAAGTCGAGCAACAACAACAGTCATTTGTACATAGCCTCACTCAGAATAAAATCAAACACGAAGTATTGGAAAATTACGCATATGCCCTGAATGGTGTAGCCATTGAACTTAAGGGTAACCAATTGGGACAGTTGCTTCGCATACCGGGCGTTGTCAGTGTATACCCTGACCTTGAAATTACCGTATCCCCGGAAACAGATGAAGTGAATCCTTATATGAAAGATACCGCACCATTTATTGGCGCCCCTGAAGTATGGAATCTGGGATACAAAGGAAAAGGTGTCAAAGTTGGTGTTATTGATACAGGAATCGATTATGAGCATCCTAATTTGCAAGACGCCTACAAAGGTGGATGGGATTTCGTAGGAAATGACAATGATCCTTACGAAACAACACATGAAGAATGGAAAGTGTCTGGGGCACCTGAGTTTAATGCCAATGGAAGCGCCTATTACACATCCCACGGTACTCACGTAGCCGGTACCATTGCTGCTCGAGAAGCAGGGGACTACGGCATTGTCGGCGTTGCACCCGAAGCAGATATCTATGCCTATCGTGTTCTTGGACCCTATGGTAGTGGACAAACCTCATGGGTATTAGGGGGAATCGATCGTTCCGTTGCCGATGGTATGGATGTAATCAATCTCTCGTTGGGTAACGCTGCCAATGATCCAAGTTACATTACTTCGGTTGCTCTTAACAATGCCACGCTGTCTGGCGTGACTGCAGTTGTAGCAAGTGGTAATGATGGCCCGAATCGTTATACATTAGGTTCTCCAGGAGCATCGGCTATGGCAATCACTGTAGGTAACTCCACAGGGCCTAGCCAAAGCATTACAGCCAACACTCATTTCTGGATTGGTGAAGAAGGTAAAGGTACACTTCCAGAAGAACAGCCTGTCCCTGAAGTTGAGCCATCTCCTGAACTGGGAAAAGCACCGGGGACGGAAACTCCTGAAGTTCCGGCTCAAGGTGAACCATCAACAACACCGGAAGGTGCAACAGGCGAAGAAGCTTCATCAACAAACGAAGCGGCATTGTCTGGAACAGCGTCTGCTGATGTTACAGCTCTAGATGTGGAAGCGAGCCAATCCGAAGAGGGTGTTCAGCCAGCCTCGCCTTCGGCACCAGTCGAAACCTCTCCAGAGGTTGCACCTGTGAAAGAAGAGCCTGCGATTGCTCCAACTGAAACGGAGCAAAATCCATTGGCTGTTACTGAGTCGGTGTACCGACTTGATGTAATGGGCTGGAGCCTCTCAGCAGATCCGGAAGCTGTTTTGACGAATCAATATGATCTTTTATTCGCAGGGTTGGGTAAACCGACCGACTTTGAAGGCAAGGATTTTACAGGCAAAGTGGCTTTTGTACAGCGCGGTGAGCTGGCATTTGTAGAGAAAGTAGCCAATGCCAAAGCTGCTGGTGCAGTTGCTATTATCGTATATAACAATATTCCAGGCCCGATCGGGGTGAGTTTGGGAGATAATTTTGAACTTATTCCAACCTTGAGCATGTCGAAGGAAGATGGAGAAAGTATCAAGGCTGAGCTGGATGCCGGTCAAAGCGTTGAAGTGAGCTTTAGTGACTTCGTTAAAGGTCAAACGGCTGGCGATGAAATGAATCCATCCAGCTCCCGCGGACCAGCCAAGGTGACTCTGGATATCAAACCGGATATAGTTGCACCGGGTACCAGCATTCTGTCTACTGTTCCTGCCTATGGCAAGGACGAACCTGGAGCTGATTATTCACAGGCTTACGATCGTAAATCAGGTACAAGTATGGCCACACCTCATGTTGCCGGACTGGTTGCCCTGTTGATTGAGAAGCACAGTGACTGGACACCATTTGATATTAAAGTTGCACTCATGAACAATGGTAAAGTGCTCGACACGACAAAATACGATGTGTTTGATCAAGGTGCAGGTCGTATTCAAGCGGTGAAAACGATTGATCCTGCTGCATTTGTTAAAGTATTGGATGTAACGAAATACACAGAGAATGGCGTGGCTGTCGAGAAACCAAATGTTACAGGTAGTATGAATTTTGGTAACTTCCTCAGCACGGACGAAAAAACCGTCAGCAAAACGATCAAAGTGGAGTCGCTGAATGGCAGCGGTGGAAACTACACTGTAAGCGTGAATCCAACTCGTACAATTCCTGGTGTATCCGTTGCGGTGGATAAGAGCTCTTTTACACTGAATGGTGAGGAAGAGTTACAGGTTACTATTACAGTTCCAAAAGGTGTTACTGCGGTAACAGAAGCGCAAGGCTACCTTCAGTTGTCTAATGGAACGGACACATTTAGTGTTCCATATGTCGCACATTTCAACCTTACATTGGCAGGCGTTAAATACATTGAGACTGTGAAAGGTACAGAGAAGAACCCGTTCCATTATCCATTGAAGCCTGATGGTACGCTGGATACACTCAATGTAGCTATGGAATTCTACAATCCCATGAATTTTGCCCTTATTGAGATCTTCGATGGCCTTAACCCGGATGGGGGCTATTATGGAGACGGATATATTGGATCTATTTTTGGGAACTACTATAGTTTCGCTGCCAACACAAGATATAATCTGGCTTGGGATGGACAGTATGCAGACTATACTACCGACGAGGTAACGACGATTCCAGACGGTCTTTACACGGTTGATATCACTGCAATCGGTGTTGATGGTAAAACGTATATCGAAGATACTTCTCCATTTTTGGTGAAAAAAGCAGCTCCGGTTGTTACAGCACCAGAAAAGTTGGAATTCAAGCAAGATGAATCTGCTGTCATTAACGGCAGCGTGGATGATTTATACTTCCGTGTCGCTCCTGCACTTAAAGAGAACTGGAGCATTGAGTTTGACCCGGCGGCTGCCTTGAAAGCAACATACGTCCTGAAAAAAGAGGATGGTTCGACTTACAAGGAGGGTGTATTTGAAGTAAAATCTGATGGTACCTTCACTCTTCCTTTAGAAGGCATCCAAGCAGGTGAATATGCCGTTGAACTTACGGTAAAAGACCAACAAGGGCTTTCTGGTAAAGCCACTACGGCACTGAGTCTGAAATCCAAGGAGACTGAGCCGGAAACTCCAGCTGTCAAAGCGCCTGGAACACCTGTGTTGTCTCATAATAATTGGGTTGGTAATGGTCTGAGCGAAGGCTCATATATCGTTACCATGAACCTGTGGTGGGGCGAGAACGCCACCAGCTACAAGCTTTATGAGGACGGGGTTTTGATCGATACGCAGAAGTTGACCTACAATGCGCCTCTGGCACAGTTTGCCCAAACGAAGATCACAGGCAAAGCCAACGGCACGTATACGTACGTAGCCGAGCTAACGAACGACAAAGGGACCACGCGGAGTCAGACACTGACAGTTAAGGTTACTAACGCATCGCCAGGCAAAGCAGTTCTCTCTCAAGATAACTGGGACGGCGACGGCAATTATAAAGTTACTATGAACTTATGGTGGGGAACCAATGCCACTGAGTACCGCCTCTACGAAAATGATAAGTTGATCGACACCCAAGCACTCAATGCGGTTACGCCTAATGCGCAAAGCGCTGTTACTTCCCTAACTGGACGCACTTCGGGCACGTATACGTATCGGGCTGAGTTACTCAATGCAGCTGGTGTAACCAGCACTGACAAGATCACGGTAAAAGTGAAATAAACTCTTCAGTACTTATTTATTGAAGCATTTGTTTTTCGCATAAGCGGTCTTCATCCTGATCTCGCGGGATGGAGGCCGTTTTATTTTTGTTTTTTCTCTGCTGCTTGAATGGATAACAACTCGTTGTCCTGTTAGTTGTAAATTGGATATAGTTCGCATGAAAGTCCGTTAATAATAAAATGCTCCCCTCATGGGGACTGGTTTTGTTAGCCTGTCACTCATGAGGGGAGCATAATTAATCTAACCGATCACTCGATTCTTGCTGGCATTTATACCTGCGATCAGTAATATAATGGCAAGGAGAACCTGTACCAGCAATGGAAGAGTCCATCCTTGTGTCCAATCATGAAGCACACCGAACAGCAACGGTCCGACGGCTGCCAGCATATACCCAAAGGATTGAGCCATACCCGAAAGTCCCGCAGCCTGTCTTGCATCGGATGTACGCAGTACAAAAAACATGGTTACAAGTCCGAACGAAGCCCCGGCTCCAACGCCAGCCAAAGCAACACCGACGGTAACGAGAGAGGAAATACCACTTAAAAGGAATACATATCCCAGAATAAGACATGAACCTGTAATTGCTGTCAGCCAACGTTGATCTTTCATTCGTCCAGCCAGAATGGGGACGATGAACGTTACCGGAACACTAACCATTTGCATCAAAGACAACATCCAGCCGGCTGAAGAGGAACTGAAACCCTGATCAGATAGAACCTCTGGCAGCCAGGTAATTGTAGTGTAAAAAATTAAAGATTGCAGTCCCATGAACAATGTGACATACCAGGCTAAGGGAGATGTAATAAGACGAACGGGCTTCGCTTCCGTTCTCGAAGCCACGTAAACTTCGCCGCGACGTCCAGAACGGACGTGAGGCAGCCAGAGAATCAGGGCTAGAATGGACAGTATAGCCCACATGCCCAGTGAAGCATGCCAACCCATGGAGGTTAAGCCTGCCGTGGGAACGCTGATTCCTGAGGCGATAGCGCCCCATATATTCATGGACACGGAATAGAGGCCGGTAACGAGTCCCACTCGCAATGGGAAATCCCTTTTGATCAGACTGGGCAGCAATACGTTGCTCAGGGCAATACCACATCCAAGAATTGCCGTTCCTGCAAAAAGAACGGGAACAGAGGGCATAAACCGGAGGGATACGCCTATGGTCACAAGAATTATGGCAGTTAACAGAGCGGTTTCTAGTCCGAATCTTCGCGCCAATTGTGGAGCGAACGGAGAGATTGCCGCGAAGGCAAGCAAAGGAAGAGAGGTAAGCAAGCCTGCCAATGTATGACTTATTCCTGTATCTGTACGGATCAGTTCCACAATCGGACCTGTTGCCGTAATAGGTGAACGCATTGTTGCAGCGATAACGATAATGCCTGCCAGCAAGAGTCCAAGTTTCATGGATGCTGACGATGAATTATCGACTGCAGAATGGTCAGGTGAGTTTTGATGTAAAGAGGATGGCATGGTAAATCTCCTATAGTTTATTTGTCTAATATGTATACTTTGATACATACATATACATAAACAAGCATAACATCCCGTGTCAACATCAGCCGATTAACGTATTCAATCATCCCCAGAACGCAAAAAAAAGCTTCCCGAAGGAAGCTTTTCTTTAATTACGTCCCAGGAGGGATACTCTCCTTGCAGTCGAGACTGCGAAGTAATCCTACCGAAGCTTATGCTCCGACGAACCATTGGGGTTCTCATCCCTAGAACGCAAAAAAAAGATTCCCGAAGGAAGCTTTTTCTTTAATTACGTCCCAGGAGGGATTCGAACCCCCGACCGACGCCTTAGAAGGGCGTTGCTCTATCCAGCTGAGCTACTGAGACATGAAATTTTTCAAGCAAAATTGATTTTATCATAAATAATGATGAATATCAAACATTTTATTATAATATATTTTTCGTATATGATATTTGGCGGCAGTAACGTTTTTTTCATTATAATTAAGGTTATGTTAGAATATCAGAAGAACTCAAAAAATAGATCGACTTTCGTTTAATATACATCTATTTATGGTTGATTGCGACTGGAGATTCAGGATACAGAGGAGGTGCTCCTATTAAGGAATCCACGACCCCGGAAACCGAGCACAGTAACAATATTGTGCTGTTTCCTAAGACGCTGGACTATTACCAGATTCAATTGACGGTTATGCTAGAAAATGAACGATATGGTGAAGCGATGGACCTGCTTCGCTTTTTGCTGCAATGCCAAGGGCAGGAAGAACGGCATTACGACGAATGGCGAGCCTTGCTCGAATGGCTTGAAGCTGCGTTTCCTCATTACGGGGAAGATTTACCCGAGGTTCGTGAAGAGCGTGAGGAAGAGGAAATTAGTGAAGAGGACATGGCACGCCAACATGCCCGATCCAAGCTTGAGCAGGATGATGGCTATGCGGATAAACTTCTTCGTACCGTAATGGAGGAGCCTTTATCTGAACAAACAATGCTGGCGCTGGAGCAGCTTGCTTATCTCGATCGGCCAGAAATTGATGATTCGCTTACCGGTTGGCTCAAAGACAAGACGCTGCATCCTTTACTTCAGTTCCGCGTGCTTCAGACATTACGTCGCCGAGGTGTTCAAGGCATTATTGCGTTTACTCGTGGGGAAGAGCCGGTTGAAGTGGAGATTGATACCGTTCCGCTTAGACCTGAGGATTTCCCGATTCAGATCGTTCAGATTCTTGAAAGAGTGGCAGATCAGACGGAGGTTCATGAACCTACGCTCTTTTATTTTGCACAAGAACTGTGGATTCAATATGTCATGGCCGTGTACGGAACCCGTGATTACATGTCCATGCTGGAAGAAAATGATTCCATGACAGATATATGGGGAGCTGCTCTACATATGACCGTTGCAGACAGTCTGGGCGGTTCGCATGACGAGGAAGATACTCGCTCAATGTATGCTGTGACAGGGGCGATGCGCTTTCGTCTGGAGCAAGCATATCGATCAATGAAGCAGTTTGTTTCTGCTGGTTTGGATGGTCAATAGGACCCGGAAACGTTTTCCTCAAACCGTATCAAGGGATTCCCCTTGAAAAAGAATCTAATCTTGTTTATACTAAAATGGTTATTTTGTACGTGATTGCCTACGTGAACATGCGAATTTTGGAGGGGAAAGTATACAATGAAAGCAACTTGGGAAAAGATAGAGAAGAACCTTGGGGTTCTTGAGGTTGAAGTGGGTGCAGATCGTGTAACTGCAGCACTCGACAAAGCTTTTAATAAAGTAGTTAAACAAGCAAACGTACCTGGATTCCGTAAAGGTAAAGTTCCACGTTCGATCTTTGAAGCTCGTTTCGGTGTAGAAAGCCTGTATCAAGAAGCAATTGACATTTTGCTTCCTGAAGCTTACACAGAAGCAATCGACCAAACGGATATCTTCCCGGTTGATCGTCCTGACGTAGATGTCGAGCAATTCGCTAAAGGACAAGTATTCAAGTTCAAAGCGAAAGTAACCGTTAAACCTGAAGTTACACTGGGTGACTACAAAGGCGTTGAAGTTGCTGTAGCCAAACATGAAGTAACGGATGTAGAAGTGACTGAAGAGCTCGAGCGTCTTCAACAACGTCACGCAGAACTCGTTGTTATCGACGAAGGTTCCGCACAAAACGGCGACGTTGCTGTAATCGACTTTGACGGTTCCGTTGATGGTGTACCGTTCGAAGGTGGACAAGCTGAGGGTTATTCCCTGGAACTTGGTTCCAACACATTCATCCCAGGATTTGAAGAGCAGGTTGTGGGTCTGTCCACAGGCGACTTCAAAGACGTTGAAGTAACTTTCCCAGAGAGCTACCATGCAGCTGAACTGGCTGGCAAAAAAGCGGTATTCAAAGTGAAAGTACATGAACTCAAACGTAAACAACTTCCTGAACTGGATGACGAGTTTGCAAAAGATGTTAGCGAATTCGATACGCTTGAAGAGTACAAAGCTGATTTGAAAACGCAATTGGAATCCCGCAAAGCAGATGAAGCCAAAGCAGCTCAAGAAAATGCTGTTGTAGAAAAAGTGGCTGAAAATGCTGAAGTGGATATTCCTTCTGCAATGGTTGAGAGCGAAGTACAAAACATGATGCGTGATTTCGACAACCGTCTGCGCAACCAAGGTATGAACCTGGAAATGTTCCTGAGCTTCTCTGGTCAAACACAAGCTGACCTGAGAGGACAAATGCAGGAAGATGCTTCCAAACGTGTTCGCAACAACTTGGTTCTTGAAGCCGTTGGTAAAGCGGAAAACATCGAAGTGTCTGACGAAGAAGTTAACCAAGAACTCGAAAAAATGGCTGAGTCTTACAAGCGTCCTGCTGAAGAGATTCGTGGCATTCTCGAGGGTAATGGTTCCCTGGACAGCCTTCGTGATGAAGTGAAACTGCGTAAAACGATCGATGTTCTCGTTGAGAACAGCAAAGTCGTTGAAGCTGTTGAAGCTCCAGCTGAAGAAGTTGCTGCAGAAGCTGACGAAAAATAAGACAAGCTGTTACGTAATGAACAGCTGAATAAACGATAAGGCACGTGAATCATTGCGTGCCTTATTTTTAAATTATGGCATCCATTTTATAGAGGATTCAGTAATAATATGGATGGATTTCGTTGTGGCATTGGTTATGCATATTCAAGGTCCTATGGTTCTCCTGCAAATAAAAAAAAGGTGAAACGGCATAGGATTGCTCCGATTTGCACATACATAGAAAACATGGTTAAATATGATCAGGCAAAAAAGTAAACTTACTCCGTCTTGACACCACTTGTGAAAAATGACATTGTCACAGGAACGTGTTAGAATGAATTTGGGTTTGCTTTACAGGTAGCCTATGTCTAATTACATGTAGAAAAGAGGTTGGTCTCATGAGTCTGGTGCCAATGGTTGTTGAACAAACCAATCGAGGCGAGCGGTCTTACGATATATATTCGCGTTTGCTGAAGGATCGCATTATCTTTTTAACCAGTGCGATTGATGACGATGTAGCCAATCTTGTCATAGCGCAGCTTTTGTTTTTGGCAGCCGACGATCCTGAGAAGGATATAAGTTTGTACATTAATTCACCTGGTGGTTCTGTCACCGCAGGGATGGGTATATACGATACGATGCAATATATCAAGCCGGATGTATCGACCATTTGCGTAGGTATGGCAGCAAGCATGGGCTCGTTATTGCTGACAGCCGGAGCTCCTGGCAAACGATATGCGCTGACTAACAGCGAAGTGATGATTCATCAGCCGCTTGGCGGCGTTCAAGGACAGGCTGCGGATATCAAAATTCACGCAGAATGGATTATTAAAACACGTCAGAAACTGAATCAAATATACGTCGATCGTACAGGTCAACCCCTTGAGAAAATCGAGCGGGACACAGACCGTGACTTTTTCATGAGTGCTGAAGAAGCCAAAACGTACGGCATTATTGACCAGGTGCTCAGCAGACCGATCAATTCCTAAAGGGGTGGTTTCATGTTTAAATTTAACGATGAGAAAGGGCAGTTGAAATGCTCTTTTTGCGGTAAATCTCAGGAACAGGTGCGCAAGCTGGTCGCTGGACCGGGCGTTTACATTTGTGATGAATGTATCGAACTGTGCACTGAAATCGTAGAGGAAGAGCTCGGTCATGACGAAGAACTGGACCTCAAAGATATTCCAAAACCGAAAGAAATCCGCGACATTCTTGACCAGTACGTCATTGGTCAGGATCAGGCGAAGAAATCTTTGTCTGTAGCGGTTTACAATCACTATAAACGGATCAACACACAAAGTAAGATTGAGGATGTTGAATTGCAAAAAAGTAATATTTTGCTGTTAGGACCTACGGGTTCTGGTAAAACGTTGCTTGCGCAAACGATGGCCAAAATCCTTAATGTTCCTTTTGCTATTGCTGATGCAACTTCATTGACGGAAGCAGGTTATGTCGGCGAAGATGTAGAGAACATTCTGCTCAAGCTGATTCAAGCTGCTGATTATGATGTGGAAAAAGCAGAGCGCGGCATTATTTATATCGATGAAATTGATAAAGTAGCGCGTAAATCCGAGAACCCATCCATTACACGTGATGTATCGGGTGAAGGTGTTCAACAAGCGCTCTTGAAAATCCTGGAAGGAACTGTAGCTTCTGTACCACCACAAGGTGGTCGTAAGCATCCACATCAGGAATTCATCCAGATTGATACCACCAACATCTTGTTCATTTGTGGCGGTGCCTTCGATGGTCTCGAGCAAATGATCAAACGCCGGATCGGTAAAAAAGTCATCGGCTTTAATACCGTTGCGGAACAAAAAGATCTTAAACCAGGTGAATATCTGGGTATGGTATTGCCGGAAGACTTGTTGAAATTCGGTCTGATTCCGGAGTTTGTAGGCCGTTTGCCAGTTATCTCCACTTTGGAGCCGCTGGACGAAGACACATTGGTACGGATTCTTTCCGAGCCAAAAAATGCGCTTACGAAACAGTACCAAAAACTGCTTGAGCTGGATAATGTGAATCTGGTGTTCGAACCAGGAGCATTGCTGGCGATTGCGAAGGAAGCCATTAAACGTAACACGGGTGCACGTGGACTACGTGCAATCATCGAGGGCATTATGCTTGAGATTATGTACGAAGTGCCTTCCCGTGATGATGTTACGAACTGTGTCATTACCGAAGAGGTCGTTGAGAAGAGAGTCGTGCCTGAACTGAGCCAATCCAAGGACGACAAGCAGGAAGAAAGTGCCTAACTAAAGGCGAATATTCCGTTTCAACACTGAAATATAGACTTGTCAGTTCTCCACTCCTGGCAGAAGGCGAATTCATGTCTCTGTCAGGGTGGAGCTTTGACGTTGTGGGGAGAGAAATCACTCATGTTTTTAAGACAAGATACACGACCCGTAAAAGTGGGTAACTTAACGATTGGTGGCAGCAACGAAGTCATCATCCAGAGCATGTGTACAACGAAAACGGCAGACGTTGAGGCAACCGTGGCAGAGATTTTGCGTTTGGAAGAAGCAGGCTGCCAAGTGGTGCGTGTAACGGTGAACAATGAGGAAGCTGCAGCAGCCATCAAGGAAATCAAAAAACGGATTAATATTCCGCTCGTAGCGGATATCCATTTTAATTATAAACTGGCGCTCCTTGCGATTGAGAACGGCATCGATAAAGTGCGGATTAATCCCGGCAATATCGGTAAACGCTCCAAAGTAGAGGAAGTCGTCAAAGCTTGTAAAGAGAAGGGTATTCCGATTCGGATCGGGGTAAACGCAGGTTCTCTGGAAAACCATTTGCTCGAAAAATATGGTTATCCAACAGCTGATGCTATGGTAGAAAGTGCACTTTATCACATTGGTATTCTAGAAGAATTGGATTTTCACGATATTATCGTGTCTCTCAAAGCATCGGATGTGCCGATGGCGATTGAGGCTTATTCCAAAGCGGCTGAGATCATCAAGTATCCGTTGCATTTGGGCATTACCGAGGCGGGTACATTGTTCTCTGGTACAATCAAAAGTTCTGCCGGTATGGGTGCCTTGTTATCCATGGGCATTGGTTCGACGATGCGGATATCGCTTAGTGCGGACCCGGTTGAAGAGATCAAGGTTGCTCGTGACCTGCTCAAAACCTTTGGTCTGATTTCAAATGCAGCTACGCTGATTTCCTGTCCTACCTGTGGCCGTTTGGATATCGATCTGTTCTCCATTGCGAATGAAGTGGAAGAGTATATCTCCAAACTTAAGGTGCCGATCAAAGTATCGGTGCTGGGTTGTGCTGTTAACGGTCCGGGTGAAGCCAAGGAAGCGGATATCGGTATTGCCGGTGCACGCGGAGAAGGCTTGTTATTCCGTCATGGTAAAATGATCCGTAAAGTGCCAGAAGAGATCATGGTTGAGGAATTGAAAAAAGAGATCGACAAAATCGTGGAGTCTTATGAAGCGACAGGCGTTATTCCTGGCCGCTCGCACTGATTGATTTATATATCGTTTTGTAACAGTCCGTCAGCATTGACGGGCTGTTTTTTGTTCTCAAACATACAATTTCCTGATCACCCGTTTACGTCTCGGTGAAAAGGCTATACTACCAAGTATTAGCATGATCTCGTATGAGAATAGGGATAGAACAGGAGGATGTTGAGACATGGAATTTGGTATGGTCATAATGATGATTCAGTTATTTTTTGGTGTGGTGATCGGTTTGTATTTCTGGAATTTACTTCGAGGGCAGAAAACGAATCGCGGTGCGGTGGAGCGTGAATCCCGCAAGGAACTGGAGAAGCTGCGGAAGTTGCGCTCCATTTCACTCACCAAGCCCCTGTCAGAGAAGACACGTCCGGCAACCATTAATGACATTGTAGGGCAAAAAGACGGACTTCGCGCCCTTAAAGCCGCGCTATGCAGTGCTAATCCTCAGCATGTCATTATATATGGACCTCCAGGGGTAGGTAAAACAGCTGCTGCAAGGGTGGTTTTGGAAGAAGCCAAAAAGAATCCGTCATCTCCCTTCAAGGCCGATGCCAAATTCACGGAACTTGACGCCACGACGGCGCGTTTTGATGAACGGGGTATTGCTGACCCTTTGATTGGTTCAGTGCATGATCCGATCTATCAGGGAGCAGGAGCGATGGGCGTAGCAGGCATTCCACAGCCGAAACCCGGTGCCGTTACCAAAGCGCATGGAGGGATGCTTTTTATTGATGAGATCGGTGAACTGCATTCCATTCAGATGAATAAACTGCTGAAAGTATTGGAGGACCGCAAGGTGTTTTTGGAAAGTGCGTACTATAACTCGGAAGACACGCATACTCCTGCTTATATCCACGATATTTTTCAAAATGGTCTGCCAGCCGATTTTCGTCTTGTCGGAGCGACGACTCGATCGTCCCATGAACTGCCTCCAGCCTTGCGCTCGCGGTGCATGGAGGTCTATTTCCGTCCATTGCTGCCGGAAGAAATCGGGCAAATTGCGGAAGACGCTGTACAGAAAATCGGGTTCAGTCCATGTCCAGAAGCAGTTGATGTGGTTAAGCGCTATGCAACCAATGGCCGTGAAGCGGTCAATATCATTCAACTCGCTGCTGGGCTGGCCTTGACTGAAAAACGTGAAACGCTGCAGGCGTCGGATGTGGAATGGGTCGCTGGCAGCAGCCAGATTCAGCCCCGGCCAGATCGCAAGGTGCCTTTGCGGCCACAGATCGGTTTTGTGAATGGCTTGGCCGTATATGGACCGAATATGGGCACCATTCTGGAGATCGAAGTATCCGCTGTTCCGGCTCTTCGAGATCAGGGACGAATTAACATTACGGGAGTTGTGGATGAAGAAGAGATTGGAGGCGGTTCGCGTACACTCCGGCGAAAAAGCATGGCTAAAGGCTCGGTTGAAAATGTGATAACCGTATTAAAGGCCATGGGCATTCGTCCTAACGACTATGATTTACACGTCAACTTCCCAGGTGGAACGCCAATTGATGGCCCATCTGCGGGGATTGCTATGGCGACAGCCATTACATCAGCCATCCAGGGGCGTCCGATTGACCATGAGACTGCGATGACTGGCGAGATCAGTATTCATGGCCGGGTAAAACCGATCGGCGGTGTACTCGCCAAAGTGGAGGCTGCATTCCAGGCGGGCGCCAAAACGGTCATTATTCCGGCAGAGAACTGGCAGTCCATCTTTGAAAATCTGGATGGCTTACGAGTTATCCCGGTCGATACCGTTGAAGACGTATTCCGAGAAGTATTTGACTGGGTGCCTAATGAGGAGCAAGCCAAACAAATCAACCTTGCGGAGGAGACAGCGAAACCTGCACCGGAGATTTTCCCGCCGGCATCCGCATCCTATTTACGTGCTGACTTGCCCCGTCCAGGACAGGTTACAGATTCGGGAAGCTGCTAAGCGCTTCCCTTCATTGGTTTTTTATGTGAACATTTGATAGAATAATGAATGACTACAACCTGAGAGCCATTGGAGGTGCGAAAGCGATGGGACCGAGTAAAGCGAAAGGTCGTCGTTTTCCTTTACTGCCTTTAAGAGGACTTCTCGTCTACCCGAGTATGGTACTGCATCTCGATGTGGGCCGGGAGAAATCGGTCAAGGCTTTAGAAAAAGCGATGGTAGAAGAACATTTGATTCTCCTATGTTCCCAAGCCGAAGTAAATATTGAAGAACCAACACAAGAGGACATTTTCAGAATCGGAACCGTTGCCAAGGTCAGACAGATGCTGAAGCTTCCAAACGGGACGATTCGTGTACTTGTGGAAGGCTTGGAACGGGCTGAAATCATTGAATATACGGACAACGAGGAATACTATGAGGTTCTGGCTCAAGAGCTTCCTGAAGAGGAGAACAGTCATCCAGAAACGGATGCGCTGATGCGTACAGTTCTGAACCAGTTCGAAAATTATATTAATCTGTCCAAAAAGGTTACACCTGAGACACTTGCGGCTGTGTCTGATATTGAAGAACCAGGTCGCTTGGCCGATGTCATCACCAGTCACCTGTCTTTGAAGATCAAGGACAAACAGGAGATTTTGGAGACCATTGACGTTCGTGAACGGCTGGAGAAGCTACTGGACATCCTGAACAATGAGCGGGAAGTGCTAGAGCTCGAACGCAAAATCAGCCAGCGCGTGAAGAAACAGATGGAGAAAACCCAGAAAGAGTATTATCTGCGTGAGCAGATGAAGGCGATTCAAAAAGAGCTGGGTGAGAAAGAAGGCCGTGCCGGGGAGGTTGAGGAACTCCGAAATCAGATGGAGGCTCTTGGCTTGCCGGACAAGGTGAAGGAAAAGGTTGAGAAAGAAATTGATCGGCTGGAGAAAATGCCATCAAGTTCTGCCGAAGGTGGCGTTATCCGCAACTATGTGGATTGGCTGCTGGGACTGCCTTGGACGCAGCTGACAGCTGACGATCTGGATATTCAAAAGGCTGAAGATGTGTTAAATGCAGATCACTACGGTTTGGAAAAACCGAAAGAACGCGTGCTTGAATATCTGGCTGTTCAGAAGCTGGTGAAAAAGCTTAAAGGACCGATCCTCTGTCTGGTTGGACCTCCAGGGGTCGGGAAAACGTCGCTTGCCCGCTCTATCGCCAGATCCCTTGGACGCGAATTCGTCAGAATATCGTTGGGTGGCGTGCGAGATGAAGCAGAAATTCGCGGTCATCGCCGCACTTATGTTGGTGCAATGCCAGGCCGCATCATTCAGGGCATGAAGACGGCGGGTTCACTCAATCCGGTGTTCCTGCTGGACGAGATCGACAAAATGGCTTCGGACTTCCGTGGAGACCCTTCCGCAGCGTTGCTTGAAGTACTTGATCCCGAACAGAACAACACATTCAGTGACCACTTTGTAGAGTTGCCGTTTGACTTATCTAACGTTATGTTTATTACAACTGCCAACACAGTGCATAACATTCCACGTCCGCTTCTGGACCGGATGGAGATGCTCAATATTCCGGGGTATACCGAGCTGGAGAAGCTGCAAATTGCCAAAAACTATTTGCTGCCGAAACAGAAACAGGATCATGGTCTGGAAGAAGATCAGCTGAATATCGGGGATGACAGCATGTTGCGTGTCATTCGTGAATATACACGAGAGTCCGGCGTGCGGAATCTGGAACAGCAGATGGCTTCGTTGTGTCGGAAAGCGGCCAAAAACATCGTGTCTGGTGTGGAAGGTCAGATTAACATTACACCAGATGAAGTGAAGGATTACCTTGGTCCGGGTAAATTCCGCTACGGTATGGCCGAACTGGAAGATCAGATTGGTACTGTGACGGGACTGGCGTGGACTGAAGTGGGTGGAGATACCCTCGTGATCGAGGTTACCGTTGTACCTGGTACAGGCAAGCTGACGCTGACAGGTAAACTGGGCGATGTCATGAAGGAATCGGCTCAGGCGGCATTCAGCTACACCCGATCCAAAGCTGCACAGCTTGGCATCCCGTCTGACTTCCACGAGAAGAACGATATCCATATCCACGTTCCGGAAGGAGCCATTCCAAAGGATGGACCATCCGCAGGAATTACAATGGCGACTGCGTTGATCTCTGCTCTAACGAACAAACATGTCTCCAAAGATATTGCCATGACTGGAGAAATAACGCTGCGTGGCCGTGTGTTGCCAATCGGCGGACTTAAGGAAAAATCACTGGCGGCCCACCGCGCCGGTTACAAAAAAATATTATTGCCCAAGGATAACGAACGGGACCTGCGGGATATTCCGGACAGCATCAAAGAAGATGTGGAATTTGTTCCTGTAGCCCATATGGATCAGGTGCTGCAACATGCGCTTGTGGAACAGGCAGGAATACACCTGTAGTCCGTTAAACGAGGGATCGTATGAAGAGTAAACCGTTCTGCGGAAGCTTTGGCGTCCGCTGGAACGGTTTTTTTGGTATGATAGAACAATCCATGGCATAATACCAACAGCAGCTCTAAGTAAGAGCACAGGAGTTAAAGAGAGGACAGATACATTATGAAAGTAAATCAATCCGAATTTATTATCAGTGCCGTTCGGCCTGAACAATACCCCGAGGACGGCCTGCCCGAGATTGCCTTAGCGGGGCGGTCCAATGTAGGGAAATCATCTTTGATCAACCGTTTGATTAATCGTAAAAACTTGGCACGGACGAGTTCTACCCCTGGTAAGACACAGCAACTGAACTATTATAAGATCAATCAGGATCTCTACTTCGTCGATTTCCCGGGATATGGCTACGCTAAAGTTTCCAAAGAGCAACGCTTTGCCT
The DNA here is from genome assembly GCF_001659845.1 of Paenibacillus sp. AD87. Lineage (NCBI taxonomy): Bacteria > Bacillati > Bacillota > Bacilli > Caryophanales > Paenibacillaceae > Paenibacillus > Paenibacillus sp. AD87. The sequence goes on from NZ_LXQN01000007.1 coordinate 278,515, forward strand.
GGGGCAAAATGATGGAGAAGTACTTGTTGGGACGCGAGGAATTGAAGCTTGTCATGCAGATGGTGGACATGAGACATGAACCGTCCAAGGATGACATGATGATGAATGAGTGGCTCCGCCATCATGGCTTGCCTTTGGTAGTGGTTGCGACGAAGATGGACAAGATTCCAAAAACGCGTAGAGCCAAACATATTAAAGTCATCAAGGAAGCTTTGGATCTTCGCCCGGGTGATCTGTTTGTACCGTTTTCATCGGAAGAAGGTTTAGGAAAAGAAGAATTATGGGAGATCATTACCCGCTTTGCCGGAATCGGTCAAGCTTCAGCGGAAGAAGAGCCACAGGCTGAGGAAAATCACGAAAAGAACGAAATTAACGGATAACCGGGAATTACGCCATTTTGATGCAGGAAAGCAAGCAACTGGGGTGGATCTTTAATGGGATCAAGGATTAATCCATATTTTATGGATTTTCGTGAACATTCATTGTTTTATTTTGGGGCGAAATAGCTATACGGTAGTGTATAATGAGTATAGGTGCATTTGTGCCAACAGTACCAAAGTAGCGGCCTTGCCGACCTGAAGAATTTTGAGATCACTGCCACATGTGCAGGAAGACAAAACAATCGGGAAAGAATTGAGGAGATTTTTATGGCTCAGCGATTAGCCACAGAGTATGTTAAAGCCACTTTGAAATTGTCAGAACCCCAGATGCATCAGTTTTTACGCATGACAGAAGATGGCCGGATTCATCAACGAGTGAAGGTGATGGAGAATGGCTGCCAGGAAATTGTGCTCGTAGATGTGAGTGGAGAAGAAGTTCATTTCCCTTTTGACCGTAGGGAAGGGTTTTACATCTGTGAGTTATCTTGCCGCCTGGTAAACCATTATCTGACGAACGTAGTCCGGAAGCTCTTTATGACCTTTAGGGGTGATGGCGTTGTTCATCGCATTTATGAGGAGTTCACCATGACGTATGTTTATACTCAAGGCGTTGTCCGTAAAATTGTGGAGCAGACCGGCGAGAATACCCGTGTCATCTACGAATACAAAAATACGTTGCTTGAATTGCAGCGTGTGTTCCAGGCACGAGATATTGAACGCGAGATAAACCGGTTATACGCCGAGGTTGATTCGTTACTCGATACAAGAATGGATGCTTCTACTTCTGATCAACTCCAGCAGATTGATAAAAAGCTTGCTCGCCACCAGAAACGGCTGTTTGAGCTTGAAGCCTACTGACCTAAAATTGTGAATTATATAAGTAGCTAACTAACCATCCCCTAATGCTCTGATCTGGCACATTCCAGGCAGCTGCGAAAGGGGATTTTTTAATTTTGGGAGCTTGATTGGTCCGTAATCTTTTATATTTTGATCTTCCTTAAGGGGTTGCATTCCCTTTGGATAGATGTTATTTTTAATCTCGTTGAAATGAAAAGAATATAGGAACCAAGTACGCAAAGAAACGTGATTGAATAACGACAGCATGAATAATGTTCACATATCGGGATGGAACGAAGATCATCCCAAACCTGAATAGTCATGGAGCCATCCATGGCTATTTGTTTTATATGGGATTTTCATGAATCTTTATCATTAAAACAAGTATTTAACGCATAACGGTGAAGATTGGTGAGACACTACAATAAATGACAATGCATAAGATGATTTACATGGGGATTTCATAAACATTTCATAAAAATGGCCCGGTCATAGTATGGATGTGTGATATAATTAACCATGTCAATCATAAATGGATGAACATATGTAGAAAACACTTTGATTGGAAATTTATTAGGCAGGTGAACTTGCAATGCACATCGTTGTCGTTGGTTTGAATTATCGCACGGCGCCTGTAGAGGTTAGGGAACGATTCACATTTGCAGAAAAGGACTTGTCTGAAGCGCTGCAGCAGCTCAAGCTGACCAAGAGTGTATTGGAAGGTGTAATCGTAGCCACATGTAACCGTACCGAGTTGTATGTTGTGGTAGACCGTCTTCACATGTGTGGTTATTTTATTCGGACGTTCATGGAACAATGGTTTAATGTTCCGCGGGAAGAATTTACGCAACACTTATATATATATGAAGATGATCAAGCCATGCGTCATTTGTTCCGTGTCATTTGTGGCCTGGACTCGATGGTTATTGGCGAGACTCAGATTCTTGGACAGGTGAAACAGGCTTTTTTCAAAGCACAGGAAGAGAAAGCTACTGGGACCTGGTTTAACATGCTGTTCAAACAGGCTGTTACATTGGGCAAACGGGCACATTCAGAGACTTCGATCGGAGAGAGTGCGGTATCTGTAAGTTATGCTGCTGTAGAACTAGGCAAGCGTATCTTTGGTATGTTCACGGATAAGAAGGTGCTGATTCTGGGTGCCGGCAAAATGAGTGAACTTACAGTAAAACATCTGTATACCAATGGAGCCTCCGAAGTCATTGTGGCGAATCGGACACTTGCGCGAGCTGAGGAATTGGCAGCGAAGTTTCGGGGGACCCCTTGTACGATGGAACAGGCACTAGAGCGACTGAACGAGGTTGATATTGTCATCAGTTCGACGGGGGCCGAAAGATATGTACTGGATGCCACTGTGGTTCGAGAGAGCATGAAGCGTCGTCAATCGCGTCCACTGTTCTTGATTGATATTGCTGTTCCGCGGGATATCGATCCTGCGATCGGCGAGTTATCCAATGTATTCCTTTATGATATTGATGATTTGGAAGGAATCGTGGAGAGCAACCTGGAGATGCGTAAGGTGGAAGCTGCCAAGATCGAGAAAATGATTGAACTTGAGATGGAAGATTATTATCAATGGCTCAAAACCTTGGGCGTTCGTCCTGTCATTCGAGCATTGCAGGAGAAAGGTGCTTCCATTCATGAAGAAACGATGGATAGTCTGTTTAATAAATTGCCTGAACTGGATGAACATCAGCGTAAAGTTATCCGCCGTCTGACGAAAAGCATCGTGAATCAAATGACGACAGATCCGATTAACCGGATTAAGGAAATGGCTGGTACCAAGCATGGTGATGAAGCGCTGCGCATGTTTACTCAGATCTTTGCTCTGGAGGATGCAGTAGAGGTGGCCGCTGAGAAAGTAAATCAGAGCGATGCCACGGCTCTGCGCAAACCGGATGCCGTTCATCTTAACGATTCCCGGCAAGACCCCGTGCCGGCTTATGCTCCGGCAGGCGTATAAGGCGGGTGGGCAGCTTGACCCTAGCTGAACAAATCTATGAAGCTTTAATCTATATGTATGCCCTGAGCCTACTGTTCTATTTCTCGGACTGCATTCGACGCAATGCGGGGGCGAAGCGGACAGGCACAGGGTTTCTTGTTGTTGTATGGGCACTTCAGGTGTTCCATGTCATTTTACGTATGTTAACCGAAGGGCATTTTCCAATCTACACCACGTTTGATTTTTTGTTTATATTTTCATTTAGCATCGTGCTAATGTCTCTAGTGATGACTCGTATCCAACGTTCCGAATTTGTCATTTTGTTGCTGAACGTGGTTGGTTTCTCGGTTACAGTGTTGAACCGGTTGTGGTTTACAGCAGGTGAGATATCTCTGCATAACTGGCAGACAGTGCATGGATTGCTTATTATGCATATCACCTTGGCCAATCTTGGTTTTGCGGCTTTGACGGTGGGTGCTGTATTTGCCATGTTATATCTGTTTTTGCACCGCAAGCTGAAGAATAAGAAATGGAATGATACCGTACGTCGTCTGCCGAGTCTCGAAGTGATCGGCAAATATATGGATGGGGCTACACTGATTGGCACACCTCTCCTTGGTGTTTCTATCATGCTCGCGGTATTGTCCATTGTAGCCGAAACGCGCTGGAGCCTGCTCTTGGATCTCAAGGTTATTGCAACGGGGCTTGCCATAGCGATCTATGTGGGGTACTTCGTCTTTAAGAGAAGAAAACAGTTCTCCACAGTTATTATGGCGAGATGGACGCTGATCGGATACGGCTTTGTCATTATCAGTTTTTTATCCAATGCGTATTCAGCGTTTCATCGTTGGACGGGAGAGTGAAGGGATGGAACGGTACACGCCAATATTTGTAGATATATCAGGGAAATCCTGCTGCGTGGTTGGAGGCGGACGGGTTGCTGAACGTAAAATAAAAGGTTTGCTTCATGCGGAAGCACAAATTAAGGTGATTAGTCCGAAAGTTACGCCAACGTTACAACAATTGCATCATGATTCCCGAATTCAATGGCTGGACCGGTCCTACCGCAATGGAGATTTGCGGGGGGCCTTTCTCGTATATGCAGCAACGGACCATAGTGAAGTAAACACAGCTGTTGTCCAAGAAGCTGAAGATGCGGGTATACTGGTTAATGACGCCATATCTTCTGAGCGAAGTACCTTTATTACACCAAGTGTGGTCAGGCGTGGAAGACTGAGCATTGCGATATCGACCGCTGGAGCAGGGCCTGTGGCCGCAGCGGAAATTCGTGACACATTGGAACAGCAATTCGGAGATGAGTACGAGACATATATTGAATTTTTGTATCAGATGAGGATGGAAGTAAAGGCACGTGTATCTTCACCAGGTGTCAGAGCTAAATTACTCCGTCGTTTAACCGAAATGAATGTACTGGAAAAGATCCGTGCAGGTCAGTTTAAGTGGTGGACCGAAGAACAAATTGGGGACTGGATATCCCATAATCAGGAGGACATGTAGACATGCGGATAATTAAAGTGGGAAGCAGACAAAGCGCACTTGCTTTGACCCAGACAGGCCATGTAATTCAAGATTTACGTGATATTTGTGAACGGGAAGGATTAGCTTTTGATTTTGAAGTACATAAAATTGTTACAAAAGGAGATTTAATTCTCGATGTAACCCTGTCCAAAGTCGGAGGCAAAGGACTGTTTGTCAAAGAGATTGAACAGGCGATGATGGATCGTACGATTGATATGGCTGTTCATAGCATGAAGGATATGCCTTCCGAGTTGCCCGAAGGGTTGACGAACGGTGCTGTTCCGCGCCGTGCGGATCCTCGTGATGCACTAATTTCGAATGGTGGACTCACATTGGATCAATTGCCAGAAGGTGCAAGAGTGGGGACGAGCAGTCTGCGTCGATCCAGTCAATTGAAAGCATACCGTCCAGACTTGCAACTCGAATCGCTTCGTGGCAATATCGATTCCCGTCTGCGCAAGCTGGAGACAGAAGGTTTGGACGCCATTATTTTGGCTGCCGCTGGTCTGTATCGAATGGGCTGGCAGGATCGGATTACGGAATATCTATCAGAAGAAGCTTGTCTTCCCGCAGTAGGTCAGGGTGCGCTTGGCATTGAATGCCGTGAAGACGATGCGGAACTGCTCCATCTGTTGCAGTTGTATAACGATCCGGAAACCGCATTTCCTGTGTTGGCTGAACGTCGCTTCCTTAGTGTATTAAATGGGGGCTGTCAGGTTCCGATTGGAGCTCATGCCGTATGGGTGAAACAGCAAGATGCAGATTCCCCGAATGGACAAAACACGTTACAATTAACAGGTATGGTCGGTACGCCGGACGGTGGACTGATTCTTAAAGAAGCGATGACGGGCAAAGATCCGGTTCGTCTTGGGGAAGAAGTGGCTTGGAGATTGATTGAACGGGGAGCAGAGCAGATACTGGCAGAAGTTAGGGGATGAAGACATGGTGGGGAAGGTCTTTTTGGTTGGTGCAGGTCCAGGGGACGCGAAGCTGATTACGGTAAAAGGCTGGGAATCGATCGGTCGAGCGGATGCTGTTGTTTACGATAGGTTGGCTAGTCCAAGATTACTCAAACAAATGAAGCCCGGCGCGGTTAAGATATATGTGGGTAAACGGCCGGATCGACATACGATGAAGCAGGAAGAAATCAACCAGCTGTTGGTTGATCTCGCACTGGAAGGCAAGGTTGTGGTCCGGCTTAAAGGGGGAGACCCCACGATATTCGGACGCGTAGGTGAAGAGGCTGATCTGCTGCGCAAAAACGACGTTCCTTTTGAAATCGTACCTGGTGTAACCTCAGCAATAAGTGTACCTGCTTACGCTGGAATACCTGTGACCCACCGCGACTATGCTTCCTCTATTTCCATCATTACGGGGCATGAGAGTCCGGACAAGCTTGACCGCAGTATTCATTGGGATAAAGTGACGAATGCAACAGGCACACTGGTATTTATGATGGGCGTCTCCAAAATTGGATATATCAGCGAACAGTTGATTCGACACGGACGCCCGGCGCAAACACCAGTGGCATTGATTCGCTGGGGAACAAGAGCAGAGCAGGATACGATTACAGGTACGCTTGAAGATATTGAAGCAAAAGTCATCGCTGCTAATTTTCAACCACCCGCTGTCATTGTTGTTGGTGAGGTGGTGAACCAGCGTGAACAGTTGAAATGGGCGGAAGCACTGCCGCTGTTTGGCAAACGCATTTTGGTGACGCGAGCACGCAGTCAGGCTAGTGAATTGGTCAACCGGATCGAGGAACTTGGCGGTGAACCTTATGAATTTCCGGTAATTGAGACCGTGATGCCATCAGGGGAGTCGGCACAGGAAAGTGTCAAACAGGCCTTTGGTGCGTTAAATACGTTTGACTGGGTATTTTTCACGAGTGTAAACGGGGTGGAATTCTTCTTCCGTCATTTGCAGCAACAGGGGAAAGATATTCGCTCCATTCATCAAGCGAGAATTGCGGCGGTAGGGCCTTCCACTGGAGAAGCTTTGCGTAAGTATGGCATCGTGGCGGAAGTCATCCAAGGACCATTTCAGGCCGAAGGTATGCTTGAAGCTTTTGAAAGTGAACTGAAGGAAGGGCAGAGGGTTCTTTTACCGCATGGAGATCTCGCACGCTCCTGGTTGCCTGAACAGTTGAGGGAGCGGGGACTTCTGGTCACCGAGGCGATTATCTATGACACCATTCTGGCTGGAGAGGATGACGATGAACTGCTGAAGCTGCTTGAAGAGGGCGGCATTCATGCGATGACCTTCACAAGTTCATCCACCGTCACCAATTTCATGAATATTCTGAAACGGATGGGATTGCAGGACCCCGTGCCTTTATTAAAAAATGTTGAGGTTGCGTGTATTGGGCCTGTTACAGCGAAGACGGCAGAAGCAGCAGGCTTGAAGGTCACAATGATGGCCGAAGAAGCAACCATTGAGAGTCTGATTTCTGTGTTGTCTGAGTGGAAACGAAAGCCTGCTACAGAAGCTGTATTTCCCCGTTAAACCTATAAATTGAACCGCAATCGATAGATGAAGCGTGCTGAATTCGTTACGATACCGGCGCGCTTCGCTTTTTGCTCCACATTACTATTCAGGGAGGTTTCACACGTATGAGTTTTCCAATTGTGCGGCATCGCCGTTTACGTCAATCCACAGGTATTCGCAATATGGTGAGAGAGACCCATTTGACTGTGGATGACTTTATCCAACCCATCTATGTTACTTATGGTGAAAATGTAAAATCCGAAATCAAATCCATGCCGGGCGTATTCCGCTTCTCGCTGGATCGTCTGCAGGAAGAAGTGAAGGAGATTGCCGATCTGGGTATTCCGGCTGTGCTCTTATTCGGTATTCCTGAAACCAAAGACAGTGTTGGTTCGTCTGGATTCGCTGAAGATGGTATTGTACAGGAAGCAACGAAGCTGATTAAGTCCTGGTATCCTGAGCTGCTGGTTGTTGCTGATACCTGTCTGTGCGAATTCACCGATCACGGTCATTGTGGTATGGTGCACACCGTGGAAGTGGACGGTCACATTTGCGGAGATGTTCTCAATGACGAATCATTGGAGCTGCTCGTGAAAACAGCGGTATCCCAGGCTAAAGCTGGAGCGGACATCATTGCACCATCCAACATGATGGATGGATTTGTCCAAGCGATTCGTGCCGGACTGGATGAGAATGGCTTCAGTCACATTCCAATCATGTCCTACTCCGTAAAATATGCTTCGGCATTCTATGGTCCATTCCGCGAAGCTGCGGATTCCACGCCACAATTCGGAGATCGAAAGTCGTATCAGATGGACCCGGCAAACGCGCGTGAAGCATTGCGTGAAGCCGAAACCGATGTGCTCGAAGGCGCGGACATGTTGATGGTGAAACCTTCATTGTCCTATCTGGATGTCATGCGTACGATCAAGGACAATTTTGATCTTCCATTGGTTGCTTACAACGTAAGTGGAGAGTATGCCATGGTGAAGGCAGCGGCGATTCAAGGGTGGATTGATGAGAAGAAAGTGGCCATGGAAATTCTGCTGAGTATGAAACGTGCGGGGGCAGATATGATTATTACGTACTACGGAAAAGACGCTTCACGCTGGTTGGCCGAGAAATAAATTTATTTTAAGGAGGATGTTCATGACTGCACAACAAGGAACTCGTCGCAATGATGAGCGCTCACGCAGCGCATTTGAAGAAGCCAAGCAGTACATACCTGGGGGTGTGAACAGTCCCGTTCGGGCGTTCAAATCGGTGGGGCTTACCCCGATCTATGCAGAGCGCGGAGAAGGCTCCAAAATCTATGATATTGATGGCAATGTTTTTATTGATTATGTGGGATCCTGGGGTCCGCTTATTATGGGACATGCGCATCCTGACGTTGTGGAAGCTTTGCGTGAGACAGCCCTTAAAGGAACAAGCTTTGGTGCGCCAACACTGCTGGAGACCGAGATGGCTAAACTCGTCTGTGAGCGTGTGCCTTCGATCGATATCGTACGAATGGTGAATTCCGGTACGGAAGCAACCATGAGTGCAATTCGGCTGGCACGTGGTGTAACCGGACGCAGTAAAATTTTGAAGTTTGAAGGATCATATCACGGGCATGCCGATAGCTTGCTGATCAAAGCAGGATCTGGTGTAGCAACACTGGGTCTGCCTGACAGCCCTGGTGTTCCTGAAGGTGTGGCTATGAATACGATTACGGTTCCATACAATGACCTGGAGTCAGTGAAGCTTGCTTTTGAACGTTATGGTGAAGAACTGGCTGCCATCATTGTGGAACCTGTTGCAGGTAATATGGGAGTTGTGCCACCCGTTTCAGGTTTCCTTGAAGGCCTGCGCAATTTGACGTCTCAATACGGCAGTCTGCTCATTTTTGACGAAGTCATGACCGGGTTCCGTGTAGGGTTGAACTGTGCACAGGGACGATATGGCGTTACACCTGACCTGACTTGTCTGGGTAAAGTAATCGGTGGCGGGCTTCCGGTGGGCGCTTATGGCGGCAGACGTGATCTGATGGAACAGATTGCTCCGACCGGACCGATCTATCAGGCAGGTACACTGAGCGGTAATCCACTGGCTATGGCAGCAGGTTATACGACACTCAAATTGTTGACACCGGAGGTCTATGATCGTTTGGAGACACTGTCTGCACGCTTGCAGGCTGGGTTTGAGAAGAATGCAGCAGAGACAGGTGTAGCCATAACGATTAACCGTGTTGGTTCGATGGTATGTCCATTCTTCAGTGCTGTTCCAGTTACGAATTATGATATTGCCAAAGAAAGCAATCTGGATCAATTCCGTCGTTACTTTGCGGCGATGATTGATCAGGGTGTGAGTGTTGCACCTTCCCAATACGAAGGCATGTTTGTCTCTGGCGTGCATACGGAGCAGGATATTGACGATACAATCGAGGCAAACCGTAAGGCTCTTCAATCATTATGACCATTAAAAGTTGGAAACGTCGTGGGGAATGGCTTGAGCTAATGCCAGGCAAAGCGGTGACAGGCAGTTCAGACAGGCAAACGGCTGCAGAGCAATGGCTCTTGTCTGAGCTTCAGTTACCAGAGAAAATGTTGCGTCAGCTAAAGACGAACCAAGGCATACAACTCGCAGGGGACCGGCTTCGGCTGGCCCTTTTTGCGTCTCAGCCGATCGATGTTGAACCGCGTTGGGCGAATATCGATGTTCTGTATGAGGATGACTTCTGTCTGGTCGTGCATAAACCGGCCGGAATGAAGCTTCATCCCGATGGGAGCCGGGCGGATCAAGCGATTACGCTGGATCATGCGGTTGCGTCTTATTACGAAATGAATGGGATTCAGGCGAATGTACGCCATGTTCACCGTCTGGACGAGGACACAACTGGACCTGTTTTATATGCCAAAAATGCTTTTGCCCTCGCCAAACTAGATGAAGCGATGCGCCGTAAAGACATTGGACGCCATTACGTCGCCATTGCAGGCGGTCAGATATCCACGGAGCTGAATAGGATTGATGCTCCGATTGGGAAGGACAGGCATCACAAGCAACGCAGGCGTGTCTCTGAAGGTGGGCAGGACGCTGTAACTCACGTGGAGATCGTGGAGGTATGGGATAGGGCGACCCTTGTCCGGCTGACACTGGATACAGGGCGCACACACCAGATTCGCGTGCATTTAAGTTATGCGGGGCATCCCCTCATCGGAGATGAGTTATATGAAGGCAGAAGGGATTCTATTGGTCGACAAGCGCTTCATGGTGAGACACTGAGTTTTGCTCATCCACTGACAGGTGCACGAATTGAAGTGGCAGACCCTTGGCCGCAGGATTTCGAACAACTGGTACAACGGGAAGGCAAGGACCAATAAACTGGGAAGGTTTGCACAAAAGGTGGCATGCTCATCTCATTCAAGGCATATAGATGGGGTAACGAAGGATTTGGACCATGGATCAGTCCCATGAGAAGGATCATGGTGAACATATGCCGAAAGGAGGACGCCACCTTTGTTGAATCAACCTTATGGTTTACGGTTCGATATTTATGAGCGCGTTCATTTGTCAGAGGGAGTTCCTGCAATTGAGGAACTGGAGGAAATTGAGTTATATCCCCGCATTCAGGTGATAGGTCAGGATGATCATGCAACATTGCGGGGCCATCTTTTGCTAACAGGTGCGTATCGGGGAGAGAACGAGATCTCGGAAGAACTCAAACATTTTATTCCGGTGGAGATCACGGTACCCCTGAACCGGGTAAGATCGCTTGAGGATATTTCCATTGAGATCGAAAATTTTGATGTCGATTTGTTATCCAACCGAAGTCTGAACATTACTGGCGTATTGTCGCTTCGCGGTATCGAGGGCTTTCCGGTGGAGGAACCGCAGGTCTGGTCAGCAGATGAGTTTACCGTTGTACATTCGCCCGACCCTCAGCAGGGCGACCGTTCTGCTGAAACAGAGCAGACAGGCAGCTATCCCAATGTGTTTGCTCAGGAGTATCTGCTTCAACGGAGCGAAGAGGAGTTACAGCAGGAACATCTATTTCAAGCTGCTTCCGAACCGTTTCAATCCTGGCAGCAAGGGGATGGGAACGCGGAGCAAAGCAAAATAGCTGAAAACGAAGAGTCCTCGTCCTTGAGGGACAAGGAGGATGAAGCGCAAGCGGATGTGTTGTCCGATACGCCTTCTCCCGTTTCGTCTTTTTTAGCGGAGACAGCCGACAGGTTGGCTTCTTACCCTGAATCTGAGCCTTTGCTTCCTCTGGCTGAAGAGTCGTCTGTCTGGTCCGAGCCTTCCGTCGAGACCTTACATACGAACCTAAGGAATTCGGAGCAGACCGATTCCAAACTGGATCTGCAGCCTTCGGATGAACAGGCAGCGCCGGACGTATGGCATTTTGAATCTGCCCGATCTGAACCAAAGCAGGAGGATCAGACAGTTGCAGATGTTCCGGCAGGTTCGCAGTCAGAGAACTGGCAGGATGTCTTCGCAGCATCTGAACCGGAAATTTCGGAGGAAAACACACCTCCTCTTGAAGCGGTGGAGACGAATGAGCCCGCTGAAAAAGAATCTTTTATCCCTGAACCTGTGGCTGAGACGGAAGACAAGCCGGAGCTTAAGGTTGCTTTTGGCAGCAAGAGAGAATCTGCACCCAAGCAGGAAGAGGGCGTAGGCATCTCCTCCTTGTTATCCTCTGGCAGGGTGACACGGGAGGCGGAGGCTGAACGGGAGCAAGAGGCACTTGCTGGAGTCCAGCAGCAAGAAGCATACCCGCCTGATGATGTAGAGTGGAAGAACCTGTTTCTCGGCACCATTGTCGATCAGACCCCGTTCCGTAAGGTGAAGTTATGCATTGTACAGCGTGAAGAGACGCTCGATACCATTGCAGACCGATATCAGTTAAGTACCCGAGAGCTCCAGTTGTATAATCGTTTGTCCGAACAGGTTGTGGAAGAAGGACAGATTCTATATATCCCTTAACCTGTAGGCTGGTTTAATGACCATTTCGACCCGTGATCCCTTGAGGATGGCGGGTTTTTGCTTTGTCAGCCCTCAACCTGCATTGCAGCGCGCTTTTTCCGCTGTTGTCAGGTTGACTATCGGGCACGGGCAGGGTATGATGTGTTTAGGTTTTTTGAAGAACAACGTGGATCGGGAGTAGTAGACAGTATGACCTTTCAGAGAGCGGGATTGTAGCGCTGGGAAATTCCGTAGGAACCAACTGATCGAAGTCGCCCGGGAGTTGCCTGTTTGAATACAAGGGATGAGTAACTTTAGTATCATTCATTCCTAAGGTAGGATGGGCCGGTCGCAGCCGTTATCTGCTTGAAGTGTCACGTAAGTTCAGAAGGGGTAGTCTACCTTTCTATCTGCGTGAAACAAAGGTGGTACCGCGAAAGCTAACCTTTCGTCCTTTGATGGATGAAAGGTTTTTTTGTTTTTTGGCGATGATGAATAAGTAACGGAGGAATGACACATGTCTGAACAAAAAAATTCAGCTGCAACAGAAATGCCAACCACATATGATCCGAAAGCTGCGGAACAAAAATGGTATTCCACTTGGATGGAAAATGGATATTTCAAGGCAGGCCAGCGTAAAGATGCTGAACCTTATACGATTGTAATTCCACCCCCGAACGTAACCGGAATGCTCCATATCGGGCATGCGCTCGATTTCACACTGCAGGACATTCTGATTCGTACCAAGCGGATGCAGGGCTATGATGCATTGTGGCTGCCGGGTTCTGACCATGCAGGTATTGCTACCCAAACCAAAGTAGAACAGAAATTGCGTGAAGAAGGCCAGACTCGTTATGATCTGGGACGCGAAAAGTTCTTGGAGAAGGTATGGGACTGGAAAGAGCAATACGCAACAACCATTCGCCAGCAATGGGGCAAAATGGGCTTGTCGCTCGATTACTCACGTGAACGTTTTACACTGGACGAAGGTCTATCCCAGGCTGTACGTAAAGTGTTTGTTCAACTGTATGAAAAAGGCCTCATTTATCGAGGCAAACGAATTATTAACTGGGACCCGGTGAACCGAACTGCACTGTCCGACATCGAGGTTGAATATAAAGAAGTTCAGGGTCACTTGTACCATCTGCGTTATCCGCTCAAAGACGGAAGTGGTTATGTCACAGTAGCGACAACTCGCCCGGAAACGATGCTGGGAGACACGGCAGTTGCTGTTCATCCGAAGGATGAACGTTACGCAGACATGATTGGCAAGGTGCTTGTTCTGCCTATTATCGGACGCGAAATTCCGGTTATTGCAGATGAGTACGTAGATAAAGATTTCGGAAGCGGCGCCGTGAAAATAACGCCTGCTCATGATCCGAATGACTTCGAAGTGGGCCTTCGTCATGATCTGCCACAGATTACGGTGATGGATGAGACGGGTACGATGAATGCCGAAGCAGGCAAATATCAGGGACTGGATCGCAGCGACTGCCGTAAGCAGATTGTTGCAGACCTGCAAGAACAGGGTGTATTGATCAACATTGAGGATCATACGCATCAGGTTGGACACAGCGAACGGACAGGAGCTGTTGTTGAGCCGTATTTGTCGACACAGTGGTTTGTTGAGATGAAGCCACTCGCGGAGAAAGCGATTGAGAAGCAACAAAGCGGTGAAGGGGTTCATTTTGTTCCGGATCGTTTTGAGAAAACGTATCTGAACTGGATCGAAAATGTTCGTGACTGGTGTATCTCTCGTCAATTGTGGTGGGGTCATCGTATTCCTGCCTGGTATGACGAGGAGACTGGAGAAATTATTGTATCTGCTGAAGATCCGACAACATTGCCAGAATACGCTGGACGCAAGCTGAGACAGGATGAAGACGTTCTGGATACATGGTTCAGTTCCGCATTATGGCCGTTCTCTACATTAGGCTGGCCGGAAGACACGGAAGATCTGAAACGTTATTACCCGACAAGTGTACTCGTAACAGGGTATGACATTATTTATTTCTGGGTGGCGCGCATGATCTTTACCGCTCTGGAGTTCACGGAAGAGGTTCCGTTCAAGGATGTGTTGATGCACGGTCTTGTTCGTGATGCTGACGGACGCAAGATGTCCAAATCGCTAGGCAACGGTGTTGATCCGTTAGATGTGATTGAGAAATATGGTGCGGATGCAATGCGTTACATGATCTCTACAAGTAGTACTCCGGGTCAGGATCTCCGTTTCCGCTGGGAGCGGGTTGAACAGGCTCGTAACTTTGCCAATAAAATCTGGAATGCATCGCGCTTCGCTCTGATGAATCTGGAAGGGTTCACCTATGAAGATCGTGATATTAGTGGAGACCTTGGAACAGCGGATTACTGGATTTTGCACCGCCTGAACGAAACTTCTCGTGATATTACGCGTCTAATCGAAGCATATGAATTTGGAGAAACAGGCCGTTTGCTGTATAACTTTATTTGGGATGACCTGTGTGACTGGTATATTGAATTTGCGAAGTTGTCCTTCTATGGAGAAGATCCGGTTGCCAAGAAGAAAACACAATCGGTGCTTGCTTATGTGCTGGATCAGACTATGCGCCTGATTCATCCGTTCATGCCGTACATTTCGGAAGAGATCTGGCAGCATCTGCCGCATGAAGGCGAAACGATTACATTAGCTTCCTGGCCTGTGTATGACCCTGCACTGGAGAACCCTGAGGCGGTTGCCGAGATGAACCTGCTTATGGATACCATTCGTGCAGTACGAAACATCCGTGCAGAAGTAAACGTACCAATGAGCAAGAAAATTGAATTGATGGTGAAAGCGAACAACGCAGAGACATCCAGCATCATTGAACGCAACAGCCATTACATCAAACGTTTCTGTAATACGTCCGAGTTCGACAGCGGCTTGGATCTGAGCTCACCGGATAAAGCAATGACTGCAGTCATTACTGGGGCTGAGCTGTATTTGCCGCTGGCGGGTCTTATTGATATTGATCAGGAAGTGGCTCGTCTGGAGAAAGAGTTGCAGAACCTTGAGGGCGAAGTACTCCGTGTGGAGAAAAAGCTGGCGAACGAAGGCTTTGTTGCCAAGGCTCCTGCCAAGGTTATTGAGGAAGAGCGCGCCAAGCAAGCGGATTATTCCGATAAACGGGATAAGGTGATTGCACGAATCAAGGAACTGAAAGGTTAATATATTCGGGTCGGATGGAGAGCTTCTGCGCCATCCGGCCGCTTTTTTCAACCAAACTCAAACCAAAGGTGAATCATATGACGGAACTTAACGGGACAGAAATAGCATCTCCTTTACTTACCTATGACGAGGCCGTGAGCTGGATCAATGGCCTTATTCCTTTTGGCATCCGACCTGGATTGGAACGAATCGAGGGATTGATGTCATTGCTGGGTAATCCTCACCAGCGTCTCAAATTTATTCATGTCGCGGGAACGAACGGCAAAGGTTCGACTTGCGCTTTTTTGACGTCAGTACTTCTTCAGGCGGGATATGATGTTGGAACGTTTACGTCCCCTTATATCACCAAATTCACAAACCGTTTTCAGTACAACGGTGAGGATATCCCGGAAGAAACATTGCTCAAACTCTCAAACCGCCTGTATCCATTGGTTCAAGAGATGGCTTCAACTCCCCTTGGATCACCTACGATGTTTGAGGTATCTACAGCAATCGCCCTTCTGTATTATGCGGAAGAGTGCTACCCTGACATTGTGGTATGGGAGACAGGGCTCGGGGGAAGGATGGACGTAACGAATATTGTTACACCCGTGGTATCGGTCATTACCAATATCGGTATGGACCATACGGATGTACTGGGAGATACGATTGAGGCGATTGCTGGAGAGAAGGCAGGTATTATTAAGGCGGGGGTACCCGTTGTTACCTGTGCCACGCAGCCAGAGGCTGTGAAGGTGATCCAGGAGACGGCAGAGCGGCTGCGTTCAACCGTGTATCTGGCGGGAGATCGTTTCTCCTATCATAGACTGGACAGTGATGAGAACGGACAATCTTTTCATTTTACAGGACCGTTCCGTGATCTGGACGCTCGTATTCGTATGCAGGGCGTACATCAATGCGACAATGCAGCGGGTGCACTTATGGTACTGGAGTTGCTTCGCCAATACATGGCATTTATGCTGGATGATGAAGATATTGCACTTGGACTGGAACATGCCTTCTGGGCAGGACGGTTCGAGAAAGTGGTTGATCAGCCCCGCATTGTACTGGATGGAGCGCATAATCCAGAGGGGGCCGAATCGCTGGCCAAGAGCATTATCGACGTATATCCTCACAACAAGTTAATTTTGATGATGGGCATGCTGGCGAATAAGCATCACGAAGCGTATTTGCAGCATATACTGCCACTAGTGGATACGCTGATCCTGACCGAGCCAGATTTCCGACGCAAAATGGATGCAGCCGAATTGCTGCAGATCGTCGAACGGGTACGTCCCGCCATTGCGAAACCGGAGCTGGAAATCATCGTCGAGCCCGAATGGGCAAAGGCACTTGATCTATTGAAGTCACGGACGGAAGCGGAAGATCTGGGGGTGGTGTCCGGCACATTGTACCTGATTGCAGATGTGCGGGCAGCCCTTTTGCATCAAACCGATTCTGAAAAAGGTTGGTGAAAGTTTTGTTAAATACATCGGAACACGTTCATTTTATAGGGATTGGCGGATATGGCATGAGTGCCATCGCGAGAGTTATGCTTGAGATGGGATACACCGTTACCGGATCGGATGTCGCTTCACAGGAGTTGACCGAGAAGCTGGCAGCCAAGGGAGCGAAAATATATATCGGACATACGGCAGAGCATGTAAACGGGGCAGACCTGGTTGTCTACTCCACGGCAGCTCCAGCTGATAATGTGGAACGGGTGGCAGCTGAAAAGCTGAACATCCCGATTCTGCATCGCGCCCAGATGCTCGCACGTTTGCTGAACGAGCGCAAAGGTGTGGCTGTAGCCGGGGCTCATGGCAAAACAACTACGTCATCCATGATTGCACTCGTTATGGATAAATGTGATACAGACCCGACATACATCATTGGCGGGGAAATCATGAACGTGGGGACCAACGCCAAGGCAGGCCAAGGCGACTGGGTTGTTGCAGAGGCGGACGAGAGCGACGGTTCATTTTTGCAGTATCATCCTTGGCTCGGTATTGTGACTAATATTGAAGCGGATCACCTTGAGAACTACAACAGTGATTTTGAAGAACTCAAAAAGGCTTATGTGCAGTTCCTGAGTCAGATTCGTCCAGAAGGCACGGCCATTGTATGTGCTGACGACGAGAATGTTCAAGCCATTTTACCGGAGCTGAAATCACGGGTGACCACATACGGCATTGATTATGCTGCTGATTATACAGCAACAGATATCGTGCTTGGCGACCGCCGAATTTCCTTTACGATGAGCCATCAGGGCAATGTGTTGGGTAAGGTGGAGTTGTCAGTTCCAGGTAAACATAACGTTTATAATGCGATGGCTACGGTTATTACCTGTCTGGAAGCAGGTATTCCATTTGAGAAAATTACAGCCGCCATTATCCAGTTCCATGGAGCGAAACGCAGATTCCAGGTGCTGGGTGAGGCGCGTGATATGCTGATTATTGATGATTATGCTCATCACCCGACCGAGATTGAGGCTACAATCAGTGCGGCCAAAGCAACAGGGAAACGTATCATTGCGGTATTCCAGCCACAGCGTTACACACGTACGTTCTTCCTGCTTGATGCGTTCAGTCGTGCCTTTGCAGAAGCAGATGAGGTTCTCATTACCGATATCTATTCCCCTGCGGGCGAAAAACAGATTGAAGGTGTTCACTCGGCTAGGCTGGTTGAACTCATTGTTCAAAACAGTAATGCTTCTGCGCGTTATCTTCCGACAAAGGAAGAAGTTGTTGCAGATCTGCAGAACCGTCTTCAGCCAGGCGATCTTGTGCTCACGATGGGTGCAGGTGATATCTGGAAAGTTGGCGATACACTTGCCAAAGGGTTGAAATAATTACAATCGTAAAACCGTCTGACTTCATTTCGAAGCAGGCGGTTTTTTTGCATGAAATGGAATGTTTCTAATTCTCTCCGCATATAGCTGTTATAAATGGGACAAAGGAGAGGGTACGGGGTGAGCAATGCTAGAATGACGTTTCGCTTTGGGGATAACGAGTCGGACAAGCCTGAAAACAAGGGGATACCCACATCCAGCACATTTGCAGCTTTGAGTGAAGAAATTCCGCACAGTCCAACGCCAACACCAACGCGGTTGAATTCAACGCCTTCATGGACACCAGAGGATATTCCCGGTGACTGGGGAGAGACGATACTGACAGGCTCCACTGTACCTGAACCTTACCAAAGAACGGACAAGGATTCGAAACTTGGTGAGCCTGGATACAATTATAATCATCTTACTGCGTATCCGGGAGATGAGGACGATAACAGATCGGACGAGAATTATGGAGGTCATGATTGGCTTGCAGATAGTGAAAACTACTCTTATAAGCGAAATCGTCCCCCAAGGGGCTGGAAAATGATTGGTTCAGTAACGGGTGCGCTTGTGACCGGGGCCCTCTTCGGCATGGTTATTCTTTCTTTTTTTAACCGTGAAGGGGCCGTAGATCCTGGCAGCAAGATCCCCGCCAATCAGGCGGTATCTGCCGTAACAGGTCAGCAGGGAGTGGCAGGTTCGGAACAGCAGCTCCAGGCAACAACTACAGGCGGCAGCTATTATGCCCTGCAATATGGTGTATTCAGTTCTCCTGAACGCGCTGAACAGGCGAAGGTGGAACTGTCCCAGGCAGGCATTGCCGCAGGCTCCGACCCGGAGGATGGTAATCGGGTGTATGCTGGCATTTCGGCTGACCGTGAGGAGGCCAAGCTGCTCAGCTCAAGGCTTAAGG
This sequence comes from Paenibacillus sp. AD87, assembly GCF_001659845.1. Taxonomy (NCBI): domain Bacteria; kingdom Bacillati; phylum Bacillota; class Bacilli; order Caryophanales; family Paenibacillaceae; genus Paenibacillus; species Paenibacillus sp. AD87. Next base: position 297,574 of record NZ_LXQN01000007.1, read on the forward strand.
ACGAAGGAGTGGAGCTGTACGTCAAGGAAATCGTCAACCCAGAAGTGAACCCGGCAGTATTTGGCGGAAAAGCAGAGGATGTGCAGCAATTCTTCGCAAGTGGATCTGCTTTGGTTGAACAACTGTCTACCCTCTCGATCCAGCAACTTGGTCAGTCTGTTCCAGAAGCCGTCTCAACCGAAACGATGACCTCATTACAGAACCAGCATCAGCTCTGGCTGACCGGTTTGAATAGTATTGCACCAGGCCTGAGTGCAGACGTGCAACCCTATGTATCGGCGATGGAAAAATCGATGGCCAGTGCGGTAACAGCAATTGCCGAATACAACAAAAATCCGGCTAATGTGCATATGTGGTCTGTACAGTCCGATCTGATGGAATATGTATTACAACAAAAAAAATGGCTTGAAGCGATAAAACAGTAATCACCGCTTTCCCATAACACAGCCTTGAAATACCTATCCGGCAAGGAACTGGAAATAGTTCCCCTTGCCGGATTTGTGTTTGTATTGACGTACAAAACCCCGTATAATAATGTGGGTGTCAAAAAATGGCGAGGGAAGATCACCGATGAAAAAAAACTTCGGCATGTTATTGCTGTTTCTGCTGCTCGGCTGGCTAGCCGGTGCGTGGATCGCCAAGGCACTGCAGCCTGTAAAGGCCGTTGCCTTTCTAACGAAAGCCACGACCATTCGTTGGTCGCCGCAGGCTGATCTGGATATTATCAGTTATGATATTTCACTTCAATTTCAAATGAGCCTCCTGAGTCTGATCGGTATTATTGCTGCTGTATGGCTGTATCGCAGGTTATAGGAGAATGACGAATTTTGACGAAGAAACTAAAAAAAATGATATCTACTAGCGTGATCCGACAGGATGTCGCCGTAGCTTAAGGGGCCGGTTATTTTGGATAAAACACAACAGCGTCGTATTATTCTGGCTTCCACTTCGCCGCGGCGTAAAGAACTGATCGCATCACTCCATCTAGCTTTTGAAGTAATACCAAGTCACGCCGATGAAGATACACCGCCGGAATGGACTCCTGAACAGACGGTACAGGAGCTTGCGATGCGTAAGGCGCTTGCCGTTTATCGCGGGCTGGAAGGTCGCGAACAGGATGCTGTTATTGTTGGTAGTGACACTGTTGTCGTTCTGGATGGTGATATTCTTGGTAAACCCGTAGACGAAGCGGACGCTGAACGAATGTTATCTCGTCTACAGGGGCGTGTACACCGTGTTTTCACGGGAGTAGCTTGTATCGATGCAAGTAATGGACAATCCATGGTTCAATATCGACAGACTAATGTTACGATGAAGGAACTGTCTGAAGCTACGATTCGTGCGTATGTTCAGACTGGAGAGCCTTCGGACAAGGCGGGATCATATGCCATTCAGGGCATTGGTGCTTCATTGATAGAACGTGTTGAAGGATGTTATTTCAATGTGGTGGGCCTACCGTTGTCCTTGCTAAGCGACATGCTGGATGGATTCGGCGTACATGTATTGCCACGTACATGAAATTCCGCAATTGACGATCTGAAAAGAGGGAACATATGGAGTCGCCTCAATATATGATGCGCGACATCCCCCAGGAAGAACGCCCGAGAGAACGCATGATGGAATATGGGGCGGGCGCCTTAAGCCATGCTGAATTGCTGGCGATCTTACTTCGAACAGGTACAAGACAGGAATCCGCAGTGCATATGGCACAGCGGATTCTGACTGAAGCGGGTGGAATTCGCTCGTTGATGGATTTGAGCCTGGAAGAACTGACTGCGATGAAGGGTATCGGCATGGCCAAGGCTGTACAGCTGAAAGCTAGCATTGAGCTTGGTCATCGAATTGCGAAGAGCAGACTTACACAGTCAACTTCAATTCGTACCCCACGTGATGCGGCCGATATCCTTACCGAACAATTGCGTTACTTGCAGAAAGAACACTTTGTGTGTCTTTTCCTGAATAGCAAAAACCACATTATTGCCCAGGAAACACTCTCCATGGGTAGCCTTAACGCTTCGATTGTTCATCCGCGTGAAGTGTTCCGGGCTGCCATCAAATGCAGCAGCGCCTCTATTGTGTGCGCACACAACCATCCCAGTGGTGATCCTACGCCTAGTCCAGAGGACATCCAAATAACCAAAAGACTGATCGAAGCCGGCGAAATTGTAGGCATAGACGTGCTGGATCACATTATTATCGGAGATGGAACGTACGTAAGTTTGAAGGAGAAGGGCTTAGTATAATATAATGGTTGGCGTTGATGTTTTCCTATGAATGTTGACGGCGTTGTCCGTAGAAGATAGGTTCACTTTACAAATGCAAAACAATGCAACACAAAACAAATGCGAATATTAGCTCCACCATTATGGTGGTAATGAAAATGAAATGCTCTTGATTCACTGGGGCGGCTATATGAGGCAGAAAAGGAGATTACGTCATGTTTGGTGGTTTTACGAAAGATTTGGGTATTGATTTGGGGACAGCGAATACGCTGGTTTATGTACGTGGAAAAGGAATTGTGGTGCGGGAACCTTCGGTTGTCGCTATACGGACAGATACAAAAACCATCGAGGCAGTAGGTGAAGCCGCCAAAAAAATGATTGGACGTACACCAGGTAACATTCGTGCCATTCGTCCAATGAAAGATGGCGTTATTGCCGATTTCGATACAACGGCAACGATGATCAAATATTTCATCCGTGAGGCGCAGAAACAACGCTCCATGTTCCAACGTCATCCGAACGTGATGGTATGTGTACCATCCGGGATTACTGCAGTAGAACAACGCGCGGTTGAAGATGCAACCAAACAGGCTGGAGCACGTGAAGCCTATACGATTGAAGAGCCTTTTGCAGCTGCCATTGGTGCAGATCTGCCTGTATGGGAACCAACGGGTAGTATGGTTGTCGATATTGGTGGCGGTACAACGGAAGTGGCTGTCATCTCTCTTGGCGGTATTGTAACAAGTCGTTCGGTTCGTGTAGCGGGTGACGAGATGGATGAATCCGTGATTCAATACATTAAACGCCAGTATAATCTGATGATCGGTGAACGTACATCGGAGCAGTTGAAAATGGATATCGGATCAGCTATGCCGCTTGAGCAAGTGGAAACAATGGAAATTCGTGGACGCGACCTCGTTACAGGCCTGCCGAAGACGATTACGATTACTTCGGATGAAATCAGCGAAGCTCTGGCGGATACGGTGAATGCCATTGTTGAAGCTGTAAAAGTAACATTGGAGAAATGTCCTCCTGAGTTGGCAGCAGATATTATGGACCGTGGTATTGTTCTCACAGGTGGCGGCGCATTGCTTCGCAATCTGGACAAGCTGCTTGCTGGTGAGACAGGAATGCCTGTTATCGTAGCAGAGAACCCGCTTGATTGCGTTGCAATCGGAACAGGTAAAGCGCTTGAGAATATTCATTTGTTCAAGAGCAGAAGCAGTTCGGCAGTTCGTTCCAAACGTTAATTGATATATGCTATGCTTGGCTCGTTTATCGACCAAAGGGCATGATATCAACGAAGAGGACCCGGTTAACCCCGGGAGAGCTATTACCCGCATACCCGGGGAGAATCGACTGATATTCTCGATGGGACTATAAGTCTGACAGTCTCCCCGCCGGGCATGGCTCGGAAGAGAATAATGGATGTTAGAGGGTGGTCGAACTGTTTAAACTGCTGGGTAACAAAAGACTTTTTGTTTTGCTGGTGGGCCTTGTTACATTTATCGCGTTAATGGGCTTTACGCTCGGTCCGCGAACCGCTCTATCCTGGCCGGAGAAATTCCTGAAGGATTCAGTCGGATTTGTACAATACGTATTTTACAAGCCCGCTTCTTCTGTAGCGGGCTTTTTCAAAGATTTGGCGAACATGCGTACGGTATATCAAGAAAATGAAGAGCTTCGCATTGCAATGGGTCACTATACCCGAGATCGGCTGAAATACAATGATATGGAGCAGGTGAATGAACAGCTCCAGAAAGCTCTCAATTTTACCGAGGAACAAAAGAATCGATATAACTACGGTTCACGAATTGCTCAAGTCATCAGTGCCAACTCTGACCCAAACAGCAGAACGATTAATATCGATATTGGTGAAAATGCAGGAATCAAGGCTGGAATGGCTGTTACTTCGCAAGAGGGTCTGGTTGGGGTTGTCAGTCATGTCAGTTCATACACGTCAACAGTTAATCTGTTAACGTCCATGGACGCGAATGATCCAACATCCAATGCCATTGCAGCTACAGCGGTTGGCAAAGAAAAAGTGTTTGGTATGATCGAGAGTTATGATCCAAAGACCGGTATGCTCAAAATGACCAAGATCTCGGAAGATTCAGATATCAAAAAAGGTGATGAAATCATCTCCTCCGGGATTATCAACAATTTTCCGAAGTACATGCGTATCGGAGAAGTGGAGAAGGTTGAGAAAAGCGAATATGGTTTAACACAAACAGCTACAATTAAGCCATATGCAAGCTTTCTAGACTGGAAGGAACTGATTGTGATTATCCCATCTGAGGTAAAAGAATAATGGTAACGCGCAAGCAAGTCTTATTCCTGTTACTGTTCGTTTTGTTCATTGTTGAAGGAACGATTCTTCCGCTGCTCATTCCTTCGGCCTGGCAAATGCGTATTTCTGCCAACCTGGTCTACATCGTGATTTTGTTTATCGCTGTATATCATCATCGGCACACGGCGTTGGTGCTGGGCATATTATTTGGACTCTTGCACGACGTCGTATTCTACGGCGAAATGATTGGACCATACGGATTCTCTATGGGATTATCGGCATATATGATGGGACTTATTTTTCAAGCGCCGCGTGCACCACTGCCGGTTATGGTTTCCGTCGTCCTGTTGGGAAGTTTGCTGAATGACACCATGTTATTCTTTCTGTACAAGCTCTTCCAACTCAATCATGTGACATTTGACTGGGCATTGCTTGAATACATGATTCCCAATTTGTTCATTCATTTTGTGTTCGCGCTGATCATTTATGTTCCTCTTCGGAAACAACTGGAGCGGATTGGTAAGAGAAAGAGCAAAGTACAAGAAGCTTCTTGATACATTTATGGAGTGAGAAGCAGGAACTTGGGGACCCGGGCACGAAATGTAATGAGATGGGAGGGACAGGCTTATGACGGTAAAATCGAATCACGTAACGATTAAAGGCATCCGAGACGGCCTGGTTTTCCTGTTGGACGATCAATGTGAATTCGAGGAATTGCTCTACGAGCTCCGCTATAAGCTGGAACACAGCCATCAAAATATTTTAACCGGACCGATTGTTCATGTGGATATCAAACTGGGCAGCCGCGAAGTGACGGAGGACCAGAAAGAAGCAGTTCTTGATATATTGAAACAAAAAGGGAATTTGCTCATTCGTTCCATTGACTCACCGGCCCTTAAACCAGAGGTTAAAGGGCCGCCGCCGATTGTAACCATGTGTGGTATGGTACGTTCGGGTCAGGTGCTTCATCATGAAGGGAATCTACTGTTTCTTGGTGATATCAATCCGGGGGGCACAGTAACGTGTACCGGAGATATATATGTTTTGGGTTCACTCAGAGGCATGGCTCACGCTGGAATTGGTGGGGACGAAGACTCGATCATTGCTGCTTCGGTGTTTGCACCAACGCAGCTGCGGATCGCTGACATCATCAGCCGTCCTCCGGATGAGTGGGAGAGCCGAGAGACCGGAATGGAATTTGCTTATTTACAGGACAATCAGATGCAGATCGACAAGATGAGCAATATCGTTCGGTTGCGCCGAGATTTTAATGTGTTTAAAGGAGTGTAGCTCATGGGAGAGGCGATCGTGATCACTTCGGGTAAAGGCGGCGTGGGTAAAACAACCACCTCGGCAAACATCGGGACAGCGCTGGCGCTGCTCGGCAAAAAGGTTTGTCTGGTAGATACCGATATCGGCCTGCGCAATCTGGATGTTGTGATGGGACTCGAAAACCGGATCATTTATGATCTGTGTGACGTTGCAGACGGCCGCTGCCGACTGAATCAGGCTTTGGTCAAAGATAAACGTTTTGAAGAATTATATATGCTGCCTGCAGCACAAACGAGAGATAAGAACTCTGTGTCACCAGAACAGGTGAAGGACATTATTCTCGAATTGAAAAAAGATTTTGAATACGTCATTATCGATTGTCCAGCCGGAATTGAGCAGGGGTTCAAAAATGCGGTTGCAGGAGCTGACCAGGCGATTGTAGTGACTACACCAGAAAATGCGGCTGTGCGTGATGCGGACCGAGTCATTGGTTTGCTGGAGAGTTCACACATTCAATCACCAAAACTGGTCGTGAACCGTATCCGTAACAATATGGTCAAATCAGGCGACATGCTCGACATTGACGGCATTTTACAAGTACTTAACATTGATCTGATTGGGATTGTTCCTGATGATGAACTTGTCATCAAGGCAGCCAACTCGGGAGAGCCTACAGTAATGAATCCGGATTCACTTGCGGCCATTGCCTATCGTAATATTGCCCGTCGTATTCTGGGAGATACCGTTCCTCTGATGCAATTGGAGCAAAAAAAGGGTGCTTTCACACGTTTTAAGAAGTTTCTTGGAATGGGTTAACTCGCTCTTTCTCATCACATTTATGTATGACAGCCGTGGCCCTCAAGCCCGGCTTTTTGATTATTATGGAGCCTTTGATTAAAGTCGACTTGTATAGAACAGGATATGTACTTCACAGGAGGACTCTACGTTGTGGGGTTATTTTTGCTTCCAGCCGAAGCTTGTTCATATTATGAACGAGCCCTTCATAAGATGTAGTAAACAAGCCTCGGCGGGAGGACATTCCATGAATACGAAACTCAGAATCAAGCAGAGAAGAGAAGAGCGCATTCGGCGGTTAATGGATGGTGCTACGGAAGAAATTATGCAGCAGCGAGAATCGGGCTCGCTATCCGATAAGCGTTCATCCGCGCAACGTAATCCTTTCTCGTCTATGGATATACAAGAAAATCTGCGAACAGCAAGATCTTCGTTGGCGGAACAGGAAAGAGATCCGGAGTGGCTGTGGAAAAAAGAGAACGGGCATTATGGTCCTGGCGGCCATCCACGCTTCAATCTGATGAAGTCATTTGTGGGACGAACGGTGGTTAGCATTTTATTATTCGGTGGCGTCTGGGGATTGTTCCAGTTGAACACTTCATGGACGACACCTGCCAAAACTGTGATCGCCGATGTGCTGCATCGGGATATGGATTTTGCCTATGCTGCTGCCTGGTACGAACGGCATTTTGGTGGAACGCCGTCATTCCTGCCTGTTCTTGGACATACCACCGATCCTGTGAACGGCTCGGGAATTCGACATCTGCTCGGCAAACCGATCTCGGGAATTGTCGTTCAGCCTTTTGCTCTGAGCATGAAAGGCATTGAGATTGTTCCTGAAGCTGGCGGTACGGGACTTATTCAAGTAGTTAGTTCAGATGCCGGACGAGTACTTCAAGTATTGGATGATCCGGAAAATGGGACAACGGTTGTAATCCAGCACTCGGGTCAAGTCACAGCGATATACGGACGCTTGAACGAGAGTGAAGTCCAGGTGAATGATTGGGTAGAAGCGGGTGACGCGGTCGGTAGCATAAAGGAGACTGGAAATGATCAACCTGCCACATTGTATTTCGCTGTAAAAGAGGGCGAGCAGTACGTAGACCCTGCGGAAGTGGTTGCCCTTGATTAGGTTGTGGGGTGTACGTATCTCGTTTCATCCTTTTTTTGTGATTATCATGATGGCTTCCCTGTTGACTGGAAACTTTATTGAACTCATCACGCTGTTTGCCATCGTTTTTATTCATGAATGTGGACATGCTGCAGCGGCAGCCCTTCTGGGCTGCCGTGTCCTTTCGATACAGATGCTTCCTTTTGGCGGCGTCGCCGTTATTGAGGATGCCGGAAATATTACAGCCCGGCGGGAGATCATTATCGCTTTGGCAGGCCCGTTTCAAAATATGCTCATGGTTGGAATCGTTTTGTTGCTGAAGTATGGGAATCTGGGAGACCCGCTTTTTTTGGATTATATTATACAGGGGAATCTGCTGATTGCCCTATTTAACCTGCTACCTGTGTTGCCACTGGATGGAGGTAAAATTGTACAGGCACTCGTTAGTCTTGCTGCTCCCTACTATACGACATTGATGTGGACTTACAGAATCAGCATTCTGTGTAGCGTAGGGGTTATCTTGGTTGCCATCGGTCGCTGGTTTACCGGTGATTACGGGCTGCCGTTAAATATCCTGTTGATCGGAATTTTTCTGTTCTATTCCAATGTGACCGATTACCGAAATATTCCCTACCGGTTTATCCGATTTCTGATGAATCGTGAAAGTGCATTCACCCGTCATGCGGCTACAGGCAGTTTGGCGCAGCCGATAATCTCATTTCCGGCGAAACCTTTGGAGACTATTTTGCGTCTATTAAAGAGAGAAAGATACCATATGATATATGTGATGAATAGACAGGGAAGAATCATGGCCGTTTTGCCTGAGCAGCGAATCATCGGTTCTTATTTCAAACAAGACACGGATAAGTTGTAGCATCTTGGTGGATCTGTCCTGAATTGGGTTAATACATGTACAATGAGTATGCAAAGATACAGAATGGATGTGGATGAATTGAATTGTCTTCTAGAGGTGAAGCCATGAAACAAATGATTGTACATAATGAACATAACCTCATGCAAATGGCGCTTCTGGAAGAAGGCAAAGCTGTAGAATTCATGGCAGAGCGTACACGCGAGCGTGGACTGCTGGGTTCGTATTTCAAAGGACGGGTAGTGAACGTGTTACCAGGTATGCAAGCTGCTTTTGTGGATATCGGTCAGAAAAAGAATGCTTTTCTGTATGTGGACGATGTATTGCATCCCAATCTGGAGAAACAACCCAAAGTGAAGCCTTCAATTTCGGAGCTGCTTCGTCCAGGTCAGGATGTAATCGTCCAGGTCCTGAAGGAGCCAGTAGGAAGCAAGGGAGCCCGGGTGACGACTCATTATTCGCTGCCGGGCCGCTGGCTTGTCTATATGCCTTTAGCAGACTATGTAGCCGTCTCCAAGAAAATTGCCCGTGAGGGCGATCGATCCCGCCTCAAAACGCTGGGTGAACAACTGAGACGGGACGAAGAGGGGCTTATCATACGAACCGTATCCGCAGAGGAACAGAGGGAAGCCATTCAGGCCGACTTGGAAACATTACGTGAGCAGTGGCGTCTGATTCGTGAAAAAGCGGATAGTTTGCCTTCACCAAGCCTGCTGCATCGAGATCAGAGTATGGTTCAGCGGATCATTCGTGATGTGTATACGCCTGGTAGCGATGAAGTCATTACGGATAATGAAGCACAAGCCCGTGAATTGAGTGCTTTGCTGGAGGAGATCTGTCCAGGCCATCAACCTAAAGTACAGGTGTACAGGGGAGAAGAATCAATTTTTGCTGCTTATCGTGTGCAGGAGCAGTTGAACAGGGATTTCGCCCGCAAGATATGGCTGCCTGGAGGCGGATATATTGTCCTTGATCATACCGAGGCGCTCACTGTAGTCGATGTCAATACAGGCAAGTACACGGGAGCAGGCGGCGACAGTCTGGAAGAGACCGTAACGGAAACGAACATGCAGGCAGCGGTTGAGATCGCCCGTTTAATGCGTCTTCGGGATATCGGTGGCATGATTATTGTGGACTTCATTGATATGGAGGAAGCGATGAATCGGCATGAAGTTGCGGCAACGCTGGAAAATGAACTCAAGAAGGATCGAACCAAGGCTTTTGTAATGGGTTGGACCAAGCTGGGATTGCTTGAACTTACCCGTAAGAAGGTACGGGAAGAGAGCACGCTCCCTTACGTGGAGCCGTGTTCTTCCTGTCATGGGACAGGCAAAAGATATATTTCGCCGTTGCATTGATTTTTAGTGTAGTTGGTGGTATAATCATCAGGTATGTGTTTAGCCTATTGGTCTTGCACATGCTGTAACCGCACTGGCCGGGTACAAGAACAGTTCCGCAAGGACACTGTCACCTGAGACCGGGCGAGTCTGAGACATGAGGAGGTGCAAGGCAAATGTACGCAATTATTGAAACAGGTGGCAAACAGTACAAAGTCCAAGAGGGCGATGTTCTGTTCATCGAGAAATTGACTGCGAACGATGGCGAAAGCGTAACGTTCGACCGTGTCCTGGCTGTATCTAACGATCAAGGTTTGACAGCAGGTACACCATTGGTTTCCGGAGCAACTGTAACGGCTAAAGTGGAGAAACATGGCAAAGGACAAAAGGTTGTTGTATACAAATACAAACCTAAAAAGAACTACCATGTGAAGCAAGGTCACCGTCAACCGTATACAAAAGTAACTATCGAAGCAATCAAAGCGTAAGAAGGTGCGATAAGTGATTATCGTTCAAATCTTTCGTAATGATGACGGGAGCATCGATCGTTTCTCCATCAAAGGGCATGCTAATTTTGCCAAGCGAGGAGAAGACATCGTATGTGCCGGGGTATCCGCTGTTACAGTGGGTACGGTGAACTCGATTGAAACACTGACTGGTGTCGAAATGGACGCCAAGATGAAGAATGGCTTTTTAAGCGCTTCTTTACCGGTGTTGGAGAAAGACGGAACCTGGTCCCAGGTACAATTGCTACTCGAATCCATGGTGCTTATGCTCACTGATATTGCAGAGTCATACGGAAAGTATATTCAGATAGAGCAAGTCAAATAATCAAAGAAGGAGGACAACCAATCATGTTGAAATTAAATCTTCAGTTATTCGCATCGAAAAAAGGTGTAGGTTCCACGAAGAATGGTCGTGACAGTAACGCACAACGCCTTGGCGTTAAACGTGCTGACGGACAAACAGTAACTGGTGGTAGCATTCTCGTTCGCCAACGCGGAACGAAAATTCACCCAGGTACTAACGTGGGTATCGGTAAAGATGACACTTTGTTTGCGAAAGTTGACGGCGTTGTGAAATTCGAACGTTGGGGACGCGATCGTAAAAAAGTAAGCATCTACCCTGTGAATGTTGCTCCAGTAGCAGCTGCAGTAGAAGCATAATATCGGCATTCCGCCTAAGGAGCCTTCGGCATTTTTGCCGGAGGCTTTTTGTATTTATAGGTTATTCGATAATGAACTGGCAGAAAAGACATGTTATACTTGGTTACGGTGGGGTTTAAACCAACCGAGTTTTGTAGAACGGGGAGAAGCCATGAAATCTTGGAAAAGAGTGCCCTGGATTGCGGCATGTTCACTTCTGATTCCTTTGGTTTTCGTTATGCTGTATCCAGTGATTATTTCAATAGCTGTATACGCATTGTGGTCCGTCGCGGTGCTTTTTGTTTCTGTGAATGTGATGAAGAGACAAGCAGAGGCGGAACGCAGAACCATCATACAATCTATGGAAAAGACAGCAATTGCATCATTAAATCATCATAGGCATGATTGGATGAACGATCTTCAGGTATTGTATGGATATCTTAGACTGGGCAAACTTGATAAATCAGTGCAATGTGTGGAAAGAATAGTAGAGCGGGTTAACGAAGAAAGCCGAATCTCCAGATTGGGTATTCCTTCACTCGTATTTTATCTTCAATCTTTCCGGACCAGTGGAGTCGCTCTGGAATTGCATGTGGTCGTAGAGGAAGAGTTGCAGCTTAGTGCTCTGGTCTCTCCCGAGGATGGCGAGTCGCTTACGGGGGCGATTGCCGATGCGATTCGAGCCTATCAATATGGCGGCGGCCGGTCGTCTTGGGGAGAGGTTCGCAAACTGACCTTGAACTTCGGACAGGATCACGGAGATGTGGTTGTCCGGCTGGATGGGGATCAAACACCCGATCCGGAAACATTGCGGCAGCTCAATGCCGTACTCAAAGGAAAAAAAGTCAGAACGGAGCAGCTTCCGTCTGAGGATACGTTTATACAATTCAGAATGCCTTGCGGAATATAGGAAGAAGGGGTTAACCAATGTTTGTAGATAAAGCGAAGATTTATGTGAAAGCCGGAGACGGAGGGGACGGAATTATTTCGTTTCGTCGTGAGAAGTATGTACCGAACGGCGGACCTGCCGGGGGTGATGGAGGCAGAGGAGCTGACATCATTTTCCGTGTGGATGAAGGTCTGCGTACGTTGATGGATTTCCGTTACCAGCGTCACTTCAAGGCCCCTCGTGGTGAGAAGGGACGTAATAAAAGTCAGCATGGCGCGAACGCTGAGAACATGATTGTACGTATTCCACCTGGAACCGTGATTTTGGATGAAGACAGTGGAGAAGTACTGGCTGATTTGACACGTCATGGTCAACAGGTTGTTGTTGCTCGTGGCGGACGAGGCGGACGGGGAAACATTCGTTTTGCCACGCCTAACAATCCAGCGCCAGAACTGGCCGAAAATGGCGAAGAAGGTCAAGAACGTTACATCGTACTTGAGCTTAAGGTCATGGCAGATGTCGGTTTGGTTGGTTTCCCAAGTGTCGGGAAATCTACACTGTTGTCTGTTGTTTCGGCAGCCAAGCCAAAGATTGGAGCATATCATTTTACAACCATTACACCTAACCTGGGTGTTGTTGGTGTGGGTGAAGGCCGTAGCTTTGTTATGGCCGACTTGCCTGGTCTGATTGAAGGTGCTCATGAAGGTATTGGGCTTGGACATGAGTTCTTGCGTCACGTAGAACGTACACGTATTATCGTTCATGTTGTTGACATGTCTGGTTCAGAAGGACGTGATCCGTTCGAAGACTGGCAGAAAATCAACGAGGAACTCAAATTGTACAATCCTGTCCTCGCTGAGAGACCACAGGTTGTAGCAGCCAATAAAATGGACATGCCGGATTCCGAAGCTAATCTGGAAGAGTTTTTGCAGAAGGCTCGTGAAGTTCAACCGGATATTGAAGTTATGCCTATTTCGTCCCTGACACGGAAAGGGATTCAAGAGCTCCTGTATCGTGCGGCTGATCTGCTGGATCAAATTCCGGACGAGCCAGTGGTTGAAGAAGTTGCTGACTTATCCGAACGCAAAGTGTACAGCTTGGACAAAAAAGAGGACGATGGTTTCCGTATTGTACGGGAGAATGAAATCTTCGTGGTCGAAAGTGCCAAGATTGAACGTATGATGAAACGGATGCAGCTGAATTCGCATGAAGCAATTCTCAAGCTGGCGCGTACATTGCGCTATATGGGTGTGGATGCGGAATTGCGTAAACGCGGAGCTGAAGAAGGCACCATTGTGCGCATTGGCGAGTTTGAGTTCGAATTTGTGGAAGGCAGCAGCTATTATTAAGATAGCAGGCCGCAGTACGGATAGTGGTTAAAACATAAACGCAGAGAAGTGGGAGATTACCCGCTGCTCTGCGTTTTTTTATTTTTCCTTACCTGCACATGGGATAAACTTGTATACTGTTAGGAATAGTTTTTCAAAAATAGACATGTGAGGTATTGCCCTTTTGAGATAGATCCTATATAATGTCCACTATATGAATACATGAGTCTTTGAGGAGAGGACGTTCTGTGAATGAACGCTATTACTTAGTACGGGAAGACATTTTGCCAGAGGCTGTGGTAAAGACCATGCAGGTAAAAGAACTGCTAGCTTCCGGGGATGTCAAAACAGTTCATGAGGCGGTTGAACAGGTTGGATTAAGCCGAAGTGCTTTTTATAAGTACAAGGATGGCATCCATTTGATCAATCAGCTTGAACGGGAGCGAATTGTAACGATCTCCATTGATTTGGAGCATCAGTCAGGAATATTGTCTCGTGTGCTCGGACATGTAGCTGGTTATGGAGCCAACGTGCTAACTATTAATCAAAGTATTCCGCTCCAGGGGAGAGCCAATGTTGTCATTTCAGTGGAGACATCACACCTCCATGGGGAAATCGGAGAAATGCTCGATCGGATGCAGGATATGCCCGGGGTTCGACGCACGCGCATTGTAGGCCAAGGTTAATTAGACGTTATCGTAAAACGTTTAGGAATAAGTTGTTTGTATGGTTAAATCGTACAGGGGTGAAGGAGAAAAGACATTGGGGGTAGATCGTTAGTGAAACCGGTAAAAGTGGGGTTGTTGGGTCTGGGTACGGTGGGGACTGGGGTCGTTCGCATCGTGGAAGGAAATCAGGAGGATTTGAGCAGTCAGGTTGGATCACCGATCGTTATAGAGAAGATTGCAGTTAAGAATACGGAAAAAGATCGTGTCATTGCTGTAGACCGTGCGAAGCTCACTGAAGATCCTTGGGAAGTCATTCGTCATCCAGATATTGATGTTATCGTGGAAGTTATGGGTGGCATTGATCAGACCAAAGAGTACATTCTTGAAGCACTGGAGCGAGGCAAGCATATCGTAACCGCGAACAAGGATTTAATGGCACTGCACGGTTCCGAGATTTTGGCCAAGGCACAGGAAAAGCAATGTGATGTATTCTACGAAGCGAGTGTGGCTGGGGGCATTCCGATCATCAGAACGCTGATTGAAGGTTTCTCATCCGACCGGATTACCCGCATTATGGGGATTGTGAACGGAACAACGAACTTTATTTTGACCAAAATGAGCCAGGAAGGCGCCTCATATGAAGAGGTTCTGGCCGAGGCTCAAGCACTCGGATACGCAGAAACCGATCCAACTTCGGATGTCGAAGGACTCGATGCAGCTCGCAAAATGGCGATTCTGGGCACTTTGGGCTTCCGTACCAATGTGGAACTGAAAGACGTAACCGTTAAGGGGATTACATCCGTAACCCGTGAAGATATTACGTATGCCAAAAGACTTGGCTATGAGATGAAGCTACTGGGTATCGCAGATCGTCGGGATGATGAGATCACCATTAGTGTTCAGCCAACGATGGTAAGACAGAATCATCCGATTGCATCCGTCAATGGGGTGTTCAACGCTGTGTATGTACATGGCGAAGCTGTAGGTGAGACGATGTTCTACGGTGCGGGTGCAGGTGAGCTTCCGACGGCAACTTCTGTAGTAGCGGATATCGTGGCTGTGATCAAAAACCTGAAGCTGGGTGTGAATGGTCTTAAAGCCATTGTGCCTTATAAACAGAAGCGCCTGCAAAGTGACGAGCACATTATGTCGAAAAACTTTATTTTGCTGCACGTAGATGACAAGGCAGGGGTACTGGCGCAGATTACACAAATCTTCGCTGAATACGAAGTCAGCCTGGCTTCAGTCGTGCAACAGCCGAACGAGCATAACCCGGATGCTGAGATCATCATTGTTACGCATAACGCTAGCAAGGCAAGCATGGATAAAGTATTGAAACACTTTGAATCCCTTGCCGTCATTCGTCGCATTAAGAGTGTGTACCGGGTAGAAGGATAATTCGTCCCCAATCCGGTTTGAATTTTTAGATCTAAATCCAAGTTTAAGGTACACGTTTAACCATATAGATGTATGCAATCATATTCGGATTATTAACGACAAAGGAGTTTACCCACAATGAGATATCAAGGATTACTGCAAACGTATAGAGAGCACCTTCCGGTTAATGAAAACACGCCACTGCTTACGCTTCATGAAGGAAACACACCCCTGGTTCATGCTGAGAATCTGTCCGAGGAACTCGGATTGAATTTATATTTCAAATATGAAGGTCTGAATCCGACTGGTTCATTTAAAGACCGCGGAATGGTTATGGCTGTTGCTAAAGCGATGGAAGAAGGCAGCCGCACGATCATGTGTGCATCGACAGGTAACACTTCAGCGGCAGCAGCAGCGTATGCGGCTCGTGCTGGTCTGAATTGTATTGTATTGATCCCAAATAACAACATTGCGCTGGGTAAACTGGCTCAAGCTATGATCTATGGAGCCAAGGTAATTGCGATTAATGGCAACTTTGACCGTGCATTGGAAATTGTGCGTGAGATTACAGCCAAACATCCAATTACGCTCGTGAACTCCGTGAATCCGTTCCGAATTGAAGGACAGAAAACGGCTGCATTTGAAGTGATTGAACAGCTTGGTCAAGCACCTGATGTACTCGCAATCCCGGTGGGTAACGCAGGGAACATCTCGGCTTACTGGAAAGGGTTCAAGGAGTATAAAGAAGCAGGCAAATCGAATTCGCTGCCACGTATGGTCGGTTTTGAAGCGGAAGGCGCCATGGCGATCGTCAAAGGTGAACCGATCCTTGAGCCTGAAACCGTAGCAACGGCTATTCGAATCGGTAATCCTGCTAGTTGGAAAACTGCTGTAGCTGCAGCTGAAGAGTCTGGTGGACAAATTAATTATGTAACTGACGAAGAAATTCTGACAGCATATCGTACGATCGCCGCTCGTGAAGGGATTTTTGCTGAACCTGCATCCGCTGCTTCCGTTGCTGGTGTATACAAACTGAAGAGTGAAGGGTACTTTAAAGGCGGAGAAACTGTGGTTTGTGTACTGACAGGACATGGTCTAAAAGATCCTAATATTGCAATCAAAACGGTAGCGACTGAGCCGCTTGTTGTGGAAGATTCCGAAGAAGCGGTTATGGCGGCAATTGCACAATTGGAGCAACAATCCGTATGAGTTTGCAGCAAAGGGTAATCGTTAAGGTACCTGCAAGTACAGCCAATCTGGGTCCAGGGTTTGATACCCTGGGCATGGCATTGTCTCTGTATGCATGGCTTGAGATGAAACCGGCTGAGCAGACAACATTCCATTTACATGGAGATCATCTGACGGGTCTGCCAACAGATAAATCCAATTTGATATATGAAGTTGCACAGATGGTGTTCAACGAAGCTGGAATCTCCGTTCCAGAGTTGGAAATTTCCATGTATTCCGATATTCCGCTTACTCGGGGACTGGGAAGCAGTGCATCAGCTATCGTGGGTGCATTGGCTGCTGCTAATGCTTTAATTGGCACTCCGTTATCTGATGCCAAGCTTCTGGACATGGCTACGTCGCTGGAGAAACATCCGGATAATGTAGGAGCTTCACTATATGGAGGTATCATTACAGCAGCATGGGATGGCAGTCGGGTAGACCATATTCGCATTGAGCCGCATCAGGATTTGCAGACGTTGGTCATCGTACCGGACTTCGAGTTGTCCACTTCGAAAGCAAGAAATGTAATTCCACAGCAGTTTGACAAGTCTGATGTCATTCACAACATAAGCAGATCATCCTTACTCGTTGCAGCTTTGGCAAGTGGAAGATTGGACATGATTCAAAAGGCGATGTCTGACCGGATTCATCAACCCTACAGGGCATCGTTGGTACCTGGTATGGCTGAAATCCTGGAACATGCGGTCAGTCATGGAGCCCTGGGGGCTGCATTGAGTGGAGCCGGACCTACCGTTTTGACGTTGGTAGATCGTCATGATACTCGTAAGCTTGAATTGGAGCAATATTTGATAGACACAATGAGCCGTGAAGGTATCACTGCATCTGCATTGTGGTTGGATCCGGATCTGGACGGTGTTACCGTACTGCCTGATCAAGATGAAAGTCCTTTTATGGACAGAGTTAAAGGGGAAGTTAACGCATGAAACGAATTGCAGTATTACCTGAAGGTTCAGTTTCTCATGAAGCAGTAGATTTTCTGTTTAATGGGGAGCCTTTGGAATTGCTTCATTCCAAACTGATTTCTGATGTTTTCCGGGCTACGGATAGTGGAAAGTCCCAGTATAGTGTCATACCTATTGAGAATACGATTGAAGGCTCCGTTAGTTTGCATATGGACTGGCTGGTTAACGAAGTGGATATTCCGATGCAAGCAGAATGGGTTTATCCATCCATCCAGAATGTCATTGGGCATGGCTCTGAGTTCAGGACAGAGAGTGGTGAATATGATTTCGGGAAAATTACGAAGATCATGTCCCATCCTGTAGCGATTCCACAGTGCCAGAATTTTATTCGCCTGCATTCACCTGGAGCAGACCTTGAAGGTGTAAACAGTACAGCGGAAGCTGTGGAGATTGTTAAAAAAAATCCTGGTAAAGGCTGGGTCGCGATTGGTACAAGGCTGGCTGCACAGAAGCATGGTTTGGACATTATGGCTGAACGGGTTACCGATCATGACAACAACTATACTCGTTTTGTGTTGATAGGCCATGAGCCTGTTCAGATACCACGAGAGCCTGATCATGTGAAAACCAGTTTGCTGGTTACATTGCCTGAAGATGCACCGGGTGCATTGCATCAGGTGCTTTCGGCTTTTGCCTGGCGGAAGCTGAACTTGACCCGATTGGAATCTCGTCCAACGAAGAAGAGGTTGGGGAGTTATTATTTTTACATTGATGTTGAAGAAAGTGCAGATTCGGTATTGCTTACCGCAGCCATGGCTGAGATTGAGGCTTTGAATTGTCAGGTACGTGTTCTTGGCAGCTATCCGTGTTATACATATCCTTCGTTAAAAACGACCTGAATCAGGACGTACATTGGTGAAGGTTGTCATAAGACTGGGTAATGTGTGCAAGAACAGCTTGTCATTTGTTGTCCAATGAACGAGATAAATGTAGTTTCGGAATCAAGGGATGGAAATTTTATGGAGGTGCAGTCATCGGTGTCAGAACAATGGATTTACTTGGATGGTCGATATGTGACCAAGGAGAACGCAACCGTTTCGGTATATGATCACGGATTTTTGTATGGAGACGGTATTTTCGAAGGTATTCGTATTTATAACGGTAACATTTTCAGATGCAAAGCGCATTTGGATCGTTTGTACGATTCAGCTAAATCCATCAGTCTGAACATTCCGCTGTCTTATGATGAGATGCTTGAAGTGATGGCTGAAACGGTACGGCGCAATGATATGCGTAACGGTTATATTCGTCTGATCGTTTCACGTGGACCTGGTAACTTGGGTCTTGATCCGCTGCGCTGCCCTAAAGCGTCCGTTATCATCATTGTTGAGCAACTCGCGATCTATCCGGAGGAAGCGTATCTTACTGGGCTGAAAGCCGTGTCTGTATCGCAACGCCGCAACATTCCTGATGCACTTAATCCAAAAATTAAATCATTGAACTATCTGAACAACATTCTTGTTAAAATTCAGTCTAACTATTCAGGTGCGGGTGAAGCGATTATGCTGAATTCCCAAGGTTACGTTACTGAGGGTTCGAGTGATAATATCTTCATCATCAAAAATGGTGTAGTTTATACGCCACCTTGTTATCTTGGTGCATTAGAGGGAATTACACGTCAGGCCATTATCGATCTGTGCGGTGAGCTGGATCTTGAATTAAAAGAAGTGCCATTTACGCTACATGATGTGTACATTGCCGACGAAGTCTTCTTCACTGGAACAGCCGCAGAAGTTATTGCTGCATATGAGGTGGACGGCAGAACGATTGGAACGGGTTTTGCAGGTCCTGTAACCTTGAGATTGCTGGAAGCGTTCCGTCAAATTGTCGACAAAGACGGTTACAAAGTTTGGGAAGAATAAAAGGAACGAACTGAATAGGGAAGGAGGAAATCCTTCTTGTCTCAGAAAATCAGCATACCTGGAGTATGCGGTTTTTGGGGCGGGAAGGATTTTTTTTGCTTAGTTGATGTCATTGGCCCAATTTCTGCATAGGATGTAGTAACGGTATGGGCGAATGCACTGCCCAAGTATCACGTCTAGGAGGTTAGTTCCAAGTGAAAATACACATGGTGAAAAAAGGCGACACATTATATCTGCTGTCCCAAAAATATAATGTAGCGTTGGACAAAATTATCGCAGCTAATCCGCAAATTTCAAATCCTGACAAGTTGGAGATCGGCATGAAGGTCAAAATCCCTGCGGAGCCTGTAACACCAAAGCCAGAAGACGTGTTGCACAGTCATAAAGTCCAGCAAGGAGATTCGTTGTGGAAGTTGTCACAGGCTTGGGGAGTTCCGTTGAAAGATATGATCAATGCGAACCCACAATTGAAAAATCCTAATGCTCTTCTTGTAGGGGAGACCGTGTACATTCCATCAGCGAATGCACCGGGGAATGCGGCTTCAGAGAATGGCGCCTCATCCAATGTTGCTCATGAGAAGCTGTCTCCTGAAGGGAAGGAATACACGGGAGTTAAAGAAGAAACGGCTCCAGTCGTACCAGTAGTCCCAGTACCTGAACCAGCTCCTTTACCGGAAGTCTCCAATGCGGTTCCGGCTCCTGTACCTGCAAATCCGGTCGTACCTAATATCAAGCCAGAAGTGGAAGTGTTACCTCAATTACCTGAAATTCCTGAAGAGAAACCGCAGAAGGAAGCTCAGAAGAAAGAAAAT
>NZ_LXQN01000007.1:321348-2667666 GCF_001659845.1 Paenibacillus sp. AD87
CTTGAGGAAGAGAAAACAATAGTGATTCCGTCAGTAGCGGCGAGCGAACGCGGAGAAGCCCAAACCAGAGAGCTTGCTCTTTGGGGTTGTGGGACATCTCACATGGAGTTACAAAGGAATCGGTTAAGCGAAGAGGTCTGGAAAGGCCCGCCAAAGAAGGTAAAAGCCCTGTACTTGAAAGTCTGTTCCCTCCGAGATGTATCCCGAGTAGTGCGGGGCACGTGAAACCCCGTATGAATCCGGCAGGACCATCTGCCAAGGCTAAATACTTCCTAGCGACCGATAGTGAAGCAGTACCGTGAGGGAAAGGTGAAAAGCACCCCGGAAGGGGAGTGAAATAGAACCTGAAACCGTGTGCTTACAAAAAGTCAGAGCCCGTTTTAGGGGTGATGGCGTGCCTTTTGTAGAATGAACCGGCGAGTTACGTTCCCGTGCAAGGTTAAGGTGAAGAGCCGGAGCCGCAGCGAAAGCGAGTCTGAATAGGGCGACATAGTACGTGGACGTAGACCCGAAACCGGGTGATCTACCCCTGTCCAGGGTGAAGGTGCGGTAACACGCACTGGAGGCCCGAACCCACGCATGTTGAAAAATGCGGGGATGAGGTGGGGGTAGCGGAGAAATTCCAATCGAACTCGGAGATAGCTGGTTCTCCCCGAAATAGCTTTAGGGCTAGCCTCGGAAAACAGAGTCGTGGAGGTAGAGCACTGATTGGGTGCGGGGCCCGCAAGGGTTACCAAGCTCAGTCAAACTCCGAATGCCATAGACTTACTTCCGGGAGTCAGACAGTGAGTGCTAAGATCCATTGTCAAAAGGGAAACAGCCCAGACCATCAGCTAAGGTCCCCAAGTGTGTGTTAAGTGGGAAAGGATGTGGAGTTGCACAGACAACCAGGATGTTGGCTTAGAAGCAGCCACCATTGAAAGAGTGCGTAATAGCTCACTGGTCGAGTGACTCTGCGCCGAAAATGTAACGGGGCTAAACACACCACCGAAGCTATGGCTTGATGCTTTGCATCAGGGGTAGGGGAGCGTTGTATAAGGGTTGAAGGTGTACCGTAAGGAGCGCTGGACATTATACAAGTGAGAATGCCGGTATGAGTAACGAAAAGATCAGTGAGAATCTGATCCGCCGAAAGCCTAAGGGTTCCTGAGGAAGGCTCGTCCGCTCAGGGTAAGTCGGGACCTAAGGCGAGGCCGAAAGGCGTAGTCGAAGGACAACAGGTCGAAATTCCTGTACCACCGTAAGCCGTTATGAGCAATGGGGGACGCAGCAGGGTAGTGACGCGGACTGATGGATGTCCGTCTAAGCAGTGAGGCTGATGTGTAGGCAAATCCGCACATCATTAAGGCTGGGCTGTGATGGGGAGCGAAAATTATAGTAGCGAAGGTCATGATCTCACACTGCCAAGAAAAGCCTCTAGCCAGGTGATGGTGCCCGTACCGCAAACCGACACAGGTAGGCGAGAAGAGAATTCTAAGGCGCGCGGAAGAACTCTCGTTAAGGAACTCGGCAAAATGACCCCGTAACTTCGGGAGAAGGGGTGCCCCGGTAGTGTGAATAGCACGAGGGGGCCGCAGTGAAAAGGCCCAAGCGACTGTTTAGCAAAAACACAGGTCTGTGCGAAGCCGTAAGGCGAAGTATACGGGCTGACGCCTGCCCGGTGCTGGAAGGTTAAGGGGAGCGGTTAGGAGCAATCCGAAGCTGTGAACCGAAGCCCCAGTAAACGGCGGCCGTAACTATAACGGTCCTAAGGTAGCGAAATTCCTTGTCAGGTAAATTCTGACCCGCACGAATGGCGTAACGACTTGGGCGCTGTCTCAACGAGAGATCCGGTGAAATTTTAATACCTGTGAAGATGCAGGTTACCCGCGACAAGACGGAAAGACCCCATGGAGCTTTACTGCAGCTTGATATTGAATTTGGGTACGATCTGTACAGGATAGGTGGGAGCCTTTGAAACGTGAGCGCCAGCTTGCGTGGAGGCACCGTTGGGATACCACCCTGATCGTATCTAGGTTCTAACCTGGTACCGTAATCCGGTGCGGGGACAGTGTCAGGTGGGCAGTTTGACTGGGGCGGTCGCCTCCTAAAGAGTAACGGAGGCGCCCAAAGGTTCCCTCAGAATGGTTGGAAATCATTCGAAGAGTGCAAAGGCATAAGGGAGCTTGACTGCGAGACCTACAAGTCGAGCAGGGACGAAAGTCGGGCTTAGTGATCCGGTGGTACCGCATGGAAGGGCCATCGCTCAACGGATAAAAGCTACCCTGGGGATAACAGGCTTATCTCCCCCAAGAGTCCACATCGACGGGGAGGTTTGGCACCTCGATGTCGGCTCATCGCATCCTGGGGCTGAAGTAGGTCCCAAGGGTTGGGCTGTTCGCCCATTAAAGCGGTACGCGAGCTGGGTTCAGAACGTCGTGAGACAGTTCGGTCCCTATCTGTCGTGGGCGTAGGAAATTTGAGAGGAGCTGTCCTTAGTACGAGAGGACCGGGATGGACGTACCGCTGGTGTACCAGTTGTTCCGCCAGGAGCACCGCTGGGTAGCTATGTACGGAAGGGATAAGCGCTGAAAGCATCTAAGCGTGAAGCCCCCCTCAAGATGAGATTTCCCAGTATGTAAGACCCCTTGAAGACGACGAGGTAGATAGGCTGGGGGTGGAAGTGCAGCAATGCATGGAGCTGACCAGTACTAATCGGTCGAGGGCTTATCCAAATATGCAAGTTATAAATCGCACATTTCGTTTCGGATCTAGTTTTCAGAGAATAATCTCTGAAATGAAAATCGGTACATCACAGAATGTGTGTATGATTTTCAGTTCTACAATGATTTCAAGAAGCTATGCTTCGACAAATCGCGTTTGGTGGCGATGGCGGAGGGGTTCCACACGTACCCATCCCGAACACGACCGTTAAGCCCTCTAGCGCCGATGGTACTTGGACCGCAGGGTCCTGGGAGAGTAGGATGCCGCCAAGCGAACTCTTTCATCTTACATAGAAAACAGATTTTGTATGTTGACGTCGTACGATGAATTGCATTTGCATTGCAGATGCTTAGTATTCCCTGATAGCTCAGTTGGTAGAGCACTCGACTGTTAATCGAGTTGTCACAGGTTCGAGCCCTGTTCGGGGAGCCATTAAGGCCCGTTGGTCAAGGGGTTAAGACACCTCCCTTTCACGGAGGTAACAGGGGTTCGAATCCCCTACGGGTCATATATAGATGGAGGCTTAGCTCAGCTGGGAGAGCATCTGCCTTACAAGCAGAGGGTCGGGGGTTCGATCCCCTCAGCCTCCACCATATTATTTTTTGAATAACGACGCGGGGTGGAGCAGCCCGGTAGCTCGTCGGGCTCATAACCCGAAGGCCGCAGGTTCAAATCCTGCCCCCGCAATTATACTTTCCTTTGAGAAAGTGATCTGGAACCGTGGTGTAGTTGGCCTAACATGCCTGCCTGTCACGCAGGAGATCGCGGGTTCGAATCCCGTCGGTTCCGCCATTTTTATTTATTAATACCGTATGCGGAAGTGGCTCAGCGGTAGAGCATCGCCTTGCCAAGGCGAGGGTCGCGGGTTCGATTCCCGTCTTCCGCTCCAATATTTGCGCCCTTAGCTCAGCTGGATAGAGCGTTTGACTACGAATCAAAAGGCCGGGAGTTCGAATCTCTCAGGGCGCGCCATTATAACTTTATACGCCGGCGTGGCGGAATGGCAGACGCGCTCGACTCAAAATCGAGTGGGAAACCGTGGAGGTTCGAGTCCTCTCGCCGGTATATATAACGGGATGTAGCTCAGCTTGGTAGAGCACCTGGTTTGGGACCAGGGGGTCGCATGTTCAAATCGTGTCATCCCGATCTCAAAAAGACGGACTATCTATTTATAGATGGTCCGTCTTTTTATTTGTGTTTAAAAGATGGTTGTGTTCTAAGCAATCATAACCTCTTAATTCATGAAAACCTTTAATAAGGAATAAATATAGCTTTCATCTTATTAGCGCTCAAGCGCAGCGTATTGCTGGTGCCTTAGGTTAATTTTGCATAAACCCCAGTTCTTTCGGTCACAATAGGTTTAAAAAGTGATAGAAGGGGTTCATGTGAACACGTTTAACTTCAAAAAACAATTTAAGAGACGCTGGCGTCGATGGAAAAGAACAGTGTGGATGACTGCAGCTTTGGTTGCCGTAGCTATACTGGCTTACAGTGGTTTGCCGATTTCTTCTGCAATTGAGCGTTTATTAACGACCAATTTCAGTGAGGCTGTATCTGTAATGGGACCTGCTGCGAGTGAACAAAGGTCAGAGCAAGAAATTCAGACTTTGATGGAACAACTCGGGTCTGATCCGGACCGTTTAACGAGTGTTGTATTGGAGACGCAATATATCTGTGGGGTAGAAACGGAACAATTAGGTAAGATGGCGATTCCTCAATTGAAGATGCTGCTCGTTCAACATCCGGATTGGGATGCTCAGGTTGAATCGGCAGAAGTGTTACGCATTAAGCAACATGTGGATGATCTTTCTCCATTATGTAAGGAGCAGGCGTATATTAGCATAGATGCTGTGGGTAATCTCAATCTTTATGAAGGACGGCCCACAGAAGAGAAAGTCATCCGTACTTTTTTTCAAATGGACGTAGGCACGTTAGAGACATCATTGCCTGAAGGTGTGTTGGAGCAATTGCAACAGGGTATTCGTATTCAGGACAAGGATGAGTACGACAGTGTAATCTCTACGTTCAGCGATTATGCGGTGGATGAGGCTAATAAAGAAATCCGTAATGGCGGATAAAAGAACAGGCTGATCTGCATCGAATGTATTTGTTTACATCCCGTAGAGGAGAAGTTTCTGGTCGAAGGATATTCGTAGGTCATACAACATACGAGGGGAAACGAAGGACATCGAAAGATGTCCTTTTTGTCGTTCCATGACCGATACACCTGAATCTAGGAGATAAAGATTGTAGGTTATTCACGAATTGAGGCGAGTATATGGAAGGACAAAGTTTTTCCTGCCGTAGGGTCTATCTTTTGTTATAATGAAATGAACGATACATATGTTCGCTTTTGTAAGGGAGAGATGGATTTGCGTTTTTTGGGAATTGACCCGGGGATTGCGATTGTCGGTTTTGGTTTTGTGGATAAAATCGGCAGTAAGGTAACACCTGTACAATATGGCTGTATTCAGACAGAAGCTCATACCCCTGAAGAGGAACGGCTGCTTCATGTATATGAGGGCATGGTACAGCTGATTGATAAATATAAACCAGACGCGGTAGCACTGGAGAAACTTTTTTTCAATCGTAACGTCACAACAGCGATGTCTGTCAGTCAAGCTAGAGGTGTCATGGTACTGGCTGCTGCCCAGAAGGGACTGCCTATTGCCGAATATACGCCGATGCAGATTAAGCAGGCGATTGTTGGATACGGAAAAGCAGAGAAGCGGCAAGTGCAGGAAATGGTCAAAATGTTTTTGCGTTTACAGGTGATTCCGAAGCCTGATGACGTAGCAGATGCTTTGGCTGTAGCAGTGTGTCATGCACACTCATATACATTAAATTCCAAGTTGAATGAGGTATTGCGAAAATGATTGATTTCCTAAGAGGACAGTTCGTACATCTGGAGAATGAATATATTGTGCTTGATGTACATGGCGTTGGTTATCGTGTATTCTGTCCGAATCCTTTTGCATTTGCGAAGCAAGAAGGCGAAATTATGGTGTATACCCATCACCATGTACGTGAAGATGCGATGTTGCTGTTTGGTTTTGCGACTCGTGAGGAACAGAAGTTATTTCGCAAGCTGATCGAGGTATCAGGTATTGGACCCAAAGTTGCTCTGGGTATACTCGCTGGCGGTACACCGGACCATGTCGTGACTGCAATTTATCAAGAGAATCTGACGTTCCTGACCAAACTGCCTGGGATTGGTAAGAAAACAGCGCAGCGTATGATACTGGACCTTAAGGACAAATTGGATGGTTTCGGTGCTGCGACGTATGCAACAGGTTTGTTTGCTCCTCCTTCGGAAGAAGCAGGAAGCGGCTCTGCCTGGGATGAGGCTCGTGAAGGGCTTAAGGCGCTGGGCTATACCGAGAGTGAACTGGATAAAGTATGGCTCAAACTGAAGAAAGATGTTACTTCGGCCGATTCTGTTGATGTGTTGATGAAACGGGCACTGCAAATGCTGTTTACGGGATAATTAATTTTGCCTCTATAATAGAGCAGTAAGCCGCATAAAAAAGGTAGGGATGAACATGGATGACCGGATTATTTCCGCGAACCTGATGATGGAGGATCAAGCTGTGGAGCTTAGCCTTCGTCCCCGGTACTTGAATGAATATATCGGGCAGAACCAGGTCAAGGAGAATTTGAAAATATATATTGAAGCCGCCAAGATGCGCAATGAGGCGCTCGATCATGTGTTGTTATATGGCCCGCCTGGGCTGGGTAAAACAACACTTGCCAATATCATTGCCAATGAATTGGGTGTTAACTTGCGCACAACATCGGGACCGGCGATTGAACGCCCAGGTGATCTGGCTGCATTGCTTACAAACCTGCAAGAAGGGGATGTCCTGTTTATTGACGAGATTCATCGCCTTCATCGAACGGTAGAAGAAGTGATGTATCCCGCCATGGAAGACTTCGCGTTGGATATCATGATCGGAAAAGGGCCAAGTGCCCGCTCCGTACGTCTTGATCTGCCATCCTTTACGCTGATTGGTGCTACAACCCGTGCAGGCTTGCTTTCTGCGCCTCTCAGAGACCGGTTTGGTGTTATCAGTCGACTGGAGTTCTACACGGTGGATGAGCTGGCCTACATCGTCTCACGGGCCTCAGAGATTCTAGGGGTGGAGATTGTTGGTAATGCCGCCGAAGAGATCGCATTGCGCTCCCGTGGGACACCGAGGATTGCCAATCGACTGCTAAAAAGAGTGCGTGACTTTGCCCAGGTACGGGGTGATGGTATCATCACACAGGCTCTGGCGGAAGAAGCGCTGCAACGTCTTCAGATTGATCCGCGTGGTCTGGACGAGATCGATCATAAAATGCTCAAATCAATGATTAACAGTTTCCGGGGAGGCCCTGTGGGTCTGGATACGATTGCCGCTACGATTGGTGAGGAGAGTCAGACCATTGAGGATGTCTACGAGCCTTATCTATTGCAGATTGGCATGCTTCAACGCACACCGAGGGGCAGAATTGTAACGGACCTGGCCTATCATCATCTGGGTTTGCCAGTTCCACCGAGAGACGCCAAATAATTGTGACTATATATCAATGAGATTCATCTTAATATACAACTTGGGACAAACATGGAGAGGAGACTGATCGTGAAAGCAATACAAACAAGGAAGTGGAGTCGGCGTTTGAAGGTGTTGGCCGCAGCTCTGTTGACGGTAGGATGCCTGCAAGTGCCGGTTTATGCCGCTGAAGGTGATGGGCAGATGATCCGGGTAGCCATGTTTGCGAACCTAGGAAGTACGTATAAATCGACAACACCACTGATTACGCTTGAGTCGAGTGGAAAATGGAATATTGGTTCGGAAAGCGGAGCAAGTATAACTCTTCCAGCAGGACAAATCCGTTTCAGTGCGGATGGATTCCGCGTCAAAGTGTTGGAAACAGGGGATTTCAAAACGGCAGCAGCAGCCGCAAAATTGTTGCAGGCCACTAGTGATAAACCCTTGTTGTTTACAACGTCTCTGAATGGTAAAGCGACCTATCAACTCTACACCGGAAACTATGCAACAGAGGCGTTGGCTGGACAAGCGGTAGCACGTGTACAAAAAGTGGCTGCAGCCCAACTAGGTGGACAAAAACCAGCGGTGACGGGCAGCAAGCGTCTGTCTGCAGGAGTCTACAGCTCACTTCCAGATGCAGAAGCGGCACAAGCATCCCTTTCATCGGCAGGAGTTAGTTCCTATACTGTGCTTCAACTGGATGGAGGGAGTCAAGGGTATGCTGTATGGGTGGGAGAAGCCTCATCAGATGCTGATCTGTCTGCATTCAAAAAAAGTGTGGAAGCCAGTGTTCCAGGAGTAAACCTGTCTCCGGTAAACAGTAATAGTGCTGCGCTTATCATCCGCCAGGATGCCGGGTTAAGCACGGATACACTTAAAACAGCTCCGCATTACACTATTGCCGGCAGTGAGGCCAAGGCGTTTGTGCAAGGAGACGGTAGTGGAATCAAAGTGGTGGAACGTTCCGGACGGACATATCGCGGTGACATGGAAATTAGCATTGTAAGCGGCGATTTGGCTTTGGTTAATGTAGTTCCACTGGAGCAATATTTATACTCTGTTGTTGGTGCAGAAGTGTATTCATCCTGGCCAGCCGAAGCGCTGAAAGTACAGGCTGTCGCTGCACGCTCTTATGCGCTTCAACAGGGAGATCGTTTTAAAATTGCCAACGTTGTGGATACCACGCTCAGTCAGGCGTACAACGGAATGGGTTCAGAGAATGATAAAGTCTCCAGCGCGGTTGATGCTACTTCTGGAGAAGTCATCAAGAGCGGTGGTAAAATCGTAGAAGCTGTGTTCTCTTCCAATGCAGGGGGACAGACTGCTCACCCATCCGAGGTATGGAATGGGGGCGCGGATGTGTTCATTAATGTGGATAGTCCTGGAGATACATCGGCTCAAGCTGGATTACAGACATGGTATCATGTGCTGTTAAGTACAGGAGTCAGCGGATATATCCGCGAGGATAATGTAAAAGATTTAACGACCAAAACGGATGCGGGTTTAGCCAAAGTGACGGTTACTGCCCAAAATACTAATGTGCGTCCCGTTCCGTTAATTCAATCCAATGTTGATCCAGTAGCGAAAATGAATCCAGGCAACGAGGCTGTTGTTCTGGCCAAAGTGCCGCAGTCCAACGATTATGCTTGGGTAAGAGGGCCATTCACGTCAGCCCAGTTGGTTAAAACCCTGCAGGGTAAAACGACTTCTACTGTTCCATCTTCGATCTCAACGCTCGAAGTGACCAAGCGTGGGCCATCAGGAAGGGCACTTGAAGTTACAGCCAACGGCCAGCCCATGACGGTAAAATATGCAGATACATACCGCTCTGCTTTAGGTGGATTACCGAGTACTTTATTTGATATTGCAGGGACCGGAAGTTATACTGTATTAGGCGCTGACGGCAAAACAGCAAGCAAAACCGGCTCACAGGGTGCTGCTGTACTATCTGCCTCGGGCACAGGAACTTCATCCGGTAATGCTCTTGTGGTTATGAGTGGTGATGGTCAAGCTCGAGCTGTAACTCAGGGCCAAAGCTTCATGATCATCGGTCAGGGTAATGGGCACGGATTAGGTTTGTCCCAATGGGGTGCCAAAGGCATGGCTGATGAAGGGTATGATTACCAGGCAATATTGAAACACTATTATCAAAATGCGACTATTGTTAAGGAATGAATCTAATATGAATGTGAACTTATATGATTTTGAATTGCCGGAGCAATTAATTGCACAGACGCCACTGCTTGACCGCACGGCGTCCCGGTTGCTTACCTTAAATAAGGAAAGCGGTGAGGTTAACCATCACACGTTTCCTGATATTATCGACTTCCTTCAGCCTGGAGATACACTGGTGTTGAATGATACACGTGTTCTTCCAGCGCGTTTGTTCGGAACCAAAGAGGACACGGGGGCAAAGGCTGAAGTACTTCTGCTCAAAAACGTGGAGGGCGATCGTTGGGAAGCTTTGGTTAAACCAGGCAAGAAGCTGAAAGCCGGTTCGGTCATCGTTTTTAGTGACGAGCTCAGGGCAGTCATTGATGAGGAAGGCGAAATGGGTGCGCGTTTGCTTACGTTCTCCTATGATGGAATCTTTCAAGAGATTCTGGATCGCTTGGGTGAAATGCCGCTGCCTCCTTATATCAGAGAGACGCTGGACGACCGCGAAAGGTATCAAACGGTATATGCGAAACATGAAGGATCAGCCGCTGCGCCGACAGCAGGATTACATTTTACAGATGAATTGCTGAATCGGATTCGGGATAAAGGCGTTAATGTAACTTTCATCACGCTTCACGTTGGACTCGGAACATTTCGGCCTATGTCAGTTGACAAAGTTGAAGAGCATGTCATGCATGAGGAATACTACTCTTTGTCTCAAGAGACAGCGGATCTAATTAATGAAACGAAAAAACGTGGCAACCGTATATTTGCTGTAGGAACGACAAGTTGTCGTACACTTGAAACGGTAGGAAGCAATTTTGAAGACGGGCAGTTGCAAGAGAGCAGCGGCTGGACCAAAATCTTTATCTATCCGGGATATACGTTCAAAGTAATCGACGGGATGCTTACGAATTTTCATCTCCCCAAATCCACATTGGTCATGTTGGTCAGTGCGCTTGCGGGTAGAGAACAAATCATGCATGCATATGAGGAAGCAATTAAAGAACAATATCGTTTCTTCAGCTTTGGCGATGCCATGTTGATTTATTAAGATATGAAGGTATTACGATTAATTTTTAGAGGATGATTAAAACCAATGGCAGCAATTACGTACGAACATATCAAAACCTGTAAACAATCCGGAGCTCGTTTGGGACGTGTACATACACCTCACGGTATTATTGAGACACCAACCTTCATGCCTGTAGGAACACAGGCGACGGTGAAGACGATGAGTCCCGAAGAACTGAAAGAGATGGATGCACAGATTATTCTGAGCAATACTTACCATCTGTTCCTGAGACCCGGACATGAAATTATTCGTCAGGCAGGCGGATTGCACAAATTTATGAACTGGGATCGCCCGATTTTGACTGACAGTGGCGGGTTCCAAGTGTTTTCTCTGAGTGAGATGCGCAAAATTACGGAGGAAGGCGTTAACTTCCGCTCCCATCTAAACGGAGATAAAAAATTCCTCTCGCCTGAAGTGGCAATGGAAATCCAGAATGCACTGGGCTCCGACATTATGATGGCATTTGATGAGTGCCCGCCTTATCCTGCTGAGTATGAATATGTGAAAAAATCACTTGAAAGAACAAGCCGCTGGGCAGAACGTTGTCTGGAAAGTCATGCTCGTCCGAATGATCAAGGGCTGTTTGCTATCGTACAGGGGGGCATGCATGAAGATCTTCGTCGCCAGAGCGCGGCAGATTTGACTTCCATGGATTTCCCGGGTTATGCTATTGGTGGACTGAGTGTTGGAGAACCGAAACATTTGATGTATGGTGTATTGGATTACACAATCCCTTTGTTGCCGTCCAATAAACCACGCTATCTAATGGGTGTTGGTTCACCCGATGCATTGATTGAGGGATCGATTCGCGGAGTGGACATGTTCGATTGTGTTCTGCCTACCCGAATTGCCCGTAACGGAACAACGATGACCAGCCAAGGACGTCTGGTAGTTCGTAATGCCAAGTTTGCAACTGATTTTGGGCCACTAGACCCTGAATGTGATTGCTATACTTGTCGTAACTATTCAAGAGCCTATTTGCGTCATTTAATCAAAGCGGATGAAACGTTTGGCTTACGTTTGACGACCATCCACAATCTTCATTTCTTGCAGAATTTGATGCGCAATGTGCGTAAAGCCATAATGGAAGATCGTTTGCTTGATTTCCGGGATGAATTTTTCGATCAATATGGTCTTCATGACAATGACAAAGGTTTCTGACCAGGTTTTTGCGGAACCGAAGTAACAAGCATTATCTGTACGTATAGTTGATAAGGGGGAGTTTGAATGTTCCAAGCATTACCAGCTACAACCGCTAATGCTGGCGGTGGAATTGTATCTTTGATTGTACCTTTGGTACTCATGGTTGCAATTTTTTACTTCTTGATGATTCGTCCACAGAACAAAAAACAGAAGCAACGTAATTCCATGTTAGGACAATTGAAAAAAGGCGATAAAATTGTTACAATCGGCGGTCTTCACGGAACGATTGCTGAAATCACGGATGATGTGGTTGTATTGCGTGTAAACGATGTTACTAAACTGACATTCGATCGTAATGCAATTAGCAGTGCAGTTGCACGTGAAACGGCTGAATAAATCATAGATGTTCAAAAAGCCTGTAAGGCTATGAGTACGTTTGCAGCGTATTTTTCACTATCAGAGAACTGGATCTCCATGGAGACCCGGTTCTCTTTTTCTTTTTCTCAAATAACCGTTACACCCCGATCTTCTATGATCTTCGTGTGTTGACTCCAAATATACCGCCTAGTGCAGAAATCAGAAATGCACTTGCAAGCTGCAGACTGTCTTTCCAATTGAACGAGGCGTCGAGTGCCAGAAACCCAATCAGCAATACAATCAGTCCGTAGACGAATCCGGTAATACCTCCGTGGTACCAGCCTCGCTCACCTGACCTCTTGCCAGATACAAAGCCACCAACCAGCAAGGACAAGCCATGAACAACGTACGTATACAGGGAAAGATCCTGTTCCCGCATTCCGGTCATCCAGAGAAAGAAGGATAGAATCAGTGCGCCTAACATCATCCACACAAAAGCATGACAGAGGCCCGAAAGAATCGGGTTAGACATTCGAAATGAAACCATTCGGCGAATCAACTGCATGAAGCGACCCCCTTGTACAAGTTTGAAATTAATACAGTGTATGGTCAAGCCCTCTGACTTATGAACTGAATTTTCCATTAAATGAACGGATTATATTTGCATGAGCATGTGAGCTTCAGGCCAAAATAGGGATTACGCTTCAGGTACCTGTATAAAATTCAGATCCGAAGGAGGAACCCTGTTGTGAATTTCTCAGATGTCGGAGCACATATCTTTCGAACCATGCTCATGTACTTTATTGTCTATGGCTCAATTCGGATAATGGGTAAACGTGAGATCGGGAAGCTGTCCATGTTTGATCTGGTCGTATCCATCATGCTTGCAGAAATTGCGGCATTTGTCATTGAAGATATCAATAAACCGTTATTCCATGGTATTGTACCGATGCTGACGGTACTAGTAGTGCAGATTGCTATGGCATTTCTCAGTCTCAAAAGCCGCAAGCTTCGGTTAATGATTGATGGCAAGCCGACCGTGTTAATCTCCAAAGGGAAATTACATCGAGATGAAATGCGAAAGCAGCGTTACAATCTGGATGATCTGCTTCTACAGCTTCGCGAACAAAATGTAGACAGCATTGGAGATGTGGAATTTGCCATATTGGAGACCACAGGCAAGCTAACTGTTTTTCCGAAAGGTCAGAGTTCTTCGAGCGGCAACAGCGGCTCATCAGGATCTGGTTCGACAGGATCTAATTCCAAACAAAAAGCGCGAAAAAACAAAATAGAAGGGTTTGAAAATATCAAATATGAAGGGCTGCCATTGCCATTGATCATGGATGGCAAAGTTCAGGATCAAAACCTTGAGCTGATCCAAAAAACCAGATTTTGGCTTAAAAATCAGATTCAGCACAAAGGTATTATGGACTTTAAAGACGTGTTTATCTGTTCCATCGATCATAACGGAAAAATTTATGTAAGTTCCAAAGATGATAAAGATAACTGACGTTTAAGAACGGCGTTTAAACCAGGAACCAATAAAGGGCGCACGGGAAAGATCATGAAAATCAATCATTTTGGTCCAGCCCATAACAATGAAATAGACGATCAGACCAACAAGGGGCGCGAGAAGCATTCTGAGCCAAAATGGAAGCAAGGATGCAGTCTGTTCATAAATGACCAGAGTAGCGGCGCCCATGATGACCATACCAGTGCCTGTTTTGACCCAATCCATCATCTTGAAACGGAACTGTAACAGGCTGCGCACACTTCTTGCATGTAAAAGAGTAACGATCGTTGAATTCACACAAATGGCAATTACCGCTCCAAAAATACCGTATTCCGGCCGGGAGGCGAGTACCAAAATCAACGTAATTTTAATGACAGCACCAATAAATGTATTGAGTAGTGCCTTTCCTGGACGATCAAGTGCCTGAAGAGCAGCTTGAAGAGGAGCTTGAATGTAGATAAACAAAGCAAAAGGAGCCATGAGCTTAAGCATGCTTCCAATCGATGCATCATTATACAGAACAAGACACATCGGTTCGGCAAGCACATACATAAAAACAGAAAATGGAGCACCTGTTACGAGTGCTAGACGCAGAGCCTGATGCATCCGTTTATGTATGAGAGCACGGTCACCTTGCGCCGAGGCCTCAGACAATGAGGGGACAAGTGACGTGGCTAACGAGGAAGTTAAGGCTCCCGGCAGTAGAAGTAGCGGTATAATCATACCTTGTAATGCACCATACTGGGCCGTGGCGAGCCCTTTGGAGATACCTGCAATAGCTAGACTCTGTGCGGTTACAATCGTCTCAGCGAGATAGGAGAGGGAACCAACTAACCGCCCGGCAGTTACAGGTACGGAAATCGCGAGTAAACGACGAAGAAGTCCAGGTTCTGAGCCGGTTGAGTTTTTTGAAATAGCAGGTTTGGGTTCGATTGGAGATTCGAGTACGGGCAGATGTTGATCCATATATTTCTTCTGTCTGGCATAGTTCCACAATAATACGAGCATACCGATGAATTCACCAACAAGTGCTCCCAGCATGGCTCCTGCTGCAGCTTGGGCAATTCCTCGGGGCAAGAGGAGCCAGGAAAACCAGATCACACAGATAATACGAATGACCGTTTCTACGATTGATGAAACAGCCGTAGGCATCATGTTTTGCTTTCCCTGGAAATACCCTCTGTAGACTGCAGATACGGCGATGATGGCAATCATAGGGCTCATGCTGACAAACGTGTGATAGACTCTCTCATCGGTTAGAACATAACGGGTAACCCATGGAGCGAATATGATGCACAAAAACATAAACACAACGCCAAGGGTCAGTGTGAAGCTCAGGCTAATTTGCAGAATCCGTTGGGGTGAATAACGGTTGGCACCTGTATCCGCTTCGGCTACGAGTTTGGCTACGGCCAATGGAATACCGCCAGTGATCAATGTGACGAGTACGATGAAAAAGGGATAGCTCAGTTGGTAGATGCCAACACCTTCTGCACCGATAACTCGTGGCAGCACAATGCGCGGGATGAACCCGAGAATCCGATTAATAATGCCTGCGGCGAGCAGGATCATGGCTCCCTGGATAAAAGTTTGTTTCTTCAAGACTACCCCTCTTTCCCGGTTGGAGTACAGGTATTCATAAACGGGACAAAGCCGTCGTTCTTCATCCTATGCCAGTCCAATATCTTCTCATGACAACTTGGACACGATTAACAAAAAGATCCATCACCAGCAAGAAGGAATATGATCGGGTAAAGTCGAATGATGTAATATTGATGCCGCATAAAGGCTTGGATGTATGAAGGGAGGCTCCCCGTTGGAAGAAATGAATGATGTGGAGTTGGAACAGTCTATAGAGATGCTCTGCCGCAGCAAGGCAGAGGAATTAAGGCTTGTCGGTTACGAATATGTCACCAGCAAAGATGTCTGGAATTGCATCAGTCATAAATATGAAAAGCAGGGCATTCCACCGCTTCACCAACTGGTGAACGACATATTGTCACTGAAAGCAACAAGCTTTATGAACTTTATGACCGTGTCTGCATACCGGGGGTCCTCTTTCTAACGAAAGGGATCTTTTTTGTTGGAAATTGACTGCTTTTTACGGCATCGCTATAATAGGAATATTGAGAACGAAAGGGGATCTAGGAACGGCATGAAAAGAATCGTCAGTTTCATTTTGGTCGTGCTTGTGACCGCAGGAGTAATGTTGGGCACAAGTCCAGGGCTGCTCAAAAATATACGCTTGGGCCTTGATTTAAAAGGAGGCTACGAGATCTTGTATGAAGCAGAGCCGCTGGAACAAGGACAACAAGTCACCAAAGCATCTTTGGTGCAAACAGCCAAAAGCCTCGAAAGCCGTGCCAATGCGCTCGGAACCAGTGAGCCGGAAGTAACTACGGAGGGAACCAACCGGATTCGATTGAAACTGGCAGGGGTTACGGATGAGGCCGAGGTTAGAGCCAAAATGAAAGAACCTGCTGTTCTGACCTTCCGGAGTAAAGCTCCGAATGATAAGGAAGGAGAATACTCCAAGATCGAGCTTCGCGGAAATGATTTTGTCGAGAATGGGGCCAAGGTTGTTTTTACAAGTT
Source organism: Paenibacillus sp. AD87 (assembly GCF_001659845.1). NCBI lineage: Bacteria > Bacillati > Bacillota > Bacilli > Caryophanales > Paenibacillaceae > Paenibacillus > Paenibacillus sp. AD87. Next base: position 337,423 of record NZ_LXQN01000007.1, read on the forward strand.
TGAATGAGCCGATGATCGACATTAAAGTGAAGGATAAAGCCAAATTTTCTGAAATTACTAAACGTTTGGTTGGACAACTTCTTGCCATCTATTTGGATGATCAGTTGCTTTCAGCACCAGAAGTTAAACAGCAGCTGAGTGACGGCTCTGCGCAAATCACGGGTAACTACTCACGTGAGGAAGCCAATCAGCTTCGCGATACCATTAATTTGGGCGCTTTGCCGTTGAAACTGACAGAGAAGTACTCTCAAAGCGTTGGTGCAACGCTTGGTAAACTATCTCTGGACCAGACGATTAAAGCGGGATTAATTGGTTCCGTAATTATCCTGGTGTTCATGATTGGTCTGTACCGTATTCCGGGGATTATTGCGAGTTTTGCCCTAATTACACATACGTGGTTGGTACTTGCAATCTTCTATATGGGAGAATTCGTGCTTACCCTTCCGGGGATCGCGGCATTTATCCTGGGTATAGGGATGGCCGTGGATGCCAACATCATTACGTACGAGCGGATTAAGGAAGAAATGCGCAGTGGTAAGTCGATATTGTCTTCTGTTAAAGCAGGAGGTAAACATTCCTTCCGTACGATTATTGACTCTAACATTACAACCATCATTGCTGCAGCAGTTATGTTCTTCATGGGTACAGGTGCGGTTAAAGGTTTCGCACTGGTATTGATTTTTGACATCGTGACCAGCATTATCACGAATATTTTCTTCTCCCGCTTCCTGTTGACCCTGCTTGTGCGGGCTAACGTGTTGAAGAAGCCTAAGTACTTCGGAGTGAAGGAGAGTGAAATTCGTGCGCTTTAATTGGAATTTTGATTATATTAAAGGCAGTAAGATTGCCTATACCTTTTCCATCATTTTGACGATTGCAGGTATCATCAGCATTTTGGCTCTGGGATTGAATTATGCGGTAGATTTCCGTTCAGGTTCGAATGTTGATATTACGGTATCTAAAGCGATCACAACAGAACAAATTAAGCCCATCGTTAGTGATCTTGGTGTTGACACAAAAGATGTTCATATTACACCTGGTGCTGATCGGGTTAACGTTCGTTTCTCGAACGTACTGGATGAAAATCAGGAAAGCAAGTTTAAGCAAGAGTTCACCAAGCTGGATTCAACCGCTTCTTATGAAGTCAACACGGTTGACCCGGAGATGGCTAAAGAGCTTGAACGTAATGCCATATACGCGGTTCTTATCGCAAGTATCGGGATTATGATCTATGTAGCCATCCGATTTGAATGGCGGTTTGGTTTGGCTGCTGTAATTGCGCTCTTCCATGATGCATTTGTAGTTATTAGTGTGTTCTCGATCTTCCGACTGGAAGTGAATCTGACCTTCATTACGGCTGTACTGACCATTGTCGGATTCTCGATCAATGATACAATCGTTATCTTCGACCGGATTCGTGAGAATATGCGTTTTGCTAAAAAGACTTCGAAAGCCGATTTGCGTGAAGTAGTCAACCGCAGTTTGGCGCAAACGATGACACGTTCCCTGAATACAACATTCACCGTGTTTGTCGCTTCGCTCTGCTTGTTTATTTTTGGTGGAGAATCCATTCGCATGTTCTCACTTGCTATGGTCATCGGAACGTTGTTCGGTGCATATTCTTCGATCTACATCGCCGCTCCATTGTGGCTGGCGCTCAAAGGTAAACAAACAGAGAAACCTAAAGCAGCTGTCAAAGCATCCAACTAAACATTGTATTGTCAAGCCGCGTCTGCTAGGCGCGGTTTTGCAACTTTAGGTAGAGTATTAAGGGGGGCATCGCCATGACCAGAGAACGTTTCCCTTCTGTTCACGCTGCCACGTGGAGCGGGATCGCCGGGAATTTGACACTTGCAGTAATCAAGGCTGGGTTCGGTTATATGGCAAACAGCAAATCGTTGCTTGCAGACGGCCTTCACTCTGCTTCAGAAGCTGCTTCTTCATTGTCCGGCCTCTTTCCCTCGAAGTCTGTACAAACAAAAAGAAAGGCTCGTAGGGAGCGGTCAAAGGAACATTCACGTATCGCGAGACCTGGAATTTCGGTATTATTATCTGTGCTCATCCTTATGGGAGGTTTGCAGATCGCCATCTCCGCTTTGAGTAGTTTGTCTGGAGATGAACCAGAATCGCTAGAGAAGTATACCCATGCACTTGTGGTAGCTTTTGCAGCATTGGCTGTGAAAGAAGCAATCTTTCAATATCAATACCGATATTTCCGTAAACGAAATCAATCGCAGGCTCTCGCTTATGCACAGCAACATCGTCGGGCACTTTACTGTTCACTTATCGTCTTGGTCGGTATAGTAGGTTCCATGACAGGAGAAACGATGGGATGGAGTATTCTTCGATATATGGATCCCACAGCTGCATTGATAGCTTCCTGTTTTGTACTTCACAAAGGCTACAGAATGATTGTGGATACCGTATATGGTTCACTTGTTCAGGAACTGGAACAGGAAGAAGCACTTGACTTCAAAGAGACGGTGCAGCGTGTATATGGCATTATTACGATTGAACATCTGGTAGCACGTGAACAGGAACATGATGTTACGATTGAACTGGTCATTAGTGTGAACCCTAGAATTTCCGTGCTCGAGGCACAAGAGATTGCGAACCGGGCGAAGACACTTCTCTTAACTCGTTTCAGTCATGTGAAAGAAGTACAGATCCAGGCTGTACCTTATGATCCTGGATATCCTTATAAATCCAATCATGAACTGCCAGATCCTGAAGCGACATTAATTCAGTAATGAAGCTTGGTTCAGTAGATCAGGAAAGGAGAGTTATCATTGCTTTATTCGCAATACCGGTGGAACACACCGAATATCGATTTGGAGGCGGCTGCGGGACTCTCGCAGGCGCTTTCCGTTTCATCACTTGTTGGACGTTTGCTGGTCAGTCGGGGGGTTCATAATGAATCAGAGGCAGAACAATTTCTGCATCCTGATCTGAATCAGATGCATGATCCTTATCTGCTTCTAGGCATGAAAGAAGCTGTGCCCCGAATCCAGCAGGCTATTGAGCGTGAAGAACATATTTTAATATATGGGGACTACGATGCGGATGGAGTATCCAGTACATCTCTGATGATCCATCTGATGCGTTATCTCGGTGCTTCTTATGATATCTATATTCCTCATCGTTCCAATGAAGGCTACGGGTTACACAATCACGCCTTGGATTGGGCTCATCAACAAGGAGTCACGCTGGTGATTACGGTAGATACCGGAATCAGTGCGGTAGAGCAGATTGCTTATGCTGCAACACTGGGAATGGAAGTCATTGTGACGGATCACCATGAACCACCTGAAGTTTTGCCTGAGGCTTATACGCTCATTAATCCCAAGCTTCCGGACTGTCCTTACCCTTTTAAAGGGTTAGCTGGTGCGGGTGTAGCGCTGAAGCTAGCTCAGGCATTGATCGGAGAAGTGCCTGGAGAATGGATGGAAATTGCCGCTATTGGTACGGTTGCCGATTTGATGCCTTTGGAAGGCGAGAACCGGGTTATCGTCAGTTATGGTGTTGAGTCCATGCGAGGTACACGTCTGCCTGGTGTAAGTGCTCTGCTTGAAATTAGTGGTGTGGATCAAACTCAGGTCACCTCAATTAATATTGCCTTTGCAATGGCTCCGCGTATTAATGCAAGCGGACGTCTGGATCATGCCGGCCGAGCCGTATCGCTGCTTACAACCGAGGATCTGGATGAGGCACACACTCTGGCAGGCCAACTGGATTTGCTGAATCGCGAAAGGCAACAGGTTGTTGAGGGTATACTTCTGGAAGCGACAGCCCAGTTGGAGCAGAAAATCCAGCTTAATTCCGGAGCAGTGCCGGACGTCATCGTTTTGGCGGGAGAAGGCTGGAATGTTGGAGTTGTAGGTATTGTTGCTTCCAAGTTACTTGAACGGTATTATCGGCCAACGCTTATCCTGGGCATTGACCCGGAGAGCGGCGCTTGTAAAGGCTCAGCACGCTCCATAGAGGGGCTGGACATCTATGAGGCATTAACTGCTTGCAAACACACGATGGACCATTATGGTGGTCATCCGGCTGCAGCAGGCATGAGCCTTCACCGTGATCAACTTAAAGAGCTGGAAGCCGGGCTGAATGAGTTTGCAGCATCCGTGCTGACGGAGGAGGACTTTGTGCCCCATCGTCTTGCAGATGACGAATGCAGAATTAGTGATGTGCCACTACAGGTCATTCAAGAGATCGACAGACTTCAGCCGTTTGGCATGAGTAATCCTTCTCCACGTTTTGTATTGCGCGATGTGACTGTAAAAGAAACACGGACGATGGGACGTGAAAAACGCCATCTGAAACTGGTTTTGGAGCAGGATGGTCAGCAATTGGAGACGGTCGCTTTTGGCAAGGGAGCATTGGCTGAGTTCCTGCCTCCAGGCTCCATCATTGATGTTATGGGCGAGTTGTCCGTTAATGAGTGGAACGGGATGAGGAAACCACAATTAATGCTGCAGGACATCCAGGTTCCACATGCGCAAGTGTTTGATTTGCGAGGTAGTACGGAGCCTCTGAACGCGATGAAGCAGTTCTTGAGTTCACTTGAAATACATCTACGTTACAAGTCAGGCTCAATTGGTGCCATCGTTCGGAAGGAAACGAATGTTTCCGAGGGAAATTCATTGTATGAACCGTGCCTTTGGGTATATGATAGAAAGGTCGGTTTGTTTCCGTGCAATGCTGCCGCGCAGCATTATGGGCAGGAACAGGTCCGGACGTTATTTGTGTTTGATACGCCGGAAACCCCGGAACAACTTGATGCAATGCTGGCTTTATTCAGCGGAGCCGAGAATATCATCCTTCTGCACGGATCAGGCAACCGCCGAGATCGCCTTCAGATGCCTTCCAGAGAACTCTTCAAGCGTATTTATATGCTGGTGTCCAAATGGAGAGCTGAACCCGTGGAGGAACAAGAGATCACTCCTGTGCTCAGTCGTCAGTGTGGCTGCTCGCCGCGCATGATTACCATGATGTTGGATGTTTTTGAGGAGTTATCGTTCATTACCCGAGAAGCTGGAAAGATTGTGTTTGTGGATAACCCGCCCAAACGTGAGCTAACCGCTTCGCGTCATTATCAGGCGCTGGAGAGCATGGCCGAGACAGAGCAGGTGATGCTGGATGCATCGACCCCTCAGCTGACACAATGGATGATATCCCGGATGAAGGGCGTATCTTAGATAGAAGTTGTGCTATTTATTTTAGGAGGAGATTATTTTGGATTTTAAAGATTATATTCGTGTCATTCCTGACTTTCCACAACCGGGAATCAGCTTCAAAGACATTACGACATTGTTGAAGGATGGAGAAATGTACCGCAAGGCGATCAATGAGCTGAAAGTAATGGTTTCGGATCTCAAAATTGACGTTATTGCCGGACCTGAAGCACGTGGATTCGTTGTGGGCGCTCCTCTGGCGTACGCTCTGGGTGTCGGTTTTGCTCCGATCCGTAAAAGCGGAAAATTGCCTGGAGAGACGATCGAAGTCGGTTATGATCTTGAATATGGCAAAGATACGCTTGCTATGCATACAGATGCGATCGAAAAAGGACAAAATGTCCTGATTGCTGATGATCTGCTGGCGACAGGCGGAACTATTGCTACCTCCATTAACCTGATTGAACAATTGGGTGGCAAGATTGTAGGTGCAGCATTCCTCATTGAGCTGTCTGATTTGAATGGACGTGCAAAATTGCCAGGAATTGATGTATTTACATTGATGAACTACTAGAATTCCGGCATTCATTGCTGTTAAATCACGTGAACTGGATCTCCCGTTTCCCGGGAAATAATATACAGCATTAACTATTTGCAAAAAAAGCCTGTCTCTCAACCCGTAAAGGTTAGAGAGCAGGCTTTTTGCGTTGTATGAGTATAAAATGAAGAATGAATAAACATTGTTCGTTCAGACCGATCGGCAAGAAATCAATCCGGAGTTTTCTCGGTTAAAGGCTGTTTCTCCGTTTGATCATTCGACCAACCCAGTACTTCAAATAATTTAAACAACAAGCTCAGCAGAATTCCGACGATGGTTGCCAGAGCCATTCCCTTGAGATGAATACCATAAAACGTGATTTCAGTACCACTAAGTCCGATGACGAGTACAAGGGTAGTTAGCAACAGGTTGGTCGGTTTGGCAAAATCCACTTTCTGTTCGACTAGTATACGCAAACCGGATGCCGCAATAACTCCGAACAGAAGCAAAGATACACCACCCATAACAGGAACGGGAATGTTAGCTATAAGTGCCGAGAACGTACCTGAGAACGAAAGCACGATTGCAATAACGGCTGCGCCGCCAATAACATATGTCGAGTAAACCCGGGTCAGAGCCATAACCCCAATATTCTCACCATAAGTAGTATTCGGTGTGGATCCTACAAAACCGGAAAGAATGGTTGAAACGCCGTTCCCAAGCAGGGAGCGATGCAGACCTGGGTCCTTGGACAAATCTTTGCCTACAATGCTGCTCGTTACAAGCAGATGTCCGATGTGCTCAACAATGACAACGAGTGCCACAGGCAAAATGGTGAAGATGACAGACCAATCAAATGTCGGTGTTGTTACTGTAGGCAGCGAGATAAAGTCAGCGTTCGCTATATTCTCGGTTTTTACCTCACCCATAAAGTATCCAAGCACGTAACCGGATACAATCCCGATTAGAATGTGAATGATCTTGGGGAACCCACGGAAGGTTACTGCACCAATAACAGTGATACCAAGAGTAACCATGGCTAAAATAATTGGTTTTGCTTGAGGTACCCAGTCTGGGTTCTCAGTAGGGTTTGAATTGATCAGCCCAGCCATTCCGGCTGCTACAGGGACAAGCTCGAGGCCGATTAGGGCAACAATGGCACCCATAACCGCTGGCGGGAAAACCACATTAATCCAGCCTGTTCCCGCATACTTGATGATAAGAGCTACAATGCAGAAAATAATTCCCGTTACGATGAACGCTCCAAGTGCCATGGAGTATCCGTTATCAGGGTGTGCTATTAATACGGAAGAAACAGGTGCGATAAAAGCAAAGCTTGACCCAAGATAGGCCGGAATCTTTCCTTTACACATGAGTATGTACAACAATGTTCCAATACCGTTCATAAGCAAGATCATACTTGGATCGACACCGAACAGGTTCGGCACGAGTACCGTACTGCCAAACATGGCGAACAAATGCTGGAGACTCAGCAGCGATCCTGAGCCAAGCGGCATTTTTTGATTAACCTGAATTTCACGTTGCAATGAATGTTCATCTCCTTTTTTCCGAAACACAAATCTTCAATATAGTACAGAGTTTCTCTTCATTTAGCAATAACATTTTTCCACTAAGCATGGCGGAACCATTTTTATTTTGAGAATTGATCCTTCTATTTCGGCAAATAATGGTAATAATACATAGTAAATGAGGATGATTTCCAACCTCTGTTGAATATCTGGCAACATCTTTGAGGAATGACACATATCGTATAAAAAAATTGGATATGTGCTCTTATTCGTCAGTAGTTGACGGGAAACGGGCGAAGCGTCATAATTATAGGAAATTACTTTTACGGGGAACCTGTGTTGATATTATGTCACGGGTTCCATTTTGTATAGAAAGGACACGGAACAGATCAGAATGGGCATAGAGCAATTACTCGAGAAGGCCGGGGCATATATCAAAGAACCCGATCTGGTGCGCATACGAGAAGCTTACGAATTTGCTGATCAGGCCCACCATGGACAGACGCGAAAATCGGGAGAACCGTATATTCTGCATCCGCTTGCGGTTGCCGATATTGTTGTAAACATGCAGATGGACACCATCTCCATAATTGCAGCGCTTCTTCATGATGTAGTAGAGGATACTACGGTTTCACTTGAAGAAATCCGCAATCATTTCGGCAATACGTGTGCCATGCTTGTTGACGGCTTGACGAAGCTGGAACGTATTCAGTTTCGCTCCAAGGAAGAACAGCAGAACGAGAACTACCGCAAAATGTTCATCGCCATGGCGCAGGACATCCGTGTCATCGTGATCAAATTGGCTGACCGTCTGCATAATATGCGGACACTCAAGTTTCAGTCGGAAGAAAGCCAGCGCCGGATTTCATATGAAACGTTGGAGATTTTCTGTCCGATTGCGAACCGTCTGGGTATCTCTGCAATCAAATGGGAAATGGAGGACATCGCCCTCCGTTATTTGAATCCGCAGCAATATTACCGAATTGCAAACCTGATGCACAAGAAGCGTGCGGAACGTGAGCAATATATTGATACGGTTATGGACGGTATTACAAGCAAGCTGGATGAGATGGGAATTCAGGCAGATCTGTCGGGACGTCCTAAGCACATCTACAGCGTGTTCAAAAAAATGACAACGAAAAACAAACAGTTTAACGAGATTTATGATCTGCTTGCGATTCGTATTATTGTGGATAACATCAAGGATTGTTATGCTACCCTCGGCATTATACACACGTTATGGAAACCAATGCCTGGACGTTTCAAGGACTATATCGCGATGCCAAAGGCGAACATGTATCAATCGCTGCATACCACGGTCGTAGGTCCGAATGGGGAACCGACTGAAGTTCAAATTCGGACATGGGATATGCACCGCACCGCTGAATTCGGTATTGCTGCCCACTGGGCCTACAAGGAAGGCGCTGCGAACGGAAACGGAAATAATTTTGAAGATAAAATTACGTTTTTCCGCGAGATTCTTGAACTTCAAAATGAAGCGCAGGATGCGTCTGAATTTGTAGAATCGCTTAAAATGGATTTCTTCTCGGATCTGGTGTTTGTATTCACGCCAAAAGGTGAAGTTATCGAACTGCCTACTGGATCTGTTCCATTGGATTTTGCATATAGAATCCATACAGAGGTGGGTAACCGGACGATTGGTGCCAAAGTAAATGGTCGTATCGTTCCACTCGATTATCATCTCAAAACAGGTGATATCATTGAAATTTTGACGTCCAAACATTCTTACGGACCGAGCCAGGACTGGCTTAAAATTGCAAAATCCTCTCACGCACGAGCGAAGATCAAGCAATGGTTCAAGAAGGAACGACGGGAAGAAAACGTTGAAAAAGGACGCGACAGTTGTGAACGTGAACTCAAGCGCATGGGACTTGATCCATCTGCTTGGATGACTGACGATAAGTTGCAGGAAGCAGCCAAGAAGTATGCCTTCAATGATATTGAGGATATGCTCGCAGCTGTTGGATTCGGTGGCATTACGGCTGCACAGATCGTGACCAAAGCAACGGAGAAACTTCGCAAGGAGCAGGAAGAATCCAGCTTGCTTGAACTGAACTCCGAAATGCGTGAGCTGAAGCCTGCACCTGAACGCAAAAATCGTCCGACGAATGGCATTCGTGTCAAAGGTATAGACAATTTGCTTGTTCGTTTTGCGCGCTGTTGTAACCCTGTACCAGGAGATGCTATTATCGGGTATGTTACACGTGGACGTGGGGTTTCGGTGCATCGAACGGACTGTCCAAATATTCCTTCCAGTACGGATGGGGAAGAAGCAGCTCGCGTCATTGAAGTCGAGTGGGAAGAGAATATTGAAGCCAACTACAGTGTGGATATTGAGATTACGGGCCATGATCGCAATGGCTTGCTCAATGAAGTGCTTCAGGCTGTTTCTGAAAGTAAAACCAATATATCTGCCGTCACCGGACGTACAGATAAAAATAAATTAGCATTGGTGCACGTCACAATTCTGATTCGTAATACGGAGCATCTGCATTCGGTTGTGGAACGGATCAAACGGGTGAAAGATGTCTATTCTGTGCATCGGATTATGCAGTAAGGAGCCTGTAAGATGAGGGTGCTTGTACAACGCTGTAAAGAGGCTCAGGTGACCGTTGGAGAAGAACTGACGGGAAGAATTGAATCCGGATTGATGTTGCTCGTGGGAATTACACATGAGGATACGGAGAAGGATGCCATATATTTGGCAGACAAAATCGCTGGACTTCGTATCTTTGAAGATGAGCAGGAAAAGATGAATCTCAGTCTGATCGATGTGGGCGGGGCTGTATTATCTGTCTCACAATTTACATTGTACGGAGATTGTCGCAAAGGAAAACGTCCAAGCTTTGCAGCTGCAGCCAGACCTGAAGCGGCAGAATTGTTGTATGAAACGTTTAATCAGCTGTTACGTGATAAAGGAATTCAGGTGGAAACCGGACGTTTCGGAGCGATGATGGATGTGACTTTCACGAATTGGGGACCGGTGACTTTAATGCTCGAAAGCCCTATTCGTCAAGAAACACATGCATAATTGGTTGGGGAACAGGCCATAATGAGGGTTAATTCGGTTCATTAACATAAGATGATCAAAGGAGTATCCCACCCACTATGCGCCAATCCGTTAAGGAAACACGTTCCCGAATAGAACCTCTGCTTCTGCCTGGAAACCTGTATGAGTCCCTGAAGCTTGCCCGCGCTGCTGCCGAGTGTACAACAACGGTTTGGGCCCTTCAGGATTCGGACAAAGGGGAGCAGAGCCGTCTTCCGCGTGACTGAGTGCTGACCATTTGGAATGAATGAAAAGTCTTGATTCGATCATCGAATCAGGGCTTTTTTTGTTATGGAACTTAACTGTAGCTGAATCAGATGGTCTGATCAAAGTCAAAATAATACAGGCTCGTCATGTTATAAACGGCTCTGGTTAGGGTAATAACAGAACGAGGCACGATGGCGTGCCAGGTTCAGTATTTATTACGGGCAATGAACAAGAAATGTACACCAACAATTTCTGCGAATACCCGATTTCAAGAAATTTCGAACACGGAAAGGAGAACATACGTTATGAGTAAAGTTGCTTTTTTATTGGCGAATGATTTTGAAGATTCGGAAATGCAGGTTCCATATGATGAGGTAAAAAAAGCCAGACACGACGTGGAAATTATCGGCTTGAAAGCAGGAGAGACGCTGAAAGGTAAAGGTGGTAAAGCCTCCTATACTTCGGACAAAGCGATCGCTGAGGTCTCGGCTTCGGATTACGACGCAGTTGTCATTCCTGGTGGATCTTCTCCTGAAAATTTGCGTACAGACGCACATATCCTGAAATTCGTAACGGAGATCAACAGTGCGAAGAAACCTATCGCGGCGATCTGCCACGGTCCGCAAATTCTGGCAAGTGCGAATCTGTTGAAAGGCCGTACGATTACAGCCTATCCTCCGCTCAAGGATGATATGGTGAACGCTGGGGCAGAATTCAAGGATCATGAAGCTGTTGTAGATGGGAATTATATTACATCCCGTACGCCTGCCGATGAACCGGCATTTGTCCGCGAGTTGTTAAAAGTCATTTAATGACTTGGGGCGGACCGTACGATAATGTGATTACTGATTAAAATGAAGATTGAAGCTCAAAGCTTCTAAGTTTTCGTTACACCAAGCATTTATTCCGATAAAGGAGGGTTTGACATGACAAAACATATTCAGGCGTATTTTCGGACCGAGGACGAGGCAGAGGGGGCAAGAACCTCACTTCAGGCGTTCCGTACAGAGCATTTGGAGGTAGGGCAACTGGATAGCGCGGTTGGCAGAGACAAACGGATTATGGTACCTCTGGTGCCTTATAACACAGCGGGTGGCGTAGGAACGAATGGAGCCATGGGAGTGGGTGCAGCACCTGGGGTTCCCGCCAGCGAAAATGTAATCCCGGTCGTCAGCAATGTGGATCGTGATACCGAGCGAGGTTCACGAGATAATGTCAATGAGGATGGCGATCTGTTGAATGCTGCGGATGTGTCCTCGGCTGACTATGACGATCTGCATTATGTTTTGTCTGCCAAAGTAAGGGATGAGGATTATGAGGAAATCGTTCATAAACTTCGTTCCAACCAAGCTTATGTGGAAGAATTGAATTAATATGTAGTATGAAGCCCTTGCAGGGTCTGACTTCCATGTCAGGGCCATCTGCAGGGGCTTTTGTAATGGAGAAAACAACAAATTATAAAGCGCTATCATTTTTGTAATATTACTGTAATATTAGTTACATAAGCCTTTAACATAGCCCGTTTATAATAACACACATGACCCCCTTTTTTTATATATCCTTTGAGCCTGCACACCGTGTGCAGGTTTTTTTTTTTGAAATGAGAATTTATATGTTTTGGGCGAAGCTTACCCCTTATTTAAATTTTTTGCTAGAATAGAGAAATGGGTTAATGTATTTTAAATCGCATTTTTTTCATAGTTGGGCTATATTGGACGGTAAATCAAGCTTCCAGCGATTGGGCTCAGGCAAATCCAATCCTATGATCGAGAGTATGAGGAATTCATCGCCAGAGTGATCGTTATATTCTAGATGAACATATACTCGCTGAAACGGCCCCGCCCTTATATAAGGGCGGCAACCGTTTCTGCTTGATGCTAGAAATTGTAAGTTATATAGAATGCCTCGTTTGAGAAATGACACCTATAATGCTAAAGCAACAGTGTTCTCATGCGAATGGCTAGTGACAGATTTAAGGGGGAATTAGTTTTGAGTAAGGTTGGAAGAAATGATTTATGCCCGTGCGGAAGCGGGAAAAAATATAAGAAATGCTGTCTGGGCAAGGAGCCTTCTGCGGTAGAATCCATACTGGGGCTGATATCAACGGAGCAGCATGTCCAGGAAGTCTCGATTCAGCCTGAGAGCAAACTAACCTTGACCAAACTGAAAAAGATGGTGGAGCGCGAACTGAAATGGGAGCATCAGGCTCACGAACAGCTGGCCCTGCAGCTTATTGAGAACATGAGGAACCATTACGAGCGGGAGCTGATATTGGAAGCTCTGGTGCTATGGAATGGCTATTCCCGTCAGACCCGCCCTACTGTGAAGAAGACAGGCTCGTTCTTTGCTGCAATCGAGTACTTGCTGTCTGAGGAATACGGCTTCAATGTTTCGAAGGCTGAGCTGTCAGATAAATATGAGGTAACGACATCAACGATCTCCCGAAAGGTTAAGGAGATGTTCGAATACATCGAAGAATACGGCATGGGTGGCGAAACGGACGAGCTGATGATTCTGAACAGCCTAGGTACATCGAAGGACAAAGCGCAGGCTCTGCTACATAAGGCGATGGAAGCTAGTTCTTCCAAACGCAGAATACAGCTGGCGAAAACGGCCCTGGAGATGTATTCAGACAGCTCTGATGCATATCGTATTCTGGCTGAGGAATCGGACAATGAGTCTGATGCACGAGCTTACCTCAAGGCCGGAATCGCTGCTGGCGAACGCGAATTGGGCGAACTGTTTTTTGAGGAGAACAAGGGGGACTTCTGGGCGCTTCATGAGACTCGTCCATATATCCGGATATGCAAAAGCTACGCCGAATCCTGCTGGTTTGGTGGAGATACCAACGAAGCGGCACAAATCCTGGAGCATATTTTGGAGCTTAATACGGAAGACAATACCGGAGCGCGTTACCTGCTCGCTGCTGTGTATTTGTACAGCAACCAATTGGAGCAGGCAGAGCAACTGATGGAGAAGTATGGGAAAGGTGACGCTGCAGCCGCCTTTGCCTATGACCAGATCATTCTTGAGTATAAGAAGAACGGAATCACCTCCCAGCTCAAAATGCTGTACCGTGTGGCCCGGGGTGTGAACAAGCATGTGCCTGATTATCTGCTGGGTTTGAAGCAGCTGCCGTATAACCTCCCTGATTTTGTCGGGATGGGCAATTCCGACGAAGCGATTGAATATGTCATTATGCACTCCCGTCTATGGGCGAATGTGCCGGATCTGCTGAAGTGGATGCTGAAACAATAGAGATATAAGAAGGTAAAAGAAGTTGGAATTCATTTGATGAGTCCAGCTTCTATTAGCCTTGATTTCTATGGACTCCACATCCCGTACGACGTGTGAATATTTTTTTCTAGTGCTATCTTTTTGTGTTAGCCCTTGACTTTAGCACTGCGGTTCATTACAATCAGAAAATAAATTAACTTTAAACGTTATATAATAACTTTAAACGATATAACTTGATGATTTGATGACGGGACCAAGTACTCCGTGCCCACATGAACAGAGAAGAATCCCTTGGCTGTAAGGATTCTCTTGATGAGCGGACGAATGACTTCCCTGAGAACAGACAGCGAACACATTAGATTTACATCTGATGGTTATTAGCTGGCCTGCGCAGGGCGTGCGTTATACGTAGAGCGGAATGATCTGTATGATCGGATTGCCTGGAGCAACCTTAGATCATTACATGATCACCTGAACGGCGAAAGTGTCAGGGATTCCGGAATGTGGGTGGTACCACGGGTGAATGTGTAAACACAATCCCTCGTCCCTTTGTTTGCTGTTTATACAGCGACAGGGCGAGGGATTTTTTTGTTATACAGAGAAAAATAGATGCTGGAGGGATGAAAGATGGCTTTTCAAAAACCGACTGGAACGCAAGACTTGCTGCCTGGTGTTGTGGAAAAGTGGCAGTTCGTAGAGGAAAAAGCGCGTGATCTGTGTCGCCGTTTTAATTACCGTGAGATTCGCACACCGATCTTCGAACAGACTTCTTTATTTGTACGTGGCGTTGGGGAAACAACCGATATTGTTGAAAAAGAAATGTACACCTTCAATGATAAAGGGGACCGCAGCATGACCCTTCGTCCGGAGGGTACAGCGGGTGTTGTCCGCGCTTATGTGGAAAATAAAATTTATGGCGAACCGGATGTGAGCAAGCTCTATTACATCGGTCCGATGTTCCGTTATGAACGTCCGCAAGCAGGTCGCCAGCGTCAGTTCCACCAGTTCGGTGTAGAAGCCATCGGTGCCCTTGATCCAGCGATCGATGCTGAAGTCATTGCGCTTGGGTATCAACTGTGTGTAGAACTGGGATTGAAAGATGTCAAAGTGGAGATCAACTCGGTGGGTAACCCAACTAGCCGTGCTGAATATCGCGAAAAGTTGCTTGGATTCCTCAGACCGATGAAGGACAGCCTGTGCAAGGACTGCCAATCCCGGATGGAACGTAATCCGCTGCGTGTGCTCGACTGCAAAGTTGATCAGGACAAATTCGTAGGGGCACCGTCCATACTGGATAGTCTGGATGAAGAATCATTGAACCACTTTGCCAAGCTGAAAGAGTATCTGGATGATTTCGGCGTAGATTACGCGGTGAACAATCGTCTGGTACGCGGATTGGATTACTACACATTGACTGCTTTTGAACTGAAAGCCCAAGGCATTGGCGCAATTGATACAGTCGGCGGTGGTGGCAGATACAACGGACTCGTTGGAGATATCGGTGGACCGGATCAGCCTGGTATTGGTTTCGGTATCGGTCTGGAGCGTATTCAACTGATTCTGGAACACCAGAACATTGATGTTAGTTCCCTTGCTCCACTGGATGTATATTTTGTTGCTCTCGGTGAAGCTGCCGATCGTGAAGTCAACCGTCAGCTGTTTAAGCTTCGTCAATCAGGTCTGTCTGGTGAACGCGACTATCTCGGTCGCAAGATGAAAGCCCAGATGAAATCTGCCGACCGATTCAAAGCCCGTTACACTGCCATTCTGGGTGATGATGAGCTGGAGCGCGGGGAAATTGCCCTGAAGTCCATGGATACAGGTGAACAACAAACGATGAAGCTGGATGATCTGGTATCTGCTATACGCGGAAGTAAATAAGCACGAGTTTGAAACTGTAAAATAGCAACAATTGATCCGGCGAAATTACGGAGGTTCACCGATGTTTCCGATTAATCGGAAGTTGGAGAGCCAGAGTTAATAACATGCCATTTGAATAAAATCGTCTTCACGCAACCGCACTGTTGAAAAGCGGGCTCTGCCCGCCCATACAGAACGGAAATTCACATAAGAGGAGTTTGGTTATGAAAAGAAGTCATCATTGCGGCGCATTAACACCCGCACACATCGGTGAGACCGTAACATTGAACGGCTGGGTACAGACCCGCCGTGACCTGGGGGGCGTACTGTTTATCGATCTGCGTGACCGCAGCGGAATTGTACAAGTTGTTTTCAACCCGGCTTACTCTGGCGAAGCATTGCAAATCGCTGACAGAGTGCGGAGCGAGTACGTTATCGCAGTAACGGGTAAAGTGGTTAAACGTGACGAAGAGACCGTAAACAAAAACCTGCCTACAGGTGAAATCGAAGTGCAAATTACCGAGATTGAAGTACTGAACGCGGCAAAAACACCTCCATTCTTCATCGAAGATGGTGTGGAAGTCGACGAGTCGCTTCGTTTGAAATATCGTTACCTGGACTTGCGTCGTCCGGAAATGTTTGAAACATTGAAATTGCGTTCCAAAGCATCCAAAGTGTTCCGTGATTATCTGGATGGAGAAGAGTTCGTTGAAGTAGAAACACCAATCCTGACCAAGAGCTCCCCGGAAGGTGCGCGTGATTATCTCGTACCAAGCCGTGTGCATGAAGGTGAATTCTTCGCCCTGCCGCAATCCCCGCAAATTTACAAACAATTGTTGATGGTCGGCGGACTTGAGCGTTACTATCAGATCGCTCGTTGTTTCCGTGATGAAGATTTGCGTGCGGACCGTCAACCGGAATTTACCCAAGTCGACATCGAGACTTCCTTCCTGCAACAGGATGACCTGCTGCCAATGATGGAAGAGCTGATGGCCAAATTGCTGCGTGAAACGAAAGGTATTGAGCTGGAACTGCCTTTCCAACGGATTACGTATGCAGATGCAATGGGTAAATACGGTTCAGACAAACCGGATCTGCGTTTCGGCATGGAATTGGTTGAAATGAACGATATCGTAGCAAACAGTGGTGTGAAAGTATTTGCTTCTGTCATCGAAAAAGGTGGAGAAGTGAAAGTTCTGAACGCCAAAGGCTGTGGTACATGGAGTCGTAAAGAAATCGATGACCTCGGACCATTCGCAGCACGTTACGGTGCAAAAGGATTGGCATGGATTCAAGTCAAAGACGGCGAGTTCAAAGGACCAATCGTGAAGTTCTTTACGCCAGAAGAGATCGAAGCAGTCAAAGAACGTACTGGCGCTGAAGAAGGCGACTTGTTGCTCTTCTCTGCAGACAACAAAAAAGTGGTTGCTGACGTTCTGGGCGCACTTCGTCTGAAAATCGGTCGTCAACTGGGCCTGATTGATGACAGCAAATTCAAATTTGCATGGGTTGTGGACTTCCCATTGCTCGGGTACGATGAAGATGCGAAACGTTATGTAGCAGAACACCATCCGTTCACACGTCCTAAAGACGAAGATGTGCATCTGTTTGACACAGATCCAGGTGCAATTCGCGCTCAAGCCTATGACCTTGTTCTGAATGGTTATGAAGTGGGCGGCGGTTCGATGCGTATCTACAAACGTGATGTTCAGGAAAAAATGTTTGCTGCCCTGGGACTCTCTCCAGAAGTAGCAAACGAGAAATTCGGATATCTGCTCGAAGCATTTGAATACGGAACGCCACCACACGGCGGAATCGCTTTTGGTCTCGACCGTCTGGTGATGCTGCTGGCAGGTCGCACGAATCTGCGTGAAACGATTGCCTTCCCGAAAACGGCAAGTGCAACGGATCTGCTCATGAATGCACCTTCTGAAGTGGATAATTCCCAATTGGAACAACTTCACATCCGCGTAGCCCGTAAACCGGTGGCGGAAAAGAAATAAAGGAGGCATCGATTCTCAATGCTCCATCAATTTTCAAGAACAGAACTGGCAATTGGACCTGAAGGTCTGAACGCCCTGAAAAATAGTACAGTAGCTGTGCTCGGCATCGGCGGCGTGGGCGGTATTGCAGTGGAAGCTCTCGCCCGCAGTGGTGTTGGCCGTATCATTCTGATTGATAAAGACGTAGTGGATATCACAAACATCAATCGTCAGATTCATGCTTTGACCACGACCGTTGGTCAGAAAAAAGCAGATCTGATGGTGGAGCGCGTGAAGCTCATCAATCCGGAGTGCGACGCGATTGCACTGAATATGTTTTACACGGAAGAAACGTATGAGGAATTGTTCAAGTATGAGCTGGATTATGTGTTGGATGCTTCTGACACGATTATTTACAAAATCCACCTTATCAAGGAATGCCTGAAACGTAAGATTCCGGTCATTTCCAGCATGGGTGCGGCAAACAAAATGGACCCGACGAAATTCCAGGTTGCGGACATTTCGAAAACGACCATGGACCCGATTGCTCGTGTTGTCCGTACGACACTTCGCAAAGACGGTATTAAAAAAGGTGTGAAAGTGGTCTTTTCAACCGAAAAGCCGCTCAAACCACGCGAAGATGTAACACAGAAAATCGTTCCTGAGAATGCGCCGGAAATTCGCAAGGCCAAACAGCCACCAGCGAGTAACGCCTTTGTTCCTCCGGTAGCTGGACTGATCATGGTCAGCGTGGCCGTCAAGGAACTGATCGAAATTGCAGAGAATAAACAGCAGTAATCTGTTGTGAATGGAAAAGCGTAGGTGCCGACAAGGTACCTGCGCTTTTTTTGCATGCGCAAAACCTTAACAAATGTCAGGGTTACGTGATGTACTTCAATCCCAAAAGCGTGTATGATATGTGGTGCTGTGCGAAATGATGGTAACTGATAACTACATTTGTTCGGCTTACATAGAGAGAGGGGAACGGAACGAATGAAACAAGGATGGATGACCAGACGACTTGGCCTGGAGCCGGGGGACCAGTGGAAGAAGGAAATTGTGGCGGGGGCCATTTCCTATTTTGCCGTGGTATATATCGTAATGGTCAATGCAACAATTCTGGCCGATGCCGGAATGCCGCTACAGGCGGCTATGGTGGGCACTTTGCTGACGTCCATCGCAGGTTGTTTGCTGATGGCATTTGGCGGTAAATCGCCGATTATCGTTGTACCTGGCATGGGCATCAATGCATTTTTTACTTACACACTCGTACATTCGATGAAATTGAGCTGGCAGGAAGCCTTGGCGGTTGTATCCGTCACCGGTGTGCTGTTTGCGGTCGTAGCTTTTACATCGTTATATAAAATGATTAGTGAGGCCATTCCGAAAAACCTGCAGCATGGAATTACGGTGGGGATTGGCTTGTTCCTGACGTTTATTGGTTTGCAAAAAAGCGGAATCGTCATCGCACATCAGACCACATTCGTGGCGATCGGACATTTTAATGATCCTGGAGTGATCACCGCCTGTGTTACTCTTGTGATCGCCTTGATTTTATTTATACGCAATGTACAAGGCGGGCTTCTGATCAGTATTTTGGCGGGAACAGGACTAGCTTATGTGCTTGGCGCCGTGAAACCAGGTGATCCGGTGTCTGCCACAGCAGCATTGCATCAATATGGCGGTTTGTTTGCCCAGCTTTCCTTTGCAAATCTGGTGGATCTATCGTTCTGGATTGCTGTATTTCTGTTGTTGCTGATCGTTGTATTTGAGAACATCGGCCTGATCACAGCCCAAACCCATCTTATTGGTCGCCCCCAAAGATTTAAGGGCAGTTTGCGGGCGCTGTCCATCTCGAATATTTTTGCCGGAATTTTTGGCAGTAGTCCTACTGTAGCTGCGGCGGAGACAACAGCGGGTATAGCAGCAGGTGGACGTACAGGCTTGACTCCACTGGTTACCGCAGTACTGTTTGGTGCAACGTTCTTCTTTATTCCACTGTTGGGTTATATTCCGGACAGTGCTATTGCACCGATTTTGATCATTATTGGCGGCTTAATGGTACAAGATGTGAAGGACATGGATTTCCGTGATTTCACGGAGGCTTTTCCGGCTTTTCTGATCATGGTCATGATTCCATTTACGTATAGCATCGTGGACGGTATGGCATTTGGATTCATTGCGTATCCGGTGGCGAAGCTGGCGGCGGGTCAGGGCAAACAGGTGCCTAAAGTCATGTACGGCATTGCCATCCTGTTTTTGGCCAATTTCGTGCTGCATGGGGTATTGTAAAAGACAGGAAACGTAATGTAAGTTCGTACGTATGATCTCTTGTGAACAAGGGGAGAACGGGGGAAACGGAAATGGAAGAGCAACAACAGGCAGGTCAAGCTGAATCGAAAATAGGAAAAAAAGGATTCAAGGATTTTGTGAAGCTGATTGCTGCCACGAATCCACCGAAACTTATTCTGATCATAGCGTTGATCTTGACACTCATTCAGACGACAGCCGGACTGATTGTCCCGCTGATGACCAAAGGCCTGATTGATGGGCTCACGATGTCTGCGCTGAACAAGTCCGTTATTTTCCTGCTGCTAGGGGCATTTGTTATTCAGGCCATCGCTTCAGGCATCAGCATCTATATGTTGAACTATGCAGGTCAACGGGTGGTTGCGACATTACGAACGAAGCTGTGGAATAAGGTGTTATCCTTGCCGATGCCATATTTCGACCGGAATCGTACGGGTGATACGATGAGTCGAATCACGAATGATACAAGTCAGATTATGACGCTAATTGCGGATTATCTCGTTTCTTTTGTATCCAATATCGTTGCGGTTGTGGGCGGGGTAGCGTTGCTTTTCTATCTGGATTGGGTTATGTCACTTATTATTCTGAGTCTGGTGCCGCTAACGCTGCTGATCCTGCTGCCTGTTGGTCGTAAAATGTACAAGATCTCCAAAAAGCAGCAGGACGAAATGGCAGGTCTTACTTCGGTGCTCAGCCAAGTCATTGGCGAGATTCGTTTGGTGAAAGCTTATGGTACGGAGAAACAGGAGGCGGATGCAGGCGATTCCCGTATTGGGAAGATGTTTGCTTTTGGACTACAGGAAGCTCGGATTTTGGCGTTAATCGGTCCACTCTTTACGTTTGTCATGACGGCTGTACTGGTTGTTATTCTGGGTGTTGGCGGCATGCGGGTGGCTTCTGGCCTGCTGTCTCCGGGTGAACTGGTCGCCTTCATTCTGTTGTTGTTCCAAGTGATTATGCCGATGGGGCAATTTACGACATTGTATTCACGTCTGCAAAAGGTTGTCGGTGCGACAGAACGCATTCAGGCTATTCTGGCACATGAAGAAGAACCGCGCCATAGCACAGCAATTGCTCCTAAGGGCAATGAGACGATTACATTTAACAACCTGCACTTCTCTTATGTAACAGGGGAAGAGGTACTGCATGGAATTAATCTGACCGTTCCGGCCCGTAAAGTGACAGCCATTGTTGGGCCAAGCGGCAGCGGGAAATCAACGCTGTTCTCCCTGTTGGAACAGTTCTATCTTCCGGGGTCGGGCAGTATATCGTATGGTGGACAAGTCATTTCTGATTATTCATTAGCCTCCTGGCGAAGTAAGATTGGATATGTATCACAGGAGAGCCCTTTGATGGCAGGCACAATTAAGGAAAACATGACATACGGACTGGGCCGTGAGGCCAGTATGGATGAAATTAGACAGGCGGCAGAAATGGCGTATTCCTCAGCTTTTATTGATAAACTGCCTCAAGGCTACGATACGGAAGTGGGAGAACGTGGAATCAAGCTCTCCGGCGGTCAACGCCAACGGATCGCTATTGCTCGTGCACTGCTGCGCAGCCCGGATATTCTGATGCTGGATGAAGCGACATCCAGTCTGGATAGCACCTCCGAACATGAAGTGCAGCAAGCCCTGTCCAATCTGATGGAAGGACGAACAACGGTTGTCATTGCACACCGATTGTCCACTGTCGTCGACTCTGATCAGATTGTTGTTCTGGAACAGGGACATGTTACGGGAACAGGAACACATGCGGAGCTAATTAGCAACCATCCGGTATACCGTGAATTGGCACAGAAACAGTTTGTGGCACAGGATGGGAAGCCGGATTCTGAGCCGGCATGATTTAAATAATGACCGTTGTTCTTTTGTTCTTTCCAGAACAGGAACAGCGGTTTCTTTCATTTTGCTTTCCAGGCTACTGTAGCTTTTTGTACATCAATATGATATAGTGGGTATCCTTTTGTGTCGTCAGTGATTGACTATGCAGAAAAACATATTCTTAGGAGGTAACTGAAACATGTCAGACAGCTTTCAAAGTGCCTATCAAGAAGAAGAGTACAGGTTAGAGCGAACGATGAAGGAAGTGGACAGTCAGCTGGAACGGCTGCAGAATATCCCGGTATACACCGGCCACGACTTCACAGAGCAAGTGCTGGAGGCCGGACGTGAAGAGCGCCGCACCGCCTTGTCCAAGAGCGCGCAGCAACCCTATTTCGGACGCTTGGATTTCGAAGAACAGGGCAGTGGTGCACGGAAACCGCTGTATATTGGCAAAATCGGCGTAGACCGCGAAGAGGTGGGAGAGCATCCGCTCGTCATCGATTGGCGTGCTCCTGTCGCAAGCCTGTTTTACTCATTTACCGGAGGGGAAGCCTCCGCAACGTATGAAGCCCCAGAGGGACTTATTGAGGGCCTGGTTTATCTGAAACGAAACGTTGTTATTCGGCAGCGTATATTGGAACGTGTAGCGGATACGTACAATCGGGACAGTGACCAGCCAGCTGTATCGGATGAATTCCTTGTGTATCGATTGGGAGAGAACAAGGACAACAAGCTCCGTGATATCGTATCCACCATTCAGGCGGAGCAGGATCAGATCATTCGTGCGGCGAGAAACACCGCATTGATCATTCAGGGTGTGGCCGGTTCGGGTAAAACAACCGTCGCACTGCATCGGCTTGCCTTTTTGCTATATCAATACAAGGAACAGGTATCAGCGGAGAAAATGGTTATTTTCGCACCCAACCACATGTTCCTGGATTACATATCAGATGTACTCCCAGAGCTCGGTGTAGGAGATATTCAGCAGCGTACATTCCCGGATTGGGCGATGAATCTACTGGGGCTGGACCTGCCTTTGGCGGACACGTCGGAGACATTGAACACCTGGTTTGAAACGCCGGATGCACGTCCTGAACTCAATGATGATGTGCCCGGGCGTTATAAAGGCTCGATCCGCTTCATGGAACTGATTGGGGAGTGGCTATCCGGGATGGAAGAGGAATCCGTACCTGATATGGACTTCAGCCCATGGGATGGTGCAGTGCTCAGCAAAGCCGAGATTGAGAACTGGTTCGGGGATGAGTACAAACATTATCCGCTGGCGAAACGCAAAGAGCGGGTTATGGCGCGTATTCACCGCTGGATTGAGATGGAACTCAAGAAACCTACCCCGGAAGCCATTCGCAAAGAGCGTAAGAAGAAAGCGGCAACTCGTGAGAAGGCCTACGCCAAAAAATGGCCGCAATATGAACCGCTTACGCTGTACAAACAGCTGTTTAAGGTTGTTAAAGGCGGTTCGGTACCTGCCTCGCTCAGCGGGCTTATTCCCAAATTGGTGATGAAGCAAACGGCTGCAGATCTGAAGCAGGATATCATCCGTGAAGAGGATTTGCCTGCATTGGTGTACATTCATACCTTGGTTCATGATATTGAAGGCTCCGAGCGATTCGATCACGTCGTCATTGATGAAGCGCAGGACTTTTCTCCTTTTCATGTGGCGCTATTGGATCAGTTCGTAAAAGGGCATTCCTTCACCATACTGGGTGATCTGTCCCAAGGTATCCATGAGTACCGTGGTGTTCACGCGTGGGAAGAGATGAGTTCCCTGTTTCCCGAGGAACAGAATGCATACTTTGCATTGACCCGGAGTTATCGCTCGACAATGGAAATTATCGATTATGCCAATACGATTCTGGAGCGGGGCGTCAAGAGCGGTATTACGGCGATTCCTGTATTCCGGAGTGGTGATCCTGTACGGACATTATCCTATGGGGTAGAAGGGCGCACAGCAAGCCTCGAACAGGCTCTGAAGCTCTTAACGGTCAAAGACTATCGCACAGTCTCTATTTTGACTCGTACCCTGCGTGAGGCAAAGGAGCTTCATCAGGAGCTCCAGGCCGCAGGTTGGGATCTGAACTTGATTGACGGCGGCAAAAAACAGTACACAGGCGGTCATTCCGTTTTACCTGTCTATTTGTCGAAAGGGTTGGAGTTTGATGCAGTTATCGTAGCGGATAGTGATGAGAAGCACTATTTGCCCAATGCGGGTGATGCGAAGCTGTTGTACGTTGGCTGTACACGGGCATTGCACGAACTGTGGTTATTCCACGACGGCCAATTGCCAGACTATGCTGCTGCAACCCATAATCCGGAAGGCGAGTCTGTTGCCATTCAGGGTTGGCCTGACAGCGAGGCAGAGTGAAACCTTGTCGTTGAAGATAGCATCAATATAGAAAGAGCATGGCGCTGTTAAAGCACCATGCTCTTTTGTACTTTTTCAGATGAGTATTATTTTCGAGAGGTACACCTAAAGTTTCGCAGTGTTCTTCTGCTGGTTAACTTGCAGATGTACGTTGGGTCGAACCCGGTTTATCCAAAGCTGAGTTATGACTGACGGGACGTCGGTTAACCAGGAAAATGCCCAGACAGATCATTACCCCACCTGCACCCACAATCCAGCGGACATGCTCTTCCAACAAGACGAAGCTCGACAGCAGTCCAAACAGCGGCGCCAGAAAAAGAAAGGAACTAGTTTTGGCCGGATCTGTGTTTTGCAGCAAATAAAACCAGAGGGTAAACTGAATGATGGAACAGAAAATCGTCAGCCATACCAGGACAATGATGGACGTCGTATTTACGATAAAATGAGTCTGCTCTGTAAACACGCTCAGTAGAAGCAATACTGCGCCTCCAGCGAGCATTTGGTAAGCGGTAAGTACAAATGTATCATGAGCAGCTCCCCAGCGCTTAATGAGCAACGTGGATACAGCAAAGGAGACAGCGCCGCCAAACCCAATCCATGTTCCAGGACTCAAGCTCAGATGGAATCCAAAGGTCAACGCCACTCCGACAAATCCGAGAACCACACCGGTCCACTGGCTAAAACGATAGGACACACCATATAGAGCAGCACTCAGGATGATGACAAGCAACGGATTCGTAAAGGTGATTATGGCGGACTCTCCCGAACTGATCCAGTTCATGCTGTAGTAGGCA
The DNA here is from genome assembly GCF_001659845.1 of Paenibacillus sp. AD87. Classification (NCBI taxonomy): domain Bacteria; kingdom Bacillati; phylum Bacillota; class Bacilli; order Caryophanales; family Paenibacillaceae; genus Paenibacillus; species Paenibacillus sp. AD87. Next base: position 362,333 of record NZ_LXQN01000007.1, read on the forward strand.
CAGCCCATCACTCCCGCCGACTGGAACAGACCAATTACGGCGATTTGCATCCACTGTGTCCACCCCACAGGCATGGGGCGTTTTCTGATGATCCACGCTAGTAATGCTCCTGCCAATATATAGCGAAGCCCCATTAACAAAAAGGGAGGAGCATACATCATGCCGATTTTGCCTACGGGAAACGAGGTTCCCATGATGAGAGTTGTAACAAAGATCAGCAACGTATATTTTAAAGGCTTCATCAGGATTCCTCCCTTTGGCTTATCGTGCTCATAACGTCTGACCGCTATCTACTGTAATCAGTTGCCCGGTCATGGATGGTTGCTCCAACGCGGCGCATATCATATGTGCAATGTCTTCGCTTGCCGCTATTCGCTGCAACAATAATTCACCGCCCAGACGTTGCATCTGTTCTTCCTTTCCTGCCCACCATCGGGTTGCGACTGCACCCGGAATGATGGCGTTAACCCGAATATCAGGGGATAGTGCATGTGCCAAAGACTTCGTCAAACCGTGTACTGCTGCTTTGGAAACTGCGTAAGGAAGGGAGGACCCAGATCCTGTGCTGCCAGCGATACTGCCAAGGTTAACGATTGCACCATGAGCTGCCTGCTGCATTCCTTTCGCTACAGCTCGTGCGCAGTAAAACATGCCTTTAACATTAACGTCATATAGTTCATTCCATATGTCATCCGTTACGGATTCCAGATCCTTCATTGGGATATGATGCGTAATGCTGGCGTTATTTACGAGTGCGGTCACAGGGCCAACTTTATTAGTGATAAAGGCTACCATTTGACGAACCTCGACATCGGAACCCACATTAGCCTGAACTGCAAAAGCTTGACCTCCCGCATTCAGAATATGTTGTACAGTCTCTTCGGCCTCATCCTGGGAACGGGAGTAATTGACGGCAACGGTTGCTCCACGATTAGCGAGCAGTATACTGGTAGCTCGGCCTATACCCGTACCACCTCCGGTTACCAAAGCTACAGTGTTCGTCCAGTTCATCATTATTAACACTCCTTAAGTGAACTCAGCCAGTAGTAAGTTGCTGTGTTCTGATTACCCCGATTGTAGCTCGAAGCAGCTATACTGTATAATGATTGTTAATGGATTAGATATCATTTTAAATGATGTCAGAATGGATATCGTTTTATTTGGGAGGTTACTATGGAAAGTGGGGATTTAAGGATATTTCAATGTGTCGCACAAGAGGGGAATCTGACCCGAGCTGCGGAGCGCCTCGGTTACGTGCAGTCCAATGTGACAGCAAGGATACGACATCTGGAATCCGAAGTAGGGACACTGCTGTTTATTCGTCATAATCGGGGGATGACGTTATCTCCAGCAGGTGAGATGCTTCTGACGTATGCGGATAAAATTGTAGGCCTGCTCGATGAGGCGGTTAAAGCGTTGAGCTCTACAATTGAACCTTCTGGGCCACTACGCATAGGCTCCACGCAAACTGCCGCAGCGGTACGTTTACCTGAGCTTTTTGCGAAATATTATAAACAGCATCCGGCTGTCTCCTTATCTTTGAATACAGGTAACTCTCAAGTGCTTATAGATCAGGTTATTGGGTATGAATTGGAAGGGGCGTTTATCGGTTGTTCATGTGATCACCCTGATATTGCTTCTACTCCCGTATTCGATGAAGAATTATTCGTTGTCTCCTCTGGTATGGGACCAGAAGATGAAGAACTCACCAGTAAACCGATTCTGGTCTACAGCATGGGATGTTCGTATCGTCAGATTTTGGAGGAATGGTTATCGGCTAGCGGTGTAACCCGTCCGGTCATTATGGAATTTGGAACCCTTGAAGCGATTATTAGCGGGGTTACATCCGGCATGGGAATTTCACTGTTACCCGAAATCGTCATTCGGCATCAGATCGAAAATGGATCACTGCGCAAGCACACACTCCCGGCAGGCATGAATCGGATGATGACTCATTTTATTACGCGCAAGGATGCTTTTGTCAGCAGTGCGCTTGGGGCATTTATGGGTATGCTGCCGCGGGAGTATGATATGATAGAGAATAGCGATTAATCAGAATTTAATAAGGAACAAGTAAAGGCAATCCGTTAAGGAAGTGATGAGCAATGGATTTATTTTCGTTTCAGCAAGATTCAGAACCTCAAGCAAGACTGCTCGCTGACCGCATGCGGCCAGAGCGTCTTGATGAATATATTGGGCAAGAACACATTATTGGACCGGGGAAATTGCTTCGGCGCGCTATCGAAGCGGATCAGATCTCGTCTATCTTGCTTTATGGTCCTCCGGGATGTGGCAAGACGACACTGGCACATATTATTTCCCAGCATACCCAAGGACAGTTCGTCCGTCTGAATGCAGTGGATGCTTCCGTCAAAGATGCACGTGAAGTCATCGAGCAGGCGCAAACGAACAAGCAGTTGTACGGAACAAAAACCATTTTGTTCCTCGACGAAGTACACCGCTTTAATAGTTCACGTCAGGATGCACTGCTGCCTGCAGTAGAGAAGGGCACGATCATTTTTATCGGCGCAACGACAGAGAATCCCTTTCACTATGTGAATGGGGCCTTGATGAGCCGTTCCACGCTGTTTCAGCTGGAGTCTTTGAACAAAGAGCATTCCCTGATTGCGATGCGCCGGGCACTGACGGATGTGGATAAAGGTTTGGGATTCATGGACCTGCAGGCAGACGAGGAGGCATTGGAGCATATTGCGACGATGGCAAATGGCGATATTCGGCGTGCGCTGAACGCCTTGGAGCTTGCTGCACTGACTACACCGCCAGAGAAGGACGGCTCGATTCACATTACGCTTGATGTAGCTGAAGAATCTATTCGTCGTCCGATTGTGAAGGCAGATGAATCGACACAATATGATGTATTGTCGGCATTTCATAAAAGTATCCGGGGTTCCAGTGATGCAGCACTGTTCTGGTTTTTGTATGCGGTAGAGAAGCTGGGCATGGACCCGATGACGTTTATACGTCGTCTGATTGCAGCGAGCAGTGAAGATATTGGACTTGCGAATCCGCAAGCGATGACCCAGGCCATTGGGGCGCTGGATGCTTATCGTAATAATGGCTGGCCTGAAGCCAAGCTGAACATTGCCCAAGCGATCCTGTTTGCTGTTGAAAGTCCGAAGTCCAATGCGGTGTACACTGCAATCTCGAAAGCGATGAATGCCATTGATGAGGTGAAATCGGCTGAAGTCCCTCTTCATCTGAGGGATACCCATTATTCCGGTGCAGTGAAGCTGGGACATGAAGGTTACCAATACCCTCATAATTATCCGGGCCATTATGTGAAGCAGGAATATTTACCGAAACAGCTCTCACGCCGTATTTTCTATGAAGCAACGGAACAAGGCAATGAATCGAAGATTCGTCTAAACCAGCAGCGGCGCAGAGAGCTGTAAGATCCATGACCCGGGAGATGCTTGTACGATGAAAGAAATATTCTATATTGGAATCGGTGGGATTTTGGGTACATTATGCCGATATGGGATACAGTTATGGATGCCAGCAGCCAATGAGGGCTTTCCTTGGGCAGTGATGTTGATCAATGCCATCGGGAGCCTGTTTTTGGGTTGGTTCTTCACCATAGCTGTTCCAGGTAAAATAACGCCTCAACTTCGTCTTGCAATTGGTACGGGATTTACTGGGGCATTCACCACATTCTCCACCTTTACTCTCGATATGGTCCGTTTATCTGAAGGAGGAATGTGGGGTAAGGCTGTTATATACCTCGTTGTGAGTTTACTCGCAGGGCTATTACTGTGTGCATTGGGGATTAAGGTTGGTCAGCGAATGCTGGGTAAACCAACGCAGGATGGTGTTGCACCTTGATCATCTGGATTGGTCTTGCAGGAATGCTGGGTGCGGTGCTTCGCTACAGTTTGGGTCGATGGATATCCGGTTCGCTTGGAACGGCCTTCCCATGGGGGACATGGAATATTAATATCAGTGGTTCTCTGTTACTTGGATTGCTCTATGGCTGGCATCAGTCAGCTTCAATCCCAGACGTAGTCTGGGTGATTTGGGGGACTGGATTTTGCGGAGCGTATACCACATTCTCTACATTTGGATATGAGACCCTTGGTTTGATGGGGCAGGAACGTTACTTAAGAGCAGTTATATACGTCATCAGTTCGGTACTGCTGGGGGTTGCGGCTTCTTTTGCAGGAGTGTGGCTGGCTGCATAAGTGAAAATAATTATTTTTTTTGCAGGAAAAAGAAGGAAAAAAGCCATCCGTCATGGTATACATGAAAGATGGCTTTTGTTATAGGAATACAGGGTATTGTACAAAATCCATATGGGGATGGATTCATTTCTGTTATTGAATCTATTGCAGCGCCGGTACAGGCACTTTTTGAACCTGATCGATCGTTCCGCCGCCGAGACACACATCTCCATCATAAAACACAACGGCTTGACCTGGCGTGATCGCTTTTTGCTGTTGGTCAAACTGTACATCCACGCTGCCATCTTCCTGCCATGTCAGGGTTACACCCTGATCCGGCTGACGATAGCGGAATTTGGCGGTACAACGGAATGGTACGTTAGGCATGTGTGCTGCACCTGCGATCCAGTTTACACCTGTTGCAGTCAGACCGGTTGAATACAGGCTTGCATGTGCATCGCCTTGAACGACAAGCAGTTGATTTTTCTCCAGATCCTTGTCTGCCACGAACCAGGGTTCACCATTACCGGAACCGCCGATGCCGAGACCTTGACGTTGTCCAAGCGTATAGTACATCAGACCATCATGACGGCCCTTCACTTCTCCGGTTGCAATATCAACCATGTCTCCACCTTTGGCAGGAAGATAGTTGCTCAGGAACTCTTTGAAGTTGCGCTCGCCGATGAAGCAGACACCTGTGCTATCTTTTTTCTTCGCGGTGTACAGGCCAGCCGCTTCTGCAATCTTGCGCACTTCCGGTTTTGGAAGATGACCAATCGGGAACATGGCTTTGGACAGCTGGTTCTGATTCAGTGCATTGAGGAAGTAAGTTTGGTCTTTGTTACTGTCCACACCGCGCAGCAGTTTGAACGTTCCATCTTCTTCAATGAGGCGAGCATAGTGGCCTGTAGCCACATAATCAGCGCCGAGATCCAGTGCTTTGTTCAGGAATTCGCCGAATTTGATCTCACGATTACACATGACATCAGGATTCGGAGTCCGACCCGACTTATATTCATCAAGGAAATAGGAAAATACTTTATCAAAGTACTCTTTCTCGAAGTTGACAGTGTAGTAAGGAATGCCGATCTGTTCGCAAACCCGGCGTACGTCCTCTGAATCTTCTTCAGCAGTACAGTGGCCGAACTCGTCCGTGTCATCCCAGTTTTTCATGAAAATGCCGATGACATCGTAACCCTGCTCCTTCAGCAGCAGTGCGGTGACGGAAGAATCGACACCTCCGGACATGCCAACGACGACCCGTGTATTTTCAATTGTTTTGGACATCGTTATCACCATTTCTCTATATAAATGTGTTTCGTTTCTTATTCTAGCATAACCGGACTCAAGTTACGATACACCCGGCCAACTTTGGATAGTGTCCACCACAGGCGCACATTTTGGAATTTCGTCAATCTTTCTTTTCCATAAAGCATGCAGATATGTTAACATTAGCTGAGGGTTATGATCGGAATACGGAGGATTAGAGGGACTAGGTCTGTATTTTTCATATCCCGCTGTGGCGGATCCTGGAAAGACGGTCTTGGACCACATCCTGTTATTTTATGTTTCACAACTTGTTTTTTCGAAAATTGAAAGAGGTGACTCCTTTGAAAATATCGACAAAGGGCCGTTATGGGCTCACAATCATGATGGAGCTGGCAGCCAGAACAGGCGAAGGTCCTACATCTTTGAAAAGTATTGCCGAGCGCAACCAGCTCTCGGAGCATTATCTGGAGCAATTGATCGCTCCCCTGCGTAATGCAGGCCTGGTCAAAAGTATCCGTGGCGCCTACGGCGGTTACATTCTCGCAGGCGATCCTGCTACCGTAACGGCAGGGGATGTTATTCGTGTACTGGAAGGTCCAATCTCTCCAGTGGATTTCACAGAGGAAGATGATCCGGCGAAGCGCGATTTGTGGTTGCGCATCCGTGATGGCATTGCAGAAGTATTGGATTCAACCACGCTGAAGGATCTGATTACATTCCAGGATCAGGAACAAAAAGACAGCTACATGTTCTATATCTAATATAGTTGATGATGAGCATCACAGACGACACACTAAAGCCCCCATATTGGGGGCTTTAGCCGTGCAACAAGCTTCTTTAATGGTTTGAAAATATGGAAGTCCAACATATAACGGGGTGAAATCAATGAAAAGAATATATTTGGATCACGCCGCATCGACACCTATGCACCCACAAGTCGCGGAAGCGATGATGAAAGTTATGACCGGGCAATATGGCAATGCATCAAGTATCCATGCCTTTGGGCGTGAAGCCAAGCGGACCGTCAGTGGAGCAAGGGATGTCATTGCGGCGTCTTTGGGTTGTTTCCCAGATGAACTCGTATTGACCGGAGGCGGCACGGAAAGTGACAATCTAGCGATATTTGGCGCAGTTTCAGCGAGAAATGAACGGGGACGGCACATTATTACAACGGCCATTGAACATCATGCGGTACTGCATACTTGTCAGGAGCTGGAGCGACAAGGATATGACGTGACCTATTTGCCTGTAGATGAATACGGAAGAATACGTCTGGAAGAGCTGAAAAATGCCATCCGGCCAGATACAGTGCTGATCACCATGATGTATGCCAATAATGAAGTGGGTACGATTCAGCCTATCCGCGAAATTGGTGAACTGGCTCGTCAACATGATATTTTGTTCCATACCGATGCAGTTCAGGCTCTTGGCACCCAGGAAATTTCCTGCAAGGAACTGCCTGTGGATCTGATCAGCTTCTCTGCTCATAAAATTAATGGCCCTCAAGGCGTGGGTGCACTATACGTACGGCGCGGAATTGTACTGGAAGCGAGATCTCATGGTGGCCTTCAGGAACGGCAACGACGGGCGGGTACCGAGAATATAGCGGGTATCGCTGGTTTTGCGGAGGCGTTGAAAATATCAGGAGAACAAGCGGATGCGCACCGTGAACATGATTTGGCATTGCGATCAGTACTTCTGGAACAACTGGAGCAGCATGTAGGGGCGGAGCATTTTCATGTCAACGGACATCCTGAATTTACGCTGCCTAATATCCTAAACATCAGCTTTCCGGAAGTATCCACAGAGACGATGCTCATGAATCTGGATATGGAAGGCATCGCAGTTGCGAGCGGTTCGGCATGTACTTCCGGTTCCCTCGAAGTATCCCATGTGCTGAAAGCGATGAAGCTGCCGGAGACATTTTTGCATTCCGCGATTCGTTTTAGCTGGGGGTTGGGTAATACTACGGAAGAAATCATGATAACCGCCGAAAAAATTGGAACCATTCTTGGGCGACTGCGTAATAGAGCCTAAGGGGCTCTTTGCACATGGAACAGAAGGAGGGAAGAAGTTCCATTTCATCGGTTGGATAGAAGCGGTTTTGATGATCGGCGTCTGATTGCCACTCATCAACTTTGGGCATACCTAGCAATAGCGCCGCGACTATTTAATGTTAAGAAGATGAGGGGGACCCTGCGATGAAGCTTCAGGAAATGATCGGACTTGCCGTTTTTGACGTTGAGGATGGAAAGCAGGTCGGTAAAATCCAGGATTTCATTGTGAATGACGATTGGAAAATTGAAGGCATTGAACTTGAAAACAAAGGCCTGTTTACCAGTCATGTCAAAATCGTGCAGTGGCAAGATATCGTTGCCTACGGCGAAGATGCCGTCATGATCCGTAATCAACAGGCTGTCCGCAAAACGGGAGCCGACGACATAAAACACACGTACCTCCTCGGCCAGTCTAAATTGAAGGAGATGTCCGTGCTCACCGAAGAAGGTTTGCTGCTTGGACGTGTCTCTGATGTTTATTTTGACCAGGAGTTGGGAAATACAATAATAGGGATTGAAATTACGGACGGTTTTGTGTCCGATTTGATTGAGGGCCGCAAATGGCTGCCATGTACAAGCGATATGTCTATTGGGGAAAGTGCCATTATGGTGCCGCCGCTGAGTGAACAGCGCTTGGAAAATGCCATTCATTCTGTTAATGGATAGGTGAATGAATATGAAATGTCCAAACTGTAGTTCCAAAGATATTGGGAAAATCGGTTCCCACCAGTTTTATTGCTGGGGATGCTTTATCGAATTAACAGTGAACGGTGAGAAAATGTCCGTATACCAAGTGGAAGAAGATGGCACGCTCAGCTCCCTCGATGATCTGTTCTTCGGGGAAGAGCTGCCGCAAGACTTCCCTCATCTTCATGCTTCTTCTTAATAAGAAGCATAACTTCTTCTATATGCGGTTTCATGACAAAGACTGTCATTGAATGCTGTCATGAAACGATGACAGATGTATATAGCTGCGGTTACATAGTGGTTCAAGGGAACTTGTATGAATATATGCTACCCCGGATCACAAGATGCGTCTCCTTCAATATGAAGGGGGCGCTTTTTTTGTGTGTTAATAAATATTCCCTTCCTTACATATACTGACTTTCAGAGCCAGTCCAAAAGGGAGAGATGCAAGTGGAACAATTAACCAAAAACAAGCTGTTCCGTTATGCCATCTGGCTGCTACTCGGATTGATTATTCTATATTTTATATGGCTGCTGCGGCCATTACTGCTTCATATATATGGATTTTTGAAAACAGTGCTGGCACCATTTATCGTGGCCCTCATCATATCCTATGTTCTCAATCCGATTGTAAGCATGCTGGGAGGGCGCAAAGTCCCTCGAACCATTGCCGTGCTGTTAATCTATGCTTTTTTCCTCACCTGTATCGGGGTCATCTTGATGAATGTGATTCCAGTGTTGATTGAACAGTTGGAGGAACTGAACGAGCATATGCCTGAACTGTCAATGCGTGCTCAGAGTCTGATGAACAATATGGATCACAAATTAATGCCGCCAAGTGTGCGCACGGGTATGAACAGCTGGTTTTTCCAGATGGAGGATCGGCTGACACAGGGGATTACGAAGCTGATGGATAATATCGGGACAACCATTAATGTGTTGTTCAACGTGTTTATCGTGCCATTTCTCATTTTCTATATGTTAAAAGATTTTGAGGTGTTCGAGCGTACGATTGTGGCGTACCTGCCCCGCTCACGGCGCAAGTCCATTGTGTCGGTTATGAAAGAGATTGATACGGCCTTGGGAAACTATATTCGCGGACAATTTATCGTCTGTGTGATTGTGGGCATCTTTGCCTACATCGGTTACATGGTCATTGATATGCCTTATGCACTGCTGCTCGCGAGCATTGTCGCTGTATTTAACATCGTGCCTTATTTGGGGCCGTTTCTTGGAGCTGCTCCTGCAGTGGTGATGGCGTCTACGGTATCGTTCAAAATGGTGCTCTTCGTTATCATTGTGAACACACTATGCCAGGTGCTGGAGAGCAACGTCATCTCCCCTCAAGTGGTAGGGCGGACTTTGCATTTGCATCCGTTGTCGATTATCTTCGCGCTCCTTGTGGGAGGCGAACTGGCGGGCATAGTAGGCCTCATTCTGGCGGTACCTGTCTTTGCTGTTCTGAAAGTCATTGTGCAGCACTTTTTTGCCTATTACATCAAACGAAGAACGGACTAATCGTAGCAACAGTCTGGTCCTAAAGGGTGCGTTGACACCATATAGGCATATCGATATAATGGAGGGGTATGTTTAGAACAAGAAATCGATGATGAAATGAAGTACGCCGAGGTTCCTTTCCTCAGAGAATAGACTTCTTCGGATCAGATGTAATCTGAGCCCGATGGCTGGAAGAGTCTTGAAAGTTGAAACGGCGGAAAGCTAATTTCGGAGTGCAGGACAACCCTGCCGGGAGCGACCGTTATTTCGCATCAACGAGGAGATTGTTTGTTTCATCTGCGGATGAACAGCAATAACCAGGGTGGTACCGCGATTACAATCGTCCCTGACTATCAGGGGCGTTTTTTGTGTTTATTTTTACTTGTTTAACAACCCGGAGCGAATATGCACCGGACTATTATAATTAATTGGGGGCACTCCGTATGAAAGCCAGTGAAATCCGGTCCAAATGGATAGAGTTTTTTGCAAGTAAAGGTCACAAAATCGAGCCAAGCTCATCGCTTGTACCTCATAATGATCCATCCCTTCTGTGGATCAATGCGGGTATGGCACCGTTGAAACCGTATTTTGACGGTCGGGAGAAACCGGAGAACCCACGTCTCGCCAACTCCCAAAAATGTATTCGTACAAACGATATTGAAAATGTCGGTAAAACTCGCCGTCACCATACGTTCTTCGAAATGCTCGGTAACTTCTCCATCGGAGACTATTTCAAGGAAGAGACGATTACTTGGGCATGGGAATTTCTCACAAGCAAAGAATGGATCGGTTTTGATCCGGAACGTCTCTCCGTAACGGTATACCCTGAAGACGAAGAGGCCTTCAAACTGTGGAACGAAAAAGTAGGCTTGCCTGCTGAGCGTATCATCAAACTGGATGAAAACTTCTGGGATATCGGCGAAGGCCCTTGTGGACCATGTACCGAAATTTTCTATGATCGCGGCGAAGCTTATGGCAACGATATGAATGATCCCGAGATGTATCCAGGTGGGGAAAATGAACGTTACCTGGAAGTATGGAACCTGGTATTCTCCCAGTTCAATCACAACAAGGACGGTAGCTACACACCGCTTCCGAACAAAAATATTGATACAGGTGCAGGTTTGGAGCGTTTTGCATCCATTCTGCAAAATGTGGATTCCAACTTTGACACAGATCTGTTCCAACCGATGATTCAAAGAACAGCGGCTCTTGCCGGTGTGAAATATAATGACAGCGTAGAAATTGACGTTGCACTGAAAGTCATTGCCGACCACATTCGGACCGTTGCCTTTGCTGTAGGTGATGGCGTTCTGCCAAGTAATGAAGGACGCGGATATGTCATTCGCCGTTTGCTCCGCCGTGCCGTACGTTACGGAAAAGTACTGGGACTGGACCGTCCATTCCTGTATGAACTGACAACGACTGTTGGTGAAGTGATGGGGATGTACTACCCGGAAGTCGTGGACAAACAGGAGTTTATCGCTAAAGTGATCAAAACCGAGGAAGAGCGTTTCCACGAAACACTCACAGATGGTCTGGCTATTCTGGCTGATATCAGCGGCACAGCCAAGTCAGAAGGACGTACGGTTATTAGCGGGCCTGAAGCGTTCAAACTGTATGATACGTACGGTTTCCCGTTTGACCTGACAGAAGATTATGCAGCAGAGCATGGTCTGACGGTAGATCGTGAAGGTTTTGATGCTTCCATGCAGAAGCAGCGTGAGCTTGGTCGTGCAGGACGTCAGGAAAACGAGAGCATGAAGGTTCAAGGCGGACCACTTGCTGATCTTGAGGTTAAAAGCGAGTTTGTTGGTTATAATGACCTGTTGACGGAAGCAAAAGTGGTAGCCATCGTTGCTGGTGACGCACTGGTAGACTCCGTAAGCGAAGGACAGACATGTCAAGTCATCCTTGACAAGACTCCGTTCTATGCGGAAAGTGGCGGACAAGTGAGTGACCAGGGCTTGCTGCGCGGAGCCAGTGTAACGGCGAAAGTGCAAGGTCTGTTCAAAGCTCCGCTGGGACAACACGTACATCTGGTGACTGTAGAGTCCGGTGAACTGCGTGTGGGTGATGTGATTAAAGCTGAAGTGGATGCGTCCAAACGCGGCGATATTATCAAAAACCATACCGCAACCCATTTGCTGCACAAAGCGCTCAAAGATGTGCTCGGAACGCATGTCAATCAGGCAGGATCACTTGTAGAGCCTCAGCGTCTGCGCTTTGACTTCTCGCACTTCGGCAGCATTACACCGGAAGAATTAACAGAGATCGAGCGTCAGGTGAACGAGCAGATCTGGAATCGTCTGAACGTAAACATAGAACTGAAAGCTATTGATGAAGCCAAAGAAATGGGCGCAATGGCATTGTTCGGTGAAAAATACGGCGATATCGTACGTGTGGTACAAGTCGGAGATTATAGTTTGGAACTTTGTGGCGGCTGTCACGTAAATAATACATCAGAGATCGGTATCTTCAAGCTGGTGAGCGAGAGCGGAATCGGCTCCGGCGTACGTCGGATCGAAGCTGTGACTGGCCGTGGCGCGTATCTGTATGTAGAAAGTCAGCTTGAATTGCTCAAACAATCCGCAACCCTGCTCAAAGCAAATGTGGCGGATGTGCCTAAACGCATTGAAGGACTGAATCAGCAATTGAAAGAAGCTGCCAGAGAGACTGAATCACTGCAAAGCAAACTGAGTGCCATGGAAGCAGGCGCATTAACAGATCAAGTGGTACAAGCAGGAAACACACAATTGCTTGCAGCTCGTGTCGATGCTCCGAATATGGATGCACTGCGTACAGTGGCTGATGAATTAAAAGTAAAACTGCCTGATGCAGTACTCGTACTGGGTGCTCCAGCTGATGGCAAAGTGAATTTCGTTGTAGCTGTCCCTGCTGAACAAGTAAAACAAGGGCTGCATGCAGGTAAAATCGTCAAAGAAGTTGCGGCAGTATGCGGCGGCGGAGGTGGCGGACGTCCTGATATGGCGCAAGCCGGAGGCAAGGATGCAAGTAAGCTGGATGAAGCGTTGAAACTGGCTGTTTCGCTAGTTAGCGGGCATATTGCATAAAGCGAACAAGTGGCTTTCAAACGCCAAAACTATAGTTCGAACGGTTCTGTTCGTTTATACGGTGGTTGGATCGGGATGCTTCTTCCCGTCCAACTTTTGTACCCGAGAGCGAGTGGAATCGAATGATGCAATATGCTGAAGCCAGTAAAGGACAAGCAAAAAACACAATTGGCTTATCCTTTGTTTACTTGTGGCAGTCAGAATATGTTATTATATAAGCAGAAATCAATTCGGCAGGACATGGTCCCCATGTTCATGCAGGAGCGAGGTGTCATCAATGGACTCCATGGATAAGACGGTTAAATTTAATGTGAAAGCCGACGAGCAGGAAGCATCCTCCAAAGAGATTCTTCTCACGGTATATGATGCACTGGTGGATAAGGAGTATAATCCTATTAACCAGATTGTCGGGTATCTGATTTCCGGAGACCCCGCATACATCCCTCGTCACAACAATGCACGCAGTCTGGTCCGTAAAAAAGAGCGCGATGAGCTGATTGAAGAGCTTGTTCGTTCTTATCTGGCCAATCACCGGTAATGTACACCGCTTCCGCTGTGATGCAGCTATGCAGGCAGCGGGAAATGAACCGACAGAAGACAGCCTGAAGCTTGAGAAGGCGATTATTAATCGACCTAAGCAGGCTTGAGGATGGGAGAGCATGGATGAAAATATTAGGTTTGGACTATGGGGACCGAAGAATCGGAGTTGCCGCTAGTGACGCCTTCGGTTGGACTGCCCAGGGATTGGAAGTACTTGAACGCCGCCGGGATGAAGGTGAGTTCGTTCGGATTGCTGAACTTGTGCGTGAGCATGAGATTGGCGAGATCGTAGTCGGACTTCCCAAAAACATGAACGGCACCGTAGGGCCGCGTGGTGAAATATGCATCGCTTTTGCCGACCGCCTGCGGGGCGAACTGAATTTACCTGTTCACCTTTGGGATGAACGGCTGACAACCATGGCAGCAGAACGAACGTTGCTTGAAGCGGATGTCAGTCGCAAAAAACGCAAGCAGGTTGTGGACAAAATGGCCGCAAGCTTGATTTTGCAAAATTATTTGGATGCCAATAGTAAAAGGTGAGGGGGATCAACAATGGCTGAAGATCAACTGGGTATGGAAGAAGAATCGGAGATTATTTACATTGCGGATGACGAGGGTAATGAAGAGGAATTCGAAGTCATCATGAAATTCGAAGTGGACGGTTCGGAGGCCAAGTACATGATGGTTGCTCCGGTTGAACCCGAAGATGGAGAGACGGATGTTTATGCATTCCGTTATGAAGAAGAGGGCGACGATATTAAACTTTTCGTCATCCAAGATGATGCCGAATGGGATATCGTCGAGGAGACGTTTAATACATTTCTTGCAGAAGATGAAGAGGAAGCGAACTAAATGACAGAATACAGCCGCGAAGACTTGAAATGGACAGATTCGCTGCGTCTGGCTTTTGGTGCTCACGTTGAGCTGGAAGAAGAGAACGGTAAATCGCATCCGTATGACCTGCTGGCTGAGTTTGAAGTGAAGGGCCAACAGTATGCGGTGCTCCGCAGTTCATTACGTCCTTATGACGAAGTTGAACTTCTGCGGGTTTTACCGGGAAGTGAAGGCCAGATCATGCCGGAATTAGTTACGATTGACGATGATGATGAGTGGGAGAACATCTCTGAACTGTATGATGAGTGTACACTCCCCATTGACGAAGATTGATTGATCAGCTTCAAATTGAAGAAACCGGAAGGGCGGAGAAGTCCGCTCTTTTTGGTTGTGTAAAGGAGTTGTGTCTTTTTTGAAAGGAAAAGCGATTTTAGTCTTTCTGCTTATCATCGTGGTTGTTGCCGGAGGTGCAGGTGTATATGTCTGGAGCATGATGCGTCCCGTACAAGCATCCACAGAACCGATCGTTTTCGAGATCAAGAGCGGGTCAGGAACTTCCAAAATTGCCGACCAGTTGGAGCAGGAAGGTCTGATTCGAAGTGGTTTAGCCTTTAAGGGATACCTGAAATGGAAGAAACAAGGATCGAATTTTATGGCAGGTACATATTCCTTAAATCCAGGCGTGTCATACGATGAGATTATTACTAAGTTGAGTAACGGTGAAGTTGTGCCTGAATCCATGGTCAAGTTTACTATTCCTGAGGGATATACTGTATTACAAATGGCAGACAAACTATCTGCTGAGGGAATTGTGGATCGTGAGGAATTTATCAAACTTGCGAATGATCCATCTGCTTTTGATATCGACATCATCAAGGACATTCCAGTGGATGAAGAACTGCGATATGTGCTGGAGGGATATCTGTTCCCGGAGACGTATGAGCTCAAAGAGGGAAGTTCTACTCAAGAGGTCATGCAGCGAATGCTTGAGGAATTCCAGACCAAGGTTGATTCTATCCCTGATTTGGCATTCAAACTCAAGGAGAGAAATCTGTCTTTGCATGAAGTGTTAACGATCGCATCGCTCGTCGAGAGAGAAGTCGTAGTGGATCAGGAACGCGCGCTTGTGGCAGGTGTGATCTATAATCGGATCAAGCAGGATATGAAACTGGAGATCGACGCGACAGTACAGTATTTACTGGATAAGCCGAAGGCCAGACTGCTTTTCAAGGATCTGAAGGTACAGAGTCCCTATAATACGTATCTGAACAAAGGGCTGCCACCAGGTCCAATTGCCAGTCCAAGTCTTCCGTCCATTGAGGCAGCGCTAAATCCGGAAGCTTCGGAGTATCTGTTCTATGTGACGAAAAAGGATGGCTCGTCTGGACATCTGTTTGCCAAAACGTATAAGGAACATCAGCAAAATATAGCCAAAAGTAAGGCTGCGCAATAAGCGGAGGGGATGTATATGAGTACGAAACATGAACTGCTCGTTACGGCGGCAAATGTGAAAGAGGCAGAGGTGCTGCTCCAAGCAGGAGCAGATGCTTTGTTAATTGGGGACGATCGCTTCGGCATGCGTCTTCCCGGCAGCTTCAGTGTGGAAGAAACAGCAGAGGTCGTTGCCGTTGCAGCGAAACATCAGGCTCGTGTATACGTGTCCATGAACAATCTGATGTCCAACGAGCTGCTAAAGGAATTACCTGAATATGTTCAAGCACTGGGTAAAATCGGTGTTCATGGGGTGGAGTTCAACGATCCATCTGTGCTCGCCGCTATTAAGGAGCATGCTCCGCATATCCAGCTGCACTGGAACGCTGAGATGACATCGACCAACTATGCAACAGCCAACTACTGGGGAACCAAAGGAGCGAGTCGTGTCGTGCTTGCTCGGGAGCTGAATATGGACGAGCTTACAGAGATGGTTCCATTTCTGAAGGTGGAAGCTCAGGTTCAGGTGCATGGCATGACGAACATTTATCATTCCAAACGGAGTCTGGTGCAAAGTTATATGTCCCATCAGGGGCGTCCTGTAGAGGGGCATTTGGGTAAAGAGCGTGGTTTATTTCTGATCGAGGCTGAACGCCGGGATGAGAAGTTCCCGATCTATGAAGATCTCAACGGAACTCACATCATGAGTTCGGAGGATATTTGTATTCTCGAAGATCTTCATCTGTTGATGGAGGCCGGGGTACACAGCTTCAAAATCGAAGGCATGTTAAAATCGCTTGCGTATAACGAAGCTGTTGTACGTGCATACCGTATAGCTCTGGACAGTTATGCAGCTGATGCCGATGCTTATGCATTTTGTGAAGAATGGCTGGACGAGGTTCGTCAGTTGCAGGACCCTGAACGGGAATTGTCATTTGGATTTTTCTATAAAGAACAGGTGTATTAATAGACGAGGTGAACAACATGGAAACAGTGGCGGTACAGCGGAAGTTCTCGGGTAAACGTAACCGTCTGGACAAACCGGAGTTGCTTGCTCCGGCGGGCAATCTGGAAAAACTTAAATTTGCAATCCATTATGGTGCGGATGCTGTGTATATCGGTGGACAGGCATACGGATTGCGTTCCAACGCGGATAACTTTAGCTTTGAAGAAATGCGTGAAGGTGTGGAATTTGCCAAAAAATATGGAGCTAAGGTTTTCGTGGCAACCAATATTTATGCGCATAATGAAGATATCGAAGGCATTCAAGCGTATTTGCAAAACTTGTATGATGCAGGAATTGCAGCTATTATCGTAGCAGATCCAGCAATTATTGAAGTGGCTCAGCGTGCCGTACCGGGTCTGGAAGTGCATTTGAGTACACAACAATCCACTCTGAACTGGCAAGCTGTGAAGTTCTGGAAAGATGAAGGTCTTCCACGCGTCGTTCTCGGACGTGAGACAAGCTTTGAAGAAATTGAAGAAATCAAGGCCAATGTGGATATCGAGATCGAAGCCTTTATTCATGGAGCGATGTGCTCGTCATATTCCGGACGTTGTGTGTTGTCCAACCATTTTACGGATCGGGACTCCAACCGGGGTGGCTGCTGCCAATCCTGCCGCTGGAAGTATGATCTCTTTGAAGATGCCCGGGAAGATACCGTGTGGGTCAGCGAAGAAGAAATGCAACTGCAGGCACCTGCACCATTCAAATTGGGAGAGAACCAGCTACCCCTATTTCAGGAGCAGGACAATTCTTTTTCCATGGGTTCGAAGGATCTGTGCATGATTGGGCATATTCCTGAGCTGATTGATGTTGGTGTGGATAGTTTCAAAATCGAAGGACGCATGAAGTCGATTCACTACGTGGCTACCGTGGTTAACGTATATCGTCAAGCTATTGATTCTTATATGGCTGACCCGGAGAACTATGTATTGAAGCCTGAGTGGGTAGAGGAAATGAACAAGGCAGCGAATCGTCCACTGAATACCGGATTTTTCTATGATACACCGGATCATGAGGATCACATCTATGAACCGGAAGAAAAAGCGGTACCTTTCGACTTTGCTGGATTGGTTATGGACTATGATGCGGCTACAGGAATGGCGACCATTCAACAGCGCAATCATTTCAAACCTGGACAGGAAATCGAATTTTTCGGTCCGGGAGGCCACTTTTTCAAACAAGTGGTTGGGGAATTGCAGGATGAAGAAGGCAATGTGCTCGATGCAGCTCGTCACCCGTTACAGCGTGTAAAAATGAAGGTGGATCAACCTGTTTCCTACTTTGATATGATGAGAAAAAAGAAGTAGGTTCAAATGCCTAGTTTTCAACAAAATAATATTATGTTTTAACAATATAGTGTTATAAAATTTACAAATTTGACTTCCGTATATCGGTATATGGGGGTCTTTTTTTTATAGAAAAATAGGAAAAAAGTTGTAATAAATTTCGAAAAAACGAAAGGGGAAAGGAGAAAGCTGTCGAATACTACATATTTATAGGGGAGAGAAAGAAAAATCCAACAAGTAAATTACTGGCAGGTGAATGGGATTGGTTCAAAAGAAGCAGAAGGACAGTGGGGAAGAGTTGAAAATACCCGAGAAGGTTAAGCCCGAGAAGGTTCAGAAAGTAAAGAAAGAAAAAGTAGTGAAAAGTAAGACAGGGGATACTTCAAGCAGAAAGGCTTTTAAATTAGACTCAGGTAATCTGAGGTCAGGGTGGAACAAGACCAAAAACCAGTTGAAGAAGCAAAACTGGAAAAATGTTGGGGGAACAGCGTTAGAGCAAATGAAGAAGGTCAATCCGATTAAATCGGTAGGTGTTAAACTGTTTTTGATCTTTTTTGTAGCAATTATGTTTTTTGTAGTCGGTTTAGGTCTATTATCCTACGCTAAAGCCAAGGATACGATTGAAAAAAATGCTTCTCGATCAAACCAGGAAACGATTGAACAGACCAAGCAAAAAATGGACATTATTTTGGAGCGGTTTGTAGATACATCCACACAAATTTTCTTTGATCCAGAAATGCAGTCATTGCTTCAGAAGATGTCTGATACGAATTTAACGGCGTACGATACGTTTATAAATTCAAGTTCGATCAACAAACAATTGTCGAACATTGCATTTACGAATAAATCTATGGAAGCGATTTATCTTGTGCCGACAGACGAAACAAAGTCTACCATGGGCACAGGCAACAACAGTTCTTCCATGGGCGACATCCGTAAAGAGAGCTGGTACAGCGAGTTGGTCCAAGCAGGCGGATATCGCTGGCTTCCAACGGAAGTCAAAGAGGACGGCGCCACACCAACGTTCCGAATTGCCCGTTCAATGAAGAACCTGCAAGGGACAACCCAGTCCTATGTGTTAATCATTGAATTGAAATTGGAGGTTCTGGAGCAGCAATTGAAATCGCTTGATTTGGGTGAAGGCGCAGTCCTCCAGCTCATTGCTCCGGACAACAAGGTTGTAGCTTCAACAATTTCTGATCGTACAGGGAAAGATACGGATTTGACCTTTGTTAAGGAGCTAACAGACAAATCCGGTAGCACCAATACAGAGTATACCGTGGATGGAAATTCGACCGATATGCTGGCAGTGTATAGTACTATGGATTCATCCGCTTGGAAATTGATCGGAATGGTCCCAACTTCTATGCTGGTGAAAGATGCCAAAGGCATTCTGACACTGACTTTGTGGGTGGCACTCGTAGTTGCCGCTATTGCCATACTGATCGGTATTTGGATGGTTCGCATAATTGCCCGTCCAATGGGCAAATTGAAAGATCTGATGCAAGAAGGAGCAAAAGGTAATCTTAAAGTGCGTACACCATTTACCTCCAAGGATGAGATTGGTCAATTATCAGCGGCATTCAATCTCATGATGGAACAGATCACGAATTTGGTCGAACAAACCAACCGTTCTGCGCAAGAAGTGCTCGACACGGCTTCTGAGCTGAGCAGTGCATCCAAGAAAACAGCAGTCTCCGCTTCCGAGATTGCCGTAGCCACTGAAGAAATTGCAGGTGGAGCAAGTAGTCTGGCAACAGAAGCGGAGCGTGGAAATGAATTGACCGACAATATCTCCCGTCAGATGGAGAGTGTGGTCGCTGCAAATGAACAAATGGGTGATTCAGCTCGTCATGTAGAGAAGTCCAGTGAGACAGGTACACAGCATCTGAATCAGTTGATGACCAAAACGCAGAAGACAGAAGAAATGATTGGTGCGTTGGTAAACAAGGTGGATTCCTTGAAAGAGAGCACGTCTTCCGTTCTGAAGGTGCTTGACGTAATGCAGAATATTACTAAACAAACGAACATTCTCTCCTTGAATGCAACAATTGAAGCCGCTCGTGCCGGTACAGCTGGACGCGGATTCATGGTGGTAGCGAATGAGGTTCGCCAGTTGGCTGAACAATCCAGACAATCCATTGATATGGTTGGCGACATTACCGACAAGATTATGACCGAAATGAATGAGACGGTGGATCAATTGTCTGCAGCTTATCCGTTATTCAAGGAACAGATGGATGCCGTGAGAGATACCAATGTAATATTTGCTTCAGTACAGCAACAAATGGGTGCTTTTGTTGAGAGTCTGAGCATGGTCACCGGTTCAATCGGAGATTTGAATCAATCTCAAGGGACGTTATCCGAAGCGATGAGTAATGTCAGCGCTGTAGCTGAACAATCTTCTGCAACGTCCCAGGAAGTTGCCTCCTTGAGCAGTGAACAACAAAATATCAGTAACCAACTGGTGAATTTGTCTGCAAAACTGGAGAATGTGTCGACAGAATTGAAAGATACATTGTCTCGCTTTACAGTATAATTCGAACCTGTTTGCTTCATTTGAGAAGCCTGTACCTAATAAGGGACAGGTTTTCTTGTTGTTACCGGATAATTCCATTCTGAATGTAGAATACTATGCCAAAACGCTGAACGGAGTGGCCTGATGCATGTACAACTGAAACGGCGCATTTATATTGCATGTATTCTTCTTACGGGTTTATTCGCTTTGCTTATGATTCGTTTGGTTTGGATTCAGGGCATTCAAATCAACCGCACGATGCCTGGATTTCAACGTACTGTTCGTGAGATGTCCGTATTGCAGCGAGAACGAGGGGTTGTACTGGATACGGGACGAGGACAGTTTACTGATTATAAGGGGCAACCCCTAACAGGCAAGCTGGAATGGGGATTGGTCCTTTTTCCGCATCCAGATCAAACAAGTCATTCATATCCATCTACAATGGCAAATTCGGAAGTTAAGGAATTGGCAGCTCTATTACATACCGATACGAAGTCGTTACAAAAGGAATGGAATCAAGGGAACGCACCCCATTTCTGGACAGCAGGTGCCAACCAGCCGATTACGTTGACCGAATCCCAGGTTGCCCGACTACGTATATTGAAGGCAGACGGCGCAAGTGTATATCCTCTCATGACACGTTATGGACAAGCCACTACGGGTATGCAATGGTTGGGTTATCTTGCTGAACAGCCTGGATTCCCGAACGCACAGTCGCGTCATAAGAATGAGGTGAAGCAGCCTTTTGCCATGAAATCTGGAGCAGCTGGGTTGGAAAGAACAATGGAACCTTTATTGATGGGCATTGGGCCGACCCTGTTAACACGTATGGTTACAGGTTCAGGAGAGGTTATTCCAGAATTACAGCCGCGTGTGATTGCACCATCAAATACACACTACCCATTGCGTGCGGAGACGACGATCAATATCGATGTGCAGCAAGGGATAGAGCAGATTGTGAAGAAGTCCGGAATGAAGGAAGGGGCTATCGTTGTGCTGGATGCAGCCAATGCAGACGTGCGTGCAATGGTTTCGGCACCGTTCTATAATCCGCAACATGTAGACCCTAAACAAACGGCTTGGTCGAATCGTGCCGTGCAGGGGGCTGTATCGGGTTCCATATTCAAAATCGTTACAGCAGCGGCCGCGCTGGAATATCACGCAGTATCCAAAGGGGAGACTTTCCATTGTGGTGGCGAGTGGGGGAAATATGGTCTGTCCTGCTGGAAGGAGCATGGGCATGGGACATTGAATCTGGAGCAAGGGTTTGCCGAGTCCTGCAATATTGTATTTGCTGAAACTGCTCGTCGGCTCAGTATGGAGCAGTTGGAACGTACGGCAGATGCTTTGGGATTGGCACGTCCAGTTGGCTGGGAGGGAAAGCAAATCGCAGGAATGACGGTACTGCATCATTTTGATCATGAGGACGCAGGAAGAGTGAGACTGCCATCCGTCTCTCCTCAGGATGAAGGAGCCAAGGTACAGACGGCTATCGGTCAGCGGGACGTTCTGGTGACTCCATTACAAGCGGCTAATCTGATCGTTACGCTCTTGCATGATGGCAAGGTGAGTGCTCCACGCCTTGTTCAGCGTATCCGATATGCCGATGGCGATACGATGCTGGATATGCCGATGCATGATTCACCATCTTCGGCAGGACGGATCTCTCCAGCTACGGCGCATCAGCTGTTATCTTGGATGAAGAAGGTTGTCAGTGACGGAACGGGAAAATCCCTGCAACATGCACGGTGGCAGGTGGCAGGGAAGTCAGGCACAGCACAGGTACAGCAGCATGGAGAGAAACGTAACCATCAATGGTTTATCGGGTATGGACCTACGGAACAACCCAAATATGCTGTAGCTGTCCTTGTCCAAAACGTTGCTCCAAGCAGCCGTCATCAAGCAACGGCGATGTTCAGAAAAGTGATGGACTATTTGGCTGAATCCTCATGATTACCGGGAGGAGCAGGTTCTTGCACCGAAGGCTCAGCATTCATACCAGAGGTGGTGCTACCCGGTGTGTCCATCACTAATGGGGAGGATTCGAATTCATCCTTCGGCAAGTGAATCCATTGCTGGAGATATCCTTGTTGCAGTAGTTCTTTGAGCAGAATCAGCAGCACCGGAGACAATACCACACCGGCCAGGCCAAAGACGGAGAGCGAGATCAGCATAAAAGAAAGCATCAAGTATGCGGAAGAGACTCCGATTGAATTACCCGATATTTTGGGCTCCAGCAGTTGGCGTGTCAGCATGGTTACAGCAAGGACTACAATTAAGCCAATCGCAAGGCTGCTATTCCCCACAATGAACAGATACACAATCCACGGAATGAATATAACTGGAACACCCAGCAAAGGCACAAGGTCAAAAACGGCGCAGATGGCTGCGATGGTGAAGGCATTGGCAGTTCCAAGAATCAACAAGCCTGCATAAATCAATACAAAAGTAATCAGCATCATAATCATTTGGGCCTTCAAATACGAACGGATCGTCTTGAACACATGATTACGCATAAATTCAAGAGCCAGCTTCAACGTTTTTGGTGTTTTGGCCCGGGCAAATTTCCGCCAGGATTCAATCTCGATACTGAGAAAGAACGCGAGAATAATGGCAATCCCGAAATTAGTAATAAAGGAAGAAAATGAACTGAGAAAACCGATGACGATTTGTGCACCGCTGGTCACCCATTTGGACAGGAATCCGGTCAGTGTAGCAAAATAGTCACTAACCTTCTCGGTTATTCCGTCAGGTAAAGCATCGGACTTGTCCTGAATAAAATAAACCAGATTGGTGAATTCACGCTGGACCATCTCGATATAATAAGGAAAATTATCCTGCAAATTAGAAATTTGGGATACGATAATTAATCCCAATCCAAAAAAGGCAGCAACAATAACAGCAAGAAACAACAAAACCGAAATAGCGGCGCCCAAGGTTTTGGGCAATCCTTTGCGGTGCAGAAATCTTGCCAGGGGTTCGATCATCCAATACACTATAAATGAAAGAAAAACTGGCGCAGCCAATTGATATAATCGACTGAATCCGTACATGATAAAGTACACGGTTAATACGAGCAGCGCAATGTCAAAGACGGTGCGCCCATATTTTTTGTAAAGCGGCAGCATGGGCAGGGCTCCTTTGTTGGTCATTAAGGTAAAAATTAGGATGCATTTATTGTACACGATAGCTATCTTTTTGGGAAAAGAGGATTCAAGAAAAGGCTGAATTATGATAAAATTAAAGGCGGTTTATTTTGGTTAGTGCTATATTATGGCACGGTAATTCAGCAAGAGAAGCGGGGAGTTTGTAGCATGACAAATTTACTTCAGAGCATATTACTGTGGTTATTGTACATTTCATCGTTTTACGCCTTTATTCCGAGTTTAGTTAGCAGATTTTTCGGTTTTCGTGTGTTCAGGCGCGGGAGAAGTGAGACGGAGTTTTCCTTAACCTTTGATGATGGGCCGGACCCGGAATACACACCCAGATTGCTTGATTTACTACACCAGTATGGGGCAAAGGCAACGTTTTTTGTAGTCGGGGAGCATGCAGCCCATCATCCCGAACTCATTCAGCGTATACATGAGGAAGGTCATCTTCTCGGAATTCATAATTATATTCACAAAACGAATTGGTTGATGCGGCCGCGTACGGTTCGAGATCAGATTCAACGAACAGGTCAGATTATTCAGGAGGTTACGGGGGTAAGAACTTGTTATTATCGTCCACCGTGGGGGATTATGAATCTGTTTGATTTTTTCAGTAAAAAAGATCGTCGGATTATTCTGTGGTCGTCCATGTTTGAGGACTGGAGAAGTAGTGTAGGCGTTGAGAAATTGACAGAACGAATGTTGAAGGAGCTAAGGGGCGGAGAGGTCATGTTGCTGCATGATCGAGGGACTACCCTCGGCGCTGATGCACACGCGCCGGAGCAGATGCTCCAGGCGCTCGAAGTCGTATTGCAGGAGGCAAACAGGCAGCAGTTGCACAGTGTACGCATCGATACGTTGATGGGAGGCGTTACGGTGAGCGAACCTAAAAGTACAAATCAACCACAAACACATTTATCACCTTGGAAACGGATGGTTGTTGCTTTGTGGCTAGGGTGGGAGAAGTTGTTTCATTGGGTATACCATCTGCATACAGCGTCACCGGAGGACCCATTGCTGCATTACCGCTCCCGCGTATATCATGGAGCATTGGTTGAAATGAATGACGGTCATGTGATTCGTAACGGAGATCCGGTTATTGAACTTCATTTTGATAATAAAAAGCTTTTCGATCTAGGTATGACTTCACGCTCAAGTATGCATCTGGCCATTCGCATGATTCGGGCCATGGAACAGCAACTTCCTGATTTGGCCCGGCAGGTCGCACTTGAACCTGAACTTCGTTCAGCCAAGGCTCTATACGGTGTGAGCATGATTAACCGGGGACCGGAGAAATTCGGGTTTACGGTTCGGGAGTTGGCTCCTGGGCCGTTCAGTTCTGCATCCAAAGTGTATCTGAAACTTCTGCTGAGCGTCATTCATCCGGCAGGAACGAAACGTCTGAAGCAGCGATCCGAACAATTGGTTCCAAAAATGATTGCCATGCCGCTTGACGTGTTGCTGGATCGATATGGTCAGCACGCATTGGTAGCTGCAACGGCGGAACAGCCCTCTGAGGAATTGTTGGTTCCTGAACAGGATCTTGTACCTGAACGAAACTGATTGCGAAATGAATAAAGAAAAGGGTTGCCCTTCGCCGAAGTCGGCTGAAGAGCAACCCTTTATTTATGTTTCCGATATAGAAATTCACCGGATATCTCATACTTGAATTAGATACTCAGTACGCCACCGTTGCTTGCATTCGTTACCAGTTTGGAATAACGAGCGAGGTAACCGGTTTTTACTTTCGGTTCAAAGCCTTTCCAACCTGCGCGACGACGTTCGAATTCTTCGTCACTGATATGCAATTCGATGATGCGGTTGTTCAGATCAAGTTCAATAATGTCTCCTTCTTCAACAAAAGCGATTGGACCGCCTTCAGCAGCTTCTGGAGAGATATGTCCGATACTGATTCCGCGGGATGCGCCAGAGAAGCGTCCGTCGGTGATCAGACCTACTTTGGCACCGAGGCCCATACCTACGATCTGGGAAGTAGGAGCGAGCATCTCAGGCATTCCTGGTCCGCCTTTTGGTCCTTCATAACGGATAACGACAACATGTCCTTCTTTTACTTTGCCGTTTGCAATACCTTCGAGCGCTTGTTCTTGGGAGTCGAAGCATATAGCAGGACCTTTGTGATATCCACCAACCGAAGCGTCAACAGCACCAACCTTGATGATGGCGCCTTGTGGTGCAAGGTTACCAAACAATACAGCCAAGCCGCCTTTTTCGGAATGCGGGTTATCCAGGTGGTGGATGACATTTGTATCTTGGATTTCCT
This sequence comes from Paenibacillus sp. AD87, assembly GCF_001659845.1. Lineage (NCBI taxonomy): Bacteria > Bacillati > Bacillota > Bacilli > Caryophanales > Paenibacillaceae > Paenibacillus > Paenibacillus sp. AD87. Next base: position 388,143 of record NZ_LXQN01000007.1, read on the forward strand.
GACCTTCAACGTTCTCACGGATCGTTTTACCTGTTACCGTGATACAGTCGCCATGAATTGCACCTGGTTTCTTGAGCAATTCGTTCAGAACTGCACTTACGCCACCCGCATTGTGAACGTCTTCGATGTGAAGATCGGAAGCAGGTGCCAATTTTGCCAAGTGAGGAACGCGGTTAGCAACTTCATTGATTCGCTCGATTGGATACTCGATGCCTGCTTCATGAGCCAGTGCCAATGTATGAAGTACCGTATTCGTGGAACCACCCATAGCCATATCCAGTGCAAAAGCGTTGTCGATGGCTTCTACAGTAACGATATCACGTGGTTTCAGATCCATTTTGATAAGTTCCATCAGTTGTTTAGCGGATTGTTTAACAAATTCACGACGCTCAGGAGCAACAGCCAGGATGGTTCCGTTACCTGGCATAGCCAGTCCCATCGCTTCAGCCAGACAGTTCATGGAGTTCGCAGTGAACATACCGGAACATGATCCGCATGTTGGACAGCCGAACTGTTCAAGTTCAAGCAAGCTCTTATCATCGATTTTACCAGCTTGATAAGCACCTACGCCTTCAAATACGGAGGTCAGGGACAGAGCTTTACCATTGCTGTCACGACCTGCCATCATTGGACCTCCGCTGACAAACACGGTAGGGATATTACAGCGAAGTGCACCCATCATCATACCGGGTGTAATTTTATCGCAGTTCGGGATACATACCATGCCGTCGAACCAGTGTGCAGATACAACAGTTTCCACGGAATCCGCGATAATGTCACGGCTTGGCAGCGAGTAACGCATACCAATGTGTCCCATGGCAATTCCGTCGTCAACTCCGATGGTGTTGAATTCGAATGGAACGCCACCGGCTTCACGAATAGCTTCCTTTACAATTTTACCGAATTCCTGCAGGTGAACGTGGCCGGGCACGATATCGATGTAAGAGTTACATACGGCAATAAATGGTTTGCCAAAGTCCTCTTCTTTAACGCCCGCTGCACGGAGCAAACTGCGGTGCGGTGCACGGTCAAAACCCTTTTTGATCATATCGGAACGCATCTTCTTGGCTGACATGGTGTATTTCCCCCCAAATTTATAATATTGAGCAACATGAATGGAAATATAAATGGCAGTGCATCTGTCGTTTAATTTCATCCGTACTCTAAAAAAATTGACCAGTGATACTGGTTTCGAGCTTCCCGTAGTTTGTGAAGTTCTTTGCTGCTTTAAACCCGTGAACAACCCGGTTTTTCTATAGAGTCTATCACAACCGTCGTCATAATTCTACAATTCAATAGAAAGAAGCTTCAATCCATTAGTGGAATGAAGCTTTCTTGATTTGATGCACTGCATCAGGTGATCTTTCACCGCTACCTATGGGGATAGGCTAACTGCTCCCGCCTTTGCGGCCAATCTCCCGATAGAATTCTTTATTATGAGTGTCGGAAGTTGCTTCTCCACCCTTGCGTCCAATTTCCTTATAGAACTGAGAATCATGCGCATCTGAAGTCGCTTCTCCACCTTTTTTACCTATCATTTGGTAGAAGCTCCGATCATGCTTTTTGGATGTGGCCTTGCCACCTAATCTACCCGCTTCCTCGCGACTCATTTTGTGTTCAGACGTCTGTGGACGTGCCATTACAAATCACTCCTTATATCATAAGTAGATTGTTGTAGCGCGTATTCCTACTTACCACAACATTTCCAGCCTGAAACAAGTCGATTTGAATGGAAAGGAGCAGGATTTCAGTTTATCTAAACCAGGATGCTGAACGTTTTAATACACCCTGATGGTTGAAGTGAAAGCGGGAAATATCGGGCTCAATGAGAGGCTGAAAGGCATGACGGACGGCTGGGTGGGCCAGCGTTATAGCGAACAGTAACGCAATGGAGACAATCACCGGAATGTACAAGCTGGTCTCCATATAGTTGTAAACCCCGGACCAGACCGCCAAGCGAACGAGAAATCCATGTAAAAGGAACACATACAGAGTGCGTCGTCCCAATTCAGTCAATCTGGATGTTAATGAAGGGACCCAGGCGAGAAATAATGCTCCTGATCCAATTTCAAGTGCATAGATTCCGAGGCGGTAAATTCCTGCAAACCACTCATGATGTCCAAGCTCTGCGTAAGTCATGCTTCCCAGTAACCAGCCTGGTGAAATGTTGAACCCTCCGAGTCCAATCCAACCAAGAAGAGCAGCAGATAACGTAGCTGCAATTCTTCGGCCCCAGCCGGATCGCAAATGGGAGCGGATGGACGCTCCGTAGTCATACCCGATAACAAAGAAAGGAAGGAACACAAACGTTCGGCTGAAGCTCAACCAGAAACCATCAAAGGGTAAATATCCGGCACATACTCCCAGCATCACGGCACCCAGTAATCTATAGATCGGCTTCCAGGAGAGTGTAAGACGAAGCAACAGCCGCCAGCAGAAATGACTTGCCAGAAACCAGAGCAATAGATAAGGTGCAAAGAAAGACAAACGCATATGCGGTGTGTGGAATACGGTGAAATCCATTACTGCATACAGAGACTGAAACAGAAGGTATTGTAATGCAATCTGCTTAAGCACGTTACGGCCAGATGTACCTTTGAGTGAATGTCTGGCGAAGTAGCCGGTTACCCATACAAACAGCGGCATGTGAAACGTATATATCCACAGAAACAGAGCCTCTGCTCCTGCAAAACGCGTAATGATTGGTTCGAGAGCATTGCCTGCTAGTACACAGACAATGAGCATGAAGCGCAAGTTGTAAAAAAAGGAATCCTGATATTTGTGAATGATGGTCGGTTTGTTCATGTTGTAGCCCCCCTGATAACCCTTGGCGATTGCAATCTGCTTCTGTAATAAGGGTAATATGGATGTGTAACATTAATTGTGATATATTTCACAAGAGTAAGCGCTATCCTTTCTCAAAGCTGTGACAACAAAATGAACGCTCCGGGATTGACAACGGTTGCATAGAGGCTGACAATGGGGAAAGAAGATGAGAAATTGTAAATATAAGGAGGGGAGAATTCATGTCGACGAATACCCGCCCTAGCCCTGAAATTGTTACGTTTGGCGAAAGCATGGGTTTGCTGACAGCAAAGGATACAAGAGGTCTCGAATATGCAGCGACTTTAGACAAATCATTTGGCGGCGCAGAGAGTAATCTGGCTATTGGTGTATCCCGGCTTGGGCATACCAGCGGCTGGTTTGGCCGCCTGGGTAATGATCCGATCGGTAACATGATCTTGAAGGCAATTCGTGGTGAAGGTGTAGATGTATCCAGAGCAAGGATGAGCGACAAAGAGCCCACTGGTTTGATGATTCGTGAGAACGCTTCCGGGAAAGCCTCGGTGCACTATTATAGGAAGCTATCCGCTGCAAGTGCGATTACTCCTGAAGACCTGGACACGGATTATATTGCGGGTGCGCAAATCCTTCACGTTACAGGCATCACCGCAGCAATAAGCGCGTCGGGACTTGCTACTGTTGAAGCTGCTATACATATAGCTAAGCAGGCTGGTGTGAAAGTGAGTTTTGATCCGAATCTGCGTCTTAAACTGTGGTCAGCTGAAGAAGCGCGTCCTGTTCTGCTTCGTCTGGCTGAGCAAGCGGATTATTTCTTGCCGGGTCTGGACGAGATGAAACTTCTGTATAACGAAGAAGATGATCAAAAAGTCCTTGAGCGTTTGTCCGCCATGAATGCAGTCTGTATCGTGAAGGGCGGCCCTGATTTGACCTACGTATTGGTGAATGGTACCCTAACGGAAGTTCCGTACTTCAAGGCAGATCATGTCCTGGATACGGTCGGGGCAGGAGATGGATTCTGTGCGGGCTTTTTGTCCGGCCTTATCAAAGGATATTCTCCGCAGGAGGCGACCCGTCTCGGGAATTTGACCGGTTCCATGGTTATACAGGCTGTTGGCGATTGGGAGGCGCTCCCGACGTGGGAGCAGGTCGAGGCCAAGCTGAACAATGTAGCTCATGTTGAGCGCTAGTCGCTGCTGATATCATATATGTCTCATCTTCGTTCATTAATGTAAGGCTTGTAATAGACAACCACATTGACAAGGGAGAGAATGAAATGAAGAAGCTTCAGCTGCTACAAAAAATAACGGATAGTGGGGTTGTTGCGGTTCTGCGTGCAGATTCTGCTGATCAGGTTATCGCCATGGCCGAACAAGCCATCGCGGGTGGCATCAAGATTATCGAGATTACGATGACTGTGCCTAGTGCCCTCAAAGCCATCGAGAAATTAAGCCGTGTATACCATTGGAACACACAAGATCCAGAGAAATTTGCCATTATTGGAGCTGGAACAGTACTTGAACCTCAGACAGCACGTGCCGCGATTATGTCAGGTGCCGAGTTCGTTGTGGGTCCTTCCCTGAACCCGGACACTGTGAAAATCTGCAACCTGTACCGGATTCCGATTCTTCCAGGGGTTATGACCATTGCGGATGTTCAACGTGCATTGGAACTTGGCGTGGATATTGTGAAGTTGTTTCCCGGTAATCTCTACGATCCGTCCATTATCAAAACGATGAAGGGACCTATGCCACAAGCGAATTTCATGCCGACTGGTGGGGTGTCCTTGTCCAATCTAGGTGACTGGATTAAGGGAGGCGCCGTTGCTGTAGGTATTGGCTCGGACCTTACAGCGGAAGCAGTGAAGACGGGGGACTTGAGTCATGTTCGCCGCAAAGCGGAACAATATATGGATGCTTACCGCAAGGCCAAGGCTGAATAGCGATGAATGATGAAGAAGGGGAGCCTCAGGAATGAAGGCTCCCGTTCTGCAAGCCGCGGCACCTGCGGAAGTGCAGAAAGGTGATGAACGTTGAGAAACCGATATAATACAGGGCGCAAGAAGAGGGGCATCGGGAAATTCCTGCTCGTTCTTCTGGCGCTCATTGTCATTGGATGTGGGTTTGTGGCCTGGAAGCTGTTTACGCCTTATGGACCACAGGAGATGGCTCAGACAGCCATGGAAACTGCAAATCAGGTGACTGTAACTGAAAAAGAAAACTGGATTGATTTTGTACCGGACAAATCTGTTGGGGTGAGTGTTATTTTTTATCCAGGTGGATTGGTTAAACCGGAAAGTTATGCACCTCTTGCCCATGAACTTGCGGCAGCAGGACATCATACCATTATTGCAAAAATGCCTTTTAATCTGGCGGTAATCAAGCAGAATCTCGCAGATGATATTATTAAAGCCTATCCAGATGAACAATTTGTTATGGGAGGGCATTCTCTTGGTGGATCAATGGCAGCACGTTATGCGGCTTCCCATCCAGATGCACTTCAGGGCATCTTTTTCCTGGCATCTTATCCGGATGAAAAAGGCAGTGTGAAGTCACTGGGGATACCTGCGTTATCCATCTTGGGTACGAATGACGAAGTTGTGAATGCAACAAAGTATCAGAATGGTCGGGCATATTTGCCAGAAGATACGGTGTATTACACCATTGAAGGTGGTAACCATTCTCAGTTTGGTGACTATGGCCACCAGAGCGGTGACGGCGAAGCTGGGGTCAGTGAAGAGGAACAACTGTCTCAAACGGTTAAAACGACTGTGGGCTGGCTGGATACAATCAAGTAAGCTGCAATTTCAACGGTGAATGGAACGAATCCATAGCAGATGGGAACTGGGGGTGATACGTATGTCCATGCTTCAAATTCATGGTAAGCAAGTTACCTGCCGAGGCATTCTATTTGATAAGGATGGAACGCTGCTGGATTTCTTACAGCTATGGGGGCCGTGGGCGGATTCTTTGCTGAATCAGTTGGAATCACAGCTGTCAGAGCTTGGGGCCTCGTTCACGGTGGAGCGTGAGCAAGTTCTGGGTACGGTCCGCAATCGTGAAGGTCATCTGATCGGATATGATCTTCAAGGGCCATTGGCTATTGCCACAGTGGACGAGAGCAACGGTTTGCTTGCTGGGCAGTTGTATGCAGCAGGCATGCCTTGGAATGAAGCAATCACTACGATCCGCCGTTTTTCCAGTGTCGCCATGGGTGAGGTACGGCAGAGAAAAATGGCTGAATCGCTGCCTGGACTAAATGTATTTTTGCAGAGCTGCAAGGAAGCATCGATTCCCATGGCAGTCGTCACTTCGGACAGCACAGCTGCTGCCGAGGAACATCTGGAGTGGATGGGCATCCGGTCGTATTTTACATCGATTGTTGGAAGTGACCGGGTGACTCGGGGCAAACCGGATGGAGAGGCTGCGGTTCTGGCTTGCCGGGAATTACATATTCTTCCTGAGGAGGCTGTGGTGATCGGTGACAGCAATGGGGATATGCAGATGGGACGTAACGCAGGGGTGTCCTATAGAATTGGTTTCTGTCCAGAAATCCAGAGAAGCCACTATTTACATGACGCCAATGCAATTATCCAAAATTATGATGAGTTAAAAATCATCTCTGAATATTCTTCACAGGGGTGATCTCATAAAGGAGGAGAGAGGATGAACGCAACAGAACAACTGGCTGCCTGGATTAAGGAAAGTTCAAATATTGTTTTTTTCGGAGGGGCCGGAACTTCAACGGAAAGCGGGATTCCCGACTTCCGCTCTGCCGCTGGCTTATACCAGACAGAGCAGCATTCACCCTACCCACCGGAAGAGCTGCTGAGCCGACATTTTTTTGATCAGCATGCTGATATTTTTTATGATTTTTATCGAGGCAAAATGCTTCATCCCGATGCGATGCCCAACGGCTGCCATCGACTGCTCGCCAGATTGGAGCAGGAAGGAAAACTTCAGGCGGTTATCACGCAAAATATCGACGGGTTGCACCAGAAGGCTGGCAGCAGCAATGTCCTGGAGCTTCATGGTTCGATCCATCGAAACGCTTGTATGGATTGCAAGAGATTTTACGGGTTGGATGACATTATTACGGCAAAAGATACGGTTCCTCGTTGCACTGAATGTGGTGGCGTGATCAAGCCGGACGTCGTGCTGTATGAAGAAGAACTGGACCAGACGATATTATATCGTTCGGTTGACGCACTGTCCTCGGCAGATTTGCTGCTGGTTGGTGGAACTTCACTAACGGTGTATCCTGCCGCACAATTGATTACGTACTTTCAAGGGAAACACACGGTCTTGCTGAACGCTACACCTACGGCTTACGACAGGCGAGCTGATTTGCTGATTACAGACCCTATTGGTGAGGTAATGAATAAGGTGGACCAACTTCTTGGTTAAACGTAAGTCAACATTGTCCGAATAACCGCATTCTCCGGCATACGGACCGGGTACTAGAGGCGGAACCTGGGGAAAGAAGGGATTCATGATGGTCTACGTAGCCAGCGATGCACGCTACGAAACAATGAAATACAACCGCGTTGGACGTTCAGGTTTGAAACTGCCAGCGATTTCACTTGGGTTATGGCATAATTTTGGTGGCATTAATAATGCGGAGAACGGCCGAAATATGATTACCCGTTCGTTTGATCTGGGCATTACGCATTTTGACCTTGCCAACAATTATGGTCCGCCGGCAGGTTCGGCAGAGCAGTTATTCGGTCAGGTTTTGGCACAGGATCTGAAGCCATATCGAGATGAACTGGTCATCTCCACCAAAGCCGGGTACTATATGTGGCCTGGACCTTACGGTGAGTGGGGTTCTCGTAAAAACCTGGTTTCCAGTCTCAATCAGAGCTTGAAGCGCATGGGTCTCGATTACGTAGACATCTTTTATTCTCATCGTTATGATCCCGAAACACCTCTGGAAGAAACAATGATGGCGCTGGACCATATTGTTCGTTCCGGCAAAGCATTGTATGTCGGCATCTCCAACTATCCTGCAGAACAGACGAAGCAGGCGGCCGAGATTCTCAAAGGCCTGGGTACACCTCTGTTGATTCATCAACCCAAATATTCAATGCTGGATCGTTGGATTGAGGATGGGCTGCAGGATGTACTTGATGAGTATGGAACAGGCAGCATCGCTTTTTGTCCATTGGCACAAGGCGTGCTCACCAACAAATATCTGAACGGTATTCCAGAAGATTCACGTGCCAAGGGCCCGTCTGTATTTCTGAATGAGAACAACATCTCGCCAGAGACATTGCGCAAAGTGCGTGCTCTGAACCAGATTGCAGCATCACGTGGTCAGAGTCTGGCCCAATTTGCTCTGGCCTGGGTATTGCGTGATGGCAAAGTTACCTCTGCGCTGATTGGTGCAAGTCGTCCTTCGCAGATTGAAGAGAATGTGGCTGCTCTCAGCCAGTTGGAATTCTCCTCAGAGGAATTGGAGCGTATTGAATCGATTCTTCGTCCGGAACCGGATCATAAATAAAGTTCAAAAGGTGCATCTTAGCCATAATGGCGGGATGCACCTTTTTTGTCTTTTATTATTTATGCTGACCTAGGCGATAGGAGATCCTACTTTTGATTACAGGGTTATCGCTGGTTCGGTGGTACTTGGCGTGTCGCTTGATGCAAGGGCCTGTTAAGAATGTTCTCCCGGTACAGACTAGGGGCTTCCCCATGGAATCGCTTGAACTGTTTGGAGAAATACAGCGCATCTGGCAACCCCACGGAGGCCGATACCTGTTCAATGGACAGATCCGGACGTTCCCGCAGCAGCTGGCGCGATTTATCGATCCTCAGTTTAAGCAGGTAGGTAACTGGTGATAGTCCGGTTTCCTGTTTGAAAATGCGGGACAGGTAAGCACGGTTATAGCCAAGACTGGCCGACATTTGCTCAATCGAGACAGGGTAGGCATATTGAGTAGACATGTATTGAATCATCTGTTTTACAGTTCGTCGTATGGAAGATTCACCTGGTACTAAGGTTTGCCCCTGAGAAAGGTGATTTTGTGCCTCGGCTAGAATCATATATAACGTACCCAATGATGTAAAATGAGAGCTTTCTTTTCGCTCGGCAAAAGCCGTCTGCATCACGGATAACCAATCGGAAATACCGCAGGAAGGACCGGCATGAAAGACAGATTTTTCCGGACGGAAACCTGCTTCCTCTATATGCTTGGCAGCCTGGCTGCCGGTAAAGGCCATCCAGCGGTATTGCCAGGGATTCCGGGCATGGGATTGGTAGCTTACAAGCTGCCCTGGTTGAATAAGGAAACAATCTCCTGCGGATAGTTCGTAGGTATGTAGTTCAGTACGGAACGTACCGGCCCCTTTTTCTACATAATGCAATAGATAATAATCGTATAGCTTCGGGCCAAGGGCGTGACCGGGAAGGGTCTGGCTTGCCCCTGCAAAGAGGACATGCAATGCCCCTTTTTCATAATAAACAGGATTGGAGGCAACCGAGTAGCTGAGTGCTCCACTTTTGCCAGAGGTTTCCGGAATTTGTTTTATCGGATCCCCCGTTAGACCTTCCTTACGTTGTTCAGTCATGATGACATTCCTTTCCTTCCTGGATGTTCCATTCATTATACGTCGAAAGGTCACATTTATCCATATGGAACACACATGGTTGCATTTCAAGAGGAACCGCCTTCTTGTATAATAACATTAAGAAAACCAACAACATTGAGATGGGGTGCAGCAGCAATGAACATAAATGAATTGAAACAAAAGTTTATTGACAAGTACGGAGAGAGTGGAGCGGACATCCGTGTGTTCCATGCCCCTGGGCGGGTGAATCTGATCGGTGAGCACATTGACTATAACGGGGGGTACGTGCTTCCGGCAGCGCTTGAATTCGGTACCACTTTGATTATCCGTGAGCGTGAGGACAACAAGTTGCAGTTGGCTTCCACGAATATGTCCTATGAAGGAACGCTGGATACGCCCTCGATTGGAAAAGAGAAAACAGGGGAATGGACGGATTACCCGGTAGGCGTCATGGTTGAACTGCAAGGCAAAGGCGTAAAAGTAACCAAAGGTTATGACTTCCTCTATCATGGAGAAATTCCGAACGGCGCAGGACTTTCCTCTTCCGCATCGCTGGAGGTTCTTACCGGGTTTGCTATCCAGTCGCTTGAAGGTGTGAATGATATTGATACGGTTCAACTTGCGCTGCTGTCCCAAAAGGCAGAGAACGAATTCGTTGGCGTCAACTGTGGCATCATGGACCAGTTCGCTGTAGCTAATGGAGCAGAGGATCATGCGATCCTGCTGATGTGTGACACCCTTGAATATGAAAAAGTGCCATTCCGTACCGGCGCCTACAAGCTGGTCATTGGTAACACGAACAAACGTCGGGGGTTGGTGGACTCGGCTTATAACGAACGTCGCTCCCAATGTGAGCAAGCACTTGCCATTTTGAAAGAACAACTGCCTGCACTGAACTATCTGGCGCAACTTACACCTGAACAATTCGTTACACTGCAGGATCACATCAAAGATGAGAAGGTAAGACAGCGTGCCCAGCACGTCGTGGAAGAGAATGCACGTGTACTTGCATCGGTGGATGCACTGCGTGATAACGATCTGGAAACCTTCGGCAAGCTGATGAATGCTTCTCATGAATCCCTTCGTTATCTATATGAAGTGAGCTGCGAAGAACTGGACGTGATGGTTGAAGAGGCTCAACGTATTCCAGGCACTCTAGGTGCACGCATGACTGGTGCAGGATTCGGTGGATGTACGGTATCTCTTGTGCATGAAGACGATGTAGAGCGTTTTGTAAGCGAAGTTGGAGCGGCATATGAAGCACGTACCAGTCTCAAAGGCGAGTTCTATGTATGCGGAGTAGGCGATGGCGTTAAAGAATTGAAGGAGGCGAAGTAAGATGGCGATTTTGGTGACAGGTGGAGCAGGATATATTGGTTCTCATACGGTAGCGGCTTTGTTGGAACGTGGCGAAGAGGTAGTTGTACTGGATAACTTGCAGACAGGGCATCGTGAAGCTCTGCTGGGCGGAAAATTGTATGAAGGTGATCTGCGTGACAAGGAACTTCTGGCGAAGCTGTTCGCTGAGAACTCCATTGATGCAGTCATCCACTTTGCGGCTAACTCACTGGTTGGCGAGAGTATGAAAGATCCCGTGAAATACTATGACAACAACGTGTTTGGGACATTGTGCCTGCTGGAAGCGATGAATGCAGCGAATGTACGTCGCATCGTCTTCTCCTCCACGGCTGCTACTTATGGCGAGCCGGAGAAAGTGCCGATTGAAGAGAGCGACCGCACAGAACCTACGAACGTATATGGTGAGACCAAGCTGATGATGGAGCGCATGATGTCCTGGTTCGATAAAGTACAGGAGATCAAATACGTCTCCCTTCGTTACTTCAATGCTGCCGGAGCCCATGATAGCGGCAAAATCGGTGAAGATCACCAGCCGGAGAGTCATCTTATCCCACTCGTACTGCAAACGGCATTGAAACAACGTCCACACATCGCCGTGTTCGGTGACGACTACGCGACAGAAGACGGAACCTGTGTACGTGATTACATCCACGTAAGTGATCTGGCGGATGCACATCTGCGGGCCGTAGATTATCTCCGTAAAGGGGAGAACAGCAACGTGTTCAACCTGGGCAACGGTCAAGGCTTCTCTGTTAAACAGGTTATTGAGACGGCTAAGAAAGTAACCGGACTGGATATTCCGGTTGTACAGGAACCACGTCGTGCGGGTGATCCAGCTGTACTGGTGGCTTCGTCTGCCAAAGCAAGATCCGTACTGGGTTGGAATCCAAAATGGACCAATCTGGAAGATGTCATTCAAAGCGCATGGAGCTGGCATCAGTCCCACCCTGACGGCTACGGAAAAAACTAGGAGGCGAACATCGATATGTCACAGACTCATATTGCAGCAGGTGCCACAGAGCGGACACCGGAGCAGCAGGAAGCACTGCATGCCATTGAACGTCTGGTAGCATTTGCCTTGCAGAACAAATTGATTGAAGAAGCGGATCGGGATTACAGCCGTAATCTACTGCTAGAACAGTTTGGGTTCTCCGAGCCGTATGCTGGAGTATTGAACGAGACGGTGTTGGATGGACCCCAACCATTGCTGGATACGTTAATTGATTATGGGTTCACCATTGGACTTATTCCTGAAAATAGCGATACGTTCCGTGATTTGCTCGATGCAAAAATTATGGGTCAATTGATGGCACGTCCATCTGAGGTGGTGCGCGCATTCCGTCATACGGAGCAGACCGAAGGCATTGAGGCGGCTACCTCGCAATTTTATGAGCTTTCAATTCATTCCAACTACATTCGGATGGACCGTATCTCCAAGAATGTGTATTGGACACAGGATACAGCTTATGGAGATATGGAGATTACAATCAACCTGTCTAAGCCGGAGAAAAGTCCAAAGGAAATCGCGATGGCAAAGCTGCTTCCGCCTCCGGTATATCCGAAATGCCAACTTTGTCGTGAAAATGTGGGCTATGCGGGACGGGTCAACCACCCGGCCCGTCAAAACCTACGTGTCATTCCTTTGGAATTGAACGGCGAACCTTGGTTCTTCCAATACTCGCCATACGTGTACTACAACGAGCACTGCATTATTTTCCATCACGATCATGTGCCGATGAAATTAACCAAGGATACGCTGCGTAGGCTGCTGGCTTTCGTGGGGGAGTATCCGCATTACTTTATCGGTTCCAATGCCGATCTGCCCATCGTTGGCGGCTCCATCCTGACTCATGACCATTTCCAGGGTGGACGTCATACCTTTGCCATTCAAAATGCGAAACCAGAGGCAGTATTCCGCCATGCTGGTTCGCCGGGGCTTACGCTTAGTCTTGTGAAATGGCCAATGTCCGTACTGCGGCTGGCCTCACAGGATCCGGCGGAGTTGCTCGAAGCGGGGAATGCCGTTTATGAAGCATGGAAGGTGTACAGCGATTCTACGGTGGAGATTGAGGCCTTCAGTGAGGTTGACGGAGAACAGATTCCACACAATACAGTGACTCCAATCGTTCGTCGCAGTGCGGACGGAGGATATGAGATGGACCTCGTTCTGCGGAACAATCGCACGAATGATGAACATCCCGAAGGGATTTTCCATCCGCATCGTGAAATGCATCATTTGAAAAAAGAGAACATTGGACTCATCGAAGTGATGGGCCTTGCAATTCTGCCAGGTCGTTTGAAAGAAGAGCTGGACAGCATCGCGGATATTCTTGCTGGGGATACCAAACTTGCTGAGGCGGCCAAAGCTTCCGAACATGTGTTGAACAAACATCTGGGCTGGGCAGAAGAACTGATCGAACGTTTCGGTCCCAACCTGAACAAGGAGCAAGCTGTTGCGATTGTGCAACAGGAAGTAGGCCTAAAATTTGCCGAAATTCTGGAGCATGCAGGTGTATACAAATATGATGAGGCAGGACGCCAAGCCTTCCGTCGTTTTGTAAGCAGCATGGGATATACCGAATAGTAGTCAACTAACCAAAACACCCGCCCAATCATGAGCGGGTGTTCTTGTCGTTCTTGACATTTGTGTGCATTGGAATGAACTACCGAGCCAGTTATAATAGAGGGAAGTCCTAGAGTACCACAATGAATTGAGGAAATGGGGTTAATAATATGGAAAAGAAGGCATTGGATATTCCGTTGATCACAGATGCTGAGGAACTGCAAGGCATGGTGGGTGAACCGCATGAACATGTGCGTAACAAGGCAATCTCATTTGTGGATTCACATGTTCAGAACTTTCTATCCATATCACCATTATTTTTCCTCTCCACGTCCGATCGTGATGGGAAAAGTGATGTGTCACCCCGGGGCGATGGAGCGGGATTCGTAAAAGTTTATGATACATATCGGCTCGTCTATCCCGAACGCCCGGGCAATCGGCGGATAGACTCTTTGTTGAACATTTTGTCTAACCCTGGTATTGGCATGCTCTTTTTGATTCCGGGTCTGAATGAAGTGCTGCGCATTAATGGTACAGCGTCCATTACCAAGGATGAAGAATTTATCGCGAGTATGGGCTGGACCGGTAAAACGATTGGTGCGGCTGTCATTGTGGATGTGGAAGAGTGCTTTATCCATTGTCCGCGGGCATTCAAACAGGCTGGATTATGGGCCTCAGAAACATGGGTGGATGCTGAAGATTTGCCTTCAACGAGCGAGATGTTTCGAGCCCACTTGCAAATCAACGGGTTGTTATAAAGTGAGTGGCTATCGATTTGTTTTTGTATAAACGGGGTACTATAATTGGAGTTGCACTAAAAAATTCTAAACTCCATTGGAGGCGACAATAGATATGAGATCATTTCAATTTTATAATCCAACCCGATTGATTTTCGGTAAAGGTCAGCTGGAAGCACTGAAAACCGAAGTACCGAAATACGGCAAACGGGTTCTGCTTGTATATGGTGGCGGCAGTATCAAACGCAGCGGTTTGTACGATCAGGTGATCGGTTTGCTGAAGGAAGTTGGAGCTGAGGTTACGGAGTTGGCTGGTGTAGAACCGAACCCACGTCTTTCGACGGTTCACAAAGGCGTAGACCTTTGCAAAACGAATAATATTGACCTGATCCTCGCTGTAGGCGGCGGCAGTGTACTGGACTGTGCCAAAGCGATTGCCGTAGGTGCTAAATATGACGGCGACATGTGGGACTTTGCTCAGCGCAAAGCCGTAGCACAGGATGCTCTTCCACTCGGAACCGTGCTGACAATGGCTGCAACTGGCTCGGAAATGAATGCCGGTTCGGTTATCACGAATCAGGATACACAGGAGAAGTTGGGCTGGGGCAGCGCGTATTCGTTCCCTGCGTTCTCAATTCTTGATCCGGTAAATACATATACCGTTCCTCTGGACCAAACGGTTTATGGCATGGTTGATATGATGTCCCACGTACTGGAGCATTACTTCCATCTGGATGCCAACACACCGGTTCAACTCGGATTCTGTGAGACGATTCTGCGCACAGTTATGGATGTAGCCCCTCGTTTGGTTGAAGACCTGGAGAACTATGAACTGCGTGAAACGATTCTGTACTGCGGAACGATGGCATTGAATGGTGTACTGAACATGGGTCTCGCTGGTGACTGGGCTACTCACAATATCGAACACGCGGTATCCGCAGTGTATGACATTCCGCATGGCGGAGGGCTCGCGATTCTGTTCCCGCATTGGATGAAGCATAATGTGGACGTCAATGTGGATCGTTTCAAACGTCTCGCGATCAATGTGTTCGAAGTTAATCCTGAAGGTAAATCGGACAAACAGATTGCTGAAGAAGGCATCGAAGCGTTGAGCAAATTCTGGACATCCATTGGTGCGCCTAACCGTCTGGCTGATTATGATATCGATGACAGCCAAATCGAAGTGATGGCTGACAAAGCCATGCTCTTCGGCCCATTTGGTAACTTCAAAAAATTGCAACGTGAAGACGTTGTATCTATCTACAAGGCTTCTCTATAAGAATAAAACATAAATACACAGCGATGTGTTCTGGAACCGCACGTCTCCTTTAACGGAGATTTGCGGTTTTTTTGTTGTGAATAAGAGCGAATTGGAGAATGTTCCAGGAACTGGACCATTTTGCAACCAGAATAACCATTATCGGGTCTAGGAACCAAATGAGGAAAGATTTTGAAACATAACAGTGGGTTGCTACGTATTTATTTACATGAGGAATGCCCAGTTGGATGGAATTGCGGCAGAAGAGAGGAGGAACGGGGAATGGAGTCAATCTATTGGGGGTGTCTAATCGGAGGAGCCATATTTGCAGTCGTCAGCCTTGTGCTAGGTGACTTGATTGATGGCTTGCTGGACGGGGCCTTTGAATTGCCAGGCCTTGATTTTTTCAAACCTGTTGTGCTGGCTGGTTCCATAACAACCTTTGGCGGAGCCGGTATTATGCTGACACGTTATAGCTCGATAAGTGCGATTTCGGCACTGATACTATCCCTGCTTATAGGTATTGCTGCAGCCATGCTGGTATTCTTTGCATATATCAAGCCGATGCGTAACAGTGACGTTTCCATTGCGTTTTCCATGAAAGAGCTATCCGGGAAAATTGGAGAAATTACCATTCCGGTACCGGAAAAAGGTTTTGGTGAAGTCATGATCAAGATTGCTGCCGGTAATACGGTGCACACGGCATCCAGCTTTGAACATCGTCCCATTGCGGCGGGAGCGCGTGTTGTAGTTGTGGATGTAACCGAAGGCGTGCTGCGTGTGTCGGAATGGGATGAAGATGTACTTAAAGATGTTTAAGGTAGTTTAACCGTTAGCAGTGTAAGCACTCATGTATGAATAAGGGGAGAGATGTGGAATGAATAATCTGGATATGGATGTGTTGTTGGTTCCTGCAATTGTTGTCGGTGTAATTCTGATTCTTGGTTTGGCGTTCTGGGCGAGGTACAAAACGGTTGGGCCGGATGAAGCCATGATCGTTACGGGTTCATTCCTTGGAAGTAAAAATATTTCCGACGATGACTCCGGACGCAAAATTAAAATTGTTCGTGGAGGCGGCGCATTTATCTTGCCAGTATTCCAGCAGTCAGAGTTTATCTCACTGTTGTCCCATAAGCTGGACGTTTCCACACCGGAAGTATACACGGAACAAGGCGTACCGGTCATTGCCGATGGTGTCGCCATTATCAAGGTCGGAAGCTCAATAGAAGACGTGGCTACTGCAGCCGAGCAATTCATCGGTAAGCCGGTAGAATCGTTAAGAGGCGAAGCACAGGAAGTTCTGGAAGGGCATTTGCGGGCCATCCTCGGAACGATGACGGTGGAAGAAGTATACCGTAACCGCGATCGCTTCGCGCAAGAGGTTCAAGGTGTAGCTGCCAGGGATCTGAAAAAAATGGGACTGCAAATTGTCTCTTTTACCATCAAAGATGTTCGTGACAAACAAGGTTATCTGGATGCCCTCGGTAAACCGAGGATAGCAGCCGTCAAGCGTGATGCTGAAATTGCGGAAGCGGAAGCGATGCGGGATGCACGTATTCAGAAGGCCAATGCAGAAGAGCAAGGGCAAAAAGCCGAGTTGCTGCGTGATACGAATATCGCTGAAGCTGCAAAAGAGAAGGAACTGAAAGTAGCGACGTTTAAGCGGGATCAGGATACTGCTAAAGCAGAAGCGGATCAGGCTTACCATATCCACGAAGCGCGTGCGAGACAAACCGTGGTGGAGGAAGAAATGAAAGTTGAACTCGTTCGTAAAGAACGTGAGATTGATCTGCAAGAGAAAGAAATTATCGTACGTGAGAAGCAGTATGATGCTGAAGTGAAGAAAAAGGCAGAAGCGGATCGTTATGCGGTGGAGCAGGCTGCCGAAGCGGATAAAGCCAAAAGAATGCGTGAAGCCGATGCAGTACAGTACTCCATTGAAACGCATGCGAAAGCTACTGCGGAGCAGAAGCGTCTTGAAGGGCAGGCTATGGCGGATGCAGAACTCGCTAAAGGTACAGCGGATTCAGAAGTTATTCGTCTGAGAGGACTTGCAGAAGCGGAAGCGAAGGAAAAACTGGCCGAGGCGTTCCAAAAGTTCGGCGAAGCTGCCGTGCTCGATATCATCGTCAAAATGCTGCCTGAACTTGCTGGTAAAATTGCGGAGCCGATCTCTGCGATTGATAAACTGACTGTTGTGGACACAGGTAAAGGTGAAGGCGCCACTCGTGTAAGCAATTATGTAACTGAGCTCATGGCGACGGCCCCTGAGATGCTCAAAAGCGTTTCCGGCATTGATGTGGAGCAGTTAATTAAAGGCCTCACCAAACCTAAAACAACAGCACCGGTTGCTATCCAACAGAGTGAACCTGTAACGACTCCCTCTATAATCGATAAGATTGTGGAAAAAGCTGGAGTTGACGAGTAAGACAACGAATTATAAAGCAGTCATGCTCTATTGACCTTAAGGCGAATTTTTGTTACTTTTTAAGCGAGACGTCCGGCGCGGTTTGCCCGCTTCCGGATGTCTTTTCTTTCTTACTAGGGTGTGACTGAATCACACCTAAGATGGTGTGAAAAAGAGGTGCAAATATTGAGTAGCCTGCAAGTAGCCAAAGCGCTAAATAATAATGTAATTATTGCACAGCATCCTGAACATGGAGAAGTTGTCGTGATTGGTAAAGGCATCGGCTTCAATCGGAAAACGAATGATATTATTCCTCTGATGGCTGTGGAGAAGATGTTCATTTTGAGAAACCAGCAGGAGCAGGAGCAGTATAAACAGCTTCTTCCACAAGTGGATGAAGCATTGATCGAAATTATTAACGAAGTCATTACGTATATTGCAGAACGTACGGACGTTCCTTTAAACGAACATATTCATATCGCACTGACCGACCATATTTCTTTTGCATTAAAACGGAAAGAACAAGGGATTGTTATCCAGAATCCGTTTCTATATGAGACCCGTGAAATTTATCCTGACGAATATCGTATGGGTGAATATGCGGTTCGTTTGATTAAAGAAAAACTGGGCGTAGATCTAGGAATGGATGAAATCGGTTTTATTGCGCTTCACATCTACAGTGCCATGACCAACCAAAATATTTCCCAAGTTCGCGAGCATTCGCAATTGATAACTGATTTGGTGAGCCTGGTGTCCACCCAACTGGATTATTCGTTTGAGACCGAGTCACTGGATTATTCCCGGTTACTGACTCATCTTCGGTTTGCCTTAGAGCGTGTCCGTCGGGGAGACAAAGTGGAAGAAATCCACAAATTGGATTCCCTGTTGAAGTTGGAATATCCTGAAATGTACTCGCTTGCATGGAAGCTAACGAAGGTGATGGAAAAAAGGTTGAATCTCCCAGTGTATCCTGCGGAAGTAGGTTATTTGACCATTCATTTGCAGCGCTTGAATCAAAGGAAAGAAGAAGAGAGTAAGTGAAAAAATTCCATCATTGGAATTCTGGTTCGACAAATTTCGTGTAAAGGCTTGCATCGTTTTTGAAGTGGTGCTACAATGGTCTCCGTAATCAAGCAACTGAATAAACACAAACGACGTGTTACTGATTCGATCAGGCATGAGTTATCTAGAGCGTGATTGTTCTTACCTTATACCGGGTATGCTATACCCGAAGGTTGGACCAATTTGCTTTGTTAACTCGTGCCTTTTTTGTTTTCCCTTGCTTGCTTCACAACATAAAAATTTAAAAGAAAGGGTGGATACGACGCAATGTTTAAAAAGCTTTTTGGTGTATTGCAAAGAGTAGGTAAAGCTCTCATGTTGCCCGTAGCGATTCTTCCAGCAGCAGGTTTGTTGCTCGGGATCGGTAACATGCTTGTAAATCCGGATTTTCTGCAATATGCTACAGCGCTAGATACCCCATGGGTAAGCTCGATCGCGACGATTATGATGAATGCGGGTCAGATCGTATTTGATAATCTGGCATTACTATTCGCTGTCGGTGTAGCTGTCGGGCTGGCCGGAGGCGAAGGTGTCGCAGGTCTTGCGGCCATCATCGGTTACCTGGTCATGAATGTGACTTTGGGTACGGCTGTTGGTGTTACGCCGGCCATGATCGGTGAAGTACCCGGTTATGCCAGCATCTTGGGTATCCCTACATTGAGTACTGGCGTGTTCGGAGGTATTATCATAGGTATTACCGCCGCGCTATGTTACAATCGATTTTTCAAAATCGAACTGCCGTCTTACCTTGGTTTCTTTGCAGGTAAACGCTTTGTCCCAATTATCACTTCAGTCGTTTCCCTCTTAATCGGGTTGCTTCTGGTAATCATCTGGCCTCCGATTCAAAATGGGCTGAATGCTGTATCTCACTTCATGGTAGATACAAGTCCGACATTGTCGGCGTTCATTTTCGGAGTGGTAGAACGGTCACTTATTCCGTTCGGTCTGCATCACATTTTCTATTCACCATTCTGGTTTGAGTTCGGTGAATATGTGAACAAAGCTGGAGATGTCATTCGTGGAGACCAGCAAATCTTCTTCAATCAACTGCGTGATGGTGTGAACCTTACAGCGGGAACGTTCCAAGTTGGTAAATTCCCGTTCATGATGTTCGGTTTGCCAGCTGCGGCGCTTGCGATGTACCATGAAGCAAGACCGGAGCACAAAAAGTATGTTGCAGGGATCATGGGATCAGCTGCGCTGACTTCGTTCCTCACAGGGATTACAGAACCACTGGAGTTCTCATTCCTGTTTGTAGCGCCAATCCTGTTTGCAGTACACTGTATCTTTGCAGGTTTGTCTTTCATGACGATGCAAATTCTTGGAGTCAAAATCGGGATGACATTCTCCGGTGGATTCATTGACTTCCTGATTTTCGGGATTATCCCGAACCGCACGCCTTGGTGGGATGTTATCATCGTAGGTTTGATTCTTGCAGTGATCTACTATTTCGGATTCCGATTGATCATTCGCAAATTCAACCTGAAAACACCAGGTCGTGAAGAGGCAACTCCTGAAACTGCTTCGGGCGGTGGAGGCTCAGGTTCAACGGATGATCTGCCTCACAATATTCTTGCTGCATTCGGCGGGCAAGATAATATCAAACATCTGGATGCCTGCATTACTCGTTTGCGGATTGAAGTAAATGAGAAATCCAGTGTAAATAAAGATCGTTTGAAACAATTGGGTGCATCTGGTGTACTTGAAGTGGGTAATAATGTACAGGCCATCTTCGGTACACGTTCAGATACGATTAAATCTCAAATGCAGGATATCATTGCAGGACGGACACCGGCACCAGCTCCAGCAGCTGTGGCTAAGCCAGCTCCTGAACAGGAAAAGGCGCAAGGTGAAGAAGGCGAACGTATTATTGCGGAAGACATCGTTATGCCAGTTAACGGCGAATTGATGGATATCACAAACGTTCCTGATCCGGTCTTTGCTGAGAAAATGACAGGCGATGGCTTTGCTGTTCTACCTCATGATGGCAAGATTACTTCCCCTGTATATGGTAAGGTGTTTAACGTATTTCCAAGCAAACATGCCGTAGGGATTATGTCTGACGGAGGCAAGGAAGTGCTTGTTCATATAGGTGTCAACACGGTGAAGCTGAAAGGCCAGGGCTTTAACGTGCTTGTGCAGGAAGGCGACCTGGTATCGGCAGGACAGCCGATTATGGAAGTGGATCTGGAGTATGTGAAAGCTAATGCTCCGTCGATCATCTCTCCGATCATTTTCACCAACCTGCCAGAAGGCTCGACAGTAACGCTAACGAAAAGTGGGTTACTGAAAATTGGCGATCAGCCGATTGTTGAGATAAAATAAGAAGTGTTACGACGATGGCAAGCAAGTGTAAATATATGCAATGCCTAAATTAAATTATTGAAAGTGAGATGATTGTAATGCAACAAACATTCAGAATTACAGACGAAGATGGTATCCACGCACGTCCGGCGACAGCCCTGGTTAATACAGCAAACAAATTCAAAGGTGCAGAATCCTTTGCAGAAGCTAACGGTAAAAAAGTAACTTTGAAATCCATCCTGGGTGTACTTTCCCTTGGTCTGGAACAAGGCGACACCATCAACATCATCGTTGAAGGCGAAGGAGAAGCTGAAGCTCTTCAAGCTCTGACAGACGTTATGGTTAACGAAGGGCTGGGCGAAATTAATGCTTAATGTCTCTGGGATCGCGGCTTCGGCGGGTATTGCTATCGCCAAGGCGTTTATCTTGGAGCATCCCAATTACTCTGTAGAAAAACGCGAAATCAACGACGTTGACGCAGAGATCGCGAAACTCGACTCAGCTCTGGGCAAGTCCCAGGCTGAGCTTGAGGCGATCAAAGAGCGTACTTTACAAGAGCTTGGCGAGAAAAAAGCTGAGATTTTTGCTTCGCATTTGCTCATTCTGAATGACCCGGAACTGATTGATCCGGTTAAAGCGAAAATTGCAGATGATAAGATTAATGCGGAATTCGCATTGAACGAAACAGCAACGCAATTTATCGAAATGTTCGAAAACATGAAGAGTGCTTACCTGCAGGAACGTGCTGCGGATATGCGTGATGTAACCAAACGTGTGCTAAATCACTTGCTTGGTATCGAATTCATGAGTCCTGCTGAGATCAGTGAAGAAGTGATCGTGCTTGCGGAGGATCTTACGCCTTCCGACACGGCTCAACTGAACCGTCAATATGTTAAAGGTTTTGCAACCAATATTGGTGGACGTACTTCTCACTCTGCAATCATGGCTCGTTCGCTTGAAATTCCGGCTGTCGTTGGAACCAAGGACATTCTGGCTCAAGCGAAACAAGGTGACATGATTATCGTTGACGGTTTGGACGGTCACGTACTGGTTAATCCAACGGATGATGTTATTGCTGAGTATCGTTCCAAACAGGAGCAATACGATGCACAACGTGCGGAGTGGAGAAAACTGCGTGATGAGCCAACGGTAACGGTGGACAACGTTCATGTGGAACTGGCAGCCAACATTGGTACACCGAATGATGTTGCTGGTGTTCTGGAGAATGGCGGCGAGGCTGTAGGCCTGTACCGTACCGAGTTCCTGTACATGGGCAGAGACAAGCTTCCTTCCGAGGACATTCAGTATAATGCTTACAAGGCTGTACTGGAAAAAATGGAAGGTAAACCTGTTGTTGTTCGTACACTCGACATCGGTGGAGACAAAGAGCTTCCATATCTGGACCTGCCAAAAGAAATGAATCCATTCCTAGGTTTCCGCGCAGTTCGTCTGTGTCTGGACCGTCTGGACATTTTCCGTACTCAATTGCGTGCATTGCTGCGTGCAAGCGTACATGGTAACCTGCGTGTCATGTTCCCTATGATCGCAACACTTGGTGAATTCCGTGAAGCGAAAGCTGTCTTGCTCGAAGAGAAAGAGAAGCTGGTTGCTGAAGGTATTGCTGTTTCTGACAGCATTCAACTCGGAATTATGGTCGAAATTCCTTCGACTGCAGTTCTGGCGGATCAGTTTGCCAAAGAAGTGGATTTCTTCAGTATCGGAACGAACGATCTGATTCAATACACGATGGCTGCTGACCGAATGAACGAACGAGTGGCATATCTGTACCAACCTTACAATCCAGCCATTTTGCGTTTGGTTAAAATGGTTATCGATGCAGCGCATCGTGAAGGCAAATGGGTTGGCATGTGTGGTGAGATGGCCGGAGACGAAACAGCAATTCCATTGCTACTCGGTCTCGGACTGGATGAGTTCAGCATGAGCGCAACATCTATTCTGCCAGCTCGCAGTCAGATCACCAAGCTGTCCCGTGCAGACATGCAAGAACTTGCTGCCAAAGCACTGGATATGCAAACGGCTGAACAAGTCGTTGAATTGGTTCAAAGCATTCAAGCGTAATGTAATTTTACGGGGTTTCCACCCGATTTTAAGGGTTTCTTTTTCCGATAAAAAAGCTGCAGTCTTGCAGCGATTTTGCCGGTATCTGTTGTTACAGCAGATACCGGCTTTTTTTGTTTTGGGCCGATATCACTATTCTGCAGAGAAGTTACATTTTTCCGTTTGTATCTTGGTTGAAAATCATTATCATTAAGATATTCGAACAATTCAAACAATGGACATCATGCTGAGGGAGAAAGTAGGGCTACCATGAAGGTCAATGAAAAAAAGGCAGGCAAGATGCTTAAATATAGCAGTATCGATTCGTTTGAAGTGTCCTGGAATGGAGAAATTGTTCATGCAGCGACAGCGGAACACTTCGCTATTCTTTGTACAAGTGGCTCAGGAACTTTGGTATCGAACGAACACATATCCCGATTGAATGAAGGGGAAGTCTATTTGCTGGCTCCTGGACAGAGGTTCAAGCTGGCGGCAGATGAGCAGGCGTTAAAAGGCTGTATGGTCCGTTTCGAAGTATACGAATATGGCGGAGAACAGCAGATGACCGCTACCCATGCTTTCATGGAGGGTTTGTTTTGGTGCAAAGATCCGCATCAACTCGCGCTCTCTTGTGATCGATTGCTTCAACTGGAGGTCGCTGGTGACGAGGAACACTTCAATAGACAGGCCGCATTATACGGTTTGATGACTTCACTTGTTCAAGCGGAGGCCAAGCCGGAAAGCGTTGAGTCTACCGTTTCTGCGATTGCCCGTGTTGCCGATTATATGAATGAACATCTGGATCATGAGTTAAAACGAGATGAATTGTCCAAGCTTGCTGGCCTGAGTCCAGGGTATTTTTCGTGGGCATTTCAGCAATATACAGGAAAGACCCCGACGGCCTATCTGATGGATGTCAGAATGAAACGGGCCAAGGAGCTCCTTTTGTCAGGTGATGGTGTAAAAGAGACCGCGGTCCGAGTCGGCTATGAAGATGAATTTTATTTTAGCCGCAGATTCAAACAGAAGATGGGACTTTCGCCTAATGCGTTTGTCAAAAGCCGCAGATATAGTATCGCAAGTGTCTCTGATCCAATCTCGGGCAGTTTACTGGCACTTGGCCTGCTTCCGAAAGCTGCTGCCTTTTATCCAAATCATGAATTATACAACCGAATGACTCGTCTGCATTCTTATGAGCTGGGGGAAGGGCAGATCTGGCAAGAAAATGTGGATCGATTGCGTGCGTCGGAGCCGGAGCTTATTTTCTGCACTGACATTCTGGGCGAGCGGGCGCGAAAAGAGCTGGAGCAGATTGCGCCGACAGTTGCCATCCCTTGGTTATCCGCAGACTGGCGCGAGCAGCTTCGAATGATTGCAGAAGTCATGGAGCATCGGGCAGAGGCGGAGGTGTGGCTGTCAGAATATGATGGCAAGGCGGAAGCGGTCTACCGCAAAGTAAGACGTAACATCGGTGGAGCTACCGTCAACATATGGCGTATCACGGATTCGGAATATCGGATATATGGCAAACGCAATGCTGGCGCGGTCCTTTATGATGATTTTAGATTGGCAGCTACGCATCGTCTCGATGACATCAATGTTTTTGAATCGGTGACTAAAGAAGCTCTGGAAAAATACGACGCAGATATGCTGATTATCATGGTAGATTCCACACAGCAGGCGGCCCGGACATGGAAGGCGCTCCAGACGAGCGAGCAGTGGCATCGTTTGACAGCGGTTCGGCATGGACATGTGTACGAGGTGGGGACAGAAAAATTGTTTGAGTATTCAGCATGGTCGCATGATCGGGCGCTGTCCTATTTTATGCGGTTATTTGGCTGACTAAAGTCCAGTTCACTCCGTTTAAATATCCATGTTTAGCGGAAGCAATGAATGATATGATACGTATTGAGAAAGAAAATCATTATCAGTGTAAAGAGGAGGTGACATTCCATTTCTGGAAAGCCGCCTTGGAATCTGGAGCAATTGTTCGAAGTACCTCGATTATACCCGGTTTCAGAAGATCAACATACCAGCGTACATGCTTGCTTCTATGAGGGTGTGTCATATAAAGGTCGTGCTACTCGCATATTTGCCTACTACGGCATCCCGCGTCCGGTCTCTCCTAACGAGGAAGTTCCCGCGGTAATTTTGGTTCACGGTGGTGCGGGAACAGCTTTTAGCAGTTGGGTGAAAGAATGGATGGCACGAGGGTATGCTGCGATAGCCATGGATCTGGAAGGGCATGTTCCATTCGGGGATGAGGAGCACACCGAACGGATGGAATGGCCTTCACATTCATGGAGTGGTCCTGAGAAACAGGGTGTATTTGCAGATTACGAACAGCCTGTTGAAGATCAATGGATGTATCATGCCGTAGCCGCTGTAATATTGGCTCATTCATTGCTCCGCTCTTTTCCGGGTGTAGACAAGCAGAGCATAGGTATAACAGGAATTTCATGGGGAGGCATCATCACAAGTTTGGTTGCGGGGTTAGACACCAGGCTTTCTTTTGCCATGCCCGTTTATGGCTGTGGGTATTTGCATGAACCGGGTTCCTATTATGGGCTTAGCTTTGCATCGATGCCGGAGGCAGAGGCAGAACGTGTTCGTCTATTATGGGATCCATCTACATATCTGTCGGAAAGCCGCTTGCCGATGTTATGGCTTAACGGTAGTAATGATACCCATTTTCCGTTGACCATATTTAACAAGTCTTTTGAGCAGCATCTGGAGTGCCATCCGAACAACAACAAAAGCAGACTAAGCCTTCATCCGGGTCTTGGACATTCTTATAAGGAGGCATGGGCATGCGAGGGGGTCTTCGCTTTTGCAGACAGTATCGTTAAAGCGAAACCTGCGCTTGTTGAAATTTGTGAGGAGAAACACGAGGACGGTTGGTTTGTCGTTCGGTATGATTCATGCCTTCCTGTTCTGGAGGCCAATCTTTATTGGTGCGTGGATGATCGCAATTGGAGAACCGCAAGATGGGAGTCCATTCCCGCTTCGTTGGATACAACGAACTGCAAAGCGCTCATACGTCTTCCACAGCATGGGAGTTCGTTTTTTATGAATCTAAGAAATGAAAAGGGTTGGATCACAAGCACACGTGTAATGAGAAATGAGAGAATGGCAAAAAACAAAATAATAGAATAACCAAAGAATAAGGGGATCTGTAGAAAATGAAACAACGAAATCAACGCTACTTCACGTTAACAGCAGTTTTGCTTGCGGTGTTATTATTGATTGTGGCCTGTGGCAACAAAGAGAAGTCAGGTTCGTCTGAGGCAGAACCGACGAAACAGGAACAAGCGGCATCGGATGAGTCCCAAGATACCACGTTTACATTTAAGGATACAAATGGTGAGCAGACATTACCGCAAAAGCCAGAAAACATTGCTTCCACAGTGACATATTTGACGGATCACCTGATTGCACTTGGCATGACGCCAAAAGCTACGGTGAAATCACAGAACGAAGATTTTCCGTTATATTTGAAGCCATTCTTGAATGATGTGGCTATCATCGGTGATCAAGGTAAGGTAAGTGCAGAGAAAATGCTCTCTCTTGGACCAGATCTGATTGTGACGGATACGAACAGCAAAGAGCAATACGAGAATTATGCCAAAATTGCTCCAACGGCCATGCTTGAGAATGGATATGTGGCACCTGATTGGCAGACGGCATTTCGAGCTACCGCGGCGGCCTTTGGTCTGAACGAAAAGGCAGAAGAAGTGATAAATACCTATGAAACGCATAAAGCTGAGGCGATCCAGAAGGTTCACGCCAAAGCAAAAGGTAAGACACTCATGGTATTGCGCATAAGAAATGATATTCGGTATTACGGAGACATGGACTACAAATGGCTTTATGACGATTTTGGTTTCTCCAGACCAACTGTTTTCCCCGTGACAAGCGCTGAAAGTCGCTATGAAGTGCTGTCTAATGAAAAGCTGCCAGAAATCGATCCGGATTACATTATCCTTATCAATGATAATGAAGAGATCTATAACAATCTGCAGACCTTGGGGATTTGGAAAAACATGAAGGCTGTTAAAAATAATCAGGTATTCCAGGTGGCGTCGGATTCGTGGTTTGGCGGGTATGGACCCAATGCGGCTACTTCTATGCTGGATGACCTGAATCGTTTGTTCGGCGAATGATGAATGACCGGATTCGTGAGGAACTGGGGAAGAACTTTAATCTTGTACAGGAACTGAATGGTGTACCCGTGGCATCGCTATGTGGAGAATCTATTGTTGATCCGGAGGCAATGAGAAGCTTTTTGTCCGCCTATCAACAGTTAATCGAGGGACAGGATCTAACGGTTGCCGCAGCCTATTTCACCAGTTGGTTCGGTGATGTGGCAGCTGCGCTGCAATATACCGTATCCGTCCATGATTCAGCTCCGAATTTTTCGCTAGCCAATCTGAGTATACATTTGATGAAGGAAACCGGCTATACACGAATTGCTTTTCAACTTGAGAACATGGATGTCACTCTCGCTCCGAAGGATTCGGAGGAAAGAACGGTCTGGCTTGAAGCAGAATTAAGACGTTTTTACAGTCAGACTGCACGTCCCCTCATGGAGTGTTTGTCCAAAGCTTCTGGGTTGCATGTCAGCATGTTGTGGGGGCAGTTGCCAACGGCTCTGCAAAACTACAGGGAGAATATTCATAATACGTATCAAGACGATGAAGCTCTCTTGCGTCAGTTTGCCGCTGATGAACTGGTGCTGCAAAATGGTCTGGAAGCTGATGTATTTGGTCTGGCCAAGAATCCGCTTCGTGTCAGGGTTCGGATGATTGATCATCCGCTGGAGCCTACGAAGAGACTTGCGATCAAAAACGTCTGTTGCTTGCAATATTTACGACAAGGTCGCTCCTATTGTTACACCTGTCCGCGATTGGGCAAGAAGGAACGGGCCAATTGGAAGCCCTAGACCGGAGAAGATATAATAAAGCTGACAGGTTAATAAGCAATAAAGAAAACAGCCGCGCAGAAAGCAAAATGCGGCTGTTTTTGGCATTTATTAATGATTATCAACGACTGAATATGTTTTCATTAGTTTATTAGAGGTTAGCTTTTAACTGCAAGCACAGTTCAGTACAGGTTTACGGGCTGCTGTTGTTTCATCCAGACGGGTAACCGGTGTGCTATAAGGGGCATTGAGTACTAATTCAGGCGTTTCTTCTGCTTCTTTGGCAATGCGAATCATCGTATCGATGAACCCATCCAGTGTTTCTTTGCTCTCGGTTTCCGTTGGTTCGATCATGATGCACTCCTCAACGTTCAGCGGGAAGTACACGGTTGGCGGGTGATACCCAAAATCAAGCAATCGTTTGGCAACATCCAGCGTGCGTACACCATATTGCTTCAACCCCCGGCCAGACATAACAAATTCATGTTTACACACGCCTGGATACGGAATCTCGTAGTAAGGTGCGAGACGAGCCATCATGTAGTTGGCGTTGAGCACTGCACATTCAGATACCCGGCGTAAGCCTTCAGGTCCATAAGTACGAATGTAGGCATAGGCGCGGACCAGAATACCGAAGTTACCATAGTAAGCTTTGACCCGGCCAATGGATTGATCGCCTTCGCGATCCAATGCATATATGCCCTCATCATTTTTGATGACCATCGGTTTCGGCAGAAACGGAATCAAGCGGCTCTTCACGCCAACCGGGCCGGCACCAGGTCCACCTCCGCCGTGCGGAGTACTCATCGTTTTATGCAAATTCAGATGCACTACGTCGAAGCCCATATCGCCAGGTCGGGTGATGCCCATAATGGCATTGGAGTTGGCTCCATCGTAATACAGCAAGCCACCTGCCTGGTGCACAATGGAGGCAATCTCCTGAATGTCTTTTTCGAAAAGTCCGAGTGTGTTCGGGTTAGTCAGCATGAGTGCTGCGGTGTCCGAACCAACAGCTGCGCGAAGTGCGTCCAGATCTACGAGCCCGTCTGCGCGGGAAGGGATCGTTACCGTTTCGAAACCTGCTACTGTGGCACTTGCCGGGTTGGTCCCGTGAGAAGAGTCCGGTACGATAACTTTCGTGCGCTGTTCACCACGGCCTTCGTGGTAGGCACGGATCATCATGAGCCCAGTCCATTCGCCATGTGCGCCAGCAGCTGGTTGGAGCGTAACGGCATCCATACCGGTTAGTCCGGCAAGGTCATTTTGCAACGTGTAGAGCAGTTCAAGTGCACCTTGAATGCTGGATTCATGCTGATAGGGATGAATTTTGGCGAACCCGTTGTAACGGGCCACATCCTCATTAATCTTCGGATTATATTTCATCGTACAAGAGCCCAGCGGATAGAATCCGTTATCTATCCCGAAATTACGACGAGACAGGGCAGTGTAATGGCGAATGACGTCAACTTCAAAAACCTCAGGCAATGCTGCTGCTTCCGACCGAAGCATTTCCCGGGGAATCAGGGAATCCACAGCTTGACGGGGAACGTCGCATTCAGGCAACGAATAAGCGACCCGACCCGGACTGCTGAGTTCAAAAATCAACGATTGCTCCGGTGCTGGAGAGGCAGCCTGGTTAGTGTCTGTTGTGATAGTTTCAGGTTGGCCCGAAGTGGAGATAGAGGTTACCGTTTCCGATTGTCCTTGTGCTGATGTCGTCGTTGTCTTTGTTGTCGTTTCCTGAGTCACAGCGATCCCTCCAATACACGTGCGAATTCGTCGATCTCTTCCTTGCTGCGTCGTTCAGTAACTGCAATCAGCATATGTCCGGCGAGCTCCGGATAATCACGTCCAAGCTCATAGCCGCCAATGAAACCTGCATCCAGCAATTTCAGTTGCAGTGGTTCCACATTTGTTCCTTCAGGCAGTTGGATAACAAACTCATTGAACGTAGGTGCGGTAAACGTAAGAGAGACGCCTGGAATTGCGGTAAGCGTGTTAAGGGCATAATGGCTCTTTTGCAAATTCAAATCAGCGACGTCGATCATGCCTTGTTTACCCATAATGGACATATATACAGAGGCGCTCAGCGCGAGTAACGCCTGGTTGGAACAGATGTTGGACGTCGCCTTTTCACGGCGGATATGCTGTTCCCGTGCTTGCAGCGTGAGTACAAAACCACGCTTGCCGTTGCGGTCCGTTGTCTGGCCTACAATTCGGCCAGGAATTCGGCGCATATGAGCTTGGGATACGGCGAAGTATCCGCATGTTGGGCCGCCGAGTGAAGCGGCGATGCCAAGGGGCTGCGCGTCGCCAACGACGATGTCAGCACCCAGCTTGCCTGGGGCTTCCAGCAGACCCAGCGATAGCGGGTTGGCGCTGACCACGAGCAGGCTCTTGTGCGCATGCGCAAGGTCTGCGGCCTGTTTTACATTTTCCACGGCGCCGAAGAAGTTCGGGCTCTGGATCATGACGGCTGCGGTGTCATCGGACACGGCGGCTTGCAGGGCATCCCAGTCTGTTACACCATTTTGATATCCAATCTCAACAATCTCCAGATTGAGGCCGTGAGCATAAGCTTGCAATACCTGACGGGATTCGGGGTGCACGGTACGTGACACAATCAGCTGTTTGCGGCGGGTTGCCGCTGCGGCCAGATTGCCTGCTTCCGCAAATGCAGTTGCACCATCGTACATGCTGGCATTGGCTACAGCCATGCCTGTCAACTCACAGATGTAGGATTGAAACTCGAAAATCGCCTGCAATTCTCCTTGGCTGATCTCGGGTTGATAGGGTGTATAGGCTGTATAGAACTCGGAACGGGAAATTACATGATTAATGACGGAGGGAACGTGGTGATCATAAATGCCTGCACCCAGGAAACTGGCGTGTGTCTCGAAGTTGGCATTCGCTGCCGCTTGCTTCGACATATGACGTGTCAGTGCGTATTCATCCAGTTTGGAGGAAACAGGCAGTTCGCCCTGATAGCGAATCTCCTGTGGAATGTCATGGAACAGATCCTCAATCGTTTCCACGCCGATGGTTGCCAGCATGGCACTCTGATCCTGCTCGGTCATGGGGATGTAGCGATGCTTGCTCATGCTTGATCAGCTCCTTGAGTAGGTGTCTTTGGCGCACGTGTCCGTTTATGAAAAGGGGTCTTCACGACCTCGGCTTTCAGTTTCTTGCCACGAATCTCAATCTCCAGCGGGGTACCCAGTGCAGCATATTTGCTGTCAATCAAGGCCAGCCCCAGATTACGTTTTAACGTAGGCGACTGGGTGCCTGTGGTTACTTCACCAATCTGTACGCCTTCGGCGTAAATGGGATAATGAGGACGAGGGATGCCGCGCTCCAGCACTTCGATGCCGACCAGCTTTCGGGCAGGCCCATCATTTTTTTGCTGCAACAAGGCTTCATGTCCGATAAACGGTCCTGCATTTAGCTTCACAAACATACCTACGCCAGCCTCCAGCGGTGTGATGGTTGCAGACAATTCCTGTCCATACAGGGGCAGCTTGGCTTCAAAGCGCAGCGTATCCCGGGCACCCAGTCCTGTCGGAACGAGTTCGTGACCTTCTCCGGCTTGCATCAATCCGTTCCAGACCTCAGCAGCTTGTTCCGCGGGAACATAGAGCTCAAAGCCATCTTCACCCGTATATCCGGTGCGGGATAACAGCAATGTAACGCCACATACCTTCGCATTTGCCACAAAGCGGAAAGGCTCAATCGAAGACACATCGGTGTCTGTCACCGCTCTGAGAATATCCACTGCCAGCGGACCTTGCAGAGCAAGCAGCGCCGTTTGATCCGAATCATTGGTCATCGTTACGCCTGGCGTCATGTGCTGTTGCAGCCATGCCCAGTCCTTGTCGATGTTGGAGGCGTTAACCACCAGCATATAATGCTGGTCTTTCAGTTTATAGATCAGCAGATCATCGACCACGCCGCCATCCGGATAACACATTAACGTGTATTGGGCCTGACCGGGAACGAGTGTTGTTACATCATTAGTGGTCATGTGCTGTAAAAAAGCTTCTGCGTGTTCACCTTGTACGGTGAATTCGCCCATGTGGGATACATCAAATAATCCGGCACGTTCTCGCACCGCTTCGTGCTCTTTCTGAATTCCACTGAATTGTACCGGGAGCTCCCAGCCACCAAAATCAATGCATCGTACGCCTTCATATTGCTGATAGAGTGGAAAGAGTGGGGTTCTAAGCAAATCGGACATCCAATCACCTCGTCATGGGCCGTCAACCGGCCGAGTGTATAACCGTGGATCAATGAATCTGGCATCATATTTTATTATAAAAGTAAGGTAAGGACGCTATAGGCAGCGCCGCTCTATAACCTGTTTTCGTTTTTTTGGGAAAAAGGAAAAGGACAGGCCAAAGAATCGGCATGCCAGAAGCACGCTGTATTCTTAGGCTCTGTCCTTGGTACCTGAGAGTTACCCCGCCGCATGATGCAGCAGGTTTCCCCTTGGGTGATCATAACGCCCATACAGGGCGATTAGATGCTCTCCAGAGTTGCGTCCCGTAAAAGTCCTTTTGCCTGAGAGATTCACCTCCGCTTGTCGGTGGCTTACTCCTTCGGCGTTACCGCATGTACACCCTGATTCGGGTGTCAAGGGTAATCTCTCCCTTTACATTCATCCGCGGGTATTGCATAGACCAATTAAACACATTTACTACTCTCATTAAAGCCTGAATCGTCTATTGATGTCAAGAACGATATCATAGATATGAACAAAAAATCCGAATGAAATTTTTAATTAACATTAAAATGTTCGTCTATTTATAAAGAGTGCGCTTACTTTTCTAATATTCACCATTATATGTAGGGAGGGTCCATTTGAGTTACAGGCATATAAGGAAGAAAAACAAATAAATTGTGAGGTATCTTGACATTTGAATCGAAAATATCATACGCTATGTTCTGGGAAAAAGGTTAAGGTCAAAGAAACGCATGCACTCATTAATGAAAAGCGAGGCGGATATCGATGAGCGAATTGAAAAGTGATTTCCTGTACAGTGAAGAGCACGAATGGGTGCAGACCGTAGGGGAGGATACCGTACGTATTGGCATTACCGAGTTCGCGCAGCATCAGCTGGGTGACATTGTGTTTGTAGAATTGCCTGACCTTGAATCGGATGTAAAAGCGGAAGACGGCATTGGAACGATTGAATCCGTCAAAACCGTTTCGGATTTGTTTTCTCCTGTCAGTGGAACGATTATTGCTGTGAATGATGCATTGCAGGATTCCCCGGAGCTGGTTAACAACTCCCCATATGAGGAAGGCTGGATGATCGAGATTCGTGTTGAGGGCGACCTCACAGCAGCACTTTCCACATTGATGAACGCGGATGCGTATCGTAAACATACGGAATAATATTAAGGTACAAATTTCCGCTAGATACGGAGTTTCAGCTTAATGGAAAAGTTCGTTTAACGTAATAAAAATGAATCGATTGATTATAGATCCGGATGGTGATACAGCTCATTCGGAGAATACTTAGGCGCAATTGCCTCACCTGGGACAGGATGAGGCAATTGCGTTTTTTTCGTTGTTACTCGACTAAGTAGATGGAATAAATATCAATCTAACGTGTTTCATCATTATTTCTAATTGAGATAGAAACAGCTCATTTAAATAGAAGAAATTTACAATTTCATTTGTCATTAAAATGGGGCATTTCGTGGGTATGATACATGAAAGGGAATAACAGGTTCCATTCCATATACAAAGTTTAAACATGGGACAATCCTTTAAATTTAAATCTTGTCATCAACGTTCATGACGGAAGTAGGTTTTCATTTCGTTGTAGAAGATACCGTTTTCATTTACGATATGGTTGTAAATTAAGATTTATTGAAGATTTGTACCTTTGTTCGTCTGGATCATCGTTGTCAAAATTCAGTGGAATTAAGGTTTAATATGTTGAGGAGGTTTTCAATATGAGTTCAGTGGACGCAAAGTCCGAAAAAAGCGGAGGAATACGGGTCGGCGTTCAGAAGTTTGGACGTTTCCTGAGTGGTATGGTTATGCCGAACATGGGTGCATTTATCGCCTGGGGTTTGATTACGGCATTGTTCATTCCAAAAGGATGGTTCCCTAACGCAGATTTTGCATTGCTGGTTGATCCAATGATCAAATATTTGCTGCCTTTGCTTATCGGTTACACAGGCGGTACCATGGTACACGGCCAACGTGGTGGTGTAGTCGGTGCAATAATGACCATCGGGGTTATTGTCGGCAGTGACATTCCAATGTTCCTTGGCGCTATGATTGCCGGACCATTGGGAGCTTGGGTCATTAAGAAATTTGACAAAGCTGTCGATGGCAAAATCAAATCAGGGTTTGAGATGCTGGTTAACAACTTCTCCGCTGGTATTATTGGTGGGATTTTGGCCCTTCTAGCCCTTAAAGGCATCGGGCCTTTCGTTGAAGCGATTAGCAAGGTGTTATCGGCTGGGGTAGAAGCTTTGATGAATGCTGGTCTTCTCCCGCTGGTCAACCTGATCATTGAGCCAGGAAAAGTATTATTCCTGAACAATGCCATCAACCATGGGATTCTGACACCGATTGGTACGGATCAAGCAAGAGAACTGGGGCAATCCGTATTATTCATGCTTGAATCCAACCCAGGACCTGGACTCGGCATTTTGCTGGCATACTGCTTCTTCGGTCGCGGATCAGCCAAATCTTCCGCTCCAGGTGCTGTAATCATTCATTTCTTTGGCGGGATTCACGAGATTTATTTCCCTTACATTCTGATGAGACCGATACTGATTCTGGCTGCGATGGCTGGTGGTGTGGCGGGTACATTGACCTTCATGCTGACAGGAGCTGGTTTGGTATCTGCACCGTCACCGGGAAGTATCATTGCCTACTCATTGTTAACACCTAAGGGCGGATATCTTGGCATGTTTGCCGGGGTAGCCGTAGCTGCGGTCATCTCCTTCCTCGTGGCATCCATACTGCTCAAAACAGGTAAACAGAAGGATGACGAAGATCTGGATAGTGCTTCCAACCGCATGAAAGATATGAAAAATCAGGGCAAAACGGGCAACCTCACCGTTGATAAAGACAATCGTGAAGCTGACCGTGCAGCCGATATTGCTTCTTCGGCAGTAAAAACGGATATCAATAAAATTGTATTCTCCTGTGATGCAGGTATGGGTTCGAGTGCCATGGGTGCCTCGATTCTGCGGAAGAAAATGAAGGCAGCCGGTGTGGATGTCGCTGTAACCAACACGGCGATCAGTGAGATTCCACAAGATGCCGACATCGTCATCACACAGAAAACATTGACTGACCGGGCCAAATCCGTGGCTCCAAATGCAGAGCATATTTCCATCGATAACTTCCTGAAGAGTCCTGAATATGAGGCACTGGTGGAGCGCCTCAAATCCGACTCCTGATGAGTAATATTACAAGGAGACAGCGTGAGATCGTGGAGTTCCTGCTGGAGCATCCTCATGAGGTAACTGCTGGCGATATAGCTGTTGCGGTCAAAGTAAGCACTCGTACCGTACATCGAGAGTTGCAGATGATTGAACAATGGCTTGAGCCCCTTGGCATGAGATTGGAAAAAAAATCGGGAACCGGGGTTCGAATTGATCCCGGTTCCGATGATTTGGCCGTATTGCGTCAACAACTTGAGCTTAACGAATATGTGGAGTTTACGCCCGAAGAGCGTAAACTCTTCATGCTTTGTATTTTGCTGGATGAATCCGAGCCTGTGAAGCTGCTTGCATTGGCCTCAGATCTGAAGGTAACCGTGTCTACGGCAAGCAACGATCTGGACGATCTGGAACCACGCATTCAGCTGGCTGGATTGAAGCTGGTTCGCAGACGTGGATATGGGGTCAAGATCAATGGAAGCGAGCTGGCTCATCGCATGGCTATTTCTGCGCTCGCTCTTGAATATCTGGATGAATCCGATTTATTCGGTAGACAAGCGGAGCAGGGAGTTTCCAAAGTAAACAGCAAACTTCTGGAAATGATAGGGCATGAGGATGTACTTACGGTCGAAAATGCATTATGGCAGCCGGATATTGAGTGGTTGGAAAATATCCCGGAACGTCAATACATGAAGCTGCTGATCCAATTGTCTGTAGCGGTCGTGCGGATTCGAAAAGGTTTTGGCATAGGTCGGGGCACACAACAGGACAAAAATGACGTTGGGAATCCTCTGCAAGATGAGCGGAAGGTGCCGGAATATTTGGCTTCACGGTTGTGCGGCGTTCTATCTGCCCAGCTTGGGCTGGAGTTTGTCGGCGAGGAGCAGGCTTATTTTCACAGGCTGCTAGTTGAAATCGAGCAATCGATTCATTCCTCGCGTCTACTGCCCATAGACGATCTGGTCTTACTCGACATGGTTCGTTCTCTTACAGATCGAATGCAGGAGAAAACTCATTATTCGTTCCATGAGGATCGTCTGCTTCGTGAAGGTCTGATTGCCCATATAGAGCCGGTGCTGGAACGAATGGATGGGCGGCAGCTCATCCGTAATCCGTTGCTTCAGCAGATCCGCAAAGATTATGAATCACTGTTTGAGGATGTAAAGAAAGCCGTGCGAGAGGCTTGGCCCAATACGGATGTGCCGGATGAGGAGATCGGATTTTTGGTAATGCACTTCGGTGCTTCCATTGAACGGCTGCGGGTGCTGAAGCGTGAAATCAGGGCTGTCGTCGTCTGTACGAGTGGGATTGGATCTTCACGGATGTTATCGAGCCGTCTGTCCAAGGAAATTCCCGAAATTCGGATTGTGGACAGCGTGTCCTGGTATGAAGCCGCGCGTATCCCAAAGACGGAATATGATCTGGTTCTCTCTACCGTGGATCTGCCGATGGATAAACATCAATACTACAAGGTGAGCCCACTGCTGACGGCAGAAGAAAGTGAACGTTTAAGACATTTCATCAGGACAACGACGCTTCAGCGGGAACATAGTCCCCCACCTGAAGCAGACTCAAGGACAACAGGACGAATTTCCGATCCGGTTGGACTGGAAGCGACCCTGATTGAAATCGTACAGATAATCGGCAAGTTTCAGGTGTTCCCGCTGGATAATCAGGAGATCGGATTTTTAGAAACGGCTTACGCCATGTGCAGCGTTTTGCATCAATCCGGTGTATTGAATAATCCAGATGAGATTGCCAGGCTGCTGGAGGAGCGTGAAGCTGTTGGAAGTCAGAAGATTCCCGGAACTTCCCTCGCTCTGTTTCATACACGCAGTGATGGCATTCACAGTCCTTCAATTACGCTGTTCCAATTGACAGAGCCGCTTCTACGCACGCCGGAAGACCCGGCAGGTGTCAGCCATGTGCTCTTGATGCTTGGACCCAGACAGTTATCGAAGGAAAGTTTGGAGGTACTGAGTGAGATCAGTGCGCTATTGTTGCAGGAAGAAATGATTGCATTACTTGAAAAAGGCAACCGGGATGATCTTATTCATTACTTGTCCCAAGAACTTGCGGGATTTTACCGCAGCAAAACCGAAATTGGAGGTATTCAAACATGAGTGTGTTAACTAAAGATAAAGTCATCATGAATGCAACGGCTCAGGACAAATACGAAGCGATTCGTATGGCAGGTCAAATTTTGAAAGACGCGGGACATATCACCGCTGAATACATCGACAAAATGCTGGAGCGTGAAGAGATTGTCTCCACGTATGTCGGCAACGGACTTGCGATTCCACACGGCACGAAGGAATCCAAATCATTCATCCTGTCCACAGGCATTTCCGTCATTCAGTTCCCGCAAGGTGTTGATTTTGGGGAAGAAAAAGCGTATATGGTAATTGGTATCGCCGCTCAAGGTGGAGAACATATGGAGATCCTGACCAGCATCGCAGTCATCTGCGCCGAGGAAGAGAACATGGAAGCTTTGCGTCATGCTCAAACCGCCGAAGAAGTCATCACTATTTTGGAAAGTGAAATGGAACTATGAAGGCCCTTCACTTTGGAGCAGGTAATATTGGACGTGGCTTTATCGGTTTGATTCTGTCCCGTGCAGGCTACAATGTTGTTTTCTCGGACGTTAACCAGGAGCTGGTTAAGGCTCTAGAGCAGCGTGGAGAGTATACGGTTGAACTGGCTAACGAGGCCAAAGACCTGGAGACAGTTACCGGTGTGAGTGCAATCGATGGAACCAATCTGGATACCGTTGCTCAGAATGTTGCAGAAGCTGAACTGATCACAACTGCAGTGGGCGTGAACATTCTGAAACATATTGCTCCCGGTATTGCCAAAGGACTTACGTCCAGACTGGGAACGGGCGATGTCTTCCAACCCCTTCATATTATTGCCTGTGAAAATGCAATTGGAGCCAGCACTCAGCTGAAAGAACATGTATATGGCCTGCTTGATGAGCGGACTCGCCTGCTTGCGGATCAGTACGTGTATTTCCCGGACTCTGCCGTAGATCGGATTGTGCCGATTCAGCATCATGAAGATCCATTGCATGTACAGGTAGAGCCTTTCTATGAATGGGTTGTTGACCGTTCACAAATGGCTCCTGCGTTCAAACCGGTTGAGGGTGTAATGTATGTGGATGATCTGGAGCCTTATATCGAACGGAAGCTGTTTACCGTAAATACGGGACACTGTATTGTCGCTTATATTGGATATGTGAACGGGTTTGATACAATTCAGAAGGCTATTGCCGATGAAA
Organism: Paenibacillus sp. AD87; assembly: GCF_001659845.1. NCBI lineage: Bacteria > Bacillati > Bacillota > Bacilli > Caryophanales > Paenibacillaceae > Paenibacillus > Paenibacillus sp. AD87. The sequence continues at coordinate 426,870 of NZ_LXQN01000007.1, forward strand.
AAGTCAAATCCATCGTATATGGTGCCTTGCAGGAAACCGGAGCCGTTTTGGTGAAGCGTTTTGGATTCAATGCCGACGATCATCAGTTGTACATTGCCAAAATATTGGAACGGTTCGTTAACCCGCATCTGACGGATGAGGTAACTCGTGTAGGACGTTCTCCACTGCGGAAACTGTCCCCGAATGACCGTCTGGTTCGCCCAGCTCTCCAGGCTTACGAGTATGGAACAGAGACAACACTTTTGGCGATGGGTATGGCAGCAGCCTGCAAGTTTGACGTATCGGAAGACCCGGAAGCGGTGGAACTCCAGACTACGATCCAGCAAAAAGGGATTGCAGCAGCACTCAGCCAGTATACGTCCATGGATGAGAGTCATCCTGTACTGAAGCAGGCTGTAGCGCATTATCAACAAATGCAGAAGTAACGTTCTGTATTTCAATACAAAATAATATTGATTGAAGAAGAGCCTCACAGGGTTAACTGTGGGGCTCTTTATTTTGCTCTGTCTTCTTTTTATACGTATCCAGACATGCCTCGCAGATGCAGGACTTCCTGCGCTGGTCTGCCGGAATGGGGTCAAATACCCCTTCTGGGAACACAGCCCGGTTACACCAGCATTCTGAATGAGGACGACCAGCCGCATAGGAGCAGCCATTGGCCTCACCGCATAAAGGACATACAAGAACTTCTGGAGTGACTTTCTTTGTATCCTGCTCAACAGACATACGAGTCTTCCTTCCCCGATAAATTTCTAACCACGAACGATCGATAGGTTTATTAAAGTATAGCAACTCAACCCATTATATCAATCCTGTGGTTATTCTTCAGGGGGCAATTCAATTTTCAGTCCTTCCACATGCTTGCGACTCATCAGTTTGCGTTTCTTTCGGTTCTCTTTGGACTCCAGCACAATGTCGAGGTCATAGTCACCCGGATATAGTTCATCTGCGGAGATGTGCAAGGTCAGGCGTTTCTTGTGAATTTTGACCTTGCGCCCACGCAGCATGACTCCGATATTTCCGCGACTATCCTCCACATCACAGACGATGCCTGACTGGTTCAGATAAGCTGCATAGACGCGATCCCCTTTTCGGAATGCTTTGACAGGGGAGGTGGGTTCTAATGTTTCAGGCCGATCAGATTGCTTTCTCGTTCCAGTCTGTACGGACGGGCTGACAGGTTTCATCGTGTTCCTTGTTTTATTCAATTGTTCTTGTTCAACCGTGCTGTTTATTTGCGATGACGTCGAATTTACGTTAGGCACGGATGAAGTGAAGCTGGAAGAGACACTTTGCGGGACACCCTGATCTGAAATGAGCTTGGATCGCTCAATAATACGCTGTGGCATACCCAGTTTCAGTGCAATGGAATAGGCATAGCTGTCTCCGGCTTCTCCGATCCGCAATCGATAAAGAGGTTGAAGAGAGACCGTATCGAATTCCATTCGTGCATTCTCAAATCCAGGCGTGGCAGCTGCAAAATGTTTGATTTCCCCAAAATGGGTTGTGGCGATAACGGTAGCTCCACGGCTGTGCAGCTCCTCCAGCATGGCGATCGAGAGTCCCACTCCCTCACCGGGATCGGTACCGGAGGCCATCTCGTCAATAAGCACAAGTGTTGATGAATCGGCTTGCTCCAGGATGCCAATCATGTTGCGAATATGTGCAGAAAAGGTACTGAGTGCTTGCTCCATGCTCTGTCCATCGCCGATATCAACAGCAATTTCATGATACACGGCCATCTCGCCATCTTCAGCGACAGGCACAAGCAGACCAGATTGCATCATCAATGTGAGCAGACCCAATGTTTTGAGTGCAACCGTTTTGCCACCCGTATTCGGCCCGGTAATGATTAGTGAGGAATATGTTTGACCAATTGCAAATTCAAGCGGAACCATGGATGCACCCATAAACGGATGGCGGGCATGATGAAGCCGAACACGTCCAATGGCATTGACGCGTACAGTTCGTCCATCCATGGTGGCCGCATATTTCGCTTTGGCAAATAGGAAATCCAGAATCCCTACCGTTTCCGTATTTAACGAAATTTCACGATTATAAGACTCTGCGAGGGAGGTTAAGTCACCGAGGATTTTCATCTCCTCCCGTGATTCCTCGGCTTGCAGTGAAGACAGCTCCATTTGCAGGCCTACTAATTCAGCAGGCTCAATATATACGGTTTGGCCACTTCCTGATTCATCCAGCACACTGCCTTTAACGTGCTTGCGGAATTCTTTCTTAATGGGCAGCACGGTTCTTCCACCACGCTGACTAATCACATTTTCCTGCATGATGGAGCGGTGTTTGCTTATTAGAGAATCCAGCTTGCGCTTCAAGCGTTCCTCATTCACCGTCATTTTTTTACGAATACGTATCAGCTCCTTGCTCGCTTGATCCTGAATGCGTCCACTATGGATACAGCGTTCAATCTCGCTCAGCAGGGATTCCATCCATATCATGGATGAAGCGTAGCGACTAACTGTGGGGGCCACTTCGGATTTGCCCTCCATGTATTTCATAAGCTGTGCGCAGCTGCGCAGAAATTGGGCGAGATTGCTGAAATCACGTTCCGTAAATAAATAACCGGTGCCGAGCAGATCCATGATGGTCTCCATGCCATCCAGTGAAGGAATGGGCACACTGGCACCGTAACGAATCAAAGCAGCCGCTTCAGCGGTCTCTTCTAGCCGCATTTGAATCAGAGAAGCGTCGACCATTGGCTTCATGTCTCTTGCGTAACGTTTGCCCAAATAGGATAGGGCACAGGCTGCAACGTTTTTTTGAATTTGGGGATAACCCAGACTGGTTAACGTTTTTTCATTCATGCTTGATCTCTCCTTGGATATAAAATGGAATTTCGGTTAAAGCGATGGGACATATTCCCGGAAAACGCAAAAAGGGCGGAGAATGAACAAACGTCATTCTCCGCCCTTAACGTACGGGAAAGTAGGGCCCGTTATAGGTCTATACAAAAAAATCCACGCTGAACACAGCGCGGAAATAGACCCGGACACGTACAATCCCGGAGGCGATTTATGATATCCGCTGTTCTTAACTAAGTACAGGGTAATGGCGCATCATGAAATACACGTATGCCACAAGGCACAAGTGAATCGAAGGCCAAACTCCTGAATATGAAACTAGTTAGTTAAGAACGCTCACCGACATCAAAATCTCTCCTTTGATTGAGGAATATGCAACCAATATAAACTGGAAATTGCCTTGAAGTCAACCTTCAATAATAAATAGTGGACTTGAATAACAATGGGTTTTAAAATAACAATAGTAAATTAATCCAATGAAAGCGATATTATACATACGTTTTGCATTAGATCGGGTAGTGATTCCGAAATCGTTCTCGATCAAATAACGCAAAATGCACAAAGGAGGATGCTCTTTTTGCCTAAATACCTGCTGCGTTTGCTCTGTTTTACCATGATTCTCGGAGCCCTTCCGGTCATTGTTATTGGTTCAGTCTCCTATTCGATTGCTTCACGTGACATTGAACAGAAGGTCCGGGAGAGTAATTTGCAGATTCTGCATCAGACCCAAATGCGGGTAGAGCAAGTATTGCGCAGCCTGCAATTATCGTCCATCCAATATGTGAATTCTCCACTGGTATTACAAGCGATGAAAAAACCGCTGGACAGCAGCGAATTTCAGGAAATTCGTGATCTGACTTCCGGATTTAATAATCTGCAATCGGTTACTAATATCGATCAGGCCTATCTCGTGAATCTGGATGAAGACTGGGTCGTTTCGATGCGTTCCTTTGGAAAATTGGATGATTTCAGTATTCGGGACCGGATAGTCTCTTATTTGAAATATACAAACAGCCTGTTCTGGGTAACGCAAAATGTGAGTTCAACCAAAGAAAGTGTGCCGGTATCGGCGGGAGTTGGTGAAGCAACGCCAGAACACGCACCTACTCTTATTTCATCCGACAACGTGGTAAGCATGGTATTCAAGATTCCGATGATACCAACGAATGTGAAACCCAAGGGATTTCTGGTTATAGACATAGCCGATACAGAGCTAAGTACATTTCTAAGTCGAAATCCGAATTCAGGGGATATGTACGTCCTTGATCGGGAGCAAAAATATTTTCTCAACGATACAGAACAAGACGGGAAATACGATACGCTGAATCAGGAAATCCATGAAAAGGTACAAACGACGGGACAGTCGGAGGGTTTCTTCAGTGCAGAGGTCGAGGGAAGTCAGGTGGCAGTTAGCTACCGGCAGTCCCCACTCAATGGTTGGTTGTATGTATCCGTTGTATCGCTGAGTCAGATAACCGCCCAATCGCAGAAAATTGCATTGGTTACGGGAGTGGCTACATTAGTCATGTTATGTTTGACGGGATTAGTAGCCATCTACGGCAGTCGCAAGATGTATTCTCCCATTTCCAGACTTCTGCAGTTTACAAAAGGACTGGATTCTCCATTGGCTCCGTCGGGACGCCGTCAGGATGAATTTATATACATCGAAGAGCGATTATCGACCTTGTTCAGCTCGGAAAAGACGATGCGTGAGCAGATGAAGGGCCAGCATGTTCATTTGCAGGAATTTTTTATGACAAAACTGCTTACAGGCAAAATATCGGAAGATGACTTCAGATATCAGGGTCAGTTATACGATTTTCCAACCTCATGGTCCAGACTTGGGCTACTTACACTTCAGATCGATACCCTTGAAGGGACAAGGTATGAGGAGCAGGACCGGGATCTGCTGCTGTTTGCGTTAAACAATATGGTTGGTGAGCTGCTGCCCTCTGAGATTCGTTTCGCACCTGTCATGATTGATGACGCCCAGGTTACGGTGCTGGCATCCGTGCTTGATGATGAAGTACAGCTAAAAGAGTGGATGCACACTCAAGCCGAATTGATCCGTGAGCGGGTCGTGACCTATCTGAATCTGCCTGTAAGTATCGGTATTAGTCGCTCTTACTCTGCAATAGGTGATTCACCAAGGGCTTACCAGGAGAGTCGTGAGGCGCTGCAAGGCAGGGTAAGTTTGGGCAGCCGTATTATTTTGCATTACGAGGATATTCAGCCACGCGGTCAGACGGAGGCAGCGTTATATACACAGCTCAGGATGATTGAAGACCAGTTGGCTTCTGCACTAAAGCAAGGGGACGAGGAGAAAACCGATGCGTACTTTAAGCAATACCTCGGTCTACTTGCAGACAAGAAGCTGCACTTCAGCGAATACCCCGTTATCATGGTTCAACTGTTGTCCCGTGTGTATCAGCTTGTACAGGAGCAGGGTGGGAATGTTGCGGAAGTGTTGGGCGAAAAGGCCTCTATGGCTCGACTACTCAAGTTATCCACATTGGATGAAATGACGAACTGGTTCCGCAAATGTTTATTTCACCCTGTCATTCGATTCTGGCGTGAACAGGAAGAATCTCAATATCTGAATATTGCCCGGCGCATGATTCGGCTGATCGAGGAGCGATATGATCGCGAATTGTCGCTGGAAGCTTGCGCAGAAGAACTGAATTTTCATCCAGTCTATCTGAGCCGTGTGTTCAAGAAGGAGGCTGGTGTGAACTTTACGGAATACCTTGCCGAATACCGGATGGAAAAAGCCAAAACCTGGCTGCAGACGACCAACCTGAAAATATCGGAGATTGCCGAGAAACTCAATTACACCAACCCTACTGCTTTTATCCGTACATTTCGTAAAATTACGGGAACTACCCCCGGAAAATACCGGGAGCAGCAGCGATAAAAGCAACCTGCTCTGCCTGCCATGGCAGGCAGGTTTTTCTTTGTTTCAAGGTCAGCCTTTATTCTGCGTTTGCAGCAGAGTTAAGACAGGAATATCGGAGGTTAAATGTGGTTCATTCAGGGGAGTAGCTCAGAATTACAATTGCCTTAAACCCTTGCTGTATAAGGGAAAACAAGAAGCTAAAACGAGACGATAGCCAGTTACCCATTTATCCTCCACAATGAAGACATGAATTCAGGAAGTGATATTTTGTAATCGTTTCCAATGTGGGGAGGAAGACACTATGAAAGCCGAAACGGCGGCTCGGACACGACCCGCTACCCGCAGTGACAAAAACCTGCTGTGGAGGGACATCATCAAAAACCGGTGGCTCTATATTATGTTGATACCGGGCGTGCTCTACTTTGTTATTTTCAAATACATACCCATGTACGGTATTACGATGGCTTTTCAGGATTACACGCCTTATAAGGGCATTCTGGGCAGCGACTGGGTAGGGTTCAAGCACTTCCAGCGTTTCTTCGGGGAACCGCAGTTCTGGACTTTGTTCCGGAATACGTTTTTGCTAGCGATTTATAATATGGTGTTCTTCTTCCCGCTGCCAATTGTATTGGCACTCATGATGAATGAAGTTCGCCGTGAACGATTCAAACGCTTTGTACAGACACTGGTATATGTTCCGCACTTTGTTTCCTGGGTTGTTGTGGTTGGTGTGTTCTACATGCTGTTCACAACCGAGGGCGGCGCTATTAACGAATTACTTTATAACCTGACGGGACAAAAAGTGGCTTTCCTGCTTGAGCCTGGCTGGTTTCGAACGATGATTGTTGGACAATCCATCTGGAAAGAGGTAGGCTGGGGCACGATTATTTTCCTTGCGGCACTCTCCGGTGTAGATACACAGCTCTATGAAGCTGCACGGATGGATGGTGCCAATCGCTGGCGTCAGACATGGCATATTACGTTGCCTGCCATCCGCAGTACAATCATTATTTTGCTCATTCTGCGTCTGGGTAACTTCCTGGATACAGGCTTTGAACAGATCTTCCTGATGCTCACGCCGACGAACCGGGATGTGGGTGAGGTATTTGATACCTACGTCTACACCAAAGGTCTCACACAGGCACAGTACAGCTATAGTGCTGCTGTTGGTTTGTTCAAGTCGGTGGTCGGACTGGCACTTGTACTGGGTGCAAACACGATGGCCAAAAAATTCGGGGAGGAAGGCGTCTACTAACGCTTGGCAGCAGACGTTCTTCACCAGACAGGAGTGAACATTAAGATGCAACAGGATAAAACGTGGGGCAACCGGATCTTTGATATCCTCAATCATGGTTTTCTACTTTTGATCGGAATCGTGACCGTTATCCCGTTCATTTATATTTTGGCCGTCTCGTTTACGAGTCCGCATGAAGTGGCTAAGGGAGGATTCATTCTTTTTCCGAAAGAATTCTCCCTCGCTGCTTACCGTTACATCTTCTCTACAGACACATTGATTCGCAGTCTGGGTGTATCGATCTACATCACTGTAATCGGAACACTGCTTAACCTGTTGTTCACTTCGCTTATGGCGTATCCGCTCTCCAGAAGATACTTGCGTGGACGCCAGCCGATCTTGCTGGGTGTACTGTTCACCATGCTGTTCAGCGGTGGGATGATTCCAACCTACTTTGTCGTAAAATCATTGCACCTGACGGATACATTATGGTCTTTGATGCTGCCTACAGCGATTAGTGCGTTCAACCTGATCGTACTTAAGAACTTCTTCCAAGCCATTCCGGATGAACTGGAGGATGCCGCCAAAATCGATGGATGTAACGATGTGGGCGTATTGTTCCGTATTGTTCTGCCTTTGTCGATGCCAGCAATGGCTACATTCTCTCTCTTTTACGCGGTGGCTCATTGGAACAGCTTCTTCAACGCTGTCATTTATATCAACGATAGTGAAAAGTGGCCCGTACAAGTGTGGCTGCGTGAGATTGTCATCCTGGCTCAGAGCCGGATCGGGGATACCAGTATCGAAGAGACCGAGATTCAGCCGCTCACCATTCGCATGGCCGTTATCGTGTTCTCCACGATTCCAATTATGCTGGTGTATCCGTTCCTGCAAAAACACTTTGCCAAAGGAGTGATGCTGGGATCGGTAAAAGGTTGAAATTGGCACACGGTTGAACATCTGAATTGGTTCATGACTGTATAAAAAGGGGAGGTTTTCGTTTAATGAAAGCAACAAAAAAGAAAGCCGTAGCTGTCTTGAGCACACTGGCATTGGTAACAGGCCTGCTGGCAGGATGCGGATCGGATGAAGGTCAGGCTGCCGAGGGCGGCGTGCAGAACGTGTCCATTGCAATAGCACAGGTGGGCGACGTACCGAGCAAAGGCAATGAGGTCCAGCAAAAGATCGAGGCGTATACGAACACCAAACTGGACATTCAGTGGATTCCGGCTTCGGCTTACAATGACAAAATCAATGTCATGATTGCATCCAGCGATATGCCCAAAATTGTGAAAGTACAGTATAACCCAACCGTAACCAGTGCGATGCGTAACGATGTATTCTGGGAAGTTGGACCTTTGCTGAAGGATTATAAAAATCTGTCTGCACAAAACGAGCGTTTCTTTGACAATATCAAGGTGGAAGGCAAAATCTACGGGGTACCCGTATTCTCTGATATTGCCCGTGCAACGGTGATTTACCGTAAAGACTGGTTTGATAAGTTGAATCTCAAGGTACCAACGACACCGGATGAATGGTATGAAACGATCAAGACACTGGCGACCTCCGATCCGGATGGAGACGGTAAGGATAATACGTTTGGACTCATGCTTTTCAAAAAGTATACCGAGGATCAATATTCCTTCACTACACGTCTTGGCGTAAGTTTTGGTGCACCAAACAAGTGGAAGGTAGAAGATGACGGCAGTTTTACGCCGGAATTCATGACACCGGAATATATGCAGGTGCTGGATTTGCTGAAACGTTTGTATAGCGAGAAACTGCTGAATCAGGACTTTGCCGTATTTGACTCCACAGAAGCGGAGAAGAAATATGATACAGGTGTTGTCGGAATGCGTATCGGTGTCGCTCAGAACGGAAAGAGCCAACAAGAGCGTCTTTCTAAGAATGACCCGGATGGCGTAGTAGACATTGCAGGTTTGCTTGGTGTGAGTGGCGACCGTGTGGCGGGGCAGACGGGTAACTCCGGTATTCTGGCCTTCCCGAAAGCGACGGTGAAATCGGAAGAAGAGCTGAAAAACCTGTTGTCTTTCCTGGATAAATTGATGGACCCGGAGATGGCAACGCTGCTGATGCGTGGTATTGAAGACAAACATTATAAGAAGGCTGGCGAGGACCAGGTGGAGATGAGCGACTTCGATGCGTTCCAGCGTGAAGTGAAGCCATATCGTGATAACTTGCCTTACGTAGAAGGATACAATGTGCCGAAATTGAAAGATACCGAACTCGGTGAGAAGGGTACGGAACTTGCCAAAGAGCTGGCCGAACACGCTGTGCCAAACCCTGCATTAACCTTGTATTCGTCTACTTATGGCGACCGTGGGGCAGATCTGGATCAGATGATTGCAGATGCGCAGACCAAATATATTATGGGCAAAATCGATGAAAATGGCTGGAAACAGGAGATCGAGAATTGGGGCAATGCGGGCGGTACCAAAATTCGTGAGGAATATGCCGAAGACTACAAAAAACAGGCTAAATAAAAAGCCGGAAGCGGAGGAACATCATGAAAGAAACCCTGCAATTCACACCGGTACGGATGGCTGAACAGTTCATGGAAAGTTATCGCAATCATGAGTTGTACCCTACCTGGCATTATGAAAATGGTTGTCTGCTGAAAGCGCTGGAAGAGCTGTACACCCATACCGGAGAACAGAAATATTTCGATTACATTCATGAACTGATGGATAACTTCATTCAGGAAGATGGCTCGATTCGTTCCTATGCGGTTGAGGAATATAACCTGGACCAGATTAACCAGGGGAAATCGCTGTTCCTATTGCTGGACAAAACGGGCGAAGAAAAGTACCGTAAAGCCGCGGATTTGCTCATGGTACAGCTTAAGGGACAGCCTCGTACGAGTGAAGGCGGATTCTGGCACAAGAAGGTCTACCCGTTTCAGATGTGGCTGGATGGGCTGTATATGGCCACGCCGTTCCTGACGCAATATGGTGCGGTTACTGGCGAGGAGAAGTGGTTTGACAAGGCGGCATTACAGCTGCTGCTGGTGGAGAAACGTACACGTGATCCACGCAGCGGTCTACTGTACCATGCCTGGGATGAGAGCAGGGAACAGCGCTGGAGCTCGGGAGAAACCGGATGCTCTCCGCATGTATGGAGCCGGGCGATGGGCTGGTATGTGATGGCGGTAGTGGATACACTGGATCATCTGCCTGTAGATCATGAGCAGCGCGGTCAGATTGTGGGGATTTTCGAGCGTGTAGCGAATGCGCTTGTACATGTACAGGACCAACAGTCCGGGTTATGGCCTCATTTGCTCGATCAGCCGGGGCGTGAGCGTAATTATTTGGAGGCTTCGGGAAGCTCAATGTTTGTATATGCACTGGCGAAGGGCGTACGTAAGGGGTATCTGAGTGGCAAGTTTAAAGCGATCGCAGAAAAGGGTTATCAGGGTCTGCTATTGCATCTGCTGCAAACGGACCGTGAAGGTGTATTGTCCCTGACACAGTGTAACGGTGGAGCAGGGTTGGGGGGGACCCCGTATCGTGACGGGTCATACGAGTATTATGTGACTGAATCCATTCGGATCAATGATCCGAAATCGGTAGCTCCATTTATTTTGGCAGGAGTGGAAATGGAACTGGCGACACGCTAGTTCTTTTCTTCAGACTCATTTGTGATAGCGCATTCATGGGGAATTTTTCATCAATCCAAGGAGCGAATTCAAATCAGCACAATATAGATCGGAACGGTTCAGTCCGTCTATATTTGTACCCGTAGCGATTTTAATCAAATGAGGAAAAATGTGAACAATTTGGTTATCCAAAGGAGAGATGGTTCATGAGTCCAAAAGGTCGGATGTCCCGTTTAGGCGGATTGGTCGTGGTTGGTGCAATGTCCGCCGGACTGCTTGCAGGCTGTGGGGGAGAAAAAGCGCCTGCGGCAGGTGAAGGCAAACTTCCCATTTCGATTTCTTTAATGCAGGTTGGTGATGTGCCAGCCAAGGAGAACGGGATTGAACAAAAGATTGAGGAATATACGAATACCGATGTCAGTGTACAATGGATTCCGCAATCTGCTTTTGATGATAAAGTGAATGTCATGGTAGCTTCGGGCGAGATGCCGACCATTATGCGCGTGAATTATGTACCCACAACATTTAACGCAGCCAAAACGGGGCTGTTCTGGGAAATTGGACCCTACCTGAAGGATTATAAAAACCTGTCTGCCCAATCCGAGGCCTATTTTGATAATATCAAAATCGAAGGAAAGGTGTACGGGGTACCCAACTTCCGCGATATCGGGCGTACAGCCATCGTGTATCGTAAGGACTGGTTCGACAAGTTGAAGTTGGATGTACCAAAAACGCTGGATGACTGGTACGAAGTGATGCGCTCCATTCGCAAGGATGATCCTGATGGTAACGGTAAGGAGGATACGTATGGAACAGTACTGTTCAAAAAGTACAATGAAGGCGTATCCTCGCCGCTGACACGAATCGCCGTAAGTATTGGTGGGGTGAACAAGTGGGGTGTGGACGATGCGGGTAAACTTACCCCTGAATTCCTGACCACAGAATATATGGACACAATGAAGCTGTTCAATCGTCTGTTCAGTGAGGGATTAATCAACAGTGACTTTCCTGCACTGGACCCTTCCGATGCGGATAAAAAAATCGACTCCGGTCTCGTAGCTATGAAGTTGAACGGTGTTGCTCAGAACGGAAAATCATTCCAGCAGCGGCTGACACCAAACGTGCCCGATGGTGAGATTGATGTGGCCCCGTTCCAGGGACCTAATGGCATTCGAATTGCCGGGGAACCGGGAAACTATGGCATGCTTGTCATTCCCAAAGCTTCCGTACCGGATGAAGAACAGTTAAAACAGGTGCTGACGTTCCTGGATCAACTGATGGACGAACCACTGAGTACGCTTCAGCTGCGTGGTCTGGAAGACGTGCACTATACGAAGACTTCGGATGGCAAAACCGAGTTCAAGGACTTCGACGGGTATCAGCGTGAAGTGAAGCCTTATCGTGACAATCTGTTAAGCATTGAAGGTTATAACGTGCCTGAGCTTGTCGATGTACCGATCGGTATGAAGGGCACGAAGATGGCACGTGAGAATGAGAAGTATGCCATTCCAAATCCGGCGCTGACCTTGTCTTCTGCCATCTATACTGAGCGCGGCCAGGAGCTGGACCAGATGATCTGGGATGCACAGACCAAATACATTATGGGCAAAATCGATGATGCTGGATGGGAGCAGGAAGTGGCGAACTGGAGAAAATCCGGTGGCGATCAGCTCATCTCCGAATTTGAAGCGTCTTATGCCCAGCTGAACGGGAAGTAATTTGAAGAACAAGCTGTGTTTTGCGTGAAATGACGTGAAGCATGGCTTGTTCTTTATGTTCTTTTTCATTCCCGAGATTATGGTTAGGTGACAGAAGGGGTATAAAAGGTAAGGAGCATTTGTTTACATCCATTTTTATTGCTCATCGAGAGGGGAATATACAGCATGATTGGTGACCATCACAAGTTAGACGTATTAAACGTAGTAGATACATACCAAGGAAGAGATCTGGGTGTCACGATGGAACCACAAGCCTGTAGTTTCAAAGTGTGGGCGCCTACCGCAGAGCAGGTAGATGTGCTGTTATCCCCGCCTTCAACAGGGGGAAGTCCCAATGAACAGAAGAATCAGGACGAACAGAAAGAAATACCAATGAACAAACAGGATCAGGGCATCTGGTCCCTGAAGCTCGAAGGTGAGTGGAACGGTTATCGTTATATGTACAGGGCAACCTTTGATGACGGAAGACAGGAGATTGCGGTTGATCCATATGCACGGGCTGTGACCATGAATGGAGAAATGGGAGTCATCGTCAGGCTCGAACAGACCCACCCGAATGGCTGGAATGAGGATATTCGTCCAGAACTGGCGAGCCCGGTAGATGCGGTCTTATATGAGCTGCATGTGCGCGATTTCTCGATCCATGAGTCATCCGGCATGAGGCACAAAGGAAAGTATCTTGCTTTTACCGAGACAGGTTTGCACGATTCAAACGGGAATACACTGGGGATCGATCATTTGGCTGAGCTGGGAATTACTCATGTACATCTGCTTCCGGTATTTGATTTTGCGACAGTGGACGAATCGAAGGCAGATGACGGGACTTCCGATTGCTCACGTTATAACTGGGGATATGATCCGCTTCACTACAACGTTCCAGAAGGTTCCTATGCATCCCGTGCAGATGAGCCGAAGACAAGAATTCGAGAGTTCAAGTCGATGGTACTCGCCCTTCATGAGAGGGGTATCGGAGTCATTATGGATGTGGTGTACAATCATACGTTTGATACGGCAGCCAGTTCATTTGAGAAGCTTGTTCCAGGGTATTACTACCGTCAGAACCCGGATGGCACGTACAGCAATGGATCTGGTACAGGCAATGAAGTGGCTACGGAGCGCCCGATGGTGCGCAAGTTCATTATCGACTCCGTACGATACTGGGCAGAGGAATACCATGTGGACGGGTTTCGTTTTGACCTGATGGGTCTGATCGACACGACAACAATGAAAGAGCTCGCAGCAGAACTGCATGCCAAAGTTTCTCCGTCCATCCTCTTATACGGTGAACCCTGGGGAGCGTTGGAATCACCCCTTGGGGATCAAATGACACTTAAGGGAGCACAGCGTAAAGCCGGATTTGCTGTATTTAACGATAACCTCCGTGGAACGATCAAAGGCGATAGTGATGGAACGGGAGCCGGATTTGCTACTGGAGCGGAGGGAAAGGAAGATGATATATGGACAGGTGTACGGGGAGCCATTACCGATTTTACGGATAACCCATCTGAAACGATTAATTATGTAACCGTACATGATAATCTCAACCTGTGGGACAAAGTCGCCCAGACACAAGGATTGCACGATACATTGGGATTTATCAAATATAGCGAAGATGGTCGTGTGAAAGGCAGCGCCAACGTGGAAGAGGCTGTACAGCAGGCGAAGCCGTATTTACACGTTGACCCGGATCGCATACTGGAGAACGAAACGGTCCGGCGCTGTCTACTTGCTAATGGCATCGTATTGACTTCCCAGGGGGTTCCTTTGCTTGCGGCTGGAGATGAATTTCTGCGAAGCAAATATGGTGATGCCAACAGTCATGAGAGTGGGGATTCAGTCAATGCCATTCGGTGGGAGCAAAAGCAGCAGTTTAAACCTGTTCATGATTATTATCGTGGCCTGATCCGTCTTCGGCGCGAGCATCCTGCTTTTCGTCTTCGTACCCGGAAAGAGATTGAGCTCCATGTTCGATTGCTTAAAAAAGGAAAAGGGCTGTTGGCCTATGAACTGGCAGGAACCGCTGTCGGAGAATCATGGGGACGGATAATCGTTATATATAATGCTTCCAAAGAAACCCGTACAACCTCCGTTCCTTCAGGTACATGGAATGTGGTCGTAGAGCAGGGGCAGGCTGGTACCGAGACGCTGCGTACGGCCAAGGATGGTCAGGTCAGCATTCCTGCTATATCCATGACGGTTATGTATTCAGGTGAATGAACGTTATTGCACCCTTTCTCCATTGTGGAACGAGGGTGTTTTGTTTTCTCCCGCCTTTTTTTCATCAGGACAGGTACAAATGCTGTCAATCTATGGCGCTTGTTTACATATGCTGTATCTTGAAAGCGATTGCTGTGTAGTTTGCATCATATTCAATATGCTAATTGAAAGCCTCTGCTCAACCGATATGTTGAGTACAGACAACCCCGGGTTGACAAATGACGTCTCGCTCCGTAACATCGGGACAACACGAAATCAATGGATATAAAGGCGGTGGGAACGATGCCGGAATGGACATCTTTTCGTTATGAAGGCAACGATCTTGGCTTAACATATACGCGTACAGCAAGCATATTCAAGCTGTGGGCACCTACAGCACAGCAGGTTTCCATACTCATATTTGATAATGAGGGACATTATGATGCAAGTGGTAAAGTAACCGAACATGATGACGGACAGCAACGGTCGATGACCCGTGACCCGGATGGAATATGGAGTATACAGCTTCAAGGGGATTGGGCGGGACATTATTATATGTATCACATTATGCATGATGATCAGCATATTGCAGTGGCACCCGATCCTTACGCTCGTGCTGTATCGGCGAACGGACAGCGAACAGCCATCATTGATCTGGATACAACCAATCCAGTGGACTGGGAAGAGGATGTGAAGCCCGTATTTCTACGTCCGGCAGATGCAGTTCTATATGAATTACATGTGCGCGACTTCTCCTCCGACCCCCATGCTGATATTCCGTATAAGGGCAAATATTTGGCATTTACGGCTTCCGGCTTGACGGACAGAGGCGGCAACTCCATCGGAGTAGATCATCTTGTCGAACTCGGCATCACGCATGTGCATCTTCTGCCTGTAGCGGATTATCAGACGGTTGATGAATTGGCATCGACAACGGACGGCGGTTCGAATGCCAAATTGCCATACAACTGGGGGTATGATCCGCAGCACTATAACGTGCCGGAGGGTTCCTATGCCACCAATCCACGTGATCCTGCGGTTCGAATCCGGGAGTTCAAGGCTCTCATTCATTCCTTGCACCGACAAGGCATTCGTGTCGTGCTTGATGTGGTTTATAACCATACGTACAGCGTGGATGATGGACCTTTTGAACGAATTGTACCAAGTTATTATTATCGTTACCGTGAGGACGGCACATTGAGCAATGGTTCGGGTGTAGGCAATGAACTGGCTACGGAGCGCCCCATGGTGCGAAAATATATTTTGGACTCTCTCCTGTATTGGGCAGAGGAATATCATGTGGACGGGTTTCGCTTCGACCTCATGGGTCTGATTGATACAGACACGATGAACGAAGTGACCCGTGAGCTGAGAGAACAGATTGATCCGGCTTTTCTGATCTACGGGGAGCCGTGGACAGGCGGAGATTCACCTCTGGATCGGAAAACGTTAAAAGGAACGCAGCGCGGTCAGGGATTTTCCGTTTTTAACGATCATTTCCGCAGTGCCATCAAAGGGGATAGTGATGGTATTAGCAAAGGTTTTGTTACAGGAGCAGACGGCAGGGAGTACGAAATTGCCATGGGTGTGGCAGGAGCGCTGGATGATTTCACATCTTCACCGGTGGAATCCGTCAATTATGTGACGGCACATGATAATCTCAACCTGTGGGACAAAATCGCAACAACGATGTTCCTCAGGCATGATCTCAGTTACCCGGTATGGAGAGACGGGCAGCCTGTAGAAGGGGGCAGTGCGGAGTCGGCGGTTAAAGCGGCGGATCCTTATCGTTATGTCGATGCAGATGATGTACTTGATCATGAGATGGTTCGACGTTCCTTGCTTTCAACAGGGATTCTGCTTACCTCACAGGGTATTCCATTTCTTCATGCAGGAGATGAGATGCTGAGATCCAAAGCAGGAGATCACAACAGTTATCGCAGCGGGGACGCCGTGAATACGATCACTTGGGCTAACAAAGCTCGATTCAGACCTGTTTTTGACTATTATCGCGGCCTGATTCATCTGCGCCGCACACATCCGGCTTTTCGCATGATTAACGCCGAGCAGGTACGGAACCATCTTCGCATGATGCGTGCAGAAGGAAATGTGGTTGCATTTACACTGGATCACGGAGCGAATCAGGATACCTGGAATCAGATCGTGGTGATTTACAACGGTACAGGTCAGCTGCAGCAAGTGAGTCTGCCCGAAGGCAACTGGCATATCGTGGTGAATGATCATCAGGCAGGTACAGATCGCATTGAGACGGTGAGCGGGACCGCAGTGGTAGAACGATGGTCACTGATGGTACTGTATGATACGGAGTATGCTGGCGGTGCTGAACCCGCTGTGATTGAGATTCATTCGCCGCGTCTTGTGTACAGTGTCGGAGAGATTGCCGGTTTGCGAGCATCGGTCAGAGACCGTTTTGGTAATGTGGTGGAGAACGCATCTGTGACCTGGGGCTCTTCGAACCCACAGATTATTGCGATTCAATCCGATGGGACAATTCATACGGGGGAGACCGGAGAAGCCACGATTAGCGTCCAATGTGGTACGATTACCACAGAGTGTACGCTGCAGGTTGATCACCTCCATCCGGAACGAATTGAAATTATCGGGGAATCCGTGATGTACACAACACGTGTCAGTCGATTCCGCGCCTTGGTTCTGGATCAATTCGGCCAGCCTTTGCAAGGTATGAATATACGGTGGAGCTCGTCTCATCTGGATCATGCAGCGGTTAGTACAGCAGGAATTGTGCGTGCTTTAACACCAGGATCTACCCAGATTATCGCGGAGGCTGGAGGAATTCAGGCATCGCTGAATATCAAAATCCACAAACCAATTTCGCGAATAGTAACTCTCCGATATGAACGGGAAGATCAGCATTATGAGGGATGGGATGTCTGGGTATGGGGCACAGGCATGGAGGATGGAGCGGTCTCCTTTGAGCGAGTAGGCAATGCAGCAGAAGCCCGTTTCCGGGTGGCTGCAGGACTGCATCATCTGGGCTTAATCATTCGTCTGAATGAATGGGAAGCCAAAGATACCTGCGGAGATCGTTATGTTAATATCGGTCCTGAAGACGGAGATGTGCACATTATCGTTCAGAGTGGGTCGGATCAGATGCAGGTTATCCGTGAAAGTGATGTAGAGGATGATCGTAACAGCGCTTAGCTGGCCAGGTTATAACTTCATACAAATGGTTGAAAAATATAGGCTTAACAAGCGGTCGGAAGGTATTCCGGCTGCTTTTTTGTTCATCAGAAAGAACCATTTCCACCCGAAAAATAAAAAAACTGTACATGTCAGTGTTTGAGATGGTCTTTCATTGGGGTAAATATAGATATGGCCCCAGATTCGGCCACGCACGAAAAGGCCATTCTGGTCTAAGAGAGAAGCTTATCGCTTCCTAACAAATATAAAGTAAGGATCCCTTGAAGGAGGATGTTCAATCATGAAATCCAACGGAAAAATGGCTCAACTTACGGCAACACCAAGAACTGAAAAGAAAGGTGCAGCATTGCGCCTGTTAAGACAAGGCGGACGAGTTCCGGCTGTCGTTTATGGCCCGGGATTAGAAGGTACCGCGATACATGTAGATGAAAAAGAAGTGCTGAAAGTAGCACGTACAGGTCGCTCCGAGATGTTCAACCTCAATCTTGAGGGTGGCAAAACGGTTCCAGTACTGATCAAGGATCAGCAGGAACGCAACGGACGTCTGCTGCACGTGGACTTTCTGCAAATTTCGAAGAACAAGCCGATTAGCGTTAGTGTAACGATCGACTTCCAAGGAACCGCAGCTGGCTCCAAGGCAGGCGGTGTATTCCAGACACAGGAAACTCAACTGGAGGTCGAAGGACTTCCGGCTGATCTGCCAACCTCCATTGAGGTGGATGTTAGCGGACTGGAAATTGGTGATCGTTTGACAGCTGGAGATATCAAGCTCGATAAAGGTCTGACTCTGGTGACGTCAGGTGATTCCATCATCGCTTCCGTTATGCCGCCACAAGCGGCTGAGGAAGAGCCTACGGCTTCTGCTGATGAAGCAGCACCGGCAGCACCAGAAGAACCAGCTAAAGAAGAATAGGGAGTCAGAATATTTATTATTCTGTATCTCAACCAAGCCCGGTCATCACGACCGGGCTTTTTTATATTGGAAATGGACCAAGTGGAGTCGCAGGAGATGCGCGATAACGAATGTCGTTTTGACTTATGAAAGATGGCTACATAGTCGAGTTATTCGGTATGATAACGTTGCCTGTTTGTGTGAAAAAGCGTTACAGTATACTATGATTCGGAGCAGCACCAATGCACTTTGGAATAATTTGCACAAGAAAGCAGGTTTCACACATGTTTGATCCGACGATTTATGACAATTTGAAAGTAGGCTTCGAAAATCACCTATATGATCTCGATAATTTGGATGAACTTATTTCCATAACAGATCGGAAGGATCAGCTTGAGATGGCCCGTATGTCCAGAGAGTTCGTGCTGCAATTCTGCCTGAGAGATTGCCCTGAAGTAACTGGCGAAGTGGTACTGAGCACATCGCTTGAGGATCTCGCGGCTGAGATTTTGGAGACACCAGGTGGTCCATCAGGTTGCCGTTTGCGGCTGCGGTTCAGAATGGTTGTTAAGGAGCCTGAGACTCAATGTCCGGCGATTAGCCCCATATTACAAGAGAGCTGGCCGGAACAACGAAAATTGCAGCATATTCATTATATATTTGAAGATCAGCCAGCAACTTACGCCGTCACTGCTGAAGTACATTTTGACCGTAGTGTGAATGAAGATCAGATGGGAGATATCCCTGATCTGTGCGACCATATGGTCAATGTGCTGACTAAATTATTGCAATTGCACAAATAACCAAGCGAAAAAGTCTTGCCTCTGCTCAAAGAGACAAGACTTTTTTTATTTTTTTTTGTATGCCAAATAGGCTATCAGGCGTAGGTATAAGGACTTGAGGTTAATATTTTACGCAAGCAAGTAAGAGAATGTATATTTAATAAGCCGAATAAGTGCGATTGAACTATATACATAAGGTGAAATTGCGAAAGTGAGTTTGGGACTAAAGATTTAGTACCGGACTAAAGGAACTAGTTTTCCTTGCCGATAAAATATCGAAGGGGAGAAACTACATGACAGAGAAATTAATTCGTCTTCTGCGTATACTTCAGGCTATACAAGCGAATCCCGGAATTTCCGCCAAAGAATTGGCGTTGAAATGCGGTACAACTGTGCGCACGATTTATCGCGATCTCCGAATTTTGGACAGGGTTGCCCCTATCATGAATGAAGGTTATGGCAAGGGATATCGGTTCATTGGTGAATTTGCCATGTATCCTCTGGATTTTACCGAACAGGAAGCGATGGTATTCTCGATGCTTCCATCCGTGGTGGATACTTCGCAACTCCCGGCTGAATTTGATTCAGCTTTTGACAAGGTGATGACAGCTCATACCAAAATGAAATCGAGAAACAGTGACATTGTAGAAAATATTGCAGGCATTATTCGTATGGGTACACCTGCATACCGGGAAGAAGGGAAGTATCCCAACTTGCTTATTCCAGTCATTGAAGCCATTCTGGATCAACAAACGATTCGAACCCAATATCATACACTTACGAAAAATGAAATAACGGTCCGCGACATTGATCCCTATTACCTCATTCCGCGCGATCAGCGTTTCTACTTAATCGGTTATTGCCATTTGCAGAAGAAAGTCCGTTTGTTTCGGATCAGTCGCTTTCTGGACGTTATACAGACCAATACCCATTTTGTTATGGGTGATTTCAACATAACGCAGTTCATGAAAAACACGTGGTCCATTGATCGTGGGGATAAACTGATTCATTTTAAAGTAAGGTTCAGTAAAGAGGTTGCCCCCTACATAAAAGAAGAAGAAATGTTTGTTCGTCCACGAATGACTGATTTGCCTGATGGCGGATTGTTATTTGAAGTAACGCTGAACAGTAGTCGTGAATTCCTGAAATGGTTATATCAATTTGGCCCCGAAGCGGAGGTCCTTGAACCCCGCGAATATCGTAAAGAAATTCGTAAACAACTCATAGAGTGGATGAAGCATTATGAGGAAGATCAATAATTTCAATCCTTCTAAATTTAAAAAAAATGTGTAAAAGGAGCTTTTTAGATGAGTACCAAATTATTTGCAGCCATGTATGGAATGGAAAATTATCATGGTGTAGAAGCTTTAAACGTAGGCGATATCCTGTTTCTGGTCAAAGACCCCGACAATCGGGTGGATCCCCGAGCCATCAAGGTAGTGGTTCCTCCTATTGGGACCGTTGGATATATTGTTAATAATCCGCTGCTCGTGCCTCACGGCTGCTGGACAGGCTCGGGAATTTATGATACTTTCCGCCAACAAACCTGCGCTAAAGTGAGGTTTGCCATGAAAGATATGATTATTGTGGAGTTAATTGAAATGATGTATGTTCCTGTTCCGCATATGGATAGCTTTATTGCAGACTGGCAGTCACGTGAAAAAGCCTAACGAAATCACAGGCGCAACAAGATTTATCCGCGGATGAGTCTTGTATAAGCTGCATCAAGATGCATGGCTGTCCGGGCCCAACTGAACTGTTCAACTGCACTGGCACGGCCAGCTTCTCCAAGCGAACGAGCGAGAGAAGGATTATCTGCCAGTCTAGACAGGTAAGCAGCGAAACTTCGGGGGTTGTGATACTGTCTCACAAGGTATCCATTACTCCCCGATACAATGATTTCACGAATGCCTCCATTGTCTGAAGCAATGACGGGTAGTCCGGAAGCCATAGCTTCAACATTAACCAGCCCGAAGGCCTCATGTTGTTGGGAAGGGCACACCAGGCAGTCCACAGCCCTGTACAAACGGTCAATACGTTCATGGGCGATCTGACCTCGGAAGGTGGCATCAACCTTTAATTTTCGGGCAAGTTGTCGCAGTTTTCTGACGTAAACTGGAGGTCCTTTCCCTGCAATGATCAGTTGCACGGGTACCTGCTGCTGAATAAGAGCTACGGCACGAATCAGCACATCCACACCTTTGCCCGGAATCAGTCGGCCTACATACAGAATGGAGAATGGCCCTGTAATACCGAACTGCTTCCGCAGAAGCTGCTGCTCTCCTTTAGCTGCAGGCAAAAAGCGGCTTAGGTCCGCGCCAAGTGGCACAACACCCATCCGTCGTTTCAAGGATGGGAATCGACGAGCCAGCCTTTGTCTGAGGGATCGACTATTCACGGCAATCCAGTTCGCTTTTTTTAACAGCGCTAATCTTGCAGGACCTGGTTGTGCAAAGGTTAACGAGTGAAGATAGAGCACCACAGGTAACGAAGGGAAGGCGCGTTTAATTGCAGCCATACTATGTGGTCTGTTGTCTACCTGGATCAAATCGAAGGGTTGAATTTTCAGAAAACGGATCACTGCCCTTGTGTACTCGCTGGGGCTGGTTGCTGGTACACGACGGATCGTAATGCCATCTAATTGCTCTGTGATGGCAAGGCCGGGCATCTGACGACTTAAGATGGTCACCTGGTGACGGAGTGCAAGTTCGCGAGCAATGCCGAGGAGGCAGATTTCGACTGATCCGTTACCTGGGACTGGCAATTTTTCAGGGGCTATCAGGGCTATTTTCATCAACAGGCTCCTCCTTGTCCATATTCGTAACAATCTACCTTGGTCATATATCCTATGTGCATCGAATGGATTTGGCTCCTGTGGAACTACGCGTGAGGGGAAATTTCGTTTTTGTGATATACTGTACGGGGTGCAGTGAAATCGTTGCGCGTTATTTAGAAGCAGGAGGAAAAAAATGTTACATTCAACACTCAGCCGCTTTCGACTGCTGTTGTGGTTGCAGGGGCTTTCATATGTGCTGTTGTTATTTGTTGCTTTTCCATTAAGGGAATCAGGAATCATGCCTCAGGCAGTCACGTGGTTTGGCAACATCTATGGCTTTTTATTTCTGATGTATTTATTATTTATGGTGAGTCTTTATACCACGCAAAAATGGCGTTTACGTCGTCCAATTGCTTTGTTTTTTGTCTCATTTATCCCACTAGGCAATTTCATCTATGATTTGCTGGTCTTTCGCAAGCTGGACCGTAGTCAGTCAAATAAAGCTTGACTTTGCTTATCGTTATGAATATGATGAGAACAGATTATTGAACCTGTTTCAACTTAAAACTAAATATTCCTGATGTTAAAGGGGAGTAGCTTTCACAGTAAAGTCGTCAGTTCGGGATTACATCCCCGGCTTTATTGGCAGCAATTTTGTTGTTAGCGAGACCTTTACCAAGTTTTCATACTGGGTAAAGGTCTCTTTTTGTGAATAAAAAGGACCTTACCAGCAATGGTAAAGGTCCTTTTTTTTGTACATCATAAGGATACTAAGGAGGAGTCAATTTTGGAGTTGTCATTATTATTGGAGTACGGGTGGGTTCTCGCCGTATTAGTAGTCCTTGAAGGATTGCTTGCAGCGGATAATGCATTAGTTCTAGCGATTATGGTTAAACACCTGCCTGATGATAAACGCAAAAAAGCGTTATTTTATGGGTTAATGGGTGCATTTATTTTCCGTTTGGGTTCGTTGTTCCTGATCTCATTCCTGGTGGACGTGTGGCAAGTTCAAGCGATTGGTGCTCTGTACCTCTTGTACATTTCCATTAACCACATTATCAAAAAGGTGATGGGTAGCCGAAACAAAACAGATGAAGCGGCGGATTCCGCTCCCAAAAAACCAAAAAAACAATCTGGTTTCTGGATGACTGTATTCAAGGTGGAAGTGGCAGATATCGCATTCGCGGTCGATTCCATTCTCGCAGCTGTGGCGCTGGCTGTTGCATTGCCACCAAGTGGTCTGCCTCCGATTGGCGGACTTGACGGTGGACAGTTTATCGTCATCTTCCTCGGCGGATTTATCGGCCTTGTTATCATGAGATTTGCGGCTTCCTTCTTCGTTAAACTGCTTCATTCCCGTCCAGGGCTTGAAGTTGCAGCCTTTGTTATCGTTGGCTGGGTTGGGGTTAAGTTGGCTGTTATTACACTTGCACACCCTTCACTGGGCGTTCTGGATGAGCATTTCCCGGAAAATAAAATTTGGAAATTTGGATTCTACATTGTGCTGATTACGATTGCAGTATGCGGTTGGTTCCTGTCTTCCAAGGTGCCTGAAAAAGAAGATGTAAATCCTGTGGAAGAATTGGAAAAACAAGCAGGGAAATGATAAGATGCAGATTCAAATCTGTCAAAACATGTACCATCAATAATCGATATCTAATCTCATGATATGCATGAGTAAGCAGGGTCTGTTCCTTACAGACCCTGCTTTTTTTATATAAGTTATTAGCACGAAGTTAAATCTAATGCATATGCAAAATAGGGGGTTTTCCAAGAAAAGGGTTGACACATCGAAATGAGTCCGCTTAATATAAACTTAATATTGATGAAGGGAGGCCGAGAGATATGATGGTTGGTTATGATTTGAAATCCACAAAGACACTACGAAGCACAGACACAATTGTATATCCAGTTCATCGTCTCTTTGGCCTCATACGGGCGACATAGGGGAAGATGCATATCGTTTATCATTGGAACGTTATTAATCGATATGCTACTCTCGGCGTATATTGCAATGGAGAACAGACGCGGTATGTTCATGCTGCTTTTGTTTTCTGTTATTGTCATGAAGAAGTCACGGGCGAACTGTCCGTGGCTTCTTTTTTTATTGGACTGAATATGGATATAAATTCGGAATAACGTTAGGGTTCAATTTTGAAATGAACCGAATTAGCTGAACGTACAGGAAGGAATAATAAACATTTATGAATACACAACCTAATTTATTTACAAGTCAAAATGAACTCACAGGTGGCTACCGACATGAAGTCAAATTGCCTGCTGGGGACTTAACGGTATATGCGGCACAACAACTATTCTCGTCATTGGACTATAAGGTGTTCGAGATGGCGAACAACAATCTTCAAATCCCGGGCATTTCCTATATGAGCTATACGCCTGACGTGCATGTCGGTGTAGGAACCTGCATCGGCACAACGGCGGTATGGGATGCCAATAGCGGTTATGTATCTCCATCCATCGTAGGCAGTGATATCGGCTGTGGCATGCGAGTGCATATGACCAATTTGCATAAGGACGACCTGAAGGATGTGAAGCTGCGCCGTAAACTCGTGAAAGCCATTGAGAAAGTGCTGCCGATGGAGGCAAATCAGCGCGGTCATTACTCGGACATTCGTTTGGAGCATATTGTGCGAAAGGGTCTGCATGGATTACCTAAAAAATATATCCCGGACAGCTATACACCCAAAAAATCAACTTCCATCACTCATGTAGAGAGCAGCAAATTTGCCTTTGATGAGGAAGTGTTGAATCTGGTACCGGATATGACTTGGCATCGGGCTCATCGCCAGTTAGGAACTTTGGGTGGAGGCAATCATTTTGCCGAGATTCAAGCAATTGAGATTGCCGAGGAAAATCGGGAGATTGCGGAAGCCTGGGGTCTGTACGATGGACAAATTGTTGTCATGATTCATTCCGGTTCCCGGGCTTGGGGTGGGTATGTAAGCCAAACTAGTTCATCAGCGATTGCGAAAGTGATGCAGCGAAATGGTCTGGGGACATCCGATCCAAGACTGGTTTTTGCTCCGCTTGAACATGCGGAAGGTCGCCATTACGTCAATATGATGTATTCTGCACTGAATTATGCTGTGGTGAACCGCCATCTGATTGCTTATGCAATTCGCGAAGCTTTTCGGGATGTGTTTGGTCCAAAATGCGAATTTCGAACCCTCTATGATCTGATGCACAATTATGCATGGGAGGAATCGCACGCGGATCAAGGTTCCGTTTTTGTACACCGCAAAGGAGCTACACGTGCATTGCCTGCTGGTCATCCGGATAATCCGAAGCCATATCTGGCAACAGGTCATCCCGCACTTATACCCGGTTCAATGGGGACTGCTTCGTATATCATGGTAGGTCAACCCGAGGGGAAGGATAACTATTACTCGATTTGTCATGGGGCAGGACGCATTCGTTCGCGTACAGCAACGAAGCGCCTGGTTACCGTAGAGGATTTTGCCTCGGCGCTGGGTGTGGGAACTGAAGATGAGATTGTGGTGAACCAGCGTTCGCTTGAATCAATTATTGATGAATCGCCGCAAGCTTATAAAAATGTCGATGAAATTATTGATAGTGTTACCGGCGCAGGTCTGGCTCAAGTTGTAGCCAAATGTAAACCACTTGCCGCTGTGAAGGGAGCTAAGTAATGACGATAGAGAAAGAACAATTGAATCATAATAGAGTCATCTATTCCTATGAAGAGCAACAAGACAGTCAAATCCGAAACGAAGGCTATGCCATATATGCCCGCTTGATTCGTGGCATCATTGAAGCGCTTGGCAATCGATACGACGTTCGTTATGAACTCTATGCGAGCGATGATCCAAACAGTGAATACTGGGATCTGCTAAAAGAAGATCTGCAAAGTAACAGTACGGAAGTGGAATTGGTTGCCCGGATTTTCGAAGATCTGGAGCTGCGTACACTGCATTATGAAGATGATGGAGATGCACCAACCTATGGGGTGCATTATTCGATTCGCAACAATGTATTTGCCTATCCGCAGTGGGGCGTGGCTCTCGTCCGCATTCCTTTCTTCCGGGAGAATGGGATATACAATGAGGATTTTGTTTTTGCTACAGGAGAAGAGGAATTGAAGCAATTTCTGGGCAGTGTAAGGGAACGGGAACGGCAGCAAAATATGAAAAAAGTCACGGTGTACACGGATGCCCGCAATGGCAGTGATCGTCATGTGGAATCCATTACCCGCTCTGTGGGGCGGGATGAGGTCGTGCTTTCTCCGCAAATTAAACAGGATATTTTCCGTTCGTTGGACCAGTTTTTCGAGGCAGATCGTTCCTTTTATCGGGACTATGATATTCCTTACAAACGTGGCATCCTGCTGTACGGCCATCCTGGAAACGGAAAAACGACCCTCGTGAAATCCATTGCGGGAAGCATTCCGGGGCCTGCGGCATATTGGCAAATTACCGAATACACAAACAGTGAATCGGTGCGTGAAGTATTCGAAGCAGCCAAACGTTTGGCTCCCATGGTACTGATTATTGAGGATATCGATTCCATGCCGGATGAAGTGCGATCCTTTTTCCTGAATACGTTGGATGGGGCAACGTCCAAAGAGGGCATTTTCCTAATTGGCACCACGAATTATCCGGAGAAAATAGACCCAGGCCTCATGAACCGTGCCGGTCGGTTTGATCGGGCTTATGAAATACCGCTACCGGACGAAGGGCTGCGCCTGCAATATTTGAATCAACGCGGCTTTGATGTCTTCGCAGGGGAAGAAGGTACGCTGGAAGCTGCACGATTGACGGATACCTTTTCTCTTGCTCAACTTGGAGAGTTGTATGTCAGTGCAGCACTGGAATGGCACCAGAATGGCCAGACGGACATTGTGCAGATCATTCAGTCGATGCGAGGAGAGCTGGACAAGAGTCATAAACATAACTGGCTGACCCAGCCAGGCAAGGGGCGTGCAGGTTTTTATTAATCGAATATAACCATTAAAATATTCTCACCTCAATTGGTTATACTAAGGCTGTCTGAATCAACATACAATGACTTTCGGGAGGTATATAACGCAGTTTTGAACTGTGTAAGATGCCGGAAGTGACACGATCTGTTTATAATGCCTTGTTATAGGCTGTTGAACAGAGAAAAGGGCATATGAACAAAAGGTAATATACAACAATTTTCATGCCAATTGTTTAAATGCTTCTGTAGCGGTTAATAGTAGACAGACAACAACAAAAACTTTAATTAGAGGTGAATGATATGGGTTGGTTATGGTCATTAATTATCGGTGGTATCATTGGATGGTTGGCAGGTCTGATTGTTGGTCGTGACATTCCCGGCGGCGTTATCGGTAACATCATTGCCGGTTTTATCGGCGGATGGTTAGGTGGAGTGATCCTGGGAGACATGGGTCCAGAAATGGGCGGATTCTACATAGTACCGGCATTAATCGGTGCCATTGTACTTGTAGCGATCGTGAGCTTGATCTTCCGTTCTATGGGTCGAAGCCGCGGGTAACGAATTCAAGAATTCTTGAATATACAGTTAGTCGGCAACACGCACTTTGAATAACTGTTGATATAACAGATGCTTCTGAAGAGGTTGATGGAAGTCCACGGACGTGGCTTTCCATCAACCTCTTTTTGTTTTAAGATATAGGTACAACAGAAAGGGATGAGTGTGCATGGAAAAAGCTACATTTGCCGGCGGATGCTTTTGGTGTATGGTTAAACCATTTGAAGAGCAACCAGGCATTCATGGTATTGTATCTGGCTATACCGGCGGTCACGTCGATAATCCAACATATGAGCAGGTCAAAACCGGGGAGACCGGTCATGTCGAGGTCGTTGAAATCACATTTGATCCAGAGGTGTTTCCGTATGAACGTCTGCTGGAGCTATATTGGCCCCAGACGGACCCAACCGATGATGGAGGGCAATTTCAGGATCGTGGAAGTCAGTACCGGACAGCAATCTTTGTCCATAATGAACGTCAACGTGAGCTCGCAGAGCAGTCCAAGCAGGAACTGGCAGCAAGCGGGCGGTTCAATCAACCGATTGTGACGGAGATACGGGATGCAGTTGTGTTCTATCCGGCAGAAGATTACCACCAGGATTACCACAAGAAAAATGAGAAGCATTACAAAGAAGACCGTGCGGAATCCGGACGGGATGAATTTATTGAAGAAAACTGGAATAATTAATTCCATTACATTAGATCAATTTGCATCAGATCTTATTGAAAAAGCCGGGAGAGTTCCAACAGGAACTTCCCCGGCTTTTTTTGATTATTCAATGATTAAGAGAATGTTATCTCAATGGCTACAGAACTTATCTACGTTCTCTGCGTTGATGGGAGAACTCCCCTTTGCCAATCAAGAGTAGGGTGAAAAGGTGAACGATACTATTATATCAGTTTGTGCAGAGAGGAAAAACAAGAGGGGGACTCTACATCGTTGTGTGAAATAACAGAGCGCCCTGTTAACCGTTAGTCGGTCAACCAGAGCGCTCCATTTACTATTTAGCTGAGGCTGTCTTCAATACATACTTGGATAATGCATCGTCATTGATCTGATAAATAATATGATCATTGTACGTTGAATATCCATCGAGCAATCCAGGAGAGGATGCAAACGTATATTCATGTACTGTATCCAATGTTTGCGGATCGAGAATATAACCTTTTTTGGCGAAATCAAGTTTATACTGCCCGTCCTGTGTACGATCAACCTGCATGAGAATAGGCTGCTCTTCCTTAAATGTACGTTCAGTCACTTGGCCTTTCATGGTGTACAGCTCCAGCTTTTGGCCTGTAAACAGAGTGTAACTGTTGCCTGCGGTCTGAACATAGGCATCACCGGCAATAGCACGGCCCCAGGCGAGTTTGCCATCGGTGCCAAAGCCCATCAACTTGTTACCTGTGTTGGCAAAATTGGCACGCATGATCACGGAGCCATCTTCCAGAATGGCCAGTGATTCACCGCCACCGTCTCCCAGAGTGTTGGCATTGCTCGGGAACTGATAGAAGGAAAGACGATTCAGCGTACGATCGTAAATCTCCACTTTGGGATTAGCGGCAGACTGCCAGAAGCTGCCCACTTTGGTTTGTTTGCTTGCATCGACTACGATTCGATCACTGCCTGCTTTGAGTACAGCACCGTTGATTGTTTTTTCCGTAATCAGTTTTCCCTTTTTGTCATACAGGGAGATGGCTGAACGGACGGAACCGTTCGATTGAACACCAGGGCTCGAAGCGATCAATAACGTATCGTCGTCCAGAAGGTACATGGATGATGAATTACTCACGTTTTTGACCCAGTTGGTTTTGCCGGAAGTATTGAACGAGTATACCTTTTTGGTTCCATCCGAATATTCCATATATACGTAAGCTGTGCCGTTGCTGGTATATAGTGAATTGGAGTAGGTTGTATAAGGCCCACTTTTCTCATGGAAAATAACGTTCCATTTCAATTGTCCGGTCGTGGCATCCAGCGCCTGAAGCGAATCCAGCTGCCAATCCAACTTCGTATTGCTGCTTGTTTTGGTTACGGGCTGGGAAGAATGCACATAGACCAGATTTTTCGCAGGTACTGCGTTCACTTCGTTGACGATAACGTCTTTCTCCGTATTCACTTGAGTGAGTGAGAGAGAAGATGATGTCCATGAAGGCTTAGGCAATGGTGCATTTTGTTCTGCGGCCGCGTAGCTTGGTGTATGCAGGCTGAAGAGGAGCGTGCCACTGAGAAGAAGCGCAGCCCATGTTTTGGACTTTCGTTTGTTGGATGTATGCAAGTTATAAACCACCTTTCTTCGATTCAAAATAGAACCGATTGTTGAATTCTACCATTTCATACATGTGAAATTCAACCTGAGTGTCTGTAACCTTTTATGATAGAGGTATAAAATTATTGTTGTTTGGAGAAGTTCGAGGGTTACAGGGAATTCATCTTCTTTCTGTTAAGAGAGAAGTCTGCTATATTTAGTCGGGTGACGAGGGCTAAGAGGGGTACAAGCCTGCCAGATTAGAGGAACGACAAGGAGAACAGACATGAATTGGAATGAAAATATGACCACTGTGGGTATAGGCGTTATTATCCTTCTACTTCTCATTGCCTGGATCATTCGCCGTGTAATTCGGCGAGGGCAGCGCATACGAAGTGAGGCCAATCCGCGTAAGATTACGATTAAGGATATCGATAAAATGCAGGATGGATCGGAATTTGAACTGTACCTGTATCATTTATTCCAACAACTCGGTTATGCCGAAGTACATAAGACCACAAGCAGCCGTGATTTTGGTGCGGACCTTGTGTTTGTGGATAGAGCAGGCAGACGTAATGTCATTCAGGCCAAGCGTTACGGAGCGAATCATCAGGTTGGACTCAGCGCAGTGCAGGAGATTTACACGTCCATGCGTTATTATGAAGCAGATCGATCCATCGTGCTCACCTCAGCCAGATATACGGAAGCATGCCGGACGCTGGCAGCGGTCAACGGGGTGAAGCTGCTGGACCGTGAAGATCTGATGGACCTGATCATGCTGTTTAAATCCAGAAGAATGGAAGAAGCACTGGAATTGATTGAGGAAGACGATCAGGAACCTGTGGAAACATGGCAATCACGGCGAAAAAGAGTTCCACGTTAATCACCTTCACTTGTCTGCCTGCACATGATATATTGAGTGCATACCAACCAAGGGAGTGTGTTCAATTATCATGGCACGTACACAAACGCAAAAAGCATTGCGCAAAGCAGAGCGGTCAGGACAATGGTGTCCAGAGCAAAGTCGGAGAGTAAACGGAGATTATGGAGCGTTATCCCAGCATGTTCGACTCATGCCCACGAAACAGGAAAAATTGCAAAAGGTCAAACACAAGAAGCGGACCCAGGATGGTGGTGCTTCTTTTTATTTTGTCTGTGATGTGCGGAGTGCTGCATAAGCATCAAATAGAAAAAGCGCTTCATCTTAGTTGGAATGACATCCCTTGGACTGTTAAAATCAATGTATCTCTTTGGAATTGGATTGCTATCGCAACACATCCTCCTATCTTCGATGAAGGGAAGAATCCTACATATGACAACAGCGCTTCGCATGAATAAGAAAATCGTTCGGCGTTTTTTGCTGCAAACGCAATCTTTATTGGGACGTTGGCCCGCCGTTTCCTTGCCTTCTGGTCCTGAACAGGTGATGCAACTGATTCGCTCCCTTGGCTGCGTACAGATTGATCCTGTCGCTGCCGTAACCGGAAATCAGCATTTGGTACTGGGTGCTCGTGATCCGGGCTATACCTCCGAATATTTACATACGTTGTTGAGTGATCATAAAGTGTTCGAATATTTTGCCAATGCTGCATGTGTTATTCCGATCGAAGATTATGCGATGTTCGAACCTGTACGTGCCCGATTACGGGATCGTCTGGCTCCGTCACTGCAAGGGCTGGAGAATACAGTGCAGCATGTGCTGAAGCGTTTGGAAGAAGAGGGACCGCTCCCGTCAAGGGCTTTTCGTGCCGTCGAACGGGTGAGTGGATATTGGGACAGTGCAGATGTGCCTAAAACGAAGGACACCTCGTTAGCGTTGAACTTGCTGCTGGATTCGGCTGCCATTCGTGTCGTGGCAAGGCAGGGGAATGAACGATATTTTCATATTACTGAATCCGGATTGTTGGAGCAGGGCGAATCCACGACAGCGGAAATCGATCTTTTGACTCAAAAGCAGGCTCTGATGGACAAGTACATTCATGCATATCGGGTCGTGGACGTGCGAGATCCACGATTGGGCTGGATGAAATCCACCGCTGCTGAACGTCGGAATGATATGGCTGCACGTGTCGCAGATGGTCGCATGATCCCGCTAGAGGTAGAGGACGTTGCGACGCCTTATTATATCCGTGCAGAAGATGAAGCTTTGTTGCGTGAGATGGAAAGGGAGGGGCCGCATTATGATACATCAGGTCCGGTACGATTCCTGCCTCCACTGGACAACCTGCTGTGGAGACGGGAACGGATTGTGGATTTATTTGATTTCCATTATAAGTGGGAGATTTACACACCAGAGGTGAGACGAACCTACGGATATTACGCCATGCCCATTCTTCACGGCGATCGGCTGATTGGACGCATGGACCCGCGACTCGATCGCAAAACGGGCATGCTAACGGTGCGGTTGTTATCGATGGAAGAGACTGCTCCGCCTGTGGAGGAATGGATCGCGGATTTTCGGGAGGGACTCTATTTCTTTGCAACGATGCATGGAGCGAGATCCATCACGGTAGAGAAGACGGTGCCGAAGGGGTTGAAAAAGCAACTCAAGTCGATCTTATAGAATCGGTAGACGTCAAAAAGGGAGCGAAAGCTCGCTCCCCTAAGGCTGGATCTGGACCCTGTAATAAGCTTGTTTACTCCAGTCCCACAGCAATATTGCTTTTCAATTAACGCAGATGTGGTACTTGAACATTCGGATCAACATCTGCTTCATAATCCACACCGTCGGTTTCGAAACCAAACAGTTGGAAGAATTCCTGACGGTATCCTACCAGATCGGACAGATCGTAGATGTTTTCGGTGGTCAGCTCGTTCCATAGCTTCGCCACTTCTTCCTGAACATCCGCTCTCATCTCCCAATCGTCAATACGAATACGCCCCGCTTCATCGGTCGGAACTTCTCCTCCCGCATAGAGGCGATCAGCGAACAAGCGTTGCAATTGCTCGATGCAGCCTTCATGCAAGCCTTTTTCCTTCATGACTTTGTACAATGCAGAGA
The DNA here is from genome assembly GCF_001659845.1 of Paenibacillus sp. AD87. Taxonomy (NCBI): domain Bacteria; kingdom Bacillati; phylum Bacillota; class Bacilli; order Caryophanales; family Paenibacillaceae; genus Paenibacillus; species Paenibacillus sp. AD87. Next base: position 459,743 of record NZ_LXQN01000007.1, read on the forward strand.
TATACAACGGCACCACTGGAATTGCGGAGCTTGACTGGGTTACCAGCGCTTTGGCTACGGTCAGGTAAGCACGTCCGCCCTTTGCACTCAGACGATCATTCAGCTTGTGGGCTGTCGCTTCCAGATGGTTTTTGGCCTGACCGATGGAACCATCACGATAGATCGCATGCGTAAGTTCAGGACCGATGTAAGAGAAGGCAATCGTTGTTGCATTGTCGGCGAGTACGCCACCTTGTTGCAAGGCATCCATCCACAGTTCCCAATCATCTCCGCCCATCACGGTCACGGTCTGGCGAATTTCTTCTTCGGTTGCCGGATCAAGCGTAATGGAAGTCACTTCTCCCGTATGGAAATTGACTGTTTTGTTCGTGTACGATTGTCCAATCGGTTTGAGCACGGAGTTGAATACTTCACCGGTATTTGGATCGGTACGGCGTGCCGATGCTACGCTGTAGACAACCAGATCAACCTGACCGAGTTCACTGCGAATCAGTTCAACGGTCTTTTCTCTGGTTTCGTTGGCAAAGGCATCACCTGTGATACTGTATGATTTCAGTCCTGCCTCTTCCGCAGCTTTCTCAAATGCAGCGGAGTTGTACCAGCCTGCTGAAGCCGTACGTTTTTCAGTGGCACTGCTTGGGCGGTAAATGCCGATGGTGTTGGCTCCGGCACCAAATGCGGATACGACTCGCGAAGCGAGTCCATATCCAGTGGAGGCTCCGATAACGAGTACGTTCCGCGGTCCGTTCAATTGCGGTTGGGATTTTACATAATCAATTTGCTCCTGGACTTGTGCAGCACAGCCTACAGGATGGGAAGTTGTACAAATAAAACCACGTGTTCTTGGTTTAATAATCATTCATTTGCATCCTTTCATATTCAACTCTTGTTCATCATTAATGGATAATGCTCTGGTACATACCTCCTTATTGTAAAACAATTGCCTCCGAAACGGAAACCGTTTCGATGGATTTGACTAAAAGACGGTATCCGGCTTCGCATCCGGGATGATATTATATAATTTGAGCTAAACATTTACACGATAACGGAGAGGACAGAACGGATCTGCAGAAGCGAAGCGTTCGCCTTTATCACCGGATTTTTGTGATTCACAGGATCGAAACGAAAGGAAGACTAGCCATGCTGAAGGAACGGATTGAATTTCTGAGCAAAAGAAAGCAAATCTCCCGCAAAGACCTCGTGGAAGGTTTGGTTACGCAGGCTCACTTTGCCAATATTCTGGCCAATCGTTATCCACTCCCTGAAGATCTGGCAAAGTCTATTGCGTCACGTCTTGGCGTAACGACTTCCTATCTGTTAAACGCTTCTGCACAGGATGAAGAAACACTGGCGCGGGCAGAGGCTATTTTTGAACAAATGTCAGTTCCAGCCTCCGTGATAGCGGAAGATATCGTACACGCGCTTGAGGATCGGGATGATGCGCTGACAGTAGAGCTGACCACGGCCTTGATGAAGGCAGTCTATTACCAACAATTAAATGATGCATCGGCTCATGAATATATACATATGTCCTATCTGAATTTTTATCTGGAGAAATACGGTCGTCCTGACGATGTAGATCTCCCACGTCCGCTGGCGAAGGCGTTATTATATTACAAAGTGCAATATTATCGTTCCAAGCTTTCTTATGTGGATGTGTTAACGCATGCAACCAGGCTCAGTGAATTGGCCCTTCCTGGAAGTGAATTCTGGCTGTCTGTGCAAAATATCAAGATGGAAGCCTACATTCAGGGCAGACAATACGAAGAGGCCAAGCAGGTCTTCGATCTCACCATGAGACATGTCTATGATCAGCGGCTGTTTCATCGGTTGTCCGGTTTATATGTGGCGTACAGCGGATATTGCTTTGCGATGGGACTGGTACAGGAGGCGCTCTCGGCATTGACCATGGCAGAGGCGAATCTGGTGTATGCGGGTAATCAGGGCGATCTGGTCACCGCCATTGCGAATAATCGGATTGTCATGTTAACCATGACGGGAGAACTGGATCAGGCGCAGTCGGAGATCGAGCGATTCGAATCCCTGTTGCAGCAGGAACCCGAAGAAACCCAGCAGGCCATGAAGCCGTTAGTCAGTGTGTATCGATGTGAAGTGGCACTGGCACGAAAAAACTGGGGTGTACTCGCGCAGAGTGTGGATCAACTGTTGAATAGTGCAACAACTCAGGATCAGCAGATAAGTGCAACCTTCTACCAGAGCCATCTGGCTCTTGCGCATGGAGATCGTGAAGTGTTCATGGAGCGTGCCCTCGCGTGCCTACCTTATTTTGAGTCCGTGCAGCATGTCATGCGTCTTGAGCCTTTATATGAGGGAATGGCCGTGGTATCCGAGGATCAGCGAAAATATAAGGAAGCCGCCATGTATTATCGGAAGCTGGTCTACCTGTTACGCAAAAAATAGATTGAAAATCGGCTTGGAACCGCCATTTTTTTGCATGATTTTGTTCAACACCGGTGCATTAGGCACAAAATATGCCTGCCAACCTTTCATTCAAGAGTCGTTTTCGGCTCTTTTTTTGCGGAATCAACCGAAATGTATGTTAAAGAAACGAAAATCCAGTGGTTTAATCACCGTTTTTTTCGTTTCTTTTGTATGCAGTCAAAAGGGTATTCAAGGACAAGCCGTCCTGTTTATACTTTAACTATAACCAAAAACAAAAAAAACGAGGTGTTCATTATGGGATGGTTTGGTAAAAAGAACAAGCAGGAAGATGCGATTTCGAAGGCAGATAAAATGATGAATAAAGGACTTACTGGCATGATGATGAAAGGTTTTGTATCGAAGGAGCATCGGGAAGCCATCAACCAGAGTCTGGATTCGGCAAAACAGGCACAACTGGCGGCAAGTGGTTCCCTTCCCTTAACTGCAACAGCCACGGTAATCACGATTACCGATACGGGCAAGCTGATCAATTTTGATCCGATTGTTGTGCTTGTGCTGGATGTAACAGAGACGAATGGCAATCAGTATCAGCGAACACTGGAAACCTTGGTGTCCAAGATGCAGATTCCACGCGTGGGAGATCGGGTGGGATTGGGTCAAAATCCGTCAAATCCATCGGAGCTGATCTACATGGGATTGTTGTCCGAGTAGAAGGTGCTCAAACTGCAAGATGGCAGGCTATCATTCAAAAAATGCAATTAACCACGAATAATAGAGATAGAGAGGGTGGGGCAGATGGTAGGTTTCCTGAGATTGATAGGTGTGTTGACTGTATTTGGGGTGGGATTCTCCCCATTTCTGGCACAGCAGCTGTGGAATGATCCTTTTATCATTATGCAGGCATGGTGGTATACACCAGCCATTATTGCCGGATTTGGGCTGATCTTTATTCCCTCCATTCTGGCTAATATCTTCGGCGTCGGGAGGGTGAAGTCAGGATTACCAGCGGTTGGTGTCATTAAAAGTATCCAGCAGACGGGTACGTATATTAATGAGCAGCCGGAAGTTCGACTGGGCCTGACCGTCTCGCTTAAAGGGCGTGAGAAATACGATACCGAGTTGAAAACCATGATACCGTTGACGTCCATGGCTCAGTTCCAGCCGGGTAGCTTCATTCCTTTAGTGGTCTCGGTGAAGGATGAACGCAAGGTAGGGCTTGATCTGAAAGGACGATTGTCTCAGGAAGATATGCAGCAATTGCTGGATGAGAAGATGGTGCAGCATGGCGTGGCACCTGAGATGATGGATATTGCACGAACGGGCGAGAAAGCGATGGCCAAGATATTGGACGTTACTCCGCTTGGAAGCGGGAGTAATGGCAAAATCAAACTTCAGCTTACGCTTAGTGTAACTAAGTCAAATGGAGAGACGTTTAAGGTCACCATACCAAAGGAAATTTATCCATCTACCCTGCCTCAAGTGCAGCAGGGTTATATCATTAACGTGATCTACTCGAAGACGGACCCATCAAAAGTAGTGTTGGCACTGAATGTACAGGAGGCACAATTAAGTGACCTCTTCTCATCCTGATGCTGTATGAACAAAAAAACCTGTAACATCACGATGCTAGTGATGGTGCAGGTTTCTTTTGTGTATTTTATTTTGGGGAGAATCTGGATGAGCTTAGCTTAAGATCAGACGATGCCCAGGCGCATCCGATAAGAGAATAGGACTTGTCTCGTTTCTCCGTTAAATATGCGTGTAGCCAGTTGTCTGAATTCGTCTGCTACCTCGAGCAGATCAGTGGCTCCGAGTTTCACTGCCGTTTGCAAGCCGCCTTGGCTTAGTGCCAGATTAACGTATCGGTCCGCATCGAATGTTTCCCGGTGATGAAACACAATTTCACGCGAATAACGGAACAAGCCGGACTGCTGAATCTGCTGCAAATGTCCGTCTTTACTCCATTTATGTGCTTGATTCTCCTGGGGAGCCAGACTGGCAGCTCGATGATCTGCCTCCGTATTCAACTGCAGATAGGCTTGTTCCAGCTGCCAATCAACTACTGGTGGCCAGTCACAGTCGTAGGCAGCAAATATGCCTCCTGGATGCAGTACACGCGCAAATTCGCGCAGTGTGGACTGGGGCTCCATCCAGTGGAACGACTGTGAGCAGGTCACGATATCCACACTGCCATCAGGCAGTCCCAGTTCGTGGGACAGGCCGGAGACAAAGCGGAGATGGTTCGGTTTGCCTGCTGTTTCCCATTTGGACTCTGCGACAGCTCTCATATCATCGCTGGGTTCGACGCCAATAACACGTTCTGCCTCATTTAGCCAAATCCATGACGATAAGCCCGTACCACAGCCAACATCTGCGACCATGCGAGGTTTGCTGCCTAAATAATTCGTCAGAATATCTACGACCTCGGTGGGCGCAGCAGGGCGGTTCTGGTCATATAACGTACCGAAACCTTTGAATCGTTCCACATTGTTACGTCTAATGTCTTGCATGGACAAACCTCCTTCAGGAAATGGATAGATAGCAAAAAAAGTAAAAGAATCAACAGATGATCAGAGCTTCATTATATCATTCATTTTCCAACCTGTTGTTAACGACCTGTTGCAAATGCTCTACCGCTTTGATATGTCGCCTAAGCAGTTCCTGTCCAATGTGCGGAGGTTTGACTACGGTCAGGTCAGATCCAAAAGACATCAGGAAGGAATACAGCCATTCTCCCTCATTGAGTTCAAGGGCAACACGTAACCTGCCGTCGGGATCTTTTTCAACGCGTGACGGTTCAAAAAAATCATACACCCTATATGCAATAGAGTCGGAGAACGACAGTTCCAGAGCGATTTGGTTGATTGTGACGTGAGTCTCATTTTCCGGTGATCCGATCTTTATGTTGTTTCGGGGAACCCTCGACAGAAATTTCAGCTGGGTAATGCGTTTCATTTTGAACGTCTGAAATTCGTTTCGGTCGTGCTCGTCGTGAATGTACCCCTTGAAATACCAAGTACTGTTCTTGAACAAAAGTTTGAGAGGTTCAACCGTCGGAACGCTCTTCTCTCCATCCGAATTAACATAGTGAAATGTAATCCATTGATTCGTGAAGATTGCCTGTTTGACCTGATTGAACAGTTCCCTCTCCTGCAGTGGAATGCTGCCCCATGGTGAAAAGTCGAACTCAATCCAATCCAGCTTGTGATCAAACAGGGCGGTTAAACGTTTGAGCATATGGGCAGTGTTAAGGTGAGGGATGGCGCTGACGCTGTATAATCCAAGCAAAATTTCATTCTGATCATCTTCGGACAACAGGGATTTGTCCATGACAAAGTTGTCCATGAGATGGATGCCGCCATGCTTTCCGGTTGTCGTGTATACGGGAATCCCCGCTGCACTCAGTCTGTCGATATCACGGTACACCGTGCGCACGGATATCTCGAACAAACGCGCGAGCTCGGGGGCGGTAGCTTTCTTTTTCTCCAATAACAGCAAGAGCATTCTGAATAATCGGTTATTTTCCATGCCGACATTATACCATGACAATAGGTGTCAGGGTATGGGTGGTACACTTGTGTTAGAGTCTCACCAAGACATTTTAGCTCAGTCTTATAATTAGTTTTTGATTTATTGCAAAGTAGTGAAGGGGACGAAATCGATTCTGAAGAAACGAAGTGTTCGCCGTTATCATCGGATTTTTCCACTTAGAAAGGGAATAAAAGAAATCCGAGGATAACAGCGATCAAAAGAACGATTCGTAAACGGAACGGCTACTTGCATAACATCAAGCACTTAATTTAGAAATGAGTTAAAAATGAAGGAGGAATTGATGATGTCGATGAAAGACGGATTTTTCTGGGGTGGCGCAACGGCTGCCAATCAGTTTGAAGGTGGATGGGACAAGGGTGGTAAAGGCCCGAGTACTTCCGATATGATGACAGGTGGAACGCATACGACACCACGGCGGATTACGCCTGTACTGGAAGAGGGCACGTATTATCCAAGCCATGAAGCGGTGGATTTTTATGGTCACTACAAAGAGGATATTGCCCTAATGGCCGAAATGGGCTTCAAAATGTTCCGCATGTCCATTAACTGGTCCAGAATATACCCGAACGGTTATGATCTGGAGCCAAACGAAGAGGGATTGCAGTTCTATGACAACGTCTTTGCCGAGTTGAAAAAGTACAACATTGAACCGCTCGTGACCATTTCTCACTACGAGACCCCATTTGGTCTGACCCAGAAATATAACGGCTGGGCTTCCCGCGAAGTGATTGATTGTTATATCCGATATTGTACAACCCTGTTCAACCGATACAAAGATCAGGTGAAATACTGGCTGACCTTTAATGAGATCAACTGTCTGACGATGCCAATGGGGGCTTATATGGCTGCAGGTATCCTGTTTGAAGGTAAAGAGACTTTGATCGATGGCGTTGATGATCCACAGACCCGCTTCCAGGCGCTTCATCACCAATTTGTTGCAAGTGCAAAAGCGGTTAAGCTGGGACATGAGATTAATCCTGATTTCCAAATCGGCTGTATGGTCGCTTTCATGACAACATATCCGAATACATGCAACCCGGACGATATTTTGCTCGCGCAGAAGAAGGACCAGCTGTCCAACATGATCTGTGGAGATGTACAGGTTCGTGGAGCGTACCCTGGATTTGCCAAACGTTTCTTCGCCGAAGAAGGCATTCAGATCGAGATGCAATCGGAAGATGCACAGACTCTGCGTGAAGGCTGCGTAGACTTCTATTCCTTCAGCTATTACATGTCCTTGGTCGAGAGTGCGGATGAGTCGTTGGATAGAGCAGAGGGAAATCTGCTGGGCGGCATCAAAAATCCGTATCTCGAAGCTTCCGACTGGGGCTGGCAGATCGATCCGAAAGGATTGCGTTACACCCTGAACCACCTGTATGATCGTTACCAAATTCCATTGATGGTTGTGGAGAACGGGCTGGGTGCAGTGGATGTAGTGGAGGAAGATGGCTCTATTCAAGATGACTATCGGATTGATTATTTGAGAGGTCACATTGAACAAATGAAAGAAGCCGTTGCCGACGGTGTGGAGCTTATCGCTTACACGATGTGGGGATGTATCGACTTGGTCAGTGCATCCACGGGTGAGATGAAGAAGCGTTATGGCTTCATTCATGTGAACAAGGACAATGATGGCAAAGGTGATTTGAGCAGAACACCGAAGAAGAGCTTCCACTGGTACAAAAAAGTCATTGAATCCAATGGCGAGGAGCTCTAGGTTTGCACTATAAAACGGCTTCATAATGACGTTAAAGAACCTCACCGGAGCAGGAGCACCCATGAGGTTCTTTAACGTATTCTGCGATGACTCCGGCAGGACACGCAGGCTTATTCGTACGGCTGGTCATCGTGATGCGTAGCACTCATTAAACCGCGCGCCAGGAGATGCACGCGATGTGAAGTTGTGCAGCCGCATTCTAGTACAGCTTCCAGCGTGTTCAACTCAGAGGATTAGACTGTAGCAGGGAGATTCGTTCCAGATAGCGCTGGTAGAACCATATGCATGTAGCAAGCCAGCATCCGCTTAAAAAGTAACCTCCGACTACATCACTGGGATAATGCACGCCCAGATAGATGCGGCTCATGCCAATGGTAAGGATGAAGGCTGCGCTCACAATGATCATCGCTATTCGTCCGGCTGTTGTAGGTACATGCTTCCAGATCAGGAAGCCCAGTCCGCCGTACAGGCTGAACGCTGCCATGGAGTGTCCGCTGGGGAAGCTGTACCCGGTCGCTTCAATAATCCGGTGAATGGTGGGTCGCGCACGCTGAAACACGAGCTTCAGCAGAGTGTTCAGTATTGCAGAGCCTGCGATGACACAGCCCAAAAACAGAAGCTCCCGTCGGTGCCCTAAAAAGACATACAAAGCGATCATCGAAATGAGGGTAATCGCGACGACGGGTAAGCCGCTGCCAATCCAGGTGAACAGCTCCATCCACCGGGTCATGCCCGGGGATTCCATACCCTGAATCCACGTCATCAGGGTATCGTCAAATCGGTGGATCTGATTATCGCTGATGGACAGGGCAATGATTGCAAATACAGCAAGGCTTAGTGCTGCGGCGAGCAACGGGATGGAAATATTCTTTTTCAAATTTTGCATCAATGGTTATGTTCCTCCAGGGTGTCTGTTTTCTTATCGTTTTCTAATTTCCCCTTAAAGCTGCTCCCAGAAAAGTGGGCTATGATTAAATGCAGGTTCATTAAATTGGGAAAAGGGGATTACTTATGTCTTTTATACGATTGGATTACCAGCTTTTTCATTGGATTAACCAGCAGGCGGTGCAGCTCTCATATCTGAATGGCATCATGATATTTTTTGCGAAATATGCCCTTTTTATGTTTCCTGTGGGAATGATTGTGTACTGGACATCGAAGAGTCAAAAAAACCGCATGATTGTGCTGCAAGCCATTTTGGCAGCATGTGCGGGGACCGCCGTCAGCTTTGTTACAGGTCACTTGCTGCACAGAGACCGGCCATTTGTGACCCATTCGGTGATTCAATTAATCAGCCACAGCGCTGATGCTTCCTTTCCAAGTGATCATGCGACGGTTGCCTTTGCATGTGCCACTGCATTTTGGCTGGGTCACGTCAGGTATCGGTGGGGGTGGGTTCTTATCGCCACTTTCATTGCAATTGCTCGCGTATGGTCTGGTGTACACTATCCCTCGGATGTAGCTGCCGGCGCGCTCATTGGTGTGGCAAGCGCCTGGGGAATCGGGCGGATTTTCATCCGTATGAAACTTTTAGCCCTGTTCATCCCTCATAAAGCGAGAACACTCCAATCAGAAAACCGCAAATGAGCGGCTGTTCACCCGAAGCTGCGAATCAGCTGTTCCGCCGGACGTAAGGAGGCTACACTATAGTGGTGAAAAAGAGGGCTGTTGTGTAGCCCTCCTTATTCATGTCCGGTGTTGGTTTCCGACATTCAGGATGCAGATGCGGGAAGCAGGACAGTTACGGTCGTTCCTTCATTTACATGGCTATCGATGAATATCTGCCCGTTGTATCGTTTGACGAGGCGTTCCGCAATGGCGAGTCCCAAGCCGGTCCCCCCTTGTTCGCGACTGCGGGCTTTATCAACACGGTAGAAACGGTCAAAAACATACGGCAAATCCTCTGCCGGAATGCCCATGCCTTTATCGGCAACCTGAATACATACATCGTTGTCACGTCGCATTCCGTGGACCCGAATCTCTTTGGTTATCGGTGAATATTTAACGGCATTATCAACCAAAATCCGCAGGATCTGCTCCAGATGTTGAGGAAGCATCTTCACTTCAATATCGGATAGATACTCCAGATCAATGTCAAAGGCAGTATCCGGGTGCAGCTGCACAACGTTGGTGAGCGCATGCTGTACCGTCTGGCGAAGATCGACCGCAGCTTCCACTACAATGTTCCCAGACTCGGCTTGGCTAAGTAATAACAGTTCATTCAATATGGTTTTTAACCGTTTAAGCTCCTGAGCGGAAACATCCAGGGATTCATTCAAAATGTCCGGGTCATGCTTGCCCCAACGGTTCAACAGGGAAATATGTCCTTCAATAATGGCTACGGGTGTACGCAACTCGTGCGAGGCATCTTCCACAAACTGCTTTTGTTGCTGAAACGAAAGCTCCAGCTCATCCATCAAGCGGTTGAACATTCGGGCGAGGTTGGTCAACTCATCATGCTGATCTGGCACATCCACCCGTTCATGAAGTCCCTTCTGCTGAATCTGGATCATCGTTGCATTCATGGTCGTAATAGGCTTGACGAACTGGCGTGAAAGGACAATCGCACCCAGAATGCTTAAACCCACAGCAGCAATCCCCCCACCAAACATGACCAGCAGCAGTATATCGCTTAGTTTATCCGTATTTTCCAGGTTGGTCACCATTTCAATCGTCCCGCTGAAATTTGTGGTTATGAGTGGTGACCTCATAATGAGCAGGTGATCTTCGTAGTGCCATGCATTGATCAGAATGCGTTTTTGCACCGTCTGCGGCTCGACCCACTGTTCAGGAAGACGGTTGGATACTTCAAGAAGCACAGTTCCTTCCTGATCCAGAATGCGGATCATCTGATTCTCCTGATTGAACTTGGTCATAGAAGAACGGTTGTCTGCAATTTGCGCTGAGGACACTTCTTTCTCTTGAAGGTAACTTTCCATCTCATTCATGCTTTTCTCCATATTTTGCTGTTCCTGATCAATGAGCCATTCGTCAATTACAAAGTATTGAACGATGTTATACACAATAAACAGCGTGCCCAGCAATAGTGAAATCCAGATCGTCAATTTCCAGCGGATAGACCAATGGGAGCGGGGAAGATATGTTCGAATCCAGCGTATCATTTCTGAATCCCGTAACCTAAGCCTCGTATCGTCTGCACAAAGCTGGGAGAGCCCGAAACATCGATTTTACTGCGCAAATAACTGATGTAGACATCAACCACGTTAGTCTCCACGTCAGCATCGTATCCCCATACCATATCCAGCAGCATCTCCCGGGTCATGACACGACCCATATTTTGCATGAGGATCACCAGCAGGTCAAATTCGCGCCGGGTTAATTCAACAACCTCTCCGTCTTTCTTGAAAATGCGCGCCTCCAGGTCCAGATGCAATCCATGATGAATCAGTACGGAATGTTCGCTGCCGGTGTTGGAACGGCGAAATAAGGATCTCATCCGTGCAAGCAGCTCTTCAATGGCAAAAGGCTTCGGAATATAATCATCGGCTCCGCTGTCGAGTCCCATGACGCGATCCATTACACCATCACGAGCCGTAATCATAATAATGGGTGTTTGTTTGATGTTGCGTATTCTCCTGCACACCTCTACGCCGTTAAGGCCGGGCAGCATTAGATCGAGCAGGATCAGATCCCACTCCTTTTCGAGTGCCAATTCAAGTCCGTGTCTTCCATCGTAGGCTACGCTGACCGTGTAGGCTTCATGCTGCAATTCCAGTTCTATAAAGCGAGCCAGGTTTTTCTCATCTTCAATCAGCAATATATTTCTCATCAGAATCGGTCCATTCCTTAAATTTGGAAGCAGTAGATCGAGCTTACAGGTTAAGCTTACCAAGTCTAGTCTACAACATTCAAATTGGAAAAGAATAAAAAAAGTAATGCGGTTTTCTTATCAAATTTTAATGCAGAAGGTCTAGACTGGGCTTAACCCCAGTATGAGAGAGAAGTGATCATAATGAGTCAGCCGAATCGGGTTCAATCCATTGGTTCAAGAACACCCGCCAATAGTGCAAGGACACCCTTCACAACGCCTAATGACAAGATCAAACCTGAACCAGCCAAGAGCACATCCAAAACTTCAACGAAGAAAAAATCATCCGGGATGGGGTGGCTTGTTGCCCTGATCTGCATTGGCGCTACCGGAGCAGCGGCATTTTTCCTGGTTCCGTCTGTCAAGGACACCGTATTGCATGCCGTAGAGAATGCAGTAGGAGTTCGTGCCACACCGCCTGCTGTATCTGCCAATCCAGTCGGTCAAGCTCAGACAGCACCATCCGGAGCTTCGTCGCAAGCACAGCAATCGGTTCAATCACAGGCCACAGCTTCCACAACGTCGACGGTGCCAGCTGTACTTTCAACGGATCATATTGCCGCAGCCAAGGACATTGCCAGGACTTACGCCGATATGCCTCCAAGCAAGGCTGCTGTTGCACTTGTACAATTGACCGATCTGGAGATTGTGTACGCAATGACCGAGATGTCCACAGAACAGAGAGCGCAAATCTGGAGTAAAATGGACCCGGAACGGGTTGGCATCCTTTCGGTGCAAATGAAGCCTCGCTCCGTGGTTACGGATCGTGAGCTTGCGCTCATTCAGCGTAAAATTAATAAGCAAAACAGCGACATAGCCAGTCAATCAGCCAAGGAACTGGTACATACCTTATCGAAAATGTCATCCCCAAGTGCAGCCAAGCTGATTCAAAAATTGTTCCAGACCGATTCCGCCCAAACGATAGATATTCTGAAGAAGATGGATGCGAATACCCGAGCGAGTATTTTAACAGTGATGTCCGGTGATTCGGTTATGATGGATACAGCAAAACAGATTTCTCAGTCTTTTCTGAAATAATGATAAAGACATTGAATCAAAAACCAAGCGATAGCTCGAAAAAAAATCCCCATAAAGGGGGTTTTTTAGTGTGTTATAATATTCCATAATTATGAAGTGTAAAGAAATTACCCGATGGCATAGCGAGTGATGTTCAATACGGGAAGGGGAAAAAGAAATGAAGTGTGCAATGATCGTAACGTTAGCTCTGTTGTTCATTACAGCTGGATTTCTGCTGGTACCGGAAGGTCGAGCGTATGCTTGCAGCTGTGTAGAATCGAATGCCCAAGAGAAACTGAAGACGTCCACATCGGTTTTTACAGGTAAAGTGGTGAAAAGGGGTGGGATGCAAATATTCAGCCCTGACCGATTGAGAGCATATACCTTTGAAGTGGATACCGCATGGAAGGGTGTTTCTTCTAAACGAATGACTGTCATGGGTAATGATGCCGGTTCGGAATCTTGTGGGATTCAATTGGAGAAGAACCAATCCTATCTGATCTTTGCTTATCAGAATAAAATGGACGATAAGTTGCATACGAATCTTTGCAGTGGCAATGTTTCCATTGATCAAGCTGGAGACGCGTTAAAGCTGCTGGGAGCAGGAAAAGTAGTGAGTCAGGATGATTTTGAAAAAACCGATCAAGGACGAAGTTGGTCATTCTATCTCATCATATATGGTGGGGTTATTCTATTGCTTGTATTGGTGAGTGGCTGGATCTGGAGAAGGAAGAAGCGCGCCTGATGTTAGGATCTGAATTAAGGGAGAATGGCAGTACGGCAACGGAAGAGAAAAGAAAATCCCCGTGTGGAACGTTGAGGTAAACGCGTTCCATGCGGGGATTTTATACAGTTTGTCGGATAATCGTACCGATTCAATTAGTTTAACTGCAGCATATATTCATAAGCCGTGATACCGAATACTCGTTTAAAGTGTCTGTTCAGATGAGTCAGGTCGACAAAACCACATTCGGCTACGGCGGAGTAAACATCCTTATGCATTTCAATGGACTGTCTGGCACGCTCCACCTTGCAATTCAGAAAGAACTGGTAAGGGGAAATGCCAGCATGGGACTTGAACTCGCGGATAAATTGAAACTTGGACATGTTGAATTCCGCACAAAGGTCGTCCAGCTTCAGCACATCTTCAATACTGCAAAACATCATTTCTTTCGCTTTTCGCACCAGATTGTCCTGAGGCCGCCACAACTTGGTGTCCATTTCCGACTGGGAAAGTAATTGCAACAGGCCCAAGAGCAGTTCACTGCATTTTGCTTCATCCTGTCCTTTTTGAACAGCATCATTCAGCATCAGGATGCTTCGTGCAAGCACAGGGTCATAGACGATAGGGCTATTAAAACGCAATTCCTTTTTCCCTAGAACCTCTTCGACTAAATCCGGCTTCAGATACAGCATGACATAGTCTATGCCGGCTTTGTCATAGGAACTTCCATCGTGGGACTGTTCCCGATTGAATAACATCACGCCGTTTTTGTGGGAGGCCTGATAATGTCCGTCCAGATGGTATTGCTGAATACCACGAAGCGTGACTCCTACTGCATATTCCTCGTGGCAATGTTTCTTATAGGTGAAATCCGTAAAGCTGGCGGATAAAGCCAGTACGTCCTGTGATTTCTTATAGTTAAACAATTCCATGCTGCACACACCTCCCGCGCGTTAGATGATTCCCGATACCATAATGGCTGAGTATAACAAAAAAAGGGCCATTAGGATACTCACTGCTTTTTGATGACGATTGAGTAAGGTTTTGAAGACGGAGCCAAACACGGCCCAACTGGAATAGGCCAGGAAGCCGATGATGGTAATAATGATCACGAACAGAAACGTTGACATGGTGCTATCGTAGTACGGCAGAACATAACTAGGAATAACTGTGAACGTGAACAGAACCACTTTTGGATTCACAAACTGCATGATTAAACCGTTTAGAAACCCCGTAACTTGCCTCGATCCCGTCTCGGTGGAACCCATTTTATAGACTTGATAAGCCAGATATATCATATAAACACTACCCACGATCTGCATCACTTGGAGGATACCAGGCAATACCTCAGCAAGTACATGATTGAGAAGAGCAGAAGCAGCAAGTAATAAGCCAAATGCAACTGTGGCACCCCACACATACTCCATCGTTTTCCGGGGACCAACCTGTCCGACGGAAGTGAGAATCACAATATTGCTGGGGCCAGGTGTGAAGGTAACGACAATGCAATAGATGAAAAAAGATGTAAGATTCATAGGGCCTCCCCGAGTTGTAGTTACATGATCATACTCCGGGGAGGCATTGGCTTATAGTACATTATTGCAGCAGAATGCACATGGGCGAAAAAAATCATAACTTTCCAGCTAATAGAAACGTCATAGAAGTAACTACTCTGATATCGAGGTGAGTGAATGAAAGCTGTAAGTAAATTGCTGTTCCTATGTATGATACCTCTTTTATTGTCTGCCTGCTTAAAAAATGGGGAAGGTAACCAACCGATCAATAATTTGGATCTAAGTCCTCCAGTTGAAATTTCATTTGAAGAGGCGGAAGCTAGGACCCCGTTTGAAATCAAACAACCGTCAGTTCCTTTCCAAGTTACTCAAAAATCAGCAAGGATATTAGATACCAATGGTACATTTGAAGCAGTAGAAATCACGTATGCCAATACCGACGAAGGATTGAACCTGATCACTATGATTACAAACTCAAAGGTGGATACGCCTCCGAATGGGAAGAAAGGTCAAAAATTATCTAATGGTTCGCAAACGTGGGACCAAGGAGACGGACATGTAAGTGCCATCTATTGGAGAAACGAGGGTTTAACTTACTCTCTTATTTCAGGAAAAAATAACAATCTTGAACCGTTATACGATTATCAAAAATTAGTCGAAATAGCAAATACATTAAAATGATATTGGTAGGCTAAATCGTTACGGTAACGGGGCACGATAGTTTAATTAACTACCTTTTCGCATAAGGCAGTTCTCTTTTAGATTGAAAATAACACCAAAAGACCCAACTTCTCTATATGTACAGAGGAGATTGAGTCTTTTTGTTACTGTATTAAAGCACCTGTTCAATGAATAAAGACTGCAAGGCTAATTTACATTAAGGCATCCAGAAAACGAGTTGCGATGCCGAAATAGATAAACAACGACAATATATCATTCAGCGTTGTGATTAATGGGCCGGAGGCGACCGCAGGGTCTACTTTGAAACGACTGAGCAGAAGAGGAATGCAAGTGCCGGTCAGTGTTCCAATAACCAGGGTGAAGAATAGTGATACTCCAATAATCGCTCCGAGCAGCCAGTCACCTTGCCAGAAATAGGCGATGACCGTGATCAGCAAACCGCATACAAGTCCAATCATGGTGCCTACTTTAATCTCTCGGCCAATAAGCGCGAGCACTGTGGCCTTGTCCAGCTTACGTCCAATCAAGCCACGTACAACCACTGCAAGGGATTGTGTACCCGTATTCCCCGTCATACCGGCTATCATGGGCATGAAAAACGCCAGCGCCACAACCTGATTCAGCGTGTCCTCGAAAAAATCCACGATACTGCCCGAGATCAGTCCGATAAATAACAATAAAATCAGCCAAGGAAGGCGACGTCTGACGGCAACTAACGGTTTGGTATCAAAATCAATGTCTTTACTGCCGCCACCCATCTTGGCGATGTCTTCACTGGCTTCGTCCATAATAATATCAATGACATCATCCATTTGGATTACGCCGCATAATCTGCGGTTCTCATCCACGACAGGCAGAGCCATAAACTCATACCGCTGCAACAGCTGTGCAGCTTCTTCCTGGTCCATATCGACTGTTGCATGGATGACACGCCGAGTCATCAGCTCTTCCACTTTGGTGTTGTCATCTGCCTGAGCAAGGGATTGATAACTCACAACTCCAACCAGTTTGCCTTCATCATCGGTGACATACAAATAACTGGTCGCAGGAATGTGCAGCGTAGCCTGCGATTCTCTCAGTGCTTCCTTTGCGGTTTCATGCGATAACAGGGTACGGTAACGATCGGTCATGATTCGTCCCGCCGTCTCCGGTGGATAGTTCAGCACGGAGCGGATAATGGCTGAATGGTCGAGATTCATATTGGATAGCAGTTCTTCTCTGCGTTGGAGGGGCAGATCATGCATGAAGCGAATCAGATCACTTTTGTCCATTTGCTGCATGACTTCAAGAGTGCGCTCCGGGCCTAACTGTTCGAATAGATGCACCTGCTCGTGAAGCGTGAGCGCTTCTGCCATGTCGGCGAGAACGTCCGGTTTGAATAAGAGCAAGAAGCGTTTCGTCTCTTGTTCAGGGAACTTTTTATATACGAGAGAAAGGTCATAGGGATGAAGTTCTTTGGCCCATTTATAAAATTCGGTCAAGTTTTGGGTTTGCACGAATTGCACAAGGAGCTCCGTAATCTCTTCAACCGAAAAATCTTTTTTGGGATGGGATCGATTCATATGTAGTCTCCTTTCTAGATGGGTTCAACAAATGAATATTTACACTGCCACTTCGATGACAGAACAACCTTCCGATCGCTGTTATCCCCAGATTTTTTTGATTCCTTTTAAAAAGGGAAAATCCGGGGATAAAGGCGAACGCTACGCTTCTTCAGGTTATTTCTGTCCTCTCCGTTATTGTGTAAATGTTTGGTTGAACATATTTCAAATGGATTCAACTCCGTATTCTTAAACGAAATGGAATGGAAGTTAAACAGTGACCACGGGAAATGGATATTGTAATCTTGCTAAAACATTCGATATAGGCTTACAAATGGATGCTGCCAGGATATACTTGTTGTAGAAAACCCGATGAGGAGGAGACATGTGGAATCGGTTGTAAGAACACAATTGTTATCTCTGGTCGAACCGGAATATCAGAAATTCTCGGCTGCGCTCATTCCGAATATCACGAATCTGTTAGGTGTGAGACTGCCTGAAATACGCAAGATGGCGAAACAAATCGTCAAAGAGGACTGGCGTGCCTATCTGAAAAACGCTGATGATGATTATTTTGAAGAAGTGATGCTGCAAGCGATGGTCATCGGTCATGCCCAAGCAGATATGGAGGAACTTCTGCAACATATTGCCTGGTTTGTTCCCAAAATAGATAACTGGTCTGTATGCGACAGCTTCTGCGGTGGTTTGAAATATACAAAGGCACATCTGGATCAGGTGTGGCAGTTCTTGCAGCCCTATCTGGTATCCAACCAGGAGTATGACATTCGTTTCGGGGTTGTGATGCTGTTGAACTTTTATATGGAAGAAAAATATATCAGCAGAGTGCTTGCTTCATTAGATACCATTCATCACGAAGGTTACTATGTGAAAATGGCAGTGGCCTGGGCGATTTCCATCGCTTATGTGAAACAGCCTGAAGCGACGCTGCGTTATTTGCAGGACAATACCTTGGACGACTTTACGTATAATAAGGCTCTTCAGAAAATAACGGAGTCCTATCGTGTTGATCCCGAGACAAAGCAGATCATCCGCAGCATGAAACGAAAAGTAAAAAAAACGGTTCGTGTGTAGTATGTGTGCATAACGAGAAAAGAAACCAGATATAAAACCTACGTGGGGAAAGGACGATAGACGTATGAGAAAGAGCATCATGTGGACCAAAATGGAACTGGACGGTCGTCCGTGGGTATTGCTTGCCACCGAAAAAGGGTTATGCCGGGTCATCATGCCCAATGAAACGCTGGAAGATTGGAGTAGTTGGATTGGCCTAATTGCTCCTGGAGTGGATCTCGAAGAGAATGAAGCAGCGTTGAAGCAGACGGGCATGATGGATTGGTTGGAATCCTATTTTGCCGGAGACAAGGTGGCTTTCACAGACGAAATTCCACTCGATTTGATCGGAACGGCATTCCAACAGCAGGTATGGGCGGAGTTGGGGAATGTTCCTTATGGTGAGACAAGAACCTATGGCGACATTGCTGCTGCGGTGGGAAGACCTTCAGCGGTGCGAGCTGTTGGGGCAGCCAATGGAGCCAACCCCATTCCGGTACTGCTGCCGTGTCATCGCATTATCGGTGCCAACCGCAAGCTGACCGGTTTTCGCGGAGGACTGGAGATGAAGCGAAGACTGCTGGATATTGAACAGATCGAAGGCGTGACGGATGGCGGGCATGCGCGTTTTAATTTCTAATTATCATATTTTCATATAAAAAAGAAGCAGTGAACTATTAGCTAAGTACTTAGCTTGGTTCTAAATATGTACAGGCACTTCCCTAGTGCCTGTTTTTTTTTGCATTCTCTAATGTTAGAAGAATGGAAGATGAACGGAAATATTGCGAAAGTAAAGTTTTTGTCTTCTTTCTGGGTTCACGCCGCTATTTTCGCATATACCACATTTTGGGTTATGATGGACGTGTATTGACTAGGAAGGCGGAGTCACAGTTCGTTTATGAAATCGATGATTAATGATCAATGATCAGGTGATCGGGACTGCTTACGCATACCACCAAGGAAAGGGAAATCGAAGCGAAGAAATGAACAATAATAAAAATACAATTTATTTAAAAATGAGTATTGTGTTGATCGTTGCTACCATAGGTTGTCTACTTGTTGTTCACTTCTTGCGTACCAAAACAAACACGAACATGTATCAATTTTTAACGTGGGACATTTTTTTGGCATGGGTTCCATTCATCATTTCATCAACGATTAGTTACGTAAGCAATAGGAAACTTACAAGAACGAGCATCGCACTAGTCGGGGTGATGTGTGCATGCTGGCTGTTCTTTCTACCGAATTCGGCATATCTTTTCACAGAAATTTTGCATGCATTCAGATACTTTGATCCTCAAGGGGAAACTAAATTCTGGGTTAATATTGATTTTTGGTATAGCCTTACCCTAGCGTTTGTCGTAGCCATACTGGGTTTACTTCTGTCCATTTGCTCCATACATCAAGTCCACAAATTGTTAAATAAACGATTAAACCAACTTAGTAGCATGGTAATTGTAGGCGTTATTTTACTTCTGAGCAGTTTAGGGGTATACATCGGGAGATTTAATCGGTGGAATAGTTGGGATGTCCTGAAGCAGCCTGACCTCATTTTGAAGGATATCATGACTGATTTAAGTGCGGGCAACAGCATTCTGGTTGAATTTGTGGCTATGATATTTGTGATTCAAGTTTTGGGATATATTACACTTCGTATACTAATGGGGAAGTCCAATAATATCTAGACGATAATCGTATGGAACACCAACGTTTTAACTATTTTTGCTGAATGAGGTCCTATGGTACCATTGACCACAGATGAATCGGTACTCGATGCTCGATAGACCGAGTGGAAAGAGGGAGTGACTATGTTGAAGCAGGAATACTGGTTAACCAACGTATCATTGGAGCAAAGTTATGTAATGGAAGACGGGCAGGTAACTGGCACCCGGACGAGCCTTGGTCATCTGCGGATTGAAGATGGAGTCATTGCAGCCATCGTGGATGGGGATACGGAATTAACAAGCGAGTTGCCAAAGGTTGATGGTAAAGGACTGCTGCTGCTGCCTTCGTTCGAGGAAGCCCATATTCATTTGGATAAAACGTATTATGATGCACCATGGAAAGCGGTTCGACGCATCTCCAGCATTTTCGAACGTATCGAAGAAGAGAAAGTGTTGCTGCCCAAGCTATTACCCGATGCAAAGCGTCAGGCGGAGAGCATTCTGAGCCTGATTCAGGGATATGGTTCCACCCATGTGCGCAGTCATTGCAATATTGAACCGGTCAGTGGGTTGAAACGGCTGGAAGCTACAAAGCAGGCATTGGAGTCATTTTCGGGCAAAATATCCTCTGAAATCGTCGCTTTCCCGCAGCATGGACTTCTCCGCTCTAATTCGGTTGAACTCATGCGTCAAGCCATGGCGGAAGGGGCTACTCATGTAGGTGGACTTGATCCTCACACTGTGGACGAGCATATTGAGAAATCGCTAAATGTAATGGTCGAACTGGCTGTCCAGTTTCAGGCAGGCATCGATATTCATTTGCATGATTCTGGAGAACCGGGTAAACAAACGTTGCTACAATTGGCTGACCTGACCGAAGAAGCAGGACTTCAGGGTAAAGTTACCGTAAGTCATGCGTTCTGGTTCTCTCGTGCGGAGCAGCAAGAAGCGGAAGATATGGCCAAGCGAATGGCTTCCCTTGGTATGAACGTTGCTTCGACCGTGCCTATCGGTAAAATGATGATGCCCCTTCCGATGCTCCATAAATATGGGGTGAACGTGAAGCTGGCGACAGACAGTCTGACGGATCATTGGTCACCGTTTGGCAATGGAGATCAACTGGAGAAAGCCGGCCGTTTCGCCGAACTGTACGGGTATAACGATGAACGCTCCTTGGCTCAGTCTCTTGCATTTGTCACAAGTGGTATCACTCCACTGGATTCAGAGGGCCAACAGGTATGGCCGAAGGTAGGGGATACAGCTAGTTTTGTACTGGTAGAAGCCAGCTGCTCGGCAGAGGCGGTTGCCAGAAGGTCTGCGCGACAAGCGGTATGGTTTGAAGGAAGACTGGTAAGTGGATCAGTAGAATAGAGCATACTCGAATGGATGGACCACGGGAAACCGTGGTTTTTTTGTTCTGGATCTGTAAGGAAAGAACTGCTAATCAGCAGGTGGAAAAAGAGGAAGTTACTGTTCGCATATACCGATTTTTGGGTTATTATGGACGTAGTTATCATTTAATTTACTATTTATGTTGAGGAGTGGAACCTGATGATCAGAGAGGCCGAAGCAAGGGATGTCGAGGTTATTGAAAGGTTGTACAAAGAATTATTACCGAACAACCTGAATACGAAGGTACTGGCAGAGCGGATAGAAGAAGTAAGGGATAATCCCAACAGTTTCTTATTTGTTTACGAAGTCGGTGATCAGGTTATTGGGACTGCGCATTTACATATTTGTCTGGATGCTTTGGTGGAAAATAGACCGTTTGGCGTGGTTGAGCGGGTTATCATTACGGAACATGTGCAGAGCAAGGGATATGGATCTGAACTTATGAAGTATATAGAGAATGTATGCATACAGAAAAATTGTATAAAGGTGTTTCTCACCAGCGGTTCATCCAGGTACGAGGCACACGGCTTCTACACGAAGTTAGGGTACGATGGGGAATCCAGCAAGGCTTTTAAGAAATATTTATAAAACAGCTCAAGCTTGATCGTATATTCGTATCCTTTAATTTTCTGAATTGATGGGAGGATATATAGATGAAAGACATGACCTATTATGAAACTTTCATTGCAGCAGCAGAAGATTGTCCTGTTAAAGTGGCAGAGATCCCCAAAGCCAAAAACGGCGGCAAAACCGTTCCAGTTTTACAATATGAAATGATAACAAACTACTCTTATCAATATACGCAAGAGGATGTCATGTTTGAAGTGTTCGCGCAGCGCAATCATATACCCGACGAACAAAGATCCATAGAGAGAACCAAGTTTTTCTCTAAGGGACAACCCTGTCTTCGTACTTCTTCGTTGGGTAAACGTTACGGTTGGGGTATTCATCATAATTCACAAGGAAAAGTGGCGATCTACGCCGTTGAATCCGAAGTCTATAAAGAGTTCTTAAACAATAGTAGTTTAAAACATGTAAAGGTGATGCGTTCGAGCCGTCAATAGCTCTATCCATTGGAGCACCAATGCTAAGCAGTCAGAATTTAAAAGAGAACTATAGGGAGGCAGTATGATAGTAGACCTCACTCCAGTAACATTGGCAGAGAAAAGTATGTTATCGAATCTGTATCAACTGTACCATTATGATTTCAGCGAATATACAAGCGAGGATATCAATCAAGAAGGTAAATACGATGTGAATATTGACTTCATTTGGGAAGGGGATAACAGGTGGAGGCCATATTTCATTACGATTTCTGGCACTATAGCAGGTTTTGTTATTGTGCTTCTTGAAAATTTAGATACCGATCCAGATCCTACACATGTAATCTATGACTTTATGATCCTGAAGAAGTTTAGAAGAAGTGGGGTTGGATATGCTGCTGCGATGCAGATATTTGAGTTATACAAAGCCAATTGGGCACTTGCTCAGATGGAGAGTAACGCTCCTGCAATAGCGTTTTGGCGAGAGGTGTTAAAAGATTATACAAACGATCATTATACGGAAACATTCAGAGACGATGCCAGAAAGTATATTCAGACATTTAGTACGAAGGAATAAAAAAAAACATAGGTTAAGGAGAAAAAAATGAAAATTCGTTCTGTCTCATTAGCTATTTTGAGGAAAGAAGATCGCATTTTGGTTCAGGAAATTAACTTCCCGGATATTTCAACTACTTTCTACAGACCTATTGGTGGAACGATAGAGTTCGGTGAGAACAGTAAGAAAACTCTGATCAGGGAGCTCAAGGAAGAGTTGGATCAAGAGATCGAAGAGCCCCGATTAATTTCCGTTATTGAAAATATTTTTGGGATAGAAGATGAATTAGGTCATGAAATTGATTTTATCTATGAAGCATCATTTATAGATAAATCTCAATACAATCAGGAAGAATTTGTTGGATTAGAAGGTTCTATCCCCTATAAAGCATGTTGGAAACCAATCACTTATTTTTCAACAACAATGGATGATGTAAAGCTAGTTCCTGATGGATTGCTGGATTTGTTATTGGAACAAAAACTAGAAAATGGGTCTATGGTAAGGCATATAAGAACCAAGTAATGGTGAGAAGAAGGCTTCTTTAACTGCGTACAGCAGTATCCCGTTCATTCAAATAAGGGAATGCGTTTGAAGAGAAGAACGGGATTATTCGTTACTACATAAAGAAAGATTAGCGTTGTACGCGTATGACAATATCCTGGTCATGATTGCCGAACCCGGAACCATAAAGTGTTAATCCCCCGACGTTAGCCCCCTCCTCGTCAACTGTGAAACGAAGCGTCCAGAATGGCTGCTCCAGTTTGATATCCTCGATCGTCACGTCCGACATCCGCTCTCCATCCATATACGTACCCGAGTCATCAACACGAATCGTCTTTAATAATCCATATTGATTCACATTGCGATGCCACCATGTTGGTGTATATTTGCCTCGGGCAGCTCTTCCGAAGTCAGCGGGGCTTGTCCACGTTCCAAGCGAAATGCCGTTAAACATAAATCGGATATCCGATGGCCAATGATCTCTTAAACCCGGGGCTTCAGAAGCCAGTTCCACTGAAATTTCAATGGCGTTAGCAGTCTGATCGGGAAGCATATAGTTAGGCGTTTTGTATTCGACATAACCTCTTCCAAACCAAAGGATGGCAGCGTGAACCCGCTCAGGATCAAGAAAGTAGCGTGGGTCGTCCCAAACACCAATTTCTTTCTCGTGCGTTCCAAGACCACAGGTAGGATGGATTTCAAATGCAGTATAGTGACCCACTGAAATTGTCTGCTCTCTAACCCTTGCTGTCCGGCTGGGGGATGGTAGTTCGATCTCGATGTTATTTTGTTTGAGAAAACACAATTTGTGGGTGCCTCCATTCAGGCGTATCCTACGGCTATCAATCAGTCCGGCTTGCTCAAGCTTCCGTATATGCATCGTGACGATGGAGGGGCTAAGTTCTAACGCAGCCGCGATATCCTTGACATTCATTTCGCTAACTGCAATCAAATCCATGATCCTCCATCTAACCTCGCTTGCCAGCGCTTCGTATAATGGTATGAATTTTGGATCTCCGTTCGCTTTGATCATCTTTAACAATCTCCTAACCAGAGCTATTGAAATCATATATATATTAATTTAATGAATTTAACTGGACTCTTCAACTCTAATGCATTGAAAGTATGTTTGCGATAGTGTTTAATTTTTTTATCTACTTATGAAGTTGGATTCTTAAATATATGAATTATAGAAAAAGAGGTGGCTCAAATGAAATACAATAATCCGGTTATTAAAGGATTCTATCCTGATCCGAGCATCTGCAAGGTGGATGACACTTATTATCTGGTGTGCAGTTCTTTTCAGTATTTTCCGGGTGTCCCGCTTTTTGAAAGCAAAGATTTATTGAATTGGACCCAAATCGGTCATTGTTTAACTCGAAAAAGCCAGATTCGTCTGGAGACGGTGGGCAGCTCTGGAGGTGTCTTCGCCCCTACAATTCGATACAACAATGGGCGATTCTTTATGACCACGACGAACGACACGACGCGTCAGAATTTCTACATATGGACTGACGATATATACGGGGAGTGGTCAGAACCGATTATTGTGGATCAAGGGGGAATCGATCCGGATTTGTATTTTGAAGATGGTAAGGCTTTCTTTATGAGCAACGGGACCGATGATGAAGGGATTGGGGGAATCATTCAGTGTGAAATTGACATTGAAACAGGTCGCAAAAAGACTCCAAGCCGTTCAATATGGCAAGGATCAGGCGGACGTTATCTGGAAAGCCCACATTTGTATAAAATCAATGGATACTATTACCTCATGGCATCTGAAGGCGGAACCGAATACGGTCATATGGTCACGTATGCGCGGGGAGATTCTCCTTCGGGTCCTTTCGAACCCTATGCCAAGAATCCTGTTCTGACCAACCGTAATCTGGGCGGTTACGAACTACAAGGGGTTGGCCATGGTGACCTGATCCAGGACCAGGAAGGGAATTGGTGGATCTTCCATTTGGGATTCCGTCAGATTGGACAATGGCTCACCTATCATCATCTTGGCCGGGAAGTATTCCTTACGCCAGTTACCTTCGATAAGGATGGCTGGTTTACGGCAGGGCATAAAGGTACGACGCTTATGAGTTTTGACACGGATCGTATCTCTGATACAGTCATCCAACAAGAGAAGAAAAGCTATACGTTCGAGAATACGGATTGGAATCTGGACTGGTGTTATCTTCGTCATCCCAATACAGAAAATTACTTGTTAGAACAAGGCAACATAAAGTTAAAAGGAACTGAAGTGACACTGGATATTCCAGCATCCCCAACCTTCATTGGCCTACGTCAAAAAGACTTTGACGCGACCATCTCTGTTGACGTTAGTCTTACGAATGGCGAGGCAGGCATCACCATCTACATGGATGAACAGCACCATTATGACTTGGCCATTCGCAAAGAGCAGAGCGGGTATAAGGTCATTGAGCGTCTGAATATTGGGGATATCAAATCAGTCGAAAATGAAGTGGAACTGGGAAATGAGCATCATGCCACACTAGTTATTCGATCAAGCCATGAACGCTACAGTTTCTTTATTCATGCAGATGGCAAGGACACCCTCTTAGGGACAGCACAGACGAAATACCTTTCCTCGGAAGTTGCCGGAGGATTTACAGGGGTACTCGTTGGTTTATATGCGAGCGGAGAAGGTTCTGTGGCTGAGTTTTCTAAATTTAAGTGTGATTATCTTTGAAAAGGTAAGGGGAGGGACTTTTGTTCCTTCTCTTTTTTTTTGAATTCTCTTAATTTATCAAACAAAAGTTTAGTGGCACGTGTTTATATATTATATGTCGCAAGCAAATATTGAGTTGTATGCTGAGAGAATAGAATACATAGTACATCATATTGGGATTACAACCGAGGAATAAGTTGTAGTAGAGAGGGGAAAAGGCAATGAATGATAGTACTTCATATTCTTTAGTCCTTGCGAATCAAACTAGCTATGCCAAGTACTTTGCGACGTATAGGGAGAATATCTGGTTTAGACCGAGCTGGACATTTCTTCAAGAAATGATGCTAGACGCAAGTGATTGCTATTGGATCTATCAAGACAATCTACGAGTGGGCGGGATTTCTTTGACAAGCAGTGAGCTCGGATCTTTCTTTATGATTCCTCCGTTCACATTGACTGTAGATCTGGTTCATTTCTTAAAGAATTATGCTATTCAAAATTCAGGGGGGCAGTCAAAGGTAGATGTTTACAATGTTCTGGCTGAACATATTGATGTACTGAAGTCGGCTGGTTTCGAAGTGTTAAACACAAGGAAATGTATGATTAGACCTACAGAGAAGATTGAAAATGATCTCCATACTGATTTTTTTGCTATTAAGCCCAAATTGGAGCATTTGCCAAGCATTGTCCAAGTCATGAACGAATCATATCGTGGAGGAATGGATGAAGGAAATCTGAATACATATCGGAATGACGTGAGTTATTATTTTGAACATAACCAGCAGGATGAGCTGTTGAATGCATCATCGGTTTTAGTAGATAAAAAGACGAACAAGGTCATTGGATTTTGTTTGATTTCAATGTGGGAGGATATG
This sequence comes from Paenibacillus sp. AD87, assembly GCF_001659845.1. Taxonomy (NCBI): domain Bacteria; kingdom Bacillati; phylum Bacillota; class Bacilli; order Caryophanales; family Paenibacillaceae; genus Paenibacillus; species Paenibacillus sp. AD87. The sequence goes on from NZ_LXQN01000007.1 coordinate 486,503, forward strand.
CCTCTTGTGTATGATATAGCAGTTAAGCCGGGCTATAGTAATCAGGGTCTAGGAAGATATATGTTATACAAGGCGATTTCTCATTTGGAAGGTTTCTCTCCAACCATTCGTTTGTTCGTTACTATAGGAAATAAGGCTGACTATTTATATACCAAATTAGGTTTTCTTTCAGGAGAGGAAGCATCTCGCATGGTTTATAGAGTCGTGTAGAGAAATGATGATAGAAACTATACTTAATGAAATTGAAGGGAGGACTACATGGAAGATCAATGGAGAATTGCAACTTATGATCCTGCTTGGAGGCACATGTTCCTCGATAACGGAATGAATTTAAGAGAGGCGTTGGGAGAAAAGGCTGTGCGGATTGACCATGTCGGATCAACTTCCATCGTCGGAATGGATGCCAAGCCGATCATAGATATACAAATTTCCGTATCTGATTATGATGGTTTGCTTAACTACAAACAAGAAATCGAAGCGGTCGGCTTCGTTTTCAGAGAAGAAAATCCGGATAAAACCAAGCGATATTTTCGCGAAGTACCCGGATGCAGGAGAACGCATGTACATGTAAGACATGCAGGGAGTTTCTCTGAACAGATGAACTTGCTTTTTAGAGATTATTTGAGGGAACATCCAGAGGATCGATTGAAATATGCGGAAGATAAGCACAGGCTTATGGCATTATACAAGGACCAGCGGCCAAAATACGTGGAAGGCAAAGGACCGATGGTGTGGAGCATATTAGAGAAAGCTCATATATGGTCCCAAGAAATCGGGTGGCAACCGGGAGAATCTGACGCATAGGAACATTCATTGTATATGGATAACCTTATGGGAGTGGTGAGATGAACATTGGAAGAAAGCTGCTGACGACCGTTCTAACGATCATTAGTTTTACTTTAATTGCAAGTATAATATCCATGAATCGATCTTACAGCTTTGATTTTTATATTCTTGTTTATCTTGTATATGCGACTCCCCTGATCACATTGATCGGGCTACCGTTATCTTTATTGCTGGACTATCTGTTGAGCAGAATTCAGTTCGTTAATCATGCCTTGTATCTAAGTTTGAGAATACTGGGTTACGCATGTTCTGGAGTCTTAGGAATGTATATCTATTATTTACTCATGGGCGCGGGAGAAGAAATTTTAAATTTTAAAGAGTCGATAGTTTTGACTTTATTTGGCGTTCTAGCTGCTATACTATTTGTGTTGATCGATGTGGGATTGGAAGGTTTGTTAACGGTGCGAAAACGGAAGAAGGAGTCATAACAAGTGCTGATTTAATATTATTTTTCAGGAGGAATATAAGATGCCAACCCACTGTGCACTTCTTGTTATCGATGTTCAGGTAGCCATGTTCGATGAATCAGATCCCGTATATCAGGGGGACGTATTGCTTCAGAAAATACAACACGTCATTTCCAAGGCTCGGGAAAAAGGTCACTCCGTTATCTACATTCAGCACAGTGAAGGAGCAGGCAGTCCCCTTGAGCGTGGAACGGCAGGTTGGGCGATTCATCCGTCCATTGCGCCGATCACTGGGGACCTTATTATTGAAAAGCAAACCCCGGATTCCTTTCACGAAACAGATCTGAATCTGAAATTGCAAGAAAACGGAGTGACGGAACTTATTCTGACTGGCATGCAGACGGAAATATGCGTGGATACGACTTGTCGCAGAGCAAGTAGCCTTGGCTATGCACTAACCTTGGTTCGTGATGCTCACAGCACATGGAATTCCAACATTCTTCAAGCTGAGCAGATTATAGAACATCACAATTCGGTTCTGAGCATGTTTGCGAATGTGGTGGATACCGAAAATGTATTGAATGGATGAGATGAATTGACGTTGAATAAAAGAATATTTAATCTTTCGGCTTGGCTTGCTGTGTTAGCTGTGATCTTTATTCCAGGAACAGCCTACACGGAGGGGACTTTACGAACAGAGTATGGTTTTCCATTGCGGTTTTTTACTGATTATCATTATAAGAAACCTGATGATACGATCTGGTTCCTTTCCAATGTTTATGTGAATGCTCTTCTTTATCTGTTTAATGTCCTGTTTATATACGCTGGAATTCATGTTTTACTCTATGTAAAGAAGAGAATGACGAAGCCAAAAGAGTAGGGAGCTGCGACGATCGCGGCTCTTTTATTTTTTCATATCATGGGTTATGATAGAAGGCTTATGATAATTGAGGTATACAGCCAGCTAGCGGAATGAAAGTAGGGATCGTTGCAGAAATGCTGACGATCCTTTTTGTATACCTTTGCGGACGGTGAAAAACAGGGGAATTATATTAGACTAATAATATCCCATTAAGCTTCATGTCCACGTTTTGAGCTGGCCGCCCATAAAATTTTGAAATTGTAATTATTTTCTTATTGTATATACATGTAACTTATGGTAAATTTGCAAAGCTATTTTTATGTATATTTTTAAATAAGAGGGATTTTTAATTATGAAGAAAAGCACTTTGTTCGTAGGTTTGTCGGCATTATCCTTGGTAGCAGCTGTCACGCTTGCATCTGCAGCACCAACAAATAATGTAGGGGACTCATCAGCAACTACTGCATCTGCACAAGGCGAAGGAATCATTACCCCAATGGCAGTTGATAATGAGATTGTGAATTCACAGATTTCCGGAAGTAGCTACACGAAGAGTTTTAATATCCAAGCAAATTATGGATGGGTCAAAGTTTGGGTTCAAAATACATCTAAGGAAACCCTAACTGTCCGAGTTACTCAAAGTACTCTGTCTGGTACTCAAAAAATGTTATTCTCTGTAGCTCCTGGTGCAACTTGGTCTGAATATGGAACAAAACCATGGGCAATAGGTACCCACTGGGTTAGCATCAGCACTAAAAACAGTGGCAACATGTCAGGATTGCTTTCTGTTAAACTTGCAAATATGAAGGAAGAGCTTTAATACGAAATAAAATAGAAATCTTAGGCTGCAAACTGAATTCGGTATTTACCGGCGTCAGATGTTGTTTTCAACTAGCAGGCTGTCAAAAAAGGATCGTTGCAGATATGCTGACGATCCTTTTTTTGTATACCTTTAGGGACGATAGAGAAATGTAAAATTATATTAGAGTGATGATGCCTCTTTAAGTTATGGGGCAGGATAGTTGAAATATATGGTAATATTACATTGAGAATAAATTGCCTGGGTAAACAAGGGTATCATCTCTTTTATGTAAAGGAGAGGAGTATGGTTATGGTTAGTAAAGAAATAAGGGGCATAATTGAAAATTATCTTGAAGCATACAATTCATTTGAAATTGAAAGAATGGTCGAACTCTTACATAATGACATAATATTCAGTAATATTTCCAATGGAGAAACTACAACGGAGACCAGAGGAATACAAGCATTTAGGGAGTTGGCAGAACAGTCGTCAACGATGTTCTCTAGCCGTCGCCAGACAATTACCGATTACAGTGTTATAAATGACAAAGTAGAGGTAGGAATCGATTATGAAGGTATTCTTGCCGTTGATTTTCCTAATGGATCAAAGAGTGGGGATAAGCTGCAATTAAAAGGAAAGATAACATTCGAGATTAAGGAAGGAAAAATTTCTTTGATTGAAGATTACAGTTGAATACACCACACGTTTTTTAAGCTAACGGGTAACGTTAGTTCAAATGAGTATGGAACAGCCGGCAGATAAGTAAGCGTAATGATTTACCCGTTTAGGAACCCCGATCAGCGCTGTGATTACGTAATGGATGCATAAGTTTCTATAAGTTTTTGGAAGCATGACATTGGATTTTGGAAAACAACTTGAACATTCGGACAAAACTTTTGCCAATATGGAACTGATCAAAACTCTTAAAACGCATGATAGAAAAGGAGAATTGGCTAAATGGAATCTTTCTTTCGTTATAACTGGATCGTGCGTGAGCAATGGTTTCAGTGGTGTGAGGATGTACCGCTGGAAGAGCTGCTTCGGCCTCGAACAGGCGGGGTAGGCAATATATTGCAAACGTTTTTTCATATCATCGATGTAGAGTGGAGCTGGCTCCAAGTATTGCAGGGCAAACCGGATGGTATGGAGAATTTTGATAATTATAAAACACTGGAAGCCGTACGACAATTCGACCGCAAGCTGCGACCTGATGTGGAGGCATTTGTTCTATCCTGGGACCCCAGCATGGAAAAGAGACCTTGCATTGATCCCGAATTGGATAGCACCGTCGCCAAGGAATCGTGGGGAGAAGTGATGCGACACGTGATTGCTCATGAGATTCACCATATGGGGCAGTTATCGGTATGGTCCAGAGAACTGGACAAGAAGCCTGTGTCTGCCAATTTCATTGGTAAAGGACTTATTACACCTGATAACTAGATTAGAAAAGGAGACACTATGATTCATTGCAGAGAAGCTAGAATTGGGGATGGCGAGGGGATTAGCCAATTATCCCATCAACTGGGTTACACCAGTACAACAGAAGAGATCATCGAAAGGTTGAATCGACTAGGCTCAATGACTGATCATTATGTTTGCGTAGCTGAGATCGATTCCCTTGTTGTGGGTTGGGGGCACGTACAGGGAAGATATTCTATCGAAAGTGTACCTTTTGCTGAAATTGGTGGCTTGGTTGTCGATGAGCATCATAGAGGTGCGGGAATTGGTAAAAAGATCATGAGCGAATGTGAGAAGTGGGCACGGATGAACGGGTTTAACAAGATTCGCGTGCGATCAAGCGGTAAAAGGGAAGCGGCGCATCGGTTCTATATTGCCATCGGATATAATGAGAAGAAGTGGCAGAAGGTTTTTGATAAATCATTATAAAGATCTATGGAGTATCAAATGCCGTTATTTCTAATTTCACAGAGAAGGGTTGGGAAAAATGAGGTTAACTCTGGAAAGTATTCGTTGGATGGAGTTGAGCGAAGAAACTCGCTGTCTGCTTGGGAAACCATACAAGATGCTTCCCCTGTCACCAGGGCTGGAAGCAGACGTTGTGAAGATAGAATGCGGTGATCACTCTTATGTGTTAAAGGTATGGAACAAGGACTCCAAACCCAATATTCGCAACCAGTATGAACTATTATCTGAACTATACGAGAGTGGAATACAAGTCTCCAAACCGTACGGTTGGGGCATGGATGTGGATTCTAATCAAGTCCTGTTAACGAGTTATGACGGGGAGCCTATAGCCAAGTTAAGCAAGACCAAGCTGGAGCAATTGGCTCAAACGTTAATTCAAGTCCATGGTTATGATGTAAATGATACGGGTAACGCGGATGCCAATTTCATACCACAACATGATTTCGTTGGATATTTTTTTCCTTCCATTGAACTGCAAGATGATATGCATCAGATCCTGACGAGCCTTCTTCAACGGACTGAGTTGAGGCAAGATCATTTGATCCATGGTGATTATAACCTGGGAAATGTTCTGGAGGCAGGTGATCAATATGCGATCATCGATTGGACAAATGGTCAGCGTGGTGATCCCAGATACGATATGGCGTGGTCCATTTTTTTGATGACGATCTATACGGGGGAACGAAACGGTAAGATGTACAGTGCTCTATTCAAGAGTCTGACGGAATACACACCAGACGATGAGGAGATTTTTGAAGCGATGGCTTGTTTGCGCTGGATTCTATTAAAGCGAGTGTTTAATGTTCCTCTGGGGCCGGGTGTTATGCAGCGAGTTAAAAAGATTACTGGCAATAATTCATATTTAAATGATGAACTGCTGTAGTTCTGTCCTAAACTGTTCTTCGTTGCATACCTATGGTATAGAGGAGCGTGATAGGTATGGAACAGAAGGTGCAAACCTATTTTGAATTAAAACAGCAACAAAAAGAAATTGAACAACGTCTATCTGTGTTACGAGATGAGATTGTCGGGTATTGTGAGGAGCAGGGCGTCTATGAGACGCAAGTTGGCGGATACGCTGTGAAAACGGTGCTTCAGCACCGCAAGGAATATGATGATCAGAAGCTGTATGCTTCCCTTCCCGATCCGGACATCTGGCGACTTCTGTCCAAGGTGGACAGTCATAAGCTGAAAAGCCTGATCAAACTGAACATACTGACTGAGGAGCAGATTAGTCCAGCTTGTACGGTGAAGCCGGTAACATTATTACAGGTGGACAAGTTGTAACCCTTCACACGCCATTACAGATTAACCATTCTATGATCGTCATCACAAAGCACCTTCCACGGCATATTGCTCTGCTGTCATCATCGACGGAATACGGAGGTGTTTTTGTTTTTTTGCGTGGAAGCAAAAACTGGCCTTTGTATATTCGATCAGCAGCTCAGCCAAAGAAGCCGTTCTGGAGTAACATTAAGGAGAGCAATCATGGGCTCCTTGCCATTCACTCATATTTGCAAACGCTCCCCGAGGAGCTGATTGAATCGGTCACGAGGTGGCCGGTTTTTTTGTTGTATGCAAAATTGTGTGTCAATTTCAGCCGTGCGTTTTAAGGCATCTGTAAGCATAGGCCTGATTCCGTGCCGGAATGAAATTAAGCGCATTGCTTTCAACAGTTATGTGAGCAGTTTATATGTTATAATTTGTAATTAATCATATGCCATCTTTGCGAGGGAGGGGGGGGATGAAGACTTTCCCATCCCTGTCCATATTCAATGGAATGAAGATCAGGAAGAGATAGTATATCTGCAAAAGTTGTAGACCGATAAATTGAGGAGATGGGCCATGAAGAAAAAAATCATTTCGATTGTGCTTGCCATCTGGGTATTAATGATTGTGATCAGTGTGGTTCTTCTGTTTCTGCCCAGAACGATCCATCTTGATGGTGTGGGTGTAAAGTATCGGCTGGGGGGAGAAGACAACAGGGAGCCAGAGCAAACGGTTCATATCAACATGGATGGCAAGCGTTATCTAACGACCTCGGGTGATTACATATTCAGAGGAACTATTGATATTGAAGGTGAATCTTTCCCTGTACCCGAAGATCAAAAGATGCTCAAAATTCGTTTTCATAAAGGATACGGATCGATGGAGTACTTCATTTTTGAAAATGGGAAAACGGATATCTTTCTATACGGAACACTATTTGTTGATCGTGCATTCAGCAAACTCACCATCGCCATTTCCGAGGAGGATTCGAACGGAGAGCAGAACAGTAAAAGCTGGAGCGCCGAAGATGGGCTTATGCTCTCGATGCCTGCAACGAATCGTTCCGAAGCTATTCAGCTCTCTAATGAACTGATGGAAACCTATCTCGGGGGCTATACATTAAAATGAGAAACAAAATCATAAACATAAACAGGCATGCATTTACGTTGAGGGCCTTCCCCCTTCATGTAAACGACATGCCTGTTTTTTTATTTATGCTGCAAATCTCTAGTCATCTTGCGTTCAGTTTCCAAGCAAAGCTTGTTCTACTTCATCCAGAACCTGACCATAGGCAATCGGTCCAAATCCAGCTACCCAGACCGTGTTGTCCACCATGTAGACCTGGTTACTTTTCACAGCCTTCAAGCCTTTCCAGACTGCATTGTCACGCAGCTTGGTGAGCGCTTGTTCATTCTCTGCTTCACTACCGGAGATGATCATGAAAATACGATCCGGATTCAATTCAGGCAACAATTCGAGCGACACATTCTCAATAACTTCATTCATGACGATGCCTGCTTTGGCAAGATCAGGTGCATGGAGTCCGGCTATATCGTAAAGCAGGTTCGGAGAATAGAAGGCATCAGGTGATTTGTCACTTGGAGCAAATACCTGAATCTGCTTATCGGTCAAACGAAAAATCAGAATGGTATCATCCGCGGCATCGCTGGCAGCAACCTTGGTGCCAAGATCCTTCGCCTTTTGATACAACTGATCCACGATTTCGTCTGCCTCTTTTTCTTTGCCCAATACTTTGGCTGTATCCTTGAACCACTCAAGCGAATTGCTGAAGTAGCTGCTCATATAGACCGGTCCAATCGCACTTATCGCGTCGTATTCATCAACAAGTACTTCATTGGACAGAATGAGATCCGGCTCTGTGTCCAGAAGTGCTTCCTTGTTGAATTCATTGACGGAACCGAGCGGTACGACGCCTTCGAGCTTGTCCTTCAGATAGGCAGGCATCTCCTGGCCGACTTGGGTCACCATGGCGTATGGTTTCATGCCCAATGCCACGAGGTGATCGGCATACGCATAGGTCAAGCCAGCGATACGCTTGGGTTCGGCAGGAATATCAACAGGACCCTTAATACCCTCAACGGTACGTGTCTCCGTACTGGTTGCCTCACTATCCGACGATGAGGTGCCGTTGGTGCTCTCTGTTGACTCACTGGCTGTGGAAGTGGATTCACCCGTAGAAGCCTGTTTGGCCTTGGAGCACCCGGCAACCAGAATAAGCAGCAGCATTAGCATGATGCTTGCCTTCAAACTGGTTTTAAATCCTTCTTTGTTTCTTCTATCTGTATTCATATGTGCATGTTCCCCTTTACTGATTATCATTCTCAATTACTAGTATAGGAGAGAAGATTCCGTGCGTCGAGGCACAAAAGGAACCATTCACATGCACGATAGTGACCGAAGGCGCTCGGGAATTTCCCGTAATAACAGATCATGCGAGAAGGCATTATAGCTGCCGAGTACATAATTCATCTGATCCAAATAAACCCGCCCCCGCTTCACCGCTTCCCGCGCTTTCCACCAGGGTGAGTTCAACCATCTCTGCTGCTCGGCATCACTGACCGAAGGGTGGAACACCAGCATGATGTAATCGGCGTCCAGATCGTCCATTTTCCAATCCTCAGCAATATAATGGCTCTGCTGTTCATGGATCAGGGAAGGGGTGGACAATTGCAGATCCTGATACAGGACCGCACCCATATGGCGGTAGCCGGCAACAAAACAATCCTGACTTCGAACGAGTAATGACACGATTGAAGCAGAGCCGATCTGCTGACGAAGATGGGTTGCAGCCTGATGGGATTTCTCATCATATTCATCCAGCCAGCTGTAAGCTTGTTGATTTCGTCCGGTCGCCTCAGCAATTTCGAGGAACTGACTGCGCCAGTCCTGGGATTGAAAAGCAATCGTCTGTGTGGGTGCAATCTGGTGCAACTGCTGAACATGTGCATCGTCTGTATATTCACTGGTCAGAATCAGATCCGGTTCAGCCCGGAGCAATGTAGTTGAATCGGGCGCTTCCCCTTCATAGGCATTCATGAAAAGCGTATGATCCAGCAAAGAGGTTTCAGCTTTAAAAGAAGGTCCCGTTGCTGCGCAAGGCTCCAGTCCCAGTGCAAGCAGATGACCTGTATATTGATTATTCATGGCGGCCACCCTGATCTGGCGTGGATTCGAATGAATATAGACGGTGGGCGAGAGGCCTACGGTTTTTTTGAATATACGACTGAAGTATAAAGGGTTGTTATAACCCACTTGGGCGGCTACATCCTGTATGGAGCTTTGTTGCCTGGTGAGCAGCCGTTTGGCATGATGCATTCGAATGTCGGTCAGATATTCTTGCGGACTTTTGCCCACGTTTTTCTTGAAAAAACGGGAGTAGTACCCCTCGGAGAAACCTGCCCGTTCGGCAAGCTGTTGGCGTGTAATCGGCGTCTGATAGTTCTGCTCCATGTAACGCAGCGCGTCCAGTACAAGACTGGCCGAGTCATAATCGGAGGTGGCTTCAAGCCGTTCTCCTACATCTGCGACCCATTGCAGAAATTGTCCTTGGATACGAATCTGCTGCCAATGATTATGCTTCTGCCAGAGTATATGCAGTTCTTTGATTAACTCGCGTTCATGGGATTGCAGAATACCAACACGGTTATGCTCAAAAAGGGGAGGGAGAATAAGAGTCTCTTCGGAATCCTCTCTATTCAAGATTTGCCCCTCTATCTCCAACGCGATGATGCGTAATGGATCTGCGGAAGTCTGTCTAATATGCAGCTGCTTGCCATCCTGGAGAAAAATAAAATGCCCTGCCTTAAGATCGCGATGCTGACGATTCACGGTCAGACAGATCTCTCCATCCTCCAGCAGCAATAACAGTTGTCCTTCTGTATGTGTGAACGGGTTGCCGTTAGAGGGCAGCCTGGTGTGGTGCTCAATGGATATAAGATTGTACATTGGGATATCCCTCTCTATGAAGCCGATTTGAGTATGTGTTAAAAGGCATTAAAGTCAAAGCATATGAATTATCTTATCATTCTAGCGAGTAACAGAAATGCTATCAATCATCTTCGTCATCTTCGATGTTCCCTTCGTTGTTCTCCCATCCTCTTAAATGATCTAGTACGCGATGATAATTGCTTTAACAGCGTTTCCATTGAAATTCGAAGTGAAACACCGAAATTAAATGGATTATCCTTATAAAACGCTCGATCTGCCGTTGATTATGTATGCCAAATGTGGGTTCGATTTTATAAGCTTATTCTGTAGGCCAGAGGCTTCTGGATTATACAAAAATAAAGGATAAAGGAGAGTTTTTGTGAACGCGAACACAATCGCAAAAGAACGCCTCCCCTGGTCAGCTCTGCTCGCTTTGGCCATGGCTGGATTTATATGCATTCTTACAGAAAGCCTGCCGGCGGGGCTGCTGCCGCAAATAGCACAAGATCTGGAGATCGGGGAAGGTTTGGCTGGACAGCTCGTCACTTTGTATGCGGTGGGATCTCTTCTGGCGGCAATTCCCCTGACGACAGCAACTCGTGGATGGAGACGCAGGCCGCTGCTGCTATCATGCATCTTCGGTTTTCTGATTTTCAACACGATTACGGCCGTATCCTCGGTATATGGTTTGACCCTTGCTGCACGCTTCATGGCGGGCGTATCTGCTGGAGTGTTGTGGGGGATGACTGCAGGTTACGCACGCCGGATGGTTTCAGACTCGTTAAAGGGAAAAGCGATGGCTGTCTCTATGGTAGGCACACCGCTCGCGCTTGCATTGGGCGTTCCCTTGGGTACCTTTTTGGGCAATTACGTAGGATGGCGTCTTATTTTTGGAACAGTCTCATTATTGACGGTAGTGCTTGTATTGTGGGTGCTCTGGAAAGTACCTGACTATGAGGGGGAGCCTGCACGTCACCAGCTTGCACTTCATCGGATCTTTGTTATACCGGGGGTTCGTCCCATATTGTTTGTTGTTCTGACCTGGGTATTGGCCCATAACATTCTGTACACGTATATCTCACCTTATCTGGGCGAGACGATGCTGTCCGAACGGGTGGACCTCGTTCTGATGATCTTTGGAGTGACTTCGGTAATCGGTATATGGATTATTGGGATGTTGATTGACCGTTACATGAGATTATTGATTCTGGTTAGCCTTCTCCTATTTGCGTTGGCATCGCTGGCGATGGGGATCTTTATCCATCAACCGATGATGATCATTCTGGGAGTAGTGGCGTGGGGGCTTACATTTGGAGGGGCGGCTACGTTATTACAGACTGCAATTGCGCAGGCGGGAGGCCAAAGTGCCGATGTTGCCCAATCCATGCTGGTGACAGCATGGAACTTGGGGATCGGAGGGGGAGGGATCGTCGGAGCCATCCTGCTGGAGCAGACAGGCGCTCGTTTCCTACCTATTTCCCTGATCCTGTTGATCGTTATGGCCTTACTCGTCGCCTGGTTCGCCAGTAAACATGGTTTTCCAAGACAGGTTAAGGACCGATGATCGATTAAACATTTACACCGGATTCGTTCCTTCGATAAGATTTTTGGTTGCAATAGGTGAGGACATCGCGATGAGGGTGGTGTAGGTACCGTATTGATCGCATCGGTCTCCAAATGCTTCAAGACCAGCAATCGAATCCGTCATGATTTTCAACAGGTAATTATGTTCTCCGCTCACGCGATGACATTCTACCACTTCGGGTGACGAACGGCAGAAATCAAGAAAGGCATGACAATCCCGTGTGCGAAAAAGAAGATAGGAAGTACTCGACCTCCCTATTTTCTGCGGGGAAATGATAGTACGGTACTCTTCGATTACACCGCTTTCTTCTAGACGCTTCACGCGTTCCGTTACGGCGGGTTGAGATAAACCGACCAACTTGCCCAATTCCGTCATGGATAGCCTTGCCTGGTTTTGCAAATGAAAGAGGATATTAGTATCGATTTGGTCCATAAGATGGCCTCCTTTTAAATTATAGGAAATGTTTTGTAAATGCCTTTATATTCATCGCAGATTAAAGCAGATAACTTGGTTGTTTTATGTAATATGGATGAGATCATTTATATAATAAGCACACTTACTTTAAATAATCAAGCACGTGGCATATGGAGGGGAAGAGTGAGATGGGAGACAGAAATATGAAGTTTAATCCTGCATTTGTAGAAGAAGTGATTCACCGTACGTTGGCAGAAAAAAGAATTGTGGGTTCCGTTGTTCAGATTGCGTGGAAAGGGGAGATGGTCTATAACAGCGCGGATGGCCTCGCCGATCGGGAACAGAACAGACGCATGCAAGAAAATGCACTGTTCAGGTATGCTTCTGTAACCAAACCGATTGTATCCACCGCCGCCATGGTATTGATATCCCAAGGTAAATTAAAGCTGGATGACCCGGTTATGAAATGGCTGCCTGAATTCCGTCCCAAACAGCCAAATAGGGAAGTTGCCTCCATGACGGTTCATCATCTGATGACACATACGGCGGGTTTAACGTATCGTTTTTTTCAGGAAAACGGAGGAACGTACGAACTTGCCGGAGTATCAGATGGGATGGATATCGCTGATATTACGCTGGAAGAGAATTTGCAGAGGATTGCTTCTGCTCCACTTCTGTATGAGCCCGGGAAGATGTGGAGATATTCGATTGCAACAGATGTACTCGGTGCTGTTATTGAGAAAGTGACAGGGGTGTCACTGCGAGAGGCCGTACAAGTGCTCTTGACTCATCCACTGGGTATGAAGGATACGGATTTTGTCGCTGTGGATTCGAAGAGAATGACAGCTGCCTATGCGGACAGTTCCAACAGTTCGGGGCAGCCTCGTCGCTTGCGCGATAAGGACCATGTACCTTTTATTGAAGGAACGGCAGGCTTCCAACTCGCACCCGAAAGATACCTTGATCCATCGGCCTATCTTTCGGGTGGTGCGGGCATGATAGGAAGTGCAGGAGACTTTCTAGCATTGCTTGAAACACTGCGTCAAGGTGGAGGTTCGCTTCTTCCTAAAGCGCTGGTCGCCGAAATGACGACTAATCAGATTGGCGATCTGGAGATGCCTTATTGGCCAGGCAGAGGATTTGGCCTGGGATTCACAGTGCTGAAAGATCCGGTTGAGGCAGGTACTTTGGAATCTACTGGAACGTGGCGCATGGGTGGAACCTATGGTCACTCGTGGTTTGTTGATCCAACAAAAGAACTGAGCGTTGTCGCGTTTACCAATACAGCTCTGGAGGGCATGTCGGGCAGATTCACAACGGAACTTTGTGAGGCTGTCTATGAGGGGATTGAGCGAAAGAGATAAGTTGTATTATGGATTTATATGGAAAATTATGATAAGGTAGAGCAGCAGATTACAGTAAAATCTAAATTTGATTCCGAAATGAGATGAGAAGATGGATCGCATCCGCAATTACCTGTTTGTTTTCGCAGGAAATTTTCTAGCTGCCTATATGATCTTTCCTGAAAGAACCATTGGTAAATCCGTGATGTTTGCTGCACTGATGCTGTTGCTGAGCATGGGGATGGATTTCATGAAAAGCAAACGGAAAGCAAATCCAGTTCAGTAATTCCGCATCGATCATCGAAAAAGGTAAGCTGTCATCATGGATCGGTTCCGGTGGGGACTTGAAGTGATGCTGTGGTGAATTAATCTCGACAATAGTTAAAGAGGGAGTAAATATATTTATATAAAGAAAAGCAACTGATTAATTTCAGTTGCTTTTCTTTGTAATGAATCTTATTCTACTGACTAACGTTTCAGTACGAGACAAAGCTGTCGTACATAAGGTGCTAACTCGCTAACTGAATCCAAAAAGTTGATATATACCCGTAGAAGAGTACCATTAGGCTTGGGTTGTCCTAACTCTAACTTTAGCCATTCGATAACCTCAAGCAGTTCATTCTGAATGGGCTCTGGCCGTGGTAGCTCGCGGATTTTATCGGCAAAAAACTTCAGAAGATCATCTAGATTGTCCTGCCGGGTCTGGTCATCTGGTGGATTGATTTCGTTGAAAAAGGCACTTGATGCCTTGAGCACAGGTTGGGCTTTGCTTGCGATCAAATCTCCGATAACAACATCCAGCCGATCCACAATAAATCCAGCCAAATTAGCCATGGGAGCAGCAATCACCGCTTGAAAAGTGTGAGACAAATATTCTTTGACCATGCCGCGGAAGATAGCGACAACATCCCCGAGATATGGGAGAATAGGCTCGCCGTATGTTTCATAGAAGCAATCCTGATGTAAGGTTAGCAGAGAGGCACGTTTTTTTCTCCATTCGATTAGAAAGTTCTCATTACTTGTGACCGGCAGCTCTTTAAACTCACTGGTGAAAAAATAATTTTCAAGCATATATTGCAGCTGAAATTCGATCTTTTGGCGCAGTACTTCTTTTGGTGGAAGCCCCTCCAGCCGAAGTCTCCGATCAAGCTCCCTTGCCTCTTCGAACAGGATTCTGTGTACCTCGACAAATACCCCGGTAAATAAATCTTCCTTAGAGGAAAATACTTTATAGATGCTCGCCTTGGCCATGCTACAAGCTTCTGCGATGTCCTGCATGGAGGCTGAGAAATATCCTTTTTCTCTAAAAATGCGCATTGCTGTATCGACGATTAGTTGTCTTTTGAATTGTTCCATTTTAACCACCCCTTCACATTCTGACATGTCTTCTTATTGTGGTCAATAAAGGAAATTGACGAAAAAACTACAAAGTCATATAATGAACCTGTGAGTTTTTTTGATTTATTTCTAGGGAGGTGAGCCAGAGCATTCGCTTTGGCGCAATATGAAAATTAACGAACAGATTGAAATGCTAGTGCTTACTCTTAAGATGGGCGAGCATGATTTTGTTATTAACCCGGTGGCAATCCGTGACGAGCAATCTTATGTATTGGTGGATACCGGAATGCCTGGTTCTTACGGCCAAATCACGGAGCTTTTGATCCAAGCGGGAATTGACCCTGCGGCCTCTCATTCCATTATTTTAACCCATCAGGATATCGATCATGTAGGCAGCCTGCCGCAGTTCAAAGGCGAAGGTATAGAGGTGTATGCCCATGCGGATGACCAGCCTTATATCGATGGCCTAAAGCCGATGATTAAATTCAGCGGGGAACGCAAGGAAGGGCTGATTGCCTCACTTCCGCAGGATCTTGCTACTGCATTTGAAGCTACTTTTTCTGGAAAGGAAAAGAATGTGACCACGTTGCTGGCAGACGGAGAGAAACTGCCTTTCGGCGGCGGACTGACTGTAATCCATACACCAGGGCATACGCCAGGACATATCAGCTTGTATCATGAGCCTAGTAAGACACTCATTGCAGGTGATGCATTAAACGTTGAGGATGGTAAGTTGATCGGTCCTAATCCGACAGTTACGCCAGATATGCCACTCGCGCTGGAATCACTCCGCAAGCTGAAGGCTTATTCAATAGAGACTGTAATTTGCTACCATGGAGGCATTTTTAAAGGCGATGTTCAACAGGCCCTAGATAAAATAACGGAGAACCTGTAATGGATGGTACCGGCGAAGCCCGGGTTGCGTTGTGGAAAAAGAGTAAGTGGGTACGTTTTGTGATAACCTTTGCCATTGCTGTCCTTGGTGGATTTGTTTTTCAGCTGATCCATATGCCAATTCCCTGGCTACTCGGCTCGATGGTGTTCCTCGTGATCGGCTCCAGATTGTTTAAAGGAATCACCTTATACTGGCCTGGACAAGTCCGCGATACCGGAATGATTATCATCGGCTATACCCTAGGACTTTCGTTCACCTTGTCGACCTTAACGCAGATCGGACTTCAGTTGCCGACAATGATTCTGTTCACATCTCTGCTGTTGTTATGTGCCGGGGCCATTGCGTATTTAATTTCGAAATTATCCGGTATTCCTTTCCCAACGGTGCTCATGGGCAGCATTCCCGGAGGACTTAGCCAGATGATTACGTTGGCCGAAGAAGTGAAGGGTATTGATATCACTGTCGTCACCTTTTTGCAGGTATCCCGCCTGATGATGATTATTTTCTGTGTGCCGCTGCTGATCTTCAGCCCATTGTTTCATGTCAGTGGCAGCCATAGCGCCGTAGCTGCTGCTGCGAGCGGATCTGCTGGATATGCTGCGTTATTTCCGCATACTTTGGTCTTTGCCGCGGTATGCGTACTTAGTGCGTTCATCGCCAAGAAGATCAAGATGCCAACGGCCTTTCTGCTTGGACCAATGATTGGTACGATCCTGCTTAATTTGACCGGGTATGAGGGTCATGCGTTGCCACCCGTCGTACTCAGTCTTTCACAACTGATGATCGGGGGCTACATTGGGCTGCTGCTGGATCTGGAGAGTCTAAAGAACAAAGCAAAAATCGTTTTGCTCGCAATATTGAGTGGAGTGCTGCTGATTGGGGTCTCCATGGGACTTAGCTTGCTGCTGACACGAATGCATGACATCACAATCGTCACTGCATTTCTCAGCCTATCGCCAGGCGGTATGGACCAAATGGCCCTCATCGCTAAGGAAGTCAACGGCGACCTGTCGATTGTAACGTGCTATCAGCTCTTCCGAACCTTGTTTATCTTTTTTGCAGTGCCGCCGGTGTTAAAGCTGGCTTTCCGATCGTTGCTGAAAGGGAAAAAAGATACTATATAAAATGGACAAAAGAGAGAAATGGAGAGGTGAGCAGGAGCGAGGTTAAGAGGCGAGAAGGTGTGGGGAGAAAGAGTGGGGCGAGAGGATGAAGGTGTCTTAAGTATGGTTCACGGTGGCTTAAGGGTGTCTCAAAGGTGACTCAATCACCGCCCAACTACCTCCCAAGTGTAAATAGAGGCATTTATGTACCTTTATTATAAGGAATAAAGGGGCTGGCTTCGATTAAGGGCAATTTTTTGCTTATAATAAAGCTAGCTGTAACATCTTATGAACTGGACTTGGGGGAGAGTGAATTTGTTTACAATCAAGGAAGTATCTGAAAAATTAAATTGCCCTGCTCATACGATCCGATTTTACGATAAAGAAGGACTTTTACCCGATATTCGTAGGGATAATCACGGCAACCGCCTTTTTGAAAAACGAGATATAGACTGGATTCGCTTAATAACATGTTTTCGTGCCACAGGAATGAGCGTAGCAGATTTGAAAAAAATCGTTGACCTTGCCTTGCAGGGAGATGAAACGATCGGACAGCGCAGAGCCATACTAGAATCCCATCAAGCGGAGATCAAGAGAAAACAGCAAGTGCTAAATGAGGCTTTTGAAGCGGTTAGCCAGAAGCTTGAAGTGTATAACGATATAGAAAAGGGAAATCCTGAGGAACGTTTTCTCACGTACATTGGGGAATTAGATACAACCATATAAGTCGAGATTGTGACAAGTCACTCTGTGTAAGAATAGGGTGGCTTTTTCTGTAATCAAAAACTTGCCTTAAAGTGCACTTTAAGATATATGCTAACATGGTTAAAAAAATTTCATCGGAATGAGAAAGCAGGAGAGACAGGATGAAATATGTGATAATCTTGGTCGTACTCGTATTAGTGATTTTCTGGGTCGTAAATTATTACCCGCCTCTTGGAGGGAAAAGTTCAGCGGATAGTAAGCGGCGTATTCATGAATCCGCTAACTTTATTGATGGGAAGTTTCACAATCAAATACCGACATCGATGGATTATAGTTTAAAAGATACCGCTGGGGCCTTATACGATACGATAAAAGGAAACCCCAATGGCCGACCAAAGGTAACCCTTCCAATGGAGATTTTTGATGCAAAAGCATTTTCAGACAGTGCCGAGGATCAAGTCATGTGGTTTGGTCATTCGACCCTCTTGATGAAGGTCAGTGGAGTGAAGCTTCTGCTAGATCCAGTATTCAGTAAATACGCCTCTCCCGTTGCTTTCGCGGGGCCAAAGAGATATAGCAATAAGCCGCTAGCACAGATTGAGGATTTGCCTGACATCGATGTCGTCTTGATATCGCATGACCATTATGATCATCTGGACTATGAGTCTATCCGTAAGCTAAAAGGAAAGGTCAAACAATTTATCGTTCCGTTAGGGGTCGCTGGACATTTGACAAAATGGGGTGTAGATCCGAGCCAGATTAAAGAGCTGGACTGGTGGGAAGAAGCATCGTATCAAGGGTTAACTTTCGTTAGCACGCCCGCAAGACATTTCTCTGGCCGCGGTATCCGTTCTGGTTCCTCGTTATGGAGTTCCTGGGTTATTCAAGGTAAACAATCGAATGTATATTTTAGCGGGGATAGTGGTTATGGTCCTCACTTTAAGGAGATTGGCGATAAATACGGTCCGTTCGATCTTGCCCTCATAGAGACAGGTCAATATGATGTGAAATGGGCCAACATTCATATGGTTCCTGAGGAGTCCGTGCAAGCGTATCAGGATGTAAAGGGTAAAGTAATGATTCCTATTCACTGGGGAGCATTCACCCTGGCATTGCACAGTTGGACAGACCCCATTGAGCGCGCGAAAGCAGCTGCGGATAAGCTAGGTGTAGCTTTGGCTACGCCAAAAATTGGAGAAAAGGTGATTATCGGTTCAAGTGTATTTCCTACTTCAAGCTGGTGGGAGTCTATTGAAAAATAATACTTGCCTTAAAGTGAACTTTAAGGGTTACGATAACTCAAGAGCCAAGCTCAATTCGTGATCTGGAGGGAATACACTTGAGTAAAACCATTTTAATCACAGGTACATCAACAGGCTTCGGTAAAGAATTGGTTCTTCAATTTGCGAAGCGTGAATGGAATGTCGTCGCTACCATGCGGGATACATCGAAAGCTGCTGCTGAATTTAGCCAATATAGTAATGTACAAGTGCTGGCCCTGGATATTACTAATCAGGAAATGACACACGAGGTTGTGGATGCGGTAACGCGCCAATATGGACGAATTGATGTGCTGCTCAATAATGCCGGATATGCTCAAGCAGGTATTTTTGAAGAAGTATCCGTTGACCAAGCACGTCAGCAATATGAAACGAATGTGTTTGGTGTAATGACCACCATTCAAGCCGTTCTTCCACAGATGCGGGAACATCGCTCGGGTCACATTATCAATATCTCATCTATGGGCGGCGTACAAAGCTTGCCAACGCTGTCTATCTACTGTAGCTCTAAAGCAGCGCTTGAAAACCTGAGTGAAGGTCTGGCCGCTGAGGTTAAGGGCTTGGGTGTAAACCTTACCCTTGTAGAGCCTGCAGGATTCAAGACAGGTTTCCAAGGAAATACTCAAGAAATTACAAGCGATATCCCGGACTATCAACCGCTGTATGATTGGTATAATGATCTTGCTGAGACCGCGCCTTATGGCGATGTTGAAAAAGCCATGTCAGCGGTTGCTGATATTGCCGGCACAGACAATCCTCCAAGAAGACTGGCTCTCGGAAGCATGGGGCTTGTGATGGCGCGTACGCAGCTGAATGGCATGCTTGAGGAATATGACAAGTGGGAACACATTACGGCAAGCGCAGATTAAATAGAAAGAAAGAGGAGTGGATAATACATCCGCTCCTCTTTTGCATAATAAAGAATCCATCATCTATTTAATGTTGTACAAGGGCGGGGGCGGAAGGTTGGAGATAGAGTTAAATATTCGCTACCCTATTCATCAGTCATCCAGATGTTATTGCAGCATATGTGAACATCTGGATGGAAGAACTGCTTTTATGGGAGTTGGGAGTATGTGGAAAAAGCAGAAGGCGACGAACCTGATTTTGATGAGATTTTGAAACCATATTTCGAGGTGTTACAGTCAGGGCTTAAACTTTAACCTGCTTTCGGGAGGAGAGGCATAGTCCACTTTATCCGGCTCCCATTTACTTGATCACTAATGTTCATTACACTTGGTTTATAGTACTTACTTAATCCAAACTCAGATGTTCAGGGGGAATATATTTATGCATCAATCCGCACATATTCAGGAAGCCAGAGATTACATATTAAACCGTATTAATAACAAGCCTGTCGTGGGTATGATTCTGGGATCAGGGCTGGGAGCGCTCGCGGACGAGATCGAGAATGCTACCGTCATTCCATATACGGACATTCCTTATTTTGCTCAATCCGAGGCGATTGGTCATGCTAACGAATTGGTCATCGGAGAATTGATGGGCAAGACTGTCGTAGCTATGAAAGGACGCCTTCATTATTATGAAGGATTTTCGCTGGATGAAGTAACGTTCCCGGTTCGGATTATGAAAGCACTGGGTGTCGAGCAGTTGATTATCACCAATGCTTGTGGAGCGATCAATACCAGCTTCGAACCTGGACAGCTTATGTTGATTACCGATCATATCAATCTGGTAGGCAACAATCCGCTGATGGGGCCGAATAATGCAGAGCTGGGCGTGCGTTTCCCGGACGTATCACAGGTATATAATCGCGAACTCCGCAGTATCGCCCTGAAGGTAGCGGAGGAGCAGAATGTTGGTTTGCAGCAAGGGGTGTACGCATGGTGGAGTGGTCCGGCGTATGAGACTCCAGCAGAGATTCGCATGATTCGTACGATGGGTGCGGATGCTGTGGGTATGTCGACGGTACCTGAAGCGATTGTAGCCATTCATGGCGGCATGAAGGTGCTTGGTATTTCCTGTCTGACCAATATGGCTTGCGGCATTCTAGACCAGCCGTTAAGTCATGATGAAGTAATTGAAGTCGCGGCAAAAGTGAAAACAACCTTTATTGGACTGGTTAAAGGTATTTTGAAAGAGATGTAATCCGGAATCGAGAGGAAGCTTTCCTTTCAAAGCAAAAAAATTTATGAAGCATTGTCCAAGACGGAGTGATTCCGTTGGGCAATGCTTTTTTACAAATGAACATGCGCAAAATATTCCTATATCGGTCAAAACGACCTATAATAATAGTGATTCAAGCTATAGGCTGAAAAAGAAGACTGATAGAAATGGAAGAATTCGGCCCCCATGAACACGTCATTTTTGAGAGGATTCATGCAAACTGATTAAGAGGTTTTGAAGGAGTAGGAGGAAAGCTTTTTCTAACTAATGAACGATTAATTTTTATTCCTCATGGTCTGAATTTTCAGACGGAATGGGTTCAAATCGAGATCTGGGCTATGACTAAGATTGAGAAAAGTGCGACATGGGGACTAATCCCTAACGGAATTACCATTACATTAGACAGTGGACATGTCTTCAAGTTTGTTGTCTGGAATCGTTCTAAGATCATCAAGGAGATTGTACAAGCCAAGAGAATGAATAACGAAATCATTTAAGTTTCAGATGAAGTACATAACCCAAAAAATGTGGGATAATAAACTGAACGGATTCTGCTCTGGCCAGATGAATTTATCAAATCCTCATAGATCAATGATGCATTGAAATCTATATAGACAATAGTAACAACATGATATGCATTAAAAAGGCTATAAAATGGGCACTGTCTATACGGAATTAATCCGTTGGGCGGTGCTTTTTGATTTGGCAAAATGATGGGATTAACTAGATCGTCATGCACTCCCTTGTATTTCCTATCTCTGATATCGTACAGTTGAAAGATAAACAAGGATATGGATTATCAATGAATTAACTATACTCCTGAGGAGAAACGTGAAGTATAGATTTTCTATATCATTAGACTAGACAATCTATATAGCACACAAAAAGGAGGATGAGAATGATCGAGCAAGCAGAGCTGCTATGGCAACGTATTATTGCAAAAGGAACAGGAGCAAATGCAGATTTTGAGGTAGCGCTCAATCTTCAACCTGGTGCGAGCGATGAAGATTTTCAATCTGTGGAAAATCAACTTGGGGTGACATTGCCTGAAGAGATGAAGGCTCTGTATCGTGTACATAACGGACAAGTCTGGAATGTTGGCGTAGATTGCTTTGTGCGGAACCTGACATTGTCGCCTCTGGATCAGGTTAAGGAGAATTGGGCGTTTTTGCAGGAAGAATTCGACCCAGATGATATGGAACCGGAGATTGAAGATGATGCCATTAAGCCAGTACTGTGGAACTGCAAATGGATTCCGATCGCAGAAAATGGTGGTGGGGATTATCTATGTCTGGACACAGACCCATCAGGTTCTGGAACGGTAGGACAGGTGTTGTATTTTTGGCATGATTGGGGACATCGATCAATTGAAGCTGCGGGGTTATTTGAATTCATTCAGAAGTGTCTGGAAGAAAAGGATGAGGACAATGCAACGTAGGCAGCATGAATTCGAATAAACGTAAAAGGAGTCCTTTCAATGATCCAAATAACCATGCGTCAATCCAAGCAGGCAGATGAGGAGCACCTTGCTGAGTTGCGAGCTTTGGTTCTATATGATGATCTAAACCGGTTGGGAAGATACGATGATGTGAAGGTTCGTGAACGTTTCCGTAATACATTTGATCCTGAGTATACATGGATTATCGAGTTCGAGGGTGAAATGGTGGGGTGTGTAGCATTGAAGCCCAAGTCAGTGGAGATGCTGCTGGAACATTTCTATATCCATCCCGATTATCAGGGTCGGCAAATAGGGACCCAAGTGCTGAATATGCTACTGAAACGGGATGACGTTAAGGGCAAACGTGTTACTTTAAATGTATTGCAGGGCAGTCCAGCTCGGCGTTTGTATGAGCGCTTTGGGTTTGTTTTGGACAGTGAAGATGAGGTGGATGTATTCATGTCCGTTCAAGTGAAGTAATTTTTACGGTCAAAATAGCAGCATAAAACAGATCCATTCATTTAATTCTTGAATGGGTCTATTGAACTTTTCTATTATACTTTCCAGTGACGGTATCCTAATATGGATAATAACCTACTTTTTATATAGGAATTATATAGTATGGAGAATGCCAAGATGCCGCATTGGAAGCGAAATCTGTATATTTTGTGGTTTGGTCTATTTTTCAATCATATGTCTTACACCTTGTCTGTTCCGTTCTTTCCGCTATTTCTGCAAAATGATCTCGGTATCCAGAGCGGATTGGAAGTCTGGTCCGGCATTTCGATCTCGATCAGCTTTCTGATCAGCGGCCTATGCGCTCCCTTCTGGGGATCGCTGGCTGACAGATACGGAAGCAAACTGATGCTGATTCGTTCGGGCGTTGGTCTCGCCATTGCTCACCTGGCTAACTATTTCGTTTATGATCCTTACACATTTATTGCTGTGCGGATATTTCAGGGACTGATGGCAGGCTTCAATCCTGCATCCATTACATTGGTCGGTACCAATACACCGGAGAAGCATGTGGGTTATGCGCTTGGCGTCATCTCCACATCGACAGCTGCCGGGGGAATTCTGGGACCACTTGTGGGCGGAGTACTAAGCCATTGGATTGGGCTGCGCGGATGCTTTATCGCCTCGGGAATTATTACGCTGCTCTCGGCTGTTATGGTGATATGGGTAAAAGAAGCCCGTGGTCCCCGCACTGTGGTTCGCACGAGTATTCTGGGTGATCTGAAAAAAGCTGCCTCCACTCCTGGATTAATGCGGATTTATGGTTTGATTTTGCTCGTTTCAACTTCCGTGCTCATTATCGAACCTGTACTGATGCTTTATGTGGTCCAGATTGGTGGAGACGTCAGTAGTGCAACACTTAGTGCAGGAATCGTCTTCTCGGCCATCGGTGTGGCAACGGTAATTATGGGGCCGCGCTGGGGACGGATTGGTGGAAAAATCGGATACGAGAAAACGCTGTTTATCGGCCTGCTGGGCGGCGGCATTGGCAGTTTACTGCAACTGACGGCGTATAACCTCATTTATTTTGGAAGTCTGCGATTTGTCTACGGTCTGTTCTTTGCTGCCGTGTATCCGGCCTTGAATGCGTTAATCATCAAATATGCTGACCGTGATTTCCGGGGAAGGGCTGTCAGTCTGAGTCAGACTGCAAATCAATTCGGTATTGTACTCGGCCCGTTACTCGGCGGTTTTCTGGGCGGATGGACGGGGATTCCTTTTATTTTTCTCCTAACGGGCATTGTCCTTCTGGGAGCAGCCTGGACAGTCCGGGTAAGCGAAAGGAACGAGGCGAATAAACCGGGATTGGGCATGGCAGCAGCAGAAGCAGGCGGAAACAGCATAAAGAAATGATGAAATGATCCTCAGAGAAAAAAAGGTACTTGGACTGAATTAAATGGTCATCACTACAACATAGGGAGGAATTAATATGTCACAACGACGATTGAGATTGGGAGCAAACTTGAATGGAGTGGGAAATAGCATCTCTTTTTGGCGACACCCGGATATTCCGATCAATGCCAGCGTAAATCTGGATTTCTACAAGAAGCAGGCGATTAAGGCGGAGGAAGGGAAATTCGATCTTCTCTTTATTGCCGACGGCCTCTTTATTAACGAGAAATCCAACCCGCATTTTCTGAATCGTTTTGAACCTTTAACCCTGCTCTCCGTTCTCGCGGAAGCAACCTCACACATCGGGCTGGTTGCGACGTTGTCCACCTCATATAGTGAACCATTCACAGTGGCAAGACAATTTGCCTCCCTGGACCATATTAGTGGAGGACGAGCCGGATGGAATGTAGTCACTTCGCCACTGGAAGGCTCGGCGCTGAATTTTGGCAAAGGCGTACATCCAAACCACGCGCTGCGTTACGAAATTGCAGAAGAACATCTGAATGTGGTCAAAGGCCTATGGGATTCCTGGGAGGATGATGCGTTTATCGGGGATAAAGAGAACGGTGTTTTCTTCGACCCATCCAAGCTGCATACGCTGAACCACAAGGGAGATCACTTCTCCGTTCAGGGTCCACTCAATGTGGCGCGCTCGGAGCAGGGACATCCGGTCGTTTTCCAGGCAGGTTCTTCCGAATCCGGCAAGGATCTGGCGGCCCGATCGGCCGATGCTGTATACACGGGGCATGAGACGTTGGAGGAAGCTCAGGAGTTCTATTCGGATGTGAAAGCAAGAGCGGTGGCTTATGGTCGTAAGGCAGAAGATATTCTGATCTTCCCTGGCATCGGTCCCATTGTGGGCAGAACGGAGGAAGAAGCGGAGCGCAAGTATCAGGAAATCGCGGAGTTGGTCGATATTGACCATGCACTGAATTATTTGGGACGTTACTTCGATCATTATGACTTTGCCCAATTCCCATTGGATGAACCTTTCCCGGAGATTGGTGATTTGGGAAGTAATAGCTTCCGCAGTACAACAGACAAGATCAAGCAGCAGGCACGAGAACAGGGACTGACCCTCCGCCAAGTGGCATTGCTTGCATCGACGCCTCGCACTTCTTTTATCGGTACACCGGATCAGATCGCTGATCAGATTCAGGAGTGGTTCGAAGGCGAAGCTGCGGACGGTTTCAATATTCGCACAGTTGTGCCGAACGGACTCGCAGACTTCGTGGATCTGGTCGTACCTGTCTTACAAGAGCGCGGCCTGTTTCGTACCGAGTATGAGCATGAGACACTGCGTGGTAATCTGGGTCTTGAGATTCCGCGCAATCGTTATACGCTCGAAACGGTAAAATAAATCAATCATGACACATCGAACTTACTTCCAGTTCAGAATGCTTTAAAAGCGATCCAGATAGCCCCTATCATAACGACAATCCCGCATACCTTGCTCAAAAAGTAATCAAAGTCGCTAGGCTCGACATCGTTCGCCCAGAACGAACGAAGCGAGAGGTAGAAAAGGAAGTCTTGAAATTTTTGATAACGGAAGCTGCACCATCCGAAAATCACTGCGGCTAATGCGAGAAACAGAAAACCTGGAGCACCACGAGTGTAATGATATTCTGGGTAAGCGGCTGTTACAAGCGTTGCAGGAGAGATTTGTTCTTCCCCATCCTGAAGTACTCTTTGACTGCCAACGTACAAGAAGACCTCAGAAACGCTATTGCCTTTTGCATCAAAACTTATTAATTGTCCGGAATGATCTTGGACTTCATATTTGTTTCCGTTAGGATATATCAACTTATACGTTGTACTGAACGCAGAATCAATTTTCGTGATGAGATATTGCTGATGATTGATGTAAACAGTCCGTTCCTGATGATCAAGGCGTACTTGAATAGGATCTGCCGTTCCGCTGCGATAAGTCATTAGATTACCTTGTTCAATATCCAATGTGTACTTGTTGTTCTCAACATGGAAAATCGGCTCTGTGAAATAAGGTCTGGACAGGATCGCGACGATAACGGACAGGACCAGAACGCATGAAAAGAAAATGAAGGTGGGGGACTTCATTTTTTTGATTGACTCTCCCATATAAACGCCATCCTTTCCATTTTGTTCTATAATACGTTATTGAGAAGCATTGGTTGCGGACCGTTACTGTCTGAATAATGATCAAATAACCACAACACGAAGAAACCAGCAAGTCGCCCATCATCTGGGGATTTGCTGGTTTCTTTGGTTAAGCTGCTACAGTTATAGGATTATACTCTCAGATCAATCTCAAACGTCTTGATTTCATAAGGTTCAAGAGCAAAAGTTATCGGTGTATTATACAGGAGTTCGCCCTCCGGTACTTCCATAAGATTGCATTCTCTCCACGTGTGAATCCGTAGATCGCTTGTCAGTTCAAGCATATTCATGCTGCCGGAATAATCATGAACGCGTACGATGACACGATCGGAATCCTCTGCCTTCTTAACTGCCGAGATCATGGCTGTGCTGCCGGACAAGGTGAGCATGGATCGACTTGGCTGCTCTGATTGTCCCTGTGTATATCGAGCTGGAGCATTCAGGAGCCAGGCTTGCTGCACGGTTCCGCCAACGAGCCAATCTCCCTGATGCGGAAGAAGAGCATAGGTGAAGCTGTGCAGCCCCTGATCCGCATGTGGATCAGGGTGCGTAGCGCTCTTGATCAGGGTCAGCCGCATGACGTTATCTTTAATGTCATACCCGTATTTGGAATCATTCAGCAAACTGACGCCATAACCTCTGTCGGATAGATCAGCCCATTGATGGCCAACGGATTCGAATCGCGCCCAGTCCCAGCTTGTGTTCCAGTGCGTGGGCCGTTTAACGTTACCGAACTGAATATCATAGGTGGCTTCCGTAGAGCGGATACCGACAGGAAAGGCAACCTTCAGCAGTTGCTGCTGTTCATGCCAATCCACCTCAGTGGCGTAATCGATTCGTCGATGCCCGGTATATACAGTCATGTTCTGCGTAATCGTGGAGCCAAGGTATTCCCAAGCAAAGCGAATCACGGTCTGAAGTGGCCCGGTCTCTACGACTTCAATGCTGGTGCATTTCGTAATCTCTCGCATATCTTCCTGATAGAAGATATCGATATCCCAGGCCTCGTGGGCAAGTGGTTTGTCCTCGAACACCTGAAGCACATTGCCTCTTGCGCCTTTGGCAAGCACCTCACGGTGTGGCTCTTTATCGTAAAGGCGTGTCAACTGCCCATTCTCATTCCACTCGAGCAGATAGAATGGTGTCTCGATTCCATTAGCTGTGTGGATGAATGGAGATTGCTCAGGGATATCGTTTACCGTATTACTCTGGAAGTGAATTGTGGTATACCCCAGCGAAGGAATATCCTTTACCTCGACGGACCAACGTGCATCCTGGTATTGAGCGTTCAGAATCTCACCGGAATCGCTCAGCCAAGTTCCCATTTCCAATTCGCCTGATGCCGCAGGAATGCTCACGATTTCTGTAACGACCCATGGGGAGGAGTTCCAAATGGTGTACGTACACGGAGATTCTCCGCTGCCAGCAATAGCCATCCGCGCCTGCGTGTCCACGTGATTGCCAATCAGCTCAGCTTCTGCATATTCAATTCGGCTATCCTCATACACCTCTGTGATGGAGGAACCGGGAATGATGTCATGGAACTGGTTGCGCAAAATGATTTTCCAACCCGCAGTCAGGGACTTCGCTTGATACAGAGTCCAGTCATTGTGCACAATACTTTGCAATGCATTCAGCCACTCCGCTTCGCGGTAAGCCAGCTCAAGCTTGCGGTTCATCCGTTTGTTGTACGCCTGACTGGTATACGTTCCGCGATGATACTCCAGATACAGTTCGCCATCCCATGTATGGATGTACGAATCGGTTTTCTCGACCGTCTCCTGCAGCTTTTCAAAATAATCATCTGCGCGTCCTGTCTTGACCTTGGGCAATCCGGGTAGTTGATCCAGCCGTCGTCTCATCTCCAGCATTTCGCGGTTAACTCCGCCTCCGCCGTCTCCGTATCCGTACGACAGCAGCAGATCCTGGTTCATCTCCTTATCACGGTAGGCATCCCAGATGCCCTTGACCGTCTTCGGAATGATTTTCCCGTTATAGGTATAGAACCATGACCCCGGCTCGGACCAAGGCTCGGGTGTAGTAATGAAGTGGGTCAGCACCTCTGAGCCGTCAATTCCGCGCCAGTGGAATGTATCGAATGGCATGCGGTTGTATTGGTTCCAGCTGATTTTGGTCGTCATGAATGTATGAATGCCGGATTTTTTCAGAATTTGCGGCAGAGACCAACTGTAGCCGAATACATCGGGCAACCATAGATATCGGCAATCCGTCCCGAATTCTTCTTTGAGAAAACGAGTGCCAATCAGCAATTGTCGGACCAGGGATTCGCCCGAGGTCAGGTTACAGTCAGCCTCCAGCCACATGCCGCCGCCCGCTTCCCAGCGTCCTTCAGCGACACGCTCCTTGATGGATTCGTACAGTTCCGGGTAGTCCTCTTTCACATATTCGTACAATTGGGGCTGTGTCTGAAGGAAAACATACTCCGGGAACATCTCCATCAGGCGCATGACCGTAGAGAAGGAGCGGGCGCATTTCTCGCGCGTATGCTTCAACCGCCACAGCCAAGCAACGTCAATATGAGTGTGACCGATACAAGTAACGGTTACATCAGAGGCCTTGTCCATCGAACTCAATCGGGAGCTTAGGTCATCCCTTGCGTCATGCACAGAGGTATAGAAGACATCGGACTTAGGCTGCGACCAGTCAATCAGGCGGAAGGACTGCTGGAGCGCATGAAGCAGCTTTGTACGTTCAGGTGCATGGGCATCCAGAATGTTGACCGTTTCCAGAATCGCCGATCCTGTAAATACAAGATCATCAACAGCTTCATCCAGCCAACACAGTTCTGCTTGTCTGAACGTATGCGTCTGGTTGCGGGGCTGACCGCCACCTTCCAAACCGGACCATAGACGGAAGATTAACTCGTTGGTGCTGCCTGCGGCAGAGGCTGGAAAGAACACTTCCTTGTGGTTGGAATCCACGCCTTGAAATGGCTTGCCATCCCAGTAGAACAGTGATTCAAAGCCGGAATTGTTTCCACCCCCGGTATCGCCAAAATCAAACAGTCCGACAATCCGTTTATCTTCCCAGGAGGAAGGGAACTCGGCTTTTGTACGCAGCCACAAATAGAGATCTCGACCGGACCAACTTTCTCCTGTATGCATAGGCTTCCAATGGCTATCGTCTCCCGGCAGGACCGGGTTGATCTCTTCCCTGCGGTCTTCGCAGGCAAGAAAATGATTTAAAGGCAAACGATCCCGGTAACGGAGCTCGGATAATTCATGAATACGTGCTTGTAGTTTGTTTTCAGTAAGAAACATCGTTAAAAACCCCCAGTTCATTTTATCGGGGAGTGATTCATATATAGAGAGCATCCAAAGCGATTATGTATTACATAACTATTATAGGGGAATGCGCCCATTATAGCGCTTCCATTCGCTTTTGACAAATTAAAATATGGATTACTGCTTCTGAGCGCTGGTGATTGTCGAATTTAACCAAACGGTGATACACTGAGTTGGAAATTGGTCTGGAGGAGGTGTTCAGGCGCGAATGTCCAGGATACGAACCATCTATAAGAACTACTTGAAGAAAAAAATGTTCAACAAAATTCTGCTGTTTTATTCCATGGTGATGGTCCTGTTGTTCATCAGCATATCGGTGTTGGCCTACCGCTATTATGAACAGCGAGTGGTACAGGAACAAATGGATGCCAGTTTGCAGGAGCTGGATATTGTCAGTATCAACCTGAATCAGCAATACGAACGGCTGTATAATGCCGTGCAGCAGATTTATACCGACGCCATGATCGGCGATGATCTGAAGTATTTTTTGACTCATGAATACGAGGATTTTCTCAATTGGCGTCTGAATCAATATGCTTACAGCTACCGTACAGAGCGAGGGAACTTCGATTATCAATTACGTCTGTTGTTAAAGGATGAGGCTTCGATTGCAAATGTCGTGTTATACAGCACGGATCAGGATTTCTTCTATGTGCTTAATCGGGAGACTCAGCACTTTTACTATCATCCCAAGCTGTCTGCAGGGCATCAGGACTGGTTCCAGCGGCTGAGGAGTGCACCTTGGCAATACATGGGCAGCGAACCGCTGTTCGAAGGGAAAATGGCTGATGAGCCTACCCCTTACAGCTACGCGAATGTGCTCAAAGACTCCGTGACATTGAAGCAGTACGGAGCAATTATGTTTGAGCTGAATACAGACCGTATCAAAGGGCTTCTTCGAGATAGACTCGACGGCAAGGACAGTCGGATCATGCTGATGACAGGGGAAGGTCAGGTGATTTTCGATTCGCAAGGCAAGTATGACAACACCGTCTACCCGTACTGGGGGAAGATGAATTTGCCGGAGGATTGGGTGGATCTGGAGGAGCGCTCCAAGGTGCAGCTGCTGAATATCGGGAATACGGGAATGGTCGTGGCTTCTATTATTCCGGAGTCGCAAATCAAACAGAGCCTTCAGGCGATTCGTTTCAGCCTCATTGGGATTGTGATTCTGTGCATCATGGTTAGCATCGCGGTGACGTTCACCATCATCCTTCGTTATTCCAAAAAAATTCACAGACTCGTGCTTTACATGCGTCGCTGGCAGGAGGGTGATCTAAGTAAACGTATCGAGATGGAGGGGGAAGATGAGCTGCAGCAGATTTCGCAGAGATTTAATCATATGTGTGATCGGCTGGAGTCTTACATAGAAACGGTATATGTGTCGGAGATCAAGCAAAAGAACGCGCAGCTTGTCGCTTTGCAAGCCCAGATCAATCCCCATTTTTTGTACAATACGCTGGAAAGCATCCGCATGAAAGCCATCAGTTTGGGAGCCAGGGATGTTGGGCAGATGATTTATATTCTCGCCACGATGTTCCGTCATTTGATCAAAAAGCAGACACATGTAACCTTGGCGGAGGAAATAGAGCTGTGCGGCATGTACCTGGCTTTGGTCCAGTATCGGTATGAGGACAAGCTGCACGTGGAGACCCATATCGAGAATGCAGCGGCGGGAAGCATGGTCGTCAAGTTGCTGGTCCAGCCGATTATTGAGAATTACATTGTGCATGGTTTTCGTACAAATGATGAGGATAACCGAATCTCCATCACAGCCGAAGAAGAGAACGGCGTGATTCGTATCCGTGTAAAGGATAACGGAAAGGGGATTTCCGCGGATAGGTTGCTTGAACTGCAGCATGGGTTGCATAAGGGCGATGAAGCTACTGAGACATCTGACCGATCTTTGGGTCTTAAGAACGTACACGACCGCATACGTCTGAATTATGGCAGTGATTATGGTCTGCACCTGAACAGTGTGGAGGGCGAAGGATGTGAGGTGACCATCAGCATTCCAGTTACAAGGGAGGAAACGGGATGAGAAGTGTAATGTTGGTCGATGATGAGCCGCTTATTGTGAAAGGAATGCAAGCCATCATTGATTGGGATCAGAATAATATGCAAATTGCCGGAACGGCTTGCAATGGGTTGGAAGCGCTAGCAATGATGGACGAGGTTCCTGTCGATCTGATTATTACGGATATCATGATGCCGCAAATGACCGGACTTGAACTGATCCGGGAGACTAAAGCGCGCAATCCATATACCAAATTCATTATTTTAAGTGGTTACGAAGAATTCAAATATGTGCGGGAGGGCATCTCACTGGGGGTTGAGAACTACCTGCTCAAGCCAGTCAATATGGATGAACTGGAAGCGACCATCAAGCATATGCAGCGGGATTGGGAGCACGAAGAGATGCGCCAGATTCAAATGGATCAGAGCTGGAGGATTCTGCGCAACAATATTTTGCAGCGGTGGGCGAACGAGACCATTGACGCCAAAGAATTCCGTGAGCGTGCACAGATGCTTGAGATTCCCATGAACAAGTCCACATATTGTGCGGCTTCTCTGCGGATTGTAGGAGATGACAAGGGGGATGATCCCCAGATGTATCTGCCGGGAATTGCTGAGCAGTGTGAGCAGATCGGGAACAAAGGCCTCCCGGATGGCTGCGGAATCATCTGTTTTCCTGATCAGGACGGAGACATCATGCTGCTCTTTGTTTCAGCCGATACGGAAGGTAGTGATGAATGGCAGCTTCAGGCACTCACCAAAATGAAGCAAGCGGTTGCTGAGGACACAGGTGCACGTGTATGGGGGGTCATCGGTCAATCCGAGTCGACCTATCTGGGTTTTCCAAAGAGTTGCAAGTCCGTAAAGCTGTGGCTTCAGAATCATTTGTTTATGGATTGTAATACCTTCATCATGCAAGTGGAGAACGAAGAAGCTACCAATCAGCATCAAGAGAAGCCTGGGCCAGCGATGGAGCAGTTCCACAAGCTGCTACGGGATGGTGAAGGTACAGAGGTGGATCGGTTCATCGATGAATTCTTCATTGTTGAGGGTAAGGAACCCTGCCTCCCGAGAACACCGTTCTTCAATTCTGCGATTCAGCTTATGCTGGCCGCCAAGGAACTAGAGAAAACGCCTGACTACGGGGACATCTTCGGACCCCTGTCCAGAATTCATACGCTCAACAAACTGAAACAATTAGTCAGAAAGGTTGTTCATCGCACGCTGGATACATATCATACCGCCGAGAAAACGTACAGTCCGCATATCATGGCTGTGCTGGAGGTGGTGAAAAATCACTATCAGGATGAGCTTTCACTTAAGACGCTCAGTCAGAGGCTGGAGCTTCATCCGAACTACCTCGGCCAATTGTTCCAGCAAGAGGTCGGTACCACCTTTTCTGATTATGTGAACCAGTACCGAATCGAGCGTGCCACTCATTTGCTGTTATATTCGGACAAAAAAACGGCAGAAATAGCGGGCGAGGTGGGCTATTGGGACTCCACATACTTTTACAGACAGTTTAAGAAATATGCTGGCGTTTCTCCTACGGAGCTGCGCTCGATCTACATGAAAAAATAAGCCGGGAGCTCCGGCTGAATGAAGACACTCTCCATGTGGGGGTGTCTTTTTTGTTATGCAATGAATGCACGATCTTTAATTAATCCATCAATTTATTGGGTTTTTCAACTATCTCAAAATTGGTAGCGCTTGCATAATGGAGGTAGGAGTGAACGAGGAAATCCAAAGCAACAAAATAGCTTAGGTCCAGTGTTGATTATAGGGGATTAATGCTGGATGCAGCTAAAGCGATAATGAACGAGATTATAAGGAGGGACAGCCGTGCAGGGCATCTTCAAAAGTCTGATGAAGAACAAGGCGTTTCTTCTGCTGGTACTGCCGGGAGCAGCTTGGTTTATCATTTTTGCCTATTTGCCAATGTTCGGAACGATTATTGCTTTTAAGGACTTCCGGATTCATCCGGGCGGATTTCTTGAAAGCGTTCTAAAAAGCGAATGGGTCGGGTTCAAGAACTTTGAGTTTCTGTTCTCCACCAGTGACGCCTATATCATCACACGTAATACGATTCTGTATAACCTGGGGCTGATCTTTCTCGGGTTGGTGCTCGCGGTGACGCTTGCGATCATCATGAACGAGCTGCTGAACAAACGGCTGGCGAAGATCTACCAGACCGCAATGTTTATGCCTTATTTCCTGTCCTGGGTTATTATCAGTTATTTCGTCTTCTCGTTTCTAAGTGTGGAAAAGGGTGTGTTCAACCAGATCATTACCTATTTTGGTGGAGATCCGGTTAGTTGGTACAGTGAGACAGGGTATTGGCCGTATTTTCTCATTCTGCTCGGCCTGTGGAAAGGTGCAGGTTATGGCAGTGTAGTATATTTGGCAGCAATCGCAGGTATCGACCGTTCTTATTATGAGGCAGCGATGATCGACGGCGCCACCAAGTGGAAACAGATCCGGTACATTACGCTGCCACTGCTCAGACCACTAATGATCATCCTCACCATTTTGGCGATCGGCGGGATCTTCCGTTCCGACTTTGGACTGTTCTATCAGGTTCCGCGGGACTCTGGTGCGCTGTACCCGGTCACCAATGTCATCGACACGTTTGTATACCGCGGCTTGACCATTATGGGTGATACAGGAATGAGTACAGCTACAGGATTGTATCAATCGGTTGTTGGTTTGATTCTTGTCCTGCTGGCAAACTATGCTGTGCGTAAAATTGAAAAGGATTATGCCGTATTCTAGGCTGCGGCAAGGGGGTGCTTCCATGAGTAATTTAAGCGAACCGGTAAAGCGGGCATCTGCCCATACGAGGAGGACCGGAAAGAAATCGAGAGATCTGAATGCCATTTCGCCGTTATCCAATGTGATTTTTAATATAGCTATTGGCCTGTTTGCCTTATCTTGTATCTTTCCGTTTCTGTTCATCGTTATCATCTCATTTACCGATGAGAAGACGCTGGCGATCAATGGGTTTAAGTTGTTCCCTGAAGTCTGGACGCTGGATGCCTACCGATTCCTTATGGAATCCGGGCAGCAGATGGCCCAATCGTTTGGGGTTACCTTAACGGTGACGGTTGTCGGAACCGCGCTAACACTGTATTTGGTCACCACGTATGCGTATGCCATCTCACGCAAAAATTTTGCGCAGCGTCGATTTTTCAGCTTTTTGGCCTTCTTCACCATGCTATTTTCCGGCGGTCTCGTTCCCAGTTACATCGTGGTTACGCAGGTGCTGCACTTGCGGGATTCGATCTGGGCACTGATCCTGCCGTCAATCATGAACGCTTTTTACATTATCGTCATGCGTACATTTTTCACGACCACCGTGCCGGATGCGGTTATTGAGTCGGCCAAAATCGACGGAGCTACTGAGTTCGGTATTTATACGCGCATCGTACTGCCGATTTCGTTGCCGGGCATCGCGACTATTGGATTGTTCAGTACGTTAGGATTCTGGAATGACTGGTTCAATGCGCTACTCTACATCGACAATGCGAATTTGATTCCACTCCAGACATTGCTGATTCGAATACAGAACAATATGGATTTTGTTGTGCAAAACAGCAGCCGGGTCGTGTCCTATGACATTGCCTCGACACTGCCAACGGAGACCGTCCGCATGGCGATGGTTGTCTTGGCTACACTGCCGGTTGCGCTGGCGTATCCGTTTTTCCAAAAGTATTTTATACAAGGCCTGACCATCGGTTCGGTCAAAGAATAAGTCTGGTTGTGCCTGCCCTCAAAGGGCAGTAACAATAACATTGATAAGGGGGATACACATGAAGAACAAAAAGACCAAAAAAATGGTTCTGCTCATGGTTACTTTACTGCTTGCATTTTCTACTGTTCTAGCAGGCTGCGGTGGCAGTAATACCAATGATACAAGCGGGAATGCGGCATCCGGGGGAGAATCCGGCGATAAGGACACGGTGAAGCTCAAGGTATATCTGATTGGTGGTCCACAACGCGATCTGCCAATGGTACAGGAAGAAATGAACAAATACTTAATGGAGAAAATAAATACAACCGTCGACATCACGATGATTGACTGGGGTGATTATTCCAAACGTATGCCAGTCATTACCGCTTCGGGCGAAAATTATGATATCGCTTTCACCTCTTCCTGGGCTTATGACTATCTGCCAAATGCCACCAGAGGAGCATTCCTGCCCATCAATGATCTGTTGGATAAGTATGGTCAGGGCATTAAGGAGCAGCTTGATCCACGATTCCTATCAGGATCGCAGATCGATGGCCAAAACTATGCCGTGCCAGTGAACAAAGAGTTGGCTTCGCAATGGGTATGGCGCTTCAACAAGCAGTACGTTGATAAATACAACATGGACATCACCAAGATTCGCACATTAGAGGATCTGGAGCCTTACCTGCAGCAAATTAAGGATAATGAACCAGCCGACATTACTCCGCTGGCTGTTCCGAAGGGCTTTAAGCCTTATCTGGCGTTCGACTTCCTGTTGGGTGACGAATTCCCGGTTGGTATCAACATGAATGGTGACACCGGTAAATACGTTAATGTGTTGGAATCTGAAGAGCTGAAAAGCTCGTTGAAAACCATCCGTAAATACTATCAGGCTGGTTATCTGCGAAAGGATGTAGCAACACTGGAAGGCATCGACAACATCAAAACAGGCAAATGGTTTGTTGACCGTGAACAGACACAGCCGTACGCCGAACTGGGATGGTCCAGAAGTGCGGGCTATGATATCGTGACTACACCGATGCAGGATCCAGTTATTTTCACTGGCTCGGCAACAGGCGCTATGCATGCAATCTCGGCGAACTCCAAGAACCCTGAACGGGCTATGATGTTCCTGAACTTGCTCAATACCGATCCATATCTGCGTAACCTGATCAACTACGGCATTGAAGGAACACATTACAATAAGATTTCGGATAATGTCATTGAGGATCTGCCAGCGATGAAGGACGGATTCCAGATGCCTGGCTTTGCCCTGGGTAACTTGTTCCTGACCTACATGCACAAGGAAGATCCAGCAGATAAGTGGGAAGCGTTCAAGGAATTCAACAATTCCGCGAAAGTTGCTCCGAGCTTTGGCTTCAACTTCAATCCTGACCCGGTGAAGACGGAAGTGGCTTCCATCTCAGCCATCGTGAAGGAATTCTACCCATCCATCATGACGGGAGCTGTTGACCCGGATGAGCATCTGCCGAAAGCGATCGAGAAGTTGAAAGCGGCAGGTCTGGATAAAGTGATTGCAGAAGCACAAAAGCAATACGACGAATGGAAAGCTGCAAATCCAAAATAAGCCTGAATGATAAAGTAGACATGGAAACGTCTGTCCGGTTTGACGGGCGTTTCTTTTTTTACCCTGAGTGGATTGCCAAAATTGGATTGGAGGATATGGCATGAAAAAGCTTGGTGCGAGTCTCCTATTTGTAATATTGGTATGCGCTGTTCTTTCCTCAGCGGCCTTGGCGAAGCAACCTTATTCATCCTATTGGCTGCCTAAACAATTGCTTAACTGGAGTCCAGCTTCCGACCCGGATGCGGCCTTCAACCGGAGCACCACTCCGCTCCAGAGCCGATTCACAGGAGAGGCAATTAACCCGAACGCAACGAAAGATCCCAAAGTCATGGCATTGTCTGCGCTGAATCAGGGAACCAGCGGTGTTCCATCACAGGGATCGGATACATTCTCTGCAAATACGTTCTCTTACTGGCAGTATGTCGACAAGCTCGTATATTGGGGTGGCTCGGCGGGAGAAGGTATTATTGTGCCACCAAGCGCCGACACGATTGATGCGGCACACCGGAACGGAGTGCCAATCATGGGCACAGTGTTCTTCCCGCCATCCGTATACGGTGGCAAATATGAGTGGGTGAAGCAAATGCTTCAGCAGAACAGCGATGGTTCCTTCCCGGCCGCGGATAAATTAATTGAGGTAGCGGAGTATTACGGTTTTGACGGCTGGTTTATCAATCAGGAGACTGAAGGTGGAACAGCCACTGACGCACAGTTAATGAAGACATTCCTCCGTTATCTTCAGGATCATAAGCCCGCGGGTATGGAGATCATCTGGTATGATTCCATGACGAAGGAAGGCAATATTTCATGGCAAAATGCGCTGACGGACCGGAATGCAATGTTCCTTCAGGATAACGGGAACAAGGTATCAGACAGCATGTTCCTGAATTTCTGGTGGAATGATCTTGGCAGTTCTGCGGCCAAAGCCAAAAGCCTGGGCAGATCACCATTTGAACTGTTCGCAGGTATTGATGTGGAAGCTAAAGGATACGATACCAGTCTGAAATGGAATTTTCTGTTTCCTGAGGGGAAACCGGCTGTGACTTCCCTCGGCATTTATCGGCCGGATTGGTCGTACAACAGCGCGGATAGCATGGCCGATTTCTTTGCCCATGAAAATAAATTCTGGGTAGGGCAGAACGGCAACCCGGCCAATACGGTGACAAGCCAGGCCTGGAAAGGGATTGCGAACAATGTGATTGAATCATCGCCGGTGGACCAACTGCCATTCACGACCAACTTCAACACGGGCAGTGGCGAGAGATTCTATGTTGATGGCACGCAAGTGCGGGAGACTGGATGGAATAATCGCAGTTTGCAGGACGTACTTCCGACATGGCGCTGGCTGACAGAGAGTAAGGGTAACGCACTTACGCCGTCCCTGGATTGGTCGGATGCCTACTATGGGGGCAGTTCCCTCAAGGTAGCGGGTACGCTAAGTTCGGCAAATGCCACCCATCTGAAGCTGTATCAAACCGATCTGAAGATTGAGCCAGCTACCAAGCTGTCGATCACGTACAAAACGCAGAACAAGCCGAGCATGAAGGTTGGCCTGGCTTTTGCAGACCGTCCTGACCAGTTCGTCTTTATGGAGGTAAAAGACAAAAAGGCATCGGGTTGGACGACGGACATCTTGAATCTGACGCCTTACAAAGGAAAGCGGATTGTGGCATTGTCTCTGCATTTTGACAGCAAGGAAATCATATCGGATTATGACATCCATATTGGTCAGATATCCATTCAGAACAATTCTAATCCAGTGAAGCCACTTGAAGCAGTTCAAGCATTGAATGTCACCCAATCCGATTTCCGCGGCGGTATTTACGGTGATGCAAGGTTGCAATGGAACGCGTTGAACGAGGAAGTTCAACAATATGAGATTTACCGTGTACTGCCCGACGGCAAAGAGACTTGGGTGGGTGCGACCGCCAATAACGTGTTCTATGTGCCTGAGATGAAGAGAATCAACGCGGAACAGGCGACTATACTGAAAGTCGTGGCAGTGAATGCAAAATATGAGCGCGGCCAGGCTGCCAGCGTGACCATTCAGTGGCCAGCGTATCCGAAGCCGGAAGCAAAGTTCAAGGCGGATACAACGCTGATCACACCGGGTCAGCAGGTGCATTTCACTGATCTCTCTTCCGAGGTGACGGAAGGCTGGTTGTGGACTTTCAAGAATGGCAGTCCGTCTGTCAGCACGGAGCAAAATCCAGTGGTAACGTATGACAAGGAAGGCACGTACAATGTGACGCTTACAGCTACCAACAGCTCGGGGCAGGATACGGTAACAAAGCAAGCTTTGATCACCGTAAGTAAGGCTGCTTCCGGGATCAAAAATGTCGCACTTGGCAAAACGGCCACTGCCGACCATGCTTGCGGACCTGCTGAAGGTGCGGGAAAGGCAATTGACGGCAAGGTGACGGGCAATAGCAAGTGGTGCGCACTGGGGAATCAGGCGCATTGGCTGCAAGTTGATCTTGGCAAAGAACATCAGATCAGTGGTTTTGTCATCAAACATGCGGAGAGTGGTGGGGAGTGGTCTGGTTTTAATACGAGCGACTATTCGATCCAGGTCAGTGCTGATGGCGTGAATTGGTCAGATGTAGTTCATGTATTGGGGAATACCGCAGCCGAAACCTCGGATGCAATTGCACTGGTCAAGGCTCGTTATGTGAAGCTGAATGTGCTGAAACCAACGCAGGGCGGCGATACGGCAGCCCGAATCTATGAGTTTGAGGTTCGTGGGTTGCAGCCGTAGTTTGCGGTTGAGAAGAAGTGACAAGCGCAGCTGTGAAATTAGCAAAAAAGGAACCATGCGGCCAATCCGGTTTCAATGACGGCTGGATATCCCTGAAATATCCCGTCTTCTAATGGGTGTACCGCATTGTATCAGACTACGACTGAATAGGATTGAATTTGAGGCTCACAGATCATTGGATCATGTGAGTCTTTTTACGTTTATGCTGTATTCGCTTACAAAGGTTTTAAAATCGTTGTTTTAGATAAAAAATCGGTTTTGCAATCAAAGACAATGTTAATGAAAAGTCTTATATTGTAGTTAAAAAGATAAGAAAGGAGTGAAGGTGATGAAGAATAGAAAGATCATGTTTGCTCGTCCGCTGCAAGTGGAAACCGTAGAAGAGGATTTTATTTTGCCAGCTCTAGGGGAGAAGGAAGTATTGGTAAAATTGATCTATTCCCTCATCAGTCCGGGAACGGAGCTGGCCATGTTATCAGGAAAAGAAGAGTGGGCCAAGCTTCCCGTATGTCCGGGGTATGCAAGTGTAAGTGAAGTGATCGAGGTGGGACAGGGGGTACACCATGTTCAGCCTGGGGACGCTCTGTTCCATTATGGTCAACATGCTGAATATCAAGTGGTATCCACAGATCATGTTTTCATCAAGGTACCTGAGCACTTGGATTTGAAGTGGGTTCCCTTCACCCGTATGGCAACCGTGGCATTCACCTCCGTTCGTGTATCCAATATTGAACTTGGGGACGTTGT
This sequence comes from Paenibacillus sp. AD87, assembly GCF_001659845.1. Lineage (NCBI taxonomy): Bacteria > Bacillati > Bacillota > Bacilli > Caryophanales > Paenibacillaceae > Paenibacillus > Paenibacillus sp. AD87. Next base: position 526,979 of record NZ_LXQN01000007.1, read on the forward strand.
TGGCGTGACGGGGCTTGGATTGGTAGGGAATTTGGCTGCTCAATTGGCACGCCTTCAAGGTGCAAATGTGATTGGCGTGGACCTGTCACCGGAACGAATTCGAACTGCCCAGACATGTGGGGTTGACTATACGCTCCATGGCGGAGAAGATAAAGTAAAAGAAAAGATACATGCCATAACGAGTGGAGCAGGTGTATCCACTCATATTGAGGCGACGGGTGTACCCAGTGTTGGTGTTCAAAGTCTGGAGTGGATCGGGAAGCTGGGAGAGATTATTTTCCTGGGCAGTCCACGAGGCGAATATAACACGGATGTCACCGATATATTGAACTACTGCCACCTGTATGGACGAGGCTGTATTACGTTTAAGGGGGCACATGAATGGCGCTTCCCGGTTGAGCCGAACGAATTCGTGAAGCATTCCCTGGTGAGAAATTCGAACATTGTATTTGAACTGATGTTAAAGAACAAGCTGCATATCGAACCATTGATCAGTCATGTGATGAAGCCGGATCAAGCGCAAGAAGCATATGAGGGACTGAGATTGAATAAAGACCAGTATAACGGTGTACTGTTTGACTGGTCCTAGGAGGAGATTGGGATGATTAGAGGGTTAACAAGAGCAGGCTTAGGGAACATCGAGTCCAATGAACAATATATTACGAATGCTGCAAAATACGGATTTCAGTCTGTAGATTTGAATCCGCTCTCATTGATTGAAGATGTTGGCAAAGAACAGGCCAAACACCTGTTGGAAAGCAATCAGGTGATCATCGCTTCATCCGATCTGACCGTGGACTGGAGAACCACAGATGAACAGTTTCGTGAAGGACTTCAATCGCTGGTTCAATTGGCAGAAGCCTCCGCTTCGTTGAACTGTTACAGCTGTTGCACCTATATTTTACCTTCCACAGATCAGCCAGCAGCATCATTTATGGCGGCAGCTACCAAACGATTGAGATTGTGTGCAGATATTCTGGACGCATATGGAATTCGACTGGGCCTGGAGTTTGTGGGTTGCCATCATCTGCGTACTCAATGGAAGAATCCATTTATTTGGAGTGTGGAGGATACGCTTGACTGGATCGAAACAATTCATGCTCCCAATGTAGGTTTATTGGTGGATTCCTATCATTGGCATACGAATGGATTAAAGATTGAAGAGGTGTTGGATCTTAAGAAGGAACAGATTGTCCATGTTCATATCAATGATGCTTATGATCTGCCCATTGAAGAATTGCTGGATCATGAGCGTTTATACCCTGGTGAAGGAGTAATTGATCTGCAGGGATTCTTGAAGAATCTAAAAGCGATTGGATACACTGGCGTCGTATCTCAAGAGGTACTGGCACCAACGCCAACCGTCGATTCAAGTGAATTGTTTGCCAAGTCCAAAGCAGGCTTCGATAAAGTGTTTGCGAAAATATAACCGGATCAGTGAGAAGGCAGTTGGGAGGAATACATGTGTATGAGCCATGGATGAATAGCATTTCGCCATTCGTAAGAGCGGCAAGAATGACGGAATCATTTTCTTTGGCAGGGGAATGGATAGACCACGATCATGTGTATACATACATCGAACAAGGGGAAGCGGAGTTCTTCTTGAGTGGTGTGAAATACCTGGTCAAAGAAGGCGACATTGTGCTGATGCATCCATTCATGTCTCATATCATTCGGTCCACCTCCACGCAGCCATTGATTCAGTATATTTTTCATTTTGATCTGTACTATGAGGAAGAGCGTAGTTTATTGAAGAATACGAGTGCAGCTCATAGTGAAAGACCCGATCTGGAAGATAGGGAAATGAAGCTGGCTTCCATACGCCCAATCTCTCATTTGCAATTAGCCGATCGAATTGAATGGAAAAAGAGATTTGCGCTCATGCATAAGGAGTTTCAGGAGCAGCGGGGAGGATCTTCGTTAATCACGAAATCCATATGTTTGGAGTTGCTGCATCTGTTTTTCAAAAATCAATCCGAAGATCAGGACCAAGAGGGGAACATGACCAAGGGGTGGGCATTCATTGAAAAGTCGATTCGTTATATTCATGAATGCTACGCCGACCCTCAATTAAATAATGTTGCTATCAGTAGACATGTCGGTGTATCGACGAACCATTTATCGCATTTGTTCAAAAGCAAGCTGGGGATTACCCTTCACAAATATGTGACACATATCCGAATAGAGCAGTCCCAGAAAAGAATTATTGAAGGCACACATAATTTAACCCGGATTGCCGAGGAAGTTGGCTTTTCGAGTATTCATCTGTTCAGTCGGTCTTTCAAGGCTGCTGTAGGTATCACTCCCAGTAAATATGCAGCGATGAAATCGAGGGTGGAGTGGGAATAGGCTGATAGTTGCTAACTAAACATAAAAGATATATAGTATATTTAGAAAAGAAATAGTTAGGATGAATGCAATGGCATACTCTACAGCCTTATCACAGGGAATCTCCATTCTGCTCTACGTTCACGCTTACACCGAGAAGAACTGTCTTAATTATCTATCGACCAAAGTGATATCGGAGCAGCTAAATATTCCGGTTCCTACGACGGTAAAAGTCATTCGCAACCTGAATAACGCTAAACTGACAATGGCTAAAGAAGGGGCCAAGGGCGGCATATTGCTTGCTCAGCCTTTATCGGAAATCACGATGTTGGACGTATTCCTGGCGGTTGAACCCGGCAAAGATTTGTTTAAAATTCATACGGATGTAACACTCCAGGGACAAGACGTGGATGACGTGAAACAAAAGGTCATTCATCATCTTGAGGGCGCAGAGATCGCAATGCAGAATTATTTAAAAGACATACGGTTAACCGATCTGTTTCATGAAGAAAAAAAGGGTTAACCTCTTTTTTTGGCTTTAACTAGATATAATATATATCAAGTATATTCCGTTTTGAGAGGAGCAGTTAAAATGAATTTGCATACAAAAGTGGTTGAAGCCAGAAACGGGGTTCCTATTCCCCAACTAGGCTTTGGGGTTTACAAAATAACGAAAGAAGCAGAATTTACAACAGCGACTCGCGAGGCCATTCAGGTCGGGTACCGACATTTTGATACTGCCCGGATCTATGGGAATGAGAAAGCGCTGGGAGCAGAGATGAAGCATAGTCAGATTCCGCGAGAGCAATTCTTCATCACGTCGAAAGTCTGGAATACAGATCATGGCTATGGAGCGACCAAGAAAGCTTTCCAGGAAACGATAAACAAGCTGGGTGTCGATTACCTCGACATGTATTTAATCCATTTTGCCTCGCCAAAGTATATAGAAACGTGGAAAGCCATGGAGGAATTATACGAGGAGGGCAAGATCAGAGTCATTGGGGTCGCGAACTTTGAGATTCAGCATCTGGAAGAATTAAGAAAGCACGCAAAAATCTTGCCGATGATCAACCAGATCGAGACGCACCCGGAATTTCCGCAGAACGAACTACGTGCCTATATGGACAAATATCAAATTTTACATGAGGCGTGGGGTCCACTGGGGCAGGGGAATAAAGTGTTATTGCAGCATCCGGTATTGAAGGAAATCGCTGATCATCAAGATAAGACGGTGGCTCAAGTGATTTTGCGTTGGCATCTGGAACGGGGCGTCATACTGATTCCTAAATCGTCTAATCCAAAGCGGATCAGGGAGAATAGTGAAATCTTTGATTTTGAGCTGTCCGCTGAGGAGATGGAGAAGATCAGCCGTCTGAACTCGGGTAAGAGGTATTCTATCCATCCGACAGGTTATATTGTGAATCCGATTTTTAATACATTGATGAAACTATTTATTCGGTAGAACGAAGCGATCAATCAGTTGCATTAGCATATCTAATTTTATATGAATAAAACATTAGCGATAGGATTAATGGGTGTATCCGTTAATTCCTTCGTTTTTTTTTTGAGGAAAAAGGACTTCCCCTCCTTATTCTATTGGTTCTGAGGTTTTCAGTGATTGTTAAGAGCTGTTATTTATATTGAAACAGTACGTCATCAGAAAGGTTAAGGAGGAGAACATTTGAGTCTATACATTGGAAGGGGTACAAGAGTGAAGTTTATACGGTGGACTGTGCTTGCTCTTGTCATTACATTACTCACAAGCGTGGGTTTACCATCTTCATCGGCATTGGCCGCAACAACACCCATTTCGTTAAGCCAACCTACAGATATCGAGTTCTATAAGACGGCTGATGGGAAAAGCGAGATGCTGATCGCAGACAGCGGCAACAATCGGGTTATTCGGGCTACACCGGAAGGCGAAGTGCTGGCGACCATGGAGGTCAACCTTGTGACGGCGGCCACGATGGGAAGCGATGGACTAATTTATGCAGCCGAATCGGGTGCATCATTACAGGTACATATTTTTAATCCGGACGGTACAGTGAACGCACCGCCTATAGATGTTATGCGTAAATTTTCGTTGTATGCGGGTCAAGACGAGGATAAGCAACCCTATATCAGGAATGTAATTCGATACAAACAGGACAACAATGAAACCTTGCTTCTGTTCTACAACCAATACAAAGTGCTGAATAATGTTCCACAGAGGTACGCAACATTAGCCAACATGAACTTGGACGATTCAGGATGGGGGAGTTCGAGCGGAGGGTTTACAGAATACTCCAGTGTAATTCTTGGAGATGACAATCAGCGATGGTATACACATATGAGCGGAGTTGTGCTCTACCCGTTGGTCAGTATATCGAATTCAACAGACAAGCTTGGAGATCTGACATTGGATTCAGTGAACAAACGTTTATACGTTGTGAGTGAGAATCAGATCATGCAGACCGGCTACGAAGGCTTCGTTTATCCCGATCGGCCTGTCCTGAGTACGTGGGTGAGTGGAACGGACACATATCCCATCGACATGGGCAATCAGATCGCCGTTGGTCCAGAAGGGCAAGTATACATGGCAGATACGGCAAGAGATCGGATCGTTATTTTTAATGCGGATGGAACCTTTAATCGTGTCTTGGGTCTTAGCAAGAATAATGCCCCTAAGCCGGTTGCAGGTGCATTTTCCAAAACGGTTAAACAAGGGCTTCCAGTAGCCTTTACGTCTTTGGATTTTACCAGTAATTACGCCGATTCAGAAGACAAATTGATGACGGACATTCGCATTTCATCTCTGCCTGACAGTGGCAAAGTACAGCTGAATGGTGTTGACGTTGTGAAGAATCAGGTGATTCCTGTTGCAGAGTTGAATACATTGACCTTCGTTCCTGCTTCAGCTTTTACAGGGATAAAGACAACGTTTGGCTGGCAGGCCAAAAACGGAGTTGTGTTCTCGGATAACGTGGATGTAACCATTATGTTGCGAATTAAAGGTGATGCGAATGGAGACGGTGTGATTACACCTGCAGATGCCTTATTAGTGAATAAATATATCAAAGGTTTAATCACGTTAACACCGAGTCAGATTGAAGCGTTGGACATGAATGATGATGGTGTACTGGATGCCAGAGATTCAGCCCTGATTATGGGCGTTTACTTGGGGATTAATTCATAAAATTAGAAGGGAGTGACTATCTTGCCAAACAATAAGGGACATTTAATTTCTGTAAAATCCAAACGATTCATGAAGGCGCTTCTGGCTATGCTGCTCATGGTTTCCATGAGCTTTTCGTGGCTTCCTCAGGCACAGGCCAGTGTAGATCCTGTAATTCATATCGGAGAAGTATCCGGTAAACCAGGAGACATCGTCGAAGTACCTGTATCCTATGATTCAAAAGGCTCAGAATTTTCTTTTTATCACTCTGAACTATCCTTTGCCTATGACCCGGCAGTGCTTCAACTGGTGGATGGTGATGAGGTCGTGAACCAGCAGGCCTATGAAAACTATCAGGGAGTTAGCCTGACCAAAGATACGTCTGCTCCAGGCTTCATTCAAATTGTGATGACGACTCAACAATTCATCGATCAATCTACAGTGCTGTATTCCCTTCATTTCAAAATCAAGGATAGTGCGACTGCGGGTGCAAGTTCAGTAAACCTTCATTCAGGGGCATTGATTACGGAATTTGATCCCTTTCAGGTGACTGGGGAAAGTGGACAAGTTACTGTGCTGTCAGAAGTTAAGCCAATTGGTAATGTACTTGTTTCGATCGGATCAGCGCAAGGAAAAGCAGGTGACAAGGTCACGCTCCCGGTGGATACCGTGTCGCTCGATCAACCGATTGGCTCTTACGGGGTACGCTTGAAGTATAATCCCGCAGCCCTTCAGGTGGCTGATGTTACAGGTAACCATCCAGGACTACAGTATAATGCGAATAATGAGACAGGATCGGTCATCGTGGGATGGAGTGATGAGGATGGAGGGCTAAGTCCTATACCGCCATCCGAGAATCGTCAGACGTTGTTCCAGGTTGAATTCAAGATTGCCTCCGGTGCAGCCAAGGGCGAGTATCCGGTACAAATAGTCGACGAAACGCTGCCTGAATATTTTACCGTGACAGATACAGATGCGATTGAAATGATTAAACAGGCATCGTCAGGCAAAGTTACTGTCATTGGTCAGTCGGTTACACCACCATTAACGCCATCCAATCCAGGCTCATCCGGTGGTGGTTCGACGACAACCTCACCTTCTGCAAGCACTTCCGAGAAGATTACAGTAAATGTGACCAATGAACGGAACACAAATGCCGTTGTTTCGGAAACGATTATAGAGAGAACAACAGGGGCAGATGGACACAAAAAAGACGAGGTGAATCTGACGGTTGAGCAGACTTCTCGTGCAATTGAAAGCCTGAAGAAGGTCGGTTCGAACATTGCCCGGATCATGATTCCGGATGAGAAGGACGAGGTATCCGAACTGAACGTGAAACTGCCTGCCAAGTCTACTTCACTAATGGCAGACGAGAAGATGAATCTGTATATTGAAACGGATAACGCTTCCCTGCAGCTTTCGCCGAATTCTTTACAGGGAGTGGGCTCGGATATATTCTTCCATCTTGTGCCGATCAAGGATGCCGCAGGACGTAAAGTGGTGGAGCAGCGTATCCAGAAAGATCCATTAATCGTCAAACAGTCAACCAATACCGCCGATTTCCGCTTGGTAGGTCGTCCAATGACGATTGAGACGAATATGAGCAGTCGTCCAGTGACGGTTGTGCTGCCGATCAGAGATACGAACCTGACGCAGAAGGAACTGGACAAGCTGCAAGTATTTATTGAACATAGCGATGGGACAAAGGAACTCGTTAAGGGTAAAATCGTTAAATTTAATGGAACAGACCAACCGGGGATTGAGTTTGAAGTCACCAAGTTCAGCACATTTTCCATTATTTTGATGAACGGAGGCCAGTCATCAGCCTACATTCAAGGTTATGCGGATGGCACGTTCAGACCGAATCAAGCGGTTCAGCGTGCTGAAATGGCTGCCTTATTGTCTCGGATACTGCCGTCTGGCAGCGACGTGGCTGCGCTCAATACATCATATCGGGACATGCCGGTTGCTGAATGGGCACGCGAAGCCATTACAAAGGCTACTGCAGCAGGTTACATGCGTGGCAATGCTGCCGGGGATTTCATGCCAGGGCGTTCCATTACACGAGCCGAGATGGCTGTCATTATTGAACGAATTTTGAAAACTCAGGAATCATCTGCGGATGTAAACGCAGAAGCAACTGCAGCAACAACGGCTGTGCCCAACGAAGCTGCTGATCTTACACAGCACTGGGCACGCGAATCGGTTCAGCGTGTATTGGCAGTAGGCATCATGAGTATGTCGCAAGACGGAGCATTCCGTCCGAACGATGCTGTGACACGAGCAGAGGCCGTTACATTGCTGAATCGTCTGGTTCATATCGAACCTGATCATCTGTCCGGTACATCCAGATGGAAGGATGTATCTGTTGCTCACTGGGCTTACGGCGCAATCCAGGCTGCATCCCAAAATTAGAATGTTTTAGTGCTGATGCTGCTTGTTTCTATCCTGAGCTAGGGATGAGCGTGATCAGATGAAATCCAGGAGGCATCTACGGATGCCTTTTTTTCATCGTTATATCGTAGCCTTGAAAAAGGATGGACAGCGTCAAGCGTGAGTGCGAAAATAACGCTATATTGAGAGGTAGCTGCTACGGAAGAAGGAGAGATGACTGTCATCAGAAAGGATCGGTTTTTGTTAGGGGTTGGACTAATGACAATACTGCTCGCACTCGTGGTGGTGTTGCAGATCGGGGGTGGACGAGAGACGCCTGTTGCCAAGCAGGGGACTCTGGAGCTGACAGATTTCTCATGGACAAGCCATACCATTATTCCACTGGATGGAGAATGGGAATTCTATCCTGAGCAGTTGCTCTCACCACAGCAGATTCATCTAATGCGTATCAAGCCCATTATGATGCAAGTGCCTGGTGACTGGGATGAGGATGTGATCAATCAAGGCTATCCAATGAGCGGCAAGGGGTATGGGACCTATCGCCTGATCGTGCGGAATGTCCCTCAGGGGGAGCAGCTGGCAATTGCCAAACGGTATGTTCGATTCGCGGATGCGATGTATCTGGATGGGCAGCTTATGAGTCGATCAGGGCTTCCCGGCACGTCTGCGGCATCCTATAAACCACGCAATGAGCCATATACGATTTATTTTCATACGGAACAAGCAGAGCTTGAAATTGTGTTACAGGTAGCTAATTTTGATTTTCGCAGCGGTGGCATCTACAACTCGATTGAACTGGGGTATGCCAGTCAGATTGAAAGAAGAACGATGATTCAGTCTGGACTGGAGCTGTTCATCATGGGGATTGTAGTCATCTTTGGTTTGCTGTTTTTCTATCTCTATCTTCGTCTGCATCGTGATCGCATTCAGTTGCTTTACGCGCTATTTTTCTTGGGTTTTGCCGTCATTGTGGTGACGAATGGGGAGCGTCTGTTATTACAGCTTGCGCCGGGAATTCCGTTCGAGTTCGCCTTTAAAATGAAATATGCAGCGGTATATGGTGTAGCCGTCGTTGTTAGTATGATCACATGGAAACTTGCCCCTGGACTGGGGCAAACGATCAGAAGATGGCTTCAGCTGCCAAGTGTTCTGCTTGCTCTATACGTCGTCCTGATCATGATATCCCCATTTCGAGTGTATTCCTCCATTCAGGAAGGCATGTATATCGTTAACCTGTTGTCTTATGCCGTAGCCTTTGCTGTCATTCTGCATTACTATGTTCTGAAAAAATATGAGAGCAAGAGTCGTTCCCAGTTACAGCTGCTCATCACATGTATCTGGCTTATGCTTGTAAACTACGTTCTTGGCATCCTTGTAACGTGGTATCCGGTGAGTCAGATTCTTCTGAATTGCACAACATTAGTTATTTTGAGTGTCTTCGCCGTGCTCCTGATCTATCAATATGTTGGAGCTTATGGTGCGATGCAGCAGCTTATGCAACAGCTCCAATTATCGGACAAAGTAAAGGATGAGTTTTTGCTGCTGACATCGCATGAGCTGAACTCGCCGCTTCACAGCATCATTCATTTGTCCCGTTCTCTTCTAGGAACGTCGTTGAGACGCACGAATGAGACCGAAATTCGAAGTAAGCTTCAACTCATACGCAATACATCATACCGGATGTCCAATCTTGTGAATGATCTGATCGATATGTCTCGATTTAGAGACGGTAATATGAAGGTTTTGGTGGGCACTGTTGATCTGGTTTCCTGCCTTTCGTTGGTCACGGAGGTGCTCGGGTTTTTGGCTACGGGCAAAGGAATCGTTATGGTACGCAGGCTGGAGCCTGAGGCCCGATATGTTGTGGCAGACGAGAGCCGTCTGCTGCAAGTGCTGTACAACCTTGTCTATCATATGATTGGTCAGCATAGTCACAGGGAGCTGGTATTCGAGTGCGAACGGCATCAAGAGCGAGTGCGGATTATCCTTCGTTTCGAGGCACATACGGAACAGATTCCCCGATTTGGGACAGAAGAACGCCCTGATTTAGAGAGTATGCATAACGGTTCAGCAGGCTTGTCTGTTGCAGCAGAGCTTGTCAGCATTATGGGGGGCAGGCTTAGCGTCAACGATGAATCAGAATCAATTCAGATCGAGCTTCCATCCGCAGAAGATGCTGGCATGGAGAACGTCATAGAGACTGCAGTATCTCAGGAGAAGCACGGAGAGGATTTGTCGGGATTGCCGTCCGACAACGCTCCAGCAGCCATATTGATTGCAACAACCGATCTTGTGGACATGGAGCACCTGAATACATTACTTTCTACGGAAGGTTTTCAGTTGATCTTTGCGGACTCCGATATGAAGGTACAATCGCTACTTGCAAGCGGTAAGCTGCCCGATCTCGTCATTGTGGATGCGATGCTGCCTGCGGTTACCGGTTATGAGGTGTGTAAACAGATTCGGCTGGAATTCAGCCAGGTGGATCTGCCGGTTCTGTTTATCAACATGCGAAGTACACCAGCGGATATTGAGGCATGCATTAAGGCAGGAGGCAACGATTTTATTACACGCCCGCTGGATGCGGGTGAGATTCTGGTCCGAGTACATACCTTGCTCGGCATGAAACGGCTGGTGAAGGAAGCGGCGAACAACGAAATGGCGTTTCTTCGTTCACAGATCAAACCGCATTTTCTGTATAATGCCTTGGGAACGATTATGTCGTTATGCTTCACAGACGGGCCTAGAGCGGGAGAGCTGTTAGGCAGCTTCAGTCGTTATTTGCGAATTCTTTTTCATCTGGATAACTCGGAGGAGTTGATTCCGCTCAGCAAGGAAATGGAGTTGATTCAGGCCTATGTGGAGATCGAGCAGGAGCGCTTTGGTTCACGTCTTCAGGTTGAATTAGATGTGGACAGATCACTGTATTCCTGTAAAGTGATGCCACTCCTCATCGAACCGCTGGTGGAGAATGCTATCCGGCATGGGGTGTCGAAGAAGATTGATGGAGGAACGGTTCGGCTATTCATTCGAAAATGTGAAAATCGGGTTCAAGTGGTGGTTGAGGATGATGGAGTTGGCATGTCTCCTGAGCAAGCGGCAAGTATTCTGGACAGAAGCCATGCCGAACATGGAATTGGCTTGCAAAATGTACAGAGGCGACTGAAACACATGAACGGACAAGCACCTGTGATCCAGAGTGAACAAGGTCACGGGACGAAGATAACGATTGAATTTCCATACCAATAAATGAAGGGAAGGGGGAACCTGTAGTGATGCAAGCGTATTTGGTGGACGACGAGCCGCATGCTTTGAATATGCTGGAAATGTTCCTTGCTCGAACAGGTAAAGTACACGTCGCAGGGCGTGCGGCTAATGGCTTCGATGCGCTTGCTGCATTTCGGAACATTCACCCGGACATCTGGTTTCTGGATATTGAGATGCCAGGAATGAGCGGATTGGAGTTGGCGGCGAACATACACGAGGTAGAACCGGATGCCTTGATCGTGTTCACGACTGCTTATGATCAGTATGCTGTGGCCGCTTTCGAACATGAAGCACTGGATTACCTGCTTAAACCGATCGAGATGGAGCGCTTGTCACGGACCATTGAGCGATTGACAAAGGAGAAGAACAGACCCACGGAGCCCGTTGTCGTCAAGACTGATAATACGGACAAGTTGTTTGTCCAATTGCTTGGAACATTCCGTGTTGCAATCACCAATGGAAAGACGATGATGTGGCGAACAGCCAAAGAGAAGGAGCTTTTTGCGTATTTGCTGCTGACTAACCCTGCGACAAGTGCAGTTCACCGGGATCGCATTATCGAAAAGTTATGGCCCGATGAACCTTATGAGAAAGCCAAAATTTATTTGCACACCTGTGTGAGCCTGTTACGAAAAAACTTACGCAACATGGGTATTGAACATTTGTTGAGATATAAAAGTGAACACTATATCCTGGATAAGGAACGGATCAGAGCAGACGTATATGATTTTCTGGACATTTCGTTCAGGATGGAGCAAGAAGTAGATATGCCGATATCTCTAATCGAGCAAACTTTACATTTGTATCAGGACGAACTGTTACCTCAGGAGGATTACCCATGGATAGTGGAGCTAAGTCATCGGCTGGAGCAATTTTCACTTGAGCTTAAACTGAAGCTTTCCGAGAAATATCTGGATTCCTATAACGGCAGAAAAGCAGCAGAGGCAGCAGAACGTGCAATCAGTCAATCGCCCTATGAAGAAGAAGCCTATCGTCGTGCCATGCAGGCGTACTTGTACATGGGTAAACACGATCATGTGCTGCGGATCTATCGCAATCTCAAAGAAAGATTGACCGAGCTTAACATTCAGCCCTCCTTTCTCACGAGACAGTTATATGAACAGATTGAGGTCTGAAGAATCGACATGTTCTGATACTGGAGCCGCATCTTAACTCACAAAAAAACGAGTCATGGATCATATTCCATCGACTCTTTTTTTGTATTTATGAAAACATTGACAATTCGTTAACAATTCCAGGATTTCCCGTTTACAAATCTCTCCTATAATTACAATCGTGATAGGTCATTTTTACTATGAACGTGGAAGTTGGGGGGATGAGCCGGACAAGCTCTCATAAAGACGATACATGCAGAATACCAGACTGCAGGGCATGACAAAACGAGGCAAATTAAATGGAATAGAGAAGGGTGACAAGAGCCAATGTCAATGAAAAAGGTGTTAGTGGTGTCCATGGTAGCAACAGTGTTAGGTACTTCTGTGGTTAGTGCAGTATCGGCTGCTCCTGCAGTGAAACCTGTGGCTAATGCAGCTCAGGTGCAAAATTCCACGCTTACAATAAACGGTAACAGCGTCGTCGTTCGTTCCATCGTTAAAAATGGGGAGACACTTGTGTCACTTCGTGATGTGATCAAAGCCATTGGCGCACAAGCCGAAGTACATAGCGGAACGACGGTGATCAAGCTGAATGATCACAGCGTGACGCTCCAAAACAATAGTAAACAAATCGTGGTAGATGACGTCAAAGTGAATCTGAATCAACCAGTTACTATCATTGGTGGTACAAGTTACATCGCTCTTCGTCCACTGGTGTCGGGCGTTGGCGGTACGATTGTCAAACGAAACGGACTGCTTGAGATCAGTACGGTATCCTTGATCGATGAAGTCGAGAATCCTCGTTTTGCCGGAGCGGATAAGCTGATTGTTTCCAAGAGCGATAACAATGGCAGAAACGATTATCTCGTGAATACGACAAGCGGCAAATATGAGTTGTTGTTAACGACAGACGGTGGATCAGATCTCGTTATTTCGCCAAGTGGTGATCAAGCGGCGTATACGAATGCCGAAGGAGCCGTTTATGTTATTGATCTGAAGACTAAGGCTTCGAAACTGATTACGAGCGACAACAGCATCAAGCCTGAATTAGTATGGTCTGCTGACGGGAGTGCAATCTACTTCCTGCAAGGAGATAAAGGGTCCGTGATTGCCAAGCTGAATCTGGCGGATGGCGCGATTACGAAAGTGGTCGAAGACAAGGTGGACTATAAGGAAAACCTGAATGTTTCTGCTGACGGTAAGAAATTCATCTATACCGTAACAACACTTGGTACCGTAACTTCGGATACAACCAATGTGGATGAAGACAATGTCTCCATTGATTTCTCATCCAATCAACAGCAAATATTTTCGTATAACACAGGAAATCCAAAACCAGAGGCTGTGAAGCTCACAACATCAACCGACGACAAGGTATTTGTATGGTCTGCTGACGGACAGAAAGCCTACTACGTGAGTGTACCTTCCGAAGACGGTAAAGCATCATTGCTGTCTGTGGATTCATCTCAAAAGTCTACGCCGGTGTATGCCGAGTACGATGTAGAACAAGCTATTCTGTCGGGTGGCATCTTGTATGTACTTGCGGGCCAGGATGACAGCAACAGCGTGATCCTTTCGATCGATCCGGTAACTGGAAAACAAACCAAGCTGTACACCGTATCTTCCGATGTATCATCCATCGCGGTTGCCGGAACACAAATCTCTGTGGTTGAGAACGGCCGAGTCCTGGTACAAGCTGGCGGAAGCTGGAGAGCCGTTACGAAGTAATGTTTTATATCAAATATGACCACAAGCTTTTTAATTCGAGAGGAGTTTAATTAACATGAAAAAATGGATCAAACCCTTCACAGCAATGCTTATGGCTGTATCTCTGATTGGTGGACTGGGTGGCGCAACTACAGCATCAGCTGCCAAGAGCACAGAGAAAGGTAAAATTGTCATTAACGGTTCCTCCGCATTGCTTCCGCTGACACTTCAAGCTGCCAGCGAATTCAAAAAAGATAATCCAAAAGTTAAAATCTCGGCTTCCGCAGCAGGTTCCATCACAGGTCCTCAATCCGTTCGTAAAGGGATAGCGGACATTGGCGCTGTAGACTGGGATGCATCCAAAGATGTACCTGGCTTCAAGAAATTTGATGGCTTGGTAGCCAATCCAGTAGCTGTAACAGTGTTCACGGCTGTCGTTAATACCAATGTGGGTGTAAGCAATCTGACAACAAAACAACTGCAGGACATCTTCTCCGGAAAAGTGACAAACTGGAAGGAAGTTGGCGGATCGGATGCCAACATCGTTGTAGTTAACCGTAAATTTGGTTCCGGTACACGGGTTAACTTCCAACAAAAAGCTTTGGATGGCAAGGACTTCATGAGCAAAGGGGACAACTACAAAGAGGTTGGCTCCAGCGGCGATATGAAAACAACGATTGAAACGACACCAAATGCAATCGGTTATATTGACCTTCCGTATGTAACTAGCAAAATGAAGGCTGTATCAATCAATGGCGTGGCACCAACAGAGAAAAACGTCCTGAACAAAACATACAAAGTATGGGGGATTGGATATTACATGACCAAAGGTCAACCTACGGGAGCAACCAAAGCGTTCATCGAGTATATCCAAAGCAGCAAGTTCCAGAACGGTTCCCTGAAAAAACTGAAATTCATTCCGCTTGCTGCCGTTAAATAACGAAAGCTGCGAACGTCCATCATTCTCGCATTTCATAAGGAAAGGGATAGCCAGCTTCTGCGCACGGTCGCCAAGCTGGCTTCTCTATGTGAAAGGAAGAGCCCTTCATGATCGATTTAAATCCATCCACGAACAGCCCTGCTCCGAGTGAGCTTGGTTCAAGCATTGGCAAGGCTCCCGGATCGGGAACCCGGTTTGACCGTAAGGCGCGTTTAAGATGGTCCAATAAACTGTTTCGCATGATTTGTATTGGCAGTACATTGTTCGTTTGTCTCGTTCTGTTATGCATTCTGGTCCTTATGCTTCGTACGGGCGTTCTGACCTTTGCGGATGTTTCGCTCAGCGAATTCTTTTTCTCTACCAACTGGGACCCGGAAAATGAGCATTACGGTGCGTTGACCTTTATTCTGGGAACGCTGGCACTGACGGGGTTCACGATGCTGTTTGCCATTCCAATCTCCGTCATCATTGCCGTGTTTCTGGCCGAAATGACGCCAAAATGGCTTCGACATATTCTGCGACCCGTATTGGATCTGTTGGTGGGTATTCCTTCTGTGGTATACGGTTTCTTGGGACTGACGATTCTCATCCCCTGGCTTAGGGATATCAGTGGACATGATCTGGCGGACGGTTTGCTCGCAGCGTCCATCGTTCTGACGATTATGGTGCTGCCTACCATTAGCCGGATCAGTGATGATGCCATATCTGCTGTACCGAACAAATACCGGGATGCAGCTTATGCGCTTGGTACGAACCGATTCCAAACCATAACTCGTGTGGTCTTGCCTGCTGCAAGAGGCGGAATCATGTACGCCGTCATTCTCGGGATGACTCGTGCCATTGGAGAAACGATGGCGGTGGTGATGGTCATCGGCAATACGGCGCAACTCGCTAACAGTCTGTTTACACCAACAGCAGTGCTGACAAGTAATATCGTCATGCAAATCTCAAGCGTAGAATTCGATTCTACCTGGAATCATGGGTTGTATATGATGGGCTTTATCCTGCTTGCCATTTCCATCTTGATGATTGTAGCCGTAAGAATGCTTCAGAAGAAAGGGGGGCGCTACTCATGAGTATGAAGAAACAGGCGAATGCTGTCCCCGCCTATTCGTTCGGCAAACGTAGGGGTGCATCCACGCTGATGGACCGGATTTTTACGGGCATGGTATGGGGTGTAGGGATTGTCGTCATTTTATTCATTGTTGGACTGTTATTTCTTCTTTTGGAAAAAGGGCTGCCTTTGCTGAGCTGGGACTTTCTATATGGTGTTCCAAGCGAGATTGAAGAAGGAGGAGGGATTGGGCCGGCGCTGTTCAACTCGTTCTATGTGCTGATTCTATCCCTCCTGATCTCGATTCCCATCGGCATGGCGGCCGGGATTTACCTGGCGGAATTTGCTCCAAACAACAAACTCATGGAGATCGTGCGGATTTGCGTGGAGGGACTGTCTTCTGTTCCATCCATCATCTTTGGTTTGTTTGGTATTGCCCTGTTTGTGGAGTTCTTCGAAATTGGTCTTACGATTCTGGGCGCCGCCGTCAGCCTTGCCTTTCTAAATCTGCCTGTGCTTACCAGGGTAACCGAGGAATCGGTTCGGGCGGTTCCGGTTGAACTTCGTAATGCGTCCTTTGCACTTGGCTCTACCCATTTGCAGACGATCCGTAATGTATTGCTGCCGGTGGCTATAAACGGGATCATGACAGGCATTTGCCTTACGGCAGGTCGGGCATTCGGAGAGAGTGCCGTCATTATTCTGACCGCAGGGGTGTCTACATCCGGGGAAATGTGGGATTTCAATTTGCTATCGCCAGGAGGAACCCTTGCTGTACATCTGTGGTACATTCAATCCGAAGCTATTGTGCCCGATGCCGAGGAAATTGCGCAAAAGACAACGGCTGTGTTGATCTTTGTGGCCTTGCTCATTAATATTCTGTTCCGTGTGCCAATTTGGCTGAATGCACGCAAAAATCAAGCCTGATGTGTCAGGCTGATCCAGTAACAAGATCAATTTCAACACCGGGAGGAACTATTGTGCGGTCAATCATTGAGATCAACAAATTGAATTTATATTACGGTCAGTTTCAGGCGCTAAAGGATGTTTCCATTGAAATTCCGGAACGGGCCATTACCGCTTTCATCGGACCGTCCGGTTGTGGTAAATCGACGCTGCTGCGGACCCTCAACCGCATGAATGACCGGATACCGGGAACACGTATCGAAGGTAAAGTGGCCGTAGGCGGGACGGACATCTACAGCGGCGAGGTGCATGTGGAAACCATTCGCAAGAAGATCGGTATGGTTTTCCAGCAGCCAAATCCCTTTCCAAAATCCATCTACGATAATGTGGCCTTCGGCCCACGACAACACGGCATTCATGGCAAAAAGAAGCTGGATGAAATCGTGGAACAGAGCCTGCGTTCTGCTGTCCTGTGGGATGAAGTAAAGGATAACTTGAAGCGTTCCGCGTTAAGTTTATCCGGAGGACAACAGCAGCGCCTCTGCATCGCACGTGCACTGGCAGTGGAGCCGGACATTCTGCTTATGGATGAGGCTACGGCGTCGCTTGATCCCGTCTCGACCTTCAAGATCGAGGAGTTGGCTCATGAGTTGAAGGAACGTTATACCATCGTGATGGTCACACACAATATGCAGCAAGCAGCTCGGGTCTCCCAGCAGACGGTGTTCTTCCTGAATGGGGAGGTCGTGGAATACTCCGCCACCCAAGACATGTTCGCCGAGCCCGTTGATTCGCGTACACAGGACTATATTAGTGGTCGATTTGGTTGATTGTGGATCGGCAAGAGGTGGAAGTCTTTCAGATAGTTATCTGGAAGGCTTTTTTCTGTTTTGATTATTTCAACAGACCACGTTGCTCCAGTAATTGTGTCGTAACCTTCCACAGCTTGTTTTGCATTCCAGCATCTCCGCCCGGATACACAGGAGTAATGGATGCCCCGCTTCCAACATTGAAATATCCTCCCGAAACCTCACTATATTCCGATTCCACTGCCAAACGAGTCATGATGTTCGCACCCCGCCGTGGGTCCCCGATATGCAAAAACGTTAGAATGTGCTCAAGCACACTCGCAAACCACAACTCTCGTCCGAGACCCGTAACATTAAAACCTGGATTCAAAGCATTCACTCGGATTCCGGTTCCGTCCCATTGACAGGCAAGTTCGCCATTAAACATAATATTGAGCAGTTTGGTTTTGCCATAGATTGAGGAGGATCCGCGTGCAGTAAAGGGGGCGGTATCCGTTAAGTCATTGGGCAGCACCAGTTTGCCGTGATTCCTGGAGGCTTCCGATGCAACATTGACGACTCGAGCGTGGCCTGCCCGAATCAGGGAAGAATGCAATGTGTGAGTTAGCAGCCAAGGTGCCAAATAGTTCACGGCGATCATCTCGGCAAACCCTTCGGAAGTGACTCTTTGTTCAAAAGCATGAAGACCCGCATTATTCAAAAGTACATCGATACGCGGATAAGCGGCTGCGATTTCAAGCCCTATACGTTTTACATCGCACAGTAAGGACAAATCTCCAAAGAAAAAGTTGATCTTGGCGGATGGCGCAATTTCCCTGATTTTGTTTCTGGTCGTCTCGGCGCGTTCTTCGCTTCTGGCTGTGAGCACAAGATGTGCACCGCGTTTGGCAAGTTCAATGGCGGCAAGCTGCCCCAGTCCACTTGTTGCTCCGGTAATTACAATAATGGGTTGTGTTGTTCTCATAATGAGGTCTCCTTTTGACACGAATAGGATCGAATTATATAATGGACATAAATCAACTATATAATTTAATTGATATTTGTCAACTATATATTCATAAGCCTACTTTGATGTATCGAGGAGAGGGAAACAACAATAATGAGTGAAAACCCGGTTAAAACCAAAGATAGAGAAACTCTGGAACTGGCACTAGGTGAGCAGATCCATGCGCTAATTAGTGCTTCGCATGCGCTTAATGTGCGATCTGCCGAGCGTTTTGATGCGACTATGCAGCCTGCCGCTTTTCATTTGGTGCGGTGGTTGTATTCTTACGGTCCTACAAGCGCCGCAGCTTTGGCAGAAGCGACGGCTATGGACCGCAGTTCGGTAAGTCGTTTGATTAAACAACTTGAGAAGGCAGGGTATGTAAGCAAGGAGCCGGACCCCGAAGATCGGCGCGGCGTTTTGTTGTCTTTGACGGAGCTTGGTCAACAATCGACGGTGGGTGCGCTCAAGGAGAAGGAGTCAACTTTTTATGAACGCATATCGGGATGGAATGAAGAGGAACTGGAACGTTTCACCACTATGCTTCGTCAGTTCAATGGACTTGAGTTAGTGTAAGTAAAGTGATCGAGCTATGGATTAAACGAGGAGGGACCGATATAGAAGATGGGAATACTACAATTTACTTTCGGAGTGGATGATTATTAAAATTTGGATGCTTGTTCCAGCAGAAAAATCTATGCGTATTGAACTGGAGTCGTTTGAGCAAGATGATGAACGAATGGATGCTTATTTTGAGGGAAATAGCAAACATTGGGAGCCACCGGTATTCGTGACTAAACGAAAAGGTAACAAGAGTGATTGTATTAAATATTCTATTACTTTTTTAGTGTTTTCGAAAAAAGCAAAAGAAGTGTTGACTCCTTTGATCGGCAAGGACGTCGAGTTCCTGCCTCTGATTCATGAGGAGCACGACATGTTCGCCGTAAAGGTGAATCGGATACAGGATTTCATCGATATGACCAATCCAGTTGAACGAATGATGGGTTATGGTTTTTTCTCGGAATACATACACATCCTACCAGAGAGAATTGAAGTGGATGCGCATTTGTTCTGTTTACCTCAACACCACCATCTAAGATTTTTTGCGACAGACACATTTAAAAAAGTGGTGGAAGAGCATAAGTTGAAGACCTTTCAATTCATTGAGGTATGGGATACGGAAAACACAGAGGAGATGAGAAAAGAACGTCTGAAAGCATATGATCAATACTATGCTGCCATTGCGGACCGACAGCAGGTTCCATATGAAAGCGCAAGAAGCATGGTCGAATTAGGAAATATTTTTCGTCATGATGATCACATATTACTTCAGGAAGATGACCAATTTCTGATTGGGAAAATACTTGATAACGAGACTATTCAATGGATAAGGCCCACTTATATCCCACCCATATATTTTGAATGGCAATGGTACATGTATGAGTATTCCGAACGTGAGAGTGCTAGACAAGAGTATTTCGCAGAGGTATCCCACAAAGTAAACGGGCTAAAAGGAACGAAAGTTCTCTTCGAGGATGAAATTCTGGAACGCAGTATTCGGGCAGAGCTTCAAGTTTTCAAGGAGGATCTGACGGATATTAATCTTCTTCAATTAAGGAATATATTTCGTTATCATGAAAAAGGAAACGTTTACTATCTGGACGGAATCCAGTATGCCAAAAATCTGAAAAGCTTTAGCATTCGTGATACTCCGGATTTTGATCTAGACGAGCTGAAGTACCTTCCAGAGAATGTAGAAACATTATGTATCAACGATAATGGATTGACTAGCATTTCTAAATTGAATGAACTTAAGCATCTATCAAAATTGGATTCCATTCACATAGAAAATAACAAACTGGTTGATTTATCTCCGTTAAAAATCTTCCAACATTTACAGTGGATCAGGGCAGATCATAACCAGATCGAAGACATTCTTCCCCTCAATCAAATCAGGGAGTTGAGGAAGCTTATATTGGACCATAACCCAATTAGGAATATTCACTTATTGGAGTTGCCGGAGCTTCGAAGTTTAATAATCGAAGGGGTACATACAGAGGATTGGAGCTTTTTGCTGACTCAGTTCCCAAAACTGGAGGACGTAAAAATCTCTGAGAGGGGAATGTCGGAGGCTTCACGCAAGAGTATGAGAGCAGTTATCAAAAGCAAGCGATTCGAGGTGGATTGGACTCTGGCCGACGGAGGCAGCAGGACATATAACAAGTTAAGACGATAAGAATTAGATAGCAAGTGCTCGTTATGCAATTGTGGGTACGAAAAAAATGTAAAATGATCTAATAGAGTAAGGGCCAGCCGACTCGTGCCCACATTTCACAACCCGTTAACTTACCCTTCACAAAAGTAAACATGTAAAAGCTAAATCAAAACCCAGTCAAACCCAGAGTACCTACGGATTCAGGGCGCATTGCGTCTGTGCATTCGTGGGTTCTTTTTTCTATATTCGGCAAATGTTCCGTTCTCAGATGTTTACAAAGTCCTTCATTTATACCTCTTCATCACCCCTGTTATGTTAATTCTCTTCCTAATGCTCCACTAACTGTGGTGGAACTTTCCTGAATGGTGAACAAAATCTGAATTTTTCTTCACCCTCTTGCAACCTCTCTCTAGTCCATTCCAGCACCTCAATATGGAGGATGATAGAGCATAATCTTCGTAGATACAGCAAAAGAAATCGTTAACGAAATGTAAAGCAATGCAGGAATATGTCAAATTTTTAATAGGCGCTTTCATTGCGTTGACCCTGCCCTCAAAGTTTCTTATATTTACTCCCGACACAACAACTCAGAACGGTGGTGGGATGATTTTGTTCAACAATAAAGGAAAGAAAATGCTCGCTATGCTTACGCTTATACCACTGGCTACGGGCCTTGTCATGGGAGCTTTCCCTGCTGCGGTAACCTATGCGGATGCGGGAGATAACACACCAACCAACAGCTCGGCAACAGGTTCATGGCAAACGGGAGATTTGCACGTACATACGTTTGAGTCCGATGATGCGCAGAATTCGTTGGAAAATGTACTCGACGTGGGACTGACGAAGTATGGTCTGGACTGGATCGCGCTTACGGATCATTTGCGGTTATCCAAGCGGGATCAGAACGGAGTAGACATTCCAGGTGGATCGATTCCGATGTCCAAAGGGATGAATGAATACCAGGTGCCACAGATCAAAGCACTTCAGGAAGCAGGCAAATACGCAGGTAAAACGATCTTCTCCGGTTTCGAATGGGACATGCCGACACATGAACACGTTGGTGTAGGTATTCTCACAGATGAGCCGAATTCGACCGAAGCGCTGGAAGCTGCAAACGAATTTGAGTATCGTTTTACCAATCGGGATGCGAATCTGTTCGATGCGGCTGACGTAGCGAATTGGGATCAAACGGGAGGACGTGCCTATACAACTCATCAGGATGCACTAGCTGCTATCAATTGGCTGGCAACCAAGTATCCAACGACGAGTTATGCGATGATCAATCACCCTTCACGGGGCAAAAACAAATATACCATCGCGGACTTCCGTGAGTTCAACGATCTGGCTCCACAAATTGTTTTTGGTATCGAAGGTATGCTGGGCAACCAGATGGAACCGGATCGCGGCGGGTATAACACAAGCTACAACGTAGCCAATCCGACCGCAGATGATGGATACAAATACCGTACATACGGTGGTGTGGACTATATGGTCGCCAAAGTGGGCGGTCTGTGGGACGCATTGTTGGGAGAAGGGCGTCACTTCTGGAACTATGGTAATTCGGATTACCATTTCAAGACGATTGGCACCAATTCCAGCGGTTATTTTCCGGGCGAATATGCCAAGACCTATTCTTGGGTTGATGGTACAGGGATGCAAGCCGTGCTGGAAGGACTGCGTTCAGGGAAATCATTTTCCGTATTCGGTGATCTGATCAACGCACTGGACTTCACGGCTTCCGGCGCGGGCACTCAGGCTGATATGGGCGGAGACTTGGGTGTGACCCAAGGTGACGAAGTGGAACTGAAAATCCGTTTCAAGAGCCCAACCACGAGCAACAACTATGAAAAACCAATCAACAGCGGCACGTCCGCTGGACAAGTACCGGTGGTCGATCATGTCGATCTCATAGCAGGAGATGTGACGGGCAAGGCCGAGAAGGGCACAGCCGCCTATTCCAAAGATACTAACGACTCTACCAAAGTGCTGGCAACCTTTACGTCCAACGATTGGACAACAGATTCGGAAGGTTACAATGTCATCACGTACAAGATCAAAGCAACGGACCAGGATAAATATTATCGCCTGCGCGGTACAAATCTGGGCATGAACGTTGCAGGAGAGACCGTAAATGGTGAACCGCAACTTGACCCGAAGATCACAACAGCGGATGCAGAGACTCGGTTCAACGAGATCAATGATCAGAACTATCGCGACCTGTGGTTCTACTCTAACCCGATCTTCGTGAATGCCACACCTTACAGTGATGCACAGGCGGTAACGGATACGCTTCAAGCGATTGATCTGGGCGATCTGAACGCGGTCACTTCCGACCTTACCCTTCCTGTTGAAGGAAAACATGGAGCCACGATTAGCTGGTCCAGCTCCAACGCGGAATTGATGGATGCACAGGGGAAACTTCTTACACAGCCTGAGAACAATGAGCGACTGGAATTGACGGCAACGGTACAACGTGGCAGCGAAATGGATACCAGAACGTTCACTGTCATTGTGGAGGGAACAAATAATCAGGCATTGGTGTTAAAAGGTAACATGACCACCGCTGACGGCCAGCCGTATCATACGGATACATGGACAAACCAGTCCGTAACGGTGAGTGTAACCAGCGCAGTATACGCGCCAGCTACTTCGGCGACTACTGAGTTATCCCGTGATGGAGGACAGACGTACGAACCATATACGGAGAATACACCTTTGGAGATAACGGAGTCGGGAGAGAATAAGCTGTTATTCAGAGCGACAGACGATTTGAACGAAACCTATACTTTACCATTGGTGGTCAAAATAGATCGCGAAATTCCTGTCATCACCCTGCAAGGCAACAGCCAAATGTCATTAACCGTGGGAGATACGTATAACGAGCCTGGAGCACAGGCTACCGATAATGTGGGCATCAATGGTTCCGTGCAGATTGACGGCACAGTGAACACACAAGCGGCGGGGATCTATACCCTTCGTTATAACGTGAAAGATATTGCCGGCAATGCTGCACAGGAAGTCACACGTACGGTTATCGTACAAGCCCGTTCGGGTAATGGCGGCGAGGGTTCAGGTAGTGATGGAGGCAATTCCGGTGGAAGCACACCTAGCGTGCCAACAACGCCTACCGTTCCAACCACACCAACCAACCCGGATACGGGATCAGATTCAACTACTGAAGTGAAGGTAGAGGTTGAAGCGAATCAGCCAGTACAAACGGGTCTGAAAGACATCGTGCAATTCAACGCTCCGGCTGGAGCCATTGGGAAAAAAGATACGTTGCAGCTGTCCGTTGTATCCAAGGACCAATTACAGAATACAGCTTCGCTGAATGTTCTGGGCCAAGCAGTACAGATTACTCGCAGTGGAGGACGGACATTGAACGATCAGGCAGCCCTGAGTCTGCAATATGATGCTTCCAAGCTGACTCAAGGAACACAGCCAGCGATCTACTATTATAATGAAGCCCGTCAGAGCTGGGTATTCATTGGTGGCAAGACGAATGCAGCAGGAACAGTATCGGCAAATGTGAATCATCTGGGTACCTTTGTTGTGTCCAGTTACACAGCTGCTAGTCTGTCCGATCTGAACGGACACTGGGCATCCGACTATGCAGATCGTTTGATTGGCATGGACGTTATCCAGGGTTACACAGATGGTACATTCCAACCATCCAAAAAGATTACACGGGCAGAGTTTGTTACGTTAATCAGTAAGGCACTGGCCTTGAAGTCCGTGCAGTCGGATACGTCGTTTGCAGATCAAGGCAGTCTGCCAGACTGGGCGAAGAGAGATATAGCCGCAGCCGTGCAAGCCGGAATCGTGAAAGGCTATGGAGACAACACGTTCAAACCTAATCAGACGATTACTCGTGCGGAGATTGCTGTGATGATGGCGAATGCATTGAAGTTGAGTACAGATGCACAGTCGGGAACGAGCAATGATGCTGTAAAACCAAGCTTCACTGACGAGTTGCAAACTCCGGCTTGGGCACAAGATGCACTGAATACAGCCGTTCGGGCCAAAATTGTGAACGGATATACGGACAATACGGTTCGTGCGGGAAATATGACGACCCGTGCGGAAGCCGCGGCAATGATCTATAAGCTGCTGTTGGCGCTTCACGTGTAAAAACACAATATTTAATGAAATAAAGCAAAGGTCATCCTGAAAGGGATGGCCTTTGTTTATTTTATAGTTAACTCATATATTTCAAATAAATGATTATTTACTTGTCTCGTCCAACTTTCAATTTTATCACCTATATTAACTTCGTTGAAGTCAGCCTCGATTCGCATTTTAGTAATTTTGCATCTGCTTGATAAAGGTATCTACCATCCAATCAAAGAATCTTTGCTTCTCTTCATAATGTGGGTAGTGAGCCGAGTTCTTATAGGCAATGAATTCCTTTTGGTTTCCTTCAATCTGGTCAAGAAACACCTTGGCGGCATGGGATGAAGTCATAAAGTCGTAATCTCCCATGACAAAATAAAAGGGTAGATCAAGCTTTGTAATCAAGGATGGCAAAGGACGGCTCATAGCCTCACTTATTAATATTTCTTGCGAATACATGATTCCTTTATTATAGCGAATGGTATCAAGCATATTGTATTCATTGCTGAACGTCATTCCCAGGAAGCTGGTGTCAGGGCTGTCCATCAACCTTGAAGCGCCTCCGTACCGTTCAACAATATCTCGCGGTGTAAACGCCTGTCCTTGTTTGATCGGTTCATAGACCTGCTCCAACTGGTCTACGTCTTCATGATTACCAGCCAACTGGGCTTGCTCCATAACGTAATTCCATCCGTCCATCTCGCTCTGTTGTGTATCTGCCATCTGCCCGATCCCAATGTAAGCTTCATATTTTTCGGGTGCTCGCTGTGCAGCAAGTGTTCCTATGTATGTTCCGTATGAATGGCCAATTAATATCACTTTCTTCCCCAGGCGTTGAGTAATATAATCCGTGACGGCCAATGCATCCTCTACCAACAAGTCAGCTGAGAGATTGGAATAGTCCTCGAAAAAATGATAGGATTTTCCGCTTGCTCTCTGATCATAGTTCACAATCGTAAACTGAGATTCTAATAAATCCTGGTACTTTTTGGCGTACGGAAGTTCAGATGCACCCGGTCCACCGTGTAAATAAAGGATAACTGGGTTTTCCAGATCCTCCCCTCTGATCATGATTTCATGTTTCATACCATTGATTTTAACTTGTTCCAATACATGAATAGGGTTTGAACCTTTTATTTTTGGTGTCCATGTTGGAAAATAAAGAACTACGAGTGATAGCGTTAGAGTTGTAATGCCGAGCCACAAACCTGTTTTTTTGATTTTGTTCATAGGAAATGTCCCCTCTGGTTCAATGTTTTGAAGTGATTATTGTTCATGAACTCATAACTCTATCTTACTTGACTCGTCATTGATTCAAATCGTACGCCAGATTGAATTTGTTCTCAGTCTCAGGTTGGGCATGTACAGCTTTATATAAAGTCGTTTCTTCATCGCTTGATAAAATAAAAATAACCACAAAACCCGTACATCATTTCTGTAACGGTTTTTGTGGCCTTCTTATTTGAATAGAAAATATATGCACACTATAACACATCGCATGTGAATCACGACCCTTGAGGCTGCCTGAACTCTTTAGGGGTCATTCCGCATTTTTCTTTAAATATCCGATAAAAGTACTTCATATCCTGTATTCCAACCTCTCTGGCAATGGTTTGCACACTCCAATCGGTTTCGGATAACAGTTCACAACTTCGTTGTATACGTTTATTTTGTATCATCTGTGTCAGGGTGAGCCCGGTAACCTGCTTGAATGTTCTTTGGAAATGGCGAGGGCTTATAGCGAATCGTTCACACAAACGAGTAAGAATGGCGGATTCATTATAATGACTGGATATATAGTTCACTGCAAGTTGAATGTGGTCGGTCAGATCTCCTTGTGCAGACTGAAGATCACTTGGCTCGGCATGCCGTATGCGAGTTAACAAGTCCATCAGATGAAGATACAGTCGGTAACGATAGCCGGATTCCTTACATTGAAGTTCAAGGTGTAAAGAGTACATGATCTTCCCGAATTCTTTCTTGTTCTCCGTTACTTTGAAGCCGTTCCCTAGAGTACGAAATGGTTGAGTGAGCTCATCAATATCATCATAGATCATGCGGTCACCGATGGCTTGAGGCCCCGATAATATGTGCTTCTCCACAAGGCAATTCATGAGCGTGACAGACTGATTCAATGTGGTCTGGAACACATGTCTCGTATCTGTAGGAATGAACAACAGGTCTCCACGAGTGATTGGGATACAGCTGTCATCGATCGAGAGTGTTCCTTGACCTGCCGTCACATAAGACAATTCATAAAATGAATGCGCATGCTTCTGACACTGGTTATTTCGTATTTCTACCGGATGCATGGAAATGGGAGTGTCATGGAAAGGGTGCTCCATGTAATAGGTTGAATCGGTAAAATTCATAAACAGGAGGCCCCTCCCTCTTCAATTTTTTATTATTTAATTTTAATGGATTAAGCGAGTGACTTCAATCAATCAGATGTCGCATTTGCCCATAGGCTGGTCGCCCTAGACCATTTTTTATATAGGGTGAAGTCCTTAAAATGAACATGAATAAAGGATTGGAGGAGAGAATCAAGTGACATCAACATTAATGAGTACATTGCCTCAGACAAGAAAGCCTTATTTACTTCGTAAAGGAGAGGGCACGAGTTATACGTTCGGTAAACAGGTAGTTACGGTCATGGCGGATGCTGACAGTACAGGAGGACAGTTCGAAATGTTCACCATCGCCGGGAGTAAGGGAGAGGTGTTTCCCCTCCATTTTCATAACAGTAGCTACGAATCTTTAATGGTTCTGGAGGGAAGAGTTGAGTTGGTAATCGACGGGCAATATCATCTTCTAACTTCTGGAGACTATGCACATATACCGCCAGGGACAAGGCATGCCTATCGGTTTGCAGGTCATCGAAATCGTATTGTTTCCTATTCATTACCTGGGAATATCACGTCTATCTTTCCTGTCATCGGTTTGGCCTATTCTTTCAAGGATTACCCACCGCAGCCCCTACACGAATGGACGCAAGAGGATTTGATCCGAGCCTCCGAGGTAGCTGATATTTGTTTTGAGGATGGAGAGTTACAGTGGGGTGCTTCCCAGCTTGTTGAGACAGGAGTAGTGCACGGCGGAGTCGTTCCTTATGTATTGGAGAGCGGGGAAGGGGATCGTCTCTTAACGGGAGATCAATTGCATCGCATTCTTGCGTCTCAGAAAAATACAGATGGCACCTACATTTTTGTATCTACAGAAGGACCGAAGGGTGAACCTATTGTAGAGCATTATCACGAGAATCATGTGGAAACTTTTTATTGTGTACAAGGCCAGATGACCATGTGGGCGAATGGAGAAGAAATTCAGCTTCATGAAGGAGACTTCCTCCACGTGCCGGAAGGTACTACCCATGCCTATCGTCTCGATGCACCGTATACCCGCTTTGTTGGAATGCTGGAGTGCGGTTTGTTTGAGCCATTCTTCCGCATATTGGGAGAGCCTTATGAACATTTTATTTTCCCGAATGAACCTGGCCCGCTACGGATGGACCGCGTTATGGCTAATATGGATACTCTGGATCTGAAAGTGGTTGCCCAATCACCGTTGCATCGCAATTGAGTATATGATGGATAAAAAAACAAACCTTACACAACAATCACAATCATATAAATTAATTTGGATTTTAGCCTTTGCGATGGTTATTTCTGTGATGAATTCCACGATGTTTAATGTGGCACTGCCTGATCTTAGAACAGAATTCGGATTGACCTCTTCCCAGGTTAGCTGGGTGGTAACCGCATATATCATTATATACGCCATAGGGTCGGTAACGTATGGCAAGCTGGCTGATATGTTCAAGCTGAAAAATTTGATTACATTTGGATTATGCTGCTTTGCAATGGGGTCATTAATCGGAGTACTGGCGGACAGTTATATGTTCATCATTGTGGCTCGAATTCTACAATCGATAGGAGCGTCCGTTATCCCGGCCTCTTCCATGTTGATTCCAATTCGTTATGTGGCTGAAGAGAATCGTGGCAGAGCATTGGGGATTACTTCGGCTGGTATGGCTCTTGGGACAGCGATTGGTCCAATCATTGCCGGGTTCGTTCTTAGTATGGCAAGCTGGCGTTTTCTCTTCGCGATTTCCATTTTGGTACTTGTTACATTACCGTTCTTTCGAAAATATCTGGGTAATGACAAGGGTGTAAGAGGACAGGCAGATCTTCAAGGGGGGCTGTTGCTGGCTGGCGTTATTACACTGTTAATGCTTGCGATTACAAGACAAAGCTTGCTCTTGTTGCTGCTGATGTTAGTGACGCTCGTACTGTTCTGGATAAGGATGAGAAGATCGTCAGCACCGTTTATATCTCTTGAATTGTTTAAAAACAAACGCTACTCTCGCGGACTTCTCATTGGGTCCATGGTGTTGACTTTGAATTTGTGTGTGCCTTATCTGATCCCCCAGATGTTAACCAGTCTTAATCAGTTGTCTGCGTTACAGATTGGTTTGGTGATGTCGCCTGGAGCCTTGTTTGCCGCATTATTTGGACTCTTGGGCGGGCGCATTACGGATAAAAAAGGCAATCGTTATCTGTTTTCGTGGGCTTTTGGGTTGCAATTCATTGCGTATACGCTACTGTATATTTTTACAGGTGGTTCGTATGGTGTAGTGCTGTTTGTTCTTATCGCTGCGAATACAGGGCTGACATTTGCCCAGATTGCTCTGGCGAATACCGTATCCAGAACCTTGCCGAGGCATGAGGCGGGTGTTGGTATGGGTGTCTATATGATGTGCAGCTTTATCGCTGGTGCGATTGGAACGTCGATTCTTGGAACCACATTGGATGCAAAAGGGGCAAGCACTCAAGTATTCGGTTCCATTTATATCTTTTTTGGGATATGGATTGTGGTCTCCGCAGTATTGTTTCTTTCCTTTACCAAAAAGAGAGAGTCCGAATCTGCAGCAACCTAGGTTGTACTTGGTATCGTCGATTTAAAATCGATAGAAGCTTTCTGTCATACGCAAGTTATTGAACAGGCTGTCCCACAATTCCTCTAAAGGATGGAGCAGCCTGTTTGTTATGTTTACGGAAAGATCTCAGTATCCTGAAGCTACAGTAAAAAGATCGGGATAAATAAGGCAGGGAGCAGGTTCAATACCTTGATCTTCGTAATCTACAAGATGTTTAACCCCGTATAAAGCGTCAGAATACCGCCAATCAGAGTAATTTCGTTCATGATGTTCGACGTCAAGAAGACGGAAAAACAATTGATTAATATACCAAGCATGATTTCACTCCTGAATTCACCAAACTGAGTTTACAACATCGTCGACTTCGTTGATTCTTGTGACAGATGGTGTTTGAATTAGATTTCCTTTGACCATAACCATAGAGATGCCTGATAAGGCCTCGATATGTTCCAGGGGATTTTGCTCCATAATATTCAGATCGGCATGTTTTCCGATATCGACCGTCCCTGTAACATCGTCAACACCGAGGATCTTCGCATTGGTTCGGGTCACCATGTCGATGACCTGTTTGTTGTTCAGGTTGGCCTGTCTCATGTAGTGATCCATCTCTCTCCACATATCATAGTGAGTCACGTAAGGCATGGCGGCATCGGTGCCGATACCCATGGTGATGTCGTTCTCGATCGCTTGTTTTACGCCTTTGAGCATGGAATCGTAGACGAGTCTGGAATTCTCTTTTACCGTTGCACTTACCTTCGTTACGCTAGTATTCAGTGAAGCGGATGGATAAGCGGCTTGCAGAGTGGGGATGAGTGCGGTGTAGCCATTCAGGGCATTGGGATTATTTTTGTACAAACGAATGATTTCGTCGTCCATCTCCGAACCGTGCTCGATGGTATCGACACCACCTTGTAAAGCAACCCTTACGCCTTCCGTG
Source organism: Paenibacillus sp. AD87 (assembly GCF_001659845.1). Classification (NCBI taxonomy): domain Bacteria; kingdom Bacillati; phylum Bacillota; class Bacilli; order Caryophanales; family Paenibacillaceae; genus Paenibacillus; species Paenibacillus sp. AD87. Next base: position 557,839 of record NZ_LXQN01000007.1, read on the forward strand.
CTCTCCACATGGGCTGCCACCCGCAAACCAATCTTATGCGCTTCATCGCAGATCGCCGCAACTTCGTCCACCGTCATCTGTAAACGTCCAGCTTCGCCCACCATCTTCGCATCCGTCACGCCACCCGTCACACAGATTTTGATCAGATCCACACCGTGTTTCACATTGATCCGTACATTTCTTCGTGCTTCCCACGGGGAATCGCCCACCAGAGCGAGGAGTGGAGCACCATGTCCGCCCGTGACACTTATGAAAAACCCTGAGACAAGCAGATTAGGGCCGACAAAGTCACCGTTGTTAATCTCATCCCGCAGCTGGACGTCGGTGTAAAAGAATTCCCCCACACTGCGCATCGTCGTCACACCCGCATGGAGTGCGGTCAGCGCGTTGCGTTTCATGCGTTTTTTCAAAACGTTTCTGCCAAACTTCGTGTTCAATATCCGATCATAGGCAAACTGCAACAAACCTTCACTGACCGAGAGACTGAAAGGTTTACCGTCTGCAAAGAGATGTACGTGGGCGTTGATCAGTCCAGGCATTACGTATTTTCCTGAGAGGTCGATGGTTGTGTAGTGACTCGGGATATGCAACTCGTGATCTCGGCCGATATCCTGAATGAGACCTTGCTCATTGACGAGAATGGTCATGTTTTTTTGCAGATTGCGGCTTGAGTCGCCGTGGATCAGATTGACGTTTTTCAATGCGTAAGCAGTGTTCATATTGTGTTCCTCCTTAGAATGTGGGTGAGGTGAGCAGTTAGGATAAAGGTAGATAGTTGATTCAATAATGAATAATTAATTCATTTTTAGTTCAAAAAAATAGGCAGATCATCTGGTGGATTTTTTTGCGTGCAAACCAAGTGAAGTTGATCTGATCTGCACGCTTTGTCTATCTGGCATAAGTGATGAGATGGAGCGTTATTCGTTGAGGCTCTTCATACCGTACAGTCTATATACATACAACGCTTCGAATATTTGCTTCCTGCTGTCCTCACTCATATCCCGCTTCAATAGATCCAGGTTCATGTCGATCACGTTGTGCGCGAGGATGTTCAGTAAGATCAAATTCTCTTCGGTTCCGATCTCATATCGTTTATATTGATTTTTGAGATACGCCTTCTTGGTTTCGATCATCAGCTCAACAAGCTCATTTTTGGCGTTGGTGTAGATGGTACCTTTATTCTTTTCAAAGATGATGACAATCTGATTCCGGTATTTCCGTAATACGTCCACCTGTTCCTGCAACAGCGCCGACTTTCGCTCGCTATCCGTTTCCTCGAACAAGGTCTGGTTATCGAAGTGAATCGTCTCCACCAGCACATTTTTTAGATAATCCACCAGATCCGGCGGCACGACGGCGTAGAGGAGTTCTTTTTTGTTCTTAAAATAAGTATAGATGTTGCCCACGGAAATATTGATCTCATCCGCGATATCGCTCATCTTGGCATCGACATAGCCTTTTTCAAAAAAGACCTTGAGCGCCGCGTATTCAATCTCTTTCCTGACTTCGTCTTTCTTGGCTTGCACCATCGGTAACGACTCCTTAATAGTGAATGGATGATTCGTTATTAGATTAGACCTTTTTGAGGGGGGTGTCAAATGGGGAGTAGTATAGAGGATTATAGAATCTAAAAATAAAGAGCACCAAGCGGCGCTCTTTATTTATCTTATAAAATCATTAATGTGAGAGGGGAAATGTGTTTGGTTCCTATCTAGATTATATTCGCCAAGGTACATGTGGAATTTTATAACGGAAAAAAGTATTCGAATCCTTTTTTACATATATCCATGGTGGATTTGGTGGTGTACCCTTGGCTTTATACAGAGCTTCGCCTTCATCACTTGATGTATATTCGTCTAGATTGGAAAGGCTAGATTGAATAGTTCCTTGATAAGATAATCTCTTCCCTTGTATTTCAACATTAGGAGCGCCAGAGATAAACCTGTTCGCTGTGTTTATTAATCCAACTCTTCCCGAAGACCAAAGGATAATTTCACTGAGTAGTAATAAGCCAACTACCGTACAAATGCCTATTAATATTCGTTTTTTTTCATCATTCTTGATCTCCTTTATATTTAATTCTCATTTTCCAAAGTCGTAATCGGGTAAGAGGCCATTTTGGACTTCAGCATTAGGTCTTCCATTTTTTCTGAAGTAGGATTGCAGTCCATCGTCGATATAATAAAAGTCAGTTAGACCCTCACCCGAACTGGACTGTGTAGTTCCCATCTCTTTTCTTAAAGACATAACTATGTCTCTTTGGTTATTTGTAGGATTTAAAGAAGGATAACTTTTTGCAAACCACATTGCAATGTTTGAGGCTGCGGTAGGTGAGCAACCAGTATACTGTCCTGATGCATAGGTCCATTGTTTCTGATTGGTAACCTTAGAGACATAAAATTTATCAATGCTGTTATATCCCGTTTCCCAAGTACTTGGATCGATCGATATTAGTTACTCCCCCCACTAAGAGAGTGAAAATTATTTTAGCTCCAATTCTTCTACGATGGAACTTCATTCTGTGGTCCACATATGAGTAGATTATTAATCCATAAAAGAATGAAGCAATGGTCCTAGTTAATACAAGGATCAAATAGTTATGCAACAACAATTTAGGTGTACTCAAGTAAACATAAGAGACTTATGTCCTGTGTTTAACAAATCGTATATAATAAGTGAGGTAAAAAGGAATATGGTTATTAATGGAGGCCATTAAGACTTAGATGTTAGCAGGCCTGTTGATTAACCAGAATTTGTGACCGGAGGTGATCCGTAATGGAGATTCAACCTAAGATTTATACGAATCTTCCATTCGACCGGCAACTCGTCTAAAAGCATCAAACAGCCATTTGAGCAGCACAAAGACGATAAGTGCAGAGAACAACTGACCATAGAAGATAGTTTCGGTTGTACGAAAGATTAGTCGGTCATCACACGAATTTCACTTCCCTCAAAATCACGAAAGAAGACAACACGATGACGCGCTTGGAACGGCACTGTGGCGTTCCCAATTGGCATGTGAAATCGCGAAAGATCTCAGAGTCTTCATCAGCATTCCACCGTGACGCATTCCGCAACGGTCCATGAAAATAAAAAGGTTAGGTTTTCCAATGTTTCGCATACTGACTCATCGTGCCTTGCGCCAATCGTTTCCGTGACGCTAAAGAGTTGTCTGTTTTGCGCCCGCAAAGCAGTGTGCAACTTAATGCAGCTCGTTCCCCATGGAAATGAGCCAGTACAAGCAGCATGATCTGCGCCAAAATTTCAATCAGACCATTCTTCGCTTGCTGAAGGCAAACCAATAGTGAAGAAAATGATAAACGGTGGATTATGCCCTATCGATATAGCCCACCGCCCTACGATCGATTCGACTCCTCAGGCGTTAGAGAAATATGCTAATTTTTTCATTATTCTTTTATTAGCCTTCTTAATAATCAAATGTAGTTGCCATCCACTTGCAAGCCTAGCCCTATCCCGCTCATCCGAAATCTTTCTACTCTTTATCATCTCACTTCAAGCGTTATTACAAAGGAGAAAATCTATGAAAAAAACAGCCTTATGTCTATTAATTGCAATATTTACGTTTGGGACTTCATTCTCGCAGATTCTGCCTATTTATGCAGCTGAGAACGATTTCACTTTTACAATCGGTTCCAATGGCGCAACGGTCACTGACTACAGTGGTACGAATCTGAATGTGGTTATTCCCGATGAGTACGCGGGTATGTCGGTAACCGAAATTGGGAGATCAGCATTTGATACGTATGGTACAGGCAAACCTAAAATTACGAGCGTCGTGATTCCGGACACTGTGAAGGTCATTCAAACGTATGGCTTCCGTTATACCAGCCTCACTTCCATAGAACTTCCAGACGGTTTGTTAACGATCGGCTCCAGCGCATTTGAGAACAATCCGCTTACAACAGTCGTTTTTCCGGATAGTGTGACGATGATCGGCAATTATTCTTTTTATATGAATAATTTAACATCAATTAAATTATCGGAAAATTTGAAGACGATTAATGGCGGGGCTTTCGACACCAATCACATTACGAAACTTGTCATCCCAGCCACCGTAACGAATGTCGCCAGTAGTTCATTCTATAATAACAGCTTGACTAGTATAACTGTGTTAGGCGATGCAACAACTTTTGGTTCAGGTGTATTTGCGAGTAATCCGAGCAATCTGAAAATATTTGGTATTGAGAATTCTCCCGTAGCCGCTTATGCGTCAAGCAACGGACATACGTTTGTGGACGGAACGGCGTTATTTCAAGCGCTCTCTAGCGCCAAGTCGTTGTTGAAAAGTAAACTGGTTGGCACCGGCGTAGGACAAGTTTCGGCCAATGCCTACAACGACTTATTGGCAGCCTATGACGCAGCCATGCTTTTTATCGACGGAATCGGGAATGCCACCATCGCCTCCGACCTAGCTAGCGCTGCAACTCCTCTGATCTCTTCAATTGAGGCATTCAATGCTCAAATTGTTCAGGCTGGCAATCCCGCAGCGTTGGGGGCGGCGATTGCGGCGGCGCAGCAAGCATTGATGGATCATCCGCAAGGAACGAATGTAGGGCAGACTTCGGCAGGAGCTCGCACTGCACTGCAATCCGCAACCGATGCGGCGCAGCAGATTTTTGATAACGCAGGCAATTACACGCAGGGTCAACTGGATACCGCGGTTAACGAGTTAAATACAGCGGTCCAAGTTTTTAATGCCGCTGTGATAAAAGCGGGTGTTCCGACGGCGCTCGGCGCGGCGATCACGGTTGCGCAGCAGGCGTTAGCAGATCATCCCGAAGGAACCGATGTAGGGCAGACTTCGGCAGGAACGCGCACCGCACTGGAAACTGCACTGGATGCGGCGCAGCAGATTTTTGATAACGCAGGCAATTACACGCAGGGTCAACTGGATACCGCGGTTAACGAGTTAAATACAGCGGTCCAAGTTTTTAATGCCGCTGTGATAAAAGCGGGTGTTCCGACGGCGCTCGGCGCGGCGATCACGGTTGCGCAGCAGGCGTTAGCAGATCATCCCGAAGGAACCGATGTAGGGCAGACTTCGGCAGGAACGCGCACCGCACTGGAAACTGTGCTAGATGCGGCGCAGCAGATTCTCCTTAACGCGGGCAATTACACGCAGACTCAACTAGATACTGTGGTTAACGAGTTAGATACAGCGGTTCAAGTTTTTAATACTGCTGTGATAAAAGCGGGTATTCCGACTGCACTGGACTCGGCGATTACGGCAGCGCAGCAGGCATTGGCAGATCATCCCGAAGGAACGGATGTAGGGCAGACTTCAGCAGGAGAGCGCGCTGCCCTGGAAACTGCACTGGATGCGGCGCAGCAGATTCTCGATAACGGGGGCAATTACACACAGGATCAACTGAATACCGCGGTCAACGAGTTAGATGCAGCGGTTCAAGTCTTCAATGCTGCTGTGATAAAAGCGGGTATTCCGACTGCACTGGACTCGGCGATTACGGCAGCGCAGCAGGCATTGGCAGATCATCCCGAAGGAACGGATGTAGGGCAGACTTCAGCAGGAGAGCGCGCTGCCCTGGAAACTGCACTGGATGCGGCGCAGCAGATTCTCGATAACGGGGGCAATTACACACAGGATCAACTGAATACCGCGGTCAACGAGTTAGATGCAGCGGTTCAAGTCTTCAATGCTGCTGTGATAAAAGCGGGTATTCCGACTGCACTGGACTCGGCGATTACGGCAGCGCAGCAGGCATTGGCAGATCATCCCGAAGGAACGGATGTAGGGCAAACTTCGGCAGGAACGCGCACCGCGCTGGAAACTGCACTGGATGCGGCGCAGCAGATTCTCGATAACGGGGGCAATTACACACAGGATCAACTGAATACCGCAGTCAACGAGTTAGATGCAGCGGTTCAAGTCTTCAATGCTGCTGTGATAAAAGCGGGTATTCCGACTGCACTGGACTCGGCGATTACGGCAGCGCAGCAGGCATTGGCAGATCATCCCGAAGGAACGGATGTAGGGCAGACTTCAGCAGGAGAGCGCGCTGCCCTGCAGACCGCGATAGATGCAGCGCAGGCTATTGCCGACGATGCGGAAAATCAATCTCAGACTCGTTTGGATGAAGCAACTGTCAGTTTGAATGACGCTATGGCGTTGTTTGAAGCCGCTTGGGTGGGGGTGGTGCTAACCGCACCGGTCAATGATTTGTACGGAACGAGAGATACGCTTCGCTTTACAGTATTTTACGGATATGAAGTAACCGTAATAGGGACACCGGTCGTTCCGATCAGGGTTGGAGATAATTCCGTCACTCAGACGGTATATGCCTCATATATGGGAGCACGCGGCGAGGCAGTGACAAAACTTACTTTCGAATTCGAAGTTCCTGGGGGGTTGGCGGATGTTGACGGAATTGAAGTTGCTGCAGCATTGGAGCTCCCAAACGGTGCAAGTATCGTTCGCACCTCTAGCGGGCACTCAGCTACGCTAACTTACGCAGCACCGGACGTGAGCGGAATTCGTATCGCGGCGATCCCGCCCGAGGTTGCCCTGACGGTTGTACCGAACGGATTGGAACGTAAAACGATAAGTGTGATGGCAAGCGTGTATGGGGTGGCTGCGGGAAATGCCATGACGCAGCTCCGTTGGCTGCCTGGAAGTCTTAGTGAAGTTGATTTTGTCGGCGGAACGAAAGGAAACGATATTTTGGCTGTACCTCAATTCACTATTACTACCAACGGCGACTATACGGTTTATGCCCTCGACAAAGCAGGCAATGAAGCAGTGAAAACGATCACTGTGACTGGGATCTCAACTCCGTCTTCGTCGGATAACGGCAATCGACCGGTCCCATCATCGGGTAACGACGATCGATCAGGCACATCTGGGACAACTGTGAATTTAGCTCCGAATGGTGGGATTACAATTGTTATCGATCCATCCGACATCAAACAAGTCAAACGTTCGGACGGCACGATGATCGAGAAAATCATCCTCCCTGAACGGACGAGGAAGCAAGTGCTGGAACTCTTGAAAGATACGATGAAACCGTTTGTCAGCATTACAATCGGCAATCGGGAGCAAGTAGTACAGGCACAGCTTCAAGCTGACTGGATCGCGGATATGGTCAAAGCTAATCCTAATACAATTATAGAGGTGAGGTTGAACGATTCTAGCTACCAATTACGGTTAAGCGCAATCAATCTGATCCGCTTGGCGGAGCGTCTCGATGCGGAAATATCGAATTTGACCGTGAACATCATACAGGAGTTGGCCGGTGAGCAAATTCGGGAAGAGATCAATCGGATCGGCGTTTCCAAAGGTTTTTCTGTTTTCGCTGACGTTATTGACTACAAGGTGATGGTCGAAGCAAACGGGCAAATGTTGGAGGTGCACGACTATGGCGGATCGTACACGATTCGTACCATTAAGTTGGACCGAGAGAACACAAATCATAACCTGGTTGCCGTTCAGTATATCCCGGAGAACGGAACCGTCGTGTTTGTTCCGGCAAAGATGGAAACCGGTCCAGACGGCACTAATGAAGCGATTCTGAACGTGCCACATAACAGCTTATACACAGTCGTAAATGTGCAAGCCCGAACCTTCGCCGATTTAAGTGGACATTGGGCGAAAGTGGATATAGAGCATCTGGCGTCCAAACTGCTGGTGAACGGCGTGGCTGCTGACCGTTTTGATGCAGAGGGAACCGTTACACGAGCGGAATTCTCAGCCTTGCTCGTTCGTGCACTAGGGCTATCCGTGAAGGGGAGCGAGGGCAGTGATCGTTTTACGGATGTCCCTGCATCCGCATGGTATGCATCTGCAGTAAATTCGGCAGTGGCTAGCGGGCTGGTTAGCGGCATCGGTTCCGGCCGTTTTGCGCCTAACGATCCAATTACTCGCGAGCAAATGGCTGTTTTGATGGCTGGCGCTTTAACCTTCACCAGCCATGGAAACGGTAGTGATGGGAAAGAGGGAGGCCATCTGGATGCTTTCACGGATCGAGACTCCATTTCTTCCTGGGCGCAAGTTCCAGTAGTCCGGGTATCGGAAGACGGCATAATGAAAGGCATGGAGGACGGACGCTTTGCCCCGACGGAGAATGTAACGAGGGCGCAGGCAGCGGTTATACTGAAAAGGTTCCTGCAAAATGTACATTTTATCGATTAAATCAAGCAAAGTAATCAATCCAAAATTAATTGAGATACTCATTCATAGTATCGTCTGTATAACGATAGTAAAGGAGCTACCTAGTGGCAGCTCCTTTTTGTCGTACATGTAATTGGCAGCTATGTGTGAAATGGATTTGACAAGAAAATGTTTGGTGATTATTTCATCAAGGTAAAGAAACTAAGCCTCACGAATCTCACGAATCTCAATAATTTCCCTTATATCATCAATATCCAACGCCTCGGCAATCCGCTCAATATGAGCAAAATTAATATTCTCACGTTTCCCAGACTGCAACTCACTCAACGCAGCGTGGCGGATATCAGACAATCGTGCCAGTTCACGCAACGAGATATTATGTTTTTCTGTGAGTTTATGAATATTGACGAAGACTTTCTTAGCCATAAGTATCACTCCTACAATTTCCACATGGTCTTGACGTTACGCATGAGCGTACCATATACTTTTTGTATATCTGGTACTCTTATGCGTACCAATTTTAGGAGTGGTGACATGACAAGTACCAACAGCGAAGACCTCGCTTTGCAGTACGCACAACTTGTCCAACAGGAAGACGATTACGTTGATCAACTCGTTACATGCAACAAACTCATATTGGACGCCATGGACATTATCGCCAAGCGAGCAGGGGTACTGCACATGGACACGGTGAAACAGGCTGCTTATCACCTACATGCAATGGAACAGGATCTAAACCGCAAGTTATTTGAAGTCCGACTGGAGAAGAGCATCTTAGCGAATCGAATGAGTCAGTCTACATAAAACCACCTCAACTAAAGGACAGTGCAGGATCATACAAGATGATCTTGAACTGTCTTTTTGTCTTTCCATCCAAACGTTTTTCGCTTCCAATTAAGCATTGACTTTCCTCCCAAATCCCCCTAAACTTCAATTATTAAAATACTTTTAAAAACATTCATCGAATGGTCCGAAATGAACGGAAGGAGGCTTACAACTAACGATGTTACCTACATCACACAACACCCAACAGGTGAAGCGCATTAACGTTGAACTTGTGAAGAATACGCTCCGATCCATGGGCGTAGGCACGAAGGCTTCCATTGCGAATCTGACAAAACTGAGCGTGGCGACATGCGGCACGATCCTGAACGAGTTGCTTCAGACAGGTGAGATTATCGATCTGGGTCCAGACGAATCGAGCGGGGGAAGACCTGCCAGTCGGTATCAATTCAATGCGGACTACGCCAGTGTGCTGTGTCTGATTATTCGAACGGAAGGCGGAATTCACTCGATCACACATACAAATGCCAATCTGAACGGGGAAATGACGGACGAACAAACGCTCATTTTGGATGAGATTAATGTGACTGTAGTGGAGGATTTAATTGCAAACCTGATTGAACAACACCACAATGTGCAGGCGATTGGCATCGGTATACCTGGTGTGGCACACAACGGCGTTATAGGGATTTGCGACGTACCGGATCTAATGTATCAACCGCTTGGGCCAAGGCTTAAGGAGCAATATGAAGACGTGGAAGTGGTCATTGGCAACGACATGAACCTCACGGTCTATGGACTGTATAACCAGCAGCAATTTGAGGAAGAGAAGAACTTTGCGGTGGTGACTTTTCCGGAGAATCATTTTCCGGGTGCGGGCTTTATCATTGACGGTCGTCCGCTCACAGGGAACACGCAATTTGGGGGCGAGGTGTCCTTTTTACCATTTGGTGTGTCACGAGAAGAGCAACTGCACATGTTGAAAACGAAAGAAGGGTTGCAGGAACTCGTTGTACAGACGCTAGTATCCATTATTGCAATCATTAACCCGGCCGCGATTGTTGTTACGGGCGATACAATGGACCCATCCATGCGGGATGGCCTGCTGCAAGGCTGTTTGGATCACCTGATCCCACAGGAGCATATGCCTGAGTTGATCATCCAAAGAGATACTCGGCGAGAGTATGTTACCGGACTGGTAGCAGTGACGCTGGAGAGCCTGACCTACCGCATTCAAGTAATTGAGAAGCAATGGTAGGCAACTACTTTATGAAGTTAAGCAAAATATTTTACACGATAACGGAGAGGGCAGAACCAATCTGAAGAACCCCTTTATCACTGTATTTTCTCCTTTAGGAACAATTCAAAAAAATACAGGGATAACAGCGGTCGGAAGATGGTACTGCAATCGTAGTTATAACGTGCAATCATTTTTCTGAACACACTGGAGGAACTTATTTTGAATCAGCAAGCAGGTACACAAGGAAACAAGAAAAAGTTCAACAAACTGTATGCCATGCAACTGGCAACGATCTTTCTGGGATTTATCGTATTCGGTATATCGGAAAATATTAAGGGGCCAGCCATTCCGCGCATTCAATTCGACTTCAATCTGGATGAGAAACAGCTCGGAACATTATTGTCCCTGAATGCACTGGGGTACCTGATCGCCTGCTCATTCACCGCCATCCTGGTACGCAAATGGGGCATAAAGGCGGTTAGCATCATTTCATTTGCATCAATGATTCTCTCGGGTGTGTTCATTTATGTGTCTCATACATATCCACTTTTTGCTTCATCATACTTCTTCATGTATATCGGAAACGGCATGCTGGAGATTGCCTTGGCAATTCTGGGAGCGCGGATCTTTGTGAAAAACACAGGTACGATGATGAACCTATCCCATTTCTTCTATGGGTTAAGTTCAACCGTGGCGCCTTTGCTGGCCACAGGGGTGATGTCGTTGAGCGTGTTCGGACACGTACTGGACTGGCGCGGCATGTATCTCGTGATGTTGTCACTCTGTCTGCTGCCAATCATTGCGGCGCTGCGCAGCAAATTCCCGGGGGATGATCTTCCTCATGAAGATCGAACTTCACTGAAGACGTTAACACGTGATCCAGCCATCTGGCTGATGGTGCTCATTCTTTCTTTTGGCGTGGTATCGGAACTGGCGGTTGGGGGTTGGCTCGTTAACTTCCTGGAGAAAGCCTATATGTGGGACACGGTCAAAGCATCCGGGCTGCTATCTGCGTTCTTCCTTGCTTTCTCGTTAGGTCGTCTGCTGCTTGGTCCACTGACGGACCGAATTGGATTTGTGTTGTCGCTCATTCTATTCTCGGCTTTCTCGGCGGTATGTACGTTTGTGGCGCTTACAGGAGGAGAGAGTCTTGCGTTCTTCTTTGCCGTATCCGGTGCAGGTATAGCGATGATCTATCCGACCGTTATGGCGTTTATCGCACGCAGATATCCAAACGGCAGTGACACGGCGATTACGTTCACGGTTACCCTCATGGGCGTCGGTAGTGTCATCGGTAACTATGTAATTGGTTGGGTCATTGAAGGCGTGAAGAATATGTACGGTCCAACCACTCAGTTGGGGTTATTACGCGGACTTCAGGCGGGATATGGATTCATCGGCCTATGCGCTGTGATCTGTGCGGCATCTGGAGTGGTGTTGTACGGGTATTTGAAGCGGAAGCAGGAACTGATTTAGATTATGTAGATTTGATGTAGAAAGGAAATAGAGTTTTGATTGACGACGTTTCTGTAAGCTAACAGGAAACAATAGCTCAATAAAAACAAGGAGGCAGCCGACCAACGTGATCGGCTGCCTTTGTTCAATTAACTTAGGTTAGTTTATAACTGCAAGTGCAGTCGCATTTTAGAGATTAATACTTAAATTGGATTGTCAAACGCTCTAACTGCTGTGACATATCCGACAAGGTTGTGGCTAGGCTCGTAATTTGCTCCATTGAAGCCAGTTGTTCTTCTGAAGATGCAGCTATATTTTGTGAATTGTCTGCAGCTTGAAGCGCAAGATTGGAGACTTGCTCTTGACCCGCTGTTATTTCCTGGACACTTGCAGTTATCTGTTGTGTAACACTGGCGAGTTCTTCCGTTTGTTGCGCGATAAAGTTTGTGGACCCCACAATTTTGTTGAACTGTTGTTCTGTCTCACTAGCAATCTGTATACCGGAGTCGACGTCCTGTTTAACTCGTTCCAACGTTTTAAGAGATTGCTCTATATCTGTACGCATATCATGAATCAACGTGGAAATCTGCCCGGATGACTGATTCGATTGTTCAGCAAGTTTTCTTACTTCAGCAGCAACTACGGAGAAACCGCGGCCTTCTTCTCCTGCACGGGCAGCCTCAATCGAAGCATTTAAAGCCAGAAGGTTAGTCTGGTTTGCGATATCCGTAATGGCATGTAGCATCGTACCGATCTGCTGGCTGCGTTCATCAAGCATCCTCATTACTACATCGGTTTCATTAACGGAATGGTTAATCAGGTTCATTTGCTTCGTCGTGTGCTCTATGGCAGTACTACCTATATTCGCCAATTCCATCGCATCAACAGAAGAATCAGCAATAGTTGATGAGCTTTCCGCTATTCGCTGGATACCAATTGATATTTCCTCTAGTGAGTTGGTAGTCCTTTGAAGCATCATTTGTTGCTCTTGTGCACCGACTGCGGATTCTTGGATCGAAATGGTGATATTCTCAGTTGCTTGACTGGTGTGCTCTGCTCCAAGGGTCAATTCTTTGGAGGATGAAGCTACCTGCTTTGTCGAGAGATCGACTTGTCTAATAAGATATCTCATGTTTTTAATCATTTCATTAAAGTCTTTAGACAACTCACCTATTTCATCTTTGGACTTCATTTTGACTTCTTCAACGGTTAGATCACCGTCGGCAACTGACTTCAGTCGCTTTGCGATCTTAAGGATAGGCTTCGTTAGACGCCCTGAGACGATGCTGACGATAACTGAACCGAGAACTACTGCAACTGCCGTAACCATTATTACAAGATAAAGAACTTGCGTTGCACCGCTGTTGAACTCACTTAAATATGCGCCTGAACCGATGATCCAGCCCCAATGTGGATCCATTTCAGCATATGAAACTTTCGTTTCTATTTCACCTGTATCAGGTAGAGCCCACTTGTAGGTGACAAATCCCCCTCCGGCTGATCCAACCTTAACAAGCTCTTTCCCCAAATACACGCCATCTTCCGTTACGACATCTGTCAAATCTTGACCTTCATTTGAAGGATTCATCACGGAATGAGCACCCTTATCAACTGCCCATGGATATCCTGTTTTCCCTACAGTATATTCACTTTTTACAGGCCGCTTATTATCTGCATTTTTTTCACCGAGCAGTTCGATGCGGAGTTTTTCCTGTGCTTGCTCCAATGTTAAATCTCCGCTCTCTACTTGCTCATTGAGGATGCTAATCATGCCAATAACCATATTCACACTATTTTCAAGTGCTGCCTTGCCTGATTCATTCATTTGATTTTTCGAAACCGTATACGAAGTGAACCCTATCACGATCGTGGGCACAATTAGTATAGCCAAGCATAGAGTAACTAACTTTGTTCTCAAAGATCTCATTTTTAGTATGGATACAATCTTTGTTTTCACTGCATTTCCCCCTCAACACAACAATTTACAGCTCCCATAACTTTAATAGTTAAAATTTAAAATAAAAGTCTGTACATAATATATCGAAAAAATATGCTGTAAAATGAAGTCCTTGATCTATGCCTTTCCTCTTATCTAAATCCACTTGACCTAATAAAAACATTACGACTGGGAGTTCGTGTTAGTTTTTGGTTTTGTATAGAAATGCTGTTAATGGACTACGCTTAAGGTTAAATGTGATCTTATGAAGGAGGTCATCGTTTCTTGAAATTTGAACTAGGACGTTGCTTACTGAATGAACGATTGATGGAATCCGGAAAGTCAGTGGAATGGCTGGCAAAAGAATTACTTTTTAAACCGGAACGAGTTTACGACTTTATTGAAAACAAAAGAGTGATGCCACTCAAAATTGCCATATCGATCGCCGATACCGTCGGTTGTGATGTTCGTACCTTGTATGAATTAATTCCGAATGATTATGAAGTAATGGGAGACTAATGAAATAAGTAGTAGGTTATGTTAAAGATAAATACGTGATTCATAAAATGTGGAGGGAATGCCCTTGCTTAAACGGATTGTTTCATTGATTTTTATCTTTACGCTTTCTGTTGGAATCACCAATGACCTACTCATCGCATCAGCTAAACCTACGCAAGCTTTTTCAAATGTAGATTTGGACAAGCTGAAAACTGTTGCGGATTTTAAATTATTAACACCGTCTTACTTGGGTGGAAACTATAAATTAGAAATTAAGGAACCATACCCGTTTGTTATTAGTCCATCCGTTTCAAAAGTTAGACTTCATTTTTTTGATGAATCAGGACAGACATATTTGTTTGGAATTGAAGAACATAAGGCGGGTGGATATAAAGTAAACCGAGTTGTCACTAACGTCGATGTTCGTTACCGAACAAGTAAAACACGAACTATAGTCGAGGATTTTAAATTTAATGAACATGGAGAGACTATTAACATAAATGGAATTGAAGGGCGATTTGAACCATCGGCTAACCACCATATACTAGGAGGATACCTACGATGGGTACAAAATGATACTTTTATTGAAATGGACAGCAAAGAATTAACTAAAGAGGAAATGATCGCGTTAGCAAAATCAATGAGATGATTCAGTAATTCAAACTAATGGAAAACGAAAGCAATTAAGGCTGCCATCTTACATGGGAGCCTATTTTATTTGATTTTAATTAGACTACGAAAGCGGAATGACTTGAATCCTTGAAATTAAGCAACAAATTCGATATAAATCCGTTGTAGTATGAGAGAGGTGATATGATGTGACAAAAATGAGTAGTTGGATCTTAATGTTGGTATTAGTGGTACCGATGATATTTGCTGGGTGTTCATCAACAGAAAAAAATGAAGAAACTGTGACTCAAAGTGTAGTAGCATCTGATTTTGTTCTCGAAGTAACAACCTCAACTAATATAGTTACTGGTGAAGCAATAAAAGTAAAAGGGACTCTTAAATATACGGGTATTCAACCCGTTGAAGTTTCCCATGGCAAACCAATCATTCGTTTTTACTTTTCGGGTAGCCATTTTGTGAATTACAGATGTAATTTTCATTTATTTGATAGCGTTATTAATAACGAGGAACGTCTTATAGTTCTAGAATAACTAATAAAAGAATACGAGGGATACAGTTGTGAAAAAAAAAGGGGCTTTTTTTGCTGTTTTAATATTATCTTTAACAACAGCGGCCGTAACTGCCTGTGATTCAATAAGTCCAACTCAAGAGAATACCTCTACTCCAAAGTTTGGTGTGTTATTAAGCAAGTCTACAAGTACAACCCTTACTAATTCTTTAAGTGAAGAAGAGAATAAACCCTCGCACTATATTGCTTCTGGGGGCGCGACGGTACAACAACCCTTTACCGTAAATTCGGAATTCGTACATATAAAACTTCTAATAAAGAACAATAGTAGACATGAAATCAATATTAGTTTAACACACATAGATACTAGTAAAGTGTATTTCGCTAGAACGATTGATGCCGGGAAATCTATGGATTGGATAAATATTAATGAAGGTTTCACACAAGGCATGCGTACTGGAGACTATTTGCTTCAATGGAGTGGTGGCGGTTATAACGTTGATGGGGAAGTATGGGGTGCAGCTAGTTCAGACCCCGACAATACTGCTCCTCTATCTTATTGAACTAACGGGCAGTATTGCGAAATAGATCTGCTGAGTAGTGGAGCATCTGGCCTCTCGCGGTTGGTTGCGGACAAGAAAGATTAGAAATCGTAAGGTAAAGGAGAAATCCGGCAGATACGATTGCGATTAAAAACTACCCATGACGCACATGCGTCATGGGTAGTTTTTAATCATTTTCATACGTTCAGGAGGGGGCTGTGGTGAATAGTGATGTCCTAATCACTTCTTTGGACAGACAGAGTTTTGTGTAAAAATGGCCACCGCCGGGGAACGGCCATTCTTCGTATACATTTCCGAACCGACTTACTTGACCGGCCCCATCCAGGTTGAAATCGTCTTCTGCTGGTGCGGCAACGGCGGTTTCAACTTCCCGTTATCGATCAAATGCTTCAAAATATAAGCGACAAGCCGGCCTCCGCCGGTGTTGCCTCTCACCATATAAGCAAGCTGCGGCTCCAAATGCTTCGGCTGATTTTGCAGGAACAGGCTGAGCATTTTATCGTAGAGCTTGCCAACAGCAGGCGCATACAGAGCGGACAAATCCGGCATTGCCTTGTTCAACCGATCCAACGTTTGCGGAGAGTCGATCCAAACCGCATTGAACTTGTACCCCTCCTCCGTTTTGCGGATGTACCCCTTCTCCAGCAGGAACGAATATTGCTCGGCGTTCTCTTCGTTGTCGGGCAGTTCCCCTTGTTGGAACGCATGACATATCTCGACATTCCGGTATTCCAGGAAACGCCAATCCATCTGGCGGTCGCTCCAGTAAGTATTGAATTGCCACAAGTATAAGGGAGTGTCTTCGACGTAGCGGAGCGACGGACCGAAGGTGACGAAACTACTCAAATCAAAACCGGGATCGGCATTGTGGCTCCGGTTTAACGCCGCATAGGCAATATACTGACCTCCGTCCTTTCGCATTGGTGCGACCGCATCGAAGTTTTCGCCCGTCGGCATGCTCCGCCAAGATTGCTCCTCGACGTTCTTGGGCAGCAAGGTCCAGAGCAGGAAGTTATAGTCGCCGTCCGGAACGTACACTCCGCTATCCTCGACTTGCCGACGAACTTCCATTAACGCGTCAAAATGAACATCGGCCACTTGGGCGGCGCAATCTTGCCAAAATTGATGACCGGCTACGGCCAACTCAAAGAGGTCCCAGACGATGGTATTGCTTTGATATTTGCCGGGAGAGGTTTGGATGAGAAAATTGTAATCGGCCAGGTGCCGGACTTCGCCTTCCAGCAAAGACGGCGGCATTCCGAGCTCCTCCGCGATTTGATGTACGGTACGCGCCTTGTGATAAGCCGCGTAAACGATATTTTGCGCCAAGGCGCGTCCAAGAAAATCGTTGGTTTCGCCCAGTCTGCCGGCCGAACCGGAATGGCCCATTTCCCCCATGCTGACCGGATTGACACTTAAAGTTCCTGTTGCACGCATACGTTTCATCCCTTTCCGTAACTTCTTTTTAGCCTCGCTCAAATGCCATTTCACCGTGTTGACAGGAATGTTCAGAGCAATCGCGATATCGCCCATTTTAAGCTCGTCGTAGTAATGCATGACCACGATCCGGCGATGGGTGTCGGACAGAAACGCGACTTCTCGGCGGAGCTCGCGGTAAGCTTCGGTTACCAGCAGCCGGTCAAGCGGATCCCGGGAAGGGGCAGCAGACAGTTCGGACATGCCGTTGATTTCGAACGCTTGGGGAGCGTGCGCACGCTTTTTCAACCAATTCACCCAAGTGTATCGGGCAACCGTCCAGACGTAAGCGTCAAGGCTTCTAATGTCCCGCACCCCAGAGAAGGATTTCAACAACTGTAGCATAATCTCCTGAGCCAGATCCTCCGCCTCGGCCCGCTGCTTGACCCGGTTTAACGCAAAACCAAAAATCGGTTTGACATAGCTCCGAATCGCTTCCGCCGCTTCTTTTCCGTTTTTACCAATTGAATCCATCTTTTGCCTCCATAGTTGCATCTGTAATTCCTGACAATTATATAGTGTGCCAGGCGAAATAAAGGTTGGGATTATTTTTTAAAATTTGGACGTCCTACCGGATCACTCATACACGTATAATTACAAACATCATGAGTAGGTCATTTAAATGGTTAAAGAGACGTTATGAACTTTTTGTTAAGTATATTGGAAAAGAATTAAACAAGTTGAAGATTACTTTAGATGTAAAGGTCTCACTTTTAGTATATAAAGATACTTTTTTTCGTTCAACTATGGGAGGATACAAAGGATTGGTCTCGATTAATTATTCAAATGCATAATAGAGGTTCACTAAACTAGCGGGAAACGATAGCTCAATAAATCCAAGAAAGCAGCTGACCAACGTGATCGGCTGCATTTTTCTACTAACGGGCAGGTTAATTCCAATATGTGATGTCACTAAGCTAGACACTAGAACGAGCTTTATGGTGAAATATAGGAGTACTAATCAAAAAGTTGAGGAGGCAACAAATACATAATGGTCAATGTCCTATTCCGAAAAATTGGTCCCTTCTTTATAAAGAAAAATCTAGTTCAGTTAGCATTTCAGTTTTTTATTTCAGCGTTAATCGGAGTTATATATACATTTATGATCATTGATGAAACAATAAGTGGCTATATTAATAAAGTATTACCCAGTAAGGATGGACCGGATCTTTATCATTATCTGCCCATTGTGATCACTGTGTTAATTTACTCGTGTTTCATTCAAAGAAAAGAAAGAATTTTCATAGAAAAAATCTCATTCAGTTGTCTTCATATTTTGATTGCAATACTAAGCTGTATTTCTTCTCTTATCGTTATAATGATGGTTCAATTCCGAATGATGTAACTAATAAATTATTCGACTAACGGGCAGGTTAGTTCACGGCACTAAGTATACTAAAGGGCAGAATACCACGAAGCTTAGGAGGAGTAGGAAGATGATTCGGGGTGTAATTATTGAAGGGATGTCTACTGTAGGTAAAACGTCATCATTTTCTGCTATAAAGAGATTACATAGTCAAACACTGAATATTGAAAAAACTATAATTGCATTAAGTGAGCACTATTCACAAGTATTGCATTCATACCAAGGTGTTTTAAAATCCATGGATAAGGATGAACATATTTCACTTCTAACCCGACATGTTGATTATCTTGAACAACAATACGATTGGATTAACTCTCTGGGTCATTCCAAACCATCCAAAGGTATATTTTTTCTTCTAGAGAGGTTTCATGTAAATCATAGAGCCGCATTTAAAGCCTCTCCTGAGATTGAGTTGCTTGAGAAACGTCTATGCAGGATGAATGCACGTTGTGTACTCTTAACCTTGACCCCGGATGCTGTTGAGTCTAGGTTTATTGAAAGTCGCGGTGAAGCTTGGAAGTCATATGTGATGGGAAAGTCTACTGCTACCCAAGTATGTGAAACTTTTTTAGATAATCAAGAAAGACTTTGAATGGCTACAAAACAATCATTGATTCCGACTTTAGAGATTAACACCGATGAAGCAGACTGGGATGCTTATGCGAAACAGGTCCTTATGGAATTACGCTAAATAGAATCAAATAATCGATGAGACGAAGAGGGGGAAATCGGAATGAAGACGATCAAGTGTATGATGGACCACCTTTACTGGGTAGACGGACGTATCTTGGAAGCGCTCGAAGAGAGTGGGACGAAGAACAAGGACCTTCTGAAACTCGTTCGGCATGTTGCGGTCGCGGAACGAGTCTGGTTGTCCCGATTGCAGGGCAAGGGCAGCGCGCAATATTCGTTGTGGGAGGAAGCGGAAGACCTGACAGTGATCCGGACGATGTTCGAAGAAAATGCAGAGCAATATCGCGTCTATATCGAAGGAATCAAGGAATCTGATTTGGACGAGATGATCGACTATGCGAATCAGAGCGGGGTTCCGTTCCGAACATCCGTCCGGGACATCCTGTTGCAGGTCCTCTTACATGGGCAATATCACCGAGGACAGATCAATCGGGTACTTCGGATCGAATCGGCAGAGCCTGTCCAAGTCGATTACATCACGTTCGCGAGGCTATAACGGGCAGGGTTGCTTCATCGATTATCGAATGCTCTAATGAACATTTCTATTAAGGGGGAAATAGGTATGGAGATTAAGATACGAGAAATTGTAGCGAATGATTATACCGAAGTTATATTTTTATGGAACGATGTACTTGAGATTCGCAATGTTAATGCTGAAAATTTTCGAATTACTACAGAAAAAATGAATGAGGACGGGAATTACAAAACATTTGTTGCATTATTTGAAAATGATGTGGTTGGTTTTGTAACTATAGTTCAGGCATTGTCCATAGGGGTTTCCATTGGTTATTTACATATACAAGCTCTTGCCGTTAAAAAAGAATTCCAGCATCGTGGGGTAGGTACACAACTATTAAGACATACTGAAAATTATGCTAAAGAACTCGGAATATCTAGTATTATTTTATGTAGCGGATTCAAGCGAACTGATGCCCATGCTTTCTATGAGCATAATGGCTATGACAAAGATTCATACTGCTTTGATAAGATTATTAACCTTGACTAATAAATAATAATTAAATCAAATTCATCAATTATTTCCTTTACTTGAGAGGGGATTGAGACGTATAATCCGTTCAGACATCAGAGCAAGAAGAGGGGAAAAATGATTATGAATAACGGGTTAGTCAACGCTATTATTGCGTATATCATGTGGGGGGTTCTCCCGCTTTATTGGAAGTTGTTTAGCGAAGTTCCGGCAGGTGAGATTTTGTCGCATCGGGTTGTCTGGTCGTTCGTTTTTATGGGTATTCTGGTCGCCGCCCAGCGGCGCTGGGGTGACATAAAGCGGATTGCAACTAACCGCTCGCTTCTTCTGTCCCTCACCGCCAGCGGAATGCTGATTGCAGTTAATTGGCTTATCTTCATCTGGGCGGTCAACAACGGCCATGTCGTCGAGACAAGCCTTGGCTATTATTTGAATCCGTTGCTGAACGTCTTGTTAGCGGTTCTCTTCCTTCGTGAGAAGCCAAACCGCGGCCAATGGCTCGCGATTGCCATCGCTGGAGCAGCGGTGCTTATCATCGCGATTGACTATGGACGGTTTCCGTGGGTCGCGATCTCGCTGGCCGCGTCATTTGGCTTGTACGGCCTGGCGAAGAAGAAGATCAAGCAAGACGCTTCTATAGGCTTATTCTCGGAGACGGCTGTAGTCCTGCCTGTCGCGCTCGGCTACTGGATCTATTTGGCCGTTGTGGGGAAAACGACGGCATGGACGCTGCCTGCACCGACGTTCATTGAATTGCTTCTTTCCGGCGTGGTCACGGCGCTACCGCTGCTCTTTTTTGCGCGAGCAGCCGCCCGGATGTCGCTGTCAACGCTCGGCTTCGTTCAATACATCGGGCCGACGATCATGCTTTTGCTGAGCATATTCGTATTCAAGGAATCGGTCTCGCCGGTTCTGCTCGTTGGCTTTGCGCTCATCTGGACAGCGCTCGTGGTATACGCTACAGCATCGATTCGCGGCACGAAACTCGCGAAGGCGAGTTGATGGCATAGTACCCTGGTAGGGATGAAGTGGAAAACCCCGGAGCATCAATCAAACGAAAGGCGTGGGATTGCCATGACTACACCCACACTTAGCAAATGGGGAAATAGCAGTGTAAATTCGCATTCCCAACCAATTGCTTAAGTTCTTAATCTGGAAGAAGGCTCGGAAATTGAGATTTTGGTGACAGAAGATAATGAATTGTTGTTGCGTCCAAAAAAACAAGCCTGTAGAGTCCAATGAGGAACTACGTAACCATCTAAAGACGTTGCTCTCTAAAGTGAAACAGGATACAAGACATGAAGAAATAGACTTTGGCACAGAAGGGAACGAGCTACTTTGATCATTCCCAGCCATACGACCGACCACTGTACTAACATGAATTTAATGAAGTAACGGGTTTTGCTGTTGTATGTCGCTTAATGAGCCAATCCCAATGAAATCAGTTCTACGCAATGTCCGTTCTATATTGGCATAATTGAAGATTATTAGCTGTTCGTATACCTAAATCCACGTCTAACTCAGAGACGTGGATTTTTTCTTTCATACCTAAATTTATTCGTCCATCACTGACGCTTAGAACAAGAGTCGAAAGGCACTTATAAGTTGAAAAGAAAGATTTTAATCCTCTGAAAAAGCTTCCATTTATAGTATGATAAGACTATCGCTAGCTTCTTCAAACATGGCCTGTATTATCTCTGCGGCTATCGGGCAAAGGCCATATCGAATGATCACGAAGACCATCCTATAGATAAAGATAAGGAGATCCAAATATGACAGTAACTTCGATCATGGAACAAATCCGCATTATCGAATACGATCCCTCCTACGCCGCTGCAATCGCTGATATGTGGAACCGCAGCAATGAAAGTTGGGGAGGTGGCACCAACCAGAGAACGGAGGATACCGTTCGCCGGGAGATGGAGACTTCGTCCAATCTTCATGTATTTCTCGCCGTTCATGAGAAAGAGGTTGTTGGCTTCTGTAGTTTTGCCCACTACCGTTATGACGAGAATGCCCTGTATGTACCGCTATTGAATGTGCGCCCCGATTATCACGGCTACAAGGTCGGACGTAATCTGATCCTGAACGCCGTTCGCAAGACTGTGGAAGCGGGATGGCCTCGCCTGGATCTGTTTACATGGGCAGGTAACACCAAGGCTGTACCGATGTATAAGAAATGCGGGTTCTTCTGGGAGAAAAAGGATGAAAATGTGCATCTGATGAACTTCATCCCGACCATCTTGCAGACGGAAGCGCTTGCTCCGTATTTTGAGGAGCTGGATTGGTACGCAGACAGCACCCGTGAACTCGTCATCGAGCCGGATGGCCGACGGGAGCGTGGTTTCGATTTCTTTGATTATTCCTGGAAAAAGGGAGATATCTCCTTGCGAGCCGAATTCGAGAAATCGGGTCGCGGGCTGACAGCTCTCGAAACACCGGAGTACGAAATTACCACAGAGATCGACGATCATGATCTCGTATTTGGTTCCACATACAAGGTTCGCTACCGAATCACAAACCGCTCAGCATCCGAGCTGAAGTTCGAGATCAAGGGTCAGGACAACAAAAATATTCGTTTTGCGCTGGACGTTGCAAGAGCAGTTGCTCCGGGAGAAACGGTAATCGTGGAGGACGAATTCCACCTTGATCCGGTTCAAGAGGAGCAAAGTCAGAATAAGACCCATCCCGTTGTCACAAGCACATGGCTGATCGGTGGCAGAAAAGCCGAGTTTCGTATGGGCGTTGCCCCGAAATTCCCGGCCAAGATCAACACGGCGTTGCCCGTGAAAGAGCTCTATACAGGCATTCCTGCTGAGCTATACCTGAACGTGGAGAATAATTTTGATTCCGAAGCAGTGTTCACTTTTGACTTGCCAGAAGAAGAATTCCTGGAGTGGGCAGAACGTTCGGTGAGCCTTACGGTCCCTGCAAAAGGCAAAGCATCTGTACCGCTAGCTTTCACCTTGCGTTCGTATGGTCTCTATTCGCGAGAAGTAGAGGTAACAGCTGTTCCGACGGATAGACAAGCGGTATCTTTTACAACCAAGCTGTCTGTTCTAATGAAGGGAACACAAGGACGTTACGGTGGGGAAAACGGGGAACAGTGGGTGGCCGTGAACGGTGCATTCTCCCTCCATATGAGCAAGCAAGAGAACAACATGTGGATTGAATATCCTGGCTCCGTCCACACGTTCTGGTGGACCTATCCGAAGCTCGGTAAGCCATTTGCAGAAGAGTTTTCCAAGAAACAAGCCAAGGAAGTCAACATCTATCCGGAGGGAGAAAACCAGGTTCTCGAAGCACTGTATGAATCGGAAGATTTCCCTGGTATAGAGATCAAGTCCGTGGTCAAACTGTCTGCCAACGGAATTGCGGAATTTTACCACGAAATTGGGAATACGCGCAGCGCAGAGCTGGAAGAGAATATGTTCCTGATGACGAACTTTGGTTTCTTCGGCAACCGGCTTATTCTCCCGTACCAAGGCCGTTATGTAGATATGGGCGATGCGTACTCTGGCGATCCGAGCCATTGGGACAGCGCCCAAATTACAGAGAACTGGCTGTTCTGCAAGGAAGAGTACGGTGCTTGCGGTATCTATTGGGACCCTTCGCTGAAGCTGCTTCGTCCGGAACACACGCTGGGGTTACAGCATGAGCTAGGCCGGATTCCAGCAGGAGCCGTTGTGCAAACAAAGGCGACCGTATTTGCTCTGAATACCTTTGCCAAATGGCAGGATTTCCGATCATTCGCTCAAAAACGGCATAGCCCGGTTGTACCGAAGCTGGACAACCATCTTGAGCTGGCATTGGGTGGTGGCAATCCGTTTGCCCAGGATGTGCTGACTGCAGAACTGATCGAACGGAAGATGGTTCCGCTCGCTGGAAACCTGGAACTGTACGTGCAGAATGGTGGCACACCAGAGCATTTAGCTGCTGATATGGAATTAAATCGAGAGCAGGATCTGCGCTCTGCTAAATTGCAGTTCTCCCCTGCGGAAAAGGATGCGACAGAAGAACGTGAATTTGGCTGGAAGGCTCGGGCCGTATATCGAGGCGAGGATCGGATTCATGAACGTACAGCCCTCTGGTATCCGCAGACAGGAACAGCCGTTGATTGCGTGATTGAGGAAGGTCCAGCAGGTCCTGTGTACACGGTGAGCAACGGAGTTCTTTCGATGGCAGCTGCCCCTGGTTTCGGAAGTGTCGTGCATTCCTTGAAGTACCAGGGTGAAGAATGGCTGGACAGCACGTATCCGAAAGCAGCCCCGCGTTCCTGGTGGAATCCATGGTACGGTGGACTGGGTGTAGGTATCCCTGGTATGAACGGTTTCAGCCGTCAGTTGGAACAAAGAAGCGCGGCTTGGACGGAGCGGAAGGATGAGTTCGGTAACGTCTGGAAAGGAATTCAGATCACAACCCGCATCGAGAAGCATGAAGAGAATCGGGGAATCACGGTACAGCAGCATTACCTCATGCTGCCCGGCGTTCCTGTTCTCTGTGAGTTGCACTCGGTTACGAACGAAAGCGGATTGGCGCTGGATTACTCGCTAGCCGAGGAACATTTCTTCAAACCCTCGCCTGTCTTTGCTGATGGTTGGTTGGAACACCCCGAGCAAGGGCGGTACCCTCTCGGAAAGGTAGACGGATATCTTCAGTCCAAGGGTTTCTTGCGAATGGGAGCAGTTTCGCGTAAAGACATGCTGCATGCAGTGAATCGTTATCCTAATCAGAATGCTGCGGGGTTTGTGAACAATGTGGTGCTTGGTCACAATGTGTATCACAATCTGCCACTGCTGAACGGGGAAACGGTCTGGACAGAGCCGACCTATCTGATCTTGGGGCAAACTCCTCTGAATCCAGAGGATGTACGTGGCCTTCTGCAGCTAGACTTTGCAACTTCAAAAGGTGAAAAGGAGGCTTAACATGCCGATTATTGACATTCACATTCATCTGTCGGACATCGACAGCTTTCATCGAACGGCAATAGATTTATCGAAAGTGGATTACTCTGCCGCTGGCCTCAAGGCGGAGTTTGATAAGAACGACGTTATTCTTGGCATCGGAATGGGGGTTACGGAGCAGACGAAGGGAGCATTCCCGGATTCCAGCTCTCCCAACCCGATGGGACTTGATTTGGAAGAAACGGTTCCATCATTCCTCATGGAATGCGTCGGCATTAATCCAAACCACCTAGGTGGTGAAAACGCTCAGGACGAGCTGGACCGAATTGAAGCACGATTGCAAGCTCCGGAGGTAGCCGGAATCAAACTATATGCGGGGTACTATCATCACTACGTGTATGACAAAATCTACACACCGGTCTATGAACTGGCAGCCAAGTATAATGTGCCGGTGGTCATTCATACGGGGGATACGTACTCGATGAATGGATTGCTCAAGTATGCACATCCGCTGACCGTAGACGAATTAGCCTTTCAACAGCGCGGTGTGAATTTTATGATCTGTCATTTGGGTGATCCTTGGGTGATGGATGCCGCTGAAGTCGTTGCGAAGAATCCGAACGTTTACGCAGATTTGTCAGGCCTTGTTGTCGGTGATCGGCCCCATTTTGAAAGGTTTATGAACGAGCCCTTGTTCATGGATCATTTCCGCCGAGCGCTGGTATATTCGGATCATTACGAGAAAATGCTGTTCGGAACCGACTGGCCGCTCGCGCCGATTGATCTGTATGCAGAATTCGTCCGTCGACTTGTGCCGGAGCAGCATCATGAGAAGGTATTCTACGAGAATGCTTTTGGTTTATTTCCACGCATTAAACAGAGAATTGCAGATCTGGGTTAAGCACCAGTTCATAATTATCTGAGAAAAATGTATGCCATGTTGTTCATGCTGAATCCCTATCATGTAAGCTCCTGCCACTTCCGGTGGTAGGAGCTTTTTTGGTCCGGTAAAACAGTTAATTCATCTTACGCCTAACCTGGAATAAGGAGGGGATCAGGAGAACAAAGGTTGAGTTACCATCTTCATATACTTTTTTAAGTCGTCTTTTGCATATGAGTGTTGTTCCCATACCCCAAGGTTCCAACTCATATAGCGGATGCCAAGGTATCGGGATGCCAGGGAGAAATACTTTTCGAATTGATCTTGTGGAATATCGTATCCGTGGGAACTTAGGGCCTCCCGATAGATGTCTACTTGTCTCATATGGCTACAGCGTAGAGGAATATCGAAGAACAAGGAGCCATACCTTGCTTCCTCCCAATCAATAAAATATACATCTTCATTGTTATGTACCAGTACGTTTCCGGGATTCAGATCATTATGGATCATCGTATGCATATGTTCATCTCTGATCAGAACTTCAAGATCATCTACGATGGTACTGGCTACAGCTTCAATTTCCGATATGATTGGTAATCCAAATTCCGCAATGAATGCTGGGTTTTCTATGGCGGCGTTCCACGAAGGTCTCCAACGATTTTCCATCATGCCGATGATATGATTCCGATCCACAGTGGGTATCCAGGGCATTTCTTTTTTTAACCCCATATTCGTTCCATGTATGTAAGCCAGAGCTCGTAATTCTTTATTCTGAAGCAGATCCATATCCAGATGGCTATAATCAGTTTGGTAGTCCACATCCTGAATACAGATCAAGCTGCGATCTTCAGTATGAGGTTCACTTGTTAGACTAAATGGCACATTAGCGCCTTGTGAAAATAATCTGGTCAATGCAGAGCGTTCAATGAACGTGGCCTTCTTAGTAATGAGAGAAATGTCCTTTTGCACTCCATTGACTAGGAATTCAATATGATGCCGAAGCAACTCTACGGCCTGGAGTCCCACTTGGATAGGGTTACTTTCCATGCTTAGGATGTAAGCATCTGAGGATACATACTGATTAATGGTTTGTTCTATTAATGTTTGTACTGTGATTGATTCCTTACTCATCTGATTGCTCCTTCCTGCCTATTAGTTAAGTAGCTTATCAAGCTTCGCTGTAATTACAAGTGGAACAAGCACCTTATTGGTGAGCCCACTCTACAAGAGCGTGCCTGAGTTTCTCAGGAACGTCCCTATTTTGCTATTGTTTTGTAAGAATTTAATTACGAAATGATTATGGATTTGATAGAAGTATAAAATTATTAATGAATCCCTCTTTTTGAAGAAATACCTTTTCGAATTCTTGCGTTTTCAAATCATAGTAATAGATTCCCCGTTCATGTTTGATGTTTGCATCTACATATTCCCCAAGGAAATAAAAACCTCGTCCATCTTTGGATAAGCGCAATTCGCTGCTGGCCTTGATAGGAATGGACATTTTCGTTCTTTCGCCTGTTCTGATATCCACCATGCTGTATTCAATGGGATATTTATTGATGTGTTTTGCTGTGGCAATCATGATCTGATCTGCACGTGCGGACAGAGTTAAGATTTGTTCCTCATGCAGCTCAATGACCTTACGGGTCTGCATGGAAATAGGGTCTATTTCAATGATGGTATGGTTTGGAGGAACCATCGGTGTTTGCGCCTTATTGGACTGCTCCATATGACTATATTGCTCTTCTTCGGAATATTGGATGGCATAGGTTTTACTCGTTTCCGGGTTAAACGAAATATCCCATGTAGTTGTATCCAAATCATCGTCATTCAAGATGTTCATCTCTTGCGTTTTCTGATCAAAGAAAATGACTTTGACAGGACGCTCTCCCTTTTTAACAGCAGCCATAACCAATATATGATCAACGGTGTCCGGAATAATTGAATTAATTGCAAATAAGCCTGAGCTTAATTGTTGAGTCGTTTGTGCCTGAATACCATAGGAATACAACTCGTCACCCTTATCGTTTCCAACTCCTGAATAATAGATGGTGTCATTTGCTAAGGAAGCTACAGTTAAGGGATATTGTGAGCTATAAGGTAAATCAGCTAGTTCAGTTAGAGCCTTCGTTTGAAGGTCGTATGTGTATACTCTCATGATCATACCATCATCGGTATCTGTTCCATTAACATATTCCGTGTTTGTAATTGAAAGATATTCAGGGGCATCTTTTCCTGAGCTACACCCTGCAATGAAGAGAAGTAAAGTTATTACGACTACAATAATTTGATTGGGTAAAATCGTTCTTTTCATTATCTTTGCACCCTTTTCACTAAAAGAAACGATAGATGAATTCAAAGAAAATTATACCCTTATTTTACAAATGGAGTAAATGATAAAAATATAATACTAGTTACATATAGTTCTGTTTTTATATAGATGAATATGAGTTTTAAAAAAACATTTTCAGTGCAAACGTTTTTCCTGCTGAACAATTGATTGATATCTACCGATATAAAGTTAACCCATACAATATTGGACACAATCAAGGATGAAATGGAAGGTGGATTCATTTGGTATTCGCGAAGGCGAGAGAACGCGTAATCAACATGTCGTTCAGAGTCAAATTGCCGCTAATGATCGGTTTACTGGTAACCCTCGTATTGGCGGTAACTGCGGTTTTATCTTACACTGTAGCAGCAGTGATTACCCTCGACAAAAGCAAGGATGAGATTAAAGCAACCTCTGACCGGATCGGTGCGGGCTTGTTCACTTCACTAACGTTGGAAGAACAGTCCACGTTCCTGATTACAACACATGGCACATTTCAGGAATTGCTGGAGATTCGAAATAGCGAAGGACAGAATGATGATGTCTTTTTCTCGGAAAATAGTGAACTCGTGGATAAGTCCAATGGTATATTGGCAGACAGCCTCGCGGGGATGGAAGGCAACAGCAATATCATATTGCTGGACCGGAAAGGCATCGTTGTTGCAGCGAACGATCCTGAAGCCCTCGGGGGAGAACGTGCAGATCGTGCGTATTTTCAACAGGCGGTTCAAGGCCAGAATGTAATTAGTGAAGGGGTTATCTCCAAGTCACTGGGTACGCTGGGTACTGCTTTTGCAATGCCGATCTACGATGAAAACAAGCAAGTGGAGGGCGTACTTGTATCTACCGCATCAACCTCGTTCTTCGTTGACCAGCTTCAGAACATCAACATTAATGAAGAGGGAAAAGTCATTATTCTGGACCGCGTGGGCACGGTAATGTTCAATTCGGCGGATGAGAAGATGGCGGGGCAGAAGCTTGAGTCTGGTGAATATCAGTCACTGATTGATCTGCCTTCTAACGAGCAGTTGCAACAAGGCGATGTTAGCACAAAGGACAAAGTAATCTTTTATTCCAAAATTCCAAGATCGGATTGGACCATCATTGTTGAAGATAAACTAAGTGATGTGCAGAAGCCATTAGGGAAAATGGCGAAACAGATGTATATCGTCCTGTTCAGCGCGATTGCGGTGTCTGTCATCGCAGGAATACTGATCTCCCTGCTGGTTACCAAACCCATTACAAGACTAACAGCATTGTTCAGACAACTTGCAGACGGGGATCTGACGGTGCAGGCTAAAGGCAAATATAGCGGAGAATTCAAACAACTGGTGGATAGCTTTAACACGATGGCGGCGGGCAACCAACAGCTGATTTCCAGCATGAATCATTCCATCAGCGTACTGAAAACAAGTACAACCGAACTGGATCTCTCCACCCAGCAGACCTCGACCTCCATTGCCGAAACCACGACCACGGCGTTTGAAATTTCACGAGCGATGGAATCTCAGGCCAATGATACGGAAGCGATCGTGGATAAATTCATGAACGTGGGCAATAAAATTGAGAACGTCAATGAGATGTCACAGTCGGTGAAACTCAAGGCAGATGAGATCACGGATGCATTCAAGAGCAACCATGAGGTCATTGATGCGTTGATTGCGGTGAACGAACAGAACGAGGCCGAAGTGAACAATATTTCCAAGATTACAGTGCAGCTCGCTGAAAGTTCCTCCGGCATTCACCAAATTACAGGTACGATAACCGAGATTGCGAATCAGACGAAGCTGCTTGCACTCAATGCCTCCATTGAAGCCGCTAGGGCAGGCGAGCATGGGCGTGGCTTCGCCGTCGTTGCATCGGAGATCCGCAAATTGGCGGAGCAGACCACAGCCCAATCGGAGGATATCAGCCGGATTGTGATGCAGACGATTGATCATGTCGAGCAGAATAACCGGAGCGTACAAGCCATCGAGGCGATTGCTGAACAGCATAAGAGCAGTGTAGGTCAGACCAAGGAAACGTTCAATTTTGTCACCCAAAATATGAATGAAATGATGGACCAGGTTCAGGCGATTGCCTCCGAGATTGAATCCATTGAACGCGATAAGGATGACGTCATTGGAGCTGCACAGAACTTGTCTGCTTCAGGTGAAGAAGTGTCTGCATCCGTGGAGGAAGTAACCGCGACGATGGAGGAACAGTCAGGCATGACCGAGCATCTGTCAGAGATGGTACAGACCATCGATGGATTGACCAAACAGCTTGCCGAAGCATCATCCCGGTTCAAAACAAAGTAAATAAGCGCATGATGTCATTTGACAAGATCAGGTATGCTGCGATTGGTCCAAGAGATAACTTTCCAGTCACACAACTGATGCAGGCCATACAAAAACAAACAAAGAAGAAACCTCCCAGCTCGTTAATTTTCAAGGGTTGGGAGGTTTTTTCGTAGGTCCATATTTTCCAACTTTTATCGTACGAACCAACTGAGCGGCTGCTGCGAAGTGTCTGCGGTATCCCGAAGATCATGGGCTTTGACATGATTACCGTAGATCATGGAATCACTGCTCAATCGGTAGGAAGGGAAACTGTTCTCTGATTGCAGGCGAAGGCAAGGTTCGAAATAGATCTGTTGCTGTTTGTTGATAAGGAAAGGAAGCGAATCGGATTCAATCCGAATGTCATCACTGTCTGGCTCGTTAACGATCAGAAGCACAGCAGTACCATCACATCCGCATCCATCGGTGTCATAAAACAGCTTGAAATAGCCCGGCCGATCTCCCAGCATCGCGTTAAGTCTTGATTCTGCCAGCGGACTGACCTGAATGATCATAACGTCGTTCACACTCCTCTAATCACCTTATGAATTCGCTTACAATCTAATATATGGAACAATGGTGCGAAATAGAAGGGAAAGCAGGCTGAATCCGATGAAAATTACAACTTTGGTGGTTCATCCAAACGAATGGTTCAATTACTTGAATATCATCGGTGGAAATGCTGTGATGGAGCCTCGGAATGAAACCCATTTCATCCCGATTCCTTATCTGGTATGATAAGCAGGAATATTAGAGAAAAAGGATGGTTCCACATATGACACCGATTACCATATATGACATCGCCAAAGAAGCGAACGTATCCGTATCCACGGTCTCCCGTGTGCTGAATGATACGGCACCTGTGCGTGCAAGCACAAGGGAGAAGATCATGTCCATCATTGAAAAACACCAGTTCCAACCCAACGCGCAGGCGCGCAGTCTGATCAAGAAAGAGACGGGAACCATTGCGATCATCCTGCCGGACATTACGAATCCGTTCTTCCCGGAAGTGTTCTGGGGGGCTGAGAACGAGGCACGTGGATTGGGATATACATTCTTCCTGTGCAATACGGCGGGGGATTACAGCCGGGAGTCCGAGTATCTGTCTATTTTGCGCGAGAAGCGGGTAGATGGCATTATTTTTCTCGGTGGACGAATCAACATGCAGGTCTGTCCGGATGAGATGGCTCAGGAATTGATTGATATGGGCAAACGTATGCCGATCGTGCTGGTCAATGGCAATATTGCCAAAGGCGGATTCCATCGGGTGTACACGGATGAAGGAGCAGGAGCTGTTTTGGCTGCAGAACATTTGCTCGAACTGGGACATCGGGATATTGCTTTTGTGGGCGGTTTGAAGGAGTTGTCCACCACGATGGTTAAGGTCAAGGCCATTCAGAAAAAACTGCGTGAGCATGGACTCGAAATACCGAAAGATCGTCAACTGCTTGGAAGCTTCTCCATTGAAGATGGCAAACGGGAGATGTCTAAGCTGCTGGACCGTGGAAACCCTCCAACAGCGGTGATCTGTGTGAACGACTACACGGCGATTGGTGCGATTAAGGCGACCATTGAGCATGGCTTATCGATTCCGAAGGATATTTCCATTGTCGGTTTTGATGATACGCCGCTCGCAAGTGCGGTTATACCGGAACTGACGACTGTTTCTCAGAATACGTATCAGCTGGGCAAGCTGGCCGTGGACAAGCTGCATGAACTGATTAATCAGGGTAATCCGAAGAAACAGACCATTCTGCAACCAGAGCTTGTTGTCCGCCAAAGTACTGGACCCGCACCACGATAAATGGGGAATGTTTGGAAAAGAAAGCGTTGACATTTCTTCGGAGGGTGAAATATAATGAGGTCGTGAATGAAACCCCTTTCATAAACTGGAACGGGTTTTAATTTTAAACTTTATGAAACCCATTTCATGAAACGGGTTTCAGTTGTCTGATCTTCCATTCATATTTCAAGGGGGCGCACGGTATGAGAAAAAGTTTAAAGGTCATTTCGTTATTGATGTTGGTCATGGTAATGGGTCTGACAGCCTGTAGCAAGGGTGACAGCGGTGCAGCTGGGGGAAAGGTCGATCTGAGCATGACGATCTGGGGCTCGGAGGACGAGAAGAAGATTTATCAGGAGAGACTCGACATTGTGAAGCAGACCTATCCCGATATTAATGTGAAACTGAACGTCGTTGCCGGGGACTATGATCAAAAGGTTCAGACGATGATCGCCGGAGGAACCGCACCAGACATCATGATGATTGCCGAGAACTATCAGGCGTACGCCTCCAAAAACCAAATTGTTTCGCTGGATGATATGATCCAGGCCAACAATGTGAACATGTCAGAGCGTTATTCTGACGACATCGCCAACCTGATGAAATTCGATGGTAAACAGTTCGGAATGCCGGACCGCGCAGGCGCGATGGTACTCTTTTACAACAAAGACCTGTTCGACAAGGCCGGGGTGGAATACCCGACCAAGGAATGGACGCAGGAAGACCTGCTCGCCGCTGCTCAGAAGCTGACAGTGAAGGAGAATGGCAAAACGGTTCAATGGGGGTACTACCCAGGCAGCTGGTGGCCGCAATGGATGCAATTGATTTACCAAAACGGTGGCTCCCTGTTCGATGAGAGCGGCAAACCTACCTTCAATACCGAACCTGTACGTAAAGCACTGCAATTCATGAATGATTTGACCTTCACCCATGGTGTGGGACCAACGCCAACGGAGATTGCCGACATGGGAAATATCGGTGCTGACCCATTGTTCGCCCAAGGCAAGATTGCCATGGAGACAACGGGATTCTGGAATATCGGTTCACTTGCCAAGGTGGAAGGGATCAATTGGGACATTTCTCCGATATGGGGAGAGACCAACGCTTTCTTCAATGGCTTCACGATTACGAACGCGTCCAAACATAAGGAAGAGGCATTCAAAATCATAGAAGCGCTGACTACACCAGAAGCACAATTACCAATGATCAAGGCGGGGCAGGATGCTCCTGCAACAAAGGCCGGCCTGTCCAGCGATGAGTTCCTGAATGCCGAATATGGCGGCAAGAAAATCAACATGGCTGCTTTCAGCGAGTCCACTATCTACGCCGAGCCGTTCAATCCGCAATGGAATGAAATGATGAAGCTCATTAACGACAAGCTGGGTGTCTACTTCAACAATAAAGCCTCACTGGATGATACCGTGACTGAAATTCAGAGCGGACTGGAAAGAATCTACAAATAGCATCGACAGGGGACAGACGGAATTCGGCATGAATGAATCCAGGTTTCGTCTGCTCGCTTCGTTATGGGAGGGCTTAACGTGAGAAAAAAGGACGGGAAATGGTTTTATATATTCATCTCGCCTTGGCTGATTGGTTTCCTTGGACTTACTCTGGGTCCGATCCTGTTTTCCATCTACATGAGCTTCACCAATTGGGATCTGTTCCAGTCTCCTGAATTCATCGGTATAGACAATTACAAAAACCTGTTGACCGATGACCCGATCTTTTGGAAATCCGTAGGCAATACCTTCTTCTACGCATTAATATCGATTCCGCTAGGCATGTCCATCTCGCTCTGGATCGCGTATTACCTCAACAAAAAAATCAAAGGTATTACCTTCTTCCGCATCCTGTTCTATCTGCCATCTGTCGTTCCGGTGGTTGCAAGCTCACTACTCTTCATCCATTTGCTCGCTCCAACGGAAGGGTTGATCAACCAGGCACTTGCCATCTTCGGCATTCAAGGCCCTGCTTGGCTGCTTGATCCAAACTGGGTTAAACCAGCTTTGATCCTCATGTCGCTATGGGGCGTCGGGGGCGGCGTGGTACTGCTGCTGGCGGGTATGAAAGGTATTCCTCAGGAGCTGTATGAGGCCGCTGCCATTGATGGGGCGAAGAGCTCGCAATCGTTCTTCCACATTACATTTCCAATGCTGACTCCCGTCATCTTCTTCAATCTTGTCACCGGGATGATCGGGGCGCTCCAGACGTTCGCACAGGTATTCATCGTAACAGCAGGTGGACCGGACAATGCCAGTCAGATGGTTGTTCCTTACCTGTTCCAGAATGCGTTCCAGTTCTACAAAATGGGATATGCATCGGCCATTGCCTGGGTGCTGTTCATCATCATCATGGCGTTGACCCTGGTTGTGTTCCGTTCGTCGGCGCTATGGGTGCATTACGAGGAGGGAAAAGCAAATGAGTAATCCATCCACTGTGGAGAAAACAATATCTTACATTTTTCTTATTCTGGTCGGGGTGCTGCTTGCTTCCCCTTTCCTGTACATGATCTCCATCGCACTGGCGAGTGACGCTACAACCGTAAAATCAGCCTTTACCTTCATACCGCTCGAATTCCAATGGTCCAATTTCTATACGATCTTCACGAATAACAATCTGGGTACTTATCTGAAAAATTCAGTCATTATTACCGTGATTACCATTATCGGATCGGTGTTGTCAGCATCGGTCGTATCTTATGGCTTCGCTCGGATCAAGGCGAGAGGCAGTCGGTTCCTCTTCATTGTACTGCTTAGTACGATGATGATTCCGGGCGAGGTGACGATGGTGCCGCAGTTCATCATCTTCCGTCATCTGGATTGGATCAATACATTCTATCCACTGATCGTGCCTAGTTTTTCCGCCGGAGCATTCAACGTATTTCTCATTCGGCAGTTCGTCATGAGCATTCCGAAGTCGCTTGATGAAGCTGCCATGATCGACGGCATGGGACATCCGGGAATCTACTGGAAAATCATTATGCCACTCACATATCCGATACTTGCCGCCATCGCCATTTTCTCGTTTTCCTATAACTGGGGGAACTTCATGGGACCGCTCATTTACATCAATGATCCGGAGAAAATGCCACTGGCGCTCGGTGTTCAGCTTCTGACCACGGTAGGTGGCGGACAGATGCCGCCATGGAACCTCGTTATGATTGCTTCCCTGTTCCTGACCATTCCGATGGTATTGGTGTATCTGTTCGGACAGCGTTATGTCTATGAAGCGAATATCAGTGGTGGCAGCAGCGGGATCAAGTAACGGGAGGTGAACGCAGTGTTGAAGCCAATGGTGAAAACCAAGAACCGTCTACATCGCACATGGGTAAAGGGCCGCAAGAACTATGAATAACAACAAGAACCCTATAGACAATGACAACCATAATTATCACAAGCAGCGCAGGTGGCGCAGCCGGAGTTACATCCTGATGGGTGTGGTGGCCCTGATCGCGCTCCTTGCGGGAGGAGGAATTATCATCAATCATTTTGCCAATGAATCATCCAAAACACTTGCATTCCAAGGTGAGCGGATACGTCTGAAGCTGGAGCAATCCTATGATCATTTTGAAGGCTGGGGTACGTCGCTGGCGTGGTGGGCCAACGATCTTGGAGGATGGAAAGATCAAGCAAAGGTCAGTGAAGTCATGGATCTGGTGTTTGATGCAGAGAAAGGGCTAGGTCTGAACATTGTTCGCTACAATATTGGCGGCGAGGAGAATCCCGACATGAAGGCGCTTCGGCCCGGAGGAGATGTTCCCGGCTTCCAGCCTGAACCCGGCGTGTGGGATTGGGAGGCAGATGCAGGACAACGTGCCGTATTACAAGGTTCTTTGGAACGTGGGGTCAACATTGCCGAAGCGTTCTCCAATTCACCACCTTACTGGATGACGATTAGCGGCTCGGTTACGGGTGCTGTAGATGGCAGCAATAATTTGCGTGAGGATCAGTACGACGCGTTTGCCGATTATTTGACCGAGGTCGTGAAGCATTATCGCGATGAGTGGGGTATTACGTTCCGTACACTTGACCCACTTAATGAACCATCCTCTGATTGGTGGAAGAAAGGCAACATGCAGGAAGGCAGTCATTTTACCAATGACAAACAAGCCGAGATTATCAAGAAAGTAGCAGCATCGCTCAAAAGTAAAGGGCTGGACGGTACGCTCATCAGTGCTGCGGACGATAATAGCATTGACGAGACGGTGCACAATTTCAGCCTCTATGATCAGGATACGCTTGATGTGATCGACCAGATTAACACGCACTCCTATAATGGTAGCAAAATGGAAGAGCTTCGCACGTTGGCCGAGCGACATGGCAAGAAACTGTGGATGTCCGAGTATGGGACGGGTGGCAGTGAACCGCATAGTCACGAGGACATGACTTCCGTGCAGGAGCTCGCGGAGCGCATCATGTTCGATCTGAAAATCATGCAGCCTTCTGCCTGGGTGTATTGGCAGGCGGTTGAAGATGAAGGTGCCAACAATAACTGGGGCTTTATTCATGCGAACTTTAATGGAGAAGAGCAGTACGAGATGACAAAACAGTATTATGGCATGGCCCAGTTTACGAAATTCATCCGTCCAGGTGCAACGATTATTCCAACAGATGAAGGGCGAACACTGGCTGCCTATGATGCAGGGCAGAAGAGATTGGTACTGGTGATTCGCAATGAGTTATCTGCCGGAACCACAGCATTTGAACTGGGGGCATTTGACTACAGCAGTACTTCTACAGCACAGGTTTATCAGACGTCACCGGATCGGAACATGGAGCAGCTTGAAAATGTTCCGGTATACACCAATGGACTGGAAGTCTCGACTGCGGACAATTCCATCACCACCGTTGTATTAGAAGGCGTAACGTTGCAGGCGAACTGAAGGTTAGGCAATTTATCATTTTCTGTCATCGGAGTGATGAACTCAAACACAGAGAAGGAGGGCTTATCTTTGACAGAGAAAACATCCCGTTTGCTTCAGGAGCAGGAGAAGAATACAAAGACGAGGGCTGAGCACAGCGTTCGTTCTGAACTGACTTACGATCAGCGCAGCTTCATGATGAATGGAGAACGAGTATTTCTGAACAGTGCCACCATTCATTATTTCCGCATGCCGAGGGAGGAATGGCGGGAGGTTCTGATGAAGGCGAAGCTGGCTGGCATGAATTGCATTGATACCTATTTTGCCTGGAACGTGCATGAGCCGGAGGAAGGACAATGGTCGTTCGAAGGAGACAATGATTGTGGAGCCTTTCTGGACCTGTGTGCAGAGTTGGGCATGTATGTAATCACGAGGCCGGGTCCGTTTATTTGCGCAGAGTGGGATTTTGGCGGCTTCCCCTATTGGCTGGAAACGAAGCAGGGAATCAAGTTCCGACAAAATAATGAAGCCTATCTGCATTATGTAGATTTGTATTTTGACCGAATCATTCCAATCATTCGTGAGCGCCAGCTATCTGCCGGAGGCACTGTTATTCTTGTACAGGTCGAGAACGAATACGGGTATCTGATGGATGATGCAGCAGCAAGTAATCATATGAACCACCTTCGGGACGGGCTGCTTCAGCGAGGGATTGACGTTCCGCTTATCACCTGTGTAGGTGGCGCGGAGGGCACGATTGAAGGGGCCAACTTCTGGTCAGGTGCTGACGGTCATTA
This sequence comes from Paenibacillus sp. AD87, assembly GCF_001659845.1. NCBI lineage: Bacteria > Bacillati > Bacillota > Bacilli > Caryophanales > Paenibacillaceae > Paenibacillus > Paenibacillus sp. AD87. Next base: position 596,002 of record NZ_LXQN01000007.1, read on the forward strand.
TGCGAAGCTGCGGGAGAAACAGCCGGATACACCGAAGATCGTTACGGAATTTTGGACGGGATGGTTCGAGAATTGGGGTGGGCCTTCTGCCATTCAGAAGACGGCGCCACTGTTTGAGAAACGCATGATGGAAATTCTTCGCACCGGTTATACCGGAATCAGTCATTACATGTTCTACGGCGGAACCAACTTTGGCGGATATGGTGGCAGAACCGTGGGCAGCAGCGATATTTTCATGATTACCTCCTACGATTATGATGCGCCGCTGAACGAGTACGGGCGGGTAACGGCCAAGTATGCTGTAGCCAAGACGTTATCCTATTTTGTCGATGCATTTGGCGCATTGCTGATGGAGACGGAGGAAGTACCAGCAGAGCAGATCAAGGTACGTCATCCGCAAGGCGTTTCTGTACGAGGCAGGTCTAAAGGCAGCGAGAAGATATGGTTCTTGGAGAGTCACAAGGATGAGCGCGAGACGTTTCACGTCACCCTGGAGGAAGGCCGGACACTTCCCGTAGCCCTGAACCCAGGGCAGATTATCCCGATACTTGACAGGGTAGAGATCGCCGAGAATGTATACCTGACAGGTGGCACGATGATTACGGGCAATGAAGTGGTGAATGGAGAATTGACCCTGTTCATCGTTGCGGAGGCGGGACAGCGTTCAGTTGTGGAACTGGAGACGAACGTCTTGAATGTACAGGGCAGTAGCATGCAGGTACTGGTTGAACGTGATCAGTTAAATGGAGCCTATCGCTTCGAACTGGTACATTTCCGTGAGCCAGGTATCATTCATCTGGAGGCAAGCGGTATCCCCATTCGGTTCGTGGTTCTGGACAAGGAAACGATGGATCGCACGTGGAGAATCAATGGAGGGGGAGAGCCAAATCAGCTGCGTTACGCAATCGGATTTGATGATGTAGATGTCTCCCTATCCGGGCAGGTCACGGGTATGATCTCTGATCCGGATCGGAATATTTTGCTTCTCGGCAGCTGGACGGATGGTGAACGGTCGTTGACTGGACGTGAGTTCATATATGGAGAAGCAAACGATTCACAGAGCGGCATACAGGATGAACATGTTCAGGAGTCATCCGCAGCAATTCAGCATGATCTTTTCACCACGCTGCCTATTCCACCGAAACTGTCGGATTCCCCCGAGTTGTCTCGTGTGTCATTAACAGCGGAACAGCGTGCTTCGAGTGGTCAACCAGAGCATTTTTCCCAGTACGGACAAGATTTCGGGTATCTATTATACGAGTGCGATTTCGACCGTTCGGTGGATGGAATCACCACCCTTATTCTGCCGGACCTTCAGGATACGGCCAGAATATATGTCAATCGTGTAGAGCAGGCACTGGTTCGTCAAGTTGGTGCAGCGGGTGTTCAGGTGCAGACGACGAAAGGAAAGAATACACTTCAGGTGCTGGTACAGCATATGGGCAGGCTGAATTTTTCTCCTTATTTGGGTGAAAGCAAAGGCCTAACAGGATCTGTGTACATCGGTGGTTCCGTTCAGGATATACGCCGGAATTGGCATACGGAGCATGGGGTGGTGCATCTCGATGAAGTGAATCATCTTGAGGATGCCCCACTTCTGAGCAGAAGCTTTACGCTGGATGGCATGGACCGTGCGATTCTCGTTGGAGCGGTGAGCCAGGGATTGCGCATTAATGGCATGGATGTGCCAATGGAAGGGTATCAGAACTGGTTTTCGTTCAACACATTGGATCTTTCCCTTTATTTGCGGCATGGAGAGACCAATACGCTGGAGATGCCTTATAGCAGAACGCCGCTGAATCGGCTGGAGCTGATCCTTTACCAGAGTGAAGATGAGCTGAAGGATTGGCGCATGGCAGGTACGGATGCCCTGCTTCCACGACAATGGGGATTATATGAGCCACCGAACGTTTCAGGTCATCTCGATACCTATCGGCAGGATGCGGACTATAGTGGCAATTGGAATGCCATGTCGGTGGGCAATGGTTCGTACGGTCAACCTGTCTGGTACCGCTGGAGTTTTTCCAAGTCAGCTGTGCCCGAACACTTCCGAGTGAACCTGATGCTTCGTCTTACCGGGATGAGCAAGGGAACAATTCATCTGAACGGGCACCATCTGGGACGTTATTGGCAGATCGGTCCGCAAGAGGATTACAAAATTCCGGTATCCTGGCTGCAGGATGAGAATGAATTGCTGTTATTTGATGAGGAAGGTCGAACGCCAGAACGGGTGCGTTTCTTGTATGATAACTTGTCCCAGTATCCATGGGGTGTGGTTGAGTAAATCTTCTTTTCATTGAACCGTATAAGAAGAATTGGGTCTGTTCTAACCAGTCGTGTCCTGTTCTAGAGGCTCCCAATTATTCTTTTAACCTCTCTTTGCGGAGACTGCTCGGATAATTGAATCTATAGATTCTGAATCTCCGGGCAGTTCTTGCAAGGTGAATGGACGGTGAGGACAGCTAGTATTGTTTATTGAAACCGTTTACATAATGAGGGTTTGCGGGCTACGTAGTCTTTGGAGGGGGTGATGTTTGGCAAAAGATATGCCTGTCCCACATTTTCGATAAGGAGATGACCCATGTTCACAAGGAAAAGATGGAGTACAAGATTATTCAAAACTTGTAAGTCCGGCATGATCATGCTGCTTGGAGCATTGTTTTTATTCATCACGTTATTCCCGAATACAGCCAGAGCAGCAACAAGTGTTTACACGATTTCGGCTTTTACCAATACGAGCGAATCCAATCTGTATATCTATGAATCCTACAATGCGACTAATTACGGTTTGCTTAAAGGGCCTGCCTATACACCCCCGGCCAATCTGATCCGTGATCCCAGCATCATGAAGCATACGGATGGGCTGTATTATGTCGTTTATACCACGAACTGGTCAGGTAATACGATCGGCATCGCATCAAGCACAGATAAGGTGAATTGGACGTTTGTCCGCAATATTACCCTATCTGCACCCACCACGATTGCACATACCTGGGCACCGGAATGGTTCAAAGACAGCAATGGCAGTCTGAACATCATCGTGTCCATCTCCCCAGGCAATTATGAGAACTTCAAACCTTATGTCATCACAGCGACCAATGCAACGCTGTCTTCCACAACATGGTCTGCTGCCACAGAGCTTGCAGGCATTGCACCCAACTACATCGATACCTTCATCGTTAAAACCGGCTCAACCTATCACGCATTCACCAAGAATGAAACCACCAAGTATATCGAATATGCTACAGCTACTTCCCTCACTGGACCTTACACATTCAAAGGGACAGGGGATTGGGCAGGATGGGGTTCCTGGGTAGAGGGACCTGCGCTTGTCCAGATGGATAACGGCTCCTGGCGAATCTATTTTGACGGTTACTCTACACAAAAATATTATTACAGCGACTCTGCTGACGGGTTTCAGACCTGGAGTGCAAAGCAGGAGCTTGCCGGTCTGACCGGATTGGTTCGGCACATGACCGTGTTGAAAGAAACCGGGCAGCCTGGCGATATCCGCAAGCTGGAGTCCTATAATGTTCCAGGCAGCTATATTCGCCATTATAACTATGTGGCCCGAATCGATGCCAGTGTCAGTCCCGCAGAGGACGCACAGTTCCGGGTTGTGCCCGGTCTGTCGAATGCCACAGGCATTTCATTTGAGTCTATGAATTATCCAGGCTATTTCCTGCGCAATAATAATGGCAACATCACACTGGTGAAAAATGACGGCAGTGCTACGTTTCGAAATGATGCCACGTTCAAACGGGTGAGTGGACTCGCGAATACCAGCTGGACATCTTACGCCTCTTTCAGCAATCCGAATTTGTACCTGAGACATTACAACAACGTGCTGCGTCTGGAATCCATCGTTACGGCGATTGACAAGGCAGATGCTACGTTCAGGGAGATTGCACTGTAATCTTCTGGATTCTTCCATTGAAATTGAACTCATTTTATCTTAAGAAACTGAACTCATTTACTTTAGAAGGAGTGAATCAAATGAAATGGTTGAAACGGTTGGGCACCCTGCTAATGGCAGGAAGTCTTATAACAGGGAGCTTGGGTACGGAAGCATCCGCCGCGGGTTCTTATACAGCCACGGCTGATCCCTCGAAGCAATATCAGACCATCGAAGGTTGGGGAACATCCCTTGCCTGGTGGGGCAAAGTGGTCGGAGAGTACTCCAACCGGGATGAGTATGTGGAAAAGATGTTTAGCCCAACAACCGGACTAGGTATGAACGTCCTGCGTTACAACATTGGAGGTGGCGATAATCCTTCTTCAAATGTGCTGGAATATCGCAAAGCTGTGCCGGGATATCAACCTTTCCCGGGTGTGTATGACTGGAATGCAGATGCCAATCAGAGGTATATGCTCCAAGCCGCCAAATCATATGGAGTCAACGTCTTTGAAGCCTTTGCGAACTCGGCACCCTATTGGATGACCATTAGCGGAAGTGTGTCCGGGGCCGCGAATGGTGGCAATAATCTCAAGCCGGATTATTATGATGATTTTGCTGATTATCTCACAGAGGTCGTGAAGCATTTCAGAGATAACTGGGGCATCACGTTTGACACAGTTACCCCGCTTAATGAACCGATCTCCACTTGGTGGAAGCTGGGTAATAATCAGGAGGGCATGCACTTTGATCGGGCAGATCAGAACACGATTCTGAGCCAGGTGCAATCTTCACTTACAGCAAAGGGATTGTCCACGAAGCTGAGTGCACCAGAAGAATACAGTCTGGATGACACAACCACTTCCTTCAACAGTTACAGCAGTGCAGTGAAGTCTGCGATCAGTCAAATTAACACACATACCTATGGCGGAAGCAATCGTGCATCATTGCGGAATACAGCGACTTCAGCGGGAAAACATCTCTGGACCTCAGAATATGGAGACGGGGATGCCAGCGGACTAACGATGTCACGCACGATCCTTAAGGATATACGCAACATGGGGGCGAGTGCGTGGGTGTACTGGCAGGCCGTAGATAGTGCGGATGGCTGGGGATTTTTCAAAAACGTACTGAATAACACGCAAACGACCAGCTACACCGTGAATCAGAAATATTATGTCATGGGCAACTACAGCAAGTTTATTCGTCCTGGTTACAAGATCATCGGCATGAGTGATGCCAATACGCTTGCTGCCTATGATGCTACTTCAGGTAAAGTGGTGCTGGTGACTACCAATTCGGATTCGAGTGATACAACGGTGACGTATGATTTGAGTCAGTTTACAAGTGTTGGATCGTCTGCTCAAGTGCACCGGACATCCTCTACGGAGAAGTTGCAGCAACTGACCAACATCAACATTCAGAATAAAAAGTTTACAGCGACCGCCAAAGCGGGCTCGGTTACAACCTATGTCATATCTGGCGCGACGTATAATGGCAGCACAGGATATGAATCCGGGGCGATCTATAAGCTGATCAATCGGAACAGTGGTCTCGCTTTGGATGTGAATGGGGCTTCCACTGCCGGGGGTGCAACGATCATCCAGTGGAACGACAATGGCGCAGCAAACCAACAATGGAAGTTGGAGTCTGCGGGCAACAGTTATTATAAGATCCGTAACGTAGGCAGTGGTCTGCTGCTGGATGTGAATCAGAGCTCTACTCAAGGAGGAGCAGCCTTGATTCAGTGGCAGGATAACGGGGGCAACAATCAACAATGGTTACCGGTGGATGTCGGAGGATATCTTGTGCTCGTGAACCGCAATAGCGGCTTGACCGTTGATATCAACCAGAGCTCCACAACCGCTGGTGCCTCGACCATTCAATGGGCAGACAATGGTGGAGCCAATCAGCAATGGAGTTTGGTTAAAGTGAATTAGAAGGAGAGTATTCATTGCGCGGACTGCTCTCGCTTTAGAATGATTCAACGTTGCTAAGGTAAGGATACTCCTTTCTTGAAGTAGGGCGCGCTATGCCACACGGCACGGATCAAGAAAGGAGTTCATCCTGATACACCAAATCGAGTTAGCTTACGTTCAGTACTAGTTCAGCCTTCTCCGGGGCTAGTGCTCTATTGAAAACGTGAAAGGGCAAATCGTCCAATATCCTGATCCGTATGCCCTGTTTGCACCAAGTCAGACAATATTTTGCCCACTGCACTTGCAAATTTGAAGCCATGACCGGAAAATCCGCCTGCCAGCCATACGTGGTTATGGGCGGGGTGACGGTCAATAATAAAATCTTCATCCGGTGTGAACTCGTATTTGCATACCGCACCACGCTTCAGCTTTCCGGCTGCCAGTGGCATCCGAAGTTCAAGTAATCTCCGCAGATCACCCTCATCCGTCTCATTAGAGCCAAATGAAGCCAGTGTACCGCCTGGTGTCCACTCTTGCCCCGTATCATGACGTCCAATCTTAAGACCCGACCCGCCAATGCTCGGAAATCCATAATATCCGCCTTCTTTTCCAGCCAGTGTGAAACCGGGAAAGTGATCCTCGGCGAACAAAGCCTCCGGTGCATCGAACCATCCCACGGTTTTGCGTACAGCTCGAATGGGAAGGTTCACGAACGGTTTCAGCGTCTGAAACCATGCCCCGGCACTGAGAATGACCTGGTTCGCATAATAGGTCTCGCCAGCAGATGTGATGACTCCAACAGAATCTGCGCTGCACTCGATATGTTCAACACGTGTATGCGTTAAAAGAGTGGCACCCGATGCTTCGGCTGCCTGACGGAAGGCGAGCACGCAGCGTTCACTGAATAAATAACCTGCATCAGGCTCATACATTCCCTCGTAATATTCGGGGACTTCAATGCCTGGCCAGCGTTTCATGATTTCGGCTGCGCGCAAGGTTTCATATTGAATCCCCGCATCGTCAGCATGGGTTAAACGATTATGAAAAGAATGGATGTCCGGGTCAACTATATTCAAAACGCCCGAAGGTACAAGCAATCTCGCCCCGGTAGTATCCTCCAGTTCTTCCCACAGTTCCTGCGCCAGAAGTGCCATCGCTATATAGTCAGGTCCCCCGCTGTACACGTGGCGGATAAGCCGTGGTTCTCCGTGATGGCTGCCCTCCGTATGCGGAGGATCAAAAGCATCAATCAGCAATGTCTTAAATCCACTGCGCGCAAGATAATAACCTGCACTCATGCCCATCGATCCGGCTCCAACAATAATGACATCATAGGAATGTGATATAACCATTCCTCCTTCCGCTTTTTTTTACAGACCAATCTTATACAGGATAATCTAGTCTTCAAATCTACGGTAGTCAATAGAACAGGTTATAGAGAAAGCCGATACGACAATAGAAAATTTTTATTAAGGATAAAGTTGTATGTAAACCAAAATAGTGGTAGAGTTTTGAACTAAACATTCCGACCTGATTAGTCGGTATTTTAGATCTCTGTATATTCAGATGAAGAACAAGGAAGGTGAAGTCAACGTCAACGAATCCAACACAAACGTCTGGTTTTCCCAGTCAAACCTATGCCGAAATTGTACTTGAACCCGCCTATAACCAGGCCACACAGCATCTACTGAACCCCATGATAGCCGTAAACAAAGCACATCTGATTATGCTCCTTGAACAACACATCATTTCGGAGCAAGAGGCGTTCCACATCGCTTCGGCTATACTAGGTCTGGATGTAGATGGGCTCCGAACGAGCGAATATTCCTCCCACGTTGAAGATTTGTTCTACCAAGTCGAAGTTGAACTAGAGAAGCTTGGCGGACTCTCTGTCGGGAATCTGCACTTAGCCAGAAGCAGAAACGATATGGGAATCGCCATTTATCGTATGGTGCTAAGGGAGAAGCTGAACTCAACGATTTCCTCAGGGCTATCATTACACCGAAGCCTAAGAGAATTTGCATTACGTCATATCGATACCCTCATGATTGCTCACACTCATACCCAACAAGCCCAGCCGACAACACTTGCCCACTACATCTGTGCCGTTAGCGATTCCCTTGAACGGGATCTTAATCGGTTGAGATCCGCCTATACAGGCTGCAATCGCAGTAGTCTTGGTGCGGCTGCTCTCACCACTTCTGGTTTTCCGGTCTGTCGAGACCGAACCGCAGAACTGCTCGGCTTTGATGGCATGATTGAGAATGCCTATGATGCCGTCAGCGGTGCAGATTATGCAGGTGAAGCGGCCTCTGTAGCCCAACTGGCAGCTATAAATCTGGGGCGTTTCGTTCAGGATCTGCTGTTATGGTGCACACAGGAATATGGTGCATTAATTGTAGCTGCCCCTTACGTTCAGATTAGTTCCATCATGCCGCAAAAACGTAATCCGGTATCCATTGAACACGCCCGTTCACTCCTTTCAAGTGCCAAAGGGGATGCAGCAACTGCTCTTAACATGATGCATAACACGCCCTTTGGTGACATTGTAGATACCGAAGATGATATGCAGCCCTATGTATGGAGAAGTCTGAATACACTTGAATCCGTATATCGCTTGCTGTCCGAAGTGATGGATACCCTTAAGGTCAATGTGTCATTGCTGCGTGAACGGGCAGAGCGTAGTTTTGCCATGGTTACCGAACTTGCAGATACGCTGGTCCGCACAGAAGGATTATCGTTTCGACAAGCTCATTCCATCGTGAGCCGGATTGTAACACAGCTGACGGAATCTGGTATTTCTATTTCGGGATTGAACTGGGAGGTTGTGAACACAGCGGTACAGGAAATTGCCGCCAAGCCGCTTGCCCTAACCTATGAGCAATTAGAGGAAGCAATATCTCCCGAGCATTTTGTACACATTCGGCATGTGCGTGGTGGACCCAATCCGGAAGAAGTGGCAAGAGCATTGGAGGCCCAAGCGCTCCGTCTCGGCACACAGGAACAATGGAGTCTCGATACCACTAATAAACTCCGTTCTGTAGATGCAAAACTGGATTTAATTCTAAACGGCTGGCTTAACAGAATCTAAATGGAAGGAGCAAAATCAATGTTCTCCAATCCCGACTTTCGAGTTTTTGACATCCATGCCCATCTGCCTTATAAACTTTTGCTTTCCTCATATAAAAACCATGAGTTGGTGACGCGATATGGCAAGGAACGCAGTGAGCGAATGAGACTAACCTGGGACTTCCCGGCGGTGGAGGAGCAGGGAGAGGAAGCTGCGCGGCCGTTAATCGAACGGTGGGTAGAGGAATTAGACAAATACAATATTGCTGGACTTAACTTTCTGACGGCTCTGGATAATGACAACTTGGCTGAACAAATATCCATATACCCGGATCGGTTTACCGGATTCGCCTATCATCCCATTGAAAATGAAGATGCATCCATCGAGCTGCGTAGGGCAGTTGATGAGCTCGGATTGCGAGGATATAAGTTGTTTGGTCCCCTCACCCAGATTCCCTTTGACTCTCCTTCGCTCGACCCGGTGTGGGCATTTCTTGCAGAGCGGCGCCTGCCTGTCCTGATTCATTTTGGCATGCTTGGTCATGCCGGAGGCATCGTTCATCATCCCAACATCAATCCGCTTGCCATCTTTAATACGGCCCGTGCCTATCCGGATATTCCGTTCATCATCCCTCATTTTGGCGCAGGCTATTTCCAGGAGCTTCTGCATCTAAGTTGGAGCTGCCCTAATGTATACATCGACACCTCGGGTTCCAATCAGTGGGTACGTTGGATGCCCTACGAGCTGAACCTGGAGACGTTATTCCGCAAAACATACGAGCTGCTGGGTCCAGAGCGAATCATCTTTGGAACGGATGCGAGCGGATTTCCGCGTGGTTATCCCTATCGTTATTTACAGGATCAGGTCCGGGTATGTCGTGAACTTCGCTTCCCTGAAGCGGACATTGAACTCATCTTCGGAAATAACGCAAGACGTCTGTTGAAGCTGCCTGTTGGCAAAGCCGTCGGTTCCACCAACGCGTAAGTCAAGGAAATAGAGAACGTTATAACACTTTTGTTGCAAAAGAGGGGAGAGTGGCTTCACTTGACGAAATCCGGTTATTTTTCATTCAGGCCAAGCAAGACTCTGCAATTTTTGATTGCAGGTTTACTCTTATTGAGCATTACAGCTTGCTCAACCAAGCCATCCGAAGAGTCTGGTTCGGCAGGTGTAACAGCTTCGGGTGATCAGACGGAGCCCATCACGATTGAGTACTGGCAGTACGAATTTCCAGCCAAGGTTGAACTGATCAATACCTTAATCCAGGAATTCGAGACGGAACATCCCAACATCAAAGTCAAACAAACCAATTTTCCGTACGACCAGTACAATCAAAAGGTAGCTACACTGGTTCCCGCTGGAAAAGGACCGGATGTCATCAATCTGTATTACGGCTGGTTGCCCAAATATGTGCAATCCGGTTATTTACAGCCGTTGCCGGAAAGCAGCTTTCCGGGCATCGCCGAGGCATTTTTCCCTTTTGTAGATACAGCCAAATTAAACGGAAGCTATTATGCTCTGCCTACAGGCGTGAGAACGCTGGGGTTGTTTTATAACAAGGACTTGTTCACCAAGGCTGGACTTGATCCCGACAAACCGCCTACGACTTGGGAAGAACTTGTCTCGGATGCCAAGGCATTAACGGAAACGGACAAAAATGGGCAGTTGGTAACAGAGGGTTTCGCGTGGGAACCGGGTTCCCAGCTTCATCACTGGTTCCGAGACGGATTGTTATATCAAGCGGGAGGCAAAGATACAAGCGAGGATCGTCGGAAAGTCCTGTGGAATGATACCCCCGCAGGGCTTGAAGCATTCAAGTATCTGGTTGATTTTGCAACCGTGCATAAAGTGGGCATTAACGGCTTTTACACCGATGATGCCAATGCATTCAAAACGGGCCATGCCGCAATTAACGTCGATGGTTCATATCGATTGGGATCTATCAAAAAAGACGCTCCCGATTTGAATTTTGCTGTCGCACCGCTGCCGGGTTATAAAGGAAAATCCACACAGGCTTCATTCTGGGCGAATGCGATTCCAGCCAATGTTACCGGAGAGAAGTTGGAAGCAGCTACGGCCTTTTTACAGTTTTTGATCAGCAAGGGCGTTCAGGAACAATGGGTGGAGAAGGTCGGTGAACTTCCCGCACAGAAAGAAGTTGCTCTTCAGGATAAGTATGTGAATGACCCGCTGCTTGGCCCTTTTATCTCCCAACTGAACGATGCCAACGCCCACTTCTTCATTGATGAGACGCAGGAGCGTACGTTGTTTGTGAACGCTGTGGATGAGGTGCTGCTTAATCATGTGCCGGAAGAACAGGCCTTCAATGATCTGGTGGCCAAAACCCAGAAGCTCTATGATGACTACTGGACGAAACAGGATAAGAAAAAATAAGTTCTCATTCAAGGAGGCTGCGCAGCTATGAGGACTACCGGGGTGATCCCTTCGCGGCCGAAACGGCGTTTATGGTTCGGATCGGGAATTGGAAGACTCAATTACAGACATAAACAGCGGTTATTCATTTATGGCGGTTTGTTGATTCCGCTGATCTATTTTGTAGTCATCCGCATCTTACCGATTCTGTATTCCTTTAACGTAAGCTTTCGCGAATGGGGCATGCTGTCACCGGATAAACCCTTTGTGGGCTTTGATAATTATGCGACATTGCTAAGTGACCCTCTATTTCTCAAGTCGCTGGTGAACACAGGAATCTACGTCGTTGTTGGAGTGCCTGCACAGTTAATTGCCGGATTAATCGTGGCTCTTCTTCTCCAGCAAGTGGTGAAGCTGCGCGGATTGTTCAGGACGGCCTACTTTATCCCGTATGTAACCAGTGTAGTGGCGGTAAGTTGGGTATTCCGGTGGCTGCTGATGAAGAACGGGATTGTAAATGCTCTATTTATAGAGTTGGGTCTTGGACCGCAGTCATTCCTGTATTCGCCCTCACAGGCCATCTTTTGGATTATTGCGGTGATGGTATGGCAAAATATCGGATTTCAGATGCTCATTTTCCTGGCGGGTCTGCAAAACATCCCTAAATTGTATTATGAAGCGGCTGCGATAGACGGAGCCACGGGTTGGCAGCGCTTTGTGCATATTACGATCCCTCTGTTGAACCCGGTCATGCTTCTATCTGTCGTCATGGCAAGCATCGGGTTTCTGCAATCCTTCACTCAGGTGCTGAATATGACTGGCGGCGGACCGTTGGACTCCACCATATCTGTCGTGCTTCATATATATAATTTGGCTTTCAAGAGTTTTGATATGGGCTTGGCCTCGGCAGCGACTGTTATTCTGTTTGTCATCATATTCATGCTGACACTGATTCAGCTTAAAGTGCTTGGCAGTCGTTTTCAACAGGAGTAAAAGGAAGGAGGGTGCTTTACAAGCATGAGCAGATCTGCCGCATGGGCCGATACCCGAACAACACTCCGCTGGAAACGTTCCGGGTCACTGATCAGTTATGGTTTACTTACGCTCGGACTTGGGTTGATGGTGTTTCCGTTTCTATGGATGATATCGACGTCGTTCAAGACGCTGGATGAAATCTACTCTCTAAGCCTCATCCCTTCCAGAGTTACATGGGATAATTATGCGGCTATTTTTCAGGGAACTCCATTTCCCCGCTGGATGTTGAACAGTTTATATGTAGCCGTCATTGCCACCGTGAGCGTCTGCGTATTTGATTCCATTACGGGATACATTCTGGCCAAATTTACGTTCTGGGGGAAACAGGTTATCTTTGTACTCATTCTGAGTACATTAATGGTGCCGACTGAAATGCTGATTATTCCATGGTATCTTGTATCCAGCAGTTTTAACGGCATGGATACGTACTGGGGAATTCTGTTTCCAGGTTTAATATCCGGGTTTGGCATTTTTCTAATGAAGCAATTCATGGAATCTCTTCCTTCGGAATTACTGGACGCGGCACGAATTGATGGCATGGGAGAATGGGGCATTTTCCTTCGGATCGCTGTTCCGCTGGTAAGGCCAGCGTTCGCCACCCTCTGCATTCTGACATTCCTGGGCAGTTGGAATTCATTCATCTGGCCGCTCATTATTACACAGAGTGAGGAGATGTTTACGATTCCGGTCGGGATGGCTTTCTTCTCCAGCGAGGCTAAGGACAGCAGCAATTGGGTGCAGATTATGACTGGAGCAACACTTTCGGTTCTGCCATTGATCATTCTCTTTCTGTGTTTTCAGAAGCAGATCATTCGTGGTATTGCTACAACAGGTCTAAAATAGCATTAAAGCGACGGACATGTTTTATAGAAAAACAGAACCCTACAATACAATACAAAGCAAAACAAAACAGAGCCGGTTACCCCGTCAAGGGGGCCGGCTTTATTCTTTCATGGAAATGGAAAAGCCATGCGTGCAATGAAGCGGTGCATTTTCCATATGGAAATGGGTGATTCGTCCATGGAAGGCCGGACCGACCTTGGATATAATCGGAGACTAAAGCCGTAGCAACCAGGAGGAATACTTCATTGAAACAAGTGATGAGACATGACGGAACAGAACCGGAGGTAACTTTGCCGGGAACCACCTTTTACCGCATGCGTGCAGAACAGACCAAAAGAGAGTACGAGATCAGAGTTTGGGTGCCGGAGAGCGCCCCGCCAGCTTCCGGATATCCCGTGATCTATTTACTGGATGCCAATGCGGTGTTTGGTACGATGGTTGAGGCCATGCGTGTACAATCTTTACGCCCGGAGAAGACCGGGGTTGCGCCAGTAATTATTGTTGGCGTGGGGTATACAGTCCGGGAACCCTTTCCACAGGACAGGCACTATGATTTTATGATGTCGGTTCCCGAAGATGAATTACCCCGGAGACCGGACGGAGCAACTTGGCCGGAGCATGGCGGCGCTGAAGCATTCACCCAATTTATCGAGGAACAATTGAAGCCGGACATTGAACGATGCTATGCCATTGACCGGAGCAGACAGTCCGTTGTGGGACACTCGCTGGGAGGATTATTTGTTTTGCAGTTGTTACTAGATCGTCCGGGAACATACCGAAATTACATTGCAGGTAGTCCGTCTCTTCATTGGAACTCGGCCTGGATCGCCCGGCAGCAAGAGACGTTTGCTTCCCGTATGCTGGATAATCGTATGGAAATTCACGTTTTACTTGCAGCAGGAGAACTGGAGGGGAGTCATCCCAGCGGGGTGATTGAACGTTCCCGAGCATTTACCGAATGGTTGAACCATGCCGATGCAAGTGGAGTCCGTGCTGATTTTATCTGTTTTGAAGATGAAGGTCACATCTCTGTATTGCCTGTGTTGATCAGCAGAGTACTGCGATTTGCATCCAGAGATTGATCGGGTTGAGCACCATCATGAAAGAACTAGTAGATGCGGGGGTCTCTGGAAATTTGATATACTGATGATAGTTATTGAGAATGGTTATCAAATGGAGGCCTATAAATAGATGATTTCCCCTAACTTATACCCTAATCAAGAAGTGGATTCCACGTATCCACTCGACAGATTGACTATAAAATTGCGTGACATGGAGAAAATGAAATCCACTTCAGACTGGAACATTCCCCAGCAGCATACCTCGTCATATGTGCTTGTCATGGTCACAGGTGGTGAAGCATTACTGACACTGGATCGGGGGTCTATCCATATCCATGCACAAGGCGTATATTCCTGTGTACCCGAATCCACTTTTGGACTGACTTCATTCGGAGATGAAGGAGCCGAAGTAACGATCATGCGGTTTGACCTTTATCAAGAGCTGCATGATGATCCTGACACCTTGCATGTGGTTAAAGATACCCCGATGTTCAGATCTGGCAAGGAGCTGGCAGTGTCACCAACCGTTCAGCTCTCATTTATGTGCGAAGAAATACACAACCTGTGGCATAGTGGCAGGGCCATGGGACATTTTCAGGCACATGTGCAGTTTCTCCAATTGCTTGCAAGCCTTACGGAAGCATCACCTCCGCTTAAGGAAGATTCCCAGATGATGATCCAGCGTACCAAAGATTATATCGATGAGCATTCCAATGAGAATCTAACCGTGGAATATCTGGCAGGCATGGCCGGGCTGAGTCCGAAATATTATGTGGACCTGTTCAAGCGAAGATATGGAATGAGTACAACTGATTATATTTCTTCACTCCGCATTAACCGGGCAAAACAACTGATGGCCGGTACTGAAATGCGTCTGCGGGATATTGCTCATCAGGTTGGATATCAGGACGAATTTTACTTCAGTCGCAAATTTAAAAAAGCCATGGGAATATCCCCTTCGGTATATATGAACAGCCGCCGCCGTAAAATCGCCGCTTATCACATTGCGATTACAGGACATTTGCTGGCCCTGAACATGATTCCCTATGCGGCACCGCTGCATCCGAAATGGACATCGTATTATTATCGAATGTATGGCAAGGACATCCCTGTACATCTGAGTGCCTATCGGATTGACATGGAGTGGCAATCCAAAATTCAGGCTCTGCAGGAGCATCAGCCGGATCTGATTATCAGTTACGACCACTTGCGACCTGAGGAGAAAGCACAGCTTGAAGCTATTGCACCGGTTCATTACCTCAAGGTCTCAGATCACAACTGGCGTTCACAGCTGCAGATTCTGGCTGAACAACTGGGGGCACAGCAGGATGCCAAGAGTTGGCTGGAAACTTATGATCATAAGGCGGAACAGGTCAAAACGATGATGCAACAAAAGCTCGGCAACGAGGAGGTTGTCGTTGTCCGTTTGTTAAAACATCAGTTCACACGTTATTGTTCACCTTCCATGTTGGAAGTGTTATATGGAGATTTGGCAGTCAAACCAGCCCATATCAGTGAAGAAGGGGAGATATATAACGAGCCGATTACGCTGGAACAACTGGATGAAATGCAGACCGATTGGATATTTCTGATGGTATGTCAAGAGAGTGAGACGTTATCCTTCTGGGAGGATGTGCAGAAAACCTCCTTGTGGCAAAATATAAAGTCTGTTCAGAATAACCGGTTGTTCATCATCCCGGCTGATCCCTGGCTTGAGAACTCGCCCCTCGCCAACGAACGCATCCTGGACGATCTGATGGATCGCTATCGGTGAAAAATCCATAGAGATTCAGGACAGAGTCCATGGTTCTGTCCGTCATTCTTGTTTATCATTCAATAATGATTATTATTCTCAATTAGAATAATCGAAATTGAAGGGGGATCACCAGAGATGAAAAAGAAATTGGGGTTATGTTTGGTAATGATATGTATGCTCGCTGTATTGGGAGCGTGCGGCAATAAAGAGGACGCGTCAGGGACTGCGGAGAATTCGGCTTCGACTGGAACCACGGCGACGACCAATGAAACGGATACAGCTGAGGCAGCTGAAGGCACAAGAACTATTAAATACTTAGATCAGGAGTACACGGTTCCGACAGAGGTTAACCGTATTGTAATTACCGGTTCCATGGAAGCCATGGAGGATGCACTGGTTCTTGATGTACATCCGGTAGGGGCTATTACTTTTGGCGGCGAATTCCCGGAGATGTATGCTACTATCACGGATCAAGCTGAGTCCATTGGGCAGAAGATTGAGCCTAACTTTGAGACCATTTTGTCCCTGAAACCGGATATTATCTTGGGTTCCACCAAGTTTAAACCTGAAGTGGCCGAGCAGTTAAGCAAAATTGCGCCATTTATTCAGGTGTCTCATATTGCTACGGATTGGGAGTCGAACCTGAATCTGCTGGCTGAGCTGACAGGCAAGCAGGAACAGGCCAAACAGGAAATTGAACAGTATAAGGCTGCTTTGACTACTGCCCAGGCTGAACTTGGGGACAAACTGGAAAACAAAAAGGTGCTGGCAGTGCGTATTCGTAACGGACAAATGTATGTGTATCCTGAGTCTGTCTTTGTGAATCCGATTCTGTATGGAGACCTTGGATTCCAGGTTCCGACCGAGATTCAGGCAGCCAAAGCGCAGGAAGCACTTTCGGTGGAGAAATTTGCAGAGATGAACCCGGATTATGTTTTTGTACAATTTGAGACATCTGAGAACTCCGACACCCCGAATGCCCTGACAGATCTACAGAACAACCCGATTATCCAGAAGACAACTGCGCTGAAGGAAAATCATGCTTTTGTTAATGTCATTGATCCATTGGCTGAAGGTGGTCCGGCCTGGAGTCGTATTGAATTCCTGAAAGCAGCAGTTGAGCAGTTATCCAAATAATTAGAGCAAGGCGTGTATACTCCTATGCAAAAAAGAAGATTGAATCCGGTGGTGCTGTTCGCAGCAGCACCTCTGTTCATTGCAGTTACCATTCTGGCGTCCGTTATGTACGGAGCCAAGAGCATTGACGTTTCGACCATAACGGCAGCCATTTTCCATTTTGATACAGACAGCATCGATCACCAGATCATCGTGTCATCCCGGCTCCCGCGTGTTATTGGTGCTCTATTAATCGGGGCTTTTCTGGCGGTGTCAGGTGCGCTCATGCAGGGGATGACAAGAAACTATCTTGCATCCCCTTCCATTATGGGGGTATCCGATGGATCGGTAGTGGTCATCACCTTATGTATGGTATTTATGCCGAATACGTCATCTCTTGGTCTGATATTTTACTCTTTGGCGGGATCGGCACTTGGAGCAGGACTGGTATTTTTCATAGCCTGGTTACTGCCGGGCGGCATGTCGCCTGTTCGGCTTGCCATTCTGGGCACGATTATTGGTACATTCCTCGGTGGTGTATCTCAGGCCGTGGCTACCTATTATCAGGTGTCTCAAACGATCAGTTTCTGGTATAACGCCAGATTGCATCAGATGGACCCGGGCATGATCAAGCTGATTATTCCATTTGCTGTGGTGGGACTGGCGTTAGCCATCATTCTTTCCAAGTCTATTACCATTCTGTCGATGGGCGATGATGTGGCAACAAGCCTGGGGCAGCGTACCGGATGGGTTAAGGCTTTATCGATACTGAGTGTGGTTATCCTGACTGGAATATCTGTGGCTTTGGCGGGCAAAATCGCTTTTGTCGGTTTGTTGGTTCCGCATATTACCCGATTCCTCTTCGGGGTAGATTACCGCTGGATTATTCCGTGCTCCGCTCTGCTGGGCGGATTCTTTTTGGCCTGGTGTGACATCTTGAGTCGTTTCATTAACTCTCCGTTTGAAACACCAATTGGAGTCGTCACCGCATTATTCGGCGTTCCCTTCTTCCTTTATCTGATCAAAACCAAAGGAGGGGGAAAACATGCCTGAACCGCAGCGGGGAAGATTATGGGCCGTCATTTTCATAAGTTCAATAATCATTGCAGCAGCCGTTTATATCAGTTTGACTAACGGTGCGTTTGACATATCGGTGATGGATGTCGTCAAAACGTTATTGCGGCTGGACCCTGTCCATGAGCATGATCTCGTTATTTTTGATTTCAGGCTGCCGCGTATTGTCATTGCATTACTGCTTGGCCTGGGACTCGGGATTGCCGGAGCTGTAATTCAGGGTATTGCGCGCAATCCGCTTGCTGACCCCGGCATGCTTGGTATTAACGCAGGTGCTGGAACAGCAATGGTGCTCTTTATGCTTCTGTTTCACGGGTCCATAACGGGTACAGGATGGTTGTCCGTTATGGCGATGCCGCTGTTTGGCTTGGTGGGTGGATTAACCGCAGTTATTCTCATCTTGTGGTTTGCACAGGAGCGCGGTCAGTTGGATTCCCAGAGGCTCATTCTGGTCGGGATCGCCATTGGTTCAGGTTTTAGTGCAATTACGCTTTATCTTTCCCTTAAGATGAACCCGTCCGATTTTGAGATGGCTACCGTCTGGCTGACAGGCAGCATTTATAATGCCAACTGGCGATACATATCGGCGATGATTCCATGGCTGGTCCTGCTGATTCCGTTGCTTTGGGCTAAATCCCGTGTGCTGGATGTCATGCAGCTGCAGGAGGCCAGCAGCATGGGACTCGGCGTGGATGTTCATCGGGAGAGAAAAATATTGTTGCTGGGCAGCGTGGGGCTCGTCAGTGCCTGTGTTGCCGTTTCCGGGAGTATCGGATTTGTTGGGTTAATCGCTCCTCATATTGCACGGCGACTGGTGGGGCTTCACCATAAACGGGTTATTCCGATATCCGGGTTGGTCGGCATGGCGATGGTTGTTGTAGGGGATTTGATCGGCAAAACGGTATTTGCCCCGGCAGAACTGCCTGTGGGCATCGTCATCTCCATTATTGGCGTTCCTTATTTCATCTTTTTACTGCTTAAAAACAGGATGTAACAAGCCAGATTTGAAACAGGAGGGAAGGGTTCCATACATGAGTAAATGGGTACAGGAGTCGGTTAATGGCTGGACGCTCCATCTGCTGCTTCCGCCATCTTACACAGAGGGAGATCGTCATTACCCGGTCGTTTATATTCAGGATGTAGGTGCGGTAGCCAAAGCCTGTAGCAATCTGCTGGATCATTCTTTTCGCTCCGGAAAACTGCCTGAATTGATTTTGGTTGGTATTGAACCTCACAATCGCAACGATGACTACACGCCGTGGCCTGTACCAGCGCTGCATGCATCCTTTTCGGCCTTTGGCGGTCAGGGAATCATATATCTGAAGGCGCTAACTGAGCAGCTGAAACCGTATGTGGATTCGTCTTACCGTACTCTTGCAGATTCAGAGAATACAGGTATACTTGGCTGTTCGCTCGGTGGGCTGATCTCTCTGTTTGCGGCGATGGAATTCCCTCATATCTTTGGAAAGGTTGGGGCGTTATCAGCCTCAATGTGGTATGAAGGTTTCCTCGATTATATGAGTGACTATTCTTGGGCTGAACGCCGCGGGTTGAAGCTGTATATGTATGTTGGGAGTTTGGAAGGTGTGTACAAGGCTAATGCCCAAGCACAAATGCTGGAAAATACACGTTCTGCGTGTCGCATGATTTTGGCCCAGGGCTATCCTGCCGAGCGGCTGAATTACGTGGAGGAAGAGGGCGGGACGCATGATCTTTTGTTTTTTGCCAAGCATCTGCCCGAAGCATTATCCTGGTTGTTTCAGTGAGCATAGGGCTTAGTAAGCGCTCATTCTGTTTGGATATCGTCACACCTCAGCTTGTCCCTCCGAATTCGTCCATGCTATATTGGAGAGATGTGAGGGGATGAGGATATGAAGCTGGTGTCCTGGAATGTAAATGGATTGCGGGCATGTGTTACCAAAGGATTCATGGATTATTATAACGAGAGTCAAGCCGATATTTTCTGTGTGCAGGAGACCAAGCTGCAGGCAGGACAGATCGAGATGGATCTGGGTGAAGACGTATATCAATACTGGAATTATGCTGTCAAAAAAGGATACTCCGGCACAGCCGTATTTACCCGGATCAAGCCGCTATCTGTCTGGTACGGGATCGAGGAAGACAGTGAACCGGAAGGCCGAATGATTACGCTGGAGTTTGATCATTTTTATCTAATCAACGTATATACCCCCAATGCGAAGCGGGATCTGACCAGACTTCCTTACCGTTTGGAATGGGAGGATCGGTTCAGAGGGTACGTGCTGCAATTGGAGCAGACCAAGCCGGTTATCGTATGTGGTGACCTGAATGTAGCCCATCAGGAGATCGACCTGAAGAATCCGAAGCCGAATCTGGGCAACTCGGGATTCACGCTGGAAGAGCGAGGCAAAATGACCGATCTGCTGGCTGCCGGATATGTGGATAGCTTCCGTCATCTGTACCCGGATCGCACGGATGTGTTCAGTTGGTGGTCGTACATGCCCAAGGTAAGAGAGCGTAATGTTGGATGGCGGATCGATTATTTTCTTGTGTCCAATCAGCTGGCTCCGAAGGTGTCAGAGGCGCATATTGATTGCCATGTCATGGGCAGTGATCATTGCCCGGTGGGTCTCACGTTGCAATTGTAGATTGCAGAGGGTTTATTTGGCTTTTTACAAAATGAATATCATCAAAACCGCAGGTTTCCGTTATCGGGAATTTGCGGTTATTTTACGTTGTCTATATGATTATCTTCCCTTTGGTACAGGTCTCAATGGTATTTTTCATCCTGCGGGTAGGGGGTGGAACTAGACTTAGGTTGGGGAAAGAACTGGACCCGGGATCGTTCCGTTTCCACCCGTACTTGGGTAAGATTGAAGAATACATATAGAAGAAGAGCCGGGTAAGGGGTAGAGAACGATGAAGAAGGGGTTACGGAGAGGTTTGAAGGGGCTGGGTGGCCTGATGCTGGCAACAGGGCTTCTGCTGCTGGCAGGAACCGCGTACGAGGCATATCAGTCGACACAAGACATGAAATCTTATACTGCACCGGGCAAAATGTATGAGGTGAGCGGACGTAACATGCATCTCTATACAACGGGAAGAGGAAATGCGACAGTTGTCCTGGCTTCAGGCTGGGGTACGCCCAATCCGTATGTTGATTTCAGCCCGCTATATAACAAGTTGAAATCCCAGGTGAAAATTGCGGTGTATGATCGGTTCGGTTACGGGTATAGCGATTATACGGATCGGCCACGTGATATCGATACCATTACAGAGGAAATCCATCAATTGCTGCGAGTATCCGGCCAACGTCCGCCATATATCATGGTAGGTCATTCTCTAGGATCGCTGGAGACCGTGCGATTCGCACAAATGTATCCCGATGAGGTAGCTGGCATGGTCATGATTGATGGAGGAAGTCCCGAATATTACAGCACTGTGGCTATGGAGCAATCGGACTGGTATTTCGATTCAGCCCGTCTTCTGGTGAAAACAGGAATTGTGCGTACATTGCTGCATTCGGATCGGATAACGGAATCTTTGGTCGTTAACCCGGATCTCGTTACGGAGTCAATGAGAAAGGCAGCCACCATATCCACACTCAAGCATGCATACAATGACAACGTGATTGGAGAGATGCGCAATTCCAAGACGAACGCAGCCCATATCCTGGAGCATAAAAAGGAATTCTCCTTCCCGCTAACCATTCTGACGGCCGGTTCAGAGAACCCGAGCGAAGGCAGCCGGGCATGGCAGGCAGATCAAGCCGATTTTGCTTCATGGTCCAGTCAAGGAACACAGGTCACTGTGGCACACGCCAAACACGATATTCATAACAGTCAGCCGGATATTGTAGCTAGTGAAATTTTGGAGTTGGTGAAGCGGTCCGGTGAATTATGAAGAACATAATCCAGCCAAAATATAGCAAACAGGATGAGGAGGTAGGTTGGATGAAAAAGATCAGAACCGCATCAAGATTCCTTTCCTTACTCCTGGCAAGTTGTCTGTTGTCTCTAACGGTGCTGTCCGTTTCCGTCTTGTTTGCTACTTCTTCCGTGGATGCCATACCTTTTATTCATTCGGTTGGACGTGATTAGAATAAAAGGAATATATCAGGCCTTGCTGCTCTGCATGCAAGGTATTTTTATTTCAAACTGGAAACCTGACAATTTACATGTTATGTTATATCATTATACTAGATAAAGTAGGCAACTATAGATGAAGACAGGAGAGGATTGAACATGGTCAAAGTTGGTATCGTAGGTTACGGAAATCTGGGCAAAGGTGTAGAGAAAGCTATTACTCAAAACCCGGATATGGAGCTTGTTGCTGTATTTACACGTCGTAACCCGGAGCAGATGGTTGCAGAAGGTACGGAGGTTCGTTTCGAGCACATCTCTGCTGCTGAGCAATACATAGGCAAAATCGATGTGATGATTCTGTGTGGAGGTTCGGCAACCGATCTTCCGGAGCAGACACCTGCAATTGCAAAATTGTTCAATACGGTGGATAGCTTCGATACACATGCCAAAATCCCTGAATTCTATAAAGAAGTTAACGCTGCGGCAGAGCAAGGTGGCCACGTGAGCGTCATTTCCACAGGTTGGGACCCAGGCTTGTTCTCAATGAACCGACTGCTTGCTCAATCGATCCTGCCAGAAGGTAAAGAGTACACGTTCTGGGGTAAAGGAGTAAGCCAAGGTCACTCCGATGCCATCCGTCGTGTTCCTGGCGTTAAGGCTGGTGTGCAATACACTGTACCTGTTGAAGAAGTAATCAACAGCATTCGTGCTGGGGAGACCCCAGAATTGACCACACGTGAGAAGCATCTGCGTCAATGCTATGTAGTTGCAGAAGCTGGTGCAAATCATGACGAGATTCGTGAAACGATTGTATCTATGCCTAACTATTTCTCGGATTACGATACAACGGTGACGTTTATTACTGAAGAGCAATTGAAGGCTGAGCATGAAGGCATGCCACACGGTGGATTTGTCATTCGTAGTGGAGTTACAGGCGCAGGCCAGAAACAAATTATTGAGTTTGGTCTGAAGCTCGACAGCAATCCTGAATTTACCGCAAGTGTACTGGTGGCTTATGCAAGAGCCGCACAACGTTTGAGTCTGGAAGGACACAAAGGGGCTAAGACAGTATTTGATATCCCACTCGGTCACCTGTCTCCTAAATCGGCTGAGGACCTTCGTCGCGACTTGCTGTAGTCCGTTAATTCATTACCGCAGTTGTAAGTCCTGATTAATTCATATCTAAAATGTAATACAACACAAACAGCTCGTCCTTCTAAAAAGAGGGACGAGCTATTTGTTGTACAAACGAATCAGTGCATATTCATGGTTTATTCATATTCATTCATAATTCATACTTCATCTTGGGGTAGTCTTCCCTACAGCCAGTGTGAGGGAATGTTTAAATGATCCGGCAACTTGGTATCTGCACTGCCTTTTGCCGAGTTGAGCTGGGATTGAGTCAGAAAGATGCTGCCTCTCAGATCCGCTCCACCCAGATTCGCATCCCGCAAGTCAGCCCCAATTAGATCTGTCTTTCTCATATCTGCGTTTCGTAGGTCAGCCGCTATCATTAATGCCCCTCTAAAGCTCTCTCCCCGAAGGTCAGCTCCTTTTAGATTGGCACCCAGAAAGTCTCTTCCGGTACGCTTTTTGGTCTTCGATTTGGAGGGACCCTTATCCGAAGCTGGGACCTTTGCCCGCACCATCTCGCTGGCCTGTACAAGCAGTTCGTTCACCACCGCCCGATGTGCGGGAATATCGAGACGTAATATGGCAGATGGCTCCAGATCGGTCAGTCGTTCCGTTTCCCGATATACGTCCTTCAAAGCGGCATGGATAGATGATGTTTCCGGAAGCTGTAGCATTTCATTGATATAGCTCATCATCTCATGAAGCTGCTTCATGACAGGCAAACAATCGAACATTTCAGCAGCTGATTCCGGATGATTACGCCAATCCTTGCCCGCATATGTAATTTGTGATAGTTTCTGACCAGCTCCGAAACAATCGTAGACTGTGCAACCCTTGAACCCTTTCTGTCGCAGCTGTGTATGGATACCACAGCGGTTATCGGTACGGAGATTGGAACAGGGGGTGCCGCTGGATTTGTCAAAACCAAAGTCT
Source organism: Paenibacillus sp. AD87 (assembly GCF_001659845.1). Lineage (NCBI taxonomy): Bacteria > Bacillati > Bacillota > Bacilli > Caryophanales > Paenibacillaceae > Paenibacillus > Paenibacillus sp. AD87. Next base: position 620,275 of record NZ_LXQN01000007.1, read on the forward strand.
GAGGATTTGCCATACGGCAAGGCGACACAGCATAGACCAAAACATTGCTCACAGTCTGCGCTTAAATGCAGAGTAGCCTGATTGCTACTGAATGCTGGGTTAGTCATTTATACACTTCCTTTAATTAAAAAAAATGCTATTTTAAGGTCAGTACAACTTTACCATTACACTGGATTTCGATCAATTCCGATATGGATCACATGCCGATCCTGATACCGGATTAAACTCCATAAATGACAGGTAGGAATGTAAAATAACCGCCTCCCGTGATGGAAGGCGGTTTATTTATTTAGTTAGTTAGCAACAGTAACACAATTAGACGATACCTTGCGCAAGCATGGCGTCTGCCACTTTCAGGAAGCCAGCGATGTTCGCTCCGGCAAGCAGGTTACCTGCACAGCCGTACTCATCCGCTGCCTGAACACAGCTAGTGTAGATGTTCGACATAATGTCATGCAGCTTGGCGTCCACTTCTTCAAATGACCAGGACAACCGCATGCTGTTCTGCGACATTTCAAGTGCGGACACGGCAACTCCGCCAGCATTAGCGGCTTTGGCTGGTCCAAACAGAACGCCTTCTTTGTGGAAAACGTCAATCGCAGCCAGAGTGGAAGGCATGTTCGCTCCTTCACCGATCGCTTTAACTCCGCCTTGCACAAGCAATGCAGCAGCCTGTTCGTCGATTTCGTTTTGCGTTGCACAAGGCAGCGCGATATCACAAGGGATAGACCAGATGCCTTCACAGCCTTCGGTATACACGGCATGTGGATGCTCTTTGACATATTCGCTGATCCGTAGACGATCAACCTCTTTTAATCTTTTTACGGTATCCAGATTGATTCCTTGAGCGTCATAGATATAACCACCAGAGTCACTACACGCGACAACATTAGCTCCAAGCTCTTGAGCCTTCTGAATGGCATAGATGGATACATTACCCGAACCGGAGACAACCACGGTGCTGTCCTTGAAGCTCAGTCCTTTAGATGCCAACATTTCCTTCACAAAGTACACGCATCCGAATCCGGTAGCTTCCTTACGTGCAAGACTTCCTCCGTATAGGAGCCCTTTACCTGTAAGAACGCCAGCTTCGTGTCCACCGCTGATGCGTTTGTACTGTCCGAACATATAACCGATTTCCCGTGCACCTACACCGATGTCCCCGGCAGGTACGTCCGCATCGGAACCGATATATTTGTACAGCTCAGTCATGAAGCTTTGAGTGAAACGCATGACTTCCAGATCTGATTTTCCTTTTGGATCGAAGTCGGAACCACCTTTACCACCGCCGATTGGCAGGCCAGTCAGGGCATTTTTGAAAATTTGTTCGAATCCAAGGAATTTAACGATTCCCGAGTAAACGGAAGGATGGAAACGAAGTCCACCTTTATAAGGACCAATTGCGCTGTTGAACTGAACACGGAATCCACGGTTTACTTGTACCTTGCCTTGATCATCTACCCAAGGCACGCGGAACGTAATGACACGTTCTGGCTCAACAAGCTGTTCAAGCAAGCCATTTTCCCGATATTTCGGGTGAGCTGCAATGACAGGAATAAGCGAGTCCAGGATCTCTTTGACAGCCTGATGGAATTCACTTTCCTGTGGATTTCTGGCGATAACCGATTCGTAAACGGAATGAACATACTCTGCGGCAGTTACTTGAGTTGAATCCTTAGTTATAGTCGACACTTTTTCAATGCACTCCTTTATTGTGTTAAAGTCTTGGGATGGCTATTTGTATAAATTGCATAAAAGTTTGTAGTTAAATATACAGGAAACAAAATAAAAATACGAGATGAAAACCCATAAAATGTTTTTTATGACGTTATTAAAATCTTCTATGGATCTGTCATATGATGTAAAGGTTAAGTTTGGAAGCTGAATGGACACCCCTTTTATCGTTGTACAAGGCAAAGTTAACGGAATAGCTGGATTAAAAAATTAGTTTTGGTAAGATGGTAGTAAGACCGCGGTATCCGTGGTTTTTTTATCTATATGAAGGAGGAGAACAACATGATGAAGAAAAACATGCGAATCAACATGGAGAACAGGGCTTGTATAGGAGGTGAGATTTATTATGAACCATAGGACCTCCTTTCAAAATTGCAGAGAAATGCTGGTGAACCAGCTCATTATATTCGGTGAAGAGAAAAGAACATTTCTCGACGCCTATTTTGACGTGCGTGATCCGGAACGTTCGCAGATGGAACGGCTGCTTGCGAACTATACAACGCGTGTGGAGAAGCTGCTCCTTGGTTCGGATGAAGCTCTGGACTCGGTGGTACTTATCGGTAGTTTGATCCGTTTTGATTACGTTGACTTCCATACATCTGATTCATTCACCATTGTTATGCCGGATGACGCGGACCCGGATGCGGGGCATATTTCCTTCCTCTCCCCTGTGGGGCGGCAATTATTGCTTGGGCTCAAGGGAGAAGTGAGGTCGATTAATATACCGGCTGGCTCCATGCGAGTACGCATTACGGATATTACGTTAAACAATGATTCCTTGAATCGGATGTCCACTGGGGGTGCAGATCATGCACTTTAAAGAGACGGATTTGCCGGGAATTGGACGCAAATATTGGTTGCACACACGCAGCGGTGAGCATCTGGTCATCGTTATCCATAATGATGAGCGACGTGACCTGTTTCACATGGATTCAGGAGATTCGCCTGAAGAACTGGGAGATATGGTGTCACTGGTCACACTGGATGATGATGAGGCACGTGCGGTTGCGGCTATTGTCGGTGGAATGACGTATAAACCAACCTTTCAGGATGAGCGTGAAGTTATGCTCGAGGGACTGTTGATTGAATGGCTTCGTATTGAGCCGCATTCAGAGAGCATAGGAAGAACGATCGGAGAACTGAATATTCGCCAGGCAACAGGAGCAGTTATTCTTGCTGTGGTGGAGAAGAACAGGATGAAACAGTTTAATCCAGGTCCTGACTATACCTTTACCGCGGGGGCAACGGTTGTTGTCGCTGGTGAACGGGATCAGATCAAACTGTTAAAACAGTTGTTATCCAATGGACGGCTCTAGCCTATGGATATGCTCATATTCGAAGTGGGAATTGCCGTTGCGCTGATTACACTTACGGGGCTAATATCTGCAAAATTACGATTTTCGGTCATTCCTTTCTATATTCTGATTGGTATGGCTGTTGGACCGCATGCACCACAGATCGGCATTGTGGATTTGCGTTTTATCGAAAGCTCGGAATTTATTGAATTTATGGGCAGGCTGGGTATTCTGTTTTTGCTCTTTTATCTGGGATTGGAATTTTCGGTCTCCCGCCTGATGAAGTCGGGCAAAGCCATTCTGACCGGAGGAATGTTCTACGTTGGACTAAATTTTGCTTCCGGTCTGCTGCTGGGATGGTTCATGGAACTGCCACTCAAAGAAACGTTAGTTGTCTGTGGTATTATGACGAGTTCTTCCACAGCTATTGTGGCTAAAGTACTCGTGGATCTGAAGCGCACGGCGAATCCGGAGACGGAGATTATTATGGGCATGATCATGTTTGATGATCTGTTCATCGCCATCCATATCTCGATTCTGACGGGGCTTGTACTTAGTGGGGCTACCTCATTCCTCAGCGTCTTGCTCGTATCCCTGTCTGCGCTGCTCTTTATTGTGCTATTTCTGATCATAGGCAGGAAATGCATCAAGTATATTGATAAGGCACTCAACATCAAGTCATCGGAGTTATTTCTGCTTACGGTTATGACGCTGCTCTTTTTGGTGGCTGGTTTCTCGGAAACGTTGCATGTAGCCGAGGCGATTGGAGCTCTGATGATGGGGCTGGTTCTGGGGGAATCCAGACATGCCAGCCGAATTGAGCATCAGATTATGCCGTTCAAAGATTTCTTTGGGGCCATCTTCTTTTTCAGCTTTGGCCTGACTATTGAACCCTCGACCCTTGGCGGGGCCGTTGGAATGACCGTGATTGCCGTTATTCTGACCATTGCCAGCAACTATGGTGCGGGCATGATCGCTGGCAGACTCTCTGGGATGACTCCCAAGGCTTCTCTCAATGTGGGATTCACGCTCGTATCCCGTGGAGAGTTCTCTATCATTATGGCGAACATCGGCAAGGCAGGAGGCCTGATGGCATCCATTCAGTCTTTTGCCGTGTTATATGTGTTGATTCTGGCAGTGCTTGGCCCGATTCTGACGAAAGAATCACCTTGGATCTACAGTCAATACGCTCGCTTGAGGAAAAGAATGAGGGGGAAAGAGACGGGATGAATTGTGCATCTGTTTGCCACGTCTTTACAGCGTAGGTTAATACACAGATGCAAACACGCATTGAATCTAATCCATTGTTTAACCGTACACGCCACACTGCTTGGAGTATATCTCTCCTTGGTGTGGCGTTATTGTATCGGGGAATGTACCATCCCTTTATTGACAGATGTATGAACGCTGTTATACAAAGAAGTATACTTATGGAAGTAGGCTTAATGTAAGGTCGTGCAATGCACGGCCTTTTTTGGCTATATAGGATCAGTCTCATTCAATCTGAATGAGACTGATCTATGACAAGAGGAGAAAGTACAATATGAATAATCTGCCTTCATATCATTCATCACATCATTATTGGAAACAGTATCAAGCCTTCTTCCCGGAACAATTCAGGCTAGGGGACCATGCGAATCCTGAAGAGGAGTGGTGGGAATCGAACGGGGTTCATCTGCACATCGATCGTCTGCCCGCGCCCGATTCGCCGATCAAAATTCTGTTCATTCACGGAGCTGGAGGCAATGGCAGGTTGCTCGCGCCTTATGCTCGAATGTTGCAGCTCCGAGGCTATGAGGTAGTATCGCCAGATCTTCCACCGTATGGACTGAGCTACCCGTTGCCTGGGACAAGTCTCAATTATGAACTATGGATTAAGTTGCTTGTTTCACTTGCTGATTGGGAATTTAGGAAAGACGGCAAGCCGATCGTGGCATTGGGAAGCAGCATCGGAGGTATGCTGGCTTATCACACGAGTGCACGCAGTGAGCACGTACAAGGCTTGATCGTAACGACATTTGTGGACACAAGTGATGAGGATATGCGTGACCAGCTTGCACCAAACCATCTGGTGAGCCGATGGGGCAAACGTATGATGGATCGGTTTCCGGCTTTACTGGATCATATACGTATCTCTGTGAAGCAAGTATCGCGTATGCAGCTGATTACCAATAATTCGGAGTTAACCCGACTTATTATTAATGATCCACAGGCGGCAGCGACACGTGTCCCGTTGGAACTATTAAGAACATTCCTGAATAAGAAGCCGGAGGTAGACCCGGAACAGTTTGACCAATGTCCTGTACTGCTGGCTCACCCCGAACTGGACCCGATGACACCATTACGGTTCAGCCAATCTTTTTTTGATCGATTAAAGGTGGAAAAGGAATGCGTAGTGTTGGAAGGAGCGGGCCACTTCCCTATAGAACAGCCAGGGCTGAATCAATTGGAAGAAGCCGTGTTACGATTTTTACATAAGATTGAAGCTCAACATTTATGAAAGTTGGATTCGAATGTTCTCTATATGAACCGCGACCCCGCCCACTTCAATCTTTGTAATTTCATTGGAAATGCCCAGCGTTAATCTGGCACGAATCTCCGAGGGGCGGTTCATAGTGTATCCTTGTCTAATCGTATAGGTTGTATCGTGGGGATCTGAAATTTGGTTGTTTTTATGTAAATAACAGAGTAAAGCACCGTTAGATGTACCAGTTGCGCTCTCTTCCGGGATATCGTAAAGGGGAGCAAAATTCCGGCATTCTGCCAGAGTACTCTCTTTATCTGGTTCGAGTGCAAACACGTGATAACCTACGACATGGTTAGCTTTGCTAATTTCAGCGATAAGCTGAAAATCAGGAATGATTTTTGACAGAACATCAACATGGTTAACCGCAATCAAGATATCGCGCAATCCGGTAGACACGATCTGTACAGGTAATGTGGAGTGTAGATCATGTGTAGAAATACCCAGAGAATCTGCAATGTCTTGTCGGTCAACGATCTCTCCAAACTCCGGAAGCGTCTGAGACAGATAGACTTCATCATTGTTATGGACAACTACTTCAAGTATTCCGGCTAACGTCTCCAGCGTGTATACACCTACATCAACGATATGTTGTGCTTTCATTAAATAAAATAAGGCAATTGTTGCATGTCCGCATAGATCAACTTCATCACTAGGGGTGAAGTAACGCACTTTGAAATCAGCCTGGTCCGATGGCATAACAAACGCGGTCTCTGAGAATCCAACTTGTCTGGCAATCTCCTGCATCTGAGTGTCTGATAAATGTTCTGCTTGTAAAACAACTCCTGCGGGATTTCCGCCCAGAGGCTTATCCGAAAATGCATGTAATGTACTTACTTCAATTTCCACATCTCTACCTCGCTTGTTCAGTTATTTAAGTTCAACAGTTCTTCATTATATCACGGTTCCTGATCGGGATTGTGAACCCAAACCTGCTGCGAATTCATGAATAGGTCAAGTGAACGTCCCAGAAGGGTAATGAAGAAGGAGAGCATAACGATAATGCTATGGAAAGGCTGGGATCTCTAATGAAAGCAATTGTGATTGAAAAGTTCGGTGGAGCGGAACAATTGAAGGAAAAGGAAATGCCGAAGCCAGCATGTGGAGTGAACCAGGTGCTAATCCGCATTCATGCTACTTCTGTAAACCCGGTGGATTTTAAAGTCAGACAAGGCCATATGAAAGAGGCAGCGGATTCTTTCCCACTTATATTGGGCGGAGATGTGGCCGGTACGGTAACTGAAGCGGGTTCTAATGTCACTAGGTTCAGAGCGGGAGATCGCGTATTTGCCCGTCCTCGTCATTTCGGGACCTATGCAGAATATGTGGCTGTGGATGCGGACATCATTGCCCGTATTCCAGAAAATCTGAGCTTTGAGGAAGCAGCTGCCATACCGCTAGCCGCTATGACGGCCTGGCAGGCACTTGTTGACCATGGACGGCTTACCAAAGGGCAGAAGGTTCTCATTCACGCGGGAGCAGGTGGTGTAGGAACCTATGCCATTCAAATTGCCAAATATCTTGGCGCTGAAGTGGCTTCCACGGCAAGTGAATCGAATGAGGAACTGCTTCGTTCGCTGGGAGTGGACCATTTTATCAATTATAAAAAAGAAGACTTCTCGGAGATTCTCTCCGGGTATGATGTCGTGCTGGATACAATGGGTGGCGACATTCAGCGTAATAGCTTCAAGGTATTGAAGGCCGGTGGACATCTGGTATCGCTTGTGGAACAGCCGGATGAAACGCTGGCTAAGGAAGCAGGTGTAACGGCCAATGTGTTCATGATGGAACCCAAAGGGGATCAACTCGATCAGTTGGCTGAGCTCGCTGCTGAGGGCAAGCTGAGACCTATCATTGATGAGACATACCCCTTGAGTGAACAAGGACTGCGTGAAGCGCACGAAAAAAGCGAAACCCATCATACACGCGGGAAACTGGTCATTCGAGTAGAATAGGTGAGAATAAACGCTGAATATTTCAAATTTAAAAACTTTACTGACGGAAGATGTCAGTAAAGTTTTTTTATACTAGGGGTATCGACTAGAAGGGAAGTGCACTATGCATACAAAAAAAGCATATCTTTATGTATTTGATACGATGTCAGACTGGGAGGTAGGTTATTTAATTGCTGAACTAAACTCGGGAAGGTATTTTAAGAAAGGGCTGGCGGCGATAGAGGTGGTTGCTGTTGGCGTTGATAAAAGTCCGGTGACTACCATGGGGGGATTGGAAATATTACCTCGCATTTCAGTTGATGAGTGTAAGTTGGAAAGTACGGATGTATTGATTCTTCCAGGCGGAAATACTTGGATGGAATCTATTCACGAGCCTATATTGAAAAAAGCTTCGACATCTTTGGAAAAAGGTCATGTTGTTGCGGCAATATGTGGTGCAACCGTTGGACTTGCGAGGGTGGGATTGCTGGACTCCAGAAGGCATACAAGCAACGATCTGGAATATTTGAAAATGATTTGTCCTCATTACATTGGAGAAAAATACTATGAAATGGTACCGGCCGTAACGGATGGCAATTTAGTTACTGCATCGGGCATAGCTCCGTTGGAATTTGCGATGCATGTATTGAAGGTGCTCGATGTATTTACACCGGAGACTTTAGATTCATGGTTCAATCTATATCAGACTCATGAAACAAAATACTTCTTCGAGTTAATGAATTCTATCAAATAGCTGACATTTCGATATGTTCGCATGGAGTGGAATAAGATATAATAGTAACAATTTATTCCATTCTATGTATGAGGTGATTCGGATGTCCAATGAGCTCATTCAAGCGATTCAATTATTAAAAGAAAAGAAGTGGGTGGATCTGACCCATACGTTTGGACCGGAATCTCCACATTTCTCAGCTTTTGATGCGGCACAATTCGATACGTTGTTTAATCACGATCAAGGTTTCTTTGCCCAGAGTTTCAGGTTTCCCGGTCAATATGGTACGCATCTCGATGCACCGATCCATTTTGTGCGTGATACCCGCTATCTGGATGAATTGGGCTTGAAGGAGCTTGTGCTACCGCTGGTAGTCATTGATCAATCTGTGGCTGTAGAGAGCAATCCGGATTTCACGCTGGATGTCGATCATATTCTTGAGTTTGAAAAAGAGCATGGCGTTATTGAAGCTGGCAGCTTTGTAGCACTGCGTACCGATTGGAGCAAACGCTGGCCCAGTCATGAAGCATTCGACAACAAAGATGCTGAGGGACACAGTCATGCACCCGGATGGTCAGTCAGTGCGCTAATGTTTTTATTCGAGGAAAGAAAAATACAGGCGATCGGCCATGAGACCTTCGACACTGATTCAGCTGTAGACTATCAAAAGAACGGGGCACTTCTAGCAGAATATTATGTACTTGCCCAGGATACATATCAGGTAGAGCTGTTAACGAATCTGGATCAGGTACCAGCTAAAGGTGCGGTGATCTTCAATATCGTACCTAAGGCCGAAAAGGCGTCCGGCTTTCCAGTGCGCTCGTTTGCTATTTTACCGTAAAACAAAGTTGAACATAGGTATATTGCAAAGGACTCACACACAGTTCTTTCCGAATGATTCACCAACGGCATTTGTGCAAACTGCTCATATAAATAATAAAGGAGGCGTAGTACGCCTCCTTTTTATGTGGTTACTTTTGATCCGAAGAGGGATCTTGATTGAATCGTTGTGAAATTTTCTTCTCTGTCTTCTTACGCCGAACCCAGCGCTTGAAGATACTTTCTTCTTTTCTTTCCTGAAGTGTTTCCTTCATGCCTTGGATCATAAATTCGGATCTTCGTCTGTCGTCCCGACTAATCTCGCGTAGTTCCTTAATAAATTTGTCGTCCATATCTGCCTCTCGCTCATTAAGTATATCTCTATTATACCGAACGTACGTTCTTTTATCAAGTTTTACCATAATCGAATTTTTTGGGACGATTTAAGTGAGAAAGAGCACAGGATTCAGCCCTCTCCATATGTGAAAATGGAATAGAACGTTCAGTATATCTGTATAACAATGTCTGGAGGGTGGGGGATGAGGACTAGTGATGATGGAATAAAGCGTGAATGTGTACCTGAAAGATCGTGGGCGCTCATTATGATGCAGGGGTTACTGGGCATTGGTGCGATGGTTGGAGGGGGAGCACTCATTATCGATCCTTCGGGAAATCTCGTCCATATGCCGGATTCATTATTGGAGCATTCCCCTTTTGGCAGTTTTCTGATCCCGGGAATTATACTATTGTTGGTTCTTGGTGTTATGCCGATGATCATTGCCATTTCACTCCTTCGTCGCACTCACTGGGAAATAGGTGAGAAACTGAATCTCTACTCGAATCAATACTGGGGATGGACGTTCTCCTTATATACGGGATTTGCTCTGATCATCTGGATTATGGTGCAGGTATACTGGATCCAGCATATATCTGTTATCCATCTGGTCTATTTTTCCTGGGGAGTGGGAATCCAGATCGTCACTCTGCTTCCTGACGTACAGCGAAGGTATCAGGCAGACTGCTCATCATAATATATTCTTTCTATAAAATAATACGGCTGTCATCCGGATCTTGGAGTGATCCGGGTGACAGCCGTTTATCTTAATTGTTACTTGGAAGCCTGGTAGGCGCTCAAGAATTCTTTTACTTTTGCCGGATCGGACTTCAATTCATTCCCGGTCTGCACGAGTGGACTTACTGTAGAGTATGCCTTAAGTTTATTGTTTTTGTAGAACTGCAAAATGTCATCCTGATTGATGGAGTAGAGCACGGATTTTCTCAGATCACTGCTCTTGGCAACTTCCCGATTGGCTGTGTTGAACAGCAGATAGGAAACCGCATTGCTCGGAATGCTCTGCAATTGCAACTTGCTGTCATTTTTGATGATGTCATACTTTGTTTCGGATACTCCGTAGTACAGGTGGATTTCACTGCTGCGAAGAGCAGACAACGCACTGTCGGCATCAGAGATGAATCGAACATTCACCTGAGAGATTTTGGGTGCATACTCAGAGCCTTTGCGGTATCCGGGATTCTGATAGAATACACCTTCGTAATCATTTTTATATGCCAAGATATATGGGCCGCTGGCATACAGGGTGTTGTTGTACGCAGCACCTTCAGTCACGGTATTCTGATCGCCGTAAGGAATGTCTTTATTCACGTCAAACGAAGCTACATCATACGTATTGATGCTTTCGACCTGTTTTTTGGACACAATGCCAGCAGATTGGTGAGCCAGATAGTTCAATACTTGCGGGAAAGGTTCCGTTGTTGTGAGTTTCACAACCTGATACTTTCCGGCAGCGTTATCGGCTTTGTTTTTGTCCGTGACCAGTTCCGTAATTTTGGTGCCAAGCCCTTGTTCCAATGCGTCTTTAACCGTACCACTGCCACTGGATTGCTGAACGGATTCCAAGGCGCCCAGATCGGTTACTAACTCGGCTTCCTTGATATGTTCGTGAAGGCTGTATGTGCGGTGATCTGGTACGGAATCTTTGTTTTTGGCGCGATCGAGAGAGAAGATGACGTCATCTGCACCGACACGTTCTCCCGTATCTACCGCTTTTTTATGTTCAATCTTGGCGAAGTTGATATCGTCTCTGAGAATGAAATAATATTCGGAGTTCCCCTCAGCAATGCTGAAATTGTGGGAGAGGGAACCCTCTGGTGTAAGTTGATCGTCATCTGTCAGGTTAACGAGACGTACATACATGTTTGTGTTCAGTTGGTTGATGGAACCGTCATTTCCTTTGATCGGGTCAAGGGAAGTCAGGACGGAAGCGGTTTGTGTCAGAATTAATGGTTCTTTTGTATTTTTGGAGCTATCTTTGAATTCAATCGGTTCCCATGCCATGGCGCGGGATTTAGACAAGCGAACGGTGTCTACATTGAGAATGTCTTTGTTCACAGCCTGACTTTTCAGGGAAATGTACAGCGGAGCGATATAGGCTTGATCAGTTACCAAGCGGTCCTCCAATTGTTTATACGTATCCTTGTATTCTTCCGGAGTCTGGGTAGCAGCCTGGTCAATAAGTTTATCGATTTCTTCATCAGCCAGAATGCTGTAATCTCCGCCTGTTTTGAAGAGTGAACGAACTGCGTAATCCGGATTCCCGGTTACCGTTGTCCAACTGGACAGCGCAATGTCATAATTGCCAGCATCCTGCTGGGATTTGTAGCTGCCGTAATCCGGCTGCAGGTTCAGCTTAACATTGAAGCCATTCTTGGTAAGCTGGTCGCGGATAATGTTCACGTCATTTTCGGAGGAGCTCTGAGCCAGTAATTCGATGTCCACCGGTTTTTGGTTTTGCGTGTTTTCTGTTGTATCTGACGGTGAGGATTCTGACTGGGATTCCGTCTTGGTCTTCACATTGCAACCGGAAACCACAAGGACAAAAGTTAATAGTAGTGCTATCAGCATACGTTTTTTCATGAAAATACCTCCAGATAAGTTCATAATCATTGGAATTCAATTTGAGTTGAATATTGTAGCAGCGGTTAAGCCTTTTCCAGCTTCGGATCAAGCGCGTCGCGCAGTCCGTCACCAAGAAAGTTGAACGAGAGCACGAGCAGAATGATCGCAAGACCTGGATAGATGGCCAGATACGAATGGGTTTCCAGATACGTGCTGCCCAGCTTGAGAATGTTGCCCCACTCGGGAATATGCGGCTCCACGCCGAGCCCCAAATAACTCAGACTGCTGGTGGCAATGACCGCTCCGCCGATCGTGAGTGTAGACTTGATAATCATGGGTGCGAGCGAGTTCGGAATAATATGTTTGAAAATAATCGAGCGATTGTTGTAACCCAGTGCACGTGCAGCTTCAACAAATTCAAACGTAGATACATAGAGCACACTAGCCCTCATGGTTCGTGCATAAGTTGGGATTGAACCCAAGCTGAGTGCGAGAATAAGATTGACCGTATTGGCCCCGAACGCCGCAATGATGGCGATAGCGAGCAGAATACCCGGAATGGCATAGAGAATATCCAGCAGTCGCATGATGATATTGTCCGTGTGTCTTCCATAGAATCCCGAGAAGGCTCCGAGAATACCGCCTATCAGTACCGGAATCAGGGTTGACATGAATCCTACGATCAACGATATACGGGCACCGAATACAATCCGGGAAAATAAACATCGTCCAAAGTCATCTGTTCCCAAGGGATAGGCGAGCGATGGGGACTGAAGCAAGGCTGAGTAGTTATTTTCTACAGCCATGCTGTAATCAAAAGTAAAGAAGCTGCAAATCGATATTGAGAACAGGAAAATGATAAAAAACAAACCGGACATTGCCGTGACATTCGGAGCAAGACGCTCCCACAGATCATTCCAGAAGTTGGATTTCTGTTTACCCTGCCTGCGGATTCGTCCAATGATGGAAATACCCAGCAGCAGTGCGAACACATTCCCTGTGACCGAAGTCAGAATTAGGATCACGCTCACGCCCAGCATCCAGCGTGGGATGATCGAGGCTGAGGTATACCGGGATACGATAAACAGCACCACCAAATCAATGACAAGGACAAGTACGAGCACAGCCATGGCTGGCAAAAACGTATCCGCAACATACGGTTTAAACATATTGAGTGCCGAGACCCCAATAACGAACAGTTGGGTCAGCAGCATATACACCGCAAATGTATACTCAATGCTCTTTGTTTTCTTGATCAGATGAAAAGCGGCCGTCACGATAAAGATATTGCCTGAAATGATACCTAACAGTTGGACCCAGGCGAGTCTGCGAGTCAGCACAGAGATTGTCCCCTGCCGAATCAGGTCTCTCCGAATCCGGAGCGTCAGCACACTCTGGATCAGCGTGAAAAATAGGTAAATTCCGAGCGCAGTCAGCAGAAATGGTCTGAACTCTTGAAGGCTCCAGTCATAACTGTTGAACAACAGTAACACCGACAAGAGAAGGGAAGTGACCCAGGCAAAGCTCGCCTGACTGTACTCCTGTGAAGACTTAAGCCGAAAACGCATTTCTTGTGTAAGTGAACCCGATTTTGTCATAGTGCACCTGCTTTAATATTGTTTCATCTTGGAACGAACTCTGGGATCGACAAAAGCGTACAACAGATCTACCACGACATTGATGATGGAGATCGTAATCGCTGTGTATATGACCCCGCCCATAATGCTCGGAATATCAGGGATAAACTGTTTATCCACAATGTAGCTGCCAAGTCCGCTGATATTAAATACTTTCTCCGTTACAGCCGCCCCGCCAAGCATGCCTCCGAATTGAAGACCTACAACGGTTACGATTGGAATTAGCGCATTGCGCACAGCATGTTTCAGCAGAACCTGTCGTTCGCTTAATCCTTTGGCACGAGCAGTCATCACGTAATCCTCATGAATAACTTCCAGTGTGGAAGAGCGAGTCATACGGGCCACCGCCGCGGTTAATCCCGTACCCAGTACAATCGTTGGCATAATAATAGATAGCCAGTTCTGTGGATTGAAGGTAGCCGGAAGCCACTGCAGCTTAATCGAAAAATTCAGAATGAAAATCAGTCCTTGCCAGAAATTCGGAATCGATAATCCAATCAATGCAATAAACATGAATGTGTAATCAAACAGTGAATTGGGCTTGATCGCCGAGATGATGCCGATTGGCAATGCAATGACAAGGGCAAGCAGCAAGGAGATAACGGCCAGTGTTAACGTGATTGGAAACTTTCTGGCGATCGTAGCCGTGACATCTTCATTCCCTGAAAAAGACTTACCGAGATCAAATAGCGCTATGCCCTTGATATTGTTCCAGAGCTGGACAAGATAGGGCTGATCCAGGCCATAGACATGGTTAAAAGCTGCGATCTGTTCCTGTGTCGCTGTCTCTCCGAGAATGTTGGCCGCCGGATTGAATGGGGACAGGTACAAGATGGTGAATACAAGTGTAGCTACGCCCAGAATGACGAATACCGTCATCAGAATTCTTTCGAATATGTACTTTAGATAAGGATTGCCATACAAAAACATCATGGCGTACATCAGACAGCCCGGAATAACTGATATGGCAAGGAACCAAGGTTTATCAATCATCGATTGGAATGTATCAGCCATCGTTAGGCGCTGTTTTCCCTGTTCCTGAAGCTTGCTGAACGTTCGTTCCTTTAACTCCTTCTGAACTGATTCCTTGAGCCACTCCTCCGTCTGACGCTTAAACTCTGCCTCACTAACTTGCTGCCGAAAGAAACGGTGTTTACGCCTCAACTGTTCTTCAACGTCCGTCCGAAGTTTATCCCGATAAGAAGTGGAGAGCCTATCGCGTTCAACAGCTTGTTGAACGACGACCCAGCCATCCCTTTTTCGTTTAGATTGCCAGATCAGAAGCACAACCAAATTAACGGGCAGTCCGAGAATAAATAGAACATATCGATAGGAGGGATGAAGCAGCATTTTGCCATAATTAAATCCCAGGGTGTAAACAAGCTGTGACATTTTGCTGCCTTTTGCAAGATTCAAACCATGCGAGCCTCCTTTCATCTGATTTTAAATTGCATTATTCCGATTGATATAGTATATATTATTTAGAGTCTATTTAATTGTCAAGGTATGGAAGAGTATACATATGAGCACATGTGAAAATATGGATGAGGGCTGGTGATCACATGCAACCTTTGTTGAAAGTAAATGAGTTGTCCGTTTCTTTTCATTCCGGAGAGAGTGAATTTCAGGCGGTGAAAGAAGTCAGTTTTGAAGTGCGGAAAGGCGAAACGCTTGGCATTGTAGGGGAATCCGGCAGTGGGAAGAGTGTTACGGCACGTTCCATTATGCGGCTGCTTGCCTCTCCTCCTTCGCAGATGAAAAAGGGGGAGATCCTGTTTAAAGGGGTAGATCTGGTCCATAAAACGCAAAAAGAGATGGAGAGTATCCGTGGCCGTGACATCGGCATGATCTTTCAGGACCCTATGAGCTCTCTTAATCCGACCGTGAAAATCGGAAAACAGATCACCGAAAGTCTGATTAAGCATCAGAAGCTTTCCAGAGGGGAAGCGAAGAAGCAGGCGATTGCCATGCTGGAGCTCGTTGGTATTACCCGGAGTGAAATACGTTTCAATCAGTACCCACATGAATTCTCCGGAGGTATGCGGCAGCGGGTGATGATCGCTATTGCTCTTGCTTGCCGTCCTGAATTGCTGATTGCGGATGAACCTACAACTGCGCTTGATGTTACTATCCAGGCCCAAATCCTTAATTTGATGAAAGATATGCAGACACAGTTGGGCACTTCCATTATTCTGATTACCCATGATCTCGGAGTAGTGGCAGGCATGTGTGATCGGGTTGTGGTCATGAAAGACGGGCAGATTGTAGAATCCGGCACAACCACAGAGATTTTTGCGAATCCGAAACATCCATACACAGCAAGGTTGTTGAATGCATTGCCTCGATTAGACGAGAAGAAAAAGCCAAAACTTGTTTCGTTGGTGCCACGCGATCTGGAGGATGATCAGCCTTTGCTGGAAGTGAAGTCTCTCAGACAGCATTTTAATCTGGGTAAAGGCAACACCTTAAAAGCGGTGAACGATATCAGTTTCGAGATTCGCCAAGGGGAGACGCTTGGGGTCGTAGGCGAATCGGGCAGTGGGAAATCGACTACAGGCCGAGCCATTCTGCGACTGCATGAACCTACAGGTGGAGATGTGCTGTTTAAGGGAGTGCCGCTCAATCGCCTCTCTGCCTCAGAGATGAAAACGATGAGGCGGCATATGCAGATTATTTTCCAGGACCCGTATGCCTCGCTTAATCCGAAATTTAGAATTATGGACATTATTGGGGAAGCCTTGGATATTCACCATCTTGTCGGCAGCCCTGCTGAGCGGGAAAAACGTGTGGAGGAATTGCTGGAGATGGTGGGTCTCGATCCGGCTCATGCCCAACGATACCCTCATGAATTTTCGGGTGGTCAGCGGCAGCGGATCGGAATCGCTCGTGCGCTGGCCGTGGAACCTGAATTTATTGTATGTGACGAGCCTTTGTCTGCGTTGGATGTGTCCATTCAGGCTCAGATCGTACAGCTGCTTGAAGAATTGCAGCAGCGACTCGGTCTGACATACCTGTTCATTGCACATGACTTGTCCATGGTTAAACATATCAGTGATCGTGTAGCTGTCATGTATAATGGGAAGATTGTGGAGTTAGCAGAAAGTGAAGAACTATATTCGAACCCTCAGCATGCGTACACAAAGGCCTTGTTATCGGCTATTCCGGTTCCGGACCCGACGGTGGAAGCGAAGAAAAAACGTCATGCTGTAAACGAAGCCCCAAGAGAGACGGTAGAAGTGGAAGATCGCTATAATCTGGAACAGTCCCGATGGGTGGAAGTAAAAGAGGGACATTGGGTGGCCATTTCCGGATAAGGTGAAACATCCATTTTTACTCGAAAAAGAACCCCGGCAATGATCTGTGGAAGGTCATTGCGCGGGGTTCTATTCATGCACAGCAAGCACTGTGACAATGAGTGTATTATTTGAACTGAACGGATTTCTTGATATTGTCGATCTCGGCCTTTGTAGTGTCATCCAAAGAGGTGAAGATGAAGTTGAATGCATAACCTTCAATAATAGTGCTGTAGTAATCTTGCGTAATGGTTGAACCATTGCCCGCATCCATCGTAATTTGCATCAAATCCATCTCTTTGCCACCGATAGTTTCGGTTGTGAATTCTTTGTATTCATAAGGGAACTGGCTGTCCACCATGAATTTTTTCGTTGCTTTCAGATAATCTTTACCGGTACGAATTCCTTGCAGCAGGCTTACTTTTTCAGCAATCGCCATAGCGGAAGGACCAACTTGACTTCCGTCCAGTGGATATTGTGAAGCCATCAACAGGTTCAGTGTTTTAGCTTGAGATAGTTCAATTTGTTTTTTCTTCGTTTCATCGTCTCCAGCAATAACTTCGGAGGATGTGTTAGTCAGCTCGTTCATGCCTTCGGCATCCTGGAACTCCCAAGCTTCGGGGAATTTCAGCGAAACACCAAAATAGTCATTGTTGTAAGAGCCTTTTTCCGTAGTTCCCAATTCAACGTCTTTGGAGTTATCTGTTTCCTTGGTTTTGGAAGTGGATGCTTCTGAGCTTTCCGTGTTCTCTGTATCTTCTGTCTTGGCTGTGTCTGTATCTGTGCCGGCAGTGGTTTCTGTTGCGGTTGAGTCATTCGTTTTGGCGTTGTTATCCGCCTTGTTACCGCAGGCTACAGCAACCAACAGAATCATAATTAACATGGCAAACAATGAAGCTTTTTTTGGATTAGACATATTACCCTCCTGAAAATGTGTGTGTGTTCTTTTTTTCTCTCTAATTCATGTGTACCAGAAAAGTTTAGAGCAGATGTACACTTTTACCACCTATTGGAACCTTTAAGTAGTATCTTTATAGATAAGACAAACAGCAGGCAATTGAAACAGATTTTAAGCTGAATTGCACACTTAATTTGTTGAAAATGTTCAGGATGGGTATTCCGGCAGATATTAGCAAGTTGCTTTTTTGTATGAAAAGGCCGACGCCTCGATAACGTCCAAAGTGGTCAGCGAGTGCATTGAAAGGGAAGTTGATTTTGCAAAATAGATATGTTACGCTTACATTACAAGAGAAAAACAACCGAATACACGATAACATCTTTTGATGGATTGTAACTGTGCAGACAGGCAAAACCTAAACTGATGGTGAAATGAAGGCTCTTTTTTTGCGAGCTATTTTACCTTGAGTTTAGGTTTTTCTTGTTTTTTGGCGTGAAATACAGCCGCTGTATTCGGGAAAAACCCAAATAAAATTCGAAAAGAGGTTGTTCGTTATGACCACGGCAAAAAAAGGATTCCCCGAAAACTTCCTGTGGGGAGGCGCTACAGCTGCCAACCAATTAGAAGGTGCATTCGATAAGGACGGCAAAGGTCTCTCTACTGCGGATATGATTGCGCATGTTCCCAAAGAGAAGCGTACAGGTGGACATGCCATGGAAATCTCCTCTACACGAATTGAAGAGATCCTTTCCGGCAAAATTGAAGAACGTTTCCCTAAACGTTTTGGTATTGATTTCTATCATCACTATAAAGAAGATATCGCGTTGTTTGCTGAAATGGGCTTCAAAGTGTTCCGTTTGTCCATTCACTGGGCACGTATTTTCCCGAATGGTTACGATCAAGAGCCGAACGAAGCTGGCTTGAAATTCTATGACGATGTCTTCGACGAATTGTTGAAATACGGTATTGAACCGTTGGTAACCTTGTCTCACTACGAAACACCGCTGGGTCTGACACAGAAATACAATGGTTGGGCAGGCCGTGAAGTGATTGGGCACTATGTGAGATATGCAGAGACTGTGTTCAACCGTTATAAAAATAAAGTGAAATACTGGTTGACGTTTAATGAAATCAATGTGATGTTGTTTAGCCCATACACAGGCGGCGGTATCCTGATTGATAAAGTGGACAACCAACTGCAAACGACATATCAAGCGCTGCATCACCAATTTGTAGCAAGTGCATTGGTAACCAAGCTTGCACATGAGATTATTCCTGGTTCCCAAGTGGGCTGTATGCTTGCTCGTATGGAAACGTACCCTGCGACCTGTAACCCGGTTGATGTTCGACTGGCGCAACATGAGAATCAGATTAACCTCTTCTTCACGGATATGCATGCTCGTGGTCAATACCCGAACTACATGGCTCGTTATTTTGAAGAAAACAACATTGTGATTCAGAAAGAAGCAGGCGATGACGAGATCTTGCTCAACAATACCGTTGATTTCATTTCCTTCAGTTACTACATGTCCGTAACCAAATCTGCATCCGCAGACAAAGAAGAAACAACAGGTAACCTGACTGGCGGCGTGAAAAACCCTTATCTGGAAGCTTCCGACTGGGGCTGGGAGATCGATCCGATCGGTCTGCGCGTAACATTGAATAACTTCTGGGATCGCTACCAGAAACCATTGTTCATCGTAGAAAATGGCCTGGGTGCATATGACCGTGTTGAAGAAGACGGTTCAATTCATGACTCCTATCGTGTGGATTACCTGAAGAAACACATCGAACAAATGAAAGAAGCGATCAAAGACGGTGTGGATCTGATTGGATTTACCGCATGGGGCCCGATTGACCTCGTGAGCATGTCCACGTCTGAAATGTCCAAACGTTATGGTTTCATTTATGTGGATTTGGACGATGAAGGTAATGGAACACTCAAACGTTCGAAGAAAGATTCGTTTGACTGGTACAAAAACGTAATTGCCAGCAATGGTGAGCAACTATAATTTGGTCTGATTCCTTATCTTGAACCCGGATCGCTTTAAGTATTATGCTATTCGCGGATTGTTACCGCATAAAGCGGGCAAAACCCAACATAAAGCAGGCCATCGGTGATCATCTGATCTGAAGCCCTTTTTGTTGCGCATTGTCCGCTTTTTGATGTGTTCACGGGCATAGGGTCAACTGTTTTAACAAAGAATGAATATAACGTAACCAGAGAGGAATGACAGATATGACAACACCATTTCCGAAGGATTTTCTATGGGGCGGCGCAGTCGCAGCCAATCAGCTCGAAGGAGCCTACAATACAGATGGCAAAGGCCTGTCTGTTCAGGATGTAATGCCGCATGGGATTACGACGCCAAGAACGGAAGGACCGACAGAGGATAACCTGAAATTGATCGGTATTGATTTCTACAACCGTTACAAAGAGGATGTTAAGTTGTTTGCTGAAATGGGCTTCAAAGTATTCCGTACCTCCATTGCCTGGTCCCGTATTTTCCCTAAAGGCGATGAATTGGAGCCAAACGAAAAAGGTCTGCAGTTCTATGATGACCTGTTTGACGAGTGCCACAAATACGGGATTGAACCCCTCGTAACGATCTCTCATTATGAGACACCGCTGCATTTGTCCAAAACGTATGACGGCTGGGTTAACCGTAAAATGATTGGTTTCTACGAGCGTTATGTAACCGTCCTGTTTAACCGTTTCAAAGGAAAAGTGAAATACTGGCTGACGTTCAATGAAATTAACTCCATTCTAGAAGAACCATTCATGAGTGGCGGTATTTTCACACCAAAAGCGGAACTGTCCAAACAGGATCTGTACCAAGCAATCCACCATGAGCTGGTGGCAAGTGCGCTGGCGGTTAAACTGGGTCATGAGATTATGCCTGAAGCCAAAATTGGCTGTATGGTACTCAGTATGCCAACCTATCCATTGACACCAAATCCGGATGATGTGGTAGCTGCAATGCATGCAGAACAGCGAAATGACATCTTTGCCGATATTCATGCACGTGGCTATTATCCGAAATACATCAATCGATACTTCAAAGCGAATAATATAAACATCAAGTTTGAAGATGGCGATGCTGAAATTCTGAAACATACGGTGGACTTCATCTCGTTCAGTTACTATGTAAGTATTTGTGAGACAGGTGACCCACAGAAACGTGTTGAAGGCAAAGGAAATCTGTTTGCAGGTGTACAGAACCCTTACCTCAAAGCAAGTGAATGGGGCTGGCAGATTGACCCGCAAGGCTTGCGCGTAACGCTGAATAAATACTGGGATCGTTATCAAAAACCGTTGTTTATTGTCGAAAATGGTTTGGGTGCAGCCGATGAGCTGATCACAGACGAAAATGGCAATAAAACAGTGAATGATGATTACCGAATTCAATACCTGAATGATCACTTGGTGCAAGTGGGCGAAGCGATTGAAGATGGAGTTGAAGTTATGGGCTACACCTCATGGGGCTGTATCGATCTGGTGAGTGCATCTACAGCAGAAATGAAGAAGCGTTATGGCTTCATCTATGTGGATCGTAACAATGACGGATCAGGTACCCTGGATCGTTACAAGAAAAAATCATTCCATTGGTACAAAGAAGTTATTGGTACAAACGGCGCAAGTCTAAAATCCGACAACCATTAATTTCTAGTTCCAAAGACATATGTGGGCAGCATCTTCTTGTGTCATTTTCAAGCACATTAACCGCTTTCACAAAAACATTGTCAGATGGATAATTATATGGTAAGATGGGCCTAAGGCTAATGAATACTGGATTGTTACTGTTCAATCAGGCAAAACCAGAAGCGGGGCATATGTTTTATGACCTGCTTTGGTTTTGCCTTTTACTACTTTGACGGTGCAAGGTGATGTGAAGAAATGAAAATTGAGAAGGTGCTGAACAACAACGTAGTTACTGTGATTGATCCAGGAGGAAACGAACTGGTCGTCATGGGACGGGGCATAGCCTTCAAAAAGCATACTGGTGAAACGATAGACGACAGTCTGGTCGAAAAAATATTCTCATTGGAAAGCAAGGAAGTATCGCAGAAACTGAAAACGCTTCTGTCTGATATTCCAGTTGAATATGTTGAATGCTCGGATGAGATTATCCGTTATGCCGAGACCGTGTTGGGTGAGAAGCTTCATGAGAGCATCTACATTTCACTTACGGATCATATTCATTTTGCCATTGACCGGCATCGTCAAGGCTTGCAGATTCGTAACGCATTGTTCTGGGAGATCAAGCGCATGTACCGCAAGGAATATGCCATTGGGCTCAAGGCACTTCAGATTATTGAAGAAACATTGGGTGTCCTGCTTCCTGAAGACGAATGCGCATTCATCGCAATGCATCTAGTCAATGCCCAGATGAACGGTGAGATGAGAGAAACCATCAGCATTACGAATATCGTAAAAGATATACTCAACATTGTACGACGCAGCTTTGTCATTGAGCTGGATGAGGATTCGCTGAGTTATTATCGATTCCTGACACATTTGAAGTTCTTTGCTCAGCGCGTACTACACGGTACAGCGATTGAAGATAAGGAAGCAGATAATCCGCTTCATGACCTGGTGAGCAAACAATATCCTGAGGCACATGCTTGTGCCTGTAAGATTAACGACTATACTCGCAAGATCTATAGCCGGGTCTTATCCAAGGAAGAAATCCTATATCTGACCATTCATATTGAACGAGTTGTCAGAACTGAACAAACAATTGAATAATTGGGATTGTTACTGCAAAAAAGGCAAAACCTAAACGTTGAATAATGATAAGCTGAAACTGCTTTGTCATTATTCAGTGTTTAGGTTTTTTTTTAACCTTCATTACACATAAAAGGAGCAAAACACAATGGATAAACAACAATTGTCCAAGGATATTCTGAAGCTTGTTGGTGGCGAAGAGAACATCGATCAAGTCACACACTGCATGACAAGACTCCGGTTTAACCTGAATGACAACAAAAAAGCGGACAAAGCGACGCTGAAAAATACACCTGGCGTGATGGGCGTTATGGAGAATGGCGGACAGTTCCAGGTCATTATCGGGAACGATGTGCCTGTTGTGTATAATGCACTGGTAGGCAACATGTCCAAGTCCCCGAATGCAGACGCTGGATCAACCGGTACTTCGACTGGGGTTAAGAAAAAGAGAAATCCAGTAAGTGCATTGTTCGACTTTATTTCCGGAATATTCACGCCGATTCTGCCAGCGATTACAGGTGCCGGTATGATCAAAGGGATCGTGGCAATTCTGGTAGCTGTAGGTTGGTTGTCTGATACCAGTTCAACTTATATCATTTTATCTGCTATCGGTGATGGTGCATTCTACTTCCTGCCGATCATTCTGGCGATCAGTGCTGCACGTAAGCTCGGTAGCAATATGTATATTGCTGCAGCGTTGGCAGCGGGGATTATGCATCCGACGATTACAGCCTTGCTTGCCAATGGTGACACCACATTTGTGGGCATTAAGGTTATAGCAGCAACCTATTCTTCTACGGTTATTCCAATTATTCTCGCAATCTGGATTGCTTCCTATGTAGAGAAAGCGGTTGATCGTGTTACACATGCTTCACTTAAGCTTCTGATTGTTCCAACGGTTACCCTGTTAATTATGGTTCCTCTGACCTTGATGACAGTTGGACCATTGGGTACAGTGCTCGGTAATGGTTTGTCAGGTGGTATTTCCTGGTTGTTCGACAATATGTCTATATTCGCAAGTATCTTGATTGGTGGTACGATGTCACTTCTGATCATTACGGGTATGCACTATGCACTGCTGCCGATCATTGTTGGTTCGATGACATCACTCGGTTACGATTTTATTATTCCACTGATGTTTGCAGCTAACTTGGCACAAGGTGGTGCAGCATTTGGTGTTGGTCTTAGATCGAAAAATGGTAAAACTAAATCGCTTGCTTATTCCACAGGTCTTACGGCTATTATGGGGATTACGGAACCAGCCATGTACGGGATCAATATGAAGTTCAAAAAACCATTTATAGCAGCCCTGATCGGTGGAGCTGTTGCAGGTGGATTCATGGGGATCGTCAATGTTAAAGCTTATGTACTTACAGGTCTAGTGGGTCTGCCGAGTATTGCAGCATTTATCAGTCCGGCAATTAGCACGTTACTCTACGCTCTGGCTGGTGGTTTGATTGCCATCGTAGCAGCAGCAGTACTGACGTACATCCTTGGTTTCCAAGAAGACAATGCTCCACAATCGGCTGAAGCTACGCCAGCTGCTGAGCCTACAACACCAGCAGCAACGACTTCTGCTTCCGCATTAACTGCTGTTGAAGAACCTAAAGCACTGGATCAAGATGTATTTAGCCCAATTACTGGTGAAGTTAAATCACTAAGTGAAGTTCCAGACCCTGCATTCTCCGAAGAGATTATGGGTAAAGGGTTTGCGATTCAGCCGTCGGAAGGCCGTGTGGTTTCTCCAATTAACGGTACAGTATTCTCGTTGTCGAAGAGTGGACATGCCATTGGTCTCGTTAGTGATGACGGCGCTGAAATGCTGATTCACATCGGGATTGATACCGTGAAACTGAAAGGTCAATTCTTCTCGCCTAAAGTTCAAGCAGGAGCGAAGGTTGCTGTTGGTGATGTACTGATGGAATTCGACCGGGAAGAAATCGAAAAAGCCGGTTATACAACGATTACGCCGGTCATCATTACGAACATGCATCAATATAATTCAATTGAGTCTGCTGGACGTACAACGATTAAGGAAAAAGAATTGTTGTTCACGGCAAAAGCTTAACGAACATCGAAAAGCAGCAGTCTTTCCGGATGGAATTATTCCGGCAAGGCTGCTGCTTTTTAGTATATGGGCGATATTCTTCATGGCTGATATTTGCTGGACACTACACCGAGCGAGAAGGCAGCAGCTCCTGAACCAATTGTACAAAGTGCTGCGCGGGCTTGGAAAGATGACGATTGCGATGCCACACAAGCGCAGAATCTACGTTAGATTGCGCATCTTGAATACGATAGATATGGAACGGATGCTCATGATAAAGCTGAAGAACCGTATGGGGCACGATGGAGCTTGCAAAACCGAGTCGCACAAGTTCCAACAACATGTTAATATCCGAGCATTCGCCCGCAATCGAAGGGTTCACGTGATGCTCACGGAATTTCTGTAATATCAGTTCGAACATCCCGAGTCCTTCAGTGCTAGGAAGCAAGAGAGGGATATCGGCCAGCTTTTGAAAATAAATCCCGCTC
Source organism: Paenibacillus sp. AD87 (assembly GCF_001659845.1). Taxonomy (NCBI): domain Bacteria; kingdom Bacillati; phylum Bacillota; class Bacilli; order Caryophanales; family Paenibacillaceae; genus Paenibacillus; species Paenibacillus sp. AD87. The sequence continues at coordinate 645,323 of NZ_LXQN01000007.1, forward strand.
TTATCCGCTGACCCCAGCGGTGTAGAGGAAATATAGAAGAGAGCTTCCTGTGGTAGATGCAGCACTTCATATTGCTCGGTTTTGACAGGCATCCGCACACAGGCAAGCTCGATTTTGCCTTCGCCCAAGAGCTGGCAGAGCTGTGCAGACTCATTTTGCTGAATTTTATAGGTCACCTGTGGGTGTGTTGTCCGAAACTGCTGGAGCGCCTGCGGGATCAAACGATCTGAAATGGTATTAATGCCAAGCGACAGTTTGCCCCGAATGCCATACCTGAAGCTCTGCATCTCCATGACGGCTTCCTCCATGTATTTGGTCATCGTAACCGCATAATCATAGAAGCTTCGACCTGCCTGTGTCAGCTCCATGCTGCGTCCTTTGCGTTCAAACAAAGCCACGCCGAGCTCGTCTTCCATCAGCTTGAGCTGCTGGCTTAAAGGAGGCTGAGCCATGTGTAATCTGCGCGCTGCCGCCGTGATCTGTCTCTCCTCGGCAATCGCGATGAAATAGCGACATTGTTTGATATCCACGTGTGTTCTCCTTATTTGCAGCGATATGATTTTCATATGGGAAACCAACAAAACATGTATTTTTATTATACTTACATCCTATGTTACCATACATAAGATTTAAACACTGCAAATCACACATGTCGATTATGATCTATCGAATATATGCCGTGAGGATGACGACGAATTGGAGGGTGAAGGTGCGATGCTGAAAACAATACATGCAGCTGCTGAAGCTGGACATACAGATGATGTGCTGCGGTTTATCGCACAAGGAACCGGAGTGAATGACCGGGATGCGCGAGGACGGACACCTCTGATGGCCGCGGTACATGGCAACAAGCCAGAGACGGCAAGTATGCTTATTGAAGCGGGAGCGGATGTGAACATCCAGGATCAACGACTGGACAACATGCTGCTGTATGCCAGTGCGGAAGGTTTGCGTAAAATGGTCGAACTGGCTATAAAAGCAGGTGCCGATACCCGGATTACGAATCGGTTTGGGGGCACAGCTCTGATTCCTGCTTCAGATCGAGGTCATGTCGATATTGTGGAGATCCTTCTGAAACGCACGGATGTGGATGTGAACCATATCAACAATCTGGGCTGGACAGCCTTGCTGGAAGCGGTCATTCTGGGGGATGGCCGAACTCGCCATCAGCAGATCGTAGCATTGCTTTTGCAATATGGTGCCGATCCTTCCATTGCTGACCGAGACGGCGTTACAGCACTTGCGCATGCCCGGAGGCATCATTATAAAGAAATGGAGCGAATGTTAACCCAATCATGAACAGACATCAAGAGCAATCTTTGCAAAATAATTTAAAGGGTGCGTCATCGCTTGCATTGGCAGGCATTCAGTGGTTTTTCTTCCTGTTTACCAACACAGTGGTGGTGCCGTTATCCATCGGACACAATTTTCAGCTTTCACCGGAGGCCATTGCTGCGTCGATGCAGCATGCCTTTTTGCTTACCGGGGCTGTGTGTATATTACAGGCGTTCTTTGGCCATCGTTATGCCGTGATGGATGGTCCCTCGGGGTTATGGTGGGGGCTGACGCTAAGCTTAACGGCCTCGGCTTCATCGGCAGGAATGAGTTTGGAACGTATTGGGGGAGGATTGGCTGCGGGTTTCCTGTTAGCTGGGCTGACGATGATGATCCTTGGCGGGCTTGGAGCGGCGCATGTGCTTCAGAAGCTGTTCACACCAATGGTCAAGAGTGCGATGTTATTTCTGATGACGATTCAATTGACCATGAATTTCTTCAAAGGCATGGTTGGATACACCGAGTTTGGCACATTCAACCTGCCTGTAGCGGCGTTGTCCGTTGCTATTGCGTTTCTTGTGGCCTTAATCCAGCTTAAGGGAAAAGGCAAGCTTGGCAACTATTCCATCCTGATTGGCATCGTGACGGGGTGGATTGCCTATAGTTTTGTGTTCCCTGGACAACATGCAGGAGTATCCGGTCAACAGAATTTAAACCTGTTTTCCTGGTTTCCGTGGGGGGCGCCGAAGTGGGAGCCGGGTATTGTCATCACAGCTTTTTTTGTTGGGCTGGTGAATATGACAAATTCCATCACCACGTTAAGCTCAGTCGAAAAAATATATGGAGTACAAACGTCCAGCCAACAATATAAACGATCGTACATGCTCACGGGATTGTTCACCATGTTATCTGCGTGTGTAGGTGTGCTACCGTTCGGATTATTTGCTTCTTCGATTGGTTTTCTGGAGAGTACCCGTATTCTGAAACGGGCTGCGTTTGTTGTTGGAGCAAGCATGTTATGTATATTGGGACTGACGCCTTCTGTGACAGCCTTTTTCGCACAAATTCCTCCCAGTGTAGGGAGTGCTGTGCTGTTTGTAGCCTATTTGCAAATGTTTGGTACAGCCCTAAGAACACTTGAAGGCACCACCTTTAATTCCAAAACCATCTATCGTGTGGCACTGCCTGTTCTTACAGGTGTTGCTGTAATGAACATCCCTGCTGAAGCGTTTCATGCTCTCCCCATGTATCTCATTCCGATCATTAGCAATGGGCTTGTCATTGGGGTTGTGGTGTCACTTTTGCTCGAAACCACAGTGGATTGGTCCAAGATGGACAATACTACGACTGCTACCAAAGCAGCCTGAAAATTTAAAATATTGAAACAGTCCGGTTCACCGGGCTGTTTTTTTTGTTAGATTCGTGCTTCCCGGGTTACTTCACCATAATTTTGCCTTGCCCCGCAAGCATTCTCATTTCTCTGGATAAACGCTCATGATTGCCTTGCTGGATCTCCAGCTGTACGCCGTAGTGCCATTGGTTATTCTCTTCTTTGCCCCAGCGCAGCGTTCCTTCCAAATACAAGGGGTCTTCAAAAAGCAGCAAGTTCATGCCGATTCGGATGTTATTGGACTCCACATGTAGATTTAACGGAAATGAAAGCTGACAGCCGGATCGGCTGATATCGCATAATTCCGCTTGAATGGGTTTGGGTGGTGCTGAGGCGCCGTTAATGCTGAGTATAAAAATTTCGAACATTATCGGTTCCTTTAAAGTATAGCGAAAAGGTTCTCTTCTAAGGTTGATAGCCATGGTTTCCTCCACAAAATCACAAAAAGTCAGTTATCATTATATCGTCAATTTTGCTAAAAAAATGAAGAGATTAACCTTGTTTGCTAACACCTTAATTCTTCACATGTATAACATGAACCTAGTTAACTCTTGAGTACCTTTAACCTGTGTGCCGGGCTTGATATAATGGTTAAATATGGTTCTAATAATCTCGCCTGCGGATCAAAAGGGGATGGAGCGGATCAAATTGCGTCATTTTTCTTAAGAATTTCAGGAGAAATGAATCGATTGGGAACCGGAAGTGTGCAACAAACGGTTGATCAACTGCGTGAATAGAGTTCAAAAATTGAACGATATCGTCCAAATACTGTGCGTCCATTAGTTTTCGTGGCGAGAACAAGGCGGTTGCATAGGTTTTGAACGTAGAATGTACCAGTGAAGAGGGCAGCATCGAATGATCAGCATCCGGTAGTTTGGTTACACTGAGCAGTGATTGTGGAATCATCTGACGATACACGCGCTCTGTCTCTTGAACATCGACATTTATATCTTGACCTCCAAGCACGAGATGAACAGGGCTTTGAAACGAAACGAGCCCATCTGTGGCATCCGATTCCACATTGTTGACGATAAACGTCCAGCGCTCCTTGGAAATGAGTTGGTCCTTCTTAGCTATGAGTATATATTCATCATAGGTGGCCTTGTTTCGAATCAGCTGCAGAACCTGATCATTATAGAGCTGCCTTGCAGTGATCTCTTCCTCGGTATATCCCTTCTGGAGCATTTCCTGCTGGGTGTTGTATCTGCCCTGTGTAATCCAGTTGATTGCGGGGGAAACCAAAATGCTAAATGCAATATCCGGATCTTGTTTCACGACGTTTGGAATGACCCATCCAGCCTGGCTGGCACCCCACAAACCAATTCGATCTTGATCAATAAAGGGTTCTTTTCTGGCCCATTCAATGGCGGTTAAGACATCCTGTGCACGATCCTCCATGGTCTGGTCAAGCCAGTTTCCCGAGGAACCGCCAACACCAGGTTTATCCAACGAGAGGGAGGCATACCCCGCCATGGCAAGCTTTTCCCACAAAGGTCGGTATCCACCGTCATAACTGGCATTAATCGGACCATCACCATGTACAAAAACGACAAGGCCAACCTTATCTGAATGCTGTTTGGGCAGTGTGAGTATACCCGTTAATTGTCCATATGAGGTTGGAATGGAGATGCGTGTTTCTTTCATGTTGAATGTGTTCTGAATGAGCAGCCAAGACACAATAGCCAGAATGATGATTGTTACACCGATCAGCCATTTGAAAACTGGGGTCGTAAATAATCTTAGTCTAGGGGGTTGTTGTTTAAACACTGAAATGCCTCCTGTATGTTAGAGATAGGGATCATCATGAAAATCCATTCAGGTTCACGGAACAGGAATTTTCGGGAAATGCTGTTGTGTGATGATTCCACTCTGAAGTTCAATTGTTGGTAAAGACGAATGGCTTGTGTGTTGCTGCTGGATACGTGCAAAGATATATATTTACAATGGAGATGTTGGTTTGCAAACTGCTGAGCTGTAATTAGCAACTGTCTGGCAATCCCACGCTTTCGGTGACTTGAAGCTACAGCCAAATGCTCAATATAACATTCGTGTGGACTTGGCTTATATTCCAGGGCAATCATTCCGACCATAAACATGCAGACATTGCGTAGTCCGTATTGCTTGCAAAGCTTACGGAGTGGAATGTGATGGATATCTTTTTTTATCTGTAGGGGTTTTTTGAGGCACCATTTCAGGCATAGAACCCCGACAACCTGGTTTCCATCCATTGCAATGAACTGCCTACCGGAGGGTGAGTTTCCCTGATCAATCCATATAGCGCCAAGCAAGTCAACTATTTCCGTTGGGGCGAGCCGAACAAGAGCCTCAAACTTGGTTGCAAAAGAATGGACTATTAACTTTCGGACAGCCAGTTGATGTTGACTTTGATCATCATAGTCCACAATTTGAATTGGAGTCGTGAGGTTCATAATGGGTTCCTTTCTTTCACTTTAGAAGGAGTAACCTCAATTCTGGCCTGAATCTCATAGTGTAATTGATCAGTTCCTAACATGGAAAGATAGGACTTTTCAATCAAAATTATAGGGTCTACCAGCACGTAAGTGGCTTGAAATGCATATTCCTTAAGGTGATGAATTTCCTGGGCAATATTTTCTTCGGATGTCACTGTGAATGATCTGGTTAGATACAACCCTTTTTCAACAAAAGAATCGCTGATAGCATTAGAAGACGGAACACAGACTGCAACCTGGCCTAAGGTATACAAGTAGTGTAAATCAATTTCAAACAATGCAGGTTGATCCGTACGATGCTGATAAAGTGCACGTGCATGCAAAGATTCGTTTGGTTGGATGGTGATCCAAGTGGTGAAATGCCGAACAGGAATTTCCTTTATCTCATATATGGGTATACACTGATCCTGCTGGGATTGGCTGATCCATTCCTGCTGTTCCTGCAATATGCCTTGAATGAATTGTTCCATATGCATTAACGAATCAATCTGTGATTGTACAGCTTGAAGTGAATCGGTTAATAATCGGTTATAGTCATCTGCGGAATAGGAGAGCATGCACTCTTTGATTTGCTGAACAGGGACATTCAACTTGCGCAATAAAAGAATGTGAGAAAGCTGGTAGATCTCATCCATTCCATACATACGGTAGTGGTTGGTATCCACATATGCCGGGAAAAGTATATCTTTTTCCTCAAAGTATCGAATTTGATGGATTGAAACATGCATTAATTTGGATAATTCGCTAATCGTAATGTATTTGTTCATTAAGCTGGCTCCTGTCTGCTTGAATGGAATAGTTCCACTATAAACCTTAGGTCTGACCTAGGGTCAAGGTGTTTATTTTGAATTAGAAAGGAGAGATAGAATGAACGGGAAGTTTCAGTTCTTCACGGATACGGCAGCACTGTGCCTGTATGATCTGGCGGCGCTAAAACATCGTGTTGATGATACACCGGACTGGTGGTCTATTGCGGAAGATGAACTGATTGAGGTAAATGCAGGCAACTGTTTGTTTCTGAATCTGGGTGAAGATGGACAGTATGAGGTGACATGGAGTCTGGATGATGCGGGGAAGGAACTGGAGAATGCACAGGTATACCATCTACGTGTCCCTTCCGGTAACGTGTATCTGGGGGCGGCGGAGGATGTCACTGGGGGCGAGCTAGAACCCGATGAGTCTTGCGGTGGTGTGTTGCTCCAGATGGAGCCCGGAAATTATGCGTGCATGATATTGAGGGAAAGCAATCAAATATGGGTTACCATCAAACCCAGTCTGCAAAGCGAAAATAGTTTGAATGACTTGATTCGAATCTGACGTTATAGGTACAACGCGATGGAAGGAGGCTTACGTAAATGTACAAGGTACAGTTGGAACGCATACAGGGAAAGTTGAACAAACTCCAGACTCTGGACCCGAAGCGGAATCTGTTTGGGGCAGAGAATCATCAATATGAAATGGCTCCGGTATGGACATTGGACGAAATTAAAGCTTTTGAACAGAAATGGAAGATAGAGCTGCCCGAAGAGTATCAAGCCTTTTTGCTAGTGATTGGAAGTGGTGGTGCAGGTCCTTATTATGGGCTGGAAAAGCCGGAGAACGGCATATATTTGGTGATGGATTATGATGATGAGTTGAATGCAATTTCTGAGCCGTTCCCACATGTGGAATCCTGGAATTGGGATGTTGACTGGTACGACGACAGCAAAGAAGAGGACGAGTGGGCAGCGCTTGAACATGAGTATTATGCTCCGAAATGGTCGGCAGGGATGCTGCGAATTAGCGATTTTGGCTGCGGCGTGTCGCTTAATCTGATTGTGAAGGGATTATCCTACGGAGAGATTTGGACCGAGGATCGAGCGAACAGTAATGGGATTTATCCGGATCATTATATGGGCAACGCGGAGCGGCAGGGTTTTCTTGACTGGTATGAATTGTGGCTGGACCGCTCGATCAATGAATTGAATGAGCAAGAGTAGTAGCTTTTTAGCTAACTTTTAGATTAAGGGAGGTACCTTGTGGGCTGGGAATATGGCATCAGAACAACAAATCCTATCATTTTACCTCGGATTGTGAAGCGACTGGCGGATTCCTTAACATTCTCCGACTTGTATAAGCTGGAGCATTATGAAGATGGGTTTGCGGTGCTTCAGGAGGGTTCCCCCTGGCCTGAAGCTCTACAAGTCTCGATTGAAGTGGCATCGGGAATGAATGAGATTGTAGAGGGAGAGTTATACATATATTGTCTGTTCCATACGTGGGGTGACATCGCAGCAAACTGGCTGAAACAGATGGGAGCGGCTACGAATCAGGATGACACTGAGCTGGAATGGTTTGAACTTTAAATAATGATGCGGAAATCAATACAAGTAGCTTCCTCCTCAGGATTAGGCGGGGCTTTTTTTGTGATGGAAAATAAATAAAAACGGTTTGGCTTGTTCATCCGTCTTAAACCACAGAAAGAGAGAGAAGGAGGGGATTGCAGGGTGGAAACCAAAGCCGAGATGAAAAAGATGCTGTTTGTACAGAGCGAAGACGAGACGGCATTTGTCCAATCCATCATGGAGCATCAGGACACGCTGATCTCCATTGCCTACAGTTACCTGCGTAATCGTCACGATGCGCTCGAAGCGGTGCAGGAGATGACATGCCGGGCCTGGATCAAGCGTCGCTCTCTGAAAAATGAGAAGGCGTTCAAATCGTGGATTATACGTATTCTGATCTATGTGTGCATTGATGAACAAAGGCGTCGCAAACGGGCAACACCACTGCCGAGCGAAGGGTTGGAGGAGGCGATATCCGAGTCTGTCAGTGCAGGATGCAGCGACAATAGACTTGCGATGTGGTCCATGCTTGAGAAAATCAAACCCAAATATCGCCATGTACTTCTGCTGAAATACTATAACGACATGACGTCAATTGAGATTGCCTCCATTCTTGGCAAACCGGAGGGCACCATCAAGACCTGGCAGCATAAAGGGTTGGAACTGTTACGGAAACAGATGAAGAACAGGGGGGATTGGCATGACAACTAATCCGGAGGAACAGGCACTTTTCGCAGATGCTTCCCAGGCTAAGCTGGAGAGACAACAATTGAATCCAGCGGATGCGGCCTTTGCCATTCAGCGAGGTCTGGCAAAGGCCAGAACCCGGCGAATGACAGGTCATGTGCAATTAAAGTGGATTACGGCGGTGCTCGTAACCGCTCTGGCAGCCGGTTGGCTGCTGCTGGGTCCGCTTGGCGGTTCTACACCACAACAGGCAATGTACAGCCAGCCTGCACAGAATTGGGGAGTTCTTGAACCTTTTCGGGAGTTGGCTGGAAAAGATGTAGACGGAAACACGATTACATCTGCAATTAACAATGGTTATGTACAGCTCGTGAATCGTTCTGTGAAATCAGGAATATATCAATTAACCGTCAATGCTGTGATGGCGGATGAAAACAAGATGATTGTATTGTATACAGCCCAGACGGATGCTTCCCAGGAGATATATTCGGTTCCCAAAACGAGTATGGTCAATGGCATGACGAACCAATCACTTGGCAATGGCGGTATAAGCAGTCTGTATAGTTCCAATGGAAAGTATACACTTTATGGACGTAGCACCGTTGAAATGGATGGGAATACACCGCTTCCTGGACAAGTGAAGTTCAATTTTCGCATTTCATCTGTAGTTCCTGATCTGCTGACTGACACGAATAAGGTTAAAAAAGATACCAAATACCAATTTTCGAAACCGATGGAAGTGAGCTTCGATCTGGACCCTAAATTTTCGGTGCCCAAGACCGAGAAGATCAAACTTAATCAGTTATTTACGATTGGCGGTCATGAGGTAATGTTATCTGAAGCAGAGGTATCTCCACTTGTGACACGGGTAAGATTTATCTATGAACCTAATCAAAAGATTGATTATAAAACCAAACTCTCTGTCAGTGATGTGGTCAACCCTACCGAGATTGTATCCACCACCAAGGACAGGCAGAAGACCTTGTTGTCCCGTGTGTCAGGTAACGGGACGGAAGATGGGATGATCTATTCCTTCAGTAGTAATCTGCTGGATGCCCCCCAATCTCTGGTATTAAAACTTCACGGTGAACCCGGCAAAGTTTACGATGATTTGCAGGAAGCGGAAAAACATAAGCTGGAACTGAAAATCAAATAGGATTCAGAAGAAGGGCGATACAAAGTCATGGTTTTTGTAGATGACTTTGTGTCGTCTTTTCATTTTTCTTATACGGGGACTGCTGTTGCAAAAAAATAAAAATATTGGTTAAATTGCAATTTTTGTATTGTCACATCTGATGTTACACGATATAATCAACTTGTCTTTCAGGATAAAATTATAAAGGATGGTGAAAATTTGAAGAGATTTTCGATTCTTTTACTCGCTGTAACACTGTTATTGTTGACGGTCTCCACGGCACCCGCTACATATGGTGCGGCCAATTATCCCAACACAGGCACGAATGGTTTAACGGGTTTTGCCGGTAACGCCAAAAATGAGAGTGGTGTATCCAAATCAGCCACGACAGGTGGCAAGAACGGTCAGGTCATCTACATCAGCAATCTGAGTGACCTAAGAACACATATGGCAGGCACAACGGCTAAAATACTGGTCATTGAACAAAATATTTCTTCCTCTACGTTGCAGAAAGTCGAATTTGGATCGAACAAAACGTTGGTAGGCTCCTTTGATAACCACACGCTGACAAACATTCATTTCAGATCGACGTCCAGCTCAAGCAATGTCATTTTTCAGAATCTGACTTTTGAACACGCTTCCAATATTAATGCTAACGACGATATCCAGATGTATATTACTTCAGGCTCCAACTACTGGATTGATCACGTGACGTTCTCAGGCCATAGCTACAGCTCGAGCGGAAGTGATCTGGACAAGCTCCTGTATATTGGGGATCGTGCAGATTATATTACAATCAGCAATTCCAAATTTGCAAATCACAAATACGGAATTATTCTCGGATACCCGAATGATGGCAACAGCAGCTATAATGGTGTACCTCATGTAACGATGGCAAATAACTATTTTGAAAACCTGTATGTACGTGGTCCTGGTCTCATGAGATACGGTTATTTCCATATCAAAAACAATTACGCGAACAACTTTAACCAGGCGATTACCATTGGCGAGAAAGCACGCATTTATTCTGAAAACAACTATTTCGGTGCAGGCGCTGAAAAAGGCGGCATTCTGGATGATAAAGGAAACGGGGAATTTATGGATACAGGCAGTACACCTGCGTTGAGCAGCCCATCCTCTCCCCAAACAAGTTGGAGACCAAGTACCAACTACAGCTATGAAGTGCAGACAGCCAGTTATGCTCGCGAGTTTGTCACCAAGTATGCAGGTTCGTCTAACAACACACTTGTGTTCGGAAAATGAAAGGTAGCTGACCCCCTTAACATGTGAAAGCCCGTATCCCTGATGCGGGTTTTTACTATTTTTTTACTATGGAGAAAACCAAATAAAATTCCTGAAATATAAGTACATATTATATTCCTTCATATATTAAAAATTTATAATAAAATTCCGATATACATTAAGTGTGTTTTCATGTTTATGAAGACCTAATGTACTACAACAAAGCCCTAGGACTTTGCGATTTATTCATAAGCAAGGACCAAAGACTGATAAAAGATAGTACAGAAATGTCTCACCATCGTATTTAATTGATAAAAAGGACGGGAAATTCATGAATCGTTATGACGAAATCATCTGGAAAAGGAACAAGCTGATCTGTATCATCCTGTGGGTTATTGTTGCCATCGGTTTTGGTATGGCCTTTCTGGAACCCAAGCTGCTTGTTTCGAGTGGGGTAGCTATTTTATTCACCGGTTGGGTAACGTACGCCAATTTCAAAAAGAAGTATATTCATGTGATCCCGTGGCTTTGTACACTCCTGATTACGGTTTGTGGGGTCTATGCAGGCTGGGGAAGTGTTAACATCACTTTAAGTCTGGTCATCACTTCAGTATTGTTGCTCTATCCCGACAAGAAACTGTTCACTACCGGATTTTTCGTGTTGTTTATCATCAGTATTATTCAGGTCGTTCTGGTGGAGACAAAGAGCTCCGAGGAATTTATTGGCCATATTGTTGATGTAGGATTATTTGCGCTTACGGGAGCTATTCTGATGATGGTTTCCCAGTTGAATCAAAGACTCTTTTGGGATAGCGAGGCCCGTTGGAAAGAGGTGGAACATTCCAAAATGAGAGTGGAAACAATGCTTGTAAGGGTCAAAGAATCTGTAGAGGGCCTATCTCGTTATACGGACCAACTGAAGCAAAAAGTAACCGACACCGGCTCCATTACCCATGAAGTAACGCTTGGATTCAGTGAAGTGGCCAAAGGCGTTGAATTTCAGGCTACTAGTGTAGCAGAAATTTCAGAGTCCTTGTCCTTGTCGGATCAGCATATCCGCGATGTTGCTTCCTACTCACTTCAGATGAAAGAACTGTCAGCCAGCATGGCAACGAGCACGGAAACAGGCAGTGCGCAGATGGATCAACTGAATGTTCAGATGCAGGAGCTGTATGAAACGATTAATACCACAGCCGATGATATGAGTAAGTTTAACGAGGAAAGTGAGTCCATGTCGCTAATGCTGAACAGCATCTTGGATATTGCGAACCAGACGAATCTGCTTGCGCTCAATGCAGCGATTGAAGCAGCCCGTGCAGGTGAACATGGACGTGGGTTTGCAGTCGTTTCGGAGGAAGTTCGCAAGCTGGCAGAACACTCCGGCCATTCGGCCAGTGATATTGCTGCTATTTTGTCCCGTTTGAGAGGACAGACACAGGCGTTGACGGATCGGTTTGGGCGTATTCGACTCGCTTTGGAAGCAGGAAAAGACAGTGTGCAAACGGCAGAAGAAGTTTTCCGTACGATCAACAGCAATTCTCAGCAAGTATTGAATCAGGCCGCAGATATCGAGAGTAGTTCAGTCACCATGAGGGAATCCTCTACGAAAGTGGTTAATGAGGTTTCAGAAATTTCAAGTGTGACTCAGGAATCGAGTGCTGCTACGGAAGAAATTCTTGCCAGTATGGAGGAACAGCGCAACCTGACCCAGAAGATGGTGGATAGCTTCGGAGAATTGGAGCAACTGATTGTGGACCTGAACGAGTTGGTATCGGATAAGGACGAAGTAGGTTCTGCAACGGGTACGCTGTAAAATACTTAGGCTGAAGCTAGCCTACTGCATCGGAGTCACCTGATTACACCAATTTTATATTCGAAGTTCAGTTACTGAGCCTGTCTCCAACCATGATGTGGGGGCAGGCTTTTTTTGTTTTTAGATGGCTTATCCCTCCGCCCGTTTTTAACGAAACAATTGTGGATGCTCATCCAGGCCCACTATAATGGGAGGAATAGGAATTTGTAAAAAACAATTGATGGCAGGAAGTTTGGGTAATTGGGGGAGCAGAACGTGAAGAATGCAGTAAAGGAAAAAAGGTCGGATAGCCACGACCGTACAGATCCAGAGAAGAATGAAAGACGCGATAGGTGCGTTCGTTTCTATGATCGGAATTCGCTCCAAGATATGGACTGGCCTAACACCGAGGATGGTAGAGATGCAAGAGCGTATTTGGAACCCATCATGTTACAAGGGACACGGGACTTCATGATAAATGTAAACACAACCTTACTCATTGCTCGAATTGACGATCTAGTGCTTCCGTTGACGGTAAATGATGCAGAGTATGAAAATTCTTACGTTTGTTCGCCTTATACGCATTATGTGCGGTACGCCAAGCAGGAGTTGACGATGCTTCGGAAACCGTTGCTGGAAAAAGGGCTTTCCGCGCTGCTCAGTGTGGTGGGGTGGGGAATGCGGCAATCACAAATAAACAAAGTTGTACATATCAACAACTGGCTGTTATCAACAAACCTGTATCCAGCCATGTCCGGAGAGCAGGCGGTTTGTCTGCTTGCAGCAGTAAGGGAACGTTATCCTGAGCATGCCGTCATATTTCGCTCCTTGTGCCCAGGGCTTCACTCCGATCTGACGGGAGAGCTGAAGCAAGCAGGCTGTCAACTAATTCCGAGCCGTCAAATCTATCTGTACCAGGCGAATGATCCGAATTTCGGCAATGCGAAGTCGCGCTGGCTGCTGAAGCGGGATTACGAATTGTTGACCAAGCACGGATATGAATTTGTTTCTGAAGCGAATCTGACGGCGGAAGATATTTCGCGAATCGCGGAACTGTACAAGCTGCTATACCTTGAAAAATACTCTTATGATAATCCGCAATTCAGTGAACATTTCATTGCCACAGCAAAAGCTTCGGGAGCGCTGACCTTGTATGGTCTACGGAAGGAAGGGCGTATAGATGCGATTATGGGATACTTCTGTCGGAATGGGGTGATGACAACGCCGTTGTTCGGTTACGATACGGCGCTACCCCAGTCTATCGGACTGTACCGTATGCTATCAGCTTGCCTGATTGGACAGGCCCGTGAGAACGGTCATCTGTTGCATGAGAGTGCTGGTGCTGCACAGTTCAAACGCAACCGTGGCGCTGTGTCGGATTTCGAGTACTCTGCCGTGTATGAGCGCCATCTGCCAATGAGCAGACGCTGGTGCTGGCTGCTGCTCGAACGGCTTTTGAATCGCGTAGGTGTGCCGCTAATGCGTCGGATGAAGCTGTAAACTTGCACAACAGCGCGCTGACGCCGTCCTATGTGGGGTGCGCGTGCAGGTTTGGCTCCACACACAACAGGTCAGTCATCGTGAAACGTACACTTATTTAGATTCGCCTCAAAAATAATTGTGCTTTAATCATGCATGTTCGGCCAACTGCACTTCGAAGCCATCTGGGTCGGCAATGTAAATAAACCGCAGATGCGGATTGGGCTGGACGGGGCCTCGTACAATCGGGATGCCTAATGCGGCGAGTTGCTCCATGGCTTCGTCCAGTGAACTTACCTCATAACCGATCGAAACACCGGCCTCTGGCTTGAGTGTGGTTTCGCTGCCCTCAATCAGTTCCAGCTTCGTTTCATTTTCTGGTCCGAGCATGGCGATCTGCCGTCCACGGCTTTCGAATCTGCGCTGAATCGGCAGCCCGAGCAAATCGTGGTAGAAGCGGAGCGATGCTTCCAGATCGTGTACCCGCAGTGTGATCCAATTTAGTCTAATCAACATCATGAGTTTCTCCTTTTTTTGCGCCATATTCATCAACGTTATGCTTATTATACGATAAGCTTGTGCGTGGGCCTACCATACCACGTTACCTTTGCCTATAGAAGTTGCACTTAAAAGTGAAATCGAAAAACTGCCCAAGAATATTCTTGGGCAGTTCGGCTAAGAGTGCCGTTCAATGAGCGGGCACTTTTTTTATTGAATCAGATCAATCGCATCCTGTGACACGAAGGGTCCCTCAGTATGGGCGTGAAGCATGTGTGTAGAAGAATCGCGAAACAGGATTAGCGACCCATAATATAGAATTCGTAGTGTAAAGGTGTATGCATAATGATGAAATAGAGAGCTTGATGAGAGAGGTGAGTGACCATGATTGATATTATTGCGCTTCGACGAGACCTTCACGAACATCCCGAGCTGGGATTCACCGAATTTCGTACGGCTACCAAAGTCGTGCAGATGTTAACGGAACTGGGTTACCGTGTGACTTATGGAAAAGATGCGATTGATGACACATCGCGGCGAGGTCTGCCAAACCCTGAAGTGTTGGAAGATGCATATCAGCGTGCCATTGATGAAGGGGCAGATCCAGCGATTGTGCAGCAGATGCGAGGGGGATTTACGGCGGTTGTCGCTGAGTTGCATGGAGAACAGGAAGGACCAACAACGGCGTTCCGCTTTGATATGGATGCACTTCCGATCCGTGAGAGCAAGTCGGACAAACATATACCACAAGCGGGGCAATTTCGCTCCAGTCATGAAGGCATTATGCACGCTTGCGCGCACGATGGACATACAGCCATTGGGCTTGCACTTGCAGAACGTTTGAGTAACCGAAAGTTCGCCGGGAAGATCCGTCTGCTGTTCCAGCCTGCTGAAGAAGGTGTGCGTGGTGCGTATGCCATGGTCGAAAAAGGCATGCTGGAACAGGTGGACCGTCTGTTCTGCATACATCTGGGTACAGGTGTGCCATCCGGTCATGTCAGAGGGGCGTCTGCTGGATTCCTGGCAACGACCAAGCTGGAAGCCCATTTTACAGGTGTGTCTTCTCATGCCGGAGCTACACCGGAGGAAGGACGGAATGCTTTGCTGGGAGCCTCTACAGCACTCCTTAATATTCATGCGTTGCCTCGGTTTAGCACGGCAGATACACGCATTAATGTGGGTATTCTTGAAGGCGGAACAGGGGCCAATATTATTCCCGAGCACGCACGGATGGTGATTGAAACCCGTTCAACGACAGAAGAAACGAATCGTGAGCTGGAGCGACGGGTGCGTCAGATCATCGAGCACAGCGCGGCGATGCATGAGTTAAGCTCTACGGTTGAAGTCATTGGCGGTGCAGTCCCTATTCACTGTGATATGGAGCTTGCAGAGCTTGCTGTACAGCAAAGTGAAGGCATCGCAGGATTTACCCATGCGGAGGCTATTTCGGATGGTGCTTCACTCGGAAGTGAGGATGCCAGTTACATGATTAGGCGTGTACAGGAACAAGGTGGGAAAGCAACGTATATGATTATTGGCAGCGAGCTGCCTGCTCCGCATCACCATCCGGAATTCGATATTGATGAAGCAGTGCTAGCTCCTGCGGTGGAACTGCTGGAGAGATTGGCACGAACGCTCTATAAAGATATAACTACAACCAAGGAGAGGCTTTCACTTACATATCGGTTAAGGAGGTGAACGCGCTTCAAGGCAGGAGCACGAGCGAACGTACCAATCGCCAGTTGGCTGAAACGACTGCATAAGCTTTGCAGGCACAGCTCAATGGCGGTGGAACCTTGGAGCAGAGTTGGATGAAACATAAACAAGATCAGGGGTTCAAACCTCAAACATTGCAGCAGACGAAATATGGAGCCATTGATGGAAAAACCTATGAACAATACGGTACGCTCGGCTGGTTAGGTGTTCCTTATGCAGCACCTCCGGTAGGTGAATTACGCTGGAAAGCACCGCGTGAACCGGATGCATGGACAGGGACTCGAACCGCCAAGGAATTTGCTGCGTGCAGCTTACAGTTATCCGGTGAAACGATAGCCGGAAGTGAAGACTCACTGTATCTCAATATTTGGCGTCCGAATACAACCAGTTCGAAGCTTCCGGTTATGGTGTTTCTGCACGGCGGCGGGAATATGACCGGATCAGGCAAGGATTTTCAGGGTGAACAGCTTGCGCGTAACACGAACAGTATTATCATATCGGTGAACTATCGTTTGGGAGCTCTTGGGTTCTTTCAAAATGCTGCATTGAAAACCGGAAATCCCCTTGATGATTCGGGCAACTATGGCTTGCTTGATGCATTCCGTGCACTGCAGTGGGTACAGGATAATATCGAGGGCTTTGGCGGAGATACAGGCAATGTTACGTTGGCCGGGCAGTCGGCAGGAGCACGTAATGTTCTGGCAGCGTTAATCTCACCGCTAAGCAAAGGGCTATTTCAGAAATTAGCTGCTTTCAGTGGTGGTCTGACCACGGCTACACCGGAGGAAGGCGAGCAAAAATCCGAGGATGCATTTGTGAAATTGCTCGTGCAAGAGGGTAAAGTGACCTCTATTGAACATGCGGGAACATGGATCGGCAAGCAGTCTCAGGCACAGCTGGCCAGCTATTTGCGTGAGTTGCCTGCTGACAAGCTGGTCACTGTATATGGTTCAACGGCGATTCGTATGCAGCCATTCCCACATTTGTTCCGTGAAGGTACAGTCATTCCCAAAGAGGGATTCGATGCCATCAACAGCGGTAATTATGCACAAGTTCCTGTTCTGCTGGGCAGTTTGGAAACCGAGTTTTCCAGCTTTGCTTTCGGTGATCCATACTTTGTACCCTCATTTCATGATGAAACTCTGTTTACAGATGAAACCAAGGCCGAACAGTATGCCGCAGCTCTGAAATATGGCAGTGAGGCTTATGCAGGCTTCAATGCGGAGCGGGTAGCCGAGCGCCTGACAAGTGAAGCGGGACAGCCACCTGTATACGCCTATCGTTTTGCATGGGGCACAAAGCCTGGGGTCATTTCCGAAAGGCTGCAAACATTGCTGGGCGCACCGCATGGCGCGGATATGGACTTTTACACAGGACACGCAGACGGCGTTGCCGCTCTTTTCGCTGAAGGTTATTTTAGTGAACAGAACAAACCAGGCCGTGAGGCATTGTCTTCCGCGATGGCAGCATATTTGAAGCAGTTCCTCTATACAGGCAACCCGGGTTGTGGTGGATCATCGGAATTGGCCGAATGGACACCTTGGACAAAAGATGCCAAAGCACCAATCATGCGCTTGGACGCAACCGACACCACAGCCGAGATCGGCATGTCTAAGCAATATAATGAAGGCAAGGATGCCGTGATGGCGAAGATGAAAAAAGAATTGCCAGACGAGACATACAAGTTGCTGACGGAGCAGGTATTTGCCGGACGTTTTTTCTGGGAATAAGGACGGGGTTATGCTATGCGAAAGGACACGAGAGGATGATCTCTCGTGTCCTTTTTTAGTTAAGGCGTATCTCTTTATTTTCAACCTGAACATTCGATTTCGACAGGTGGTTTATGGTTCATTTTCGGTATGAAGTGTAGTGATTTCGTCATGGGGCTGGTCTAAAAGCAAAAATTGAGGTAGAATTATTGAGAATTATTCTCAATTAAACAAATCTCTTTCTGGAGTTAAGATCAAGTTATAGACGAGGTGAGAACACATGGGTTTCGATTCGTTAGCTGTCGTATACCAGCATTACTTAACGCAAGAACCATTCAGTCAGCAAGATGAAAATACGTACCTGCTCTCTGCTAAAGCGGGCAGTGGCAATATAAAAAGAGTAACCACGTATAGTGGTATCGAAATTGTGTATTCTCAGATTAAATATAGTGAACCGTGCTCTACGTTCTTTGCGTCGAATATTCCCATCATTGAGCTGCAATTCGCATTGTCAGGTGCGCGTTACGTAGATATATCTGGTCAGGAATATACGCTGGCCACTGGGCAGGGAGCACTCATTATGATGCGTGATTTTGAAGCCTGGTTTCATCCACCTGCACTGGAGAATTATACTTCTTTTGCCATCGGAATTCCGATCTCGTTGTTCAATTATGCTGGCGCACAATTGGCAACGAGCCAGTCCATTCGTTTTCAGGACATTTTGGGACATTGTGTGTTCAAACCCATCATATTTCAGCTGGATCACAGAATTCGAACGATGATTGACAGTCTGATTGGGGAATTGAACAACCCCTATAGATCTTCCTTAATGATGGAAGCGACCGCATTGGAGATATTGAATCGGTTTATGATTCAGCTATTTGATCTGGCACCTATCCCTTCGGGATTTTCCAGAGAGGATATACGGAAGTTGCATACTGCCCGAGAGATTATGGAGGCATGCATGGTGGACCCACCGTCCCTGCTGGCGTTGTCCAAACAGGTGGGTCTAAACGATTTTAAATTGAAAAAAGGATTCAAGGCGCTATTCGGCACTACCGTATTTGAATATTTGCGCCAGATTCGTCTGGATAACGCCATGAAATTGCTGCGCAGCCAGCAGAACAACGTTACTGAGGCAGCGATAGCAGTTGGTTACAGCAATATCAGTGCCTTTTCCCAGCAATTCTATCGCAAATTCGGCGTGAAGCCATCGGAAATGAAAAAAATATATTAATAATCCGTCTAACCGTTAATTGTTCCGTATGGAGGCAGTCGACACTCTCTCAGCCTTGTATACTCCAGGTACAGTGGATACTGTACTGAAAAATAAAGGAGTGTATGAGCGTGAACAGAATTAGAGGAAGTATCTTTTTTAGCGTATTTGCAGCCATGTTGGGTCTTATGCTTATTGCTCCCATTATGCCGCCGCTTATTCGTGAGCTGGGGATGAAAGAAAGGCATTCCGGGCTAATTATTTCACTCGGGTCCATCGCCATGGCTGTGATGGGTCCGGTATGGGGCAGGTTCAGTGATCTGAAAGGCAGAAAACCAATCATATTGATTGGATTCATAGGCATGTCCATAAGTTGTGCGTTGTTTGCTTTGGCGATGTATAGTGGATTAAATGCGTGGATCGGAGGAGGCCTTCTGTTAACCCTTCTGATAGTAACGCGGAGCTTGATCGGTATGTTCATTCCGGCAGTGTTATCCTCTTCTCAGGCATATATGGGAGATGTGACGGAAGGGGAAGAGCGTGGAAGCGGGATGGCGATTATTAGTGCCGCCAATGGGCTGGGACTTGTATTTGGCCCTGCGATTGCAGGCGCTTTTACCATTATCGGCCTCCTGTGGCCGCTTTACTTTGGTATTTTTATTGCGATAGCGGCTTTTATCATTGCTTTGTTGCTCATTCCTGCTGCCAAGCCGGTCATTCAGGAGAAAGCGCCCAAGGTCAACCCGCTCCAACGCGGTTTGCGTATGTATCTTGCTGCCGGGTTGGTTACGATGATTGGCATTATGACGGTACAGGTTGTCGGTGGGTTTTATTTTCAGGATCAGCTCGCATTATCTCCAGGGGCTACAGCCCGAATGGTCTCGTTTGGACTGATGTTCTCCGGGACTGCGATGCTGATCATGCAGGTGATCCAGATGAAGTGGTTGAAATGGCAGCCACGGCCGATGATTTTGCTCGGGTCCCTTTTTCTGCTCGCAAGCATGGTATTGTTTCTGATCTCTAGTCAATTGGTTGTCTATTATCTCTCATTCTTCCTGTTCGGCATGGGCTCGGGTCTGATGATGCCTGGTTTTATGGCCGGGGCTTCTCTTTCGGTCAGCAAAGAACAACAGGGCGGCGCAGCCGGATTGGTTGCTGCGATTCAAGGCATATCTGCCGTGATCACCCCTTTACTCACAACAACGCTGTATCAGGTAGATAAACATATTCCGTTCATGCTGGTAGCCCTGTTGGTTCTAGTCATGGGTGCAATCATGTTGGGATCGAGAAAAACTCAAACCCATTCCGTTGCCGGGTAAGGTTAAAGACCTAACTGAACCACAACTTTGCGACATAGAAATGTCGCTGCAAATCCGGATATCGCGTCCAGTTGCACGCTAATCTGTTCACCCTCGTAAGCGAAGCTGAGCTGCAAGCAGACATTGCTTTCCTCGGCGGGATAGATGTTCTTAAACTGGACGTCTTCAAAATTAAAGTCGAGGGGCTGTTCCAACCCGTCTGTGGAAGTATGCGTAATCGTCAGGGACAGATTTTCAGACCTATCGCCTTGATCCGCGTTTTCCAGCTTTACATTGGTTAGTTCATCGTAGTGAAAGGGTGGGAAGAACCCCAACGTATTGATCACGTGCTGGGCACCTTCAATGGAATTGAGTGGTGAGAAGATGATTTCAAACTGCCAGGCTTCCATCAATCGTGACTCATACTGGGGGCTTGTGTACAGCAGGATCGAATCAGGTCCGCATTCTATTGCCGTTCCAATAAATGCGGCCCAGCCTGCTGTTCCAACCTCACCAACCGTTATCAAAATCTGATCTTGAGCATGCAGCCTTAATTCGCAATCTGAATTGAAGTGTACTCGGTAAGCTGGTACTTTCACCTGCCAAGCCGTATTCGGGGCAAAATAAAATTCCTCCCGCTTTACAGATTTTATACTAACGTTCCATGTCCGCTCCTGATTCATGCAATCCCCTCCGATATGCATAAGCTTTGAAAACTGGCAAGACACTTCACTTAGCCTTGATCATCTCTCAGCCGCAGCCTGCATCAGCTTGTAAATCTGGCGGGTCGTGTTCACGTTCCGGACCGTCATATATTTGTAGATCTTGGAGCCTATGAGCTTGTTCATACCACTTTTGGTGACAAGTTCTTTATTGACGGAATATAAAATGGCCCCGGGAACATAAAGCAATGTGCCGATTTCCGGTTTGATGGGCAGTTTGTCCAAAACTGAAACATCATTCACTTCATCCCAGAGGAACATGACATCACTTTTGGCCGTGGCATCATTCGTCCAGTCCTCCGGTAGTCCCTGAATAACAGTTCGAACTTCATCCACATTACGTACCATCACCTTGATCTGTAAGCCAAAATCGACAGCTATGGCTTGTTCAAGAATCTGGGATAATTCCGTATTCGCATCCACGCGTTCCTGATGATCGGCAAAGATAATATTGCCTGAGTTGATATACGTCACCACGTCCAGCAAGCCCGCTTGCTCAAACGTTTCTTTTAACTGCTTCATATTGATTTTATTATTCCCGCCCACATTAATGCCCCGAAGCAAAGCAACATAAATCATGATTCAACCCTCCGTATCTTGTGATCCTTTACTTTTAACAAAATGACAAATACTCGAATAAATGTGCAGTATGCTCTTCTCCCAGTAAATCATTCAATATAGGTTCGACATGCTCCAGATATTCGGGTTTGGTTTCATAAGTTTCCTCGTCCTTCAATTCCCCAGCATAGGCCCGTGCAGCTTCAATCAGGATGGCCAGTGCATTGAAAAAGTCTGTTAATGAATCGGCAATAAGCTGAGGTTCTTCTCCTGCAAAGGCCGCATATACAGGAGAGTTCGGTGCTGCTGTATCCACAATTATCGGATCATCGTTAAAATTCGCAATGACGACATGATTTTTTTGCCAAGAGGCTGACTCCTCATAAGGTTCGTTCATTCCGATCCAGCGGTGCCCCAGTTGCTGACGATGGAGATGTTCAGGTGGAACAAAGGAGATTAGAGCTGCATCACCGATCTCCACGGCTGCGCTTTTCATTTTGAGGGTGCCCTTGGCCTGTTCATCCATCATCTCGTAGTGGCTGTACAGATATTGGAGCTCTGGAGAGAGTGGGATTCGTTCGTCCACTTGCAGCTGGTGTTGTTGTTCACGAGGACGCAGATCATGATTTTTGAAAAGTCCATAAGCTTCATTATATAAATTTTGCTGCTCCACAAAACGGATTAGGGCGGCATTCAGCTGTTCCAAGGTGTCTGATCCCTCCTGGTGTTAGGCTATTTTCAAGCAGTTACATTCACTCATAGTCATAAGCATTATCATATATCAAAATGGGAAAAGCTTACACCCTCTGGTTATATAAATATTCTTTAGTTCAATTTATATAGTTAATATTGAATGCGTTTACAGTAAACTACGAACATGTTATACTTTTTCTCAAATGAGGATTGTTACTGCTTTGGCAGGCAAAACCTGAATGTCGATATGCGTGGACTCTGTCCAGCTCATATTGATGTTTGGGTTTTTTTGCATTTTACGGACCATATTAAGTAGTAGACTAACATCGCAGACATTCCCAAAAACACATCGCGTGGAACACAAGAAAGGGGAGCATCACGAACATGAATACAAGAAAATGGTTAAACGTTTTGGCGGCTGGCTGCCTCAGTATGATTCTGATTGTCAGTGGGTGCGCATCCAAAACACCGCAAACGGCTACTGAAACGCCCAACAAGACGGCAGAACAGGAACAAAATGAATCTACAGAAACGGCAGATCATTCCGCAACCAAAGCTAGAACGGTCATTACAACCGATGGTGAAGTGGATGATATGAACTCGGTGATTCGTTTTCTGTTATATTCCAATGAAATGGATCTGGCAGGCATTGTGCTGACCAGTTCAGTCTATCATTATGCGGGCGACGAGGAAGCAGGAATCAAACCTTTCCGCTGGACAGGTACACAGTGGGTTTACGATATGATTGATGCCTATGGCGAAATTTATCCCAACTTGTCCAAACATGCAGAGGGATATCCGGAGCCGGAACAGCTTCGCAAGATGACCAAAATCGGTAATATCTCCGACAAAGGGGAGATGGAGAAAGAAACGGAAGGTTCCCAATTTCTCCAAGCGCTTTTCCTCGACGATGATTCCAGAGATCTGATTGTGCAGACCTGGGGCGGTACGAATACAACAGCCAGAGCACTGAAATCGATTGAAGAACAGTACAAGGACACAGCTGAGTGGGAGACGATTCGCAAAAAAGTCAGTGATAAACTGGTGCTATACATCATCCTCGATCAGGATGACAGCTATAACGACTATATTGCAAAAAATTGGCCTGACATTCGCATTCTGAACGACCAATCGAACTTCTGGCATTTTGCCTATGCGTGGAAATTCCATACAGAGGAAGTCAACAGCAAGCTGCATGGGGATTGGATGGTCAAAAACATTTTGGATGGTCATGGCAAGTTGTTGGATATGTATGCATCTATGGGTGACGGCAAAATGATTGAAGGCGAGCTGGAAGAAGAGCAGCGCGGTAGTGCTGAATATCTGAAGAAGAATCCGCAATATGACAAATACGATTTTATATCCGAGGGTGATTCTCCATCCTTCTTCTATCTGATCGACAATGGCCTGCGCAGTATGGAAGACCCTTCCTATGGTGGATGGGGTGGACGCTTCGGTGTGGTAAATGACAAGCTGTTCAGGAATAACGTTCTTGACTACGATCCGTATACCAAACGATATGAGGCTGAATACTCTCTGATGAGATGGTTTGACGATATTCAGAATGATTTTGCGGCTCGTGCCGATTGGGCCGTCACGAATACGTATGAAGGAGCCAACCATAATCCGTCATTAACGATTAAGGAAGGATTGGATCTGTCCGTCAGTCCGGGTGAGAAAGTAACCCTTCATGCAGAAGGCCAAGACCCGGATGGGGATCAACTGACTTACAAATGGTGGAGATATTTTGAAGCAGATACGTACAAAGATTCCAACGTCCAGGAGGAGAAAGTCCAGCCTGAGATGGCGGGAGACTTGCAGCTTGGATTGCATCGTGAACTGGCAAAGGGTGAGAAGCTGGATACAATACAATTAGAGGACAGTGATACCAATGCTGTAACGTTCACGGTACCTGACGATGCCAAATCGGGCGATACCATTCATATCGTAGCCGAAGTACAGGATGATGGGGAGCACCAGTTGAAGCATTATCAACGTGTGATTCTCACTGTAAAATAGCCGAAAATAAAAAATAAGTACAAAGAGCCCTTTCGTGATGAGAGGGCCTTTTGGCATACAAAGTGGATTGTTCTTTATGTATCCAAAGTAATGAAAATTAATATTTCTTATCCATAACCCAACAATTTCCGATATAATAACCAGATAGGTCAAAGCAAAAGGATACTACCTCAGAGAGGTGATTTGGATGACGATTGACGTCCTCGTGCGTAACAATGTGAAAGTGTTGGGAAAAGGCAGCCAAACGATTATTTTTGCACATGGGTTTGGGTGTGATCAGGATATGTGGCGCTATATTGTTCCGAGTTTTACGGAGAACTACCGAGTTGTTTTATTTGATTATGTAGGCTCAGGTGAATCTCAAATTAACTATTATGATCCAAACAAATACAGTGATCTTCAAGGATATGCCCAGGATGTGCTGGAGATTATGGAAGCGCTCGACTTGAGTGATGTCATATTTGTTGGACACTCGGTCAGCAGCATGATTGGCATGCTTGCTTCCATTCATGAACCTAAATATTTCAAGCAAATCGTCATGCTCGGGCCTTCCCCGCGTTATGTAAACGATCTTCCGGGTTATTATGGCGGATTTGATCGGCGTGACATTGATGAGCTGCTGGAAATGATGCAGATGAACTTCATAGGTTGGGCCAGCTATCTCGCTCCGATTGTTATGCAGAATCCGGAACGGAAAGAGCTGACGGATGAGTTGGAAAAAAGCTTTTGTTCGAGAGATCCGCATATTGCCAGACAATTTGCGGAAGTGACGTTTTTCTCGGATTGTAGGGATGAATTGGAGCGCGCCTCGGTACCTACGCTCATTCTTCAATGCTCAGATGACAGCATTGCGCCTGTTGAAGTGGGGCATTACTTGCATACACATCTGAAGAACAGCAGACTTCAACAGATGACGGCCAAGGGACATTATCCACATTTGAGTCAGCCTGAAGAGACAAGCCGCTTCATTATAGACTATTTGCAGAGCGTGTAAATAAAATGAGAGGAAAGGCAATTATTTCATGGATATTCAATTAGATGTGGCTCCATGTGGCTACTTCTCGATCGCTGATTCGGGAATCATTCAATCCATTAATCAAACCCTGCTGACTTTGCTGGGATATGAACGCAACGAGCTGTTGGGACGACATATCGAGTCCACCATGTCTGTGACCAACAAGCTTTTTTTTCATACGTATTTCTATCCCTACATTCAGTTATATGGACATGTGGATGAGATGTATTTTTCGTTTCGGACCATCGATCAACAGGATGTTCCGGTTCTACTGAACGGGGTTCGCCAGACCCGCAATGGGGAAAACGTAATCGATTGTGTTGTGGTTGTCATGCGCAAGCGAATTGAGCATGAAAAGGATATTTTGAATACCAAAACGAAGCTGCAAGAGTTGTATCAAGCTACCCATGAAGCGAACAAGGAGCTTGAACGACTGCACGAAGAATACAAGGTGAAGCAGCAGGCATTGATTAAAGTAAATGATCAGTTGGAGACAATGGCCTCGACGGATCTGCTTACAGGACTCAAGAACCGCAGATTTTTTCAGGATAAAATGCTGGAAAGTTTGGCTCTCTTCCGGGAAACTCAGTTTGTTTTCTCCCTTCTTGTCGTTGATATTGATCACTTCAAGAGTATTAACGATACGTATGGACATCCGATTGGAGATCTGGTTTTGGGTAACCTGGCAGGCCTGCTGCAATCGGTGTCACGAAGCACGGACGTGGTGGCGCGTTATGGCGGAGAAGAATTTGTCATTATTCTTGCGGATTGTGATCGAGAGCAAGCTGTAACTATAGCAGAGAGATACCGTTCACAGGTCGCCTCTGCCGATTGGGGAGAGTATAACATTACAGTGAGTATTGGCGCGGCAACGGTTTCGCAGGAAGATACAGATCAGTCTTTGTTTCAAAAAGCGGATCAAGCGCTCTATGCATCCAAAACGGGCGGGCGAAATCGGGTGACCCATGCAGCCGAACAAGCGAGTAATGGTAGTAAGCCTTCATAATTGATTAATAACTGTCGATATAATATTCAGCAGTATTATCTCTACTAGAGGAAGTGAATATATCATTATGAATCAGGTTGAGGCTGTTTTGGCTGCAATACCATTTATTCGCGAAGCTACACGTCAGGATGTTTCCATATCGGTCATGGACCGGGAAAAGTTCTTATTTCCTTCCGATTAAGAATGAACAGAACGAGATAGAAGCAGTCCTTTGCAACTGATGAATTAGGCAGGAGAAGTTACAAGCAGACTGATTGAAGGTATCCAGCATGTAGCTGCTCATTCGGAAGAGTTGAGTGCAACCTCGGAAGAAATTTTGAGCAATACGAAACGTGCGGTTGAAGATTCCAGTAATGTGAATGAAGTGGTTAGCTACATAAAAGAAATTTCAGAACAGACTAATCTGCTGGGTTTAAATGCTGCAATTGAAGCGGCGCGGGTCGGTGAAGCCGGGGCAGGCTTTGGAGTAGTAGCCACGGAAATCCGTAAAATGTCAACAGGGACAAAGGAAGCCACGGGACGAATAGAAGTCTCTTGATGCTGTGAAAAAGTCCGTACTGAACATGGAACAGGAGATTGCCCAGATTTCAGTTTCTTCTCAAGAACAGGCCAAACTGGTCACAGAGTTTATGAGTGTAATTGATCAATTGAACGAAACCAATCATGGCTTGCGGAAACTGGTCGAAAAAATAACCGACGACGCTGAATAATAATTTGCTTCGTTAAGCCCGTACTTCAAATTCTAAAGACGAAAAACGCTCAACCACCATCATGGCTGAGCGTTTTTTCGTCTTGCTTAGAGTTTCACCAATTGGAATCATATCAATCTATTCATGGCTCATAAATCCATTTTCCTTGGCAGGTGAATTGGCTTGGAGAGTGAAATCCTCGTTCGCCTCATCTACAAATTGGGGGTTCACATACAATGAATGTACGTCATTTCCTGATCCCTCCGTGTAGGAGATAAAGCCGGAATACTCCGTGTTTTTCCAGACCCACAGGGCCTCTTCTTGTGGTGCAGGGGAGTAGTACACATTATAATCAAACACATTCCCCGAATTACTGGTGTATTCATTGTAAATGAGCACGTCAGAGCTGCCCGATACGAGAATGTTCCGTTTGAACGTATTGTTCTTCGTTTGGGCTTGCAGGAATAGCTGCCCATTGCCTGCATCCAGCAGGTCGTTACCCACTAACGTATTGTACATAATCATACTGTCCTCGGTGGAACCGCGCTGCTCATCATAGCCGCCCATGGCGATGCCTGTAAGCCTGTTATGAAAAATCAGATTATCCTGCAACATAATGTTGCTAGTCGAACGTCCGGCATGTTCTGAAGCAATCTCGATCCCGATATCGTTGCGATATACCCGATTGTGGTCGATGATATGATTTTTGCCTCCATCCACGTAGATTCCTCCTGCTGAATTGCTATCATTAGGGAGTGTTGTTCCATAGGACGGATTAAGATTGGAAGAGATATTATAGACCTCATTGCCCCGTACGATCCCGTTTCGCGCCAGATCATAAGTATCGTCCTCCGAAGTTCCCTCATACCCAATCAGATCAATGCCGATGTTGTCGGTATCATGGATCGTATTGTCCAGTATGGCAAACGTATCTACATTCCCGTTGACTGCGAGTGACTCACTTGAGCCGAGCACAAGATCATACAGCTCATTATCCTTGATGATAATATCCCGCAATGCTTGGGGATGCTCCGTACCATATATCGCGATTCCATGGGCGTCCCTGCCCTGTAAATTGGGTCCTGAAGGTTTAGCATCATTGGCAATGGAATGAACGGTGTTGCCCAGGAGTTGAATGTGCTCTCCTGACCCGTGAACATATATTCCAGTAGGCACTTGTCCCCGAAGTGAGGTTGTAAAGTTGCGAATTTCGAGATTTTGAATCGTAATATAGCTGGCATTTTCGACTTCAATCAAACCCTCTATGCCGCGTACCGATAGACCTTCACCATCAATGATGGCCTTTTCCTGTGGATAGCTGGAAAACAGGGTTGGATTGCCGGAGGAATTACCGCTTTGAGTAACTTTGACCTTTTGGTGATAGACACCTTCTCGCAAATAAACGGTGCTTCCCGGTGTAGCATGGTCGGCAGCGTGCTGCAACGTTTTCCAGGGAGATTGAATGGTTCCTTTGTTCGAATCGTTTCCTTGTGGTGATATGTAAAACATCTTTTGGGTATCCGGTACCTGCACAGCCTCGGGAGAAGGGACGGATGAAGCCTCATCCTTCTGACAACCGGTTGCGAATAGGATCAGGGCCAGGAGTGCAATTGCAGCCATACGATACAAGTTGATTCCTCCTTAATAACAAGCTATGAAGTTCGATTATAGCAGATTTGAAGGGTGAAATAAGGCGTAAGATGCTCATAGAATTCCACAATGGGGAGATGTATTTAGAAACGAAACAGGTGGTGAGTATGATCTCGCTACCTGTTTGTATATGTTGATCGTTATTTTCGGTCCCAGAGCACACTGTAACGGCAGCATATAAAAATGATGAGATTGGCTGCTGCGGCTATGCCGAACACCAACGCAGGATTGGACAGCTCAGAGATCCAGCCGCTTCCCCATATAGCCAAGGGCATGCCGAGCTTGAACAGAGACCCGGTAATCCCGCTGATCCGGCCAATCATGTGATGTGGTGTGGACTCCTGGCGGAATGTCCAGATGCAGATCGTGCTGATAGTTTGAAAAATACCAGACAGAAACAGACCCACTGCAAGTCCGTAGGTTGAGTGGAACAAACCAAGGATCAGAAAGGCGAAACCTTGAAGCAGTGTGGTCATCACAATCAGCACACCAGCAGAATATTTGCGGCGCAGGGAGCTTACCACCAGACTGCCGATTAAACCGCCTACTCCGGCAGCAGATAGTACAAGTCCAAGCTCTAGATTACGCAGTTGCAAAGTGTCTTTGGCATAAAAGATGACGGTTGCATCCACCATACCTGAGGTCGCATTAAGAAAAATGACCGTAATGCTGATAACCAGTAACATATGGTTGCGACGCAGCTCGATCCAGCCTTCTTTAAAGTCCACCCAGAAGCCCTGAGGAGATGTTCCTCTGGACACAGGTGCGGAGTGCAGTGGTAATAGAATGATACAGGATATCGCAAGCAGAATGGCGGTAATTAGCAGACCCGTATACAAGTTGGATAACATCAACAGCATTCCGGATAGGGCGGCACCCATAATGGTAATTAACGTTGTGGTGAAACCCAAAGCCGCGTTGGCTGACGTTAGCAGTGGCGCGGGCACCGATTGTTTGACCATGCCTGCTGATGCATTGCGAAAAGCATAACTCAGTGTCATCAGAATAAAGCCGCAACCGTAGAGTACATAAATGGAGGGTTGACCATATTGAAAAGACAGAAACAGCGCGAGCAGAAGAATAACCTGTAACACGATGGAGCCAATAGACCACCATTTCTTATGCACCCGGTCCATCAGTACACCGATAAACATGGCGAGAAACAGGTTCGGCAGAAATTCAATGCCACGCATGGTGGACATCGCTACAGGAGACTTGGTGAGTTCATATAAAATAAGAGGCAGAGCCAATTCATAGATTTGATTGCCAAGAGCAATGATGCCGCTGGCAGCAAATAGAATGATGAAGCTTGGATTTCTCCATACGGATGTGGCGAGTGTGGTGGTAGGTGTGGCGTGTACGTTGATTTCAGACATGGATAACAATCTCCTCTTTACGTGTGGTAATGAGGTCCATTATACTTTTGCAAAAGAGGAAGAAAAAGCGAAGCATTCACCAAGTCGACTTCGCCTTTTAGGAGGGTGAAGATGGACGCAGAAGAGCATTATCTGATCTTGCGCACTCACTTTGAGGGTGTGCCTGAGCAGGAAATGATTGAAGTCACGATGGAACAGGTCACTGAACTGCTGGATTGTTCGAGGCGTAATGCACAGCTTGTGCTGAACAAATTGACGGAATCCGGTTATTTGACATGGATACCCGGTCGAGGAAGAGGCAATGTATCCCGAATGTCTTTTAACGTATCGGTGTCGGATCTGCTTGCAGCCAAAGCGAAGCAGCTTGTGGAGAATGAGCAGCTCAATGAAGCATGGCGTTTAATTGATTCTTCCGGTACGCAGCGAATGAAGGATGACTTCACCGATTGGCTGGAACGACAGCTGGGCATCTTGCGCACCGATGGGGAGGAACGGGAGGTACTGCGTTTTCCCTTTTACCGGCCGGTCCCTCATCTGGACCCTGCGTGGGTTCAGCGGCGTACTGAATCTCATTGGGTAAGGCAGATCTTCGATACACTCCTCATATTCGATCCGGAGGTAAAACGTATTCTTCCTGGACTAGCTCATCATTGGGAATGGGACGACTCATCATCCCGGTGGCGGTTTTACTTACGTAAGGGAGTACGGTTCCACCACGGTCAGGAAATGACTGCACAGGATGTGAGATTTACATTTGAACGCATGTCAGGAAGGACATCCTCGGAATGGATGTTTTCTTTAATCAAAGCTATAGAGACTCCCGGGAGATATTGCATTGATTTTTATTTTGCCCAGCCCAATGCGGTATTTCCAGCTTTTCTCTGTACGGATCGCTGTTCGATCGTGCCTGAAGATTTGGGAGGTCCCGATAAAGCTGAATGTTTCTCAGCACTGCCGATTGGCACGGGTCCTTTCCGCATGATCAAAAATAATGAATCCCTGCTTGTTCTGGAAGCGAATGGCCATTACTTTGAAGGGCGTCCTCATCTGGATCGGATTGAGATGTGGGTGTGGCCGGACTATGAAGGACAGCCTGGGTCACACAGGACAAGCAGGGATATGCAGCTGTTATATTCGGGTGCGAGTAGAGAATCAACGAGTGAACCCTCTCTCAGCCAGTTGGAGAATGGCAGCACCTACCTGACCTTTAACCTGAACAAAGCAGGGATTCAGCAGAATATTTTATTTCGTCAGGCCATGGATCAGGGATTGGATCGGGAACGAATGATTAAGGAACTGGGTGGTCTCAGGCAGTGTGCATCGGAGGGGTTTGTGCTCAGTGGAGCGCAGCAGGATTACGCAGCGAGTTCTGATCTGGATGAAGCCAAAAAACGGATTCAGGCATCCGAATATGGAGGTCAGTCTCTGAACCTGTACACGTATGAATGGTTGGAGAATGAAAAAACGGCTGCGTGGATTAGCAGGCGATGCAAGGAGATGGGGGTTCAACTGAACGTAGTGAAGCTCCCGATCGAGCATCTGGCTGACCCTCAAGTGCTGGCAAAGGCCGACCTGGTCATGGCAGGAGAAGTGCTTGGCGAGCAGGCAGACCTTACCCTGCTGGAGCTGTATCAATCCCGTTTCAGTTTCCTGCGTAATCACCTCAGCCCGGAATTGACCGCTTATGTGGATGACAAGTTAACAGTATGTATGGGAGAACCAAGCTCTGATGAGCGAATTAAGCTGCTTATGGACATTCAGGAAAAGCTCAAAAGTTCATCTAATGTCATCTTTCTGTATCACAGCCTTCAGAAAGCCCAGCATCACCCCATGCTTGAAGGCATGGCCTTAAATGCATGGGGGAAAATCGACTACAAGCATATCTGGGTGAAGCATGTCGAGGAAGTGTAACATCGAGAAATCCAAGATGGTACTATCCTTCATCCGACCTTTTCATGCAGAAGGCTATAATGCTCATGTATAAACCACACAGCCTCTTTGCTCGAGGGTAGTTAAGCAGGAAGTGGGTCTCAGATTGCTATTCCACCTGAGATCAAGCTTCTCCAGATGCTTCAGCTCTAGGATGGATTCAGGAATTTCCGAAATGTCGTTATCTCTCAAATCTAGCTCAATCAGGTTGGCGAGTGCACCGATTTCTGAAGGTAAATGGGTTATTCTGTTTGTTCTGAGGCTTAGTTTTCTCAATTTTTTCATGCCCTGAATAGAGTGAGGCAATTCATTAATCCGATTGTTGTTACAATCCAATATGCGAAGTTCAGTAAGGTGGCCTAGTCCCTGAGGCAGGTGAGTGAGCAGATTACCGTATACGTGAAGTTCCCTCAATTGGCTTAGTTCGGTAAGCGATTCGGGAAGTGATTCCAGTTTGTTATAATATAAACGTAGCTCAATGAGGCTCTTCAGATTGCCTAATTCTGCTGGGAGCTCCCGAAGCTGATTGTCTGTAACATTCAGATATCGAAGTGACTTGAGGTTACATAACTCTGCTGGAAGATTTGTAAATCGATTGTTGCTCAGGTAGAGGAACGTATCCAGCGAGCTTAATTTTCCAATTTCTTTGGGCAACTGTTCGAGACGATTATGTCCAAGATCCAGCATTCTCAAGTGAGCAAGGCGGCCGATAAGGCTTGGCAAAATCTCAATTTCATTTCCTGCATAATTCAAAACTTCAATATCAGTATGTTGGAACAGCTGATCGGGAATTGTGTTGATCCGGTTGTTATAGAGGCTTAGTTCAAGCAGATTTTCAGTATCCCATACATGTTCCGGTGTCTCGGTTAAACCCAGCCCATCCAGATTAATTCTCATCACATTCTCTCCTCGTTATACAAAATAATGGACATGCCGGTTGTGGAAAATAGGTGGTTTGATTGTGGCATCGTGTGCTTGAACCTACTATAACAGCGCTGGTGAAGAAGTGCTGTATGCCAGCATACGATCATCCGAGGTACAGAAAGGAAGCTTATGGGCATTATGACATTATGGCAAGATATTCCTTTATTTAGAGACTTGTATCCGGAAGAACTTGAAGAAATCCGTCCTTTATTCCGAACGATATCTTACCCAAAAGGCAAACGGATTTTTGATGAAGGTGAACCGAGTCATTTTGCCTATATTGTGTTATCGGGAGTCATCAAAGTGTACAGAACGACACAGGGGAGAGAGCATACGGTAGATCTGCTGGGTCAGGGCGATGTCTTTGGAGATATGGAGCTTGTCGATCCCATTAAGGAGAGGATGTTATCCGTGGTTTCCCATCGTGACAGTGTGGTCTGTACCATTGACGGTAAGGCATTCAAACAGTTGATTGTCCAATATCCAGGTGTTAAGGACCGTTTGCTACAGCTTCAGATTGATCGTCTGATCCTGGCTAATGAGAAGCTGCATGAGATGAAAATCAATGATGCCAAAACACGATTAATGCTGACGCTGCAAAAACTGTATTCCAAATTCGGTGCACAGGAAGAGGGAAAGTCCATCATTAATTTGAGACTGACTCATCAGGATCTGGCAGATATGGTTGGAACTCTGAGGGAAACGGTAAGCATATTGTTAAAGGATTTGCAGCAGCAGAATGTGGTCCAAATGCAAAATCAAAAAATAGTTATTATGAACCCTAAAGCGTTGATGAGCTTCGCCAAGTCTGAATAAATACGAGCAGCTATTGGAAATGAACGATATGTAAAGTTAAAGGTTGGAGAGGGGCGAGTGATCATGCATAAACTATCTGCAAATGAATTAGTGGATCGGGAACATCATGCTTGGGAGGAACTCAAGGAACTGTTGGACCATGGACAAAATAAATACACCTATATTCCTGCACAGCGGGAGGCCGGAGAAGATGCGCTCTATCGCCTCCAAGTAAGCACCAAATCCTATTTGGGAGCCGTTGCCTATGAGACAGAGGGAATCGTGTTAGATGATGGCTGGATTACGTTACTTGGATCGGGTGGTGACCGTATTTTCGGGAGTCTGACCCGTTGGAATGGTGTGGGTGACAAGCCGTGTGTACCCGCATTGGAAGGCATGATGATCGTCGCCTACGATGCGGCGGGTGGGTTTTTCGGAATGGATATGGGCAAGTATGGCCGTACAGGACATGTATACTATTTTGCCCCTGACACGCTGGAATGGGAATCGACAGAACTGGCTTATTCAGGCTTCATCAACTGGTTGGCCAACGGTGATCTGGAGCAGTACTATCAGACCTTTCGTTGGAAGGGTTGGCAGAACGACATGGGACAGCTTCAGACAGGACAAGTATTTGCGTATTATCCACCGCTTTGGACGGAGGAGGGCGGCGGCGAGAGCAACAGCAAAGCTCCTGTAGCAGTGGAGGAAGCCTGGAAAGCAGCATTGGTTGGAAAATGATGTGCTATGACAGGGCTGTAGGGGAGGGAGAGTATGAATAACTTGAATATCAATAACATTCAGAAGCATTACAGCATTGTGTTTCCGCACGAATATCTGGAGTTCCAACGGAAGACCGACGGTCAAGCATTTGATATGATTGAAAATGGAGAGGTCATCGATTGGGAAATTCGTTTCTCTGCTCTCGATGATCAGTTCATTGCAAATAACATCAATCTGGTAGACGATGTGAATCCGGATCCGAGCCGGATTATTCCGTTTGCTTGGAGTGTCAGCAGCGGCAACAACTATTTATTGGATTACCGAAAGAATTCAGAATCTCCTGCCGTACTGGTTATGGATCATGAAGAGGCGATGGTGCGTGAAGATGCTGAGAGTGAATCAGAGACCTCGGAGGAAGCCCAGCAACTGCTGGAGGAAAATGTACGAGAGATCGCTGATAATTTCAATGCATTCATAGCTTGTTTAAAAGCCAGACCGAGTGATC
Source organism: Paenibacillus sp. AD87 (assembly GCF_001659845.1). Taxonomy (NCBI): domain Bacteria; kingdom Bacillati; phylum Bacillota; class Bacilli; order Caryophanales; family Paenibacillaceae; genus Paenibacillus; species Paenibacillus sp. AD87. The sequence goes on from NZ_LXQN01000007.1 coordinate 680,159, forward strand.
CAGTTGAGTGATTCACCGTTTGAATATCCTCGTGAACGACAAAAGGCTCGCGCTATGCGCGGGCCTTTTACTCAATCGAATACATGAATGTTTTGATTGAATGATATAGAATACATACATCCTAGTTTGCAACCTATCCAGTCTCAGTCATCGTAACCGTAGAAGTTGATCGTGCAGCTCTGTTGTGCCAGACCACGATGACAAGCGAGGCCAGACAGACCAAGAGCAGACATCCATATACATAATGATAGGCTTCCTCAACCGGAACACCCGGAATGCCATGCAGCATAAGCCCGCAGACAGCTACGGATACCGAACCGCCAAAAAACTGGATCAACTGCAGCAAGCCCATACCGGAACCGATTTGCGCTTTGGGCAGCACCCGAGACGCTTCGTTATTCAGCGAAGCAATCGAGGCGGAGAGTGCCGGGGAGAAGAAGAGATATCCTCCGGTGATGATCAGGGCAGACTGATTCAGTCCCAGCATAAACAGAGCAAGCACTGCGGCTAGCAAAATGTGCCCGATCATCAGAAAACGTATATTGCCATAGCGATCGATCCAGCGACCTACAAAACGGGTACAGAATGCCGAGACGATGGCTCCAGGAGCAATCAGCAGACCAATAGCCAGTGACGAGCGTCCAAACAGATCAGCGAGCACTAGCGGCATCAGGAATAGATTCCCCAGATTTACGACCAGAACACAGAATCCGATGATCAGTAGCCGGGTAAACCCGGGTGTTCGGAATACATGTGGATTCACAAAAGGGAGGCTCGCCCTGCGAATATACACGATGTGCACAATAAGTGAAATGACACCGATGGTCAGCCATAACCATGACTGCTGAGTAATGGCAATCAGAAGGGTAGTTGCATTAATCACGGTTAATGCTGCACCGAACATATCAAAGGGATTCTCCGGTTTGGCCGTTTCACGCGGGAGAAAATAGAGCAGTACGGGCAGCGCAAGCAGGACAAGCACCGTAATAGCGAAAAGTCCATTCCAGCCCCAGTACTCACTAATGAGTCCACCCACAATAGGGCCAAGCCCAAACGCCATGGCACTGCCTGATGAGATCAGTGCGATGGCTGCTCCACGCCGCTCCACTGGGATATAGCGGCTCGCGATAACAAGCCCAAGTCCGGCCATGACCCCTGCACCCGCAGATTGCAAAATGCGTGTCAGCAAAAGGATCGCAAAGCTGTGCGCAAATAATCCCAGCAATGAAGATAAACCAAGGATTAGCAAGCCCACCGTCAGCAGTTTGCGTACCGGAATACGGTCAGACAATCGACTGTAAATCACTGTCGACAAGGCATAACCAATGGAGTAGCTTGAAATGACCCAGGAACCCAGGTCCGATGTGATCTGAAGATCATGAATAATAACGGGTAAAGAGACGTTAAACATGGTGGTATTCATCACAACGATGAATAGGCAGCAAGTCCAGAGAGGCATTACAATTTTATCTTTCACGTAACCATTCCTGTCTATGAATTCAATGGGATTCCTCATTCATATACCTGTTTCACGTTAATCACAACAGGCACCCAAAATCAATAAACTATTTTACGCTCAATCTATGTATATGGCAATAATGTCATACGAATTCATTCTTATACAAAAACGGCGTCCTGACCCAGGACGTCGTTTTTGCACATGAGCATTTTCATTTATTCATTTTTAGGACGTAGTAGCTGGTGTGCCACGATTGCGAATCCTCTTGATGACATCCATCAGAATGACCGCGGCGAGAGCGAGTCCCCCTGCGATGAGGAACTCATTCCAGCCAAAGGCTGTCGGGATGGCGAAGATGCTGCGAACCCCTGGAATCAGCGTGACTCCATACAGGCAGAGACAAACTAGGATGGAGCCGAGAACATATTTGTTTGTGGTGAAGCCAACCTGGAAAATCGTCTGTGTGTTAGAGCGCGCTGCAAAAGTTTGCAGACTCCGTGCCAGAATCAGGGTTGTGAAGGCCATAGCCACACTCATTTCCTCTGAGATCCCAAGTCCAATATATTGGGACACGATGACAGCCACCCCGATCAGAACACCACGTGTAATGACAGCCTGCAACGTTCCGCCAGCAAAGATGCCTTCGTTGATATCCCGCGGTTTGCGCCGCATGATATCCGGTTCAGCTTTTTCGGTACCCAGTGCAATTGCAGGCAGGGAGTCATTCACCAAATTGATGAAAAGCAGCTGGAGAGCTGTAAATGGGTTCACCCAGCCGACCACAAGTGCAAACAAAATGGCGATAATCGCCCCGAGGTTTCCTGCAAACAGGTACGCAATGGCTTTTTTGATATTATCGAATACCATACGCCCTACACTGACTGCATTCACGATGGAGACAAAGTTATCATCCGTCAAAATCATGGCTGCCGCATCTTTTGCGACATCCGTCCCGCTGCCCATCGCTACGCCGATGTCGGCCTGTTTCAGTGCAGGTGCGTCGTTGACACCGTCTCCGGTCATTGCTGCAATCTTGCCTTTGCGCTGCCACGCACGCACGATGCGGATTTTATTTTCAGGAGATACACGTGCATACACCGAGATATGTTCGAGTTGCTGATCGAGTTCTTCATCGGACAGTTTGTCCAGCTCTGCTCCGGTAAGAGCCAGGTCGTCCGGGCCTGCAAGTCCGATATCAATACCAATCGCTTGAGCTGTTGTTTTGTGGTCTCCAGTGATCATGATGGTGCGAATGCCCGCCTTCTTGGACTCTTCAATGGAACCATATACAGCTTCACGCGGTGGATCAATCATGGCGGTCAGACCAACAAGCGTGAGATCATGTTCGTCCTCAATGGTGAGCTGATCTTGGTCATCAAACTTTTTGTAGGCGTAGGCCAGCACACGGAAGGCCCGTTTGGAGAACGCTTCATTCTTTTCTTCAAACTGCGTGCGAATCTCAGGTGTCAATGGCTGAACTTCACCGTTCATAAATACATGACTACAGCGACTGAACAGTACATCCGGTCCACCTTTGGTCAGCAAAGCCGTCTGTCCTTCAAATGTGTGCACAGTGCTCATCAATTTCCGATCCGAGTCAAAAGGAAGCTCGGCTTCACGCGGAAACTGGTCACGAATTTCATTGTAATCCTTGTTCACCCGGTTACTGAAGGCGATGAGCGCTACCTCGGTGGGATCACCAAGTTCCTTGCCTTCTTGGTTAATATTCGAATCATTGCAGAGTACTGCAATATGTAACAAACGCCGTTCCTCTGCAGACCACTGTTTGGGATCATCGGGGAATTGATCTTTTGTGCCATGGGGAATGTAATAGTCCACCACGGTCATTTTGTTTTGAGTGAGCGTTCCTGTTTTGTCAGTACAGATAATACTGGCAGAACCCAAGGCTTCCACGGCAGGAAGACGTCTGATGATGGCGTGCTGCTTGGCCATTTTATTCGTTCCCAGAGACAATACAATCGTCACGATGGAGGAAAGAGCTTCTGGAATGGCAGCGACAGCAACGGCAACTGCGAACATTAGGGCATTCACAATGGATGGTCCAATATTTTCCGTTCCTTCAGTTAGCCAGACACGTCCTGCTTCGATGGCGAAAATAAGAATCGACAAGCCTAGGATAAAGAAGCCAAGCTTCTTACTAAAGGATTCCAATTTCCGTTGCAATGGAGTTTCCTTCGCCTCTGCATTTTCGATCAATTCGGCAATCTTGCCGATTTCCGTTTTCAGCGCTGTACCCGTAATGACGAGCGTACCCCGACCATACACCACCAGTGATCCACTGAATGCCATATTGCGACGGTCACCGATCGGAGCTTCTTCCGGGATGGCATCTGTGTGTTTCTCTGCTGCTTCGGATTCTCCTGTCAGCATGCCTTCGTTGATGCGCAAGCTGCCTGATTCCAAAATGCGGCCGTCTGCCGGGACATAATCCCCTGCATCCAGCAAGACAATATCGCCCGGAACGAGTTCCCGCGCGGGAATCGTTTTTTTCTGCCCGTCACGAATGACTTTGGCTTCGGGAGCAGACATTTGCCGAAGTGCGTCCAGAGAACTTTCGGCCTTTTTGGTCTGCACAACGCTGATTACCGCATTTAACAGAATGACGAGAAAAATGATTAGCGATTCGATCAGGTGTCCAAGGACGATCTGAACAGCGGCCGCGATCAGCAGCACGATAACCATGGGATCTTTAAAATTTTCAATAAATAGCTTCCAGATGGGGGTTGCAGCTTTTCCCTTTAACTCGTTATAGCCTTCCGTCTCCAGTCTCTTCGCAGCCTCAGAGGTTGTGAGCCCGTCCGTGGAACTCTGAACGTCCTGAAGCGTCTCCTCTGCGCTGTGTCTGTAATATTGCAAATGACCAGCTCCTTGGATCATAGATTTCAATATGCTTCACTTGTATTACCCTTACGGGCAAAATATAGAATCGTTCCATTTCATTATTTTTTATGTACACAGTATTTTTCATAAGCAGTCCAGATATGCCTGGTTTTATTTTTTTATTTTCAGTGATGCACATACAAGACATGCATCACTGAATGTTGAATGAAATAACACGTCGGTGAATCTAACCAATTAGATTAATCGATAGCCGGGAGGAAGCTCGCCGGTTCTTCTAATTTTGCGAATCTGTGCCAGTGTTAACCGCTGATTTGAAGCAATAAGGGATTCCACATCACCTCTGCGCAAGAAGTCATCCAGTTCGCGAATAATTCGATTCCCCCGCAATACAACGAAATTGTCACGAAAACGTGAACGATCAAATAACACGAGTGTGGCGTTTGGATTGGTTGAGAAAAATTTCAGACTTTCGATCCCTGTCAGAACAGCATCAATATCGGCGATTCCGAGGTTGCCACGATATACTCTTCGAAGCCCTCTGAAATTCTCCTCACTGTACACGGTAAGACGGGGATACGTCTGAGAAATAGAGACCTGTTTATCCATGGGTCATTCCTCCTCTGCTGTTAGACAAACTGTCTATATGACAGATTGTGATATACCATATGTTGAAGAGCAGGTAATGGCTTGGACAATAGTCTTGGAGAGAAGAAGTTCATAGATGATATAAATAGTACTTGATGGAAAAGCATTACGGTGAATTGCATTCCAGTATACAATGCAGGAATGGAAAGAATTTAAACATATAAATCATGAAGAAAGGGATGGCCATACATATGCCCAACAACATAGAGTGGATGGCTCAATGGAAGTCAACTAAGCCACTGACAGACCAATGGATGATTACGGGCAAGCTGCATCACTTTCCTAGTCATGCTTTACTACTCGTCCTCGATGGGAATGCGAACTGGAATATTAATGGTCATAGGGTTCCGATATCTTATGGTGAGTTAATTGCTGTGCAAGAAAACTCTGTGATCGAAGTGATTGAGGTTGGTAATCTGGATTTGGCCGGATGGCATGTTCAGTTCGATACATATGCGATGTTTCCAGACCGAGGTGAAGTGGAGAAATATGAATGGCATGTACCGTCAGGAGACACATATCAAAAAGTGAAATTAACCAGTGGTACACTGGCGAGTCTCAGCGAACATTGGAGTGAAAAAGGTTCTCCTGATCCAAATGCCATCCGGGTTAGAAATCAGCATCTGGTGTATGAACTTTTGCAACATGTATACCATGAGTTGTCGGAAGAGGGGCCAAACGTGGAACGAAGCATTCTCCGCTCTGTGGAATACATGCAGCAACATTATGAACAGGTCATCACCCGAAAGCAATTGGCTGAGGTCGCAGGCATCAGTCCTTGGCATTATTCACGCAAATTCAGTGAGCGTTATGGAAAGCCGCCTCTGGATTATCTGGCTCATTACCGGATATACCGTGCTCAAGAGGAGCTTTTATTAACAACGGCTACATCTCAGGACATTGCCAAAAAGACCGGATTTGAGGATGCCCATTATTTCAGTCGTCGTTTCAAACAGTTAACGGGTGTTTCCCCGAGAAATTATGCACACACGCTACCCCAGCGTAAAATCGTATGTCTTTCACCGCTTTGTGCGGAGGTGTTGATTCACTTGGGTATTATTCCGCATGCCGTTGTGGTAACTCCCTTGCTTTTGCCTGAACATCAACATGAACTATTTGAAACGCATCAGGTGAAGATGTTGGAAGTCTCCCAATATGAGCTGGATGTGGAGCTGATTCGGCAGGTTGAGCCCGAATGGATTGTGGGAAATTGTTGGACAGAAGAGATCAAGCAAAGGCTGCGCACAATCGCACCCATCATAACTGGTTTAAATAACGATTTGGAGGCTCTGCTCCATCAACTGGCTAGTTTGTTTCACCGAGAAGATACAGCCCATAAACTTCATATGCAGATGAAATTGGAAGTAATCGCAGCACAGCAGCAACTGCAGCATTTTGCCCAATCTTCCTCTACCGTGATGGTGCTGAGGGTAGAACCGTTTGGTTATCGATATTTGGGTGGTCATTCTAATGGGGTATCCCATTTACTGTACGAACAGCTCCGTTTAACTTTGCCAAAGCCGCTGCAATCAGGGGAGGCGTGGTTTAATCCCTGCTCACTCGACTTGTTGGCCAAAGCCAATCCCGATTACCTGTTTGTGGAGAAACGAGTCATGCAGCACTTTAGTTCTGAAGAAAATATGAACAAGTTAGTGGAGAGCGCTCAATGGAATGACTTGAAGGCTGTAAAAAACAACAGGGTATTTCTCGTGGATACTCGCCTGTGGGTGGATGGCCGCGGAATTATTGGAAACCAAATGATTTTGAATGAAATTGTGAATAGCCTGTTCACCAATGTCTGATAGAGCACAATAATCCAACTAAATACGCACCATCTCCTATGGAAGGATCTCTTCCTATTTGCTAGTATTTGATAATAATTATCATTATCATTATTACATAAGGGGCGAGTAGATCATGTCACGAAGGTTTAAGGGTTTTGGAGTGGTGCTGTTGGCACTAAGTCTGGTGCTTTCCGCCTGTTCCGGTTCTTCTGATAAAGAAGTGGAAGCTTCAGCAAAAACGGCAGAGAAAAATGAGACGAAAGTTGTTCGGGATCAGTTTGGAGAGGTGACGATTCCTACGAATCCTCAAAATATGCTTGTACTGGATTCCATCTATGCCGAGTACTTGATCGAGATGGGCGTTACACCGCAGATGGTTATATTTGTTCCGGAGATTGAACCGGACTATCGTGCGTCTTATTTTGAGGAACACGGGGTCCAAATGATTGAAGCGGAACAATATCAATATAATTATGAACAATTGCTGACGTTGTCACCAGATATGATTGTTACCGCAGGCGTAGGTATGGAACAAGGCGTTTATGATGAACTATCCAAGATTGCTCCAACGGTGGCTCTGGATTCCAACAGTGAAATGCAGATTGCCATGCCGAAGCTGGCTGCCGTCTTTGACAAGACCGAGGAATCTGCCAAAGTGCTGGCTGAATTTAATGAGAAGGCGAAGCAGGCACAGGAGAAAATTTCTCAAACCATCGGCGACAAAACCGTGCTGGTTCTTCGAGTAGAGCATAATCGTTACCGTTTCATGGGTCCCAAAGGAGGAAGCAGCAGCGTCTTTTTCTATGATACTTTGGGTCTGAACAGCCCTGAAGTCATCAAAGACTCTACAGATTGGTTTAGCCAGTTTTCCCTGGAATTTTTGCCGGAAATGAACCCGGATTATATCTTTCTAGAAGACAGGACGCTGAAAGGCTATGATACGAAGGAATCCATGGACAATCTGAAAGAAAGCAAAGTGTGGGCGAGTCTGAATGCAGTGAAAGACAATCATGTCTTTCCGCTGAAAACGAGTGATTTTGTAACAGGTGTGGGTCCTATTGGGTCGGCCAAGTTGTTGGATTATGTCGTTGAAAAGTTGGTGCCATAAATGAATACTGAAGCAGAGCAGCAATTGGACATTTACGACATAACGATTGTTGGTGGCGGACCGGCAGGAATGTATGCTGCATTTTACAGCGGGATGAGAGCCATGCGTACCAAAATCATTGAAGCCAAAGAGGAACTGGGCGGATTTATGCGCACGTACCCGGAGAAACTGGTCTGGGATGTAGGTGGAGTTGATCCGATTCGTTGTGAGAAATTGATTGATTCCCTGGAAAGACAGGCAAGAACCTTCGATCCAACCATTGTATTCGGCCAGGAAATTGCTCAGATGGAACGAAGCGAGGATCAAGTATTTGTACTCACCTCGAAGACAGGAGAGCGTCATTACACACGTACGATCTTGTTATGTGCAGGCAGAGGCATGACGCAGGTTCAGAAGCTGGATATTGAGGGCGCAAATCGGTATGAGCTGACGAATCTGCACTATACCATTACGGATCTGTCCAGATTCAAGGATAAACGTGTGCTGATCTCGGGAGGCGGGGATTCCGCAATAGATTGGGCGAATGAAATGGAGGGATTGGCACGAGAGGTCATCGTAGTGCACAGACGACAGAAGTTTACGGCACATGAGCTGCCTGTTGCCCAGATGAAAGCTTTTGCCCAAGTCTTGACTCCTTACAGCATCTCTCGTTTATATGGTACAGGAGACAAAATAGGCCGCGTTGAACTCGCCCATGTAGACAATGGGGAAATCATGCCAATTGAAGTGGATGAAGTAGTTGTAAGTCATGGATACGATCGTGATTTCGGTAACCTGGTCCATTGGGGACTAGAACGTGAAGATTACGGTATCTCGGTTGATCCGCGAATGTGCACAAGTCAGCCGGGAATCTTCGGAGCAGGTGATTTCATTACCTATGGAAGCAAAGTCCGACTGATTGCTGGTGCATTTAATGATGCCGTACTGGCAGTAAACAGCGCCAAGCTCTATCTGGAGCCGACTGCTTCCGATATGGCAGGAGTATCGTCCCATAATGCAAGGTTCTTTGAGAAAAATAAAGCCATTTCTACCCTGTAAATCAGCATGTGTACAATGTGAAGTAATAGTGAGAAGCCTGACCGGTATTGAGAATAATTTCTCGAACATGTGTCGGGCTTTTTTTTTATTAAAACTTCCAATCTCAACTAACCATTACGTTATCCTTGTGGTTCCTGAAATAATTCAATATATGTCATAAGTTCCTTCACGCCTGCAAATTGTAGGGACAGTTGGCTGTTAAGCTTTTGCAGAGCCAGCTGGAAGGCTTTATTGATCTGTGTATAATCATGTGTGCCGACAGTGTTCAGAAGCTCTTTCATATGTTCAATGTAGTAGACGGATTTTCTTAAACTGCTAATGACCAATATCTTTCTTAATTCGTCTTGGGTATACATTCGATAACCGTTGTTAGGGTCTCTTTTCGAGCAAATTAAGCCTTCGGTTTCCCAATGCCTGATAGCAGAAGTGTTGACCCCGGCTGCTTCAGCAGCTTTTCCAATCGTCATTGCCTCTGTCGTTCCAACCTTTCGATCGTTAGCAAAATCCACCTGTTGCACCATCTTCCATATGTCTTCCATTCGTTGCTTCTCCAGTTGGCTGTTGTACAGCTGTTGGTTCATAAGCCAGAGGGCATCGATTGTATCGCCCTGTTTTACTTTTCTCATAACCTCATATGCAACGGGAATCTCATACCCTTTCAATAATAAACGAATGGCAACAAACGCCTGAAGATGAACAGGGGTATAGTACCTGTGATTGCTGGGGGTCCGTGGAACGTCAGGAATCAGGTTCTCCTTTTCGTAACGTCGCAGTGTAGTTGAACTTACATTCAGCATTGTGGCAATCTGCCCAGGTGTATATGCTCGGTTCATGTTTCTTCTCCTCATACTTCAAGTAAAACCTTCAAGTGCTACACTAACATACAACGCGCCAAAGTCCATATTTTATCCACATTTTATAATGAAAACCGAAAGGTTGCATCCATGTTATACACTGAGGATATCAACAGTAAAGGACTGGTTCAATTGCAGAAAATGATTACATTGTTAAATGGCTCGCAGCTTGAAGTAGGTCTGAGGGGAGCGCAAGATCGTGGCGTCATTATGCTGCCCATAGCCAAAAAGTCCGTAACCGGACAAGAAGCTGAAACCCTAAAGTTATGGGGTGTTGATCCTGAATTGGGTGCAAAGTTTATCGACGGACTTTCCGATGAATTTCAGATCCTGCATTTTGATTATGAAGGCCACTATATGGCACATCCCCATCCGGAACATTTTACGCCCGAATATATCGCTCAGGATTTGTTACGAATTGCGGATCAGATGAATGTGAATCAATTTAGTTATTATGGATACTCCTGGCTGGCTCTCGTTGGACTGCAGTTAGCCCTGCGGACTGACCGTATGGAAAGTCTCATTATGGGAGGATTCCCGCCATACGAGGGGCCATATGAGGAAATGCGAGTAGTGACCACAAAGACATATGAGGGAGCATTGAAGCAGCATGAAGAATCTGGAGAAATACACTCAGCAGAAGCTCTAATGAAAGCAAAAGAATTGAGTCCGGATCAATTGGATTGGGACAACGTGGAGTTAAAGATCGATCCGGCTCAAACGAAACAATTTGCGACCTTGTATCAAGGTTTAATTGATTTCGATGATCAACGTATTCAAACTCAGTTGAATATCCCCAGATTGGCTTTTGCAGGAGAGAGAGATACGATTGTGTATGGTGAGAAATTTGGCAGTGTGACGGTGGATATCGCTGGACGATTGCAAAAGCATAAACCCGTTCTTGAAAACCTCGGCTGGACCTTCGAAATCATCAAGGGAGCGGATATGGATCACACCAAAGCGATGCAGCCCAGTACCGTTCTCCCTATTATCCATCCCTGGTTAAAAACTCATTTAAGCTCAGGATCGGCAAAAACAAGTTGATATTACTGTGTGATATCGTCTAAAGCTCTTTGTTTGCGCTGCTGATAATCCAGAATGGATTCGTATAACAATTGCTCATTGAAATCCGGCCACATCACATCCGTGAACCAGAGCTCGGAATAAGCAGCTTGCCATAATAGAAAATTGCTTAACCGTTTCTCCCCACTGGTTCGGATCAGCAGATCGGGGGCAGGATTGAGTCCGGTATACAAAAACTTTTCAAAATCCGCCTCGGAGATTTCCGAGGTTTCTTTGTTTTCTTCATTATTTTCTACGATGTACGTTTTGATCGCTTGTACAATATCGTTTTTACCCCCATAATTCATCGCAAAATACACAGCCATCCCGCTGTTCGTTTGGGTTAGTTCCACCACTTTGCGCATCGCTTCCTGTGTTTCTTCTGGGAATTTTGAGATATCACCGATAAAATTAACTTTGATATTATTCTGATTCAGTTCCTGAACAGTTGTATCCTGTACAAATTCGATCACCAGACTAATGATGTAGTCGACCTCTTCCTTGGGCCTTTTCCAGTTTTCCGTAGAGAAGGCGTACAGAGTAAGAGAAGCAATCCCGTTTTTGTGGCACATGCTTATCGTTTCCCGCATCGTCTGCATTCCTGCATAGTGTCCGGCACTTCGAGGCAGCCCTCTTCTTGTCGCCCATCTTCCATTTCCGTCCATCATAATTGCGATATGTTTCGGGACCAATCCGTTCCAGTCGATGGAATGGATTGTATTAGGTTTTTCTTTATGTACACGGTGCCATTTCAATGAAAATCCCTCCTGCGCAAGCTAGAATGAGTTAGACTCGTAAAATGAATTCAAATATCCAAACTGATTTCCATAATTTATGGTTATTATATAGGATTGCACAGGGACAAGCCATGATAGGTTTACTACATTAGTATCGTGCAGAACATGAGTCGACCGTCGTATTCCGGGATTTTTTATATCAAAACCTTTACATTCCAGCTGTATGCGTTTATTCACTTAAATGTTGGTGTATTTTCCCTTATAATGAAATAAGAAGGATAAGGAGGTGAGGACTTAATGAAAAAAGCCATTTGGATTATTGCCAGTTTTGTTGCTGTGATTGTACTGGGAACGTTCCTGATTGCAAACCTTGTGGGGAAGGAAGAGGCAGGTAACGCGGAAGCACCCAATATCAAGAAATTGGTAGAAGATATCAGTACAGGCAAGGAGAAACCGGAATCGGCCTCCATTAATGCCACCCAGTTAATCGTCACGGATAAAGGTAACCAAACCACAACCTACGACTTGCCTGAAAAGGAGTTTTTCCTTTCCATTGCACCCTATGTGGAACAGACTCATCCCTGTGCAATTCATAGCCTGACCGGATGTCAGGGTGAAATGAAGAATAAGAACTTCATTGTGACGATCCATGACTCCGAAGGGAATACGCTTATGAAGGATGCTGAGATGAAGGCTGGCTCCAACGGTTTTATGGATATCTGGTTAGCTAGAGATAAGTCATACCTCATCCGTGTGGTGCATGATGGAAAGGTTGCTGAGACACAGCTATCTACATATGAAGAAGATAATACGTGTATCACAACGATGCAGTTGAGTTAAATCATCGTACGGTGCATTCTATCATCATTTCAAAACACTCCATGTGATCCAGGCCCGCCTTGGTCAAGACCCCATTTTGTAGACATTATAAAAAGACCCTAGGCTGCAAACTGGCGTCGGTACTCTACCGGCGTCAGTTTTTTTAGTTTTCGTTGTGGCCGTTTTCGGTTGTAAAAACGGATATATATTTCGATTTTGCTTTGTGCTTCAGCAACCGTTCGGATATGATAAGGATAGAGTCCTTCCGTTTTGAGATGCGAGAAGAAACTCTCCATAGAGGCATTGTCATAACAATTTCCTCGGCGAGACATGCTGATCCGGGCGCCAACCTTTGGCAGCATGTCGTGGTAAGCATGAGACGTGTACTGGAATCCTTGGTCGCTGTGAACGACCAGTCCGGTCATGTCTTTTTGCTTCACAAACGCCTTGCTAAATGTGCGGAGCACCAGTTCATTGTCGTTGCGTTCGCCTATTTCGTAAGCCACAATTTCGTTATTAAACAGATCCTTTATGGCTGAAAGATAAACCCAGCGCTCGCCCACACGATACTGGGTAATGTCGGTTACCCATTTCTGATTTGGCTTTTCCGCACGGAAGTCGCGCTTCAAGAGATTCTCTGCTACACGCTGCGCAGGTGCATACGAGCTGCTGGAGCGTCGTTTACGACGGATTCGAGATTGAATACCGAGCATTTGCATCAGGCGGAGCACCTTTTTGTGATTCATCCAAATCCCTTGATCTTGCCAAAGGAACAACTGGATCTGTCGATAACCATATTTGCCTTCATATCGTTGATACGTTTGAAGCACCTGTTTCTTCGCCTTTGCATCGCGATCAATTCGTTTACGTTTTACATAGGCATAAAACCCACTCCGGGACACGCCAAACACATGGCATAGACTCTGGATATCACCGTAAGCCGCTACTTTTTCCATGATCTGAAATCTCTCTTGTTTGCTTCCTCCTTCCAGATTACCAAGCACTTTTTTAGCAACTCATTCTCCCGTTTCAGGTTTTGCACATAGCGGTCTTGATCCATGTATTCTTTTCGACGACCTCGCTGATCCATCAGTCCGAACTCGCCTTGCTCCCGGTATTTCCGCATCCATCTCTTCATTCGTCCCGGGTCATGAATCCCCAAATGTTCATTAATCTTTCGATAAGTCCATCCTTCAACAATATGTAGACGAATGGCCTCTTTTTTAATTTTCTCCGAATATGTATTAAACTTTTGTCCCTTTATCGCCATAAAAAATGCACCCCCTAGAATTTCATCGGTTAAACCTAGGGGTTTTTCCAATGTCTATTCTAAGGGGTGCACTTCACCTTGAATGCGGGTTCTTTCATTTTTTCTGTTTATGCAGTGACAGGGAAGATATCGCAAATGAAAAATAATCATGCTTTTGAATTGACAAAATCGCAATCCTACGGGATAATCCATTAGTGATAATGATAATTGTTATCATATAAATACATATAAATAGGGGAGAAGTAGGATATGAAAAAAAGCTTAAACGGATTTTTACTGCTGACGGTTTTGGCGCTTGCTCTGACAGGTTGCGGTAAAGCCAGCAGCACAACAGATACAAATGAAAATGCCTCTTCCGGCAGCACGCCGACTGAAGAGGCAGCAGGTCCTGTTACAGTTAAACATAGTGGTGGAGAGCTTAAACTGGACAAACCAGCTAAGAGAGTTGTTACGCTGGAATGGACATATACGGAAGATGTAGTTGCACTGGGTGTTCAGCCAGTAGGTAGTGCAGACAACGCCAACTATAAAGTCTATGTGACTCCCGAAGCAGCTTTGGATGACACGGTGACGGATGTTGGAACACGTGACGAGCCAAATCTGGAGGCGATTGCAGCTTTGAAGCCGGATTTGATTATCGCCAATTCCAATTCGAATATCTATGATCAGCTCAATGCCATTGCACCAACGCTTGAATATGACCTGTATACGGGTGATGGCTATACTTATGACAAAATGACGGAAACGTTCAACAATATCGCGGTTGCTCTTGGAAAAGAAGACCAAGCGAAGAAGGTACTCGATGAACTCGATCAGCACTATACAGAAGCCAAAGATAAACTTGCTGCTGCCGACAAATCGGAATTCCATTATGTACTGACACAAGCATTTACGTATCAAAATGCAGCAAGTCTTCGCATGTTTACCGATAACGCTGTCGTAATTGGCACGTTGGCGAAGGTTGGACTGGTTAACGACTGGAAGCCGGACAAGATTGAAGGATATGGCTTCTCAACGGTAGGTATTGAATCCCTGCCTGCTGTTCAGGACAGCAACTTCATCTACATCACACAACCGGATGATGACGTTTTTGGCACAGCAATGAAAGACAATTCAGTATGGAAAGGTCTGAATTTTGTCAAAGATAAACGCACTTATCAACTGGATAGCACAACATGGACGTTCGGTGGACCTATCTCGTCCAAAGCTCTGGTTGACGGGGTTGTTGGAGCGATTACCCAATGAGTTCGGTCCAACATTCCCGACCAGTGTTTAACTGGCGTACATTAAGCATTTATGGGGGCGGTCTAACCGCTCTCATCGTGCTTTTTTTTGTAAGCCTGTGTTATGGAGAAGCTTCAATTCCACTCTATACGGTTGTAGATTCACTTATGGGCAGGCAGGACACACTGGAACATAATATGATTTGGGATCTGCGCATGCCGCGAACGGTAATTGGTATACTCGCTGGAGGGGCGCTTGCTGTTGCTGGTTCGTTGTTACAGACCATTACACGCAATCCGCTCGCGGCGTCTGACACACTCGGCATCAATGCGGGGGCCTATTTTGTCGTGGTGTTGGGAACGATTTTTTTCCCAGGCTTGATGCAGCAATCGCCTTTCCTTTTCGCCGTGCTCGGTGGATTACTGGCAGCTGCCGCAGCCTACTTCATGGGCGGGGGGAGGACGTCAAGTCCAGTGCGACTTGCGCTCTCCGGCATGATTGTATCGATGGTACTTGGTTCTTTTACAAGCGCGCTGCATATTTTCTTCTCTCAGGAGACTCAGGCATTATTTCTATGGGGATCAGGAACGCTTGTTCAGAATGACTGGAGCGGTGTAATTTACGCATGGCCTTGGGTCATTGGAATTACGATCGTTGCCCTGGTTTTATCCCGGCAGTGGGATATGTTGGAACTGGATGAATCAACTGCTTCTTCACTCGGGCAAAAAGTAGGCATGGCCCGTGCCACGGGGTTGATTATTGCTGTGTTGCTGGCTGCGGTCATTGTCAGTGTAATTGGGCCAATTGGCTTTGTGGGTTTGGTGGCACCTCATCTGGTTCGATTGAGTGGAATTCGTTCTAATCGATTGTTATTGCCTGGTGTTTTCTTGTGGGGCGCAGCACTGCTGGTTGGTGCAGACGTACTTGCCAAGATGGTTCATAACTCCAGTCTGGAGTTGCCGACAGGGGCCGTGATGGCAATCATTGGTGCACCATGGCTGATCTGGCTTGTACTTACACGCATGAAGGCAGCAAATGGATCAGGCATGTCTACCTCAATGAGCACAGGAGCACGTTCACGTCGCTGGGCATTTGGCCCTATTGCTATTATCTTTACGGTACTAACGTTAGCATTGGTTCTCCTTAGTACGATGTTTGGCGGGATGCGCATTCCAATGGCCGATCTTCTGCCAAGCCTGTTTCAATCGGATGGGCTATACTCGGCCATTGTGCAGCTTCGCATTCCGCGAACTCTTGTCGCCGCAGGTGCAGGTGCTGCGCTGGCGATCAGCGGTGTGCTTATTCAGATGGCCGTTCGCAACCCGCTTGCTGACGCGTCCATCGTGGGCGTGTCGTCAGGCGCAGGCTTGGGTGCCATGATGGTCATCATCCTTTGGCCTGGTCTTCCTGTGTTCTTGCTGCCTATCGCGGCGATTGTTGGCGCAGGGATCGCTGCAGCAGTCGTATTCTCTCTGTCCTGGAAGAAGGGTCTCAATCCTTCCGCAGTTGTATTGCTGGGTATCGCCATGTCTGCAATTGCAGGCGCAGGCATTCAGGTTCTGATTGTTCGCGGCGCTGTATATGGCAGTAGCGGCTTTATTTGGCTGACAGGCAGTACCTATGCACGCACGTGGGATCAAGTGAAGATCATTGGGGTGTTCCTGTTGATTTTGATCCCGCTTGCGTGGTGGCTGGCGCGAAGATTCGAACTGTTGGTATTCGACGATAATAGTGCTTCCGGTCTTGGCTTGAGTGTTCGTCGGACGCGTCTGCTGGCTATGACCGTTGGTGTTTTGCTTGCCGCAGGTGCAGTCGCCTGTGTGGGAACGGTTGGATTTATCGGGCTAATCGCTCCACATATGGTCCGTCTATTGACGGGAAACAAATTAAGACAGTCGATGTTTCTGTCGGCTTTGGTTGGTGCAGTGATGCTGGTGCTGGCGGATACAATCGGAAGGACTGTTATGGCACCAACCGAGATTCCATCCGGGTTGTTGATTGCAATCATTGGAACGCCGTATTTCCTCTATTTAATGTATCGCTCCAACTGGCGCAAATCAGCTTAAACATTCGATCTTTAAATAAAAAAATCCCCTCTGGATTTCAGTGTTGAGTTCATGTAGACATGTTCTCTCTCTCACTGCTTACCTAGAGGGGATATTTTCTTATAATAGCTTTTTTCATTCATGTTATAAATTAGTTGTTTTTTCTCTTAGCATTCCACTGTTATCTACCGATAGGATCGCTTGCTGCAACGTCTCTTTATCCTGAACCAAAGCGAATCTCACATATCCTTCACCCGAAGGTCCGAAGGCACTCCCAGGCGTTACGATTACACCCGCTTGTGTAACCAAATCCATGGCAAACTGTTCTGAGGTATCGTAGTGGTCTGGAATCCGACTCCAGATGAACATGCTGGCTTCGGGTTTGGCGATAGGCCAACCGAGGTTGCTGAATCCTTCACAAAGAATATTTCTGCGCTCCTCGTAGATATCTCTGACCCGCTCAACTTCACTCTGATCCCCTGTGATTGCAGCAATGGCTGCCTTCTGAATCGGAAGAAACATGCCGTAATCCATGTTGGATTTCAGCTTTTTAAGCACAGATACCACATCCGCGTTCCCCACACAAAAGCCGATCCGTGCCCCAGCCAATCCATAGGTTTTGGATAACGAGTTGAATTCAATACCAACATCCATCGCGCCGGGATAAGCAAGGAAACTACCGCACGTTTTCCCATCGAACACCAGCTCGCTGTATGCATTGTCATGGAGAACGATAATGTCATATTTCTTGGCAAACTCAATCAGATCCAGATAGAACTGATGGGGTGCCATTGCTGTCGTGGGATTGTTCGGATAGGACACAAGCATGAATTTTGCTTTGCGCGCAACAGCTTCAGGAATGTCCTGAAGTTGAATAACATATCCGTGTTCTTCTTTTTGGGGCATATAATACAGTTCGGCTCCTGCAAGTAGAGGCCCATCAGCAAAGACCGGATAACAAGGATCGGGTACAAGGACCAGATCTCCTTCATCAACAATCGCCAATGAAATGTGGGCAAGACCTTCCTGTGATCCAAGCAAGGAGCAAATTTGGGTTTTCGGATTCAGTTCAACATGGTAACGGCGCTTGTACCATTCACTGACTGCTTGCAGCAATTCGCTCTGATCATTTACAGCATATGTATAGTTTGAGGCATCTGCTGCTGCCTCGCATAAAGCCGTCATGATATGTTGGGCAGGGGGAATATTGGGTGTGCCTACACTTAGATCGATGACAGGTTCTCCATTCTCCAGTCGTTGCCTCTTGATTTCCAGCAAACGTGTGAATATCCCCTCACTGAAATGTTCCATACGTTTAGCAAACTTCATGATGATTATCCTCCATCCTGATCTCCCCTTGGGGAATAACACTTGGAGGTATTATAGCAGAGTTTTCAGGTGATAAGTAACCACGAAATGAGCTTTCAAGCTTCTAACAGGTATTAGATAATTCCGATCGCAGCTAGACCAATCAGAATCAAACCGAACCCTGCGACGCGATTCGCCCGTATTGATGTTCTGCGAGCTTTATCTTCGTAGCCTGGTTTAAAGCCGTGTTTGTAGATGAAGCTGTTTTCTATCCGCTTTTCGTTTTTGGAAGTAGCAATCATCATTACGCCCGCAGCAATGGCAATAAGTCCTGTTCCAGGACCTATTAATGTACTGTTCATCAGATTTCACACCTCTTTCAAATAGATATCTCTTTATATCGGATAAATGTTCTTTATATGTAACATTATGGATTTTGAAAGATTATCTCTTTCACATTTTCATGAATACACCAGTTGTTACCGAGTACAGAGTACAGAATACAGAATACAGTATTGCAATCGAATATCCGACTTCTCAAAGCACTCTTCTTGATTTACAATTAAAGGAAAGCTAGACATGGATAAGTATCAGAGAATTGGAGGGTTACCAATAATGAACGAACCGTGGGCTGCTTCGATGAGTGGAGTTCCCTGGAACGAGGATAAAATGGACAAGGCTATCTTACAACTGCGGATTAGGGCTACGATTAACTTTGTTGTCGGGCTGGACGAGATGCATGATCTGCGAAAATTGGATGAACATGTGTTTGCCAAACGACCCGATTTGATTTTAAATGTGTCCAATACAGATGTGAAGGGGCGGTATTCAGAAGAGTTTCTGGAGGCACTTGCTGGTTTAAAACATGTCACTGCTTTGCAGCTGGATCTCAAGCAACCACAGGATTTAAGTATATTGAGTGCGCTGCAAAAGATGGAGTTTCTGAACATTCGCTCACCCAAAAAGCAAAACCTGGACTTCATCCGAAATTACAAATACTTGAATTACCTCGCACTTAGCGGGAAATTTCCCGATCTCTCGCCGATTGAGGACTGCATTCGGTTGAGCACCCTCGTCCTGAACTGTGACATTGATCAGCTTGATTTTGTTGTAGACTTACCATTTATCGAGTATTTGGCTCTCGATCACTGTACATTGGCTGGTTCACTCGAAGTACTGGCTGATTCGAATATCCGTATGCTGAGGTTATCGTCCGTAAAGAATCTGACCGAGATCGATGCAGTAGGGGCATTACATCATCTGGTCTTTCTGCACCTGTCGCTGCCCAAGATCGAGCGGTTGTGCGACTTCTCGCACATGAAGAATCTGCGGCAGCTTGAATTGGATTTCATGAAGTCTCTGCAAGAGATTGAGAACCTGTGGACTGTGGATCAATTGGAGGTGCTGGAACTGAAAGAGATACATAAGGGGATCAAGGCTGAGACATTTGAACGTTTGACCGAAATGCAAAGTTTGCGACAGGTGGATTTTCGTTTTATTGATCACAGTAAGGGTCGTATTGCTACTATGCGCCAACAAATGATTGAAGCGGGGAAAGGGCACCTGCTCTATGAACAAATTCCTGAAGAACAGCGAATTCCTTCAATGGCTCTTGTGCACCTGTCCAAAATTCTAATGTAGACCATACACAAATGCCCGCCTCCGAAGCGGGCGTTTGTGTATTTACAATTTTCGTTCCTTGCCCGCTCACGCCTGGCTAGCCATGGCTGGAGGAAATGAATGGCTCATCACCTGCATGACGCTTGCGGTATTCTCCGGGGGTCAGCCCGTACCGACGCTTGAACATGCGGATGAACGAGTTCACATTTTGATAGCCGACCTGCGTCGCAATGTCCTGGATCCGCAGATCTACATTCACAAGCAGTTCTTTGGCCCGCTCAACCCGCAGATTGTTCAGATATTCGCTGAAGTTGATGTTAGTCTTTTCCTTGAAAATACTGGAGAGGTACCCCGATGTTAAATTCAACTTGTCGGCGACGATATTCAAATTAATATCTTCCCCATAATGATGATCCAGGTAGTCCAGCACAAAGCTGATAACCGGATCACGCGTTTCCAGCTGGCTGCGTACTGCCGCAAGTACCGGTTGAGCCAACGCCTGAAGCCATTCCCTGTATTGCTGCATGGAATGGAAACCAGCAAATGCCTCTCCCGGAGGAGAAGAGCGAAGCTCGGATTCGATGTGCGTCAAATTCAGCTTCATCACCGTCTTGCTGATCTGTTCTACTGCGCCGATTGCAAATGTGCGGAAGTCTTCTGCGGCCGCATCCTTGTGCTGCAGTTGTTCCAGCTGGCGATCCAGCCAAGCGAATACCGCCTCTTCATTGCCGGATTGCAGCAGGTTGTGCATTTCCTCCCCATAGGTGACCTTCACATGGAAGGCATTGGACGAAGAAGCGCGCGGCTCCACAATAACTTGTGTCTCCCCATTCAGCCTGCGCTCTTTTAACAACATGGACAGATTGCTGTACGCATCGGTAAATGTAATTTCTCCGGAATACACCGGACTTACCGCGATGGTGAGGTAAAGGGCTTCCTCGACAGCGAGCAACTCCTTCAGTGTATCGAGCGCTTGAAGAATACCACTCTGTGGCCCTGGATCGAACAGCAGCAAGAGCAGTTGGTCCTGCTCGGGCTGAATGGCAACGCTATTGGTTTTGCTGTTAGTGAACAGGCTCTGAATCAGCTTCCATAATAACAGGGTATGCTGCCCGAATTCATCTGGCTGGGATTTGAAGCCCACCTTGAACAGAATGGAGACATAAGGCTGCTCGGAATGCTGGGCATCCTCAAGCTCTGCCAGATAGGAGCTGAGCGGTATATTTTTTACTTTGTGAATATAAGCGTACTGGCGTACGAGAGAGTTCTTCTGCGCAAGGTCGCTTTGAATGTAACGGTTATTTTCCAGAATGGAGCTCAGGCGGTCGCCGATCATGGCGAATTCTTTTACACTGCTCCATTTGTCTGGTCCGCTGTCCGGATTTCGGTCCAGAGCGGCAATAAGACGTTGGAGTGGCTGGTTTAATCTTATACTGAAAAACAGGGAGGAGAGCACGCTAATTAGTACAGCAGCGCCAAGCAGAAAAGCCAGCAGCAGCTGCATGCCGCGCATTTCCGCGGCGATTACCGCGGCCTGAGTGACCCGGACATAAGTAAACCCGGTTTGTTTACCTTTTTCATAGAAGTAATACTGATCCCCAATACGTTCATGTTTGCTTCCGTCTGCAGGTAGCTGCGGATTCTGCAGTTCCCCCTCCTTCGTAGTAAAAAGCAGGCGTCCCTCGTTGTCCAGAATGTAGAACGGATTATTAGCGGCATCGCCATATGTGTCCTGCATACGTTGTGGATCCAGCATAACAATGCCGTACACATCTTCGTAAGGAATGGCTTTCAT
The DNA here is from genome assembly GCF_001659845.1 of Paenibacillus sp. AD87. NCBI lineage: Bacteria > Bacillati > Bacillota > Bacilli > Caryophanales > Paenibacillaceae > Paenibacillus > Paenibacillus sp. AD87. The sequence goes on from NZ_LXQN01000007.1 coordinate 701,789, forward strand.
CATGACCGGCATCAGTTGACCGAGGGAGCGGGATGAGTGAAGGGTATTTTCCGTAAAAGCTGCGGCAGGCATTACTTTCAGGAACTGGTTGTTCATCGTTTGCGTTTTCCAGTAATCCGGAGGATATTCTTTACTATAATAATATTTACCGAACATATCGCTGGCACTGCTAAGACCTTCCTTCTCCAGTACATAGTCTTCTTGCTTGAAATAGAGAATGAAATTGTCGATATGCAGAAAAGGATTGGCGTACAGCGTGGAGAGGTCCGACTTCACCTCTGCGGGAATATCGTAACGGCGGTTCTCCTTAATATGGCTCAAAATGCCCAGGTTGGCTGTCCAGGTATCCGATTGAGTGAGGGCCAGAATCATGTTCTGGGTCAGCCGGAAGTGATTTTCATACCCTTCAACGGTCTGTGCAAGGCCGAGTTCATTTTGTCTGACCATCTCCTGATAGACCTTGTTGCTTAAGTACAGATGGGAGAACAGATTAAATGAAGCCAAAATCAGGATGACACTGAGGAAGCTCAGCATTAGCTTGACAAACAGTCCATTCAGCGCAAATTTGCTTGTAAGCAGTCCCTTCATTATGACATTCCCCCTTGAGTACAGCCCCGGATCGAGTGGTTTAATCCTATCATAGCGGCATAAAGCTGACACAAACAATATACACTTTTACTGAATTATACGCGGATATCTGGAAAAAAGGAGTAAAGGCGAAAAGTTATATAACATGTAGATAGCGCTTTCTAAAGGTTTGTAGCTATAATTCGGAGACGAACCCCAGAATCCCAGGGTAAGTTAGCTGACATACAAGTCGAATTAACTCATCTAAGCAAGAGGGGGCATGCCGATGGCTGATGCTAGCGTAACGCAACGCACACTGCAGAAGGAAGCGCACCGGCCGCCTCGGCGGAAGTCGCGTTTGATCAGAACCTGGAACAGGAACAAGGCGCTATGGCTGCTATTCCTGCCATGCCTCCTGTATTATTTGATCTTCCGTTATGCGCCGATGTTTGGTCTGGTCATCACGTTCAAGGATTACAATCTGTTTAAAGGAATTTGGGCCAGTGATTGGGTGGGATTCAAATATTATCGGATGTTTCTGGAGAATCCCGATTTTTGGCCGCTGATGAAGAATACGTTTTTGCTGGGACTGTATAAGCTGGTGTTCGGCTTCCCGGCTCCAATCCTGCTGGCCATTCTGCTGAATGAGGTACGAAAGGCAGCATTCAAGCGTTTTGTACAGACGGTCAGCTATCTGCCGCATTTCATCTCAAATGTAATTGTGGCGAGTATGGTGATTATGTTTCTGTCCCCAACCGGAGGACTGATTAACAATTTGCTGGCAGGTATCGGCATTGGACCGATTAATTTCATGAATGAGCCTGGGCTGTTCCGGGGCATCTATGTCTTGTCAGAAATCTGGCAGCATATCGGCTGGGAGACCATTATTTATCTGGCCGCGCTGACGGCCATCGATCCGCAATTGTATGAAGCCGCGGATATGGACGGAGCAAGCCGATTGCGCAAAATCTGGCATGTTACACTGCCCGGTATATCTCCCGCGATCGTCATTACATTGATTCTAAATATCGGCAAAGTGCTGGAGATCGGCTTCGAGAAAGTCTTCCTGATGCAGAATCCGGCGATCTACGATACGGCGGATATTATCAGCACGTATGTCTACAGGGTAGGCATGGTACAGGGGAATTTCAGCTATGGTGCGTCCATTGATTTGTTCATGGGTGTCATCAGTCTGATATTCATCTATACGGCCAACTGGCTCAGCCGCCGATTAAGTGAGACCAGTCTATGGTAGAAAGAGGTGTGGCGTGAACTCATTCCGATTTTCCTGGTTTAACGTTGTGGCATCGCTGATCCTGCTGTTCGTTGTAGTGGTTACGCTCTATCCGTTCCTTCATATGCTGGCGGTTTCCCTCAGCAGCAACGTAAACGTCATCCAAAATAATATTTCCTTCTGGCCCAAGGGATTTAATCTGAGCATGTACAAATTGGTGCTGGGCGATCCGCAAATCTGGACGGCTTACCGAAATACGATCATTTATACCGTGCTTGGCACACTGATCTCACTGGTGGTTACCTCCACTGGAGCCTACGCACTGTCCAGAAAAGACATGGCACTGCGCAATAGCTTCACCGTCCTAATTGTCATTACGATGTTCTTCAGCGGCGGGATGATTCCGACCTTTCTGGTGGTCCGTTCCCTGAATCTGGTGGACACCGTATGGGGCATGGTTCTCCCGGGGGCAGTCAGCACCTGGAACCTCATTCTGATGCGCACATTCTTCTCAGGCATCCCCAAAGAGCTGGAGGAATCGGGCCGAATGGATGGCCTGAACGATATTGGCATCTTCATTCGTATTATTGTGCCGCTGTCCAAGGCATCCTTTGCCACGATTGCCCTGTTCTATGCCGTAGGTATGTGGAACAACTTTATCTTTCCGCTGCTCTATCTACGGTCTCCCGATTTGTTTCCGCTCCAAGTGCTGCTGCGTAATCTCGTGCTGGCCGGCAGCGCAAGCTCAGGCGACGTAACATCCATTGGGGGAGATAATCTGGTCGTGGAGGAATCGCTCAAGTATGCGACCATTATGGTCTCAACCCTGCCGATTCTGGTCATCTATCCGTTTGTACAGAAGTATTTCGTCAAAGGAGCCATGGTTGGTGCTGTCAAAGGTTAAGTGAGGCAAGAAATGCACCGCCAATTCAGATTAAGGGAGAGAAGCTTATGGGCAAATGGAAATCGGTAATACTTCCCCTGCTGATTGCAGTAACGATGGTGGCAGGGTGCAGCGGCGGCAAGGGTGCCGACCCCCAAACAGATACCAAGGGGAACAGTACCGGAATAACCGATAACTCCACCGGGGCGGGAAAGACGTTTACGGCCCTGCTGGACAACAATGCCACTTTTCCTTATTCCAAGAGCTGGCCCATTTGGAGCTGGTTGAAGGAAAAGACGGGCGTCACGCTGGAAGTGCAGACACCTTCCGGCAAGCTGGATGAAAGCCTGAACCTGGCGATTGCCTCCAAAACGCTACCTGATCTGATGTATATGCCCAATCGCAAGGATTCGAACAAGTTTGGTCAGCAGGGCGCACTGGTCGATCTGATGGAGTATATGGACAGTATGCCGAATCTGAAGGCATGGATGAAGCAATATCCCGAGGAAGCGAAGGCTGCCCTGTCCGCCGACGGTAAAATGTATATGTTCCCCAATCAGGGCTTCGGCGAGACGAATCGTATGATCTGGATGTACCGCAAGGATGTTTTTGACAAGGAAGGCATTCAGGTTCCAACAACTTATGAAGAGTTGCATGCGGCGCTGAAGACGCTGAAGGAGAAATACCCGGACAGTTACCCGCTCTCGATTCGCTACGGTCAGATCCCGGATGAGATGAATGCCAATATGACGGTGAACTACGGAACGGGTGAGGGAGCCTACTATGATTTTGACCAGAAGCAATGGCGTTATGGACCGACTGAAGACAACTACAAGGCTATGGTAGGGATGTGGAAAAGTTTTTATGATGAAGGGTTGGTCCCGCCCGATTTCTTATCATTGCAAACCAAACAGTGGCAGGATATGGTCTCGACTGGAAAATCATTTGTGACCATTGATTATATTAGCCGGATTGACTTTTTCAATAATGCCATGCAGCAGGAGAATCCGGAATTCAACATGCAGTTTCTGGCCCCTCCGGCAGGCATTTCAGGGGGCAAACAGCTGAATCCGTATTTTCATTATATGGAAGGCGGATTGACGGTGGCCTCGACCTCCAAGAACATTGATGATGTGATGAAGTACATGGACTTTTTCTATTCCGAGGAAGGACGTACACTCAGCAGCTGGGGGGTAGAGGGCGAGACTTTTATAAAGGAAGGCGATACGATCAAATTCAAGCCGGAGTATAACGATGTCATTGAAATGCGCAAGCAGACAGGGCTTCAGACCAGCGGGACCTATACCTGGATTGATTTCAACGCCCACTTGTCGCTGTTCTCGGACGATCTGAAGCATGCCTATGAAGAAGCGGTCAAATATGATCCTCCCGCAATGCAGCCAAGACCCGCTTTTACAGAAGTGGAAAATGAGGTCATATCCATTACCGGTCAAGCGATCAAGAAGCACCGTGACGAGAGCTTTGCCAAATTTGTTACGGGTTCCCGGAGTCTGGCGGACTGGGAGAAGTATGTGGAGGAGATCAACAATCTCGGGGTAGATAAGCTGCTGAACACCTATAAGGAAGCGTATGACCGTGTTCAGAATGTTCAGCTGAGCGCGAAATGAGCGAATGTACGGCACAGAAATCCTAGACCATTACAGAATGGCAAAAGGAGGCTTCGCTTATGAAAAAGCAGCATCTGCGTGTGAACTCCGGATTCAAACTGGGATTGTTTCTGTTGATCTGTATGGTGACGATTGGAATAGCTGTCCCTGGCAAGGCAGAAGCGGCGGGTTCAATATCACTGGACGCGCCTGCGGGCGGATATGTATCGGATGGAGGTGTGGTGGAAATTGGGGGCAGTTATACCGACCTGTATGACATTCGACTGTTTGTGGACGGAACGGCTCAATTCGAAGTGGTATTAAATGATCCAGATGGGGATGACAGCGGCACTTGGTCTTATATGCTGGATACCTCAGCTTATAACGGGACTGTGGAACTGGTGGTTCGTGGACTGGATACATCCACCCGTTACGGGGTATGGGGAGCGCCTGCCATCCTTACCGTTAATAACCCGGCAGGTGCTGTTCCTGTAGTAACCATCACGGGACCATCTGAGGGCGCTTCTCTTAGCGGCCAGGTGGAGATCTCTGTCGAGACCAGCTCTCCACTTCCGATCATGCTGGTAGAGGTTCGGGTGAACCGTGGGCCATGGGAGGAAGCTGTTCAGGAAGGGCCTGCATATGTATACACCTGGGACACGGCGGGACTTGGCGATCGTACGGTCAGTCTGGAGGCCAGAGCGGCCAGCGCACCGGAGCGTTATGGTTATAGCCCGACGGTGTATGCTCAGGTTGGAACCGGGACGCATGAGACTGCCGCTCCTCTTCCTGTACAGGAGCGGGCCATGTGGATCTGGGAACCGGAGAGTTATAAGCTGCTGCTGAACCCTGGATCGCGCCAGGTGCTGGAGTCATTCATCACCGATACGCAGACATTTGGCCAAACACCGGTCCAGACGCTTTATCTTGCAGTAGGCGGTTATGCCGGATACGATGCACTGGAAGCCCAGGAAGTGGAGTTGCGCTCTTTCGTGAGTTGGGCGCACAGCAAAAATTTGCAGGTGCATGCGTTAATTGCAGGCGGCACTACACCGGCCTATATGGGCGCTTACGAGAAATATCACCATCATGCTGTGCAGGAAATGGAGCAGGTGATCAATTACAATCTTGCAGCGGGGGATACGGAGAAGTTTGACGGCATCAATGTGGATATTGAGCCTTATATCTCTCCCGACTTTAAAGACCCAAGTCATTTCCTGCAGAAGGAATACCTGGATGGCCTGCAAAAGATGATTGATCGCCGGGATACCGCAGGTATTCGGCTTCCGTTCGGCCCTGCTGTGCCCAAGTGGTATGACACATCGGATCAAGCAGCGAATATTTCATGGAATGGATCCAGCAAATGGCTGTCTGAGCATGTTCAAGATATCTCCGACTATATCTCCATTATGGATTACCGGGATACGGCGGATGGCTCCGCTGGCATTATTGCCGGGGCTGCTGGAGAGCTGGCTTATGCGGATCAGATCGGCAAGCCGAATTCCGTGGTGATTGGTGTGGAAACGCTGGATATCGCCAATAGCGGAGACCCGGAGACCATTACCTTCTGGGAGGAGGGGCGTATCCACATGGAAGCCGAGCTAGATAAGGTATATGCAGCTTACGGGCAGAGCAGCGCCTTTGGCGGTATTGCCGTCCATCACTATGATTCCTACCGGGCACTTCCTTCTTATTGGGGGCCGGGCGGTGTAGTTTGGACAGCGCCGGATGATCAGGAAGCTCCTTCCGCCCTTTCAGGGGTTCCTTCCATTGAGGCGACTGATTATCAGACTGTACATCTGAATTATGGAATGGCTTCGGATAACATGGAAGTGGAACGCTATGTGATATACCGAAGTACCGTGCAGGGGTTCACGCCTGTCGCTACGGATATCGTTGGACTCGCCCGCGCCCTGAATTACCAGGACAAGGGACTGCTGCCGGATACGACATACTATTATCGTATTGCGGCCCGTGATTTGCGTGGCAATATCGGGCCTCTCACCGATGAAGTGTCGGCGACCACTGGTAGCACCCCATTGAAGCCACTGATTGTAACGGACATGAATCTGGTCTATGGGGGATCAGGGGTATCTGTCACTCTGAAGGTCAGAGATTATGATACAGGCGCGGTACTTGCGGGGGCGAAAGTCGAGGGGAGATTTACTTATTCGGCGGGGCGTTACACCAGCGGGACAACCGGAGTGGATGGGAGCGTGACGCTTGTCTCGGAAGCGGTGGGACCGGGCAGACAGGTTGGTTTTGAACCTCGCAGAATCCGTTACAACGGCTATTACTACGCAGTAGGTCATGATTCGCCGCATACAACGCTGCTGATGTTGAATGTCAGCAACTGAACAAGCAGACGAGAAATGGCTTGAAGGAGGAGGAAGCACATGAATGTGAATGACTTGGTGGAACCGCTCAAGACTCATATCGTTGAGCATATGTCTGTGCAGGTTTATGCTGATCGGAATCAGATGGGGGCAGCGGCTGCAGCTGCGGTTGGGGCCAGATTAAGACAGCTGCTTCAGGATTCGGAGCGTCAGGTACGCATGGTGTTCGCTGCTGCTCCTTCGCAAAACGAATTGTATGAAGGTCTGGTACGGGAGCAAGGTATTGATTGGTCAAGGGTCTGTGCCTTTCATATGGATGAATATATGTATCTGCCGCCAACGGCTCCCCAGCGATTTGGTCAATATTTAACGAATCGGCTGTTCAATCGGGTGCAGCCTGGGCGGGTGGAGCTGTTGGATGGGCTACACGATGTGGAGCAGGAGTGTCAGAGATATGGGGAACTGTTGCGTGCGGCTCCTATTGATATCGTCTGCCTCGGGATCGGAGAAAATGGGCATATCGCCTTCAATGATCCGCCTGTTGCCGATTTTAAAGACTCGAGGATCGTCAAAGCGGTAAAACTGGACGAAGCTTGTCGCCGTCAGCAGGTGAACGATGGCTGCTTTGCCCATCTGGATGATGTGCCTGCGGAGGCTTTGACCCTGACTGTGCCAACGTTGATGGCTGGAAGGGAGCTGTTCGCAATTGTACCGGGAGCATCCAAGCGGCGTGCACTTGCGGCAGCTTTACATGATCCGATCAGCACGGCATGTCCTGCCACTATCCTGCGTACACATCCCGGAATCACGATGTTCACAGACCGGGAAGCCTACGGCCTGTGAACGTGTCAATGATCGGGAAGCACTACAGAACAGGGCTGCCCATTGAGGTCGGGATCAGAGAGGGACGTATTACTGCTATTACTGAACTTGAAGTGTCGCCTCCCGTAGATTGCCTGCCCTGGCTTGCGCCCGGACTGGTGGATTTACAGGTGAACGGCGGATGGGGGCTGGATCTGAATACAGCTCCGCTATGTCCAGATACGGTAGTGCAGCTGACCCGGAAGCTGCAAAGCCAAGGTGTTACAAGCTATTGCCCGACGTTGATTACGAACAGTTCCGTACGGCTGGCTGAGGCGGCTTCCGTCATCGCAAAAGCCGTTCGGCTGAACCCGGATGCAGCCGAGGGGATTGTGGGCATTCATCTGGAAGGCCCATTCCTCTCGCCGGAGGATGGCCCACGCGGCGCCCACCCAAGGCAGCATATTGTTCCGCCTGATTGGGAGGCCCTTACCCGTTGGCAGGAAGCCGCCGAAGGATTGATTCGCATCATTACCCTTTCCCCGGAGTGGCCTGGTTCAGCTTCATTTATTGTCCAGTGCTGCGAATCCGGCATTCTTGTCTCGATTGGACATACGGCAGCAACGTCAGAGCAGATCAGGGAAGCAGTCTCCGCAGGAGCAGTGATGTCTACACATCTTGGCAACGGTGCACACCTGATGCTTCCTCGTCATCCGAACTACCTGTGGGAGCAGCTGGCAGCCGATGAGTTGTATGGGTGCATGATAGCGGATGGTCATCATCTTCCGCTGTCCGTGCTGGCCGTAATTCTCCGGATGAAACGAAATCGCGCCATTCTGGTCAGCGATGCCGTCTCGCTGAGCGGTATGCCGCCAGGTTCCTACCACCTGCATATCGGTGGAGATGTGGTATTGACGGCGGAAGGTCGGCTGCACCTTGCCGGCCAGCCTGAGCTGTTGGCTGGTTCGGCGATGATGCTGCCGGATCAGGTAGGATATCTTGTGGAAGCGGGGTTGTGCGGGCTTCCCGATGCCTGGGACTGTGCATCGGTGCATCCGGCCCGGCTGCTTGGGCTTAAACAGGCTGCCGGACTTGAGGTCGGAGCGCCTGCGGATATCGTTAGCTTCAACATCGATGGTGGAAAGTTAAGTGTTTTGCAGTGTTGGAAGAATGGCCGGATCAGTCCACAGAGCCGAGAATAGGAGGAGAGCGATGCCGAGCTTGATACCACAACCGAAGCAAATTGCAGCGAGCGAAGGAGAAGCCTTGCGACTGAATGGCGAGGAAAAATGGGGTCTTTTCATGGAACAGGATGATCCCAGATTGGAAATTCATTGCCGCAGGGCATTTCCGGGAATGGAATATATATGCTCCAGAATAGAAAAGGGTTATTTGTTAGTAATCGGACGTTTCTCAGAGCAGGAAACGAAGCAGGTGGTCAATGATGAGGACCACGGATCGCATGCAGTTCATGAAGTTCTGGGAGCGCAACAGAATAGCCAGGTCATTCCTGATGTCCCTTCATTTACTCAACAAGACAGAATGGATCTGACTGGGCTTGCCGGACGTCCACAAGGGTATAAGCTGGAGGTGTCGGCGGGAAGGGCTGAAGTCTACGCACTGGATGCGGCGGGTCTATTTTATGGATTGCAGACATTGGTACAACTGCTTGGACCGGATGGGAGCATCCCGGCGGTGTCCATAACCGACTGGCCGGATACACCTATGCGGGCAATGAACTTTGACCTGCGTCAGACGTTCTCGAAGCCGGAACTGTTGACGAAGTATTTGGCTGAATTCGCCCGTTATAAGACGAACGCAATTTTGATTGAATACGAGGATAAGTTCCCATTTCAGTCGCATCCCGAGTTCGCACATCTACAGCATGCGTTAAGTCGTTCACAGCTGGAAGAACTGAAGAGTAACGCCCATGAGCACTTTATAGAGATCATTCCGCTCCAGCAGAGCTTTGGACATCTGGAATATGTATTACGCCACGAAGGTTGGCGGCATCTTCGCGAGACAGAGCAGTCCACCGGGGAGATCTGCCCATCGCATCCGGAAACCTTTGGATTGATAACCACCTTACTTGAGGAGATGATCGAGGCTCATCCAGATTCGCGTTATATCCATCTCGGCTGTGACGAGGTCTATAGCCTATGCGAATGCGAACGCTGCAAAATTGAGTTTGGAAGCGTGCGTGAACGAGCTTTTATCGCCTTTTTGAACCGTCTGATTGCATTTACGGCAGAACGGGGGAAACAGCCGATTTTCTGGCATGACATGCTGGATAAATGCCCGCCAGGGGAACTGGCTAAGCTGGATCAGCGAAGTGTCGCCATGATCTGGATCTACAACGGGCGCAATATCGAAGCGGAGGTTACTTCGCATGCCAATAAATTCAGGGCGCTCGGCATTGAAGTGATGGGAGCGCCAGCAGTCCGCAGCTTTGATTGGGCTGAGCACCAGAATTACCCGGTACTGCTGAACCGGACAGACAACTTGCTTCAGTGGGCAGAGACGGCCGACAAGCTGGATCTTGGCTGCGTGGTTGCTACCAACTGGACGGGGCCTTTCAGCCTCGGTGTTCCGTATGGTATTTTTGAAACCACCTGGTACCCCATGCTGCTGCATGCAGATTTGGCCTGGAACCGCAAGGCAGATACCGCAACCTTTATCGACCGATTTCTGGAACGGTTTCATGGCATTGATCCTGTTACGGGACATAACCTTCTCGGCAATTACAGGGTGGAGGATTATTATGATGTGATCTGGAAGCTGATGGACGAAGTGCGCGAGCACAAGGAAGAAGCGGAACTGATTGCGATCATGCATAATTTTGAGGTGGCGACAGATCGTTCGCGGGCGATCCATAAGTATGCCTACCGCTGGGAGCTGTATCCCGGAGACGATGCGGAGTGGCGCTCACTCCATAACAATTATACGAGAAACCGCCGTGGACGTGAGGGTGTCCTGCCTCAGATGAAGGCTGCGCTGGAGCGTTACCAGCCCTCTGATATGGCGGAGCATTTTGTGAAATCGAGGTTCTATCTGCATGATTATCTGGAGCGCACGCTCTATCAAGAACTGGGTCTGAACGCAATCCATCCGCAAGCTGATCTGAAGGCATTGAGTCTGGAAGACAAAATAGCCCTGATGTGCGTAGTAGGCACACCATCGACTGGGGCCGAGCCGGAGTTTCGCGGCAGAATGGCACAGCACCGATTTGGGGGTATCGGCATCTTCCCCCATAATATTGAGAGCGAGCAGCAGACACATGCGCTACTTGCTGAAGTAAAGAACATAGCTAGAGAGAGTGGTAGTCCTCTGCCTTATTACGTTTCAGTAGATGAAGAGGGTGGAACCCTATCCAAGTTTAAGTCCTTTTTTCCCTACGTCCCTGGCAACAGGGCAGCCGGGTTAAGTGAAGATCCGGAAGCCGCCCGTTTGCTCGGTAAAATCATCGGCAGTGAGCTGCACTCCCTTGGTATTCCCATGAACTGGGCACCAGTGCTAGATGTGAACACGAATATAGATAATCCGGTTGTGGGTGTTCGCTCCTTCGGAGAGAACCCGCAGCTGGTGGCCCAATTCGGCCGCGCCTATATTCAGGGGATGCATGAAGCAGGTGTAGCCGTGACGGCAAAGCATTTTCCCGGCCACGGGCAAGTGAGCGGAGACTCGCATATTGTCCTGCCCGAGTGTGAGCTGACGATTGAACAGTTGATGGAGGGTCCGTTGCTTCCCTTTGTTGAAGCAATTCAAGCCGGTGTGGATTCAATCATGATGGGTCATCTGGTGTTTCCAAACATCCCGGAATCGGGCGGACTCCCAGCATCACTCAGTCCTTTTTTTGCCACGGAACTGCTGCGGAAGCAGTTGGACTTTACGGGGGTGATCTGCACGGATGATATCGAAATGGGGGCAATTCGCAAAAATTTCAGCCCGGAAGACGTGGGGGTACTGGCCGTTCAGGCGGGGAACGATATGATCCTGATGTGCCATACGCCGGAGTTTCAGAGTCGGGTCATCACGGGTATTCTGTCAGCTGTACGGGATGGGCGAATCAATGAGGAGCAAATCGACGAGTCGGTTCTTCGTATTCGGCAGCTGTATGACCAATTCCGGCAGTACCAAGCGGCTGCACAGCCGATTCCCAGAGAGCAGTGGGGAGAGGCGGCACTGAAGCTGGCTCGTATGACCGTGAAAGTTAGCCGGGACCCGCAGGGCCTGTTGCCACTCAAGGATTCGCTGAAATATTTGCTGATACTGCCGCAGCAGGAGCAATTGACTCAGGCCGATAATAGTGGTTCTGCGGAGATCAGGTTAGCCTCCCTGTTGAGGGATGAAGGCTTGGCTGTGCAAACGTGCTACTGCGCAATGAAGCCGGATGCCGAGCAGATAAAGTCCCTGGTTCTACAAGCTGCTGATGTGGATGTCGTTATCCAGGGAACCCTTAATGCCCATCTATTCACAGGCCAGCTGGATCTGGCTGAGGCTTTGGCTGCGGTTAAGCCACTGCTGAATCTGGTGCTGCGCAATCCCTATGATGACACCTCACTGCCACAGACAGCCGCATGCATTCTGCTGTGTTCCACCTCCGATTACTCCCTGCGGGCACTGGTGGAGTGCATGACAGCATCAAAGTGACTTTTCAATGATGAGCTGTTCAATAGAGTAATGAAACATATCCAAAAGCACAAAAGCATGCATGTATTTTCCAGCCTTCATTCTTACAAGTGATCTAGTCTGAAAGCCAGGATCCAATGACGGGAAATCGAAAAGCCCGCTACTTTGCGGGCTTTTGTCAATTTTAAGACTTTGATGTTCTTCCCTAGACAACACGTTCACTTAGCTCCGAATTCTGTCACTCGCTTCTTGTGCAAAGATGTTATTAGGATAATGGGCCATAACCCGTTGGCTAACTAGACTACAACAACGTCGTCTTCTCAAAAAGTTTTATATATCCTCACCTAAAACAATAGTTTATAGCTGTCTTATGATAAGAGGCTTTCTCGACATCATCCATGCTGTAATCAGCAAGGCGAGAGCCACTAATATTCCGGATTCTCCAGTCCATAGCAGAACGTTTCTTCCACTGGAAGATATATCGAAGGCATCCTGAATCACGGCATTCCAACATGCATGGAGGAAAATCGCAGGCCATATGCTGCCCGTTGTTAAGCGCAAGCGGCTGATCAGATAACTGAAAGAGGTCACTGAAATCATAAATAAGATAACCGATAAGGCTGGATAGGGACCGGAATAATAATTTGCAAAAAGCATTACGGGAAGGTGCCATACACCCCAAATAATTCCGCTCGTCAGCACGGGTCTAGGTACACGGGCGTTAATCAGTCGAGTCAGCATATAGCCCCTCCAGCCAAGCTCCTCTCCTGAACTGCTGATTATACCGATTGCAGTACCCGCAAACATTTGAAAAAGTATTGTTCCTGCAAGGATAACACCAGATGGGCCTTCAATGAATGAGTCCGGTGTAACATACTGAACCAGCCCCGTAATCCATGCGATTCCATAAGCAAATAAACCAATGACAACTGGAAACAGCAAGATGAAAGGCAACGTTTTCAGTGTCTGCTTTCCACCAATTCGCAGGGAAATATCCGAGATGCCTTCACGCAGTACGATACGGGCGAAGATGGAGGACAAGCCAGGTGTCCACATGAGGAGCAGACCGAAAATCGGTGCTTTCATGATCAGTACATAACTAAGGATGGAGAGCGGGAAGAGCATGGCAAAGAAAACGAGCAGTCCTCGCCTGGCTTTTTGGACTTTTTCCTCCTCTGAACTCGTGCTGGGCATGGTGCTGAAATTTGTTCTCATTGTGATAGCTCCTTTTATCAAAATATGTATATCGCTTTGCAGTATAGCAGTGGATATATCCTAATCAGAACAAACTCAAGCCCAGTCTTTGTCCAAGACCCTAGCCCAGGGAGGACAGGACTAAAGTATAGTGAGGTTTTTTAAAATTGAAATGAATTTAAGCCATATGTTAGTCCATTTAATAAAATGTTAACTTCCTTTGCGGCAGCACAAAGAGCACGTTTCCAACGCGCTCTTTATGTTTGTTCTTCTCTGGTTGTCATGGAAATTCTTTTTAATCCCGTTGAAATTTTAATTAAGCATTCAAATCCGTAATTGCCGGAATGTTAATTTCTTTTACACAGGCTGCATTGGACAGGCTGACGATGCATTTTACGATAGAAACCATATCCTGAAGAGGGATGCGTGTACCATTATATTCGGAAAGAGCGCGGTCAATGCCATCTTTATATGGAACTTCGGCTGCGAGTTCTCCCGGGTTGATACACGTAACCGCGATTCGGTCTTTTCTTGTATGTTCTCTCAAGGCTTCTGTAACCCCACGAATGGCAAATTTGGAGGCCACAAAAGATACCTGAGTACTGTTCGCATTGCTCAGACCCGCAGTCGAGCCAATAAGAATGATTTTGCCTGCTGTTGATTTCCTAAGGTGGGGTAATAAGGCCTGAATGCACACAATAGTGGATGTTACATTCACATGAATCAGATTACTGATGTCGGCTGGGGTGTCCTTATCGAACGTATAGTGGTCCTCGAACCCCTCTTTTTCCCAAATGCCCACATTGTAAATGAGAACATCCAAAGTCTCGTTCTGAAGCGCATCGCAGATCTGTTTGGATGCATGGAGATCAGACAGATCTGCCTGTATCCATATGCGTTCTACGCCATCGTCCAGCTTCAAGTTGTCAGGTTTCGTGCGAGACACGACCCAGACTTTATCGCCTTGCTCGGGCACACCCCTGACAAATGCATCTCCTAATCCTTTGCTAGCACCAAATACAAGATAGTTTTTCAATTCTAGTCTCCTTCTTTTCAAAGTGTCGTTCTATGGGTACCAGCTCAAAGAGCAGGCTCTTTATTTTCCAATAGTATAATTTCTTCTCCTTGTTGTTGCCTTAATGCTATATTTTCCCGCCCCCATGTGCACATCACATCCACAATCTTGTTGGCGGTAACTCCATACTCTGTAAGGCTGTATTCGACTTTGGGCGGCATCTGTTGGTAAACATGTCTTCTGACAAGGCCGTCCTTCTCAAGCTCACGTAATTGCTGGATCAGGACCTTTTGCGAGATACCGTCTATACTGCGCTGTAATTCGCCTGTCCTTTTCACGCCAGACATTAATAAACATATGATTAGCGCTTTCCATTTGCCGCCCATAATTTCGAGTGTCGCTTCGATTCCCAGGTTATATTGCTTCATGACATATCACCTCGTTCATGTTACATCTTGTTGATGTGCTATAACTAATTATTTTCTCACAATATGGCTGATGAAGTCCATACACACTTTGAAGTAACCATCTTACTTTCGGGTGTGCATTTTCTTTTTTTCAGGCTTATATGATAATGGCCATATTCGAAAAAGAAGTCTGAAACTGAACCGAGAAAGGAATGTAAATATGAGAACACTCGTCATTCTGGCGCATCCCAATATAGAGGTTTCAAGAGTAAATCAACGCTGGAAAGAGGAGCTGCTGCAACACTCGAGCGAGATTACAATCCATGAGATTTATAAAGCATATCCTGATTGGAACATCGATGTGTCCAGAGAACAGAAGTTACTCGAAGCATATGATCATATTATTTTGCAGTTTCCGTTATATTGGTACAGCTATCCGCCTTTGCTAAAAAAGTGGCTAGATGATGTTTTTACTTATGGATGGGCGTATGGATCAACAGGTAACAAACTGCATGGGAAAAAGATGGGCTTGGCCATGTCCATTGGCGATAAGAAGGAAAATTACACGAGGGAGG
This sequence comes from Paenibacillus sp. AD87, assembly GCF_001659845.1. Taxonomy (NCBI): domain Bacteria; kingdom Bacillati; phylum Bacillota; class Bacilli; order Caryophanales; family Paenibacillaceae; genus Paenibacillus; species Paenibacillus sp. AD87. The sequence continues at coordinate 717,037 of NZ_LXQN01000007.1, forward strand.
GTTCAGTATCTTTTACCTTAGATGAGGTAGTCACGCCTTTCAAAGCCAGCATAAATCATGTTGGCGCCGTAGCCTTACCGTATTTTGCAGTCTTCGGTGCCTCATTCCAAGCAACCGATGAAGAAATTAACCAAAGTGCACAAGATTATATCCGATATGTCTATGAGCAAGGTAGACCTTAACTGCTGTAACCCCAAATATCAATCCAGTTCGCTTGCAGATTTAGCGCCTTGACGGTCAAGCCACTGAATTAGTTCATGAGAAAAACTACGTTTTGCTGTGTCCAGTGGTGTTAACCCATCCCAGGTGGATATCCAGTTCAGTTCGGCACCTTGTTCAAGGAGATATTGTGCTGATTGTCGTTGTCCTCCGTGGCAAGCGCACCAGAAGGCGATGGTAACCTTGTCGGGAGGAAAAGAGCTGCTTGCTCCCCAAGGATAGCGCTCAGGAAGCTTGTCCCCTTTAAAATGGGCCTTTATTGCGTCGATCTGTCCAAGCGCAGCCGCATGCCAAAGTGCAATAATCGCTCCCCGTTCAACCAATCGACGTGCTGCACGCCACTGAGCGAATGCTACTGCGTCGTCCAGTGGCGTGCCACCGGCGATCACTGCACCGGACGCTTCGATATCGGCGCCAACATCAAGAAGCGCGTCAAGCACGTTAATGTCATCTGAGCTCGCAGCCCAATGAAGTGGTGTCTCGTTGTTCGAACCCATGAAGCGACTGTTCACTTCTGCACCGAACTCAACTAATAACTTTACGGTATCCGATCCATGTGGGAAGTGACCTGGCCAGTCTGTCACCACATGCAACAGCGTTCGAGATATGCTAGAACTCTCACCTTCGTTGCTAGGATCTCTTTCAATAATTCTTGTCATGGCCAACCCTGAATTTTCTGCGAGTAGTCTCCTTAGCGATGGAATATCCCCAGTGTGAATCGCTTGGACAACGCTCACTGCAAGTCGTTCATCTTCGTAAATAAATTCCATACTCAACTCTCCTTCCGAATAAATACTCAGATTAAACCAAAACGATTCATTTTAGCTATTTGTAAATTTTCGCTGTACTTTACATATTCGTGGAATGATTATAATGTCCTGGGGAGAGGTGTACCTACCCAACTACATCAAGGTTTATTTTTCGACCTCATACTACGATCGTTGAGAGTTATAGTTATAATAATAAATGGACTAATATACTTACTGTATATTGAGTTCACTAAGTTATATATAAACCAATGATTTTTGAGGAGCTGAAAAGCCATCTTACATTTAAATGAACATCTTTTACTATGGAACAAGGCATCTATTAAAATAATGGATATTCGCCATATCACGATGCAAATGAAGGAGGACCTTCACGCCTACCGGTTCCCCGCTAGCTGCTTCTTATACACGGTGCGTGGCAATGCAGTTATGCAGCTGGATGGAAATGATCATCAAGTCACACGATTCCATATTTTGCATGGTGGAAAGGGCTGTTGCCTGAATATTTTGCCTGTTGAAGAAGTCCTTGATTATTATATGATTTATTACAAAGCCAGCATCCCACTTCCTGAACGTCAAGACATTCTGGACATGATGGAACACCGTAATCCCTTCCGGCTTCAATATGGCTTTGCACCAGATCATCCTGTTTCCTTGTCGGACAAAGTACAATACATGATGACAGCATGGGAAGAGCAAGGACCATTGGAACAGTTCCATGTAAAGTCATTATTTTATCAATTTGTATACGAGTTGCTATGGCAAATCCACAATCGACGCGAACCTACAATAAAGCCAGACCTGATTGCACAAATGAAATACTATATGCAGGAACACTATGCTGAACCCATTACAATGGACCTGTTAGCAGAGCTCATGGACACCAGTCCAAGACATTTATCAAGACTATTCAAACGCCAGACAGGTCATAGTCCAATTGATTTTGTCATTCAAATCCGTATGAACAAAGCGAAGGAACTGCTGCTTGCTACAAATGCTACTTTACAAGAAATTGCCAAGGCTGTTGGTTATCCGGATGGATATTATCTAGCTAAAATGTTCAAAAAATATATGGGTATTGCACCCATTCGTTATCGAAAGCAGCATGCAAGTCCTAATGTACCATCCACAGTGGCACGATTAGGTATTGTAGAGGATGAGACTTCCTTATATATTGATAATGATTATCATAATCAGCATATATTTGAGGAGGAATTATTGATGTACAGAAGTAGAAAGACACCCTTAGCTATCACATTATTACTTTGTTTAACCCTATTGCTCAGCGCGTGTTCAACTGGTGGGACAGGGAGTCCTTCAGCAAATGAAGGCACCGGAAAGTCAACGAACCAGGTAGAGGCCAACAGCTCCAATCCTACAGCTACAACATCTCAAACGAAGACCGTAACCACCATAAAAGGGGATATTGAAGTGCCGGTTAATCCACAACGAGTAGTTGTCCTGTATTTAATGGGTGATTTACTTGCATTAGGTGTAAATCCTGTTGGGATCTCTTCTGTAGAAGAAGGAGCAGCTTTTGCGAGCGAACTGGATGGTGTTACCTCCTTGGGTGCATTCAAACCAGACCCGGAAGCAGTAACTGCGCTTAATCCCGATCTCATTATCGTTACCAATGAAGAAATATATGAGGGGCTCAAAAAAATTGCCCCTACAGTATACATTCCTTATGATCTCCCAGTAGAAGAACGTATGAAATTGCTTGGTGAAATTCTAGGTAAAGAGGGACAAGCTCAGGAAATGCTGGATAACTTTCGCAAAAAGGTTGAGCAAAGTAAGGAAAAACTTAAACAAGCAGGTATTTTGGATAAAACCGCGACTATTATGGAAAGCAACAAAGGTTCTATGGCTGTAATGACAGGCTTGGGTTATGGACGGGGTTCGCAGATTATTTATCAATATTTAGGGATGAAAGCACCTGAAGTCTTGCAACGCGAAATTGAAAACGCAAGGAACGATGCGACTAGCAAGGACGTTTCTTATGAAGTATTACATGAATATGTAGGTGATTATATATTCCGTTCTAGCTTTGAAGGAATGATAGATCTTTCTAACAATACCATTTGGAACAACCTCCCAGCAGTCAAAGAAGGACGTCTGATTGATATGAGCTTTGGTTTATTTTTCTACAATGATATATATTCGCTAGACAAACAGCTTGACTTTATTGTGGACAGCTTGCTTAAAACCGTGGATTAATTGTAGAATCATCTTTCTGTTGGATAAGGTGAATAGAGCCTGAACTCATTAACGCCTATGTTACAATAGGGTGAAAAAGGAGGAGTCATTATTGATTAAACAAAAAATTGTGATTATTGGCGCAGGGATTGTGGGGGCATCCATGGCCTATCATCTGGCCAAACGAAATCAAGATGTAACCGTTATTGAACGACATCCTGCAGCGGCGCGTGAAGTCACGGAAAAATCGTTTGCCTGGATACATACTACTCATAGGGTGGCTCCCGATTACTGGCATTTGTACGATGCATCTTTGGAAGAATATCATACGCTTCAGCAAGAGTTACCCGAACTGAAAATTCATTGGCATGGAGCGCTAACTTGGGACACTCCACCCCTAAGGGAGCAACCCCACTTTCAAAAATTAAACCGGGAGCAGCTTGAGGCATTGGAGCCGAATCTGCTGGACTATCCGGATGAAGCGATGTATGTCAGTGAAGAAGGTGCGGTAGACCCTATAGGGGTAACGGAGCTGTTGTTGAGCAAAGCGAGGGAGTACGGAGCAAAGGTTCAGTTCGATACCAACGTTACACAGCTTCAGCAAGAAGGTTCCCGCTTGGTCGGCGTGCATACGTCCAACGGTTTTCTGGAGTCGGATGTCGTAGTATTGGCCGCAGGTGCAGGCGTCCCCGAACTTTGCAACCCGTTAGGTTGCCTGGTGCCAGTAACGGTGTCGCCTTCCATTCTAATTCGGATGAAAACTACGAATAGACTGATACGTACATTAATCTCAAATTCGCAGTTTGAAGCGCGTCAACTGACGGATTATACCCTGCTTGCTGCGGAAGATTATATCGACGAGTCGCAGGAAAACGGACCAGAGGCGGTTGGTAAGCGAGCGTTCGACACGTTGCGTCGCAGTCTTAAAGATGGGAATCAACTGGAACTGGAAAGTATAAAGGTCGGGATGAGACCTATGCCTGAAGACGGCTATCCGATTGTGGGTTTCCAAGATCACGTAAAGGGACTTTATCTAACAGTGATGCATTCTGCAATTACGCTGGCGCCACTGATTGCACGTCTGGCTGCAAGTGAAATCATCGATCGGGAATCAAGAAGTGAATTAGACCCTTGTCGACTCTCCCGATTTTAGGACTATACGAAAAATAAAAGAGTACATCGCCACATGACAGATGTACTCTATATTACATACTATATATTTGCTTAATTCTGCTATTCCTCCTCCGTCGCCACAGGATCCCCCTCATAACTAATCCGTTCGCTCCAGCTCTCGGAATACAACTCCATGTTCGTAAACCCTGCCATTTAACCTCTTTGTAGTTGATTGAAAAGCACTTCATTCGGAAAGGAGATATCATTCTATGAACTATTATTTTCTGGAATCTCAATATCCACGTCGAGGGTTTATTAGTGGCGGAACGACCTTCACTCCCGAATTAGATATGAATTATTTGGCGATAGAGAATCCGCTGCCAGAGGGGACAACGGCAGATGTTGAGTTACTGTCTACGGTGCGCAACCTGAATGTAGATTATTTTGAGACGATCACAGGAACGAGACACGTATCAGATCGTTTTAAAACGCTGTTGGAGGAAACTAAAACAAATACACAGTTTATTCCGACAACGGTGTGTTACCACGACGGTCGTTCGGTTGAAAAAACCTATTGGACTGCACATCAGCTTGATCGTTTGGATGTTTTCGATTATGAACGTTCGGAATATGGGCGCAAAGCGGTCATTGCTGCATCTGTACAACAGCCTCCACGTAAGATCGTCAAAGTTGTATCTCGAATCTGCCTTCATGAAGAGCGAATTGGCGAGCATGAATTTTTTTTGCTGGATTATATAAATATCTTCAAACCCATTGTTTCAAAAGATTTTTACGAAGTATGCCGAAAACATAAACTGAATCTGAACGTTACAGAAGTCGGAAATGTAAGCATCTAACATTCTATATTGATATAATGACAGCACAAAGAAGCCCACGTTTGACGTGGACTCTTTGGTTTTATTTTTCTCCCGTAGCAACCGCATTCCCCTCATACGAAATCCAGTCGCTCCAGCTTCCGGCATACAGCTTCACGTTCGTATATCCCGCTTCTTCCAGCGCAATCACATTCGGGCAAGCAGAGACACCGGAACCGCAATACACGATGATGGCTTCATCCTTGTCCAGCTTGCTGAAACGTTCTTCTAACGCCCCCGCACCTGTCCAGCGTCCATCCGAATCCAATACGTCTTTCCAAAAGTAGTTCAACGCACCTGGAATATGTCCGGCCTTGGCATCAATCGGTTCCTCCAGACCAGCGTAGCGGCGGGCATCGCGGGAGTCAAAATTGACACTTCAATATATCTATAAATTTTGTGCCATATAATCAGCTTGAAAATATACCCTAGATAATGAAAGTGATGTTAAGATGAGATTTCTCTATATCCGGACGAATCTTTTTGTACCTGATTATGATCAAGAAAAGCGCTCATCTCGAATGATGCAAAGATTTGCAATCTATAATGGATACTTAATGATAGAATAAGATGAAATATAGAATCATTGAATAATCCAGTAGTTTGAAAAATCAAATGGAGGAATGGAACACTTGGTGCAGGCAGACAGAATGACCTTAAAAGAATGGCTGGATGAGACCCCGGTAGTCGTTCAGACGTTTTTACATATGGCTATATCTATTACAGAACAGGTTCATGCTGTACATAAGCGAGGCTCGGTCTTGGGTAATTTGAATCCCGCTCATATTTGGATTGAGTTGGAAACTCAGCTGGCTGTGATCGAGGAAATGGGTGAGACGGATTATGTATATATCTCACCAGAGCAAACGGGAAGACTGAATCGTTGGCCTGATGAGCGAAGTGATTTATATGTGTTAGGAATGATCTATTATGAAATGCTCACAGGAAAAGCACCGTTTCAGGCCGAGAGTGCTGAAGAGTACGGACATGCACATCTAGCTATGGTTCCCAAAGGGCTGAGAGAGCTGCGTCCAGAGCATTCCGAATCACTGGAAGCGATTATTATGAAGCTGTTGTCCAAGTCGCCAGATGAGCGTTATCAGAGCACATATGGACTGTTAATGGATCTGAAGAGATGTTTCTCTTCATTAATCGAAGAAGGTTATATCTCACCCTTTGACATTTCGCGTGCTGATGAAGCAAGCCGTTTTCGAATGCCCAGGACACTTTTTGGCCGTGAGAGGGAAGAAGAGAAGCTTCGCGAAGCATATGAACAGGTTCGTTCTGGCGAATCAGTGTTAATGTTGGTTAGCGGTCAGGCGGGGAGTGGGAAAACGGCACTCATCCGGCAATTTCAAATGCAACATATAAAAAAATGCGGTCTGTTCTTGGAGGCAAAATGTGAACCGAAGAATCACGATGTTCCCTTCTCACCGATACTTCAGGTACTTCGAAAGTTGATTAAGCACACGTTGGGTGAAGCACCAGAGCGAGTGGACATGGTGAAGACCAGAATAGCAAAAGTATTAGGGCAGGGCGCAGGTGTTCTTGCAGCACTCCTTCCGGAAGTGCAAGCCCTACTTGGCGAAATTCCTGCTGTGGAAGCTCTCCCACCTGCTGAGGCAACGATTCGACTCCACCGTCTGGTTCCTATATTTATAAAAGCATTTATTGACAGAGAACATTCACTTGTTCTATTCCTGGATGATCTCCAATGGGCCGATTCAGCTACTTTGGAAGTCCTTCGTACCATTGTACATGATAAAGTATTGCAGGGTTTATTCATCATAGGGACTTTCCGTGAGGAAGCCATGCCAGAAGGAATAAGTAGCGCAGATCCCGAAGCTGCAGCAACCGTATGGATTGAAAACGTTTTTGCCTTGAAAGGAAGTTATACTCCGATTTCGTTCCAGCATATTGCATTATCCCCCCTGTCCTATAATGAGGTTAGACGATTTGTATCACAGATCTTGAATGAAAACACGGTTAGGATTCGCTTGCTTGCGGAGTCGTTATATCATCGAACGGGTGGGAACCCTTTATTTTTACACCGTCTACTAGATAGCCTGTATAGGGAAAGAAAGATCTATTTCGATGAGGAATCATCCATGTGGACTTGGGAAGAAGCTATAGTAACACAGATACCTTCAGACCCGGGTGTTCTTCATTTCATTGGTGAACGTATACGGAAGCTACCGACAGACCAGATGGAGTTGCTTGTTATTGCAGCGGCTATTGGTCATCGCTTTCCTCCTTCAACGCTCGCTCTGGTAAGTGGCCGTTCCGTTACCTATACACGACAGTGTTTACAATTTTTCGAGGAAGAGGGTTTATTGTACCGAGAGTATGATGCCCATGAAACGGAAGAGAGTTATTATAGGTTTCTACATGACAGGGTACAGCAGGCTGCTTATATGTCTGTTCCAAAATCAGCGAAAGCAGCCCTACATCTGAAAATTGGACGCGTGCTGCGTACTAATTCATCGGCCCAACAGGAAGATGCTATTTTCGATATGGTGTACCATTTAAATCTAGGTATGGACGATATGGTGGAGGAGTCAGAGAGAAACGAATTGGCTGAATACAATCTTCAGGCAGGTCTGAAATCGAAAGCTGCGACTGCATATGCAGCCGCCCTGCACTATTTCGAAGTGGGATTACGACTTGTGAAGGATGACGAGAAGAGAACAGATTCACTGGTCTATTGTTTGCTGCTGGAGATGCCAGAATGTGAATATATGTGTGGTCGCCAGGCTGCTGCGGAAGAATTGCTCAACCGGTTAATGCACTGTACAACAGACTTGGTTAGACGCTCGCAGATCTATCTGATAAGGATTGGTATGTATAGTTATCTGAAGAAAAATGATATGGCCGTACAGATCGGGCGGCAAGCGCTGGAGGAATTCGGTTGGAAACTACCGCTCAAACCTCATAAAGCAGTAATCGTCAAAGAAGTGATGCTGACGCAAATAGCGTTGCATAACAACCGTAAAAATCTTGCTCACTTACCCATAAATCGTGACCCACATTATAAAGCGTTATCTGATCTTATCATGTCGATATCAACGTCCGTCTTTACTATAAGTCTGGAGTTAACTGCCGTGTTATTCTCAAGATTTATTCGGTATGGTCTGAGGCATGGGAACAACGAAGCTTTTGCGTTTATACTGGCTGGATATGGCTTGGTCATTCTTAGAAATAAAATCTCTCTGTCTCGTACCGGACTTCATTATATTGATACGGCTATCCTTCTATCTGCCTCATTCGATAGTATGGACTTGCAGTGTCGGCTGAACTACATCGGAGGGCTTGCGAGGCTTCAACAGAATCCGAAAGCAGGCTTCGAGCATTTAGAGAAATCGATGCACTATGGGATGGAATCTGCCAATCTGACTTATGTAAGTATTTCGATGTTAACGAGTGTGACAACGCATATCGGTGATTTGCATGCATTGAATGCACGGATTTCAGAGTATGAAGAAATTTCTCAGATGCTTGTAGATGAGGAAACTCACAGCATATTCCGGATTGCAAGATGGTATACCGTGAAATTACAGGGTGAGAACGAAGAAAGCGATAAAGTCGTTTTGACTTTAAAAAGTAGTCGTTCGGAGGAAACATTGAATAACGAGGTATATTATCTCTGTACCTGCCAGATTGAAATTGCTTATTTGGAAGGACGGTATCATGACGCGCTTGACTGGGTAGAGGAAGGGCGGTTCAACACGTTTAGGCAGACACGGATGCAAGTTCGCAAGCAGCACATCTATCACTCGTTAACTCTTGCTGCTATGTATGATGATTCGCCGGAAGAGGAGCGTGAACATATCCGTTCCAAGCTTACTAAACTGTTGCATTCAATGAAGAATTGGACGGGGTATTATGGGAATCAATCTTCAGCTTATCTACTCGTCACTGCCGAACTCAAGCGGATTAATGCGCATCGGGCAGCTGCGACGAAAGGCTATGATGAAGCGATTCGTACTGCGCGATTAGAGAGTCATTCTTTAATGGAGGGTATTTCGTTAGAACGGGCCGCGATTTTCTATAGAGAAGCGGGCAGTTCAATTGGAGCAAATACCCTCATGGCAGATGCTTGTGCTGCTTATTCAATCTGGGGGGCTATTACCAAAGTCAGAGAACTGAAAGAGATGTACCCCGAGTTAGGATCAGTATCAAGTGTACCGGTAACACCGTACAGGATGATGGTGAAAGAGGTTGGCGTTACATTGAAGAGGGAAAAGACACCCATAATCGCAAGCGAGAGGACGCTATTGCAGCAAATCTCCGAATGGTCCAGTACAGAGATCAACGAAACGGTACTCCGTCGTTTCCTCGAAACCGTAATTAGACATTCAGGCGCGGTGAAAGGGTATATACTGAACAGCAATGAAGGACGCTTTTCCATTACGGATCAGGCAGGTGGGTCGCTGCATGCTCAAGAAGCTATTGTCTACGCGGAGTCTATTGCTCGATATGTGATCAAAACGGGCGAAGCGGTTATGCTTGCAGATGCTTCGCGCAGCTTCTATGCAGCGGATTCTTATATTCGTCGGGTTGAGTCAAAATCGGCTCTATGTATGCCCATTCTTGTTCCAGGTAAACCATTGCTATCGGTTCTTTATTTGGAAAATAACTTCATTTCCGGTGTGTTTACCAAGGAGGTAGTGGACATGCTGGATCTGATGATCACTCGGATGGTATACCTCAAATCACTGGAGGAATCCCATATACTTACAATCGCTTCCGGTGATGCAGAGCCTCCTCTTGCAGCCACATTGACGGAGGATCGGACGGAGTTGCTTGAGCAATTTACGAAACGAGAAAAAGAGATTTTGCACGTTCTGATGGATGGTTTTTCTAACAAGGAAATTGCTAATCAACTGGGATTAACTGAAGGAACCGTTAAAAGTTATGTTTATCGTATATATGGAAAATTAGGAGTGAACCGTCGCGCTCATGCGATTGCACGAGCAAGAGAACTTCTTTAAGAAGATGCAATGTATGGAATAGAGTAATGTAGAAGCCGATCATTAACGTCGTAAGGGGCGCTGATATTGGCTTTTTCGACTTTTTTTGCGTCATACTCACTTTAGTGAGTATTCTTTTTCAAACCCTAATAATATGATAGGCCTTTACAAAGTGCTATGACAAATATCATGAAATGGGAGTGAAAGAAATTCTATGGTACAGAGGGCAGGAACAGGTAGAGCAAGGAGCAAGACTAGTTTAATAGGAATGCTGTGTTTGGTCATGATGATTTCATTATTTGGACCTATGGTGAATCCTTCGCAGGTATTTGCGGCGACAGGCTTTAGTGGCGGAACGGGAACGGCAGGTGACCCCTATATCATTACAACACCTGAGCAGTTAAATAGCATTCGCAGTTATGGTAGTAGCTACTTTAAGCTCGGGGATAATATTGATTTAACGGACTACCTTTCTCCAACGGGTGCAGGATATAATGGTGGTCAATATTGGACACCTATTTCTTATTTTTCAGGCACTTTGGATGGTGATGGTTACACGATCAAGGGACTGAAAATAAAAAATAATAATAATTTTATCGGTCTCTTTGGAGACTTGGCTTCGGGTTCTTATATAAAAAATATTGGATTGGAAAATGTGGAGATCATTAGTAGCGGGATGTTTGTAGGCGGTATAGCAGGTGCCCAAAGGAGTCAGTCAACAATATCAAACAGTTATGTGACTGGTGACGTTAAAGGAGCTAACTATGTAGGGGGCCTGATCGGATATCAAGATACAGGTGTGGTTGTAAACAGCTATTCTACAGCTAAAGTTCATGCTTCATCTCAACAAGCAGGTGGTTTAATAGGGCTTGAATATCAAAGTTCGACCAAAAATAGTTATGCTGCAGGTAGCATTACTGGCAGCAACACTACCGGTGGGTTGGTGGGCGGTACTTATCCAGCTCCTAACGCTAGCGTACACGTGGATACCTATTATGATCGAGAAGTTTCAGGGCAATGGGATAATTCAGGGAAAGGTGTACCTAAGACAACTGCGGAGATGAAAACGATTTCCACATTTTCGACTTGGGATTTTGACAATGAGTGGTTTATCAAAGAGGGGCATTATCCTCAACTGCAAGTGTTCCTGGCTGACACGCCTAGAGCAGATATTGAAGGTGGGCTTGTCGCGTGGAAATCACAGATCGCGCTTAGCAGCGGGACGACGAACGCATCAATCTATTATACAACGAACGGCGATGAACCAACGCTGAACAGTACACTATACGTCTCACCGATCGTGGTGACGGAAGATATGACGATTAAGGCGATTGCTGTTAAAGGAACGACATATAATGAAGTGATGACCGAAAGCTATAGGGTTATAGGAAAAGCAGCAGCACCCACAACGGGAAGTTTGTTGCCAGGGACAGATTTTGACACCACGCAATTAAATGGTGTTACGGATGAAATGGAGTACAAAGTAAATAACGGGAATTACACTGCAGTTACAGCGGATGATACTTCGGTTGATAACATTAGTGTACAAGCAGGAGATACAATCTCTGTCCGTATAGCGGCAGAACCAAGTGTTCCAGCATCTGAAGTTCAAGTCTTAACGGTTGGCCTAGCGGATATTCATACCAGAAGCACCGAGTCCACGTTAACCTTAACCATTGGAACCGTAAGTACAGGTGGCACATCGAATGAAACGATCACGAACATTCCTTACGGAACAACTTTAGCCACGTTTAAGGCAGCAATCACACCGACAGCTGGTGCAACGTTTGAAGTCTATGAGGCGAATGGAGTAGATCCAGCTGTCACATTAGAGACAGGGAACAAGGTTATTGTTACAGCACAGGATACAACAACGAAGACTACGTACACCGTAACGATACAAGAAGGTCCACCAGGGGTGTATTTGTCACCTGGAACAAACGTGGATACAACGCGTTTGAATGGTGTTACGGATGCGATGGAGTACAACGTAAATTACGAGAGTTATGTTGCCATTGCAACGGGTGATACTTCAGTAGATAACATTAGTGTACAAGCAGGGGATGAGATCATTGTACGTACAGCGGCCACACTGGATACACCGGCATCCGCTGAGCAAGTATTGACGGTTGATCCAGCGGACATAAAGGCCAAGAGCAGAGTGTCCACGTTAACCTCAACCATTGGAACGGTGAGCACAGGTGGCACATTGAATGAAACGATTACGAACATTCCATACGGAACAACGTTAGCTGCGTTGAAGGTAGCGATTACACCAGCAGCCGATGCGACATTTGAAGTATATGAGGCGGACGGAATAACTCCAGCGGTTACATTAGCAACGGGGAACAAAGTTATTGTTACGGCACAGGATACAACCACGAAGACTATTTATGTCGTGAGAGTGGAATCAGCAACAACACCAACAACACCAACGACACCAACAACACCAACAACACCAGCACCAACGGTACCAACGCCGACACCTACTGAACCAACGCCAGTACCAACAGAACCATCGCCAACACTTGTCGTAAGTAAACTTATTTACAGTGACAAAGTGGATAAAAAAGTAGTAGCTGAAATTAAACTAAAGGCTGAATTAGCAAGTCCAACATCCTTTAGCGATGTGAAAATGACTTCTTGGAGTTATGCTGACATTGATTACGCTACACGAGCTGGAATCATAAAAGGGTATAAAGACGGTTCATTCCGAGGTGAGAGCAAAGTAACACGTGGGGAATTTGCTCAAATGCTCGTAAAAGCACTGGGACTTACAGCTACAGGAACTGAAGTTGTTACAGATGCAACGGGTCATTTTGCTGAAAATGCGATTCGAACCCTGCTAGAAAAAGGAATCATGACTGGATATGCAGATGGAAGTTTCGGACCTAATCGTGACATTACACGAGCTGAAATCGCAGCATTACTAGCTAGAGTACTTGATGTAACCCTGCTAGATACCAACTCAAATTTTGGGGATATTGATGGTAGCTGGGCAAAAGATCAAATTAACGCATTAGGTAATGCCGGAATTATAAATGGTAAGAAGGTACATGAATTCACGCCTAATGCCAACGCTACCCGAGCAGAATCAGTCGCGTTGATCGTTCGACTTCTTAAGTTGGTACCTACGGAATAAATAGTAAAGCAATACAATCGTCGCTTAGCATAAACAATTCAAAAAGAACGACTTCTGGGAGCCTGATTCTAGAAAGTAATACTTTAGGGGGATTATAGTTTATGTGATTTGTAACTGTTCTCGCCTTTCCTCAGAGTGATTCCGTGTTGATTTCTGCTCTCATTGGCGATGTATGAACCAGAAATTGGCGTATTTACAGAAATGTCTATAACAAATCAAAGCCCGCGACATTCGCGGGCTTTCTCTTGATCTATTACACGTTATTCCTCTCCGGTAGCCACCGGATTCTCCTCATAACTAATCCAGTCGCTCCAGCTTCCAGAATACAACTTCACATTCGAATATCCCGCTTCTTCCAGCGCAATCACATTTGGGCAAGCGGAGACACCGGAACCGCAATACACGATAATCGCGCCATCCTTGTCTAGCTTGTTAAAGCGTTTCTCCGCATCTTGTTCGCTCGTCCAGCATCCTTCCGAATCCAGCACATCTTTCCAAAAATAATTCAGTGCGCCAGGAATATGTCCAGCCTTAGCATCAATGGGTTCCTCCAGTCCAGCATAGCGGCGGGCATCGCGGGAGTCGATCAACACGGCGCTGCCACTTGCAGAGACTTGTTGCACATCCTGCACACTTGCCAGCATCTGAGGCTGTAAGTTCACCTCAAACGAAGACGGAATCTGAACAGGCACATCGATAGTCACTGGAAACTTGGCATTCTGCCAGGCAGAGAAGCCTTCGTCCATGATATACACCTGTTCATGTCCCATATAACGAAGTAACCACCATAATCGCGAAGCGTTCATACCACCTTGGTCATCGTAGGCAATAATACGTGCATTCGAGCCGATGCCAGCTTTGGATAGACGACTTGCCAGCTCAGCCGGATCTGGTAGCGGGTGACGTCCTCCGTGGGTAGATACAGGAGCGGAAAGATCCTTTTCCAGATCGAGATAAACGGCACCTGGAATATGTCCAGCCTCGTAAGCTTGTCTTCCGGCATCCGGTTGACCGAGCAGGAATCGGCAATCGGCAATGACGACATCTGGTTCATACATTCTGGCGAGCAGCCAGCGCATGGATACAATATTTTTCATGAAAACACACCGCCTTATATGTAGTGGGATGGATTCAACCGGAATCTGCGTGATGCAGGTCCCAGTTGTTTTTTTACAAATATTCGAATACAAACACAAGTTACACCACTGTAGGTTCGACTGATCCTTTTCCAGCTACAGGAGCATCTGAGGGAATAGGCTGTGGTTTGGTTTTGCCATATCGAATGAAGATCCATACCCCGAAAATAATGACAACCCCGGCAGACAACTGAAGCCCGTTGAGGGATTCACCGAGTAGCATCCAGGCCAGTAGAGAGGAGAATACAGGTTCCCCCAGTACCCCCATCGATACCGTTGTAGCATTCATATACTGAAGCAGCCAGTTGAAAAGATAATGCCCAAAGATGGTTGGCACGATTGCGAGCAACAGGAAAATGCCCCACTCGGAAGCCGCATAACCACCAAACGGGTGACCATTAACCAGATTATATACCGCAAGCGTACAGGCAGCTACGAAAAATACCCAGAAGTTATAGGAGAATGCACTCAGTCCGGCACGTAAAAACTGTCCTAGCAGCATGTGTACCGCCACAGCGATCGTTCCGAGTAAAGAAAGAATATCCCCTCGCAGCGCTGTGCCTGCCAACTGGAAATCTCCAGCTCCAATAGCGATCGATCCAAGCAGGGCAACGCCCATACCGATGATCATCATGCGATTGATTTTGGCTTTGAACAGCCAGACGGAACCCGCAAGAATCAATATAGGCTCCAAAGCGAGAATGACCGTTGAACTGGCTACACTCGTAAGCCGAAGCGATCCCATCCAGAGCAGAAAGTGCAGTGCAAGCATCACGCCGGATGCGAGCAGTAAAGCCCACTGTCTGAAGTTTAAACGCATCATCTCGTGCCGATATTTCCACACAAAAGGCAGCATTAGCAGATTGGTGAGGAACAGTCGGTACATCGCAATGACGGCGACGTCGGATGTGGACCAGCGTACAAAGATGGAAGAAAACGAAATGGCAATAATGCCGACAAAGAATAGCAGAAAGATCGATCTGCCGGCACGGTTCAAGCTAGTCATGGATGTAGCTCCTTCTTGAAGTCAAATGGCGTAAATCAATTTATTATACAGGAGAATGTATCCGCAGGAAAAGTATAAGAAAAGAAATAGATAAGTAGATTGTAACCGGCCTTGTAACTATTCTGTCATTCTCACGGACTATTTTTCTATTAATCTTCTATATAGAGACATGAAACGATATAATGTACCAATAATCGGGAAAAAATGAAAGTAAGGAAGTGGCCTGGAAGTGAGAGTTCAACAACAGAGAGCGGGAGAGAGTGGCGGCATTCCGCATAGAACAAGCCGAACCAAGACGCATGGAAGAAGAAAAATCCGGTATGGGAGACTGAGTGCTGCGCTGGCGCTTCTGGCACTGCTCATTATCGGTTTAACATATGCATTCATTGGCATGACGCACTGGATCAAGGATTATGTAGCACCTCCGCCAGTAGCTGCGATTGAACAGCCAACCAAGCTTGGCATGATTGAAATGACACCGGAGTCCAAAGAGGAGCCTGCGCGGTTCCAGGGTCAGGTGCGCAAGCTGGCATACATAACGTTTGATGATGGACCAAGTGTATATACCGATCAACTGTTGGATATTTTGAAACAGCATGACGCAAAGGCAACCTTTTTCATGATTGGACGTCAGTTGAATCAACACAAGGAAGCAGTGGAGCGGCTTGTCAAAGAGGGCAGTTATCCTGGGCTTCACAGCATGACACATAACTATAACAAATTGTATAAGAGTGGAAGCTCCTCTAACTTTGTGAAGGAGTTCAAAAAGGAGCAGAAGATGGTCCTGGATCTGATCGGTTTTACGCCGCATCTGATTCGTGCTCCGTATGGCAGTAGCCCACAGATCGGAGAAGACTTCAGGGGCGACATTGCTGCGGCCGGATTCAAACTGTGGGATTGGACCACCGACTCCCTCGACTGGAATCTTCCAGGTCAGCCGGACAAAATCGTGGAACGGGTTAGCAGCAGTGTACATCGGGATAAGGAAGTGATTCTGATGCATGAGCGCGAGCAAACGGTACAGGCACTGCCACGCATTTTGAAGCTGCTTGAAGATCGGGGTTATGAGTTTGAGGTCTACGATCCGAATGCACATTGGGTATCCAATTTTAGCGCAGACACCCGCCTGTAAGAATAACAACATAGAAGTTGCAAGAGAGGAGGCACCCCGAGGTGCTTAAAAGAAAAAAGATAGCTCTGGCCGGGGTCAGCATATTGCTGGCTCTGCTTGTCAGTGCTTGCGGTCAGCCGCAGGAACCTGCGGCTAATCAAGTCAATCAATTAATTCTTACCGATCAGGAGATGAACCAAAGCCTGAAGGAGCTTGTACGCCATGAACGGGAAGACATGGAATTATACGGATCGATTCTGAGTAAAGGAAAGAACAGAAACAGTAATCTGGAGGCTCTGCTGGATCAGGCAGATGGACATATTGCAGAGCGAAGAACACTGCTTGAGCAGGCTGAAGCGGTGATGAACAGGACGAAGGAACAGATGGAAGAACTGCGAACTTCGCTGGATCAGTTATCCTTTGAAAAGGAAGAGAACCTGGCTCAGGCTCACACGGTATTGGATCAATATGAGCAAAGAGCTGCGTCGTTTGCAGCGTTTGTTGCTTCCTACAGGCAGAGTCTTGATGCGGACGAGCAGTTATATGCATTAATGAGGGGCAATGTGGAGCCCAATCTGGTCAAAATCAAACGTGCGATTCGGGAACGGAACAGCCAATATGCTAAAGTGGCCGAGTTAAGACAACAGTTCAACAAGCAGACGAAAGCTTTCAACGGAGCCAATGCGAAGCTTGTGCAAATGGAGCAAGCCGGCTGATTATTCGTGGTGTCAAGGGCGATTGAACATTTTGCATGATTGAGCGACTTGTCAGCCGTGTAAGTAATACTATGCAGTCAGGTGAACTAGTCAAGCAACATGGACAAGCATCATTGCGTATAAGCTAACGGAGGTGTTCATATGCGAAATACAATGAATATTAGTGCATCATTACTTGTTTTGGTTATGGGATTCTCGCTTGTGGCCTGCGGCAACAGTAGCCCTACTGCTCAGCCACCCGTGAATAATACAGAAGAACAGACACCGGCACCAGGGAAGCAGCCTGAGGAAAGCGCTGTGATTAATGCGGAAGGCATTTTGACCGGATGGGCAGACCCGCACACGGTTGAAATTCGTGTGAAAGAGGAACCGATGTCTTTCCAGGTGGGTGAAGATCTGCAGAAGTCTTTGGATGACATTGACGACGAAGATTCCGTTCAATTCAAATATGTAGAGAAAGCCATCGAAGGCGATACAACGATTAAACAGTTGGTGCTTACGGAAATCACCAAGGTCGAGTCCGATGACGATAACGGTACGAATGCAGGTGGTAATGTTACATCTGATCGTGCCAAAACATCCGAGCTGGAAGTGACTGTGGAAGGCATGACCGAAAAGCGCCCGGTTACACTGGCTCAAGGCAAAGGATACTCATTATATGTGTTTGAACCGATGGTTTACGATGCGGATGATCATGAATTGACCATGAAGATTGATCCGGATTATGAGGTCGAGATTGAAAAACTGCCTTCGGATTATAACCTGAATGAACTGAAAGTGGATGCGAAGAAAGAGCTGTCAGAAACCGGAGCGGTCAAGCAATTAGGTGAGGAAAAGCTTAGCAATGGTCCGATGAAAGAGGCAAAATTGTTCATGATGTCTCAAAACAATAAGAAAACAGAGTATTTCATCGTAAAAGAGCTGGATGGCAATGGCTTCGCTTTCCATATCCATGCACCGGTTGGCGAACCCTCAGAGGGTTTCCTGCCTATGGTTTATGCCTCCATCAATTCCATCATGAACGAGTAAGGATGCTTCGATATAATCCTGCTTCGATATTAAATATGTATGTCGTGAATTTGAAAAAGCCGGAAGGAACGATGCGATAAGCATAGGTTCCTCCCGGCTTTTTTTGGCCATTTGTCTATTCAGTTTGCGGGATCAAACCCATTGACCTATTGTTAATCAGGTTAAGATGGTTGATTCCTGTCGCCCTTTGAGCTCTTCATAACGGGCAACGGCATGCTGATGGACGGGATGTTCGTCGGGAATTCCCATGCGCTCACGAATGAAGGCAGAGACGCCATCTTCGCGAATCAGGTGTTGGAGCTTTATGGCTTCCTCGTCATGTTCATGATTGAACAGCATCGCGGCTGCCATAGCGGAAGTTAAATGAGGAATTTCAATTCCGAATTCGCTGGCCTGCATCGCTGGGCGAACAAGCCGGTCGTAAGGCGATAACTTGCGAAGGGGTGAACGTCCGACCCGTGTTACCTGATCCGTCAGGTTCGGATTGGCAAAACGTTCAAGAATGGTATCGATATATTTGCTGTGTTTCTGTGGATTAAAACCGTGCTTGGCGATGAGCATGGCTCCGGTTTCTTCCATCACTTTGCGTACCTTGGCACGAAGAGGTGCATGACTCATAGCTTGCCGGATCGTCTTGAATCCTTCAAGATATCCGAAGTATGCGGCAACGCAGTGACCGGTATTTACCGTAAATATTTTGCGCTCAATATAAGGTTCAAGAGAGTCCACGTAGTGCACACCTTCAATTTCCTTAAATCCTTCCAGCAGTGCAGGGCGATGAACGACCCATTCATAGAAAGGCTCAACGGTAACTTGTAGCGGGTCTTTATGATCCTGAGCGGGGACGATGCGGTCAACCGCTGCATTGGGGAATGAGACATAACGTTCTGCTTTTTCCCGGGTTGCTTCATCCAGAAACGGATAAACCCGTTTTTTCAGCCGAGTGCTGCCTCCGATGGCATTTTCACAAGCGATAATATGAAGTGGTGCAGAATTATTATTTTTCATACGCAGGTAGATGCCTTTGGCGATGGGTTCAGCGATATCTTCCAGCGCTGATACACCGACGGCTGTTGTGATCAGATCTGCTGAAGCAATCACTTCAGCAACGCGATCCTGTTCACCGACATTAATGGCGGTTACGTTATTTACAATCGTTGTATCCTGATCCGCATTTGCGAGGGTAATGGGATACTCCTGCCTCTTTTGAAGCATGGCGATTTTCTTCGGGTTACGTGCGACAAAGCAGACTTCATAATCGGAAGCGGACAACATATGACCGATAAATCCGCGGCCAATATTGCCAGCACCAAAATGTACAGCTTTCATGTGTGAACTCCCCCTTTAAAGTTTGAAATGCGAAATTCGTTCAGTCCTTAGACCGTAGTGACGAGTGGTTTCGAAATCAAATCGTTAAATTCGAGGTCGGTCAGGCATGACAGCCGTTGGTGAGGCATATCGAAATCAAGTGTCCCGGTAATGGTATTCGAGATGACAACGCAGTGAATACCAGCCGCAGCAGCTGCACGCGCGCCGTTAGGTGAATCCTCAATCGCCACGGCTTCGTCTGCAGTTACTCCAAGGGCTTCAAGTGCTTGATTGTACAATGCAGGATCAGGCTTCACATGGGCAACATCATCTGCGGTGCGAATGACTTCAAAGTAATCTTTCAGCTTGAGCTGTCCCAAATGCTGTTCAACCCACTCTCGTTTGGAGCTTGAAGCGACAGCCAGTTTCAATCCAGCTTTGCGTGCAGCTTCAAGGTAGTTCTGAATACCGGGTCTTACCTGTTCTTTGTTCATTAATGCTGCATGATGCAACTGAACAGATTCCCTGAACGCTTCCCGATCGATCGGAAGATTCAAATCTGTGATGAGGTACTCATAAGGATTAAATGTTTTCAGACTGGTACCGATGCATTGCGAGTACATCTCCAGGGTTAAGTCTACGCCGTGTTCCTTGTAGGCATCACGAAAAGCAACATACCATGCTGTCTCCGTATCAATAATCGTTCCATCGAAATCAAAAACCAGTGCCTTAATCATAAATTTGTTCCTCCTGTTTCAGAATTAGTTTTGGGATAAAGCTAAATGAATTTTTCTGCAAATACACACCGTAATCTTTTTTAACTTGCGGTACATTATTTGACGCGAAAGCTGAGTTATAAATATTAATTTGGGAAAAAACAGGTGTATATGCTAATAAAACCGTAACATAGGACAAACAAAAGGGTCAAGCGCGTTATGATTGTTTACATGGAAGATTTGCATATGGATGATGTGTTTTCAGAAAATGATAAAAGTGGAAAAACGTTATCCCCTTTGCGTGTAAGCGGTGTACTGGAAAACCTGTATTTTCAGTTTAAACCTATTAAAATTCTTTACGCCATATCAAGCCATGTGGGAGAATGGAAGAAGTCATTTGAGAGTTAAATCGCGGAGGAGGGATCGACGATGCTGCATAAGGATCGTTTCCAAGGTTGTTTCATTGGGCTTGCCGCGGGAGATGCACTGGGAACCACAGTGGAATTCAGCAGTCCCGGCACATTTGAGCCTGTTACCGATATTGTGGGCGGCGGGGTATTCGATTTGGCACCTGGACAGTGGACGGATGATACGTCGATGGCCCTGTGTCTGGCAGAAAGCTTGGTGAGAAAAGAGAACTTTGATCCCGGGGATCAGATGCGCAGATATACGAATTGGTATCAGGTGGGTTATATGAGCAGTACAGGAACCTGCTTTGATATTGGCGGGGCTACTCGCAGTGCCCTTGAACGGTTTGCAGCAACCGGTGAAGCGTATAGTGGTTCAACCAACCCGATGACTGCTGGGAATGGATCAATTATGCGGCTCGCACCTGTAGCTATGGCATATGCCAACCAGCCGGATCAAGCAGTGCGGTATGCTGGGTTGAGTTCCAGAACGACACATGCTGCTGTTGAAAGTGTGGAAGCATGTGAAGTGCTGGCAGCAATATTGGTTGCAGGACTGCGCGGAGCGGACAAGGATGTCATATTACGGCCTGCTACCTGCCGTCAGTGGAGGGAAGAGAAATCTTTTTCACCAGCGATTGAAGAAATAGTCCAGGGATCATACCGGGATAAAGCACCGCCTGATATTCAGGGGAGCGGCTATGTTGTTCGTTCACTTGAAGCAGCGTTATGGGCATTCCATCAATCATCGACCTTCAAAGAGGGGGCGCTGCTGGCAGTGAATCTGGGTGATGATGCGGACACCACGGGAGCGGTATATGGGCAAATTGCCGGGGCGTACTATGGATTAAGCGGCATTCCGGCACACTGGCGAGAGAAGCTGGCCATGCAGGATACGCTGAGCGAATTGTCAGAGGCATTGTGGTCAAAGGCGGAAGCTAGATAGAAGAGACAGGAGAAGAGAACATCATATGCGTAAGACAGAGTCATCTCAAACGGAATCGCAAGTTACGAAATCTGCTAAACGAGGGGCGTTTCCTTTATCCCTTTTATGCCTGACGGTAGGAGCTTTTGCCATTGGCATGACAGAGTTTATTATTATGGGCCTTCTGCCCAATGTAGCGACGGATCTGAATGTGAGTATCCCCCAAGCAGGGCAGTTAATTACGGGTTACGCGCTTGGTGTGGCGGTGGGTGCGCCTATACTAACCGTGTTCACGCACAAGATACCGCAGAAAAAACTGCTGGTACTGCTGATGTGTATTTTTATCATCGGTAATGCATTGTCTGTTATTGCACCAACTTACGGGTTGCTCATCTCGGCACGTATTCTAACGGCATTTGCCCACGGTACGTTTCTGGGTGTAGGCTCGCTGATGGCAACACGATTGGTTGCACCGGAGAGAAGGGCAGGGGCAGTATCCGTAGTCCTGGCTGGATTAACGATTGCCAACATTATCGGTGTGCCGTTTGGTACCTTCATTGGGCAGCAGCTAGGATGGCGGTCATCGTTTGGAGCTATTACCATTCTGGGCATTATCTCATTGATTGGTATCATTCGTTTCATTCCGGTGATTCAGCAGGGACCGCCAGCAAACCTTGGCCAGCAATTCCGGAATCTGGTTCGCCCCCAAGTGTTATTAATATTGCTGATTGGTGCGCTGGGCTGTGGAAGTCTGTTCGCTGTATTCACCTATATAACACCAATGCTTGTCGATATTAGTGGTTTTGCTGAGCAGAGCGTGACCTGGATTCTGGTGCTGTTCGGTGTCGGCGTTACATTGGGTAATATGCTTGGTGGTCGTCTGGCAGACTGGAAGCTGATGCCTTCCTTGATGGTTAACTTCGGTATATTGGCAGTTCTGTTGGCGGCCTTAACGTTGACGCTGGATAATCCGTATCTCGCGGTAATCACCATCTTCTGCTGGGGCATTGCGGCTTTTGGAATTATGCCAGGCCTACAAATTCGAATTATGAATATGACTCGCGAAGCACCGCTGCTGGCGACAACGTCGAGTCACTCAGCCTTTAATCTGGGCAACGCAGGTGGTGCCTATTTGGGCGGGTTTGCAATTACGCATACGGGGCTCATCTCGGTACCGTTATATGCAGCAGTTATTGCAGCACTTGGACTTGTGGGATTATTCGTTAGCGTGACAATGGAACGCAAAACGAGGTTACCGGAAATCGCCGATGCTGTAGAGCCGGCACCAGTGAATTAAATATAGACAGGTAGATGCAGCCTTCACTCCGCATTAACGTGTGGGATGGAGGCTTTTCTATGGAAGAATTACAGTTCCAACTAGAAAAAGACAAACCAGCCAAGTTACAGTATTATTGGTATATCATAATAATTAGAAGGAAGGATTTCAATTTGAACAAAACATTTGCTATGTTAATAAGCTTCTTATTAGTGTTTCTATTTATAATCCCAATAAGTGATGCGAATGCAGCCGGGTCGAGCACAGTAACGACAAAAATTTACTCGTATAAAGGGCAAAAGTATGTTCAAATTATTGGCGGCGAACAAAAGGTAATTGATAAAATAAATAAAACACTCAAAATCCATGCCGTAAATGCCGCTATACAGAATACATATCTAAAAAAACAGCAAGATTACTTTTACTGGAATACCACTGCACAGACTAAATACAATCAAAACAACCTACTATCTATTGTATATACAGATTATAATTTCAGAGGCGGCGCGCACGGGTATGAAGAAGTAACGACTTATAATTATGATCTAACAACAGGAAAACGCCTCTACTTGAACCAGGTGGTTCAAACCAATAAACAAGCTGTTAATCTAGCTGAGGGTATTGAATCAGACCTAAAGAGTAATGAGAATGTTTTCCCGGAAAGTTTTTATAACTTTCCCTTGTCGAATACATCTAGCTTTTACTACCAAAACACAGGAATTGTCTTGGTATTTAATCCATACGAAGTTGGGCCTTATGCGGCCGGATTTATAGAGGTAAAAGTTCCTTTCTCCAAAATTCAGTCTGAACTGAGCAGACCATTTTTTGATTTAAATAAAAACTCCATTCAAGAGTTGAAGAGTGGGAGAATACCGGGGTTTGAAAATATAAGTTTTGGACAAACGAAAGCAGAAGTATCGAAAGCGCTGAAAAGTTCAGATCGTGAACCCTATTATGAACCGGAAATGGGAGGACTTTTCTGGATATTTGAAGGGGTAGAGTATGCTTCCTTTAATTTTGGGGAGGGAGACACAGACCGTCTTGACCATATTTATTTGAGTTGGAAAACTCTCCCTATGAAAACCTTCAGTGACATTGAGAAGATATTGGGAAAAGGTCAAAAGGGTGTGAACCCTGATATTCAAGAAGAATATTTACTCTCCTATCGTTTTGGGGATACCCGGGTCCATTTCGCCTCCAATTCAACCGAGGGAATCATTCATGGCATAACAATCTCACATTACTAGAAAAAGATGCTGATTTTGTACTCTCCAAGTGTCGGGGCGGAAACATTGTACCATAGAAAGTCGCTAATCTAGCGGCTTTTTTACTTTCGTTGTAAGAGCTGCTATTTATTATTTCCAGTTTCCACTCGAACCTGAAAGGATCGTTACTGTGAGAAAAATAATTAATTATATTCTGATCTTGCTGATCATTTGGGTAGCGCTATTGTATCCTATTCGTTCTGCGTGGTTTGAAGGTGTGAATCAGATTCCTGAAGATCTTCATGATGTTTACTTACTGTTCTTGTTCTTTGGATATCTTATTTGTTCATCTGGTATGGGGCTTATGCTTTACAAGATGTGTTTTAAACGAAAAGAATAGTAATTACAGTAGGTTAAATCATTCATTTTTCCAAGGAGAAGGTGACAACTTGTACTACTACAAAGGTGCGTTCAGAGAAACGGACAATTTTATTTATTTCAAAAGCGATGTTCAATTAGCCGAGAATGATGTCGTGATATTTGGTGAGAAGAAGTATTTTATCGATAGTGTCGAGAAAGAATTCCTCATCCTTCAAAAGGTGGGCTCCATCGTTTCAGTGAGTGTATGAAATCTTCGCGGATAACTTCCCTTTTTCAAGTGTACGTGCACTTCTGGGCACACGCCTACATACAATAAATCGACCCTGTTCCCACATGTGCTCAGGCCAGATCGTTGTAAAACTGCAGGAGGTGTCATCTGTGCCCGGATTGTTTACCGCAATTGCCCTGTTCATCAAAGAGTTAACGTTACTCGTCTCGTATGTCAAAAATAATGCATTTCCCCAGCCACTGGCTGAGGATGATGAAGCCAAACATTTACGCCTTATGGCTGAAGGCAACGCACATTCGCGTAATTTGCTTATCGAACACAATCTGCGCCTTGTCGCGCATATCGTCAAGAAATTTGACAATACTGGCGAAGACCAGGAAGACCTGATTTCGATTGGAACGATTGGTTTGATTAAGGCGATCGAAAGTTTTCAACAAGGCAAAGGGACCAAACTCGCTACATTTGCTGCCCGTTGCATTGAAAACGAAATACTTATGCATCTTCGCTCTCTGAAGAAAACACGCAAAGACGTATCTCTACATGATCCAATCGGAACGGACAAAGAGGGCAATGAAATTACATTAATCGATATTCTCGGAACAGAAGCCGACGACGTTGTAGATAAGGTGCAACTCAAGATTGAAAAAAGTAAGATTTATCGCAATCTCGACATCTTGGATGATCGGGAGAAGGAAGTTGTTATCGGCCGATTCGGCTTGGAGGCAGGCGGGGAAGAGCGCACCCAACGCGAGATTGCCAAGGAACTTGGCATCTCACGCTCCTATGTATCACGGATTGAGAAGAGGGCGCTAATGAAACTGTATCACGAGTTTTATAAGGCGAAGCAGTGAGATTATAAGCTACAAGGTAGTACTGATAACAATAGCGTTTAGAGGAAGCGACTTGTCTGCGGATGAGTTGCTTTTTTGTTTTAGTTACTGCGCAAATCAACGAGTACGAGTACTGCTTACCACTGGAGACGTGGCAGGGATTCTACGCGTTATATTCAGTTGCATTGATTTTAATTCCCTCGATTTAACCATTTCAGGATGATCTCCACAACTTCCAAATATCGCTGGCCGACGAGCAATCCGGTATGGGTTGTATCCCACAGCCCTGCATATTCAGCGCCAAGCTGTTCTGCAGTCAGTCTGCCTCTCCGATCTTCATCATCGGATTCTACGGCTTTGATGACCAGACTCGGACATGTAATTAAATTGCCTTTGATGGATACACCACCGCTTGACCCAAATGCCGCCGAGAA
This sequence comes from Paenibacillus sp. AD87, assembly GCF_001659845.1. Classification (NCBI taxonomy): domain Bacteria; kingdom Bacillati; phylum Bacillota; class Bacilli; order Caryophanales; family Paenibacillaceae; genus Paenibacillus; species Paenibacillus sp. AD87. Next base: position 743,028 of record NZ_LXQN01000007.1, read on the forward strand.
CGTGAGAAATGCCTTCGATGACTCCATCTGCAGATATTTACGCTGAAATGCAATATCCTCCGCAGATTCGTCAATACTACTATGTTCTTCACGGACCGGGGGAGGGATGACAATGTCAGGTGTAATTCGATCATTCTCAGGATAGGGAATCAATTGATGAACTTCCTGGCTTAGACTGGAATCAATCACGACCAATCCAGCTAACGCAATCGTCTCGGCAATCTTCTGACTGAGTATTCCGCCCATGCTGAAGCCGATGAGAACAGGGGGTGCTGTACACTCTGCCAGAACTTCGCGGATATCCTCCAAATAGTCCTCAAACATAATTTTCGTCATGTCCATTACCCGGCTTTTGTAATGACTTCTGAGGTTCATAACGTAGCAGGTCCAGCCTTGTTCAACGAAGTGGGGGATATATTTGCTCCACATCCAGCTGCCTGTATATGCGCCATGAACAAACAAGAGAGGCGGCTTTGTTACTGAATTTACCGAGTGGGGAGCAATATCATCACCTTCATATATTTCAAGGTACAAATCATGTTTTCCTATCATTTTGACTTCATGTTCAGGTAGCAATTGAGTAAAATCGATCATTAGGACAACCCTCCAAAATTAGTTTTATATCAAACTATTACTCCAAAAAAAATTAGAAGTTGCCGTGAATTTTCATCAAAATTCGAAGCAGTTCTTTTTTTTCCGCTTCAGTAACATCCGCATAAAACGCGTCCAGCATACGACGTGAAATATGTTCAAATACCGGTTTAAGCTCTTCTCCTTTTGCAGTCAATGTCACATGGACAATCCGTGAATCTGTTGCATCACGTTCTTTGGCGACATAACCGTTGCGCACCAATTTGTCTACAAGCGCTGTGACCGTGGATTTATCCTTACCGATTTTTTTGGCGATTTCAGCCATGGTCATTCGGGAGTTATTGTACAGGGCGTAGATTATATCCCCATGGGACGTGGCGAGATCCTGAATTCCCTGCCCAGCCATCTCGGATAAAATGAAGCGGTTGACCTTCTCTTTAATTTTGGATATGAGTGATATAGCGTCTGTCGTTTTCATACATGTAATATAGTTTGTTATCAAACTAATGTCAACCTCGGATTTTAATAATGGTGTGTAAAGGAGATAAAAAAAGAGCAGCTAGAATAATCACCTGCTCTTTTGGTTGTATTCGAATGTCCCTTTTTTTGTATATTTATAATTGACAAAGATAATCATTCTCAATTATAATCCGAGAAAATGCTTTGTAAACAGCTAAATTTTTATTATTCAAATTCAAGTGGAATTGATGGGGGAAGAGCGTATGGGAAAAAGGGAGTCCCTGATTTACAGCAAATCCGGTTTTGCAGTATTGATTGCCGCTTTAATCATCGTAATGGTTATTTCGGTTGGAATTGCAGTATCCATTGGACAGGTGAGCATTCCACTCGCTGAGTCTTATCGCATTCTGTTGTACAAATTAACCGGATTTCAATTCGGCTCTACGCCGATTGAGGCGGGGTCTTTTACGGATATTATCTGGCAGATTCGCTTTCCGCGTGTACTGATGGCCATGTTTATCGGTGCCGGGCTAGCTTTATGTGGTGCAGTTATGCAGGCTGCCGTGCAGAATCCACTTGCAGACCCGTATATACTGGGGATCTCCTCAGGAGCTTCACTCGGGGCCACGTTTGCCATTCTGATCGGATTCGGCGCAATTGGTTGGCTTGGTCAGACCGGTGTGGCTTTCTGGGCATTTGCCGGTGCCATGGGGGCGTCCTTGCTGGTCCTGGCTCTCGCAGGTATTCGGGGGAAAATGACATCAGTCAAGCTGGTGCTTGCCGGGATGGTCATTAATGCACTGTGCAGTGCCTTTTCGAACTTTATCATTTATTTTGCCAACAATGCCGAAGGCATCAAGACCATAACATTCTGGACCATGGGCAGTCTTGCCTCATCAGGATGGAACAAGCTTCCGCTGATTAGCATCGTTGTGCTCGTAGCCATTCTGTTCTTTCTGTTGCAATCCCGGGTCCTTAATACGATGCTGCTGGGTGACGAAGCCGCGGTTACGCTAGGGATTAATCTCAGTGTATATCGCAGGTTGTATATGTTGTTAACGGCTCTCGTCACCGGCGTAATGGTGGCAAGCTGCGGCATGATCGGTTTTGTTGGATTGATTATTCCGCATATTGTGAGAGGGCTGGTTGGATCTGACCATCGTAAAGTCATGCCAGTATCCGTACTATTCGGTGCCATCTTCCTGATCTGGACGGATGTTATTGCACGATCACTGATCTCCAGCGTTGAATTGCCGATCGGGATCATTACAGCGATGATTGGTGCGCCGATGTTTATGTATATGTTAGTCAAAAAAGGCTACGGTTTTGGAGGAAAATAAACATGAAACTGAATGTAGAAAATGTATCCATATCGGTGCTGAACACGGATATTATCCGGGACATTTCTTTACAGGTAAAAGGCAAGCAATTCGTCGGGTTGATTGGCCCGAATGGTTGTGGCAAATCAACGCTGCTCAAGAGCATCTATAAAGTGATCAAACCGCAGCAAGGCAAAGTATTTCTCGATGACACGGACATTCTGAAATCCAGTCCCAAGGTCGTATCAAGGCACATGGGCGTTGTGGGTCAGTTTAACGAATTGAGCTTTGACTTTACTGTGCGTGAAATGGTCATGATGGGTCGCACTCCTCACAAGAAGCTGCTGGAGACGGATAATGAACGGGATTATGAAATCGTGGAACAGGCGCTGGAAAAGGTACATCTGACCGGACATGTGGACCGCAATTACGTGTCCCTGTCCGGCGGGGAGAAGCAACGTGTGGTCCTCGCCCGAGTGCTGGCGCAGCAGCCCGAATTTCTGATATTGGACGAGCCTACCAATCATCTGGATATCAAATATCAGCTTCAGATCCTCAACATTGTGCGGAGTTTGGATATCGGCATATTGGCTGCACTTCATGATCTCGAACTCGCCGCGGAGTATTGCGATTACCTCTATGTCGTGAAGCAGGGACAGATTGTGGTTCATGGCAAACCCGCCGATATCCTGACCCGTGAAATGATTGGTGAAGTATTCGACGTGGAATGTGAAATATACGAAAATCCAGTGACAGGTGGCCTGGGCATTGCCTACTTGAGTACGCGATGAGACAAGGAACCGTCTTAGCTGAATCTCACATAAGCTCTCTCTTTATCTCTTCCGCTACAACTTGGGTTGCACAGTCAATTACGGAATAAGTAGTAAAAGAAGAACTGTCTTTAAGCGGAATATATGCTTAAATGACAGTTCTTTTTGTTCTAGCCTCAAGTATCAAATGTCACGTTTATTCAGATGCCATGTATCACTTTTTTTTGGAGAGGATGGGCCACTCACTCTAAACCGATGCTCCCATCGCTTTATATGTTCCTAACAGGGCAATCCGGGTTAGTTGAAGAGCCATATGATGAGGTGAGTATACCTTACTGTCAGCAAGCCATTTGTGAATAATTCCAATGGTGGAGAAGCTGATGTGATCCAGTAAAATATCAAGAGGCACTTCTTCTTGCACCATGCCTAATTGGGATATCCGATCCAAAAACATCTCTCTAATCACTTCATTCAATCGGCTGTTGAAATTCCCGGCAGGATTAATGAGTACCATCACCCGATAGAATTCATCATGCTCTAGTATGTGCTCGAACAATACTGCAAAAATGGGATCTGGCTCGTTAAATGAATTTAGGCTCCCAAGATGAGCATTCCGTTCCGCCAGTAACTGCTCAAGCAGTTGAAATTTCTCATTCACCATGCTATCCAATAAATCATCCTTGTCCAGAAAGTGGGCGTAAAAGGTAGATCGATTGATATTCGCTTGCTCGGCGATGTCCACGACACTAATTTCGGTGAAGGCCTTTTGTGGCAGAATTTTCAGGAAAGCTTCGGAAATTATCACACGGGTCCGTAAAATTCTTCGATCCACTCCACGGGAGTCATTCACTTCTCATCACCTCGAAAACAACGGATTGATCAACTTTGTTGGGCTTTCAAATGGTTTAGGAATGTAGATGAATAAGACATTTCGCAACACATTGGTCAAATGCGTTGTTTAACCATCAGATTCTGCCTAATTGATCGTTGATATCCAACGGATAATAGCTATCATAATAAATAAAACATACCAAATCAATCGGAAAAATAAAATATAAAGATAGGAATGAGGTCATACCTATGGAACTGTTTTGGTTTATTCCCACACACGGGGATGGCAGGTATCTTGGAACAAAAGAAGGAGCCCGGGCGGTCAGTTATCATTACTGCAAGCAGGTGGCACAAGCCGCGGATGAACTTGGATATGCCGGTGTTTTGTTACCTACGGGAAAGTCGTGTGAAGATGCGTGGATTGTTGCTTCATCGCTGATTTCTTCCACGGACAGGCTCAAGTTTCTTGTCGCTGCGCGTCCAGGTCTGATGATGCCAACCACAGCTGCACACATGGCGGCAACCCTGGATCGTTTCTCCAAAGGTAGACTGCTGATCAATGTGGTGGCTGGTGGAGATCCAATTGAGCTTGAAGGAGAAGGGCTGTTCCTGAACCACGATGAGCGCTATGCGTTAGCCGATGAATTTCTGACCATCTGGCGCAAGGAATTGGAGGGAGCGGCGGTTGACTATGAAGGCAAATATCTAAAGGTTAAGGGTGGTTCCGTCCTGTATCCGACCATCCAAAAGCCACATCCACCACTCTATTTTGGAGGTTCCTCGGAAGCTGCAATGGAAGTGGCAGCAGACCATGTCGATGTGTATTTAACGTGGGGTGAGCCTCCGGGTCAGGTACAAGCCAAAATTCATCAAATGCGGGAGCTGGCTGTGAAAAAAGGAAGAAGCATTCGTTTTGGCATACGTATGCATGTTATTGTGCGTCCGACCGCAGATGAAGCATGGAAGGCCGCAAATGAGCTGATCTCCCACCTGGATGAGGAGACGATAGTCGCTGCCCAGAAGATCTATGCTCGCATGGATTCCGTAGGACAGCAGAGAATGGCTAAGCTGCATAATGGTGATCGTTCCAACCTAGAGATTAGCCCCAATCTGTGGGCGGGTATCGGCTTGGTTAGGGGTGGTGCCGGAACCGCACTTGTCGGTGATCCCGATCAGGTCGCAGCCAGAATCAGAGAGTATGAAGAACTGGGGATCGAGACCTTCATTTTATCCGGTTATCCGCATCTGGAAGAATGTTATCGTACCGCGGAGCTGTTATTTCCAAAGCTTCAGTACTCGCAACATGGAGAAAGCGGCGATCATTCCTTTATTGGACCATTTGGAGAAATCATTGCCAATAACAACATTCCGGACCACATGGTCAAAACGGAAGTTACCTCCAAGTCCTAATTTCATAACGGATTGCCGATTAAGACAAAAAAAGACACCTGAAGGCATTCGGGTGTCTTTTTTACATGCGCTAGCAAGGGGCCGCCTGCGGCCAGCCATTTCAATATTGTATTCAACTATTTCATTTACTGTATCTTGGAGTCAATTGGACGCGAGTGTCCATCCTGGATGACCTCCTGGAACAGTTCCTTGGATTCCATGGGCCACGTACCTTGCTTCAGGAGTGCTTCCAAATCGCCTATGGTTACTGGGCGTGCGTGCCGTTTGAGCACGTAACCGAGTTGCCCGTTTGGTTCCATCGTAGCCGTTTCCAGATCGGCAATGCTTGTAATCCCTTTTTCCCGCAACTGCATCTCCAATTGGTCCACGGAAAAGCGCATGCGTTTCAAATTCGGCAGATTCAACTTCCCATCTTCCACAACAACCTTCGATTTTCCGCTCATCAGTTTTTCAAACCAATTAAACTTCAATTGCAATTGTTCAACGATCAGAAGTGTGAGGATAAACACCGCCGCTGACCCGATCGCTTTACCTAACTCATGATTCGCAATTGGCTGCACGATCGTTGTTCCGATTGAGATAATAATGACCGTTGTGGCTACACTCATTAGCGATATGGATTTACGTCCAGCAATCCGCAGCAGAATCATGCCAATCAGTACAAGCAAGATGGATTTCCATATCCAGTCCATTGGTTGTATTCCTTTCTGTACCAAATCATGTGTCGTATTTCTTAGCCTGTTCCTGATCTGGTTGAAATATACAATTGCTTAGGACAAGAGATGTGGATAAGGAAAATAGTCCCGACATGATAAGGACCATTATACTACATCCTAAAATAAGGAAATGACCGATATTATTATGGAGAGCTTTCTTCTAACTAAATGAGGAGTGATACAACGTACAATGTATACAAACATGATACAAAAGCATCTTTCCCAAGGAGATATGGAAGGCGTTGTTAAACAAATATCATATATTGGTGAAAAAAAGGATATAACTCAATTCGCTTTCTTGATTGAACTCCTGAAATCTACGGACAACGCCATACTACGCAACACAATTGCTATCGCTTTATCTGACATTGGAGATGATCGAGCAGTCGAACCGTTAATTGAAGTCATCACAGACTCCAAGACATCAGGAAGCAGAGGCACATTGCTATACGCTCTTGAAAACCTGAATTACATAGTACATATTGAGAACATTATTCCATTTATCGGTGATTCCAGTCTGGAAGTGAGCGCGCAGTCATTCATGTTGCTGGAGCAAATGATGGATAAGTTATCTGATTTACAAAACCTTAGGTGTCAAACAATTATTGAAATGCAAATCTCACATAACCAAAGCAAGCTTCTGGAAGTAGCATTAGACATGTTGAAGAAATGGAGGTATCAAGTGCAGGAATAAGATAAACACGCTTCTTTCAATCTCACCTCCCTATCGTTTACAATAAGGAATTGAATGCAGCAAACGAAGGAGCGGGTCATATTGGCAAAGCAGAAATACTATGTCGTCTGGGCAGGAAAGCAGCCTGGCGTATATAGCACATGGACGGAATGCAAAGCACAAACGGATCATTTTACCGGAGCAAAATATAAATCGTATGAATCGAAAGCTGCTGCTGAAGAGGCATATCGGGCGGGATGGAAAGGAAATTGGGGTAATGGTGCCAGTAGTTCAGGCGCTTCTTCGAAGAAGAAGTCTGGCAGTAGCGGAAGAAGCGCGGGTATGGAGACCTCTGCAGAAATTGACTATGACAGCATCTCGGTTGATGTTGGTACGCGCGGGAATCCAGGGCCGGTGGAATATAAAGGCGTAGATACCCGCACGGGTGAGATTATTTTCTCCGTTGGGCCAATCTCCAAAGGTACGAATAATCTGGGTGAATTTCTGGCAATCGTACATGCCTTGGCGTATCTCAAAAAAGAGGGCAGTAGTAAGACGGTTTATACGGACTCCGTCAATGCGATGAAATGGTTGAAGCAAAAAGCGGTGTCCACCACGCTCGCAAGGGATGCTTCCACCGAAGAGATCTGGCTGATGATTGACCGTGCAGAGCAGTGGCTGCGGACGAATACGTACAGCAATAAAGTGCTAAAATGGCAGACCAAGCAGTGGGGCGAAATCAAGGCAGATTACGGCCGAAAATAGCCCTATTTCTCTACAATTTCTATATTATTAATTTTCTATGAGAAACGATGTTTACAATTTCCAGTTTCCATTCTATAATCAGTTCATTATGATAAGTTACACATATGAAGGAGCCTGTCATCAGCGGGCTCTTTTATATTTATGGACCTTAAAATCCATAAAATGTTGAAAGAGTATACTTTGCAGGAGGCAGACATGAGTTCCATTTATAGAAGTGAAGAAGGCAAGAGCAGCATACTTGAGGAATACGAAGCGTATGTTGAGCAATTGGGCGAAGGTTTTACACGAGAGTACGTCGAGACACGTTTTGGACAAACGCATGTTTTATTAACAGGTCCAGAAGACGGTAAGCCGCTATTTATTCTCCAGGGCGGAAATTGTGTGAATCCGATGACGTTGTCATGGTTCTCTTCTCTTTTCAAAGATTACCGGATTATCGCGCCGGATACGATCGGTCATCCAGGCTACAGTGAAGAAACACGAATTTCGGCAAGGTTTGATAGTTTGGCTTTGTGGATTTCTGATTTGCTGGATCACTACAAGATCGAAAAAAGTGCGTTTATCGGTCCTTCCTTTGGAGGCGGAATTATCCTAAGACTGGCAACTTACATTCCGGACCGAATTGCATGTTCTGTTCTGGTAGCACCCGCTGGACTGGCCGTGGGATCCAAAATTAAGATGGCTCAGGATATCGTGTTGCCACTTGTAACGTACAAAATGACTTCTTCTCCAACTTCTTTGCAAAAGATCGCGGATATCATGTCATGCAGTTGTATGAAAGAAATAGATAAAAATATAATCGGGAAAATCTTCAAATACGTCAGTCTGGAGCAGGATATGCCCAAGCTTACGGAGCAGGAGGAATTGGTGAATTATGCATCGCCAACACTTCTATTGGTGGGAGAGAAGGATGTCTTTTTCCCAGCAGATAAGGTCATTGAAAGAGCTCAGAAGATTATTCCGAATGTCAAAGCAATCAAATACGACACAGGTCATTTCCCGTCTCAAGACGTGTTGATCCAGATGAACCAAGAAATTCAGCAATTCTTACAGAAGAATTATTAAATTTAGAAATTTTTAAATATTTCCGCATGGTTGTGATTCAAATTGCATCATTTGGTTTATATACATGGTTGGCGATGAAACGCCTGTCTGGTTGGACCAAATGATGCAACATGCGGCAAGTCTTCCGATCGACAAGGTTGAAAAGAGGGTCTGTTATGAAAAAGGACAATTGTAAAATGGCATTGCAACGCAATGTAATTTTAAATGATACATATCAGGTAAGACATCTCATGGCTAGCAGTGAGCTGGCTATTGTATATGCAGGAAGAGATCGGAATACAGGTGCAAAGGTAGCGATCAAGGAGTTTTTCCCCCAGAGGCTGGCAGCACGTCAGACCGACAAACGGGGAGTGTTCTGTTCTTCACGGGGGTTCAGTGGTCAGTATCAGGAACTTCTTGCTGCATTTTTGGTAGAAGGAGAGCTGTTATCCACGCTAAATCATCCTCATATTGTGTCGTATGTGGATCATTTCGAAGAAAATGACACAGGGTATCTTGTTATGGAATATTGCACAGGGATAACCTTAACCGAATATCTGATTGAGCGAAATCATGCGCTGGACGCGGTATTTATTACGGAGACATTACTTCCGCTGGTAGATACACTGGACTATATTCATAAGCAGGGAATTCTTCATCGTGATGTGAAGCCATCCAATATTATGGTGATGGAAGACGGCACGCCCAAACTACTGGACTTCGGTTCGGCGGCTCGCTGGCCTGTACAATCCGGGGAAAAACAGGCGATCTTTACATCGGCCGGGTATTCGCCGCTTGAGTTCTACTCCGAGAAATCCAGTCAGGGACCGATGTCAGACATATATAGCCTGGCAGCGTTGCTTCATTATTGGACATGCGGGCAGCCCCCTATGGATGTGAAACAGCGATTGTTCCGCGATGAATTGCCATCTGTGCGTTCTCATAATGAGTATGTGAACCGGTGGCTCGCACGCGTTATTCACTGGGGATTATCGGTTCGTTCCGAGCAACGTTGTGCGTCCCTCGCTTGGGTTAAGAGATCACTTCAAGTACAGGCCTGGATGTGGAAAATACGCAAACCTGGCACGGTAGAATGGGTTTTGGCTGAAAATGAACATACCCAAGTCTACGAAGCAGAGCCGAAGAAACAGCATGAGACGGCTTGATTGCAGCCTTGTCTTATACATATAGTCGTAACAAACAAGCCAGTTTGGTCCTTTCACGGATCGAACTGGCTTGTTTTTGTGTTTTTTTAGCCTAAAAGAAAAATTATTTCTTTTTTTAATTTATTTCTGGAAGAATACTTCATTCTAACTCCAGGGTCTGCATATACTCCATTGGAAAGATGGAGTAATTAGCCAGGAAATCTGACGTAAGCGCCGGCTCCCGTCTTACACCAAACTGAGGGGGAATGTTGTGTGACCACCAACAGAAAGGGCTTCACAGTATCTTTGCTGCTAGTCGTTATGATGTCTATGCTGCTTGCCGCCTGCGGAGGAAATGACAATACGGCTGGTACGCCGAGTCCGGGAAGCACTGGGGAGACGGGTACGGAAGCTGGAAAGCCGGTGACGCTAGAGTTTTGGACGATTGCTTTACAGCCAACGTTCAACGATTACTTCAATGAATTGATTGCCAAGTATGAGAGCAGTCATCCTGGCGTGAAAGTCGAGTGGAAGGACTATCCATATGATGCCATTTCACAGCGTTTATTGACCAGCACGGCCAGTGGCAAAAGCCCTGATGTTGTGAACCTCAATACTGAATTCGCCAGTCAATTGGGAAGTAAGGGAGCGCTGCTGAATCTGAATGAATACCTAACAGATGAGGAAGCGAAGAGTTACTTTGAAGGCATTTATAATTCTACTGTTTTGGATGGCAAAGCTTACGCGCTTCCTTGGTACACAGGTACCGAAGTGCTGTTCATGAATACCAAGCTGGTGAAGGAGGCAGGCCTTGATCCGGCAAATCCGCCGCAGACCCGAGAGGAACTCGTGGAGTGGGCCCGTCAGGTCCATGAAAAGACAGGAGTGGCCGGTTATGCGCAGCAGCTTATTTCCAAGCTATTTCCAATCGACGGCATCCCGATTCTAAATGAGGACAAAACGGCTGCCGCTTTCAATACGCCGGAGGCAGAGGCGATGATCGCTCAAATGCGTGATCTGATGGCCGAAGGCGTGGTGCTGAAGGAGGATGCGGAATTCAGCAAGCAGATCCAGTATTTTTCCGGGGAGCAGGTCGCTTTCCAGTTGTCGGGTCCAACCTTTATCAACTTCATCAAGAAGTCTGCACCGGATGTTTACAAGAATACGATTGCGGTAACACTCCCAACGGGCAAAGCGAACCTGCGGCTCTCCAATTCCATGGATCTCGTTGTGCCTCAGAAATCCAAAAACCCCGAACAAGCGGTGGAATTTGCCGCCTTTATTACCAATGCAGAGAACCAGACTGCCTTCTCCAAGGTAGCCAACACGCTACCGTCGAGCAAAGCCTCCATTGAAGATCCGTTCTTTACGCAATCCGACGGATCGCTGGAAGCCGAAGCCAAGGTAGCCTCCTCCCAAAGTCTCGATAAAGCCACTGATTACATGGTCGGCGTACCGAATGCAGGAGATATCAACTCCGCATTGGCACGGGGCTTGCAGGAAATTTTGATGAACGGAGCAGATATTAAAGAAACCTTGAACGCAGTGGAGAAGGAAGTTAACCAAATTCTTAACCAGGATTCCTGAACTTATGCGGTACAGTTTGATGAGGGGGAGTACTCCCCCTCAATCCTAGAAGAGAGGGAGGCGTAGCCGTGTACAAGGCGATTCGATCCGAATCTTTTGCTGCATGGGCGTTTATGGCACCGGGATTGTTGTTTCTGGCGGTTTTCACCTTTTGGCCGATTATTTACGGGATACCCCTCTCATTAACCGATTATTCTGTCATTACAGAGACACATTTCGTTGGTCTGGATAACTTTACCCGGGCCTTTCAAGATCATAATTTCCTGATTTCACTGTGGAATTCGCTGGTGTATGTGTTGGTTGTACCGGTGATTCAAATCGTCTCGATCCTCATGGCCATTCTGGTTAACAGCCGGATTCCGGGTGTCAAAATGTTCAGGGCTGCCTACTACATACCGGTTGTAACTTCCATGGTCGCAGTGGCACTGATCTGGAGTTGGCTGTTGGGTAATAACGGCGTGGTCAATTACCTGCTACTAAAGGTTGGCATTCTCAGTGAGCAAGTCTCCTGGCTTTCCACGAGCAGTACGGCGCTGTATGTGCTGATGTTCATCACCATGTGGAAGGGTCTCGGCTATTACATGATGCTCTATCTGGCTGGGCTTCAAAGTATTCCGGCAGATCTGTATGAAGCCGCCAGAGTGGATGGAGCTGGACCGCTGAGACTGATTATTCATGTGACGCTTCCGCTGCTGCGGCCGCATATTCTTTTTTGCACCGTAATTTCGGTGATGGGGGCCGTTCGTGTATTCGATGAGGTCTATATTCTCACCAAGGGCGGGCCGGGAACGTCCACGTTGACCTCAAGCGTATATATTTTCCAAAAAGGGCTGGAGCAATTCAATTTCGGGTATGCCTCGGCGCTTGGGCTGATCGTCAGTGTGATGGTAGCGGCGCTCAGTGTGTTGGTGTTCCGGCTGAACCGGAGAGGCGGGGTGAATACCTATTGATTCGGCATACGCTTTCGTCTAAAAAAATGAAAAAAGCCCTTCGTCATTTGATCATTTATGTACTTTTGATTTTGCTTGCCCTTTTTATGATGGGTCCTTTTCTGTGGCTGCTCAGCGTATCGCTGATGCCTGGTCGTAATGTGTTCGCGAATCCACCAGCAATTCTCCCTACCTTCATCGCTTTCGATAACTACGTGCAGGTGTGGGAGTTCATGGATTTTCCACGCTACATCATAAATACGGTGGTGATTACGCTCCTTGGGGTAGTGTTTAACATCTTTTTGTCCTGCCTAACGGCGTATCCACTCGCGACCTTTCGGTTCAGGGGACGTAATCTGGTGTTCACGCTGCTGATTTCGACCATGATTATCCCGTCGGCAACGGCGATGATTGTGCATTATTTAACCATTCAGGCCTTTCACTTGGGCAATACGTTTCTTGGTGTTGTGCTTCCGGCCGCGGTGTCGGTATTTAACATCTTTCTGATGCGACAAACATTCCTGGGCATACCGACGGATATTCGGGATTCTGGCAAAATGGATGGAGCCTCCGAGTTCCGTATCTTCGTGCAGCTTGTCATGCCATTGGTGAAACCAGGGGTTGCCGTCATTGGCTTGCTTGAAGTTATGGCATTCTGGAACAATTTCCTGTGGCCGATTGTGGTGCTGGATGATCCGCAGAAATATCCACTGGCTGCGGCCCTGACGTATCTGAACGGTCAGTTCTCGTATAACTTCGGCTGGATTGCCGCCGGCACCATGATCTCGGTACTGCCGATTATCATCGTGTTCCTTTTCACCCAAAAATACTATATGGAAGGCATCGCCGGAGCGATTAAAGGATAAAAACACAGAAAGGGTGATCGCATTCATGCCGAAGCAGTATAAGCTAACCTTTGTTCCGTTAGATGAACGGCCTTGCAATTATGAGTTTCCTTATTTGTTGGCACAGGGAACGGAATTCAAAGTTGAGCGTCCCCCACTTGAAATCATGGGCCTAAAAAAACGTCCGGGCGATGTGGAACAGTTATGGACCTGGTTTGAGGAGAGCTGTGCAAGGGCAGATGGAGCAATAGTTGCCTTGGATACGTTGCTCTACGGCGGGATTATTCCTTCCCGGCTACATCAGTTGGAGCCGGATGAACTGACGGCCCGTCTGGAGCTCCTTCGGGGGATCAAGCAGCAGTACCCGCAGCTAACCCTGTATGCGTTTCAACTGATTATGCGCTGCCCGCAATATTCCCTGTCCGATGAGGAGCCGGATTATTACGCCGACTGGGGAAGAGAGATTTTTCGCAAAGGTTTCATCAGCCATCGGCTGGAGCTGGGGATTGCGACGGATGAGGAGATCCGCGAGCTGGCCGATATCGATAACCGTCTACCAATGGAAGTGCTGGAAGATTACCTGGGACGCAGGGCCGTAAATATTGAAGCAAACAAGCAAGTGCTGGCTCTAGTCCAAGAAGGAATTATCGACTTCATGATTGTGCCGCAGGATGATTCAGCGCCTTATGGACATACAGCCAAGGATCAAGAGAAAGTGCGAGCCCGGATTACCGCCCTCGATCTGGAACTTAAAGTCTACATGTATCCTGGTGCGGACGAAGTTGGTTGCGTACTGCTCTCCAGAATGATGAATAAGGCTCGCGGCCGGATGCCGCTGGTGTACCCACGATTATCATCTGTTCAGGGGGCGTTTGTTACTCCGCTATTCGAGGATCGATTTTTCTATGAGACGCTGAAATATCAGATTTTGGCTGCAGGTGGGTTAATTGCATCCAGTGCGACTGAAGCAGATCTGGTGCTGTTGATTAGCACACCCGGAGAGACGATGGCGGAAGCGGTGTCGCAGCAGCATTCTTTTTACAGCTATGATGTATACCGAAACCTGATGGAACTGGTGGAATATGGACACTTTCTGCTCAGGAGCAAGAACAAGCCGGTGGCTGTAGCGGATGTGGGATATGCCAATGGTGGGGATCAGAAGCTGGTCAAGATGCTGCGGCAAAAAGACATGTTATTTGATCTGGCTGGATATGCCGCCTGGAATACCAGCTCCAACTCGCTAGGAACCGTCATTTCGCAGGCCATGATCTATCTGCTCTATGGTCGTACACCGTCGCATCTTGATTTCCTCGCCCTCCGCTATGCTGAGGATGTCTGCTATTGTTCAGTCGTTCGGGGAGAACTTAGCAATGGCCCGGTGCAGGAGATGGGATATGGCAAGTACTTGCTGGATGGGTCTCGTGGCCTTGTTGCTGCCCGAGTAGAGGAAAGGTTGCGACAAGAGCTTACTGTGCGGATCGATACTGCAGCAGGGAGTATCCAGATTACCGATTGTTATATGCCATGGAACCGGATGTTCGAAGTGGGCCTGTCTGTACGATTCGTACCATCCAACCCAGGTAAGGAAAGCAGAATATAAGAGAGAGGGTGGAAACCCTGACAAAGGTAGTGCTGGAGAAACTGCATTTGGGGCTAATTGTTTCCTGCCAGGCGCTGGCTGACGAACCGCTGCATGGCGCGGCGATGATGGCTCGTATGGCAGCTGCTGCGGAGGAAGGAGGGGCCGGGGGTATTCGGGCGAATGGGGCAGCAGATGTACGTGCGATCAAGCAGACCGTCTCATTGCCGATTATTGGCATCGTGAAACGCAATTACCCGGATTCTGCTGTATATATCACCCCAACCCTCAGAGAAATTGACGAGCTGCTGGAGGCCGGAGCGGATATCATTGCATTTGATGCGACCCGCCAGAGCAGGCCGGAAAATTATACATTGGAGCAAATCACCGCCTATCTGAACGCAAATGGGGTGGTTTCCATGGCAGACATCTCCATTCTGGAGGAAGCTGTATACGCTGAGTCACTTGGAGTCAGCTGTGTTTCGACTACACTATCGGGTTATACACCGTATTCCCGGCAGCAGGAAGGGCCTAATTTGGAGCTGCTGGGGATGTGCGCACAGCGGTTGAAGATTCCGGTCATTGCCGAAGGGCGGATTAGTAAACCCTCTCAGGTAGAAGAGGCGCTTGATCTGGGGGCATACGCTGTTGTGGTGGGCTCCGCAATAACTCGGCCACAGCTAATTACCCGACAGTTCGCAGCAGTGACCCAAAAAGCGAGGATGAAGAGTAATGGAGATGAATGACCGAATTAATACGTATTATCCTTCCATGACCAAGTCGGAGCAGAAGGTGGCCCGGTGCGTACGGGACAATCCGGATAATATAATCTATTTGTCTGTGACTGAGCTGGCTGATTTTGCTGGTACCGGAGAGACCACGGTGATGAGATTCTGCCGTAAAATCGGGTTTAAAGGCTATCAGGATTTCAAGCTGATGCTGGCCCAAGGGCTGCCGAAACGGCAGAACCAGCCAGACGGCGAGCAGGGAGAGGACGATTACGCCGACCATTTATATGCCTCGATGGTGGGTGTGCTGCAATCCAGCTTGGGTATGCTGGATCGCAGCCAGTTGGAGCAGGCAGTAAAGTGTCTGGACAGCGCACGACATGTGCAATTCTTCGGCGTGGGCTCGTCAGGCATTACCGCTATGGATGCCAAGAACCGTTTTCTGCGCATCGGCCGACGTGCGGAAGCGAATTCCGACAGCCATATTCAGTCCATGATGGCGGTAACGATGGGAGAAGGTGACGTGGCTTTTGGCATCAGCGTGTCCGGCAGTACGCTGGATACCAACGATATGCTGATGAAGGCCAAACAAAACGGGGCTAAGGTGATTGCCATGACGAACTATGCCAAATCCCCCATTGCTTCTATTGCGGATATCTTGCTCTTGACCGCGGGGAAGGAGTCTCCCCTTGAAGGCGGTTCTGTAGGAGCTAAAATCTCTCAGCTGTTTATTATCGACTTGCTCTGCCAGGGACTGGAGCGCGAGCATGGCGAAGAGACTAAAAAGATGAAGGAATTAACGGCCAGGGCCGTTATCGACCGTATTTATTGAAGGGTTTGTGTGAATAGGGGGGAAGCAAATGCCACAGGTCATTGGCGTAGATGTAGGAGGCACAGGCATTAAAGGGCTTGTGGTCAATGAAGCAGGAGTCGTTCTGGTGGAAGCTACATGTGCAACCGAGGCCCAGTTGGGCCGGAAGGCTATACTTGGCCAGCTACGCGGGTTAGTAAGTGAACTGTTGTCTAGCTGTGAAGAAGTGAAGGCACTGGGGATTGCCTCGGCAGGAAGGGTGAATGTGGAAACGGGTGATGTGATCCACGCAACGAATAATTTACCTGGCTGGCAGGGAATGCCACTGACACAGTGGGCAACAGCGGAATTTGGCCTGCCTTCAACTGCTGATAACGACGCCAATGCTGCACTGCTCGGCGAGGCGTGGCTTGGCACCGGCCGCGGTAAGCAGAACCTGGTTATGCTGACACTCGGAACTGGGGTCGGTGGGGCCAATATGGCATGTGGCAGGATGTTACGGGGAGTAGACTGGCGCGGTGGGGACTGGGGGCACAGTGTGCTGGTGCCTGACGGCCTGCCTTGCAATTGTGGCAAACGCGGCTGCGTGGAGCAATACATTTCCGGTAGTGCACTGATGCGGCTGGCGCGGGAACAGAAGGGCAACACGTATACTCACGGCCGAGAGATTATGACCGCTGCAAGACAGGGAGAAGCAATAGCGTTGTACATTCTGGAGCGTTACATATCTGATTTGGCCTCGGTTATTGCGAATATATCTGCCTCGATAGATCCGGAATTGATTATTCTTGGTGGCGGTGTGACCCATGATCAGGCTATATGGTGGCCGATGCTTACCGCTAAGTTGTCCAGTTTCGGATTGGCAGACCGGGTTGCAGTGGCTGAATTCGGTAACTGGGCAGGCTGTTTCGGGGCGGCGCAGCTGGCCTTGGAAAACCTGCGTAAGGACGGCGTTGGCTGGTCTGAAGGCAGTGACAGGGAGGAGACAAAGCATGGGGATTGAGCAGGAAAAACACAGTGATATCGTCATTATTGGCGGTGGTCTTGGCGGGACTGCAGCTGCGCTGGCTGCAGCCAAGGCAGGGCAACGGGTACTTTTGACGGAAGAGACGGACTGGCTTGGCGGTCAATTGACCTCACAGGCAGTACCGCCAGATGAGCACCGCTGGATTGAACAATCTGGCAGTACAGCATCGTACCGTGAGTTCCGCAGCCGGGTCAGAGATTACTACAGACGGAACTACCCGCTTACGGATGTCGCCAAGAGCGATCCTGTTCTTAACCCCGGTAATGGCTGGGTGAGCCGCTTGGCGCATGAGCCGAAGGTCGCGCTTGCTGTTTTGCATGAGATGCTTGCGCCATACGTGAATACCGGTCGGATCGAGGTGCTCTATCATACCGTGCCAGTACATGTAGATACAACAGGTGACCGGGTGACTGGCGTGACTGTGCGTGAAGAACGAAATGGGGGATTAATTAAGCTCCAGGGTGCCTATTATCTGGATGCTACAGAATGCGGTGATCTGCTTCCCCTTGCGGGAGTAGAGTATGTAAGTGGAGCGGAATCCCGGCGGGATACGGGTGAGCCACATGCCCTGGATGAAGCGAACCCGCTAGACATGCAGTCGATTACCCATGTGGCGGCAGTGGATTATGTGCCGGGAGGAGACTTCACGATCCCTCGTCCGAGGGATTATGATTACTGGCGTCAGTATGTTCCCTCGTTCTCACTGTATCCGATCCTGAGCTGGTACGCTTCGGATGCCAATGATACCTCCAAGCTGAAAGAATTCACGATGTTCCCGAATGATCAGGGCATAACCCCTCTGTGGGATTATCGGCGGATCGTTGACCCGGCTATATGGACAGAGTCACTGAATGATGGTGAAGTCACGCTGCTCAACTGGGCACTGAACGATTATTACGCCGGGCCGATCATTGGCGTATCGCCGGAGGAACGCGAGCGGCATCTGGAAGCGGCGAGGCAACTAACTCTTTCCTTAGTATACTGGCTTCAGACAGCAGCTCCCCGACTGGACGGCGGAAAGGGTTATCCGGGAGTAAGGCTGCGTGGAGATGTGCTCGGTACGGAAGACGGTCTCGCGAAAGCGCCGTATATTCGGGAATCACGGCGAATCCGAGGCGTATTTACCATTACCGAGCAGGATGTGAGCAAGGCATTGCGCGGAGCAGAGGGAGCCAAACGTTACGAGGATAGTGTGGGTGTCGGCAGTTATCATCTGGATCTCCATCCAACAACCGTGAGCCAGCGGACTTTTTATATACCGAACCATCCCTATGAGATTCCACTGGGTGCACTCATCCCGGTGCGAGTCAAGAACTTGCTTCCGGCTTGCAAAAATATCTCCATGACCCAGATTGCGAACGGTTGTTACCGTCTGCATCCCACCGAATGGAATATTGGCGAGGCTGCCGGAACCCTTGCCGCTTATGCGATTGCACAGCAAGTAGAGCCCTCAGAGGTGAGGGCTTCGGCGAAGCATCTTCACGACTATCAGGAACAGCTGATTCGCCAGGGTGTTCAGCTTCATTGGACAGATGCGGAGCTGGCAGGGGAGTGTTAGACAGACTTTTAAGAGAACGTTGCTATCTTCACAACTCATAAGCACTAGAGATACCCAAGGGATAAAAAAATGATTCCTGTTCTGAACAGGAATCATTTTCTATAAGTCGATTAACTCTCTTTGTGCATCTGTTTTTACAATAGTGTCATTGCAGATGATCGTTCTCATCAACACTACGATGATTATCCCATGGCCTGCTGTGGATCTTTCTTTTGTCCTACATAGATATTGGTACTTGGTTTGATGGCTTTGTATCGAATTTCAATCTCCGTGACTCCATCTTCAAATGTAATATACAACTTTTCATTATACTCCAGAGCTTCTGTATGTCTCGGCTTCACTGGTGTTCGTCCCCGGACGACTGTGCAGTTCGTGTCATGACGTACCAATAACGTTTCTTTTTTGCCAGCCTCCAGCCAGATTCGTCCTGACTCCGGTACCTTAACCCCAATGTCCATACGATCAAATAGTTCACTGAGACTTACTTTCCGTCGCTCCAATGAAGTCAGTGGCCAATTCGTCACGGGAATATCTTCTCCGTTTGCAGTGGCCAAGAAGTATCCTTCCAGTCTTCCACGGAATACAGGTTTTGGTTTCATTACAAACCAATACAGGGCGAAGATTCCCCCGGCTGCGAGGAGACCGAGTCCCGTATATAGAAGTATCTTTTCACGTAAAGAATGAATTTTCAACTGGATGTCTGCGGTTACACTCGCGCCTTCAGAATCCGTGGCGGTCACCGTAATGGATGAACTACCGGTGTGGAGCGAAGACCAACGCAGTATATTACCTTCAATGACAGCGTCTCCGAGTTTGCGCTCACTCCCACCTTCTGCGAGGGCATACGTTAATGGATCATTATTGGCATCCTTAAAATAGTTGCTTAGGTCAACTTCTGTATTGCTATCGTCTTTGGATAACACCATGGACTCCCCGGTTGCTACGGGGGCCTGATTCGTAATATCTACTTCAACCGGAGTGATCTCCCGATAAAAGTCAGGACCATCAATCCGAAGACCCCATGTGTATAGATCCGATTTTGGAAAAGTGTATTTTCCCGTAAATCCGCTGCCTGTATTAGTCAAAGGGATGCGCTCTGTTTTTCCATCAGACGGGGTGACAATGAGTTCTGCTTCAAGTCCCTTGTAAACATTCAAATCCTGAATGGGTTTAGGGTCCACAGCCTGATCGTAGAGAGAGGCTTCAAATGTGATGCTTTTCCCCTTTACTGGCTGTTCCGTTGCCATATGTGCAACCGCAGACACATTGTAGTTTCCAAGTAGGTTGATTTTCACTAAATCTCCGCTGCGCCCCTTGAATTTCAGCTTGAATTGTCCTTTGACCGGACGAATGATCTTCATTAGAGCATATTTATCAGATCGGATGAAGCTAACATTGCTGGACTGATAATACAGCTGAGCTTCAGAGACAGCATGATCAGAGAGCATGATAATGTTGGCATCCGCCATGCTTGAATTGGGGATGTCCACAGTTACCTCCTGCATTGCCCCTGTTGCTGTTACTGCTGCCACAGATACAAGAACAGATTGAATCTGATCTGCAAAAATGCGGTTGAAAATTTCAGGCAAGTCGTCTGCACTTCCCGTGATAAAGGAAGATCCACCCGTCTCCTGAGCTATCCGCTCCAGTTCAGCGGGGTTAACCGTACCATCGCGGTTTAGTCCGACGGTATAGATTGGATAATCAGCTTTTTGAGCCATCTCAATCACCTTGTCTACATCTTTGGATGAATCAGCTGGTGTTCTGCTCGACGAGCCACGCAAATCCGTTTCCCCATCAGAGAGCAAAATCATAAATGGCTTTCGTTTGTCCGTCTGGGACTGTTCAAGCAAGCTCGCACCTCGGCGCAAGCCGAGTCCAAGATCTGTATAGCCTGAGCGTTTTAAGCCATCAACACGACTACGAAGGTTATTTCGTGCCCCAGAGGATGATATGTCCATTAGAGGTAAGGATGAAGTGATTTGATCATTATAAGCTACGAATCCCAGTCGGGTCTTAGGTCCACTACTCATATCCATAAACATATGTATAACTTCTTCGGCGATGCGATCTTTGTCGGTCTCATTCATAGAGTAGCTAACATCCAGGACAAACATGGCATCGAGCCCGTCATACGCGTGGGTCTTGACAGATGATTCCGCGTAGATGCTGCCAATGTTCCCTGCTGGAATTAAAATGCTAATCACCAATAGGGAAAGCAGTATTTTTTTGCATTTAATTAATATCATGTGAGGCTTCGAATCTCCTTTCTGGTTTGAAAACTTCGGTACACTTTTTGGGGAATATTAAATTTTTTTCAAAAACTTTTGCTTAATCACGATATAACGCCGTTATGCGTAGTTTTCATTGATTGAGAATAATGCAACAGCGCATACTTTCAGTCTTTTTACTCTTGATTAGGGGGAAAACCCCACTAGTCTTAAATCATTCAACTTAATCCAAATTATAGGATATTCTATATCATCGGCATGATCCGTAAGGAAGTGAAGCGAATTCCAAAAATTAGTTCTATAGGTATATCGAAGGTTGTAAAATGAGCTTTTAGACCTATAGTGGGTAATATTGACAAAACATATCGCTGATGATTAAGATGAATTCCATAAATCTCCAAAGCAAACGGCATAATCTGGTACATAAGTTCCAGTCGTATGTTGACAGCTCGTTCTATTGGTCTTGTGTTTGCTGGGAATAGTGATTCTCCTGGATCATGACCGAAGACTGATAGAGACGTGCGGAGTGTCAAAAATTGATGGAGGGGGGGAAGCATTCGCCCGCATGAATCATCATCTTGGCGGATGTTGCCTGAATGGACATTATTAATCAAACGAACCGAACGATGCTTTTTGAAGAAATCAATCCCGAGAAGTTGGACTTGATCACCATTGTTGGTGATGTGAAGGGCATCGACAGTCTGAGTGACGATAAGATCAAGGAGATTAACGAACATTTGCTTGTTCGCAGCTTCGATGAGTTCCTGGACAAGTTCTCACCTAGCGTGTACTCCTTTTTCAATGCGGTAAACCAGAAAGTCATGTATACGCTTAAAAAGCCGGAAGGTATCCCGGACGAAGCTATCTCAGAGATCAAGATCGACCATAGTAACGACTTTCTGAGAATGCTGTTCACCCTGATTGATACCAAACGCAGTCAAGGTATTACGAACGTTGATTTCAAGTTTGAAAATCTGCTCGATATGATTTCACCGAAAAAAGTTATGGATGACATTCGTCAGGTCCGGAAGGAAATCCATTACATGTATGGCCAGCATGAGAAGCTGGATGACGGCGATCCGAAGAAGCTGGATATCGGGGATAAGCTGAATGTCATGTTTGAAGATGCAAGCCGGAACTATAACAATGTCATGGCCATGCTTCCACTCGCCATTGAAGATATTAAGACCCGTTTGTTGCTGGGCCGTGCACAAGAAGAAACTTCTTCCGAAGCGATTCAGGTAGGACAACTTACGATTGGTGAGAGCGGAGAATTGAAAATTATCGAAGCTCCGAAGAGTGATAACAACGAGCTGATGCTTCTTGATGAAGCAACAAGCACTGATTTGACGCAAGTATTTGCCGAAGATTACGATTCACTTTCCGAGACACCTTCGCCGTATGTACAGGATCTGGTGGTCCGCACATTCTGCCCGCTTCCTGCGGTACAGTCTGAAGTGGATACTGCTGTTGAAGTGCAGAATTACAATACATACCTGGAGTTTTACAAAAACGCCAAGGATGATTTTGTGAAAACGGTAAAACCGCTGGTCGAGAAAATATTGGGTGTCAAAATGTTCTTTGACCAATATGCGATTAAGAATAAAGGCATGCTTCCTTCCATGCTGATCTCCAATGCCAAACTGGATATGCTCGTCAAGAGCAGTAATATTCCGCGGCTTGAGACATATCTCAACACTGTCAACGCAAAGAATGATTTTACCGATACGATCTGGTTCGGTATCGTTCCTTCCGTAGAACTGGAAAATACAGGCCAAGTCAAAGTCAGCCGTGCCCGTTTCCGTGGTAACGAGAAAGTGGTTAAACAAGACGGAAACAGCATGGAATCTCTGGCAATGCTTCTTCAGGTCGTTAAGGATTACAAGGTGCAGGTGTTCTTCAGCTTTGAATCCGGGGAAGAAACCACGTTCAGCAGTATGGCTACCGCAGGTATTGATAAGTATATCGATAAATGTTCGGTGTTGACCCGTAAGGAATACAGCGAGTTTGCCATTCCGAGTGCTCCAAACTTCACGATTATTCCCAAGGAGAAATCGGGTGTCGTTATCGACAGTCGCATGCTTCAGACGGAGAATGGTGTGGAACTTTCCAAGGAGAAGGAAGACATTCTGAAACTGTGGATTGAAGGCGTGTATGTTGGAGCGTCCTATGTATCTGCAGGGATTGTTGCTGCGTATCAGTGTCCGGAATACCTGAAAGGGGCTTTCAAGAACGTCAACCGTGATTATCCAGGTGTGCGTTTTGACATTGAGGCAGGAGACAACAGCTTGCGTGTTGTAACAACGATGACCAAAGAAATTTCCGGATTTACAAATACGATCAAGGATTTGATTAACCGAAAAAACTTTGGATTTATTTTCTCATCCGAAAATGCCCAAATCCAGGATAGCGACATCAAACGGATCACGGTCTATAAAGCGAGAAGCATGGCGATGTCCGAAGATGGTTTTGATTCCTTGTACAAAACACTTGTGAGTACTTACATTGAGCGCTTGCTCCGTTTCCAAACCGGTGATTTCAAGCATGAAAATATCGTCAAATTCTTCAGCAACAATCCCAGCAGTCAGAAGAGCCGGTGGTTGGGAACTCGAGGGTCGATCAATTCGATCATTCAGGAAGGCGACGACATGAGCTTTATCATCGATGAAAAGAGCAACATGTGCCATATTGACCTGGTATTTAACGGCAACGTGAAGAACCTGGAGGTCATGATTACCAAAGGCACCAGTGCGATGAAAGTGTAAGAAAACCATTGGAACAAGTCTGATTATTAAATATGATTCATCAAACAACGTATTATAGACATTTATTTTGGTGTTAGAGGCAGACTTCATCGTCTTGCCTTTATACATATATTCCGGTACCTCTCCCGAGATGGGGAGCATACCGGGCACATTTTTTCCTAATCTTAAGGAGGTTTTTATTAATGGGTTTTGTATTGAAAGTAGAAGGCGCAGAAACGATCGAATTGGGAATGGATAATATCCGTACAGTTGTGTATGACACGGATACACCAGATGATTCCAACGCTAGATCCACAGATGTAGGCGCAACACTTCGCATCAGCGGCAAAATTATCACTGCAACCGACGGTGACAATGCAGATGACACGATGAAACTTGCTTTGTGGTCCCTCGTGCCTGCTGAAAAAGCGGATTGCTACCGCAAAGTAACCCTGGAAGTGGTTGCAGCAGATCAAGTGGTACGCAAAATTTACTTGCCTAACGCATTTGTTGTGGATTACACAGAGCGCTTCGGTGATACCGAAGGCGTAGGTGAATTCAGCCTGTTCATCAAACAGAAAAAAGACAAAACTGAATTCACTAAAATTGAGGGCGGCTTCCCTGTATAAAAGGGAACAACTGTTGTCTTGGGCCAGTTAGTTCTGGTCCGGAACAACGCTGTCATGTTAAGGGGCCTTGGTGCCCCTTAATCTTTATTTACGCCCGAATACGGCAGGGAGGCAGGAAAGAATACCATGAAAGATTATTATGCCGTGCTTGGTGTAGAACGTGAAGCTTCTCCGGAGCAGATCAAGAAGGCTTATCGTCAATTGGCGAAAAAATTTCACCCGGATGTCAATGGGGGAGATGCACAGGCAGAAGCGCGTTTCAAGCAAGTACATGAGGCATACAGTACACTCGGAAATTCCGAGCTTAGAGCAGCATATGATCAGCAGCTTCACACTGGACGTAATAGAGGTCAAGCGAAGGGTTCAGCATCAGATACAGCCAGATCCAGTAAAGGCAATGCGAAGTCCGGTAGTGCAAATGCCGAGAAGGTGTGGTCGGATCCATCGCGGATGCAGGAACAGTTCGAACAATTTTTTGGCTATCACCCCAAAGGCAAGGAAAGTCCAAACGGTGGCAAAGCCGGTCCCAATAAAGGAATGGATATGTCCGCCATGTTTGACCGATATTTCGGAATTCGAAAAAAGTAGACCGGTAGCTCGTTATGGATCAAGCCGGTTCAGGCGGAGGTTATGGAAGTGAAACGAGGAAGGTCGGTATTGACGATGGGGCTTGACGCTTGCGTCGCCATGATTTCGTTAGCCGTGCTGTATTACATATTTATCATCAACCGGGATATGAGTGCCCAATGGGTAACTGGAATTATCGTGGTCCTCTCTGGAGGAGCATACCTGTATTTTAAATACATGCCAGCCACCAAGGTGGAAAAGAAGAAACTGTCTTCTCGTGTCGTGAAGCTCGTCCTTCTGGACGACGACGGTACAAGTGTGAAGGAATGGTATATTCAGGGCGAAACGAGTGTTTTGATCGGGAAAAGTTCGAAGAACAGCGAGGCTGACATTGATCTGTCCGATACACCCTATGCGTCTCTCATTAGCTCGCAGCATGCCGTATTGAACAAAGCCTCGGGTCAATGGTTTATCGAGGATATCGACTCGGCCAGTGGGGTAGGTGTACGTAAAGGAAATCAAAGCAGAGCATCCAAATTGGAAATCGAAGAACCCAGCCTGATTGAGGCAGGAGACTTAATTTATATTGCCAATACCCGCATTTTGGTGAAATAACGTTGGCGTACATCATACAAGCTTACGGGGGAATGAAACGAAATGAGTCTGACTAGATGTGGAAACGGACATATGTTCAGCACGAGACGGCACGGCAATACGTGTCCATATTGCAATCTGGCCGTTGAATCGCCAGCTACCAGTAATGGTGAGGCAGCGGGTGCAATCCCACGCGCACCTCGTACGGCAGAGGATGACAGAACGATGCCATACCTGGGCGAAACGACAGGAATTGAGCCGGTAACGGGATGGATGGTATGCATCGAGGGTCCGCAGATGGGCCAGGATTATCGAATAATGGCTGAAAAGAACTTTATTGGACGTTCAGAAGAGATGCATGTTCGCATCCTCGGGGATAACACCATTTCTCGGCGTAATCACGCGGTGATTGTGTACGATCCCAAAAAGCGGAATTTCTATTTGCTGCCCGGCGATGCTTCTGGCCTCGCATATCACAATAATGAAGCGGTCTATTCTCCGGTGGAACTGGCTGCCTACGATGTTATTCAATTGGGACGCAGCAAATTCATTTTCATTCCATTGTGCGGTGTGCACTTTGAATGGGAGCAGCAGTGAACACCTTCATGATTTTGTGGAACGACAAGGAGCTGACGCCCTATTGGGTTCTTGCGGGTGGCTGTTTGTTGATTTGGTTGCTGTTATTCGCACGAAGCCGGATTCCGGTAAGGCAGCGTGACGATAGACCGGTTGGAGTTCAGATTGGCAATGGACAGACCATTGGTGCTCGCAATGAACAGGACGATTATTTTGCCTGTGCCGTGCAGCCGCATGGTGTACTTGCTGTACTCGCGGATGGAATCAGTGGATTGTCCGGTGGAAAAGTGGCGAGTACGACTGCTGTGGAAACATTTATCCGGGAGTTTGAAGAGTTGGAGCGGTTTCCTGATCCTGAAGAGTTCTGGGATGCTTTATCCCATGCGGCCAATCAGGCCATCCTTCGTAATTTGCTGGGCGTTCCCGGAGGAACAACGTTGGTGTCTGCCATGATCAAGGGCAGGGATTTGTATTGGGGTGCGGTAGGAGACAGCATCTTGGCCGTGTTTCGCAAAGGAGAGCTGCTTGCCATCAATCACAAGCATACACTGGAAAGTCAACTTGAAGAACAGTATATGTCTGGAAAGATCTCGGAGCAGGAGGCACTTGACAATCCGCAGCGCAAAAGGCTGGTCAACTATTTGGGGTACGACCATTTTAAACAAATGGAAATCGCGGACGAGCCGTTTGCACTGCAGCCGGCGGACAAGATTGTGTTATGTAGTGACGGGGTATACAACTCCCTCACGGAGATGGAACTGGAGAACATTCTGGCGCAAGATATTCCGCCATTTGATGCAGCCCAGGCCATCATTGATTTAATTGAAGAAAAACAGCTCGTGCATCAGGATAATGCCACGATTATCATTTTGGAGCAAGGATGGTAACGGATCGGGCAGCGCACAGGGACGGGAAATGGGGAGACGGATGAGGAAGGAGAACAGTGAATTCAAGACGGCTTTTGTCTCAGAGGCGGGGTCTTTCCTGAAAAATCGGGATTTCTACGGCTGCGTTGAACTGGAAGACTGGGCTTGTTATGTCATTGCAGATGGTCTGGACACCGATACGGAAGTGAATAGTGCACAGATCACAGTACAGACCATTCTGGAATCCTTTTTGGAAAAGCCAACCATGTCCAAACGCAGACTGACGGAATATATCAAGATTGCACATGAATGGTTGCAGTATGAAAGCCGCCGGGTCAGGCTCAAAGCGGGATTCGTTATTGTTGTAACAGATTATACACGCATGGTGTGGGCATCGGCCGGACATAGCCGCTTGTATCATTTCCGGGGAAATAGGCTTGCACTAAAAAGCAAGGATCATAGTGTAGCTGCCCAACTGGCAACGGAAGGCCAGATTGCAGAGGATCGTGTGGATCAGCATGATGAACGCGGCAATCTGAATGAATACGCGGGCAAACCTGGCATGATCAAACCGTATGTATCCGATAAGGTCAAGCTTGCCGATGGTGATGTGCTTGTTCTATGCACCCCTGGATTATGGGAAGGCGTGCAGGATGCCGAGATGATTGATGCGGTGGAAGGTGCCAATGACCCGCAGGCGCTGGCCGACACGTTGGAAGAAGTGATGCTCAGCAAGCAACGTTCACGAATCGAGAATTATAGTGCGGCAGCCATCTATGTGAACAAGATTTTTCATGAAGAACCCAAGAACCGTAAGAAGTGGATTAAACGGATTGCCATCATGTTGATTATGCTCCTGATTTTTGGCGGAGCCGGCATATTCTACGCGGTGAAAAGCGCAGCCAAAAAAGCCGAGCTTGTCGTAGATATGCTGCAATACGAACAGAACGCTGACCAGTACGTGAAGGAACAGGAGTACGCCAAGGCCGTCTCAGATTACAGTCTTGCTCGCAACAATTCGATCAAAGTAAAGGACCCTGTGCACAAAAAGTTGTTGACTTCGAAGATGGCTGCTGCTCAGACATTGGTTGACGGCGAGGCTCATCTGAAAGAAGGGGATATTCCCAAAGCAACCGCTAGTTACACCAAAGCACTGGAATTGTCTGAGTCCTACAATATGTTCAACCGTGAAGTCATTCAGGAACGTTTGGAACAGATGACCACCTTTCAGCAAGTACAAGACTGGATCACGGAGGGAGATCTGAAACTCCAGAACGGAGACTACAGTGGAGCGATCATTTTGTATAAAAGGGCCAGAACAGCGGCTACGGAAACAGCATATAAGGAAGCTCTGAAGGAAGTTGCCACCAAACTGGAGACGGCCGAAACTAAACGGGCGGATATCAAGCGCCAATCCAGACAACTTCAGGCCGATACGCTGGAACAGAAGGGTGACCGCTTCAATGAAGCCGGAGATTATAGTGGCGCCATGGATGCCTATGCATCGGCACAGGAAATTTATCAGGAGATCGATATGTTGGAACGCGTGCTGGCTATGGAGCGGAAAATAAATAAGCTGGATGAGAAACTGAATCCACCTGTACCGGCGGTTGATCTTACTCAGGATGCGGCAGGGTTAGGAACAACAGATACGTCTGGTTTGAACTCGGACTGGACCGGGAATGCGGGAGGAATGAGCGCAGGCAATTCAGTGGGAAGTACTTCTTCTGCGGGTAATGCCTCTTCGGCCGGAAGTGGGACTGCGGATGCTTCTGGCTCCGGGTCTTCTTCAGGGAAAACGACAAGCAATGCTAGCATTAATTCCGCTTCAAAGGCTAAAGGAAGCACCGACACCACCGAGGCAGAAGCGAATGAACAGGAAGCAACGGAAGGAGGAGATTCGTGATGAAAGATATTATTCGTGACCGTCTAAACAAGATGGAGGATCTGGAACAACGTCGCATACTCAAAGACCTCATGACAGGCGTTTTTCTTAATCTGGTCGAGTATCAGGAGACGCTAAACAAACAGATCGAGCAACGGGTGTTTGACGAGGTGGTACCGCTGGAGGAACGTCATGATGTATATGTCACATTATGTCCGCGGGAAGATTTGGACCCCATTCATGAATTTCTGTATCCGATTCTTCCGGAGGATGTTGCACCGCAGACTGTTTATTTGAGCGAGGCTTCAGATGCGCTGGCGCGTAAGGAAGAGATGAATTTATTCACGTTCTACATGGAATGTGGGCAACAGGAGCTCCAATCCCTGCTGAAAAGTAATCGGACATTCCGCGGGGAGATTGTAACGAGTGAAGGCAGACATGCCATAACGGTTCGGTTGAAATCAAGTACAGCATATATCTCCAAAATTGAAGAACTGTACCGGGTCTTTCGTAAAAACAGCCTACCATGGAAATCGATTAATGCACCCTATGTGTTCAAATTCGTTGATTGTGTTCTAGTGGGTTCGGACGATGGAGATGCATGGGACAAACAGCATGTGGTCAAAGAACTTTCAATCCATTTGGAGGAGTTTGAGTCATATAAAAGAACGAACATGATTCCCCTTTGGAATATTCAGCAGCTTGATATGAAAACAGGTGGATTCCCTGTCCCGGCTTCGGACCGCATCAATTATGAACATGTGTTACCGCTCCGCAAAACAGGGACTGAGCACGGGTATCTGGTGGATGGAGACGAATCGCATATTCGATATATCAAAAGATCGGAAGAAGATATCACCATCGTATCTCCACTGGAGAAATCCGATTCATGGACGGTACTGAAAATAGCCGGTCCCGTCGCAACCCGCATTGGGAGGATGGACTTTCCGCTGTTTTCCAACAACAAACGGGAAGGGTTTGCCGGTAAATATGCGCGTCAGGAAGGACGCTCTGTGCGATCCAAAGGGGAGATTGCCCGCATGGTTCATGCTTTCCAAGCAGCGGAGGGATTGGAACTGGAAGATGTGAAAGTGGTGGCACCTGGGCCTACCTTGGGCATCACGTACCCGCTTAATGGATTTGTTAGCGATCATGTCCGTGTTGAGGCAGATAAACATCGAATGATTTTAAGGTTCAGCAAACACGGAATTCAGCCAGGGCAGGCTATTTTTCTGGATGATTTGCTGAGCTTTCTGGTATCCGAGATCCAGTTGGCTTTCCCTGAATATCGCTGCGAAGGGGAATGGATGTGAGCTCAACATGAATTATATATGGGATCTGATTATTCGCGCCAAGCGTAATGGAACTGATCTGAGAGACGTAACTTTTGTTCCTGCACGTGTATATTCGCCATATATGGAATTAAGTCATACGAACCTGAATGCTTCAGACGTGGAACGTACGATTGAAGTCAATCCGTATTATCGTTTTTTTGATATTTTCAGGGATTTGTTCGATATCAATAACGAAGAGCAGGTGGAATTGCGGGAGACGCTCTTTGATTTGGTCATTCATTTTCTGGCGGATATGGATTTGATGCAGGGGATGAATAAAAGGGAGTATTACATTCGCTTCATTTTGAATGATATGCATTCGGGTGTATACGGGAAACGGATACGGCGGCGACTGGAGTTGTTCGGACGAGAGGAACAGGAAGTGATCGCCTGCAATATGCTCCGTCTGTACGATACGGGAGAGGCCGTTCATCTGCTGAGGGATACCCTTGTCCGGATGTTCCCGCGTTCAACCCTTTATGCCAATTGTGAGGAGAAGGATGAATTGCTCTTATATATTGGTCAGGCAGAACGGACGGAAGCGAAGGAGAAGCTAGAATTGATTCTTGAACTCTTCCTGCCGGTTCGTTTTGACACGGAAATATACTGGGGGCATCATTTTGGCATTCTGGATGTGGACTATACGATGATACAGGACGGTATTGCCCTATATTAAGCAGCATCAGCAGTTGTAAGGAGGAAGTATAGATGAACGGCTATTCATACCGATTGTATCCCGATGCCACGGGCAGGGAACGGGCCAGAGGAACTTTGCGTTATACGCGCGAAGAGTTGATGGACATGACCACATTTCAATTACGGAATATTTGTTACAAGGAGCGACTGGTTGAGGGATTGGGGCCCCGCACGGAGCGTGAAGAACTGATTCGGATTATTCTGAAATTTTTGGGAGCGGACGATGTATTGTGGATCGATCAGCCTGTTGAAGGCGGATTCGAGCGCATACAAAAGGCCATTTCTCGTCATATGACGGCTCCTATGAGCAGTGATGGAGGTATTAGTGTGCCCGCGCGGCTGATTCTGTACGAAGGATTGAAAGTGGACAAGCTGGATCAGTACGTAGTCACGGCACCGGGTGGTTTAACCGAATCCAACGTACTTTTGGTCAATGAGAGTATGGAGCTGTGTGGCATCTTTAATCTGGTTAAGGACGAGTCCATATCCGGAACCTTTTATTTGACTGCAGGAAGTGGATCGACCTGGAAACGATCGGGAAACAGACAGTACAGTCTTCTCTTTTTCCGTAAACGCGATTCGGAATATCTATATCAGACCTATTACTCTAGCAGGCCTCTTCCTCCGGTTCATATTCAATATACTCAAATTCCACTGGCCGATCTGGACATCCGGGAACTAGAACCGACAGACGCTGTACTTGCAATTGACTTTGGCACCTCCAACACGACGGCAGGCGCCTTTTTGCATAATGGTTATATTCAGGCACCAAGCAGCCAGGATTTGCTGAATGGGCGGGTTCGTATGGATGCCATTAACTATGTGGCTTTTCCCGATCCTACATACAAAGACACGGACTGGATCGAGGTTCTGCCTACGGCCATCGGTGTGGCGGAGTGCTCGGATCCAGCGAACATTCGTTACGAGTTCGGCTATGAAGCGCTGCGAAGCATGCGTCGGGGAGGGTACAGCAGCCGGGCGAGTGTCTTCCGCAGCATGAAGCGCTGGGTGAACAATTACAACAAAATGGAAGAGATCGTCGATGTTCATGGCAATGCGGCCATGGTTTCTCGTATGGATCTGCTGCGTGCGTACATGAATTACATCATCCGAACGGCAGAGCATCAGTTCAAGTGTAAGTTTCGTCATGTGCATTTTACCAGTCCCGTGAAGATGAAAGCACAATTTTTGCAGATGTTCGGAGAGATGCTTCCGGATTATCGGATTGAGCAG
This sequence comes from Paenibacillus sp. AD87, assembly GCF_001659845.1. Classification (NCBI taxonomy): domain Bacteria; kingdom Bacillati; phylum Bacillota; class Bacilli; order Caryophanales; family Paenibacillaceae; genus Paenibacillus; species Paenibacillus sp. AD87. The sequence continues at coordinate 775,170 of NZ_LXQN01000007.1, forward strand.
ACGTATGCACTGGATGAGGGAATGGCTGTGCTCTATAACACCCTTGCCGATGGGATGGAACGCGGTGCTTTCATGGAAGGGCAGACGTATCATGCGCTCGTGATTGATTGTGGCGGTGGAACAACTGACTTGTCATCTTGTGAATTTACGATCGAGGACGGACATATGGCGTACAAGCTGGATATCCATACCACTTACGAAAATGGTGATACCAACTTCGGGGGTCACAACATTACCTATCGTATTATGCAGTTCATGAAGATCGTATTCGCCGACTACTATAGCGGACGACGTCAGGTGACGGATATCGATAGCCTGATCGAGGCACCGGGTGCGGATGTGTTCCGTCAAGTGGACGAAGAAGGTGTGATATCCGTCTATCAGAAGCTGGAACAACGCTATGAGGAGGCGGAACATATCATCCCTACCGCGTTTGCTCGTCGAGAGAATCGTTCACGGGATGAGTATTTGCGGGTAAGAGGCAACTTCTACTTTCTGTGGGAAATCGCAGAAGAAATGAAGCAGCAATTTTTCCGCAAAACCGGCATCTTACGTAACCGATTCCACTCGGAGATGGAGGACGATGGAGATAGTGACCTGCAGATCACGACCATGGAACGTTGGTTTCTGTCCGTGGAACGTAGTGGTGAACTGAAAGATGAATATGAGTTCCCCGATGTGGTGTTTAATATCAAGGAGATTACCCAGCTGATTAAGGCTGATATCTATGAGGTGGTTCGCAAGTTTTTGGATGATTTCTATCGGCAAGGGCGGATGAGCCAATATTCGATTATCAAGTTGACAGGTCAGTCCTGCCGCATTGATGTATTTCGGGAAGCACTGAAAGAGTTCGTTCCAGGCAGAAGCATTGAGTTTCGGCAAAAACCTGCGGAAGGGCGTGTGCCTGATCTTAAACTTGCCTGCCTTCGAGGGGCGATTCGTTATCTGAGTGCCCGCAAAACAGGAAGCGTTCAAGCCGACATCACGCATGATGCCGCTGTAATTCCTTATACCGTAAGTGCCTATACCCATAATGGACGTGAAAAAATGCTGATCAGCAGTCTGGATCGGAGTGACGGCATTCCGGGCAGCATTTCCCGTCCATTCGAGACGGCAGAAGTGGAGTTGTACCTTAGCGGAAGTGATGGTCAACTGAGACAGAAATTCGTCTATGCCAACCGTCCGGATGCCTATAAAGAGGTGCTCTACGAAGACATCAGGGATCAGTACGGAGATAAAATCCCGCAGGATGATACGGACTCTATTGTGAATGGAGAAACGAAGTTTTTTGTTTTTCCCGATGACCGTCATTGGGGGTTTCATGTATTGCCGGTTGCTCGCAGGAATGAACGATTGTATCTGGGGCCGCAGAAGCTGCTTCCATTTGAAACAGACTTGTCTGAACTCGACTTCTTTGACGGAATGAAGTGAGGACCAAGAGCAGAAAGGAGGGACACCGCTCATGTTCACATATTCGTATCCGCATTTTAACAAGGGAAGAATCCTGAAAACATCCATGTTGGAGGGACTACGCGATTTCCCCAGAGACTACATCGAACTGTACTATCGCGGTTATGCAGATGGCATTCTTGCAGGTGCAGAGGTAGAAGTGTTCCCGGACAAACTGGTTGTTGCTCCTGGGATGGTGCTGCATAAAGGAAGGCTTTACATGCTGACAGAGCCTATGGAACTGGGATACCAAGCTACGGGCCGGGTCAATGTGCTGAAGCTTCGGTTTACTGCGGAGGAGACCGTGAGTGACATGACGATAAGCCATTCGGAACTGCTTCTGGATGAAGAGACAACGTGCACATCGAGTGACTTGGAGCTGGCTCGATTCAAGCTGAAGGAAGGGGCCCGGCTGCGGCGGGACTACCAGACCTTTGCCGATTTGGCAACGGAGTTCAACACGCTGCATGTCATTCATGTCCCTTATGCAGCCGAGGGTGCAAGCACCTTATCCCCTGTTGTCATGAAGGATTATGCCGAGAGATTGCTTCGAACGGGTACCTCTGATCCCCAGGATCTGGTCTTCGCCATGATGTGTCTTAATGAAGGAACGGTTGCGCGCAGCGTCATTTTGCATCACATTGCCAGTCGATTGGGGCTGGAGTACAGAGAATACGACAATGCGCAAATTCATCGATATCTGGATCGTATACTGGCGAATGCAGGTCGGGGAACGGGACGTTCGGGTATGCCGGTGGGCGGACCACATCGTATGATTGTGGATTGAAATTTTCAAGAGAATGGGAGGATGTAAACGATGAAGCATTGGGATGAAAAAATTGTTGCAATGATGAACGGCATGACAACGGATGCCCCTGATGATGGATATGGACAAATTCCGGAAGAACCAGACCTGGACTTAACGGCTGCTTTTTTACAAATTGGTGGTGAGCCCTATTCATTTCAAGAAACGGAGCTGCTTGAAGGAAAGGCCCGGATGATGCTGCCACGGACCTTCAAGCCTATGTCTGAGCACATGATGAATCTAAAGTATCCTTCACAGCACAGACCCGGTACGATTTACACGAATGCAGAAGGCACGATTAATATCGCCGTGAATCACACGGTTAACCCACTGCCAGGGGAGGATCTGCCCTTGTTTAAACAGAGCATGATTCAGATTTTGCGGCGAACGCAGAAGCTTACCAAATGGTATGGGGACGGTGATCGCACCGTGGGAGAACGTGCTGCGGCAACTTGCGAATTTTTGACTCCAGTCGTGAATGCGAATCTGTATCATCTGATGCTGTTCACATCATTGGAGGAGCGTGCATTAATCTTTACCTTCAATTGCACAGATCTGGAATTAGACGATTGGAAACGTGTGGCTTCCGCCATGATGAACTCCATCCGTTTTGAGGTCGATGAGGAAAGGGGCGATGTAATTGAGTATTGAAGCGTTGTCTTACAAAAATGTGAGAGTAAGCCCGTTCGAACTGGTCAGTCTGCATGAACTGGTTATTACCAAACAAATGAATGAGCACGCATGTGTGAAGTTCACGGGAATTGTTGATGAAGAAAAAAAGGATACATACGTGCGTCTAAGCGGTTCCGATACGCTCGTCGAGATCAGTCAGATCGATGAGGAAGGCAGTACATCTGTACTGTTTAGCGGTTTGATTCTAAATGTTGGGGTAATGGTGACCGGTGGCGTCTATATGCTCGAAGTGGAGGGCATCTCTCATACCCATGAACTGGATATCCGTAAGAAAAGCCGTTCGTTCCAAAATCATGGCATGACGTATCCACAGTTGTTAGATCAAGTTGCGGCTGACTATCCCAACATCGATATCATGGATGCTGCGACAGATGGGGCGGCCATTGGAAAGTTCACCCTCCAATATGAGGAGACGGACTGGCAGTTTCTGAAGCGGATTGCTTCTCGTCTTCGGACGGGTCTGATGCCGGCATCTGTATTTGATACTCCCAAATTCTATTTCGGTGTGTTTGATACGTCATCCAAGGGGAAGCTGGAGGATTTCAATTACAGAGTCCGCAAACGGATGGATAAGTTCCGTTACACCTCGCAGAACACCAAGGTTGAGGTTGGCGAAGAGGATTACGTGTATTACGAAGTGGAGACAAATCGCGTACTGGATCTGGGGAATGCCATCGAATTCAAGGGCAAGCTTCTGTATGTATATGAGGCATTCACCGAAATGAAAAATGGTCTGCTCAAGCATCGTTATACACTCAGTACGCATCGGGGACTCCGGCAAAATACATTCCATAACGATAAAATTATCGGAGTTTCGCTGCAAGGTGTTGTCATTGGCATCGACAAGGATCGATTGAAAGTGCATCTGCACATTGATCCAGCGCAAAACGAGGGTGAGGCGCATGCTTTTCCCTATCAGTCCGTATATACGGCGGAAGGAAACAGTGGTTGGTACGTAATGCCCGAAAAAGGGGATCATGTGCGGGTTTATTTTCCCGGCAACAAGGAAGAAGAAGGAGTGGCAACGAGCTCTGTACGCCAAAATTCGGACGAAGGCGAGAGCAACAAACTGAGTAACCCGGATCATAAATACTTCCGTACCGCCGCTGGTAAGGAATTGAAGATGACACCCGAAGAGGTGATTGTTACGGGCAAAGACGGGGAGATTTTTATTCGACTGAGTGAAGGCGGAGGTATCGAAATTATTAGCAGTCAGCAGATCACGATTTCCGCCAAGGAAGATATCATGATGAATGCCGAGAAAAGTATTGTGTTTTCTGCAAAAGAAGAAATCAGCCTGACCTGTAAAGAGAGCAACATCAAAATGGACGGAACAACCTCATTGGTGGGCACAGAACTGAAAACCAATTAAAAGTGACTAGAGTTCTACTACAAATCAACTTCTGGAATGTTCTTATAACAATGTATTGGTGATCTTTAAAAAGGAGAAAGGAGGAATGCTCGTGACTACTGCGCTTGTGCAATTCAAGCAAGAGATCGTAATTCCACTACGCAACCAAGTGATGCTCCGCTTCGAGCAGATGTATCAGCAGAATCGCGAACGTTTGAAAGAAGAGTTTCTCCGTCATTTTGCCAAGCAATGTCAAATCGTTCTAAATGCGCAGAAGATCGGTGAACATGGAGCGGTGGGACATGTTACATATTCCATGCTTCGAACACGACTAATGGACGGCCAGGCCCTGTATTTGACCGAAATGGCTGACGAAACATGGTTATTTGATCCCTCTCCCATTGAAGGAGAATATGATGCTTCCTGGGCATTTGGTTATCTGGATGTGATGCTGGCTTGTTGGGAAGAAGAATTGCATCGGCCCGGTTCGCTCTATGCAGGCTCCATTTCACGACCAGATCTGGAACATATACTCCTGAAGGAAGCTGAACACGGACACGCCTATGTGACGAATCTGATTCATCTGGCAATGCCGGAGGCTGTGCAATGTGAATCGTTTATCCATCTGGAGAAGTGCCCGTCCTTTGAAGTTCGGGTAGGTGAATATCTGGATGTGAGCGAATCCGTGTACAAAACGAATAGTGATCCAGGCGATGAATCAGAGATGCGAAAATGGCTTGCTGAAAGAATCGAGGGAGCCTACGGATATGCGGCTTTGGAACATCTGGATCTGGCTGGAGGAGATTATAGCGGGATGGATTTCCGTTACTCAGCTTTTCGCAATGTGGCGTTTGGAGGGAGTCAATTCGAAGCCAGCAATCTGTTGAATACCGTCTGGGAGCAATGTGACTTGACGGATACCCGATGGAATAGAAGTCAGATGTATGGTGCTCGTTTCCGAAAATGCAGGATGGTAGGTGCCATATTTCATGGCATAGAGGCGAGGCAGGGGTTGGCTGATCCTGAGATCTGGGAGATCCCGGGATTTCATCGGGTTTCGTTTGCAGGGGCGGATCTGAGAGAGGCAGATTTTGTACTCGCGGATCTTCAAGGAGCGGATTTTACGGGAGCGTTGCTGGAAGGCACTGTGTTTGGCGTATGCAACTTAGCAGATGCGGATTTCCGTGGAACGGATGTGTCCAGGGTCGATTTTACAGGTTCGCATTTGGAGGGGGCGAAGATGGATACCGGAGCTTCCTGTCCCATCCAGGGTCGTCCCGCAGCCCGGAAACGAGAGGGCCTGGAGCATATCGATGGGACGATCGAGGACCAGTTAGCCTACTTTATGGAGCGGAACTTACAGCAGAAGGGGCGGATGGCATGAGAAACGATTGGTTCCGGATCATGCAGGATATGCGTGTAACAGGGGCTCTTGAACCGATTGGTGTCAAAGGAATTATTCAGCCCGAGTGGATGAGAGGCGATCACTTGAATGAACTGGAACAAGCAACTTTGCAGTTTACGATTCGCCCTAATCGAAATCCTGTTCCCGTAGATCTGATCGAGCGGCCGTATCCGTTATGGTCTGATGAGCTTAAACGTTTGCTGAGTACATTCGCTCCACGCCTGATGTTCAGGTTGGCTGGGCTGATGGATATGGAGAGACAGCAGTTACACCCTTACTGGTTCATGGTGCCGCCACAGCTGGCAGCACTATCCATGGACAGTACATTTGACAGCAGTGGCAAGTTGAACGTACTTCAGGTCGATGGCGACCGATTGAGCAGCACAAACTGGCCAATTATTCAGTTGACGGAGGAACGATTGAAGGAAACCGTGATCTTGGTGAATTTGGCATTGGCTGAAGCGATTTTACGCCGGGACTATACCGGACTGCGCCTGCAACGCGTGGATCAGGTTTAGAGGCAGAACCGTTAACGGAACTATTAAAAATAATCTGGGCGAAAGGCCAAAGAGGAGGAAAAAACAATGGCTGAAGCTATTGGTGCTACAAGACCTGATGTTGTGGATGAAGGTGCCGGGGGCCCAACGTATGTTGTGGCAGGAGCGATATTAAGCTGTTCTTGCGGTACGCAGTTAAATCGATTGAAAATCCCTTACAGCCACGGCGTTCATTTGAAGGAAAAAGCACAACTGAATGTGGCCGATGCAACACCCATGATCCACATCATGCCTTTTGGAAATTGCACAAGTCAGTTGAATCCTGTCGTGCAGACCGGCGAATTCGACATTGAGGGCGTTCAGAAAGCACCCTGTATTCCGTCCGTGTCTACACCGTGGATGGATGGCAAAACCGATGTGCTCATCGAAAATGAACCTGCCTTATTAAGCACCTGTATGAACATGTGCCTCTATGGAGGCTACATCCAGATTGAAGATGATGGTCAAGAGCTTGGCGGATCTTCCATAGGCGGCACAACCGGGTTCGGCGGTAACATCAGGTAACGTACATCTTAGAATATAGCTGAGTCCTTTTTTCCGTGTGCTGACATTGCTAGAGGAAAGAAGTGAGACAATGAGTGTAGTGGAAGCGGCTGTGGGTATGGGGAATATCCGATGTATATCTCCATACACGCTGCAGCATATACAAGATTTGCGTATCGAGCGCAAAGCAGGGGATCATGCCCGCCTGTATCTACAAGGCATCATCCCGGAAGAACATCAAGATCGGGATCTGAACATCCTGGCTCAGGATGAAACGGTGTCCCTGGTGGAGATTGGGAATCAGAGGCAGGAAGTACGCAAACTGTTCCAGGGACTCGTGCAGGATGTCAGCATCCGCCGAGTTCAGGGGATATACATATTGGAACTGGAGGCCGTGTCCTATTCCTATTTGCTGGACATTGAACCTCGTATTCGATCGTTCCAGAACAAGGATCAGGACTGCGAAGATGTCATTCGGCAGGTACTGAAAGCTTACCCGAAATCGGATGTCATTGATTATGTGAGTGGAAGTTCGAAGCTTGGGGCCTTGACCCTCCAATATCGGGAGACGGATTGGCAATTTCTACGCAGATTAGCATCCCGGTTCGGCGCAGCGATCATTCCCGAAATATCGGCTGATTCTCCTAAATTATATATTGGGGTGCCAGATGGTCGGTATACGGAACTGCCTGATCAGGCATATACGCTAAGACGGGATATGAGAGCTTTAAAAGAAGCCTGGTCCGTGGGAGCCGTTAGCGTAACCGAGAAAGACTTCACGAGTTACGTGCTGGATACCCATCGCTGGTTGGCGCTCGGAGATACCGTTCTCTTCCACGAAGAAGAACTGAAGGTCGCTGCTTGTACCAGTCGAACGGTAAGGGGCATGCTTCGGCATACCGTCACACTTAGTCCGGAAAGTGGCATCCGGCAAAATGAAATTCGGAACGATGACATTGCAGGGGCCGCGCTGGAAGGGAAGATTATCGGGGTTACCAAAGATACGGTGAAAGTGCATCTGGATGTAGATGCTGACCAATCCGAATCGGAAGCAAGCTGGATGCCGTATTCTGCGGTATATGCCGGAGATGGCGGCGGGTTTTACAGTATGCCGGAAGCGGGCTCCGCTGTTCAGGTGTATTTCTCCAGTGGGCAAGAGAGTGATGCATTTGCGATGGGCTCCGTCCGTCGTGGTAGTCAGCCTTCCCCGAAGACGGCTGATCCAGCCACCAAGAGCTGGGGAACCAACTACGGCAAAGAAATGAAGATGACCGATTCAGAAATGTCCCTGATCGCGACGGAAGGAAGTCTGTTCATCACGCTGGACGGCGGCGGGGTCATGATTCAGAGCAATAGCGGAATTGTAGCATCTGGCGGGCAGGAGATTTCACTGGAGAGCGAGAAAAAGATAGGGATCGAGGCTCAGGAGACGATCTTCCTTCAGTGCGGAGACAGCAGTATGATTCTGGACGGCATGACGGATCTGAAGGGCAGCGAAGTGCTACTGGACGGATTAATCAAAATGCCCGTAACCGTAGAGGATCTGGAGCCGGTACCAGAAGCACCGTTTGTGTCCGAGGTGCAGGTGGAAGAGGAACCGGAAGAGGAGAAAAAAGGCTTCTGGGGTAAAGTGCTGGATGTGACTCAGACCGTGCTGGACGTCGCCGGTATGATTCCGGTCATTGGTGAAGTCGCCGATTTGGCGAACGCGGGCATCTATGCCGCACGAGGGGATTATACGAACGCGGCCTTGTCCGCTGCAGCTGCAATTCCGTTTGTGGGCTGGGCGGCGACCGGAGCCAAGTTCGCGGTGAAGGGTGCCAAGTTAATCAAAAAAGCTGGCAAAGTTATTGACAGTGTTGTAGGTGTAGCAACAAAGATTGCGGATAAAGCGGGTCAGGTAGCGAAGGCGATTGGCGATCTGGCGAACAAAGCCGGAGATGCCATTTCTGGTGCACTAGGCAAGGTCATGACCAAGGCGAAGGGGCTTATGAGCAACTTTAGTCCAGCGGATTTGGCGAATAAGCTAAAAGGTAAGCTGAACGATCTGATGATGAAGTCGCCGAAACTGGCGAACGGACTCAAGACGGCGGGCGGCATGGCGACCGGATTCATGCAGAACTTGCTGATCAGTGAGGCGATGAATTATGGCTTAGAACAACTAAGTCAATATGTGGATTCGGATACAATTACCAAAGCAATGATTCTATTAAGTATGTTGAATAGTAAGTATAAGAAGAATCAGAATCCGGGGATCACATCAAACAATAAAAGCTCTGGGGATTCAGGAAGTTCTAAATCCTCTGGGGATAATAAAGACGGTAAGAAGGATACAAAAGATGGAGAATCTTCAAAAAATGAACCTGGTAAGTTAAATAAGAATGGATTAACAAGTGAGCAAGAGAAGCACTACCGTAACAAAATTGATGAGGCTGAAAAACGTGGTAACAACAAAGCAGCTGATGATGCAAGATATGAACGTTACGTACAGAAACAAAAAAATCTTGGTAAGCAGCCATTGTCCCGAGATAAATGGGACGTAGTCAATGATAGGTTGAAAAACAGTAGTCAACGTGGAGCAACAGAAGAGGGCAAAGGTAGACAGGCTTTAGAAGGCCAATTAGGTCGCAAAATAGAAAATAACAACGAAGCACCAGTTATTAAATATAAATCATCCGAAGGAGTAGAAACACGACCAGACAGCATAGGTCGAAATAAAGAAGGGAAGATAGAGCTAGTACATGATCATAAGCATAAAACTGGTGGAGAGGATCAGGTTATATATAATGACGATCAAATGCGTGCTCAACGTGAAATGATTGAAGACAAAGTAAATGGTCGTCATGTTGTAACAATATCTAGTGATTTGCCAGATTTGAAAGGAGTTCCTCCAAAACCAAGACCCAGTGGGCCGCTAGGGGAACAAAGCGATATTTACTATGTTGACCCTGCTAACGGTAAAACAACGCATCAATGGATAGCTGACCCTGACTTACCAGGGGGAGGTTACTGGAAAAAACTTTAAAGAACACATTAAGAGGAGGTAGGATGTCAGAAGTGAAACCGAATTTATTTAATATATTAATGTATCCGACAGTCAAGTTAGGAGAAAAACAGGCTTTGAATCGTTTATTGGATAATTTTGAATCAAATGATAAATTTACTCCCACTACATGGGGGAATAGTGAAACAACCAGTGTAAGCTACAATCGCGATGAAATTATAGCAAAATCTTTCTATGATATTCCGCAAATATCAGAAGTACATCTCCGACGAGATAAAATTGTTAAATATTCAGGTTACTTTGATTTGAATTCTAACTTACGATCTTTTCTTAAGTTTTCTTTCGATAAATCTATGAATGGTAAGTATAGGAAAGATTTTTTTGAGTTGTCTGATCAGATCGCTGAAACGGTTAAGCCACGTTACGGAGTAACTCATATTTCTTGGCCTGCTGTAACGCCGTGGCAGACTGAAAAAGAAAGAAATCATAAATGGATGAACTTAAGTTCATATCCTGTTCCGGTAAAGTTTTTTCCTAATGGGCCTTTGGGTATCGGAATGAGAACGTACTTGAGTGGAGATATTTTAGAAATGTTTGGTAGAGATGTAATAGTGAAAAGCCCCGCTGTTATTAAAGATTTAAGCTGGGGAGGAATACGAATTGATCTTGTGGAAAATCCTTGGGAATCTGATTTAGAACATCTGTTAGAACGATGGGTGGAAGTCATGGAATATTTGAATCAAGTTGAGGTCATTGCTGTTCCAAACTTTGAAGACAACATGGGGGTTACATTTAACCCAAATAACAAATGGAAGGATTACATGAGAAACTAAAATATTTTCGAAGGAGTGTAACTGTGAGACATATAAAAGACAGAGATGAAGCTTCTGAATTTATAAATAATTACAAATTAAACAAGGAATTGATTGATGACTTGAGAATATCAGAGGCAGATCTCTCATTCTTAGACCTATCTGAAATTATTGCTAAACGCTTATATGCAAACGAAATAAATTTTAGGGCGACATCTTTTGTTGAAGTTTCATTTCGTGACTGTGAATTTATTTCTACCGATTTTGATAGTTGTAATCTTGAATACGCTGATATAGCTGATTGTGTTCTGAGTAAGGCAAACTTTTTTAAGGCTCAAATGAAGAATACAGAAATTAAAATAAGTACATGTACAGATACATGCTTTGATTATACTGATTTCACTAATGGCAGTTTGTACGGATCAGCACTTCAAAAGGCAACATTTCGCTTTTCCAATATGACAGGGATAAATGGTGAAGTTTCTATTTTCGATGAATGCGATTTATGCGGAGCAAACCTTACAAATGGTAATTTTAAAGAAGCAGACTTTATCGGAGCAAACCTGTCGGATGTTATTGCTCTAAATGCAATATTTATAAGTAGTAACTTCAATGGAGCTGATCTTCGTAATGGAGACTTCAGTGGTGCCGATTTTACTGGAGCGAATCTTCAAAATGTAATTTGGAAAGGAGCTAAAGTAGAGGGATGCAAATTCGATGAGGAGATAAGAGAACAAGTAGAAAGACTAATTTGATGCCTATAACAAGTCTGGGGTTTGGAACAGCCTGCAAAAAAAAGAATCTCTTTTATAGATGAAGAAATACTCGAAAAAGACGTATTCAACACTTCGTTATTTTGTTCTATGATTCGGAATATATTGGAAAAATGAAATCAACATTCTCTCGTTATTTATAATAATTGGAGAGTGTTTTTCTTTTGACTACAATAGCCAGAAAAGATGTTTTTAGTCAGTGGTCAGGTGAGAGAGAAGAGGAACCGGAAGAGAAAATGGCTTCTAGAGCAAAGTGATGGGTATCACTCAAAAATGTGCTGGATAAGGCTAGTTTCATTCCGGTTATTGGCAAATGCCAGAGATGCCATCTCTGGTACACTAGCAAGGTCTTAAGAAACGCGAAAAAAGAAGGGGCAAGTAAAGAAGAACTTAAGAAATTAAGGCGTGAACGGAGTAAGCTGGCAAATAAGATGGATACATCAGATGATATTAGTCATAAGTATGATGTATCTAATTTAGAAGGGTATGAGCGAAAAATAGACCATAATCAACCTGTTTAATGTATCGGAATAGCCACCTTGTCCTCTAATATAGTCCGAAATTCGTTAAAAAATTTCGGTTGGGGGCTGAACATGGAAGGGGTACAAGTTTCAATTGACCGTATTGTAGTAGAGTTTACGGATGTATATTGGGATTTCTTTAATCTTTTTCAATTACGTCTTCGAGAGTATTTAAATGCTAACCTTCGTTTGAAAGAAAAGGGGTTTAAGTATCATTTACATGTCTGAGATAGTGGGCATTACCTACACATCTCCTATCAACTTACCTTTGTTCCTAAGTCAAGAAAGAATACGCTAAGAATTGAGAGCCATCCGATAGTTTAGTTCATTTCTATTCATGGCTAAAGCCAATAAAGGATTCCGCCAAAGAAATCCTATTTGTACGATGTGATGTAGCGTTTGATATTCCGTTACCTATATCAATTGTTCACTTTATCACTTACAGGGCGGAATATGCACACTTGGAAAGGGACTCGCTACTCCAATAAGAAACATCAAAAGCAAGTAGCAGGTTACAGTAGAGTTTACGATAAGAAGCGTCAACTGATGAGTCAGCATAGGAAGGTCATTGAGGAGGAGTTAACGAGGTTTGAAATTGTTTATGTACCTGATGAGAAGATACCACTTGAAGCTATCATACAGTTTCCTCCCAAGTTCAACCGGTTTTATCTGTGCACCCATCTGGCTCATCCAGAACGCTTAAAGCCCAAACAACGGGAAAGAGTGAATGGGCTAATGAGCGGAGAACTGCAACAAAAGGATGTTTCGGGTTACTACCGAAGGTTGATTGTAGAGGAAATGCGAGTGAACTTCGATGAGGTAGCGGCGGCACAGTGGAAGGAAGCCATAACACTTCCATGTGCGGTTCTATGTGGTCAGATTAATCATCTTCCAGCACAAGTAAGTCATGCAGGTTAATGTTAAGAGTTCGGCATATTATGAAATTGAAGACAAAGGGGTTTTTGAGGAAAAAATGAAAAATCAATCAGGAGGCTGAAGTAATTGGAGAAAATACTAAACAGTTTATACCAGCAGATAGCGGAAACGGTTAATGAAATGATACAGGAAGATTGGCTAGAATTTTACTTTTATGCTCAAATTTCTGATGATGGTGGAGGTATATATTTTTTCTACCTACCAGAAACGAATCCGGAGAGGTATGAATATAGCCTTGAAATTCCTTTCAAATATCAAGTGAACGAGAGGGAGTTTAAATTAAATAAAAGAAAACTTCTATTATTAGCAGAACAAATGAGAGATATATTTAAAGATAACGGTCAAGAATTATGGTATTCCTTTACTTTAAATTTAGAAAGGACAGGAAAATTAAAAGTTCACTTTGATTATACAAAATGGTTTGATACCAATTATAGTTTTAGTGAACAACTTATCATTTGGAAATACAAATACTTAAATGAGACTCCTCAAGATATGGCCCTACAAAATCTGATAACTAGGTACTCTAAAGAATTTCCGGATGATCCAATTTGATAAATTAGATAAAAGTAAATATTTGGGTTATCTATTGCCAAATGATTTCATCGTATAATCAATAACAATATTACCTAACCAAAATGTAGACTGCGTTTACAGACCATACAATACAATCAACAAACCAAAAATTAAATGATTAAAGCTTTATAAGCGTTAAACTTTCAAGCTCCTTCCCTCTTGAACTATATAGGAGGAATGAGCTTTTTATGTACAGAAAATATACTAGGAAACTAAATGAAATGGCAAACAAGGACAGGAATCTAAGCAGGTATGAATGATTTCATAGAACAGATAGCATAGATAGGGAAAGAAAGCGGGCAAAGTGTTATAGAATATGCTATTGATCCAATAATGGGTTTGGAGAATCTGTATTGGCACCTAATAGAGTAAAAGGACAACATGGAATTGAGGCACTAAGATACGTTGTAGACAAGCTGAAAGAAGTTAAGGAAGCTGGCGGAGATAGGGAATATATGGTTGGAATGCTAAGAATCCTAGGTGACATTGCAAAACGAAGGAGATAATTTTATGACAAATATAAATATTGCTAAAGAACTGCGTTCATCTATTAAACAAGGGGAGGTTGCAAAGGTAACTCAAATTATCGAACATGATTATGAGCTTTTAAATTTTATGACCCCTTTTGGTACGTGGCTTCATGTAGCATCTTCAGAAGGTAAACTAGAAATCGTTAAAAAACTGGTTGAGTTAGGGAGTGATATAAATAGAAGAGGAGGAGCCTATGATGGAGGCGCTCTAAATGAAGCTGCCTCGAAAGGTCATTTGGAAGTTGTAAAGTATCTTCTATCATGTAAGGCAGATATGGATGTTAGTGAACCGGAGAGGAATCCATTATTCGGAGCCATCAGTAATGGCCATGCGGATATTGCTAGATTGTTAATCCAATCGGGAATTGATACAACAGTAAAATACAGTGGTAGTTCTATGAATAATGTAGATGCAATTACTTTTGCTCGAGAACAAGGACAAAATGAAATAGTTAATTTTCTTGAACACAAAAATGGAAACTCTCTGTCCGGAAGAACTATGGAATCAAATGATCATGATTGTATACTTGAGCATATAGCCATTTTTTTTGGTTCCCCGCAGAAAACATTAAGAGAAATTATTCCAGGAAGTAATGTTAGTGTAAATATTCATGTCATACCTCTATCTCAAAAAAATGATTTTTTAACACTGGTAACTACAGGTATGAGCGATGCACCAATGGATGAATCATCGGGTGCAAGTGAATTTAATTATTCAGAATTGATAATTAAGTTACCATCCGAATGGCCAGTTGAAGATTTAACAAATCAATCAGAATATTCTTGGCCATTTTCTTGGTTGCGTAAAACTGCTCACATTCCACATCGATTTGATGGTTGGTTGGCTGAAGGTGTAATTCTTCCTAATGGTGAGCCCCCGCGGCCTTTTGCCGCGAATACAATGTTATCTTGTATAATGGTATCAGGAGTCCAAGAGCCTGGCCTTGAGAGGCTTGTTACCCCACAAGGTAAAATAATTAATTTTTATACTTTAGTTCCAATTTATGAAGAAGAAAGAAATATAGCATTAAAAAATAGCTATGAATATTTACGTGTTAAAATGAATGAAAAGGTCACTGATGATGTAGTGAATATTAACAGACCTAGTATTATCTCGACTCTCCAATAAATCTATGCAAGTAATTAAAATATAATAATTCATTTCTTATGCAAAAATGCAAGCTTAATGTACTATGTATATTTGAAGTTTTAGCGAAATAGTTTCTTCAGGTGATAGAGATATTTCATTAGAACATTTGCGTGTTGAAAACTTAAAGAGGAAACATAAATTACTAGCACGAAAAGCATTCTCTAGTTGTTTGAAGAAAACAGAGAGTGTTTTTTTGTGATGATTGTGGACAGCTCTGGTGACGCGAAGAATAAGAAAAATATGAGATAAAGCTATGGAAGATGCTTCAAATAATCAACCTCCATATACTAAGAAACCAATGCTCCCAAAAATTATAAAAAGCAAGTTCGTAACGAGGATGGCATAAAGACTTATACCTTTAAGTATAAAAATTGAACTGATTAAGGATATCATTGGAGGATACTAAAATGGCCAAATTACAAGCAAATATTCAAGTCAAAATTGATGCAATTGTCAATGAGAGTAACGAGTTATTTCAAAATGGAAAACATAAAGAATCTACTATATTACTGGAAGAAGCCTGGAGTTTAATACCAGAGCCGAAAGGTATCTATAGCGAAAGTTACCATATAGTAAAAGATATTGTTGACACATGTATTCTTTTAAAGGACTTCAATAAAGCCTACGAATGGTCTAAAAATATTTTTATCACAGGATTTATGCGTTTTGATACAGGAGATAAAGAATTTATTTCGGCAAAAGCAGCCTATGCATTAGGGGAGTTTGACCTTGCCAAAGAATTTTTTAGTTTTGCATTTAAAAAGTCTGAAGGTAGATGTTTTGAAGGTAAAGATCCTAAATATCTTGAATTCTTTAAAAATTAAAATATTTCTTGGTTTTGATTGGAAATTAAGTGTAACGTGGAAAGGATAATTGGTAGTAGACATCAAACATTCTCTGGTTATTTGTGATAAATCGGAGAGTGTTTTTTTTTGTTTGACTATGGTTACCCAGATGAGCCTTGTGTCCGAGGTGCAGGTGGAAGAGGAACCGGAACTAGAAGAGGAGAAAAAAGGCTTCTGGGGTAAAGTGCTGGATGTGACTCAGACCGGGCTCGATGTAGCCGGTATGATTCCGGTCATTGGTGAAGTCGCCGATTTGGCGAACGCGGGCATCTATGCCGCTCGAGGAGATTATACGAATGCGGCCTTGTCCGCTGCAGCTGCAATTCCGTTTGTGGGCTGGGCGGCGACCGGAGCCAAGTTCGCGGTGAAGGGCTCGAAGTTGCTGTCCAAAGCAGGCAAAGTTATTGACAATGTGATGGGTGTAGCCAACAAGGTCATGGACAAGGCCGGGCAGGTAGCGAAGGCCATGGGAGACCTGGCAAAGAAAGCCGGGGATACCATCTCTGGTGCGCTAGGCAAGGTCATGACTAAGGCGAAGGGACTCGCGAGCAATTTCAGTCCAATGGATCTAGCGAACAAGCTGAAAAGCAAGCTGAACGATCTGATGATGAAGTCGCCGAAGCTGGCGAACGGACTCAAGACGGCGGGCGGCATGGCGACCGGATTCATGCAGAACTTGCTGATCAGTGAGGCGATGAATTATGGCTTGGAGCAATTAAGCCAATATGTGGATTCGGATACAATTACCAAGGCTATGATTCTTCTGAGTATGTTGAATAGTAAGTATAAGAAGAATCAGAATCAGGGGATCACATCAAACAATAAAAACTCTGGGGATAAGGACAAGAGCAAGAAAGACAAGGATACGGGCAACAAGGATAAGGATGTACCCAAGGATAAGACGAAAGAAAAAGACAAAACGAAGGATGATCCAAACAAACCTAAGCCGAAAGATCAGGAAGCGGATAAATCCAAAGGGAAAACTGGAGACGATTCAAAGGATTCGTCAACATCAGATACCAAGAAGGAACAGAATGTTCCTGAGGGTTATTATCAAGATACAAGCGGAAGATGGCACCGTCCTGGCGGGGGCTATGCAAGTAACAAAGAAGTTGGTTTACCTGAACCAAGTGGTCTCACAAAACGCTTAGAATATATGGGGGATACACCTGGAAAAAGCTCTAGAACTGGTAAAGAAGTAATAGAGCGAATGAAGAAAGAAGATCCACCAAAAATTCGAACAACACGTGATGGAGATATGGAATTTATGGCTAGTGATGAAAAATGGTATCCTATAGATCAAGCAGATATGGCTCATCTAACTGACGCTGTCTCATGGTGGAACAGTAAGGGGAAATATTATGGTGCAAAGTCCCCGGAAGTTAGGGAATGGATGCTTGACTCCGATAATTATGTGTTAGATCATTATAGTTTGAACCGATCTGCAGGTGCGAAGTTAAATGAAACCTATTTGCCACCAGATAAATAATCATTTGGAGGGACTGAAATTGGAACTAGATGATCAAGTGTATGAGCAAATTTTAAAATTGTGTGAAGAGGGAAACACTCTAACTGAAAAAGGACAAATTATTAAAGCTATCGAGAGCTATACAGCCGCTCTGGAACTAGTTCCGTTACCGAAGAACAACTGGGAAACAAGTACATGGATTTATACAGCGTTAGGCGACACTTATTTTCATACGAATAGCTATGAAATGGCAAAGAATAATTTTTATAATGCATTAAACTGTCCAGATGGGATTTCAAATCCATTTATTTTACTGAGACTTGGAGAGAGTTTGTTCGAGTGTGGGGAAATTGATAAAGCTAAGGACTACCTGTTAAGAACTTACATGTTAGAAGGATATAAAGTTTTTTTTAGTGAAGATGATAAGTATTTTGAATTGATTAAAGATATGATTTGAGGAGTATAAATATGGCTGATTTGCAATCACCTATCAAAGAAAACTTTGAAATTCTTGTGAAAAAAAGTGATAAACAATTTAATAATGGTAATCATGAGGAATCTATTTTGTTGTTAGAAGAGGCTTGGAATTTAATACCCGACCCAAAGGGTATATATTGTGAAGAAAGCTATCATTTGGTGAAAGATGTGGTTGCTACTTCTTTAATTTTAAATGATCTTAAAAAAGCAAAGGTGTGGGCGGATAAAATATTTTTAACTGGATTTGATCGCATAGATTCGGGTGATAAGGAATTTATTTCTGGAAAAGTTGCTTTCGAACTAGGTGATTTAGAAACAGCGAAAGAATTTTTCATCATCGCCAATAGGAAATCAGAAGGTAGATGTTTTGGAAGTCCAAAGAATACTAAATATCTCAAATTTTTTAAAAGTTAAAGATTCGATTGAGGTAATAGATATGGAACTTTGTGTAAATCCATGAAAAACACTATTAACAACTCCGCAACACGGAATATTCACTAGTGTTGTGGTTTCTTTATATCCGCTGCAATACGCTGAACAATATAAACATACAGGCGGGGACTTTTGAAAATGCCCCCGCCCACTGCCGAGTAAGTCGCCTATTCATTCAAAAACACATATAACCCATGTTATACCAACATAAAGATTTCTTCATTATGTTTGTACTCACATCAAAATGCTTTAATTTTAATAACCTAAATAACGCTACTTCGTTACATTGAACAAGTTGATTATTTTCTGATACCACCAAAATTTACTAAAAGCCTCTGCCTAATTTCGTCTAGCAGTTCCAATATGGTTTCATATGCGATATCGAGATACAGTTGTTTCGAATGATATGCCTCATAAAATCTAATAGCATATGATTTATATGGATGGATGATGTGGGTGACTGACTTGAAGTTGGACAAGTATTGTATGAGCCGTTAGTGATTAATAGAAACTCCGGTTTGCTATTCGTTCTGAAAGAAGAAGATGGAATACAAGTAGAAGAAAACATGGGGAGTGGAATAATTTTTTATTCAACTATGTATTTGGAAACAGGTACAGAATTTTATATTTTAACAAGTTAGTTTTTGTCTCCAAAAATTCTATAGTACGGAGTGCCAACATTTTAATAAAGAATACACGAAGTTCTATGTTGTGATGACTTAATATAATTAAGATTATGAAAATAGCTGAACAATAAAAAAAGGAAACCGATGAATAATTTAGAAGGTTATTCATAAACTTCGATGACAAATAACGATTACATATAGCATCATAGAGAAATGACAGGGAGTGAGCAAATGGAATTTGAGTTTCATATTACAGTGAATGATTTAACGTTTGAAGAGAAGGAAAGCTTTATTGAACTGTGTCAGGTGGAGCAAGTTAAACCAGTTATGATCGTGCTGGATCAGGGTGAATACATCCATCAGCCGATGATTACAGGCTTAATACATAGTACTGATTTTGATGAAGTGAACAGCATCATTAAACAGATGGTCACAAGGTTCCAAGGTAACGACTTTACAGTTGTACGAACAAAGGTAGAGGTTCCAGCGAAGGAAGAGAAGTATTTTCATCAGCGAATAGTTGCGCATTCTACCCCGTATTTTGAATGGCATGGCAAAGTACAAGTGGATGATGTAGAAAGATTAAAGGAGCTATGTGAAGGCGATGGTGGGCATATTTCAAGGAACTCGCTGAATGCGAATGGGAAAATTAGATTTGTTACGGTCAGAGAATATAATAGTTCTGAAAAATTCTACAGAAGAGTAGAGAAGATACATAATATCTTACAGCAGAACAAGATCGAACTGTTAAAACAGCAATATGAACTCTGCATCTACGACAGCCGGGAAGAACTGGATCGTGGATGGATCTAACCGAATGTTGAGTACGATGAGATGAATAGAGGAGGAGAACAGGTGTCTGGAAAAAATGTAAAATTACATAGCTTGAATGAGGAT
Organism: Paenibacillus sp. AD87; assembly: GCF_001659845.1. Taxonomy (NCBI): domain Bacteria; kingdom Bacillati; phylum Bacillota; class Bacilli; order Caryophanales; family Paenibacillaceae; genus Paenibacillus; species Paenibacillus sp. AD87. The sequence goes on from NZ_LXQN01000007.1 coordinate 794,960, forward strand.
GAGAGATTCATTGTTGTATTAGAAGCTCTATTGAAGCGCGCTTCTCTCGTGAATAGCCCATTTGTATTAAAAGGAAGTTTGCTGACAAGACAGTATTTGGAGAATCCCAATGTACGTTATGTTGATGACATCGACTTTTTGTATGTAGGTCGAATTGAGACTGAGGACCAGGCCAATGAAATATTTACAGACTGGATGATCCGGGTAACGGAGATGGATCTGAATGACGGTATCGTATTCCGAAGCTTTAGTGAGAATGCTTTCTGGCGCAGAATAGACTACGCGATGGCGGATGATTTTCCTACGGTGAACACGGAGCTTGCCTTTTATATTGATAGTGAACCAAGGAGCGAAAATGAGTATGAAGATGAGGATGAGCTGCATCTTGATATATCCTTTAACCTCGAATTGAATGAGAAGTCTATTGCTCTATCGTACCAACCTATGGTTGGAGAAGCTTTTGTCGTTCCTCACACCGTGCCACTCTCCATTCAAATCGCTTGGAAGCTGCATCAAACGATAGTGAGGCCCCGATTCAAAGACTTGTTTGATTTGCAGCATCTGTTGTCTAACCCGTCATACGATCAACAGGCTCTGCAGGAGACACTACAGACCCTGGTCAACGAGTGCAATATAGACCCAGCAATTACAAGAGAGGATATGAAAAAGGTACTGGTTAACGATCTGCATGATGTGTATTCGAGGTTAAACTACGATTACGACCTGCAATATTATGCAGGAAGTCGCAGTCCTGAAGTGTACTTTATGGAGTTTGTTTCGGAGCTCCGCAAAACAATGAATCACGCCGGGATTAATGGTTACGCGTATGATCACTTACCAAGTTGTACTACGCACAAATAGAGCTTCTCTTTTACAAGTATGCTGAATCATTGTTTGTCTAACCGTAGATGAATTTGAAAGGAACACCCTATCTCCGATACAATGTTCTCATAGAGTCTGAGAGAATGGATCAAATACGGAGCAGAAATGGAGAAATACAATATGACTGAATTTATCAATGCTGACGATATTAATGACGTAATTTTGGCTGCGGCGGCTTCAGAATTGGAGCAGATGGTGGACAAAATATGTGAACTGATCGGCACGCCTTTGGAACAGACAACAGAGCTGGAGCGTCAGGTGATTGCTGCTTTTGGGTTTGGCGCTGTATATGGCATAACCCATCGGGATCAACTCGCGGAGCCCCAGGCTCATGCATTGAGCATCCGTATGCTGATTAAACCGTTTAACTATAGTGAGCAGCAGGCGGTGGATTTTGCCGATGATCTGATCCGGGTGGCTTCAGACCGTGAGGTTCATCCGGTGATGAATACGATTATCCAACGTGGGATTGATGGACACCGCCAATTCAATCAGGAAGACGATGAAGGGTTGGCCCGCAACATTCAGGAGATTTTGGCGGCAGTACAACCGGAAAGAAACTGAAGAAGCAGAGAGTTTCTTTCCGGTTTTCCACTCCATAAGAAGGATCATTAAAATCTCATGGTTATTCCATCGAAAGATTATTCTAACCACGTAGTGGTACGAACCGAAAGTATCTACGCCTAATGAATTATTTACTTGTTTGGGAGATGAGCGCAATGGATCTGATGAAATTAAGCAAGGAACTTTCCTACGCCTTGCGTCACGCCCCATGGGAGTATGAGCTGGAGCTGGACGAAGAGGGATGGGTGGAGATTCCGCAATTGCTGGTGGCTTTACATGAGAGTCCACAGTGGAAGGACGTCACGGAAGCGGATCTGAAGCAGATGATTCAAGCTTCGGAGAAAAAGAGACATGAAATCCGTTCTGGCCGCATCCGGGCATTATATGGTCATTCGACTCCGCAAAAGATATCCAAAACACCTGCCGATCCACCGGAGATACTCTATCATGGCACGCCGCTGCGGTCGGTTGCTTCCATTATGGAACAAGGTTTGCAGCCTCGGCAGAGGCAGTATGTTCATCTGTCCGCAGATATGGATACCGCTAATCAGGTGGGACGAAGACGTGATGACCAGCCGGTAATACTGAAAATTAATGCCGCTCAAGCAGCCAAGGACGGAATTCTTTTCTATCATGGAAACGAAAATATTTGGCTGGCCGATCACATTCCGGCACGGTATATCGAGCAATGATCGATGTAACAGTGATGGAGACTACCGATATCTACATCGGATTTAAGTCGCAATCGGACTGATTTAATTTACAGTTATCCGATCAACTGCTATATCGTTTTAAAGATTGTTTCATAACAACAAAAGGGACACATCCAACATTTGTTGGTGTGTCCTTTTATGATTCGCACTCTATTATCTTCTATTTAAACTTACTTGCCCAAAATGGCTTTAACACCCTCACTCAATGGTTGAGCCGGACGGCCAAGCAATGTCTCCAGTGTATCGCTCTCTACAGCCAGTGCGCCTTCACGGATGGCACTTTGCATATCAACGAGCATGGAGACTACAAAGTCAGACAATCCTGCACCCTTCATGATGTCCGCATACGCGGCATCGTCCACGTTTTGCACGTTGATGTCCTGTCCAAGTACTTCCCCAACAATAGCGGCGAGCTCAGCTTGAGTACGAAGTTTACCAGACAACTCATATACTGAATTCTCATGTCCCTCACCTGTAAGTACTGCAGCGGCAGCATGCGCATAATCACTGCGAGTAGCCCAGCCGACTTGGCTGGCATTAGTTGCATGCACCCAAGGTGCGCCCTGGGTAGCTGCTTGAACGCTGCCTGCTTCATTTTCCAGGTACCAGTTGTTGCGCAGGAAGGAATAAGGAATGCCGGATTCGTGGATAGCCTGTTCTGTGGCACGATGTACTTCAGCAAGTGAAAGGGTGTTTTTCTCCGCATTCACAACGCTGGTATAAGCGATGAATCCAACGCCTGCTTTCTTGGCAGCGTGCACGGCAGCTTGATGTTGGCGAATACGCGTTTCATTGTCACCGTCTGTGGAGATCAGCAGCAGCCGATCCACGCCTGCAAATGCTTTTTCCAGCGTTTCCGGTTGATCGAAATCACCGTGACGAACGTCAACACCTTGAGCGCGCAATGCTTCCGCTTTCTCCGGGTTGCGTACACTTACAGCCAAATCCCCAGCAGATACCGTTTTTAACAGTGCTTCTACGACCAGTGAACCCAAGTGACCTGTTGCTCCAGTAACTAAAATTTTCATTGTATTTTCCTCCTATAAGGTATGTTTTGTGTCTACACTAATGTGAAATGTCAATCTACATGAATGGATGTAATCGTATGTGTTATAACAGGTGTGATTACAACGAAAGGTTTAAAAAAAGCTCGTAATGAGCTTTTTTTATTCAGAGACGTGAACCTGATCCATCATCTGTTGTATCGTTACACGTTTCAAACGCTGCTCCATAGCTAACTGAGCCTCAATAAGTTCGGCGCGCAAGGTTTGTTCGATCATGCTGCCAACAGGACAATTTGGGTTTGGATGCTTGTGGAAGTTAAACAACTCGCCATCCTCCACAACCTCAAGTGCACGATATATATCCAAAAGGGTAATGTCCGTGGGGTCCTTTAACAAAGAAGCACCGCCGACACCGGGTCTGACATCGATCAGGCCGGCCTGTTTCAGCTTGGACATAATGCGCCGAATAATGACGGGATTGGTATTCACGCTTTTGGCGATAAAATCTCCAGTGCACTCATTGGGCACAACAGCGACCAGGGACAACGTATGAACCGCAATGGAAAAGCGACTGCTGATTTGTTTCATGCATGATCACCACCGTTGTAACTATAATAGTTACAAATAAACTCGATGTCAATGATGAATTTCGAAGTAGCCAGGTGTATTGAATTTTCATTTTGGATACATCTCAACCCTTAACCGCCCCTGAAGTCAGACCACCCACAATATATTTTTGCCCAATCAGGAACACGATCAACACAGGCAGGGAAGTAAGCACGATATCCGCACTCACCAGATTCCACTGAGCACTGAATTGTCCGAAGAAGTTATACACAGCGAGCGTCATCGGCCACATCTCGACGGTATTGAGCATGTAGAGTGGAGCGGTAAACTCATTCCAGACACTCAGGAAATTAAGAACAAAAACCGTAACCAGGACAGAGGTTAACAAAGGCACAATAATTCGGAGAAACAGCTTGATCCCATTGCATCCGTCCATGATCGCTGCTTCATCCAGTTCTTTTGGAATATTGGATACAAACGCATATGTGATGAATAGCGAGATCGGAATACCCATCGCGGTATAGAGCAGAATCATGCCCACATGCGAATTAATCATGCCCAGCGACTTCATGACCTCCATTAATGGAATGTAGTTCAATGGCAGCGTAATGCCCAGAATAAGAAAGAAATATAGGAACTTGCTTAACTTCGAATAATTTCGTGATAACGTGAAGGCAGAGAACGCCACAACAAACACCAGCAGCAGGGAAGAAGCCGTTGAATGCAGCAGACTGTTGAAAAAGGAACCACCCAGGTGTCCCTGCTCATAGACGATTTTATAATTTTCAAAGATGAACTTCGCGGGTAGGGTCAGTTTGAGCACTTTGGCTTCGGCATCGGACTTAAATGAATTCAGTACAATGACGACAAAAGGAATCAGGACCACCAGGCTAAGAAGCCAAGCGAGTACATTTAATCCGATGGAAACCAGCCGTTTTTTCACACGCATCTAGTATTCCACCTTTCGGTTCATCAAGCGGATGATGAAGAAGGAGATGACAGCCATAATGACAAACAGAATCGTAGATAATGCACTGCCAAGTCCCCAATAGCCTTTAGCAAAAGAGGAATACACCGCTGTGTTAATCACATCTGTAGCGTTGCCTGGTCCACCATTGGTCAGTACATATACCGCATCAAATACCCGCAGCCCATACGTAATATTGAGTACCGTGGCGATGGTAATTGTCGGCATCAGCATCGGAATCGTGATTCGAAACAGCTTCTGCCAGAAGCCGGCACCGTCAATCGATGCCGCTTCATAATAATCCCGAGGAATGGCGAGAAGTCCAGCAATGAACAGCACCATAATGTACCCCATGCCTTTCCACGTATCCACCGCCATAATAGATGGCATTGCCCAGGTCAGGGAGCCCAGCCAGTTCTGGGCCAGAACGTCCAGCCCCAGCGAACGCAGTGTCACGTTAACGAAGCCGTTGTTGGGATCGAGCAGGCTTTTGAAGACCAGGCCGACAATCAGGAACGAAAGGACTTGGGGTGAAAATATGATCATCCGGTGCAGATTGGCGGCCTTCACACCGCTGACCAGCAATAGAGCTAGGAATAGGCCCAGAACCGTCTTGGCGATCGAAGTAATCAGAGTGAAAAGGACTGTATTCTTAATAAAAAGTAAATACGTTGGATCACCCGCCAGAATGGTTCGGAAATGCTCCAGACCGATAAAGTTTTTCTCCGAACTGTAGCTGTTCCAATCGGTGAAGGAATAATAGATGCCCAGCAGGGCGGGAGCGACGATGAACAGCAGATACAGCACAATCGCTCCAGATGAGAAATACCAGGGATAGATCTTATTTACATTCATAAACTGTTACACCTGTCCTTCCTGCCAAAATGCATGAGTGCATGGTGCCTTACCTCGCTGCATTATAATGGTGGTTAGCCACATGCTCATGTGTTTACCCAGAATATGCGCTGTTATTGCCACGCATCATCTTTCAGCACTTTGGCTTGTTCAGCCCTGCGTTTATCAATATTTTGCAGAATCTGATCCGGGGTCATCGCTCCAGCGAACATGCCGGAAAGATCCTTGCCGATATCCATCCATTGCGGATCAATATACTTCACAGCGGCCTGCATGACCGTACCTTTCTCATGATTTTTCTCATAATCGATATAGTCCTGTGTCAGCTTCGGTTCAATTTCAGGCCAGCAGATGGTCAGATTGCCTTCACCACCATCGAATACACGCTGCAGATGATCATGCTCCGTAATCCACCGGAAAAACTTCAGTACCTCTTCCGGGTGCTTGCTGTTTTTGTTGCCAAACATCGCAGCCGAACCACCCGGATTCACACCAATCGTCTGATTATCGCCCCATGGCATCACGAAAAATCCCATATTGTCCTTCATGTCTGGATACGCCTCAGACACTTCCTTTTCGGTGCCCGGAACTCGAAGCAGCATCGCTGCCTTCTCCTGACCAAAGGCTTCAATGCCAGCCTCGACCGTGTTGGACAGAAAATCCTTGCCGAAGTAACCCAGGTCCGCAAATTCCTTTAACTGTTCAATGACCATCTTGAGCTGCGTCAAATCCGCGACCTTCATCTCATTGTTGTTCAGCTTCTCGTACGTTCCCGGCGCAGCTTGCTCATAGTTTGGACCGGTTTCGAACAGAGGCAGCACCTGATACCATCCGCTGGCAGGAGCCTGATAGAACGGAATGATGTCCTTGTCCTTGATTTTCTGGCTGATCGCCTTGAACTCGGCGTAGGACGTTGGCGGCTGGATGCCGAGCTCTTCAAAGATGCGTTTGTTATAGTACACATACCATATTTTCGATGGTGCAAAAGAAACCCCGTACACCTTCTCTTTATAGCTAACCGTTGGTAAAATCTCTTCGGACATGCGTCCTGTAAATTCCTCATTGGTCAGATCAATTGCATTTTCCTCAGGTCTTACGTTGGCAGGCATGCTAAGTGGATCCACATCGACATTAAAAATATCAGGAGCTTCGCCGGAGGCGAGCTTCACCTTAATCAGGTCACGCCACTGGGCATCAGGGACCACCTGAAAGTCAATTTTCACACCCGTTTCCTGCTCATATTCTTTAGCCATCGTTTGCATGATACCCGTACGTGGAATGCCGCTCTGACTTGTTCCGAACGTTAGTGTTACCTTCCCTGAACCTTCGGAACTTTCACCGGAGTTGCACCCGGCAAGAAGCAGGCTGGACAGCAACAGCGCACCTACGAGGGATAATAGAAATCGTTTTCTCATCAATGAACCTCCCATGGAATAAAGAATAATAGATCTTGCCGAAACGCTTCATGTAAGCGTATTCTTATGTGAATAACTTTACGCGGAACGAAGAATGCGCTCAATAGACAAAAGCGTTCTGTTGGGTGGACATTTTCGAGTAAGTTGCAAGACATCATCCGATAACGAGGTGTGAGATGGTTAAGTACCGATTCAGAACGCTTCAGCAAAGTCTGTTTGCCTACTACTCTGCAGTCTTTATTGTATTTTCATTGATTGTGGCCAGTCTCTTGTATGTTTTTCTTGCCAATGACATTCGTAGTCGAAGTGCCGAACAGCAGAAACAGTTGGGGAATTCGATGGTAGGCAATCTGGATCAGGAAATCGTCAAAATGAATAATTTCTCCATGAACATCGTATATTCCAATCTGGTCAAGGAGCACTTCAGTCACTATTTATCTCCAGCGGAGGACAATGAACAGACGCTGACAAGTGACCCGGCGTTTTACAAGGATACAACAACGCTGATTGATGTCATTCTGGCGATCATTAGCAGCTCTAACACAGCCAAACAAGCCAATATTTATGATGTGAACGGTAAAATGCTGGGGGCCGGTGCGTTCAATGGACAGCTGTCCGTAGATCTGACCCAAAGACCATGGTACGAGGAAACGTGGGCGCGCAATGGCTGGCGTGTCATAAGTTTACTGGATGGTGGGGCATTACCGATGCCAACAGGGCAGGGGGAGTCAGGTAAACCATATCTTTCCCTTACCCGGGTGTATAAGGATGGAAATTATGTCTCGCAAGGAGTAGTGGAAATTTTGCAGGATGCAGGAACCGTGTTCCAGCATTTAAACGATGTGCAAGGGGGGAACGAAAATCTGAGCGTCTATGTATTGAATGAACGTAATGAGCTTTTATATCCTTTTTTGTCCAATGAACATCCGTTAAATGCAATCCATTCCGACGTTGTTAACTTGATTCGAAACGATCAATATCCACCAGGAACGATGCAAGAAGTGGTAGATCCCAATGGAAATTCGAAGCAAATGATGACCTACATGACCTCGCAAGAGACCGGTTGGACGGTTATCGTGATGCAGTCCAAACAATCCCTGTTTGCGAATCTGAATCGCATGGCTTTTCTGTTCATGGGGGCAACTTTAGCTACCTTGATGCTTATTTTGCTCCTCTCATACCTGATCTCCAAACGTGTTACCTTACCGCTCCATCGTTTGCAGCGCATTATTCAGAAAACTGGCGTCCACGATCTGACCACGGGTCAGGACTCTGGTCAGTTGTTCAAGTTGGAAGTTCCGGGTTCAATCCTTGAGATGGATGAGTTGAATGATACCTTTATCCAATTGAATCAACAGCTTGTGCAGTCTTTTCAGGACATGCTGGCGATCAAATCTCAGGAAACGGATGCCAGGTTGCTGGCGTTGCAGTCCCAGATGAACCCTCATTTTCTGTATAACAACATTACGAACATCAGCATCATGGCGGAAGAGGGCATGAATGAACAGATCGTTGCGTTCTGTGGTCACATTGCATCCATGCTGCGTTACATCTCTGCTCCGAACAAAAGCGGTGTTCCATTGGAAAAAGAAATCGACTACTGTGAGCGGTATTTGGAGTGTATGAAAATTCGGTTCGAAGATGATCTGCTTTATGAATTCCATGTTCCGGACTCGATGAAAAACCTTCAGGTGCCCATGCTGCTGATTCAGCCTTTGCTGGAAAATGTCATGAAACATGGACTACGTGATACGCCACCCTGGAAGCTGCATATCATTGGAAAGCTGGACACCTTGCAGGAAACCTGGCTAATGACAGTGGAAGACAACGGACCTGGCATGGAACCCGAGGCGCTTACGCTCATCCAGCAGTACATACAACAATCACAGGAATGGGAGCGTATGCCTGAACTTGAGATCAACGGGATGGGATTGAAAAACATCTGGATCAGACTCAAATTATGGTATGGCTCCGCGGCACATATGCATATTACGAATAAACCTTCTGGCGGCGTCAGCATTACGATTGGAGGTTCCATTCGAAAGGAGCACAGTTAAAACTCATGGTGATGACATATAGAACTATTATTGTGGAGGATGAGGCGTTAATTCGCCGTAACGTATCCCGGAAATTCAGCGAGCTGGGCACACGGTTTGAGGTTATAGGTGAGGCTAGGAATGGACAGGAAGCATTGGAACTGATTGAACATACGGTGCCTGATCTGGTCGTTACCGATATTCAGATGCCCGTCATGAATGGTCTGGAACTGGCGAAACATCTGTATTTTGCCTATCCGCATGTCAAGATCGTGATCCTGAGCGGCCATCATGAGTTTGAGTTTGCACGTCAGGCGATCAGTTACAAAGTGGAGGATTATTTGCTTAAACCCCTCACAGAAGAACAGCTTCGATCGCTGCTGGATGCAATGGAATTAAAACTTGGCAAGGCAGGGGATTCGCTGGCACATGTCAGTGCAATGCTGGATGAACAGGTGAGGCCGGAGGACATCGCAGAGGCAGTCAAATTGTATCTGAAACAGAACTATATGCATGAAATTACGTTGCAGGACATGGCAGGACAGATGCATTTTAGTGTAGATTACCTGGGGAAGTGTTTCAAAAAGGTGACGGGTGAAACCCCGCTCAAATACATGACAGGGCTTCGAATCAACGAAGCAAAACGCATGCTCGCGGCCTTTGAAGATATGGATATCAAGACAGTAGGTAAAGCGGTGGGATATAGTGATTCCCATTATTTTAGCCGTATATTCAAAAACAAGACGGGACTGTATCCCAGCGAGTATCGCCAAAGGTTACAATAACGAAAAAAAGCCCTGTCCATGGCTCTTGAAGAACCACGATGACTGGAGCTGATTATTGTGACAAAGCATCTTCCGTGATTTGACGGATATCAAATGGCGACCGGTTGCCTTCCTCAATGATGTCAGGGAGAATATGTTCGAGGAAATAGTGCACACAGTGGAGGTCAATATTTTTGATTTTGATCAGGGCATATCGGTACATCACGATAAATTCCTTTTCTGTATTACCACGCTGCAGTTCAGCAAACGCTTCGTACACCTGATCCATTTTGTCTGCCACTTCCAGAATAAGACCTTCGACAGAATTGTCTTTGCCTTCACGCAGCTGTCTACGGAAAATCGGCTGGAACTCTTCAGGAATATTTTCGTTAATAAAATGCTCAACCATGCCTTCTTCTACCTGCTGCAGCATCGAACGAAGCTCCAGTGAATAATGTTTAACCGGCGTTTTGATATCACCGATGAAGATTTCACCATAATCATGACTGCTGGTGATCTCGTAAAGCTTCTTCCAATCGATGGCGACCCCATGCTGTTCCTCAATATCGGCCAGTGTTTTGGCATATTGCACGACTTTCCAAGAGTGGGCGGATACGCTGTGTTCCTCGAACTTGAATTTCCCCGGCGTACGAATAATGCGTTCGAGATCGTTGAGTGATCTAAAGTACGTATGAATTCCCATATAAGTAATCATCCTTTGTTGGTTGGGTATGAACCGACTATACACCAGTGATGTTAACACAGGATTAACGCCGTATGAGGTAATGGTAAAATCAGTTCAACTGTTAGTCTGCCCATAGATCCGATGGTAATTACATGGTGTAGAGTGAGTAAATTAAGAAATGCGAACTATTGTTCTTATATTGTTTTCGTTGTAATATCTGGAGTGGACGGTTTATGTTCCCTATTTCTTCGAAAGGAAGTTTTTGCACCATGATGGGAAGATCCCACCTGATTATCGGGACCACTTTATCCCTCTCTGTTCTGCAATTAGCCGGTATGCCTGTGACTGCACCGGCGGTTACCGTGGCCCTGATCGGTTCGCTCCTACCAGACATTGATGAGCCGAATTCGCTATTGGTATCCAAGGCATTGCCGAACAGCCTCATTCGGCTGTTACAGACAATCCTGCTGCCTGTCGCTGTATTTGTGTACTTCTATGTACAGGCAAAACCATGGAATCTGCTGCTCGCCATTCTGATTGCAATGGTATCTTTTCTACCATCTCGTTCCCTGCGCAAAGTGTTGATGTTTGCAATCGGATTGGGACTTGTATTCTATGGGCATGCATTCGCACCATGGAATCTAATTGCTGGCAGTCTGTTAATGTTGTGTACCACGTTAACCCACAGGGGATTGACACACACATTATATGGAACCGCCGTATGGACTGGGTTGCTCTACAGTACAACTCATTTGCAGGGGCCTGAGATCTGGGTAGCCGGAGGCACAGCCTATGTCATGCATCTATTGGCAGATTCGTTGACGAATCGCGGCATTCGTCCATTGCCGCCACTCAAGTGGCGTATAAGAATCAATCTCATGAGTACGGGCACGAAACATGGTGCCGTTGTGGAAAATGTGTGCATTGTGCTGGCTCTTATTTTGGCCTGGATTGCATTCTCCCCTTTATTTCTGTAAACCAAATCATGCCAGCTTCTGCTTATGCAGAGGCTGGCATTTTGCAATTCATCACTACATCTTAATTTCACCTTCATCTTTAGGAGGGTTTTCGTGTTCTGAACATCAAAAAAGATGCCCTGAAAATCAGGGCATCTTCTATAGAAAAAGTTACGCGTTTCCGATAATCGTGTTCAGTGTTGTCTGATCCAGACCCTTCACCAGTTTCACGAGCAACTCTTTTGCCGCATCATAGTCATCCGTATGAATGATGGAAGAAGAAGTATGAATGTAACGGGCGCAGATGCCAATTACCGTTGAGGGCACACCGATACCGCTCAAATGAACCGCTCCGGCATCCGTACCGCCAGGAGAGATGAAATATTGCATTTTGATCTGATTTGTTGATGCTGTGTCCTGAACATATTCAACAATACCACGATGGGTAAACATGCCCGGGTCGAAGATACGTAGTAAAGCGCCTTGTCCAATATGTCCGAATGATTGTTTGTCTCCTGTCATATCATTCGCGGCACTGCAGTCCAGTGCAAAGAAAATATCCGGTTCAATCAGATTGGCAGCCGTGCGTGCACCACGAAGTCCCAATTCTTCTTGGACTGTTGCACCGCAATAAAGGGTGTTTGGCAATTTTTCTTTATGCAATGCTTCAACTAGCTCAAGTGCAAGTCCTACGCCGTAACGGTTATCCCATGCTTTTGCCATAATTTTCTTCGGATTAGCCATCGGAGTGAACTCACAGATCGGCACGATCTGCATGCCCGGGTGAATGCCCCAAGACTCTGCTTCTGCACGGTTATCCGCACCAATATCCAAGTACATATGGTTAAGATCAACCGGTTTATTACGCTGGGATTCATCGAGTAGATGAGTAGGTGTTGAACCAACAACCCCTGTAATCCGGCGATCCGGAGTGATGAGTTCCAGACGTTGAGACAGCACAGCCTGACTCCACCATCCACCGAGTGGGCGGAATTTGATCATGCCTGTTTCCGTAATGCCTGTGGTCATGAAACCAACTTCGTCGAAGTGACCTGCAACCATGACTTTGGGTCCGGACTCCTCTCCCCGCAATACGCCAAAAAGGCTGCCCAAGCGATCCTGGACAAATTCATCCGTATAAGGAGACATTTGTTCTTTCATCCATCCGCGAAGCTCGCGTTCAAACCCGGAAACGGAAGGGAATTCCGTTAACGTGCGAAACATTTCCAACGTTTTTTGATTCATGTGTCGACAACTCCTCTGCTTGTATGTAGATCAGGTCTCAGCAGAACGGCTGCCGGACTGTTGTCCTTCGGAAGAGAAGAACGTTTTATTTAACCACTGGTCACACTACAGTATGAACCTTGCGCAAGTAATTGTCCATGGTTATGTCACGTATCTCAGGCATGAATGGTTGCTCGTTTAATGTTTCATCGGGCCATTAAATCCGCACCAAGCACAGTCGCCAAGCAGCTGCATTGAATATGCATATAGTAAGGAACCGTTTTGCTTAACCAGTATTCCATAAGGTATTTAATGACCCACTAATTTCACTTGCCTCACAACAGGAAGGAGCTGGGACAATAGATGACGCCACCCGATGAAGGCAATGAAACCATCCTTTGTATCGTCCTTTTTATTTTGCTCGTGATCATTCTGCTTTATTTATAAATTTCACAGACCTCTGATCCGGCGCTGAGCGACTCATCTCATTCGGCAGCATCATCGTGCTGGAAACATATGCTGTCTTTCGCCGGATACATAACTTTCCCAACCTTAACAAACAATGAATACAGGATTACACACAGTACATGCAGTCACATCTGTTGACTTATTTTCATTTCAAGGGAGGTTCTGTATCTTGCCAGCTCAAACTAAGGGTAGTAGTAAAAAATCATCATCATCCCTGTCCATCAGTGAACAGGAATATAAAAAAGTCGCCAAAAAACATGAGCCTGCCCGTCCAATCTGGACGAACTGTATTAAGGCATTCTTCGTCGGCGGATTCATCTGCGTCATTGGACAGGCTATCCAGGAAGCGTTTATGGCCGGGTTTGACATGACTTCGAAAGAAGCTGCCAGTCCAACCGTTGCGGTTATGATCCTCATTTCAGTCATCCTGACTTGCCTCGGTGTCTACGATAAAATGGCACAATGGGCGGGTGCTGGAACGGCTGTCCCTGTCACCGGGTTTGCCAACTCTATGTGTTCGGCAGCACTGGAGCATCGCGCCGAGGGACTGGTACTTGGGGTTGGTGCCAACATGTTCAAGCTGGCAGGCTCAGTTATCGTGTTTGGTGTCGTTGCTGCCTTCATCGTGGGGATTGTATATGCCATCCTCGGCTTCGGAGGTGGACATCTATGAAACGCTTGGGCCAACAAACCTGGCAATTTGAGAACCGTCCACGGATTATCGGCAGGTCGGCAGTCGTAGGACCGGATGAAGGCAAAGGGCCTCTAACATCAGATTTTGATTATGTGTATGACAATTTGGAGATTGGGGAGAAAACCTGGGAAAAGGCAGAGCGCAAGCTTCTTGAACAGGCTTCCCAAATGGCATTAATCAATGCGAATATCACAAAAGAAGAGCTTCAGTTCTTTGTTGGTGGAGATCTGATGAATCAGATTATAAGTAGTTCCTTTTCTGCCCGCAAGTTGGGTGTACCCTATCTGGGGGTATTTGGTGCCTGTTCAACGTCGATGGAAACGTTGGCTCTCGCCTCACTCATTGTGGACTCGGGCGCAGGGGATTATGTACTCGCGGGTACGGTGAGTCACAACTGTACGGTGGAAAAGCAATTTCGTTATCCAACGGAATATGGTTCCCAGAAGCCTCCATATGCGCAGTATACGGTCACCGGATCTGGCTGTGGTGTGGTTTCTCGTACCGGCGAAGGTCCTGTAGTTACCAAAGCGACTATTGGCCGAATTATGGATATGGGCATCAAAGATCCGTTTAACATGGGATCCGCGATGGCGCCTGCGGCAGCGGATACTATTGTTTCCCATTTTCGGGATACAGGGTTGGAACCCGGTTATTATGATCTCATTGTGACAGGCGATCTGGCATCCGTGGGACTTCCCATTACCAAAGAATTGCTGCAAAAAGAGGGTATTCCCATGGAACAGACGGTTTTCAATGACTGCGGATTGATGATTTATGATCGGGAGAAGCAGCCTTACGTTGTCGCTGGAGGCAGTGGCTGTGGATGTTCTGCAACGGTGACTTACGGTCACATTTTGAACCGGATGCAAAAGGGTGAACTCAATAAGGTATTAGTGGTCGCTACCGGTGCATTGTTGTCTCCACTTTCATATCAGCAGGGCGAGAGCATTCCTTGTATTGCGCATGCCGTAGCCATAGAAAAGGAGGGATAAAGGATGCAGTTTTTATGGGCATTTATTGTTGGCGGGTTGATATGTGTCGTGGGACAACTTCTGATGGATGGTGTCAAACTGACTCCTGCACATACGATGAGTACACTTGTTGTGGCTGGTGCGGTTGCGGATGCGTTTGGGCTGTATGATCCACTCGTCAAATTTGCAGGGGCAGGAGCTTCCATCCCCATTACCAGTTTTGGTAACTCCCTCGTGCACGGGGCATTGACGGAACTGGAGAAAGAGGGATGGATCGGTGTCATTACGGGGATATTCGATTTGACCGCGGCGGGTATTTCCTCAGCGATTATCTTTTCTTTTCTCGCGGCATTGGTGGTTCGGCCGAAAGGGTAACAGAGCATGGCAGAGCTAGCCATTATATATGGAATCAGCAGAGGCTTCGGATAACTTCTATCCGGGCCTCTTTTTGTCGTAATCATGCGATAACTGCGGTGAATCTGACGGCTGGAAACAAATTATGAGTTCCTTCGAGTGTACTCGCGCCCTTGGATCATGTACAATAAAAGGAAATCTGTATGCTTTTTTAGGAGGTTAGACCACATGCCTGTGCGCAAAGAGTCGATCCAAATCATATCAGCAGTTCGTTCTAATCTGGAATCATGCATAATGGGGAAATCCTTTGAAATTCAACTTTTGCTCACAGCTTTGCTTGCAGGCGGACACGTTCTGATTGAAGACGTACCAGGAACAGGCAAGACGCAGTTGGTTAAAGCGTTATCGAAATCCATGCGCGGAGAGTACCGCCGCATTCAATGTAATCCTGATATTTTACCAAGTGACATCACGGGGGTATCCGTGTTCCATCCACGTGACGAGCGCTTTTACTTCCGTCCGGGTCCGGTCATGACCAACATTTTGCTGGCAGACGAGATTAACCGAGCAACTACCAAAACGCAGTCCGCTTTGCTGGAAGTCATGGAAGAGCGCAGTGTGACGGTAGATGGCGATACGTATGATCTGCCTCATCCATTTATGCTCTGTGCAACCCAGAATCCAATCGATTTTGAAGGAACGTACACATTGCCGGAAGCGCAATTGGACCGGTTTATGTTGAAAATAAGTCTGGGTTATCCCGACAAGGATATCGAGAAAACGTTGCTGAAGCAGCATCAGTCGGGTCAGCCTGTTGATCGGCTTGAATCCGTAACCCATATGGATCAGATATCAGCCATTCAACAGGAAATCAAGGAAGTATTCATCGGTGATCCGGTCATGGATTATCTGCTTGATGTGGTTCGCAAAACTCGCTCCCACCCATCCGTATTGCTGGGCGCCAGCCCGCGGGCAGCCATTTCATTTATGATGGCCGTGAAGGCTTTTGCCTTTTTGCAGGAACGTGACTACGTGCTTCCGGATGACGTGAAAACGATGGCACCTTATGTCATCTCCCATCGGATCGTGCTGCGTCCCGAATCGAGACTGGACAGCATGAGCTCCGAGGCTGTATTAAAATCCGTACTTCAACAGGTTCGAGTGCCCGTCTCCATGGGGCAATAATTGATGAAGCCGCTTTTGAGTACAGTCAGAAGGGGAATACGCCACCCCCGCGTATGGAGCATCGCGGCGGTGTGGATGTGCTGTTTGGCTTATGTTTTGTTCCAGGGCGGGAAGACCTCCCTGATGCTGCTGTCGATGGTGACTCTGATTTGTATTTACCTTGCGATTGCTGGTTTTAGCGGTGTACGTCGTACTCATGGCGTGCGCAAGCTCTCTTCTGGTCAGGATCATGAAGAGCTGCTGCATGCCGGTGACCAGGTACAGGTGCAGTTAAGCCTGAACATCCCGGGATTTCTGCCACTTCCTTATGTGGTTGTACGCGAAATGCTGCATCGCCATAACGGCGAATCCTGGTCTTTCAAAGAAAGCCTCATTCCGAGCATGCGAGGGTATGGTGAATTGTCTTTTCAAACCCCGCCGCTGGAGCGGGGAAAGTATGTCTTTTCAGAAACGGAATGTGCCAGCGAGGACATCTTTGGTCTGATCGAACATCGGGGAACGTTCAAAGCTAAAGGGGAATTCCGGGTGTTGCCGCGGACGGTATTTATCCCGTACTGGCAGCTATATGATCGCAAATCACGGTTATCCGGTCCACAGACGGCCTTGACCCGCTCGCGCAGGGAAACGACCCAGATTAACGGCGTGCGTGACTACGTTTATGGCGACCGACTTTCCCGCATTCACTGGAATGCAACGGCAAAGACGGGAACGTGGAAGTCCAAGGAATTTGAACATGAGTCGGTTCCGAAAACGATTCTGGTGCTGGATGCGCTGTCAGGCAGCTATGAACATGGTGAGGCCTTTGAACTGGCTGTGTCCACGGCTGCCTCGCTGCTGGAGTATGGAACAAGAGAACGAATGGGTATGGGGCTGCTGACACTGTCGGAGAAGACATCATTTTTTGCTCCCAGTGAAAGTCCGATGGAGCGGCAGAAGATGATTCATCATCTGGTAGATATCCAATATAACGGCCAAGAGAATCGGCTGCTGCCCGGTGTTGAGAAGATGTCACGTCAGTTTCCTCAAGGCGCGTATTTTGTAGTGATTTCTCCCCAGAAGGATGAAAAAGTTCTCGAACTGCTCCGATGGGCCGACACACGGGGGATGACCCCTTGTCATATTCTGATTGAACCCACTGATTCCCGCCGGAGTTCCGAGTGGAATGCGATGCTGCGTGGAAGAGGTACAAGATCCTTTACCGTTTCCCATTTGCAGGAGCTTCCAACGGTTATGGGGGGAGGTAGTGTATGAGTACTAAAGGCAAAGAGCTGACAGTGGGGAGAAGATCCTGGTATCATGCGGCTTCGTTACTCTGGATTTTCCTGATTGGCATGCAGTGGATATCATTCACACAGGAATCCTGGTATACCGAGACCACTTCATTGGTGCTGTGGACGCTCGCAGCGGTCAGTATTCTGGAAGTGATTCTGCCTTTCAAAATAATGATTCGAACTATAATCAAGGCGGTTGTCCTTGTATATATTTTGCATAAGACATTAATCGATTACACCGTTTATATTCCTTACGGCACGTTAATGGAGCGTACAGAGCAATTTGTGCTGCACCTGGCACCTTACATCTGGTTCTCCCTGTGCGCGTGGGTGATGCTTGAAGCTGCCCTGCGCCTGGTGACTACAACGCGCCGAATTCTCGTTTTTCTGGGCATTAACATTATCTCGATGGGAATTCTCGACTCCTTTACCCAGTTTCCACTCTGGATTGAAATCGCCTGGGTTATGTTTGCAGGAATGGGATGGCTGGTATGTCAGCACTTCCGTAATTTCCAACTGCAATATCCACAAGGGTGGAAGCGAATTATCCGACATCCCTACAAAATTCTGGCCAACATTGCCATCATATTCTCTTTGATTATCGTAGCCAGTGTGAATATGCCGGAAGTTCCTCCTACCTTGACGGATCCTTATACCGCGTGGCGTAACTACACCGGAAGTTCGGGGAGTCAGACAGGCAACGGCACACTGGACATTCCGACAGCTACCGAGTCAGGGTACAGCAGGGAAGACAACCAGCTTGGCGGAGGGTTTAACTTCGACTATACACCTGTCATGTCTGTCACTACCAATGAGCGCAGTTACTGGCGTGGTGAGACGCGGGCAGAGTATACGGGAACAGGCTGGGATGATCGCGGACGAGGTGCGACAGAGGATGTTGAGGCGGGACAAGCACTGGAGAATGATGAACCCGGAAATGTAACCACCAAGCAAGTCACTCAGAAAGTGACGATGTTGAATGATAACGTGTATCCGATCCTCTTTGGAGCCTATTCCATCTCGAAAGTCACATCTGTCAATGGTGAGGCAAATTCAGACCGGATGTTATGGAATCCAGAGCAGGCAGAACTTCATGTCGTAACAGACCGTCAGCAACCGCAATATCCAAAGACGTATACGATTGTATCGGAAGCGCCAGTTATTGTGGAAGATGAACTTCGTACCAAATCTTTTGATGATCTGTATACGAGCAATCCGGCAGATGATATGTACCTGCAGCTGCCATCCAGATTCCCAGATCGGGTGACGGACCTGGCCACTGAAATTACAGCATCGGCAAATACGCCGTATGAAAAAGTGGCATTACTGCAAAACTATTTACAACAAAATTTTGATTACACAAACAATCCGGATTTATCCCGAAAAGTAAGTAGTGACTTTGTTGAAGGATTTTTATTTGACATTCGTGAAGGGTATTGTGATTATTTCTCGACTGCACTGGTTATGATGGCGCGCTCCGAAGGGATTCCCGCTCGTTGGGTGAAAGGGTACGCACCTGGACAGCTTTCGCTGAATTCAGACATGCAGGCCCCGCGCCAACCTGGAGCTGAGATCGAGACAACGTACACTGTAACGAATGCAGACGCGCATTCTTGGGCTGAAGTTTATTTTGGCGAGTATGGATGGATTCCGGTTGAAGCGACGCCGGGCTTTGACATGCCGTTGCTCACGGAACAACCGGATGTACAGCCGGTAGATGAGCCTGAAGAACAACCTGAAGAGGAACCGGTAAAAGAGGAAGAGCAGACTCCTGCGCCTGAACAGGCTTCATCCAGTATCCCGACTTTTGTAATCTGGGCTGCGGGAGCCATCATCGTATTGTGGGTGGCTTATATGTTCTGGCGAAATCGCCTCTCGCTTCGATTCTTCGTGCTTCGTCTCCGGACAGGTGGACCGCTAACCCCTGAACAAAAGGTAGTGGCAGAGACCGAACGCTGGATACGTTATGCGAAGCGCAAAGGATTGACCCGAAGCGGGGACGAGACACTTCGTGAATCGGTAACCCGCTGGAGCCAGCTGAAACCAGCTGCAGCAGCGACATTGCATGAACTTCTAGCGAAGTTTGAACAGACTCGTTATAGTCCAGCTTCTGTAACTGCAGACGATTGGAAGGCCGTCTATCAGACTGCTTCGAAGCTGCGTAAGGAACTTAAAGCGGAACGGGCATAATGTCGCCCGTCCCGTTTTTCCTTTTTTCCTATACCGTGAGGCGCTGTATGCATTTTCAGGAAAGACGGATTTGTGATATAGTGTGTCGTATGAAACTGAGGTGACTTCTTTGTTTGAAATGTTAATGCCCAAGCTGCGTGTAGACACGGTTTTTGACATTAATCTGGAAGAGCTATACGCTCAAGGCTACCGTGGAATTATAACTGATCTGGACAATACACTCGTTGGGGCGAAAGCTCCTGATGCCACGCCCGAACTGATCGAGTGGTTCGCACGTGTCAAAGAGGCTGGTTTCCAGCTCATGATTGTGTCCAATAACAATTTGAATCGTGTATCCCTGTTTGCGACGCCACTGGATATCCAGTTTGTGCATAGTGCACGCAAACCATCGAATGTTCCGTTTCGTAGAGCAATGAAGATGATGGAGTTAACTCCTGAAAAAACGATTGTGGTAGGCGATCAGATGCTTACAGATGTCTATGGAGGGAATCGACTGGGACTCTATACGGTTCTGGTATTGCCGATCTCCATTGGGGATGAAGGCTTCATGACCCGCTTCAATCGGCGCGTGGAACGGATTGCTCTAACGAGTTTGCGCAAGAAAGGCTTATGGCTTGAGGAGGAAAAGAAGAAATGACAGAACCGCATAACGGCAATATTGCCGTAAGGTGCAGCGGATGCGGAGTGCATCTGCAAACGGAAAACCCGGAATTACCAGGATTCATCCCCGAAAAAGCGTTGGATCGTGAACCCGTCATTTGCCAGCGTTGTTTCCGTATTAAAAATTACAATGAGTCATCATCCGTTACAGTGGATCAGGACGAGTTCTTGGCCCTGCTCAGCAAAATCGGGGATAAGGATGCACTTGTCATCCATATCGTTGATCTGTTTGACTTTGATGGCAGTATCATCTCTGGTTTGCAGCGTTTTGTAGGCAACAATCCGGTATTGCTTGCCGTGAACAAAACGGACTTGCTTCCAAAAGTAACCAACTGGAACAAGGTTCGCAACTGGGTGCAAAAACAGGCCAAAGAACAAGGTTTGCGTACGGTAGATGTCGTTCTGTGCAGTGCGAAGCAAAATCAGGGCTTCGACCGACTGCTTGAGCTTGTCGGGACGTATCGCGGAGATCGTGACGTATATGTGGTTGGTGGTACTAATGTGGGCAAATCCACACTGATTAACCGTCTGATTCGTGATTACAGTGATCTCGAGCAGGAACTCACGACATCCCGTTATCCGGGGACGACGCTCGATATGGTTAATATTCCACTGGACGATGGAAAAGCTATTATTGATACACCGGGAATTGTATACCCTTGGCGTTTCAGTGAGATTGTGTCCCGTAAAGATCTGGCTGCCATTATGCCAGAAAAACCGCTTAAACCGGCTGTTTATCAGTTGAATTCTGGTCAGACGCTGTTCTTCGGCGGCATGGCTCGTTTTGACTTTGTAGAGGGAGATCGTCAGTCCTTCACTTGTTTTATCAGCACTGCACTTGATATTCACCGGACGAAGCTGGAACGTGCAGACGACTTGTATCGTGACCATCTGGGTGAGTTGCTGTCTCCACCAACGCGTGAAGATGCAGCGGATATGCCTGAATGGACCAGACATGAATTCCGTATCAAACGTGGCAGCCAGTCGGATGTATTCATTTCCGGACTGGGCTGGATTAAGGTTAACGGTGAGAATGGGGCGCTTGTAGCTGTTCATGCTCCAAAAGGTATTCGTGTACTGATCCGCCCATCCTTGATCTAATGTAATTACAGCAGCATTTTCACCAGATCGGAGGCGGAAGTATGTCGGAACAGAAAAAAACAAATCCTTCACTCCCTGTCCTGCTTGGCGTTATTGGTGATCCCATTGCACATTCCAAATCGCCTGCTATGCATAATGCGGCTCTGCAGGCTGCAGGAGTGAATGGAATGTATATGCCGCTGCATGTTCGTCCCGAGCAGCTGGAATCCGCCATTCGAGGCATTGTGGCGCTGGGGTACCGCGGTGTGAATGTAACCATTCCGCACAAAGAACAGGTGATGCAGTATCTTGATGTCATTGATGAAAGTGCACGCCTGATTGGCGCGGTGAACACCATTGTCAATGAAGAAGGCAAGCTGACAGGGTATAATACGGATGGCATCGGTTATGTGCGTTCCTTGAAGGAAGAAGCTGTTCCGGAACTCGCAGGTAAACGTATCGCTGTTCTGGGGGCTGGCGGAGCAGCGAGAGGTGTGATATACGCCCTTGCTTTGGAAAAGCCTGAACAGATTAGTATTCTTAACCGTACTGCCGACAGAGCCGTAGCCCTTGCTTCCGATCTGCGGGCTCATGGACTGGGCGACATCACGGGTAGTGGAATGGAAGAGGCTGCTGCGGTACTGGCTTCGGCAGATATCGTGATTAACACGACAGCCGCAGGCATGCATCCGCATGTAGATGACGTGCCTGTTGACCCTGCACTCATTCGAGCAGGTGCAGCAGTAAGCGACCTTATCTACAATCCGCTGGAAACACGCCTGCTTCGCGAGTCAAGGCAGCGTGGATGTACTGTGCATGGTGGTCTTGGTATGTTTATATACCAGGGTGCGGTAGCATTCGAGCACTGGCTCGGCATCCCGGCGCCCGTGGAGACGATGCGGCGAGCTGTGTTAGACAGTTTTTAATATTGTAAAAATATAATTGAACGGTCAGGCCCCGACAGTCATTGTGCTGTTGCTGAGGCTTGCTCACCATAAGGAGTATGGAGTATTCATGTTAAACGGTAAACAAAAGCGCTTTTTGCGTTCACAGGCACATCATCTGACCCCTGTATTTCAAATCGGCAAAGGGGGAACGAATGAGCACCTGTTCCGTCACATCGAAGATGCGATTGAGAAGCGCGAATTGATGAAAGTGCAAGTGCTCAACAACAATGACGAGGACAGAAAAGAGATGGCCGAAGAAGTTGCCCGTGAAACGGGTAGTGAGCTTGTACAAGTCATCGGTAACACAATCATCCTGTACAAAGAATCGCGCGATAACAAACAAATCGAACTACCTAGATAAGGGAGTGTGACGCGGGTGAAGATCGGTATCATGGGTGGTACGTTTGATCCGATCCACATGGGACACCTCCTGGCAGCTGAAGCGGCAAGGGATTCGCATGCACTGGATGAGATCTGGTTCATGCCTTCCCATGTTCCACCTCACAAACGCGGCGCCGGAGCTTCGGGACAGCAACGTCTCGAAATGACGGAAGCGGCTGTGAAAGGTGTGCAGCAATATGAGGTGCTGGGTATCGAGATGGAACTTGGCGGTGTGTCCTATACCATTGATACCATGAAGGAGCTTTGGCGCCGCTATCCGCAGCATGAATTTTACTTTATTGTTGGAGCGGATATGGTGAACTATCTTCCCAAATGGGAGCAGATCGAAGAGCTCGCCGAACGTTTAACCTTCATCGGTGTGGGAAGACCGGGATTCCAGTTACATCTGGATGACCTGCCGGACGCGTTGCAGGATCGGGTATTGTTGGCTGAGATGCCCCTAGTGGATATATCATCCACAGCCGTACGCAGACGTCTTGCCAAAGGTCATTCGGTACGTTTCATGATTCCTGATGAGGTGCACCAATACATTGTAAGGAGCGGTTTATATGGGACTAAGCCGTGACGAACTGATCCGCGCAGTTTCCGGTCAAATGCCGGAGAAGCGTTGGAAGCATACGCTGGGTGTCATGGAGTCGGCAGTGTTATTGGCTGAAAAATATGGTGCTGATCCTGTAACAGCGGATTTGGCAGCAATCTTGCATGATGTGGCCAAGTATTGGCCCGTATCTGAGATGGAAGCGGTCATCCGTGATAATGGTTTGAACGAAGAACTTTTGCAGCATGACAAGCAGCTCTGGCATTCCGAAGTGGGTGCTTTTGTTGCTGAACGTGACTACGGCATCGATGATGCCGAAATTATTAATGCTATTCGTTGGCATACCTCGGGTCGAGTGGGCATGAGCCTGCTGGATAAAGTGGTATGTCTTGCGGATTATATTGAACCGGGAAGAGACTTCCCGGGAGTAAATCATATTCGCGAACAGGCTGAGCTCAGTCTGGAAGAAGGTCTAATTGCCGGTTTTGACTCAACGATCAGCTTGTTGATCTCGCAGCGCCGTGTCATTTACCCTTTGACCATGTTGTCGCGGAATGACTTGATTGCACATTTATAGATTAGATTATGGAGGTTGGTTCATGACAGTATCATCGAAAGAACTTATGAATATGGCGGTTGCTGCCGCTGACGATAAAAAGGCATCTAACATTGTAGCACTGGATCTGATTAACATCTCGCTGGTAGCCGACTATTTTGTTATTTGTCACGGGAACTCCGATACTCAGGTACAGGCGATTGCAACAGAAATTCGCAAACAGGCGCATGCAGCCGGAGTGAACATCAAAGGCATCGAAGGTATGGATTCTGCACGTTGGGTATTGATGGATATGGGTGATGTGGTTGTTCATATCTTCCACCGCGACGAGCGTGAGTATTACAACATTGAACGACTGTGGTCTGATGCCAAAGTGGTGGAAACGGTATGAGTTTGATCGCAGGAACAGTCGTCAACTTGCCGGTTTCACGTGAAGTGTCTCCGTTTGGCTACTTTTTGACGACAGGATCGGAAGATGTACTGCTTCACTATACGGAGCTTACACGGGACGTTAAAATTGGAGAAACGCTGGAGGTCTTTCTGTTCTTTGATACGGAAGATCGCCTGGCGGCAACCATGAAAAAACCATATCTCACCCTTGGCGAAATGGCACGTCTGGTTGTGGCTGACATTCATCCACGCCTCGGCTGTTTCCTCGAGATGGGGCTTGGGCGGCAATTGCTGCTCCCGATTCGTGAATTGCCTGAGTTGGAAGAATTACGTCCTCATGTAGGCGATGAAGTTTTTGTCCTTATGGAGCATGACAAGCAAGGGCGTTTGCGTGCGAAATTGGCTGGAGAACGTGAGCTTGCACCATTGTCCTTCCATGCGCCAACCTCCTGGGTCAACGAATGGGTTGAAGCAACGGTGTACAAGCCACTTCAGATGGGTACTTTTGTACTTGTTGACGGTGGTGTGCTGGGCTTTGGCGCTATTGGCATGATTCATTCCTCGGAACGAAACCGTATGCTACGTCTAGGTGAAAAGGTGAAATGCCGGGTAACCATGGTACGTGAAGATGGACGTGTCAATCTGGCGATGTCTCCTCTCAAAGAGGTTGGTCGCAATGAAGATGCAGACAAACTGCTTGCTTTCATGAAAGATCGCCCTACGGGCGGCATGCCGTATTCGGATGCAACCCCGCCGGATATCATCAAGCAGCGTTTTGGTATCAGTAAATCCGCTTTCAAGCGGGCCTTGGGCAAACTGATGAAGGATGGTCTGGTAACTCAAAAGGAAAACTGGACCTATCTGACAGAGTCTGTACCTCAGGATCAGAACGAGGACAATTAGACAAATGGGTATCATGGATCAAGCATACGCTTGAATCCACAAGTAAAGGCAGGGCAAGGCTGGGTGAACTCCGGACGCCCCTGCTTTTTCTTTTGTTCAAAAGAGATTCGAAAATGAAATCGAAAGTGCGGTGCCTGACATGTCTTACCGGAAATTTGCCTATGTGTACGATGAATTAATGGAGGATATGCCTTATCCGGACTGGATAAGGTTTGCGAGAACGGCTTGGGAACGGCATGGCATGCCGAAAAGTGTGGCTGAACTGGGCTGTGGAACCGGCTCAATTACGATCCCACTGGTGAACTCCGGCTTTGAAGTTACAGGCATTGACCTGTCAGCGGACATGCTGTCTGTTGCACGCAGTAAAATGGAGGCCACGCCTCAAGGCCACCGCTTATATCGGGAAGGCAGTGTCCGCTGGGTGCAGCAGGATATGCGGGACTGGAGAGTACCGGAGCCTGTGGACTCGGTGATATCGTTCTGTGATTGCGTGAATTATCTGCTTGAAAAAGAGGATGTCGTTCGTACCTTTCAGCGTACTTACGAGATGCTAAAGCCGGAGGGCACATTCCTGTTCGATGTACATCATCCGAATACCCTTATTCGATACGAAGAGGAGCAACCATTTGTGTTGGACGAACGCTCCGTTTCGTATATTTGGACCTGTGATATGGATCATGAACGGTGTGAGATTGAGCATCATCTAAGTATCTTTTCGCGTGTGGCTGAGAGCGGCAAGGATATGTACCAACGGTTTGAAGAGGTTCATGTTCAGCGTGCGTATGATCCGGACTGGATGAAGCTGGAGCTCACGAAGGCTGGCTTCAGAGATGTACGTGTATATGCTGATTTTGAGTGGAAAGAGGCGGGAGAAGGCGCACAGCGTCTATTCTATGTAGCCGTGAAATAGGATTAAGATAAAGGACTGTCCTTATGATGTATAAGGGCAGTTCTTTGTTTATAAGAATGTTGTTTTTTATATGTAATAAAAGTTATTGCCAGTAGGGTTAAAGGAAGCCATAATAGTTGGGGAAAACGTTTTCTTTTAATAGAATCCTGAAAATTTAATTCCGGGTGGGGTGTAGAATGGAAAGTACATACAAAACAAGGCTGACTTCCGAACAATTAGACAGAATTGTGCAGCAGCACTTTAACACAGGTATCCAAGAATACAAAGAGATGATCGACGGCTGGGCAAACCACGCTTACTTTATCACCAAGAAAGACGGACAGAAGGTTGTACTCAAAATTGCTCCTTCTAATGGCATTAAGCTGATGCGCTGTGAACAGCAAGTTATGGTTGCTGAGGTTGAGGCACTACGACTTGTGGCAGAACTTCAGGATGTACCCGTTCCCCGGGTATTGGCCTACGATCCATCGCTCACCCTGGTTCCGGCAGAATATTTTATTATGGAATACATGCCAGGAACGCCGTATAACAAAGTCAAAGATCAGTACAGTGCAGAAGAGCAGGAATCCATAGAGCAGCAGCTGGGTGCCTACAATCGTCGGATCAATGAAATTAAAGGAGAGAAGTTTGGTTACTTTTCCTCAAAGAAATCGCATTATACAACGTGGAAAGAAGCTTTCCTGTGCCTAATGGATGATATGCTTGCAGATAGCAAGGCAGCGGGTGTTGAATTTTCGATTCGTTATGAGGAACTGGAGCGTTTGATTCAAGAAAAATCGGATGTGCTGGATGATGTCAAAGAGCCTGTGCTTGTACATTGGGATTTGTGGGATGGGAATGTATTTGTGGAGGCGGGGAAAATCACGGCCATTATCGATTTTGAACGTTCCCTTTGGGCAGATCCTCTAATGGAGCACTACTTCAGTCATTTTAATAATACACCAGGATTCCTCAAAGGATATGGAAGAGCAGTTACAACAGATAGCGAACGAAAAAGAAGAAGTTTATATGATCTGTACTTTGATCTGGCGCTGAGAATCGAGTGTCCGTATCGTCAATACGAGAACAAGGAACACATTCAGTGGACGATTGATAATCTAGAAGAAGGAATCAAGCGATTCCAGTCGTCTTAATGTGTATACTGATGCATAGCATTGCTTATACTCAACAGACAGTGTAATATTGACTTTAATGCTGCTTTTTTATATAATGTTTCCGATCATATCGTATACATATTTCGATGATAAGGATCAGTAGTGAATCCTGTACATGACAGAGAGCCGGCGCTTGGTGCAAGTCGGTTGACAGTATTTCACGAACTCGCCTTGGAGAAATGCGGTGATTACACATCTTGCAAACGACCGAAGTTACATTCGGGCTCAGGAATGGAAATCCGCATCGGTTAACCGCCGTTACAGGTCCAAAGGGAGTGGATGACGAAGCACGTTCGTCCGCTAACTAGGGTGGTACCACGGGAATTCAACCTCTCGTCCCTAGCGCTGCAAACGCTACGGGATGCTGAGGTTTTTTTGTTGCAATAAAAGCGAATAACCAAGAGGAGGAACAATAGATGAGTGACAATCAACAGCCGAAACACGGCTATAAGCCACAAGACATGGAGAAAAGTTGGCAGCAATACTGGGATGACAATAAAACGTTTAAAACGGGTGAGGACCCGGCTAAACCGAAGTTTTATGCCCTGGATATGTTTCCATATCCATCCGGCTCAGGCCTGCACGTAGGTCACCCGGAAGGATACACGGCAACGGATATCGTATCCCGTTTCAAACGTATGCGCGGTTTCAATGTATTGCATCCAATGGGTTGGGACGCTTTCGGCCTGCCTGCTGAGCAGCATGCATTGGATACTGGTGAGCATCCACGGGATATTACATTCCGCAATATTGACAATTTCCGTCGTCAGATCAAATCACTGGGTTTCTCATATGACTGGGATCGGGAGATCAGCACAACAGACCCTGACTATTACAAATGGACGCAATGGATCTTCATCCAGTTGTACAATAAAGGCCTGGCTTATGTAGATGAAGTGCCTGTGAACTGGTGTGAAGCTTTGGGAACGGTACTGGCGAACGAAGAAGTTATCGACGGTAAGAGTGAGCGTGGTGGACATCCGGTCGTTCGTAAACCGATGCGCCAATGGGTATTGAGAATTACGGAATATGCAGAGCGTTTGCTGGAAGACTTGGAAGAGCTGGACTGGTCGGAAAGTATCAAGGATATGCAGCGCAACTGGATCGGCAAATCGACCGGGGCGGAAGTTACTTTTGCCATTGAGGGTCATGAAGAAGTTATTAAAGTGTTTACGACACGTGCAGATACTTTGTTTGGTGCAAGTTATGCTGTATTGGCACCTGAGCATGAGCTGGTTGAAGTCATTACAACGGCTGAACAGCGTGAAGCAATCAAGGCATATCAGGAACAGGCTGCTCGCAAGAGTGATCTGGAACGTACTGATTTGGCTAAAGACAAAACGGGTGTGTTCACAGGAACTTATGCAATCAATCCGGTAAACGGAGCGAAGGTGCCAATCTGGATCGCCGATTATGTTCTGGCTGGATACGGCACAGGGGCGATCATGGCCGTTCCGGGACATGACGCTCGTGACTGGGAGTTTGCGAAACAGTTTGGTCTGGACATCATCGAGGTTGTACAGGGTGGCGACGTGACACAAGAAGCGTATTCCGGAGACGGACCGCATGTGAACTCCGATTTCCTGAACGGATTGAATAACGAAGAAGCGATTGCGAAAATGATCGCCTGGTTGGAAGAGAACGGTAAGGGACAAGGCAAGGTAACCTATCGTCTGCGCGATTGGCTGTTCAGCCGTCAGCGTTACTGGGGTGAACCAATCCCGATTCTGCATCTGGAAGACGGAACGATGAAGACGGTGCCAGAAGATCAACTTCCTTTGCTGCTGCCGGATATTGACCAGATCAAACCTTCGGGCACTGGAGAGTCACCACTGGCGAATGTTACGGAATGGGTTAACACCGTAGATCCGGAAACGGGAATGAAAGCACGTCGCGAGACGAACACAATGCCACAATGGGCTGGTAGCTGCTGGTATTACCTGCGCTTTATTGATCCACACAATGACAAGGAACTGATCTCTCAAGAGAAACAGCAGCAGTGGCTGCCGGTTGATCTGTACATCGGGGGAGCAGAGCACGCAGTGCTTCACTTGCTGTACGCTCGTTTCTGGCATAAAGTGCTGTATGATCTGGGTGTGGTGCATACCAAAGAGCCGTTCCACAAACTGGTCAACCAAGGGATGATCCTGGGAACCAACAATGAGAAGATGAGTAAATCCCGTGGTAATGTTATTAACCCGGATGAGATCGTCAATGAATTCGGTGCAGATACATTGCGTCTGTATGAAATGTTCATGGGGCCTCTGGAGGCGACAAAACCGTGGAACGCTAACGGGGTTGAGGGCATGCACCGCTTCCTGTCACGTGTATGGCGTCTGTTCATCAACGAAGATACAGGTGCAATCCATGACAAGATCACAGCAGATGTTGGAACCGATGAGTTCAAGCGCACTGCACACAAGACAATCAAAAAGGTTACAGAGGATATGGAACATCTGCGTTTCAACACAGCGATCAGCCAGCTGATGATCTTCATCAACGATGCATACAAAGCAGATACGCTGCCGCGAGAAGCCATGGAGAACTTTGTACAGCTGTTGTCACCGCTGGCACCGCATATGGCAGAGGAGCTGTGGAGCCGTCTCGGTCATGAAGGTGGAATCTCTTATGTAGCTTGGCCTGAGTATGATGAGTCCATGACGGTGGATGCCGAAGTGGAGATTGTTGTTCAAGTGAATGGCAAAATTGTAACCCGTGCTACGATCGCGAAGGATCTGGACGCACAGGGCATGCAGGACTTTACAATGGAACTGGCACCTGTGAAGCAGGCACTGGAAGGCAAGACCATTCGCAAGGTCATTGCCGTTCCAGGCAAACTCGTTAATATTGTTGCCGGTTAATCTCACCGGTTTTGAATAGTTCATCCAGCTTCAACAAATCTTCATCATATTTGTCGTGAGTCGTCTGGATCAGACTGTCAAAAACACCATTCAGACTTACCTTTAGCAGGGCAAGTGCCTGTGCGGTGATGCCGCCAGGTACAGCCACGCGAGCCTGAAGTTCTTGCGGGGTGTATCCTCCTTCGGTGAGCAGCTTGCCTGTTCCCAGGAGCATCTCGCCGGCAAGAGCGCAGGCGTCGGCTCGTTTGATGCCTGTAAGCTTGACGGCACTCTCGATCCATTGCTCCAGAAAGAACGATATGAATGCAGGTCCGCAGCTGGAGAAGTCGGATGTGATCCGGGTACAGGCTTCATCCACTTGATAGGGTCTGCCGATATGACTGAGCAGCCCTTCCAGCACCGCGCGGTCTTCGGTAGTCATTCGCTCACCGTGAATACACAGGGACGCTCCGCTGCCGACCTGGTGCGTAACGCTGGGGATAACTTTGGAGACTTTGCAAGGAAGTGAAGATTCCAGATGGCGCAGCTGCACGGGACTGGTGATCGAGACGATTATATGATTGGGATTCACGACAGGCAGGATGTCGTCAATGACATGTTTGAATTCAAGTGGCTTCACGCACAAAAAGATGATATTGCTGCGGATGACGGTTTCCCGGTTGCTCTGTGATTCATGCAGACCGGGGTAACGGAGGGATAACTGCCGTACTTTGGAAGGGGTTCTATTGCTGGCGGCGATCTGCCGTGGCTCAAGTGCACCGGATTGAATCAAGGCATAGATCAGCAGGCTGCCCATGCTGCCGGTTCCGATAAATCCAACCTTCATTGTTCAGGCCTCCTTTCATGCTTTACGGTAATGGCGCAGTTCTTTCCCTCTAGTGTATGCGTCAGGACCTGCTTCACATGACATGAAAATAGTACAGCTTGGTTTACCAGGCAAGTCCAACGGTTCGGAAGCACCGCCCGTGTTCAGAATAGATTTATTTTGAATCCAGGGAGAGGTGTGGAAGAGATGAGATGGAACAAGGGGATGACCATTGCTGCTGCGGTGGTCGGATGTATACTAATATTATGGTCGGGCAAAAGTGAACAGCCGCCTTCTGGCTGGGAACCTATGCAGCTCGCCACCGAGAAGCCGACGATAGAGCAGGAAACCCCTGCTGTACAGTCGGCTACTTTGGTTCAGGAACAAACGAAAGATTCCGATGCAGAACAGAGACCGTCAACAACAGAGGCCCCTGTAGAGACTAATCTGGTTGATGCCACAGCAGGGAAAGTGGTTGATCAGACAGTTGCAGTTAAGCAAACGGATACTCCTACTGATGGGACACAAACGAAATCCGAGGCAGCGGTTGTTTCAACAGACAATAACCAAGCAATGGTGAGCAATGAAGCTGTCGACAATGGTAAAATTAATGTCAATACAGCTCCGGCAGCGAAGCTTATGGACCTTCCTGGAATTGGGGAGAAAAAGGCGCAAGCCATTATTGATTATCGTAATTCGCATGGTCCTTTTACCAAAGTCAGCGATCTGACCAAAGTGAAAGGAATCGGAATGAAGATGCTAGAGAAAATGGCTCCTTATGTGCAGATCAGGTAATCACGCAATATTAAATATTAGGATATAAGTTGAATTGGAAATGACATAAGAACGTAGGATGGGTTCAACTTGTATCAGATGGGAGGGAAACGGTTATGAGCACAGCAGACGTACGCAAAGACTGGGATACGTATTTCATGGACATCGCATATATGGTCTCTACCCGTTCCCGCTGTTCACGCCGTCATGTTGGCGCCGTACTTGTGCAGGGAAAGAAACTGCTTGGAACAGCCTATAACGGTGCGCCCATGGGGGTTCCGGACTGCTCTGAAGCAGGATGCATGATCTCGGAAGAATATGAGCTGGTGGTAACCGACGGTCAGGAGGAAATGGTTAAAAAGCAACGCTGCATTCGTACTATTCATGCGGAGCAGAATTTGCTTTTGTTCACCGATCGAATTGACCGCGAAGGCTCTTCTGTATATGTCACGGATGAACCTTGCTGGACTTGCTCCAATATGCTCGCGAATAGCGGTATTACAGAAATCGTGTTTCATCGCCCATATCCCAAGGATACAGGTAAGGTTACAAACATGATGAAGCAAAAAGGCATTACGTTTCGTCAGCTGGAAAAATACCAGCCTCCACGTGAGACGATGATGACGGTAAGTGATTAGAACCAATATAATATTCAAATTAGCGGGGAAGAACCTCCGGTTGCTGTATCAGCTGCCGGGGGTTTTTCTGCGTTCATGTGGGTGACACAAAGGAGGGGGAGAAAATGAAAGGCAGGCCTTTACTGGTATTTACCGTCTGCTGGTTATGCGGTAGTGGGATGGCATGTGCATTATCGGGTTGGTCCTTGATCGTGGGAATGATCGGGGCATTCGTTTGTCTGCCACTTTTACTACGATGGATTGATATACGCGGTTGGTCCATCTTGTTACTGATTGGAGCACTCGTTGGGGGTGCAGTGCATTGGGAATGGAATGATGCGCAGAATCGGAGCAGTCTGCCCGATATCACACAAACCGATGCGGAGGATTTGGACGGTTATGCAGCTACCTTTGAAGGTAAGCTTATGTCTGATGTACGCATAGATGGGGATCGGGCCGATTTTGAAATGCAGGTCACGTCGATGCTTCCGTTCTCCGATGCATCAACAGCAGCAGTTTCGGAAGGGCGAACTGTGCCTAATGTGAGAGAACATCTAATGGTCCAAGTTCGTCTAGCTGAGGAAGAAGAACAACAAGTAGCAGCGGGGTGGAAGCGAGGAGATTCGATCACGTTGACGGGTGCGCTTGCGCTTCCCGGCGAAGCTAGAAATTTTGGTGGGTTTGACTATCGAAATTACTTAAGGACTCTTCATATCCATTGGTTGTTTAAAGTGAAGGGGGCCAGTTCAGTAACCACTGTTCCTCCTGAAGGGATGGGAAAATTCAATATCCTTCGGTGGAATGACATCGTCAGGCATAAGCTTGGCGCAGCAGTAGAACAGATATTTCCCGAACCTCATGCGGGCTATATGAAAGGTCTGATTATCGGGATGGCTAATGACATCGATCCGGATACATATGGACAATTTTCACAGCTTGGTTTAACTCATATCTTGGCGATCTCCGGAACACATGTCGCGGTGTATGTGGCATCCCTGCTGCTCCTTTTATCCTGGCTTAGGTTAACCCGAGAAACCTCGCTCACCATTGTGTTGCTGCTAATACCTGCATATGTATTGTTGTCTGGCGGTTCGCCATCGGTGATTCGTGCGGGTATCATGTCGATGATTGGCTTGTATATGGCACGGCGTGGCCTTGCCAGGGACGGATTGCAGATGATCAGTGCAGCGGCGTTGTTGATGATGTGGTGGAACCCGTATTTTTTACTAAGCGTGAGCTTCCAATTATCTTTTCTGGTAACAGCCGGACTGATGATTTATATGCCACTGATTAATCGGATATTTAGCAGTTGGCCCAAGGGACTTGCAGCAACAGCTTCTGTGACGGTAACAGCACAACTCATTTCTTTTCCGGTCACGATTCTGTATTTCAACCAGTTTTCACTGCTTTCATTTGTCGCAAACTTCCTGCTTGTATCTTTGATTAGTGCCATTGTACTTCCTCTGGGAACGGTCGCTCTGATTTTATCGTTTCTTTGGATGCCTCTGGTTAAACCATTGGCGTGGATTGCTATTATGCTGAACAAATTGACCTTTGTAAGTGTGGAGTGGATGAATAGTTTGCCTGGTTTTGTGTTGATCTGGGCTACCCCATCGCTACTTTGGATTGCAGCATATTATGCCGTTCTCTATACACTTTTGCGGATCCTTCATCGCGGTCGAGGTGACCAGCCTGTAGTTCAGGGCACAGAAGAGGATACGGCTCCGCTGGATCGCCGATTTGTTGGGGGAACGCCTAAAGCGGCTCTGGGGCTGTCTGGGTTGTCTAATGTATCATCACAAGGATTAAACAAAGGTGGACGTGAAGCTAGTCCTGGTTCGATGACAACATTAAGCGCAAGTATTGCCTGGCCGGAATATACCAGTGCATTTGCTGCGCGTGGGGCGGGTTTTTACTCTGGTGAACGGATGAACGTCTTCCACAAATGGATGTGTGCGCTGCTGGCTCTCAGCTTTGTGGTGGGATTATGGTGGGCATACCAGACACCGCAGCCTGCGGGGACAGGAGTGGTGCAGTTTTTGGATATCGGACAAGGGGACAGTACACTTATTACAACACCTGAAGGTAAACATATTTTGGTCGATGGTGGAGGTACAGTCCAATTCGGGAAGTCTGAACAATCCTGGAAGACACGGCGCGATCCATACGAAGTAGGAGCCAAGGTGGTCGTTCCTTTATTGAAAAAGCGGGGCATTCATCGGTTGGACGCCGTAATCGTAACCCATGCCGATCAGGATCATGCCGGGGGATTGCAGGCTGTGCTCGAACAGATCCCGGTGGAACGATTCATGTTCAATGGGACAACCAGCGGTACAGCCAATTTTGAGAAATTGCTGGATACCGTTATAGACAAGCGGATACCGTTATATGCGATTCGCCAAGGGATGTCTTACGCTCCGGATGGAGAAACCAGATTGCATTTTATATATCCGGATCTGGAGAAGGCGATGGACACAGGAGAAAGATTACCCGTATCGGAACATCAGAATCATGATTCGGTTGTCTTTATGCTGGAAATGGCAGGCGCCTCCTTATTGTTCACGGGAGACATGGATGCTGCAGCCGAGCAGGATCTGCTCTTTATGATTCAGGATGGGTCGCTTGCAGCCTCGTTTGGACAATACGATGCGGATGCTACGTTAGCAGATGTTTCTGTTCAGGAGATGTTCACACGTCACTCGGGGGAGAATCATGAGGAGGTTCCTGTCACCATAGATGTATTAAAAGTCGCACATCACGGTAGCAAAACATCGTCAACGGAAGCTTGGTTGAAGTACTGGAATGCATCTGCATCCGTGATCTCTGCAGGGGCCAACAATACATATGGACATCCCAATCCTGGGGTGCTTGAACGTCTTGTAGATTCGGGTGCAGACATCTATCGAACTGATCAAATGGGGGAGATTCAGATGAAGATCAAAGATGGGAAGGTTGATGTACGCTATAAATTGACGATGGATGATTCATGAATTTTTGTGGGAGTTGGCTAAAATGGATTACTCTCTTGCTTTTGAAATACCAACTATTAAGCTAATTATAGTCGCACTGAATAAGTTAATCGTGTGATCGATTTGATCCCAAGTTTTATGGCGTATTATCATATTGAATACAATAAATGATAGACTACAGAGTAGAAAAAATCCTAGGAAGTATTTTAAAAAGGTTCTCAAATTCATTTAATCTGCCTCATATCTGCTTAGAAATGTTGTTGCGCCGTTGTGAGTTTTAATTCGTGTGTGCGGCTTGAATTACTATAAAAATAGTTTTCGGTTTTCCTTTAGTTGTCTGATTTCGCTCCTCTACGCACCTATATTTTCTATTTTAAGTTATAAAGTGGGATTAATTATGCTATTTATGTGAAATTAATGTAAAAAGTTGTTTCTTTCGTGAAAGATGCGTAATACTTCTGTGTTCATCATGTTCGCTCAAGAAAGATAAAAACCCACACATTCCCAATCCACAACTGCTTGTCATGTATAAATTTTCTGTATGAAGTACATCATTTGCTCGTAGAATGAAACCAAAAGCCCGCTTTCCGGTATACTCCTCGGGGAGAATGCCGGAAAGCGGGCTAATTTTGGAATGACTTATAACAACGAATTATTCAACGCCATCTTTGAAGTGTTTACTCCAATGTTTGTCGCCTTTGTGCAACAGATCTT
This sequence comes from Paenibacillus sp. AD87, assembly GCF_001659845.1. Classification (NCBI taxonomy): domain Bacteria; kingdom Bacillati; phylum Bacillota; class Bacilli; order Caryophanales; family Paenibacillaceae; genus Paenibacillus; species Paenibacillus sp. AD87. The sequence goes on from NZ_LXQN01000007.1 coordinate 831,005, forward strand.
CTACGGTTTTCTCAAGCGTCAGCAACAGCTGTGCTCGTACATCAAGCACGGTTTCTCTGTACAAGCGTTCTTCCGATCCGACGATTTTATCGCCGTATAATGCCTGTGCAGCGGTGTATTTCCGATGTTCCTCAACCAGGGTATCAATAGACTGCAAAGCATGTTCCACAAAATGGGATATGCTTTGATATTCTTTGGGCATTTGTTCTTTTAACGCTTGAATTTTTGCAAGAGCTGGCATGCTCATCACCTCGTGTTATGAATGTAAATTTACAATACACTGTTTTCATGAAAATTACATTAAAACGAGCTTAAATTTGTACAAAATTTGAACTTTTTTATTTTCAATGCTATAAGTGTTGTTAGCTATAATGTATGCCATTGTAATAAAATTGAGTCGTGTAAGTACTGGAATGACTTTTGAGCTGGCTTGATGACTCGTTATGCAATTTCTGTTATTCTAAGAGAAGATTTCAGCGGCCCCAATACATAAGCCGTTATTTTGTTATGGCAATAAAAAAAATACTTAACTTTGCAACAATTTTATTGATGGTCACGTCTGTAAGGTTGCAGGGAGAGGGGGATCCTTTGTGGTAGAGCCGGAACTCATCAGAGCCGCTCAATCGGGCGATCGCGACGCTCTAATTACCCTATTGCGGGACATTGAACAGCATGTTTATCGGACCGCATATTACATTCTAAATAATGAACAAGACGCTTTGGATGCTGCTCAGGAAGCGTTGATCCGAATTTACACCAAGATTAATTCATATGAGGAAAAGGCCCAGTTTAAGACATGGGTTCAGCGCATCGTCACGAATATCTGTATTGATAAATTCAGAAGAACCAAGCCCTCCGTCTCCATTGACGAGCATGATATGGTTTTTCAGGACAATCAGGATGTGGAATTCGAAGTGATGTCCACGTATGTGGCAAAGGATATTCAGGATGCCATTAACAAGCTGCCTGAGCATCATCGTACCGTTATTGTTCTAAGATATTTGCAGGACTTATCCTATAACGAAATTGCGGATTGCCTCGATCTTCCGTTGAATACGGTTAAATCTTATTTATTTAGAGCCAGACAGCAATTACAGAATCTACTACAGGAGTATCAGAAAGGTGGTGTGACAGGATGAAATGCGAAGAGGTGGTGGAATGGATGCACCGGTATCTGGATCATGATCTGGGCGAGGCGGAAACTGCGCAGATGCTACAGCATGTGGCCCAATGCGCGGAGTGCGCCGAAAATTTTAGTTTGCTCAGAGCTCTCTCCAGAGAACTGGAAGATTTGCCGCAGGTAACCCCGAGATTCAGTCTGGTTGATGCCATTATGCCGCAACTGGATGCAATCGATGAAGCGAAAAGGGAACAAAGCAGTACCATACAGGAAATGAGTCCTGTCCCTGCTGCATTTGAGAATTTACAGCGTTCAAGTGAGCGGAAACCGAAGCAAAAATGGTTGAATTCTATGGCGGGCCGGATGTCCATGGGCGCAGCAGCAGCCGCTGTTGTACTGGGCGTTGCCATTTTTGGATATCAGCCAGAGAAGATTGAAAATGCAGAAATGATAATGAGCACGGGCAGTACCCAAGAAGGCGGGAATGAGGATCAAAATCCACTGAGCAGAGAGATCAACAATGAAGATTCTTCCTCCTCACTACAGAGCGATAACAGTGTGTGGGTCGATAGTTCGGAAAGTCAGCCATCCGCTGAAGATAAACAAGCTCAAGAGGTTGGTCCTGAAGAAAAGGGTTCAGAAAAGGTGCAGGAACCAGAATTGAAGGAAGACCAACCTTCTAAACAGCCAGATACTGGATCAGAATTGAACAAGAGTGATGCAACGAAAAACGCCCCTTCCAGTTCCAATCCTGCCGATAGTACCAAGAGTGCAGATCAGCAAAAAAGTCAGGGTTCAGGAGCTGCTACCGGACCTTCGGCAGGTTCTACTGAGAGCGGAGCAACGGAGCCTGAAAATGGGGATGCACAATCATTCACTACTTCTCAGGATATGCCTGATGTTAAGGTAGAAGAGCCAACAGAGGGCGTGACGAGTCCTGATTCCGAGACAGGCATGGATGCAGCGGGAGGAAATAAGGGATTGGCTGCCACGGATTCAGGTGCACTTGCCACGACGACTCCAAAAGAATGGAAGTCACCCGATGGCTCCTATCTGGTCATGCTGCTCGGCGATCAGATCAGCATTTACTCTAAACCTGCCGCTGACCCGGATGTGCTTAATCTGGTCGAGCAACGTAGTGTGGAGGGTACACTAAAATCTGCGAGCTGGTCCAAGGATAGCACCGTATTTAATTACGAGACAGATCAAGATGGGACAACAGTGAAGAAATCGTTTAATGTGTTCACTGGTTCAAGCGGGGCCTCTGGCAAATAGGCTGTAAATTATACGTTTGGCCTCAAGACTTGCCGAACATTTCTGTTGTATCAAGAATATATTGAAAGTAACAACAACGTCCTATCTCAGTTGGCATAACTGACGTCGTATGACCGCGCACCAGCTTTTTCTAGAATTGTTGGTGTCAGCGTTTATATAGATGTAGGACAGGGGGCCTTCATCCGTTAACCGGATGTAAGGCCCCTTTGTTGTCTGTCACGTTTTCTGGTAGGATAAGAGGGATAAGGGGGCACCGTGATGGATGTAAAGAGTGCGACAAAGGCAATACGTAATGGAGAAACGGCTCCGGTATATGTGCTGTACGGAACGGAGAAGTACCAGATACAGAAATTTACGGATATGTTAAAACAACAGGTAATTGAAGAAGAACACCGAGAATTTGCGATAATTCCATATGATCTCTCTGAGACACCTGTGGAGGTGGTCATTGAAGAAGCGGAGACGGTTCCTTTTCTTGTTCCACGTAAACTCATTATCGTTCGCGATGCTAATTTGTTTACAGCAGGCAAGGATTCCAAAATTGATCACCAGATTGAACGGCTGCTTACATATATGGACAATCCGGCAGATTATAGTACTATTGTGTTTCTGGCCCAAGGGGATAAGCTGGATGAGCGTAAAAAACTAGTCAAGGCAGCCAAGAAACAAGCCGTTGTCCTTGCGTTCGCTCCGCTAAGTGGTGAAGAGCTGCTGGGTTGGATTGTAAAGCTGGCGAAGCAACGGGATGTATCTTTTGAGACTGGAGCGGCTGATACGCTTGTGAGTTATGCAGGAACAGGCTTGCAGACGTTATCTGCGGAAGTGGACAAATTGTGTTTGTTCGCTGGTAACGGAGGCACGATTAAACGCGCGGATATCGAATCACTGGTGGCGCGAAGTACCGAGCAGAATGTGTTTGCGTTGGTGGAGGAGCTTGCTAACTTGAGATTAGAGAAGGCTTTGGGTCTTTTTTATGAGTTGCTGAAGCAGCGTGAAGAACCGATTAAAATTGCAGCGTTGATTGCCCGTCAATTCCGAATTATGATCCAGGTAAAAGAGTTAGGGCAGCAGAGTTACTCCCAACAGCAGATTGCCAGCCAGCTTGGTCTGCATCCGTATGCTGTCAAAATTGCTGGTGAACAGGCTCGCAAGTTTCAGGCAGAACGTTTGAGGCTAATTCTGAGTCATCTCAGTGAACTGGATTGTCAGATGAAGACCGGGGCAGTGGATAAAGTGCTCGGACTGGAGCTTTTCTTGTTAAGGCTCGGTGCTTAAACTTAGATATAACTGTAACACAAAGCGGCCTCTATTCCGTTGATGGTGAGATCATCGGAATAGAGGCCGCCCCTTTTGAATGAGTGCTTATAGAATCAGATACTAAAAAATCCTGAAAGCTCGTGCTGTTCAGGATTTTTCCATTAGATCGTATAAGTAACGCTTCTTACGCTTGTGCGGAAAGAGCGTTCAGTTTTTTCGCCAAGCGAGACTTTTTGCGGGCTGCAGCATTTTTATGAACCAGACCTTTAGTTACAGCCTTGTCCAGCTTTTTGGAAGCAGCTTGAATCGCAGCTTTTGCAGTATCAACTTCGTTACTTACCAGAGCAGCATCAGCAGCTTTAACAGCTGTACGGAGTGCAGATTTCTGGGAAGCGTTGAGTGCGCGGCGCTTGTCGCTCGTTTTTACGCGTTTAACAGCGGATTTGATGTTTGGCATTACATTCACCTCCTGTAAGGCATTTGCATGAATACAAACGTTTCACAACTTAAAATATTCTAGCACGGTGGCATGCAAATTGCAACAGATTTTCCTATGATGTTCGATAGTGCTGCATAAAGCACACCATTTTCCCACACAATATGCTCAAATGCGGTAAGGGAGGCAGGGACAGATGACACTGGATTTGCAAAATTATGCAGTTCGTACCGACTTGGCAATTGACTCCAAGGAGATGGCTCAGGGGGGGCAGAAACAGACGATTCCCGGGCTGCGGGAGGATGTGGATGAGAAAGACGGTATCAAAATCACACGTATTGATGTGCTTGATGATGCAGCCGCTACAGCAATTGGGCGTGTAAAGGGGCACTATGTCACTTTGGAGGTTCCATCGCTTCGTAACGGGGATACCGATCTTCAGGAGCGGGTGGCGGCAGAATTCACGCGAGAGATGGAAGATTTTTTGGCCAAAGCGGGAATTAACAAGACTTCCAAGGTGCTGATTGTGGGTTTGGGCAACCTGAACGTCACGCCTGATTCACTTGGTCCGCTGGTAGTGGAGAATCTGATGGTTACCCGTCAGTATTTTGAGCTGGTTCCGGATCAGGTTGCACCCGGTTATCGAGAAGTCAGTGCTATTGCGCCAGGTGTGCTGGGTACGACGGGTATAGAATCGAGTGACATCGTACAAGCGATCGTGGATCGAACGAAACCGGATGCAATCATTGCGATTGATGCGCTGGCTTCACGCTCCCTCGAACGTGTTAATACAACGATTCAAGTGGCAGACATCGGCATTCATCCTGGCTCAGGAATTGGGAACAAGCGACGTGGACTTACACGTGAAATATTGGGTGTTCCCTGCATTGCCATCGGTGTACCTACCGTATGTTATGCGTCAACCATCGTGAATAACGTCATCGAAATGATGCGTACTCATTTTCGGCAAGAGACCGACCAAACGAAACAGATTATGGGCATGCTGGACGATATCGGCGAAAATGACCGTCTCAGTTTGGTAAAAGAGGTACTGGAGCCACTAGGTCATGATCTGATCGTTACCCCCAAAGAAATCGACGAATTTGTCGAAGATATTGCCAATATTATTGCAACCGGTCTGAATGCCGCGCTCCATGATGCGGTAAATGCTGAGAATGTAGCTGCCTACACCCATTAATTAACATTTGAAATTTAAATGCTTGAGACTCCTGTGAAGAAGGTCCGAATCTATCGGACTTTCTTTTTTTGTGCAATCTTCTTTTTCCTGTTCTATCAAATCTGGCAGGCTCATAGAGTTGAAGTATAAGCGTTGTCCAGCAGGGAAGGAGACAGAAGCAATGAACAAAATATTGGCCTGGAATATTGGTAAATGGAAAAAGAGATGTTTGCACGTGCTGGCCATGGGCCGTACGTTGTTGTTGCTTATGATCATATCTGCTTTGTTTTTTGTTGTACTCGGTCTAGGGGGGATGGCAGAGAAACGTTTGAATAGCTCACCCGTTTCTTCTATGAAAGGGTTTGCGGGAGCCGTATCAAGCAGTTTTTTTGTGGACATGCTCGGCATGGAAATGCCGCATCTAACTCAGAAGGAACAAGCCTCTGCATTTTCTGGTGAAAATCTGACTTCGTTTGTGTTCCAACTGCTGACGAATGTGAATCCGCAAGACCCCAAAAGCCTGATCGCTAGAGAAATGCCTGGCATGGGTTCCAATCAACCTGTACTGCTGCGACCGGGCTCGGGAAATGAAAAAGCTGAAGCTCCAGAAGATTATCAGCCGGGTCCTGGACTCATTGATACGGCATCGGCAGGCGGAGGGAAATCAGGTGGCGAGCAGCATATCCCACCAGGTCAGGATAACCCCGATCCATCTGATCCGCAGAATCCGGGTGATGGCGAAGTAAAGGGTGATCCCCCACCGAAGAGTGGCGGTAAAGATGAACCAAGCAAACCAACGACAGGAAAAAAAGCGATTCTTGTCTACCATTCCCATCCACGTGAAGGATACAATCCTCTCTTGGGCACAAAGAGTGACAATCCTTCTTCTGGTAAATCGACGGGCAATGTTTTTCAAGTGGGAACCTACTTATCCGACAGTTTGGAGAAGCTGGGGATTGGGGTGGAGCATGCACAGGAAGATTATCCGACCAAGGTGAAGGATTATAACTGGAATTATTCCTATAAATACTCTCGTCAGACGGTGAAAACTGCACTCGCTCAAAATGACGATCTTACGTATCTCATCGATATCCACCGTGACTCACAACGTCATAACAAAACAACGACGACCATTAATAATCTGGGTTATGCCAAAGTATATTTTATTATAGGACATGAGAATCCAAACTGGCAGCAGAATGAGGCCTTTGCGGCCAAAATTCATAAGAAGCTGGAAGCGAAATATCCAGGGGTATCTCGGGGCGTATGGGGCAAGGACGGCGGCGGGGCCAACAATGGTGAATACAACCAGACGCTTTCTCCCAACAGCATTTTGATTGAGATTGGCGGCATCGACAATACGGCTGCTGAACTGGAGCGGACATCCAAAGTACTCGCCGACATGATTGCAGAGGTGTACTGGAATGATCAGAAGGTGGACAAAGCGAGTGCGGAAAAGACATCACAAGGTGGCTAGTATTCCTGATATGGAATAATAGAAGAATCCAAGAATCGAAGATAAAACAGGAGGCGAGGAACGTGTCCAGATTCGGCAAAAGATTGTTTTCCATCTGTGTATTAATGTTGCTGGGTGTTCTGTTTGGAATGCAGCTGGCAGGCAGCAGTTTTAATAGGGGCGATAATTCGACTGACAACCCTGCAGTGGTGAAAACTGAGCCGGTGTCACCGGCTACCGAGTCTGTTCCGACCGCGGTGGTACAACAGGAGGTCAAAGAACCCCCAGTGGTACCTGTTCTGTCACCGAGTCAGGTGCTTGGCGCAGAGCAGAGCAAAGCACCGGTCGACGTGCTGGCTGACAAAACGGCAGGTCTTCTTCAAAATCTGTCCCATAACGGAATGAAGTGGGTAGTATCCTTATTTAGCGGAGTCGCTGAATAAAAGGTTATGAAAAACAGGCAAAATAAACCCTTGGGAGTTCGCAATTGTGACGATAATTATAAAGTTGAGGCAACGCGGGATTGATGCACCCTGCATCAACTGTTATAATGAAGTGATTGACACTAGGCTGTTTCTGGGGGTAAGGAATGACTGACATTCGGGCAAGACAACGTAAAATTCGTAACTTTTCAATTATTGCACATATAGATCACGGCAAATCAACACTTGCGGACCGGATCTTGGAGTACACAGGTGCGCTAACTACACGTGAAATGCAAGAACAAGTATTGGACCAAATGGAACTTGAACGCGAACGTGGAATTACGATCAAGCTGCAGGCGGTAGCGCTGACTTACAAAGCCGATGACGGCGAAGAGTATCTGTTGAATCTGATTGATACGCCTGGACACGTAGACTTCACGTATGAAGTATCACGCAGCCTTGCTGCATGTGAAGGTGCTTTGCTGGTTGTGGATGCGGCTCAGGGTATTGAAGCCCAGACGCTGGCTAACGTGTACCTGGCATTAGATAATGATCTTGAAATTTTACCGGTAATCAACAAAATTGACCTTCCAAGTGCTGACCCGGATCGGGTTAAACAGGAAGTGGAAGATGTCATTGGATTGGATACAAGTAATGCGGTTTTGGCTTCAGCCAAAGCGGGAATTGGTATCAAAGAAATTCTGGAGCAAGTAGTGCTAAGTGTTCCAGCTCCACAAGGTGATCCTGACCAGCCTTTGAAAGCGCTGATTTTTGACTCTCACTATGACCCGTACAAAGGCGTAATTGTATACGTGCGTGTTATCGACGGCAAGATTAAATCAGGTTCCAAAATCAAAATGATGGCAACAGGTAAATCCTTTGAAGTTATTGAAGTTGGAGCTTTCAAACCGCGTATGACGATCGTGGACGAGCTGAACGTGGGCGATGTAGGGTTTATCGTTGCAGGTATTCGGCATGTAGGCGATACTCAAGTCGGGGATACGGTAACAGATGCCAAAAATCCAACACTTGAAGCTTTGCCGGGCTACCGCAAAATTAATCCAATGGTTTACTGCGGTCTCTATCCGATTGAAACATCGGATTATATTGATCTGCGTGAAGCACTGGAGAAATTGCAGTTGAACGATGCGTCGCTCAGCTTTGAGCCTGAGACTTCTAGTGCACTCGGTTTTGGATTCCGTTGCGGATTCCTTGGTTTGCTACACATGGATGTTATCCAGGAGCGGATCGAGCGTGAATTCAACATTCCGTTGATCACAACCGCACCAAGTGTAATCTACCACGTGACCTTGACGAATGGTGAAGTGATGAAAATTGACAACCCATCCAACTATCCTGAGGTAGGGCGGATTGATTATGTCGAAGAACCATACGTTAAGGCAGCCATTATCGTACCGAATGATTATGTAGGTACTATTATGGAGCTGTGCCAGAATAAACGCGGCGAATATGTGAATATGGAATATTTGGACACAACCCGGGTTACCATTACGTATGAGATCCCGTTGTCCGAGATTGTATATGACTTCTTCGACCAGTTGAAATCAAGCACCAAAGGTTATGCATCCTTGGATTACGAGTTATCTGGTTACCGTCAGTCCAATCTGGCGAAAATGGACATTGTGCTCAATGGCGAACAGGTCGATGCCCTGTCCTTCATCGTTCACCGTGACCGTGCGTACAACCGCGGACGCATTATCTGTGAGAAGCTGCGTGAGCTGATTCCACGGCAAATGTTCGAGGTGCCAATCCAGGCATCTGTAGGTACCAAAGTTGTAGCTCGTGAAACGGTAAAAGCAATGCGTAAAAACGTACTTGCCAAGTGTTATGGCGGTGACATCTCGCGGAAACGGAAACTGCTTGAGAAGCAGAAGGAAGGTAAGAAGCGGATGAAGCAGGTTGGTAACGTAGAGGTGCCGCAGGAAGCGTTCATGGCGGTGCTGAAAATTGATGATTAATAATTCAATTTTGGGTACAACACAGAATGTGTGTATCAAAATTGAATTGTAAGACGTTTGCTTGCAAACGCGGGTACAGCACAAATGTGTGTATTCAAACTAGATTAAAGACGTTTGCTCGCAAGCGTAGGTACAACACAGAATAACCAATAAACCAAGCTGAAAGGGAAGCCGGATGGCTTTCCTTTTTTCAAATAGAGGGGGACTTGCCATGACATTGGCAGCACACAGCCGGAAAACAGGTGCACCCCAAGCGGTGTATCTTCACATTCCCTTTTGCACAAATAAATGTTTCTACTGCGATTTTAACTCCTATGTATTGAAGGACCAGCCTGTTATGCAATACCTTGAAGCGCTGGAACGGGAGATGGAACACACGGTTAAAGCGAATCCGCCGGGAGAAATCAAAACCATATTTGTGGGCGGCGGTACGCCGACTGCACTGAAACCGGACGAAATGGCCGTATTCCTGAAGTCCGTTAAAACCTATTTCCCCAATTGGGCAGATGATATTGAGTTTTCAATGGAAGCTAACCCAGGCACGACCGATGCGGAGAAACTCGCCGTTATGAAAGAAGGCGGAGTGAACCGCGTCAGCTTTGGGGTACAGGCTTTTCAAAATGATCTGCTGACAGGTATTGGCCGGATTCATAATACAGATGATGTATACCGCAGTTTGGAAAATGCCCGAGCAGCTGGATTGCATAATTTGTCCATTGACCTGATGTTTGGTTTGCCAAACCAAACCGTCGAGATGCTTAACGAGAGTATTGATAAAGCGCTGGAACTGGATCTGCCGCATTACTCCATATACAGCCTGAAGGTGGAAGAGAATACTCTTTTCCATACGTTGTATCAGAAGAACCAGCTACCGCTTCCTCATGAAGACGACGAGTTGCAAATGTATCTTCTATTAATGAAGCGTATGAAAGAAGCAGGTTACGGACAATACGAGATCAGTAACTTTGCCAAACCCGGCTTCGAGAGCCGTCACAATATCACGTACTGGCGTAATGAGGACTATTACGGTCTGGGTGCAGGTGCACATGGATATGTAGGCCGCGAACGCCATATGAATATAAAAGGCATAAACCCGTATGTGGAAGCTTCCAAAGGAGGTCTGCCGCGTCTCGATCATTTTGAGATCAGCCGCGCCGAGGCAATGGAAGATTATCTGATGGTTGGATTGAGAATGCTGGAAGGTGCTTCATCCTCACGGTTCAGCGATCAGTTCGGGGAGCCTATGGAGGAAGTGTTTGCGAAGCCTTTGGGTAAAATGTTGAATGCAGGACTGCTGGAGAAGACGCCAGACGGCTTCCGGCTTAGTGAGCAGGGCATCCTGTTCGGAAATGACGTTTTTGCCGAGTTTATCGGGTCTATATCGCTGAATTCGTAGCTTGAAATTCTATACGCTCTGTTGTATATTTATTCATATTGATTTTACAGAGCGTGTGATTTATACAACTACGAAGTCGGCTTTCCTCTGGAAAGCTTCTTATAGGAGGAGAGCTGGATGTCGGCCATATGCAGAAAAGCCGTACCGGAAGATGTTGAACCATTATTTGAAATGATTAAGGGCTATGCAGAGCGTGGGATCATGCTTCCGCGTTCACGGGAAGTACTGCAACGACAACTGGAGCACTTTGTTGTAGCAGAAGTGAATGGTCAGGTTGTAGGCTGTGGATCTCTCTGCCGTCTGGGAAATGATCTGGTGGAAGTCAGATCACTCGGCATCTCCGAAGGCCACAAAGGCATGGGTATTGGCTCACTGCTGCTGGACCGTCTGGTAGAGGAAGCGGAGAAACAGCAAATTCCCAAGGTCATGGCATTGACATATGAAGTATCCTTTTTTCTCAAAAACGGTTTTGCCGTGGTGAATAAGGAGATTTTCCCAGAGAAAGTATGGACCGACTGTGTTCATTGCAGCAAGCAGGATTGCTGTGATGAGATTGCTGTATTGAAAGAGTTGAATATTTCAGCCTGATAAATGAATGAACCGTATGGATTGAGCCGAGTATACTCTATCTCACCTGCGGTTCTTTTTAATTCATGAGATGTACAGTAAAGTTGTTATGTCTTGGAGACATTGGTCTATACTATAAATAGATGAGCGTACTCATGAAACTGACTTGACAATGCTCACGTCATTTTGGTATTTTTGTATTACCGCTTAGCACTCATCTAACCGGAGTGCTAACGACATGGGACAGTACAGTCAGAAGGAGGGAATACTCACCATGTTAACAGAGCGTCAACGAATGATTCTGAACGCTATAGTGGATGACTATATCCGTTCAGCTGAGCCCGTAGGGTCCCGGAGCATTTCCAAAAGGGGAGATGTTGGATACAGTCCGGCGACGATCCGTAATGAAATGGCGGACCTTGAAGATATGGGCTTTCTGGAACAGCCGCATACATCGGCTGGACGCATACCTTCTCACAAAGGCTATCGATATTATGTCGATCATTTGGTTCCCTGGAATCAGGTGGAGCCACAAGAGCTGGACGACCTGAAGTCATTTTTCGCAGAAAAGCTGAACGTGATGGAACAAGTTATTCAGCATGCCTCAGTGATTTTGTCACATATGACGAATTATACTTCGATCCTGCTTGGACCGGAAGTTTTTCACACGTCACTTCGTCATTTTCAACTGCTTCCGCTTAATGAAAGCGAGGCTGTAGCCATCATCGTAACGAACACGGGTCAGGTGGAGAACAAGACGGTTCAGATTCCACCCGAAATTTCGGTAGCGGAGATGGAGAATGTAGTTCGTTTATTAAACAGCAAGCTGGTCGGCGTGCCGATTTACAAATTGAAGTCTCGTCTCTACACCGAGCTTGGGCAAGAGATGGAACGGCATATTACACGTTATGAGGAAGTCATGCAGGTGCTGAACAGTGCCTTTGACAACGAGCATGACAATCGTCTGTTCCTTAGTGGTGCCACCAATATGTTGACCCAGCCAGAGTTTAAAGATATTGAAAAGGTAAAAGATATTCTTGACCTGCTGGATGAGACACCAACACTCATGAAATTGATGATGCCCGTGCAGGGTGGATCTGGTATTCAGGTGCGAATAGGCACCGAGAATGATCATGAAGCCTTCGCCAATTGCAGCCTGATAACGGCTTCCTACTCATTGGATGGAGAGGCTTTGGGCTCCATCGGAATTTTGGGACCTACGCGAATGGATTACGCACGTGTCATTCATATTTTAAATACATTATCCCGTGATTTGACGGCCATGCTAACGCATCGCTTCAAATAAGGGAATGAACCATTTCATTCTTATAAGGAGGTGAACATCTTGAAAGAGGAGCAATCATTCGCAGCAGAAGAACAGGAACAGCAAGCAACTACAGCAGCGGATCAGGAGCCTGTCAACGAAGCCGGAGCTGCAGAAGCGCAGGCGGAAGAGATGACAGATCAGGAGCAAGATGAGATCGCACGTTTGAAGGCGGAAGCTGAGGAACATCAACAGCGTTTTGTCCGTGCGCAAGCTGATTTTGATAACTTCCGTCGTCGTACACAAAAAGAAAAAGAAGAACTGGCGAAATACGCTTCGATGAAGCTGGTCACCGAACTGGTGCCGGTCATTGATAATTTCGAGCGTGCCATGGCTACTGTACCGGAAGGTACTGAAGTCGAGTCCTTCTCCAAAGGCATCCAAATGATCTTCCGTCAGCTGGAAACTGTGCTGAACAATGAAGGTCTGACGTCAATGGATACAGTAGGACAACCGTTTAATCCCGAATTCCACCAGGCGATCATGTCAGTGGAGAGCGACGAGTATGAAGAAGGTACCGTTGTCGAGGAAGTCCAAAAAGGCTATATGCTGAAGGATAAAGTACTTCGTCCGGCTATGGTTAAAGTTAGCTCATAATTTTTATTAAAGAATGAAGTGAGTTCACTCTTGATTGTACGATGCCACCGAAGTTTAATATAAAGGTTAGTACACACATAGAGCACGATTAGGAACAACAAATACAAATAAGGATCAATTTGATCCATTTAAATTGTCGAGGGAGGAAATTTTCCGATGAGCAAAGTAATCGGTATTGACTTAGGAACAACAAACTCATGCGTAGCAGTTATGGAAGGCGGCGAGGCTGTCGTTATTCCAAATCCGGAAGGCGCACGTACAACCCCATCCGTAGTGGGTTTCAAAAAAGACGGAGAACGTGTTGTCGGTGAAACGGCTAAACGTCAAGCGATCACGAATCCCGATCGTACTATCATGTCGATTAAACGTCATATGGGTACATCCCACAAAGAGACAATCGATAGCAAAGACTACTCCCCACAAGAGATCTCTGCAATCATCCTGCAAAAACTGAAATCCGATGCTGAAGCTTATCTGGGTCAAACGGTAACTCAAGCGGTTATCACAGTACCAGCTTACTTCAATGACAGTCAGCGTCAAGCAACAAAGGATGCAGGTAAGATCGCAGGTCTGGAAGTTCTGCGTATCGTCAACGAGCCAACAGCAGCAGCTTTGGCATACGGTATGGAGAAATCCGAAGACCAAACGATTCTCGTATATGACTTAGGTGGCGGTACATTCGACGTATCCATCCTTGAACTGGGTGACGGTTTCTTCGAAGTTAAAGCGACTAGTGGTGATAACCAACTGGGTGGCGATGACTTCGACCAAGTGATCATTGATTATCTCGTAAGTGAGTTTAAAAAAGATCAAGGTATTGACTTGAGTAAAGATAAAGCAGCGGTTCAACGTTTGAAAGATGCAGCGGAAAAAGCGAAAAAAGAACTTTCCGGCGTATTGACTACAACGATTTCCCTGCCGTTCATTACTGTGGCTGATGGCGTTCCTCAACATTTGGAGTTGAACCTGAGCCGCGCGAAATTCGAAGAAATCTCTACTGGTCTGGTTGAGCGTACGCTTGAACCAACTCGTCGTGCACTGAGTGATGCTGGAATGACAGCTAACGATATCGACAAAATCGTATTGGTTGGTGGTTCCACACGTATTCCTGCAGTACAGGAAGCAATCAAAAAACTGACAGGTAAAGAGCCTCACAAAGGTGTTAACCCGGATGAAGTTGTAGCTTTGGGTGCTGCTGTACAAGCGGGCGTACTGACAGGTGATGTGAAAGACGTTGTATTGCTTGACGTAACTCCATTGTCCCTGGGTATTGAAACTGCGGGTGGCGTATTCACTAAGATGATCGAGCGCAACACAACGATCCCTACAAGCAAATCCCAAGTATTCTCCACTTATGCAGACAACCAACCAAGCGTTGAGATTCATGTTCTGCAAGGGGAGCGTGAGATGGCAGCGGGTAACAAATCCCTCGGTCGCTTCATGCTGGGAGATATTCCACCAGCTCCACGTGGCGTTCCACAAATCGAAGTTAGCTTCGATATTGATGCCAATGGTATCGTTAACGTATCTGCAACAGACAAAGGTACAAACAAAACTCAAAAAATCACCATCACTTCTTCCAGCGGTCTGAGCGATGCTGAAGTTGAACAAATGATGAAAGATGCTGAGTTGCATGCTGAAGAAGATAAAAAACGCAAAGAACTCGTTGAAGCGAAAAACAGCGCAGATCAACTGATCTACTCTGTTGACAAAACGATCAAAGATCTTGGCGAAAAAGCAGACGCTGGTGAAGTTGAAAAAGCGAATGCTGCAAAAGAAAAACTGCAAGGCGTTCTGGCTTCCGACAATCTGGAAGACATCAAAGCCGCTACAGAAGAATTGACAGAGATCGTTCAACAACTGTCCGTAAAACTGTATGAGCAAGCACAAGCTCAAGAGCAAGCAGCTCAAGGTGCTGAAGAGCAACAAGGTTCTGCAAAACGTGACAACGTCGTAGACGCTGATTACGAAGTTGTGGATGAAGATAAAAAACAAAACTAATTCACGATTTCTAGTGAATTAATCATCGGTGACGTTCGGATCGAAGGGAAAGTCATAGCCGGGGCTCCCGTGCTTTGGCTTTCCTTTTGTCACGATGTGCGATATGGTGAATGATATGGGGGTGGAAGAGTGGCTGAAAAACGTGATTATTATGAGGTACTCGGCGTCGGCAAAAATGCCAGCGACGAGGAAATCAAAAAGGCATACCGCAAGCTTGCCCGTCAGTATCACCCTGACGTAAATAAGGCTGCTGACGCGGAAGCCAAGTTTAAGGAAGTTAAAGAAGCTTATGATGTGGTCAGTGACGGCCAGAAGCGGGCGCAGTATGATCAATACGGTCATATTGATCCAAATCAGGGCGGATTCGGCGGCGGTGGCGATTTTGGCGGCGGCGGCGGCTTTGGCGACATCTTCGATATGTTCTTTGGCGGTGGCGGTGGACGACGTGATCCAAATGCTCCGCAACGGGGGAACGATCTGCAATACACCATGACGATTGAGTTCAAGGAAGCGGTATTTGGTAAGGAAACCGACATTACCATTCCTCGTACCGAAGGCTGTGATACTTGTCATGGCTCAGGTGCGAAACCGGGAACCAAACCAGAAACCTGTTCCGTCTGCCAAGGTAGTGGTCAACAGGAAGTGGTTCAAAATACACCGTTTGGCCGTATGGTCAACCGTCGTGCTTGTTCGAACTGTAATGGTTCGGGACAAATTATCAAGGAAAAATGTACTACGTGCAGCGGCAGCGGTAAAGTACGTAAACAACGCAAAATTCATGTTCGCATTCCAGCGGGTGTAGATGATGGCGCTCAATTGCGTATGACTGGTGAAGGTGAAGGTGGTCTGCGCGGAGGACCAGCAGGAGATCTGTATATTGTCATCCGTGTGAAATCACATGATTTCTTCGAGCGTGAAGGCGATGATATCTATTGCGAAATTCCGCTTACCTTCGCTCAGGCAGCATTGGGAGATGAGATTGAAATTCCAACGCTGTCCGAGAAAGTGAAGCTGAAAGTACCTGCCGGTACACAGACAGGAACGTATTTCCGTCTCAAAGGCAAAGGCGTACCACGCCTGCGCGGTATGGGGCAAGGGGATCAGCATGTGAAAGTCGTTGTAGTTACGCCTAGCAAGCTGAATGACGAGCAGAAAGATCTGCTTCGCCAAATTGCTGCGCTGGATGGAGAACAAACTCATGAGCATGAGCAATCCTTCTTTGACCGGGTGAAACGGGCCTTCCGTGGAGACTGAGTCTTAATCATTAATTTAAAAAAGGACACCACAGCGGTTTTTCCGCAGGGTGTCCTTTTTTGCATAATATGGGCACGCTTGCGGAAAGATACCAGACATGAGCATTCAGTGGTTTACTGATGTGCCGAAACTAGGGAAGCAGGTGAACCGGATGACCGAAAAAAATATTTTGGCTTATTTCCATAGCCCGGAGCAAGCGGAAGGGGCAGCCAAAAAACTGGAGGCATTACGAGTGGAAGACCTGTCTATCAATCGATTCAGTCGTTACGCGGGTGTCGGGCCAAGTGGAGCATCCTATACGCCGGGTGTTTCCGGCAGTTTTTCTTCCTGGGTACCAGGTGCTCTAGGCACAAATGCCAGCGCGGGAATCATGGCTGCAGCAGATCCTTCTGCAAGCGGTATGAGCGATGGCGGACAAGAGGGACCGACAGGCAGAGATGTATTACTGACCGTTGTTGTTGACGAGGCGGTACATCATCGTGCCCTATCCATTATCGAACAAGCCGGCGGTATGATTTAGTTTCACCAAATCTATATAAGATGGACAGAGCATTACACTTTAACGGAGATTGTAGAACCAATCTGAAGAAGCGAAGCGTTCGCCTGAAAGCTTTCGTAAGAAAGCTACTTCGGAAGCATACGCTATCACCGGATTTCTCCCTTTAAGAAGGGATATGAAGAAATCTGGGGATAACAGCGATCGGAGGATGGTACTACAGTCGGAGTGGTACAGTGTAACAAGTATTAGTTCATTTTATATAGATACCTATTTTGAAGGAGGAACATAACGATGGCAGAACATGAACGTCCAGGCAAGATTTTAACGAAAACGGAAAAGATGAAACGGATGCAGTCCGCCAAAAATGAGGATGTGGAATTCAGTGCCGAAGCTGCGGATCATGAAGATATAGAGGCTTTGCGCCGCAGTGAAGCGGCCGATCGTCGTCAGGGTCGGGAGATTCATGACTGAAGATCGCTCTGCAGTGATTATCGAAGCGGTGTTTACGAGCTGGTCCGAGGCTGAATCTGCACGCAGAGCTCTGGAATTGCTGCACCCAAACCAGTTGAGTATCGAGAGTCTGAATGACTCATCGTCTTCAGTGGATCTGGAAGCGCCTGAGAGCACAGATAATTCGACTATGGCTGTGATTGGGGGATTCAGTGGTGAGCTGAATGTACTTTCCCTCATTAGCGATGAGACCGAGGTGTTGTCGGGTGGACAAGTGTATGACGATCCGGATGCTGGCTCTGAAGGCAGGTCCAAGCAAGAAATCTTGCTGACCGTATCCGTATCCGGTGACTCTCTCCCGCAAGCTGCAGAGATGATTACGCAGAACGGTGGACGCTTTTGCTAACAAGTTAATCGAGTTTAGTCATAATTAAAACAGGGTATTCGAGCAGTCAGGCTGCGGGTATCCTGTTTTTGTTGTTTCTTTACTGCCGCGGTTTTGTACTCCTGCTCGCTTGTGTAGTACAATAGTTGGGATGTTTGAAAAATGAGGAGGAAAAACGAAGTATGTTATGGCATGAACTAACAATACATACCACAGAAGAAGCTGTGGAGATGATTTCGAATTTTTTACATGAAGCGGGTGCTGGAGGGGTCTCGATTGAAGAGTCCGGTACTTTAAATAAAAAACGGGATACGACGTATGGCGAATTGTACGAGTCTCCTTTGAATGATATTCCTGAAGGCTTTGCGGTCATTAAAGGATACTTCTCCGAAGGTACGGACATGGATGCATTGCAATCTGAAGTAAGTCCACGTATTGAACAACTTTCCGAATTCGATATCCAAACGGGTGAGGTTCGTTTTGAGACTCGAACAGTGGATGAAAATGACTGGGCGAACGCCTGGAAACAATATTTCAAGCCAGTACGTGTCTCGGAACGTCTAACCATTAAACCGACATGGGAAGAGTATACGCCGGAAAGCCCAAATGAGAAAATTATTGAGCTTGATCCAGGCATGGCGTTTGGTACAGGAACACATCCAACCACTTCACTTTGTCTGCGTACACTGGAATCGGTCATTCAGGGTGGCGAGGAAGTCATTGACGTAGGTACAGGCTCTGGTATTTTGGCCATTGGAGCTGTCCATCTCGGTGCAAAACATGTGCTTGCGCTTGACCTCGATCCGGTTGCGGTAGCAAGTGCCAAAGAAAATGTGGAACTAAATGGGCTGGGACAACAAATTACGGTGAAAGAGAGTGATTTGCTGTCTGTTCTGGGCAGTCAGGACCCTGCGCTGGGCGTGAAGCTTCCGGTGAAAGTTATTGTTGCCAACATTTTGGCCGAAATAATTATGCTATTTGTGGATGATGTCTATCATGCGCTAGAGTCTGGTGGCGTTTATATTACTTCAGGCATTTGGAAAAATAAAGAGCAGCTCGTCCATGATGCGCTCGTTGCTTCCGGCTTCGAAATAAGTTCGGTTCATCGCGATGAGGACTGGATCGCGTTTGTGGCCAGAAAGAGGTAACCGATGGATTTAAACTCGTTTTTTCGTTATCCACTGGATCAACTGCCGTTTTTCCTGTTGACGATCCTGATTGCTTTTACGGTCCATGAATTCTCTCATGCCTATTTTGCCAACAAATTCGGCGATCCAACGGCCAAGCTGCTAGGCCGGGTTACCCTCAATCCGGTCGTACACTTTGACTTGTTTGGGGTGCTATTGCTCGTTATTGCTGGCTTCGGTTGGGCACGACCCGTTCCAGTTAATCGGGCGAACTTTGACAAACCAAGATTGATGGGTGTTATCGTCTCTGCAGCAGGGCCACTAAGCAATCTGCTGCTTGCGATTATCGGTACAATTATTTACGCTTCATTGGTTGGTTCGGGAGCGCTGGGGAGTATAGAAAATGAGCGATTGCTCACAGCGATATCCATGTTTTTCTCTATTTTTAATCTGACGAACTTTTTCTTGTTTCTGTTTAACCTTATACCGTTGCCACCCCTGGATGGTTATCGGATTCTTGAAGACGTATTGCCACCATCTATCAGTCGCAAGCTACAAGGAGTGGAGCAATGGTCGATTTTTATCTTCCTGCTGATTTTGGTTATACCTCCGCTGCAAAATGTGACGATTCAACCGTTGTATGAGTTTGCACAAACGATGTATGTGGATCTGGCAAAACTAATCATTGAATTATATCGATAAGCAACACGTACCTCTAGGGCTGAAATACTGGTCAGATAGACATAAAAGTTGTATGATCATCTGTGGCGATTGGATTCACGCCTGCCATCAGGCGGGGTGAATTCCAGTCATAACAGGACAGAATGGGTGGATAGACGAATGCAGCGTTATTTTGTATCTGCAGAACAGTTTAATGAACATTCCGTAGTCATCACGGGTGATGATGCGCGCCATATCGGCAAAGTGATGCGTGGTAAACCTGGAGATAAACTGATTGTCAGTGACGGAAACTCCAAAGAAGCTTTGGTGGAGATTGAAAGCATCGAAGCCCAGCAAGTAACAGCGAATATTGTGGAACCCCTCGAAATGGACCATGAAGCACGGATACGTGTAACCGTGGCTCAAAGCTTGCCAAAAGGCGATAAGATGGAGACGGTCATCCAAAGATGTACAGAGATCGGAGCAGTTTCCTTTGTTCCTTTCCTGTCTGAGCGTACGATTGTGCAATATGATGCCAAGAAAGAAGGCAAACGGTTGGAGCGGTGGCGGAAAATCGCCAAGGAAGCCGCTGAACAAAGCCATCGGAACCGCATTCCATCCGTCGAGCAGCCACTTTCCTGGAAAGGGCTGCTATCTTCTTTTGAGGGCTACAGTCTGGTATGTTATTGTTATGAAAAGGAAAACGGCAAGCAATTAAGAGACGCATTGAAGCCGTTTGTGGAGCAGCTTGCACCTGGTGCGAGTGCAGAAGTGTTGATTGTTGTTGGACCTGAGGGCGGATTCTCGGAGAGGGAAACGATTGAAGCCGATCAGGCGGGTGCTGTATCCGTTGGACTGGGCAAACGCATCTTGCGGGCCGAGACAGCTGGAATGGCGGCGCTAACTTGCGTCTTATATGAATCCGGAGAAATGGGGGGAATGTAATTATGCCATCCGTGGCGTTTTACACCTTAGGCTGCAAAGTTAATTTTTATGATACAGAGGCGATTTGGCAATTGTTCAAAAATGAAGGATACGATCAGGTAGACTTTGACGAACAGACAGCGGATGTATACTTGATTAATACTTGTACAGTAACCAATACCGGCGACAAAAAAAGCCGCCAGATTATCCGTCGTGCCATTCGGCGTAACCCGGATGCGATTGTAGCCGTTACAGGCTGTTACGCGCAAACTTCTCCGGCAGAGATTCTGGACATCCCTGGCGTGGATCTTGTTATTGGTACACAGGATCGGGACAAAATCTTGCCATATGTCAATGAAATTCAGGAATCACGTCAGCCCGTCAATGCTGTGCGCAACATCATGAAAACGCGGGTATTTGAAGAGATGGACGTACCGGATTTTGCCGATCGTACCCGTGCATTTCTGAAAATTCAGGATGGCTGCAATAACTTCTGTACGTTCTGCATTATTCCGTGGTCACGTGGACTTTCCCGTAGCCGGGAAGCAAATAGCATCATCCAACAGGCTCATCAACTGGTGCACGCCGGGTACAAGGAAATTGTCCTGACAGGCATTCATACTGGTGGATACGGGGATGACATGGAGAATTACGATCTGACGGATCTCCTATGGGACTTGGACAAAGTTGAAGGCCTGGAGCGTATTCGGATCAGTTCGATCGAAGCCAGTCAGATTGATGATCGGATGCTGGATGTGATCAAACGTTCAGACAAACTCGTACGCCACTTCCACATTCCGCTGCAAGCGGGCGATGATACCGTACTGAAACGTATGCGCCGTAAATATACGACCGAAGAGTTTTACAATAAAATGCTTCGCATTCGGGAAGCGATGCCGGATGTAGCGATCACAACTGACGTTATTGTTGGGTTCCCGGGTGAGACGGATGAGATGTTCCGTAATGGCTACGAGTTGATGAAAAAAATTGGTTTTTCCGAAATGCACGTATTCCCATATTCCAAGCGTACCGGAACACCGGCAGCACGTATGGAAGATCAGGTGGATGAAGAAGTCAAAAATGCACGCGTGCATGAACTGATTGATCTATCCGAGCAAATGCAACTGGCATACGCCAAGCAGTTTGTGGGACAAGTACTGGATGTCATTCCTGAAGGTGAAGCCAAGGGCCGTGAAGGCAGTGGTAAACTGCACGGTTACAGTGACAACTACATTCAGCTGGTCTTTGATGGTTCGATGGATATGGTCGGCAAGGTATGCCGTGTCAAAGTGACCGAAGCGGGTGTGAATGAAAGCCAGGCTACGCTGGTTCGTGTGTTGGAAGAAAATCTCAAGTCCGCAGCGATGTAATCGAGGCGTCAGAAACAAGGATTTCATTTCCTTGGGGAGCGTACCCGTGGAGATGAGGTCCTTCTTTTTCCAAAAAAAGATGAAGACAATTCCGTAATGGGGGAGAGCAACATGAACAGAAAAGAAATTTCGGCAGGCGGAGTCGTCTACCGCACGGGAGAAGACGGAAAGCTTCAAATTCAACTGATTGTAGATCGCTACGGCAAAACGACTCTCGCCAAGGGCAAAATGGAAGATGGAGAAACGGTGGAACAGACCGCACTGCGTGAGATTCTGGAAGAGACAGGCATGGTCGGCCGAATAGTAGAACCCGTCGATATCATTTCCTATACGTATCAGCATGCAGAGTTTGGTCCGGTGGACAAGGAAGTTCATTATTATCTCGTTGAAGCGGAAAGCGGCGACCTGCAGCCTCAGATTGAAGAAATCAAAGGTGTGGATTGGTACGCTCCGGAAGAAGCTTGGTCTAGACAGCAGCATAGTGGATACGATAATAACGATGACATTTTACGAGTGGCGCTGAACAAATTAGGCATTAACGTATAGCTGTTTTCTATTGAATGACGTAACGCTACTGTTTGTTGAGAGAGTTTTGAGCATCAGGCCACGGGTGACTTCGCCACTGGGGTGGAGACCGGTGGTTTTTTGTGCCAAATTGGCAAGTAACAGAACGGCAAGGCAAGCAGTGAACTGGTGACGTTAAAAAGGGTCTGGGCATGCGCAATCTGTGCCCCGTTATCCGCTGATAGCCAGGCCGAGGCTGCATGCAGCTGGCCGATCAGCGGCATAAATAGCAGCGCCCCCGCAATGTTTAATACGACATGGGAGGCTGCGACAAATTTGCCTGCGGATGCTCCGCCAGCGGCAGCAATCACGGCGGTGATGCAGGTCCCCACGTTCGACCCGATCACAATGGCGATGCCGATCTCTACAGGCAGTACGCCTGTGGCTGCAAGCGTAATGGCCATGCTGATGACAGCTGCGCTGCTATGAATGAGGGCCGTCAGGCAGGCGCCTGCCAGAAAGCCCCACCACAAGCTGTCTGCTGAGCGATCCAGAAACCACTGGAATACGCCCATACTTCGCAGGGGTACGGCAATGGATTGCATTACTTGAATGCCTGTCATGACGAGGGCAAATCCAGCGGACGCGAGAAAGCTGTATTGTATGGTAAACAGTGTCCGGCGTGTGTGTTCAGGAGCGAACTGATTTCGTTCACCAAGCACAACAAAGACGGCCCAGCCTGTCAGAGACAAGGCAAGCAGAGGCAGGGAAACCCGTCCGATCTGCAGTCCGACCAGCTCGGTGGTCAGGCACGTTCCGATGTTGGTTCCAAGAATAATACCAAGTGTGCGTCCGTAGGTAATTAATCTGGCGTTCGCCAGTCCAATAGTGAGTACGGTGACGGCGGTACTGCTTTGCAGCAGGGCAGTAGCGCCTGCGCTAAAAGCCATGCCTTTCCAGGGAGCAGAGGTAGCCCGGCCCAGCCATCCAGCCAGCATAGGCCCGGCCATCCGCTGTAAGGCTGTTTCCATCAGCTTCATCCCACCAAAAAAGATAAGAAGCCCATATAACAGGGGCAGCACAACATCTCTGAACATGAGTTAACATCATTCCTTCCGTGCATATCCTTATTCTCATCCTATGAGTAAATAAGGACAACCATGACAGGCTAACGGAATTCTGGAGTCAACAGAGTTTGAAAGAACGATAAGTTTCCTTAACGGACACCCAAATTACTGCACCCCTATTCAAAAGATACGGAGATTCTGCAAACGTAGCGAAGGGGATGGAAATGGAACTGTAGAAGCGAAGCGTTCGCCTTTATCCCCGGATTTTCCCTTTTGAGAAGGGAATCAGAAAAATCTGGGGATAACAGCGATCGAAAGCCCGATCCATCCCCGAAGCGGACACCCAAATTACCGCGCCCCTATTTAAAAGATACGGAGATTCTGCAAACGTAGCGGAGGGGATGGAATTGGAACTGAAGAAGCGAAGCGTTCGCCTTTATCCCCGGATTTTCCCTTTTGAGAAAGGGGATCAGAAAAATCTGGGGATAACAGCGATCGAAAGTCCAATCCATCCCCGTAGCGGTCACCTTTGCACCAAACCTATCTTTTCAACTAACATATGAAAGAAGTGGATCTATCTTGCCATCAGTTACACTGGAACGCAGCCGCAAAAAGCGGCTTGAACATGCACATCCATGGATATATAACAATGAAATTGCCTCTGTTGAAGGAAACCCCGAGCCGGGAGATCTGGTCAACGTATTGAATCACCAAGGTCGCTATCTTGCGACGGGATACTATAATCCTGCATCTCAAATCACAGTTAGAGTCGTGGCCTATCAACCTTTGGAGTTTGAACAGATGGACACCGCGTTTTTTGCAGCGCGTTTCCGCGATTGCTTGCGCCACCGGGAGCGTTTTATCCAGGAAGGAGAGGCATACCGTCTCGTTTATGGGGAAGCTGATTTCCTGCCAGGACTGATCGTTGACCGTTTTGGCAGCATCCTTGTTGTTCAATTGCTCACATTGGGCATGGACCGTTGCCGCGAAGCGATTGTACAAGCTCTAATTGAAGTGATGCAGCCGGAAGGCATCTATGAACGCAGTGATGTGTCCATTCGTGAACTGGAAGGTTTGGAGCAGACGAAAGGACCATTATATGGGGATTGCCCGCGTCATGTCACGGTAACGGAGAATGGATTGCTCATTAAGGTGGATATCGTAGAAGGCCAGAAGACAGGGTACTTCTTTGACCAGCGCGAGAATCGTGCAGCCATCGAACCACTTATGAAGGGTTGGGGTTACAAGAGTGGTATTACGCTCCAACAGACCGAGCAGGATGGTACGCAGCAGTTGCTTCCTGTGAATAAAAGTGGCAAGGTTGTGACGTTCCCTTATTGGGATGGGGCTACTGTGCTGGAATGTTTCTCCCACACAGGCAGCTTCACATTGAACGCCTGCAAATATGGAGCCAAAAAAGTAACATGTCTTGATATCTCAGAGCATGCGATTGAAAGTGCACGTACTAACGTAGAGCTGAACGGTTTCACTGACCGGGTCGAATTTGTCGTTGCGGATGCATTCCAATACTTGCGTGAGCAGGTGAAAGGCCTCGATGAGCGTAACGTACGTGCGCGTGCTGGCGAACAGAAAGTGGATACGTCCAAAGCGCTTGCAACCGGTGGTAAAACATTTGATGTGGTTATCCTCGATCCACCAGCCTTTGCCAAAACGAAATCAGCTGTCAAAGGCGCATGCCGTGGGTATAAGGATATCAATCTGCAAGGAATGAAGTTGGTTAATGAGGGCGGGTATCTGGTAACGGCAAGTTGTTCATACCACATGCGTCCGGATCTCTTCCTGGAAACCATTGCGGATGCAGCCGAAGATGCAGGCAAAGTACTGCGTCTGATCGACTGGAAAGCAGCCGGTAAGGATCACCCGCAAATTCTGGGCGTAGACGAAGGTCATTACCTGAAATTTGCCATCTTCGAAGTGCGCAGCAAAAAGAATTAATCGAGCGATTTCCATTTAAATCGAACATACATTTACGCAAAGGGCCCACAGTTTTCATAAGCTGTGGGTTCTTTGCTATTCTCGTGGGGAAGGTCTCTGGAATTGCCGGATAGTGGCAAACGTATGTTCCGAACCAAGTCAGATATGTTATACTGGGAATTAAAATCTTGTTCGTGATGGTTTGGAGGATTAAACATGTCCGTACGCTTTGTTATTGGCCGGGCAGGCAGCGGCAAGAGTACGCTGATTACCCGGGAAATCACATCCCTGCTTCAAAAGGAACCGCAAGGTAAACCACTGATTCTGCTGGTCCCGGAACAGAGTTCGTTTCGAACCGAACAGTCACTGGTTTCTTCAGGTGCTATAAAAGGTACCATGCGTGCTGAAGTGCTTGGTTTTCGCCGATTGGCCTATCGGGTAATGCAGGAGGCAGGTGGTTCTGCACGTATTCCCATTGGAGCTGAAGGTAAAAAAATGCTGCTCTACAAAGTGCTCCAGCGTCGTAAGGAAGAATTGAAGCTGTTTGGAGCATCAGGCAGTCAGCTGGGATTTATCGGAGACTTGAATGATCTATACAGTGAGTTTAAACGTTATGAACTTGACCCCACTTCACTGGAAGAAGGACTTTCCGCATGGAATACTTCCTCTTCTGCACCGATTCTGGGAGACAAGCTGCATGACTTGCTTCTTATATACCGTGATTATGAAAAGGAATTAACCGAACTATATATCGATGATGAAGACACGTTGACTGAACTAACAGAGCGGTTGCCGGAGAGCACGCTGCTGCAAGATGCACAGATCTGGATCGATGGATTTCAGGGATTTACCCCGCAGGAAATGAGTGTCATTGGAAGATTGATGTTGCAAGCTTCTTCCGTCACAATTGCATTGACGTTGGATCGTGCTTACGACCACGGCGCACTTCCAGGAGAACTGGAGCTGTTCCATCCCACAGCGAGTGCATATGCACGTCTCAAAGGCATGGCTGAGGATCTGGGTGTTCTTAATGAGACAACCGTGCTTCAACCGGAAGTTTTGCCAAGATATGAAGGCAGTCCTGGACTGGCGCATTTGGAGGCTGGCTTTGATCGTAGAGTCCGCTGGAAGAGTGAGGGGCGTGATGCGGGTGTCCGACTTTACGCCGCTGAGAACCGCCGGGCTGAGATGGAAGGAGCACTTCGTGAGATGCGTCGTCTGGCGCAAGATGAAGGTGCGCGTTATCGAGATATGGCAGTGCTCGTTCGTCAGTTGGATACATATGCCGACATTGCTGAGCCTCTATTCAGGGATTATGGCGTGCCTGTCTTTCTGGATCGGAGAAGAAATGAACTACATCATCCATTATCGGAATTTATTCGTTCAGCACTCGATATCGTTCGCCGTCGCTGGCGTTATGAGGATGTATTTCGCTGTGTGAAAACGGAACTGCTGCTTCCACGGGGCGGTTCCATTACACGTGAAGATATGGACCAGCTCGAAAATTATATATTAGCTTGCGGAATTCACGGATACCGCTGGACAGATGGCAAGCCATGGAAGTATGTACCCAGCCTGTCCCTGGAAGACAACGATCAGGATGTCCGCAGCCGGGGCCGGGAACAAATGCTGTCCTTAATGGAAAAATGCCGTACGGTGATTGTTGATCCACTGGGTGCTTTTGAGAAACGAATGAGCAAGGCAAAGACAGCTAAAGACCAATGTACGGCGCTTTACAGATTACTGGAAGATGCCGAGATTCCTTGGAAGCTGGATCAGATGTCTGCAGAAGCCAAGGCTCAGGGTGATCCGGAACGTTCGAGAGAGCTTCGTCAAATGTGGGGTGCCGTCCTTGATCTATTAGATCAGATGGTTGATATGATGGGGGCCGAACGGCTGGATATCGATTTATTTGCCGGGCTAATGGAGACCGGATTAACCGAACTGAAACTGGGACTTGTTCCTCCAGCGCTTGATCAAGTGTTGATTGGATCGATGGATCGTACACGTCTTCAGGGTATCAAGTACGTATTTATTCTGGGTGCAGTAGAGGGTGAACTGCCTGCTGTCCCTCAAGATGATGGTGTATTAACTGAGCAGGAACGGCTGCTGTTGACGGAGATAGGTTTGGGGCTTGGGCCAGGAGCAACAAGACAAATGTTGGATGAACGCTTTCTGATATATACAGCCCTGACAGCGGCGAGCAATCAGTTATGGCTGAGTTATCCCGTTGCAGATGATGAAGGGAAAACATTGCTACCCTCAGAAATTGTACGACATGTACGGAAGATGTTCGGTCTGCATGAGCAGCCATTACTTGCCCAGCCGCCGGTTACAAATGCTGAAGAGGTGCACTGGTCTTATGTTATTCATCCTGGTCAGAGCCTCTCTTATCTCATCGGACAGTTGCGCAGATGGCGCCGTGGAGAAGATATTTCTGAAATGTGGTGGGCGATCTATAACTGGCATGTCTCTCGGGAGACGAGCAGACCTCAGCTGAAACAATTGCTTGGATCGGTCTTTTATCGCAATCGGGCGTTACCTCTGCGTACGGCTACCAGCCGTAGATTATATGGTACAGAGGTAAGGACTAGTGTCTCTCGAATGGAGCGTTTTGTGGCGTGTGCGTTTTCCCATTTTGCATCCCATGGACTGCGGCTGAAAGAGCGCCAGTTGTACCGCTTGCAAGCTCCTGATATTGGACAATTGTTCCATGCTGCCTTGAGTCAGCTTGCCATACGTTTGCGTGAGCAGAATCGCAGTTGGGGCAGTCTGTCTCCGGATGAATGTCGGAAGGAAGCGGTGCACACCGTGGAGCAGATTGCACCACAGTTGCAGGGAGAGATTTTGCTTAGCACGAAACGGTATGGTTATATCTTCCGCAAGCTGAAGGATATCGTTAGCCGGGCGTCGGTTATTCTGGGTGAACAGTCCAGACGAGGAAGCTTTGAACCGATTGGGTTAGAGCTTGATTTTGGGCCAGGTAAACCCCTGCCACCGCTACGTTTTGAATTGGAAAATGGCTGTGTGATGGAGATTGTGGGCCGTATCGACCGCGTGGATGTGGCCGAAGGAGAGAACGGCCTGCTGCTGCGGGTTATTGATTACAAATCGAGCCAGACCGACCTCAAACTCCATGAAGTGTATTATGGCCTGTCATTACAGATGCTCACGTACTTGGAGGTGCTGCTTAGTGCTGCCGAGGAGTGGCTTGGAGAATCGGCGATGCCTGGAGGAACACTCTATTTCCATGTGCATAATCCGTTGCTTCAATCCGCGAACGGCATGACTTCTGAGCAGGCAGGACAAGAACTGCTGAAACGGTTCAAAATGAAAGGCTTGCTGCTCGCGGATCGGGATGCGATCGCTCAAATGGACAATACCCTTGACAAAGGCTACTCAGCTATTATTCCAGTTGCGCTTAAGGCGGATGGCAGCTTTTATAGTAGCGCTGCTGTAGCTACGCCGGAGCAATGGGATACATTGCTTGCTTCAGTTCGCAGCAATATACGTGAGATTGGCACCCGGATTACGGAAGGGGATGTCGCGATTGAACCTTACCGTATCCAGCAGGAGGTTGCATGCACCTTCTGTCCGTACAAGCCAGTCTGTCAATTTGATGAAAATATCGAAGGTAATGAATATAATCTGTTGTCCAAACCGGGCAAACAGCAAATCTGGGACATGCTGTCTCATGGCAAAGGAGGGGAAACATCATGACGAATATGCCAAAACCGGAGGGAAGCTTCTGGAGTGATGACCAATGGAGTGCCATCTCACAGAGTGGAGAAGACATTCTGGTTGCTGCTGCAGCGGGTTCCGGGAAGACGGCTGTATTGGTTGAACGGATTATTCGCAAGATTGCAGACCCTTCCCGTGGATTCAGCGTAGATCGTTTGCTGGTTGCGACATTTACGAAAGCTGCTGCTGCTGAGATGAAGCAGCGGATTCGGGAAGCACTGGAACGTGCACTTGAAGAGCAACCTGCCGAAGAACATCTGCGCAAACAACTGTCATTGCTCGGGCGAGCATCCATTACGACACTGCATTCATTCTGTATGGAAGTCATTCGTCGTTATTATCAGCAAATACCGCTAAACCCGGCTTTCCGGATTCTGAATGAAAATGAAGCCGAAATTATGCGGCAGGAATTGTTGGAGCAGTTGTTTGAGGAAAAGTATGGGGAAGAAGACGAAGGCAGTACATTCCGCGAATTGGTGGATTGGTTCAGTGGGGAACGAAACGATGATGCCATGCATCGACTTGTGCAGCGTTTGTATGATTTCTCACGCAGTCATTCTTGGCCGGATCATTGGCTTGCGGAGATGGCATCTGCTTTTCAGGTGGAAAGTGTCGAGGCACTTGGACATTCTGCCTGGGTTCAGAGTATTTTGCGTGATGCAGCTCTTGCCCTAAGTGGTGCGGCTGGTCTGCTGCGTCAAGGGATCAGCATATCGATGCAGCCGGAAGGTCCGAAACCTTATGCAGATACATTAAAAGAAGATTTGGCAATGGTCGAAGAGCTTCTGTCAGCTGTTGAGGTCATGCCATGGGAAAGATTGCCTGAAGTGTTTCAGCCAGCAGCTTTTGGCAAGCTGAAGCCTTGCAAAAAGGACCAGACAGACCCGGGGTTACAAGAACAGGTCAAGGAACTTCGTGAGGCTGCGAAAAAAGCCGTGACGGACCTGAAAGGGTCATTGTTTGGAAGAAGTGCGTTTTCTTTCTGGCAGGAGCTGGAGCAGGCGGCACCCCTAATGCAGGAGCTATCCAAGCTGGTCAGTGCATTTGGAGAGCGATACCGACAGGCCAAGCAGGAGCGCGGTCAGGTCGATTTTAGTGACCTGGAGCATTACTGTCTTCATATTTTGCGCCATGAAGATTCAACCCCTGAGCTGTCCATGCCTTCGGATGCAGCAATGGAATACCGGGCACGTTTCGATGAAGTTCTGCTGGATGAATATCAGGATACCAATACAGTGCAGGAAGATATCGTCCGACTGATTTCCAGAGAAAATCCAGGAAACCGATTCATGGTTGGTGATGTAAAACAGAGTATTTACCGTTTTCGTCTGGCTGAACCCGGTCTGTTCCTGAACAAGTACCGTCAATACGTAGCGAACTCGGATATGGAAATGGACGGAGAGAGAGAATCACTGCATGCAGGAAGACGTATTGATCTTGCACGTAACTTCCGTAGTCGTGCAGAAGTAGTCCATTCGGTCAACATGTTATTCAAGCAGCTCATGAATGAAGGGGTAGCCGAGATTGCCTATGATGAACGAGCTCAGCTCGCTTATGGGGCTACTTTCCCGGCAGAGACGCTTGGAGATGAGGCATACACACCTGAACTCATATTGATCGATCGTCAAGGCGGAGGACCTGATCTGACGGAAAGCACGGATGAGAATGGGGATGCGTTACCTTCTGCTGAGCTGGAGAGTGCCGAGCTTGAAACCGCTCAGCTGGAGGCTCGGGCCATGGCTCGCCGTATTCGTGAAATGGTCGGAGATACGGATAAACCAGCCCTCAACGTTTATGATAAAGCCCTCAAATCCATGCGACCTGCGCGTTATGGAGACATTGTTATTTTGCTGCGTTCTGCCCTGATGTGGGCTCCACTCATGATTGAGGAATTCAGACAGCAGGGTATTCCTGCCGGAGGGGAGCAAAGCAAAGGGTATTTTCAGGCGACGGAAGTGGAAGTGATGTTGTCCTTGCTGCAGATTGTGGATAATCCAAGGCAGGATATACCGCTTGCTTCCGTGCTTCGTTCGCCGATTGTCGGACTAGATGAAGAGGAACTGGCTCAGATTCGCCTTGGGGACAAGCGACAGTCTTTCTATGATGCTGTTATATCAGCTACAGGAGCATTCTCAAGTTCGTTGAATGTTTTCGGGCAGCATGGTGAGAAAGCTTCGAATCCGGATTCATCTGCAATCCAGCTGCAATGGCCCGAAGTCTGGTCAGAAATGGAACAGGGGCAGCGGGAGTCGGCAGTATCCGCCGAAGCAGACGTTATCGAACGTATATATGAAACCTCTGTACATGCAGGTAAAGATGAGATTATGGATGCTGGTATAGATGCAAGTATGGGTGGACGTATAAGCGACGATGCGGATAGGGACAACGGTACCAGCACAGAGCTGCAACAAAAGTTAATTCGCTTTATGCGTCAGTTGGAACATTGGCGACTTGAAGCCAGACAAGGCAGCTTGAGTGAACTCATTTGGCGCATGTATCGGGAAACGGGTTATCTGGACTGGGTTGGCGGCCTACCGGGAGGCATGCAGCGTCAAAGTAATTTGAAGGCTTTGTATGATCGCGCGCGGCAATATGAGGAGGCAACGGCCAATCGTGGATTGTTTCGCTTCCTGACCTATGTATCCAGACTACGTGAGAACGGGGGAGATCTTGGCACCGTAGCAAGTGGTTCTGGTGAGCAGGACAATGCGGTACGCATCATGACGATCCACCGGAGTAAGGGCTTGGAATTCCCTATTGTTTTTGTCGGGGGTATATCCAAGATGTTCAATCAGCAGGATCTGAACTCGCCGTTTCTGATGCATAAGGAGCTGGGGTTTGGCCCGAGGTTTGTAGATCGTGAGAATCGGGTTGCCTATCCAACCTTGGCGAATCTGGCGATTCGTCGTCGTGCCCAGTTTGAGCTGCTTGCCGAAGAGATGCGGGTGCTCTATGTGGCTCTAACCCGTCCAAAAGAGAAAATGATTTTGGTCGGTACGGTAAAAGATGTTGTTAAAAAGGCAGTGGCCTGGTCTCAGATTAAGGACAGTCCGGAACGGGTATTGCCTGACTATCTGCTTGCAGCCGGACGGAGTTATCTGGACTGGATCGGTCCATCCCTGATGAGACATCCAGACGCAGCTTTGCTGCGTGAACTTGCGGGAGGCACTGATTCATATGCTGCCTGTCTTGTGGATGATGAATCACGCTGGGGCATTTCCGTCATTTCTGCTGATCAAGTATCCCGGGAAATATTTGTGGATCAGACGCTTGGTGAAGAAGACGGCATGACAGAAGTGCGGAAACATCGAATTGCTGCCCTAAAAGCAGTTCAGCCTGTGGAGCTGTTTCCTTCCTCCACTGAAGAAGAGATGGTCGAGGATACTCAAGATGCAGCACTACGAGACATCAGTGAGGAAGATGTATTTACAATAGGTGAGCAAGAGGGTGTACAGCTGCTTCGTGAAGTAGATAAACGGCTTTCATGGGCGTATCCTCATCAAGCAGCAACGCAAGTAGCTGCCAGTACATCGGTTACCGAACTAAAAACATTGCTAGCCATGCAAGACCATCAGTCTTTACAGATGATGGAGGAAGTTGAAGAACAATCTGAGGCTTCTGTGGATTATGAGGGCCGTGAAGTGAAGGATGGAGGCTCGTCCTTTAAATTGCATCTACGTCGTCCCAAATTCATGGAGGAGAATCAATTGACTGGAGCCGAGCGGGGAACGGTGTATCATACGTTGATGCAGCATCTTCCTGTAGATGGTTCACCCGTTGATTCGCAAATCGTTGAGCAGACACTTTTGCGGTTAGTTGAGCTCCAGATTTTGCTCCCCCATCAGGCAGAGGTAATTGAGTCTGATCAACTGGCTGGATTTTTCAATACAGAGCCTGGGACAGAATTGTTGCGTGCAGAGTGGGTGAAACGGGAGATTCCATTTATTTATGGACTTCCGGCACATCATTCTCCTGCCGAATGGCTTCATAGTTTGTCACCAGATGCAGGGATGCAAACGTTGGAAGAAGACGGTAAGATGCAGGCATCACTAGAAAATGAGACGGTGCTAGTACAGGGGATTATTGACTGCCTGTATGAGGTGGATGGCGAGCTTGTTTTGCTAGATTACAAGACAGACCGGGTGTTGGAGCATCGCGGTGGACTGAACAAACTGACGGAAAACTATCGCTTTCAGCTGGAGCTGTATGGCCGGGCTATTGAAGATATTCTGGGTCGGAAAGTCGACCGGAAGTGGCTGTACTTTTTTGATGGCGGACATGCTGTGAA
Organism: Paenibacillus sp. AD87; assembly: GCF_001659845.1. Lineage (NCBI taxonomy): Bacteria > Bacillati > Bacillota > Bacilli > Caryophanales > Paenibacillaceae > Paenibacillus > Paenibacillus sp. AD87. The sequence continues at coordinate 864,219 of NZ_LXQN01000007.1, forward strand.
ACTATAAAGTGAAATTTTAAAACGGCCAGATGGAATTTGTATCATCGGATTTTGCATGAGAGAGGGGTTGAACGGACGATGCGTATTTTGCACACAGGGGACTGGCATCTGGGGAAAACGCTGGAGGGACGGAGCCGGCTGCGAGAGCAGGAGGATTTTGTGGATGAGCTTGTTAGACTCGCGGATGAGCAGCAAGCAGATGCCATATTGATGGCTGGAGACGTGTATGATTCTGTAAATCCGCCTGCATCGGCGGAACAGCTTTTTTATGAGGCTGCGGCGCGTCTGACAGAACAAGGAAGACCACTTGTGGTAATTGCCGGGAACCATGATCAGCCAGAGCGAGTGGCTTCGGTGACCCCGCTTGTGAACAGACAGGGAATTACACTTGTAGGTATGCCTACTTCAGAAGCAGTTACTATCCATGCGAAGAGAACTGGAGAGACTGCGCAGATTGCTGCATTGCCATACCCCTCGGAAGCGCGACTGAATGAACTGCTGACAACGGATGGGGATGAGAATGTGCTTCGCCAGGCATACAGTCGCCGGGTTGGCATGTTAATGCAGCGTCTGGCTGCTTCTTTTCGTCCGGATAAGGTGAATTTGGCGATGAGTCATATTTATGTTCTGGGCGGAGTGGAAAGTGATTCGGAACGTCCCATTCAAGTAGGGGGCGCCTATACGGTTGACCCTTCTGCATTGTCGACAGGTGCGCAATATACAGCACTGGGGCATCTCCATCGTGCGCAGGCAGTTAAAGGAGAAGGTGTGATTCGTTATAGTGGCTCTCCACTGGCCTACAGTTTCTCCGAAGCGGGGCAGAGTAAGTCCGTCACCATGGTTGATGTGGCACCAGGGGGCGCCGCAAACGTGGAAGAAGTGCTGTTGACCTCCGGACGTCCACTTGTACGCTGGAAGGCGCGTGGCGGTCTGGCTGAGGTTTATCGGTGGCTGGATGAAGGGCGTGATCCTCAGGCTTTTATTGATATGGAAGTATGGCTGGATGACGCCATGTCTCTGAAAGAAATTCAGCAGCTCCGTAAGTCGCATGACGGGATCATCCATATCCGTCCGGTGTATCCCGAGATGGCAGCCGCAGGGCTTTTGGAGCAACGATCCGAGCTTCCGGTACATGAGCTTTTCCGCAAATTTTATCAGCGTCAGACAGGTGGGGCATTACCTGAAGACAGTCTGGTTCAACTGTTCCTGGAACTCGTAGATGAGGACGAGCCGGGCGTGCGTGAGGAGGTCGAGGGAAATTGAAGCCGATTTTATTGAAAGTCGCAGGTCTGCAAAGTTATCGGGAGACTCAGGAGATTGATTTTACTGTATTGACGGAAACGGGACTGTTCGGCATTTTTGGTCCCACAGGCAGTGGGAAATCTTCTTTGCTCGACGCAATTACGCTGGCCATGTACGGAAAAGTGGAACGTGCGGTTAATGGTACCCAGGGAATCATGAACCACGCTGAGGATTCGTTGTCCGTTGCTTTTACATTTGAACTTGTATCGGCAGAAGGGACAAGAAGATTTCGGGTGGAACGACGCTTCAAACGAAACAATGAGGTATCGGTAAGCAACACAATAAGCAAATTCATTGAGACCGTCAACGGAGAGGAACAGGTGCTGGCTGATAAACTGGCAGACGTGAACCGATGCGTTGAAGATGTCATTGGGTTGAAAATGGATGATTTTACGCGGGCCGTTGTGCTTCCACAAGGGAAATTTGCTGAGTTTCTGTCACTGAAAGGCAGTGAACGACGCCAGATGCTGCAACGTTTATTCCATCTGGAGAAGTATGGAGATCAGCTTGCCATCAAGCTCAGCCGTCGGGTGAAGGACAATGATATGGTTCATCAGTCATTGGCCGCGGAGCAGCAGGGGCTTGGGAATGCCAGCAAAGAGACGTTGGCAGAAACGGAGCTTCTTCTTCAAGCTGCTGTGAAACAGTCTGAATTGTCACGCAAAATGCTTGATGAAGCGATGAAGGAAGCCGAGCAACTCGGTAAAGTCCGTGAGTTAAGCCATGAACGCCAGGCTCGTATGGAGGAACACGAAAAGCTGAAAGCACGTGCACCACAGATCGAAGCTGGGGAACAACGGCTGAAACTGGCCGGGGCGGCAGACGCGATACTGCCTTCATTGCAGACGATGCGTGACGCAGCAGCGCAGCAGAAGTTACGTGAGGATGCAGCCGGGATTGCTCACCAGCAAGCAGTGGAACATGAACGGCTGTCTGTACTGGAAGCCGAGAAGGCCGAAACGGCCCGTGTACAGATGGCGGAGGAAGAACCCAAGCTGCTGCTTCGATTGGAACAGCTTGAACAGGCCAAGGAGTTGCAACGGGAACGGGATGGGCTACGAGAGGATAGTACCCGTCTTAAGCAGCTTTTGGACAAAGGACAGGCTGAACAGAGCGTCATCGGACAACAGCTGGAGAAGGAAAAAGAACTACAGCAGCGTGGCCGCAAACGGCGGGAAGAATTACAGGAAAGCCTGAAGCCGAATGAAGTGAAGTCCGAAGAACGCAGACAGCTGCAGGCTGCACTGGAATTGAAGCATCGTTTGGATACTGCGGCGGAGCAATTGCGCCAGAACAAGGCTGAGATGGAAGCCAATAAGCAGTCGGCTGAACAGGGGGCAGATCGGCTGAAGCTGGCTGCCCAGGAAGAGACCCGTCTGAGTGAACAGCGTCAGCATCTGATCGAACAGGCGGCAGTGGGCCTTGAGGCCTTGCTTGCCTGTGAGCAGGACATTGGTCGCGAACAGAGCCTGCTGGCCAGGGCGGAGGAGCAGCTGCGCGGAACCATGCGTGAGCAGGAGCTGCACAGGCTCTCCTCCGCCTTGCGCGCCGAGCTGCGAGACGGCGAGCCATGCCCGGTGTGCGGCTCCGCACACCACCCGCTCCCGGCTGCGCCGCCGGGAGAAGGTCCGCCCGCAGGCGATGCGGACCTGGAACTGCTGCGCAGCCTGCACGCGGAGCTGCAGGAGCTGCGCTTTGGGCTGCGCCAGCAGCTGCACGAACGTCGCAGCCTGCTGACGCAGCTTGGCGCTGCGGCCGGCGAAGCCCCGGCCGCAGCTGAGGCCGCACCTGCGGTTGCGGAGCCAGATCCCGCCGGTTCGCCCGTACACGGGCGCTCCCCGGCGGACTGGGCGGAGCGTGCCGCCGCACTGCGCGAAGCCGCGCGGGCGCTGGCCGCTGACGCAGCGCCGCTGCAAGCGGAAGCCGCCGCGTTGCAGCAGGCGGCTGTGGGCGCGCAGCAGCGCCGCATGGAAGCGGCTGCTGCGCAGGAGGCAGGCCAAGCCGGGCTCGCACAGGCGGAGCGCCGGTTGGCCGAGAGTGAGGCCGCCGCAGCCGCATTGCACGGCCGCTGGGCCGCGGAACTGCCCGGCATCGCTCAAGAGCAGGCCATGGCCCTTCACCAGGCGATGCAGGAGCGAGACGCGCGCGCAGAAGACATCAAGGAACGGCTGAACAAGAGTGTGACGTTCCTTGAAGAAAAGGAACAGTTGGTACAGTCCCTCCAGCAGAAGCTGGTTGAGTTAGACAAACAGCTGATTCAGTGGCAAACGGAATGGCAAGGCAACAGCAAACAGCTCGCCGAGAAGGAAGAACGTCTGCGTCAATGGGTTGGTGAGCAACGAGTCGAGGATTTGATTGCTGCGGCCCAGACTCGACTGGATGGACTGCGGAAAATTGCTGCCGATTCAGCACTGCGCTTCAAGGAAGCGGATGTGTTGAAACAGGAATCGGCCAAGAAGGATGTCATGGCTCATCAAGCAGCAGCCTCGGCAGCAGAGCATTTGCAGCAGGCACAGGAACGCTGGAAGCAATTGCTGGAACAATCGCCATTTGATTCGGAGAATGCTGTTGTGGAGGCAGCACTTCCTTCCCAAGAAGCGGAGCGGCTGGCCGCGGAAATTCAGCAGCATCGGGAGCGTGATCGTGAACTTGTTTCTCAATTGCGTGAGCTGGAACAAAAATTGGGCGGAGCCGTTGTATCCGAGGAACAATGGTTGGCATGCTCAGAGCGACTGAAACTGTCTCGTGCAGAGGATGAAGCGGCTCTTAGAGCCAAGGCGCGTGCAGAACGGGATCTGGAAGATGTGCAGCAGCGACACGTTCGCTGGACCGAGTTGGAGAACAAACGGGTGGAAGTGAGCAGACAAGGTGAGATGCTTAGCAAACTGCAAGCAGCCTTCAGAGGTAATGCATTTGTCGAGTATATTGCAGAAGAACAACTGATGCAGGTAAGTCAGGCTGCTTCACAGCGTCTGCGCTTCCTGACCAAACAACGTTATTCACTTGAGGTGGATTCAGGCGGGGGCTTTGTCATCTGTGACGATGCAAACGGTGGAGTTAAACGTCCGGTGTCCACCTTGTCTGGTGGAGAGACGTTCCTGACCTCGTTGTCACTGGCACTGGCTCTGTCTGCCCAGATTCAGCTGCGCGGCCAGTACCCGCTGCAATTCTTCTTCCTGGATGAAGGGTTTGGCACATTGGACCCTGAATTGCTGGATACCGTCATTACATCGTTAGAAAAATTGCATGATGACCGTCTTGCCGTCGGTATTATCAGCCACGTTCCAGAGCTGCGAGCACGCTTGCCACGCAAACTTGTAGTTATTCCAGCGGGCGAAGCAGGAGCTGGCTCTCGCGTAGTATTGGAAACATTATAGGGAATTGAACACAGAACACATACGATTGAATGAGTCCAAATTGAGATCCCTTAGGAACTAGTAGTTCAAGGTTGTTTCTGAGGGGGAAGCTACTGATTGATTGAGGTTTGTTGGTTTGAATCTCATTTATATACTCGTTGTGACAGTTGAGTGAGATAGCTCACAGATACAGGTTCATCCTGTTGTTATACTACAGTTAAGCCGACAAACTTATATTAAGCACCCCGGCGGACGTCTGATCAGGAATAATCCTGGTTAGACGTCCGCGACAGCAGACTTCCGCATGGAAACTGCAACGGGGTGCTTCTTTTTTTAATAGGCCCTTATCTTGAAACTCTTCTCATTCACAGTGTCATTTCGCCCAGATCTGAATACGATGAAAGGGTGATGAAGAGCAGAACAGATTCGGGAGGCGATCGAACGTGGAAAAGGTAGAAGCGAAGAAACTGTGTAAGGAACACATGCATCGCTATGTATGTATACAGATGCATGACGGTGCCCATTATGATGGCATTGTGGAAAATGTGGATGATGACATGATTTATTTGGCTGTTCCCGTGGGGCATGAAGCTGTGGTTAATCATGCAAACGCAAACTGGGGACCCAATATGATGCCAGTTACTTATCCCGCTCATGCACGGGGATTCTTCCCGGGCTATGGCTACCCATACCCTTATTATGGTTACGGTCGCAGACGGTTTAACAGGCTGGTCCTTCCGTTGGTCGGCCTGACTGCATTATCTTTGTTACCTTATTATTAATAGGGCCTTGAAAGCATTATCTTTTACCAATGAAAACTGAACCTTTCACATCTTCGGTGTATTCTTTGCACTTCACTGAGATGTGAGAGGTTCTTTTGTTGTTTTTATTATTGAATTGAAACAGGTTAAATTGGACGTGAGTTTTCAGTTCCGGTATGATAGTAGGGTATACATAATTTTTAATTCGAAGGAGGGTATGAACAATGGATTGCTTATTTTGCAAAATTGTAGAGGGCAGCATTCCCTCCAATAAGGTACTGGAGAATGACCATGTCATCGTCTTTCATGACATCCAGCCCGCTGCACCGACCCATGTACTCGTTATTCCCAAGAAACATATTGCTTCCATGAATGAAGTAACTGCGGAAGACTTGCCGTTGATCGGTGAGATTCATTTGGCTGCGCAGGAAGCGGCCAAGCGTCTCGGCGTGGAAGAAACAGGTTACCGACTGATTAATAACTGCGGCAAGGATGGAGAACAAACCGTTCATCATCTGCACTATCATTTGCTTGGTGGGACCCGACTTGGCGTGTTGACAAGTTTGTCAGACTCACACAAATAAACGATCCAAGTTACTTTAAATCAGGACTGATTCATATATGCATAAAAGGCATGAATATGGAGCTGAAGTTCACATAAAATAAATGATCATTACGTTAAGGTTGACACCTTTATTACCTTTCGCCTATAATGAAAGGTGATGAACCGTGTTATTGCTCTTGGACGGTCTGGTCGGAGGGAGGGAAAACTGGTGTCTGAAACTAAAGTTCGCAAAAACGAGACTATTGATGCTGCACTTCGTCGCTTTAAACGTTCCATCGCAAAAGATGGCGTATTGGCTGAGGTGAAGAAACGTAAGCATTATGAGAAGCCAAGCGTAAAGCGCAAGAAAAAGTCCGAGGCTGCTCGTAAGAGAAAGTTTTAGGAGGATTTTAACTACATGAATCTTAGCGAACGATTGAACGAAGATATGAAGCAAGCGATGAAGAGCAAGGACAAGTTCAAGCTCTCCAACATTCGGTTGATTCGTTCGACGATCAAGAATCTTGAAATAGATTTGAAAAGAGATTTGGATGATAACGAAGTGCTTGATATTCTGAGTCGTGAAATCAAACAGCGCAAAGATGCCCTCCAAGAATTTGACAAAGCGGGCCGTGAAGACCTCGCGGCAAATGCAAAAGCGGAAATTGAATTACTCAGTCAGTACCTTCCCGCACAGCTTACCGAAGAAGAAATTAAAGTTATTGTACAGCAGACCATCCAGGAAACCGGTGCTTCTTCGAAAGCCGAGATGGGGAAAGTCATGTCTGCCCTTATGCCGAAAGTCAAAGGCAAAGCGGATGGCAAACTGGTAAATCAAGCAGTTCAACAATTTCTGCAATAAAGCAAATCAATAAACACCTCCTGACTTGTCAGGGGGTGTTTTTTCCATTTTACATCATTGATACGGTACTCATTTCCCAGAAGAAATTTGAAACGTAATTAGTAATCCTTCATTTGTTCATGGAAATTCACAAATATTGCTTTTAAATGGATAATATATATGATTATGGATTTTAAATGTTGCAATTGCTTCCGGTTTCAAATATAATTTTAAGATTTTGAAACGAAATGTTGCATTGTACGTAATAAATACCATAAGCTGGACAGTATAACATTAATGGAAAAGGGGGGACTATTTGTGAAGGGAAAGCGCCGGAAGAAGCTTACGGGGCCATTGATGCTCATGATGCTACTGACGCTGCTGCTTCCTGTCTGGATTGGATCACCGTCAGCGCATGCAGCTGAGAAAAGTGGCGCCGTATATATCATTCCGGTGGATAAACCAATCGAGCAGGGACTTGGCAAGTTTATGGAACGCGGGTTCAAGGAAGCAGAAGAGATGAATGCTGGCCTGATCGTTCTGGATATCAATACGCCGGGAGGGCGTGTCGACACGGCAGAAGAACTGGGTACATTAATTAAGGAAAGCCCAGTTGAAACCGTTGCATTTGTCCGTGGAGATGCTGCCTCGGCCGGAAGTTTTCTGGCTTTGAATGCAGATAAGATCGTAATGTCGCCAGGGAGCATGATTGGTGCGGCAGCGATGGTGGACAGCACGGGTAAACATGTTGATGATCCGAAGCTGGTTGCATTCTGGAAGAGCAAGATGCAGGGAGCGGCTGAGAAAAGTGGCCGTGACGGCAAAATTGCAGCCGGAATGACGGATGTTAACATGGTCGTGGAGATGCCTGAGATTAATAAAACCAAGCAAAAAGGTGAAATTATTGCTCTCTCGGCCGAAGAAGCGCTGAAAGTGGGCTATGCGGACCATATCAGCAACACGCCGGAAGAAGCTGCAGCCTGGCTTGGTTACAGTCAGGATGATGTGTTCACTGTTCAGAGAACAGCTGCAGAGAACATATCCACATTTCTCACCAATCCTGTCGTCATGACGGTATTGCTATTCCTCGGAATAGCCGGTGTGATCATTGAGTTGATTGTACCTGGGTTCGGAGTGCCTGGTATTGTTGGTATCGTGTGCTTTGTGCTTTATTTCTCAGGGAACTACATTGCCGGTTTTGCCGGAGCGGAGACATGGGTGTTATTCACTGTCGGACTCATCATGATGATCCTCGAGATGTTTATCCCGAGCTTCGGTATTCTGGGGATTTTGGGATCGATTGCGCTTGTCGCTGGTGTCGTGCGAGCTGCCTATGATACAAGTGATGCATTTATATCGTTAGGTATTGCTTTTGGAGCCGCGCTGGTAGTCATTGCAATCGTTGTTATTCTGTTTAAGGATCGAGGCATATGGAATCGATTCATATTAAGTGACAGGCTGTCTGCTGATCAAGGATACTCTTCGGCGACAGAACGCAAAGAGTTGATCGGTTTGCAGGGCATCAGTTTGACTCCACTTCGTCCCTCGGGAACAGCGATACTTAACGGAGAGCGTGTCGATGTGGTGTCGGATGGAGATTTCATTCCGATTGATACACCAATTATTGTGATCAAAGCGGAAGGTACCCGTATTGTGGTTCAACAAGCATTACCGGTGTAACCCGCTCTGTTGCCGGAGTTGATTAAAGCTTCGGCAATGTACATAACCATTCTACGGAGGCTGCTAGTCGAGTGGTGTAAATCAATGCACAGCAGCAAAGTTCCACACTGTTTTTATCATGTTTCTTACAAAAATTAAATTGCAAATGGAGGAATTTTGACTATGGAACCAACCTTGATTACGGTTTTGCTTATTGCGGTAGTTGCGATTATCGTATTGAGCGTATTCTTCAGCTTTTTCCCGGTTATGCTCTGGATCTCAGCCCTTGCATCGGGCGTACGCGTGGGGATTATCACGCTGGTAGCGATGAGACTAAGACGTGTAACACCTAGCAGGATCGTAAATCCACTGATTAAAGCAACCAAAGCTGGACTTCAATTGACAATGAATCAACTGGAGAGTCACTTCCTAGCTGGTGGTAATGTAGACCGAGTTGTAAACGCCCTGATTGCTGCACAACGTGCGAACATTCCACTCGAATTTGAACGTGCTGCTGCGATTGACCTTGCGGGTCGTGACGTATTGCAAGCCGTACAGATGAGTGTAAACCCACGTGTTATTGAAACGCCGATTGTTTCTGCGGTAGCAAAAGATGGTATCGAAGTTAAAGTAAGAGCGCGGGTTACGGTTCGTGCCAATATTGACCGCCTCGTCGGTGGTGCGGGTGAAGAGACGATTATTGCACGTGTCGGCGAAGGTATCGTAAGTACAAACGGTTCCTCGAATTCCCATAAAGATGTCCTGGAAAATCCAGATCTGATCTCCCGTACCGTATTGTCCAAAGGTCTGGATGCAGGTACCGCTTTTGAAATCCTGTCTATTGATATCGCGGACGTGGATGTAGGTAAAAACATTGGTGCCTTCCTTCAAACGGAGCAGGCAGAGGCTGACAAACGTATTGCACAGGCAAAAGCGGAAGAACGTCGCGCTATGGCCGTTGCTCAAGAGCAAGAGATGAAAGCGCGCGTAGTGGAAATGAGAGCGCGTGTAGTTGAATCCGAATCCCAAGTACCTCTTGCTATGGCTGAAGCACTCCGTAGCGGTAAAATTGGTGTAATGGACTACATGAACCTGAAAAACATTGAAGCAGATACTCAAATGCGCAACACATTAGGAAAACCTGGTGAAAATACAAACTCCAACGATCACGGTGATTCCAAAAACGGAAGATAGGCGGTGAGTGCATATGGGCCTATTTGAATGGATTTTTAATAATCTGTATATTGTAGCAGTCATCGCTTTTGCACTCTTTTCCTTCCTTGGAAAAGCAGCCAAATCGGCTGATCCGAACAAAAAGCGTGCAAATAACGGGATGCCTACGTTTGGAGGGAGTGGTGATTCGGACCGGAATGATCGCTCGCGGGGAAATACCGCACCGCAGCAGTCATCGGCTCCTTCAGATCCCCGCTATGATGAGCAGTATGACGAACGATACGACGAGCGGTATGATGACGATCAGTACGATGATCGATATGATCAAACCTATTCGCAGCCAGCAACGACATCTGCCCGTCCTGTGAATGACGACTTTGGAGGGCAGAGTTCTCTGGGTGGAATGGAAAACTCCCTCGAAGAACAAATGAAAGTGATGGAGCAACGACAACGTGAAATTCGGGAGCGACTCGATCGTATCTCTACTGCAAATACACCGGTTGTGTCTGACTCCAGTTGGGATGAAGTTTCATCCAGCGAGTCCGGACCGTCCCAGCTCCGCCGGGAAGACATTCGTACTGGTGTGTTGTGGGCAGAGGTTCTCGGTTCTCCGCGCTCTAAACAACCCTTTGGAACACGAGGGAAACTATAACTTTATATTATATTAATAAGTGAAAAGCCGTCTCTGGTGAGCATAAATCCAGACGACGGCTTTTTTCTGTCTCGGTCTCTTTTTATTTTCACATCTAACACGTTCCGTAGTTTTCATAATTTCAGGAATCTGCGCATAAGTTGAACTGTAGAGGAAGGGGGAAGACCTTCGAATGACCCGGATCAGCCGCAAGCTGCGCAGATGGACCAGTGAAGTTCTGGATCTGCCGCAGGACGTGCTTTACGATATGCCACGGTTAACCCTGATCGGCACAAAGCAATTGTATATAGAGAATCATCGTGGTGTCATTCATTTTACACCGGATCGCATCGTTCTGGCTCTCTCACAGGGTCAGCTGGAGATCAAAGGAACTGAACTGATGATTCGCAATATTTTGCCGGATGAAGTGGCTGTTGAAGGAACAATTCTGGATATTCATATGAATGGAGCGGAGGGGAACGGATGAAGCAGCCCAGTCTGTACAAACTGCGCGGAGCAGTCCGAATCACGGTCACTGGGGGGGATATTGAAGCATTAATCAATACGGTGGCAGAGCAGGGACTGGAAGTATGGGACCTGCGTGCCCATGATGGACGCAAGGCAGAAATGAATATTCTGCTACCGCATTTTTTCAGGCTGCGTCCTTTGCTGAAACGGACAGGCTGCCGGGTAAAGGTGACACACCGGAGTGGATTTCCTTTTTTTGCAGCCCGTTTGTTAAGAAGGAAGTTCTTTCTAGGCGGCATGCTATTTTTTGTAGCAGCTCTGTTTGCGTTATCATCAATGGTTTGGAATGTAGAAGTGAAAGGCAATGTGACGATTCCCACGGATGAAGTGCTCGCGGCAGCAAAGAAAGAAGGCATCTACCCCTTCCAGTGGGGATTTCGGCTGCAAAGCCAGGACAAGCTCTCCAGACAGCTCGCGCTGGCTCTGCCAGATGTAACCTGGATTGGGGTGAGCAAAGAAGGGACAACCATCACCATCCAGGTTGTGGAGTCAGCACAGCCCAAGCGTGAACCGCTGCTGAACCCGAGACATCTGGTCAGTAAAACAGACGCTGTAATCACTCAAATTTACGCGGAGCAGGGGCGCCCTGTCGTGCAGAAGGACATGCGTGTCAAGAAGGGGCAGGTACTGATATCCGGTATTTTGGGAGATGAAGAGAATACAAAGACCATTGTAGCCAAAGGGGAAGTGCGCGGACTGGTGTGGCGTGAATATCAAGTCGAAGTCCCTCTTGTGCAGAAACATAACACGATGACTGGAGATAGCAAGGAACGTTTTTACATTGTGCTGGGAAAATGGGCGATACAACTCTGGGGATACGGGAATACGCCTTTTACCACATTTGATACCGAAAGTGATCATAAACCGCTGACCTGGAGATCCTTCACACTTCCCATGGGATGGCTGACTGAGAAAGATTTGGAAACTCGGGAACAAGAGGAGCAGCATACGATTGAATGGGCTAGAACGAAAGGATTGGAAGGAGCAAGAAACGATATTATCGCCAAAAATGGCAAAGGAACGAAAATTTTAAGCGAAAAAATTTTGCATGAGAAGAAAGAGAATGGTAAAGTTTATATGAAAGTATTATTTGAAGTGGAAGAAAGCATTGCGGAAGAACTTCCGTTAGTCCATAGTCAAGGAGAATGAGGCTATTTGTCAGAGCAAACACGCAGCATACGAATCTCCCTCCAAAGTGCGGGAGAGGGTCAATCTCTTTTTGGACCCCAAGATATTTTTCTGAAACTGATTGAATCCGAGATTCCCGCCCAGATCGCATCCCGTGAAGCGGAGATTGTGATCCATGGCAACATGCAGAATGTGGAATCGCTTGAACAATTATTTGATGTGTTGTTGCAATTGGTACGTAACGGATATGTGTTAACCGAAAGGGACGTTAAGTATGCCATTGAGCTTGCAAAGGAACTGCGTGCAGACCAGCTTCTGGATCTGTTCAAAGGCGAGATTACAACGACGTACCGTGGTAAGCCGATCCGTGTTAAAACGATTGGACAGAAACACTATGTAACTACAATAAAAAAACGTGATGTTGTATTTGGTATCGGTCCAGCCGGTACAGGTAAAACGTATCTTGCTGTTGTCCTGGCTGTGGCAGCAATTAAGGAAGGAAGCGTCAAGAGGATCGTGCTCACAAGACCTGCAGTTGAAGCGGGAGAGAGTCTTGGTTTCTTGCCTGGTGATCTTCAGGAAAAAGTTGATCCTTATTTACGGCCGCTGTACGATGCTTTGTACGATGTTATGGGACAAGAGCAGACTGCGAAGGCACTGGAGCGCGGTTTGATCGAAATTGCACCTCTTGCCTATATGCGGGGACGTACACTGGATGATTCGTTTATTATCCTGGATGAAGCTCAGAATACGACACCGGAGCAGATGAAAATGTTTCTGACTCGTCTCGGTTTTGGTTCCAAAATGGTTATTACCGGTGACGTGACACAAATTGATTTACCGCGCGGCAAAAAGTCAGGGCTTGTGGAAGCCAATGCAATATTGGGCCAAGTGGAAGAGATTGGATTTGTCTATTTTGCCGAGCAAGATGTTGTACGGCACTCCCTCGTCCAGAAAATCATCGTCGCCTATAACCACGCCGCAGAAAATCAAGAATAGAAAGGGATTGTCTCGATGACCTCGAAGGAACTGTCAAAAGGCAAATCTTTTCAAAATAGAGCTACAGGATGGAAGTATAGCGTGTGGGCACGCTATCTTCTGTTTTTGTTTCTGGTGATCCTCTTCTACGTGAGTCTTGCTTCCAAGCTACTCCCAGAGCGGTATGATATTCAGGAAGGCACACGAAGTGAAGTGAATATTGCTGCGCCCATGCAGATCCCGAATACCAAGGCTACACTGAAAGCACAAGAAGAAGCCGCTGAACGTGTACAGCCGATGTTTCAGATCGTGCAGATGCGGAACGAAAATCTGATGACGACTCTGCTTGATCGTATTGATCGACTGAATCAGGATGATCAGATTTCCAGTCAGGACAAGATTGACATCTATCGTGATGAAATACCGCAGCGTCAGAAAGATTTTGTTTCCAATTTCATCAACAACAACCGGAAAGCGGGTACATACTCCGAAACTCTGTTGGAAGAGATCAGAAATGTGGTACAGGAGCAAAGCTACCGCATCCCGGAAGAGACATATATCAAAATTTCACGTCTGACTTCGGATGATATTCAGGAGATGAAGGCCGTTGCTCGGGATATCGTCTCCAGATTAATGACCGACCAGATTAGTGAGGCTACAACAGCTCGTGCCAAAGTGGCCGAGATGGTGAGTGTGAGCTCCCTAAGCAAGCGTACGCAGCGTGAAGTTGTACAGGAGCTTGCTCGTCTTGTGGTAACGTCTAACCGCTTCTACGATGAAGAGGGTACAAAAGAAGCTAAAGTACAGGCTCGTGAGAACACTCAAACGGTCTTTATCAAGCAAGGAGATACGCTTGTTGCCAAGGGTGAGATGATTACCCCGGAGATGTACACCCTTCTGGGCGAGAACGATTTGCTGAAAAACGAAGTGAACTATTGGCCTCAGCTTGGACTGCTTATGCTGTCTTGTCTGTTGTCGGCAGCGATTCTCATGTATATTCAGCAATTCAGCGGAACGCATTTCAAATATAATAATGCTCAACTGCTGATGCTTGTTCTCATATTTATTATTACGATTGTAGTTATGCATGTTACGGCGATACTCCAGACCAGTGAGAATTCATACGTAGGCTTTCTTGCCCCTGTTGCCGTAGGAGCAATGTTAATTGCATTGCTGCTGGATACATCGCTTGCCTTTGTCTGCTCGATTATTATCGGCATGCTGTCGAGTATTATTTTGAATACACATCAGGGTCAGATTTTTGACTTTGAACTTGGATTCTTCGCGGTGTTGGTATCGTTTGTTGCGATCTTCGCCACCCATCGAGCAAGTCAGCGGTCTACGATCCTGAAAGGCGCCATTATGGTCTGTCTGTTCGGATCGATGGCAGTCTTCACGCTGGCGTTGATTGACTCAAGTGACTGGAACCGTACGACAACGCTCTATGGCATTGGATTTGCGTTTGCCGGAGGCGTACTGACCGCCATATTGGTTATTGGGCTAATGCCATTTTTCGAAACCTCATTTGGCATCTTGTCTGCGCTGAAGCTGGTGGAACTGTCTAATCCCAATCACCCGCTACTACGTAAACTGCTAACAGAGACACCGGGAACCTATCACCACAGTGTGATGGTAGGAAACCTGTCAGAAGCCGCCGCAGAGGCGATCGGTGCCAATGGGTTGTTATGTCGGGTCGGCTCGTATTACCATGATATTGGCAAGACCAAGCGACCGATTTATTTCATTGAAAATCAAAACAATATGGAAAATCCGCATGATTCGATTGATCCAAAGCTGAGCAAGTCCATTATCGTGGCTCACGCACGCGATGGTGTGGAAATGCAGAAGGACTACAAGCTGCCGAGGCCTATTCGGGACATTGCTGAGCAGCATCATGGAACAACCTTCCTGCATTACTTCTATCACAAAGCACTGCGTCAGGCTGAGGAAGCAGGAGTGGAACCTGATTTTACGGAAGATGATTTCCGTTATCCGGGTCCCAAGGCTCAGTCCAAAGAGTCGGCGATTGTTGGTATTGCTGACAGCGTGGAAGCTGCGGTCCGTTCCTTGCGGAAGCCTACTGTAGAGCAAGTGGAGTCCATGATCGAAAAGATTATTAAAGGTCGACTGGACGATCATCAGTTTAACGACTGTGATCTGACAATGCGGGAGCTGGATATCGTCGCCAAGACCCTTAAGGAAACCGTCATGGGTATATTCCACTCCAGGATTGAATATCCGGAAGAAATGAAGAAACCGAAGCCAACCTCGCCTGAAGCGGGTTGATTCGCTAATATGAGAAGACAGGAGTATGAAAGAATGAGTCTTAACCTAGCATGGAATAATGAACAACAGGATAAAGAAATCACCGAACCGATGATCGCAATGCTGGAGCAGCTGCTGAACCTTGCAGGGGAAGCAGAGGGTGTTGCGGACGGGGAAGTGGCCCTGACTTTCGTAGATGATGAGCAGATTCATGAGCTGAACCGTGACTATCGCGGCATTGATCGTCCAACAGATGTATTGTCTTTTGCAATGAATGAGACTGTGGATGAGGAACTGGATATCATCTACGAACTGGATGAGGATGAAGAAATGGAAGAAATGCCGGATGTTCTGGGGGATATTATTATTTCTGTTCCACGGACCATCCTGCAGAGTGAAGAATATGGGCATTCATTTGAACGTGAGCTCGGGTTCCTGTTTGTTCATGGCTTCTTGCACCTGCTTGGATATGATCATCAAGATGAAGCCAGCGAAGCCGAAATGATGGGCAAACAGGAAGCGGTACTCGCCCAAGCCGGGTTGACACGATAATGAAAAGGCGCTCCTGGGGGATGGTATTCCGCAATGCTGCGGAAGGAATCGTATACGGGCTGCGGACTCAGCGGAATGTAAGAGTTCATACAGGAGTCGCCATTTTGATGTGTGCAGCCGGCTTTTTTTTCGGGATTTCCAGAACGGACTGGATGTTTGTACTGACAGCCGTTTTTCTGGTTCTTGTGACGGAGCTGATGAATACAGCTGTGGAAGCTGCTGTAGATCTGGCGCATCCGCATATACATCCGCTGGCAAAAGCGGCGAAGGACACCGCGGCCGGTGCGGTTTTGCTGGCTGCGGTGTTCGCCGTCATCATCGGGAGTATCGTTTTCATTAAGCCGGTGATGAGCTGGCTGGGTTTGCTGTGATTTTGTTTTTGTTTTGATTTTAATATTACACACAAATTATAAAGTTGGACTCATTTTTAAGTTGAACTTCTGGTTTGCACAATAACGGAGAGGTCAGAAATAACTTGTAGAAGCGAAGCGTTCGCCTTTATCACCGGATTTTCACTTTGGAAAAGGGAATCAATAAAATCCGGGGATAACAGCGATCGTAAGGTTGTTCTGACAGCGGAGAGGCCAGTGCAAATATTTTTAAGTTGAACTTAACTCATTGAGTGCAACTTTATATACACCCTAAGGGAGAGATTAATTATGGATAATGATTTGTTGATGCAAGAAGCAATTAAGGCACGTACGAAAGCGTATACGCCTTATTCTCATTTTGGTGTAGGTGCAGCTTTGCTTGACAGTGAGGGACATGTGCATCATGGTTGTAATATTGAGAATGCTGCTTATACGCCAGGCAACTGTGCTGAGCGTACAGCCATGTTCAGTGCGATAGCAGGAGGTAAGCAACCACGCAGTTTCAAAGCCATTGCCATTGTAGGAGATACAGACGGCCCGATTGCTCCATGCGGCGTATGTCGTCAAGTGATGTATGAACTGTGTGAACCGGATATGAAAGTTATTCTGGGTAACATGAAAGGTGATCTGCAGGAGACTACAGTTGCCGAACTATTGCCATGGGCTTTTGGACCATCTGATCTGAACTCTGCTAAAAAGTAAAAACCAATACATTCCAGGCCTAGGCGCCTGAGGAGGAACATATGAAAAAACAAGCATTCAAATCCGGCTTTGTAGCCATTATTGGACGTCCCAATGTAGGTAAATCCACACTGATGAATCAAGTCATTGGACAGAAAATTGCGATTATGTCGGACAAGCCACAAACGACTCGTAATAAGATTCATGGTGTTTATACATCGGAACACCAACAAATCGTTTTCCTGGATACGCCAGGGATTCACAAACGTCAATCCAAGCTGGGCGATTACATGAACCAGACCGCTTTGAATACGCTCGGAGAAGTCGAAGCTGCTCTTTTCCTGATCGATGCCTCGGAAGGCATGGGCGGTGGTGACCGTTATATTGCAGAACAATTGAAAAATGTACGGACGCCTGTCATTCTTGTCATGAACAAAATTGATAAAATTGAGCCGGAAGCATTGCTTCCGCTGATTGAGGAATATCGCAAGCTGCATGATTTCGCTGAAATCGTACCTGTTTCTGCCATGCTCGGCAGCAACGTAAGTACCTTGCTTGAGCAGCTCGGCAAGTATTTGCCGGAAGGTCCGCAGTACTATCCAGATGACCAGGTTACAGACCATCCGGAGCAGTTCGTTTGTGCTGAGTTGATTCGGGAGAAAATTTTGCAAATGACGCGTGAAGAAGTGCCGCACTCCATTGCGGTCACAATTGAGGATATGAAAGTACAGGACAACGGCGTCGTTTATATTTCTGCCGTCATTTTTGTGGAGCGTGATTCGCAAAAAGGGATCATTATCGGTAAACAGGGTGCCTTGCTTAAAGAAGTGGGGAAACGTGCCCGCCATGATATTCAAAACCTGTTAGGTTCCAAAATCTTCATGGATCTGTGGGTTAAAGTGAAAAAAGACTGGAGAAATCAGGATCGAGTTCTGCGTGACCTTGGCTTTGGCCGCGACTAATCGTCGGAATTGTATCCAGTAATTGCAACACATAGTTTACCTTGCAAGACTCCATCCTATCTGGTAGAAGCAGACGTCATTTCCGAAGAGAGGATGAAATTCCGATGCGAGATTTTTCGTGGAAGGTTTTTGCGATGACGGGGGATGTGGAATCCTATCTGTTGTATGCTGAGGCATGTAGCTCAGTGGGACAGGAGTCGGAACCTGCAAGGGAAGTGATTGAAGATGAAGAAGCCGAAGGTTAATTGGCTAATTCGGGAATGGTTAGGTGACGAGGCATGCTATACAGGGTGGAAGGGATTGTCATCCGCAGCATGGACTACGGCGAGGGAAACAAAATCATTACGCTTTGCACCGAAAGCGGCGGGAAAGTAGGGGTACTCGTCCGCGGTGCCAAAAAACCCAAAAGCCGACATGCTGCACTGGTGCAGCCATTTACGTACGGTCAATATGTATATTTTCGTAACACCGGTCTGGGAACACTAAACGCAGGTGAGATCATCGAATCTTATCATGAGCTGCGTGAAGATCTGATTAAGGCCTCCTATGCATCTTATGCTTGTGAACTGTTGGATCGTGTGTTGCAGGATGAAGAGACAGGTACGTTCTGGTTCAAACAGTTGAAAGCCTGTCTTCAGGCGTTGAAGGAAGAGAAAGATCCGGTCGTCATCACAAGCCTGTATGAAATGAAAATATTACAGGCAGCCGGGTACGGACCTCAGCTTGATGATTGCATTTCTTGTGGTCACGAGCGTCCGGATGAGCAATTATTTGTTAGTCCAAGGCTTGGAGGCGTTCTGTGCCGTGCTTGCAAACACTTTGATCCTCCGGCGATTTCCGTGAGTCCGAAGGCGTTGAAACTCTTGCGTCTGTTTGCACAGCTGGATCTGCAAAGGCTTGGTAATATATCGGTTAGCGAAGGCACCCGGGATGAGATCAAAAAGATCATGCGGGCCTTTATGGATCATCAACTTGGCTTGAATCTAAAATCCCGTTCTTTTCTTGATCAAATGGAAAAGTACGGGATTTGAGTCGTCTTGATGTGAAATAAGTAATATATCTTGACTTCGTACTTATTTTTATATATTATGAACTATAATTTCTCTTTTGGAGACATGCATTGAACGAGAAAGTAGGAGACTTGATTTATACATTCAGGAGCAGAAGAGGTCGGTTGACCTTACTAATCTTGTGTGAGCGAGCCGGGGATGGTGGGAGCCGGGTTGAATCGGTCTGTGAAACGGCACTCGGGAGCATGAATGACACGGAAAAGTGGGCTTGAATGAACAGGATCTCTGTTTATATCTAAGCCAAGTAGGGTGGAACCGCGGGAATAGCTCTCGTCCCTATGTCTGTATAACAGGCGTAGGACGAGGGCTTTTTATTGTCTGTACCGTTCTAGGCTTGTTCATCACAAACCATCGAAAAGGAGCATGATTATGAATTTTCAGCAGATGATTCTCACGCTGCAACAATTCTGGGCCGCGCACAACTGTATTATTGTTCAACCATATGATACGGAAAAAGGGGCAGGTACGATGAACCCGATGACCTTTTTGCGTTCGCTTGGACCCGAGCCTTGGAAAGTAGCTTATGTAGAGCCGTCCCGCCGTCCTTCGGATGGTCGTTATGGAGAAAATCCAAACCGTCTCTATCAGCATCATCAATTCCAGGTTATTATCAAGCCTTCGCCAGACAATATTCAGGAGATTTACCTGGAAAGTCTGAAACAGTTGGGTATTGATCCGCTCAAACATGATATTCGGTTTGTTGAAGACAACTGGGAGAACCCTTCCCTCGGCTGTGCTGGTCTTGGCTGGGAAGTCTGGCTGGACGGTATGGAAATCACCCAATTTACGTATTTCCAACAAGTCGGTGGAATCGAGACGAATCCGGTAGCAGTTGAAATTACGTATGGTATGGAGCGTCTTGCTTCGTACATTCAGGAAAAAGAAAATGTGTTTGAGTTGGAATGGGTAGACGGAATTACATATGGTGATGTGTTCCGTCAGCCTGAATTCGAACACTCCAAATATACGTTTGAAGTATCTGATGTCAAAATGTTGTTTACGCTGTTCAACATGCATGAAGAGGAAGCGAACAAGGCTATGGCACAAAATCTAGTTTTCCCGGCATATGACTATGTGTTGAAATGTTCGCATACGTTCAACCTGTTGGATGCGCGCGGAGCAATCAGCGTAACGGAGCGTACTGGGTACATTACCCGTGTCCGTAATCTGGCTCGTCAAGTGGCTGCAACATATGTGGAAGAGCGTGAGAAGCTCGGCTTCCCGCTGATCAAGAAAGGGGGAGCTGAGCATGTCTAAGGATCTGTTATTTGAAATTGGTCTGGAAGAAGTGCCTGCACGCTTCATGCGAGCAGCAATTGAACAGCTGCAGGATCGTGTCGTGAAATGGCTGGATGCATCCCGCATTGCTTATGGTGAAGTGAATGCGTATGCCACACCGCGCCGACTGGCTGTTTTGATCAAGGATGTTGCCGAGAAACAGGAAGACGTGGAGGAAGAAGTAAAAGGACCTTCCCGTAAAATAGCACTCGACGACAGTGGTAACTGGAGTAAAGCTGCACTCGGGTTTGCCCGTAGTCAGGGTGTTGAACCGGATCAGTTTACATTCAAGGAACTGAGCGGCGTGGAATATATCTACGCGACCAAGAGCAGTAAAGGCGTTGAAACCTCATCTGTGATCGGTCAGGGTTTGCTGGCTATACTGCAGGCCATGACGTTCCCGAAATTCATGCGTTGGGCTTCGTATGATTTCAAATTTGTGCGTCCGATTCGCTGGATTGTTGCTCTGCTGGGCAGCGATGTTATTGAGTTGGAAGTTGCAGGCGTAAAGTCTGGCAATGTAACACGTGGACATCGTTTCCTCGGGAAAGAGGCGGTCATTTCGGATCCCGCTTCGTATGTGGAATTGCTTCGTTCCGAGCACGTCATTGCGGATATCAAAGAACGTGAGCAGATGATTGTATCCCAGATCCAGGCACTGGCTGCCGAGAAGAAATGGGATATTGCGATTAAGGAAGATTTACTGGAAGAGGTCCTGTTCCTGGTTGAGACACCAACGGTGCTGTTCGGAACATTCGAATCTTCATTTTTGAATATTCCACAAGAGGTACTGATTACTTCAATGCGTGAGCATCAACGTTATTTCCCGGTGCTTGATAATGATGGACAATTGCTGCCATACTTCGTTACGGTTCGTAACGGCGGCAGCGATTCACTGGATGTCATTGCAAAAGGAAACGAAAAGGTACTTCGTGCACGTCTGTCTGATGCCAAGTTCTTCTACGAGGAAGACCAGAAGCTGGAGATTAAGGATGCATTGTCGAAACTGGAAAGTATCGTCTTCCAGGAAGAGCTGGGAACGGTTGGAGATAAAGTTCGCCGTATTCGCAAAATTGCGGATGGTCTAGCTAGCAAGCTGCAAGTACCAGCCGATGTAGCCGAAGCGGTGAATCGTTCTGCGGATATCTGCAAATTCGACCTTGTTACACTTATGGTGGGAGAATTCCCTGAACTGCAAGGTGTGATGGGTGAGGATTATGCCCGTAAAGCTGGTGAAAAAGAAGAAGTGGCCAAAGCGGTATTTGAGCACTATCAGCCACGATTCGCTGGAGATCAATCTCCTGCTTCGCTCGTTGGTGCTATTGTGAGTGCTGCGGATAAAATGGATACAATTGTAGGATGTTTCTCGATTAATATCATTCCTACAGGATCTCAAGATCCTTACGCGCTGCGCCGTCAGGCAGCAGGGATCGTACAAATTTTGCTGGATCACAATCTTCCGCTGACATTGTCCGATGTATTCGGCGTTGCTCTTCAAGTGCATGCTCAGATGAACCTGTTGAAACGTGCGGATGAAGAGGTGCGTAAAGATTTGCAGGACTTCTTCGGTCTTCGTGTGAAGAAACTGTTGTCGGAAACGGTTCGTTATGATGTTGTGGACGCAGTGATTTCTTCCGGATTTGATGATATCAGCGCGGTAGTACCAAAAGGTGAGGCACTCATGGCAGCTGTCCAAACAGGAGATGCCTTCAAAACAACCGTCGAATCCTTTAACCGTGTCGGTAATCTGGCTGCCAAAGCATCCAATGCTTCGGTACATGCAGAACTCTTCACAGAAGAAGGAGAGCGCCAGCTGCATGAAGCATGGAGCAAAACCAATGAGGAATATCGTCAGGTATTGTCTCAGCATGCTGCTGCTGAAGCGCTCGCGATTGCATCAGCTTGGAAGGAAGCTATCACCGTATTCTTCGATTCGGTTATGGTTATGGCTGAAGATGAGGCTGTGCGTGCGAATCGTCTGGCATTGCTTGCAGCCATTGACCGTGATCTGAAAGCTTTTGCTGATTTCTCCAAATTGGTCTGGTAGTCGGGTCCTTTCTGCTCCGAGTGGACAGATCTGCGGCAAAGCATAAATTCAGTATTAAAGAAGGATATATGAGGGTATAAATATACGGAACGGATTGTGAAAAATTTATATTTACAGCCGTTCCGTATTTTAGCCTTTGATTTCCATTGACCGGTCAGAAGGATTTTGACTGGCTGGGGTCGTATATTACAATATGCAGCTATTTTATGAAACCGGGTGGTCTGGCTTTGAGTGAGTTGAATGTACGCCACATTGTTGTGGATGGTGATGCTTGCCCGGTCAAGGCTGAGATCGCAGAAACAGCTCTCCAATTCAAAGTTCCTGTATTGATGGTTTCTTCATTTGATCATTTTCTTCAGGGCGGAGAAGGAGTGCGAACCGTTCAGGTAGATCGAAGTGATCAGAGCGCAGACCTGTACATTGCCAATCACATCAAGCCATACGATGTGGTCATTACACAGGATTATGGACTGGCGGCGCTCGCACTTGGCAAACGTTGTTATGTTTTATCATTTCGTGGTCGTGAATTTAATGATCGTGACATTGATTTCATGCTGGATTCCCGTCATACTGCGGCCAAAGCACGAAAAAGAGGGCATTATGGAAAAGGCCCAAAGCCTTTCACAGAGCAGGATCGGGAAATTTTTCAACATAAACTGACAAAACTTTTGAAAGATTTGCAGGAGAATGTGTAAGTTTATCGAATAATATTTACGTGTTAAAGAGATGAAGGTGGACCAAGATGAGTACCGGACAAGGCGGTATACCCGAAAGCATTATTGAATCGGTGTTACAGCAGCATGATATCGTCGATACGGTGAGCCGATTTGTACATCTGACCAAACAGGGGAAATATATGAAAGGCCTCTGTCCTTTTCATTCTGAGAAGACGCCTTCGTTTACAGTTACGCCTGAGAAACAAATTTTCTATTGCTACGGTTGCGGCACGGGTGGAAATGCCATCAAATTCAGGATGGAAATCGAAGGGTTATCCTTTCCCGAGGCTGTCAAGACAATGGCAGAAGAAAGCCACATTTCAATGGGGGACTGGCAGGGGCGTGAATCGGCTCATGTTAATCCAGAAACCGAACGTTTATTGGAAGCATATGAGCTTACCGCGAAGCTGTATCATTTCTTATTGAAAAATACAGAGCACGGTAAAGTGGCTATGGAATATTTACGCTCACGTGGGTTTAGCGACAAACTCATTGACCAATTCCAGATTGGCTATGCGCCTAATCGCTGGGATACCTTGGTACAATTTCTGGAAAAGCGCGAATTTCCGCTTGAAGAGATGGAAAAGGGTGGTTTACTGTCACAGCGAAACGAAGGTCAGGGTTATGTGGACCGTTTCCGAGACAGGGTGATGTTTCCGATTAACGGCAGGAGCGGAAAGCCGATTGCATTTGCAGGTCGCATTTTGGGAGACGGGCAACCGAAGTACCTAAATTCACCGGAAACCCGGTTATTTAACAAAAGCCGTGTTCTCTACAATCTGCATCATGCCAAAAATGCAATTCGCAAACAAAGGCAGGCCATATTGTTCGAAGGGTATGGGGATGTTATCTCCGCCTGGGATCAGGATATCCAGAATGGTGTAGCGGCAATGGGTACCGCGCTCACTGAGAATCAGGCATTGATGCTTAAAGGCATGTGTGATGAAGTAATTGTATGTTATGACGGTGATCGAGCTGGACAGGCTGCGGCGCTCAAAAACTTCCCTATACTCGAGGAAGCTGGGTTACAGGTCAAAATTGCTCTGATTCCGGATGGACTCGACCCGGATGATTTTATCCGAAAGCATGGTGGCGAACGGTTCCGAAACCAAATTGTGGATGGCGCCGTAACGACTACAAAATTTAAGCTTATAAACCTTAAAAAAAACCATATACTGCTAGAAGGCGGCGGACAAATCGCTTATTCCAAGGAAGCGGTGAAACTTATTGCTCCATTGTCTTCTCCTACAGAACGGGAAGTATATCTTCGGGAACTGGCTGCGGAAGTGGACGTATCATATGAAACACTGAAGCAGGAGTGTAATGAAGAACGGGAGGCCATGAAAAATAACCTCCAGTATGGGGATAATAACCCGAAAAGGTGGAATAATGGTAGGCAACAAAATAGGCAGGTGCCTACACCCAATCTGTTGCCAGCTTATCACGCTGCTGAACGCAAACTTCTCGCCTGGATGCTTCAGGATGATGAGGCTGCCCAGTACGTGAATGAGCATCTTGGTGAAGCTTTTAACTTGGATGATCATGCAGCTATTGCTGCTTATCTATATGCCTATTATGCGCAAGGCAAACCGTCGGATACAAGCCGTTTTATGTCTTCACTTCATGACGACCGACTGGAAAAGACGGTCAGTTCAATCTCAATGATGGATGGTCCAGGTGAATGGAGTATTCAAGCACTTGACGATTGCATCAGGGAAGTGCTGAAGTATCCGCGTAAGAAAGAGTACGATCTGAAAAAAGAAGAAATGATTGCTGCAGAGCGGGCAGGTGATTCTGTACGCGCGGCACAAATTGTACTTGAAATGATTGCCCTAGAGAGACAGTGAACATCTGAATGTTGGATGTTTCTAGGGAGGAGGGAGTCGAGTTATGGCGAATGATCAGCATACTGAACTAGAAACAGAATTGACGCTGGATCAGGTTAAAGATCAATTGATTGAATCAGGTAAGAAAAGAGCTTCGTTGAACTACAAGGAAATTATAGAAAAACTCTCCCCGTTTGAGCAAGACGCAGAGCAGATGGATGAGTTCTATGAACAACTGAGTGACCTGGGTATTGATGTCGTGAACGAAAATGATGAAGAGGTAACCCTTCGCCCTAGTGAAGATTCCGAGAACAACACCAGAGAGGGAGACGATGAATTCCACTTTGATGATGATCTGAGCCTTCCACCAGGAATCAAAATCAACGACCCTGTTCGGATGTATCTCAAAGAAATCGGTCGTGTACCTTTGTTGTCTGCGGATGACGAAGTGCAGTTGGCCAAACGGATTGAAAACGGGGATGAAGAAGCGAAACGTCGTTTGGCTGAAGCTAACCTTCGTCTCGTGGTAAGTATCGCCAAGCGTTATGTTGGACGTGGAATGTTGTTCCTGGATCTGATTCAGGAAGGTAACATGGGTCTGATCAAAGCGGTTGAGAAATTCGACCACAAAAAGGGTTATAAATTCAGTACGTATGCGACATGGTGGATTCGCCAAGCGATCACCCGTGCGATTGCGGACCAAGCACGTACGATTCGTATTCCTGTGCACATGGTGGAGACGATTAATAAGCTGATCCGGGTATCCCGTCAGCTGTTGCAGGAACTTGGGCGTGAACCGACACCGGAAGAAATCGCTGCCGAGATGGATCTGAGTGTGGAGAAAGTTCGTGAGATTACGAAGATTGCTCAGGAACCGGTTTCCCTGGAAACACCGATTGGTGAGGAAGATGATTCCCATCTGGGTGATTTCATCGAGGATCAGGAAGCATTGGCTCCGGCAGATGCTGCTGCTTATGAGTTGCTGAAAGAACAGCTCGAAGATGTCCTGGATACTTTGACTGAGCGTGAAGAGAACGTGCTTCGTCTGCGTTTTGGTCTGGACGATGGACGTACAAGAACGCTGGAAGAAGTGGGCAAGGTATTTGGTGTTACGCGTGAGCGTATTCGTCAAATTGAAGCCAAAGCTCTTCGCAAATTGCGTCACCCTAGCCGCAGTAAACGGCTTAAAGATTTCCTCGAATAACATCACTATGGGAGACTTTCCGCAAGACGCTTTAGCGGCGGCGGGGTCTCCTTTATTTTTAAATTGAACATCTAAATTTCTTGGTTTTGGTAATTCATCCTTGAAATGTTTTATTGGATTTCATTTTATCGCTTTTCGTTGTTCAATGCAAATCAATAAATTAAATGAATGGTGTAGGTGCTTCATGAAACTTTCGAATCGATTACAGCGGATACATGATCAAATTCCCGAAGGCAGCCGCTTGGCTGACATTGGCTCAGACCACGCTTTGCTTCCAGTTGCGGCAGTACGCAGCGGGAAAGCAGCAGATGCAGTAGCCGGAGAAGTCAACCCAGGCCCTTATGAAGCTGCACGCAAGCAAGTCAGCGATGCAGGCCTGAAGGAACGAATTACAGTACGTCGTGGAGATGGCTTGGATGTCATCTCTGCAGGAGAAGTGGACGTTATCACCATTGCCGGTATGGGAGGAGCACTCATTGCCTCCATTCTGGACCGTGGCCTCTCCAAACTGGATGAGGTCAAGCTTCTTATTTTGCAGCCTAATGTTGGTGAGGATATTCTCAGACATTGGTTGTTGGAGCATCACTGGGTGGTCGTTGCAGAACAGCTGCTTGAGGAAGATGGCAAAGTGTACGAGATTATTACAGCAATGCCGCAAGAACTCAGTCCGATAGCCAATGAGGAAGTGTATCGCTCACGTCCGCTTGAAGGCGGAGTGGAATTGACATCAGATTTGCTGCTGCGCATGGGGCCTTATTTAACAGACCGTCCAACGGATGTGTTTTTTGCCAAATGGGAGAGCGAAATCGTCAAGCTGCAAAGTGTCGCGCAGTCCATCTCCAAATCTGATCAGGAGTCTTCTCGGGACAAGGCGGCTGAGGTGGAGCGTCTTATTGTGAACTTGAAGGAGGTACTCTCATGTTTGCCAAAGGTCAAACTGTAATTCAATTGATGGAGCAGCTTGCTCCCAAACATCTGGCTGTGCCGGACGATCGGATTGGTCTTCAGCTTGGCAGTTTGCAAAAGGAAATTACGCACGTTCTTATCGCACTTGATGTTACGAACGAAGTTGTAGACGAGGCCATTCGGATTGGAGCCAATCTGATTATTGCGCACCATGCCATCATTTTCCGTCCGGTCAAGTCATTGAATACCGATACACCCATGGGGAAACTGTACGAGAAGTTAATCAAGCATGATATTGCGGTGTACATTAGTCATACCAATCTGGATGTGGCTGAAGGCGGCATGAATGACTGGATGGCCGAGGCCATTGGTATTGAGAGCAAGGAATCACTTGAGGATGTACATACAGATCATTTGTTCAAACTGGCTGTATTTGTACCCCGTACCCATCATGAGCAGGTACTCCAGGCGGTTCTCGAAGCGGGTGCTGGCAGTATTGGGCAGTACAACAAGTGCAGCTTCAATACGGAGGGCACAGGTACTTTTGTACCGGGAGAGGGGACACAACCTTTCATCGGTACAGAGGGACAGATGGAGCGTGTAGAGGAAATGCGGATTGAGACCATTGTACCGCAGAGTCTGCGCAGCAAGGTTGTACAAGCAATGCTTAAGGCGCATCCGTATGAGGAAGTGGCCTATGACCTGTATGCAATGGATTTAAAAGGCCGTACGCTGGGTCTAGGGCGCTTGGGACCACTCAAACAACCAAAGACACTCGGTGAGCTGGTGGAGGTCGTTAAGGCCCAACTGGATGTGCCATACGTTAGGGTAGTAGGCGATCTCAATCGGCAGATCAAAAAAGCAGCAGTGCTTGGAGGCTCAGGTAGCCGTTATACTCTTCCTGCACGGTTCAAAGGTGCCGATGTCATCGTAACTGGAGACATTGATTATCATACGGCTCACGATGCGCTGATGGCGGGTATGTGTATCATCGACGCCGGGCATAATGCAGAGAAAATCATGAAACCGAAAACTGCGGATTGGCTGCGTTCATGTTTGGAAGACAAACGTTATGACACGCAAGTGACTGCATCCGAGGTAAATACGGAAGTATTCCAATTTATCTAAAAGCACTCGGGTTCAATGCTTCCTGTAAGATTAAGCTTGTTTGTAAACTAAAATGCCTGTATACTATGTAATGTTGTTCGGAAAGCTTGACAGACAATCGCTGGTGGCCTTCGTTGCCACGAGAGGAAAGTCCGGGCTCCACAGGGCAGGATGCTGGATAACGTCCAGTCAGCGCGAGTTGAAGGATAGTGCCACAGAAATGGACCGCCGATGGCCGGATTTTCCGGCACAGGCAAGGATGGAACCGAGGTGTAAGAGACCCCGAGGAACGCTGGTGACTTCGTTCCTGGTAAACCCCATCTGGAGCAAGACCTAATGGGACACAGTCGACTCTTCGGAGAAGGCAGCCTTAGCCCGAGGTGTGTCTAGGTTGGTCGCTTGAGCTGTGCAGCAATGTATGGCCTAGATAGATGATTGTCGCTTGTGGTGGGAGGGTAGTTCCCGTCTGAACCACGAAGAGCACAGAACCCGGCTTACGGTAAGCTTTCCTAACTACAACACAAACAGTAACAAGTGCAGTCCACTATCAGTCACGGGCAAACAGAACGATTGTACCTGATGTGCCTGACTGATCAGAAGGATGCGATTAAACTTCAAAAGAATTCCTGCACTTGCAGGTCATATAAATAAGGCGTCAGACTTCGAGCTTTCTCGGGTCTGACGCCTTATTTTTGTGTTATTCGTTGGAATGAGAAATTGTTCCTAATGATACAGTGGATGACAGTTCGTTACAGTGTAACTACACTGTCTGACTGTAATGATGCATGCCAGCGTTGAATGGCACGATCCATACGCTCTACAGCCTCGGGAAGCAGATCTGGATCCGTATGAGTAAAGTTGATCCGCATACGGTTCAGCTCCGGTGTACCCGCATAGAAAGAATCCCCTGGTACAATACATACTTTTTCCTGAATTCCATAGGTAAAGAGATTGCTGGCCAGCATGCCCTCAGGCAATTGCAGCCACAGAAACATTCCGCCTTGCGGTGAGTTCCAAGAGATACCTTCCCACGATTTTGCAGCCATGAGAGTGGTCATTTTTTTCATCCGTTGTTCATAATCCTGTGAAATATTGCGAATATGGCCGTCCAGATCGAAAGACTCCAGTAGTGCATGAAGTGCTCTTTGGTCGATGCTGCTGGAATGCAAATCTGCCCCCTGTTTGGCGCGGGCAGCTATTTGGATAACATCCGGAGCAGCCAGTATCCAGCCAGTGCGGAGGCCAGGAGCAACTGTTTTGGAGAATGTGCTGGTGTAGATGACATTGGATGGACCCTCATAGGATTCCGCATCCAGTTTCGCCAGTGCAGGGGCATCTAGTTGTTCCGGTTTAAAGCGGATTTCACCATAAGGATCGTCTTCCAGGATCAGTACCCCATATTTCCGGCACAGGTCTACGGCTTGCTGACGTCTGGCGCGACTCCATACTTTACCTGACGGGTTGGAGAACGTAGGGTTAATGTAAACGAGCTTTGGACGATGCAATTGCAGCTGTTCCTCCAGTGATTCAGGCAACATTCCGTCATCATCACAGGCAACACCGTGCGCCTCAGCCTGATAGGAATGAATGACTTGAAGGGCAGCCAGATAGGTTGGTGATTCAACTAGCACGCTGTCGCCTGGATCGAGCAAAATTCGGCATACCAGGTCAATGGATTGCTGGGAACCTGTAGTCAGAAGCATATGATCAGGTGAAGCGGGAATGCCCTTGGATTCAAGACGTTCTGCAATTTTGGCACGTAGTGGTCGGAAACCTTCCGTCTCTGCATATTGAAGAGCCGCTGAACCACCCATGAATACCTTTTCGTATGCGTCACGGATGGCTTCAAGCGGGAATGATGACTGGGCAGGTAAACCGCCGGCTAGAGAAATCATTCCAGGCGCCTGTGCAGCCTGTAACATGTCGCGAACGACAGAGGACGGGGTATTTTGTGCCATTTTGGACCAAGGGATATTCATATTATTCTCATCTCCTGTTATTCACTGTTATACTGATATTATAAACTATAATAGACGGACTGCAGTATAACAGTAAAATGCTGATCATAACAGTTGGGAGGGTGCATGTGTGCATATTGAATTGAAACGGGGAAGCAGCACCAAATTGTATGTTCAGATTGCCCTTACACTTGCTGACCGAATAAGGTCTGGACTAATCGAGCCTGGAACCCGTCTGCCGTCGGTTCGTAAAATGACGAATGATCTGGGCGTCAGCCTGGTCACTGTGTCCAAAGCCTATGCCGAGCTTGAAGCCATACAGCTAATTACGTGTTCCCAGGGGAAGGGTTGTTATGTACGGGGGGCGCATGAGCTGGAGATAACGGAGGATATGGAGAGGACTCACCGCACTCATGCAAAAAATGAATCCAGCACACCTTGGAACTGGCAGATGGCCCTTGTGGATTATTTGCCCCGAGCTCAGCTCTGGAGACATTTTGATGCATCTCCACAAGTTAGATATGAGCTGCATATGTCGGCAATTCAGCCTGAATTGTTGCCAACGCGAGAGATTATCGATAGTGCGTACCGGCTTTCCTCGGATCATCCAGAGCGCATGGCTGCCTACGGGTCTTTTCAGGGAGATCGCGAACTGCGTCAGACGTTTTCCGGGCATTTTGCGGAAAGAGGTTTGCGGGTAACGCCCGAACGGATGCTGATTACGAGCGGTACCCAGCAGGGAATCGATCTTGTCGCGCGTACGTTTGTTGGTCCTGGTGACGTCGTATACATGGAAGCACCAAGCTATACCGGAGCAATAGATGTGTTTACAAGCAGAGGAGCAAAGATTATTACGGTGCCGATGGATGACGAAGGTATGCGTATAGATCTGCTAACCCGGTTATGTGATACATACCCGCCCAAGTTGATATATACCATTCCTACGTTTCACAATCCTACAGGCATTACGATGAGTGCCAAACGGCGTGCGCAACTGCTTAATCTTGCTCAAAGTTATCATTGTCTCATCCTGGAGGATGATCCGTTCGCCGATCTGTATTTCCGTGATCCTCCCCCTGCTTCCATTAAATCCATGGATGGGACGGGGCATGTGATATATATCAAAAGCTTCAGCAAAGTACTGTCTCCAGGCTGCCGTGTGGCGTGTGCGGTTGCAGACGGAAGTGTGCTCACCCGACTTGTTGCAGCCAAATCCACTGCGGATCTCGGGAGTCCGCTGCTTACACAAAAGGCCTTGCAATCGTTCATACAGCATCAATACAGTGCGTATACAGCGCGATTGAGGGATGAGTTATATTCCCGGCTTCTTGCCGCATCAACGGTACTGGAGGAACATGGTTCTCCCGGGATGTACTGGACTTTGCCTGATGGTGGACTAAACTTGTGGCTGCAATTGCCTGATGGTTTGGATATGCGTGAACTGCACCGCCAGTCGCTTGCCGCAGGTGTTTCCTTTTTACCTGGCTCTGCCTGTTATGTAGGGGAAACGGATACGGCGAGTCTGCGGATCTGCTTCACGGTTACGAATCAGGAGCTGTTATGTGAAGGTCTACGGGTATTATGCAGGGTTATTAAGAACATTACCCCTCAACAGGGTGGGGCTAAAGCGGACAGGCTCCCGCTTATTTAATTTTGGGAACACGGACATACATCCAATCCACATTGGACCCAGTGCAATACGTTATAGTATCACTTGAAAGGGAGTTGGTTTGAAATGAACCATTTCTGTCCACCGCTTTGTCCGATTGTATGTGACCCAATCCAGGTTGTTGAAGATTATTACATCCCACAAATCGTACCCGTAATTCACCCGATCGAAGTCATCAAAAAACATCACTGTGTGCCGATCCATCATCACATGTATCCTGTCGTGGTCAAAGAAGAAGATCCTTGTTATGTTTCAAGCCACAACGGTAAGAAAAAATCCGTGAAAAAATCAAGCAAATCCCGCACAACTTCTCGCAAGCGTTAGTCGCAGCGGGTGCCCCGGGGAAATAGGTGAACATACCAAAGAGCAGCATACGCCCCGGGGCGCAGCTGCTTTTGTTTTTTTGTATCCAGTGTACGTTTATTGTTTGATGTACTTTTTCATTGTGTTATCCATTTGCTGTCTCACATGTTGCGGCCAGAATTGAAGTGGGGCACTGTTGCCAGAGGCCGCCTCCAATGCTTTAAACACATCGATTTGACCATAACCGAAATACTTGTCATGACCTGGGTCTCCGAGATCTATGACGCTTTGACGCATGAGATCCATGACTTCTGTGTTGGTCAGATCAGGATTGAGTGAGCGAATCAAGCCTGCAAGTGCCGCTACATGGGGGCTGGCCATCGACGTTCCGGACAAGGCTGCATATTGGTTGTTCGGATACGTACTTGCAATGCTGGACCCTGGAGCCGTCACATCGACGTAATCCCCGTAGTTGGAATAGGAAGCTTTGTTCATGTCCGCATCCGTAGCGGATACTGCAAATACTTCTGGATAAGCGGCAGGGTATCCTGGACGCTCCGTATTATCGTTACCGGTCGCTGCAATTAATACGATATCGCGATCAAAAGCGTATTTGATAGCATCATGAAGAAATTGGGCATCGGCATAGTTACCTAGACTCATGTTAATGACCTTGGCTCCATGATCAGCAGCCCAAATGATGCCTTCGGCCACAGCATAGGTTGTGCCTGACCCCGAATTGTCCAGCACTTTAACAGGTAGTACCTTGTTATACCAGCTCATGCCTGCTACACCTTCGTTGTTATTCACAACAGCGCCAATGATGCCTGCTACATGTGTACCATGGCCTACATCATCAAGCGGTTTGCTCCCTGGATCGACAACGTTATAACCTTTCAGCAGCTTGCCCTTCAAATCAGGATGAGTCAGATCGACGCCGGTGTCTACCACCGCAACGATAACATCCTTGTTACCCTTCGTAATATTCCAGCCACGGTTAGTCTCAATGGCGGGCAGGTTCCATTGGTAGTCGGAGAACAAAATATCATTGGGCACGGTTACATCTTTTTGTTCAGGTACGGTCTCATTGGTTAAATACATGTAGTGGGGTTCCATATACAGCGGATTCCATTTACGTTCGAAATAAGCATGTAATTGTTGATAATTCATATGTTCCGACCGAAAAACATACGTGTATCCCAGCTTGCGTGCCGATTGCGTCCGCAGGTCAGATTTAATGATGCGCATATCCCGTTCACCTGGATCCTGACGGAAACGGATGACGATTTCATTTTCGTAAAAATGACTGGCATTGGCATTATCATGTCCTGTTTTTACAGTAATTTCTTTAAGGGTGTCGGGGTGCACAGACTCGATTTTGAATTTACCTTCACGCGGATAAGGGATCATGCGCAAATTTTTGCGCTGATGCTGTTCCACGGCATTCAGTACATTTTGGCTAAATAGAGCGATGACGGCACGTTCTCCATCCTTGGAGGGCTGCGCCATAACAAAAAACTTTTCCTTGCCCAGAGGAAAGGAAGAAGATTCGAAGCTTTGACGTTTGCTCACTGCTTTCTTGGCTAGGGCAAGAGAATGTTCCAGCTTTTGCTGTTCCATCTTGCTTCCTTTTGCTGCTGTTTTGTCAAAGTGCCGACTGCGAGAACCCTTGGTATTCATTACATCAATAGACCGTATATGATCATGTGTTTGTTGTAGCTCTTTAACGTATTGACTTATTTGCACATCATTCATTTTGGAGGTCTTCTCAAGCATGATGTTAAGGTGCTGTTTGGCATCCGCACGGGTCAGCAGATCGGTTGACTTTACATCCTGAACTTTAAGACGTTGTTTGCTCGCATGCTCCTCGTGTGGAGAATCGGGCATGGCACTTGGAGCAGGAACAGGGCGATTGGACGTCGGAAGCAAAAGCGTCAAGGCAAGTGCGCCCGCACCCGCGGCAATGGCCCAGTTAACCCATTTCGGTCTGGACATAGGGGATGAAACCTCCTCATTTATTTTGACAATCATCTTACAGTGCTCTGATTTCATCGTTGTCACTGGATATATCTATCGTTAGGAAAAGCGGTTATTTTTATGCAGGTGAACATCAGTGAGCTGTGTGTAATGGGCATGTTCAGGAACAGAAAGGGAAAGCCAGATTAAGGGATACCGCTCGTCATCTTTTTATGGTAGGATAGTACCTGAGAATTCAAGGTCAGGGGAGAACCTCCCGTTGGCCGATCTATATGTAAGGACTTATTTAAGGGGGAGCTACCTTTATGTCAGCAGCCAATGTACAGAAAACATGTGAGTCAACTAGGGAAAAGTTAAAACCGGCTATCGATCGGATCGAAAAATTTTTGAATGAAAATGCCTTGCCTGAACTGGATCAGAATCAGACGGAGGAGTCATCAGCCTTCTACAAAGGATTTCTTTCGGATCTCCGTCATTTGCTCGTTTTTTCTGAAGTTTCTTACGAAAAACTTGGCGTTGTGCTGCGTCGTGCCAATTTTGATGTCGATTTTGCCGAAAAGGCTCTTTATAACACATACCATCAAAGCATAAACAGCTTTTTTTATCCTAAAAATGAATGTTACTCCGAAGATGGAAGATATGCTTACACTGGTCAGGATGCGATCCGATTCCGTGATAAGCCGATTCGTGCAGTACGTGATGTCATTCTTGAGATATCGAAAACGTACGAAGAATTGCGTGATGATCTGGCCTTTTATGAAAGTGACTACCTAACGCAGCGTCGCATGCAAAACCAACGTAATCACGCGTAATTACATTTTCAACTTATATACGAATTGGACAAAACCGCCCTTGTGGCGGTTTTTTTGCGTTTTCTTCAACTGGCATTATAGATAAAGGATCATGTCATCATCTGGCATTTCGTTGGAGAATAGCCGATTTGCGGTGCGGAGACAATAGATGTCGAGGTGATAAAAATGAGCCAAGAGAAGCCGATCGTCAAATGCAGTGTTGCTAACTGCCACTTCTGGGGAGAAAACAATTTCTGCCAGGCTGATGCCATCATGATTGACATCGACCAACATGCCACCCGTCGCTTACATGAGGAATTTGCAGGAGAGACTTTTGATTCCGATCATCACGATCATGCCCGTACTTCATCTGCGACTTGCTGTCACACATTCAAACCGAAATGAGCAGTCATTCCCATTTATATGGAGGTGCTTTGCAATGAATAATGACCGTAGAGATGATCAATCGTTCCAACGTCCAAAAACGACTGGGTTAGATGAAAAGCAGCGTCAGCGTGTAGACTATCCAAGACGTAGCCACAGGGAAGAGTATGGGGCAGAGGTAGCACCCCCAACAGGTTCTATTCGAACAGAACCTACGGAAAGAACCGATCATACCCCTGTAAAGCGTGAAGATGACGACGGTGTCATGAAATCTACTGGCCGAATCTCCGGATATATGGGTCTGGCCTTTGGCATCGCATCCTTATTTATGTGGTCCATTGTCCTTGGTCCAGCTGCAGCGGTACTTGGTTACTATGCTTACGTCAATGGCCGGAAAACGGCGGGTGCGTGGTCCATCGGACTTGGCGCAGTGGCAACACTAAGCTATTTCTTCATGATTCCATTCGCCCGTTAATAAAGCACAAACATGATGTAATAAGCAATACACAAGTGCTTAACCAAACAGGATATGAGCTTATTATTTGCAGCCTTCTGCTTCCACCTTACTTAAGGGGTGATTGCAGAAGGTTTTTTCGCATATACGCAATGAAGTTGTAAAATCGGTCTATTTTTTTGAAAACAATGGAACCTGCCTGTAAAATAATGTAGAATAAAGTCATAATCTACGTTTACATTATACGGGAGTGAATATAACTCATGCAGATTGATCCGCGCGCGTCGCGGCAGTTGCTGGAACTGCAATTGTCCAATAGTCTCAACGAAACAAATGCATCGGATGGAAACTCCGCTTCAACAGTGGATTTTGCCAGTATGATGGACGGGCTGCTCGGGACGAATTCAAATACTTTGAACAATACTAGTACCGTAGGCGAAGAAGTAAATTCTGCTGCGATCTCCAAACGATCCAGTGACGGTCTGTTGTGGCTGCAACTGGGCAGCATGTATAACCCGGATGCAAGTTCTGTTTCTTCCTCGAACAGTAATGAGGTTTCTTTATCTTCCCTGTTAAATACTGGAGCAGTGGATTCGGGTGCATCTGTACCTACAGATTTTGAATCTTTGATTGCCTCAGCGAGCGCCAAATATGGGGTGCCTGAATCTTTGATCAAGGCGGTTATTGATACAGAATCCGGTTTCAATCCGAATGTAGTGTCTTCCGCAGGTGCCAAAGGACTGATGCAGTTGATGGATGGGACGGCAGCAGGGTTGGGAGTAAGCAACGCTTACGATCCCGCTCAAAATATAGATGGTGGAACCAAATACCTTTCTCTCCAGCTCCAGCGTTTTGGTGGCGAGGTGAAGATGGCACTTGCTGCTTATAATGCCGGACCGGGACGGGTTTCGAGTCTGGGTGTATCGAGTGACGCTGAACTGATGAGTGTACTTAACCGCCTCCCTTCGGAAACACAGGCTTATATCTCCAAAGTGGAGAAAGCACAGTCGAAATATTCGGTATAAATGGTATAGACCAAAGAAATGGCAACACAACAGTACGCCCAGGAAGAGATCAAACGCGGGAACAGCAGTCTTAAATGTGCTTAGTTCCTGTTTGGTCTTTTTGTGTTGAGCGGGGATCGTGTTACAATGCTCACTGTAGATTCCACAACGAAGAGACAAGGAGGGGAACCTCATTTGAAATATTTTGATTATGCAGCAACGACGCCTCCTCATCCGGATGTCGTTCGTACAATGGCCGAGATTATGGAGGCGCAATATGGGAATCCGTCATCGATACATGGATATGGTGAGCGAGCCCATCAATTGTTGCGCCGAGCGCGATCTGGTTGTGCCGCCGCAATTGATGTGAAACCGGAAGAAATCGTATTTACCTCAGGCGCAACTGAGAGCAACAATCTTTCCATTAAAGGGGCGGCATTACAGTATCAGTCTCGGGGCAAACACATCATTACAACTGCAACGGAACATGCTTCAGTTTACGAGAGTTTTGTGCAGCTACAGCAGTGGGGATGGGAGGTCACTTGGCTTCCCGTGGATTCCGATGGTCTGGTTAGCGCCCAGCAGGTAGTGGATGCCATAAGATCGGATACGGTGCTTGTGAGTCTGATGCATGTGAACAATGAAACAGGAGCGATACATCCAATTGCTGAAATCGGTGTACGACTGAAAAAGGAAGCACCAAAGGTGCTTTTTCATGTAGATGGTGTGCAGGGTTTTGGCAAGATGGAAGCTAAACCTGCGGCATGGGGCGCGGATCTTTACAGCTTGTCTGCTCACAAGATTCGTGGTCCCAAAGGAGCTGGTCTTCTCTACGTACGAAGTGGAGTCGAGCTAACGCCTTTACTGTCAGGGGGTTCCCAAGAGCAGGGACTAAGAGCGGGTACTGAAAATGTACCTTTGCTTGTGGGTATGGCGAAGGCGATGCGTCTCGCTGCGGAACGTCAGGCTGACTTTGCACAGCGTACAACGATTTTGCGAGATCGTATCATGGAGGTCATAGATACGATTCCCGGACTTGTGTTAAATAGTCGTAAGGAGGGTGCGCCGCACATTGTTCATTTTTCCTATCCTGGAATGAAGGCAGAAGTGGCGCTGCATACCCTTGAACAACTTGGAGTAACTGTTTCTACACAATCTGCCTGCTCTTCGCGATCGGCTGAACCCAGCAGGGTATTGCTTGCCATGGGCAGGGATAATGCTTGTGCTGCTGGTGGATTGCGTATTAGTCTTGGAGATGAACATACAGAAGAAGATGTGGCACTGCTGGAGCAGGCTTTACATCAGATGGTGGCGCAGCTGCGCCCGTTGGAAAGGCGGATGTGATTTTAGATGAAATATGATATGCTGCTTCTCCGTTTCGGAGAGTTTATGTTAAAAGGAAAAAACCGTGCCCGGTTCGAAAAAACAATCATCACCCAGGTACGTTCCCTGCTCAAACCTTATCCAGGTGCAAGTCTGCGGAAGGAGTTTGGACGGTTGTATGTTGATCTGGGTGGCGAATCTCATACAGAGCTGATCGCTGTGCTGAAACGAGTATTCGGCGTTATTTCGATCAGTCCGGTTAAAGTGACCCCATCGGAGACTGACCAAATCGTGGAGACAGCCGTTGCTTTTATGGATGAAAGAGAGTCTGAATTCAAAGACGGTACCACGTTTAAAGTTAATGCACGGCGTGTTTGGAAAGAGTTCCCCAATTCTTCGCATGAAATGAACCATCTGGTAGGTTCTCCGATTCTTCGGAAATTCCAGCAGTTAAGCGTCGACGTGCGTCAACCTGACATTGAACTGCGCGTGGAAATTCGGGATCAGGGCACGTATATCTTCAGTGAGGTGATTCCGGCCGTAGGCGGGTTCCCCCTGGGCACAAATGGAAAAGCGATGCTGTTATTATCGGGTGGCATAGACAGCCCTGTAGCGGCATGGTCTTCAATGCGTAGAGGCCTGGAAGTGGAATGTGTACACTTTTACAGTTATCCGTTCACAAGCCAGCGTGCCAAAGAAAAGGTCATTGATTTGGCGCGTGCACTTGCTGATCATGCAGGCACAATTAAGCTGCATCTGGTTCCTTTTACGGAAATTCAAACTGCATTTACCCAACTGGGACAGGATAACTTGATCATCACACTGATGCGCCGCTCCATGTTACGTATTGCAACCAAGCTGGCTGAACGTGAGCGTGCGCTTGCACTGATTACCGGAGATAGTCTGGGTCAGGTAGCGAGCCAGACCCTGCCAAGCATGAATGTCATTGGACGTGCGACGGATCTGCCGCTGCTGCGACCACTTGTCATGATGGACAAACAGGAAATTATAACTTTATCCAAACAGATCGGGACGTATGATATATCGATTCTGCCATATGAAGACTGTTGCACTCTTTTTGTACCGAAATCCCCATCCACCAATCCGAATCTTCGCATTGTGGACAAGATTGAAGCAACCATGAGTCAACTGCCGGAATGGGTGGAGCAGGCGGTGGAGCAGACAGAAACAATTACGCTGCATGCAGGTGAAAACTTTATTGTCACCAATCAGCAGAATGAAGTTAATGACATGAAAGAAGAGTGGTTCTGAGGAACCGTATTCTGGATTGAATAACATAATAAGGACTATGTTATCTTCTTGAAGAAAAAGGACTGGCCGATGTATTATCGGTCAGTCCTTTTTTTATGGTTGTGTTTGATGGGAATCCCATTTAATAAAGCTTAGGAATAGGAGTGCTGCCGTTCTCCACCTGGTTTATTGCTGCTTGCACGTTTGCGATATCCTGCAAATACAACACCAGCAGTAACGAGAACGATAAATAAGATTCTCAGTGCCGGATGCTCAGTGAAGAAAGGTACAAGACGCTGCTCCTCTGTGATCATGTTTGAAGCCGTATACCCAAGCACGATAGCTCCAAGATAAATGATCCAAGGGAAATGGTTAATTAATTTGATAAACAACGTACTG
Organism: Paenibacillus sp. AD87; assembly: GCF_001659845.1. Lineage (NCBI taxonomy): Bacteria > Bacillati > Bacillota > Bacilli > Caryophanales > Paenibacillaceae > Paenibacillus > Paenibacillus sp. AD87. Next base: position 903,618 of record NZ_LXQN01000007.1, read on the forward strand.
CCCCACACGATAATAGGTACACTGATCAGCAGTCCGAGTATAACAAGCACTAAGTGCTGCTGTGCTGCACCAGCAACGGCGATGACGTTATCCAGTCCCATGGCAGCGTCTGCGATGACAATCGTTCGCACGGCTACCCAGAGAGAACTGCCAGCCTTGATATCCGAATGCTCTTCCCCTTGATCTGCCAATAGCTTGTACGCAATCCAGATCAGGAGTAATCCCCCAACAAGGAGTAGCCATGGCACTTTAAGCAGCCAGAGCACAATCACGGTGGCTACAATGCGAATCAAAAGTGCACCGCCTGTTCCGTAAAGAATCGCCCTTTTCTGCACAGAAGGGTGCAAATTTCGAGCTGCGAGACCAATCACGATGGCATTATCGCCAGCCAGAATTAGATCAATAAATACAACGTTCAACAACGCTAGCCAAAAAGCGGGGCTAAACAGCTCCATACGATGTCACTCCTTCTATATATCCAAACCTGAGAAAGCTTGTTCAACGTTTAAGAATAGCATGGACAACTTTGACATACAAGTTAGAGTGGGGGGATGAGAAGCATGGATACGCTATGGCTGCTAACCGAAATATTAATGATCAATCTGGTTCTAAGTGGAGATAATGCGGTTGTTATTGCCCTTGCAAGCAAGGATTTACCCGCGAGACAGCGCAAGCAGGCGGTATGGTGGGGGGCTTTCGGTGCGGTTGTTTTGCGCTGCTTGTTAACCTTTGCAGCTGTGCTGCTGTTGGGTATTCCTTTTATTCAGGCGGCTGGTGGTCTGCTGTTGCTCTGGATTGCTGTCAAGCTGCTGCTTCAGAATGAAGATGAAGTACATATTCGTAAGGCGTCCACGACCTGGAAAGCGATCCAAACGATTTTGATTGCTGACTTTGTCATGAGTCTGGATAACGTTCTCGCGATTGCTGCGCTGGCGGATGGGGACTTGGCGCTCACGGTCATCGGAATTGCCATAAGTATTCCGATTGTGGTGTGGGGCAGCGGATTAATTGTCGGTTTGTTGAAGCGGTTTCCGATTCTGGTATTTGCCGGTTCAGGTATTCTGGCCTTCACAGCAGGTGAGATGGTGATGAATGATCCGAAGCTGGGACAGTGGCTCGGTGGCTTGGCTGCTGAGGCGCATACACTGCTGCCTGTAGCTATGGCTTGTCTTGTAATCGCGATTGGAGGAGCGCACAAGTTTGTTCGTCGAAACGTGTAAGTTGATTTGAGCAAATGGAAATGTGAATTTTCTGGCGAACTGCCCGTAAAGGGCAGTTTTTTGCTGTATTTATTTGTTCAGAAGAAATGGGTGAACTTGAATAAGTCATAGACCGATCATTTTAGGGTAATACAGGATAATGGAGAGAGGCGAAGTACGACATAAAGTGTAGTTTTTTGCATACACATCGGCTACACTAGAAGAAGGCTGGGAACAGTCAGTCATCATGGTGTGCTTATAGTTTATCTTACGGGGTACATAGCCAAATGTTATAAGAGGTGATTGTAGATGAGGATGAGAAATGAAAAAGCAATCGGAATATTTATTTTTGTTGCAGGTTTAATAATTTTACTCGGTAAACTAGGTGTGTTTGGCTTTATTGGACGGCACTTCTGGCCTTTGCTCATCTTGTTGCCTGGTATTGCTCTTCATGCATTATATTATGCAAGGCTCACGCCATCATGGTCACTCGTTCCAGCAGGAACATTAACCGTCTATGGTCTGTTGTTCGGAGTCACGAATACATGGGGCAGCGGATTGATGAGCAACCTGTGGCCTGCTTTTTTGCTTGGAATTGCCGTTGGTTTGCTTGAATATGCACTGGCTGATCATCGAAGACCCGCAATGGTACTTCCGGTGGCATTGGGCGTTGGCATCCTTTCAATTATTTTATTCGGATTTACACTGCTTCACACCGGTATTATCTATGTGCTGGCGGTAATTTTAATTGTAGGCGGGATGTGGTTGCTGTTTGGCCGAGGACGCCAAGGGAGAGGCTGGTAACATTCCCAGTGGTCTTTCAAGCGAAATATCTTGATTTTTACCTATGATCAACTATAATATAAGGGATATAGGCATGCGTCGGGATATCACCGACGCTTATTTTGGGTGAGTAACCTGCGAATTTGCGGGAAGTTTAGTAGATAAGAATTGAAATTGGAAAGGATATGGATACAAACCATGCATTCAAGAGAACACATTCGCAATATTGCGATTATTGCCCACGTCGACCACGGGAAAACAACGCTCGTCGACAAGTTGCTCCAGCAATCCGGTACTTTCCGTGATCACGAAACGGTACAGGAGCGCGCAATGGACTCCAACGATTTGGAGCGTGAACGCGGTATTACGATTCTGGCCAAAAACACAGCTATTACCTATAAAGATTACCTGATCAATATTGTGGATACACCAGGACACGCCGACTTTGGTGGTGAAGTGGAACGTATCATGAAAATGGTTGACGGCGTTTTGCTCGTTGTTGATGCTTACGAAGGATGTATGCCGCAAACGAAATTCGTACTTCGTAAAGCTTTGGAGCACAACCTGACACCAATCGTTGTTGTAAACAAAATTGACCGTCCAGCGGCTCGTCCGACTGAGGTTATTGATGAAGTACTGGACCTGTTCATTGAACTGGGTGCCAACGATCAACAACTTGAATTCCCTGTTGTATATGCTTCCGCATTGAACGGAACATCCAGCATGGATAATGATCCTGCAAAACAGGATGACAACATGATGGCGATTTACAATACCATCGTTAGTCATATCCCACACCCTACCGAAAATGTTGAAGAACCACTTCAATTCCTCGTTACTTTGATGGACTACAATGAATACCTTGGCCGTATTGCCATTGGTCGTGTTAACCGCGGTGTGATCCGTCAAGGACAATCGGTAACGGTTATTATGCGTGATGGTAAGAGCAAAACTGCACGTATCGAGAAACTGTTCGGTTTCCAGGGTCTCAAACGTATTGAGACGGAAGAAGCAGGAGCAGGTGACATCGTTGCGATTGCAGGAATCAAGGACATCAACATTGGTGAAACCATCGCTGATCCGAACAACCCAGAAGCACTTCCAGTTTTGAAAATTGATGAGCCTACACTGCAAATGACGTTCCTCGTGAACAATAGTCCATTCGCAGGTCGTGAAGGTAAATGGGTAACTTCCCGTAAACTTCGTGAGCGTTTGTTCAAAGAATTGGAAACTGACGTATCCCTTCGTGTTGACGAAACGGATAGCCCGGATGCATTTGTCGTTTCTGGACGTGGTGAGCTTCACTTAGGTATCCTGATTGAAAATATGCGTCGTGAAGGATATGAGCTTCAAGTATCCAAACCAGAAGTTATCGTTAAAGAAGTTGACGGTAAGAAAATGGAACCTCTAGAGCGCTTGTTGATTGATATCCCTGAAGAAAGCATGGGTTCCGTAATGGAGAGCCTGGGCGCACGTAAAGCAGAGATGGTTAACATGGTCAACACAGGTAGTGGTCAAGTTCGTCTGGAGTTCCTGATTCCAGCACGTGGTTTGATCGGATATAGCACCAACTTCCTGACATTGACTCGTGGTTACGGTGTAATGAACCATGCATTTGACAGCTACGCTCCAGTAGTATCCGGTCAAGTAGGTGGACGTCACCAAGGCGTGCTGATCTCAACTGAAACTGGTACATCTACGTTCTATGGCATGATGGGCGTTGAGGATCGCGGTACGCTCTTCTTGGAGCCGGGTACTGAAATCTACGAAGGTATGATTGTTGGTGAACATACACGTGACAATGATATCGTTGTTAACATCTGCAAAGAAAAACAACTGACTAACGTTCGTTCTTCTGGTAAAGATGATACGGTTAAAATTAAAACTCCGATTATCTTCTCGTTGGAACAGGCGCTTGAATATCTGAATGAAGATGAATATTGTGAGATTACACCAAAATCTATTCGTCTCCGTAAGAAGATCCTGAACAAATCCGAGCGTGAGCGTGCAGAAAAACAACGCAAAATGGCTACAAAATAACACCTAACTACAACTAAAATAAATGATATAAGTTAACGTTTGATGGAACACATATACACCATCGACGTCGATTACAACCCGCTGAAGTAGTGGAGGATTCGGAATCGATTCTGTAGGAGCGAAGCGTTCGCCTTTATCCCCGGATTTTACCATTGAGAAATGGATCAAAAAAATATGGGGATAACAGCGACCGAAAGAACGATCCGAATCCGAAACGGTCACATGCAGAGTTTTGTAATTTATGTTGTTGGAAGGGTTCCATCAACCAGTTAACTTATATCTAGCATGAACACGAAAGGAGCTGGCTGTGCATGCAAGCATGGTTCGCATCAAACCCGATCGTAGCCTACATCGTCATCTTTGTATTGATTACTTACGTATATAACAAGGTGTTTCGGGTACGTCAGAAATTGCCACTTGGTAAGGAAATCGTTCTCTATATATTGATGGCGATGGGCACATTCATGCTTCTTGTGTTTCAAATCGACAAGTTGCCAATTATTCAATGTTTGCTGGTGGCTGTTGGTTTGATGCTGTTAGTGAGAGTGCGCTATTTTATTGAAGGTCGTCAAAAGAAAAAAGCGGAAGCTGCCGCTCGAAACTCATAAATTCTGTATAGTATAGACCATCCGTTTTCCTTAGGGAAAGCGGTTGTCTTATATATAGGCCAAAACAGATGTGATAAAGGTGTTGAAGATATGAACTCGAATTCGAACGGACTGCCTCCACGGAGACAGGCACCGACTCAATCCGGCGCTTCTGGATCGAAGAACGGCAAAGGTAAGCAACCAAAGAAGAAGAAAAAGATGCGAACCTTTGGCAGACTGATTTTAAGTTTATTGGTTATTGCAATTGTGGTAGGCTGCGGATATCTCTATTGGGTATACAATCAGGTAGCTGATACGGGCATTGACAAGCCAGTACCGGCTGGAATGTCAGCGAAAACCAAACCCATTACGATGTTGCTGCTAGGTACGGATAACCGTCCCGAAACAGGTACGTATCTATCGGATGTGGTTATGGTAGCTTCTCTGAATCCGGAGACCAAGACGGCAACCATTGTATCTTTACCTCGGGATACCCGTATTCAGTTGGATGGATATAAGGCGAATAAATTAAATTCCTATTATCCTAAATTTAAAGCCCAAGAAAAAACCTCTGGCAAAAATGCAGAGGAACAAATGAAAGAAATGATGGGCAAATATCTAAATGTGGATATCAATTATACAACGGTACTGAATTTTCAAGCGTTCCGTGATGCGGTTAATGCTGTAGGTGGCGTGGATGTGACAGTGGATAAAAACATGTGTTACAAAGATACGGCCGATGGCACGGATATTAACCTGGTAGCTGGTGCACAGCATTTGGATGGAAAAGAAGCACTTGATTTTGTTCGTTACCGTAAATCGAATTGTAAGCCGAAGACAGATGAATCCAACGACTTTGACCGAAATAAACGTCAGAATCAAGTGTTGAATTCTATGTTGGATCAGTTGAAATCACTGGGAGGCGTAACGAAGATTGGTAAAGTGATAGGCGCTGTTGACGACAACATGACAACAGACGTGGAATCGGAGCAGATGAAGAACTTCATTTCAACCTATTGGAATATTTCCAAATCGGATGTGCACTACACACCTGTAACCGGAGAGTGGAGAAGTCCATATGTATATATCAACGAAACTGAATTGGCTAATGCTAAACAGGCGTTGCAGGATACACTTTCAGGTAAAGTAACGGCATCTCCAACAGCTGAGTAACATTCATTCTTTTGGGATTGGAAGCGAGTTTGATGGTATGCTATAATATCATCAACAACGAATCAAGAATTGCATAAAGAAGATTAGGGGGCTGGTTGGATGTCCGAAGCCGTCACACAATTGACTGAATCTCTTTTACAGCAATTCAAGAACGAAACCTTTGTGCTCTTGAGCACCGTGGACATTGAATCTGGAGGTCCGACATCAACAGCAATCTCCTGGATTTATGCGGAGAATGCTTCTACCCTTCGTGTGGCGATTGATCATCGTTCACGTCTCGTGAACAATATGATCGAGAATCCGGCTATTACGGTCACCATTTTTGGAGAAGAGATGGTGTATGCGGTAAACGGACGTGCTTCCGTACGACAAAATCCGTTACAGGATGTTCCGTTTAATATGTGCTGTTTCGACATTTCCATTGAAGCGGTAAGGAATGCCCTTTTTTATGGAGCCCAGCTATCTTCTGTACCTCAATTTGTCAAAATATATGATCAGCGTGCTGCTGAGAAATTAGATGAGCAGGTTTTTACTGCAATGAAAAAAGCCTAGTGAGAGATCACTGGGCTTTTTGTTGTCTTTTGTCAGAAGAATGCAGCTGCTGCATTTGTTGTTCACGTTCAACATGTTCATCCGGATTTTGACGGACTTTGACATCTTTGGGTAGTTGGGGAATGATCCTGCCCACCATGTCTGCGAGTTCTGAAGCGAAACCGGATATTGGATGACCTTGACGAATATGTTCACCGATTTCTTTAATACGCTCGGTGACATCAGCATCTGCGGTAACAATTGAATCCACACCTTCCGGATCTTTGCGGAGGGCTTCGGCTACTGAGTATTTAATTGTACCTACTCGTGCACGTTCCAGTTCACCGTCAACATCAATGCCAACTACGGCTGTATTTCCAAGAATGACACAGTTGGCATCTTTGACACCTTCCACTTGCTTGGCAAGTGTTTTGAGGTGGGTGACCCTTTTTTCATTTGGCATCCGATCGGCCTTGGTGTTGTCCATGACGTTTTTTTCATGAACCTCACCTGTATTTTCGGTCAGATGGTCCACAGCTGAAGGGTGCAACCGATCTTCCTGAGTATTGAGCATGTGAGATCCTTTCCTTTGGTCTTGCTGAGTTGTAACATTTCCTCCGTAACCTTTGGCATGCTGACCTTGTTGCTGCGAGGCATTACGTGTAGAACTGTTGCAGCCTGTAAGTATAAAGATCAGAAGCAGCGTGCAAACCCAATATTTCATAAATGTTCATCCTTTCCTGGAGTTTTTCAGAATGGTTGACAATTATTTTGTCCTAGTCGAATACATTTATGTATGGGAGCATGATTGTCCATGTCGCTGCTGAAAGATCAAACTTATCCATGCCTTTAACGACGCCGCTTTGGAGGGGATTGAATGAAAAAGATTTTTGTATTGGATACGAACGTGCTTCTGCATGACCCCAATGCCATATTTGCCTTTGAGGAACATGAGGTAATCATTCCCGCGGTTGTACTGGAGGAGATCGACTCCAAAAAAAGAAATGCCGATGAAATTGGGCGTAATGCCCGTAATGTATCGAGACTTCTTGATGGGTTGCGTGAATTGGGACATTTGCACAGTGGCGTCCCTTTAGCTAATGGAGGCAATCTGAAAGTGGAACTGAATCATCGTAGTTTTGTGAAAGTACAGGAAATGTTTGGAGAAGTGTCCAACGATAATCGGATTTTGGCCGTCGCCCTGAATTATCAGATTGAGGAAAATGAGAAAGAGGTCGTTGAACGACAGGTGGTTCTGGTCAGCAAGGATGTGCTTGTTCGTATCAAAGCGGATGTACTCGGTCTTTTCACACAGGATTACTTATCAGATCGCACGGCAGGTCTCAGTGAATTATATCCAGGCTACACTGCCCTCAAGGTTCATCCTTCGGTCATTGATGAGTTTTACACATATCGCTTTCTACCGATCAAACCGTTACAGTTGTCTTATTCGCTTTACCCGAATGAATTTGTAATTCTCAAGGATGAGATGGGAACCAATAAATCGGCTTTGCTCAAAGTAAACACAGAGGGAACGAAGTTGGAACCACTGTTCCTGAGTAATGATAATGTATGGGGCATCAGTGCACGTAACGCGCAACAGCGTATGGCCCTAGAACTGCTCCTGAATGATGATATTCCACTTGTCACGATTACAGGAAAGGCAGGTACGGGGAAAACCTTGTTGGCGCTTGCTGCGGGTTTGCTTAAAGTGGAGGATGACCATAAGTACAAAAAATTATTGATCGCTCGTCCGGTTGTGCCAATGGGGAAAGATATCGGTTATCTCCCTGGTGAGAAAGAAGAAAAACTAAGACCATGGATGCAGCCAATTTATGATAACTTGGAATTTTTGTTTGATACCAAAAAAGCAGGCGACATTGATAAAATTTTGATGGGTCTTGGCAGTATTCAGGTTGAGGCACTCACTTATATTCGTGGTAGGTCTATACCAGGACAGTTTATCATTATCGATGAAGCGCAGAACCTGTCTCGACATGAAGTGAAGACCATTGTATCGAGGGTGGGCGAAGGCAGTAAAATTATTTTGATGGGTGACCCTGAGCAAATAGACCATCCTTATCTGGATTCAGCAAGTAATGGTCTGACGTATATTGTGGAGCGATTCAAGCAAGAGGGAATCAGCGGACATATTATGCTGGAAAAAGGAGAACGTTCCAAGTTGGCTCAGCTTGCAGCAGATTTATTGTAAGGTAACGGAAAGTTATTTCCCGGAAAATGTTTCTATTAAACCGGCTCTTCGAGCCGGTTTTTTTGCTGAAAAAATAAACATCAGTTATTGCACAGAACTCGATATGCTCGAAGTATGCAAAATATCGGAAAACTGTTTTTTGGCAGGATAGGACAAGAGCACTACTTATTTGTTACAATGAGTGTTGCAGGAAAAAATTAGGGAGCAAGGAGGGAAAGTTAATGAAGCGTGGACACCAGGTTGTTTTGTTCGCAGTGCTGCTGCTTTCGTTAACGATTCTGTCTCCCAGCTTTGATTTTAGAGGTTCACAGCTTAATCAGGAACGAGATCAGGAAAAAGATGCATTTCCCAACACGTCATCTCGTAGCGAAGACCAACATGCCCCACTAGAGATTGTAGTCTCGATGTCTGAGACCGACTTTAAATCATTTAAAAAGATGGCTAATGAAGTAGCAACTTCTCAACATGTGGAAATCAGTCTTCGGAATTTGGAGCCGGATACATATAAGCGAGTGCTTGATAATAAATTTTCGGTAGGAGAGAGCGGAGATATCATTCTTCTGGATAGCGCGGAAGTTCAATATCATGCCAAAAAAGGACATCTGTATCCGTTGAATGGTACAACACTGTCCAAGTCTTTGGGAGAAACTGTGGTAGGCTTACGGGAAATGACAGAGTGGAATGGTTACCAATGGGGGATGCCGTTTGATTTTGACGCTTATGTACTCGCAGCTAGCTCTCCATTCCTGGACGAAGCCGGTTTGGCAGGTTTACCCAAAAATAAGGAACAGTGGAACAAACTTGTACAACAAGCAACGCAGGATGAAACGGATTTAATAAGCATAAATTTAAATGACCCTCACGCGGTAAGTGCGTGGTTGAATCAGTTTGATCCAGGCATGGCTCCCGACCAAATTAAGAAAGCGCAAACTTCTTCGCAAACGGAGGCGTACCAACAGATCATACAGTTGATAGATCAGATCCAGTCGCATATTAACGTCGAATCAATGAATCCGACGATCTCTTCTTCGGGTGAGCAGACGGGAGTTCCTATGGTAGTAACGTTGCTGTCTCGTTTGTTGAGTGGAGATCAAGGCGTGGCAGGCGAACAGGAATCATCGGAGAAGATAGCTCTCAGTGCGTTAGAACCGCTGAGATCAAGAAGTCTTGTTATCGCAGCTGGATCACTTGAGGCGGAAGAGGCCAGCCGCTGGATTGAAGGGATGACATCCTCTGCCGTGCAATCGGAGTGGTACCAACAGGCTAACTATTTACCAGCAAAGCAACAGGAACTAGATCTTGAGTCACAGAAACTAATAACGAAGTATAATACGACTGATGTAAAATCCTGGTTTCCAGCTGACTCTTCGCAGGCTGTTATGACGGAAAGTCCTATACTAACTTCTGCCTTTCAAAAGAAGATCCAACAACTTCTCGCGGGAGAGATCACGGCTAATCAGTACGTCAAAAGCATTATTGCCTTGCAAAGCTCGTCAAAATGAAATGGCGAGCTTGACTTCAAGTATGCCTTCGCTTGTGGATACCTCTGTGGCTTTGACAAACGACAGAATTTTCTGTGGGTAAAATCCGAGATCGAATTCTCGTTCCAGCATACGACGTGTGGTATCGGGCAGTTCTAACTGATTAAACACAAGTTTATCTACATGAAATCGAATTGAATTCTGAGGTTCATTCTCAACCGTATAATGGCCTTCAATGCTTAATTGCAACTGATCACGCTGCCCAGAAGCAGTGATTCGATCTTTGTCGAACTGAAAGGCAAAGTCTTCAAAGATCGGATTCTGTGATCGTAGAAACGTATTTAACTCATCTTGTCCAATTCGAATGGTGTACGATGTTCCGGTAGTGGAGATTCCTCCGTTTTGTTCCTGGATAAACTGTGGCAGGTTCTGCATAGCTGATGCCAATGCTTTAAAATATCGCTTGACCTCGTATATGCCGATGTTCTCCCAATAGATAGTCAACTCATCCATCAATTTCTGCATGGCTGCAGCATCCCCGCTGGCAGCTACTTTTCCGTCCACTTCTTTCTGCAAAGCTAGTACTCGTTCACGTTGATTTTGAAGATTGTTTTTGAGTTCAGACAGTTCTGCAGAGGTCTGATTTATCTGGGCAGACGTTTGCTGCATGGTGCGATATCGATCCTGATACTTGTCCAGTACAGCCTGATCCCTGCCAATAATAATCTGATAGTAATCGTATAGAATGAACAGGTCCTTAAAGGATCTTGCCCCCAGTACCGTCATCAAGAGACTATCACGCTCCCCGGTATAGTAGGATCTTACAACTGCACCCGCTCGGTCTTGCTGAGTATGTATCTGGTCTTCCTGTTCCTGAAGTTGCATGGATAACGTCTGACGCTGTTCGTCTAGCTGTTTTTGTTTGGCTGCAATACGTTCGATTTCATGATCGATTTCGACGATGGATAGGCTTTGTTGCAGTATTTCGCGTGTTTCCTCAGATGAAGGTTCTCCATAGGCATAAGTCCAAGGTAGCTGGATCAAAAATATAATACATACGATGAAGCCAGGAATGCCGTATCGACGTTTCACCCATCATTCTCCTTTCCATATCTACATATGATGCGAACAGGCTTATCTCTTCCAGACAATATATGAAATAGATACGTGAAATATCCGTAGTGGTTACATAACACAAAGAATAGTCATTTAATCTGAAAATGACAAAAAAGCAACCCGACATTAGCCGGATCGCTTTGATGCTGCTGGCGGATTAGAGCGGCAAATCCATTTGGAATACGGTCCAGTAGCTGAACCCTGTGAATGTTACGATCATATAACCCCAGAAGAGCAATATGTACGTACGTTCGGTAAATTTCAAATATCCCAAAATGACAAAAAACGCAGTCTGCAGGAAAAAAAGCAAAGCCATTTCGACCAGGTCTCCCGCAAAAGCCATCAGGCCAATCGCTAGCGTGAAGAACCCGAGTACCCGAAACATGCGCGCCACGGTAAGTCCTCCTCTCCTATGTACGATCATAGATTGTCTACACAACATTATACCGGGAAAGGAAAAAGGTGTAAACAAAATTGGATATGAAAGCGAATTCTTTTTTTTTGGCCTAAAAGAGTTAAAGTATGGTTTGTTTTGCATATGTAACGTATGAGTACTCATAAATGTGGAAATACATTTTAGTATGAAATCAATTCTATGAACTCTATGAGAGGCATAAGAATGAATGAAGCAGCTTTTATACCTAATTCACATACCGGGAAATCGGTTATGGGGACGGTTATTTTAGGATGTTGTTAGGAGGGTATTATAGCATGACTGCAGTGAGACAGGATGCTTGGAGTACAGAGGACGATTTGATTTTGGCTGAAGTTACTTTGCGTCATATTCGGGAAGGAAGTACACAACTAGCTGCTTTTGAAGAGGTTGGCGAAAAAATAGGCAGAACTTCTGCCGCTTGCGGTTTTCGCTGGAACAGCTGTGTACGTAAGAAGTATGAGTCTGCTATTAGCAATGCTAAGGCTCAACGACAAAAACGGAGTTATCTCCGCAAACAACCGGCTTTGCTTGGACCACAAGTAGCAGCTTTGTCCACCCTGGATACAGAAGAAAATCTGTACAAGGCGGATGGTATTTCGGAAGATTCTCTATCCATTGATGCAGTTATACGATTCTTGCGGCAATGGAAGGGAACTGTGCAGGAAAACGGTCGTCAGCTCAAGATGCTTGAGAAAGAGCTTCGTGAAAAAGAGGATGAACTTCATGAACTGCGTTGCGAGAATGATCGTCTGTCTAAGGAAGTGAATGAAGTACAGACTGATTATCGTGTTGTAAACGACGATTATAAAGCACTGATTCAGATTATGGATCGTGCTCGCAGACTCGCATTTCTGACAGAAGAAGAAGAGGAACTCAAAACGAGATTCAAAATGGATGCCAACGGGAATCTGGAACGAATTGAATAAAAGCAAATTGTATCTGATGATCAGCATTAGATTAGGACCCGTCACACCTCCGTTACATAACGGCGGGTATGATGGGTTTTTTGTTTGCTGTTTTTGTTCTATTATAGATGAAAGCAACTATTGGAGCAGAGGTAGGGATGCAGCATGATCATTGACGTTGTAGGATCAGGGTCACTGGGTCTTTTGTATGGAGGTAAGCTACAGGACGCAGGCAACGAGGTTCGGTTTTGGACCAGAACGGCTGAACAGGCAAATAAACTGAGTATAGAAGGATTTAAGGTCATCGAACGGGAGAAAACCATCCAGATTAAACCTGATCATATCCAGGTCAAGCCGATTACGGAGTTAACCCGATTGTGGCAACACTCACCTGGAGATTGGCTACTATTAATGGTGAAACAGATAGCGATACTTGATGTTATACGTGAAATTGGTTCATTGAAGACGCAAGTGCTCAACATCGCATGTTTCCAAAATGGGGTTGGGCATCTGGATCATGTGCAATCCAATATGCCGCATTCCAATATATACAGCGTCATAACTACAGAAGGGGCGAAACGTCAGGTAGATGGAGTCATCCGTGCAGGTATAGGAGAGACCTGGTTGGGCAAAAGTGCAGATGTACGTATCTCACCTCTAACGCCAATGAATCAAAATGACCCCATTCGTTTACAGGGACTTTTGCAGCAGGCAGGATTTGGCTGTACAGTGTCGAATGAAATCGATAAGCTGATTTATAGGAAGTTGTTAATCAATGCTGTCATTAACCCTCTTACCGCGATATGGCGTATTCCTAACGGTGAGTTAATTACAAAGGAAGAGCGAATCGTGGTTATGCGTCAGCTGTACGATGAGGCATTGGCGGTATACAGAGCAAGCGGAATACTTCTTGATGTTGATGTGTGGGAACAAATCCTCTCCGTCTGTCGTTCCACAGCCTCGAATACATCTTCCATGCTGTCGGATGTTCTGCATGGACAACAAACGGAGGTGCAATCCATTAACGGGCAAATCGTAAGCATGGCGTGTCGGTGTGGCCTGTCTGCTCCGATGCATGAAGTACTGCTTCATCTGATTGAAGGTATGCAACCGGAAGGAGTGAGTTAATGGGATTTTTTATTGTGCTGAGCATACTGCCGTTCTTTCCATTTTTTCTTGTGTATTGGATCATGTATGGATGGAAAAAAGATAAGCGTGTGGCGCTGCGCTCGGCAATGGATGTAACAACCTTATTCCTTATATTCTCTGTATCGGCGTTATTCAACTTAACATTTGATTCGAATTTTGGATTTTATTTAACACTAATACTCATACTAATAGCGCTTGGATTCATCGGAGGTGCACAAAATCGGCTCAAAGGTAAGATCGATAGGGGTAGAATGTTCCGGGCCGTTTGGCGCATGGCTTTTGTCATAATGAGTTTTGGGTATGTTTTGTTTACTATATTTGGATTATTTAGATACTTCATGAAACAGATGTGAGGATACATAACGCAAAAGGGCTAAAAAATGTGTCGATTTTGTCGAAAACTGAAAAAAACATTACTTTCTGAAAAAGTAATGTAGATTTTTTTGACCGGTGGTTGTATAATCTATAAACATATACCACATCAATTTAGGGGGAAAGTGTTAGATGAAAAGGAAAAGTCTATTAGTCCTTTTGACGCTGATTTTGGCGTTCGGTACCGTACTTGCAGCGTGCGGATCGAAAAACGAAGGCACAGGTAACACCGATACTGGTTCTGCAACCGAAGGAAATGGTCTTGCTAAAGATCAAGTCCTGAAAATTAACCTGTCAGCTGAACCTCCTACGTTAGACCCGGCTCAAGCAAAAGACAGCCAAACCAACACTGTACTGAAATTCTTGTATGAAGGTCTTGTGCGTATCGACCCTGATGGCAAAGAAGCTCCAGGTGTTGCTAAAGACTGGACAATTTCCGAAGATGGTCTGAAATATGTTTTCAACCTGAACCCGGATGCTAAATGGAGCAACGGTGATGCAATCACTGCCGAAGACTTTGTACGTTCTTGGGAACGCGCTTTGAAACCGGAAACAGCTTCTCCATATGCTTACCAATTGTATTACATCAAAGGTGCTGAGGGTTACAACCTGAGCAAAGACGAAACATATAAAGGTACTAAAATCACAGACTTCTCTCAAGTAGGTGTTAAAGCTACTGATGAGCACACGCTGGAAGTAACGTTGGAAAACCCAACACCTTACTTCTTGGGTCTGACAGCATTCTACACGTACTACCCAGTACACAAGTCTGCTGACACGAATGACAAATTCTTCACAGACTACAAAAACATGATCGTTAACGGACCATTCACAATGGATCAATACGCTAAAGGTCAAAAAATCGTCGTGAAGAAAAACGAAAGCTACCATGCAGCTTCTGACATCAAATTGTCTGAAATTAACATGTCCCTGACAAACAGCAGTGCTTCCGAACTGCAAGCTTATAAGTCTGGACAATTGGACTACACAGGCGCACCTAACGGTGAAATTCCTTCCGACCAAATTCCTTCTGTAAAAGCGGAATTGCCGGACGAGTTTAAAGCTACTGGTATTGCAAGTACTTACTACTACCAGTTCAACGTTAATGAAGCTCCATTTAACAACGTTAAAATCCGTAAAGCTTTTGCAATGTCAATCGAGCGTCAATTGATCGTTGACAAAGTAACACAAGGTGGACAAATTCCAGCTTTCGGCTTTGTACCTCCAGGTATCCGCGGTGAAAACGGCGAATTCCGTGATGAGCACAAAGATGACTACTTCACTGAGAACGTAGAAGAAGCTAAGAAATTGCTTGCTGAAGGTATGAAAGAAGAAGGCTACACAACATTGCCAGCAGTAACTTTGATCTACAATACTAGTGACGGTCACGCGAAAATCGCGCTTGCTGTTGCTGATATGTGGAAGAAAAACCTTGGTGTTGACGTGAAAACGGAAAACCAAGAGTGGGGCGTATTCCTTGAGAACCGTCAAAACCAAAACTTCCAAATCGCTCGTGCGGGCTGGTCTGCTGATTACAACGATCCGTACAACTTCTTGGAAATGTGGACTACTGGAAACACAAACAATGATTCCAAATTCAGCAACGAACAGTATGACAAAGATGTTAAAGAGACTGTAAAATCTGCAGATCCAGCTACTCGTATGGCTGCTTTTGCTGACGCTGAGAAAATCCTGATTCAAGATGAAATGGGCGTATTGCCGATCTATTACTACACTAACGTATCTTTGACTAAGCCTTACCTGAAAGGCATACAACTTGATTTCAGTGGAGCTATTGACTTCACTCGTGCATATCTGGAAGAGAAATAAGTTGTTCTGAAGTCTATATGATTACTTCGGGATATATATGTGGAATTCCATATATATCCCGATTTTTTTGTATGTGCACCGATTTTCCTTATAATTCTTGAAATTTCCGATAAATGGATTGGACATTATTCTTGTCTAATTCTACAATCGATTTGTATACAAAATATTGTTTGTGGAGGTGTGCAAGGGTTGGTTAAGTACGTGCTGAAAAAACTGCTATTTATGCTGCTATCGCTTTTCATACTCGCATCAGCAACCTTCTTCCTGATGAAGGCCATTCCGGGTGACCCTTTTACATCCGAGAAAAAAGTATCACCTGAAATCCGGGCACTTTTGGAAGTGAAGTATGGTTTGGACAAACCGATGTATGAACAATACCTGAAGTATATGGGTGGAATCATCAAAGGTGATTTCGGGGTTTCTATGAAATACCTGAATCAAGATGTAACTGGTATGATCACTCAAACGTTTACAGCATCGCTGAAGCTAGGAATCTTTGCAATTATTATCTCAATTGTTGTGGGTGTCTTGTTGGGGCTTATTGCCGCAGTGTACCATCGCAAGTTGATTGATGATATTACGATGATTCTGGCTGTTATCGGGATTGCTGTACCGAGTTTCTTGCTCGCATCCCTGGTGCAATATGTTTTTGCATTCAAACTCGGCTGGTTTAATGTTATGGGCTTCGATGGCCCGCTCGACTATGTGCTTCCGGTTGCCGCACTGTCAGCATCTCCAATTGCCTTTATCGCACGTTTGACGCGTTCAAGCATGTTGGAAGTGTTGCATGCAGACTACATCAAGACAGCCAAAGCCAAAGGTTTGAAATGGCCTGCTATCATGTTTAAACACGTTTTACGGAACGGTATTCTGCCAGTCGTTACTTATGTTGGTCCGATGACAGCAAATATTATCACAGGTTCCGTTGTTATTGAGCAAATCTTTAATATTGGTGGAATTGGTAAAGTATTTGTAGAGAGTATTACGAATCGTGATTACACGATGATCATGGGGATTACAATCTTCTATGGTATTCTCTTGATGCTTGCACGTTTCCTGACAGATATCGCTTACGTGTTGATTGATCCTAGAATTAAGCTAGAAAGCCGGAAGGGGGCATAACGTTGTCTGGCAAGAATAACAACAATAATGAAACGGCGAACACAGGCCTGGATAGTCAGGCAGCGTTGAAATCGCAAGAGAGTGTATCGCTATTCAAAGACGCTATGTACAGACTTGCAACCAACAAGGCCGCTATGATTAGTTTGGCTGTTCTAGTCCTTGTTGTCATTTTCTCTATGATTGGTCCAACTTCGTTGTTCTCAAGCTATAATTATTATTCCAATGATTTGTTGAATGCCAATGCTGCACCGAGTGCTGAACACTGGTTCGGAACAGATGAACTGGGTCGTGATGTATGGGTAAGAACCTGGGTAGGTGCACGTGTGTCTCTTACTGTAGGTTTGGCTGCTGCTTTGATTGACCTTGTCATCGGGGTAATTTATGGAGCCATTATGGGCTTCTACGGTGGACGTGTTGACGGCATCATGAACAAGTTCTCCGAGATCTTGTACTCCCTGCCATACATGCTCGTTGTTATCCTGTTGCTGGTTGTATTGGAGCCAAGTCTGACAACGATTATCATTGCACTTACCATTACAGGATGGATCAGTATGTCCTGGATTGTGCGTGGTGAGATTATGCAACTCAAAAACAGAGACTTTATCCTTGCTGCTCGTTCCATGGGCGCAAGCACTGGACGTCAACTCTTCCGTCATTTGTTGCCAAATGCTGTCGGACCAATTCTCGTTACATTGACATTGTCCATCCCAAATGCCATCTTCGCAGAAGCATTTTTGAGCTTCCTCGGATTGGGTGTATCTGCACCTAAATCCTCTCTTGGATCTATGATCAATGATGCACTTACAGGCTGGACGCTGTATCCTTGGCGGATGTGGTTCCCTGCAGGTTTGATGGTTATGACAATGCTCGCATTTAACTTGCTTGGTGACGGCTTGCGCGACGCGCTTGATCCGAAATTACGTAAATAGAAATAGGAGGTGGGATTATGGAGCCGATTTTAACAGTCAAAGACCTGAGTGTGTCATTTACGACGCGTTCTGGTGAGTTTGATGCCGTTAAAAATGTGAGTTTTGAACTTGGCAAAGGAGAGACGCTGGGGATCGTAGGTGAATCCGGTAGTGGTAAGAGTGTTACTGCCCAAACCATCATGAAATTGATTCCCTCCCCGCCTTCGAAGGTCAAAAGCGGAGAAATTACTTTTCACGGGCAGGACCTGCTGAATAAGACAGATAAACAGATGGAAGCCATCCGTGGTAAAGATATCGGCATGATCTTCCAGGATCCAATGACTTCTTTGAATCCTACCATCAAAATTGGTAAGCAAATTACCGAGGTACTGCGCAAGCATCAGAATATGTCCAAAAAAGAAGCTGAAAAAAGCGCATTGGAAATGCTCGAACTTGTAGGCATCAAAAATGCGGAATCGCGTATGAACCATTATCCACACCAATTTTCCGGTGGTATGCGCCAGCGTGCTATGATTGCGATTGCCTTGGCATGTCGTCCATCCCTTCTGATTGCGGATGAGCCAACAACTGCACTCGACGTAACGATTCAAGCACAAATCTTGGATGTTATGAAAGACATGCAGCAAAAGCTTGGAACTTCGATCATGCTTATCACGCATGACCTTGGAGTAGTTGCAGGAATGTGTGATCGTGTTGTCGTTATGAAGGAAGGCGAAGTTGTTGAAACAGGAACAACTGCTGAAATCTTCAGTAATCCTCAACATCCATACACGATTAAATTGCTGAATGCTCTCCCTCGTCTGGACGAGCCTAAAAAAGAAAAGCCTACTCCAGTTGGTATTATCAAAGGTGCCAACAAGCCGCTGGTTCAAGTGAAGAACCTGAAACAATACTTCAACTTGGGCAAAGGCAACATTCTAAAAGCGGTTAATGATGTTAGCTTTGATATTTTTGAAGGCGAAACACTTGGAGTTGTAGGGGAGTCGGGCTGTGGTAAGTCCACAACTGGCCGTACAATTCTGCGCCTTTATGAGCCAACAGGCGGAAATGTTAACTTTAATGGAACGGACATCTACAAGCTGTCTCCGCGCAAGATGAAAGAAATGCGTAAAGATATGCAGATGATTTTCCAGGATCCTTATGCATCTTTGAACCCACGCTTCAACGTTATGGATATCATCGGTGAATCTCTTGATATTCATGGTCTGGCGTCAAGTCGGGCAGAGCGGAAGAGACGCGTTGAAGAATTGCTTGATCTTGTAGGTCTGAATCCTAGCCATGCACTCCGTTATCCACATGAATTCTCAGGTGGTCAAAGACAACGGATCGGGATTGCCCGTGCATTGGCTGTAGACCCTAAATTCATCATCTGTGATGAGCCATTGTCTGCATTGGACGTGTCCATTCAGGCTCAGGTCGTTAATTTGCTTGAAGAACTTCAGCAACGCCTCGGCTTGACATACCTGTTTATTGCACATGACTTGTCCATGGTTAAACATATCAGTGACCGTGTAGCTGTAATGTACATGGGTAAAGTGGTGGAGTTGGCAGAAAGTGAAGAACTTTATGCTAATCCAATTCACCCTTACACCAAAACATTGCTGTCCGCGATTCCTGTACCTGATCCGGAAGTAGAAGCGAGCAAACGTCGCATTTTGCTGCCGGAAGAACAAGCACTTAAGAATGGATCTGGTGGTCCTGCAAATGATCCATACAACCTGCAGAACGCTCAATTGATTGAGATATCCAAAGGTCACTGGGTTGCAGAACCTTACGTATAAAAAGTACAATTTTCATTTGGACTTATCCATGAATATCAAACCGCCGACTTTGTTCGGCGGTTTTTTATTTTTTGATGCACTTTCTTTTGACGAAGAGGGCTCTCATTCGGTACAATCAAGAAAGGCTCTTTGAAGCAGAATAGGAGGCAGACCTCATGAAAGGTATTACCGAGGCACTCCGCAGCGGAACGCGACTTGCAGAAGACTATGTCTGTTCAAGGGATGCTGCGCGTGGCCTTTACCAATATGACATTCGCTGGGAATCGGGGCTTCATACGCGTGCCGAGTGGCTAGACCAATCGGAGAACACACGTATTCCTCGTCAACATCTGGCAGAGTATCTACGTATATATAATAAACGGGTGAACGATCATGGTGCAGTCCATGAATCCATCACACGTCTCGCGGAACAAGAAGCGTTGGTTGTTACGGGAGGACAGCAAAGCGGCCTGCTTACAGGTCCGTTGTTTGTAATTTATAAAGCAGCAAGTGTAGTTGCAGCTGCGCGGGAAGCGGAGAACAGGCTACAACGGCCGGTCGTTCCCGTTTTTTGGATTGCAGGCGAAGACCATGACTGGGATGAAGTGAACCACACATACTTGCCTGACGCCAACGGTGACATGACGAAGATCAAGTTACAAGGGCGGTTTGCAGGCAGGGATTCTGTGAGTTATGTCCATGTGGAAACAGAACAATGGATGACCGTGCTGAAGCAGGTGGAGCATCTGTTACCGGATACGGTGCACAAACCTGGTTTGATGAAGCTGGTTACGGAAATTCATCAGTCGAGTTCGAATCTGAGTGATGCGTTTGCTCGGTTAATCTCAGCATTGTTTGGCAGCAGTGGACTTATTCTGATGGATGCTGCAGATCCAGACTTGCGCAGGCTTGAGCAGCCTGTATTTGAGCGTTTGATTCGTGAAAATGGGACATTACGCCAAGCATATGCA
The DNA here is from genome assembly GCF_001659845.1 of Paenibacillus sp. AD87. Taxonomy (NCBI): domain Bacteria; kingdom Bacillati; phylum Bacillota; class Bacilli; order Caryophanales; family Paenibacillaceae; genus Paenibacillus; species Paenibacillus sp. AD87. The sequence goes on from NZ_LXQN01000007.1 coordinate 924,214, forward strand.
CAAGGTGCCTCCGCATTGGAACAAGCCGGATATGCCATGCCAGCTGAAGTCGCGGAAGATGGGGCCAATCTGTTTTACATACATGAAGGGGCACGGTTGCTTCTGATGTTGAAAGACGGCTTGTACAGCGACCGTAAAGGTCTGGTTTCATTTACAGAAGAGCGACTGCTTCAGGAACTGGCTGAACATCCCGAGCGGTTTAGCAACAATGTATTGACCCGGCCATTGATGCAAGATTCCATTTTACCTGTAGCGGCTGTTATCTTAGGTCAAGGTGAGATCGCGTACTGGGGATTGACACGTGAAGCGTTTGGCCGGTTTGGGCTGCAGATGCCTATCTTGCTTCCACGTCTGTCCTTTACCATTTTGGAAGATGTTCATCACAAGCATATGAAGCAGTACGGTCTTTCTTTCCAGGACGTTCAATATCATATGGAAGATAAGAAGGAACAATGGCTGGCACAGCAGGAGACCTTCCAGGTCGATGAACAATTCGAGCGCGTTCAGCAAGCATTTGCCGATCTATATCGTCCATTACTTGATCAGATCACAGAGATCCATCCTGGTCTGGACCGAATTGGAGATACCAATGTAGGTAAGATCAGCGAACAGATGCAATATCTGCAACAGCAGACCCACAAAGCCATCAAAGATAAACACAATGTGAGTCTAAGACACTGGAACGGGATGCAAAACTCACTCTTTCCCATGAACAAACCACAGGAACGAGTACATAACGTACTCTTTTACCTGAACCGTTATGGAACCGAGTGGATCGGACAACTGATTGAAAGTCAGAACGAATTCCGTGGACAACACCAAGTGATCACATTGTAGTGACCTTTTATAATAGAAGGAATAGATAATCGAGGAGGATGAGGAATGACTACCCCTGCATTGCAAAACAGTATCGTTAAGGATATGGGACTCGCTTCGGAAGGTCATCTGAAAATTGATTGGGTAGAAGCACATATGCCGGTGTTAAACCGCATTCGTCGCCAATTTGAACAGGATCTTCCGTTTAAAGGTTTGAAAGTAGCCATTTGCCTTCACCTTGAGGCCAAAACAGCTTACCTGGCGAAAGTCATTCAAGCTGGTGGTGCAGAAGTGACGATTACACACAGCAACCCATTGTCAACACAGGACGATGTTTGTGCTGCTCTGGTGGAAGACGGCGTTACTGTGTATGCCAAACATAATCCGGACCCTGTTGAGTTCAAAGAACTGCAACTTCGTGCACTTGAAGTGAAACCTGATCTGATCATTGATGACGGTGGGGACTTTGCCACTATCATTGCATCTGAACGTCCTGACCTAGCTGCCACCATTCGTGGTGGAGCAGAGGAAACGACAACGGGCATCATTCGTTTGAAAGCTTTGGCGAAAGAAGGACAATTGCGTTTCCCAATGGTTGCAGTCAATGACGCTTATTGCAAATACTTGTTTGATAACCGTTACGGTACAGGTCAGTCTGCATTCGATGGTATCATCCGTACAACTAATCTGGTCGTTGCAGGAAAGAACGTAGTTGTAGTGGGTTATGGATGGTGTGGTAAAGGTGTAGCGATGCGTGCCAAAGGGCTCGGAGCAAATGTCATCGTAACTGAAATTGATCCTATTAAAGCCGTAGAAGCACATATGGACGGATTCCGTGTCATGACGATGGTAGAAGCTGCAAAATTGGGTGATTTCTTCATCGCTGTTACCGGCAATAAAGATGTGATTACTGGAGAGCATTACGATGTGATGAAGGATGGAGCAATTCTTAGCAATGCGGGTCACTTTGACGTGGAAGTAAACAAACCTGAACTTGCTAAACGTTCCGATTCGATTCGTACCGTACGCCGCAACATTGAAGAATATCGCTTCAAAGATGGCCGTAAGATGTATTTGCTGGCTGAAGGACGTCTCGTAAACCTGGGTGCAGCCGATGGACACCCTGCTGAGATTATGGATACAACGTTTGCATTGCAAGCGCTGGGTCTGCGTTATGTGAGCGAGAACTATGCGGAACTGGGTAAAACCGTTGTTAATGTACCTTATGACATTGACCAACAGGTTGCCAGTTACAAACTAGAAAGCTTGAATATTGCCATCGACTCTTTGTCCGCCGAGCAGGAAAAATATCTGGACAGCTGGAAATTCTAAGAAGCATCCATTAATTACAAGCTGATTAAGTGCTTCAAAGGGTTTAAAATGGTTTATTAATGATATGGCTCATATGCGGGTGTACGTGCGATTGCCCGTAAACGGGAAACGTCTTTGATCCTGAGTGACAGGATCAAAGACGTTTTTTTGCGGTTGGAAATTAAAAAAAAGTAAAGCCCGTAAGAAGGGTTTTGATTTTTTTGTGCGAATCTATTATGCTTAGGTGGTGGAAAGTGGGGCAAAGTGGGAGAAACGGGTGAGGAGTGAGTGGGCCAATGTTTATGGGGGAGTTCCAACATAGCATTGATGACAAGGGTCGGGTTATTATTCCGGCTAAATTCCGCGAATCTCTGGGACCGTCTTTCGTTGTCACACGGGGTTTGGACCAGTGTCTTTTCGTGTACCCCATGGAGGAGTGGGGGGTCATGGAACAGAAGCTCAAAGCACTGCCGTTGATGAAATCCGATGCACGTGCGTTTACCCGGTTTTTTTTCTCGGGTGCCACCGAATGTGAATTGGACAAACAGGGCAGGGTAAATTTGCCGGGCAATCTTAGAGAGTATGCCAAGCTGGACAAGGATTGCGTTGTTCTTGGCGTGTCGAACCGGGTGGAGATTTGGAGCAAAGGCATATGGGAGAGTTATTTCAATCAATCCGAAGAAGCATTCAACGACATTGCCGAAAAGCTGGTCGATTTTAATTTTGATCTATAAAGTCAGGAGGGGTGCAGGTTGTTTCACCACATAACCGTACTCAAAGAAGAGGCAACAGAGGGATTAAACATCAAGCAGGACGGTATATACGTGGACTGCACTTTAGGCGGTGGCGGACATAGCTCCGTGATTGCATCCAAGCTCGGTCCAGGGGGACGTCTGATCGCACTGGATCAGGATGATTGGGCTTTGGATAACGCGCGTGAAAAATTGGCTCCATATGGAGAGCGGATTACATTGGTGAAAACCAATTTCCGTGATCTCGAACAGGTACTGAAAGAACTGGATGTACCGATGAAAGATGGCGTGCCACAGGTAGATGGCATTTTGTACGATTTGGGGGTATCATCGCCGCAATTCGACGAAGGAGAACGTGGATTTAGCTACAATCACGATGCTCCGTTGGATATGCGTATGGATCAGGACGCATCTCTTACCGCCAAAGAGATTGTTAACGAATGGCCGGAAGAGGAGATTGCCCGCATTTTGTATCGCTATGGTGAAGAGAAATTCTCTAGACGAATTGCTCGTGTCATTGTTGAAAAAAGAAAGCAGTCCACAATTGAGACTACTGGTGAACTGGTGGAATTGATCAAAGAAGGGATTCCGGCGGCGGCTCGTCGTACCGGAGGACATCCTGCAAAACGCAGCTTCCAGGCATTGCGAATTGCGGTTAATGATGAGCTGGGCGCGTTCGAAGAAGCGTTACATCAGGCCGTTCGGTGCTTGGCACCAGGCGGACGTGTATCTGTTATTACTTTTCACTCACTTGAGGACCGAATTTGCAAACAGATTTTTAGCAGTTATCTGGAGAAATGTACATGCCCTCCCGATTTTCCGTTGTGTGTTTGCGGCGGTAAGGGTACCATGCGTTTAGTGAACAGAAAGCCGCTGATTCCAACGGAAACGGAACTGGCCGAAAACTCCCGTGCTCGTTCAGCGAAGCTGCGCGTAGCCGAGAAACTGTAAATCAAGAGCGGAGGAGAGAGTCGGAGTATGGCATATACACGTGGTAATCTGGCAGTGAAAGAAAAAGCGTCCCAAGAACGTGTGGCCCAGCAACGGTACAAGGAAACTACCAAAGTGGTGACCCGTCGTACCGGTCTTCCGGCACGCGAGAAATTTTTGTATCTGATTACTCTGGTTGCAGTCATTGTTGTGGGTGGTGTAATGATGTCGCGTTACGCTCACATCTATGATCTGAATAAGCAGGCACAGACGACGTTGTCTGATGTGAGAGACGCAGAGAAAACGATTGCAGATTTGCAAGTGGAGAAAGAAAAACTGAACAATCTGGTCATCGAGAATGCTCGCAAACTTGGTTATGTTGAGGCTTCCGGTAAGGATGTCATTTTTGTACCTCGCTCAACAAGTGCAAAGAACTCGACAGGTACTGAATCGTCCTCGGATACAGCAAATAAGTAGAACATTTTGTATCAATCCATACAAAGTGCTGAAGCAAAAGAGGTGTACCGATGGTAAAAAGAATAAAGATGCGCACGCTGCTTATAGGGGGATGTATTACCCTCTTTTTTCTTGTATTAATAACCCGCATATTTTTTATTCAGGTTGTTAATGGCGGTATTTGGCAGGAGCGAGCAGCTGGTTTGGTCGAACGTGAACAAACCATCAAGGCCAGTCGAGGGACAATCACAGACCGCAATGGTAACATCCTGGCCACAGATGCACCTGCTTACACGGTATCTGTAAACCCGGAGATGATTAATAAACTTGGGATTGAAGATGTGGTTATTAACAAATTATCTAGTTTATTGGGTAAAAGCGAGAGTGAAATGCGCGCACTTGTAACAGCCAAAAAGAAAGATGGGACATTCTTTCAACAACGTGAAGTGCGCAGTGAAGGGTATAAAATTAGCCCTGAACTCGCTGCTAAAGTAGACGAATTTCGCGAAAAACTTCAGGATGACTACAAGGCTAAAAACGCGATTGTCATGACACAGGAGTCGAAGCGATTTTATCCGGAAGAAACGCTCGCCTCTCATCTGCTGGGATACATGAGCCGTGATGGCAAAGCGGTTAACGGACTTGAAGTCTCCTATGATGAACAGCTTACAGGTACAGATGGTTATCTGAACTACCAGAAAGATGCCAAAGGGTACAAGCTGCCTGATTCCCAGGACAACTATCTACCACCGCAGAATGGAAGTAACTTGAAGCTGACGATTGATGATACAATTCAGTACTACATCGAAGATGCAATGAAAGAAGCGGTAGCCCAGTACAATCCACTGAGCATGACTGTCATTGCAGCAGATCCCAATACGATGGAGATTCTTGGTATGGCCAATTGGCCGACCTTTAATCCTAATACGTATGGGGAAACGCCGGATCAGAAAAATTTTATCAACCATGCGATACAATCCATCTATGAACCAGGGTCTACTTTTAAAATTGTTACTCTGGCGGGTGCGGTTGAAGAGAAGCTGTTTGATCCGAATGCTACGTTTGAATCCAAGCGAGTCTATATCGGTGGCTACCCAATTAGTGATAACGGTCACGCCTATGGCCGGATTTCCTACTTGGAAGGTGTTAAACGTTCAAGTAACATTGCGTTTGTTAATCTGGGCTATAACATGCTTGGCGGTGAACGTTTACGTCATTACATAGACCAATTCGGTTTTGGTAAAAAGACGGGCATTGATCTGCCGAGTGAATCGGCTTCACCAATCAAGCCGCTGGTTTATAAATCGGAAATTGCCACAGCAGCATATGGTCATGGTCTTGTACAGGTAACGCCAATCCAGCAGGTAGCAGCCATTTCGGCCATTGCCAACGGTGGCAAACTTATGGAACCGCATCTGGTAAAGGAAATTATTAACCCGAATGACGGTACATCAGAAGTAATCAAGCCGAAGGTCGTTCGTCAGGTCATTTCCAAGGAATCTTCCAAACTGGTGAGCGGGTATCTGGAACAGGTTGTAGCCGACCAAACGATTGGTACAGGGCGCAATGCTTATATCGAAGGATACCGTGTGGCTGGTAAAACGGGTACGGCAAGAAAAGTTGTGAATGGGACATACAGTAAATCCAAAGACGTCGTTTCGTTTATCGGATTTGCACCTGTAAATAATCCCAAAATCGCGATGTTAATTGTGATTGACCAGCCTGATGGTTCCAATATTGGCGGAGGTACTGCAGCTGCTCCGGTATTCAAGAAGATTGTGAGCCAGACTCTTCAATACATGGGAGTTCCCAAAGATACAGTAAAGACCACTGACAAAAAGTCAAAAACAACGCCGGTCGTTCAATCTAAAGCTCCTGATCTGTCAGGCAAGACAGCCAAACAGGCTAGAAGCCAACTTTTGAACGCAGGAATTGCCTATGAGACGCTTGGTCAGGGTGAAAATGTCATTCGCCAGTATCCTGTGGCGGGTGCAGCCATGAATCCTGGCCAACGAATCTACCTTTTGACCGAAGAGAGCAGCAAAATGAAGATCCCTGATCTGACTGGCGAATCTCTACGAGATGCACTTGAAGTGCTCTCCCTCATGAAAGTGGGCGTAACCGTTAAAGGTGAAGGATATGTGGTGAAGCAAACGGAGCAGGTGGCAGGCGAACAGAGAACGGTTGAGCTTGTGCTGCAGACGGCCAAAGCGGCAGTTACCGGTATAGCAGATGAAGCTCCCGAGTCTTCTGATCCAGCATTAGGGGACGAGACTAATAATCAGGGAGCAGCTGATGGAACGGGGAACACCGAAGAAACGGGTAAAACGGATACTACAAATTCACCTTCAAATGAGACAAAATCGTCTGGTAACACTTCGGACGGGGCTTCGCTTCCATAGAGATCACAGACAGCTTGTTCTAACCCCCGGTTGTCCTGAATATTCATGAATTGAACACAATCATGATTTTGGGACGAGTGGGGGGATCTTTTCGTGAAGGGGTCAAGCGTAAATCTGCGGCGCAGGTTGTTATGGAGTTTAGTTATTTTAGTTCTGTTATTCTCAGCCTTGGTAATCAGGCTTGCTTATGTACAGTTAGGGAAAGGACCGGAACTCTCTGCGAAAGCGGAAGAGTCGTGGCGGCGGAATATTCCTTATTCAGCCAAACGGGGAGAGATCCTGGATCGAAATGGAACCTCTCTCGCCTACAATATAACCACACCAACCATTATGGCGATTCCTGCCCAGGTCAAGGAAGCGGAGACAACAGCAAGAGCACTGGCTCCTTTGCTGGGGATGACCGAAGAGAAAGTGCTGGCAACCATCAAGAAAAGAGAACTAATTGTACGACTACAACCCGGTGGCCGCAAAATTACGATGGAGAAAGCTCAGCACATCCGTGATTTGAAGCTTCCGGGTATCGTTGTTGCTGAGGATAATAAACGCTTTTATCCTTATGATGATCTGGCGGCTCATATTCTTGGTTTTACGGGTATTGATAATCAGGGCTTAACGGGTGTGGAGAAAAAGTATGATGATAAACTGAACGGTTTGAATGGCAGTGTGTCCTACTTGTCCGATGCGGCCGGAAGGCTAATGCCGGGCTCATCTGAGAAGTATGTGGAACCGAAGGATGGTCTGAACCTCAAGCTGACTATTGATAAATCGATTCAGTCCATCATGGAACGCGAGCTGGATCAGGCTATGGTCAAGTTCCAGGCCAACTCGGCGCTTGCCATTGCAATGAACCCTAAGACGGGTGAAATCCTTGGCATGGCCAGTAGACCCGGATACGAACCAGCCGATTATCAGCAATATCCGGCCGATGTATACAACCGGAATTTACCGATCTGGATGACGTACGAACCGGGTTCAACGTTTAAAATTATTACGCTCGCAGCAGCACTTGAAGAGAAAAAAGTAAATCTGACGCAGGATCAGTTCTATGATCCCGGATTTGTTGAAGTTGGAGGCGCTCGCCTGCGTTGCTGGAAAAAGGGCGGCCATGGAAGTCAGACCTTCCTCCAAGTCGTGGAGAACTCCTGCAACCCTGGATTTGTTGCACTGGGTCAGAGGCTGGGCAAAGAATCATTATTCTCCTATATTAAAGACTTCGGTTTTGGCACCAAAACAGGCATAGATCTGAGTGGTGAGGCCAGCGGGATTCTGTTCAAACTGTCACGGGTCGGTCCTGTGGAGCTTGCGACCACTGCTTTTGGTCAGGGGGTATCCGTTACGCCAATTCAGCAAGTAGCGGCTGTGTCAGCAGCTATTAATGGTGGTAAACTATACAAGCCATATGTTACAAAGGCTTGGGTTCATCCCGAAACGGGTGAAGTGATGGAAGAGGCCAAGCCGGAACTGGTTCGTCAAGTCATCTCGGAAGATACGTCCAAGCAAGTACGTGAAGCACTTGAGAGTGTCGTCGCCAAGGGTACGGGACGTCCGGCGTTTATTGATGGATACCGGGTTGGCGGAAAAACGGGTACGGCCCAGAAGGTAATCAATGGACGTTACTCCTCTACCGAGCATATTGTATCCTTTATCGGTTTTGCTCCAGCGGATGATCCGCAGATTGTTGTGTATACTGCGGTGGATAACCCGAAAGGGATTCAGTTCGGCGGCGTGGTTGCCGCACCGATCGTACAGAACATTCTGGAGGATGCGCTGCATTATATGAATGTTCCGGTTCGAAAGGATCAGGTAGCCAAAGAATACAAGTATGGAGAAACCAAAATCGTGACGGTTCCCGATCTGACAGGAGCTACGGTCGAAGACCTGTATGAGGATCTGAATATGAACTTTATGCTGGCCAAATCCGGCAGTGGGAAATATGTCATTAACCAGGCTCCAAAACCAGGAGCACGGGTTGATCAGGGTTCTACTATACGCATCTATATGGGTAATGTTCTGAATGATATTCATGATCATACCAAGGAGGAAGGACAAGAGCCCTGATGGGGCTCTTGATCCCCACCGCAACAAAATGCACTGAGTTGCGTTTCATTAATTGGCTGTGTTTACGATATTAATGATTACAGAGAACTGTTGAAATTGAAGTAAACTTGGAAAAAGTGAGGTTATTCATGTGCTTTTAAAACAACTTTCATCAATGCTAACAACCGCCCGTGTCATTGGCGAAACAAATACAGAATGTCAAAACCTACAGACAGATTCTCGCCAGGTACAACCGGGAGATCTGTTTATCTGTCTTCCAGGACATACGGTTGACGGACATAACTATGCTGAGAAGGCTGTAAACGCTGGAGCTGTCGCTCTGGTTGTGGAACGAGAGCTGGATCTGCCTGTTCCGCAGTTGCTGGTAAAAGACAGCCGTTTCGCCATGGCTGTACTGGCAGATTCCTTTTTTGACTCACCAAGCCGCAAGATGAATATGATTGGTGTAACGGGAACCAACGGAAAAACAACGACCACCTATTTAATTGAAAAAATCATGAGTGACTTTGGTCAAAAAACAGGATTAATCGGGACCATTCAAATGCGTTATGATGGGCGCACGTACCCGATGTCAGGCACTACACCGGAAGCACTTGATCTACAGCGCAGTCTGAATGATATGGTTCAAGCAGGCACGGACTGTTGTGTTATGGAAGTTTCATCCCACGCTTTGGAGCAAGGTCGGGTGAAGGGGACGGAATTCCGTACGGCCGTATTTACCAATCTGACGCAGGATCATCTGGATTACCATCATTCCATGGAAGAATATCGCGGAGCGAAAGGACTGTTCTTTGCACGGTTGGGTAACGGATATACCGCAGATGCTTCCAAGCGCAAATTTGCAGTGATCAACGCAGATGATCCCGCAGCAGCTTATTTTATATCTGTAACGGCAGCTGAAGTCATTACATACGGCATGGAGGAAAATGCGGATGTACGCGCATCCCAGATTTCAATTACCTCGCAGGGGACTTCTTTCCATGTAGACACATTCAGAGGCAGCACTGATATTCGTTTACGGATGGTAGGCAAATTCAATGTGTACAACGCAATGGCTGCCATCGCTGCTGCTCTGGTTGAAGACATTCCGCTGGAGGAGATCAAACGTAGTTTGGAGACGGTACCTGGCGTAGATGGACGTGTTGAGGCTGTTGACGAAGGACAACCGTTTGCAGTCATTGTTGACTATGCTCATACCCCAGATGGCCTGGAGAACGTATTGCGGACGGTGAAGGAATTTGCTGAAGGCCGTGTGATCTGCGTATTTGGATGTGGTGGTGACCGAGATCGTACGAAGCGGCCTCTAATGGGTAAAATTGCTGCGAAGTATAGCGATATCGTATTTGTTACTTCCGACAATCCGCGGACAGAAGATCCCGATCTGATTCTCAAGGATATTGAACAGGGCTTGATTGAAGATGCCATTCAACCTGACCGTTATACGATGATTGTGGATCGGCGCCAGGCGATTCATGAAGCTATTGAAATGGCAAGCCCTGCCGATGTAGTATTGATTGCGGGCAAGGGGCATGAGACCTATCAAATCATCGGCACAACCAAGACGGACTTTGACGATCGGATCATAGCGAAAGAAGCGATAAGGGGCAAATCCAATTGATAAAAAGAACATTGGCACAATTGGCCGAGATGTGTGGAGGAACACTAACTGACATTGCTGCTTATGGTGATGTTGGTGTTGAAGGTGTATTTACAGATTCGCGTAAGCCCGTTCAAGACAGTCTCTTTATCCCGCTTGTTGGCGAAAGGTTTGACGGACATGAATTTGTGCAAACCTGTGTAGAGAAGGGCGCTGCCGGAGCTTTATGGCAAAAGGATCATGGAGCTGCACCTCAAGGTGCTGTGATTATTGTGGAGGATACCCTGGTTGCATTGCAGGAGCTTGCGTCCTCCTATTTAAAAGAAAACAAGGCCTCCGTTGTAGGCATTACAGGCAGCAATGGTAAAACAACAACAAAGGACATTGTGGATGCCATTCTGTCTACCACGTTCAAAGTGCATAAGACCCAAGGCAATTTCAATAATCATATTGGTTTGCCGCTTACCGTACTTAGCATGGAACCAGACACTGAGATCGTAATTCTGGAGATGGGCATGAGCGGCCGAGGAGAGATTGAAGAATTATCTTTAATTGCCCAGCCGGATGTCGCAATCATCACGAATATTGGTGAATCCCATCTACTTCAACTGGGATCTCGATTGGAGATTGCTCGGGCAAAAGTTGAAATTGCTGCTGGCATGAAACCAGGTGGATTGCTGATATACAACGGCGACGAACCGTTGATTGAGCAGGTTCTGGCGGAGCCAGCGACTAAGCTGCCTGAAGGACTTCAACGGTATACATTTGGCTTGCAGACGGATAACGATGATTATCCTACTGGAATTATGAATGCACAGAGTGGGGTTGCGTTTACAACCAAGCAGTCTGGAGAGGATGCTCTTACACTGCCATTATTGGGGACACATAATGTGGTCAACTGTCTTGCTGCATTAGCGGTTGCCCGTCATTTTGGAGTGGCTGCTGAACAGATTGTAGCAGGACTGTCACGTCTGAAATTAACCGGCATGCGCATCGAGATTATTAACGGGGTCAGTGGTTTGACCATGCTCAATGATGCTTACAACGCTAGTCCAACCTCCATGAAAGCCGCTGTGGATGTGCTGGAGGGCCTTAAGGGGTATCGGATCAAAGTTGCCGTGCTCGGTGATATGCTAGAACTGGGGCCTCAGGAGCATGAGCTCCATCGGGGAATCGGTGAATATATTACACCCGACAAAATGAATATGGTGCTGGCTTATGGCCCTTTATCTGCGAGTATCGCAGAAGGAGCAAGACAAAACATGCCAGCAGAAGCCGTACACACTTTTGAGAGCAAGGAAGAATTGACCCGATATCTACTGAAGAATCTCCAATCCAGAGATGTTGTCTTGTTTAAGGCCTCCCGAGGCATGAAGCTTGAGGATGTGGTCGAAGCGCTAAAAATAGCTCCATTACAGAATAGAGTAGACTAGAGGGGTGAACCCATGGATTTTCAGGTATTACTGTTAACAATCGGTGTTTCATTTATTTTGGCGGTGATTGCTGCACCGCTCTTGATTCCATTGCTGCGTCGAATGAAGTTCGGACAGCAGGTTCGCGAAGATGGGCCACAGAGCCATCTGAAAAAAAGCGGAACACCTACAATGGGCGGAGTAGTTATTTTACTCGCGTTCACATTGGCCTTTTTGAAATTTTCAGCGGTCAAAAATACGGACTTTTACGTCCTGCTGGTGGCTACACTCGGCTTCGGTCTGATCGGTTTCCTGGATGACTACATCAAGATTGTATTCAAACGTTCACTGGGGCTGACGGCTAGACAAAAGATGATTGGTCAGTTGTTTTTCAGTGCAGTGATGTGCTATTTGCTTATCCAGAATGGACACAGCACAGCCATATCGATTCCAGGTACATCAGTCTCCTTCGACTGGACGGGATGGTTCTACTATCCGTTTGTGGTATTCATGATGCTTGCCATCACGAATGCAGTTAACTTTACCGATGGTCTGGACGGCTTGCTGTCCGGCGTGAGCGCCATCGCATTTGGGGCATTTGCCATTGTGGCGATGCAGGCAACATCCATGCCAGCAGCGGTATGTGCGGCGGCGATGATTGGTGCGGTACTTGGATTCCTGGTATATAACGCACACCCGGCCAAAGTGTTTATGGGAGATACAGGCTCACTCGGAATTGGTGGTGCGATTGGTGCCGTCGCGATTGTGACGAAGACAGAACTTCTTTTTGTCATCATTGGCGGTATTTTCGTCATCGAAATCCTGTCCGTTATCATTCAAGTAGTATCTTTCAAAACTCGTGGCAAACGTGTATTCAAAATGAGCCCGATTCATCATCACTTTGAACTGAGTGGCTGGTCGGAATGGCGAGTTGTCATTACTTTTTGGGCGGTAGGTGCCGTTTTGGCCGCTCTCGGACTTTATCTCAACAAGGGGTTGTAAACAATGAATCATCCTGAATCATATCGTGGACAACAAGTGGTCGTGCTTGGACTGGCCAAAAGCGGCGTGCAGGTCGCCAAAGTACTGGATCGTGCCGGCGCAATCGTTACAGTTAATGATAAAAAAGAGAGAGAACAGTGTCCCGAAGCATCCGAATTGGAGGCTTTGGGAATTTCTGTTGTATGCGGGGGACATCCGGACGATCTGATTCATAGTGATGTGAAGCTTGTAGTCAAAAATCCGGGCATTACTTATCAGGCACCTCCTGTGCAACAGGCACTTGCCTTAGGCATAGAAGTGGTGACTGAGGTGGAGGTAGCTTACCATCTATGCGCTGCGCCTATGATCGGGATCACGGGCTCTAACGGGAAAACAACCACAACAACGTGGGTAGGCAACATGTTGGAGCTTGCCGGTTTGAAACCGATCGTTGCCGGTAATATTGGAACGCCATTGTGTGAGGCGGCAGAGCAGGCTTCTGCGGATAACTGGATGGTGGTGGAGCTTAGCAGTTTCCAACTGAAAGGCACATCCGATTTCCGTCCACGCATTGCAAGTTTGCTAAACGTGGCGGAGACTCATTTGGATTATCATGGAGACATGGATGATTATGTGGCTTCCAAAGCCAAATTGTTCTCCAACCAGCAACCGGAGGATGTAGCTATCCTGAACTGGGATGACCCGGTATGTCGCGGACTGGTTCCTTATATCAAAGCAAGACTGCTCCCATTCTCACTGACAGAGAAGCTTGAAGCAGGGGTATATGCCGATCCTCCATACGTGGATGGGGAAGAGGATGATGTGAAGCGCCAGGTGATCTATGTAGACGGTGAGGGCAACCATCATGTCATTATTGATGTGGAAGACATCGGAATACCAGGACGATTTAATGTGGGAAATGCCTTGGCAGCAGTAGCTATTGCTGTATCCGCTGGAGCCGATCCATCTGTGCTTGCTGCGCCTCTGGCTGACTTCAAGGGGGTTGAACACCGTCTTGAATATGTACTTGAACATAATGGAGCGGGCTATTACAACAATTCGAAAGCGACCAACTCCAAAGCAACCGTAATGGCGCTGAACTCCTTCAAGGAACCGGTCGTGCTCATTGCCGGAGGACTGGATCGTGGTTCAGACATGATGGAATTGCTGCCATTATTCCAGGAGCGGGTGAAAGCTGTGGTTGCTCTTGGAGAGACACGAGAGAAAATTGCCAAGGTCGCGGAACTGGCGGGATTAAAGCAAATTAAGGTCGTCGATAATGAGGAGGACGCTGCCCGGACGTTAACCGCTGCCGTGCAGGAAGCTTCACAGTTTGCAGCTCCAGGTGATGTGGTCTTGTTATCACCGGCGTGTGCAAGCTGGGACATGTTTCCTTCCTATGAAGAGCGGGGACGCATTTTTAAAGAGGCGGCGCATAACTTGTAAGTAGGGGGGTGGAAAAGCCCCTACTTCCATGCAAGGGGTGGCCTCCTGATGAAACAGACGCGACCGGCGCCGGATTTCTGGCTCCTAATTTGTATTCTGGCATTGCTTGCCATCGGCATTATTATGGTATACAGTGCGGGCTCGGTGCTTGCTTTTCATGACTACGGTGATTCATTTTACTTTGTCAAAAGACAGCTGCTGTTCGCCGGACTTGGACTTGCTGCCATGTTTGTTACGGCAAATGTGGACTACCGGGTCTGGAGAAAGTATGCAAAGCCTATACTGATTGCCTGTTTTATAATGCTGATTGCGGTGCTGATTCCTGGCATCGGAGTGGTTCGGGGAGGGGCACGAAGCTGGTTGGGCATTAGCTCGTTCGGCATACAACCTTCAGAATTCATGAAACTGGGTATGATCCTGTTTCTCGCTCACTGGCTAAGCAAGGAACCTGGCAAAATCAAAACGTTCACGACGGGGCTTCTGCCACCGCTCGGCTTGATTGGTTTGGCCTTTGGTATTATTATGCTTCAGCCCGATTTGGGGACAGGCACCGTGATGATGGGTGCATCGATGCTGATTATTTTCACAGCAGGAGCACGGATGAAACATCTATCACTGCTTGCCCTCGGCGGTATAGCAGGGTTTGCCGGACTGATTGCGGCAGCTCCCTACAGATTGCAGCGAATAACGGCTTTTTTGGACCCGTGGTCTGATCCACTTGGTGCCGGATATCAGATTATTCAATCTTTATATGCGATCGGCCCTGGAGGACTTGCGGGCTTGGGGCTGGGTATGAGTCGACAAAAATACAGCTACGTACCCGAGCCACAAACGGATTTTATTTTTTCCATTTTGGCAGAAGAGCTAGGCTTCATTGGTGGAATGATTGTATTATTGCTGTTTCTGGTCCTGGTGTGGAGAGGGATGCGCGTAGCGATGACGGTACCGGATGCTTTTGGCAGCCTTCTGGGTGTAGGTATTGTGGGTATGGTGGCTGTGCAGGTCATTATCAACATTGGTGTCGTGATCGGGCTTATGCCGGTTACGGGGATTACGCTCCCGCTCATCAGTTATGGCGGTTCATCTCTGACCTTGATGTTAACAGCGCTAGGCATATTATTGAACTTATCCCGTTATGCGAGGTGAATGTACGATGCGAGTCGTTCTAAGCGGCGGCGGTACCGGTGGGCATATCTATCCGGCCGTTGCTATAGCAAGGCAATGTGAGGCGGAGAATCCCGACTCGACATTTTTATATATCGGTGGTACCCGTGGACTGGAAAGTAAACTGGTGCCACAAGAAAATATTCCGTTTCAATCGATTGACATTACAGGTTTTCGCCGGAAATTGTCCTTTGACAACGTGAAGACTGTGATGAGATTTCTGCAAGGTGTTCGCAAAGCCAAGAAAATGCTCAAGGAATTCAAACCCGATGTTGTCATCGGTACGGGGGGCTATGTGTGTGGGCCTGTCGTATATGCAGCAGCCAAACTTGGTATTCCAAGTGTTATTCATGAGCAGAATGCCATTCCCGGGTTAACTAACAAGTTCCTTACCCGGTATGTGGACACGGTAGCTGTTAGTTTTGAGGGTTCGGAGAAAGCATTCTCTGGAGCCAAAAGGGTTGTGTATACCGGTAATCCAAGGGCTACAACGGTAGCCCAAGCTAGCCGCGATCGTGGATTTGCGACATTGGGTGTACCCATGGACAGCCGAGTTGTTCTTGTGGTTGGTGGTAGCCGTGGTGCGAAAGCAATCAATAAAGCCATGGTGGATATGGCACCGATGCTGGCCAAGCTTGAAGATGTGCACGTGGTCTATGTGACTGGTGATTCTTATTTTGATGAAACGCGTGAAGCGATCCGCAGTTCCCTTGGAACGATGCCAAATCATCTGCATGTGCTGCCTTATGTACACAATATGCCTGAGGTTCTTGCATGCACGTCGCTGATTGTAAATCGTGCAGGGGCATCATTCCTTGCCGAGATTACATCTCTAGGTATTCCATCCATTCTGATTCCGTCACCTAACGTGACGAATAATCATCAGGAGGCGAATGCTCGTACACTTGAGGGTGGCGGTGCATCGCTTACGATGCTGGAGAAGGATCTGACAGGCCAGGCGCTATATAAAGCGATTGCTGGAATTATGAATGACGAAGCGGCGCGCAAAAGGATGGCGGAAGCCTCCAGGGAACTGGGGAAACCTGATGCAGCCGAGGTGCTTGTGGGCGAGATTCGGCGTCTTGCTGCAGGGCGTTAAAGTGCGTTTTGGGCGATTGTCACACACACGACGGGACTGACATAAGATACCCTATAAATCGTGACAATCGTTCCATGGCGCCGCAACACGGCTTGCAGCAACGAAAACTGCCGTGCTCATCGGTTTTGAAGTAAAGGAGGATGTTAATATGCAGCAGTGGATATCGTTACTATCCCAGAACAATGTCGGCAAAGTTCTTGAAAACGAGCCGCTAGCCAAATACACCACATGGAAGATCGGCGGTCCTGCAGATGCGCTGGTCATACCGGAAAACAAGGAGCAGATGGTCAATCTCATCCAATTGCTGCACAAGCATCAGATCCCATGGATGCAGCTTGGACGGGGTTCAAACATGTTGGTGTCTGACAAGGGAATACGCGGAGTTGTCGTGAAACCGGGAGAAGGCTTTGATTATGCCGAATTTCACGAGGGCGGGGTAACTGCCGGAGCGGCACATTCCTTTGTTAAACTCAGTGTTGTTGCTGCAAAGAAAGAGTGGACCGGTTTGGAATTTGGTAGCGGCATCCCCGGAACGGTCGGCGGAGCCGTATATATGAATGCTGGTGCCCATGGATCGGATGTGTCACGGATATTTCAATTCGCTGAGATTGTACTGGAGACAGGGGAATTGGTACGTTACAGCAAGGAGGACATGGAATTTGCCTATCGCCACTCTGTTCTGCATGACCGGAGAGGTATCGTGTTGGAGGCTACATTTGCACTCCAGCAGGGAGAACGCAAAGTCATTTCGGAATCGATGGCGGCTTATAAAGACCGTAGACGCCGTACACAGCCACTGCAGATGGCGTGTGCTGGCAGCGTGTTCCGGAATCCACCTGGTGATCATGCCGCCCGCCTGATTGAAGCAGCGGGGCTAAAGGGTATGACTCAAGGAGGCGCACAGGTATCCACCATGCATGCCAATTTCATTGTCAATACAGGCCAAGCAACAGCAGAGGACGTTATCACCCTAATGCAGCAGATTCAGAACACTATATCATCTCAAAACGGTATTAACCTGGTACCGGAAGTCTTCGTAGTGGGTGAACGGTAAACCCCGGAGGTGATACATTGGACAAATTGGTGATTGAAGGCGGGAAACCCCTCTCAGGATCCATACGCATCCATGGAGCAAAAAATGCCGCTTTACCGATTATGGCCGCAAGTTTGTTGGCAGACGGAGAAGTTACGCTGCACAACGTTCCACACTTGCTGGACATTGAAGTGATGCTGTATATCCTGGAACGACTTGGATGCACGTGTCGGCATGAACAGGGAACAGTGACGATAGATACATCGTCCATCCGGTCATATGATGTGCCTGAGGATCTCATGAAGCAGATGCGTTCTTCCATTTTTTTGATGGGACCATTGCTGGCTAAGTTTGGGCAAGTATCCGTGTACCAGCCAGGTGGCTGTGCCATTGGGGAACGTAAAATTGATCTTCACCTTCGGGGCCTTGAGACGCTCGGAGCTTCGATTGAAGAGCTGGATCAGCAGATCATATGCCGCGGGAGCAAGCTGGTGGGTACAGACATTCATCTGGATTTCCCCAGTGTAGGAGCCACAGAAAATATTATGATGGCTGCTGTTACGGCTGAGGGTACAACAACGATATTTAATGCAGCCAGAGAACCTGAGATACAGGATTTGCAACATTTTCTGAATGCAATGGGTGCACGGATTATCGGTGCTGGAACGGATACGATTACCATTAATGGTGTGGAGAAACTTAAGCCTTGTTCATACGAAATTATACCTGATCGGATCGTTGCAGGAACGGTGATGATTGCAGCCGCAGCAACGAGAGGGAATGTAACGCTTACACACTGCAATCCGGCTCATCTTACTTCCCTTATACATGTGTTGAAGCGTACTGGTGTTCAAATCACAGTCTGCAATGATATAATGACGGTGAGCTGTATGAGCCGTCCCAAATCAGTAGACCGCATTGTGACTTCTCCGTATCCTTCATTTCCAACAGACCTGCAGTCGCAAATTATGGTGCTGCTCAGTCTGGCAGACGGTTTCAGTGTGATGAAGGAAACGGTATTCGAGGGTCGGTTCAAACATGTGGATGAGCTGAATGTCATGGGAGCCGATATTTCGGTAGACATGAATGCAGCATTTATCCGTGGCGTTCCCCGTTTGTACGGGGCTACAGTGGAAGCAACCGATCTGCGTGCAGGTGCAGCACTAGTCATTGCTGGCCTTGCTGCCCAGGGAAAAACGGTTGTGGAGCAAGTGCATCATATTGATAGAGGGTACGATCGTATCGAGAAGCTCTTTCAGAGTCTTGGAGCTTCGGTTGAGCGACAGTCCCCCGTTTCGAAGCAGCTGGATTTTGCCAATTAACGTCCTTTGAGTCCCCTTCTTAAGGGAAGGGGGCCGGAGGCTTTGTGGAGCGCGACCTATGCCTAAAAGTCAAATTCCGGTTCTGAAGAAGAATCGGCCCAAACGAAACACAAGCCGTAAAATTGTATTTATTCTTTTACTTCTTTTTATTGTATTACTTGCTGTACTTTTTTTTCGTTCTTCGATGAGTCGGATTTCGGCAATTGAGATTACGGGTAATGTATACACAACAACTTCGGAACTGCTGGAGAAAAGCGGTCTGAAGGAGGGCGAACAGTTTTTTGGGACAACCTCTGCTGATGTGATTGAGCGGCTGAAAACGATCAAGGCTATATCAACCGTAACTGTGGATAAACAATTCCCTGGAACTATTCTTATCAAGGTGCAGGAATATCCAACGGTTGCGTATGAACTTGGTTCTGACGGTACGCTAAAAGCCATACTGGCAAGCGGGACAAGCTTAACGGTTCCTGCCACCATTGGCGTTGCGGTTGAGAAACCGATTCTGACCCAGTGGAAGGCGGATGATCCGCTCAAGGCCAAGCTGAGTGAAGCGTTGGCCAAGATCCCGAATGAACTAACGACGGATATTTCAGAGATTATTCCGAATCCTACACCTTCATTCCCGGATCAGATTCGGATGTATACCAAGTCACAGTTTGAAGTGATTACAACTGTTTCTCTATTGTCCGATAAGGTAGAGTATCTCAACCAGGTCATTGAGACGGAACGGCCAGGGAAAATCACGATGCTAGAGGCTGATACGTACGTGCCTTTCATTGCGGATAACCCGGAAGAAGATGCTGAACCAGGAGCAACTCCCTGATTTCCGCCTTTATTCGGTTGAGAAGTATTCAAAACCAGGCGGGATCGGGGTTTAGCCCCTTTTATCCAATGAAAGTTGTTCTTTCTGAGACGAAGAAAAAATGATACACTTGAACTTATGGCACTTGAGTTGCCTCCTTCTTTTTTCTTCAAGGTTTTATGTCTCGCAACCAGATCTTGGCACCCAAAAAAATTGTAGAAAAAAGAGGGAAAGCCTAAAGTGTGTTGAATATATTTTAAGAGTGTTTAAACCCGAACGTATTTTACTATTTGGAGTCAGGAGGTGCCACAGACTTGAGCAACAATGACATCATTGTTAGTTTGGACATCGGTACATCCAAAATTCGCGCTATTATTGGGGAAATGAATAATGGAACCTTTAATATTATTGGAGTTGGATCTGCCGACTCGGAGGGAATTCGCAAAGGTGTAATCGTAGATATCGATCAGACGGTGCAATCGATCCGTAATGCAGTGGATCATGCAGAACGTATGGTAGGTATTCAAATATCCGAAGTATATGTTGGAATCTCGGGAAATCATATCGGACTGATGAGCAGTCACGGCGTCGTGGCAGTGTCTAACGAGGATCGTGAAATCGGAGAAGAAGACATGGAGCGGGTGTTGAAAGCAGCCGAAGTGATTGCGGTTCCACCGGAACGGGAAATTATTGATGTTGTAGCCAAGCAGTATGTTGTAGATGGCTTGGAGGGCATACAGGACCCCCGTGGTATGATTGGTGTTCGTCTGGAAGTAGAGGCGACCATCATTACGGGTGCAAAAACCGCGATACATAATCTTTTGCGCTGCGTGGAAAAAGCGGGTCTGAAAGTAAGTGATTTGGTACTCATGTCACTTGGAGCAGGTCAGCTGGCATTGTCCAAGGATGAAAAAACGATGGGTTCCGTGCTTGTTGATATCGGAGCAGGGGCTACAACCATCGCCATCTTCGAAGAAGACAGTCTCGTTGCAACTTCAACGCTGCCTATTGGTGGGGAGTTTGTAACGAATGACATTGCCTATGGTCTGCGCACATTAACAGATCAAGCCGAAAAGGTAAAATTGAAATATGGCTGCGCATGGCTGGATGATGCTGCTGCGGATGTCATGTTCAAAGTAACACGGATCGGCAGCAACGTAGACAAGGAATTCTCTCAAGAGGATCTGGCGGCTATTATCGAACCGAGGGTTCAAGAAATATTCCAGATGATTTCTCAAGAAGTGAAGCGTCTTGGTTACAATGATCTTCCTGGAGGTTATATACTAACGGGAGGTACGGTCTCTATGCCGGGTGTTCTGCAGGTAGCTCAGCATGAGCTTGCTGCTTCGGTACGAGTTGCGGTGCCGGATTATATCGGTGTGCGTGACCCTGGCTTCACGAGCGGAGTCGGCATTTTGCACAGTGTAATCCGCAGTTTGCGTATTCGTCCCTCGATCAACAACGGCGGTGGAAATAACAACAACAATAATAACAACAAAAAACCGACCAACCGTCCTAAGCCGAATGCGGCCCAGGAATCGGAGCAAAAACCAGGTCTGTTCGAACGGCTGAAAAATATGTTCAGCGAATTTATATAACAGGTTGAATCCATTTCATACAATTCTTGAAGCCGTTTGAATGCGCTGGTTCTAAAATAAACGCTTTCGTTCGTCGATATATGAAATTGATTCGGTTCAATCAAAAATTGGACGGGCCATCCATGCACATTGAGGGGGAGATGGAATAATATGTTGGAATTTGATTTCGAGATGGAGAGCTTGGCTCAAATTAAAGTCATCGGTGTAGGCGGCGGCGGAAGCAATGCAGTCAACCGTATGATCGAAAACGGTGTACAAGGTGTAGAATTTATTACGGTAAATACGGACGCTCAGGCGTTGCACCTCGCGAAATCCGAGCATAAATTGCAAATCGGTGATAAATTAACCCGTGGTCTTGGCGCTGGCGCCAACCCGGATGTAGGTAAAAAAGCAGCGGAAGAATCCCGTGATTTGATCATGAACACCTTGAAAGGTGCAGACATGGTATTTGTTACAGCGGGTATGGGCGGCGGTACAGGTACAGGTGCGGCTCCGGTTATTGCCGAAATCGCCAAAGAGTGCGGCGCACTTACCGTGGGTGTTGTAACACGCCCGTTCACATTTGAAGGACGTAAACGTTCCAGCCATGCAGAGCAAGGTATCGAAGCTCTCAAGGAAAAAGTGGACACGCTGATCGTCATTCCAAATGATCGTTTGCTTGAGATTGTAGACAAAAAGACCCCAATGCTTGA
The DNA here is from genome assembly GCF_001659845.1 of Paenibacillus sp. AD87. Lineage (NCBI taxonomy): Bacteria > Bacillati > Bacillota > Bacilli > Caryophanales > Paenibacillaceae > Paenibacillus > Paenibacillus sp. AD87. The sequence goes on from NZ_LXQN01000007.1 coordinate 946,088, forward strand.
AGCGTTCCGTCAAGCAGATAATGTATTGCGTCAAGCGGTACAAGGTATCTCTGACTTGATCGCTGTACCGGGTCTGATCAACCTTGACTTTGCAGACGTCAAAACGATCATGCACGAGCGTGGATCTGCGCTGATGGGTATCGGTGAATCGACTGGCGAGAACCGTGCAGCTGAAGCAGCTCGTAAAGCCATCATGAGTCCTTTGCTGGAAACGTCCATCGAAGGTGCACGTGGTGTCATCATGAACATTACGGGTGGCATTAACCTGTCCCTGTATGAAGTCAATGAAGCAGCTGAGATTGTTACTTCAGCTTCCGATCCGGAAGTGAACATGATCTTTGGTGCCATCATTGATGAGGATCTGAAAGAGGAGATCAAAGTGACGGTCATTGCAACCGGCTTTGAAGATAAACCTGCTCCACCCCCACCAGGACGTAAACCTGCTCCAGCAAGTGAGCCTGCGGATAACCGTTCGCCGAACCTGCGTCCGTTCGGAAATCAGCCGAGTAATGATCAGCTGGATATTCCGACATTTTTGCGCAATCGTTCACGCAATAATAACAACGATTAATACTCCAATAGATTTCAATGAAGACCCGGTACTCCTGATAGGAGTAACCGGGTCTTTTTGTTTTTTTATTATCCTATCATATCGTATTGAACAAATTCTGAACAACGGGTCTGAGCAATTCCGACAAAAAAAGTTGGAACGATCCCCCCATGATTAGACAGACTTTGAAAAGTGAGCTCCTTATACTTGTGAATATGCTCATGAATATCGGGATAACGTTATTTCGATATGCTGCGCGCAGGCAGGTGAAGAATGTGGTTGTATATGTGGATCTTATTTTTTTGACGAACCTGTGTATTGACGGTGCACTCATCGGACTGACGGCCTGGATGCGCAAAACGAAGCTGGTCTGGTGGCGATGGTTGCTGTCCGCGATCGTGGGTGCGCTGTACGTGGTCATGATGTTTGTACCGGAGTTTGATTTTATGTTCACCTTTTTGATCAAGTTTGGATTGTCTCTGGTGATGCTGAGTATTGCATTTGGGTTTAAGGGTCTTCAGGCATTTATGAGGACCTTGGGTACCTTCTATGTAATCAATTTTGTCGCCGCAGGGGGAATTCTGGGTGTGCACTACATGTTGCAGAGCTCTGGGGAATTGTTCAACGGCATTTGGTTTACGGCATCAGGTGGAATGTCTTTTGATTTGAAAATTGCCTTCTGGTTCACGTTTGTCGTCTTTTTTGCCGTGCTTTTTCTATTCAAAGCCGTGCAGAGCTCAAAACGAAAAACAGACCGAATGACAACGTACTTGGGTAAAGTGGAGGTTTTTATTGATGATGTGACTATTTCTTGTACAGGCCTTCTGGATACAGGAAATCAACTCACAGACCCCCTTTCACGTATGCCCGTCATGGTAATGGAGGTATCGTTATGGCAAGACATGCTGCCTGCTGCATGGAAGGGCAGGTTGAAGGATGAGGCGCCGGACAACCTTATCATGGAGCTCGATCAGGAGGATTTCCACTGGCAGGATCGTTTAAGGCTTGTACCCTATCGAGGCATTAACAAAGGAACTGCATTTATGCTGGCGATGAAGCCAGACCGGGTGAAGGTAACGATGGATGAGATGTGTTATGAGACGACAAAGGTATTAATAGGGTTGGACGGGGGCGTACTGTCATCCGATGGAAAATACCAGGCCGTGATTCACCCTGAGCTTGTGCAAGACGCTGCTTCTGCGCAGTCTACGGCTATCTCTGCGGGAGCAACAGAAAAGCCGCTGAATGTGGTATAGGAGGAACGTACATGCTTGTAAAATGGAAACTGGTGGCGCAGCTGCAGTACTATCGTTTATTATTTCTGCTTGGTTTGAAAAGTGAAGAGATTTATTATATCGGAGGCAGTGAGGCGCTACCGCCCCCATTAACACGTGAAGAAGAAGAATTTTTGTTGCAAAAGTTGTCTTCAGGAGATTCCGCGATCCGTGCCATGCTGATTGAACGGAACCTGCGACTGGTGGTATACATCGCACGCAAATTCGAAAATACAGGTATCAATATCGAGGATCTGGTCTCTATCGGTGCGATCGGGTTGATTAAAGCCGTTAATACATTTGACCCGGAAAAGAAAATTAAGCTGGCAACCTATGCTTCCCGTTGTATCGAAAATGAAATATTGATGTACCTGAGACGTAACAGTAAAATTCGTACAGAAGTTTCTTTTGATGAACCACTCAATATTGATTGGGATGGAAATGAACTATTATTATCCGATGTACTCGGTACAGAGAACGATACAATCTATCGGAATATCGAAGAACAGGTAGACCGGAAGCTTTTGCATAAAGCATTGGAAAAATTAACCGAGCGTGAGCGAATGATTATGGAGCTTCGTTTTGGCTTGACGGATGGTGAGGAAAAGACACAAAAAGATGTCGCCGATTTGCTTGGAATCTCCCAATCCTATATCTCTCGTCTCGAAAAAAGAATCATTAAAAGACTCCGAAAGGAGTTCAACAAGATGGTCTGAACAGGAGCATTTTTCATAATGGGTATTAATGGCAAGGATGCCAAGTGCGAATAAAATAGCCTGCCCCGGAGATAATGTACATTAATGTTTCTCCTTGGGAGGTAAGTCACGATGACCCGAAACAAAGTCGAGATTTGTGGCGTGGACACCGCAAAATTGCCTGTCCTCACCAACATAGAAATGCGGGAATTGTTTCATTCCCTACAGCAACACCATGATCGCTCAGCAAGAGAGAAATTAGTGAATGGCAACCTGCGCCTGGTGCTCAGTGTCATTCAGCGCTTTAACAATCGGGGAGAGTTTGTCGATGATCTGTTCCAGGTTGGATGTATCGGCCTGATGAAAGCCATTGATAATTTTGATTTATCCCAGAATGTCAAATTTTCAACCTACGCGGTGCCGATGATTATCGGTGAAATCCGTCGATACCTGCGCGATAATAACCCAATTCGGGTATCTCGCTCCTTGCGGGACATTGCTTATAAAGCACTTCAGGTGCGTGACAGCCTGACGAATAAAAATTCCCGTGAACCGACGATATTTGAAATTTCTGAGGTACTGAATGTGCCGAAGGAAGATGTGGTTTTTGCATTGGATGCCATTCAGGACCCGGTTTCGCTCTTCGAACCGATCTATCATGATGGTGGAGATCCGATCTATGTGATGGATCAGATCAGCGATGACAAAAACAAGGATGTGTCCTGGATTGAGGAAATTGCACTGCGTGAAGCGATGCACCGTCTCGGTCAAAGGGAGAAAATGATTCTGTCGATGCGGTTTTTCGAAGGGAAAACCCAGATGGAAGTGGCTGATGAAATTGGCATTTCCCAGGCGCAGGTATCCCGTCTGGAGAAATCAGCGATACAACAAATGCAGAAACATGTGAAGTCGTAACAAGGGTTAAGCCAGAGGGCGATCAAAGGGATGAAATATTCCTTTGATCGTCTTTTTGCTTTTTGGATTTCGACATCAGAGGGATTTGGAATTGTTCCATTACCTTTCCTTCGAAAAAGAGGACATTTTTCGCGTATGAAACATATATTGTATAGAAGCGGAGAACGGGCAGAAGCGGATTAATCGGGGGGCGGGACCAAATGAAAGTGAACACAGGTGAACCGGTCGGTAGCGGGATGAAAATTTCGGATTTTCAAACCAAAGATGTTATTAACATTACGGATGGCAAACGTCTGGGTCAGATTAGCGATTTGGAGCTGGATCTGAAGCAGGGACGAATTGAAGCAATTGTTGTGCCAGGTTACAGTCGTTTTATGGGGCTATTCGGCGGGGGAACGGATCTAATCATCCCTTGGAGAAACATTGTGAAGATCGGTTCGGATGTGATTTTGGTTAAAATGGATGAAATGAAGGAAAATAACTACGATGAGCGTGACCGTGAAGCCCGCTTGTATGACGAGCAGAACGGCCGGGTTGACCGGGTGGAACGTATTGAACGGTTGAATCGGAACCAGCGTCGAACGATATAACCGAGACAGAACGGGGTTCATTTGGTACACTGGAAGTTGTGAGGTGAGAAGATGGAACCGTTTATTTTGGATAAGGAAAGACGGTCGGGAAGCCAGAACTCAAATTGGGGTCCTGACCCGTTGTTATTATATGTGGAGCCGTGGAAATTGCAGTTCAAGCATATGAAAGCCGGTTTTACGACAAGGCAGGGTGGTGTTGGAAGCACACCTTACGCCAGTCTAAACTGTGCCTATCATGTGGGTGATGATCCGGCTGATGTGCTGAGTAATCGCAAACTTGTGGCTGAAAAGCTGGGTTTCCCTTTGGAATCCTGGACTTGTGGAGAACAGGTACATGGTAAACATGTCGCTGTAATCACGGCTGAAGAGCGGGGTAAAGGTTTGCTGGATCGACAGTCTGCATTACAGGATACGGATGGTTTGGTCACCAATGTGCCTGGTGTGCTGCTGACTTCCTTTTATGCAGATTGTGTACCCCTTTATTTCTATGACCCCGTACAACAAGCGGTGGGGCTTGCTCATGCCGGATGGAAAGGTACTGTTGCCGGTATAGCCGAGTCGATGGTCGAAAAGATGGAGCAAGAATATGGAAGTCGCAGACAGGATATCCATGCTGCAATAGGTCCCTCCATTGGGGATTGCTGTTATGAAGTGGATGAAGCGGTTATGCAGCATGTACGGGTTTGGCTGGACCACTCCTCGGGTAATGATGAATACAAGAACTCTGCATCCAATCAAGTATATAGACCTGCCGCAAATGGCAAAACGATGTTAAACTTGAAAGAATGCAATCGACACATTATGATGAAAGCAGGAATATTGCCGGATCATATCGAATGTACAACTTGGTGTACAAGCTGCAATCCCGAGCTATTTTTCTCGTATCGTAAAGAAAATGGCATTACCGGGAGAATGGCGAGCTGGATTGGGCTGGAAGAGAGGTGACCCTCTGTGTCATTGGAGGAGCGTATACAACTAGTAAATCAGAAGATCGAAGCCGCGTGTCAGCGCAGTGGCCGTCAACGTGAAGATGTGAATGTGATTGCTGTCACGAAATACGTCTCACTTGAAACAACGGGATCTGTGCTGGACCACGGTCTTGAGCATATTGGCGAAAACCGCTGGCAGGATGCACAAGCGAAATGGGAAGCATTCGGTCAGCAGGGAACCTGGCATTTTATCGGTCATTTACAGACGAATAAGGTGAAGGACGTCATCGGTAAATTCCGTTACATACATTCACTGGATCGTTTGTCCCTGGCCAAGGAGTTGGATAAAAAGGCGGCGTCTCTTGGCATCCAGGTGGAAACATTATTGCAGGTGAATATTTCGGGTGAAGAAAGTAAGTATGGCTTGCAGCCTGAACAGGCGAGTTCCTTTTTGCGTGAAATCAGTTCGTTCAACAACCTGAAGGTCATCGGCCTGATGACCATGGCACCCCATGAGGAAGATCCAGAGCTTACACGTCCCGTATTCCGCGGACTGCGTGAGCTTAGAGACCATTTGAATGGACAAGCTTTGACAGCGGAGCCATTGACCGAGTTGTCGATGGGCATGTCCAATGATTTTGAAGTGGCGATTGAAGAAGGGGCAACCTGGGTTCGGCTTGGATCGATTCTCGTAGGAAAAGAGGAGGGTTCGCAATGGGCGTAATGAATAAGTTTATGAATTTCCTCGGGCTTCAGGAAGAGGAAGAGATTGTGGAACGTGAGCGTATGGCGACACAAGAGGAACATGATCCTGATCAGCAGGAAGCTGAAACCTCAAGTCTAGACAAACGTAGAAACCAAAGGGGTAATAATGTGGTGAGCATTCATTCCCAGAAAAATGTTAAAGTCGTCCTTTATGAACCGCGTTCTTATGACGAAGCACAAGAGATTGCTGACCATCTGCGCTCCCATCGTACAGTTGTAGTTAACCTGCAGCGGGTGCGTCAGGATCAAGCACTTCGCGTCATTGATTTCTTGAGTGGCACAGTGTATGCACTGGGAGGCGGTATTTCAAAAATTGGCGGCAACATTTTTCTCTGTACGCCAGATACGGTTGAAATTCAAGGATCAATTACGGAAATACTGGCTGACAGCGAGCAAGATTATAACAGAATGAGGTGAGCCACTTTTGTATCAGATTGAAAGCGTGTTGTACACGTTATACCAGATTTACTTTTACATGGTCATTGTCTACATATTGATGTCATGGCTTCCCAACGCACGGGAGAGCTTCATCGGTGAATGGCTAGGTAAGTTTGTAGAACCATATTTAAGACCTTTCCGCCGATTTATTCCGCCTTTGTTCGGTGTGTTGGATATTTCACCGATTGTGGCGTTGATCGTTCTTCAACTCGCGCTTAATGGGCTGATCTCCATCCTCCGATACTTTGTATATTAAGGTAGGGTGAACATAGATGAGCGGTGAAATTTACGAGCATTTTAGTCATGACGAGCGGGATTTTGTGGATAAAGCTTCAGACTGGGTTGAACGTGCAGGTAAGTATCATGACATGAAGCTAACTGACTTTCTTGATCCCAGACAGGCCTTTATTTTACAAACGCTTGTGAACCGTCGAGATGATGTACAGATTCGTCTGGATGGTGGTTATGAAACAGCTGAACGTAAGCGTGCGCTGATTGCACCGGATTATCGATATCTGGACGATGAAGATATGGGTATGCAGGTGATGAGCATTACGTCTGACGATCAGAAAATCAAAGAGCTGGAGCATGGGGACTATATGGGTGCCCTGCTCGGGCTTGGCATGAAACGTGGCAAGATCGGTGATATTCAAGTGCTGGAGGACGGGTGCCATACGGTGGTGGCGTCGGAAACCGGCGCTTTTTTATCGCTTCAACTGAATCAGGTGCATCGAGTACATGTGTTTACGGAGTTGTTGGCACTGGATCAGCTGAAATGGTCCGAGAGCAAACTGGAGACGATGGACATTACCGTGGCTTCCCTGCGTTTGGATGGCATCTGTGCAGATGTGTATCGGCTTAGCCGCAGTAAAGTTCTCGTTCCGATCAAGGCTGGCCGCTGTCGGGTGAATTGGAAAGTGGAGGAAGATCCGTCCAAAGCGCTAAAAGCGGGAGATGTGGTATCCATTCAAGGATTTGGTCGATTCAAGGTGATGGAACAGGATGGGTTGACCAAAAAGGGACGCTGCCGCGTAAAAATCGGCAAATTTGCCTAAGAGTGTTGCAGGAAAACCCGCTTTCTTGTCGAAATGTTTAAGGTAAAGGTGCAAAAAACATTCGGTGTTTCCGATATACATTAAAGTGCAAAGGTTGATATGACCGCCAAAGGATCAGAGTCTGATCCTGCATTCCGTGTTAGTGCCAGGATTAGGCATCACATATACGGCCCCTTGGGTGGAACCCATATGCTGCAAACCTTCTCAGTCCGGGAAGGAACTTTTACAGGAGGTGGACAGCATGCCATTAACGCCGCTGGACATACACAACAAGGAATTTTCCCGACGTTTGCGCGGGTATGACGAGGATGAGGTCAATGAATTCCTGGATCAAGTCATCAAAGATTACGAAGGCGTCATTCGCGAAAACAAAGAGCTGAGCAATCAGTTGCTGTCCGTTCAGGAGAAGCTTGATCATTTTGCAACGATTGAAGAGACGCTGAGCAAAACGATCATCATTGCGCAGGAAGCTGCGGATGATGTGAAGAACAATGCGAAAAAAGAAGCACAGTTGATCGTGAAGGAAGCCGAGAAAAATGCGGACCGGATCGTAAACGAATCTTTGTCTAAATCACGCAAAATTGCTTTGGAAGTCGAAGAGCTGAAAAAGCAGGCGTCCATCTATCGTGCTCGTTTCCGTACACTTGTGGAAGCACAGCTTGAATTGTTGACTCAGGATGGTTGGGAAGCGCTGGAGAGCCGGGAGCAGGAAGTCCGTGACCGTGAGCGGGAAATGAAGGAAATTTATTAGTCTATCCGCCTGGTTGACTTTTGCCTGTAAAGAGGCTATAACTATATTCATAATGAATAGTGATTCCATGACGGGTTCAGTACGTTATGATCTCATCCCTCAGAGAGTTGGCGTCTGGTGCAAGCCAATGGATGAGTTATAGCCGAATATCTCCCCGGAGAAGTGACGCTGAAGCGGTGAAGGATTGGCCGTGTGTAAGCGAAACCGTGAGCCGAACGTTATATCGGCACCCTGCTGTAGTTAAGCGGGGCATAAGCGCTGTTGATGACAGAGCATACCCAATTTATATTGGATGTGGTTTGTGATGAACAGAATTAGGGTGGTAACGCGAGCACAACCTCGTCCCTTTCCAGGGATGAGGTTTTTTTGTGTCCAAAAAAAGTAGCGAACGTACATGAGGCCCGAAGGCGCCTCAAGGAGAGAGCGCCGCCGGAGGAGCGAAGCGTCCGGCACTGGGGTTCGCCAAGGCGAACGCCCATGAGGCCCGAAGGCGCCTCAAGGAGAGAGCCAGCCCGCCGGAGGAGCGAAGCGTCCGGCACTGGGGTTCGCTAAGGCGAACGCCCATGAGGCCCGAAGGTGCCTCAGGGAGAGAGCCAACCGCCGGAGGAGCGAAGTGTCCGGCACTGGGGTTCGCTAAGGCGAACGCCCATGAGGCCCGAAGGTGCCTCAAGAAGAGAGCTAACCGCCGGAAGAGCGAAGCGTCCGGCAACTCCCTTCTCGCGGTAAGGCCCTGCGGCGTTCCCGAAGGGGACAGCCGCATGAGGGCCGACTCCAACATACACACCCTCGCCAACGCCGCCGCAGTTCCCGCCAAAGACAACCCATTCCTGGTGTCCAGAGGGCGGAGCGCCTATGGGGTCCCCCTTGGTAAGGGGGATTTAGGGGGATTGAAAACGCTTTTTGTGGACGGTCCACAATCCATACTTGAAAGGAAGATGATCACCATGCAACGAGTTGACGTCAAAGAGAAAGCACGTGCCAGAGAACTACGCGTGTTAAACAAATGGAAAACCGAGAATACATTTAAAAGATCCATCGAAAACCGCGAAGGTAAGCCGAACTTCGTATTTTACGAGGGACCGCCTACAGCCAATGGTAAACCACATATCGGTCACGTACTGGGCCGAGTAATCAAGGATTTCGTGGGACGTTATAACACGATGAAGGGTTACCGCGTCGTTCGTAAAGCAGGCTGGGATACACATGGTCTGCCTGTAGAACTGGGTGTTCAGAAAAAGCTGGGCATCTCCCACAAGTGGGAAATCGAAGATTATGGCGTGGAAAAATTCATTAACGAATGTAAAGCGAGCGTGTTCGAATACGAACAACAATGGCGCGATCTGACCGAAGGTATCGGCTACTGGACCGACATGAATAATCCGTATATCACACTCGACAACAATTACATCGAAAGTGTGTGGAATATTCTGGCGACGATTCATGAAAAAGGTCTGCTGTATCGCGGTCACCGCGTGAGTCCTTACTGTCCGTCTTGTCAGACTACACTTAGCTCCCATGAGGTAGCGCAAGGGTATAAAGACGTGAAAGACCTCAGTGCTACAGCCAAATTCAAGCTGAATGACAGCGGCGAATTCGTGCTTGCCTGGACAACGACGCCTTGGACATTGCCTTCACACGTTGCGCTTGCCGTGAACCCGGATATGGACTACTCCCGTGTTCGTCAGGACAACGAAGTGTACATCATGGCGACCAATCTCGTTGAGAAAGTCATGAAGGATGCCAAAGGTGAGTATGAAATCATCGGTGCCCTGAAAGGTTCTGACCTGGTTGGCAAAACGTATGATCCTCCGTTTAACTACGTACAGGCTGAGAAAGCGAACATCATCCTGGGCGCAGGTTTTGTAACCGATGCAAGTGGTACAGGGATTGTACACATGGCACCAGCACATGGTGAAGATGACTATCGTGTATGTCGTGAGCATGGCATCAGTTTTGTGAACATGGTGGATCTGGAAGGCAAGTTTGTGCCGCAGGTAACTGATTTTGCCGGACGTTTTGTTAAGGACTGTGATATTGATATCGTAAGATACCTGTCTGAAAAAGGACGTTTGTTCAGCAAAGAAAAATATGAGCACAGCTATCCGTTCTGCTGGCGTTGTGATACACCACTTCTGTACTATGCAATGGACAGCTGGTTTATCCAAACAACGGCAATCAAGGATCAGCTGATCGCCAATAACAGTGAAGTAGACTGGTACCCGGGCCACGTCCGTGATGGGCGATTTGGGAAGTTCCTTGAAGATCTCGTAGACTGGAATATCAGTCGTGACCGTTATTGGGGAACGCCACTTAACATCTGGGTATGTGAAGAGACGGGTGAACAATTCGCACCACATAGCATCGCTGAACTGCGTGCTCGTGCCATTGGCGACGTGCCTGAGAATCTGGAGCTGCATAAGCCGTATGTAGATGACGTCAAAGTCATGAGCTCTTGTGGCAAATATGAAATGAAACGTACACCGGAAGTGATCGATGTCTGGTTCGACAGCGGCTCCATGCCGTTTGCCCAGCAGCACTATCCATTTGAAAATAAAGAAATATTCGAACAGCAATATCCGGCAGACATGATCTGTGAAGGAATTGACCAGACACGCGGTTGGTTCTACAGCTTGCTGGCCGTATCTACACTTTTGACAGGCAAAGCGCCTTACAAAGCGGTTATGGCAACAGGCCACGTTCTCGATGAGAACGGACAGAAGATGTCCAAATCCAAAGGCAACGTTATCGATCCTTGGGAAGTCATCGAAGAATACGGTACAGATGCATTCCGCTGGGCATTACTGTCTGACAGCGCACCGTGGAACAGCAAACGTTTCTCCAAAGGCATCGTGGGCGAAGCGAAATCCAAAATGGTGGATACGCTGGTCAACACCCATGCATTCCTGACGCTGTATGCTACAATTGATGGATTTGATCCACAGGAGCATCCGTTTAAATTGTCATCACACAACCTGGACCGCTGGATTTTGTCAAGACTGAACAGCCTGATTCTCGTTGTAGAAAAAGCGCTGGCTGTTAATGACTATCTGAACTCTTCCAAAGCCATTGAAGCTTTTGTAGATGAACTCAGTAACTGGTACATTCGTCGTTCCCGTGACCGTTTCTGGGGCAGCGGATTGACAGAAGACAAACTGGACGCTTACCGTACCCTTACCGAAGTGCTGGTGACTACAGCCAAGCTCGTCGCTCCATTCACACCAATGCTTGCAGAAGATATCTATCTGAACCTGACTACTGGTGAGAGTGTGCATATGGATGATTATCCGGTTGCCAATGAAACGTTGATTGACTTGGATCTGGAGCAGGATATGGAGACAGCACGCCGAATCGTTGAACTTGCCCGTAACGTCCGTAACGAAACAGGTATCAAGACACGTCAACCGTTGTCTGAACTGATCGTTTCCCTGGATAAAGGCTTCGATCTGGCAAGTTATGAAGAGATCATCAAGGATGAGATCAATGTCAAAACTATTCGTACCGAGCATGATGATGCGGATTTCGTTGATTTCACTTTGAAATTGAACCTGAAAGTAGCGGGTAAAAAATACGGTAAAAACGTAGGATTCCTGCAGAATTTCTTCAAGGGAATGTCAGCAGATGAGACGCGTAAAGTCGTGGCAGAAGATGTTCTGAACATCGTTTCTCCTGAAGGCGAAGAGCTGCAAGTGACGGGTGAAGAACTGCTGGTGGAGAAACAAGCCAAATCCGGTTTTGCCTCGGCATCCGGCTATGGTCTGACAGTAGCTCTCAATACGGAGATCACAGCAGAACTCGAACAGGAAGGCTGGGTCCGTGAAGTCATTCGTGTAGTTCAAGACACACGGAAGAAGCTGGATCTGCCGATTGAGAAAAGAGTACGTTTGACGCTGGATGTGGACTCTGCTTTACAAGAAGCGATTCAGGCTTTTGATCATGTGCTGCGTGAGAATGTGCTCGTTACCGAAGTTACCTTCGGAACGAATGATTCGATGCAACGCATTGAAGCCGGAGGCAAAGCCATCGGTGTATATATCGAGGGGTAATACAGTAATTCTCACGTAAGGCGTTCATGGAGAAAGGATTGCTTTGTCATACTTTAACGGGGACAGAGTAACTCTATTTCAAATAGGACAGTATATAGAGACAGACATGCCAACGAGCCTCAGATGCAGGAGATCAATCCTGTATCCTGGCTCGTTTGGTTTTTCAGCAAATGGGCAATGATTTCTATTGTGCAGACATTCTATATACATCAAAGGAACTGAGTAAATTATGAACGAACAGGATACCCAATCGCCATCTAATTCAGAATCCACGACGCATTCCAAGAATGCGGAGGACAAGATTGAAGAACTTCACAAGCTTACTAACCGGCTCGCGAATGAACTCGAACGTTCACGAATCGCACAGTATACGGAATTACTGAACCGGCCGTGGAAGCTGATCGGACTTAATCTGTTGTCCGGCGCCGCAAGGGGCGTGGGAATCGCCATCGGTTTTACTTTTTTTGCAGCAACGATCATTTACGTGTTACAAGTGCTTGGTGCGCTTAATCTGCCCATCGTGGGTGATTACATCGCAGATATTGTACGGATTGTGCAGCGACAGCTGGAATTGAACACTTATTAGGTTACCTGTGGGTTAATATGAGTCGTCTGACTCGACATCTGGTTCTAACAGACCATCACCTTCACGGTTCTCCAGGTACTGTCGATATTGCCGATTACGTACGATGGACACGTCATGGCCGTAGATATCGGTTGCGACAAAGCTCTCATATGCCTCAACGCAGCCCTCCACTTCGTCAGTGGCTTCAATCGCCATAACATCATAACTGTCGATGTCGCGTCCCTCAGCCATAGCCGGAGTATTGGAGGTGCCCCAACTTTCAACAATCTGCCATGCATCTTCGCCGTCGAAGCCGTTCTGGTCGTCACGTTCATCCAGGCTTGTGCGGCCAAAGGCAGGAGCGAGGAATTCTTCCTCGACAGGACGATTTTCGGAGACAACGGTTTCCGGTTGATGTTTTTTGCAGTATTTGGTGTAAGGAACAGCTTGCATGCGTTCATAGGGGATAGGTTGCTGACACACGGCGCAAGTTCCATAATGGCCTTCTTCGATGGAATGCAGGGCAGAATCGATGCGCTCCAGTTGAAATTCATCATGCTCCAGCAGCGAAATATCCTTTTCGCGCTCATACATCTCGGTAGCTACATCACCTGGATGGTTGTCAATCGGTGATAATTCACCTGTTTGAAGCTTCATGGAATCACCAAGACCATAATGTTCGTTTTGCTCCAGTCTATGTTCAATGCCACGCTTTTCGGTTATCAGTTGGGAACGTAACGATTGCAGTTGTTTAGCAGTGAAATGTGACATCATTTTCCCCTTTCTGTTCCGTATGGACTCCGGATTTTAACTCTGTTGTAGGATGTACCATTTCGTGCAGAATTACAGAAGGGAAATGTTATCGTTTTTGCCATCCGGGCTGGGGCTAACCGCGTCGTGGACGATTTCCAAACAGCTGTGCTACAATGAACAAGTCTGGCGTAAAGCCTGGTATCGTTTGGAAAAGACAAGAACGGAGTGACAAACAAACGTGGTGTATTATATCCTCGCTTTTATCGTATTTTTAGTCGATCAGGGAACGAAGTTCCTAATTGCAACCCGGATGGAACTTAGAGATGAAATTCCGGTGATTGGCAATTTCTTTGTCATCACATCACATCGTAACTCAGGTGCAGCTTTTGGTATTTTGCAGGATCAACGCTGGTTCTTTATTGTAGTTACACTGGTTGTCGTGGTGGCTTTGGTTTGGTATTTGCAAAAGGTAAAAGATACTCCGCACAAATTGCTGCCCGTGGCGCTTAGTTTGGTGCTTGGGGGAGCCATTGGTAACTTCCTGGATCGGGCTTTGACCGGAGAAGTTGTCGATTTTATCCAGCTTAATTTTGGTAGCTATACGTTTCCCATTTTCAACATAGCCGACTCGGCGATCTGTATCGGTGTGGTACTGATTATTGTAGAAACGTTGCTTGAAGGACGGCGCGAGAAAGCAGCCGCAAAGGTCGAAGGGAATGAACATCATGAGTAAAACGCAAAATGAAGAACAGAATAACGGAGATACGTTAACGCATGACGATGAACTCTTGAATGGCAATGATCGTATGGAATGGACGGTTGCCGCTGAACATAAAAAAGAACGAATTGACAAATATATTACAGAATCCATGGATAACGTATCGCGCTCCCAAGTTCAATTGTGGATCGGAGACGGATTCGTAACGGTGAACGGGGCTAAAGTCAAAGCTAACACCAAATTATCTGAAGGCGATCTGGTAGAGCTTCTGATCCCTGAACCGACGACTGTAGAGATTATTGCTGAAAATATTCCACTTGAAGTGGTGTATGAAGATAGTGATTTGATCGTTATTAACAAACAGCGTGGCCTTGTTGTACATCCAGCACCAGGACATACGTCAGGAACACTTGTTAATGCACTGATGTATCACTGTAAAGATCTCTCAGGCATTAACGGCGAACTGCGTCCGGGTATTGTTCATCGGATTGATAAGGACACATCAGGTCTAATTATGGCTGCCAAAAATGATCGTGCTCACGCCTCACTGGCCGCTCAACTCAAAGAACATAGTGTGAATAGACGATATATTGCACTCGTTCATGGGCATCTTAGCCATGATCAGGGTACGATTGATGCACCGATTGGTCGAGATACCAATGATCGCAAAATGTATACCGTGACAGAGCGTAACAGTAAACATGCGGTCACGCATTTTACCGTCACCGAGCGCATCAATGACTACACGTTGTTGGAGCTGAAACTGGAGACAGGGCGTACCCACCAGATTCGTGTTCACATGAAGTTTATAGGTCATCCGCTTGTTGGAGATCCGACGTATGGTCGTAACAAAGGAATCAAAATGCAGGGACAAGCCCTGCATGCCGCGATTCTCGGTTTTGTACATCCAACGACCGGAGAATACCTTGAATTTACAGCTCCGCTTCCGCAGGATATGGAAGATGTTCTGGCCTCACTGCGTAGCCGCTGACAGCTCGAGAAAGTACAAATGTTCGGATAATTTGTCCATGGTTTTGAACGCGCAAATGCTTCATATTAAAGTGTAGAAATTTGCGTCAAATGAGGAGATGAACAAAATCATGAGTATCGATAAATATCAGGAAACGTACATTCAGACTAATTTTGCCGACCGTATTGGCGGCTCCAACTATGGTAAAGACACCAACATCTATAAATTCGAGAAAATCAAACGTGCCAAAGCTTCGGCTAAAAAAGATTTTCCCAATGTAGAACTGATTGACCTCGGCGTAGGTGAACCAGACGAGATGGCAGATGCAGGCATCGTAGCTGCATTGGCGGAGCAAGCCTCCAAACCTGAGAACCGTGGATACGCGGATAACGGTATTCCTGAATTCAAGGAAGCGGCAGCTGCTTACCTGAAAAATGTATTTAATGTTGAAGGTATCGATGCATCAACTGAAATCGTGCATTCCATCGGCTCCAAGCCAGCTTTGGCGATGATGCCTTCTTGCTTCATCAATCCAGGTGATGTAACGATTATGACGGTGCCAGGGTATCCGGTTATGGGTACACACACCAAATACCTGGGTGGTGAAGTGTTCAACAT
The DNA here is from genome assembly GCF_001659845.1 of Paenibacillus sp. AD87. Classification (NCBI taxonomy): domain Bacteria; kingdom Bacillati; phylum Bacillota; class Bacilli; order Caryophanales; family Paenibacillaceae; genus Paenibacillus; species Paenibacillus sp. AD87. The sequence goes on from NZ_LXQN01000007.1 coordinate 961,717, forward strand.
TCAATTGACCAAGGAGAACAACTTCCTGCCAGATCTGTCGGCTATTCCGGAAGATATTGCGAAACGTGCGAAATTGCTCTATCTGAACTACCCGAATAACCCAACGGGCGCGAGTGCTACCGTGGAGTTCTTTACGGAAGTGGTTGAATGGGCGAAGAAATACAGCGTAGTCGTTGTACATGATGCTCCATACGCAGCATTGACTTATGACGGCAAAAAACCGTTCAGCTTCCTGTCTGTACCTGGTGCGAAGGATGTGGGCGTAGAATTGCACTCCCTGTCCAAGTCCTATAACATGACAGGCTGGAGAATTGGTTTTGTTGCAGGTAACCCGCTTGTTGTTAAAGCATTCAGCGACGTGAAAGACAACAATGACTCCGGTCAATTCATCGCGATCCAAAAGGCTGCTGCTTATGGATTGAACCACCCGGAAATCACGGAAAAAATCGCCGAGAAATATTCCCGTCGTCACGACCTGCTGGTAGCTGCACTGAACGAGCTGGGCTTCCAGGCTGAGAAACCTAAAGGTTCCTTCTTCCTTTATGTTGAAGCTCCAAAAGGTATTGTCGGAGGCCGCCGCTTTGAATCAGGCGAAGACTTCTCCCAGTTCCTGATCCGTGAGAAACTGATCTCTTCGGTGCCTTGGGATGATGCAGGTAACTTTGTTCGTTTCTCCGTTACCTTTGAAGCTAAAGGGGAAGAAGAAGAGAAACGTGTTATCGCTGAAATTAAACGCCGCCTGAGCGACGTGCAATTCGAATTTTAATTAATTCACATAATCATAATGATGTAAAGTAAAGAAAGAAGAGACCGGAAACGGTCTCTTTTTTTATGCAAAAAAATATAATTTCTCCCTGTAATACCTTTACAAAATTATACAAGCAACATATGATTAGATCTTTACGTTATTTATTATAGTCAGAAGTTGCTTTTGAAGGGAGTTATGGAAATTGTTATCATCTCGTACCAATACCGTGTCCACACCTGCTGCAGGGACAGGCAATACCGTTTCAGGCTTGCTTAAACTATTGAGACCAAAACAATGGACCAAAAATTTGCTGTTGTTTGCCGCGCTGCTTTTTTCTTTTGAGGAAATTCGGACGGAGACCATTCTATCGACTTTGCTAGGTTTTATTTTATTTAGCCTTGTTGCAGGCTGCATTTATATTTTAAACGATTATGTAGATCGCGACAGAGATCGTCAGCATCCGGTGAAGATGTTCCGTCCCCTTGCTTCTGGACAGGTCAACCCGGCTCACGCCTTGTTGTTCGGAATTCTGTTATTGATTCTTTCCGTCGGGACAGCCTTCGTGATGAACCCATTATTCGGAGTATTATGTATTGTTTATTTCCTATTGAATGTGTCGTACTCATTTGTACTCAAACATCTCGTTATTTTGGATATGATGACCATTGCGGCCGGATTTGTGCTTCGTGCGATTGCAGGCGGTGTCCTGATCCATGTGCCATTTACGCCGTGGTTCCTCATTTGTACGATGCTGCTGTCCCTGTTCTTGGCCATCGGCAAACGGAGGAATGAACTTACCCTGCTTGAGGGAAATACCGGTTCACACCGTAAAGTATTGGATAACTATTCAATTACGTTATTGGATCAGTTCAATACCATTGTCACAACGGCGACCATTATCAGCTATTCGCTCTTTACGTTCACATCCGATCGCACCATTCATTTAATGTGGACGATTCCTTTGGTCATATACGGCATGTTCCGTTATTTGTATCTCATTCATATGAAGAACCAAGGTGGTTCGCCTGATCGAGTTTTGTTTGAGGACAAGCCCATTTTGATCACGGTCATTTTGTATGTCATAAGTGTTATTTCGATTTTTGCTATTTTTGAATAAAAGAAGAGTCTGGAAGGTAGAGGGGGATCAGGGTGAAAAGCACGAAAGTCGCCATCTTTGATATTGATAAAACGATTATACGCAGAGATTCCATGTTTCAGTTTGTACATTACGGCGTTCGGCGTTACCCATGGCAGGTATGGAGATTGCCTGTAATTGCATTTCATACCGCGTTGTTCAAGGCAGGTCTGATGACCGTTGAACGTGTCAAACGTTCATATTTTAAAAGCATTGAGCGCATGTCCGAAAATGATCTGGAGCATTTTTTTGATACACGATTGCGTACTGCCATTTTTGCGGAGGCAAGTGTAGAGATGCAGCACCGTAAAGAAGCAGGCTATCATGTATTGCTGGTGACCGCATCTCCGCATGCCTATATGAAATATTTTAAAAACTTTCCCTGGGTGGATCATGTCATTGGTACCGATCTGGTTCGTCACTCGAATGGCTACACCTGTAGGATTGATGGCAGCAATTGCAAAGGGGATGAGAAGGTTCGCCGAATTCAGGCCTATCTGGATGAGAAAAAGATGGTGATTGATTATGATCAATCCTGCTCCTACTCCGACTCCCTATCCGATCTTCCAGTGATGCAGTTGGTGAGTCAGCGATACTTTATTAACAAGCGCGTGCCAGAGATGGAGGCATTGTCGTGGGGGAGATAAAAGGGCGCCATACAGGCAAGCTGTTGATGCTGGTCTCCGCTTTTCTTACAGCGACAGGCCAATTGTTCTGGAAGTGGGGGCTGACCGAGTGGATCTATCTGAGCATCGGCTTTCTCTGTTATGGGCTGGGTGCCATTTTGATGATCAAGGCTTTTGCTTTGGAAAAGCTGTCTGTGGCCTATCCTTTGATGTGTGCCAGCTATGTGTTTGCGCTGATCTATGGATACTTTTTGCTAGGAGAAGAAATTACGGTGCAGAAGTTGGCCGCTGTTGTGCTGCTTGGAATTGGGGTGACGTTGACCAGTGTTGATCGATAGCTGGATGATTGCTGTATTAATTGCAATGACCCTGTGTGGAGCGATGGGGGGAGCGGGTTTGAAAGCCTACGCTACCAGCCGCAAAAAGCTGCATGTTTTAATGGGGCTAGGATTCTATGGTACAGGTGCGCTGCTGAACATTGTATTGTTGAAATTTCTTCCCTTAACGGTTGTGCTGCCAGCCAATGCGTTAACGTATGTGTGGACGCTCATTATAGCGCGGTTTGCCTTTAAGGAAGCAGTGGGTCCTTTGCGCTGGATCGGTGTCACTTGTATTATGGGCGGGTTGTGTTTATTGGTTTTCTAGAATAATGAAACTGGATGTGAATGCATGAAATTTTTGGACTACATATTTTATAATCGCAGGACCAATTGGACGGCATTTGGCCTATTTGCGGGTTTTGCTCTTTTTTACGCTCTCATGAATGGACCTTATGTGACGTACATTGCGAATCACGCAGAGCTACTTGGGTCATACACGCCATTTAGTACGACGCAGTTTCCACTTAATTTATTTAACTTCGATCCTTCCATGTATTATGGAGACAACAGTTCTTCGGTTATTCATCCGTTAATTTCATTTCTAGCGGTCACGCTTGAAGCAGGTGCTCAATTGCTGGGCGGGAATTGGTTCTTTCTTGTCCTGCAGTCCCTTGTGAATGCGGGTTCTGTTGTGCTGGTATTTCTGTTTTTAAGTCAAAAAGATAAACAAATCACCACACCGTTACTTTTCGCTTTATTGTTCGGTCTCAGCTCCTATCTAATGTTTACCGCGTTGATTCCGGATTCGTATCCGTACGTACAGTTTGTTATCCTGTTCTCTGTGCTGTATATGCAGTACACCCGTGAACGCAAAGATGTACGTTACATCCCGAATGCGCTGTTGGCATCCATCAACTTCGGACTGACCTCAACCAACATTGTACCATTTGCGGCCGCCATGTTTTTCAATTTGCGAACGTGGCGTAACAAGTCTGGTTGGAAAAAGTATATCGGGATTATGGCACTGGCCGTTGCCTTCATCGTAATATTGACAGGGATCCAATACATCGCGTTTGGCGGTCGCAGTTGGGTCAGCAACTGGCTGCTTGGCATTCAAAATGGGGGAACAAGCTATGCCACTCCATTCCAGTTCGCAGCTCATTGGAAAGCTCTAAGTTTGCTAACGATTAATCCGATGCTGTCACCGAAAGTGCATTTGCTGGACCCGGGCATGGTCGCGTTTGTAACGGATCTGTCCCGTTCCAATCCGATCTATGTTCAGCTCACGGGTATATTTATCCTGTTGCTGGCGCTCACTGGGTTTATCAAAGGCATCCGTGAACGGGAAGTGTGGACTCTTGTGCCATACATTCTGTTTGCCTTTTTACTTCATATCGTTGTTGGTTTCGGGCTGGCGGTATTTCAATACGATATGTACCTGTACGCAGGACACTATCTGTTTGCGTTTTTCCTCCTCGGTGGGGGCTTCGTCATCGGTCTTCGTCAGGGGCTGGGTAAAAAAGTGCTAATAGGCTTGATCATGATATGTATTCTCGTCACCGCAGGGAACAACATCTACCGTCATGTAGAAACTTTAACAACCATTAAGCAGTCCTATGATCAGTTGGAACAGGAACGTACAGTGAAATAATCAGAGATTCTCTATAATGAGACAAGGCCATTGGACTTAAATCCAATGGCCTTGTCTTGTTTGGCATGATTCATTCGATATGTGCATGTTGGGATAAACAAAAGACCCACTGCGTTGATTACGCAGAGGGTCTCACGGACGATTTTAAGCAATAATTTTGGTCTTCTTGGCATTCTCGGCTGAACGTTTGGTGAGACTGCTGAGTGGACGTTTCAAAGCGAAAGCAACGATGAGACTCAGCGCGATGAACATGCACAACCACAGAATATCCTTGATGGCAGTCGACCACAAGATGCCGCCGACCGACTCACGCAGTAGACTAATCGCATACGTGAAGGGCATGAACGGATTCAATGCCTGGAAAAAGGGCGATGTCATGCTGATTGGAAACGTACCGCCGGAGCTGGAGAACTGAAACACCATGAAGATGATCGCGATCCCTTTTCCGATATTCCCAAAAACGGACAGCAGGGTGTACGTTATGGTAACAAATACGGCACTCACCAGCATGGCAAACAAGACAAACCACACTTTATCTGCGACATAGGTGCCGAGGATCAATATATCTCCCAGGCTGACACAGATCGCTTGAAGCAATCCAATAGTCAGAAAAGTGGCAAGACGTCCAAGATACAACTCGTATCCCCGGAACTTGCCTTCTGGATTCTCAGCTTCGGCACGAAGCAGGGAAATCAGTAGCGTTGAGCCGACCCACAAGGACAGCACGCCATAAAATGGTGACATGGCTGATCCGTAATTCGGAATCGGGTAAAGCTGTTGTTCCTTGATTTTCACCGGACTTGCTAGGAAAGCACTCTCTTCTTCAATGTCGCCGCGCAAAAGCTTGGCGAGCTCGGCAAACTGGTTATTACCTTCGACTTCTCTAAGTTTGTCTGCTGCCTTGCTGATGGCACTTTCCAATGCTGGCAAATCATCACGTACAAGCGTGGCAACACGATGTACTCCTTGTTCGACCTCCGGAAGCTGGTTCTGTACAAAATCGGATGCCTTGCCTATCTGTTTCTCGGCATTGGGCAGATCGTTCCGAACAAAATCAGCCGCTTCATTCAGCTTGGTCCCCAGCTTGGGCAGATCGTTTCGAATTAATGAAGATACTGTGTTCAAAGCTTGGATGAAGCCTTCACTTTTATTCGCGAGTGTCTCCGATATCTCATGAATCTTAGATTGTATTTGAGGCAGTTCGCTCTGGATTTTTGTCAATTCAGTCTGCCCAAACGTAATGCCTTCTTTGGCTGACGCAAGAATGTCCGCAATATCCGGAATTCGATCCCTTGCTCCCTGTAGTGTATCTGCTGAAGTGGAAAGGATGGATCTCAGCTTATCCACCCCAGCCGCAAGAGCCGGTGATATTTCGCTCTCGTAGGTGTTCACGATATTGCCAATGCCGCTGCTAATCTCCTTGGAGAGAGCATTTAATTGGGCGATGACGTCTGCGGGCGGAGTTGTATTGCGACGCAGAGCATCACTGATAATCCCAGCCAGTCGGATTTGCAACTGAAGTTTATCTGAAATGGTATTCAGCTGCGTAATTTTATTAGCAAGAGGATGGCTTGGAAGTAAGTTGTCGATTTTGCCCAGTAGTTCGGCCATACTGTCGACGAGTTTTACCGCAACCCCCAAGCGGGCAGCAATCCGGTCCAGATCTTCTGCTGTCGGCAGGTTATTAAGATCCGTATTTTGCAATTGCCCAAATACGTCTGACGCTGCGTTTGCGATTTGCTGTACCAGCAGCAGGTTTTGCCGGATCGCCGGGCCTATAGCCTGAAACGCTTCTTCACTGGAATCCACAAACTGATTTAAGCCTTCGGCCAGCTCAATCCCGTTACCAGCGATTTGGGATACTTTGTCCAGATCTTGCTCTGCGGCCGTTACGATAGACAGAGCCTTGTCGGTTTTATCCAGGGCCGTTTGGATGACACCGGATACCTGACCAAAGTTTGCATCCACTTCTTGAATACGTTCTACGGCTTTTTGAATATCGGGAATCCGCCCCTGAATAGCCAACACCTCGGATGCCGCATCATTAATTTGAGGCCAATACTCCTGCACCTTGAGCACATACTGTGCGGCTTCATTGATTTCAGGCAGTTTTTTTTCAATTTCGACGATCTTTTGAGCATCTTTTACGATACCAGGCATGGCTTTTTCCACTTCCAGTACCTTTTGACCTGCAGCTTGTATAGCCGGAAGATTTTTCTCCAGCGTGAAAATGCCATTCTCCATCTTGCGCAAAGTTGGAAGCTGGGTATTGATCTCAACTCCGGCTTCCTTCAATTTGGTTAGAACAGCCTGACTGACGGCTTCAGTGAAATTTTCATTGATTTGTGTTGTTATCGCAGATACACCGGAACCCGTAATTTTTGGAGCAATGGCATTAACCTTCTCATTAACGGTATAGATTACCTCTGGGCGCTCCAGCTTCCCGTCAACGATACCTGTAATTTTGGTTGAAAAGTCTCCAGGAATGAGTAGGCTCGCATAATACTCTCCTGTTTGCACACCACGATCAGCCTCAGCCTGGCCCACAAAAGTCCATCCCAGCTTTTCGTTCTGTTTCAGGCTGGACACCAGTTCGTCTCCAATATTAACGTTAGTTCCTGCAACAGTTGCACCCTTGTCCTCGGTTGTCACCGCAATTTTAATCCCTTGGGTGTTGCTGTACGGGTCCCATACGGACTTCACGTTAACCCAGTCATACACCCCGGGTAGTAAAATAATAGCCACAATTAGAAAAATACCTGTGGGAACCTTCAAAATATGCAACCAGTCTGTTTTGTAAACTTGCCAAATGTGACGCATAACTTCCTCCTAAATGTAAATAAATGTAGGTCTTATCTTATTTCTATGTCGCGTATTTGTAAATCCTTATGTATATCGGCTTTATTGGAGCATCAAATGAATTGTTCATGTTTATAAACTTTACCCATTTCGCTGGGTACTAATGCAGAGCCTTCATGTATTCCGTGTTTCTGGACGTTGAACTCTAAAATAGAAGAGATGGATCATATTAAAAATGCCTTCAGAACTTAAGATAGTTATGACGAAACTCATTGCATGTTCCAAAGAATAGGGCTCTGTCTCTACGTTGAGTGTAGTCAGAGGATTATTTTGGCTGTAAGATTCTCCGCAATTGCCTATGGATAAATATACAGAATTATTGTATAATTATGAATAACGAATGAAATGTGATGTGTTTGGATGTTTTTCAGCCGAACTGCTGATTCTAAGGGAATACAGTAGAGGAATTTCGCCTATGATGTTGAGGTGTTGACAGAGGGTTGTCTTTCTGTCATAATTCATGAAGACAAACGGACATATTGAGTATAGAACCCTGTGAGGTCCTTCAATATGAACGACATGAATAGCACCTTTAAATCAGTCCCGTGAGACTGGCAAGGTAACGTGAACGATACATCGTTTTTTGCTGCGGCAAATCAAGCGATGCATCCCGAGAGTAAACTTTCTTCAGAGCGGTCTGAAGTTCGGAGACTCCTTGCCAATAAACACGGCAAGGAGTCTTTTTGTTCTCCTCGTCACGGGGCCATGATCTGAAAGGTAAATCCTGAGGAGGCTGAACGCATGAGCACAGAGACACATGTCATTATGGATGAAACCGCGATCCGCCGCGCATTAACACGGATTGCCCATGAGATTTTGGAGAAAAACAAAGGCATTGAGGGCTGTGTACTGATCGGTATTCGAACACGGGGTGTATACCTCGCAGAACGGATCGCCGCCAAGATTGAAGAAATCGAAGGTACACCGATCCCTTGGGGAGAGCTCGATGTGACCCCTTATCGCGATGATCGCTTGGATGAGAATAAAGCGAATCGCAAGGAACTGTTGACGATGACACCTGAATCACTTTCAATTCATAACAAAAAAGTGATTTTGTTCGATGATGTGCTCTATACCGGACGTACGATTCGCGCAGCGATGGATGCCCTGATGGATTGTGGAAGACCACAGAACATTCAGCTGGCGGTTCTCGCAGATCGCGGACACCGGGAACTTCCGATTCGACCTGATTTTATCGGCAAGAATGTGCCGACTTCCAAATCAGAGGAGATCGAGGTTGCGCTGATAGAAACGGACGGACAGGACGAAGTCAAGATCATTCAGAACCGGGGGGAACAGGCATGATGATTACACAACCAGCATTGAAGGACCGGAGCTTGCTTGGCCTTAAGGACCTTAGTCGCGATGAGATCGACTCCATTCTGAACAGAGCAGCACACTGGGAAGCGCAGAAGGAGAAACTGGTTCCTGTACTGGAATCCCACTTCGTAGCCAACATGTTCTTCGAAAACAGCACGCGTACTCGCTTCTCATTTGAGATGGCAGAAAAACGTCTGGGTGCACAAGTACTGAACTTCACGGCGGCTGCATCAAGCGTGGAGAAAGGTGAATCCATCTATGATACGGTACGCACACTGGAGTCCATGGGCATTGACGCAGGAGTGATCCGGTTGAAACCTTCGGGTGTTCTGCAACAACTGGCTGAGAAAGTGAATGTTCCACTGGTGAATGCCGGAGACGGGAATAACGAGCACCCTACCCAGGCGCTGCTGGATCTCTACACGATGCGGAAGGCTTTCGGTGAGCTGAAAGGTTTGCGTGTGTCGATCATCGGAGACATCCTGCATAGCCGGGTAGCTCGCTCCAATCTGTGGGCACTGCAAAAGTTTGGTGCGGATGTGCGCTTCTGCGCACCGCAAACGATGCAGGCACCGGAGCTCGCAGAACACGCGCCTTATGTAGGTCTGGAAGAAGCACTCGATGCGGATGTAGTCATGATGCTCCGAGTTCAACTGGAACGTCATAAACATGGCCTGATTACTTCGGCTGAGGATTATCGCGAACACTACGGATTGACGGAAGAACGGGCATCACGCCTGAAACCAAGCACAATCATTATGCACCCTGCTCCTGTGAACCGAAATGTCGAGGTGGATGACGCGGTAGTGGAGAGCGCAGCATCGCGGATCTTCCCGCAGATGGCAAACGGTGTTCCAATCCGCATGGCGGTCATGGAACGTGCGATGAAACTGTAACAGGGGATGGCTGTGGTCATAGGCTGACGGGACGGAAGTTCTTATAGAGCAATGTGAGGGTACACGATAAAGAAAATCATCCGGCTTGTCTGGCAAGTCGGACAGAACCGAAGCGGAGGGCAATTATGCTACAGATTATAAAGAACGCGAACATCTTGAATCAACAAGGGGAACTTGAACGGAAAACGATCATTATAGATGAAGGAAAAATTCAAAAGATCGCTGGAGTGGAAGACGAAGCGGTACTGAAAGCAGAGCAATCAGCGCATAGCGTAACCGATGCTTCAGGCAAATTGGTCATTCCCGGTTTAATTGATATGCACGTGCATCTGCGTGAACCTGGATTCGAGCATAAAGAGACGATCGAGACGGGTGCCCGTTCGGCAGCACAAGGCGGTTTTACAACGATTGCATGTATGCCAAACACAAGACCGGTAACCGACAGCGCGGATGTCGTTAAACTGGTTTTGGATAAAGCCAAAGAAGCCGACCTGGTTAAAGTACTGCCTTATGCAGCTATTACGAAGAACGAGCTTGGACGTGAACTTACTGATTTCGCCGCATTGAAAGAAGCGGGTGCGATTGGATTCACGGATGATGGCGTGGGCGTACAAAACGCTCAAATGATGAAAGATGCTATGAGCCTCGCAGCAAGTATGGATATGCCAGTCATCGCTCACTGCGAAGACGACTCATTGGTAGTTGGCGGATATGTGACAGAAGGCGAGTTTTCGAAGCGTCATGGTATCAAAGGTATCCCTAATGAATCCGAGGCCATCCACGTAGGCCGTGATATCCTGCTTGCAGAAGCAACGGGAGTTCACTACCATGTCTGCCACGTAAGTACGGAGCAGTCGGTTCGCTTAATTCGCCTGGCGAAGTCCATCGGTATTAAAGTAACGGCTGAGGTATGTCCGCACCATCTGGTATTGTCGGATGAAGATATCCCTGGCATGGATGCCAACTGGAAGATGAACCCGCCCCTACGCTCACCACGCGACGTGCAAGCTTGTATCGAAGGTTTGCTGGACGGAACGCTGGATATGATCGTTACCGATCACGCGCCGCATAGCGAAGAAGAGAAAGCAAAAGGTATGGAGCTGGCACCGTTCGGTATCGTTGGATTCGAGACAGCTTTCCCGCTGTTGTACACGAAGTTTGTGGAAACAGGGCTTTGGAGCCTGGACTTCCTCGTGAAACGCATGACATCTGATCCGGCAAGGGTATTCCGACTGGATACTGGCAAGCTGGAAGAGGGAGCACCAGCGGATATCACGATGATTGACCTGAACGAGGAAAAAGCGGTTGATCCAGCAACTTTTGCTACCAAAGGAAGAAACACACCATTCACAGGCTGGAAGCTAAAAGGATGGCCGGTACAGACATGGGTGGATGGCAAAAGCGTGTGGAATAACACGGTACAACAGTAAATCAGTAACTTATTAGATCAATAAATCAATAAGCTTTTCCTCTTTAATTCTTTTAAAACAACAAGGCTTTATAACTCTAAATCTACAACCTATACACCAATAACATCTTTACAACTAACTCAAGGCAGACCATGCCGAGAGTCAAACATACGAAACAAAGCAAAGTCGAATGTATGGTTTTGAACTTGGGCGCGCCACAGTAGCTTACGAAGTGGACAGAAAAGACCCGAAGAAGCGAAGCATTCGCCTTTATCACCGGATTACATCATTTGAAAAAATGATAAAAAGTAATCCGGGGATAACAGCGATCGAAGGGTTTTCTGTCCACGAAGTCACCGCCATTGTGGCACGCACCCCACGTTCAACGAAATGCATTTGACCTGATAAACACAGAGGAGTGAAATGGGATGCAGGCACAGGCAAGATTATTGTTGGAAGACGGCACACTGTTCACCGGGAAAGCATTCGGTGCTGAAGGTGAAACAACAGGTGAGGTCGTTTTTAATACGGGAATTACAGGCTATCAAGAGGTGCTTTCGGATCCTTCTTATTGCGGTCAAATCGTAACCATGACGTACCCACTGATTGGTAACTACGGCATTACGCGTGACGACTTCGAGTCGATTCGTCCATTCGTACATGGTTTTGTGGTACGTCGTCATGAGCCGACACCAAGTAACTGGCGTGCGGAATACAGCGTAGACGATTTGCTTAAAGAGTATGGCATCGTAGGAATCAGCGAGATTGATACACGGATGCTGACTCGCCGGATTCGTCACCACGGCACAATGAAAGGAATTCTCACAACAGGATCGAAACCTGTGGAAGAGTTGCTGGAGATGATGGGAGACACCAGCATCGCTGAGCTGCGTAACCAGGTTCCTATGACTTCTACTCAACATGTTTACAACAGCCCGGGAACGGGTGAACGCATTGTATTGGTTGACTACGGTGCCAAAACAGGGATTTTGCGTGAACTCAGCAAACGTAACTGTGACGTTGTTGTAGTTCCGCATGATGTAACAGCGGACGAAATCCGCCGCATGAACCCGGATGGCATCCAGCTGTCCAACGGCCCTGGGGACCCGAAAGACGTTCCTCACGCGGTTAAAATGATCAGTGAACTGCTCGGCGAATATCCGATCTTCGGAATCTGCCTGGGGCACCAACTGTTCGCACTTGCGGCAGGAGCCGATACAGAGAAACTCAAGTTTGGACACCGCGGCGGAAACCACCCGGTTAAAGAACTGGAGAGCGGACGTTGCTTCATCACATCCCAGAACCACGGTTACACCGTAAACGAAGAATCCGTAAAAAATACGGAGCTTGAAGTGACACATATCAACAATAATGATAAGACCATTGAAGGTCTGAAACATAAAACATTCCCGGCATTTTCCGTTCAGTACCACCCGGAAGCAGCGCCAGGACCGTATGATAACAGCTATCTGTTCGATCGCTTCATCGAGATGATTCGGGAGCACAAGATTACTCACCCGCAACAGCCGCGTCAAGCCGTACTGGCAGCCGCAGTGAAAGGAGCACAATAACATGCCGATTAACAAAGATCTCAAAAAAATCCTGGTGATTGGTTCAGGTCCAATCGTCATCGGTCAAGCGGCCGAGTTCGACTATGCCGGTACACAAGCATGCCAGGCACTGAAAGAAGAAGGCGTGGAAGTTGTACTCATCAACAGCAACCCGGCTACGATTATGACGGATACCAACATGGCTGACAAAGTGTACATTGAGCCGATTACACTGGATTTTGTAACGCAAATCATTCGTCAGGAACGTCCAGACGGTTTGCTGCCAACTCTTGGCGGTCAAACGGGTCTGAACATGGCTGTGGAACTGGCACGCGCCGGTGTCCTTGAGCGTGAGAATGTCAAATTGCTCGGAACACAGCTCACATCCATTGAGAAAGCGGAAGACCGTGATTTGTTCCGTGATCTGATGCGCGAACTGGAACAGCCTGTGCCTGAGAGTGTAATCGTAACAACACTTGAGGAATCACTTGATTTTGCGAATGAGATTGGTTATCCAATCATCGTCCGTCCAGCATACACGCTTGGTGGAACAGGTGGCGGTATCTGTGCGAACGAAGAAGAACTGCGCGAAACCGTAGCAGCAGGAATTCGTTACAGCCCGATCGGGCAATGTCTGGTGGAGAAAAGCATTGCAGGCATGAAAGAAGTCGAGTATGAGGTTATGCGTGACAAAAACGATAACTGTATCGTAGTCTGCAACATGGAGAACTTTGACCCGGTAGGTGTTCATACAGGTGACAGTATCGTTGTGGCACCAAGCCAGACGCTGTCTGACCGTGAATATCAAATGCTGCGCTCAGCTTCCCTGAAAATCATCCGTGCCCTCAACATCGAAGGTGGATGTAACGTACAGTTCGCGCTTGATCCGCACAGTTTCCAATACTATGTTATCGAAGTTAACCCACGGGTAAGCCGCTCTTCAGCATTAGCTTCCAAAGCAACGGGCTATCCGATTGCTAAGATGGCTGCCAAAATTGCCATGGGTTACACACTGGACGAAATCGTAAACCCGGTAACGGGCCAAACATATGCATGCTTTGAGCCAACACTGGACTACATCGTGAGCAAAATCCCACGCTGGCCGTTCGACAAGTTCATCTCGGCGAACCGCAAACTGGGTACACAGATGAAAGCGACAGGCGAAGTTATGGCGATTGGCCGTACATTTGAAGAGTCGATTCATAAAGCTGTTCGTTCCCTGGAAATCGGCGTACACCGTCTGTATCTGAAAGATGCCGAAACACTGGATGAAGCAACGCTGAATGAGCGTTTGATCAAAGCCGACGATGAGCGTATCTTCCTGATCGCTGAAGCATTCCGCAGAGGTTATACATTGCAACAGCTTCAAGATCTGACGAAGATTGACTGGTGGTTCCTGGATAAACTCGAAGGGTTGATCCGCTTCGAAGATCGCATTCGCGAGGAATCCGAATTGTCCTCCGAAACCTTGTATCAAGCGAAGCGTCTCGGCTTCACAGACCGTGCCATTGCTGAGTTGCGTGCTGAAGGTCAACCAGGAGGTACGCTGACGAAAGAAGCTGAAATCAGAGCACGCCGTGAAGAGGAAAACCTTCGCCCAGTTTACAAAATGGTAGATACGTGCGCAGCTGAATTTGAAGCAACAACGCCATATTACTACTCTACTTACGAGACTGAGAATGAAGTCATTCCTTCAGATAAGAAAAAAGTAGTCGTACTTGGTTCTGGTCCAATCCGGATCGGTCAAGGGATTGAGTTTGACTACTCCACAGTACACGCGGTATGGGCTCTGCAAAAAGCAGGCTATGAAGCAGTTATCATCAATAACAACCCGGAGACGGTGTCTACGGACTTTAATACATCGGATCGTTTGTACTTTGAACCCCTGTTCTTCGAAGATGTAATGAACGTTATCGAACAGGAACAGCCAGTAGGTGTTATCGTACAGTTTGGTGGTCAAACGGCAATCAACCTGGCAGCACCACTGCGTGCGGCTGGTGTAACAATTCTCGGAACAGATCTGGAAAACATTGATGAGGCAGAGGATCGCAAGAAGTTTGAGCGTTTACTCTCCCGTCTGGAAATTGCACAACCAAAAGGAAAAACAGTCATTTCGGTAGATGATGCGGTTGAAACGGCTCAAAGTCTGGGTTACCCGGTACTGGTTCGTCCTTCCTATGTACTCGGCGGTCGTGCGATGGAGATTGTATACTCCGATGCAGAATTGCTGACATATATGGAGCAGGCGGTTAAAATCAATCCGGAGCATCCGGTCCTGATCGACCGTTACATGATGGGTAAAGAGGTTGAGGTTGACGCGATCTGTGATGGTGAAACGGTATTGATTCCGGGTATCATGGAGCATATCGAGCGCGCAGGGGTTCACTCCGGTGATTCCATCGCGGTTTATCCGCCACAGCACCTGTCCCAGGATCTCAAAGAGAAAATTGTAGAGATTACAATCAAGATTGCAAAAGAACTGAAAACGATCGGTTTGGTTAACATCCAGTTTGTTATCCATAAGGGTCAAGTGTACATCATCGAGGTGAACCCGCGTTCATCCCGTACAGTACCTTTCCTGAGCAAAGTAACCAACATTCCGATGGCGAACCTGGCAACACAAGCCATTCTGGGCGTGAAGCTGAAAGACCTCGGATATGTCGACGGTCTATGGCCTGAATCGGATCATGTTTCCGTAAAAGTTCCGGTCTTCTCCTTCGCGAAGCTGCGTCGTGTGGAACCAACGCTTGGACCTGAGATGAAATCCACAGGTGAGGTTATGGGTCGTGACCCGAATTACGCTAAAGCGTTGTTCAAAGGTCTTATCGGTGCAGGCATGAAGATCCCGGCCACCGGAGCAATCGTGGTAACGGTAGCGGACAAAGACAAAGAGGAAGCTGTTCCACTGCTTGAAGGTTTCTATAGACTGGGATACAAAATCATGGCTACCGGAGGCACGGCAGCTGCGCTTGAAGCAGCGAACATTCCGGTGACGACGGTGAACAAACTAAGTGAAGGTTCGCCGAACATTCTCGATATGATCCGCAGCGGCGAAGCAAACTTTGTGTTCAATACGCTGACCAAAGGCAAAACCCCGCAGCGTGACGGATTCCGTATTCGTCGTGAGGCGGTAGAGAACGGGATTGTATGTATGACTTCACTGGATACGATCCGTGCCCTGTTGATCATGCTGCAAACGATCAACTTCTCCTCTGAGGCTATGCCAGCTCTTGTAAAATAAATAAGACGATTTGTCACTGATCAAGGACATCAGTCAGCCTTCGGGCTGGTGGGATGTCCTTTATATCGGGCAAAAACGGAAAAATCAAGCTTTTGGAAGGAGCGCTGGAATATGAATCACCCGAATTTCAACGAAATGGCTGGCCGTCTGATGGTGGCACTCGATTATCCCGGAGCAGAGCAAGCACAGGAATTGGTACAGGCCCTCGAAGGCATTCCCTGTTATCTGAAGGTGGGCATGCAGCTGTTCTACGCCGCTGGCCCGGACTTCATTCGCGAGCTGAAGTCGAAGGGGTACTCGGTATTCCTTGACGTGAAGATGCATGATATTCCAAACACGGTTCGTGGTGGTGCTGAAAGCATCACCCGTCTGGGAGTGGATATGTTCAATGTGCATGCAGCTGGAGGTACAAGCATGATGCGTGCTGCCCGTGAAGGTGCTGAGGCGGCTCTAGCTGCTGACCCATCCTTGCGTAGACCTGAGATTATTGCGGTTACCCAGCTGACCAGTACCAGCCAGGAAACAATGAATGCTGAGATCGGCATCCAGGGTAGCGTTGAGGCAGCAGTAGTCCGTTATGCAGGACTGGCCCATGAGGCAGGTCTTGATGGCGTCGTTGCTTCCCCGTTGGAAGTACCAGCGATCCGCGCAGCCTGTGGCAGTGATTTTCACACGGTCACACCAGGCATTCGCCCAGCGGGAAGTGGCCTCGGAGACCAGACTCGTGTCCTGACGCCGGGTGAAGCCATTGCCAGAGGCAGCCATTACATTGTTGTAGGCAGACCAATTACGGGCGCTCCCAATCCACGTGAAGCGGCAGAAACCATTTTGAAGGAGATGTTAAACGCATGATCGAACTTACTGAGATTCCTAACCATATTGCTTCCCAACTGTTGAAAATTAAAGCGGTGGCGCTGCGTCCGCAGCAGCCATTTACCTGGACATCCGGCATCAAATCACCAATCTATTGTGATAACCGTCTAACGATGTCTTATCCCGAGATTCGTAACGACATTGCTGAAGCCTTTGCTGCGATCATTCGTGATCAATATCCCGATGCAGAAGTCATCGCAGGTACAGCAACCGCGGGTATCCCGCATGCTGCCTGGGTGGCGCAAAAGCTGAATCTGCCGATGGCATACATTCGTGATAAAGCCAAAGGACATGGCAAAGAGAACCTGATTGAAGGTCTGATCACTGAGGGGCAGAAGGTTGTTGTCATTGAAGACCTGATCTCAACAGGTGGCAGTTCAATCAAAGCCGCTGAAGCAGTACGCGTAGCCGGGGCGACTCCACTGGCAGTACTGGCGATTTTCAGCTATCAGCTGGACAAAGGCATTAAGGCTTTTGAAGAAGCGGGAATTCCGCTGCAAACTCTGTCCAATTACACCGCTTTGATGGATGTGGCTTTGGCTGAGGGGACAATCCAGGAGAGTGATTTTGAACTGCTCAAATCCTGGCGTGAAGATCCTTCTTCATTTGGTAAATAATATCATTCACACCCAATTGAACAGTTGGATTGTGAACGGTATCAAAATTGTAATGATTGCCGCCATAGAAGCAAATTCATTGAATATTCAAGAGGCATCCCGCACTTTGGGGTGCTTTTTTCGTTTGTTCATCAAAATATTAACTTTTTCACTGGAACGTTGTAAAAAGCTTGTAACTTTTAGTTGTGATCCGTCGTTTATAATGCAGTGTAGTATGGAATAGATTTCTATTTTTAGTGTCTTGATGAAATGAACGGGATATGAAGAAAGGATGAGCGTGATTGCTGGCATGAAGAATTTATTTTCCAAAATCAGACCTGCCAAGAGCCAGTCAGGCGAGGACAGTGCAGTCGGACAAACGGAGCAGCAGGAACCAGTCGGGCAGGAGGAATCGGCATACATAAGTGAATCGCAGAATACATCCATCGACCCGCACGACATAATCAGTGAAACGGGCCAGGAGGAAGTTGCGGTTGCCGCAGCTGAACCTGAAGTGAAGTCCAAGTCCTCCAATAAGGATCTGTTGCCTCCATATGACGGTCCTGTGCTGGAGGTTCGCAATGTTCATCGCAGTTTCCAGACGGGTAGCCGTATTATTCATGTGCTCAAAGGCATCGATATGGAAGTGAACCCGCAACAGCTGGTGATGTTGAAAGGGCGGTCAGGCTCAGGGAAAACGACACTGCTTAACATGCTGGGTGGGCTGGATCAGCCATCCAGTGGAGACATTCTGTTCTCCGGCCAGCCTCTTCAGGATTGGGGAGACCGGCGGCGAACCGCTTTGCGGCGCAGAGAAATCGGTTTTATTTTTCAGGCGTATGCGCTAATGCCTTTGTTGTCTGCCTGGGAAAATGTAGAGCTGTCGCTGCGCATGGCGGACGTGCCGCGTTCGGAATGGAAGGACCGGGTAGGTCATTGTCTGGATCTGGTTGGACTAACCAAACGGGTCAAGCACCGTCCATTCGAGATGTCCGGGGGAGAGCAGCAGCGGGTGGCCATCGCCAAGGCGATAGCCCACAGACCGAGATTATTGCTCGCGGATGAGCCGACAGCTGAGCTCGATTCCAAAATGGGAGCACAGGTTATGGCTGTATTTCGCAATATTATTGAAGTTGAACAAGTAACGATCTGTATGACTACACACGATCCTACGATTTTGGAGGTTGCGGACCATGTTTATGAAATGGCGGACGGCAGATTTATCAAGTAAAGGGGCCGCTCCGAAGAGGGGGAAACGCGCAGCGCTTATTGTGCTTAGTGCGATAGTGGCTGCAACGATGTCCGGCTGCTCTTTGCTGCCGGCTGAAACAGAGGAAGAAGTACTTCCGCCAATTACACCGCCAACGATCTCCAAGAAGCCGGAATATGAAGTTCGGACAGAGACGCTGGAGAAGAAAGTAAGCGGAAGCGGCAAGATGATGAGCCAGCGGGAAGAAAAAGTGTATTTTACGCTGGATGGTATGCATATCAAAGAGTTGAATGTAAAACCAGGGGATAAAGTGAAAAAAGGTCAACTTCTCGCTGTTCTTGATGTGGAGAGCGTGGAGAAGGAAATCCGGGCCAAAAACCTGCAGATTCGCAAATCGGAAGTGCAAATGAAGGAAACGCTTCGCAAACGGGATGAGATGGACCCGGTGGAGTTCGAAGAGTCCACGATTGCCTTTGAAGAACTTCGTCAGGAACTCGCCGATCTGCAGAATCAGTTGGGTAAAGCCACTTTGACCGCTCCATTCGGTGGAACAATCATTGCTGTGCAGGTGGAGAAGGGCGCGGCTGTCAAAGCTTATGATCCGATTGCGACCATAGCAGATACATCCAACCTGGTTGTCGCAGCTACGTTTGCCAAGGAAGATCTGGAAAAGTTCTCGGCTGGCATGAAGGCGGATGTGGACATTAATGGCGCAGGCAAAGTGGCTGGCAAAGTTAAAGTGATGCCTGTAGCCCAAGCGTCGGGAAGTGGAAGTGGTAACGGCGGAGGTTCGGGGGAAGGCGGAACGCCTCCAGCGAAAGAAAGCCTGGATCAATATGTTATCGTCTCGCTGGCGAAAATGCCAAAAGGTGTTGAACGCGGTACACCTCTAACGGTATCGATTGTCACGCAGCGTACAGAGAACGCGATTGTCATTCCTGTATCCGCTTTGCGCTCCATCGGTTCAAGAACGTACGTGCAAGTGGTGGAGAGTGATGGAAGCAAGCGTGAAGTGGACGTAGAAGTCGGGCAGCAGACATCCACGGATGTGGAGATTCTGAAAGGTCTTACCGTTGGACAGAAAGTAGTGGGCCGCTAATGGGGCTGCCATTGCTTCGACTGTTGTTCCGCAAAATGTGGAACACTCGCTGGATGACGTTCAGCACACTAATCGGACTGATTGTGGCGGTAGCGTTCACCGTTAGTATTCCGATGTATGCCGATGGTGCGCTGAAGCGGGTCGTGGCCCAGACGCTGCAGGATAACAGTGAGGGACTGCCAGCCGGCTCGTTGCTCATGAGTTACCAGGCACCTGGTGGTGTGAAGACAGACACACGTGGTCTGGAAGAGGTTGATCGATATATTCGCGAGGATGTGCCCAGAGACATCGGTTTTCCTTTTCATACGTATGTGAACTCCCGTTCCATCCGCAGCACAGAGGTGAACCCGGAGGACCCAACCAAAGTGGATGCCAGCCGGGTCCGCAGCATGAGTCTGGGTACGATGACAGGCCTGGATGCACAGGTTAATTATTCTGCGGGAGTGAAGCCGGGCAACCAGGTCAAGGACGATACGATTGAAGCGGTCATGCTGGAAGAGGGCATGTATCGTAACGATCTGCATATCGGAGATGTTCTGGAATATCCGATTTACAGCGGTCTCGATATTACGTTGCGTGTGAAGATTATAGGTTCTTTCAAAGCCGATGATCCTAGCAGCCCATACTGGGTACAGGGATTTGACGGTATGATGAACGGACTATATGTGGATGAATCGGTATTTAATAATGTTTTGTTAAAGGAAAAAGGTATCCCTCTTCAGAATTCACGTTGGTATTATGCGTTTGATCTGAAAGAGATTCAAACGAGCCAGCTCTCGGGATTGACCTCTGTGCTGGAAAGGCTGGATATCGATCTGTATCAGCGGTTGAAGGATACGAAAGTGGACATCACCTTCGGGGATCTGCTGAAACAATTCCGCAGTCAGAGTCTGCAATTGCAGACCATGCTGTTCACTCTGGCAGCACCGATGATTGCGATGGTCTTTTATTTTATTGCCATGAATGCCAGACAGTCGTTACAGAAGCAGGAAAGTGACATTGCGGTTCTGCGCAGTCGCGGAGCTTCTGCCCGGCAGATATTTTCTCTTTATCTGCTTGAAGGTATATTCCTGGGAGCGATTGCTCTTGTCATCGGACCGTTTCTTGGATGGTTTATGGCGAAAAGCATCGGTTCAGCGAGCGGATTCCTGTCGTTCGTGGATCGAAAATCCATTCCAATCGGAATATCAAAAGAAGCCATCCTGCTTGGCCTTATCGCCGTGTTGGTGGCAATCATAGCCTCGCTCATTCCGGCAGTAACCTATGCGCGGGCGACGATTGTATCGGCTAAGCGTCGGCAAGCACGTACGGACCGTGCGCCGGTATGGCAGCGCTGGTTCCTGGATATTGCGCTGCTGGGGCTCGCCGGGTATGGATATTACTTGTTCTATGAAAGGCAAATGTTGACGTTCCAGACCGGAATGACGACAGATCAGCTTCAGGTGCAGCCGTTTCTGTTCTTTGTACCGGCACTCGCGATCTTTGCACTGGGACTGTTCTTCTTACGGTTGTTCCCGTGGATTTTGAAGCTCATTCAGCTAATCGGGCGCAAGTTTCTCCCGGTCCCATTGTATCTAACACTGACACAGCTTTCACGTTCATCATCTTCTTATTATCCTTTGATGATCCTGCTTGTATTGACACTCGGACTCGGTGTGTATAACTCGGCAGCGGCTCGTACCATTGATCTGAACTCGACTGAGCGCACGTTATACCGATATGGTTCAGATGTTATTATGCAGACGGTATGGGAAGGCACACCTGAAGTTAAGCCAACGGGTTCCGGACAAAATGGAGGTTCAGGCGGTGGACAGCAGGGTGGAGGAAATGGTGGCGGTGGTTCTGGAGGTGGAGGTAACGGCGGCGGAGGTGGATCAGGTGGGGGCGGTGGTACTTCTCAACCCACGAAGATGATCTATTCCGAGCCACCTTTTGAAGTGTTCCGCAGCCTGAATGGTGTCGAACATGCAGCGAGAGTGCTGCAGACAAAAGGCAACATTATTGTTTCTGGCAAATCAGGTGGACAGGGAATGCTGGTGGGAATCGACAACGTGGATTTTGCCCAAGTGGCTTGGTTCCGCAACGATCTGTTCCCGGCACATCCTTATAAGTACCTTGACTTGCTTGGGAAATATGAAGGGGCCGTATTGATCTCTTCCAAATTTGCAGACAAATTCAAGCTCAAAACCGGAGACCTCGTCTCCATTGGTGTACAGGGCCAGGCGATTGAATTTGTGGTCTTTGGCATTATACCTTACTGGCCTGCCCAGTATCCGGATCAAATGCCGTTTTTCATCGCCAATCTGGATTACATCTATGATCAGGTGCCTCTGATTCCATATGAGGTCTGGCTGAAGATGGAGCCGGATGCCAAAGTTGCTCCTTTAATGGAGAAGCTTGCAGCAGAAGGCATTGAATTATCGTCTGTACGCGATGTGCGTACAGAGCTGGTATCCCAGGGCAAACATCCGTCAAGAGGCGGGGTGTTCGGCATACTGAGTCTCGGATTCCTTGTCTCGGTGATTATTTCCCTGATCGGATACATTCTGTACTGGTTCTTCAATCTATCCGGGCGTGTAGTACAGTTCGGTGTCCTGAGGGCGATGGGGTTATCCCGGGCGCAACTGAGCGGTATGTTGCTGTTGGAGCAGGTGTTCACGGCGGGTCTGTCCATCATTCTCGGTATTGGCATTGGCCAGGTATCCAGTCGTCTGTTCCTGCCCTTCCTGCAAACGACAGATAATGTGTCCGCACAGGTACCTCCGTTCCGAATTGTATTTGAAGAGAAAGATATGCTGCAACTGTATGGCGTGACCGTGGTCATGCTGATCATTGGAGCAACGATGCTGCTGTGGCAAATCCGCAGGCTGCGGGTTCACCAGGCAGTCAAAATGGGAGAGGAGAGGTAAACGTGATCCAATGCGAAGGACTTGTCAAAATCTTTAAATCCAGTGATGTGGAAGTCGTTGCCCTTCAAGGTCTCAATCTGACTGTCAATCAAGGTGAAATGATGGCCATTATCGGTAACAGTGGTAGTGGTAAATCCACATTGCTCAACATTCTGGGCGGACTTGATCGTCCAACAGCTGGTACAGCCGTTGTGGGTGACTGGGATTTGCTGAAAATGACAGACGCCCAATTGGTGGAGTACAAACGTCATACCGTAGGGTTCATTTGGCAAAATAACGGCCGTAACCTCCTGCCATACCTCACAGCACTGGAAAACGTGGAAACGCCCATGATTTTGGGAGGAAAGCGCGATCGCGCCTATGCCATGCAGCTGCTGGAGTGGGTTGGACTGAAGGAGCGGATGCACAACAAGCTGCATCAATTATCCGGTGGGGAGCAGCAGCGGGTGGCGATTGCCATCTCGTTATCGAATCGCCCCAAGCTGCTGCTTGCCGATGAGCCAACAGGCTCGGTGGACTCGGAGACCTGTGATACAATCATGGGCATTTTCCGCAAAATGAATAAGGAACTCGGAGTCACGATTGTAATTGTTACCCATGACCTGACTCTCGCTGGCAAGGTGGACCGGATCGTGGCGATTCGGGACGGCTTGACCAGCACCGAGTTTGTGAAACGCAATCCGAATTTGGATGACGAACATGGCTTGTCGGAGGCAGGAGCCCCGGATATTCACGAAGCTTTTGTCATTATTGACCGGGCGGGACGACTTCAGGTGCCCAAGGAGTATCTGGAGGCGTTGTCCATTGATAACCGTGCGACATTGGAATTTGACGGTGAACGTATTGTCATTACACCGCCAAGATAATTTTAGAGGGGGAATTGGGAGATGAAGAACAGGTTTTGGGGAAAACGGGTGCTGGCCGTGCTGGCTACAGCCAGTCTGGCATTGCCGCTGCTTGCGGGTTGTACAGCGAGTGAGTCCAAGGATAACGAGCAGCGTGTACTGCGTGTAGCGACGTTATGGGGGGGCCAGGATGATAGTTATTTCCGTCAGCAGTTTACCGATGCTTTTGAATTGACACATCCAAATATAACGATTGAAGTTGTACCTGCGGTAGATCAGGGCAGCATGTATGGGTATGGTAACCAGGAAGAGCAGAAGGACGTTCCAGATACGATGGAAAGCTTGAAGAAGATTATGACAGGGGATAACCCGGTAGACGTCATCGTGGCGGATACGGCGACAGTCAAGTCGTTAATTCAGGAAAACATGGTGAAACAACTGGACCCACTGATGCAGGAAGATAAGTTTGATACTACGGATATTGTGCCAAGTGTTCTCGAAGGAATCAAGGATTTGGGAGATCAGAGCATCTACGCATTGACGCCAACGTTCTCCTCTTCCGCTTTGTTCTATAACAAGGGTATGTTTGAAAAAGCAGGTGTGGAGCCCCCAACGGATAATATGACTTGGGATGATATTTTCAACCTGGGTACACGCCTTACCAAAGGTGAAGGAAAAGACCATGTATTTGGTTTCTCTTTCAGTACCTATCAAGGCGGTTCTCCATACTATACGATGTCCCAGTATTATAACTCTCTGCAGCTGAAAATTTTTGATGACAAAGCAGAAAAAATGACCGTTGATTCTCCTCAGTGGGAGAAAGTATGGAGTACGATAAGCAAGCTGGCTTTAGATAAAGTCATCCCTAAAGGAGACGAACCGCAGGATAATCAAGATGAGGGTGGACGTTATAATCCACTTCAGGGTGATCTGTTCCTGAGTGGCAAAACAGCCATGGTGATTGGAGATTACAGTTACATTAATCAATTGATTGATGCCAATAAAAATGCCGATAAAATGAAAGACTTTACGAAGGTAGACTGGGATGTTGTTACACCTCCAGTTCATCCGGAGGCTCCTGAAATCGGAGGCAACATTTATCTGAGCAACCTTATGGCCATTAATAGTTCAGCTCAGAACCCTGATGATGCATGGGAATTGATTAAGTATATGAACAGTGAAGACTGGGCGAAAATCAAAGCACGCAGCAGTTATGAGATGGTTTCACGGAAGAGCTTTATTAAACCGAAGGATGGCTTGGATTACAATATCCAGGCGTTCTATACACTGAAACCTATACCTCCGACCAATACGAACTTGGATAAAATGTATCAAAAAATGCCGAACCTGTGGCAAGTAAGTGACAAGGGTATGGAATACTTCAATCAAGTTCTTGCGAACAAAAAAACACCAAAAGAAGCGCTTGGTGAATGGGCAGCCAAAGGGAACGAGATGCTGGAGAAATTGAAAAAGAACCCTAAAGCCACATTTCAATAAAAGTTAGATGATCTTGTAAAAAAATCATAGATGCAGCCGCTGGAGATTTATATCTTCGGCGGCTATTTTTATGGAATTGGGGTATTCTACAAAAGCAGGGATAAATGATGACTTCAAGAAAGGACGAGTGGAATGCACTGGGTATATTTCAGCAAATTGTATACAACCAAATTTCAGGCAGGGTGTCTTGCAAAACGGATGGAGCAGGATGGGTGGATTTACGGTCATAACGAGCCAGCTGAAGTGGAAGTATATCGTTCAAAAAAAGGGCGGTATGGCGTACGCTTCATTCCCTAACATTACCCCTTGACATGTGGGGCAGGTATGGTGTATATTAATTAAGTCGCTGTTTTAATATTTCTTACTGACGCGGGGTGGAGCAGCCCGGTAGCTCGTCGGGCTCATAACCCGAAGGCCGCAGGTTCAAATCCTGCCCCCGCAATTTAGTTTTACTGGATGATTCACAGCCATCATCTGAACGTTATACATTTTTGTTCAGGGCCCTTAGCTCAGTTGGTTAGAGCGGTCGGCTCATAACCGATTGGTCACAGGTTCGAGTCCTGTAGGGCCCATTCTCTCGAAACCCTTGCGTAGCAAGGGTTTTTTTCTATTGTTATAAACTCAAAACTGATATTAACTGAGCCTTGGAATAAAGCCTGCAAAAGTTCGATGGTGATGAGCATCATCATTCGTTGCTGCTTCATCAAGGCTTTTTGTTGTATTTCCCCTTCAACAAAGAATCCGTACTACTTTAAATGATAGGGGCGTACAAATAGTGTAGTTAATCTGTGGTTCAAAGAGGAGGGATAGTTCGATTGCCAAACTCTACAGGGTTGATCTACAATTCGCCAACAGGTGGAAGTGTGGCTACTCAGATTCTTGTGACTTGTTTAAATGATTCTCTTAATATTCCTGTAAATATAGAGATAGAAGTGTTTAAATGGGACACTACTCAAAATGCCAGAATTCCAATCGGGCACGATTTATTTCAAGTTGGACCGCAGGCATCTCGGACCTTGATTTATGCACTAAACGATGCAGCATTTTATGAAGTTCAAGCAGACTTCTTTAGTGCTACAAGTACGATTATTCATGCATATGGTATTGATTCTACAGGTGGTGTTATTCAACGTGTTTTACAGTCAGAAATGATATGGGTTGATCGATTTACGAATATCCCTTAATTTTTGAAATGGAGGTGAGTATTTTGCCCGTTGTAAATATTACAGGCGCACTCGGTGGAAATCAGTTCGAACCTTCGATTGCTTCCAACGAGTTACTTCCTAATATCATGTGTGCAGTTGCTGTAGACACAAGTACAGGTCCTACACTCATCGGATTTTACCGTTCTACCGACACTGGTCAGACATGGTCAACGACAACTTTGCAGCAGCCAGCAGGTTATGCTGGTGCAGAAGCGCCGACCATTGATTACACATTTCCGAGTACGTTTATTGTAACGGTTCATATATTTAACGGTGATAATGACGGTACGATCATTAGCTACACTTCCTTGGATGATGGGGTCACTTGGGCACCTCCCGTGTTCGTTAACAAGGGATATGGGCTTATCGTTCACAATGATGAGCCGTTTATTGCAGTAGATCGTTCTCCGGGGAGTCCTTACAGGGGGAATGCTTATGTCGGCTATATTCCACTTGCAACGCTTGCTTCTTCTATTTTTGTCCAAAGGTCTATTGATCAAGGAGTAAGTTGGCAGACACCTAACCGAATATCCGATCCACGAGGGATACATGACCGCTCATCAATAACTGTAGGTTTTTCAGGCCAAGTGTATGCAGGATATATTGTAACAGGTCCGTCTAGCCCTTCGGCGCTATTACGCATATCCTATGATGGAGGAATTACCTTCCAGCCTCCCGTCCAGAGACAGTCCACTTTCATTTCTTCAGTAGTACCCGCACCTTCGCCATTACCCGTTCCCAATTACGCTTTTCGAGTTCAGACAAATTTGAGTTTGGGTGCTGATATATCCAATGGGCCAAACAGTGGGGCTGTTTATGCGGTATGGAACGATGCAAGGAATGGATATACAGATATCTTGTTATGTTCATCCCCGGATGGGCTATTATGGTCTGATCCGGTTAGCATTACGGGCGCACCGGTAGGATCACAAAACTTCTTTCCATCCATCACTGTATCGCCGTTCACCGGAACAGTAAGGGTTATCTATTATACAAATCAAATTGACGGGTTTCTTTTAGATGTGTTTGTTGCTGAATCATTTGATGGAGGTGCAACCTTCGCGAATCGAAGGCTTACGACAACCTCATTTAATCCCAATGGCAATTCTCCAATGCCTACAGTATTAATTGGTGATTATATCACTGCTACAACATATGCTCCCGATAATTTGGCTGCAGTTTGGATGGCAACCACACCGCCCACTGGAAAATTGGACGTTTATTTTGGAAGTTGATTAGATTACTTTAAAGTGATGAGGGAATTACAAATAATTTACTGTGAGAAAGCTCTGTTAGCATAATGCTAGCAGAGCTTTTTTATGGCAGGCGAATGCTAACGAAATTGCAAACAAAGCTGATAAAATAAATATATGGTATCATTGTTAAAATATATGTTATAAAGGTGGTGACAATTTAAAGTTATGAATGGTGCTAGTGCTGTGGGTT
Organism: Paenibacillus sp. AD87; assembly: GCF_001659845.1. Classification (NCBI taxonomy): domain Bacteria; kingdom Bacillati; phylum Bacillota; class Bacilli; order Caryophanales; family Paenibacillaceae; genus Paenibacillus; species Paenibacillus sp. AD87. Next base: position 989,152 of record NZ_LXQN01000007.1, read on the forward strand.
TTGTAGGAATTTTAACTATATTTATTTTCATTGGTTTGGTAGGTCTGATTTTATATGCTGTGTTTTCAATGGCAATAAAAAGATCTGGTTTAAGGGAGGAAATCTCAGGTTTGAAGCAAGAGATTCGATTATTAAAAGAGAGATTGGAGAAAAACGAACATAACTTCGATTAGAAATTCTAGAGGCACTGCCGTAGCGATACGGACAGTGTCTTTTTCATATGCCCTTTTTTCTAAATATCAGTGGCTGTCGATGCCATATCTCAAATCTCACATATACTATCATATCCCCGACAGAAGGAGGTAGATTTCGTGAGTCAATTTCTTGATGCTAGAACATCGCAGAATGCGAGTTTGGCGAACTCCATTGCTATCCCGATCCTCGTAATCAATACTCCTCAACTGTTTGGTCAGATTGGTCTGCAAACAGCTGGTGCTGGTGCAAACCCACGGGTACAATTCAAAGGAACTGTATCAGTGCAGCTTCCATTAGCCCTCGTAGGTGTAACGATAACAATTGTCAGAGGAACCTTAGCAACGGATCCTGTCATCTATTCTGCAACGTCTACGTTCAGCTTGAGCATTCTGGCTCCTCAGGTCATTACGTTCTCTGCGGATGATTTCAATCCACCAATAACACCTCAGTTGACGTACACTGCATTTATCAGCTCTAACTTGCTGGGTACGATCCGTGTAGGACCTGAGAACTTTGATGGAGCCGTATATTCGGACTAACGTTGAGCGCCCTTGCCAACAGTTCGTTATAGATGGAGCATAAATGTATTAACGAGCATTGCCTGCCTTGAGAAAGGCAGGTTTTTTCTATTTTACAGGAGTGTGGTTTAGCACTTCATTGGATCAGGCATCGTTTATGATATAATGCGTTAGAGATTAAGGGAACGGTCTATGAGAACATGGAATGGAAAGTCCGAAATGTCGATGAAATTATGAATGGAAAGCAGGTTTTCAACCAATGATGCAAAACGAAGGACAACGATACCGCTTCAGTGAAGCTCCGGTATGGGACTGGCAGCGGGCATATTATGAACAGAAAGGGCTGCACGCTTGGACCGAGAATCAGGTTCCGCAATATATTACGAGTAACCCCATGATTGCAATGGCGTATGCCGAGATGATTTTTGGTTTTCTTCAAGATCTCGCCAGCAAAGGAAAGACGGCCGAGACAGTGACCATTCTGGAACTTGGAGCGGGCGTAGGCCGCTTGGCGCACCAAATTCTGTTCAAACTGACAGAGTTGAAAGATTTTGCAGGCGTGCAGCTGCCAGCTTTTCGATATGTAATGACCGATCTGGTCGAAGATAATGTATTGGGCTGGAGAGAGCATCCGTCCATGCAATCCTTTATTGACCAAGGAATACTGGATTTCGCACGTTTTGACGCGATACAGGACACCGAGTTGAATCTGGTAGTGGCGGATACAGTTATTCGACCGGGCGATCTGAAGCAACCTTTGCTGTTGATTGCCAATTACTTTTTTGACAGCATTCCACAGGAATTAATTTATGTCGGTGAGGGGGAGATATATGAGTGTGACATACTCCTCCAATCTCCAGAATCTGCTCTTCATTCGGAGCCTGCCGAGTTGCTGAAAAACATGATACTGAGTTATGAATACCGCCGTGCACCTGAGTACAGTGCAGAAGACTATCCGTATCAAGGGCTTATCGCTCTGTACAAGGAAGAGTTGGAGGACTCGCACATTATGTTCCCGGCAATCGGTCTGTCCTGTCTCGAACGATTGAATAGGTTATCAGATTCAGGATATGTGTTAATTACTGCGGACAAAGGTGACCATCGACTGGACAACTGGAAGTTTGCCGAGCCTCCTGAATTTGTACTTCATGGAAGTTTTTCTTTAACGGCAAATTATCATGCCATTCAATATGTATTGGAACAGCAAGGAGCCCACACTCGTTTCACAACACATCATTATAAAGATCTGAACGTTGGATGTATGTTGATGGTGGACGAACCACTGGGGTACATAAACACTCGTCTGGCGTATCACCGATTTGTTGAACGTTTTGGACCCGATGATTTCTTCAGTATGAAAGTATGGATGGATCATCAGGTAGAGCGGATGGAATTGAAGCAGATTATACCGTTCTGGCGTCTGGGCGGATATGATGCTGAGTTTTTGATTCATAGTGCCAACCGGATTTCGAACCTTCTACCGGATGCAAGCGATGAGGAAATGCTTGATATTCAGTCTGGAATCCACATCATGTGGTCTTCATATTATGTAATGGAGCGGCTAGGAGATGTGGCGTTTCTTGTAGGTCAGCTGTTATATGGGATGTATATGTATGAGGACGCCAAGCGATTTCTGGAGCTGTCGTTAGGTACTGATTCGAGAAAACAGAACTCAGCTGTGCTGTACGACTTGGCTGTGTGTTGTTATGAACTTGAACTGGAAGAAGAAACACTGGCTTACACACGGAAAGTACTGGCTTTGGAACCTGATCATGAGGAAGCAATAGATTTGTTGGAAAGCTTCGAGTGTCTATAAAGATTGAAACTCACTTCTTTTCATCGTATTATTAGGATGATCACACAAAAATTCCCTGTATACGGAAGAGGAGATGAGTGCATGAAGAAGGTTCTGACCATTTTGCTGTATCCACTTGCGGCGGTTGTGGGAGCGTTGGGCGCAAATTCAGCTGCGACTGGTGATATGGTACTTTTTGCGAAAGATATAGCTACAGATCGAGGTTATGACGGGCAGGAGATTTATGATAGAATTGAACACAGAAATTCCTAACTACATATCATTTAAACTGTAAAAGTAATTGTTAGACGTAACGATATGCCAAAGACAATTACTCTTGAAGCGAAGTGCGGTGAGCAGGAATCCTGCCTGTACAACCTTTAAGCCGGTTTCATACCTGATACAGGTATGAACCGGCTTTTATTCATGAATGGGGGATAAACGTTGAAGATTATTATTGGACAACCCAGGTTGGAACAACAATTGCTGCAGCTGGAAGCGGAATTGAAACAACATCCAGAAGCGGATGTGTTGTTCTTTCCTGAAGGCTATCTGAATCAGAACGTGGAAGAGGCTAGCCGTCTGGCGGCTGTATATGGAACGATGATTGTATCAGGTCATCGCAGGTTGGATGAACGTCCCAAGGACCGTACGATCATCATTAACAAGGCTGGGGAGACTGTATTGGAGAAAGCGAAGTATACCGCTGCTGAGGTAATTAAGGAACAGGACTGGACCATAAGCACATTGCTATGTGACGAACTGGTGCTGCAAGGATTTCGCAACGAGAATATTGGCAGAGTGGATATGATTATGCATTCCATTGGTGTGGGGATGTTCAGTGAAGAGCAGTATACAGAGTGGGTTGAAGAAGCACGGCAGATGGCAATACAAAATCAATGCATTGTTATGGGGACCAGCCATGCGGACGGTTCATATCGTAACAGTGAAATTTCAATTCCAATCGCCTATTGTATTGCCCCGGATGGTCAAGTGGTTTTGGCGTCCAGAAACGATACACGTACTCGTTTGATTGTCCTGGAGCAGCAAAATACAGCAGACCTCTATCGTGAAGTATCAGGAAATGATGTGAACATCCAAGTCATTCCTTCGGCATAATTCAACTAACAGAATACACAATGATTGGGCCGGTTAGCTTGCCGTATAGCCCGGTCATTCATGTTAGAATCGACATATATTATGGCATACCTTGAAATTCAAAGGAGGCCAATCAAATGAGTGAAGTTGGATACGGTTGTGGCGGCAATGTTGGTGGATTTGGTGGATGGACTTCCACAAGCGCAATTCTCGTACTCTTCATCCTGCTCGTAATCATCACTAAATCTTTCTGGCTGTAAGCCACTGTAGAACAAGGTGAGACCCTGGTTACGTGTATGCTCCGCTGAGACTTCAGCGGGGCTTTTCTGCGTTTCTATGAAAAAAATGATATGATGAAAGAGATTTGACAACCGAAAACAATGTGCTTAAAATCACATAAGAGACTAATAATAGAGATTGAAGGGATAGTAATGCCGTTTATTCGTTTTAAAGGATTCACAGGACCTCAGCTGGAGGAAGTTGTACCTCGCATCACGGAGCAATTTGCGTTGATTACCAATATTCCGCGGGAGAGAATGAAGGCAGAACGTCATGACGTACAAGCCCTTACTCCTTCTCCGGCTTCAGTAGAGATCTTGATGTTCCAACGTGATCAGGAGATTCATAATCGAATTGCTTCCTCAATGCAGGTTATTTTGGAAGAAGCGGATTTGCCTGATGTGCATATTTTCTTCAATATACTGTCACCAGCGCTGTATTATAAACAAGGCAAGCCTTTGACAGATTACCGATTGGATTGAGAAAAAAATGGCTGCACCGATGATGTGCGGATGCAGCAGAGACGAGCAGATATGTGCTCGTCTTTTTTTGATTCAATCATGTTGCTCTTTAATTCGATTTAACCGGAAAGAGCACAGGGAGGATACGATGAATAAGGCACCGCCAATCAAATATACCAGCCGAATCCCCATTTGATCAGCAATCAGACCGAAGATTACCGTAGATATGCTCATGGAAGCTGAGAGAATAATTCCATGTGCTGCGTTTACTTTGGACAGTGATTCGATGGGCACACTGGTCTGAAAAGCCGTCTGCTGAGCAATATCGCGGATCTGATAAGCAGGACCCATAAGCATACACAATACCAGAGCAAGCCAAGGAAGGCTGTTTAAACCGTATGCGATGGTCAGTAAGCTGAAGAGAAGAGAACCTATGGCCATACTGGAGATCAAGTGCTTCTGTAAGCGAGTGGCCAAGGCGATGGCCAGAATTCCCCCAAGAACGGTGCCGGCAGAATAGCTGGAGTTGATAAGTCCCCACCAACCTTCCTCTTGGCCCAAAGCTTCTTTCACAAAAGCAAGCGTGATAGCACCGATCCAGATGGAGCCAGCAAGACCTTCAACCAGGTCCATGAACGTTATCAGGCGCAACGATCGATTTTTCCAAAGAATAAGCCAACCTTCCCTTAATACATCCCATCTGGAAGTGGATTTCTTGACTTTTTCCTGCATATCGCGGGTAAGTGAACTGATCGTAATCATTAGAAGCAGGACAGCCCAGGATAAGCTTGTAGCCGCCCAGAATGTTTGTGAAGCCCCCCAGTGCATAACGATGAATCCTGTCATCGCATATCCAATGATCGTCACGGTCTGAGTAGAGAATGAGAGAAAACTATTCGCCTTCACCAGATCTTCTCCTTGAACCAATCGTGGAGTTAATGTGTTTATTAATGGAGATTCCCATCCGTCCAGGAACGAGAGGATCGCTATTCCCACAAGCAGAAGAGGAATGTGAGCAGTGAGATCGGTAAATGCGATGGCGATTCCGGTAATCATCAATGTTTTGGCTAAAGGAATGCTAATAATCAGCCTGGAGAATGCGAAACGGTTCACAAGCAGTGGTGCAGTGAACCCTGCGACGATACGCGCTGACATTTGAATGAATGGAAACAGCGCAGCGTAAAGAACAGACCCGGTCTGACCGTAAATAAACGTCGTGATAACCATGATATATATAACATTAATGAGAGAAAGCAGCGTTTTGGCAGCCCAATATGGATAAAATGCGATGTTCATGCTAAGGTGTCCTTTCCACAACGATAATTATATATTACGGGTATCGTTGCAAACGCACCACAAACAAAGTTGTCATTTTCCCGTCATTGAAGCAGCAAAAAAGCAGCTGTCCCAAGGGACAGCTGCCGTTCTGGTTTCTATAATTTAAGCCACAACGAGCGTAAAAGCGATAAGCAGCATCAACAGACTGGTCATTCTGGTCATCGCCATATAAGGTCTGCTGGGCTCAGCCTCTCCCCGAGAAATCCAGCCATAACGCAAGTACCAGCCAAATTTCGGGAAGCACAAATTAATGATACAAAGTGTCATGAATATAAAAAAGAGGGTTCTCATACCCGATCTTCCTTCCTCATTTTACATGACCCGCTCAAAATTAACGCTTACGTCTGGAGAAGAAGAAAACAAGCAAAATAATAATAATAACGATTAATAAAAATTTCATGAGTGACCCTCCTGATGACATGATAAGATTTGTGAATGTATTAATCAGATATTACCCAAGGAACACATGGCTTGAATAACTATGTTACAATTAATTATATTGTTTTTATATAATCACATACCATCGGGTTATCGATAGCTTCATTAGGAGCATGAACACAACACAACAAAGTTTGGTGAGATGAAGGAGGAAGCATGACTAAATACAATCAACTCGCTATACAATGGGAATTTATAATTTCTAAGATTAAATCTTCCGTGACCGTAGTCGATGCTACCTTGCCTGATTTTCCGCTAATGTATGTAAATGAATATTTTAGTGAATTAACCGGATATAGTGCGGAAGAGTCGATTGGACAGAATTGCCGGTTCCTGCAAGGGCCGGATACGGATCCGGAAACCGTACAGAGAATTCGCGAAGCATTGAAGAAGCGTCAGTCGATCAAGACAGAGATTCTAAACTATACGAAGCATGGACAGAAATTCTGGAATGAACTGAATATTGATCCGATTTTCGATGATTCAGGGGAATGTTTGTTTTTTGTAGGGATTCAATACGATATTTCGGAGCGAAAATATGCTGAGCAGCAGTTACGTATGGCAGCTTCGCTGACAGAAATGAACAGTAGGGGACAGCTGGAGTTCATTGGGAAGCTGAACCATGAACTTCGCACGCCGCTGAACGGGATTATGGGCATGATCGAACTTGTGGGCATGGGTGACAACAGTGAGGAGCAAAAAGAGTACCTGGAGCTTGCGCGCCAGTCAGGGGAGGCTCTTCTGAACATTGTCAACAATAGTCTTGATATGGCCAAGCTGGGCAGAGGGAAAATGAGAGTGGAGCAAATCGAATTTCAGCCGTTGAAGCTGATTCAACAGATTATTAAAACGCATGAACCTGCGGCGCAGAATAAACAAATTCGCTTGCTCTGTCATGCGGATCTGACTACTCCTGATGTACTCACAGGTGATCCTCTGCGTCTCCGACAAGTGCTGGATAACCTGCTCAGCAACGCCATTAAATTCACGGAACAAGGTGAAGTGCAATTACAGATGGACGTTGAGGAGCGGCGAGGGGATACCGTTATTCTGGTATTCACTGTACATGACACCGGCATTGGCATTCCAGATAATAAAATCAATCAATTGTTTGAAGCATTCACGCAGACAGACATCTCTCATGCACGCAAATTTGGCGGCAGCGGACTTGGACTCACCATCTGCAAAGAGTTGCTCGAATTGATGGATGGTCAAATTTCGGTGGAGAGTACCGAGGGGAAAGGTACGAAGTTTGAGGTAACCTTGCCTTTACTTCGACAACAGGCGATTCCTAACGTGGGGTAGTCTATGCAGAACGAACAGCCGGGAAGTGTCGGCTGTTTTTTTATGTTTTTTTATATTGTTTAGCGAACTGGCGTTCTGGTATAATGCAAGTGTTGAATGGGGGAGAAACAGCATGAGTAAAAGACGCAGAAGTAAAAGGAGCAAGGGCAAGCAACGATTTAAAAAGCAGATATTGACGCTGGTGGCCATGTTAATGGTAGCTCTCTATGCATGGGTTGGGGGAGAATGGTCTCTGGATATACCGTCCCAATTTGGAGGAAGCAAGGGGAGCGTAGATCATACCATCACATTCCCGGCCGAGCGCTATCCCGAAACGGCCAATCATATCAAGAAGGCCATCAAGGCAGGACATTCGGATGTATGCACCATTGATCGCAGTGGAGCTGAAGGTAATCGGGATTTGTCCCTCAAAGGTGTTCCGGTCAAAAAGGGGAAAGATCGGGATGAATGGCCAATGGCGATGTGTGCAGAAGGCGGAGCGGGTGCGGATATCCAATATATTAGTCCCAAAGATAATCGTGGTGCAGGCTCATGGGTGGGAAACCAGCTAAGTACATATCCAGATGGAACACGAGTAAAGTTTGTGGTGAAATAACGACGGACTATGAATGAGAAAGTAATTGATGGAGAAATGCCTTGGCTTTGAAAGAGTGTGGTGTAAAGTAAAAGGCAAAAATAAAACCAGACGTTGATACGTCTGGTTTTATTTTATGAAGGGCGAAATAAACACGTCTAGTTCACGTATAAATACATGAAGTACTTGTTCCCTGTTTACAGATCAGCCGTACACAACTGCATTCCACTTAAATGATGAGAGCGAATGCTTAACAGACGTGTGACTTGTTCTACTTCGTCGAATGGAATCCACAGGCTTCCGTGAACTGTCCGTAAGGAAAGAATGGAAGCATCGGCTGTACGTTCCGGAAATCCAGTTACCGTTTGTCCACTTGTATTACGAACGATGATTTGTTGTTTGCGTCGAATGGCAATTTCTACCTCTTTTTTCATATGTCATTGCTCCTGGTTATGGAATAGTAATTCGATATGTCAATAATTTCAATGGTTAATTTGTCTTCTTTATCTAGTCTATCAGAACTAGGTATAGATTTCCAGATCAGAAATTAAATTTTACATAGGTGAAAGGACTTATTATGTGCTCTGCGTTTTTGAAGAAGCAACCAGGGTTATATAAGGGTAAAAGGAGGGGACGTATAATGACACAATTGCTGATCGGACTCGTACGCACGGAGAATGAAGCCATTATCATGTTAAATAAATTGAAAGAGGAAGGTATAGCAGATAAATATTTGGGTGCGGTAGCCAAAGAACAGGTTAATCTCGAAGTGGTAAGCGAGAAGACTGGTTTGCCTATGCCTCTGAAGGGCGCAGGAACAGACGGTGCACTAGGCGTGCTTAAAGGGGTGCTTGCTGGTCTGGGCAAGCGGATGGATCAGACGATGTCCATCGGAAAAGCGGTACGCAAACTTGCAGGCAACGAGATTGGAAATGAAACGGATGATCTGGTGCTTACCTTAACAGAAGCAGGGGTCTCTGAAGAAGATGCTAATTACTATGAAGATTGGCTGGTACAGGGGCATATCCTGGTGGTTGTGGAATGCAGCGAGGAAGAGGCAGACCGAATTGCACCTATTCTTCTTTTTTAGTTTAATTTAAGCCTGATTTTAGGTTTCTTTAATGTTGGGGAGGTATTCTTATTTCACACCTCCCTTAATATAGATGGTTTAAAGAAAGTTCGGGACCGCAACTCGAACTTTCTAGGCACTGCTCGCTAACGCTGGCAGTGCCTGTTTCATTTTTTTTGGATAATTTTATATTAAGGTATTGCAAAGCTATAAATTTCATGGTAAGATATTTCTTGTCGCCAAGAAATACATACCCATGCCGGGGTGGCGGAATTGGCAGACGCACAGGACTTAAAATCCTGCGGTAGGTGACTACCGTACCGGTTCGATCCCGGTCCTCGGCATCTTAAGAAAAGATCGCATGACACTTGTTAAACAAGTTGTTCATGCGATCTTTTTTTGTTTGGAAATTTTAATTTTTATGATTTTCTGCTGTACCATTCAGTTCATAAACATTAAGAAACGATAATACATATCAGATGACGCCTATGGGGCTACCCATTATGAATTACCAGGATCGATAGTGTATACTATCCGTAGGTATAAATTACCTTTATCTTTGAACTTGAAGAACTCAAGGTTGCATACCAAACTAAACAATTTTATGGACGGAGGACTCGACCCATGTTGAAACAGCTTAAGCCCTATAAGGTGCTGCAGGAACGCAGAATCGAAGAGTTGAAGTCAGATGCGTATCTCCTGGAACATCAGAAATCCGGAGCCAAAATTGTACTCTTATCTAATCAGGATGATAATAAAGTGTTCAGTATCGGTTTCCGTACTCCTCCGGAAGACAATACAGGTGTAGCTCACATTCTGGAACATTCCGTACTGTGTGGCTCCAAGAAATTTCCGGCCAAGGATTCCTTTGTTGAATTGCTGAAGGGTTCTCTTAATACATTTCTGAATGCGATGACATATCCCGATAAAACAATCTATCCGATTGCAAGTCGGAATGATCATGACTTCCATAACCTGATGGATATTTATCTGGATGCGGTACTCCACACAAATATTTATAATAATGAAAAAATATTTCTGCAGGAGGGTTGGAATTACAACCTGACCTCAGCTGAAGATGAGTTAACCTATAACGGCGTTGTATATAACGAGATGAAGGGTGCTTTTTCTTCACCGGAACGGATTGTACGCAGGGAAGTTCTAAATTCACTTTTCCCGGATACTACATATTCCTGTGAATCAGGCGGATTTCCCGATGCCATTCCCGATCTGACTTATCAAGGCTTGCTGGATTTCCACTCCAGATACTATCATCCGTCCAACAGCTTCATTTATTTGTATGGGGATATGGATATGGAAGAGAAATTGCAGTGGTTAGATGAGAACTATCTGAGCGAGTTTGATCGAATTGAGATTGATTCTGCCATTCAGCTCCAGCCTGCATTCGGACAAAGAGTGGACGCAGTTAAGACATATTCTGCCGGGAGTACCGAATCAGAAGTGGATAACAGCTTCTTGACCTATAATGCGGTCATTGGAACAAGTCTGGACAAGGAATTGAACATCTCGTTTCAAATTTTGCTGTATGCACTGCTTAACGCTCCAGGAGCGGTTCTGAAGCAGGCCTTGCTGGATAAGGGCATTGCAAAGGATGTATATGGTACGTATGATGACAGCCTGTATCAGCCTGTGTTCACCGTTGGATTGAAGAAGAGCAATCTGGCAAGCAAAGAAGATTTTCTGGGGACGGTAAAAGAGGTGTTAGAGCGTGTTGTGAAAGAAGGCTTTGATCCAAAAGCGCTGCTCGCAGGTATTAATTCCTATGAGTTCAACCACCGTGAAGCCGACTATGGAAGAATGCCCAAAGGATTAATCTACGGTTTCTCCTCATTGCAAAGCTGGCTGTATGATGTCGATGCGCCATTTACTCATTTGGAAGCAAATGATGTATTCGCCGAGCTCAGAACGAAGATGACCGAGGGTTACTTTGAGAAGTTGATTGATACGTATTTATTGAAAAATACACATACTTCTTTCGTTGCTGTCACGCCGGATAAAGGATTGAACGCACGCAAAGAGGAAGCACTGAAAGCACATCTGAAATCAGTTCAGGCGGGACTGAGTCAGGAAGAGATTCAGCAGCTCATTCAGAGAACCGAGGCTCTCGCCGAGTACCAGAATGCACCGTCAACCAAGGAACAACAGCAGGTGATTCCGACGTTGTCGATAGAGGATATTGAACCGAAAGCATCCACGCTGTATCAGACGGTAAATCAGGTCGAAGGTACAACGGTACTGCACCATAACATCTATACGAATGGAATCGGTTATCTGAGACTGTTGTTCGATATTAAGGAAGTCCCACGGCGTTTGCTGCCGTATGTTGGATTGCTGAAAAGTGTGCTCGGTTACGTCGACACTCAGAATTTCTCATTTAATGAATTGTCGAATGAAATTCACATTCATTCCGGGGGCATTCATAGTGGCATCGGTACGTATGCAAACGCGCATGAGCATGGTGATTTCAAGGCTACGTATGAATTCAACGCCAAAGTACTGTATGACAAACTTGGATTTGCTTTTGACATGATCAAAGAAATTGTGTTTACGTCCAAATTTGATGATTCGAAGCGTTTATATGAAATTATTGCCCAGTTGAAAGGCAACTTGCAGCGCAATCTGATCAGCGGAGGGCATTCAGCGGGAATTGGCCGTTCGACCTCTAAACATTCGGCTGTCGCAAACTTTAGGGAAGCGGTTAGCGGCATCGCCTTTTACCAGTGGCTTGAGGAGCTTCAAGCGAACTTTGAGGCAAGAAAAGAAGAACTGTCGACCAGCCTTCAATCGTTGACTAGCTTTATTTTCAGACCGGAAAACTTGCTTGTAAGTTACACTGCAGATGATCAGGGGTATGCGGGCTTGGAGAAACAGGTATCCGATTTGAAAGCGAAGCTGTTCACCCAGGACGTTGCCAAAGAAAAAGAGGCATTTACACCTGTGCATCACAAAGAAGGATTCAGATCTCCATCTGAAGTCCAATATGTCGTTCAAACAGGTAATTTTATCGATAAAGGGTATTCGTACACCGGCTCGCTGCGTGTCTTGCAGGGGATTCTATCTCTGGATTACTTGTGGAATAATATCAGAGCCAAAGGCGGAGCATACGGCTGCATGTCAGGTTTCAGACGTAACGGAGACAGTTATGTAGCATCGTACCGTGACCCAAATCTCGAAAAAACATACAAAGTTTATGAAGAGATGCCGCAATACCTGAAGGATTTCAAAGCAGATAAACGGGAAATGACAAGATATATCATTGGCGCCATCCAGGACCTCGATACACCAAGGACCCCTTATGGCGAAGGATCATTCTCTCTGGAATGTTATCTGTCTAATGTCACCGAAGCCGATCTTCAGAAAGAACGGGATGAAGTGCTAAGCACAACAGAAAATGACATTATAGGTTTTGCCGAAGTGGTATCCGCTATATTGGAACAGCAGCAACGCTGTGTTATCGGTAATGAAAACAAGATTGAAGACCAGAAGCAATTATTTGACGAAACCCTTGATTTGATCAAGAATTAATCGAATAATATATCAAAGTCGAAGTGTGAAGTAATAAACATCTGATCCCAAAGGGCGCTTTTATGAGCTGTAATAGCTTATAACTGCCGCCCTTTTCTTGTTATATAGGGGTTATTTCCCAATCAATCAATCTGATCCATCAGCATCTGTTGAAAATTTAGGTGACGGCGAGCATATTATAGATCTTTAACGTACGCAGATCTTCTTTAGACATTTTTAGCTCGTTATATAACTCCTGATTTTCAGGCAAGGGTGTTCGAGAGAATAGCATTTTTAAAGCGATGGGCATAAAGGGACGGAAGGATACACCTGCCATCAAACCCCACTTTTTCTCGGATTCCTGAAAAGATGCCAGAATGTTAATATACAGATTCTCCAGCGGTGTAGCCTGATTTTTCAGAATCAGCGTGGTGAGTGTGTCGTAATGCTCGGTGTGGCCCCAATACATATTTTCGCATTCCTGATAATTTTCAAAATTCTTGACGTTCATATACATCACGGTTCGATAACGATTCGCGTCCGACTGTGCCATCATGTCAATGACACAACGAATGAGGCTGTTATTGCGCCCGTCATAAAAATACGAATAAAACCGCGTGGAATTTTTGAAAAAGCTGGACGGTACCGTATTCATAAGAGGAGAGGCTTGCTTGGGTTCAATATACAGCAGCTGCTCCACCTGAATGTTCAATGAATTAGCAATTTGATGCAGCGTAACCACATCAAGTGTAATATCACCGCTCTCATATTTGGACAGAGTAGCTTTACTTTTGTGAATCTGATCCGCCAGCTGCTGGACCGTTAACCCTTTCCATTTGCGAAAATTACGGATTTTCTTGCCCACTTCTTTGTTGATGGTGTTCATATCGGATCTCCTTCTGTTAAGTTTCTTAAGAATATGAGAAAAGGTGAAACCCCTTGGTAAAATCAATCTATACGAAAAATATAACACTTTTTTCATGAAAATACCTATTATGACGAAACATTAAGATGGATTTGTTTCTTCTGAATAGATTGTATTGCGTTTGATGTAACTTCTAAGCCATGAAATAATGTGTCTAACAGAACCTCATCCCAGGATGGAGAACAGAGAGAAAGAGGCGCAGAAGGCTATGAAGTATGATTTCGATGAGATTATTGATCGCACAGGAACCAATGCCATGAATACGGATGGTTTCCGTCAATATATTTTTAATGCAACAGAAGATATGAAATTTCCCTTTAAGGATGAAGAATTTATTCGCATGTGGATTGCAGATATGGAGTTTGCCACACCTCCCGAAATACGGGAAGCAGTTAAGGAGCGTTTGGACCGGAAAATTATGGGGTACTCCCAGGTGTTCGATCCGGCATACTACGAAGCTGTCTCCAACTGGATGAACAGATACTATGGCTGGTCCTTTCCCAAGGAGCATCTGGAGACATCACATGGGATCATTCCTGCTCTATATGAATTAGTTGAATTTATTTGCAAACCGAATGAGAAGGTGCTGATTGTGACGCCCTCCTATGGTTATTTTAAATCGGCTGCGGAGCATAATCATATTGAACTAGTTTGCTCAGATTTGATCAACGAGCAGGGACATTATTCAATAGACTTTGCAGATTTTGAAGCCAAAGCCAGTGATGAACAAGTTACGTTATGTATTTTTTGCAATCCGCATAATCCGTCTGGACGCGTATGGACAACAGAAGAGTTACAACGTGTGGGTGAGATCTGTCTGAGCCATAACGTGTGGGTAATATCGGATGAAATTCACTGTGACTTGCTGCGTACAGGTAAGAAGCATACGCCTCTTGCCAAGCTGTTCCCGGATACGGATCGAATCATTACCTGTATGTCTCCAAGCAAAACGTTCAATATGGCGGGCCTAATGTTCTCCAATGTGATTATTGCAAATGAAGGACTCCGAACGATCTGGCAGAAACGGCATTATGGGTTCAAAAATCCGCTGAGCATTGCAGCGACTCAAGCGGCTTACGAACATGGCGACGAATGGCTGAAACAGTTGAAAACGTATCTTGATGACAATTTTGCCTTTGTGGATCAATATGTGAAGCGTTATCTGCCACAGGCGGTATTTCATATTCCGGAAGCTACGTATCTGGCATGGATTGATATTACGGCATACGTCCCTGCAAATGTAAACCTGCCTTTATTTTTCGCTGAACAAGCGGGGGTATTACTTGAAGATGGACATATGTTTGTAGCTAATGGAGGCGGGTGTATCCGTCTAAACTTGGCATGTCCGCGTTCGGTTCTTGAAGAGGGACTCAGAAGAATAAGCACTCTATTGGTCAATAAAGATGAGGGCGTACCCGTTCAAGTCTGATTAAGTTATCTATAAACAAGGTACTGGATTGCTTTAACTCTGTTGTACAGATTCAGAGCGCATCAATTTACAACGATAGATATTCCATGCTCGGTCTGAAGTAACGTTAGTTATAGAGGCAACCCTATCCCCTGATGTACACTTCTGGTCTGCTGTCCCCGGTTATGTTAAAATGGTGGATAGTCTATGAGTCGTAGGATACGGCTCACGCAGGTGGCAGTTCGTTATGTGGACTGCACGGATATGTATTCATCAGGGAAAGGAGCCTTTACATATGTTTGGAAATGATTGGGACTCTGTACTTCAGGAAGAGACTGAAGCCGAGTATTTCAACAACATTCGTTATGCACTCGCCGCCGAGTATAAAACACAGACCATCTTTCCACCCAAGGAAGATTTGTTCTCGGCTCTTAAACTGACCCCGTATCATAAGGTCAAGGCCGTTATTATCGGTCAGGACCCTTATCACGGAGCGGGTCAGGCTCAGGGATTAAGTTTCTCAGTCAGACCGGGGGTGCGCGTTCCTCCTTCTTTGAAAAATATATATAAGGAGCTTCACGCGGATCTGGGTCTGCCGATTCCGAATCACGGATCGCTGGTTCATTGGGCAGAGCAGGGCGTGCTGCTGCTTAATGCGGTTCTGACGGTACGGGAAGGACAGCCGAACTCCCATCAGGGACTGGGTTGGCAGACGTTTACAGACGCTGTCATCCGGGCATTGAATGAACGTTCAGAACCGATGGTATTTATGCTTTGGGGCAGTCATGCCCAGAAGAAAGGGGCATTCATTAATCGGGATAAACACCTGGTGTTGGAGTCTACGCATCCAAGTCCGCTTGCAGCACATCGTGGCTTCCTGGGCAGTCGTCCTTTTTCCAAAGCCAATGAATATTTGACCTCCAAAGGTATTGAACCGATTGATTGGACGATACCGGAAAACTAGACAAACGGGGGGGCGATGGCATTGCGACATTGGGTAGGACGGAAAGTAGCCGTATATCGTGCAACCGGCATACGAGAGCCACTGAAAGGAACGCTGGTCGAGTGGGATGAAGAAGCGGATTGTGTACGAATCGGACCCAAGCGGATCAAGGTATCGTTCGACAATATCGCAATGATCCGGCCTCTGCCTGAAGAGAGCCTTCCCTTGAAAAAAGCGCGATCCGAGGTGCATAAGGTTGGATATGTGATGAAAAAGGCCGTACAATTTGAAAATGCCATCTATTTCAAATCACAGGTTATGATTTGGCGTCGGGCCAAAATTGTAGCATTATCCACAACGATTATACGGCATGATGATGATCAGGTTGAGCTTGCAGACGGCCGGATTCTTCGTAAGGACAAGCATATGTTTGTGGTGCGCTCACGGCGTGGAATACGATAATTCCACTGATATTTAATATTCATTTCATGCAAAGATCATATGGATTTAATGTTCGGCCTTTATAGTAAACAGTAACAACCCCTTCTAAATGATGTGTACTAATTATGGGAGCCCGACCGGCTGCAAACGGTCGGGTGTTTTTTTTATTCACTTGAGTATGATGAGTGATGTAACATAGTATTTACATTCATGTTATACACTAATGAAATAGATCATGAGAAGGAGTGAAACCCATTGAAACGTATATGTGTTTTTGCAGGCTCCAACCCGGGAAATCACCCCGATTACACACAGCAGGCTATTAAATTGGGTAAACAGATCGCCGATAGCGGGTACGCACTCGTCTATGGCGGGTCATGTATGGGATTAATGGGTGCAGTCGCGGATGCTGCTCTGGAGCAGGGTGGAGAAGTGATTGGTGTCATGCCGACTGGCTTGTTCCGGGGAGAGGTCGTACATGGAGGTCTTACGCAGCTGATTGAAGTGGGAACGATGCATGAACGCAAGGCAACGATGGCCGAGCTGTCCGACGGATTTGTGGCTCTTCCTGGTGGTATGGGTACATTTGAAGAACTATTTGAGGTTCTTTGCTGGGCACAAATTGGCATTCATCGTAAACCCGTTGGTTTGTTAAATGTAAACGGATATTACGAGCCGTTGATGAAAATGGTTGAGCATAGCGTGCATGAAGGATTCTCCAATACCTCACATCTCAGTCTATGGAGTCTGGAATCTGATCCGGCTGAACTGTTGAATCGGATGTCATCCTATATTCCGGCACAGTTGACCCAGAAGTGGTCACAGCTTCAGGATAAAGAACTACCCGCTCCAGCGGAAAACTTTCCGATGTGCCCAAGCAAGTTCCCTCCCCAAACATAGTCTATAGTGTACTTTCTTAAAAGAGGGGAGTGTCACTCATGAGCGAAATCAAAGGCACAGGATACGGTTACGGATACGGCGGCTTTGGCGGTGGAGCATGGACATCAACAGGCGCGATTCTGGTGTTGTTCATCCTGCTCGTTATCATCTCTCGTACATTCTTACTGTAATTCGGTCAGCCATTCCGGGACGGTGACATAGTTGCCGGGGCAATGCCCGATGAAGAAATGGCCTTTCCAAAGAGACGCCGGTACGGTCGGCGTCTCAGGGGAACGGTTTTTTTCTGTCTCCAAAAAAAAGAACTCCGCCTCTATGGAAAAGAGAGACAGAGTGGGGCGAGGGGAGTTAGACCGTTACCTCAGTATCACCAGGCAAACTGAGTGTTCTCCAGGCAATATATAGTCCAATTGCGGCTGCAATAAGAGCAAGGATGGCAGCGATAAAAGCCAACTTATCCAGTTGACTCTGTTCATTAATAACAGATGATTGATTACTTGTTTTGTCGGGAACAGACAGCCCTCGAACGGATGCCTTTTTCATGTATTGGCGTGGTCCGGGGGGCGTTCTTGTTTTGCTGCTGGGTTTGCCGGATCTGCTTTTGGCAGGAATTCTGGGCAAGGGAGCTTTTTTGGAGGAAGATTTGGAAGATACAGATCTGTTCTTCGTTAGGGGTTTCAATGGGCGACCTCCTTACAGCGGAGTGCAGTTGTCTATGACTGATACTATATTATGTCTGCTTTACAGATTGAGTTCACAAAATGAGTGAATCCCCAGCCCTCCAAGATGTTGCCCTATACACGGATGGATCATACAATTAAACGCTCTGTTAATACAGGTATGACAAACTGCGTTTATAGTGAGAATCATAGAATTAATGTTGAACTCAGGAGGCTCTGGAATGAAAAGAATTGAGAATATCGCCCATAGGGGAGCATCTGCCGTATGCCCCGAGAATACGATGGTGGCCTTTGAACGCAGCTTGCAGCTTGGAGCGACAGGCATTGAAACGGATGTCCAGCTTTCCAGTGATGGTAGTCTGGTATTGATACATGATGAGTCGTTAAGTCGCACTGCTGGAGCAGAAGGCTGGGTCAAGGATAAATCAGTGGAAGAATTACGTACTCTTGACGCAGGTGCTTGGTTCCATGCCGATTTTGCTGGAGAACGTATTCCATCTTTGGATGAATTATTTGATTTGGTTCGGGGGAAAGACATTCTACTTAACCTGGAATTGAAAAATGGTGTTATTAGTTATAAGGGAATGGAAGAAAAGTTGATACAAGCGATTCGGGATTGGGGCATGGAACAACAGGTCATTCTATCCAGCTTCAATCATGCCTCGTTAGTGAGGTGCAAACGTCTTGCCCCGGAAATTCGCACAGCAATTTTATATATGGAAAAGCTGTACCGCCCATATGATTATGCGGCCAAACTGGAAGCTTCTGCTCTGCATCCCTACAAGGTTGCTGTAACACGAGAAGAAGTTGCTGCTGCGTTGGCTCAGGGAATTGCAACACACCCGTTCACGGTGAATGATCCTGCCGAAATGCAGGAACTGATCGACATGGGTGTGAAGGGAATTATTACAGATGTGCCGGATGTGCTGGCAGCATTGACTGCTGTACATAGTCGTTAAATCATATGTAAAACCAAGGTGCTGCATTGGAGTTCTTATACTCCATGCAGCTTTTTTTAGTACAAAAATTCATTTATGCAATAAACTTGTCCCATTTGTCCATTGCCAGAGACAGCTAGTTGACATACAATGGTCTATGGGAATGAGAATCAATATCAGTTATGTATTAATAGAGAGGTGATTGTTATGTACATAGGATCTGTCTACATCACTCATAACAAGGGTGGGGACATATGAGTTCGAAAGTTTCACCGGCAAGTCAACCTACGGAATCACCGACAGCCAAAATACACACTCGTCCCTGGGCTGCCACATTGATCCTGACAGGGGGGATTCTGCTGCTCGCGCTGGGTATGGCGTTGTCCATTTCGTTTGGGGCCGCAGATATCAAGCTGGGCGTTGTATGGGAGGCGATTTTTAACTTTAATCCTGAACTGACTCCGCATCAGATTATATGGGAGATTCGGTTACCGCGTATTCTTGGCGGAGCAATGGTGGGTGCCTGCTTCGCAGTAGCCGGTGCCATTATGCAGGGAATGACCCGTAACCCGCTGGCAGATTCCGGTTTGCTCGGACTGAATGCTGGCGCAGGATTTGCGCTCGCTGTCTGCTTTGCCTTTTTCCCAGGCATGCCATATATGTATATCATTCTGTACTCCTTCGTTGGTGCAGGACTTGGGGTTCTGTTGGTCTATGGTTTCGGTGCAGCATCCAAATCCGGACTTACACCTCTCCGGCTGGTTCTGGCGGGGGCGGCAGTGTCTGCGATGCTGTCAGCACTCAGTGAAGGGATTGCACTGTATTTCAAAATTGGACAAGATCTCGCTTTCTGGACAGCGGGCGGTGTAGCCGGGACGAAGTGGTCCCAGTTGGAAGTCATGTTCCCTTGGGTATTAGCTGCGCTTATTGCAGGGATTATTATCTCCCGCTCTATTACGCTGCTTAGCTTGGGGGAAGACATCGCCGTTGGATTGGGTCAACGTACTGGCTTGATTAAGCTGGTTGGTCTGATTGTTGTACTGATCCTTGCGGGTACAGCCGTATCCGTGGTTGGTGCTGTTGGTTTTGTAGGGCTCATCATTCCCCATCTCACACGTAAATTAGTTGGGGTCGATTATCGCTGGATTATTCCATGTTCCGCAGTGATGGGCAGTCTGCTGCTCGTATTCGCGGATCTGGCTGCACGTATGATTAACCCGCCATATGAGACGCCAATTGGCGCCTTGGTTGCCCTAATTGGGGTACCTTTCTTCCTCTATCTGGCGCGTAAAGAAAGGAGGACTCTGTAACGATGGAATCCTCAACTCTGGTTGGAGCAGAACGCAAAAAAAGAACAAAAAGCACCATTGTCATGATTGTGCTTGGTGCGTTGATTATTACAGCTTTTATTATCAGTATGAATACAGGGTTCACTCGGCTTTCTCCACTTGAGGTTATGCGGACCTTGTTTGGCGGTGGGACAGCTAAGCAGGAACTGATCTTGTTTGAATTCCGTTTGCCGCGTATCGTCATTTCGGTTCTGGTCGGTGCGGGACTTGCGCTATCCGGTTGTATTCTGCAGGGGGTATCCCGAAATCCTCTGGCTGATCCAGGGATTCTCGGTATCAACGCTGGTGCCGGATTGGTTGTTATGTTGTTTGTTTCCTTCTTCCCGACAACAACGGCGGCTCCGGTATTTTTGCTGCCAATCCTGGCCCTGATCGGTGCAACTTTTGCTGCATTTCTGATTTATGTGCTCTCTTACAAAAAGGGAGAAGGTCTCATGCCTACGCGCATGTTGCTTACAGGGATTGGTGTAGCGGCAGGAATCAGCTCAGCCATGATCGTACTAACACTTCGGCTTAGCCCGGAGAAGTATCAATTTGTGGCCACCTGGATGGCAGGTAGCATCTGGGGTTCCAACTGGAAATTCGTAACGGCGTTGCTGCCGTTTCTCATTGTCCTTGTGCCGCTTGTTCTGTATAAAGCCCGTGTGCTCAATGTACTGAACCTTGGCGACCAAACAGCAAGTGGTCTCGGCGCTCCGGTGGAACGCGAAAGACTGATCCTGCTGGCTGCAGCCGTGGGACTGGCAGGATCATGCGTATCCGTCAGTGGCGGTATTGGTTTCGTGGGTCTGATTGGTCCACATTTGGCACGTCGTCTCGTGGGACCAAAACATCAGTTCCTTTTGCCTGCATCCGCACTGGTCGGCTCATTGCTTGTGCTTGTTGCAGATACGCTGGGACGCGTAATTTTGCAGCCTTCAGAGATTCCGGCAGGTATTCTGGTTGCCATCATTGGTGCCCCGTACTTCCTGTATCTCTTGAGCAAAACGAAATAGAAAGCAACCATGTTATATGGTTGCTATAAGGAGGACTTCAGTCCATGCTTCGCCGTTTCTTTGCCTATTACAGGCCTTACAAAAAGCTGTTCATTCTGGACTTTAGCTGCGCGATTTTCGTAGCTCTGCTGGAACTGGCCTTCCCGCTGGCAGTCAATAGAGTCGTGGATGACCTTTTGCCAGGGGGACGCTGGGACTGGATATTATGGGCATGTCTTGCGCTGCTCGCGATCTATCTATTAAACTCGTTCCTCAACTTTGTTGTTACATACTGGGGACATAAGCTTGGTATTAATATCGAGACCGATATGCGCAAAGCTCTTTTCAATCATGTACAGAAGTTATCATTCCGTTTCTTTGATAATACCAAAACCGGACACCTGGTCTCTCGTATGACCAATGACTTGATGGATATCGGCGAGATTGCCCATCATGGTCCGGAGGATGTATTTATCGCAGTAATGACGTTGATTGGTGCATTCAGCATCATGATGAGCATTAACGGAAATCTGGCCGTGTTAACATTTATCATCGTGCCGCTCATTATTTATCTATCCTTGTATTTTGGCAGCAAGATGTCCAAGGCATTTAGCCGAATGTTCGGGGATATAGCAGATTTCAACGCACGTGTAGAAAACAATGTAAGTGGTATTCGCGTGGTTCAGGCTTTTGCTAATGAAGAGCATGAAAAAGCACAATTCGCTGTAAACAACAGCCGTTTCCGTCAGACCAAACTGATCGCGTACAGAATCATGGCCTGGAACTCTTCCATCAGTTACATGCTGATGAAGCTGGTATCCCTCTTTGTACTGGTATGCGGCACATGGTTTGTCATTCAAGGCAGTATGAGCTATGGTCAATTTATTGCATTTATTATGCTGTCCAATGTGTTTCTTACACCCATTCAGAAGATCAACTCCGTTATTGAGACGTATCCAAAAGGGATTGCGGGTTTCAAACGTTATACGGAATTGCTCGATATGGAGCCGGACGTTGAAGATCGACCGGGTGCCACTACGGTATCTCATCTGCGTGGAGATATCCGATATGAGCAGGTGACCTTTGGCTATTCGGATCAGGAGCCTGTTCTTAAAGGGATTGATCTGAATATTCACGCTGGTGAAACAGTGGCCCTTGTTGGACCATCGGGTGCAGGGAAAACAACGCTGTGCAGTCTGCTGCCTCGTTTCTATGATGTGCTGGAAGGTCGCATCACGATCGATGGTCAGGAGATTCAAGACATGACGCTGGATTCATTGCGCAGTCAGATCGGAATTGTTCAGCAGGACGTGTTCCTGTTCGATGGAACCGTTCGTGAGAATATTGCGTATGGCAAGCTGGATGCAACAGAAGAAGAAATCTGGATGGCAGCTCGTCGTGCACAGATGGAAACACTGATCACTTCCATGCCGGAAGGAATGGACACGTTAATTGGTGAACGCGGTGTGAAACTGTCCGGCGGACAGAAACAGCGTTTGTCCATTGCGCGTATGTTCCTGAAGAATCCTCCGATTCTAATTTTGGACGAAGCTACATCTGCATTGGATACTGAGACAGAAGCAGCGATCCAGCAATCCCTTGCGGAATTGTCCGAAGGACGGACTACCCTGGTTATTGCCCACAGATTGGCTACGATCAAAAATGCGGATCGCATTATTGTTGTTGCCGAGCAAGGGATTACTGAGCAGGGCAGACACGAAGAATTGCTTGAAGCAGGTGGAGTATACAGTCGTCTGCATTATGCACAGTTCGGTGCCTGAACGTAACAGAGAGTTTGTGAACGTATTATAAGAGAGCTGTATAAGGAGTAAAAAAATAACGCCTTCGTCTACTCATGATCCTGAGTAAGCGAAGGCGTCTTTTCTACTTTTTAATATCACGTTGTGCCAGATGGCAAGAGAAGTGAATCACGCAAACTAAGTCAGCGGATGGTTTAAAATACGTGGCATGACTTTGAGCAAACGATCTCTTGTGATCGGGTCATCGAAGTTCCATTTGGCATTAGTGGTATACGTGTGTGCACGAACAGAGGCGGGTAGCTCGTCCCAGCTGGTCTGATTGAGAAGTTGTCGCAGATGGGCGTCATGACGACGGTTGCTGGAGGTTAATACGAACAGGCGGTCACCTGCATAGTCGGCCACTTCATGCTTCTGAATTTTGAGAAAACGAACATCGTTCTTCATCAGGGAAGCCACGGTATCGGGAGGGCTGAACCCAAGGGGATGATAGAGTGTCAGTGGGAACC
Organism: Paenibacillus sp. AD87; assembly: GCF_001659845.1. Lineage (NCBI taxonomy): Bacteria > Bacillati > Bacillota > Bacilli > Caryophanales > Paenibacillaceae > Paenibacillus > Paenibacillus sp. AD87. The sequence continues at coordinate 1,012,568 of NZ_LXQN01000007.1, forward strand.
CCTGAACCCCCATCACATACCACTCTCCATCCAGCTCAAGCAGCACGCTTGCTGTTTCTCCCGTGCCTGTACTTCCGCCCAGGCGTCTCCACATATGTTCGTGTTTTTCTTCATAGTGGGCAATCCACTGTTCCGCTTTCTGTTCTTCACCCACATGTTTGGCAATACTGCGCAGTTGCTCGGCGGTATTGCTTGCCGGATTGATGGTCAGTGTGGGCGCCACCTGCTCAAGCAATTCTCTCATCGCGTCCGAACGGTGCTCATAGACAATAAGGTCAGGTGCCAGACCTGCGATAGCAGAAGTATTGTTGATTACACCCACATCTTCAATGTGCTGCAGTTGGTTCCGGTATACGACTTGATGCCTGATAATGGTGAGTTCTGCGCCAACGGGCCGAATGCCCAGTGTCAGCATGTGTCCGACCATACTGCCCATCGTGACAATTTTGGGAGAGTGTGTTGTCCGTTTAGACTGCACAGGGTTAACAGCAACGGGTAGAATCGATGGAAAGGATGGAACAGGTTCATTAGGTGCATTCTCTGAGTCGGATGGTGCCTGTACGGAAGAAGCAGACCATATGTTTTCCCAGCGAGAGTCAGGTGAAGTTCGGGATACGTTCCATGTGGATGAGAAATTCCTGTCGCTTCGATGCTGACGAACATATTGTTTGGGTGAAAATCCCGTCATCTGGCTGAATCGCCGATTGAAATAGTACTCATCGCTGAAACCTACGCTGCGAGCGATCTCACGTAAAGGATCATCTGTGCGCATCAGCAGGGTCTTGGCTTGTTCGATTCGTAACCGGGTAATATAGTCCAGCGGCTTATACCCCGTTATGCTCTGGACTCGTGAACTATATTGTGAGCGTCCCATACTGGCCTGAGTTGCAAGCTGTTCAACTGTAAGTGATTCTGTGTAATGCTTCCCAATGTATTGAATGGTGGCGCGCACCGATTCATCCGGATGAGTACTTTTGCGAACGGTTCGAGCATTTTCCAGCAGAAGTACGATCATTTCCTGTAAAATAATCTGTTGTCTGAACTGTTGCATCTCATCTGATGCGTTTTCCCCAAATCCAACATGTTGTTCAAGCAAATGAACATATTGAGAGAACGGACGAATAGGTATAGGCTGTCCGTAAGGAAAAAGACGGTCCAGGGCAGATGCTGGTTCTTTACTACCTCTGGCAAACACGTCAAAAGAGATATAGATTCCGTCTAACTGTCCATCACCGGTTAATTGAATCTGACTCTGGGGATGCAGGAGCATGGTGTTTCCTTTTTTGACGGGTACAGGGATGTCCTGTACATATAAAGTTCCTTTTCCCGAAGTAAACGAGAGCAGGGAATGCTTTTTAAGAACGGAGGAGATGCTCGGTGTCAGCAGTTTGCTGAGCAAATGGGATTGCGAGTTGGCATAGGATAAGGACAGAAGATCCGGAGTATTCTGGGTAAGTTGTCTCAACACGGAATCCTCTTTTCATAGCATATTTATTGAGAATAGTTATCAATTATAGTTGATTGTATATAAAGGAGCGCTTTTTTTCAATGGCAAATAACCGGAGGCTCCTGTGTGTCAGGAACTGCACCGGTCATGAGTGGAGGGCAGTAGCCCTACAGATAATGCTTCTCTAGCAAAATGGTTTATCCTGAAGATCCTAACGCTTCGTGAATTGATGTGTTATTTTCCTAGTATGGAAGGCAGTTCGTCCATCAGTCGTTCTTTGGTAATCGGATCATCAAAGTTCCACTTGGTATTAAAATAGTAGACTTTATTGTTTTTAACAGCCGGGATGGACTTCCAGATGTCGGTCGTCATGATGGAGTCACTGTTATTTCGCTCTTCCTCTGATAGATCCGTGAGGACAAACAAGTATTCACCTGCACATTCCGGCAGCAGCTCGCTGGAGATGTTGGCAAAACGTTCATTTTTATCAATCAAGGATTCTTTAACTTTGGGAGCAGGGGTGAATTGCAATGTATCATACACAGTTTCGGCAAGTGCGCTGTTGCCCATCACGTACATATCTTTGCCAAGCTGGAGAAAGACGGATGCGGTTACACCTGTGGGCAAATCAAGCTGATTTCGTACTTGCTCGGATTGCTCTGCATAGGTTTTGATCCATTCCTCGGCTGCTTGCTCTTTCCCTAGAATGTCACCGAAGACTTTCACACGTTCATTGGTTGATAGACGGTCATAGGTTACTGTCGGAGCAATCTTCGACAACAAAGTATATTGGTTCTCTTCATAATAACTGCCGCCAGCATCCAGCAGGATCAGATCAGGACTTAGTGAAGTGATTTTCTCCAGATCGCCTTGCAAGTCGCCTACATCTTCAATCCCATCCAGCAATTCGGGATAAGCGATCTGATCACCAATGATGCCTAGGGCTGCACCTACTGGTTTAACATCCAGGGCAAGCAAATCTCCCAGATCACTGCCTGTGAAAATAATACGTTTCGCGTTGACCGGAATCTCTACCGTGTGGCCTAGGGAGTCGGTGTAACTCTTGGTTTCACTTTGTTCGGACTGCGCTTGAGTTGAGGTGGTGGATTCACCTGATTCTGCTTCAGCGGTCGTAGTGGATGGTTCTGCTTTGCTGCCACAGGCAGATAGCAGTGCACCAATCAGGGTAATCATGAGTATAAGGGTACCGAGCTTGCGTGTTGCTTTCATCGTTATGGTTCCTCCCGCATAGGTTACTTATTAGATAATGATAATCATTATCAATTTAGTTCGAATGTGATCAGTTTATCGAAAGCGGGTTGGCAGTACAATGGACAAACAGGTGGAAAACCTTTGTACAAAAATAAAACGATTCTAAATGGAGGAGGCGAACGTTATGAACATTATGCTGGAAATTCTCATGACTTGGCTGATATTGATTTTGATTCTGGTCATCTTGGTGCAGGGTATTAGAAAGAATTCGAAGGAAGGAGCCAAGTCCGTCTTCAGACGTTGGGGAGGATTATTGATCGGATTATTTGTTGTGGGGACTGTACCTTTGGGCTTTGCGATGTATACAGAGTGGGGTGTAGAGCGGCTGGATGCCAACATTGGATTGGGACTGGCTTTGTTTTTTACCTGGGCATACTGTGCCCTCTTGTTATGCGTGGCATTAGTGATCTGGGGGAGGTACTGGTACAAGCAATACGGGAAGAAGTGATTTTGTTGCCCGCATGATTATGATAAACGTATGTTTGCATGCAACAATCAGCATATATTGAATGTTGAAGGTAGAAATAGGTGTTAATAAAGGGGGATTTACATATGTCCCATCTTCGTCGAGTTCTGATATCGCTCTCAATCCTGATCGTATGCCTTACTGGATGTTCAGGACATATCGATTGTAATTCTGTGCAAACTCAAGCGAATCCCCCAAGTGATAATGGATTCACTGGTTATGTGGTTGACCGCGAAGGCAATTCCATTCTAGTGGTTGATCCTGCATATGAAGACTTCGGTGCGAACGAAGGAGAAAGTCGGTATTATCCGGCAAAATGGTTCTCCAATGCGCCTGATCCACAGATCGGCTCCTATGTTGAGATCTGGACGGATGGCAGCCCGGAAAATCAGCCCTATCCCGGTCAGGCCAGAGCGGAAACGATTGCTGTATCCTGTCCGGCCACTCCAGACGGTGCTCACCTAAGTGAGGCAGATGCGATTCGGGGTGGACTGTACTCATCAGACGGAGAGCAAGTACGTATTCCTGTAATTGAGAATGTTGATTTCGATAAGGATATAGGAATATGGACCATTCGTATGCGAGATGCAATATCAACGACGGATATTCAGGATCCAATAGAAGTAAAAGTAGAAGACATTGAGCCAGTAGGGGAGCAGGAGTAAGGATGTAGGATTTCAATGTTGGATGAAAAGAGGAGATAGGTCTGAATGTTAGAGAATGGCTTCCCCGCGACAAGTCTGATTTTGAAGCGGTGCGTAAGTTAAGTGAATTAGGTAATGAAGAGTTGCGAGATATCATTCCTGAGCTTACGGAGTGGTTGCAGGATGGGAATTGGCCCATTTTCAGATCCGTAGAAGATTTACTTTTAAGATTTGGAGAAGAACTTATTCCTCATATTCAAAATGTATTTAAAATAAGAGACTCTACATGGGAATATTTTATGCTGACGGGACTAATTAGTAGATTGCCTTCTAAATATTTGATTATGTTAAAGGGCGATTTAGAAAGAATATTAGAAAATCCTACGGAGGATGAGATGCTTGAGAAATTGGATGAGGTTATAATACCATTGCTGAATAAAATACAATAACAAGCAGTTCAGTGATTCAGGAAAGTTCATATTGAGGAGCAGCCCTTAACAACCTTGAACGGCTTAATGCCTTTCAGGGTTGTTTTTTTGTCAAAAACAGATCCATACTTTAAAGTACAAGTCATAGCTACATATAACATGAGTGATATTTTTTTTGAGTTGAACTGACGATCTACATGTATTTAATTTGGAAGCCACAAAATAAAGAACGTATGTTTTACAAATGAATTGACTTTTTGTCCTGACAATAATATATTAATGTCAGGACAAAAAAAGAGGTGAAGCGATGTCCTCCAAAAAGATGGGGCGTCCTAAATCTGACAAACCCAAAAGCAAGACGATCGAGATACGTGTCGATGATGAAATTATGAATAAGCTCGATGCTTCGGCTGAGAAGCTGAATACGAACCGATCAGACATCGTTCGCAAAGGGATTGAGAAGATTTACGACGAACTCCAAAAATAAAAAAAAGGAAGCAGCGTGAGTCCCGAGAAGAACACCGCTACTTCCTATCTGCAATCACTTAGAATGAGCTGACTGCATAAATATCCTACCATGTGCAGAACGCTCATTCAAGTCGATGCGAATCCATTTCTGGGAGGATGAACATGAATTCAATTCTGGAAGCACTTTATAACGGGCGACTTCGCCCGGATGAGACGATGATGCCGACACATCCTGAATACCAATTATTAGGGCGGCAAATTACGGCTATGACGGAACAATGGAAGAATCGATTGAGCGAGGGAGAATTCCGTGAGCTAGAACAGTTGTTTGACTTGTGTGGTCAATGTGATGGTATGCATAGCGAAGCTGCATTTGTTCAGGGATTTCGACTGGGGGCCAACATGCTGATCGAAGTGATGAGTCATGAGTCAACGTGAGTCCTGCAAATTGTAGTGTAGGAATGATTTGATGATGTAGAAGTTTATTGAAAAAAGAAGGTGTGATTTTGATTTTGTATCAAGGAAAGTCAAGAAAATTCATCATTGTATTGTTATCGTTGTATACTTGTTTAACATTGTATTTCTTATTCCTGGGCTTTGATAGAAGCTCGGCCAGACCTGATCAGGGCTGGCGATACAGCTTAACCCCTGAAGGAATTCCTTTACATTTTCCAATGGGGAGGGATTTTAAGATATGGTTTTTTGAAATGGGGAACTTTGTAGCATTCATCCCCTTCGGGATGGTCATTCCGCTGCTTTTTCGCTGTGGGTTTATTCGCTTTATCAGCATATTCATTCTCTGTATTACGATGTTAGAGACAGTGCAAATGATCTCCCGTTTAGGTGCGTTTGATATAGACGATATCCTGATTAATACTTTAGGGGCTGCCGTGGGATATGGAGCACAGCGGATAATAAAGCATCATCGGAACACATTAAAAGGATTTATTCAAATTTTCCTGACAGCAATTATTTTTTCAATAGGTACGATCACTGTTGTTGGCGGCTTAAATCATTATTTAGATAACGTTGACGGAAAAAGTGTCGCACTAAATGAACTTGTTTCGAGTGACGGGGCTGTAGTATGGGATGAAGAACTCTCCAGTTTTACAGTAGGCCAGACAAATGTTGAGCCTCAAATCAATCTGTACAGTAGAGAAAAACAAAATACGAATGAGTTTTCATATCTCTTAAATGGAAAATACAAAAATATGAAAGGTTATTTCGCTATACCGGACGATGTTGTCCGCACAGCAAGCAATGAGACTATTACAATAAACTTTATTGCCGATGGCACAGAAATCTATTCTTTGGTTGTATCGGCGAACAGCGGGGAGAACCATCCTGACTCTTTTCAAACTCCGTTAAAGGGAGTTAAAGAACTGACCATAAAAGTAATAACCGATGGTTCAAATCTGATGACCAATATAGTGATGTGGGACATTACACTGACAGAGCCAAACACAGGGCAAAAGTTCATCAACAGCATTAAATCCATGTTTTAACACATCAAAAAAAGCCCTCGATCCTGCCACTGAAGCAGCAAGATCTGAGGGCTTAATCCATTTTCATGCCATTTCAACAATAACTAATACATCCACTACATAACGCTACCTTAATCCGCGATGTTTCCCGCCATCTTCAGACGACGTGCAATTTCCTGGAAGTCTTCCTGCGAAATACCTGGTGCGAATTCTTCTTCCACCGCAGGAGCTTCAGGAATCGGATACCCTTCAGGTACGCCTTGAATGACTTCCAGCGGTTGTCCATCTTCGGGGTGTGTTCCTTTCCAGATCTGACTGATTGCAGTAAAGTCTTTATCACTATAGGTATACAGCTTGGTGTGTAGGCCCTTTTCTTCGTATTTCCAAGCCTCGTTAAAGGATTTGTTGCTCAGGGATGGAATCGGCACCAATTTGGTTACATTCACTCCGGTTGCAATTTCAAGCGCTTTAGCATAAGCGACCACATGCACACCGCCGCGTACCAGCAAATAGCCAACAACTGCCCGGGCTGCGGGGTGATCGGTCATTTCATAAACTTTCATTTTATGTGTACGTGCTCCGCATTCAAGAAAAAAGTTATGCAGCAGATCTTCGACCAGATTTCCACTGTTAAAAACATGGGCGCCTGTCCATGGATTGCCCATGGAGTCGAAAGGCATTGCTCCCTGTGCGCCAGCCAGGAAATGATAGGACAGACGCGCATCCTTCACGGAACCAAGTGGTGTATCGTCAGGCTCTTTGTAATCAGTGGAACCTCTGAGGCATTTGTTAATGCCATGAGACACAAGCTCTACATGACCCAATTCTTCGGCGGTGATACTCATCACCAGATCGTAGAAGGGTTTCAATTTTTCTTTGGAGCGAAAATTAAAGGATTGATAGAGGTAGTTGTTCAACGTTGACATCTCTCCGAATTTACCACCCAGCAATTCTTGTATCGCTGCCGCTGCATTCGGGTCCGGTCTCTCGACATTAGGGATTTCAATTGCGATTTCATCCATACGTTTGAACATTCGGTGTAACCTCCTCGAAATGATTGCTCAGAATAATGAAGTGATGTTGTCATGGCCTATTACACGTTTATCGAATACGCTAAACCCATAATTTTGCAATTGAGGCTTAAGGCGTATGTAGTTAAGTCTACATTTGTTATTTCCAATCCCGTGTTATTTATGTACAATCAGGACGAATGAAGTTAAGTATGGTTGTTATTATCTGATTTAAATGAAGGAGAAACTGAGAGTGCGCAAAAGTTGGATTATGGTAGGATGGGGTATCCTGCTGCTTGTCGTTTTTGGATGTAGCGATGTTACGGCAGCATATGCAGATTATCCGAGTGAGTTGGATCAATAAAGAAAAGATGAGCTTATAGAAAAGTACGGTTTGGAAAAGCCGGAAGATCCACCACCGCGTAATCTTTTATTGGAGGGTGACTGGGGGATAAGCTTCAAATCACCAATCGAACGGTATAAGATGGCGATCAGTACGATTCAATCGCTCCAGCAACCGATTACGTTTATCCTTCGTCTACTGGTGTAAAATAAACTTCTACAGGGCAGGCTAACGTAAACATTGTCCCGAGGAGTGAATGATATGAGAATGCTCATCGTAGCCCTGATGACGGTGATACTAAGTTTAAGTGGACTAGCAACAAGTTCAGCAACTGCAATTCCGGATTATGCGAAATGGGGAATCATTGCAGTGAAAGAAACGCAAACCAAGTACAACGTGGATATTTTGGATTACAAACACATCGGTCGCACCTCACTAACAGCAGACCAATCCCGTGAACAGTTCAAGTTATGGGTACGTAACAAAGACGGTAAACAATTTGCTGTATTTGTGAATGTTGATTTTAATCCGTCTACCCAGCAGCTGAAAAAAGTACAATTCACGGAATCGGATCGACGTTGAACTGAACATGCACTGCATAGCAAGGCAGGATAGGAACCAGACTTCCCTATGAGAGGGAGTGAGTCTGGTTTTTTTATTTCAAAAAAATCCTTTTTTTAGTTGTTGAATAAAGAACTTATGTTCGCATATAATAATAAAACAAACACATGTTCTTATTGGAGGGATGATTATGCTAGGGAAATATATTGGTCAGATGGTGGAGCTCGTCTACATGGATCGTGCAGGGCATATTACACAGCGGCAGATTCGAATCAACAGTGTACGGGAAGGTAAGATTAGAGCATCCGCAGGGAAAGAGGGGGCACCCCGAACATTTCTTGAACAAGGTATTCTGGCATGGCGTCCCGTACTCCATAAGGAAGGGAAGGAAGAAATATGCTGAATGATTTTGAACGCAAAATTTTGCGTATTATTGTTAATTATGCGGGGCAGCGTCGCCGAGTACCACGAATGGATGAGCTGGAGAATAAGACGGGCAGAACCAAGGCGTTCATTCATGAGTCACTGCTGGAGCTTGAGCGCAGGCAGCATATTGTGTGGGAGAACAAGTCTACGCTGGAAGGCATACTAATTCTGCAAGCATGGGAGCAGGAATCACAGCCCATTCGCAAAAGCCAGCCTGCTGGCGATGCCGTGAAATATTTTACCGAATATTAAAACGTAAAAAACGCCAACCCGGAATGCCGGATTGGCGCCATGTTAATCAGCATACATCTATTAGAAGATAGGAAGTTGATCAAGGTTATTGGTTGGGTCGCCGTCTGCGTCACCGCGAATGTACATTTCGCCGTCTTTGCCTTTAAAGACGTTCACACCTGCAATTGATCCTGCTTTTACTTCTGCCAGTGCTTGTTGGTAATCCAGCACACGTCCGGATGAAGTTTGAAACGCCGTCAGATCGCCGTCACCATTTTTTTGTACTGCTGTGAAGCTTTCGCGTGTCGTTTGATCCATGATGTCACACTCTCCTTATCTGACCAAATAGGAATCTGGTTACCTCTTTAGCCTGTCCGGATCAAAAAAAAGTATGCACAACATAGCTTCATATCGCACGCAGAGGTTATTTACAGGCTCTTTTGCATACGAACGTGCAGAATATCTGCATCATAAAAAGGCTCTTCCGAGATCACTTCATATCCGAGCTTCTCATAGAACTTCTGCGCCTGGCATTGTGCGTCCAAAACAGAGTAGGCCAATCCCAATTCGCGTGCTCGTTCTTCCATGGCTAACAGAAGCACACGTCCGTAACCGAACGAACGATGAGATTTGAGTACAGCGATACGCTGCATTTTGGCGGTATCCTTGGTGTAATAGATCAGACGCCCTGTGGCTACAGCCTGTCCATCTTTACTCAACAATACGTGATGCACATCAGGACTGATGATATCATATTGATCGATCTCAATGTCAGCAGGCACCTGCTGCTCGATTACAAAAACATGATTGCGAATATCCAATGCTTCCTGGAGTTGTTCTTCAGTCGTTACATAACTAATCTCAGCTGCCAATTCCATACCTTCTTTCTGCTCTACGCTATCAGACTGAATTATACAAAAAAATGCTTTTCCTGTATAGTTAAGACTGGAACATACTGGGAGAGGAGGGGCGCACCATGGGTATGGCAGGAGTGATGGCAATCACCCTTCTGATGGCGGCAGGAATGATTGCTTTGTTGTATTATGTGACTAAGAAGGCGTACTCCAAAAAGTGGGACGAAGACGAGTGAAATGCAATTTGATGTTCCTCAGGGTAAGACTTCAACATTGCCTTGTGGGGAGTAAACGTCATGCACAACAGACTTGGAATACACATCCAGCCAAACGGGCAGATCATCATTCACCTCATGGGGCTCTTTTAACTGTTGGAATTGTACTGTATGTTCATCCCGTTCCAAACTACAACCGACAGAAACGTATATTAATGCAACAAGCGCAATCAAACAGGCTACGTTTTTGGCTATGATAAATAAACGCAGCTTACGTTCTTTCATGTTCCTCATATGGAAGTCACCTCGTCATCAAAATGGTAATCATTCCTTTATTGTGCACCAATTCAAATAAAATATTACCAATATAACGATTGACAATGAACACGGTTACTTGGTATGATACTGTTACTTGATTGGAAAACAATTAGATATCATGATCTGTTAGCTCAGCTGGGAGAGCACTATCTTGACAGGGTAGGGGTCAGTGGTTCGAGCCCACTACAGATCATACGCGAGAAGCCTTGCAGAGAAAGGCTTCTTTTCCTTATAGAAGAAACTACACTATAATTTTGTGTTCATTAAAGAGAAATGGTCAATTTTTGGTCAAGATCATGTTATTTTGCTAAGTATCTCATTAATTAAATTGCTTTCTACAAGTTCTGTTATTGATTATCGTTAAAAAAATGCCAACGTCACATTAACTGTGAGTTGGTATTTTTTACGTTAACCGAAAAGAACAGTGTTTAACTTTTCAGCTGTTTCTTTTGCATGCGTATGTCGTATTCCGTGAAATTTAATTATTGGAATGTTCCAACAGCAGCCAAAAGTATTTAATCACTTGGCAGAAATAATTATAAATCGACTATTTGCCGTCAAAAGCCTCCATAATGAGAAAATAACTGCTTATGATGCAGCGATCCAGCACCGGCAGAATTAAAATGAACAATTGCAGAACTACCGGCGTTTTGATTATAAATAAAAAGTTTTCTCAATGTGTAACATTCCCTGATTGTAAGTGTTCATTTATATATAGGGAAATTAAAATTACAAACAAAGTTTTGAGTACTTTCACAAGTAAAGATCAGGGTGCATTTTCAAGCAGATCAAAAATAACTTGAATAAAACAACACTAATCATTCAACTTTAGGAGGATATTCTTATGAGAACGAAATCACTAAAATTAATTACAGTTGGAGTGACTTTTGCTTTAGGGATTGGAATAGGTGTCTATGGCTGGGGAGCTGCATCTGCTGATACTAGTCCTTCTGAAGATCAAATGGAAATAAAAATCAATGATAAAGGTGAAACATATGGTTCATTTATTTATCATGGTGAAACAGTATTAGATCTAGTTAAGGCTATAGGTGTAGACGGAACTGAAGGTTACATCAAGACTTCAGATATGAATCAAGATTTGCCACAAACTCCCGAAGAAGCAATTCAGAGTATGAATGAACCAAAAGTCGATAAGTATATAAACTTGTACGATAGCAACGAGAATATTATCGGAAAATTTCTACTTGAGAGTTCAGAAGATTAAAACTTAACTACACTACTCCCCAAAAGATGCTCTCCATAATGATTGAGAGCACTTTAAAATTCCAAAAAATTAATTCAGTTCACGTACTGCTCCACTTGTAGTATTCTACTGGAAATATACATAAAGCTTGCAGCAGTTTGACTAATTCTTCTGCAAATCAGCAAGATTCTGTCTACCCCAATCGCAGAGAATCTCCAGCACAGGCATCAGTGTTAATCCTTCACGAGACAAAGAGTATTCTACTTTTGGCGGTAATTGTGGGTACTCTGTACGGATGATTAATTGGTCGGCTTCTAGTTCCTTCAGTTGAGAGCTTAGCATTTTATGCGTAATTCCATCCAAAGCTCTTTTCAGTTCTCCATATCGCAATGTTTCTTTTTTCCATAACCAAAACAAGATATGCATTTTCCATTTTCCACCGATCAATGACATGGCATGTGAAAATGGTTTAACGTTTACTTCCTCAGCAGTTTCCATATTACACTCTCCTTTTAGATAGTATCTACCTTTTAAGTGCATACTATACTCTTTTTTCACCCTACTATACAATAACTCATGAAACAGAGACAAGGGTGAACACGCCTAATAAAAGGAGAGAATATATATGGAAAATAGTAATCGTAATTTCTTGCAGCCTTATACATTTGCGAATGGTTTTACGCTAAAAAATAGAGTGGTCATGGCGCCGATGACAACGATGTCCAGTTTCTTCGACGGTTCAATCACCAATGATGAAGTCGATTATTATGCCGAACGGGCTGGAGGCCCTGGAATGATCATTACAGGTGTTGCGTACGTAACCGATGGGGGAAAAGGCTTCGAAGGTGAGCTCTCCATCGCAAGTGATTCTACAATCAAAGGACTGTCCAAAATTGCAAGAGCCATTCATAAAGACGGAACGAAAGCCATTGTGCAAATCTTTCATGCAGGGCGCAAAACGAACTCCAAAACGCTAAGAGGTGTACAACCCACCAGTGCGAGTGCAATCGCTGCCGCTCATCCAATCGGCTCGGAGACGCCGCGTGAATTGACTCCTGAGGAAATCGAAAACATTATTAAGGACTTCGGCAGAGCAACCTTACGAGCCATTCAATCTGGTTTTGACGGGGTAGAGCTTCACGGGGCCAACACATATCTATTGCAGCAATTTTTCTCCGTCAATTCCAATCAACGGTCCGATCAGTGGGGTGGCAGTTTTGAAAATCGTATGCGATTTCCGCTGGCAGTCATTCAGGAGGTTGCATCGGTGATCGATGCCCATGCGGATAAACCCTTTATCCTCGGTTACCGGATTTCACCGGAAGAAATTCATATGCCGGGCATTCAGCTCGAAGACTCCTTAGCGTTTGCCCAGGCGCTGACAGACACTCGGGTTGATTACATTCATCTGTCGATGGGAAGTTACAAACGAACATCTTTAAACCACCCACATGATAAAGAGCCAATCTTGACTAAATTCGTCCGGGTTTTGGATCACAAAAAACCTCTGATTGGCATCGGATCGATTGAGTGGCCGGAAGACGCGGAAGAGGTCATCAACGCCGGGGCAACTTTGGCTGCACTCGGACGGGGATTGATTCGTGAGCCAAAATGGGTACAGAAGGTGAAAGCAGGTGACCTTGGCAGCATTCGTTACCAAATATCCCCGTCGGATATGGATGAGTTGCGCATTCCATTGGCGATGCAGACTTATCTGGAAGGTTCGTTTCGGGAGGTCATGCACTTTACTACCGACAGTCAGGAAGGGACTGACTACCAGAATTCACTTGCACCGATGGAGGGCTTTGAGAAGAAAATGTAAAAGCTATACTATATTAGGTAGATTCAACTTTTGGATCAGTGATAGATATTTATCAATTACGGAGCAACCATTTCCTGCTTTTACAAGAGGGAATGGTTGTTTTTAATTTTATAATAATGATTTACAAACACAATTAAATTGTGTACAATCTAATTGTTAACAAAACAAAAGAGACATCATCTTTACAAAATAAAATCTAAATTACAGAGGAGCCAATACTCGTGAAAACATTATATGAAACTACAGTTATCAATACAGGTGGACGTCAAGGGATTGTGCAATCGCCAGATAACGTATTTATGCTTGATGTCGCTGCCCCGCCTGAACTGGGAGGCAAAGTGACGACAGCTACGAATCCAGAGCAATTGTTTGCAGCAGGCTACAGTGCTTGCTTTAATTCAGCGCTGGAGTTTCAGTTGAAGAAACACAAAGTTGAAATTGAGAGAAGCACTGTATCGGCTACGGTTATGCTTGTGACGGACCCTACGGATAATGGTGTGAAACTGGAAGTGGAACTTGAAGTTAAAATTGAGGGTCTGGATGAGGAGACAGCACAGAAATTTGTCAAACTTGCGCATGACTACTGCCCATATTCCAAAGGAATCAAAGGGAACGTCAATGTTACCGTGGGACTAGCCTAATCATTGAGAAAAGTCAATTGAACGGTTTAGCTTTGGACTTCATGTTGAAGTCTGAAGCATGTATCTAAAATATTTTCTAAAAACTGAAGGCCTCCGAGAAATCGGAGGTTTTTTTGATATGCTCTTTAATTCTGCAGCGATAACCAATAATAGATAAAGAAATCAATTACGATTGAAATATACCCGTATGGGGTATATTATAAGTGTAGAAATCGAAAGTTTAAAGGAGTGCAACTCATGAAAAAGTATGCAATGATATTGCTGACTACGGTGATCACGGGCAGTCTGATGTTAAGTGGATGTGGCAAGAATGCTGAGCAGGATAATAGCAGTAGTGACAGTCACACAGCGAGCACAGGAGAGATGCACCACTCTGAGTCGGGAGAATTACCAGAAGGAATTCAGGAAAAGAAAAATCCTACATATCCAGTGGGCAGCCATGTCGTGTTGAGTACGGACCATATGGCTGGAATGAAGGGTGCAGAAGCAACAATTGTGGGAGCCTATGAGACAACAGCGTATACAGTCTCGTATACACCAACCACAGGGGGAGACACTGTGAAATATCATAAATGGGTCATCCAAGAGGAAATTCAGGACCATACGGATCAACCGTATGCAGCAGGAGCAGAGGTTGTGCTGAACGCTGACCACATGCCAGGAATGAAAGGGGCTAAGGCAACGATTGACTCCGCTGAGCAAACGACGGTATATATGGTTGATTATACCCCAACTACAGGCGGAGATCCGGTGAAGAATCATAAATGGGTCACGGAAGAAGAATTGTCTGCTAAATGATAGGGCTTGAAGTAATAGCCTGAAGTAGTAGTTGTTAAGCCTCACATCCATGCGTATAACTTGTGTTATTCATCATGTGAATACCAAAACCACTCTCCTCACTTTTTAAGTGAAAAGGGTGGTTTTATATATCAACGCAAAACTATCTTTTGAAAATCTTCAGTTACCAGACAATCGTTTCTGGAGTAACACCAACCGGGAATGTTTCCTCAGCTTTATTTTTCTCCACATACATCTCATACCAAGCGTCAGCAATGTATTTAGGATCTGTTGGGGTATCCGGCTTGATGAATACACCCAAGGAGAGGTGACCCACATAAATGCCTTTCGGAGCGAGGTCCGTATGCAGATTGTTGGCATAGTTTCGTAATCCGCCCAAAGCAATCCCCACGTTACCCATCATCGGAATTGGATATATAGCCGAAAGCCCAGTGGTGAACAGAATCGCTCCAGACTGACGTTCCAGCATAGCTGGTAATACCAGTTGCACACTATGAATTGCACCAAGTACCAGACCCTGGAACTGATCCAGTGCATTATCCGCAGTAACATTCATGGCAGGTGTCGGAGGAAACTGTCCAACGGCAGGACTGAATTCTAACACATCAATAAAACCGTACTTCTCTTTGATTTGGTCAAAAGCTTGTGTCAATTGTTCCGGGTTATATAGATCGGCTGCGAAGCCGGATGCTTCAATACCTTCTGATTTTAACTGGGCTGCCAGGTTATCGAGTTTGTCTTGGTGTCGTGATACCAGAGCTACTTGAAATCCGTTTTGTCCAAATTTCTGTCCTATAGCCATCCCGAGTCCGGGGCCTGCGCCAACAATGACGATGGTTTTCATATCGTGTTTCTCCTTTTCATTCTTAGATTGTAAATAGTAGACTAGACAACTAAAGTAATGTAAACAACGCTTGTTGTTAAGCATGCTATACTAATCCAATCATGCTTACAATCAGCAAAAATGCAGAATCGTTGCGTAGACAACAGTTCCTATATTTTTGTTGCGAACATTTTGCAATAAAGCGAGGAGACATTCGAATGACGATCAAAAACAACCAGGATCCTCGTGTCATACGGACACGTCAGCTCCTGCAGGATGCTTTCCTATCCCTATTGCAACATCAGGACTTTGATTCTCTGACCGTGGGGGATATTACCGAAAAAGCTACGGTGAATCGAGCCACATTTTATGCACACTTCACCGATAAATTTGCCATTCTGGATTCGACCGTTACTTATTCATTCATGGAGAAATTGAATGATCGAATGGATCAGGGTGATACATTTAATGAAGAATTTTTGAGGAAAATATTAACAGCCCTGTGTGAATTTCATGCTGAAGTCAGTACTCGCTGCGAACGAAGTTACAGGTCACTGGGAACCGTACTGGAACTTCAAATTAGAGAAAAAATCCAGATTATTATTTTGCAACTGTTGAATCGTCAGAAAACCTCCACACCGGGGCAGAACTCTCGTAAAGGGACAGCAGCAGTTCTGTTAAGCTGGGGGATGTATGGCGCGGCTTATCAATGGAACCTGCAGGGTCGGAACGTGCCTATGGAACAATGGATCAATGACACGATTCCTCTCCTGTTGTATGGAAATAGCATCTTTTTTGAGAATTAATAAATTCCTGCTCATTTATGGGTTATAATGGAACCACAAGATTAAAGCTGCTGGAAAGGGGAATGTATATGATGGACTTTAGCAAGCCGCCCCATGCCTCAGAATCACATACACACAAACAGCGCCATGAAGAAAATGAACAACAGCTTTTAGCCGGAGGGAAAAGCATTTGGTGGGAAATCAGCAACTGGCTAATTCTCGCTGGGATTCTTGCGGTAATCTTCGTATTGTTTAAGTTCGTTTTCTAGAAAAGAATAACATTAAACCTTTAGATAAGGGCCATATTAAATGGGCTCTTTTTTTCTTTGAGCTCTTAAATATAAATCATCAAGCGAGTAACAAATGACAAAAATAAATATTTGTCATTTGTTACTCGCTGTGTTAATCTAATTTCAACGGAGGTGACTTGAGGATGGTGTAACCATCTTAATCATTATGGAAAAGGACAAAACTTCTGAATTTTTAACTAAGGAACAAATTATTGGAGCAACGCAGGAAACTCTCCGGCGCTTCGGTGTTGCCAAAACATCTGTTACGGATGTCGCTAAATTGCTTGGGGTTAGTCACGGTACGATTTACAGGCACTATAAAAGCAAGAAAGAATTACTTGAAGGCGTGACCGCACAATGGCTCGAAGATGAGATTATTGCGCCTTTGACGGCAATAACTAAGGATCAGAGTTATAACGGAGAGGGAACACGTCATCTGAAAGTATATATAGAAGCATTAATTGCTCGTAAACGTCATTATGCCGAATCCGATGCAGAGTTGTTTGAGATGTACGCACGGGTAACTCAGGAATCCGCAGATATTATCAATAAACATGTGCAACATCTTGTATGTCATTTGAGTGAGATCATCCAGCAGGAGAACCAGTTCCAATTTAACAACCCAGACGTGGTTGCAACAGCGATCCTTCAAGCTACAGCTCGTTTTCATCATCCGGCACACGCCTATGAATGGCAGAGCCCTACAATTGATGCGGAATTTGCACAGGTGTGGTTGTTGATTGAAAAGGGATTATTACATTTGGAACAAGAGAGGGAGTAATCGTAAATGAAAAAGCTAACAGGTAAAGTGGCCATTGTAACTGGCTCATCCCGGGGGATCGGACGTGCTATAGCAGAGCAACTCGCTGAATTGGGCGCGGATGTCGTCATTAACTACGCGAGTAGCCCCGACAAAGCAGAGCAGGTGGCAGATATTGCTCGCCAAAAAGGAGTGCGTGCCATTACCGTTCAGGCCGACCTTGCCCGGAAGGAAGATGTGGAACGTTTATTTTCCGAAACGATTAGCCAGCTTGGAAAAGTTGATATTCTTATCAACAATGCAGGCATCATGAAGACAACGCCTTTGGCAGATGTGACGGAGGAAGAATTCGACCAGCAGTTTGCCATCAATGTGAAAGGTACATTTTTTGCTTGTCAGCAAGCATTGAAACACATGGAGGAGCAGGGCCGAATCGTTAACTTCTCCACTTCTGTAATCGGACAGATGTTTCCGGGATACAGCGTGTATGCAGGTACCAAAGGAGCAGTTGAACAGATTACTCGTCAGCTTGCAAAAGAATTTGGCTCCAGACAAATCACTATTAATGCTGTTGCACCAGGTCCCGTGAATACCGAATTGTTTTCTGTAGGGAAGACGGAGCAGCAGCTCGAAGGGATGCGTAAAATGAATGCATTTGGTCGTATAGGTGAACCGGAGGACATTGCAAATGTGATCTCTTTCCTTGTCAGTGAAGAGTCGCAATGGGTTACAGGACAGACGCTGCGTGCAAACGGCGGTTTCATTTAAACGATATCATGCACGAAGTTTATTGCTTTTGACACACAACCGGGCGAACCCCCATATGATGCATTACATCAGCAAGCAATTGGGGAAATGGGGAATCCGGGATGGCAAAAGCAAAGGGAAAAAAGGCTCCCGCGTTAAAGAGTGACAAACTTCGTGTATCCATGAAATTGGTTACTTCGGATGTATGTGAGCGTTGCAAGACCCCCTGTACACGAGGAATGGATTATGCAGCACGGATGCGAACCGATGGAGCTGTAGGCAAGGGCGTACCTTGTATATTGACTCGTCATACTTCGTAGTCCGCTTCATAATAAGTTTGACCTACAAGAAGTTCGTATAATTACGTATTGCCAACAACTATACTATAGGGGCGTCCTTTAACAGGGAACGCCTCTTTTTGATCGTTCCAAGGGGTGGAAAATATTCTGGATAAAAAATGAAAAATGATGAAAAACAGCGCAACTTTGTGGATGAACCTGCAGTATAAATGTACAACAGCTAGCAGCAGGGGAGGGAATATTGACGGAATGAAATGGAAAAGAATTTTGCTGTGTGTCACGGTATTCTCCTTGCTCGGCGGGTCTTTATTGTTTGCAGATTCAGTGAACGAGAAGATTCGGGTTCTCATTAACGGCAAGGAAGCAGCTGACGGTGGTTATCTGATTGACGGAACGACCTATGTACCTGTAAGAGAAGCGGGCGGAATCGCCAGATGGGATACCACAAACAAGAGAGTAACGGTTATCAAACCGAATGTACATATTTTTCTCTTCAAGGGAGATACCGTGTTTGGCAACGTGAACGTGGGTAAGTTGAAATTTAATGTGTTCTCACAAGTCGACAGTTTGACAACAGATATAGCTGCCGTGAAGGTGACGATTACCAATCCAAGTGGTGAGGTTAAGGATATCCAGTCTCAGGAGCTTAAGACACAGAAGGATAACTTCTGGTTCCGAACGTACGATTTTACGTATGATTTCAGCCGGGCTGGCAAGTATCAAGTCGGTTTTTATATTAAAGAAAATGCAAACAGTAATTATGTACTGGCAGCCGAGAAAATCATTACCGCGCTGAACGATTGAAGCAAAAATAACCTTGTCGGTTAAATTGACCTGGACCATTGAACATGTTACGATATGCAAGGTTACACAATTTCTATTTATAAAGCGAGGTATATCAATGAGCGATCACACACATGAACACGGCGATGCCTGCGGATGCGGTCAAGACCACGACCACGACCACGAGCATGAAGAAGTTCTTCTGACACTGACAGACGAGAACGGAAATGACGTGGAGATGGTTTTGGTGGAGACGTTTGACGTGGAGAAGCATGTTTATGCGCTCCTGCTGGAACGTAACAATCCTGAAGCTGACGGCATCATTCTGCGTATGGAAGAAGAAGACGAGGAAATGGTGCTCTACAATATTGAAGACGAAGAAGAGTGGACCCGTGTTGAAGCGGCGTACAACGAACTCGTTGCAAGCCAAGAATAGTCATCCTTTTGGAATAAAGCATGAAGGCTCCTTAATTATAGGGGGCCTTTTGTTTGCTTTTTATTAGGTGTATATGCTGTTTTTTCTTGCGATAGGGACAGTGGAATAGGTGGAAAAATGCAAACGATACAGCGATCATAACCCAAGGCAGGACAAGTCTGCGTGGAGAAAAAATAAAAAAGACCAAGCATCCCGCTTGGTCCTTAGAGATCGATCAACCTCATGCAGAGGTGGCTGTTCTAGAATATTGCATCTGCTTCCACGATGACTTTCACGTTGGTTACGCTACGGTCTTCAGGTCCTTTTACAGGCAGTCCAACTTCAACATGATCAATGATGTAATCGATGTTTTCCTGAGTGATAACCTCACCTGGCAGCAGAATTGGAATTCCTGGCGGATATACGTAGATGAATTCCGAAATAATCCGACCTGCGGATTCCTTGAAAGGAATGACTTCGGTATCACCATAGAACGCATCACGTGGAGTCAGCATCAGCTGTGGTACATCTGGAACCTTGACCACCAGCTCATGGGCTGGATTCACCTGATAATACGTACGGGATAGATCCTGCAGGGCGTTCAGCAAGATTTCTACGGAGTCATCCGTATCTCCCGGTGTGATGAGGCACAGAATATTATACATATCACTGAGCTCCACCTCGATTTTGTAATGCTCACGTAGCCAGTTCTCTGTTTCGTAGCCTGTAATTCCAAGGTGCCGAACATGAATGGTTACTTTGGTTGGGTCGTAATTAAAGGTAGCCTCTGTGCCCAGCAGCTCTCTGCCGAAGCAATATAGTCCGTCCATATCATTAATGGAGCGTCTTGCAAACTCAGCCAGATCAATGGCTTTCTGTGCCATCTGATGGCCATTCAGAGCCAGATTACGTCTCGACGTGTCGAGCGAAGCCAGCAGGATGTATGAAGTCGACGTTGAAGTCAACATACTCAGAATGGTTTGTACACGTTGCGGATTCACATATCCATTCTTCGTGTTCAGATTGAGTACAGAACTCTGGGTCATCGAACCACCCAGCTTGTGTACACTCGTTGCAGCCATATCAGCCCCGGCGGCCATGGCTGAGAGCGGCAGATCTTCATGGAAATGAATGAGTACGCCATGCGCTTCATCCACAAGTACTGGGACTTGATAGCTATGCGCCAGTTCAACAATTTCTTTTAGATCGGTACATACGCCGAAGTACGTTGGGTTAATGACGAGCAAAGCCTTGGCATCAGGATGACGCTCAAGAGCACGTCGGATCGCGCCTGTAGTGACACCGTGATCAATCCCTAGATTGGCATCCTGCGCAGGAGAGACGAATACGGGTTTCGCTCCTGAGAAAATGATGGCAGACATGACCGATTTATGCACATTACGGGGCACAATAATCTTGTCACCCGGTTCACATACCGACAGAATCATGGTCATGATGGCACTGCTTGTGCCTTGTACACTAAAATAGGTATAATCGGCTCCGAAGGCATCGGCTGCCAGAATCTGCGCTTCCTCAATGACACCGGTTGGCTGATGCAAATCATCTAGCGGTGCGATGTTAATCAAATCTATGGAGAGGGCATTATCGCCGATAAATTCACGAAATTCGGTATCCGTTCCCAATCCTTTTTTATGTCCCGGAATATGAAATTGCACCGGATTGAGTGCCGCGTGATTTTTTAAAGCGGTAAACAGCGGCGTACGGCGGTGATCCATCAGTGCTGTCACAACCTTTCCTAATTATAATTTGTAAGAAAAACGTCTTTCGACGTAAATTCTATGAAGACAGACCGCATGTTGCGGATGTTTTTCTTGCGATCACGGATTTAGTTCAGCTTCGCTGATAACTTATCATTTTGTAATCTCAAACAAATTTGAGTATAGCAAATTAAGAACCGAATGCAAGCAATATTGCTTGACAATTTTTCGAATTGCTGAGATTTGGACACATCCCCGAGGGTTACAGTAAGGATAGGAGATGGGCAAGCAAGCATCGAAAGGGGAAAAAGAATGCAAACTAATACAAAACCAGCCAAAATTCTGCGATCACCTTTCTTTATCGCCATGTGGCTAACGCTTTTTCTAGTTGAAATTATTAAAGGTGCCCTGCTGGTCGCTATTTTGCCCGTGTATATGGACAATATTCTGGGTTTGTCCGCTGGCGTGATTGGTGTGGCCTTTGCCCTTCAATATTTGGGAGATAATCTGTTCCGGGCTCCCTCTGGCTGGGCAGCAGAACGGATCGGGTTCCGCGCGACAATGGTGACGGCGCTAATTTGTACATTAGTTGCTGTAATCATGATTATATTCTTCAAAAGTGCATTTGGCCTTGCCATGGCTTGTCTCATTCTTGGAGTCGGTACGTCACCCCTTTGGCCTTGCGCTATGACAGGCGTGACTGCGATGTCGGGGCCGCAGAACAAGAACGGTACAGCCATGGGTGCGCTGGAGATGGCGGCACTTGGGGGGACTGGTCTAGGGCCGATCGGAATGAACTGGCTATTGGAGCGGACGCATCACGATTATCGCACCATTTTCTTGGTGTTGATGGGTGTTGCAATTCTGGTCATTCTGGTCGCCTTGATTTTACCCGGACGTGTCATTGTTGAGGGAGAGCATGCGGAAAGTGAGACGAAGCGGTCAGATATGAACTATCCGGCTAAACCGAATATTTTCACGCCGTTCATCCGACTCAAAAACAGTGTCCAGGGTACATTGCAACGGGTACGCAGCACCCTTAATGTTAATCCGCTCGTATATCCTGCACTATTCATGCAGTCTTTTGTTATTGGTCTGCTCAGTCCCGTGATTACGCTATACACTCGCACAGACCTGCACATCTCGCCCAACCTATACAGCTTGTTGCTGATAGCGGGTGGAGGCATTACGGTCATTGCATTGCTGCCTGTAGGGAAAATGGTAGACCGGTTTGGAACGGCACCGTTCCTGAACATCGGTTTTTTAATGGCAGCAGTGAGTCTGTTTGCTTTTTCTTCTATTACGTCTATTCCAGTTGTGTTCGGTATCGTCATGTTGGTTGGCGTCAGCTATGCGATGATTCTCCCGGCTTGGAATGCGTTTGTAGCCACATTGATTCCCAAAGGAGAACGCGGAGCGATCTGGGGTTTCTTCCTGACCCTTCAGGGATCAGGCATGGTCGTAGGGCCGATTGTATCCGGACTGCTGTGGGATCACATTAGTCATCCGGCTCCATTTATCGGAAGTGCTGTCGTTATGGCTGGACTTGCCGTTGTGCACTATGTATTATCCCGTAAACCGTATCGTACTGCTCCTGCCAAATGATGCGATTGAAGTCTGATAAGGTGGATCCAATAAGAAAAGGGAGTTCCAACAACCATACAGGTTGTGGAACTCCCTTTTTATGTAGCATGGTGCAACCATTCAGATTAAGACGGGAAGATTATTCTGCCCGCCGGAGTGATCAACTCCGTGAACTAATCGTTCAACGTACTCCATGTCTGCTTAAGACATAGACATCTTGTAGAGCGGCAGCAGTGTTTTGAACGTTGAACGAACCGTTTCCAGGAACTTGACCCATCTGCAGCAAGGGCATCATCCCGATCAATTCGCAGTCCGCACTAACCTCTGCATACCTTCATTTCGCGTCCATTATATCATGAAAAACGGGGGCTTGCCCCTGTGCATCTGCGGAAAGCTGCGATCCTTAGGATCAATCGGTGAAAAATAGTCAAATAACCAAGTACCCTTACATAAAATGAAGTATAAAATAGGGTAAGCCGATTGAGTAGAAGCGATTGAAGAAGATGGCCGGAGCATCTCCGGTACAGATGGAGGGAGTGCCGTGAATAAGAGTTATGAAGTTGAATATTGCAATCTGGAGCTGCGGTTCAACCGTCGGCATATCCAAAATTTGATCAAAGACCTTATTCGTGAGGGGTATTCACTATATTGGAGCGAGGACGAATCCTTTTTTATTCTGTCAGTCCGCACCGGACGCAAGCTGGTAAAGCTCCGTTTTCAACAGACGCGCAGTGGGAATTACAAGATGACCGGAGATTATATTATCAAGGACGCAAAGCTTGCGGAATGGTTGGAGAAGCTGATTGGGGATACACGCGGGCATGCCGTTGTGAAACGGTTTAAGGATCAGCAGATGACCGTGGAGAATATTTTGTTTGGTGAAGTCATTCGTCTCGTTGAAGTATCCGGATTCAAACAGCGTGTTATTTTTCAAAAGGAACCTGCGCCGACGGCGGAAGAGATGGAAGAAATGTTCCTCTCGCGCGAAGGCGAGGAGCGACTCATGCTGCTGCGCATGGAAGTGGATGATGAACTGGAGCGTCTGTATGCCGCCATTCAGATGGATAATTTCGAAAAAGCAAATGTCTGTCGTAAAGTCTTAAAGCAGTTGTCAGGGCACATGTTGATGCTGGAAGGCTGAAATATAACGCTGTATTTATGAAAATACGATGAACACCTCAGGTAATTGGGGTGTTTTCTCGCTGTGCGACCATGGTCCGGGGTTCACTTCTATGCGTAAAACCGTTAAAATGGGGGTATTGTTGAGAATTCATTTCAATAAAATTAATTGGAGCAAAGGATGGAGGACCAGATGGCGAAACAACAGATCGGTGTCATTGGACTTGCAGTAATGGGCAAAAATTTGGCCCTTAACATTGAAAGCAGAGGTTTCACGGTATCGGTATTTAACCGTTCCCCGGAGAAAACCAACGATCTTCTGAAAGAAGCCGAAGGTAAAAACCTGACAGGCACATTCTCTATTGAAGAGTTTGTGGCATCCCTGGAATCCCCGCGCAAAATCCTGATCATGGTACAAGCTGGTTATGCAACCGACGCTACCATTGAACAACTGCTTCCTCATTTGGATGAGGGCGACATCATCATTGATGGCGGTAACGCATACTTCCCTGACACCCAACGTCGCAGCAAAGAGTTGGAAGACAAAGGCATTCGCTTCATCGGTACAGGTGTATCCGGTGGGGAAGAAGGCGCGTTGAAAGGCCCTGCAATTATGCCAGGTGGACAAGAGAGTGCGTACAAGCTGGTTGAACCGATCCTGACAGCCATTTCGGCCAAAGTCGGTGACGATCCTTGTTGTACATATATCGGACCAGATGGTGCTGGACACTATGTGAAAATGGTGCATAACGGTATCGAATACGGAGATATGCAGTTGATTGGTGAAGCTTACCACCTGCTCAAATCCGTGTTGAATGTGTCCGTTGAGGAGCTTCACGCCATCTTTACAGAATGGAATCAGGGAGAGCTGGATAGTTACCTGATCGAAATCACAGCAGATATCTTCTCCAAATACGATCCGGAAACGGGCAAACCAATGGTTGATGTCATTCTGGATGCAGCTGGACAAAAAGGAACAGGAAAATGGACAAGCCAAAGCGCGCTGGATCTCGGCGTACCATTGTCCATGATTACAGAATCCGTATTCTCCCGCTTCCTGTCTGCGATGAAAGACGAGCGTGTGGCAGCGAGCAAAATCCTGAACGGACCTGCGGTTGAAGCATTCTCCGGTGACAAAAAAGCGTTCATCGAGAATGTTCGCAAAGCGCTGTTTGCAAGTAAAATCGTATCCTACGCACAAGGTTTTGCCCAAATGCGTGCAGCTTCCGATGAGTACGGCTGGGATCTGAAATACGGCAACATCGCCATGATCTTCCGTGGTGGTTGCATCATCCGTTCGCAGTTCCTGCAAAACATTAAAGAAGCGTATGACAAAGATGCAGCACTGAAAAACCTGCTTCTGGATCCATACTTCCAAAACATTGTAGAATCCTACCAAGGTGCTTGGCGTGAAGTTGTAGCTGCTGCGGTAACTCAAGGCGTTCCGGTCCCTGGGTTCTCCAGTGCATTGTCCTACTACGATAGCTACCGTACAGAGCGTTTGCCTGCGAACCTGCTGCAAGCACAACGTGACTACTTCGGTGCTCATACGTTCAAACGTCTGGACAAAGAAGGCAGCTTCCACCACAACTGGATGGAATAGTAGCGTATATCGCAAGTCCGTGAGATTTGGCTAAAGTGTTCTGAATTAGGATCCTTGGCTGGAAGAAGGGCTTGGACAGAAGCTTAGATAGGGGACTTGGAGAGTCGGTTCATACCGATGAACTCCAGGTCTCTTTTTTTACCGTATGTGTAAGCTGGTCCTACATCTTACGAACCTGAGATGCTCTATTTCGTGGATATGAGTCTTTTCTATTCTCTAACGAACTCAGAAGGTCCTATTTACAACATTTGGAGCGAAATTGCGCTCCTGTTTTGAGGGTGTTTTTGTGAAATAAGTTTCCTGAGATTCGTTAGAATTTTAAAATCGCTTATAATTCGGAAATAAGCTTATCCGAGTTCGTTAAAATCGTTTGGAGTACATGGACATGCTTCGATATGATCTGGAAGTGCTTGCGGATGCTTGGAGGGAAGTGGGCCACACTATGGCCTTCCCCCGTCCGCAGGGCTGTGTTATGATAGGACAAAAGTGCTCACGAATTGCTTGAATTAAAGGAGTGTACACCTTGAGCAAGTCTAACAATATTATTCTCATCGGCATGATGGGAACTGGCAAATCAACCGTTGCTGACATGCTCGCACGCGAGCTGGGTTACCGACTGATTGATGTAGACGCCGCGGTGGAGAAAGAGGAAGGCTGTACGATTCCTGAATTGTTCACAGGCAAGGGAGAGACATATTTCCGCGACGCCGAGAGTCGCATGTTGTGCTCGGTGTTAGAGAAAAAGGCGCAGGTGATTGCAACCGGAGGCGGTGTGGTTCTGCGTTCGGACAACTGTGATGTTATGTCGAAGAACGGCTGGGTGGTTGCCCTGACTGCTGATCCGGCAGTGATAGTAGAACGTGTCAGCGGCTGTGAGAACCGTCCGCTCTTGGCAGGCAATGCGGAGGAACGCATTCAGACCATTATGCAGGAACGGAAGGACGCGTACCGGTTTGCGCATTACACGGTGGATACAACCGAGTTATCCGCTTCTGAAGTGACTCGTTTAATTTTAGCGCATTACCGCGTCTAAGCTTGTAATTATTTCGTTTTCTCGTCAGTGAGTTTAGGGATAGACTCTACACATGAGTGTAAGGTCGATACATGGAGAGGTATACATTTCGCATCTGGAAGAAGATATGCCGAAGGGTTTAAAGTGGTGAATGGAGCCATGTGATCGTGGAACGTTGTTGTGAAAAACGGGCCGATTGGCCCGTTTGACTTCCTGTAAGGATCAGGATGCACATTGGTTACCGAGAAATGCTTATTGCAGATATCCTAACCATTAACCCCGATCTTGATGTTATTTAGACTTCCTCTTGCCATTGCAGCATGCCGCCAACCATATTGGTGCAGCCGTCATATCCGAGCTGCTGTAAGTACTCACAGGCACGCTCGCTACGGTATCCACTTCGGCAGATCAGAACAATCTCACCAGACTTTTGAATTTCCGATAGTCTGTCCGGAATCTGTCCAAGCGGGATGTGTTTCGCTCCCTCGATCATGCCTTGTGCGACTTCATCGTCCTCACGGACGTCTATCATCTGCAGCTTCTCTCCCGCCTGCAAACGGCGGCGCAGCTCAGAAGTTTCAATTTCAGCAATTTGTGTCATATTCAGGTCCTCTTTTCTGTATGGACTTAACGCCTATAATGATACCCAAGCGATGTATGGAATGTCAATTTGGCAGTACAGCATCACCACATGTATCCTGAACCAAATACGTAACAGGATCATCTAACCATCTAACGAAGCACATTATAATCAATGAAGGAGAATTTCATCCATGGACGTTATCGTTAAACCAACCCCATCCCTGAACGGGGAAATTGGAGCTTTGTCTTCTAAGAACTACACCACACGCTACTTGCTAGCTGCTGCGCTGGCAGAAGGCACAAGTACGATCCATTACCCTGCTCATAGTGAAGATAGTGACGCTATGCGCAGATGTATTCGCGATCTTGGAGCGGTGCTTGAAGAAGATGATAGCAAAATCGTTATCCAGGGCTTCGGCAGCCATCCACGTGATGTGCGTGAATTAAATGTAGGCAATGCGGGTGCAGTGCTGCGTTTCCTGATGGGGGTAACGGCACTTTGTCCTGAGGTTACGTTTGTAAATACGTACCCGGATTCTCTTGGCAAACGCCCACATGATGACCTGATCGATGCGCTTGGTCAGCTTGGTGTTGAGGTACAACACGAACAAGGACGCTTGCCAATCACGATCAAGGGGGGGCAGGCCAAAGGTGGACATATCCGTGTATCCGGTTCGGTCAGCTCCCAGTATTTGAGCGCGTTGCTGTTTGTAACTCCTCTTTTGGCCGAAGACAGCACGATTGAAGTATTAAACGACTTGAAATCCAAAGTGGTTATTGGTCAGACGCTGGAAGTATTGGAACAAGCAGGCATCGTCATTCATGCGAGTGATGATTACATGTCCTTCCGCGTACCTGGCGGTCAAGCTTATAAACCACAAACATATACGGTTCAAGGAGACTATCCGGGTTCAGCAGCTGTCCTCGCGGCCGCGGCTGTCACCCAATCGGATGTTAAAATTTTGCGATTGATGGAACAGAGCAAACAAGGTGAGCGTGCTATTGTTGATGTTTTGCGCATGATGGAAGTGCCGTTAACGCATGAGAACGATGTGGTACACGTGCAAGGTAACGGTACATTGAAAGCCGTGGAATTCGATGGAGATGCCGCGACAGACGCGGTTTTGGCCATGGTAGCGGCGGCAGTGTTTGCGGAAGGCACCTCACGGTTCTATAATGTAGAGAACTTACGTTACAAGGAATGTGACCGAATTACAGATTATTTGAACGAACTGCGGAAGGCAGGAGCCAACGTAGAAGAACGTCAGGCCGAGATTATCGTACATGGTCGTCCGGAAGGCGTCGAAGGCGGCGTTGAGATTAACGCTCACTACGATCATCGCGTAATTATGGCACTGACCGTTGTCGGTCTGCGTTCCAAAGAACCGCTCCGTATTCGGGATGCACACCATGTAGCCAAGTCTTATCCGCAATATTTCGATCATTTGCAGGCGCTTGGCGCCTCGGTTCAATGGGTAAAAGAGTAAAATAACACGTTTAAGAGGTTGTTCAAAAAACCGCTTTTGATTACGAAGGATGCCTGGAGGCATCATCAGCATCGAATATGGAATTCAGCCGAAATGTCCGTTGCTCACGTAGTTTTCCCTACGCTCCGCTACTCCATTTCTAGCTTCATCCCATCTTCTCGGTACTGAAAACCGGTCTTTTTGAACACGCACTTTAAGCAGAAAAGGATGGTGCTTGAACATGGAATTTAACAATCCTACTCGTGAAGAAATTGGACAACTTTTGCGCAAGGCAGGCAACATAGCAGTTGTCGGCTTATCGGACAAATCAGATCGCACTTCCTACATGGTAGCGGAAGCCATGCAAAGCAGAGGTTATCGCATCATTCCGGTAAATCCACAGGTACAAGGTGAGATTCTTGGTGAGACGGTATATGCGACCCTCGCGGATATCCCTGAGCCGGTAGATATCGTGAACGTATTCCGCCGCGATGAATATTGCGCGGATGTCGCTCGTGAAGCTGCGGCGATCAAAGCGAATGTATTGTGGCTTCAGCTTGGTATCCACAGTGATGAAGCCGTACAGATTGCTGCTGAGAACGACATGACAGCGGTAACGAATCGTTGTATCAAGGTGGAGGATTCCATCGTTCTGCGCGGTGCTGGACGCGGTTAAATCTCGATTCCTAAAAAATCCCGTTAACCTCGAGTTGACGGGATTTTTCCTGTTGTATAATTGGAATATAAAATATACTTTGCAGCTTAGAAGACCGCATGAAGTTAAATCCAAGTGGTATTCCGCTCCATTTAATCATTGGGGGAACAAGGAAATACGCTCCTTTTTGTCATGCCTGGCGGGAGAGAAATACAAATTACCAACAGGTTACTGTTTTGCTTTGACAAAACGTTGCGTAAAGCTTACCATCTAGGATAGAAAGGAGAGGTCGCCATGAATTGGCTCGGATCCTTGCAGCAGCTCGGACGAGCGGTAATGCTGCCTACAATGGTCCTGCCCGCCGCCGCAATTTTGCTGAGTGTTGGCAGTTTGCCCTGGGACGCCTGGGGATTGAAAGTTGTTGGTGAAGTGTCTACCGTGGCCGGACACGGTATTTTTTATTTTTTGCCGTATTTGTTCGCTGTCGGTGTAGCGCTGGGACTCTCCAACCAGGCCGGACAAGCGGGACTCGCTGCTCTGGCTGGTATTGTGATATATGATCAGGTGACTCGCAATTTCGGGGATGGCACCGTTCAACCTGCTTCCTTAATCGGAATTATTCTCGGCGCACTTGCCGGGGTGACGCATAATCGCTTCAAAAGTATTAAACTGCCCGAAATCTTACAGTTTTTCGGTGGTTCCAGGTTTGTTTTACTCATAGTTGGACTTTGCTCGGCACTGTTCTCCTTCTTTATGTTATGGATAGCACCCATTTTGCAACATGCATTGAACGCCAT
The DNA here is from genome assembly GCF_001659845.1 of Paenibacillus sp. AD87. Taxonomy (NCBI): domain Bacteria; kingdom Bacillati; phylum Bacillota; class Bacilli; order Caryophanales; family Paenibacillaceae; genus Paenibacillus; species Paenibacillus sp. AD87. The sequence continues at coordinate 1,042,638 of NZ_LXQN01000007.1, forward strand.
CGCCACCTGGGAATACAGTCTCGGCGGTTTTGGGCTGTTTATATATGGGGTCTTGTACAGGGTGCTGGTGGCCTTCGGACTGCATCATCTGCTTAACAATGTGTTTTGGTTCCAACTGGGGACGTATGAAACAGCAGACGGCAATATAGTGCAAGGGGATTTGCCGCGATTTTTTGCGGGTGATCCAACAGCAGGGTATTTTATGGCCGGTTTATTCCCGATCATGATGTTTGCGATTCCAGCGATTGCCTTTGCCATTATTCAGGAGGCAAGGGAAGATCTGAAGCCGAAAATCAAAAAAACATTTCTCACTTCCGCACTCGTTTGTTTTCTGACAGGGGTATCGGAGCAGATTGAGTTTGCCTTTTTGTTTGCGGCACCTTACCTGTTCATCGTGCATGCAGTCATGTCAGGACTTGCGATGTGGATCAGTTACTGGCTTGATATACGCCATGGTTTCTCCTATTCGGCTGGCATTATTGATTACATACTCAATTTCCATCTATCGGAGAATGCTTGGAAGCTCATTCCGATTGGCATACTATACGGGTTAGTCTATTATTTCCTGTTTAGGTGGGCGATTCGCACGTTCAAGATTCCAACTCCAGGACGCGAAGAGGGGTCCATGCTTGAAGATTGGGTAGGTAACATTCCTTATCAAGCTCCTCTCATTTTGGAAGCATTGGGCGGGAAAGAGAACATTGTGCAGGTAGAGGCTTGTATTACACGACTTCGTCTCACCGTGCATAATGATCGATTAATCGATACAGGTGCAATGAAGAGTATGGGGTCCGCAGGGCTTATCAAGCTGGGTGGTGGTAACGTACAAGTGGTATTTGGCACCTATTCGGAATTAATCCGGGAAGAGATTGCGAAGCTGCTCGAACGTGATCTGCAACAAGTTCTGTTCTGTGCTCCTGTGCAAGGCAAAATGCTGCCGATTGAAGAGGTACCGGATCAGATTTTTGCAGCCAAGCTTGTGGGCGATGGTGTAGCCTTTGTCCCGGAAAAGGGAGAGCTGGTCTCACCCGTATACGGAACGATTATGCACATGTATCCAACGATGCATGCCTTGGGCATCTCAACCAGGGAAGGACTTGAGGTCCTATTGCATATCGGTATTGACACATCCCAACTGAAGGGCCACTTTGAAGCCTTTGTTCAGGAAGGGGATACGGTGGAGCCCGGTCAGTTGTTAATCAAGTTTGACCTGGCTGTATTGCGAGCCGAGGCGGCATCGCTGACGACACCGATGGTGATCACGAATCCCGATCGTGTCAAATCATGGAGCTTTGCTCCATTTAAGCAAGTTAAGAAAGGTCAGGCATCCGTTATGTCCGTGGTGCTCTATGACAGGAACGTTGGAGGGGTAGAATGAAGATACAAGGCATCAACGGCGCTGCAGGCATAGCCATCGGCAAAGCATTTGTCCTGCCCAGTTGGGAATGGGATCTGCCGGATCAGAAGATGGATTCGGTGGATCTCGCCCAAGAGTTCGAACGGCTGTACGAGGGCATACGGACATCAAAGGATGAGATTGAATATATCAAGAACGAGTTCAAGGAAGTCGTCGGTCCTGAAGAGTCCAGCATCTTTGATGCGCATCTGGCCATTCTGGAAGATCCGGTGTTCATGAACGAAATTCGTGGCATTATTGAACGGCAGTACAAAGCAGCAGAAGTAGCCGTCAAAGAGGCCATTGATCATTTTGTCACCATGTTTGATCTGCTCGAAGACGAGTATATGAAGGAGCGAGCCATCGACATCAAGGACGTGGGTAATCGTTTATTAAAGCATCTGCTGGGCGCACCGGAAATTACGCTTCCATCGGATACCCAGCCTTATATACTCGTGGCCAAAGAGCTGTCTCCCTCTCAATTGGCGCATTTGAATCCAAGCCACGTGCTGGGCATTGTGACACTTATCGGAGGCAAAACGTCACATTCGGCAATTATGGCTCGTGCCCTTGGCATTCCTCTCGTTTCCGGTCTGGAAGCGAGTCTTGGCATGCCGGTGGAGACCGGAGATATGTTGGTTGTCGATGGAGATAATGGCCTCGTATTTACGGAGCCGGATCGCAAGACGATTGAACGTTACACGATGATTCGCAGTAAACAATTGAAGAAAAAAGAGCAGCTGCAAGTACTTGCAACAGTGGATGCCGTAACCAAAGACGGTTCCGTTCTGCATCTGGCTTCTAACATCAGTTCCGTCAAGGAACTGGATATGGCACTGAAACATGGGGCGAAGGGCGTGGGGTTGTTCCGGACAGAGTTCCTTTACATGGACCGTGCTACGTTCCCGGGTGAGCAGGAACAGTATGAGGTCTATCGTCTTGTCGCTGAGAAAACTGCAGGACAGTCTGTCGTTATTCGTACGCTCGACATTGGTGGTGACAAGCAGCTAGACTACTTTGAACTGCCAGAAGAAGATAATCCATTTCTCGGATATCGTGCGATTCGGATCAGTCTGGACCGTAAAGATCTGTTCAAAACACAGCTCACAGCCATTCTGCGGGCCAGTGCTGCGGGCAATGTCAAAATTATGTACCCGATGATCTCTTCGGTAGAAGAACTTCAGGAGGCCAATGAAATCCTGCGTGAAGCGATGTCTGATCTGGACGAGCGCGAATTGCCGTACGATCCACATATACAGGTGGGCATCATGATTGAGGTTCCGGCAGCGGTGATGATAGCCGATTTGCTTGCCGAAGAAGCTGATTTCTTCAGTATCGGTACGAATGATCTCGTGCAATATGTACTGGCTGTAGACCGAATGAATGAGCAGATTGCACATATGTATCATCCGTATCACCCTGCTGTACTGCGCATGCTTCGCGCAACAGTCGATGCGGCTCATACGGCAGGCATTGATGTCAGTGTTTGCGGAGAGATGGCAGGAGATGAACGTTCGATTCCCCTATGGCTGGAGCTCGGGATCAGCAATCTGAGCATGTCTCCACAATCCTTGCTGCGTGTGAAGCACAGAGTATTGAATACGACGGCTGCTGCTGCCAAAGAGGCAGCCCATGATTGCTTCAGCCTGCGGACAAGTGCAGACATCGAAGAGCGTCTACAGGTCTTCAATGATTCGATGGGCAGTCCAGATGAACAGAGTGGATCGAATGCATCCTGAATGGGGGATTTTCAAATAAATACCTTTAAGTGAAAATATTAACTTTTGTACAATTTTGGAAAATAGTCTTATTTTAACGATAAAGCCCCACGCCATATGGCGCGGGGCTTTGTTTTATTTTTCAGCAAGTGCATCGCAAAATGCTTTGCCATACGGGGGAAGATCAGGTGGACGGCGAGCTGAAATGATGTGTCCATCCACAACAACGGCTTCATCTTTCCAGATGGCTCCGGCATTTTCCATGTCATCCCGGATACCCGGTGTAGAAGTTACCGTAACCCCGTCCAGTATTTTGGCGGATATCAGTACCCAACCTGCGTGACAGATCTGTCCAATCGGCTTACGATCCGCATGCATTTCCTTGACGAGTTCAAGTACTTTGGGATAGCGACGAAGCTTGTCCGGTGCCCAGCCCCCGGGTACAAGAATACCATCATATTGTGAACTATCCAGTTCATCAAAACTGTATTCCGCCTCGGCGGGAACACCATATTTACCAATGTAGGTTTTGCCTTTTTTCTCTCCGGCGAGATGTACCTCAGCGCCTTCTTCACGAACACGATGTACCGGATACCACAGTTCCAGATCTTCGAATTCTTCATCGACCAGGGCGATGACTTTTTTGCCTGTTAATCTCATCATCATCTCTCCTTTTGCGGTAATTAGCACATAGCGTCTTTATTGTAACAGATTCTCATGGTGACTTCATCGTCATGCAATCTCGCCATTGGGGAAGCGATTACATCTCAATGAACGCCTACATTCGACAACCTTCATCTGGAGACAGTGGTAATTTGTGCAACCTCTGGTTTATAGCAGGATTTGAGCGGAAATAGGTCGAATGGTATCTGTATAAGAGTATAGAACGAATGAGGTGATGACTGTGCGTAAGACGTGCATATGCGGACATGTAATGGAACTGGAATTAAGAACGGTGGTATATGCCAAAAAGGTGGAGATTCGTAACGTACCTGTATTTGCTTGTACAGACTGTGTTTCCTATGAAGTGCTTCAGCCGGTCAAGCCGGATTTGAAAGAGTGCATCAGTACACTCGGTGAACAGCCAACGAAACAGGATGTATCGTTTGGAGAGCGAAATGAACTTGCGGATCTCTTCCATGAACAACTGCTGGCTTGGCCGGACGCTTCGGATCGTGAGATGGAGCATCGGATGCAACGTGCTGTGGAGGAGAGAATTAACCTGCTGCTGGATATTATGGGTTACGCCCAAAAGTCTAATGATGAAGAATGGATCGAGACAACACAGCGCAGATTAGGTCAATTATCCGGTTTTGTATGGCAGGCGCACTTCTCGAATGCTGTCTAATTTTGACGTGCGAAATGCTTGTTTTCATGAAAATTGGCTTTTTCGCCCGCTTTTTGTTAAGATATCGTAGAGTGAAAACGCTCAACATAGCGGTAATCCTGGTAAAGGGGGATGTATATCAAATGGCTGACATGACTAAAATGACAAGTATTGAACAGCTAAACTCCGCAGTGGAGGCTACCGAGGATCAACCCTTACTTCTGTTTAAGCATAGTACACGCTGCCCGATCAGCGCGAACGCCTATCAGGAGATGAACGATTATTTGCAAAATAGTCCAAGTGAACAAGTGAAATACGGTATCATTTATGTAGTGGAAGATCGCCCTGTGTCCAATGAAGCAGCGGACAAGCTGGGTGTTAAGCACGAATCTCCGCAGGCGATTCTAGTCAAAAAGGGAATTCCTGTATGGCATACTTCCCACTCGAATATTACTTCAACCACAATCACGAAAGCACTGCGTGAGTCCTAAAGCCTATTTTAATTGATTAATGCATAAATTTGTCGTAATATAAATCTTAATGAAAATGGTATGAAAATTTACTGGTAATGGAGAGAAGTACTGTGACGGTAACCATTTATGATGTGGCACGTGAGGCCGGTGTCTCTATGGCAACGGTATCACGGGTTGTTAATAATAACCCTAATGTTAAGCCACAGACACGCAAAAAAGTATATGAAGCCATCGATCGGTTGGGATATCGTCCGAATGCGGTAGCCAGAGGCTTGGCGAGCAAGAAGACAACCACGGTCGGGGTCGTTATTCCGGACATTTCGAACTCAACCTTTGCAGAGATTGCCCGCGGAATTGAAGATATTGCCAATATGTATCACTACAACATTATTTTGTGTAACGCGGATAAGAAGAAAGAAAAAGAAATTCGTGTAATTAACACGTTGCTCGAGAAACAAGTGGACGGTCTGCTCTTCATGGGTGGAACTGTGACGGACGAGCATATTCAGGCATTCCAATCAGCGGCTGTGCCGATTGTTCTCTGTGCAACAAGTGACGAGAAGGGCACGTACCCTTCTGTAGATATCGATCATGAAGCGGCGGCATTTGACGCTGTAAATACATTGATCCGTCATGGACACAAGGAAATTGCAATGATCAGTGGTACACTGCAAGATCCTGCCAACGGTTATGCTCGTTTCCAAGGGTACAAGAAAGCGCTTGAAGCAGCAGGTATGGAATATCAGGAGGATCTCGTACGTATTGGTAACTATCGTTATGAGTCCGGTGTAGAAGCGATGAAGTATTTCCTCGGATTGAAGAAAAAACCATCGGCAATCTTCGCTGCAACAGATGAGATGGCAATTGGTGCTATTCACAGCATTCAGGATGAAGGTCTGAAAGTACCGGATGACTTCTCCATCATCAGTGTGGATAACATTCGTATGGCTTCCATGGTCCGTCCTCAGTTGACTACTGTAGCTCAACCGATGTATGACCTGGGCGCTGTAGCGATGCGTTTACTGACCAAGCTGATGAAGAAAGAAAATGTGGAGAACCCACGGGTTATTTTGCCGCATGAAACGATTCTTCGTCTGTCTGTAAGCCATGCAGACGTAGTTTAAATACAGGCTTTGATGGTTCATCGTCATTTCTGATTGAAAAGGAAATGATTTAAGAAAGGGAGAAGGCATTCTCTCTACATAGTGGAATGACGGAAGCTCCGGAAACGGAGCTTTTGTGCTGAATGGAGCTCTGAACGTAACGAAAAAACACTTGGAGGGAAACGAGTCCAGGTTTACATGCAGAATGCTATATAGGAGGTCATAACATGCGTGAAACGATCGGTATCATTGGTGCAATGGATGAGGAAGTAGAACTTCTCTTGGCTGGTATGAAGCAACTAGAGACTGTAAAACAAACCGGTATTACCTATGTTGCAGGCGAATGGCTGGGTAAACAGATTGTGGTCTGCAAATCAGGCGTGGGTAAAGTGAATGCGGCTGTGACGACACAGATTTTGATTGATCGTTTTCAGGTTAATCGTATTATTTTCACAGGTGTTGCGGGTGCAGTTAATCCAGAGTTGAATATTGGAGATATGGTCATCTCTTCCGAATGTGTACAGCATGATATGGATGTGACCCCACTTGGATTTGAGCGCGGGGTTATTCCTTACCAGGAGACGTCCGCCTTCCCAGCGGAAGCATCACTTATCGCATTAGCTGAAGAAGCCTGCAAAGCGCAGGGAGCGAACTATCTGATCGGCAAAGTGCTGTCAGGAGATCAATTCATTGCAAGCAAGGATACGGTGAAAATGCTGTATACCGAAATGAATGGGGCATGTGCGGAGATGGAGGGAGCTGCCGTAGCGCAAGTGAGCTTCATGAACCGTGTTCCGTTCGTTATACTTCGCGCAATGTCTGACAAAGCAGATGGATCAGCACATGTGAACTTTGCCGAGTTTACTGTGGAGTCTTCCCAGCGCTCTCACCGTATTGTTGAACATATGCTGGAACATATGTAACCCCATAAGCTATACGCATGTTGAGCATGATAAGGGCTTAAAAAGCAACAAAAAACCGCTTATTCGTAGCAGATCATCCATGATGAACCTGTTCGCGAAGAGGCGGTTTTTCTATGTATACGTATTATCCATGTGCATTCGTGATTAGTACATAAAACGATGGCGGAATCGCACCCGGTCGAACTGTTCTTCCGATTCCAGGGGCACTTGGCTGCCAATGCGGACCATGAGGCAGTTTGCCGGATGTGAACAAATCTCGGGATCATCGGTGGCGTACCAGGTCATGTCTACGGTTTGCATCAATTTTTCCATCATCTTGCGGTAATCCCATACGGAAAGGGCGCTGCCCTTCAAATCCCAATGCCAGTAATATTCCGTTGTGAATATGATATATTTCTCCATCTGTCCATTTTCAAACGCGGTGAGCAGCATTTCGCGCCCAATCCCGAGAGAGCGATAGGAATCCGCAACCTCAATGGCTCCCAGCTCAATTAGATCGGTCATATTGCCCTCCGACCAACGCTCGCAATCATCTGCATAATGGAAAGTCACATAACCGACAATGGTCTCATTTTCCCGCGCTATTATGATTCGACCTTCGGGCAATGCGGAAATTTCGGCCAATGCCTCCTGTTGTTCCGAAGGGCGCCGGAAGGCATCCAGATCGGAATGAAATTCAAGCTGCGTAATCGTCTCGGCCTGAACTGGTCCCTCAATGGTGATTCGGTGGCCGGACTTGAAGATGGAACGCATATGATGCTCCTTAATATGCTCCATAGTTCATGCTCCTCTCTCCCCCTACTTATAGCAAAAAACCAAAAATTTGAAAAGCCATAGACGATGATTGAAAAGATTTGCTATAATTGCGTAGACAAAAAATGTTCACAAATCAACTGCAGTTTGGGTTCATCGGTTTGGCCTGGCAAGTACATGATGAGAAGTTCTCTCTACTAATGTAAGCGCTAACTGGAAGTTCAGTCAACACAAAGGCAATCAGAAGTGACCCATATTGGGAATCGAAATGTCGAGTTGAAGGAGGCTGGCAAGCATGAGTCAAGCACATGGTGAGATGCTGCAAACGGTTGTGTCTGAATCTAATCTGGGCGATTACACGGAGGCCCGAAGCCGGTTTGATTGGGAATCGGTTGAAAGGCACTTTACGTGGCACGCCAGCGGGAAAGTCAACATGGCGCATGAAGCGATTGATCGTCATGTGCTGGAAGGAAGAGGCGGGAGAACGGCGCTATTATACAGTGATGCTACCCGTGAAGAGGCATACACGTTTGCTGACTTGAGTGAGCAATCGAGTCGCTTCGGTAACGTTCTGCGCAAATATGGTATTGCTAAGAGTGATCGGGTATTTATTTTTATGCCTCGCAGTCCTGAACTCTACTTTAGTCTGTTGGGCATATTGAAGGTTGGGGCTGTTGCAGGTCCTCTATTTGAGGCCTTTATGGAAACTGCGGTGAAGGACCGACTGGAGGATAGCGGAGCTGTAGCCCTGGTGACAACCCCTCAATTGCTGGGGCGAATCAAACGTTCCGAATTGCCTGAACTGAAGCATATTTTTGTTGTGGGTGGCGGTCCGCAGACGGAAGAAGGACTCATCGACTTTGATGCAGAGATGTCCGCAGCTTCGGATGATATGGAAGTGGAGTGGCTGACTCGCGAAGACGGTCTGCTGATTCACTATACTTCCGGCTCTACAGGCAAACCGAAAGGTGTATATCATGTGCAGAATGCGATGATTCAGCATTATTACACCGGCAAGGTTGTACTCGATTTGCGCGAGGATGACGTATACTGGTGCACAGCCGATCCGGGTTGGGTAACAGGTACCTCCTATGGAATTTTTGCACCATGGTTGAATGGTGTGACCAACGTTATTCGTGGGGGACGTTTCAGTCCGAAAGACTGGTACAGCACCATTGAGAAAAACAAAGTCAGCGTATGGTACAGTGCGCCGACGGCTTTCCGCATGTTGATGGGAGCGGGCGAAGAGACCATTGCCCAGCATGATCTGAGCAGTCTCCGTCACGTCATGTCTGTGGGTGAGCCACTTAATCCCGAAGTTGTCCGTTGGGGCTGGAAAGCCTATGGACAGCGAATTCATGATACCTGGTGGATGACGGAGACGGGTGGACAATTAATCTGTAACTACCCGGGCATGCCAATCAAACCAGGTTCCATGGGTCGTCCATTACCGGGAATTGAAGCAGCCATTATTGACGATCGAGGACAGGAACTGCCGCCATATAGTATGGGGAACCTGGCTATTCGTACTTCATGGCCGTCCATGATGGCGAAGATCTGGAATAACCCGGCCAAATATGAGGAGTACTTCCGACTTTCTGGCTGGTATGTATCCGGTGATTCCGCTTATATGGACGAAGATGGCTACTTTTGGTTCCAGGGCCGGATTGATGATGTCATTAACTCTTCAGGAGAACGTATTGGCCCCTTTGAGGTGGAGAGCAAGCTCGTAGAGCACCCTGCGGTAGCAGAGGCAGGCGTTATCGGCAAACCGGATGTAACTCGCGGAGAGATCATCAAGGCCTTTGTGGCACTTCGTGAGGGGTATGAGCCGACACCGGAGCTGAAAGAAGAGATTTATCGATTTGTAAAAGAAGGCTTGTCTGCTCACGCCGCTCCGCGTGAGATTGAGTTTAAGGATAAACTGCCCAAGACCCGCTCCGGCAAGATTATGCGCCGCGTGTTGAAAGCTTGGGAGTTGGATCTGCCCACAGGCGATCTATCGACCATTGAAGACTAAAGCATAAACCAGCGGATACAACGTGTCTGCCTGTCCCACGATTCCAATACAAAGCCTGATCCGTGTCTCATTGCGGATCAGGCTTTTATTTGTGGGGACCAATGAATAACAAAACCCCATCCTCATGATGCGAGAATGGGGTTGAGAGGGGAGTTGTGGTAACTCTGTATTACGGTTGGAAATGCACGGCTCCGGACGGCTCGGATTCGCCTATGCTGTTGCTGGCGGATACCTTGAACCATCCACTGGTGGATGCAGGTACTCCGTAGTCCATGGAGGTCCCTGAAGTTGTGCCAATTTTGGTGTAAGGGGCTGACCCTGTCTCACTAAAATATACAGCATAACTTTGAACACCATCTGATTCCGAATTGGAGGCCCACTGAATGCGCAGTCCTTGGGAGAGCGCCGACACGCTCACTTGGCCCGGTGTAGCCGGAGCCGTAGTTGCGGCGTTCTCATTCTGAGAGTCTTCCGGTGTAACGACTGTTCCCGGAACATTAATCGGTTCATTTATTTCTTCATCTGCAGGAGGCTCCACCGTTCCCGCACTGCTAACTGCTGCGCTAGGAGCAGACTCACGACCAGCTACATCCACTGCTGTCACATAGAACGCAAAGTTTCCACCTTGTGCATATGCGGTGAATGATCTGGACTCACCTGTCAGGACAACCTGCCCCTGATTTTGGAATCCAGCGCCATTTACTGAGCGATACAGGCGATAACCAACCACGTCACTCTCCGGTGTTGCGTTAAACGTAATCACAGCGTTCCCGTTGGCAACGGAAATTCTCACATTGCCTGGTGCATCTGGTGCTTTGCCGTTATCCGTTCTTGGATCGATCTGTGTCGGCATGTCTGCATCGGCATCTTCCGGCAGGTAATATGCAAGTGATTCGTGACGACTCATGCGTGAGAATGCACTTTGCAGTTCCTTGATGAGATCAGAGATCGGTTTCTTGCGTTTGACGACGGTTTTCTCTTTCGTCATATCTCCAGGTGTTTCATCACGCGGAATGTAGTTGACACCATTGTAAGTGATATATTTGGCTTTTGCGACGCCATCATCGCTGTCCTTCGGCACAAATTTGCTATTGAAAATATCAGTGACAAATCGGTCAGTCAGAGATGTTGGCAATTTGCCGCTATAAGCCGATACAGTTCGTGTCTCGATCCCGGATGGTTTCTTGAACGAATCGGTTACGAACATCTCTTTGTCTGTAGCGATGACTTGATTCATGATTTGCGTCCACAGCTGCTGTGCACGTTTCTTCTGTGATCTTGTCTCCAGCGTGTTTATAGGCTGTTTGTATCCAACCCATACACCCAATGTGACATCCGGCGTATAGCCTTCAAACCAGACATCCGCATAGTTTTGGGTTGAACCCGTTTTGCCTACGATAGGCACACTCTTGGAGTACTTGTAATTTTCACGAACTTTATCGGCTGTACCTTCCGTAATAACGGTGCGAAGCATATCTGTCATCAGGTATGCCGTCTGTTCTGAGAAAGCTTGAACAGGTTCTGCATCGTGTTTATATACGATATTCCCTTTTGAATCTACAATTTTGCTAATCATATAGGAATCATTGTACACACCATTGTTGGCAATGGCTCCATAGGCATTGGTAAGCTCTTCAACGGTAACACCGTACTGAAGTCCTCCAAGAACACCGGTCTGAGCTTGGTAATCAGCCGGCTGGATGGTGGTAATCCCCAGCTTCTTGGCAAAAGCCCATGATTTGTCGATACCAACTTCTTCGTTAAACAGCTTCAGCGCAGGCACATTCAGCGAGTAGTTGAGTGCTCTACGGGCAGTCACAAGTCCCTGGTAGCGATTGTTGGCATTTTTCGGAATATGGAATCCGGTCTGGCCGTCTTTCAGAATTATCGGTGAATCGTCAATAATGGAAGCCGGTTGAACAAGCCCTTCATCCAGTGCAGGTAGATAAGCGGCAATAGGTTTCATAGTTGAACCTGGCTGACGCACCATCTGAGTTGCATAGTTCATCTGCTCATCCTGGAAATTACGGCCTTCAATCATGCCGAGAATAGCTCCTGTTTTGTGATTGATCAACATGGCAGCAGTCTGTTCTTTTCCCTTCACGGGATCGTCAGCAGCGAAATTACTGTCATCTTCGGCAATGGTACGCATTGTTTTGTAGATACTTTTGTTGATAGTCGTGTAGATACGATATCCGCCTGTACGCAATTGCTGCTGAGCTTCTTCCAGCAGAGCACTGCTTTCTTTTTGCGGTGTATCGGTATCCGTATCCTTGGCTGTATCCGCATTGGCATCCGTGCCTTCAGCCTTAGCCGAATTCAGTTGCTTCATTAAAATCTGTGCAGCTTGTCGCTCTGTTTCCATCATAAGGTATGGATAAGTATTGTAAGCTTTGATGGTTTTGGGTGCGAGTGAACTCTTGATGTCAAAAGCAAGAGCTTCGTCATACTCGGACTGATTGATTTTGCCCAGTTCCAGCATACGGCGCAACACCAGATGCTGACGATTGATTGCACGCTCAAAATTGTCCTCAACAAAGTCGCCTTTTCCATTAAAGGCAGAGTAAGAGGAGGGGAGCTGAGGCAATCCGGCAAGATAAGCAGCCTGAGCTGTGTTTATTTTGCTCAAATCATTAATATTGAACAGTCCTTTGGCAGCTGCCTTGACTCCATATACATTATATCCACTGGAGCCGTTACCAAAAGGAACCTTGTTCAGATACGCTGTCATAATTTCGTCTTTGGTCAGGAAACGTTCGAGTCGGAGCGAAAGTAATATTTCTTTCACTTTCCGGTCTTCGGTACGATCCAGATTGAGGAATACACGCCGGGCCAATTGTTGAGTCAGTGTGCTACCGCCTGTTTGAACAGATTCTTTCAGCACTTTCTGTTTCACGGCACGGAGCGTTCCGCTCATGTCTACACCTTTATGTTCGTAAAAATGATTGTCTTCAATCGAAATGACTGCATCAATAACGTTCTGTGGGATCTGGTCAAAGGTGACCGGACGCCTGTCTTCTTCTGTTCGTAATTGACCGATCGGGCTGCCGTCGGCAAAGTAAGCAAAGCCTGTGATGGAGTTTTCGCTGACTTTTTGTTCAATCAGCGCCCTTGAACGGACGGGTTCGTCTTTCACAATGGAACTGACGTATCCCATTAGAGCACCGCCTACAAATAGTACCCCCATGAATCCAAGGACAACCATCCATTTGACGAAACTACCCAGTCTGCGGGCAAAACTGCGCTTGCGGGCAGGCTGTTCATCGGGCTTTTTCTTATTAACATCAACCATTCAGTGTCTTCCTCCTTTTAACAGCACTTATTATAGCATAAAAAGGCTGGTTTGCATGCCTGAGAAATACAAGCAATGGTCGAAAATTGCCATTCTTTCTTGGATTATGATATATATCATGCGGAATTGAATTACATATCATGAGAAGTCATGGAGAATTTCAATAAAACGTGGAAGTATTGAGCGTCCGAGTGTGGATGAAAATAGATGACTATGTATAGGAAGGAGGCCATATCCATGTAATAGGTGCAGGTAAGACCACTTTTTTTGCTCTTTTTTTCTCTCGAAATAAAAAAAACAGCTGCCGAGAAAATCTCGGACAGCTGTTTGGTCTGAAGCTTAATGAAATTCCAACGATTAACGGTTGTAGAACTCGACGATTTGTTTTTCGTCGATGTCTTGGGACAATTCCGAACGCTCAGGCAAACGGATAAATTTACCTTCCAGAGCAGTATCGTTGAATTCTACGTATGCCGGAAGATGCGAACGGTTTTCCAAAGCTTCCTTAACGGAAGAAAGACCGCGGCTTCTTTCACGCAGGCTGATAACGTCGCCAGTGCTTACTTGGTAAGAAGCGATGTCGACTTTTTTGCCGTTTACAGTTACGTGACCGTGGGATACCAACTGACGCGAACCAGCGCGGGAGTTAGCGAATCCAAGGCGGTATACGAGGTTATCAAGGCGGCTCTCAAGCAAGAACATGAAGTTTTCACCCGCGATACCTTGCATTTTTTGCGCTTTAGCAAAGAGAGTGCGGAATTGCTTCTCGCCCAAACCGTACATGTGACGCAGTTTTTGTTTTTCTTGCAATTGCATACCGTAGTTGCTGATTTTTCTCCGTTGGTTAGCTCCGTGCTGACCTGGAGGGAAAGGACGTTTCAATTCTTTGCCTGTTCCGCTCAGGGAAATGCCGAGGCGACGGCTCAATTTAAATTTAGGACCAGTGTAACGTGCCATGTTTAAAGTAGCTCCTTTTTAGTTAAAGTTCATATAGGGCTCTGTTTGCGCTCCAATTTGTTGATGCGGGCTAAGCCACGCATAGAACGATCAGGAAAGTTCAGCCGCTGTCCTGAAAGCAACAAAAAGAATGAGGGTGACACAACCGGTAATGCCCAAATTTAAAGACCCATTAGTAGTCTTCATCAACAATTTATTTTACAGTTTACTAGAACCAAAGTCAAGCCTGTGATAAAAGCAAAAAAACGTCTAAATTTGTCGATAGGTCATTAGGCCCAAAATAATGGGACAATTTTCTGAAATATGGATGCAAAAATGCTTTAAAGAGAGTAAAATAGATTGTATCTTAACTTTAAATGATCTTGTACATTAAGGTTATCGCATAGAATTTGCAGGTTTGCGATAACGTCTGCAGATTAATGCATCCGAGTGGATGCAAAAACGGTGCAAAGGAGCGCCTGACATGTTAGAACATCTAAGAAGTAAACCAGCCAGCTTGAATTCGCGAAGTTCGGGCGATTCCGCATCTTCTGCCGCTCCTCACGAAGCGCATGTATTCTGGATGCAAAAAATGGACATCACACCTTTTGATTTTTCATATTTGGGAAGCCTGCTGCAACAAGCATACACCGACTGGCATAACCAAAGGCGGCCACACTCCGACAGATCATCGATAATATACAACGTATGGAATACAGAAGGGATCTGTATGGGGCAAGGAAATGAAGGGGCTCCATTGCTCGATGTACATTCGACTGTGATGCAATGCCTTGAAACGGGACAGGCCCAGTCGTTACGTGGAACCACTGAAAATGGAGAGTACCATCTAATGGCTGAACCTCTTTTATCCAGAACAAATAAGGATATGTTTGCTGTCTTCACTGCTGTAACCTACGAGCAAAATCGAGATGACACGTCTGAAGCCGTTGTTCGATCGGAGGCATTGCATTATCGTACCTGCTTTTACCGAAGATTTGAATACATATTTATGACGGATCTACTTCATGCTCATGAACAAACGGCTCGTGAAGAGCACCGAAGGTCAATTCTGTTCCAAATCGTTCAACGGATGCATGACAAAATGGATGTGGATGCCATATTGGATGAAGTCTTTGACAGCATTGACTACTTATATCCAACGACCCGCATGACATTGTATATGTCTCAGGATCAGAGCAGCCTCAACCCCCGCATTAAACCGCTGCTTGTTCATGAACGTGGAGAAGACATCTGTGTACAATCGTTTATGGAAGGCAAGCTCATTGTTGTTCGATCGGATGAAGGTGAACATCGCATACTGGAGGTTGGTCTTCCTCTAAAAGGCAAACAAGGGATCTATGGTGTATTTCATATTGAGATGAATGAGGAGTTAATGGAAGATTCCGATCTCCAACTCATTACGATGATGGCGGATACAGCAGGAACTGCCTTTGAAAATGCCAAACTGCACGAGCAATCGAATATGTTGATCCAGGAACTTCGTCTAATCAACGATCTGACACAACGTTTGAACAAAAGCCTGCAGCTAATGGAGATCTATCAATTCTCCGAGCAGGAGTTAAAGGACATCTTTCAGGCCGAATCATGTTGTATTCTTCAACTGAATGACAGCACGGATCATTTTGAAGTGATGTCATCCAATGTGAATGAGTTAGGTCGCAAATCGTTTCCATTGGATTACGGAATCGCTGGTTTGCTGTATCAAACCGAAGAACCGCTCATCCTATCCAATTATGCGAAATATGATAGAGTGTCATCGGTCTTCATGGATCTTACCGGCTCGATGTCATTGATTGCTTCACCCGTTCGTGTGAATGGTGAAGTGAAGGGTGCCATTTTGCTGGGACATCCCAAAAAGCAGTATTTTTCGTACGACAATTACCGCCTGCTGCAGATGTTGTCCATTCATATTGGACTTGCTCTCTCCAATGCAACGCTTCACGCCGAGGTACGACGTTTGGCTAACCTGGATATGCTGACAGGACTGTATGTGAGACATTACCTGGATAGTGTGATCCATGAACGTCAGGCTCATGATTTCTGTGGTTCACTGATTGTCGTGGATATTGACCAGTTTAAGCAGGTGAATGACACGTTTGGGCACCAAACAGGTGATCAGGTATTGAAACAGGTAAGCGACATTGTAACAAGTTCCGTCCGGCCTGAGGACATCTGCGCCAGATGGGGCGGGGAAGAGCTGGCCATCTATATGCCTCAGATTGGTGCTCGTCAGGCACTGGAATATGCGGAAATCATTCGCACCAGGGTTGCTGAAGAAACAAGGCCTTCCGTAACCGTATCCAGCGGTATTGCTGAATGGAACTGGATGGATGAGAAGGTTAGTGTGGAATCGTTATTTTACCGGGCTGATATGGCATTGTACGATGCGAAGCATGGTGGTCGAAATCGAATCGTCATGGAAGAACAGGAAGTTACACGTTAAGAGAGGACTATTCCGATTGCGGAGTCGTCCTCTCTTTATTTTTTAAAGAGGCGATGCCAAAGGAAGGAAGTATAAGCAAATAAGGGAGGGGCAGGCTATGGAGAAAGTTTGATGGAAAGGTGGAATAGAACATGTTGAACCGTCGGTATATACGTGGGCTATTGTTGATTCTGAGCATAGTTGTGTTGTGTGCTCCTGGTTGTGGATTGTTAGGGCGAGATCGAACTCCCGAGGAATTATTTTCACTGGCTTTATCAGGAATTGCAGGCAAAGAAAAGCTGAGTTTTGATGGGGAAGCAGGATTACGACGCGAAAGCAACGGGCTGTTCGAAAATCAGTTTAAATTTGAGGGCAAGCTGGAGGATCATGACCGCTTGACCTTGCAAACGAGGCTGCCTGGAGCTGTGACTGCTGCCGGAGCGGGAGTAAAAGGGGTAAATGCCGCGGCTGTTAACAATAATGGGCAACCGAGTGGATTCAGTGCATCCTTTGAACGCAAACAAGGACAATGGATGGCTTTAACTGACCAACATGAGCCCCTGCGCGGCTCGCTGTCCCGTTTTAATCCCATCGCTCAAATGGAAAGTATCGATCGGTTGAACAAAACGATAAAGTCCGAGTACGGTTCAGGTCGTCGAACGAAAATACTGCGAATTGAACTCGCACCAAAAGATGCCAAAACGTGGGCGCTTGCACAGCTTGACGACGAGATGAATGCGATTCGGGCAGAGTATATGCACAAGGCAACTGCGGTTAAGGGAGGCATTCAGGAGAAACTGGAGAAGGACTTGAACAAAGTGTGGGAACAAGGGGAAACATCGATGCAAGAGATGATGAAACAGGCCGAGGTACAGACGGTGTATCATCTAACCGTAGATCGGAAAACTAGCTTGCCCTTGCGACTTTCCTCGGAAAGCCAGGTGAGCTATAAGGACATGAACAGCAAAAGGAATAAAGAAGCTCTTGTCACGGATGTAAACTTCAGGGCTTATGAATAGATAAGTTGCGGGGCTGCCTGCTGACGGGATCGTTGTAGCGTGCTACAATAGTATCGTAATTTACCGTTGTTCAATTCAGGGAATGGCGGATGACAGGAGGAGTTTACACGATGAAGGACCCAAGAATTCAGAAGCTCGCAGCCAATTTGGTGGGCTACTCTGTAGATGTACAGCCTGGCGAGAATGTGCTGGTTGAGATGATCGGCACGGAACGTGATCTGATTAATGCAATTATTGAAGAAGTAGGCAAAAAAGGCGGTAACGTCTTTGTACAGCTGACTGACAAAACAGTACAGCGTGCCATGCTCAAAAATGCGACAGAAGAAATGATGAAAACCTGGGCAGAGATCGATCTGAACCGGATG
The DNA here is from genome assembly GCF_001659845.1 of Paenibacillus sp. AD87. Taxonomy (NCBI): domain Bacteria; kingdom Bacillati; phylum Bacillota; class Bacilli; order Caryophanales; family Paenibacillaceae; genus Paenibacillus; species Paenibacillus sp. AD87. Next base: position 1,060,406 of record NZ_LXQN01000007.1, read on the forward strand.
AAACAAATGGATTGTTACATTGGCATCCGTGCAGGGGAGAATGTGAACGATCTGTCCGATGTACCGGAAGAGAAAATGAAAATGTACAATTCACTTTATTCCCATCCGGTACATAGCGAGCAACGGGTAAAACATACAAAATGGGTTGTGCTTCGTTACCCGAATGCAAGTATGGCACAGCTGGCGAATACAAGCACAGAAGCGTTTGAAGATTTCTACTTCGACGTATGTAACTTGGATTACGCTAAAATGGACAAAGCACAGGATTCATTGGCTAATCTGATGAAACGCACAGACAAAGTGCGTATCACTGGACCGGGAACAGACCTGAACTTCTCCATTAAAGATATCGGTGCAGAGAAATGTTCTGGACAAAAAAATATTCCGGATGGCGAAGTGTACAGTGCCCCTGTACGTAATTCCGTGAACGGAACGATTAGTTATAACGCGCCAACGCTGTATAACGGCATTACTTTTGAAAATATTAAATTCACCTTCAAAGACGGTAAAATCGTTGAAGCAACAAGCAACGATACAGACCGCATCAATGAAATTCTGAATTCAGATGATGGCGCTCGTCATATCGGAGAATTCGCAATTGGATTTAATCCACATATCCTGCACCCAATGAAGGACATTCTGTTTGATGAAAAAATCGCAGGCAGCTTGCACTTTACGCCAGGCCAGGCATATGAAGAAACAGATAACGGAAACCGTTCCTCCATTCACTGGGATCTGGTGTTGATCCAGCGTCCAGACTACGGTGGTGGCGAAATTTATTTTGATGATGTATTGATCCGTAAAGACGGGATTTTCGTTATTCCTGAGCTGGAATGCCTCAATCCGGATCGTCTGAAGTAGGAACAGTATTTTGCTGTTGCTAGGAAAGCGGATTCACGGTATCATGTAGTGGTAATTAATAGATGATACCAAAAGTGAAAAGACGGAGGGATTCCTATGTCGAGTAATAACGCAGCGGTAGTGGAAATTGCTCAAACAGCGAGCAAGTTTACTTCTTCAATTGTGCTTCATTCAGAGAACAAGTATATCGATGTAAAAAGTATTCTCGGACTGTTTACAACGCTGATCAGCACGCACAGCTATGAACTGCACGTTCATGGCCCGGATGCAGCTGAAGCCAAAGCAGCTATGTCAGAAGTATTTGCCAAACATGGACTGAATGTAAGTATTGCATCAGAGTAATGGCACTAAGAAGCATCTCTGCCTATTATGGCAGAGGTGCTTTTTTTGCATGAGATAATTCAGTTGTACGGCAAGACCTCCGTAAAATAGGGGGATTAGGCAGGAATAAAGCTCTTCATAATCCATGGTTATTTTGGTCAGGTTCTTGTATTAGCTCCTGATTTCGTCTAATATTAGAGGTAGAACGTCTTTACGCGATTTTTGGGACATAGGGGGGAAAAATGCATGACTTCATCTGATCTGCAGGACCAGTTGCACATGAAAGCGATCAGTCTTCTTCAAGAAGATGCAGATAAAATACAGAAGCTTATTGAAGTACAGATGGAGAATCTGGCTACCCGCTACTGCCCTCTCTATGAGGAAGTACTGGATACACAGATGTATGGGTTCTCCAAGGAAGTCGATTTTGCTGTTCGTGCAGGGCTTCTTCCAGAAGGTGCTGGTAAGCAGCTGGTAAGCGCGCTTGAGCGGAATCTGGCGATTCTATATGAAGCTTTGAACAAGAAGAATGAGCAATAGCCTGCAATAGCGTGGGTCAGAATAGAAGGCATGCAGGTGTTTGCATGCTTTTTTTGTGCGCCTGAATTGAAACAGCTCGTCTGATGTGGTTCAGGCGAGGGAGAAAAGAAAAAACAGCCTGGAAATGCGATTTCCAGGCTGCCTTTTACGCGCTAATTTTTTGTCTATTATTTAGGATGATGGGAGTGCTGTTATACCAGGAAGAACGATACACCCAAAATAACATACACAACCATTAGGAGCAGACCTTCGTACCAGTTCGTTGAACCGTCCTGGGTGATGGACTTGGCAATAAATACGGCTACGCCAATGGCGACCAGCTCAATCGTTGTAAACACAATGTCCATCGTTCTGCCTGTGAAGTAGCTTACAAAAACGAGCACAGGAGCTACAAAGAGTGCGATTTGCAAACTGCTGCCGACTGCGATCTCAACGGCGGCACCGATTTTGTTTTTCATGGCAAGCATGATGGCTGCACTATGTTCCGCGGCGTTACCGATAATGGCAACGAGGAACGCACCGACGAACAGTTCGCTGAGTCCAAATTGTTCAGTAAACACCTCAAGGGTGCCAACGAGCCATTCACTGACGAAGGCAACCATGATGGTTGCAAGAACAAGATAGAGAATTGATTTTTTCTTAGACCACTCGGGTGAATGTTCATGCGGCAATTCTTCATCTTCATCCACAGTGACATCTGCGAGATAGTTCTTGTGTGTAACCATGGAGAACACCAACCACGCTATGTAGGCAAGGATCAGCAGGCCTGCGACAATGAGACTGAGTGTATTCGTATCCTTCTGTGTGATGGAATGGGTATTCAGGAAGACGGCTGGAATAAACAGGGCAATGATGGCTACAATCATCAGGGAGCCGTTTAGACCGGCAAGGGATACGTTATAATTCTGAATTTTGAACTTGAGTCCTCCGGCAAAGATACTTAGACCAAGCACCAGCAGCAGGTTACCGATAATGGAGCCTGTCAAACTGGCCTTAACCATGTCGAACAATCCTTCTTTGACGAGGAAAATGGCGATAATCAATTCGGCGGCATTGCCGAATGTAGCATTCAAAAATCCGCCTAACCGCTGTCCGGCATAATGGGCAACATTTTCGGTGGCTTTGCCTAAAAAGCCGGCCACAAAAATAACCGAAATGGCTGAAATGACGAATTGCAGAATCGAATCCCATTTCAAGTAGTGGGCGACGGCGCTGAGTGCAAAGGTAGCAATCAGCAAAATGGATGAAATTCGTTTTCTCACAACAAACACCTCGGTAACGTATTATTTTGTTTTAAACGATAAGACTAAATACTTATGAGATTATTTTCATATTTCAATATAACCAAATCATGGTAGGTTGTAAACGCATCTTTTTGAGTTTAATTTGCTTTTTGGGGTCGAAAGGATTTAAAATACGAGTAACGAAGTGAAGGAGGATGTGGCATGGCAGAACAACTTCAACTAGAGGGCGGAAACATCCGGATTGCCGATGACGTAGTGGCGAAAATTGCCGGAATGGCTGCGATGGAGACACCCGGAATTGCCGCAATGTCTGGAGGATTGTCAGAGGGCTGGGCCAAGCGCCTGAGCGGTAAAAACGTACAGAAAGGCGTAGGCGTGGAGGTCGGCCAGCTGGAAGCAGCCATTGATCTGCGCATCATCGTCCTGTACGAGACACCGATTCATGAAGTTTCCCGCATGCTCCAGCAGAATGTAAGAGAAGCGGTAGAGACCATGACCGGGTTACGTGTTGTTGAAGTCAATGTAAAGGTAGAAGGCGTATCTTTCAGAGGCGACGATCTGTAAATTTGAGCAATCCGTGATGGAAGAACAGCGGTAATTGACCTGGTTCTTCATCTAGATAGACAGAGTGACCGAGTATACAAAACCGAGTACACACAAAAAGGCTGCGCACCCCATCGGATGCACAGCCTTTTTGGTGTTGCTTTTTTCAATTGAAGGGATACATGATTTGTTCCGGTAGGAACAGTCCCATTTACCGAATTCGGCGAATGGATTCACGTGAACGAAGTGCGGGAGAGGTACGGGATGTCTGAACCGTCACCGACTTCGTTTTCTCTTCCTTGATGACGTCCAAATTATTGGTACGCGAGATGCTGAGCAGGATACCCATAGCCACCATCATCACAAAGAGTGAGGTACCGCCATAACTGATGAACGGAAGGGTAACCCCTGTCACCGGAATGGTCTGGGTCACGCCCCCAATGTTGATAAAGGCCTGGATCGCAATTAATCCCATAATGCCAATACCGACCAGCGTCCCAAATGGATCGGGACAGCGAAGGGAGACGATAATGCCTCGCCAGATGAAGTAGAGGTAGACCAACAGAAACAGAGCAGTTCCAACAAAGCCGAGCTCTTCTCCAATTACGGAGAAAATAAAGTCGTTATAGGCATTTGGCAAATAATGCAGCTTCATCGTACCTTGTCCGATCCCGGAGCCGGTGATGCCTCCATCCCCGATGGCAACAAGGGAGCGATAGAGGTTAAGGCTTCCACCTGTTTTGTCGGATAAAGGATCAAGGAATGCCTGAATGCGCCCGATTTTATAATTCTGCGCTGCTTCCGTAGTAGTGGTGCTATCTGCAGTATCTGAAGAAGACATGGAAGAAAACAAGGCGTTCGCTCCAAGCGCCAATGCTGCTCCCAACACTACCAATAAAATGGAACCCATAATGTGTTTCATACTTGCTCCACCCGCATAAATGACCAGTCCGCACGTAGAAACCAGAATGAAGCAGGTACCAAAGTCCGGTTGCAGCATAATAAGTCCTGCAATGAACCCGACAATGACCAGCACGGGAATATATCCTGTCCTAAGATCCCTGAACCGTTCACCTTTTTTGGTGATCAGCGCTGCAAGGTACAAGATAATGGCGATTTTGGCAAATTCTGCAGGTTGAATACTGAAGCCGATAATTTCAATCCAGCTTCGGGCACCGTTTACCTTCTTGCCTGCAACCAATACAATTAGTAGCAGTACCGTGGTGAGCAAGAAAAATGGTGCATAAAGTTTTTTGTATTTGTTAAATCGGATATTCATGGCAAAAAACATGCCCACTAAACCGATAACCGCCCACATAAGTTGTTTTTTCGTGAAGAACAGGGCATCATTGTTAAAACTTTTGTTTGCAATTGCAATGCTGGAACTGGAGCTGAACACCATCACCAGTCCGAAGCCCACCAACAATAAAGTGAGGATTAGCAGTTGAAAATCCGGCGTGCCTCTCTTCGTTTTCGTTTGGGCCGATTGTTGTTTCATGGTTCGGCCCAGCCTATGCTTCCAGCAGTTCTTTAAGCTGCTGTAGTTTTTGGGCCGCCAGCTTCACGACTGGCTGCGGTACGGTAGAGTCATAATCCAGACCATGTGGAAAGGTTGCTTTTCCAAGATAAACAGCTTCAACTGTGAGAACCGTATCCGGTTTTTCGAGTTTGCCATCTATCGCACGGGTATTAATACGTACAAAGTATTCCGATTTGGTTTGTTCATCTTCAATTTTGTAGTCATATGTAGCACGATAATATTCCCATTGCCACCGGACAAATCCGACTTTCTCGGCGCTCTCATCCAGGTATGCCAAGTCGCTCTTCAAGCCATCCAAGCCTGTATTCTCAAAAATCATAAGCGTCTGATCCTCCTCATAAGCTTCCGAGAGTATAAATCTCGTTCTTTTCTCTAGTTTATGATAGTATGTTTCCCCTTCCCGTGCAAGCTTTCAAGCGGTCATTCGTATCGGTTTTCTTCCAATTCTGCTACAATATACAGCAATAGGTTTCAAGAGGAAGGTTCGGGCTTGATGAAAGTCCCGTATAGAGAGCGAAAGGATGGAGAGACATGACAAATAATATATGGTGGAATGACCTGCAAATCCACATGGTAGAATGGCGTCGTCATCTTCATCGGAATCCTGAGGTTTCCTTTCATGAGGAGAAGACATCCTCTTTTGTAGCGGGTATGCTGGAGAGCTTTGGTGTTGAAGTGAGACGACACGTTGGTGGACACGGGGTTATAGGTACCCTTCGTGGGGACAAGCCAGGGCCTGTCGTAATGCTTCGTGCAGATATGGATGCACTTCCGATTCAGGACGAGAAGGACGTTGAATATGCATCACAACAAGCAGGAGCTATGCATGCCTGTGGTCATGATGGTCACATATCCATTTTGCTAGGCACGGCATTGTACTTCAGTCGCCATAAACATGAGATCAAGGGTGAGATTCGCTTTTTGTTCCAACCTGCAGAAGAGTTGCTACCAGGTGGTGCGCTCAAGGTCATAGCAGACGGCGGACTGGAAGGGGTAGATGTCATCTATGGAATTCATCTGTGGACCCCGCTTCCTGTAGGCGTGGCAGCGAGTACTCCGGGGCCGATGATGGCAGCGGCAGATGACTTTTATATTGAGATCAAAGGAAAAGGTGGACATGGCGGCATGCCGCAATCCACGGTGGACAGTCTCGTGGCTGGTTCAGCCCTTGTGATGCAATTGCAGACGGTTGTCAGTCGCTCGGTGGATCCCTTGCGTCCCGCAGTATTGACGATTGGTACAATGCAGGCGGGCTCAGCACAGAATATCATCGCCGAGTTATGTAAAATGACGGGTACAGTGAGAACCTTTGATGAAGAGACGCGCAGTATCATGAAGGAACGTGTGCATACGATCGTGGCTCAGACCGGAGAGATCTACGGTGCCGAGACGAAGTTGAACTATATTATGGGATATCCTCCTGTCGTGAATGATGAGCAGGAAACGGCACGTTTCTTCAAGGAAGCGGTAGATGTATTTGGTGAAGAACATGTACAGAAGTCACCGAAGTTGATGCCAGCTGAAGATTTCGCTTATTACTTACAGCAGATTCCTGGCTGCTTTATGTTTGTTGGAGCAGGTAACCCGGAGAAGAATGCCATCTATCCGCATCATCATCCCAAGTTCGACTTTGATGAGGATGCCATGCAAAATGCTGTGAAACTATTTATAGCAATGGCTAAAGGATATACAGCCGAATGATTTGAGTATAGTTGGGCATCCTATTCATACCAAGGTATGAGCAGGGTGCTTTTTTTTGTTAGGTCTTTATAAAGCTTAAATTAAGGTCGAACTGTTGTATTATACAGGTTCAATTTCGGAAGAAACCGGAACTGGACTTTTTGTGATGCCTGTTATTCGGAAAAACATATAACTCATTTTCAAATTAGGGAGGAAGCGGAATGGAGAAAACGGACGCCTGCATTGTCCAGCGTGATTTTACAGTATTGCTTGAAGTGGGTCATCCTGGATTTGATCAGGCCAGAGCTCAACTAGGGATGTATGCCGAACTGGTGAAGACACCTGCGGCTTTTCATACATATCGCATCACTGCATTATCACTGTGGAATGCCGCTGCACTCGGCTGGAGTGCTGATCAAGTGATAGAAAGTCTGGAATCAGTGTCTCGTTGGAATGTTCCTGCCGCCCTGATTCAAGATATCCAAAGAATTATCCATCAATATGGGAAGTTGCAATTGAAGCCACAGGCAGATCACGGGAGAATGCGTCTCGTGAGTGAAGATGAACGATTGCTGGATGAATTAAGCAGTATGAAGACCATCTCGGCTTTTCGGATGGAACGTGTCGATCCCCATGAGCTCATACTTGGCGGTGAGCAACGCGGATTGCTGAAGCGTGAACTAACTCGTTTGGGTTATCCGGTGCTGGATTATGCGGGATATCGAGAAGGAACAAGTCTGCCGTTTGAATGGCAAGCGAATACTCAAAGTGACAGTTCAGAAGGATTCAGGTTACGCCCTTACCAGCGAGATGCAGTGGATGCATTTGAAGGTAGCGAAGGCATGGGAGGCAGTGGTCTGCTTGTTCTTCCCTGCGGTGCAGGCAAAACGGTTATTGGGATGGCCGTGTTGGAACGTCTGCAATGTGAATGTCTTATCTTGACCTCGAACACCACATCCGTTCGGCAATGGATTCAGGAATTACAGGATAAAACAACGATAACGAATGAACAGATTGGTGAGTATTCCGGTCAGAAAAAACAGGTGAAACCTGTGACCGTGGCAACTTATCAGATTCTTACACATAGAAAATCGAAAGATGCTGATTTTACTCATATCAAATTGCTAAGTGAACGCCAGTGGGGACTCATCATTTATGATGAGGTCCATCTGCTTCCAGCACCTGTATTTCGAGCTACAGCAGATATTCAGGCTACAAGAAGACTGGGATTGACAGCAACATTGGTGCGTGAGGATGGCTGTGAACAGGATGTATTTTCGCTAATTGGTCCGAAACTATATGACATGCCGTGGAAAGAATTAGAGCAGCAAGGGTGGATTGCGAATGTACAGTGCCAGGAAATACGCATTCCGTTTACTCCTGAACTACGATCAAACTATTTGGAAGCAGAGGTGAAGCACCAATTTCGCCTTGCAGCCGAAAATCCGGCCAAATTAGCTGTGGTCAGACGGATATTGGACCATCATGAGGGGATGCCAGCGCTTGTCATCGGACAGTATTTGGATCAGCTTGAGAGCATTGCCCGGGAAATTGAAGCACCTCTCATATCGGGTACGATGTCCCAGCAAGAGCGAGTGAAATGGTTTGCAGCGTTCCGGCGTGGTGAGATCAAAACGATTGTCGTATCCAAGGTTGCCAATTTTGCCGTGGATCTTCCTGATGCTGCCGTTGCCCTTGAAATATCCGGCAGTTTCGGTTCAAGGCAGGAAGAAGCCCAGCGATTGGGTCGGATTCTAAGGCCGAAGTCCGGAGAAAATAAAGCTTATTTCTATGCCCTTGTATCGGAGGACAGTAAGGAACAGGAGTTTGCATTACGTCGTCAGATGTTTCTGGCCGAACAAGGTTATGAGTACAAAATCGTTCATGAATTGCAATGAAAATGCGGTTTACATCTCTACTTAAAAATAAGAGAAAGGCATGATTAGCAATGCGTACACAAGGTAATCTGGATGTGAATTCATTAAAAGAGCTTTCATGCGTTGAAAGAACGGTACTTGGTGTGATTTTTTGCAAATATGCCGGACAACCCTTTTCCAGCATGCTGACATCAGCAGAGTGGGCTGTGGATGGTCTTAGCAGAGCTGAAGCAGTGACGGCGTTTATAGCGCTTCGGCATAAAGGCTGGATCAAAGCTGTGCGCAAGTCTTGGGGCGAACGTCTGTATTACATACCAGAATCACTACTTTCTTTGTTAACTATCGCCTATGCGGCACGAGTTGGACAGTTCGCTCAGCTGAAGACGAATGTAATACAGGATCAAATGACACAAGATAAGTCCATATCCAGTAATGAAGTCCAGAAAGTGAAGATTGTTCGAGAAGGTAAGCCGGATATTGCTGCAGAGCTTCTGCATGTATTGGCTTGGATGGTAAGAGAAGGTCAAGCCCAAGGAGGACTTCCATTAACAAGTAAGGGAACTATTCACAAGAAAATGGTGCAGCGATTAAGTCGGATGACGGTTCTGGGCCCTGAAGATTTTGCCGAATTAGGTATTCACTATGATCATTCGGATGTGTATCCAGTCCATGTGGCTCTTATTATTGATTTGCTGCTCAGTCTGGGTTTGATTGAAAAGGCGCATAACCGAATGCATGTGTCACCTGACCGTCTTTATCACTGGTTAACGTTGTCGTGGTCTTCAATGCACCGAGAAATCTATAGCGTATGTAAGGACCGATATGGTGTAGCTGAGCCTAAACTTCAGCACTTTCGTTATCAACTGATGATGTTTGCTTCACGGGAAAATGAATGGTTGAGTATTTCAGCAGGGACTTTAGACAACGTTGAGTTGAAAGAAGTAATTGAAATTAGAGAGAGTGAAGGTTCTTCAGGATTATCCTTCTTAACACATATCTGGGGTTGGCTCGATGTTCTGACAGGTTTGGGATATGGTGAGGTTGGTGAGTCAGCTGCGGGAGAGATTTTATATCGCTGGCAGATTGATCCGAGAATTTTATTGAACTTTGGGAATTACGAGTCAGAAAAACCGGAAAAGAATACGATTTTTGTTCAGCCTGACTTTGAAATTATGGTTCCTCCAGATGTAGCCCCACAGGTCCGCTGGAATCTGGACATTGGTGCAGAGCTTGTGAGTCGTGATCGAATGTCCATATATCGGATAACAAAGGAACGAATCATCGCAGCATCAGAGATCGGTCTTACAGCGGATGTAATGATAAACTTCCTTAGACTGTATGCTGTCTCGGGAGTGCCTGAGCATGTGGAGCTAGCGATCCAGCAGTGGGGACAGGATGCAGACAGACTTTACATGGATGCTAGGCAGAACGTTGATCAGGATGAATCGGTGGATAAAGTTAAGAAAAAGGACACCTGGATATATAAATCGAGAAGTGAATTACTTGAAAAGTTGAACAGGCCAGAGGCGAAAGCCATTGAAGATGAGTCCATTTTCGGAGCAGATGAGTTCAAAGTCGGACTTGAGGTGCAGAAGGAACTCTTTTATATTCGTGGAAGAGTGGGGCTCATTCAAAGTGACTCCAATCTACACATGTATGAACAGGATCATTCCATCACGGAGCAGTCAGGTCTGTTTCCCGGATACGGAGAGATCCCTGAGATGTGGCATAACGAGTGGCGAGGATATCATGTATCCACAGCTCGTCAGATTGCTGCGAAAGCCATTGAATGGCAGACAAAACTGGGTCTGAAGCTGGACAGCCATATCGTTTATGTTATCCCTGATCAGATTCAAGGTCATGAAGATTGGACACTAACGGGCTGGTCCATATCGGAGGATGGTACAGATCCCACAGAACGCCGTACTTTCTCACCTAACGAATGGAACCAGATACGCCTGATTATTCCGAACCATGCATAAACTTGATCGACTTTGCCAAAGCAGATCGCCTGTTCCCTTTATTTCTATTTGCAGGAAAAACTCTTCTTAACTTTTCGGGGATATGATATGATGAAGTAGTCTACGTTAAGTAGAACTTTATATATAGATAGGATGAATTTCATGAGCGTAGCGGAAATGAACACGGTCGATATGGCCCAAGTGTTAACGGGCGCATATGAACTGGGCGACATGATTAACCAATCAGCCGAAGTATCGGATTATTTATATTGGAAGCAGCAAGTGGAGACGAGCCCTGAAATTCAGGCGGGGATACGCAAGCTGGAAGCCAAAAAGGAACTATTCGAAGAAACCCAGCGTTTTGGGCATTTTCACCCGGACTATCACGCCGCAAAAGATCAGGTTCAGGCTTTAGAGCTTGAATTGGAACATTTCGAGGCGGTAGCCCGCTTCAAACAGGCGGAGAAAGCATTGGACGATATGTTGTTCCAGATGTCGGAGACGATTGCATTCGCCGTGTCAACGACGATCAAGGTACCGAGCAATGATCCCAATCCGAAGGGCGGCTGCGGTAGCGGAGGCAAGTGTGGTTGTAGCTAAGATTTGATAAGAACATAAATTTATGACAGACCGGACCTTTCCGAGGATCCGGTCTCCATTATAGAAAGGCGGGGAAAATGATGTTTGCGGAAAGGACAGGATTCATTATATGGGTCAGTGATTTAAAAGCGGCTCGTAATCTCGAAAAGTATGGTACCGTTCATTACATCTCCCGCCGTATGCATTATGTCGTCATGTATGTTAATGCAGAGCGGGCTGAAGATACGATGAAAAATGTGAACAGACTTTCCTATGTGCGCAAGGTTGAACGTTCCTACCGGAATGAGATTAAAACAGAGTATGCTAGCAAAACGATGGACAAAACGAGTTTTTACGGGATATAACAAAAATGGTTTGGGAATGTACAGTGAACTTATTGCCACTGTACATTTCGAAACGATTAACCAGAGGGGCCCTTCGGGGCCGCTCTTTTATTGAATTAGGCATAAACTGGATTTTGTGAAAAAATCTGAAGTTACGCCTTGAGGTTGCGGGACTTATGTTGTAATATATTGGGTAAATAAATAGATAGAAAGTCCTATCTGGTGGAGAGTGATTCCCATGCGTGATAAGGTGATGCAACGTTGGAGCACGTACGAGCCTTTTTTCGTGGCTCTTGGAGACAAAAAAGTGGCCGACATCGTCATTACCAATCATGCCAAGATGCGGTATGCAGACCGTATTGAGCCGGCACGTAATGATGATGACCATATTGCGGCATGGTTATGGGAGTGTCTGAAGCAGGACCGTATTACACCATACTACCGTAATGAGCAGGATGTTTACCTGATCGACGAAGATTTGGTCGTGGTTGCTGAATTTTCTGAACTTGAAGGGGAATATGACATTGCTGGCAATCCGCTTCATAAGATGATTGTTGTTACGTTTCTGGGGAAAATGTCCGAGACGATTGAACTGCGGGATTTAAAATCGTATTATTCTTGGCTAAGACATTCAAGACGAATGACTCTTGTCAAGAACAGTCGCAAGCATAAGTAAGTTTGGAATAATCCATATTTTCGAATTGATAGATTCAGGTTACATCGCATGCAGACAAGCTGCATGCTTTTTTTGTTGGAATTCACGAAATCGGCTACAATGGGGAAAGCGTACAGAAGAGGGGCGAAGATATGAATTTTCATCAATTGCATATTTTTTATACCGTAGCAGAGAAGGGAAGTTTTTCAGCGGCTGCGCAAGCACTACATATGACACAACCTGCGGTGACGATGCAGATTCAATCGCTTGAGGATTATTTTGGGACCAAGCTGCTGCATCGTTCTACCAAGAAAATAGAATTATCCGAGGCGGGTCGGACATTACTGCCTCATGCCAAACGCAGTGTAGAATTGGTCAGACAGACAGATGAGGCGATGTCCGCGTTTACACAGATGCTGCAAGGCAGATTGCAGCTTGGGGCAAGTTTGACGATTGGTGAGTATGTGTTGCCACGAATGCTGGGCCCTTTTGCTCGCCAATACCCGGATATCTCGATCGTTATGAAAGTGATGAATACGACGCAAATTATGGACGATATCTTGAAACATCAGCTTAACTTTGGACTGATTGAAGCGCCAGTAAACCACCCGGATATGATTGTAGAGCCGGTCATGCAGGATGAATTGAAGCTGATTGTTCCGGCAGGGCATGCTCTGGCAGATCGTGGGGAAGTAGAGCTTGAAGATGTGCTGAACTACGCGTTTGTGTTGCGGGAAAAAGGCTCGGGTACCCGTCAGGTGATGGAAGATCAGTTGCAGAAGAGAAATATAGATCCACAGGATATGAATGTGGTGATGGAACTTGGCAGTACAGGTGCTGTGAAATCCGCCGTAGAAGCGGGTGTGGGTATCACCATGTTATCCCCGTCGTCCGTTCAGCATGAGCTGGCCCTTGGACTGGTTCATATCGTGGATATTCGTGGGCTTGAGTTCAAACGACAATTCTACGCTATACATCTGAAATCTTCATTGCTTCCCTTGTCAGCAGTAGCTTTCCTGAATTATTTGCGTCAGCATGAGCAGACAACATCAGAAGGACGAGCGGAATAAGAGGGTCATATTAATTTAAATCCATTCTGTTACTCACTAGATATAAGAAGGAGCTGTTGTTCATGAATCAAATTAATGGACGTTGTGATCTTCATACGCATAGCCAAGCGTCGGACGGAATGCAGCCACCTGCCGAGAATGTGAAGCTCGCCAAACAAAGAGGACTGTCTGCGGTGGCGCTGACAGATCACGATACAGTAGCTGGTGTAGCCGAGGCACAGCGGGCTGGCCGTGAGTATGGGATTGACGTTGTGGCAGGGGTAGAGATCAGTACCTGCGCGGGCGGCAAGGATATTCATGTGCTGGGGTATTATGTGAATACAGAAGATGAGAAATTTCTGGAGCGACTGCGCGGGCTTCGGGAGGCGAGAGAAGAACGCAATCATCTGATCATTGCCAAACTGCAGGAGCTTGGACTCGAAATTAGCTGGCAGGAGGTCATTGATGGCCTTGGCCGACCGCTGGAGCCGGATGAAAGCATCGGTAGACCTCATATGGCCGATGTGTTGGTACGAAAAGGATATGCCGCTGATATGAAGGATGCATTCAATCGTTATCTGGCTGAAGGCCAACCGGGCTATGTATCGGTTCCCCGAGTTGCACCGGAAGATGCATGCCAGTGGATTAAAGATGCGGATGGTGCTGCTGTTATTGCCCATCCTGGTTTATACAGAGACGACGAATTGGTTCGTCGCATTCTGGTGGACGCCCATCCTGACGGTATTGAAGTGGTTCATTCGGATCATGGACCAGAAGAGGAGCGCAGATATGCGGAGTTGGCACGGGAATTTGGGCTCATTCAAACAGGTGGTTCGGATTACCATGGTGTAAGACAAGGGGTGGTTTTCCACGGGGATCTGGGAAGCAAAACCGTAACCGTTGATGTGCTCGATAAACTCCGGGCTGCAGCCGGAAAGTCTTGATTGGGAAACTTTCTTCATATGTTGTATGAGACTGGGGTATAAGGGATCGGTTGTCATCGTGCTAAAATTGAATATGAAAAAAAGAAAGGACATAGAGATGGGGTGAGCGTTAGTCGCTAGCCATGTCTCTATGTCCTTTTTGATTGCCTATAATTAGGCTAGGTGATGGAATAATTCACCCATGTGCCGCGAGCAGCTCCAAGGCGTTCAAATAACTGCTGTGCCCGCTCGTTGGTTGCTGCTGTGATCCAGGACATGTAAGCACATCCGTGTTCACGTGTATACTGCTGACAATGTTCAAACAGTTTGGCCTCGGCTTCGCCTTCTCTCCAAGCTTCCGTCACAAACAAGTCATTCATAATGGCAACGCGGTTTGCCTTCATGGTGCTGTAGGTAAAATAGAGTGTAGCGAATCCGATGAGTTCACCGTCCTGCTCTGCAACGAATTGAACACCTATCTGCTGATCAAGCAAGTTTTTGATTAAAAGCTCGATTGCCTGATCACCAGGCCAGGGGTTGTTATAAAAGCCGACGACATACTCGTGCATTAATGCACTCAGTGGTAGTACATCATTAGGCTGAGTTGCTCTGATATTTAGCGTCATGGGACACATCCTTAGAAGTTTATTTATAGAATCCACAATTGAATTATTATACATTAAACTGAATTTATATTCAAAATAAAACAATAATCTGAATCACCAACTTAAGTCCATGGTTAATTGAGAAACAAAAAATCCCCCGAACAGTCTTTTGTTCCGGGGGATTTTACGTTGCCTAACAGGATTGAAAGCAAGCATCTTATCCATTTTTGATCGTGGATGGCAAACTTTTAACCAGTTCTTCGTTCGGCGTCACAAACAGGGTCTTCTGATGGTCATAAATGACAAAGCCTGGTTTGGAGCCACTTGGCTTGCGTACATGTCGGATAAATGTGTAGTCCACCGGCACGCTGCTGGATTCTTTGGCCTGACTGAAGTAAGCCGCGAGTTGTGCAGCTTCCTCCAGGGTTGCTTCGCCAAAGTCTGTGCTGCGAATGACGACATGTGAACCCGGGATGTCTTTGGTATGCAACCAAGTGTCATTGGAAGAAGCCAGACGGTTGGTGACGTACTCATTTTGCAGGTTGTTTTTGCCTACGAGAAGTTCAATTCCCTCTGAAGAAGTAAACTGATGCACTGTAGGGCGGTCGTTTTTCTTTTTCTTTTTGCCTTTTTTGTTGCGGTCGCGAAGATACCCCTGTTGCACAAGCTCATCGCGAATTTCCTCGATGTCGTTCATGGATGCGATAGACAGTTGCTGGAGCAGATTGTCGAGATAGTCGATCTCGTCTTTTGTTTTTCCAAGCTGCTCATGAATAACAGCCAGACTGTTCTTATATTTGTTATATCGTTTGAAATAACGTTGTGCGTTGTCAGACGGTGTAAGTAATGGGTCAAGTTGAATGGTAATGTTCGCTTGATCTTCATCATAGAAGTTCACAAGCTCCACACTTTTGTCCCCTTTACTAACCTGATGCAGGGAGGCAAACAACAGCTCACCCCATAATCTGAATTTATCCGCGTCGTCGGCTTCCAGCAGATCCTTGTTCAGGTTGTCCAGCTTTTTGATGTTTTTGCTGCGCTCATTTTGCAGAAAACGTAGCAGATCGCTCACTCTTTGCTTGACCGTATCCCGCTCGGCCTTGTCTCCGTAATAATCTTCCATACACTTGCTCATCGTGTCATAGGTTTTCTCTGCGTCCTGAATGCTCTGAAGCTGAACGGCTGAGAAAATCATTTTGCCTTTAGCATTTAGCCCAGTCACAGGCGTATAACTATTATCTCTTACTGGCCCCATGATGGACTCAAAAGCATTCCACAGTGCATCGGCTTCGATTCGAGCCTCACCTTCACTTGCAGCTTGATCGTCACCTTGATTAGCAGATACCCGAGAGGTAATCTCTCCTGCGATCAGCGGACTAAGACCGCTGAATGAATTCACCAGCCAGCGAGAGGCCTCTTCTTCAGCAGCAGTATAGCTATTTTGGAATTCAGTGCTGCTCACTTCCAGCGGATTGCTTTTATGCTGCTCTGGTGGCTCGGTGTACGAAAATCCAGGCATAATGACCCGGTAACTACTGATGGACGGGGTTACGTGATGAATTCCATCCAGAATCGTTCCCGTAATCGGATCGACCAAAACAATATTACTGTGACGCCCCATCAGTTCAATGATGATCCGTTTGACCGAAACATCACCCAGTTCATCGCGCTGACGCACGTCGATATGAATAATCCGCTCCATACCAATCTGACGAATCTCCTCAATGATCGCACCCTCGCAGTGCTTACGCAGCAGCATGCAGAACATGGGAGCTTCGGTAGGGTTAACAAACGTTTTTTCGGTAAAATGCACACGCGGATATGTCGGGCTTGCCGAAATAAGCAATTTGCTATTTCCACGCTGAGCACGGAGGGTCAGTACAACATCATGGCCGTTAGGTTGATGTATTTTGCTGATGCGTCCGCCCTTGCAGCCTTGCAGTTCATGTACGATAGCTCGTGTTACGATGCCGTCCAATGCCATTTTTTTTCAACGTCCTCTCTATCTATAACTGAAATGAACACCGGGATATGTAAAAAAGAACCCGTTGCAGATTCGTATTCGTTTGTGTAACAAAAAAATCGGATTGCTACTGCGTATATAACCACAGACCTTTATTTTAGCTTATTCTGCCCATCAGGGAAAGGATTCGCCATCGGGTGCTAATTAGGGTCCTGTCCGAATACATATAGAGCAGGTAGTTTGTCCGGCATCGCGTACAACCTGTTGATTAGCATAGCCGGTGTAGTATGTGTGACGTTTTACAGAGGAAATACAGACTGGGAGGGAATTTTGAAGCATGGAACATACCAAGTGGCACCAACTTAGCGTTGAAGAGCTTCGTAACACTCTTGGCGTCAGTCTTGAGGAAGGATTAACCGAAGAGACTGCAACCGAAAAGAGGAAGACCGCCGGTTCGAATGAGCTGAGCGAAGGAAAGCGCATATCTCCAATTACATTATTGCTTAATCAATTTAAGGATTTTATGGTTCTGGTGTTGATGGGGGCCACACTGGTGTCCGGATTGCTTGGAGAATACTTGGATGCTGTAACGATTGTTGCCATCATTGTGCTTAATGCCATTCTTGGTTTTGTACAGGAATTCCGGGCGGAGCGTTCCCTTCGTGCATTGAAACAATTGTCTGCCCCACTGGCCAAAGTGTTAAGGTCGGGTCAGGAAGCTCATCTTGCAGCCAAACTTCTGGTGCCAGGGGATATCGTGCTTGTGGAGAGCGGTGATCGTATACCTGCCGATGTACGCTGGCTGTCCACGAACAGCCTCGATGTGGAGGAATCTGCACTTACTGGGGAATCGGTTCCTGTAAGCAAACATTGCCATCCCATAGCTGCGGAGGATGTGCCGCTAGGAGATCAGAAGAATATTGGATTCATGGGAACAATGGTCACTCGTGGTACCGCCAAGGGCGTTGTGGTCCGGACGGGCATGGATACCGAGATGGGCAAAATCGCCGACCTGATCCAGAATACGGAGGAACAGGAAACACCGCTGCAACACAGGCTGGAACAGCTGGGTAAAATTTTGATTTTTGTGGCGCTCGGATTAACCGTCATGGTTGTTGTTGCAGGTATTTTGCATGGACAACCGGCAGTAGGCATGTTTCTGGCAGGCGTCAGCCTTGCAGTAGCCGCCATACCAGAAGGCTTGCCAGCGATTGTAACGATTGCGCTAGCTCTGGGCGTACAGCGTATGATCAAGCGAAAAGCGATTGTGCGCAAGCTTCCCTCCGTCGAAACCCTTGGTTGTGCCTCGGTCATCTGTTCGGATAAAACGGGTACGTTGACCCAGAACAAGATGACGGTTACGGACGTGTGGCTGGAGGGACGCAGCATCAAGGTCACCGGGGATGGTTATGCACCGGAAGGACAGATGCTGGAGAATGGTCGTACCTTGGAACTGAAGAGTGACCAGACATTGCGGAGAATGCTTCAGATCAGCGCACTATGTAATAATGCCAGTATTATCGAGAGTGTTGGAGATGAGATGCGGAATAAAAAGAAAGGCAAAGAGACAAATAAGGATAATAAGAAAGAAGCGAAGAAAGGTACAAAGAAAGATCATGTTAATGAAGCGGTCAAGGAAAACAGCGTGGTATGGGAGCTGAAAGGCGACCCTACGGAAGGGGCGCTTGTAACACTGGCCTCCAAAATGGGACTTACCCCCGCTGGCCTCAAAGAGTTATATGCACGTGAGCAGGAGTTCCCGTTTGACTCTGACCGGAAGCGGATGTCTGTCTTGGTTCACCATCAGGGTGGGCGGATGGTCTACACCAAGGGTGCACCAGATGTACTGATTGGGCAATGCAGCTACATTTTGTGGGAAGGCAATGTTGTACCTTTCACAGGAACGCTGCGGCAGAAAGTCATGGCGGCGAACGAGAATATGGCGGGTTCTGCACTGCGGGTTCTCGGGATGGCTTACCGCGATGTACGGCCGAATGAAAAAGTAGAGAATGAACATGCTGCCGAGAGCCAACTCGTTTTTGTCGGGCTTGCAGGCATGATTGATCCACCGCGGCGTGAGGCACGGGATGCAATTGCGACTTGTCGCAGAGCAGGCATACGTACCGTTATGATTACGGGCGATCATGGTACGACGGCAGAGGCTATCGCCCAACAGTTAGGTATTCTTCCACGGGGTGGGGCTTCACTTAGCGGACAACAATTGGCGGGTATGACGGACGAGCAGCTGGATAAACAGGTAGAGGGCATTTACGTATTCTCACGAGTATCGCCTGAGCACAAACTACGGATTGTAAAATCATTGCAGCGCAAAGGACATGTCGTAGCGATGACTGGAGATGGCGTGAACGACGCACCAGCCATTAAAGCAGCAGACATCGGTATTGCGATGGGAATAACAGGCACGGATGTGACGAAGGAAGCATCGGCGTTAATTCTGAGTGACGATAATTTCTCTACTATAGTAGCTGCAATTGAAGAAGGGCGTAATATTTATGAGAACATCCGCAAGTTTATCCGGTATTTGCTAGCATCCAATGTTGGCGAGATTTTAACGATGTTTTTCGCGATGATGATGGGACTGCCTTTGCCACTCGTGCCGATCCAGATTCTGTGGGTCAACCTGGTGACGGATGGATTGCCAGCGATGGCACTTGGTGTGGATCAGCCGGAAAAAGATCTGATGGAACACAAGCCGCGTGGCGCCAAGGAAAATATTTTTGCCAGACGATTGGGTTGGAAAATTGTCAGTCGGGGTGTATTGATCGGGCTTTGTACACTCGGGGCGTTCTGGCTTACCCTACAGGCCGCGCCAGATCAACCGGGTCAGCTCATTAAAGCTCAATCTGTTGCCTTTGCTACTCTCGTTTTGGCACAGCTCATTCATGTATTTGACTGCCGTAGTTCACGCTCCATTTTCCACCGCAATCCATTGCAGAACAAGTACCTGGTATTTGCAGTTATTTCATCCATCGTGCTGATGCTGGCGGTCATGTATGTAGAGCCGTTGCAGCCTATCTTCAAAACAGTACCACTGGGTATGCGTGAATGGGCCATTTCCATCGTTGCCGCAGGTATTCCAACCTTCCTGATGGGAGTGGGCAGCGTGTGGGGAGGTCGTCGCAACCGTCGCCGCATGGGCCCAGGCCGCTTCGTACCGAAAAGTACAAAGTTTTCGGCATAAAATCAATAGCAATTGCTTATCGTTTTCGTTATGCTATCCTCAAAATGATTCGAGGCGAGATTCCTCGGCATTTTGCAGGATAGCTTTTTTTATTGGAAATGTTGGATATGAATATCCAGGGTATCCTGTAGAGAAGCAAGAATAACGCTTTGGCAGTAGACTGCCAAAAGGAGTGGGCAAGGTTATGGAATTTACAAAAATGCACGGACTCGGCAACGATTTTATTGTTGTGTTTGGAGAACAACAGCTTCCGGCTGATGCAGCAGAATTGGCTGTAAAATGGTGCAACCGTTTCTTCGGTATCGGTGCGGATGGCCTGGTTTATATACTGCCTTCAGAGAAGGCGGATTTTCAGATGCGCATCATGAACTCGGACGGCTCGGAAGCAGAGCAATGTGGCAATGCCATACGCTGTGTATCCAAATATGTATATGATCATGGTCATGTGACCCAAGAACAGATTACGATTGAAACCATTGGTGCGGGTGTACAACCCGTAAGCTTGAACATTCGTGATGGTAAAGTGCAAACCGTTCGAGTGGATATGGGAGAGCCCATCCTGAATGGACTTCAGGTTCCAACGACTGTCGATGCCAATCCGGTGGTGGATCATTCCATTGAAGCCAATGGACAGGAGTTCAAATTTACGGCTGTCTCCATGGGTAATCCTCATGCAGTCATCTATGTGGATGATGCTGTGAATTTCGATCTATCGACATGGGGGCCACTACTTGAGGTTCATCCCATGTTCCCGAAAAAAATCAATGTAGAGTTCGCAACGGTTCGCGATCGCGGCTATGTGGACATGCGTGTGTGGGAACGCGGTGCTGGACCAACACTTGCTTGTGGAACCGGAGCTTGCGCAACACTGGTATCATCCGTTCTGAACGGACATACGGATCGCACAGCGGTGATCAGCCTCAAGGGTGGCGATCTTCATATTGAGTGGAACGAAGCAGACAACCACGTGTACATGACTGGACCTGCTGAAGTTGTTTTCAAGGGAGTCACTTCGTAAAGAATACGTTTAAATGAGGAGGCCTTGGGGCCTCTTTTTTTGCAGTTATATGAATTCCTACTAGTCCAGAGGGTTATAGAAACTGAATTTCACGAAAAACCTGTGTTTTTCTTCGTTTTCAGATGTTTTTTGTGTTACATTAGTATGAAATGATCAGTCAGGCGGGGGGAAAAGGGATGAAGGCGGATTTACGCAGTGTAATGCAGGAACGGGTCCTCATAGGGGATGGGGCGATGGGAACTTTCCTGTATCAGATGGGATTCCCGGTAGGGATTTCTTATGAAGAGTTGAACTTGATATCACCTGAAGTGGTGGCAGATGTGCATCGTCGTTACCGCGATGCAGGTACGGAAATTCATGAAACCAATACGTACTCTGCCAATTACGATAAGTTGTCTAAGTTTGGTCTGGAGTCCAAGGTCGAGGATGTCAACCGTGCCGGTGTACGTATCGCCAAAGAAGTAGCTGGCGCAAACGGTTATGTTCTGGGCGCGGTTGGCTCCATTCGTGGAGGAAAGCGGACCAACGTATCAACAAGTGAATTGAAGCGTTTCTATCAGCAACAGATTTTTGCACTGCTCGAAGAAGGAGTGGACGGCATTCTGCTCGAAACCTTCTATGATATCGAGGAAATGGATATCGCCCTCCTGCAGGCTCGCAAGCTGAGTGATCTGCCCGTGATTGGACAGTTCGCTGTTGAGGATGTAGGGCACACACTGGATGGATATACGATGCCAGAAGCTTTCCGAATCATGCGTGAGCAAGGGGCTGACGTCATTGGTTTCAACTGCCGTTCCGGTCCAAACGGAATTATGCGGGCGATGGAGACGGTGTCAGGCCGTATCGGTGTCCCAATGTCTGTTTACCCGAATGCGGGTGCAGCGGATTACGTCGATGGTCAGTTCCGTTATGGAGCGTCCCCGGAATACTTCGGACAGACGGCAGTGCAATTCGCTGATCTGGGCGCACGTATCATCGGAGGCTGCTGTGGTACAACACCTGATCATATCGCCGCAATCGCCCAGGCTCTTGTTGAATACACACCTGTTCCAATACTGGAACCTGATCCATCCGAGTCGAAACCGCGTATTATCCTGCATGAGAATGTAGATGAACGGTCTGGACGGGGTGGGCAGCCTACGATTGTGGATCTGGTCAAACAACGTCATACGGTCATCGTCGAACTTGACCCACCGCGTGATCTCGACATTGCGAAGTTTATGAAAGGTGCCGAGACATTGAAAGCAGCAGGTGCAGATGCGTTAACATTGGCTGATAATTCCCTAGCGGTTACCCGGATGAGTAATATGGCTCTCGGCCATCTTGTTCAGGACCGTACAGGATTGCGCCCACTGGTGCATATTGCATGTCGTGACCGGAATCTGATCGGGACACAATCGCACATGATGGGATTTGATGCTCTAGGCATTAATCATGTACTCGCTGTAACAGGTGACCCTGCACGATTTGGAGACTTGCCCGGATCAAGCTCGGTATACGATCTGACTTCTTTTGAAATTATACGTATGATCAAGCAGTTGAACGATGGCGTATCCTTCTCCGGTAAACCGCTCAAGCAGAAGGCGGGATTTGTTATTGGTGCCGCATTCAACCCGAATGTGAAACATTTGGATAAGGCTGTACAGCGTCTTGAGAAAAAGATTGCTTCCGGAGCCGATTATATTATGACGCAGCCGATATACGATCCTGAACTAATTGTAGCCATGCATGAAGCGACCAAGCATCTGGATGTGCCGATCTTTGTAGGGGTAATGCCGTTAGCTAGCGGCCGAAATGCAGAATATCTGCATAATGAGGTTCCGGGTATTCAGCTGTCGGATGAAGTGCGTTCCCGGATGGCTGGTCTCGAAGGTGAAGAAGGTCGAGCAATGGGTGTGAAGATCGCTAAGGAGCTTCTGGATGTAGCAACAAAACATTTCAAAGGAATCTATTTAATGACTCCATTTATGTTCTATAGTATGACGGCCGAACTGACCCAATATGTGTGGGAGAAGTCGGAGCATCAATGTCCTACTTGTTTCAACCCTAATAATCAATTACAATAGTGTAACGGATGTGATGCCGATGTCATTCAGTATGACCGGATACGGTCAATCCGCCTTTCATTTTGGAGGCTATAAGGTACAATTGGAAATCAAGTCTGTCAACCATCGTTATTGCGAAGTGATGATGCGTCTCCCGAGAGAGTGGACGTGTTATGAAGACGGATTGAGGAAAAAGGTACAGAGCCGCTTAAAACGTGGGCGGATTGATGTTTATGTAATGAAAGAAAAAGATGAAGACCAGGCTCTTCCCGCTGTTCTGAATGAGCAGGCGGTCAGGGCCTATCTTCAGGCCGCAGAGCAATTGGAAAGCCGCTATGGTATGCAGGGCAAACCGAGTATTATGGATATGCTGGCACTTCCAGATGTCATGGTTCATTCGGATGGGACGAGTTCGCTTCCGGAAGAGCAGAAGGACGAATGGGAGCGTGTCCTGCAGCAGGGGTTGGAAGAGGCTTTATCCGGTCTGGAGCAGATGCGCGCCCGCGAGGGTCTTCATCTGGCCAGTGATCTGGAACGACGTGTCAGTCGTCTGGAATCACTGCATACCGAGATGCTTGCTCTTGCGCCGACTGTGGTGAGTGATCATCGCAACAAGTTAAGACAAAGGCTTACGGAAATGCAGGAAGAAGGCTCTTTCCCTTTTGACGAGCATAAATTAGGTATGGAAATTGCTATGTTTGCCGATCGTTCTAACATAGAGGAAGAGCTTACGCGTCTACAGAGTCACTTTGGACAGAGCAGGGAACTGCTGAAAAGTGATGAGCCAGTAGGCCGCAAGTTGGACTTTCTTATTCAGGAGATGAATAGGGAAGTCAATACGATTGGATCAAAAGCCAACCATTTGGCTCTGGTGAACCGTGTTGTCGAGATGAAGGCGGAACTGGAGAAAATTCGTGAGCAAGCGGCGAATATCGAATGAACGGTCATATTTCGGCAAAAGAGTCGCATGTATAGGGGGAAGAACCTGATTATGGCAATCAAACTCATTAACATTGGATTCGGTAACATCGTATCGGCGAACCGGATTATATCCATCGTGAGTCCGGAATCGGCGCCGATCAAGAGAATTATACAAGAGGCAAGAGACCGTCATATGCTGATAGACGCAACATACGGAAGACGTACTCGTGCCGTGATTATTACGGATAGCGATCATGTCATTCTGTCTGCGGTTCAGCCAGAAACGGTCGCCCATCGTCTTTCTTCGAAAGATGATGACAACGACGAATAAAATGGAGTGTAATATGTCTAAGGGATTACTGGTAGTGTTGTCCGGCCCATCTGGGGTCGGGAAGGGTACAGTATGCAGCGCTTTGCGCAAACGGGTGCCGGAATTGATTTATTCTGTATCGGCAACGACTCGTCAGCCACGTCTGGGTGAGGAACATGGCGTCAATTATTTCTTCAGAAGCCATGAAGAATTCCTGAACATGATTGCTGAAGATCAATTGTTGGAACACGCAGAATATGTAGGGAACTATTACGGAACACCGCGTGATTTTGTGGAGAAAACGATTAACGAAGGCCGGGACATCATTCTTGAGATTGAAGTTCAAGGCGCGTTGAAAGTGAAAGAAAAGTTCCCGGAAGGGATCTTTGTATTTCTGTTGCCTCCTTCATTGGACGAGCTTAAAGATCGCATTCAGGGCCGTGGTACGGAAAGTCAGGCGACGATTGATCACCGGATGTCCGTCGCGGTAGATGAGATCAGTCTGCTGGAGCAGTACGATTACGCTGTCGTTAATGATGAAATTGATTTAGCGTGTAAACGAATAGAAAGCATCATTATCGCCGAACATTGTAAGATCAATAAATAATCCATTTGCCGCCGCAAAATGCGATAATCAGTGGAGCTGCTGTCATAGGATATATGAGAGTAGCTCCAGTCTGGTTAACGTATCCAGCGGTGCACCATGATTCCGTCAGGCGACGAATTGTGATTATACTAATGCAAAGAGGTGTTTTGTAAATATGCTGTATCCTTCTATTGATGAAATGATGAACAAAGTCGACAGCAAGTATTCCCTTGTTGTTGCCGCTTCCCGCCGGGCAAGACAGCTTCGTGAAGGTGAGAAAACGGATTTGAGAAATGCCAGATCCCATAAACAGGTTGGCGTTGCACTTGAAGAAATTTATGGTGATCTGCTCGTTGTCATCAAAGGACAGGACGAAGAGGAAGAAGAGTAAGCCGCCTGCGGCTGCTCTTCAACTGCATACGGCGCAAGCCGGATTTATTTGACAACCGCGAGGTTGTTATTTTTTTCTCTATTCATCCTTATAAAGGTCGTATATATCGGGGGGATAACCATGTTGAACGGTAAAAAAATCGTGCTTGGTGTGACTGGCGGCATAGCCGCATACAAGGCGGCTACATTATGCAGCAGGCTGGTGCAAAAAGGAGCGGACGTTCATGTCATTATGACGAATTCCGCGAAACAGTTTATTACCGAATTAACGCTGCAAACCTTGACCCGAAATGTAGTATATAGTGATACATTTGATGAGCGGGAGCCTTCGGTCGTCTCGCATATTCATCTGGCTGATATGGCCGATCTTGTGTTGGTTGCTCCGGCAACAGCCAATGTGATTGCCAAAATGGCACATGGGATGGCAGATGATATGCTCTCAACAACCTTGCTTGCAACCACTGCTCCGGTGATGATTGCGCCAGCGATGAATGTACATATGTATGATCATCCGGCGGTACAGCATAATATGTGCCTGTTAACCGAGCGCGGAACCATGATGATTGAACCGGGTGAAGGTCAACTGGCATGTGGGTATGTGGGTAAAGGACGGTTGGAAGAACCAGAGACGATTGTAGATGTGGTGGAACGTTTTTTTGAACAGCAGGAATCTGTTAAACGGGAACGTAATGAACAGCTTTCTTTGTTGAGCGGGAAGAAGGTTGTGGTCACTGCAGGAGGTACCATAGAACGCATTGATCCGGTAAGGTATATTACCAATGATTCCTCAGGGAAAATGGGTTTTGCCATTGCAGCGACAGCGCGTGATCTGGGGGCAGATGTGACTTTGGTTATGGGGAATACCCAGGTTCAGCCACCGGCGAATGTACAGGTGATCCCGGTGCAGTCAGCGCAGGATATGTATGATGCGGTAGTAAGCCAATGGGATAATGCAGATATCGTGGTTAAGGCCGCAGCTGTTGCGGATTATCGCCCCAAGGAAGTGTACACAGAGAAAATCAAGAAGAAAGGCGATACATTATCGCTTGAACTTATTAAAAATATAGATATTCTTGAAACGCTGGGTAAGCAGAAGAGCCATCAATTTTTGATTGGTTTTGCTGCGGAGACAAATTCATTAGAAATGTATGCACGTGAGAAACTGGAACGGAAAAACTGTGATCTGATCGTAGCCAATGATGTCACCCAGGCGGGTGCCGGATTTGGAACAGATACCAACGCGGTGCACATCTATGACCGTGAAGGTTTGGTGGAAGAGCTTCAGGTGGTGGCCAAGGAAGAGGTGGCTCGCCGGTTGCTTTCGATTGCGGCGGAGCGCATTGCCGGGAGGAATTAATATGGAGATCGCCAAGGTTATTGTCGATGTTCCTGTGAAGGAAACGGACCGGCCGTTTGATTATCTGGTGCCGGAATCCATGCGTGAATGGATTGAGATTGGCAGCAGGGTAGGTGTGCCTTTTGGTCATCGGACGGTGCAGGGTTTCGTGATTGATCTGGTGCCTCGCACGGGTACGGAGAAATTCAAACTCAAACCGATTCAGGAATTGCTGGATATCGTTCCGCCGTTGTCAGAAGATTTGGTTGAATTGGCCGAATGGATGAGTGAACGTTATGCCAGCAACCGCATTTTGTCTTTGCAGGTGATGGTACCGACTGCGCTAAAAGGGAAAGCAGAACGGTATATCTCCCTTGGAGATGCGCTGGATGGACAAATGGCAAGTTCGGCGTCAGGCGAAGAAGTTCTTTTTGTGTGGGGAGAAGAGTCGACTTCAGAAAAGGTGCAGCAAGACATTATTCGTTTTGTGAAGAGTCGTGGGCAGGTTCCCTTACAACAACTGAGTCGTAAATACCCCAATCATGCTGTGCTGATCAAGAAGTTATTACTCAGTGGTGTCCTGCTGGAAAGCCAGGCAATTAAGGACAAGCTGAATAAAAAAACGATGAAATCCATTGACCTTGCTGTTGATGTAGCGGCTGCGGAAGAGGCATTGAATTCATTCCCGGCAAAGGCACAACGGCAGAAGGAAGTTTTGGCTTTCTTGCTGGAAATGAAAGAACTGTTGCCGATGGCGATGAAAGAATTACTGTCCACACTTCAGGTATCAGCGGCTACAGTCAAAGGTCTGGAGGAGAAAGGGCTGGTTGTAACGGAGGACGTCGAAGTCTTTCGTGACCCTTATCAAGGCCGTAAGTTCCGTGCGACCGAGCCATTGAATCTGACCGAAGAGCAGCAGCATGTCTATAACAATATTAATGGTCGATTGCAGGAAAGGCGCCATGGCGTCTTTTTGCTTCATGGTGTAACAGGCAGTGGTAAGACGGAAGTATATCTCCAGACCATTCAGCGCTGTATTGAACAGGATCGACAGGCAATTGTGCTTGTACCCGAGATTGCATTGACCCCGCAGATGGTTGAGCGTTTTAAAGGACGTTTTGGTGATCAGGTTGCCGTGATGCACAGTCGTCTGTCTGGTGGAGAGCGTTATGATGAGTGGCGCAAAATTCGGGAAGGTCAGGTGAAAGTTGCCATTGGCGCCCGTTCAGCAGTCTTTGCTCCGTTTAGTCGTCTTGGTCTGATCATTATGGACGAGGAGCACGAGACTTCATATAAACAGGAAGAAACCCCGAAATATCATGCCCGTGATGTAGCGGTAAAAAGAGCACAGCAGCATCAGGCGGTCGTTGTCCTGGGTTCAGCGACACCTTCGCTGGAAAGTTACTATGCTGCCCGTTCACAGAGCAATGATGATTTTGCACCACTTTTGTTGGAGATGCCTACCCGCGCACTTGGTAATAAGCTGCCGGAGGTACGGATTGTTGATATGCGCGAAGAGTTGAAGGACGGAAATCGCTCGATGTTCAGCCGCGCCTTGCACAAAGGATTGGAAGAGCGGTTGGAACGCGGGGAACAGACCGTGCTTCTGCTGAATCGACGTGGCTATTCCACCTTTGTGATGTGTCGCAGTTGTGGATACGTTGCAGGCTGTCCCGAGTGTGATATTTCATTAACCTATCATCAGCGCTCCAATAATCTTCGTTGTCACTATTGTGGATATGCGGAAGCAGCACCAGAAGTGTGCCCGGATTGCGGCAGTGAGCATATTCGATATTTTGGTACAGGTACGCAGCGGGTAGAGGAAGAATTGGCGAAGCTGTTCCCGGGTATTCGCGTCATTCGGATGGACGTGGATACAACGAGCGAAAAAGGTTCGCATGAGAAGTTGTTGAAGCAGTTTCGTGAGAAAAAGGCAGACGTATTGTTGGGTACCCAGATGGTTGCCAAAGGGCTTGATTTTCCTGATGTCACCTTGGTTGGAGTCATCACAGCAGACTCGGCACTTAATTTGCCAGATTTTCGGGCTGCCGAAAAAACATTTCAGCTGCTCACCCAGGTGGCGGGCCGTGCAGGTCGACATCAACTGCCGGGCGAGGTGTTCGTTCAGTCCTATACACCAGAGCACTATTCGATTGGGCATGCGAGCCAGCATGACTATGTTTCGTTTGTCCGGGAGGAATTATTGCATCGGCGCAATTTGCAGTACCCGCCTTACTGTCGCCTGATTTTGGTGACCTTCTCACATGAGCAGCTTCCGGTACTGATCCGGCTGGCTGAGAACTACACACGAATACTGAAAGAAAAGGCAAATGCTGCTGGCTGGTTAGGCAGTTTGGATCGTTTCAGCAATGATGCCTTTGACGTGCTTGGCCCGGTAGCCTCACCAATTCCTCGGATCAAGAATAGATACAGATTCCAATGTATGATAAAATGGCGGGGGGATGTCGACGCCATTGGACTGGCGCTCGCGACGGCCCGGCGCATGGACGACGATGTTCAGGCGCAAAAACTGCAAATTAGTCTGGATGTAGACCCGCAAATGTTAATGTGAGCATTTGTATTAAAATGCGGATGTAAACAAGCGGTATAAACATAGATTAAAAACAACATGAATGATGGCTCGATCTTAAAATCAGTTTTTGATACCTGCTACATAGCAGAAAATCAGTACTATTTTTGAAATGAGCCTGATGTCCTGAAATTATGATGAGGATTAGGAAGGTGCTTACAACATGTCGATTCGTATTATCGTGAAAGAACCGGATGAGGTACTACACAAAAGAGCTAAAGAAGTAACTAAAGTTACACCTAATGTACAGAAACTGCTGGATGATATGGCAGATACAATGTATGACGCTGAAGGCGTAGGTTTGGCTGCACCACAGGTTGGTATTTTGAAACGGCTTATTGTGATCGATTGCGGAGATGAGCAGGGGCTGATCAAGATGATCAATCCGGAGATTATTTCGAGTGAGGGCGAGCAATTTGGACCCGAAGGCTGCTTGAGTATCCCTGGCATTAACGGTGATGTGCGTCGTTTTGAGACGGTTACAGTCAAAGGGCTGGACCGCGAAGGCAAGGAACTGATTATTACGGGCAGCGGATTGTTGTCACGCGCATTCCAACATGAGATTGACCATTTGGATGGCGTGCTCTTTACGGATATTGCTGAAAAAGTGTACGAAATTGCAGCCGATCAAACCGGTCCGCGTCGTAACTAAGGAGTGATCGATTTGAATATTGTTTTTATGGGAACGCCTGAATTTGCAGTTCCATCTCTCGATATGCTTATTGCCGAGGGATATAACGTGGTTGGGGTAGTGACACAGCCGGATAAACCACAGGGACGTAAAAAGGTGCTTACACCAACACCAGTCAAGGCTGCGGCAGAACGCCACGGCCTGCCTGTATTTCAACCAGTGAAACTGCGTGCTCCAGAAGCTGTAGCCCGATTGGCTGAATGGAAACCGGATCTGATTGTGACTGCGGCTTTTGGGCAGATTCTGCCCAAGGCTGTGCTGGATATGCCTGTTCGTGGTTGTGTGAACGTGCATGGCTCTCTTTTGCCAAAATATCGCGGTGGTGCCCCGATTCAACGCTCCATTATTAATGGAGAGCCAGTGACGGGAGTTACGCTGATGTTTATGGCGGAAGGCTTGGATACGGGAGATATGATCTCACGTGTGGAAGTGGCGATTACGGATGAAGATACATCAGGATCCATGTTTGTAAAGCTCAGCGAAGCGGGTTCCAAATTGCTTCAGGAAGAAATGCCGCGGCTTGTTGCTGGCGAAACAACGGCTGTCCCACAGGATGAAGCCGAGGCTTCGTATGCACGTAATCTGACTCGGGATGACGAGAAGATGGACTGGAATCGCACGTCGCGTGAATTGTTCAATCAGATTCGCGGTCTTGTGCCGTTCTCGGGTGCATTTACGATGTGGGATGATCAGGTCTTCAAGGTCTGGGCAGCAGCAAATCCGAAGCAGGCGGATGTACTCTCGTCTTCGGATGCTGGACAAGCTGAGCCGGGAACGGTGTTACAATTGGGCAAAAACGGCATTGAAGTTCGCACAGGTGACGGTTCTCTCTGGCTTACTGAGGTTCAGCCCGCGGGCAAAAAAGTAATGCAAGCTGCTGACTTTGCCCGTGGTGGTACCCTGAAACCAGGAACGGTGCTGCAATGAGCGGAAATACACCGGGCCGTCCATCAGGAAATGGTCATAAAGTCGCAGGAAATGCATCCGGGCGCGGAGGAAACCAACGTCGTCCGAACACAGGAAAACCGGGTCGTGCAGGAAATTCATTTGCATCCCCATCTTCGGCAAATGGTGCCTCACGTTCCGAACGGCCCAAAACATCTGCTCGTGCACTCGCCGTAAAGGTACTGAGCGCCGTTGAGCAAGAAGGAGCTTACAGCAACCTTGAGCTGAACCGGCGTCTGAAAGAGGCCGAGCTAAGTCCGGCAGATGCCGGACTGGCTACAGAATTAGTCTATGGTACGATCGCGAGACGGAATACCCTTGATTATTATCTGGAACGCTATGTAGCCAAAGGTGTATCCAAGCTGCAACCTTGGGTTCGCAGCCTGCTGCGCATCAGCGTGTACCAGATGTTATATCTGGACCGTATTCCAGAACACGCGGTAGTGAGTGAAGCCGTCAATTTGGCTAAGAAATTGGGTCATCAGGGCATCTCCGGTATGGTGAATGGCGTTCTGCGGAACATGATTCGCAATCGTGATGAGCTGCGCATCCCTGAACATCTACCCGCTGCTGAACGTATCTCACTGGAACATTCTCACCCGCTGTGGATGGTCGAACGCTGGATCAGTCAATATGGCGAAGAGACAGCGGAAGCGATCTGTCGTGCAAATAATGAACCGCCTGCGGTTAGTGTTCGTGTGAACACGACAATGACTACACGTGAGAAACTGATGCAAGAGATGGTGAGCATGGGGGCGATCGTGGAACCTTCCCGACTTAGTCCAGACGGTATTCTCGTTCGCAGTGGTGGCAACATGGCTCTTACGTCCTGGTATCGGGATGGCTTGCTGTCCGTTCAAGATGAAAGTTCCATGCTTGTAGCCGAGGCAGTTGGGCCTGAAGAAGGTCAGACTGTATTGGACTGTTGTGCAGCTCCCGGCGGAAAGACAGCCCATATGGCTGAGAAAATGCAGGACCGTGGACGGATTGTGGCCAATGATGTACATGCTCACAAACGTCAGTTGATCATGGATCAGGCAGATCGTCTGGGACTCAGCTGCATTGATGCTGTGACAGGTGATGCGCTTGATCTGGATGCGCGTTATCCGGAGGCATCATTTGACCGTATTCTGCTGGATGCGCCATGTTCCGGTCTAGGTGTTATTCGCCGCAAGCCGGATGTCAAATGGACCAAAACTGTGGAAGATATCCACGATATCTCCAATTTGCAACGTGAACTGTTGGATCGGGTTGCACCGCTATTAAAGCCAGGTGGTATTCTGGTGTATAGTACGTGTACAATCGAGCCTGCGGAGAACGAGCATAGAGTTGCTGACTTTTTGGACCGGCATCCGGAATACAAGGCGGCTGAAGAGTCTGCCTGGTCTGGTCTGGAAACAGCCGAGTGGAAGGTTGTGAACGGTGGCGTGCAGATCCTGCCACAGTACGCTCACAGTGACGGATTTTTCATTGCCAGGTTGACAAGGATAGCGGATTAACAGTTTAATAGAGCACTGAAGGATAGCCGCCGAGGGGAACTTCGGCGGATTTCTTTGTGATTAGCCTCAAGGTTTAACATCAGTAAAAAGTGATGATAGGGTGCGATGCAGGCACTGAGGTGTTATAATGCATGAAGTACAGGCATCAAGGGTATACATGGATGTAAAGTGGTCTTTGTGATAGAATAGGAAGAATGAAAAGAAAAGAAGGAATAGGTGTTGACAACAAAATGAAACCTTTTATATATGATTATTCCCTGGAGGAGCTGCAACAGTGGGCTGTTGAGAACGGGGAGCCGGCTTTTCGCGGTGGTCAGATCTTCGACTGGATTTATGTGAAACGTGTGAATGATTTCAGTGAAATGACGAACCTGTCCAAAGCGCTGCGTGAAAAGCTGACTGAACAATTTGAATTCGTTACACTTACTGAAATTACGAAATTTGAATCCAAGGATGGAACGGTGAAATTCCTGTTCGGTCTGCATGATGATCATGCGATCGAAACAGTTATCATGAAGCACAACTATGGTAACAGCATCTGTGTAACAACACAGGTTGGCTGCCGAATTGGTTGCACGTTCTGTGCATCCACGCTGGGCGGACTGAAACGTAACCTTACGGCTGGGGAAATTGTCGCTCAGGTTGTGCAAGCCCAGAAAATTTTGGACGAACGCGGTGAGCGGGTCAGCAGCATCGTAATCATGGGTTCAGGTGAACCTTTTGAGAACTATGAAGCAACAATGACGTTCCTGCGTATCATGATTCACGAAAAAGGGCTGAATATCGGTCAGCGCCATATCACGGTGTCCACAAGTGGAATCGTACCGAACATTTACAAGTTTGCAGATGAAGATACACAGATTAACCTGGCGATCTCCATCCATGCGCCAAATGATGCATTGCGTTCCAAATTGATGCCAGTAAACCGCCGTTTTCCTTTTGAGGATGTAATGGAGTCGTTGCGTTATTACTTGGCGAAAACGGGTCGCAGAATTACGTTTGAGTACGCACTTATCGGTGGTGTGAATGATCAGCCGGAACATGCGGCAGAACTGGCAAGCGTGCTTAAGAACATGCTGTGCCACGTGAACCTGATTCCGGTCAACCATGTACCTGAGCGCAAGTACGTAAGAACATCCAGAAGCGACATTTTTAATTTTCAGAAGATTCTCTCGGAGCAGGGTGTTAATGTAACCATTCGTCGTGAACAGGGACATGATATTGCTGCCGCTTGCGGTCAGCTTCGTGCAAAGCATATGGAGTTGAGGTGAGAACGTTTTGATCAAAACAGTTCATGTGAGCCATATCGGACGGGTGCGTTCGGTGAATGAAGATTCAGCCTGGATTCGAAATCTCGATACAGGTTATATTCTGGGTATTGTTGCCGATGGTATGGGCGGACATCTTGCAGGAGATACTGCGAGCCGCCTGGCGGTAGAGACGTTGGTGCAGGATCTGGGAACGCTTGAGCCGGGTCTTTCACATGCGTCTTTGTCAGCCGCATTGAGCGATGCTATTTTGCATGCCAACGAAGTGATCTTCCGCACTGCATCTTCGGATGATAATTACCATAACATGGGAACTACCGTGGTTGCGGCATTATTGAATGATACGGAAGGTGTTATTGGTCACATCGGTGACAGCAGAGCATACAAAATTGCAAACAAAAATGTAATCCAGTTGACCGAGGACCATACACTGGTCAATGAATTGTTCAAAAATGGTCAGATCAGCAAAGAAGATGTCTCTCATCATCCGCGTCGCAATGTGCTGACACGTGCACTTGGCACAGACGCGGAAGTGAAGGTGGATCTGGATACCGTCAAATTGGAAGAAGGCG
This sequence comes from Paenibacillus sp. AD87, assembly GCF_001659845.1. Taxonomy (NCBI): domain Bacteria; kingdom Bacillati; phylum Bacillota; class Bacilli; order Caryophanales; family Paenibacillaceae; genus Paenibacillus; species Paenibacillus sp. AD87. The sequence continues at coordinate 1,094,464 of NZ_LXQN01000007.1, forward strand.
AAGTTCTTCTCCTGTGCAGTGATGGGCTTAGTAATCTGGTCAGCAATGAGCAGATCATTCAGGTCGCAGGTAATCTGGAACTGGCATTGGAAGATCGTGCGGATCGCTTGCTTCAGCTGGCTTTGCTTGCTGGAGGAGATGACAATATCACGGTGGCATTATTCGAACTGCAAAAGGAAGGTTCCGTGATATCGGAAACGGGGTGTGAGTCATGATTGGGCACCAGCTAGGCGGACGCTATGAAGTGATCGAGCGTGTCGGCGGTGGCGGCATGGCTCTTGTGTATAAGGCCCAGGACCTGTTGCTCAACCGGAACGTTGCCATCAAAGTGTTACGGCAGCAATTTGTTCATGACGAAGAGTTTATCCGCCGTTTCCGCAGAGAAGCACAATCAGCAGCTTCGCTGTCACATCCTAACGTAGTTAGTGTTTATGATGTAGGGCAGGAAGATGACGTTCATTATATTGTCATGGAATATGTTGAAGGCAAAAACCTGAATGAAATTATTAAAGAACGGGCGCCTCTGCAGGTGGACGAGGCCGTTCGAATCGCCTCCCAGATTGCAGATGCTCTCGATCATGCACATCATAATCAGATCATTCATCGGGATATCAAACCCCATAATATATTGATTGGTCGTAATGGCCGTGTGAAAGTAACGGATTTCGGGATTGCCCGTGCGGTTACGTCCACAACGATTACTCAGACCGGCTCAGTGGTCGGTTCCGTACATTACTTCTCACCTGAGCATGCCAAAGGCATCGTGACTGGGGAGAAGTCGGACTTATATTCTCTTGGTATTGTACTCTATCAAATGCTGACTGGGCAGCTTCCGTTTCTGGGAGAGAGTCCAATTAGCGTTGCTTTGAAGCATTTGCAGGAAGAGTTTGATGAACCGCGCAAATTCAATCCGCTTATCCCGCAAAGCGTGGAGAACGTTATTCTGAAATCCATGCGTAAAAACCCGCAGGAGCGTTACCAATCCGCTAAAGAAATGCAGACGGATCTGGAAACCTGCCTGATGCCGGAAAGACGTAATGAAACGAAGATTGATTTTCCGGATGAGGATGATATCGATCAGACCCGCGTTATGCCGGCGATTAAGCCGGAGCCACGTGGAGTTACATCCACAGGTGCTATACCCGTGATGGAGTCTGACCAAGATAACAACAATGGCAAACCCAAAACAAAGAACTGGAAGAAGCCAGCGCTGCTGATCTCGTTGACCGTGCTTATTCTTATCGCCATGGTTGGAGTTGTGTGGTACGTGAAAGGCATGCTTGTTGTGCCCGATGTTAAGGTGCCCAATGTTGTGAGTCAGACCGAAGAAAAGGCACGCCAAATGTTACAGGACAACGGGCTTGTTGTCAGTGATAATGTCATCCGGGAGTACAAGGAAGGCGTTGATCCGGGTATTGTGTTCGAACAGAGCAGGAATGAAGGCGATATTGTCAAAGAAGGCTCTGAGGTCCAGCTGAGTGTTGGTGCCGAAAAAGCACTGTCCAAGATGATTGATCTCAAAGATCTTTCATACGATGAGGCGGTCAAACAACTCACCGGACTGGATATCAAAGAGGATCAGATTCAGCGTAAGGAAGAATTTTCAAATGATAAATCTGCGGGGACGGTTCTATCCCAAACACCTGGGGTGAATGTAGAATACGATCCGGCAGAGGTTCAAATTGTTCTGACAGTGAGCAAAGGCTCCGAAACAATAAAAATGCCGGACTTGAAAAACCATACTCGAAGTGAGGCGGAGAGTATGCTCAAATCCGCTGGGTTAATCCTTGCTCAGGTTCAGGAAGAGTCGAGCTACACCGTAGATAAAGGCAAAGTGACACAGCAATGGCCTGTAGAAGCCGGTGCAGACGTGAATCCTGGTGACAAAATTACCATTTTCATTAGTACAGGATATCCGCCAGAGGCATTGAACTACCCCTATAACATTAACGTTTCGCCAAAAGAAGTAGGAAAGAGCAGCAAAATTCGAATTACTTTCGAAGATGCTCGTGGCAAAAGTCAGGAATGGGGAACCCGGACAATCAAGTCTGCTCAAACGCTGACAATTCCGCTTATTCTGGCTCCAAACGTCGACGGTGTTGTCTCTGTCTACCGGGATGGCCAATTCTTGGATACGTATCTGGTGTCCTATAGTGATGCCAAAAACGGAACGGTAGTTATGCCTACCATTGAGCCCGAGAAGGGTGCAGAGCCCCCTCCAACAACGGAGGAGCCTGAACAAGGCGGTGGTGGTGATGATGAAGGCACCGTGGATACGAATCAGGAAGGTGAACCGGATACACCTGTTGAGGGTGAAGGGGAAAATGGCGAGGCAGATACTTCTGCGATGAAGAACGGAAATGGTCTCGCCAAGGGAAAAGATAAGAAAAAGGAAGTCGTTAACGCATCAAGCCGTCCATAAGGGCGGCTTATTGCCGACGTTCAGGGTAAATGTACTGTAAATTAAAGGAGGGCGACGGAGCTATGCCAGAAGGTATCATCGTTAAAGCGCTAAGCGGTTACTATTATGTCATGCCACTGGAAGACAGCGGGGTGCCTTCGGTTGAAGGCTCCGCCGTTCAATGCCGGGCCAGAGGTATCTTCAGAAAACGGGGTACTTCACCACTTGTGGGTGACCGAGTTAGCTATATGCTGACAGAGAACGGGGAAGGAACAGTAGATGAGATTCGCAAACGTGAGACGGAGTTAATTCGTCCACCTGTTGCCAATGTAAGCCTGGCTGTTCTGTTATTTTCCGTTAAGGAACCGGACATGAATCTCAATCTGTTGGATAAATTCCTGGTACATATCGAACAAGCTGGACTGGATGCACTGATTGTGCTCACGAAGCAGGACCTAGCTGATCCAGAAAACGATGCCCGTGATACAGTGGCTGAAGTAAAGGCTTTGTATGAGCAAATTGGATATGAAGTTATCTCTACCAGTTCACGAACCGGTGAAGGCAATGAACTGCTCAAGGAGCGTCTTGCCGGCAAGATTAGCGTATTCTCCGGGCAATCCGGTGTAGGTAAATCTTCGATGCTGAATGCCTTGATGCCAGGTCTAACCCTGGAGACCAGTGCAATCAGCATGCGCCTTGGCCGAGGGAAACACACCACCAGGCACGTGGAGCTCATACCACTGGATAATGGTGGCTTTGTCGCCGATACGCCGGGATTCAGCCAACTGGACTTCCTGGAGATTGGTGTGGAGGAGTTATCCACTTGTTTCCGGGAGTTCGCTCAATATGCCGATCAGTGTAAGTTCCGAGGCTGTACCCATACGCACGAACCAGGTTGCCGGGTGCTTGCAGCCAAGGCGGAAGGAATGATCTCCGAAAGCCGTTATAAGCATTACGAACAATTCCTTACAGAAATGAAAGACAAAAAGCGGAGGTATTAATATGATTAAAATTGCCCCATCTATTTTATCTGCGGATTTTGCCCGTCTCGGCGCGGAAGTGGCGGAAGCCCAAGCTGCTGGCGGAGACTGGATTCATGTTGATGTCATGGACGGTCATTTCGTCCCTAATATTACCCTTGGACCTGCGATTGTAAAAGCGATCGCTCCACATACAAGCTTGCCGCTTGATGTGCATTTGATGATTGAGAACCCAGAGCGTTATGTGGAGGAATTTGCAAAAGCTGGCGCGGCTGTCATTACGGTTCATGCTGAGGCTTGTGTGCATCTGCACCGGGTTATTCATCTGATTAAGGAACAGGGAGTTAAAGCAGGGGTTGCCCTTAATCCGGGAACTCCGGCGAGTGCTATTCAGGAGGTGCTGGACGATGTGGATATGGTGCTTGTCATGACCGTAAATCCAGGTTTTGGTGGACAGGCTTTCATCTCTGGCACCATGAACAAAATCAAGCAAATTCGTAGCTGGCTGAACGAAAAAGGACGTCATGACGTGCATATTGAAGTGGATGGCGGTATTGCTGCCGACACGGCTCCGCTTGTGGTTGAAGCTGGCGCGGATGTGCTCGTTGCGGGAAGTGCTGTATTTGGACGTGAAGATCGCGCTGCCGCGATTGCCGAAATTCGCAGTAGTTACGGAGGCTGAGCATGAACCTCAAGGAGACGCTGTGGACAATGGCTGCGAGTCTCGTTACGGGACTGGTGCTTGCTATGTTTGCGGTTATTCAATCCCCATACAATGCGATTACGTCATTGATCGGGGTTGGTGTTGTCATTATGTATTTCCGCAAATTTGACCGTACAGGACTTCGGGTTACTTTTGTGATATTCAGCATACTGTATTACTTATTGAGTGTATTCATGATCGCTGCTTATCAATATATCCCTACTCAAACCTAAATGACCTGATAACCAGGCTCGTCATTGTGGAATAGGGACAGAGGGTTCCGCATAAATATGGTTACATGAGCAGGTTTCTCATGTAGCCTTTTTTGTCGTGTTTAAGGCAAAGAAGGCCTGGAGCATAGGATACGGCGGATGCATGAGCATGATGGGGAGGGTGAAGTATGAAATTTTACACATTCAAACTGCCGAAGTTTTTGGGAGGGTTTGTAAAGGCGATTCTTAATACGTTTCAAAAGAACTGACATGATTAAAAGGTTCCATTGGCGAATACCGCCGCTTTGGCTTCAGGATCATCTGGAATTCGGACCTGCGAAGCGCCATGCGGCGGCCATTCACATGCTGATGTGTGTATTCATGATTTTATTTCTGAATACCAAAAAAGCACCTGCAAGGAACAAGGTGCTTTTTGCTTACCCGATTTATAGTAGCTTTGCGTGATTATACGCGAGTCACTTTACCGGCTTTCAGTGCACGGGTGCTTACGTATACACGTTTTGGTTTACCGTTCACGAGAATGCGGACCTTCTGAACGTTTACGCCCCAAGAACGACGGTTACGGTTGTTAGCGTGGGATACGTGGTTACCGGTGCCCGGTTTCTTACCTGTCACATAACATTTGCGAGACATAGATTACACCTCCTATCCTAAAATAACCAGTTGCCCTAAGGAGACACGAATGCCATTCCAGACGGGCTAAATTGTTCTTCCTGACCACAATGGTCAGGTTCCAGTAGCTAATGGCGTTGTTCAAGCCGGCATAGCCGGATCATTTCCATTACTAAACCTGCATAAAACAATACTTGAATATAATATCATATTGAAAAAAGCTTCGTCAACTGATCCAAAAACTTTATTTATTTCTCCTGTCTAATATAGTACAATGTTGAATAGTCCATAATACAGCGTTGAACAGGCTGTTGCCGCGGGGAAGCCGGAGAAAAAACCGGCCTTAAAGGGTCGGTGGTCTGCTTTTTTGGCAACGCTGTGAGCTGCGGCATTCCATCATTGGCACCAGTCTCCATGCGGCATTCATGCCAGCTCTTGATACCGGTGCATATCCGTATGCCCCGAATTAGGGGTAACAGAGCAATTGCAGGATATCGGTTGCCCGGCCGCCCAGACCGTTAATCCGGCTGACATTATGTATTATTATGCCTGTGCCGGACAAGGTATGGACGAAGAATAACGCGATAAGCGTTTGCGCATGAACAGACCAGATAACATCTTGGTGCAAGATGTTCGTGTATCAAGCTAGGAAGGGGAATTCTCACTTGAGTATACGTTCTTTAAATGGAACAGATTTCACCGCAATGGTACTTGCCGGAGCGGAACAACTTGGACAGCATGCAGAGCACGTCAATTCCCTGAATGTTTTCCCTGTGCCGGATGGTGACACGGGAACGAACATGAATTTGACAATGAGTGCAGGAGTCGCAGAGATTAAACGCAAGAGTTCTGCCTCCATCGGAGAAGCTGCCGGTATTTTATCAAAAGGCCTGCTTATGGGCGCACGGGGGAATTCCGGAGTAATATTATCGCAATTGTTCCGCGGATTCAGTCGTTCAGCTGCTCCTTATGAGGAACTGAATACACTCCAGTTCGCCGCAGCCCTGCAGAACGGTGTGGACGCAGCTTATAAAGCCGTAGTGAAACCCGTTGAAGGGACCATTCTTACCGTAGCCAAGGAAGCGGCGAAACATGCCAGCTACTACGCAAGACGGACGAATGATATAACTGAATTAATGAATGAAGTATTGTTAAAAGCAAAAGAAGCACTGGCAATGACTCCGGAATTGCTGCCTGTATTGAAACAGGTCGGTGTTGTGGATTCAGGCGGTCAGGGGCTTGTATATATTTACGAAGGCTTTATGGACGTTCTGTTGCAAACGGACGGGGCAAGTCGTACATCCTTCCAGAGAGACGTACAACCAATCGTAGCGGCATCTGCATTGAAACCGGCTGCACCGTCAGAAGTGGTTTCTGCGAAGCCTGCACAGCAGGTAATCGTGCCAGAGATGCCAATGTCTGCCCAGGCACGACTGGAAACGGAAGATATTGAGTTCCTGTATGACATGGAGTTCTTTATTAACCGCGAGCTTGGAGAGAACGCAGGTGTTGCATTTGATGACGAAGCATTCCGGAAAGCGTTGTCAGTTAACGGGGATTCCATCATTATTATTGCTGACGATGAAGTGATTAAGGTTCACGTGCATTCCAAGACACCTGGGGATGTATTAAACCTGGCTCTCCGTTATGGCGAAATCACACAAATTCACATTCTCAATATGCGTGAGCAGCATCGTGATCTGCTGACTGCAGGCATGGACATTGCGCCTTCGCCTGAGTTGTTCGCAGAGATTCCGCCTGAAGCGACGCGTAGCGTGGAAAAAGCTGTGCTCCCAGCAGACGAGATGGCACCATATGGTTTTATCGCGGTATCTTCCGGTGACGGCATTGCAGAGATTTTCCAGAGTCTTGGCGTGGATGTTGTTCTGTCTGGTGGACAAACGATGAATCCGAGCACTGAAGATTTTGTGAAAGCGGTGCGTTCGATCGCGGCAGAACAGGTATTTATTTTGCCGAACAACTCCAATATTGTACTTGCTGCGCAGCAGGCTCGGGAACTGCTTGAAGATGAGCGTCGAATTTTTGTGATTCCGAGCAAGACAATCCCTCAGGGTATGGCAGCGGCTTTTGCTTTCCAGGAGGATGAGTCTGCAGAAACCAACCGTGACCATATGCTTGAGGCGATTAGCCGGGTACAGTCCGGTCAAGTGACTCATGCGGTCAGAGATACACAATATGATGAGCTTGATATCAAAGCGGGACACTACATCGGTATCCATAATTCCAAGATCGTGGCAACGGACGAAAGCATGCTGAACGCATGTGAAGGTCTGCTGCAACAGATGATGGAGAGCGGAGATGAAGTGGTGACCATCCTTGAAGGGGACGAGGCTACCCCTGAGATTACCGCTGCGCTTGTCACATGGCTTGAAGAACAATATCCTGATGCTGAGGTAGAGGTGCATCTTGGAGGACAGCCGGTTTATTATTATTTGTTCTCTGTAGAGTCCTAATAGAGGTTGTTCAAAAAGTCCCCAATTGATCACGAAGTAGCCCACGAAGCGAACTCGACATCGAATCTTGCGTTCACCTTCGGAGTCCGGTGCTCATGTAGGTTTGCCTACACTCCGCTCCTCCTCCTTCAGGTTCTCGCAACCTTCTCGGTGCTGAATCGTTAACTTTTTGAACATGCACTAATAGCACTTAAGCAAAGAGGGGGGGATCTGATGAGCCACAAAGTTGCGATCGTAACCGATAGCACGGCAGATATACCGGAAGAACTGATCCGTAAATATGGGATTCAAGTTGTTCCGCTGCGTGTTTTGTTCGGGGAAGAAGCTTATGCAGACGGCGTTGATCTGACTTCGGAACAGTTCTATGCAAAATTGGAGAAGGTATCTGTGCTGCCTACAACCTCACAGCCTTCTCCCACCGATTTTATGAATATCTATAACACACTGTTGGATGATGACCCGGAACGGCCCATTGTATCGATTCATTTGTCTTCCGGCATGAGTGGTACCTATCAATCGGCACTGCTTGGCAAATCGTTGCTGGAACGTGAGGGCGATATAACGGTACTGGATTCGAAGTCTGCATCCTATGGATATGGTTTATTGGTCGTACAGGCTGCCGAGCTTGCCGAACAAGGCAAATCCGCTGCGGAGATCGCTGCGGCTGTAGCAGCCATGCAGCAGAGCCGCAAGCTGTTCTTTCTCGTAGATACATTGGAGTATTTGCAGAAAGGCGGTCGGATTGGCAAAGCTGCGGCCATCTTGGGAACATTGCTGAATATTAAACCGATCTTGTCCATTGATGAGGAAGGCGTTATTTACGCAGTGGAGAAAGTCAGAGGTCACAAAAAAGCCATGGCACGCATTATTGAGCTGTTTCAGCAGGATCTGGCGGGTCAACGTGTTAATCTGGCGGTAGGTCATACCGCAGACCCCGGATCAGCGATCGCTTGTGCAGAGCAATTACGTGGACATTTTACACTGAATGAAGTGGTGTATACCAATATTGGAGCTGTCGTTGGCAGCCATGTTGGGCCTGGCGTAATTGCCATCTTTATGTGGCCTGTTCCGGAATGAGGGATTAGACATGAAATGGGAAGAAATATCGGTTAAACAAATTAGCGGCGTGAGTGCTCTCAAAGAGGGAGAGCTTCACGCCTTTGGCATCTCTACTGTAAAAGACTTGCTTGAATATTATCCGTTCCGTTATGAGGATTATCGGCTGCGTTCGCTCAGTGAAGTGAAGGACGGGGACAAAATTACGGTACAGGGTAAAGTGATGGGCATCCCGGTGTTGCAGCGTTATGGCAAAAAGTCACGCCTTACCTGTAAGGTGATGACGGAAGAATGGATGATTTCAGCCACCTGGTTCAATCGGCATTTTCTGAAAGAACAGCTTACGCCCAATCGGGAGATTGTTATTACGGGGAAATGGGAACAGAAACGTATGCAGATGACCGTAACGGACTCGGAATTCCCGGATAAAGGGGAAGGACGATCGGGCACGCTGCAGCCTGTGTATTCGGTAACCGGCAAGCTAACGCAGTCATGGATGCGCAAAACGATTAATCAGGGGTTAGTCCAATTCGGGGAAATGATCCCCGAAATTTTGCCTCAATCACTCATGAACAAATATGGATTCATGCCTCGCAAACAGGCGATTGCCGGGATTCACCGTCCGCAGGATAACCGGGAAGGCCAGCAGGCCAGACAGCGGATGGTGTATGAGGAGCTATTTTTGTTTCAACTCAAGATGCAGGCGTATCGTGCATTGAACCGGGATCGTATGGATGGTGTAGTGCACACAACGGATAATACGACGATTCGGGAGTTTGTTCGCAGTTTGCCATTTGAACTGACGGATGCACAGAAGAAGGTAGAGCTTGAAATTCTCCATGATATGCGTTCACCGTATTCGATGAATCGATTGCTGCAGGGAGATGTAGGCTCAGGTAAAACGGTTATTGCGGCGATCGCGCTGTATACGACCGTTCGTTCCGGTTTTCAGGGGGCTCTGATGGTCCCTACGGAGATTCTGGCAGAACAGCATATGCGCTCACTGCAAAAGCTGTTTGAACCTTTTGGCGTAACTGTGGGGCTGTTAACGGGCAGTGTGAATGGACGGAAGCGCAAAGATCTGATTGCATCCTTGCAGATGGGGATGATCGATATCGTTGTGGGTACACACGCTTTGATCCAGGAGGATGTATTTTTCCGCGATCTTGGTCTTGTCGTTACGGATGAACAGCATCGCTTCGGTGTGAACCAGCGCAGCATTTTGCGGCGTAAAGGCTATAACCCGGATGTGTTAACGATGACGGCGACGCCGATACCGCGAACGCTTGCCATTACAGCTTTTGGTGATATTGAAGTATCGACCATCTCGGAACGTCCAAAGGGGCGGATTCCTATCTCGACGTACTGGGTCAAGCATGACATGATGGACCGTGTTCTTGGATTTATTTCACGAGAAGTGGACCAGGGACGCCAGGCTTATCTGATCTGTCCGCTCATTGAAGAGTCGGAGAAGCTGGATGTACAGAATGCCATTGACCTGCATATCCAGATGCAGCAGAACTTTCCAAAGTACCGTGTAGGTCTGCTGCATGGACGGATGACGGCTGGCGAGAAGGAAGAGATGATGCGTGACTTTTACAGTAACGAAATTCAGCTTCTGGTCTCTACAACAGTTGTGGAGGTCGGGGTCGATGTACCCAACGCAACGCTGATGGTCATTATGGATGCGGACCGCTTCGGTCTATCGCAGCTGCATCAGCTCCGTGGTCGGGTCGGTCGGGGCGCTCATGCATCCTATTGTGTACTCATTGCAGACCCCAAGACAGAGGTGGGGCAGGAGCGCATGAAGGTCATGACGGAAACCGAAGATGGATTCGAGGTATCCCGTCGAGATCTGGATCTACGGGGACCGGGCGATTTCTTTGGCACCAAGCAAAGTGGATTACCGGAGTTCCGTCTTGCCGACATGGTTGCAGATTTTGCCGTATTGGAGCAGGCGCGAGATGACGTCTCCAGCCTGATTGCCGATGCGAACTTCTGGACCTCTGTTGACTACGCTCCTTTACGTGACTTTTTACAGCAACAGCAAGTATTCCAGGGTGACCTGATCGATTGATTGGGGCTGTGAATGTGTGGTTTTCCACATTTTCCGTGGGAAAATGTCAAGTGTACAAGCCCTCCTGTCATATGAATAAGAAGTGAGTTCATTATTCAGGAGGTGCTGTTCGTTTTGGGTTACCAACAATATGGAATCAGTCCGCAGCTGGTGGAGCGGATCAAAACAAAGATGAAAAATCCCGCTGTCAAAGAGCGTATCAAAAAGTTGATAGATGGGGTCACCAAGTCCGATTTGCAGGATAAGGCGAAGGTGAGAAGGCTGGTCAAGTCGTCAGCGGTCATTTTGAACGAGAATTTTTCTGCGACTCAGGAGGAACAATTTGTTGCTTTTGTTCTTGCGCAGAAGATCGATCCGAACAATACGTTTCATTTGATTAAGTTGTGGGGCATGTTTAGGTAGGGATTCGATGGAATGTGGGGTGGTATAAAATGAACTACAGGGTGTTACACGTGGCCACTCCGAGTGCAGTACCATCTTCCGATCGCTGTTATCCCCGGATTTTTTTGAATTACCCTTTGAAAGGGTAAAATCCGGTGGTAAAGGCGAGCGCTTCGCTTCTCCAGATTGGTTCTGCCCTCTCCGTTACTGTGTAACTGGAAGTTCATTTTATAAAAACCAAATTACATCGAATGTGTATGAAGTAATTTAGTGGATGGGGCGGTCCATAAGTCAGAAATATGACTTATGGACCGCCCTTTTGATTGTTTGAGTCAAGAACAAGTATTTAATGATACTTGAAAAAGCGATTATGCTTAAACAAACTTAGCTATTGCTAGTTGTGAAGGTGGGAATTTTGATGGATTGTGCTTGTGAAGATCCGCTAGTGTCATCCCATCATTCTTTATTCTTAACATAAAAAGGGCTAGTGGCTATTAAAGATGCAATAAATACTAAAATTAAAATGGCATTAGAAGGTACTGTTTCGTATATGTAGTTTTCAACTATTAGTACGAGGATCGAAATACTTAAAATCACTCTCAGCACATGAGCAGACGATCGATTAGGTTTTGGGTACGTTTCGAGATAAAGTAAATGATGTACCACAAACCACTAAAAAGCAGGAATGAACCTACGAGTAGCATTACAAACATTTAAATACACCTTTCTTAAATAAATTTCAGTTTAATTAATTAGCATAATGTTCCAATTAATTATAACACAGTGGATTTCTGGAAGTGGAGTTATATGTGTAGGTAAGTGAAGCTTTGTTGGTAGGGAAGAGAATGGTTTGGAGCAAAATGAATTCCGTATCGTCTGTTCAATAGGTTAGCGACTTTCGGCTACTTCCATTTTCACAGGATCGACTTTGCTTTCCTTCTGGGGGAGCGGTAAACTGTTGCATACGAGCATACATGGATTTCAAGGTGAGGAAAACGCTGCTGCGATAATGGGCGTTTATTTTTGACGGATGTGGAGGAAGTCAGATTGACGGAGATGTTTACGATGCTGCTGGGTTTGTTTGAACGTGCGGCACTGCTGATTATATTTTTATTCTTTCTGTCGAGGATACCGCGGTTTAGACAGATATTGCAAAAGGGAAAATTGAGATGGCAGGAGTACATTGCGGTTACGTTGTTATTCTGTGCATTTGCTATCTTCGGTACCTATACCGGTATTAATGTGGAAGGCTCGCTGGTGAATGTGCGCATTATTGCTGTTATGTCTGGCGGTATTCTGTTCGGGGGGCCTGTGGGCATCATTACCGGGATTGTGTCCGGGGTGCATCGATATTTAATCGATATGGATGGAGTTACGGCGATCCCGTGCCTGATCACGAGTATCCTTGCAGGTCTGGTCTCCGGGTATATACATAAGTATACGCCTAAGTCGAAGCGCTGGATGATCGGTATTGCGGCCGGAATGATCTGTGAGGCGCTTACGATGCTGCTCATCCTGCTGTATTCCTATCCCGATCCACTGGGGGCCGACATTGTCTCGAAGATTGCGCTGCCGATGATATTAGGTGAGGTGAATATTGGGCTAATCGTACTGCTGGTGCAGAGTGTGGAAGGGGAAAAGGAAATGATTGCAGCTCGTCAGGCCAAGCTGGCGCTGGAGATTGCGAACAAGACCTTGCCGTACTTCCGTTCCATTGATGAAGACTCCCTGCGTACGATCTGCCGGATTATTCAGGAGGATATTCAGGCTGATGCGGTTGCGATTACGGATACCCGAAATGTACTGGCTTATGTGGGATTTGGTGAGGAACGATATCACATCGGTAATGAAATTATTAGTGAGATGACGAAGAAGACGATCTCCAGCGGAGAGATTACGATCAGCAATGATGTAATTGACGAAAAAACGCCGGATATCCACTCTCTCCTCATCATTCCGCTTAAAGAGCGTGGCGAAGTGACGGGTGCCCTGAAAATCTATTACCGCAAAGCGTACAAGATTACGTATCCTTTGCAAACGATGGCTGTGGGCCTGTCCCAGATTATTTCCACCCAGATGGAAGTATCACGTGTGGAGGAGATCAAGGCTGCGGCCAATAAAGCGGAGCTGCGTGCATTGCAGACCACAATCCATCCTCATTTTCTATTCAATGCGCTGAACGCGATTGCCTCATCGATTCGCACCAAGCCGGATAGGGCGCGTGAGCTGATTGTGAATCTGTCTGGATATATGCGTTATAACCTGGAGCTATCGGATGAGCTTATTGATATTCACAAAGAGCTGGAGCAGGTCCGCAATTATGTGGAAATCGAGAAGGCGCGCTTCGGCAGCAGGCTTAACGTCATCTATGATATTGATGAGGTGGCTGTGCATATTCCAAGTCTGGTCATTCAGCCGCTTGTGGAAAATGCCATTATCCACGGTATCCTCAAGGTAAAAGGACCCGGGACCGTACGGATTCGGGTACAGGACTATCCTGACTTTGTGCGAATTGGGGTCAGTGATACAGGAGCAGGCATTGGAGCCGATATTATTGAGCGTGTATACCATGACCGGATGCCTGCCAACCAGATCGGGTTGTACAACGTGCATCGTCGGGTGAAGCTCATTTATGGACAAGGGTTAACGATTACACGGCTGGAGCAAGGAACCGATATTTTATTTGATGTACCCAAAGGAGATGTATTAACAAGGTGATGAACGGTCGATGAGAGCCCTTATTGTTGAAGATGAAATTCCGGCATGTGAGGAACTGAATTACTTGATACAGGAACATAGCCAAATTGAAGTGGTAGATTGTCTGGAAGATGGACTGGATGTGCTGAAGTTTCTGCAGGAGCAGGAAGTCGACGTTATTTTTCTTGATATAAATATCCCTTCGCTGGACGGCATGATGCTGGCACATCATATTGGAAAGTTTGCGAGCAAGCCATATATCGTATTCACAACGGCTTATAAGGAGCATGCGGCTGAAGCGTTTGAGCTGGAGGCGTTTGACTATATTCTGAAGCCCTATGATGAGAAACGAATTGCCGCGATGCTGAATAAACTCGAAACGGCGTTCAAACGGGATCATGAGCAGGAGAAACGTGAACATGGCAGTGACGATGGGCAGGCTCACAATGCGGCTCAAGCCAACGATGAATGGTCTGCATCAAATATGCAGGCGCGTGAATCCAATACCCAGACGGAACGACGCATTAACCTGCTGCGCAATGACAATATTATTGTGACAGACACCGCCGATATTTATTATGCGGAAGCTCAAGAGAAAGTTACGAAGGTGTATACCAAAAACGGTGAGTTTACCATGCCGGTCAGTATTTCGGATTTTCACGGTCGATTACCGCTGGAAACCTTTTTCCGCTGCCATCGTTCTTACGTCGTGAATTTGTCTCAAATTCGTGAAATTGTGCCTTGGTTTAACAATACGTACCTGCTTCGTTTGCGTGATCTGGAGGCTGAAGTACCGGTTAGCCGGGGCAAAGTCAAAGAATTCAGGCAGCTCATGCGCATCTAGAGGCATTTCATTCCGCATCTGATGCAACTCATGCTCAAATCGGTGTAATGAATCCCCTTTCATGTATGATTAGCTTGTGAACGCATTCATATATATGACATCGGCAAAGGGGAGATCACGATGAAAGCAGCTATTTCATCCGCACCTAATTCAGCATCTACAACTATGAAAATGAACCGCTGGCTTATTGTACTGGGAACCATTATTGTACAAATGGGTCTCGGAACCATCTACACCTGGAGTTTATTTAATCAACCGTTGTCTGATCGTTTCGGATGGGACGTCAGCTCGGTCGCGATAACATTTTCGATTACCAGCTTTGCTTTGGCATTTGCCACACTATTTGCGGGCCGACTGCAAGAACGCTGGGGACTTCGTCGCCTGATTCGGGTAGCCGGAGTTGTGCTTGGTCTGGGACTCGTGCTCAGTTCTCAAGTGAGTTCGTTGACACTACTCTACATCCTGGCCGGATTTGTGGTTGGATTCGCGGATGGTACGGCGTACATTACTTCCCTGTCCAACCTGATCAAGTGGTTCCCTGAGCGAAAAGGTCTGATCTCAGGTATTTCGGTCGGGGCCTTTGGTACAGGCAGTCTGTTGTTCAAATACGTGAACTCGGCATTAATCGGTGCTGTTGGTCCTGCTCAAGCTTTTATGTACTGGGGCATTATTGTGTTGGTATTGATCGTGGGTGGCTCGTTCCTGATCCGTGAAGCGGTTGTCCGTGAACAAGCTCCGGCAGTAAGCAGCACAGACGGTGGGAAGCAACAAGTAACACGTCATGATTATACGGTCAAAGAAATGCTGCGCACGAAAGAAGCGTATATGCTGTTCGTTATTTTCTTCACGGCCTGTATGAGTGGACTGTATCTGATCGGTATTGTGAAAGACATCGGTGTGCAGTTGGCAGGTCTTAATGTGGCTACGGCGGCCAATGCGGTGGCGATGGTTGCGATCTTTAACACCGCTGGACGTATCATTCTGGGGGCGCTGTCGGATAAAGTAGGACGAATGAAAGTTATTGCCGGAGCACTGTTGGTTACGGCTGTTGCCGTAATGACGCTGAGCCTGGTACCGCTGAGCTTTGGCATCTTCTTCGCCTGTGTAGCCGCTATCGCATTCTGTTTCGGTGGCAATATCACGGTCTTCCCGGCGATTGTGGCAGATTACTTTGGACTGAAAAATCAGAGCAAAAACTACGGAGTCATCTATCAGGGATTTGGATTTGGTGCCTTGGCTGGATCGTTTATCAGCGCCATGCTGGGTGGATTCCATCTTACCTTTATTGTGATCGCTGTACTGTGTGCCATCTCGCTCTTGCTGGCGTTGATTATTACGCCTCCGGGTCAAGGACGTCGTACACGTCAACGTGAACAGCAGATGAATCTTAACCCTTCATCCCGGGCAAGCTGATCGTAGTGGGGACGAAGTTCTATTTTATAAAAAGCAAGCTGGGCGGTTTCCTACGGAGGCCGCTTTTTTGGTACCTGCTGGACCCGATAGGAATGAGACTTTTGTACATGAAGTGGTTGTGTGCAATGCATACTTGGCTTCTGGTATACTCTAGGTGAAATAAAAAGAGCAAGTCCTTATTAGCCATTTGGAGGAGGTATGTACGTCATGAATTTCTTGAAATATGCACCATCTGATTTTGCTGATTATTATGCACTTGTGTCCAATATTGAAGTCATGCAACAGATTACCGAACGTGCTCTGCCTGAGCATGAAGCTACGGCGGAATTTGAATCCATGCTGAATTATAATCTCGGCAACAATTGTGGCTATTATCGAATATCTGGTGAAGATGGGGTAGGAATGGCCTACGCCAAACTGATCCCGGATGAATCCGATCCGTCCCGGGCGGAAATGGGTTACATGATTCTGCCGGAGCATTGGGGGAAAGGACACGGGACTTCCATCGCAGCTCGGCTGATTATTCAGGCACAGGCGGCGGGAATTGGTGTACTCTATGCGGTTATCGATCCGTCCAATGCGGCATCACGTCGAATATTGCTCAGACAGAACTTTGTATCTACATGGGTTGGGGATTATCAGGGGTTACCCGGCGAGATTCTGGAGCTGAATCTTCAGGTGAAGCGGTAAGGGATCAGGCTTTTGCGGGTAATCATACTATATCGGGCATTTTGCATCACTTTAATGGGAAATTGTCATTCGGAGGCATGCGAAATGCTCATACAGAGATTTGGAGGAGATGGAGATGAGCAATGCTGCAATGGAACGTCTGAACCAGTTGCTGCCGGAATGGCTGGAGACCAGCCGTCTGCACACCGGACAGGGGAAAGTAGCCTCTTATATTCCCGAGTTATTCAAGGCCTCACAGGACGAACTGGGTATACATATCATGAACGCCGAAGGCAATCATGTGTCAGCCGGAGATTGTGGTGTCCCGTTTACGATGCAAAGTATCTCCAAGGTATTTACACTCATTCTGGCCCTGATGGATCATGGGGAGGAAGCGGTCTTTTTTAATGTAGGAAAAGAACCTACCGGCGATGATTATGATTCCATGATCAAGCTTGAACTGGTCGAACCGGGCATTCCGTTTAATCCATTGATCAATGCGGGCGCGATCACGGTATCGTCCTTGATTGCCGGGGATTGTAAAGAGGAGAAGTCACGGCGCATTTTGGAATTTTTCCGCAAGCTCGCGAATAATGAGCGGCTGGACTATAACGAGGCGGTATATCGGTCCGAATCGGAGACAGGCCATCTGAACCGCTCGCTTGGTTATTTTCTGAAGCACAATGGTGTGCTCAAGGATGACGTCGAAGATGTGCTTGCCGTCTATTTCCGCCATTGCTCCATCGAGGTGACTTGTGCAGACCTGGCCCGTATGTCACTGGTGCTTGCTTATGACGGGACAGATCCGATCACCGGGATTGAGCTTATTCCTCGTCGTTATGTGCAGATCGCCAAAACGTTCATGACTACCTGCGGTATGTATAATGCATCAGGCGAATTCGCGATTCAGGTCGGGTTGCCTGCCAAGAGTGGAGTGTCGGGTGGAATTCTGACTCTGGTTCCAGGCCAGTTTGGCATCGGTCTTGTAGGTCCGGCTCTGAATCGGAAAGGAAACAGCATTGCAGGCGTGCATCTGCTTGAGCGTCTTTCCAGAGAATTTGACTGGAGTTTGTTCTAACGAAGTCATCCCCTTACCCTCCTGAGTAGCCGATGAATCACCAATTCGTCCTTTTGCTTCTTTGGAACGAAATAGTCCGATAGGAATGTGGCTTGTTGGCTACTTCAGTCTTGGTTCAGATCCCGTAGGAAAAGGGTCCTGCATAGCAATGGCCATGCTGCATCTATTCCGGTACACCCGCAACGCTGGGGTGAATTCGGGATGCTCCCTTTATATCAAGTTCATTCGCCTCGGGAGCGAAATATGGTAAACCAAAAAAAAGCTTCACTCCTTAAGATATGGTTCATATTGACGAGTCAAACACCCAGAAAAGTAAGGCTGTCTGACGTCTGGGTCTTTGGCGCGCATCATTCATTCGCGAGTACCACATCCGTAATAAGATTCATCTGAATGTCCCGAGTCCCACTCTCCATCAGCAGCTTAAGGGTACGGGCAGGGGAGTCCAATCGGAGCACCTGTCCGGTAAAGCGGATATCATCATGTTCATGGAACAGGGTGATGGTGACTGTATCCCCGAGCAGCATGGAGTTACTAAGCAAACGTGACATTTCTTCCGCTGCCTGGGCATCCAGAGATGGACGGGTACGGGGAGCAAGTTGTTCCTGATGAATGATGTAGGCTTCCCGGTGTTCGGGAAGCATCATGCGCGACGACTCAAAAATCCCGTTTTGCTGTAATTTTTTACTCATTTATAGTGACCTCCAATTTTATGAGAACGGTCTTGTGCCTGCGCAGACGAGCAGAGCGAGGAGGCACGCATAATCGCGGTTTCTCCGAACTTGCGCTTGATGTCATCCGTGGCACGTTCTAGTTCTCTTTTGCGTTCGCGGTCATCGAACCAGGATAGCTGTACCTCGGAATCGGGCACAAGTCCAGTCAATGACACGCTGATGCGGCGAATGGGTAATCCGTCCCAATGGCGCAGAAACAGAGCTGCTGCCGCATCGTATACTTCATCGGTGATGTTGGTAGGTTCATTGACCTTCATCTGGCGGGAGAAGCCGGTTGGACGATCGTAATCCTGCCCCCGACATCCTACAGAGACGACATTGCCCATGAGCGATTTGTCCCGGGAACGCCGGCTGACCAGCTCCGCCAGTTCGAGCAGCACCACTTTGATGTCTTCCCACGATTCATAGTCCCGAGGCAATGTCATCTGATGTCCAATGCCCTGCTGCTGGTGAGCATATGTCCCGGGTTTTACCGGAGAATCATCGATCCCGCGGGCAATACGCCACAGTACCTCACCATTTACACCCCAACGCTCTCTCAGCCGGGACAATGGAGTCTGCGCTAGATCCCCAATCGTATGAATCCCCATCTTATAGAGATGCTGCCCCATCCGGGAACCGACCATAAACATGTCTCGAACAGGCTTTTTCCACAATGTTGTCTGCACGTCCTTGCGGGGCAATGTATAGATGCCTCCGGGGACTTTTTTGGCATACAGGTCACAGGCCATCTTGCTGACAACCTTAGTGTCGCTGATGCCGACGCGGATATAGACGCCAGTCTCTTCCATAACCCTGTCCTGAATGCTGCGGGCAATCGTTTCGGGACTGCCGAACAGATCTAAACTTCCGGTGACATCCAGAAACTGTTCGTCAATGCTATACGGTTCAACCAGATCGGTATAGGACTGAAGGATACGGGTAATGTGTAGGGAAACACGAATATATTCGGCCATCCGGGGACGAATGACGACAACATCGGGGCATTTGGCAAGAGCCTCACCCAGCCGTTCTGCTGTAGTAATCCCATAGGACTTAGCGAGTGGGCAGGCTGCCAGAATAATGCCTGAACG
Source organism: Paenibacillus sp. AD87 (assembly GCF_001659845.1). Lineage (NCBI taxonomy): Bacteria > Bacillati > Bacillota > Bacilli > Caryophanales > Paenibacillaceae > Paenibacillus > Paenibacillus sp. AD87. The sequence goes on from NZ_LXQN01000007.1 coordinate 1,113,886, forward strand.
GCGTGCAGGATCTCCCGCAACAACAAGCGGACGGTCTCTGTATTCAGGATGTGCAGACTTCTCCACACTGGCATAAAATGACTGGCAATCGGCCAGCATAATGACACGTCCGTCTTTGCGGGGCATAGTATTTCTCTCCTTTTATTCATGATTCGGCTGCTTCTGTGCAGTGATGGGATTCATTCAGCCAACGTTATTTTACAGTTTATTTACAGTATGGAACAAGTGTTCCTGTTTTATAAGCATATCCGACAATGACAGATGCGGCAACCGGAATTATTTTGCAAATTGGACACAATTATTGGATGGACCTATTAGAGTCAAAATTTAGGAAAAAAGATGTATTTTTTTACATTTCGTGTAAGAGATCCGTGACTTCCGGGTGATGACCGGGTGTTCATTGGGCTTTATGTAAAAGTAATATAAATGGGCACAGTCCTATAGGGGGGGACTGATGTCCTTTTTTCATTTTCTGCACTTTTCAGAAAACCTTGATAGGACGCGGGTTTTCAAGGATACGTTATCGGACTATAGTATCAATTTTGTAATCTTTATGGTTAATACTGTAAAAATGTCCGCAACTTTAAAATATCATTAGCGTTTAATGGGGTAAGCGTTCAAGCGGAAACAGATCTCGCAATCCGCGTTGCATATAACAATAACGGGTAGAGATGTGCAAGCCTGGAAGAACCTCAAACGGACGGTTAAAGTGGCATATATTCGTGTCCATGGGACATAAGAGCAAGAAGGGCTCATGGATGCTAGTTGATGGCGCATTTTACGAATTATGGGCAGAATGTTGCAGTTCACGTTTGCTTCCAACAGCCTAGTTACAAATGCAGAGTCTTAGAGCTATAGTGAGAACTACACCGCTGACATCTCTACCCAAAGCGGACATCCGATGCGGGATTTCCCGCAGACCTTCATGTCATTTAAGATCCGCAGATGAAGCAGGATGCATACTAGAGAGGTGAGCAATCAAGAGCCATGAGCAGACGAAGACGAAGACGTTGGTTGCTAACGATGCTGACAGGAGCGGCCGTAGTGACAGGCGGAATATTTGCCGGCTGGCACTATATGCAACCCCAGCTCGTTACGTACACAGCTGATAATGGCACGGAGATGAAATTCAAGACCGATGGAGACCGGTTCATGGAATATGGACCCGATGGCTCATGGCAGGAGATGTTCGTGAAAGGTGTGAACCTGGGTGCTACATCACCAGGACATTACCCGGGCGAATTTCCGTTGACCAAAGAGGATTACTTGAAGTGGTTCCAGCAGATTGAGGATCTGGGGGCCAATGTAATCCGGGTGTACACGGTACATGAGCCGATTTTTTATACCGCATTGGTTGAGTATAACCGTGGCCGGGAGCAACCGTTATATTTTATACAGGGCATATGGTCGCCGGAAGAAGAGTTGATCGAAAAGCAGGATGCCTATGCTGACCATATTGAGCAGACGTTCAAGCAGGAGATTGAAAAGGCGGTATCGGCTGTATATGGGAATGCGGACATTCCCGATAAACCGGGAGAGTCAAGCGGCAAATACAAGACGAATGCCGGGAAATATCTGATGGCTTGGCATGTGGGGACCGAGTGGGACCCCTCGATGGTGAACAACACGAATGAGAGCCATCCCGATGTGCCGCAGTACAAAGGCGTTCATTTTTCCGGGACGCAGGATGCATCACCGTTCGAGAATTGGCTGGCTGAGCTGCTGGACTATACCGCCGTATTGGAGAAGAAATACGGGTGGGAGCATCCAATGACCTTCACGAACTGGGTAACAACCGATGTGTTGGATCATCCGGGCGAGCCATTGTTCGAAGAGGATTTGGTTAGTGTGGATGCGCGTCATATTCAACCGGAAGAGTGGCAGGGCGGATATTTTGCAGCATACCATGTGTACCCTTATTACCCGGACTTGTTCCATACGGACCAGACACTCCAGACGATCAAGGATGAGAACGGCGAGTACAACACGTACAAAAGTTATCTGCGCAAGCTCAAAGCCGAGTTTTCCGATATGCCTGTAATGATTACAGAGTACGGTGTACCGTCTTCGCTTGGAATCTCCCATCTCGGTATGGGAGGTCGGGATCAGGGCGGACATAACGAGGTCGAGCAGGGCGAGATCGACGCATCGCTGACTCAGGATATTTATGATGAAGGGTATGCGGGAGCGATTTTGTTCATGTGGCAGGATGAGTGGTTCAAAAAAACCTGGAACACGATGCCGCTGGAAATTCCGGCTGATCGGCGGGCCTACTGGCTGAACGTGCTGACGAATGAGAAGATGTTCGGTCTGCTCGCCATGGACCCCGGTAAGCAGGAACAGCTGACCATCGACGGGAAGCTGGATGACTGGAATGCGCTGAAGAAGGAAGAGGTCACCGTCTGGCAAGGCAAGGTAGATGGCATCAAGGAAATGAAAATGACCCATGATGAAGCCTACCTGTACATTGGCATGACGCTGGATCAACCTTTTGACCCGGACCAGACCTTGCTGCGCATCGGAACGGATACGCTGGATGGCGGCAATCAGCCGGGTACGAGACTTCCGGATCGAACGCTGAGTGACGGACTCGAAACAGTGATTACATTGGGACAGGATGATGAATCACAAGTGGAGATCGCCAAGGACTATGACTTTAACCAGCGCCTCTATGGCAAGGACGGTTACGGGATGCTGCCCGAGGAGCAAGAGAATGCGGCAGATCCATTCCATCCATGGAACCTGGGGGTCAGCCTGCGGATGACCCCACCGGATACCCGGTCCGCCCAACCGTTCATGAATGAGAAGGTCGGTACGTTGAAACGGGGAACGACAGCTCCGGATCAGTCCGATACCGATTCGTTAACCGCCTGGCAATATAACGGTAATCAGGTCGAGATGCGTATTCCATGGATGCTGCTTGGATTCGGTGACCCAAGTTCACTGCAAGCGATCAAGTATGGAGCGCTGAAAGGTGGGCGGGAATTCGAAACCGTCGCAGTCAAAGGTGTGACCCTGATTCCGTGGCTAATGGATCGTTCTACTGGAAATATCTCTTGGCCTGGTGGTGAACAGAAGACACTGGATGTGAAGACATTGCCTATATACAGCTGGCAGCCCTGGGAGCAGGTACAGTACAGTGAACGACTGAAACTGAGCTACGAGGAAATGAAGAAACGGTATGAACAAATTCCAAGTTTTCAGACCGAATAAATGAGTATAAAGGAGGACCTTTTCACATGTTTCCGAATTTGGCTTTGGCTTATCTATTTCTATACATCTGTACGGCGCTCGTCGCTGTGGGTGTAATCCTGCTGTTTGCCATGAAAATGTCCCACAACGGCAAACGGCGCAAGATTGAGTTTTATAAATTAAAGCAGCGTGACTACTTTACGTATCTGCAGACGGCGCTGACAGAGGACAGTCCCCTGAGATTGCCACCTGGGAAGTTGGCCCCACTCGAGCGTCGGGTCATCCAGAGCAAACTTATTGAATGGATTGATCAGTTCAAGGGCGAGTATCGCAACAAATTAATTGTACTTTGCCGTGAAGCCGGATTTGTAGAGCATGATCTGAAGGAACTGAGTCGTATTCGTTACGGACGCCAGATTGATGCAGCTTATCGATTGGGCGGCATGCGTTGTCCAGAGGCCGTTCCAGGCTTGATGGAATTGCTTAAGGAAGAAAAACCTGGTCCGATGGCAATTATGATTGGTCGTTCGATCGCAAGATGTACCATCCGTCAGGGTGAACTGAAAGATATGCTCGCGTTGCTGTTAACCAAAGGAAAATCGATTCATCATCTGGCAGCAGATATTTTGCTCGAAACCAGTCTGGATACAAGCAGAATTCTGATTGAGTTGCTGGAAGATCGCAATCCTGACTTTGTCAAAGTGGGATTGGTTGCGATGTGGGGACAAGCTGTACCAGAAGTGATGCCTGCACTCGACAGACTTGTTGGCGCAGAACATCAGGATGTACGGGCAGAAGCGGTGAAGCTATATCTTAGCGCAAGTCCGGCACTTCAGGACGAGACCATTCTGAAGCTCATGCAGGATTCGGACCCGGAGGTGCGTGCCGAAGTGGTGCAGGCGCTCGGTTCGAAACATGCGGCAGGCAGCATTCCACTGCTGCGCAAAGCGCTGCGTGATGAAGATTGGGGAGTACGCTATAACAGTGCTGAGAGCCTTGGCAAGCTGGGTGAACCGGGATTTGAAGCCTTGTGTCAGGCGGCTGTGGAGGGCACAGGTGCTGAACGGGAAATTGCAATGCAGCAGATTGAGAGTACGATGCAGCACTCAGGAACAGACCACAAAGCCGTTGACCAGATGATTGCACATAACAAAAAAAGGCTGCTGTATGATCGGTACTTCGGTCCCGTACGTGGGAACCGGATAACAAGCAAGAAACGTACAGGTGTGGCTGCGGTAGGAGGGGATTACACTGCTTAGAGATCTACTATTAATCTACGGCATGGTTGCAATCTATTATGTCGTTGCCGTAAATACGCTTTACTTTTCCATTCTGGCCTTATCATTCCGTAATATTTGGACGATCTTCAGGCGATCGCATTATTCCAAATACAATACGTTGTCAGGCTCGGAGCTGGTACCCTCGGTTTCCTTGCTGGTGCCCGCATATAACGAGGAACTGACGATTATTGAAAATGTGAACTGTCTGATGACGCTGAATTATCCAACGTATGAAGTCATCGTGGTGAATGATGGTTCAAGCGATACGACCCTGAAGGTGTTGCTGGAAGAATATCGTCTGAAGCCGGTACCCAACACGATGATTAGGGGCAAGATTTCCTGTCAGAAAATTCGCGGGATCTACCACAATCCGGAATTTCCTGACCTGTATGTCATTGACAAGGAAAACGGCGGGAAGGCCGATTCCCTCAATGCCGGGATCAACCTGTCTCATTATCCGTTGATTTCTTCCATCGATGCCGACTCTTTGCTGGAGAAGGATGCCCTGATTCGTATGGCTCGCATGTATATGGAGAATCCGGAAGAGACGGTGGCTATTGGCGGGGATGTACGGATAGCCAACGGCTGCAAAATCGAGAATGGGGCAGTGCAGGACGTTTCACTGCCTCGCAAGATTTGGCCGATGTTCCAGTCCATCGAGTATCTCAAAGCTTTTCTCGGCGGACGGATCGGTTGGAGTCATATGAATGGTCTGATCATCGTCTCGGGTGCCTTCGGCATGTTCCGCAAGGATGCGGTTATTGCGGTTGGGGGATACCGGGACGGTTATCCGGGTGAAGACATGAACATTATCATCAAACTTCACCGTTATATGTTGGAGAATAAATTGAAATACCGCGTAGCCTTCTGCCCTGAAGCCGTGTGCTGGACACAGGCGCCGGATTCCTACCGGATCTTGTCCAGTCAGCGCAAACGCTGGGGACGTGGAAATCTGAAGAACATGATCGAGAATCGCGGCATGTTGTTCAACCCGAAATATAAAGTCATGGGCATGCTGACCATGCCGTACAACATTCTTTTTGAAGCGCTGAATCCGTATTTCCGAATTACCGGACTTCTCGCTCTAACGGGATATGTACTGATGGATATGACCCAGTGGCCGATACTTGTGCTCTTTGGATCGCTCAACATTGTGAGTGGTTATCTGCTCAGTGTGGGAGCCCTTGTGCTTGAGGAAATTGCATTCAAGCGGTATAACAAGCTATCCGATCTGGTCAAAATGCTGTTCTACTCCGCTCTGAAATTCGTCGGCTATCATCAGCTCGGCGTGCTGTGGAGATTGCAGGGGCATATCCAGTTCATGCAAAACAACAACTCATGGGGTACCATGACACGCCAGAGCTGGTCCGAGGAAGAGAAGACAAGCGAGGCGGCTTAAGCACAGCGTAATCAAAGTAATACAGCAGAAACAATATAGATAACCGAGGGAGAAGGGTGGAAAAGAACATGCCAAATACGGCGACATTGCAGCGTGAGGCTGCCGTTAATGTGTACCGCAGTGTAGAACAGGGATTGAAAGAAACGGGTGCCGAAACATGCGGCTTAATGTTCATCCATTGTGCAGGGCAGTCTCAGCCTGAGCAGCAGGTCAGGACACATCTGGAGCAGACCAGTGAGTCTGCCTACCAGGTCTGGCAGGATGGAGCCACACAGGCACTTGCTGTCCTGCTGCCAGGGTTGACACTGGATGAGGTTCATTATGAGGGGCTTCGCATCAAGCATGAATTGCAGGAGACGGTACCTGGTGCCGATCCGCAAATCACGCTGGCAAGTTTCCCGGCAGGTGAGCGTCCTTCAAAGGCAACCATTCAACATATGGCTGAGTCCGCCAAGCTGGTAGATCCGTCGGAGATTCATATCTACACGCTGGACAAGACGGCAGACGAGCCGGAACGAATTTTGATTGTGGATAACGATCCGACCGTACGCGAGTTTCTGCAATTGCGTCTGAAGATGCAGGGGTATGAAACCTATGAAGCGGTGGACGGACTGGCTGCACTGGAACTGATTGAGAAAATCACGCCTGACCTCGTTCTGACCGAATTGAATCTGTATGGCATTGATGGCCTGCCGTTCATTCAACATATCCAGAACCTGGATGTGGCTCAGCCGCCCAAAATCGTCGTATTAACGGAACAGCGTGTGGAACAAACGATCAGTCAATGCTTCCGCAGCGGAGTCGATGATTATATGACCAAACCGTTCTCACCTGTGGAGCTGGATGCCCGAATCAGGCGTTGCCTGCATTAAACGCAACCACAAGTAAAGCCAAGAGAAACAGATAGCCTTCATTAATTTTTATCAGACAAATAAGTACATCTACAGACAAACATCTATCAAATGGATTCGTCAATCAACCAAACAAATACACTGTTGGAGGGAATATCATGGAGAATCAACAATTCCACACATTACTGAATGCTATTGAAAATAAAGAAGCGGTGCTCGGCGTGGTCGGGCTCGGTTACGTAGGATTACCACTTGCGGTGGAAATGGTCAATCAGGGTTTCACGGTAATCGGAATTGATCTGGATGCATCCAAAGTGGAGAGCATCTATCAGGGAGATTCCTATATTCACGATATTTCGTCCGAGGAATTGAAAAAAGTGATGCAAAGCGGCCGCTTCCAGCCTACAACGGATTACAGCATGCTGCGAGTGATCGACGCGCTGAGCATCTGCGTACCTACACCGCTTAGTGAAAATCAGGACCCGGATACGTCTTATATCGAGACGGTTGTGGATCAGATTAAACTGCACATGAAACCAGGCATGCTGATTACGCTGGAGAGCACCACTTATCCGGGTACAACCGAAGAACTGATCCAGGATGAGCTGGACAAGATCGGACATGAAGCAGGCAAAGACTACTTCCTGTGCTTCTCGCCTGAACGTGTGGACCCGTCCAACGGACGATTCACTACTTTTAATACACCAAAAGTAATCGGGGGAACAACTGAAGCTTGCCTCAAACTGGGAACAGCGTTGTACAGCAAATACGTTGAAACGGTTGTACCTGTATCTTCACCAAAAGTGGCTGAAATGTCCAAACTGCTGGAAAATACATTCCGCAGCGTAAACATTGCCTTTGTTAATGAAATGGCAATGATGTGTGACCGTATGGGCATCGATATCTGGGAAGTTATCGACGCAGCTGCGACGAAGCCGTTTGGATTCATGCCTTTCTATCCGGGCCCTGGCATCGGTGGTCACTGCATCCCGCTTGATCCGATGTACCTGTCCTGGAAGGCTAAAGGATTCCGTTTCTACAGCAAGTTCATTGAGCTGGCGCAATCCACCAATGACAATATGCCATATTATGTACTGAACAAAACATCAACCATTCTGAATGAATACGCGAAATCGGTACGTAAATCCAACATTCTGTTGCTTGGTATGTCGTACAAACCGAATATTGCCGATTTGCGTGAATCTCCAGGACTGGAAATCTATGAACAGTTCAAGGAAGGTGGAGCCAATGTCAGCTATTATGATCCACATGCTGAATCGTTCCTGGACAAGCATGGCGAGACGGTATATAGCGAAGTGTTCAACTTGGAACAGTTCAAGAAGTACGACTGCATCGTGCTGATCACCAACCACAGCGATTTGCCTTACTTTGATATTGCCGAGATGGGCGTGCCGATTCTGGATACACGTAATGCGTTCAAAACGTATCCACATCCGCACATTTACAAGATTGGTCATTCGGTACAGCACCCTGTGCTTGAGCCAAGTGAAGCGTTGCTCGTCTGAGGAATATAACGAACAAGTGGGGCAAACTGTCGGTGAAGGCAAAATGGGCCATCTTGGCCCTGCTGTTCTGCCTGCTTCTTCTGCCCTGGCTACTCAAATGGTTTTCACATGAGGAACACAAAGCGACCTGGCTGTGGGACGCTTCCATTATTGCAGAGCAGACGCCTGAAATTATCTCCTTCTCCAAGGCGCAGGGCGTGAATACCATTTTCCTGCAAATTCAGGATGAGGTACCCGATGCGACATACCGCAAATTCATCGCGGCTGCGAGGCAGGCTGAGATCGAAGTACATGCCCTTAATGGTCATGCAGACTGGGCCTATACGGAGAAGCGGGAAGAGGGACTTGCGTTTATTGAAAAAGTACGGGAATATAATGCAGCTTCGGCCAAAAATGAACGCTTTGAGGGAATTCAGCTGGATGTTGAGCCTTATCAGCTAAAACGCTGGGAGAACGAGCAGAATAGCGTCATTGCGGAGTGGAGCGACAACATGAAGGCGTGGACCAAAGCTGGTAATGATGCTGGACTCTACATGAGTGCCGCAATCCCTTTCTGGCTGGATGCACGCGAGTCGGCAGAAGGCGGAGGTACATTCAGCCGCTGGGTAATTGATCACTTTGATGCGGTAGCCATCATGGCCTATCGGGATAGTGGTCAGCAGATGTATGATCTGTCCAAGGAAGAGCTGGATGAAGCGGATGAGCTTGGCAAGAAGGTATGGGTTGGAGCCGAACTGGCTGATACGCATGAGGGCGATCATCTAACCTTTTTCAGCAAATCTATCACCAATATGGACGAAGAAATAAAGAAAGTGTTTGATCTCGGCGCTTCTCATTCATCTTTTGCAGGTGTTGCGGTGCATCATTATGAAGCATGGTATGCAAAGGAAAACGGAATTCCGCTGGCTCGAAAGAGCGAGGAGAAGAAGTAGCGGGTGTATATAATAGGTATATGCAGTTTAAGAAAGAGCACTGTAATATGTAATGAGGAAAAGGCAAGTCTCCGAGCAAGGAGGCTTGCCTTTTTTGCTTTTCGTTAGCATGCGGCTGGCGACAAATCAGCTTTTATTGTTCTCGGCCGTTCGATATCGGTTGGGTGGCAGACCCACCTGCTTTTTGAACGCTTTGGAGAAAGAAAACAGATCAGGGTAACCCACCGAATGCGCTACTTCAGTTAACGTTAACGGGGTCTGAACAAGCAGCCGTTTGGCCTGATTCATTTTGAGACGTTGAATATACTGGACAGGAGACAGGCCGTAGGCTTTACGGAATTGTTTGGCAAAATGGGTCCGATCCACGCCAGCGTGAGAAGATACACCTTCCACGGTAATGCCGCCGGCAAAGTGAATATCCATGTACTCCTTACCCTTTTGCAGCCAGGGTGTGGCAGAGTCTGGTTGAAGCACTCGGGTAGCAGGGGATTTGGAAATCCGGTCAAACAATCCGAGAAAACGGGTAAGTCGTCCCAGGTCGCTTGCGCCTCCCTGAGGTTTGCGAACCTCTTCCATAAAAGCACGCATGCCACTTGCCGTCTCCGGCGTGAGTACACCTGAACGATGCGGCGCGTCTGGAGTAAGCCCGATTCGTGCCAAAAGTTCAGCTGCATGTTTTCCATCAAAGGCAATGAAAATTTTGTGCAAAGATTCCTTTGGGTCGGACCAGTACTCATGGGTAACCTGTGGATACAGGCAGAATGCATCGCGGGCACGCAGGGAATAACGATGTCCGTTCTGTATGAAAGTTCCCTCGCCTTCCAGAACAAAAATTAAATAATGAAAAGGCGTCGTTCGAGGGCCGATATGATAGTTGCTCTTGGCTATATTACGACCGATTCGAATCGGCCATGCTCCACCGGCTTTCTCGAATTCAGACGGAGTAAAAAAAATAATATCCAAAAACTCGTGGTGGTCCTCCTTCATGCTCTCGATCATCAGGAACACCTCTTTAATATAAGTATAGTTTGTAATCTCTGAAAGTTTCTCTTATAACCTATTATACAGGTGGGTTTTGTAAATATTCAAGATCGAGAAGACCTATTCCTGTGAATTCACCACAAAATGACAAAATAAAATGGCCGCGAAATGACATTGATCACAGACAAATCAATTGTTATGATGTCCATACCTATTAAACCAAGTTAATTAATCGGCATTTGGAAGTGTACGTACTTATAAATTCAACTTTAAGAATTACACGGCAACGTAGGGGACAGAAAAGACCTGAAGAAGCGAAGCGTGCGCCTTTGTCACCGGATTTTCCCTTGAAAAGGGAATTAAAAGAAATCTGGGGACAAGAGTGATCGAAAGGTTTTCTGTAACCGAAGTGCTGAGTGAAACTATTCATTAGATCAATTTATGACCAGAAGGGATTGACTTGCGTGAGCGAACAGGAAGAGATGAAGTTTGGTTGGTTTTTGCCTACAGCAGGAGACGGAAAATATGTAGGAGTTGCCCCGGAGCGGGAACCGAGCCTGGATTATTTGGTTCAAGTAGCGCAGACAGCGGAGACGGCAGGTTTTGAATTTGTATTGATTCCGACAGGTGGAGCCTGTCTGGATGCGTGGGTTGTGGGTTCGGCTGTCATGAGTCACACGAAAACACTGCGTCCGCTTGTGGCCATTCGACCGGGTCTGGTCACCCCTGTATTGGCGGCGCGAATGGGAGCGGCACTGGATCAACTTTCTGACGGTCGTGCCATGATCAATGTGGTGACAGGCAGTTCGGTTCGGGATTTGGAGGAACTGGGAGATCCACTGGCTCATGCCCATGATGAACGTTATGAACGGGCGAGCGAGTACATGGAAGTGATGAAGCGTTCATGGACACAATCGGCCGGGCTCAATCTGACCGAGTTTGCTGGAAGTGGTGCTCAGTCGAATCAGGAAGCATCCGAAGACAATTCGGAGTTTAACGGTAAGTATTATAATTTCAAAGGTCCGGTAGGCATGCCTGAAACGGTGCAAAATCCGTATCCGCCGTTCTACTTGGGTGGAAGTTCACCGATTGCAAAGCGGGTCGCTGTTGAGCACGCAGATACATTCCTCATGTGGGGAGAGCCGCATGACTGGATTCAGGAGCAGATCGAAGAAATTGAAGTCATTCGCGAACAGATCAAAGAGGAAACCGGACAAGATCGTCAGTTGCGTTACGGCATGCGGGCACAAGTACTCATTCGGGATACGGAAGAAGAAGCATGGGCGGCGGCTTGGGAGATTATTAGCAAAGTACCACCAGAGGCCATCGAAAAAGCCAAAGCAGGCTTCGCAGAGACGGATGCAACCAACCAACGCAGACAGAATGAGCTGCGGGAACTGTCCGAGAAGCAGCAGTTTGTCGTAGGTCCCAACCTGTGGACAGGTTTGTCAGTTGTACGTTCCGGCGGAGCAATCCTCATTGTGGGTACAGCAGAACAGGTCGCAGAACGATTGATGGAATATGGAGATCTCGGCGTGACCACATTTATATTGTCGGGATATCCGCATCTGGAAGAAGCCGAAATCTTCGGACGGACAGTCATGCCGATTATTCGCAGCAAATGGAGCGCCAGACAGAAACAGCACTCAGTTACCACTAACTAAATAAGTGAAACCTTTTTTACACGGTAACGAAGAGGGCAGAAAAAATCTGGGGATAACAGCGATTGGAAGATGGTTCTGACCGCGTAGTGGTTCAGTGTAAAATCATTGTTTAACTTATATAACATCCTTCAGGAGGTCTTCTTTCATGAGAAAAAAACAAAAATATATCCTGCCCCTTGTCAGTATGCTGGTAATGTCCATCCTGCTGTCTGCCTGCGGCGGCGGAGATAACGCGGCATCAGGAGGGGGCGATTCCTCCGGTTCGGGCAAAGTAACAATCAGCTTCATGCACTGGCGTGGAGAGGATGTGGAAGCACTGAACAAGACGATTGATGCGTTTGAAAAGGAAAATCCGAACATCCATGTGGAAATGCAGACTCTTCCTTCAGACCAATATCAATCCACTGTACAATCCAAAATCAGTGACGGTTCAGTTGGGGATGTATTTGCTTCCTTCCCTGGTGCACAGTTCGAAGCCTTCACCAAAGCCGGATTGTTCACTGATCTGACTGGATCGTCGTTTCTGTCTGCATACAATCCTAAGCTAATTGAAGCAGGCCAGCACGATGGCAAGCAATATGCAATTCCTTATCAACTCGTATATAACGATCCAATCTACAATGTGAAGTTGTTCGAAAAATATGGATTGACCCCGCCAACGGATTGGGAAGGCTTCCTGGCACTATGCCAGACGCTGAAAGACAACGGCATCATTCCGATTGCATTTGCTGGAGCGGATATTGGTCCAGGCCAATTCATGAATACGATGGTGATGAACAATGCACCGAGTGACGACATTTTTACCAAAGTGGAAGCCGGAGAGGTCAAACTAACGGATGAGTTTTGGATGAAAACCTTAACTCAGATCAAAGAACTGAACGACAAAGGATACTTCCAGCAGGACGCACTGGGAACGAAAGACCCGGCAGCGGGAGCACTCTTTATCCAGGAGAAAGCAGCCATGCTGGCGAGCGGATCGTATCAGTTAGCACAGAACAAGCTTCAAAATCCGAATCTGGAGCAGAAGCTGCTTGCACCGATTACCGTAAGTGCCGATCAAGCGAAGTATGAAGGCGTTCATACCACGACATTTATGCTTGCGGTGAACAGTAAGTCCAAACACCCGGAAGAAGCGAAGAAGTTCATCGAATTCCTGAGCAACCCGGAGGTGGCTGGCGAATACGCCAACCAGACGGGACAGAATGTAACGGTGAATGATGTGAAGTACGATACACCTGAGCTCCAGGTTGCCGGAGATTGGGCGAGCAAAAAAACCGTGTTCCAGCCACGGTTCACTATCCTGAACGGAGATAATCAGAAAGCAGTAACCAACTCCATTCAGGCTGTACTGAGCGGCACTTCTCCTGAAGAAGCAGCGCAGCAAGCACAGGCGATCATTGATCAGCATATCGGGAAATAAACGATGAAGAACCGTATTCAGCTATCCATGTTTTTGTTTCCCGGGTTGTTGCTGTACGTTGCACTGTTCATATTTCCTACATTGACGGGGCTGTTCTACTCCTTTACGGATTGGGACGGGGTATCCCCGTCGTATGCATTTGTAGGGCTGGATAATTATAAGGACAGTCTCAGCAGCATCGTATTTCGCAAAGCTTTTGGCAACAACGTCGAGTTCATGTTAACGGTTGTCATTGCGCAAACCTTTATTTCACTTGTTCTGGCGCTGCTTTTGGTACGTAACACAAAGACACGCATCGCGCTCCGGGCGCTCTATTTTCTGCCTGCGATTCTGTCCTCTGTATCGGTGGGTCTGATCTGGGCTTTTATGTACGATCCTTCGATCGGGTTGATTAACTATGGATTGAACGAGGCAGGTATGGGGAGCATCGCCCACAACTGGATTGGTGATCCGAAGATCGCAATCTACTCGATAGCCGCTGTACAAGTCTGGGCACATGCCGGGCAGATGATGATCGTGTTTATCGCAGGTCTGCAAGGCATTCCAGCGGAGCTGTATGAAGCAGCACGTATGGATGGCGGCAGCAAATGGCAGGTATTCCGTACCGTGACCTGGCCTTTGCTTGCACCTTCGGCAACGATTGTCGTGGCCTATACCACGATTCAATCCTTCAAGGCTTTTGATCTCATTTTCACGATGACAGACGGAGGACCGAACTACGCTACTGAAATTTTGACGACATACATCTATCATACCGCCTTTGGCAGCTACTCATTTGGCCTTGCTTCTGCGGGTTCGATGATTTTCCTGGTTCTGCTCGCTTTGCTGACGTTATTGCAGTTCAAGGCGCTGCGTGCCGACCGGGTAAGCTATTAACGATTGGACGGATTGATATGTTCGTGAATAGGTGATTTGTGAGTATTCTAATTGTTAAACGAATTATTGAACGAGTTCTGGATTTCATTACGTTGAAATGACTTTAGGGCAGAAAACTTGAATGAGAACGATGCCTGAGCAGACCTAAAAGAATTAAAGAAGAAGGGAGGGGGTTCCTATGGTTTTAAAATGGTTCAATCGACTGATCCTATTGGTGTACGCCCTGTTAATTCTTGTGCCGCTGTACTTTGTATTTGTGTCATCGTTCAAAACGAGCAGCAACTTCTTCATCAGTCCATTTAGCTGGCCGGACCCGTTTACGTGGGATAATCTCACTGGTATGTTTCGCAATCAGCCGATGTGGCAGTATTTCGGGAACAGTCTGGTCGTGACGCTGGGCACGGTTGCGATTGAGTTATTGCTCAGCAGCATGATTGCGTATGCCATTGTCCGCTGGGGTGGCAGCGTGGGCAAAATTGTGTTTGCTTTGTTTGTTGCAGGTCTAATCGTTCCTTCCCAAGTGAGCATGCTGCCGATCTATTCTCTGACGCGTACGCTCGGGTGGTCGGACAGTCTGACAGGACTCATTGTAGTATCAGCTGCGATGTTAATGCCGGTCTCCGTATTTATGCTGACGGGTTTTATGCGTATGCTGAATGCGGAAATACTGGAAGCGGGCAGTATGGATGGAGCAAGCGAGTGGAGGCTCTATACACGAATTGCGCTACCACTCGCTGCACCTTCTCTGGCAGCTACAGCCACGTTCCTGCTCGTGATGGTCTGGAATGACTTGCTCATTCCGATGCTAATGCTCAGCAGTAAGTCCAAGCTAACGTTACCACTCGCACTCATGCAGTTCCGCGGGGAATACGTGACGAACTATCCAATGATGCTCACCGGTGTGCTGGTAACAGCCATTCCGATGATCGTGCTGTTCATTCTGCTTCAGCGTTATTTTGTAGCAGGCCTGACAGCGGGTTCACTCAAGGGGTAAGGTATAGGAAGAAGATCAACGGATATGCGTATTTTACATTGATTTCTGGATCATTCTGCATAATAATGGTTTAGTGTCAGAATGACTACATAGAGATCAAGGGAGCTATAAGACATGAGCAAACTGGAAGTATTGCGGAATCCCAAGCAGCGCAAGCTGCTGTTCAGTGCCGGCATGAGCTGGCTGTTTGATGCAATGGAAGTCGGCATGATTTCCTTCATCGTGGCTGCACTCGCCAAGGAATGGAGTCTCAGTCCCGGACAAGTCGGGGTGCTTACGAGTATCAACTCCATCGGTATGGCGCTCGGTGCATTGCTTGCGGGGGCACTTGCGGACCGTTTCGGCCGAAAGGCCATTTTGATGTGGACTCTACTGATCTTTACGATCGCGAGCGGTCTGTCAGCCTTGGCCACCGGATTCGCTGTATTGTGTGTACTGCGTCTGATTGCAGGTATCGGCCTCGGCGGAGAGCTGCCCGTGGCATCTACATTGGTATCGGAGTCGATGCCTACGGCAGAACGTGGACGTGCAGTTGTACTGCTGGAGAGTTTCTGGGCAGGTGGCTGGATTGTATCGGCACTCATTGCCAACTTTGTTATCCCGGAATATGGCTGGAGAATTGCTTTTGCCATTGGTGCCGTTCCAGCGTTCTATGCGCTGTATCTGCGCCGTGCCATTCAGGACCCGCCTCGTTACAAGAACAATACCAAGATTAAGAAAATCACGTTCCGCGAAAAGGTAGCGACGGTCTGGTCGGCACCGCATCGCCGCACAACGTTGATGCTCTGGATCTTGTGGTTTACCGTCATTTTCTCTTATTATGGCATGTTCCTGTGGTTGCCGTCGGTTGTTATGGCAAAAGGCTTTACGTTGGTCAAAAGCTTCCAGTACGTGCTGATTATGACGATCGCACAGCTGCCAGGTTACTTCACGGCGGCGTACTTCATTGAGCGGTTTGGCCGCAAATTTGTACTTGTCGTTTATCTTACATTGACAGCAGTAAGTGCGATTGCTTTTGGACTGGCAACAACGGAAGCGACGATCCTGACCGCAGGTATCTGTCTTTCCTTCTTCAATCTGGGAGCTTGGGGCGGTCTGTACGCATACAGTCCGGAATTGTACCCCACTTCCGTTCGTTCAACAGGTGTGGGTCTTGCTACATCGGTAGGCCGGATTGGGGGCGTGCTTGCTCCATTAATGGTTGGTATGTTGGTTCAGCGTGAAGTCGCAATCAGCCTAATTTTCACGATTTTCTTCGTGACCATCCTCATTGGCGCTGCGGCTGTGCTGTTCCTGGGCCGGGAAACCAAGGGTCTGGAGCTGGCCGAATAAATGTCAATAAATACAACGCAACTTTTGTGCGGGTCTGCCTGCCTACGACTATAACGGGGTGGATAAGCGGTAGAAGGTTGATACAAGAAGAGGCATGACTATGGCGTGACCATGGGCTCATGCCTCTTTTTGATGTGTTTGGAGTGGATTTTCGCCTGCGCCATCGGTCCGATAGACGTCACTTTTTCTATATCCTATAATGACACTCGGGATGTAGGGCCGTGAGGATTCAGGGGGGAGAAGTGGGATCTGGATTCAGAAAAGTGGAGGTTAATCTAATCATGAAGAACAATATTGAAATGGATCAAACGTGTGAAATGAATGAATTGAACGAAGTGAATGCAGAGAATATGATGAATGAGCAGAATAGAATCAGTGACAAGAATAGAATGAATGAAAAGCATATGATGAGTGGACAGAATGGCGTGTGTGAAGTAGTACGTGTGACTGATAATGTCGGTATGAATGTAATGTACAGCTATAATGGCAACGATAAGATAAGTGAGATAAACGGGAGATATGATGTGATTGATCTTACTCCTGTTAAAGAGATGAAAGAAATGAAACAGATGAAAATGACGAGCTATATCTACAGCCTAGATGAAGAGTCTAGATTAGATAACGGGGATGAGAGGCTTGATCTGCATGATTTGCACACAAGCACCGACCACATGGAACCTATTACCATTAGCCGGAAAATCACCCATCGCAGAGGGAGAAAGGCTGGCAAAAGAGCAGGACGAGTCAGTGTGCTTCTCGGTGCCTTCGCAATGGCTCTCGGTCTCACGATGGCAGCTCCGTCTGCCGGGGCGCAGAAGCTGGAACAGGGCGTTCGCGGTGAACATGTGCTGCAATTGCAGGAGCAATTAAACGAACTGGGGTATTTTAAAGCTGGATTGACCGGATATTACGGTTCTATTACCAAAGGCGCTGTCCGTAAGTTCCAGCAGGCTCAGGGGCTGAGTGCGGATGGGATTGCAGGCCCGGCAACACTCAACAGACTGAACAAGAAGGCTGCTGCCCAAGGTAACACGCTGCGCCAGCTTGCGAAGCTGATTCATGGGGAAGCACGGGGAGAGTCCTTTGAAGGGCAGGTTGCTGTAGGTGCGGTCGTCTTGAATCGAGTGCATTCGAATGCATTTCCATCATCGATCCCCAAAGTAATTTTCCAAAAAGGGCAGTTCACGGCTATAGACGATGGACAGTTTAATACGAAGCCAACCCAGACTTCCTATCAGGCAGCTCGTAAAGCCTTGAATGGTACTGATCCGACACACGGAGCACTCTATTATTACAATCCGAAGATTGCGACTTCATTGTGGAGTAAGAGCAGACCAACGTTGCTGACGATTGGGCAGCATGATTTTACAAGGTGAGTTAGGTTAAGAGATATAAGTAATAATTAAAATAATGGTGAACCCCGGTTGTGCGCTGCTGAATGCAGATGTGCTGCCGGGGTTCTGTTGGTTCTGGAGAGGGAGTTTAGGAATTTCTTCCTTAACTTTAAGTCGTCCTCTAATTGACAATGATTATCGTTATCGAATATAGTCAAATTGAATTATAAAGGGATTTATTACTGAATGTAGGTTCAGTATGTGGTCAAACGGGGGAGAAAAATAGTGAACTGGGAAGAGTATATTCAAATGTGGGACCATTCATCGATTCAGCTGGTGGATATTCGCCAAATTGTAATAAGTAGCGGGGGGAAGCAGCAATATCATCTCCCAGTCAGTGGTTTTATATATATCGTGCAAGGACAAGGCTCCATTTCATTAGATGAAGATATACATATATTTAAACGGTTTTATCTACTACATGCAGGAAAAGGAAGTAGAATCAGGATCGAGGCCGGGCAATATGAGGTCACGTACTATTACATTTTATATAGAGGTAGTATGTCACCCAAAGCTAGCAAAGAAATTCAGAACAACTATGACATGAATAACCCTTTTCAGCTACCGTATGCCTACCAGCCTCTTGCTCCGCTTAATCTATATCGCCATGTGGATTCAATGTATGAGGAATGGAGCCGAAGACAGGTATTTGAACGTTTTCATGTGAAAATCTTTTTTTACCAGTTCGTATATACACTAGTCCAGCAACTGAAGCTTCAAGGAGTTACTTCAAAGGAAAAGGATATGGTAGAAGAGATCATCCAGTACATTCACGAACATTTTAATCAATCTATTTCTCTTGAGTCCTTGGCTGAACAATGGAATTATAGCATTCAATATTTATCGAAACAGTTTAAACTTCGTACGGGCAGAAGTCCTATCGAATACGTGATTCAGGCGCGGATGGCTAAAGCAAAAGAATTAATGATTCGGACAGATGCCACTGCACAGGAGATTGCTTCAAGTGTAGGTTATAGTGATGTTTTTTATTTCACACGTCTGTTCAAGAAGCAGGTCGGGATGACGCCGGGTCAATATAAAAAGAAAATGAAGGAGAGCTTAGGTGATTCAGATAGTCCATGGGAAGGGTTCGTATCCTCTATGGGCAAACATTCTTCTACTTGTTATGTTATTGATGATAATCATTATCAATACAAAACAGAAGGGGATAGACAGATGTATAGAGGAACAAGATCGAAGATGGTATTAACACTCATGTTATGTTTTACATTGATGCTTGCAGCATGCACGAATGGGAACTCCAGTCAAAATAATAGCCAGGGGTCAGCAGGCGGAAATTCAAATCAGAGTGCAGATTCTAGTCAAAATATGCCTACCAATGAGGCCAAAGAAGATACGAGCATGCGGAAAGTATCAACGGTCATGGGAGAAGTTAGTGTTCCGGCACATCCCAAACGTGTTGTTGTGGACTGGGATTTAGGGCCCGTCTTGGCTGTAGGAGTAACGCCTGTTGGAGCGTCCAGTACACAAATGAACTTTGCCAAGTTTCTGAAACCTTATTTACCTGACACGGTTCAAGATATTGGTTTGGAGGGAAGTATCTCTTTAGAGAAGGTATTGGATTTGACTCCAGATATCATCATTACTTGGAATACCGCGGCCTATGAAAGTTACTCCAAAATTGCACCGACCGTCGTGTTTGAGACAAGCAAGTACTCAACGATTCAGGAAGAAATCACAGCCATGGGCGATATTCTGGGGCGACAAGAAGAAGCTAAAAAGTGGAATGAAGATTTTGAAAAGCGTACGGAAGCTGCCCGCAATAAAATCAGAAATGTAATTCCTGAAGATGCAACGATCTCCATTGTGGATTATATTACTGTAGACAAATTTTTGATGGTGATTGGCAATGCAGGCGAGCGTGGGGGAAGAGCTACATACGATATTTTGGGACTAAACCCAACCCCTAAAGTGAAAAGTGAAATCATTGACAAAAAAGAAGACCGTATTGAAGTCTCATGGGAGACTGTAAACGATTATGTAGGCGACTACGTCATTGTGCTTAGTGTTGAAGGCAAAGAGCCACCCAAGCTCCCAGTGACGTGGACAACCTTAGATGCGGTCAAAAATCATCATGTAATTGAGATTGAAATGGAAAAATATTTTGCGGCGGATTCATTCTCATCCCTTTTACAAGCAGAAGATATTGCCGACAAGATCACGAAAATTGCTGCCAGTTCTAAATGATTAAATGCTCCAATTGGATTTAGGCTTTCAATGGCAAACTTGAAACAACGCACACCGATTGAACATCAATGCCTATCATAGCTTAACTATTTTAGTTAGAGGGTACCATCAAAGTCGCCTACATGGCGGCTTTTTTGGCAACCTATTCAAATGTACAATAGTAGAGATTTAGAGATTCTATCCAAATGGATATGGGGGAAGAAAAAAAGGAATAGAGGATACTATTTAATATGGACTATTAACATAATGATGCTCAAATAAGAATCCAAAGCGTAGGAATAAAGGAGGAGTAGCAAGCGCGCTGCTCTTTTTTATTCGCGTTTAGGAATTTATGGAATATGAGTAAAGTCTTATTTTATATCCTTTTTATTGAATTTAAGGATAATGTATAAACAAACATATGTTAAAAGTCGATAAATAGTAAATTAAAGCATCAGAATAAAAAAAAGTAAGTAGGTGAGAGGTCATGACACTCGCGACAATTAGTTACGAGCAACTCCAGATACAGCCTTTTGAGATTCGAATACATCAAGTTGCGATACATATGAAAGTTCATGAGCACGGGAAGTTAAGATTCACTGGGGTCATTCCAGAGGAAAAAGAAGAGCAATACGTACGTATGGCCGATGAGAGCACTCCCGTTGAATTGTTTTATACCGATGAACATGGACAAAAACAGCGGTTATTTCACGGTGTCATTCTGAAGCTCCAGGTCAGAGTGGAAAATCAGGTGTACTGGCTAGAGGCGGAAGCCGTCTCGCATACGCATGCCATGGATATTAAGCGCGAGACACGTTCCTTTCAGAATGCTGCCAGTTTGATTCCAGATGTCATGCAGAAGATTAGCGGGCTCTATCCAGACGGTCAGACATTCAATACGTTTATGGAAAAGAAAAAACTTGGAGCTTATACACTCCAATACCAGGAGACCGACTGGGAGTTTCTGCAGCGATTAGCGTCTCATTATCATACGGTATTGATTCCTGTATCAACGGAAAAACGCATTCGTATCTATCTAGGTATACCCGAGCAACGGGATGCAGGCAAGCTGGAAGCAACGCATTACCGCATGTATAAGGACATGCTGGCCTATCAACAAGAAGCGCAAGGTGCTAGTGGCCTTAGTGAACAGGCTTATATCCGATATGAAGTTAAGGTACATGACCGAGTTTTGAAACTTGGGGATGAGGTACAGTTTAAAGGGCAAAGACTCAAAGTCTTTGAAATTCGGACCGAAATGCAGCAAGGGCTACTTATCCACCATTATGTGCTCGGGCACATGAAATCTGCTTATCAACGTAAGCGATACAACTCACGCCTTGTCGGTGCATCCATTTCAGGACAGATTATGGGCGTCGTGAGAGATGAGGTTAAAGTCCAGTTGGACTGTGATCAGGAATGGAGTCTGGCCACGGCCAATCTGTTCCCTTACTCCACCATGTATGCTTCGGATGATCAGACTGGGTGGTACTGTATGCCTGAGCAAGGGGATAGTATCCGTCTTTACTTTCCTAATGCAAGGGAGGCGGAAGGCATTGCACTGAGCTCTGTTCGCAAGAAAATACCGGAAGAGGCCATCTCATCACCTTCTTCGTCGCCTGCATCGGCCCAAACTACCCAAACTGGAGGTGGTGGAGGAGGGATCACCACTACGGTTGTTCAGCAGGAGCAATTGCAGCCCATTGTGCAATATGACAAGGATTTAAAAGAAGATCTGATGGCCAATCCCAACACCAAATTCCTCCTTACACCGACTGGACAGAAGATTACCTTTGAAGAAGACAAAATCACTATTACTGGAGCCACAGGAGGAGCGACTCTGACGCTGACCAGTGCGGGAACCATTATCCTGAACTGTGAGAACAAGATTACCCTTCAGGCAAGTAAGCAGATTGAAATGGTATCCGAGTCCGTCGTCATGCTAGCTAACCAAATAGATCTGTCAACCAAGGATGGAAACGGCGGCCTAACCATCGACCAAGGCCAGGTTGTCATTAAAGGAATTGAGATCTTAATGAACCAATAAAGACAGTGAGGGGCTAGATCATGCATCAGATGGAGCTGTGGCAGCAGTTCTTGGAACAGGAAGTGCTGCCACTTCGGAATAGCAAGATACAGGAGTTGCACACCTATTATGTTAGGCATCGGCAAGAGATAGTACAGGGAATTGTTCCTCTATTTGACGCCTTCTGTGAACGGGTAAGATTGCAACAAGAACAGGGTGAGCTACAGGCGTGCAGTACGCTGCACGTATCGTTAATGCGGACCAGGCTGAATCAGGGAGATCCGGCTTATATGCTATACGCGAGTGATCGGTACCGTGAGGGGGAGATGCCCGCGAGCGGGTTTCTATACGATGCAAGCTGGATTTATCGTTATATGGAACAGTGGTTCGAGGAATGTGAGAGCAGTCGCAAGAGATATATGAACAGGATTGATCAGGTTGCCCTTCATGCATGGCAAACAGGACAGTTGTATCCTTTTCATGTCTATATGGTACATGCTGTCCGTTATGCAATGGATGACATTCGTAAACTAGATTCATTTCAGAACTTAAACAAGGACATAGAATTTGAAGTTCGTGTTGGTGAATTTCAGGATCATGAGGTGACTGAATCGGTATACCGAATGAATGGGATGCAGCGCAGCTCGATAACTTGTAAGGGTTGGCTGGAGAGCAAGCTGACCAGTGAATACATCTATGAACATATTGCGAGTGTAGATCTTACGCAAGGAGATTATGGGGAAATAGATTTC
This sequence comes from Paenibacillus sp. AD87, assembly GCF_001659845.1. Classification (NCBI taxonomy): domain Bacteria; kingdom Bacillati; phylum Bacillota; class Bacilli; order Caryophanales; family Paenibacillaceae; genus Paenibacillus; species Paenibacillus sp. AD87. Next base: position 1,136,692 of record NZ_LXQN01000007.1, read on the forward strand.
AATTACGCTCGGTTCGAAGAAGTGAAACTCAGCGGTAGCCACATGGAGGAGACGAGCCTACTGGGAACTCGGTTTATGCGGTGCCAGTGTGATCATGTCAACTTTGGAGAGACGCTTTTGTATGATGTGGACTTTCGAGGGTGTGATCTGAGAAAGGCAAGATTCGATGGTGCTTTGGGTGGCCGCGATACCTTCGTCGATACACATGGTCTGTTCTACGGTATGAACGGTGTTCGGTTTCAAGGAGCGAATCTGAATCATGCAAGCTTTCGATATTGCAAGATCGCGGGTGACTTTACAGGTGCACAGCTGGAGCAGGTAGATTTCACCGGGGCTGATCTGGCAGGAAGCCAGATGCTTGTACAAGATCGATTTCGGGTGCAGTTAACTGCTGAACAGCGCGCTGCTATTGAATGGGTGGAGAAAAATTCATGAGTGAAACAAATTACTACGTGATCGAACATGACAGACAGCTTTCTTCCAACGGAGCCAGCCTTCAATGGCCAGAGCGAATGCTTCAAGGTTATGACTATGCTGCTGAAGAGGAAATCGTTTATGTGAAGAGTGGTCAACCCTTTTCTTCTTCCAGTATCCTTGCGCAATATCCTTTGCTGCTGCTCAGTGATGAGTTATCCAAGTTCATCATGAAACTTGCACCTGAGACTACTTCTAAAAGAGTTGTGGTGATGAACCTGGAACAGTATAACCAGTCATTCTATCACTGGATGGATCTGCCGAAGGCGACGTGTATCGCTCCTGATCAAGCCTTGATCCAGAGCGGGCAGGTTATGAGCATAATGGCTGATCTCAGTGGCCTTGAACAAGAATCTGCATTCCTCGTTCCGTATTATCGGACTCAGCTGGTGATTGTTCGTCTTGAACTGGCAGAACGTCTACTGCGGGCAGGTATATATGGTTTGAACGTCAGACCGATTCAGATCACAGAAGGAGACATGTAGATGGGAGTTACAGATACAATCTTAACGAAGGATACGCTAAACAAGCTGCTTTCCTCCCCCTGGAGGAGTGAAGATACATATGTAACGGCAGGAGCCTATATGCATTGTACGTTTGGAACCCATGAGGAGGTACTGAACAAGCTGGAGCCCAATGGGGTGTACATAAACGGTAGCCCGATGCTAACGGTCGAGGATTGTGCCACGTCCACTTCTGAGCCAGGGACGATTCACGGTATACCTTATACAAAAATGGGACAGGAAATCGACGGGAACTTCTACTCCTTCGGGTATTGCCGGAGTGAGCTGCATCCGATGAAGTTAGCTGAACGTGTCGCAGGCCCCAAATCGGATCCTTCGTACATTATTGACCCCGATCCAACAGAACCAACATGTGGACAGGCTATCTACCCTTGTGCCCCTGGAATTATGCCCACCGCCTCGGCTTCTGCTCAAAGCACATTGATGTCAAAGCCTTCGTTAAGTGCACTGATCGAGGCATTGGCAGGGGCAAAGCCCCAGTGGACTAATGGAAGCCCCAATGTGTCCATTCAGGGAGTACCGGCCCTGACCAGTAAGTCCTGCCTGTTCTGTACATGTGGAGGACAGATACGCTTGTTAACCAATGGCATGGATCCGGCTCCTCCGGAGTTTGCTGTAAGGTAAGGCTGGCATTAACGGAGGAGGGTATCGAAATGGATGTTAACTATCAGGGAGATGGATTTGAACTGCAGTGGCCCTACAAGATCAAGGACCTCCGCAGTTTTCGAATTGAGCGAGCTTTCAATGCACATACACGTTGTGTTTTTACAGCCCGCATGAGCGAAGAGGAGGCAGAGCAATGCCTCCTCCAGAGTTCCTTTAACGACAGCCTCGTTCTGCAGAAGCCAACGGATGTCAGACCGGAGGGGTGGTTTGCCGGAGGAATTACCAAAGTCGATATCCAGATGGAAGATGGGATCCCCCTTTTAGAAGTGGAGGCTCTATCACGTACATATATCATGGATATGAAGCCGCGGAGTCGCTCGTATCAGAACAAGCATCTGACCTATACCGATGCGATTCGGCAGCTGGTTCGGAATTATGCCTCAGGAGATGCCCAGAATATGGCGACAAGTGACCAGGCTTCCATAGGTGCTTTGTTGGTTCAGTATGAAGAAACAGATTGGAAATTTCTGAAGCGACTGGCTTCTAGAGTGGGAACCGTCATTTTACCGGACGTCTCCATGGATGCACCTCGTGTCTACTTTGGAGTCCCGGACTTATCCTGGGGTAAAGAGCTACATGTCCGGCGTTACAAGGCCATGAAAGATCGAGCTGTCTATGAAGAGCTTCGAGCTAATGCTGAAGGCAAGGATGCAGAACAGCTAGTGGAAGCCGATTTTGTTAACTACCGAGTAACCAGTGATCAGTATTGCCAAGTTGGCGATGATGTATCATTTAAGAAACAAATGTGGGTGGTCTCCGAGTCCGTGATCAGCTACTCAGCAGGTTTATTACAGTATGAATACTTGCTGGTAAAGCGCCAGAGTCTGCGCCGAAAATCCCGCCGTAATGATAAACTCCAAGGGATGTCTTTGGAAGGACGCGTGATTAAACGGGCCAACAATATGGTGAAGGTGCATTTAGATATCGACGATGCACACGATAAGCAGGGAAATTGGTGGTTTCCTTATTCGGGAGAGGGCAACAATATCTTTCACTGTCTGCCGGAAGAGGGGGCTCGTATTAAGGTCTATTTCCCCAGTGGCACAGAGAAAAAGGCGATGGCTATTAATTCGGTTCGTGGCGGCGGCGAGGAAATGAAGAGCCGGACGGTGTTCCAGAAACCTTCCACAAAAGTATTCGAGATGCCTGGTGAGGCCAAAATGCAGCTGGGAGATGACGGTGTTTTATTTGAGAAAGGGACCGTTAGCCTGCATCTGGATGGAGGAAATATCACGCTGAATGCCAGCGAGGATCTTCTCGTTGTAGCAGGAAATCAGATTGAAGCCGGCAGTGGGGGCGAAGAGGGAGTTCTCGAATCTCTTCGAATCCGTGCTGAGCAGGAAATTGTACTCCAGACGAATACTGACCAGTATGTTATCCTGAACGGTAACCGGATGGGGATCCAGAGTGCCAAGGTTGACTTCCAGAAGATCGAAGTGGACTTTGTGGATCTTCTAACCGAAGAAGAGCTGGAAGAGTTGTATGTAGATAAGCTCGCTCAAGGAGAAATTGCGAAACAAGAGATCGATCTATCGCTCCAACTCAAGGCTGCAGTTCAGCTAACGGATGGGCAGCGAGCGGATATTCGTAATCAAGTAGCCGAGACGGCTAAGAGTGATCCGGGAATGAAGGATCAAGCCAAGAACTGGCTGAGCACCATGTCTTCCAATGAACAAAAAACAATCTATCAACAAAAGTATATCAATCAGCCCGCTGCAGAGCCGGAAAAGAAAAGCAAAGCAGAAAAACAGGTCGAACTGGCGAACCAGCAGAAGGTTTACGACCAGATGGACCAGGATCGAACGGCGATGTACGATTGGAAGCAGCAAGCCAAACAGGTGATGGAACAAGGGGGGCAAGCAGGCAAGTCATCAGAGGAAATCCATGCGATGATGCCAGCTCCTCCAGTGCTGAGCGGTCAAAGCTCCTCCCAACCGGCTGGATCGAGCGGAAAGCCAGGGATGATCCAGCAGTTCGTGGAAGCTACCGGAATCGGGGGCGTATTGGAAAAGATCAGTCCTTGGCTGGAACAGATGGAACTTGCCTATGGCATACCGCAAAAGCCCGACTACTTGAGTAAACAAACCCAAAAAACGGTATACTTATCCCGATATACGTTCGAAGAGCTTATTATTGGTCCCCAAGTATTGATTGCAGAATTTAACATCTTATTCGGGGTAGTTGCAATTATAGCGGCGATACCAACAGGTGGAGGATCTCTGTACATGCTGGCTGTAGCGGATGCTGCGCTGGGCGTCTCCATGATTGTGGTTAACGCGGAGAAGTTGAATGATCTGAAGAACGGAAACGCCAATACGAATCCAACGTTTCTTGGAATGGATCAGGAATTGCTGGATAAGTTGGGTATTACGTTGATGGTTGTAAACCTGGCTATGCTGGCCAAGCATGGGTTAAATAAGGCAGCGGACAAGCTGGTTAACAGTAAGAACAGTTCAGCTCTAGGTGATACATGGGCAGCCTGGAAGCAGCAGGTTCAACAAGATCCGGCGGCAGCTAGCGGTAAGACTGGATCGAAGACTGCTAAATCCAAGCCTTCAAGAGGGGCGTTGGGCGGTCCTGGTAAGAACCGGCCTTTCGATGAGTTTGATGACTCGCATCTATATGATGAGGCTAGTAAGGGACGGACAAGCACAATTACTGAGAGGACGGGTAAACATGATTTTATAACAGATCCAGTTGAAATGAAAAAGCACATCATCGTACCAGAAGATGGATTTCAAGCATTCCTCGAGAGGAAATATATCGATATAAGAAAATCAGGTATTGGAGATATTTCCACAGTAGCCAAAAATACAGGATTGACAGAAGAACAGGTCTTGAAGACAAAGAAGCATTTGTTCTTAGACACAAAACAAATATCTGTTGGTGGTAAACCGTACGAAGAGTTATATTTTCAAGCGGATGCAGATATTGCATATGCATGGCAGAAGGCTCAAAAGGGCGAATTGACAGAAGAGGAAAAAGAATGGTTTAGGGAGCTAGCAAATCATGAGATTAAAGAAAAGGAATTTATGGATGGTGGGATGCCTTTAAGAGATCCGTCTACTTGGAACCACGAGGACGAGATATATGATATCGACATTAAAAAAAATGCACATGACAGAGCTAACATAACAGATCCCAATCCACCTTCATTTCCAGGATACGATCAATCAAAAGAATTTAACAAACATTTTGATAAACACGTAGATTATTAACTAAGAGGTGAAAAAATGTATCTAGATGAGGCTATAGTAAAAATCAATAATGTGAAATGGGATGTAGTAGGTACAAGCGTATCAAAAGAGGATGTTAAGTTAGCTCGAGAATTTTTAAGGAGATTGGCTCAATTTTTCAAGGAGCAAGCGATTAAACCGAGGCCACCTTTGTTTTCAAATATAGCTCAATTGCTTGGTGACAATGAGGAAGAAATAGTGATCTCAGACTATTGTAACGAAGAAGCTTCAAAGTTTTTAGGTAGAAGCATATATACAGGAAAAATATTTGAATATTATATCCAATTGGCTAATTATGCTGATAAGGATCCAAAATATGCTAAATATATAAATGTATATGAACCCCTAATTAAAATTATTGAAAGAGGAGGTTTATTTGATCTCCGACATCAGTCACTGGATATACAAAATGTTGGACATATGCCATTAAGCGGATGGTTTGAAAAATTTGTAACAAAGGAACCGTTAGACATAGATAATCTGGTTTAAATATTTAAAGAGTCGAGTCTATCAAAAACTCTTGCAAACATACGCCGCACTGCGAGCTAACCGCCTGATATTGATCGGCGGTTGTTTAAAAAACTTTACCCATTGCCGAACGAACCCACCAAGCAACTAATAATCACTTAACCCGTGACATATCCGTAGATAGATTTCTTCATTTTGTTTTTGTTTGTACGCTCATTAACACTTGAATTTTTACCCTAAATAACGTTACAGCGTTGTATTAAACATGTTGATTATGGTCAGATACCACCATGATCGATGTGTTTTTTACGTCTAACGCCACCATCCATGCACACCATCCATCATCCACTAAGTTGGACGGAGATAACAGAGCCAAGCAAATTCAAAAATTTTGTGATACTAATTAAATTGAACTTGGTCGATTAGTGTTACGGGATACAGTAGCGTACTGTAAATTCAGTGGGGTTTATCGTTACTGGTAAACATGTTACTTAATTAGGATGTGACAAATTCAAGATTCAAAAAACGCCCTATGCTTCTGTATGTCTGGTGTGACTCCTGCCTATAGAATGTCTAACCTATAAAGAAAGAAAACTTGAAGGGAGAAATCAGCCATGAACCATCCAGGTAAGGAGTGCGTTCAGAAGCTAGGGATAACACATCGAGCGTTTGTTGTTCTGTAAGACATCTCAATGGGAATTGCTTGTATGGCTTCACCCATTCCATCCCCCGCGCCATCCTGAACGTCAGGACGTAATATGGCTGCGATGAATAGACGTTTTGGTTCAGATCCTCCTGGTGCACATGATGTAGCTTCTGATCAACCTTCATTTGAACTCCCTGGAGCATATGACTACTATTCGAAAAAAGTTCTTGGGTAATAAAAATAGAGAAGGTGGAGCGAAATAATTGATGGATAATTTTAATCAGGCAATTAAGCGTATTTCTGCAATAGATTGGAGTTGTATTGGAAACAAGCAAGCAAGATCATATGTTCATATGAGTAAAGAATACTTAAGAAGAGCATCAATATTCTTCCAGTATTATCCTGGGCCTTGTAGGTATCCTTTTGTTATCATTTCAATTTCGATAACTAAGTCACAAGTGAGTGTTGATGAAATTACAAATACTAAAAGAGATTGACAATAGTTATGTTAGAGAAATTGCTACCAGTTATTTAGAGTTAAACGTACTCATTGATGAAGGAAATCAAATTGCTATTGAAAATAAAGATTTGTTTGTGGCAGCAATAAAGCTATATGAAAGAGGTTGCCATTTCTTTATAAGGGCAGGTCTGATATGCGTGATCCAAAATGAAAACAGATTTCAAACACACCATAAAGAAAGAAGTGAGAACTTTGGAAAGGTTTGAAAAAGCAGTACAAAGAATTATAAATATTGATTGGAACGTCAGGAGGCAAGACCTTCCTTCACATGCATTACTTGTAACTGAATTTATTAATAGGGGTAACATCTTTAGGGATGTTTATTGCCCTGATAATAAAATACGTAAACCCATATATAGTGCAGCTCAGATTATTGGTGTTAAAGAAGAAATACTGCTTCATATTCAAGAAAATTGAGGAATTGGAATTATTGAAACAAGGTTGGACAGTAGAGTTCTTGTGCAAATATTTTTTAGAGTGGGAGTGGATAATTAGCGTTGGAGAAAAGATTGATGCACGTTTCGAAGCTCTATATGAACCTATAATATTGTTGTTGGAGAGGGGGGAGAGTTAGTTATCACCATAATGAGCTTGTTTGTGGAAAATATGGATGGCCTCAAAATGTTTATTCTTTTCCAAGAACAGAATTTAGTGAATTTAACATGGAGAGACTAGATGAAATAGATAGAGTAGTATGATTTATATATTTTTGTTTCTATAGCTGAATTATATTTTTTATTTCAGAAAAACTATAAACCATTTTGTGTTAGCAGTATACATGTTAAATAAAGTATTAACGCCACGATGCGAGCTATCCGCCCATATTGTGGTTTTCTTTTGCCCTTGTCTCAACTCCCACCCAGTGCCGAATGAGTCGGCGGCTAATTTCAAGTAGACTTAACCCTGTAATACCCATATCCGTTATTTCGTTTGTACGCAAATCAAATGCTTCAACGAATGGTATGCTCAGTTTTAATGATATTGAAACTGCCGTAGCATATAATGCAGCTGAAATTCGTGCAACACTTCCTAATGGTCTTACATTCAGTATGAAAAGGGGAGTAACTGGCTGGAATGTACCGTATTATGATGTAGAAAAAATATTTAAAGAAACTATGAATTTATTTAGAAACGATCCTAAGATAATGCAACTTTGGAAAGAAGGCCATAGTGCCAAAGTAAATGATATGTTAATGGAAACAATAGCTGATAAAATTGGAGGTATTTATAATGTCTACAAGTAATGGCGAATTTTTCGGCTTAAAGACAGATCTATATAGGCAATCCATACCTGGCGTTATCGATAATTCGGCGATTAGTCCAGATTGGTTTACTTTTATAGATCATGAATGGAATGCCTTACAAAAAGAATTCTATGAAAAATCTTTTAATAACTTGGTAGTTGATTTAGTTTCAATATTTAGAAAAGGGAATCCAAATTATATCAATCTGGGCAGCTTATTCGGTTCTAAAAATATGAAAGAAGATAACAACAAAAACATAACCTACAGTATAAATCAGGTGGAGCGAAAAGATAATGATATCACTAAGGTCACAATGTTTCTTGATACCGAAAGTTACAGGATTACAGAGCTTTATTTAATTATTAATTTTTCGGTCTCTTTTACTGAACTTAAGTACAAGTTAGAAGAGAACTATTCTGATTTATTAGTTAGAATTAGTGATGAATTTGTCATAATGGATAAGGATTTTAAAATAATGATAAAGAAGTCTGTATAAGTTAAAACAGAAGTAAAAATCCCCTTTAATGTAACGTATTATAAAACCACCCTTCCCTAAATGGCATCTAAGTGATTACGCCTGATAAATAGTTAAGTTATGGTCGCCCTAAATAACGTTATAGCATTAAATTAACAGGTCGAGTATGATCAGAGACCACTACGATTAACCTGTTTTTTTGTTATACCCAAACCCGGTGAGAAGGTGAAACTAGTTGTATCCTGACTTTACTACCATCCTACTGTTAAACCAGTAAAAATGGGAGTTACCCGCAAGAAAAATTAAAAAAAGAAAATCTAGAGGCCGTTAGGTTTCTGTTCCGCCTGTGCCAACAAGCGATATACATCCTAATCGTTAAAAGTGGGTAGCGGTAAAAAGTTCGGCCATGCAGATGGGTCAGATAGAGCCACGGGCAGTGCCATGAAGGATGGCAAGCTCAAGACAATTCGGCAATAATGCCTTCATCTCTAGTGGAATTGGGAGAACGAATCAACCAGGTCTTGGGCAACACGAGCGCAGGCGCAATATCCAGTGTTCCATGGCGAGTGCAGCGGATGAAGTTAGTAGACGGATGTACCGTACCGATAATTGTGAAGACTGACAGTCATATGTTCTCCGATACAGGTGGAAATCATGGAAAATACAGTGGCACTGGGAGTTCAAAGGGATCGCCGCACACTTCTCATGTGGATTCGAAAGAGATCAGTATTTCGTCGAAAGGAACAGCTTCTAAAGATTCTTCTATGTCTTCAAGTGTTAAACCGACTAAGCCGAAAAATCCACCTAAACCTAAAGATGCTCCGTCTTCGAAAGATGGAATTAAGGCCAGGGATGAAAAAACTTAGAGGACGGGTAATATTATAATTAAACTTGAGTAAAGAGGTAACCCGATCGATCATCCAATAGAAGTACGACAAGACCGAAAAAATGTCTGCACTGTAATAATATTCTTTCTGACTTATAGTATTTTATTCAGTAGAGGGGAGAGCACAACAATGGAGGAAATAAATATACTCTCGAAGGAAGAAGTTCTTTTAAACGGTTTAGAATTTACAGGAGATGTTTGTTTTGATGGAGAGTACGGGGGACCAAGTTTTTGATAGGTCTATTGAAGATGGAGGAAATCCAGTAACAGGACTTGTTTACGAAAAGTATAGCAATGGGAATTTGGCTCACTATTGTTACTATGTGGATGGAGTTCCTGATGGTGATTATGTCACGTATTACGAAGATGGTAAAATAGAAGGATTTAAACGCATGCGTAAGGGAGCAATTGCTGGAAAGTCTATTTCTTGGTTCAAGAATGGTGAGATTAGATCAACATCAGTTTCTTGATGGTTTTAAAGTTACTTTCAAAAATGGAAAATAGGAACTGTGAGTAAATTCTCGCCAACTTCACTACATACTACATACTTATGGTTACTCATCTAAGGGAATCAATGATTACTTGAACAAATAAATCAATTACAGGATATCAAATTGAAAGGTGATTATAATGGAGCAAATATTAAATCATCCATGGGAAATAAGCGAGAAAGAGGCCATTGTCCTTCAATATAGTTTAGCTGAAAAAGTCATTAAACAAGATGAATTTACAGAGGTGAATTATGTTGCTGGAGTTGATGTAGCATATAGTAAACGAAGTGATAGTTTAATTGCAGCAGTAGTTATTTTGGATGTTAATTCGCTAAAACCAGTAGAATCAGTAGTAATTGAAGATAAAGTTAGATTTCCATATGTCCCTGGATTATTCTCATTCAGAGAGTTACCTCCAATTGTTAAGGCGTTTAAGCGAATAAAAATTAAGCCAGATCTAATTGTTTGTGATGGACAGGGCATCGCTCATCCAAGAAGGTTTGGCTTGGCTTGCCACTTAGGAGTACTTTTAGATACACCAACGATCGGGTGTGGGAAAACTAGATTGATAGGAACATTTGTGGAGCCCGAATCCCAACGCGGTAGTTATTCACCTTTAATCGATAACAGTGAAGTAATTGGCAAGGTACTGAGAACTCAAAACAATGTTAATCCTATTTTCGTGTCAATTGGTCACCGTATCTCTTTAGAAACTTCATGTAATTGGATACTGGCACTTTCACCTAAGTATCGGTTGCCTGAAACCACTAGACAAGCTGACCATCTTGTTAAAACTACTCTAACTTAGGATTATTACTGTACACAGAATGCTAACTGGGTGAATATTCAAAACGGAAAGGTCATCACCAGGTCAGAAGGGGTCAAGAGGCAAATTTAGTCCGCTGGATGTCACAAGGGATATACTTCCAGTGGTTTCTGATAAATCAATATGAACAAGTTAGGAGGATCGTATATGGAGAAAACGAATATGATGGCTGAATTTATCATTACCGGAGATCATTTCGAACCGAAGTTAGTCACAGAACAGATTGGAATAGAACCATCAGGAACCTATATAAAAGGAGAAAAGATTGATGATAGAGATTTGTACAGAAAAGAAACCTGTTGGTTCTTGGAAACGGACTATCAGGAATCTTTTGATGTCAATCAGCAATTGAACTACTTACTGAATCTTTTGGAGCCACATATTGAAAAGTTGAAAACCTTGAGAATGAAGCATAATTTGAATTTTCTGTTTAGCTTCTCGATCAGGGTCATGAATAATGAAAGCCCTGCGATTTCTATTGAGCAAAAGGCAATCAGTATAACCTATGACTTGAAAGCAGAGTTTGATTTTGATTTGTATATTCTATAGCAATATGAATAAGCTTTTTATAAAAATACATACGTATAAAGAGTGCCATATTATATCATTTGCATACACCTACAGAGAAGAGCAAGGGCCACAACTCACTCCTGATTCATAATATCCAGATGAAATGATGATCACTTTCGGGTTAGGAATAACCGGGTACTGGACGTTACTCACTCACCATTTTCTTCACTACTTAACCTAATAGTACTTCAAGCGCTGAATATCCTTGAAACCGAATACGATTTTACAAAGTATATATAAAGAAGGATATAATTAGTCGCTATTTATAAGTTTGTGCTTGGTTACATCCGTAGAAGGGAGTACGAGTATGCCATTTATTGGGGGAATTATTTTAATCTTTATCCTAGCATTTATTCTATGGTCATTAATGTTCCCGCTATTCAATAAAATAGGTAGTAGAGTGTTGAAGAAATACAATAAATTCAAACAAGAGGAGAATGGTGATGAAAAATTCAAAGACGTTTAGGGTAGGGGCGATCACGGTTGCCTTGGTTATTATTGTGGGAGTGTTACTGGTGACCTTCTTTTTAACACGAATTCCTAATGGATATGTTGGGGTCGTCTATTCACCAAATGGAGGCGTAAAAGATAGTACACTAAGTCAAGGGTGGAAACTAGTTGGAGCGTTTGATAAAGTGACGAAATATCCGATCCGAATTCAAACGGTTGAATACAGAGATATTCAGATTGCTACTTCTGACGGGAAAAACATCACAATCGATTTTGCTTACAACTACCAAGTAGAACCAAGTAAAGTATCTTCTATATTCAATACATTTGGGCCAATTAGCATTCAAGAAATTGAGGATACATATCTCAAAACACGTTTCCGCGACGCAGCTCGTAAAGGTATTTCTAAGTTTACAGTAATTGATGTTTATGGTGAAAAGTCATCCGAGGCAGGAGTGGATGTCCAACAACGTTTTTCTGATGACGTTAAAGAGTTAGGCTTTATTGTATCCAACGTTACTGTAGGTGTTCCTCAACCTGACGCTAAGACTCAGGAGGCAATCGATAAGCGTGTCGAAGCTTCACAAGAACTGGAACGTAAAACGACTGAACTTGAGATCGCCAAGAAAGAAGCAGATCGTAAGCGCGTGGAAGCGCAAGGTAATGCAGACAAACTATTGATTGAAGCAGAAGGTCAAGCTAAAGCCAATAAAGAGCTTCAACAATCCTTATCGAGCCAACTCGTTGAATATGAAACCATCAAGAAATGGGATGGAGCACTCCCATATGTAAGTGGATCAAACACTCCAATGATTCAATTACCGACTACAAAAACAGAGCAAAATAGCGGCGCGGGGAGCGTATCTCCCTAATTAGCGGTTTGAAATGCACACCTTGCTCTCTCACCAATTGAATGTGTTGAATTCTAATGAACAAGCCGGTCCAATCGTGGGCTGACTTGTTCATTTTTGAGTCTTTTCAAAGGTAACATGAGGGATTTAGTTAAGCCCTGACATTGGATTTACCTAGCCGATCCTGTAAAATGAATAACGACAAAAACAAAGGTAGATTAAGGATGGATCAGCACGATGAGAATCATTATATCACCAGCTAAAAAGATGAAGATTGATACCGATCTTATGGCTATCGCAAAGATGCCGCATTTTATAAACGAGTCAGAACAGCTATTGAGTCTGCTTCAAAAGTTATCCTATGATGAGCTCAAAACGTTGTGGAAGTGTAACGATGCAATCGCCGAACAGAACGTGGAGCGGATCCGGAATATGAATATAAAAGCAAATCTTACGCCAGCCATCTATGCCTATGAAGGTATTCAGTATCAGTATATGGCTCCGGGTGTTTTTCAAAATAAGGAACTGGAGTATCTGGAGCAGCATTTACGCATATTATCCGGTTTTTATGGCATGTTGCGGCCTTTGGATGGGGTTACCCCTTATCGGTTGGAGATGCAGGGCAAGCTGCAAGGTCCAGGTTTCAAATCGCTCTATCAATTCTGGGGCAGTAAGTTGGCAGATCAGCTTCAAGCGGAAAGCGACTGTATCCTGAATCTGGCTTCCAAAGAGTATAGCAAAAACATCACGCCTTTTCTGAGCGAGGAAACCCGGTTTATCACTTGTGTATTTGGACAGATGGTCAATGGGAAGCTTGTTGAAAAGGCAACACGGGCCAAAATGGCCAGAGGCGAAATGGTACGTTATATGGCAGAGCGTAAAATTACAGATGTGAGGGATATTAAGGGATTTGATCGGTTAGAGTTTGTTTTTTCAGAAGAGAAGTCGGACGAGAGTAATTATGTATTTATATATTCAGAGGAGAAATAGCTAGTTTTACAGCGATGGATTTGATGTACATCTTGCAGTTGTCAGATGAGTAACTCTACGTAACAAAAAATCTGGATAAATTGTTAATTTCGCCCTTGTAGTCACTAAAAGCGATTATAATTAAATTATGTTCAAGTCGATTACCTATCCTAATTTAATAGGATAATCATACGTAAAAAGGCATAGTGATGAATCGCCTATGCTATAAGGGTTATAGACTTTTCGAATACACACTTATGTGTAAGAGGAGGCGAATGATATGACGATAATGCCTGTTATGGTAATGATCTTTGTATTTGTACCTACCATTCTACTCATGGTAAGCATGCCTTATTTAACAAGAGAGACGATTAGTTTTGGGGTCACCGTCAGCGCTGCACAATTCCACAGTGAGCCTCTGCGCCAGATGCGAAAGTCATATGCTAGGATTAGTGCTACCTTACATACCATCCTATTCATTGTTTGCATCATCTGCCTAATATACGTTGAACATTCCAAGCAACAAAGTTGGATCATTGTCACTTATTCACTCGCCATGGTCGTAATCTCCCTAGTCATAAACATTAGCTATCATTTCAAAATGAAAAGTTTACTACCTATGCTGCCTATTGCTCCGGAACCGTCGATCATGGCAGTGGGCACTGGATTTCGGGAAAGAAACATTGGCTTGTCTAGTAATTGGTTCCTCATTCATTTTTTAATTATTGGTGTTAGTATTCTAACTGTGCTACGCAACTACGATCTTATTCCTGATCAGATTCCGATCCATTTCAACAGCAGTTGGAACGTAGACCGCTATGCAGCTAAATCTTATAGTTCTGTGTTTATGCCTACGCTCATGCAAGTGTTCATAACACTTTTGTTCATATTTGAGAATTGGAGTATTCGCAGAGTGAAGCATCAAGTTCAACCCACTGATCCTAACCGTTCCATCAGACAAGACGTAACATTCCGCCGTACTTGGTCATATTTTATGATTACAGCAAGCTTCTTAATAGTTATCCTGTTTTCCGTTGTGCAACTAAACATGATATCTCTGCTTAACATCAATTTCGCTATCCCCATTATCCTAATTATAATAGCTTTTATCATCCTATACGCCTTCGCCTTATCGTTCTGGGCTGGTCAGGGCGGAAGCCGCTTGGAGCGGTCTGACGATTCCTCCAATGTCAGACCTGTCCATGATGATGATAAATGGCTATTAGGTATGATTTATTTCAATCGCAAAGATCCAAACCTAATGGTCGAGAAAAGGTTCGGAGTCGGCTGGGGATTAAATTTCGGTCACCCAGTAAGCTGGCTGACTTGTCTCGGAATTATTGTACTGTTAGTTGTGGTGCGGTAACAAGGCTTGGAGGTTAATACTCAGCGGAGTATTCTAGCTTTCAACAAATAAATATTTTCGCTTCAAAATTAGACGCCATTCACATTAGACAAGAGCAGTTGAGAGGTGGGAAAACGAAAATCCACTTCCTTGATTAACAATTAAAAGGAGAATCGGCATTAGATAACATAATATTCAAGCAGCGGTTCCTTAGGGAAAATGGTCTGCTGGATGGATTTCGAAGATGATATTTCGGCAGACACATCCGACTAGATAGAGGATGATCCACTTTATTAATATAGCGGTTGGGATGTCCCACTTGTCACGTTCGCAGTTATACTAGCGGATTTCCCGCTAAATTATCATCTCACCTCATCCCCTGAGTTACAATATCCCTGAGGTGACCGTACCATGAAGGATAACATGTCAAACCTGATCGAGGATTTGTTTCACGGAAACCTGCGGTTGGACGAGTCGATTCATCCTGAGCATGCCGAGTATCAGGAGATCAATCGCCGCATATCGGACCTGATGCAGAACTATAAGACACAGCATACGGAGAACGAATATGATGCATTGGAAGAATTGGTAGACTTAATCGGGCAATCGACGTCCATGTACGTGGAAGCAGCGTTTGAGCAAGGTTTCCGCACAGGCGGTAGGCTGATGATCGAGGTTTTGTGCAGAGCATGAGCGCAAACGATTAACCCAACCTATACGCGAGCAGGGCAGATGTAACCTTTCAAAACCAGCCCAAAATATTCGAAAACATAAGTAACTAGCATTAACTGTTGGTTGCCCGATCATTCAAACCCAAAAAGCCCCTTCTCCATTACCACCGATCAGGCTGGCATGGAAAGGGGCTTTTGTGTTTAATCCCGCAATTATTACCTACACCTGTCTAACTACAACCTACCGCGCACCAATATTCGTACCCGATGGCGTACCCGACCCAATCAGATCACTGCCAGTGGCAAGCTTCAGGAAGTCGCCCAGGACAGGCGTTCCATCCGCGCTGCGTGTCACCGAAGGTACGAGGGAGACAAAGTCGGCTGCGCTGGCGAGCAGGCCTTTGTCGTTCACGCTCTTCTTGTTTTTCCACCAGACGTTGGTGCTGCTGACGTCGGTTCCACTGGTTTTGTCACTGGCGCCGCCTTCGAAGGACAGGTTGTTGGTGAAGATATGTGTGCCTACATCAAAGGCAAAGTTGCTTTGACCATTTTGCCAGGACGTATTGTTTTTCAACTGAATGGAACCGGGATTGCTGTTATAGGTGAAGCCGTGCTTTTTATTTTGAAAAGCAATGCTGTTCTCCACAATGTGATTCACCGCGATTTTCTCGCCACCCAGCTTGAAGCCGTTACCGTCACTATTGGAGGTAGATGTACCATCCGAAGTCTGCCCGTTGTGATGGGAGATGCTGTTGCGGATCGTCACGACGCCGATGGCGCCTGTATCTGTTTTGCTATAGAGATCCCAGCCATCGTCTACATTATAGGCAGCGATACAACCATCGAACAGGTTGCCCGGGCCTACCGTCAATTTGGCAGCAAAACCGTCGGCATCCTCGCCGTCATCCGGGTCATAGTTATCATGGGAATAGGAGCGAATAATCTCGTTATAGGCAGGCCATTCGCTGTTTGAAGCAGTCGAAGCATAACGTCCGAGCTGGATGCCAGTATCCCGGTTATGATGAGCTTCGATCTGTTCGAGGCGGTTGTAGCTGCCCCCGATAAAGATACCGTTGTCGCCCGCGCCCTTCACTTCAAGTCCTTTGACGAGCCAGTAGTCTCCAAACATTTGCAGCCCGCGATTGGTGGAGGCGAAGGCTTGAGCCGAGAAATCAAAGACAGGCTTTTCCGATTCATACGCCACCAGATTTTTGCGTTGTCCCGATGTACCACTGTTGCCTCGCTCGATCGTAACCGTTTCCGAGAAGCTGTAGGTGCCACCGCGCAGATATATTGTTTTACCCGGTGCGATCTGGGTCAACGCGTTAGCCAGTGACGTAGGACTCGCGAGGGTTCCGGGATTGCTAGCCGAGCCGCCAGGAGCGACATATAGATCACCTGCAGCGAGTGCGATACGGGAGGCAGCCACAGAATCAGAGGGATTTTGCAGTCCGCTATCGATCAGTTCCGCCGCACCAGCCGATCCACCGCCGAGCAATAATAGAGGGAACGCGGCACTTAGGCAGATGTGAGTCATTTTCGATTTCAGCGAACGTTGAGATGATGCATGAACAGAAGTGATTGGGAATAATTTCATTAAGCAAACCTCCTTAGTAATTGGGAAATGAAGTCCTAGAGGACACAGGTTCATGGTAAATGTTGTAAACGTTATCATCAATAATCATTTGATCAGATGGACTCAACCTGCTGACAAGCCTCGTATAACTGGTCGGAAATGGAAATTCATGTGAGCAGCGCATAATCCTGCGCTCAGTTCATGTCCCTCATTTAACAGGGGATCATCTGAAATGAACGTAGAAAGAGCCCCTTTTCCTAGCAAACATCATGATCCATACCTCCAATCCGCCGAAATCAACTTTATAAATATTTAAAATAGAAGGCCCTCACGTGATCAGCTCACAGGCTGCTCAGTTTGAAACGCCAAATACCCCCGATAGCAACTGCACAAGCAGTCTTTGCTACCGAGGGTTAATTAACGAACCTATACGTTGCTATATAACATGTCCTTTACCTTAAAATACGCCTTAACTAAACCAGCCAGTGCTTAATATGGATCTGCTTCATGGCTGCGCTTGGCGGCCTGTTCCACCGTGGGCTCATGCTTGGGCTGAACAGTGGCACTGTCATCCGTTGAGACGGAGGATAATCCTTCCGCTACCCGGCGTCCATAATCGGCATCCGCTTGTGTGAAATGGGAAATCATGCGCTCGCGGATATCCGGTTTGCATGTGGCTAAAGCATCGACCAGATTGCTGATCAGCTCATCCCGCTCCCAATCCTCGAACGCCCGGTACGTATCACCCGCTTGTCCAAAGTCATTCGTACGCTCAATCTTCTCACGAACAAGACGACCCTCAATGAGAGGTTCATGTTCCTTGCCGCGTGGAGTTGCTTCCTTTAGTCCACCGAGCGAGGAAGGTTCATAGTTGACATGTGGATTCTGCCCCGGTGCCCGATCGACCTGATATTGCATCTGTCCGCCGCTCTGATTCGTTGCAACCCGGTTCTTCGGTGCATTGACGGGTAGTTGCAGGTAGTTGGCACCCACCCGGTGACGCTGGGTATCCGAGTAGGAGAAGGTGCGGCCTTGCAGCAGTTTGTCATCCGAGAAATCCAGTCCATCCACCAGCACACCTGTGCCAAACGCTGCTTGTTCCACTTCATTGAAGTAGTCCTCAGGATTACGGTTTAAGGTCATTTTTCCAACAGGTAAAAACGGAAACTGCTCTGGCGGCCACAGCTTGGTCGGGTCCAGTGGGTCAAAATCCAGTTCTGGATGCTCGCCGTCCTCCATCACCTGAACGCACAGCTCCCATTCGGGATAGTCGCCTTGTTCAATGGCATGATACAGATCCAGCGTGGCGTGGTTGAAGTTCTGTCCTTGAATATCGCTGGCATCCTTCTGGAGCAGGTTGCGTATGCCTTGATTGAGCGGCTCCCAGTGATATTTAATGAGCACACCAGTGCCTTCCTGATTCACCCATTTGTATGTATTGACGCCCGAGCCTTGCATTTGTCGATAGTTGGCCGGAATTCCCCAAGGGGAGAAGAGAAACGTAATCATATGGGTGGCTTCAGGACTGAGCGAAACGAAATCGAAAAACCGTTCCATATCCTGTGCATTGGTCAACGGGTCTGGCTTGAAGGCATGCACCATATCCGGGAACTTGAGTGGGTCACGAATGAAAAAGATTTTCAGATTGTTGCCCACCAGATCCCAGTTGCCATCTTCCGTATAGAATTTTACAGCAAATCCGCGCGGGTCCCGCAGCGTCTCCGGTGAATGTCCACCGTGAATAACCGTAGAGAAGCGAACGAATACGGGC
Organism: Paenibacillus sp. AD87; assembly: GCF_001659845.1. Lineage (NCBI taxonomy): Bacteria > Bacillati > Bacillota > Bacilli > Caryophanales > Paenibacillaceae > Paenibacillus > Paenibacillus sp. AD87. Next base: position 1,155,351 of record NZ_LXQN01000007.1, read on the forward strand.
GTTTCTTTGCCTTTTTCCTGAAACAGACGTGCGCGTGTATACTTCGATACGGGTTCATCCCCGGCCGTTCCATAAGCCTGAAATACACCATGAGCGCCAGCGCCGCGGGCATGGACAACCCGTTCTGGAATACGTTCGCGGTCAAAATGGGTGATCTTTTCGAGAAAGTGATAATTCTCCAGCGTAGTCGGTCCCCGGCTGCCGACGGTTCGAACATTTTGATTGTCCGTGATGGGATGGCCTTGCCGATCCGTTAATGTCTCGGGTGCCTTGTCTGAGGAATGATCAGGTTGTGAAGAATGGTTATCCATAGAGACCACCTTTCCTTAAGTTGGATTTCTGTATATATTTTCCCTGTGGTCCGGTTCTATACATCGTTTTCATTAAAAAAAGCTTGTCACCCACCTCATGGCGTGGGATAATTAACTTTTGCCCAGCGGCCTTTTTTGAACGGAAAATGAAATTTGGACCGCTTGTCTAAGAATGGAGGCTGACCTAGGATTGTCTACACAACGTTATCCTTTTGCATATGATCCGGCAGAGCCCTTTGTATCCCGTTTAGGGGAATGGGTTGCCGATGTTTTTTACGATATTTTGCCTGAGTCCGGCTTTGAGGTACGGGATGAACAGATTTTTATGGCGTACCAGCTCGAACGGGCCTATGGAGATAAAAAGACCATTATGGCTGAGGCTGGTGTGGGAACAGGAAAGACATTAGTCTATCTGCTCTACGCGGTCTGTTATGCTCGTTATACGGGTAAACCGGCGGTAATCGCCTGTGCCGATGAGTCGTTGATTGAACAGCTCGTGAAGCCCGGCGGAGATATTGCGAAGCTGGCTGCACATCTGGACTTGGAAGTGGACGCACGTTTGGGCAAGTCACCGGACCAATACGTCTGTCTGAACAAATTAAGTGCAGTAAGATTCGCAGACGAGGATGCGCAGGTGATCGAAGAGGTGCATGAGAGCCTTCCGGATTTTGTGAATACGCCGGGTACGCTTCAGGCATTCCATCCGTATGGTGATCGCAAACAGTATCCACATCTGAATGATCGCCAGTGGAATAAAATTAACTGGGACCCGTTCCAAGATTGTTTCGTTTGTCCCAAACGTCAACGCTGCGGCCTGACGTTATCACGTGACCACTACCGCCGTTCCAAGGACATCATCATCTGTTCCCATGATTACTATATGGAGCATGTGTGGACCTATGAAGCGCGCAAACGCGAGGGACAATTGCCATTGCTGCCTGATCACAGCTCGGTTGTATTTGATGAAGGACATTTGCTGGAAGAAGCGGCCCTGAACGCACTGAGCTACAAATTGAAACACCGCATCTTCGAGGAACTCGTCACTCGCCTGCTTGAAGGTGAGATTCGTGAATCCCTCGCCGAGCGTGTGGATGAAGCGATAGAGAGCAGTGAGCGACTGTTCGCGTTGCTGGATACGTATACGGTAGCCATTCCCGGATCGGAACGGAAAGAAGTGCGGGTAGAACCGCCGTTGCTGCGTGAGATTGAACGACTGACCAGCGTATTGGATGCGATCGGCGAAGAATTGGTATTTGAGAGCGGATTGTTCTCGCTGGACGGCTATCAGATGCGTGTAGTGGAAGAACATCTGGACATGATTCAGTCTGCCCTTGCGTTGTTCCGTAAGGAAGATGGGTACATCTGCTGGGCTGAACAGAGCGATGACGAGACAACCTTATCCATCATGCCGCGTACCGTGAAGGAAATTCTGAACGAGCGTGTGTTCAACACAGGCATTCCGATTGTCTTCTCATCCGCAACGTTATCTGTGGATAATTCATTCCGTTATGTGGCAGACAGTCTGGGGATTGATGATTTTGTATCGTTCTCCGTGGCTTCCCCATATGACTACGCAGACAAAATGCAGATGAAGATTACCGATGAAACCGTACCTGGTCACCCGGAAAACGAAAATCGGTTGCGTGACGCCGTGACGCTGCTTCAGGAAAGTGGGGGCCGTGCGCTGATTCTGTTCCGTACGATGGAGGAGCTGCGTGCATTCAAGCAGGACATCGTTCATGTCCCTGAGGCTCAAGGGTTACGCTTTATGTATGAGGGAGATCGGGAGATTAGTGACCTGATTGCCGCTTTCCAGGAGGATGAGGAAAGTGTGCTGTGCTCCGTCAATCTGTGGGAAGGTCTGGACGTTCCAGGACCGTCATTATCCAATGTCATGATCTGGTCGCTCCCGTATCCACCACAGGACCCTGTATTTAATGCAAAACGTACAGCGTCAGCTGCACCTTATGAAGAGATCGATCTTCCATACATGTTGCTGCGCGTGAAGCAAGGTCTGGGACGTTTGATTCGGACCAGCAGTGATTCGGGTACCGCCGCGATTCTAGATGAATCGTTATACAGCAAAAAGGAAGCCAAAGACCGCATTGCGGCTCTGCTTCCCGAAGGTGTAGAATGGACAACCCTGACACACTAGTTCACATTCATATTTAGAATATTTAACTTAACTGGCTCCCTTTCCAGAGTAAGTACTTGTACGCTGCGGATTCAATGTCCAGCTGTGATCAAGCGCTCATTTTGGAGGGGAGTCTTTAACTTGTGTAAGAGTTTTTCTTTGTTAAAAAATACCCATGCTCAAATACCGTTCCCCGGTATCGGGCGCAATGCAGAGCACTCGGTGACCCGGTCCCAGTTCCCGCGCGATGCGCAGGGAGGCCCACACCGAAGCGCCAGAGGAAGGGCCGAGCAGCAGCCCTTCCCGGGCAGCAAGCTGCCGCATCGTATCCAGTGCATCCTCATCGGACACCTGGATAATGGCATCCCACACGTCGGTATTCAGAATGTCCGGAATGAACCCCGGACTTGTACCGACGAGCTTGTGGGGTCCGGGCTCGCCACCGGACAGCACAGGTGAACCTTTCGGCTCTACCGCATAGATACGAATGTCCGGCAGCTGCTTGCGCAGTTCTTCTCCCGTTCCGGTGATCGTACCGCCTGTTCCCGCAGTGGCGATGAAGGCGTCCAGCTTGCCTTCCATCTGCTGCATAATTTCGGGAGCGGTGGTGATCCGGTGAATGTCCGGGTTCGCCGGATTCTCAAATTGCTGGGGAATGAAAATTCCCGGAATGTCGGCCTGAAGTTCTTTTGCTTTGCGAATCGCGCCAGGCATCCGCTCCGCAGCAGGGGTGAGCACCACATCTGCGCCGTAGGCTTTCAGAATGTTGATACGTTCCTTGGACATGTTGTCCGGCATGATCAGAATGGCTTTATATCCTCTGGCAGCGGCGTTCATCGCAAGACCGATCCCTGTATTACCACTGGTCGGTTCGATAATGGTTGCGCCGGGAAGCAGTAGTCCTGCCCGTTCAGCCTGAACGATCAGGTTATAAGCGGCACGGTCTTTGACGCTGCCGCTCGGATTGAAGTATTCCAGCTTGACGTATACGTCAGCGGAATCACTGTCTGTAAGTCTGTTCAGTCTGACGGCAGGTGTCTGGCCGATCAGTTCGGTAACATCTGCGGCAATGCCTGTATGTGCGGGTGTTTGATTTTTAATTAAATGCGAATTCAAGTCCATGAAGTACAGCTCCTTGATTGATAGACGTTGAAAGCAATTCCAATGAACAAGTCTGTCCGCCGTTAATGGCTGGCAGGCTTGTTTGCTTATAGGAATTCATTTTCACTACAAGTCTGAACAGAATGTACAGACTTGTCTATTCCATCTTAATGAACGCAGCCTCCCGGGGTCAACCTGTTTCGATTAGGCAGAAGGGTGAGGAGTCTAAGGAGTAAGTGAACTAAGTGGACGAAGAAATGTGAATTTAAACGATGACGGGTACATTTAGCAGATGAATCAGCTATAACGGCTGGGTCAAGTCCATATCCAGATGCCGACTAAGCTCTTTTTTGACTTCATTCCGCGCGAACGTCCACAGCATATAGAACCGCTGCAAATAGCCTCTGCACAGATACTGGGTTTCGATTCCATCAACTTGCCGTTTTTCCTCCAGAACCTTGACGCCACGAGTTCTCATCTGTTTGCGAAGCGTCAGCATTTCCTTAAGTACATCATTCTGAATGCGGGTTAGAGACAGAATGTAGACCTCTGGCATTTTGAGCTGCAACGTATCCAGTGTGCGAATATCCCGTTCAAGCACATCCAGCAGCAGGGTGCGTACAACCATGCTTTTAATCAATCGGTGGTCTTCATCCGCAGGGGATGGGGCGGAAGGGGATGATGACATACTTTCACTTCCTTAACCTTGAATTCGGACATGTTCTTATTTACAGAACGTATGTTCTTATATTATAATCAATATATGCAATGATGATACACAATACAACCGAGAAATATTGGAAGTAGCACATATGCGATTTATGCTGAGGTTGTAGGCGGTGAAATAGGGACAAGCCTTCTCCAAAATAAGGTATAATTTTTGGGTTTTGCAGGAAACCTAAGGGCATAAAGAAAACGACTAAATGCATCAGAGGAAGAGATGAAGAGCTTTTGGTTCGTCGATTAGCGAAGGTTATGAAGAATTGCCAAAGTAATTGCAACAAAAAAGCCCCTGCCTTGGGCGGCGGGGCCAGATGATCTGCCGAACCAGACGGCAGAGTTGTATATGAGCATAAAGCGGTTAAGCCAGATACTGAGGCTTCTCATAAAGAGCCTCTTTTTCCAGAATCACTTTGTAAGGTCTTTCTTTACCCTTCAGCGAAGGGCCAATCGTAGTCAGCGGTACGGCCGGTTTGTGGAAACGATCTTCTTCCTTGGGTTCCGGAACCGGTCGTGATGATTCGGGCGCAGAACTGAGGCGTACCTTTTTCTCGCTGCCCCAGCGCTTGCTTATTTTTTTCGTTTCCGGTTTCATTCCGGTTCGCCTCCTAACAAATCGTTGATGGCGTTGAACAGATGACGATTCTCCAAATCCATCTGCTGAAATATCGCCTCATCCGCTTCAATATGTCCAATAATATGGACTGTGATTACATACCTCTTGGCTACAGGATAGCATAGCAGATACTCTTTCTCAAGGTAGTCGTCGTAGAGATTGATCTTGATTTTGTTCTCCCGGTAAGAATCAATAACCAGAATTCGCTTCGGATCATCAAGCTGTTTGTCGTCGTTGGCGGACAAGTTATATTTTCTCCCCGGTTCCCCAACATTACCACATAATTGTTCAATATGACCACTGTCATCTGTACGGTATATTGCAGTCCCACGCACGGCAAATGGAGGAAGGGATACAAATGCACTTCGAAGTGCATCGCTCATTCGCTCCAACATAACCGAATCTGCTTTGCGGGTACGCAGTAACTCCCTGAAGAATCGCAGCAGCTTGAGCAACTGTAATCGGGCTTCGCCCTCAGACCTTTTATGTTTCTCGATGATTTTTTCCACTTCGGGATCGCTCCATCGTCCCTGTTCTTCGATGCTGTCTGCGATTTTGGAACAGGCCACCGAGACGGCTGGCGCCCATTTCCCGTCTGAACGAATTTCATAAACCAGTGGATTTAATCCCAGCAGGTCTGTAGGCATGCGTAAACCTTCGATCTTGGAAGCGTCTTTGATGTCCGTAATATCTTCAGGGAGAATGAAAAAAATACGCTTTCGTCCTAGCCGACCCATAAACAAACCCATTTCCAGCATTGTATTATCACGGACAGAGGCATAGTACTTCCCGCGAATTTTCGATATATCATCCGGATGAAAAATAAAAATGGCAAAGTCAGTCGTACGCACTTCTGTTTCCAAATCGTCCATGGTATAACTGCTTGGATTAAAAACTCCGGAGTACCAAGGGGTAACTTCGGCCGAGAAACGCAAGTTTTCGTGTACTGCGGCTGCAATCGGCTTCGCTTCCAGCGAGCAGCCAATAAAGACTCTTGGCTTTAACGTTTTCATCAATCCGCCTCGCTTAAACGGGTAGTGGGAATCAATTGTTATATTATACCATAAACAGCAGAGTAAGTCTGGAAACGTTTAGCTGGACCAAGATAAGCCGATTACATTTGCTATAGTGTATGTGCAAGAGGGAAATGATTCCTTTAAAATCCGCGGAAAAATAAAAAATGGACCCAAATTGTCACAGTTGGGTGACTGGACAGTTATATTTGGAAGCTTCAGTCATAGAATGAAGGAGCAGGTAGCACCATTAGTTAGAGAAGCTTGTCCTGGTGTGGCTGTTTCGCGGCTCAAGCAGGCCAGAGTGTGCTTTTTGCGCATATTTGAAGGGTCTGCTGTTTCGACCCAATCACATCGGTGTTATATAATAGAAGAACAAGCAAGTTAGCTTAGATTTTTAAACTGAATTGAACGTTACATGTGTCTATAGAAGGCGAACTAAATTTTTACACGAGAACGTAGAGTGCAGAACCCGTCTGGAGAAGCGAAGCGCTCGCCTTTATCCCCGGATTTTCTCCTTTGGAAAAGGGAATCAAAAAATCCGGGGATAACAGCGATCGAAAGAGGGTACTGCAATCGAAGTGGTTAAGTGTAAAGTTTATATGGTCTTATGCAAGGTGTAATATTCATCAGTTTAATTGGCATAGCTAACCACCAACAGACAGAAAGGATCAGGATACCATGAGTTCCCGAAGGATAATTTCCCCAAGGACGATCTGGAAACGTTACGATCTCTCTTACACTTAGCGCCCCTTGTAGAGTACACCACCGTAAAGAAAAAAACGGCTGACTCTGCGAAAGAGGGGATTGGAATGAATAATATTCGAAGGACAAATACGATGATTTCTTCCAGGCTTGCCTTTTGCAGGGTACGGTCGGTGCAAACCAACCTTTACAAACTGCGAGGGAACCTGAATGAAGAGAACATCGTTAACCTTACAACAAGTTAAGACAGAGGCGGTAAAGTTCGCCATTATGCTGCTCGGAACATTTATTTTGGCATTTGCCTACTATCACATTAATTTTCAGAATCATTTATCGGAGGGCGGATTTGTCGGTCTGGCCCTGCTTGGAAAGTACGCGACAGGCTTATCACCTGCGATCGGCATGCTGCTGCTGGATATTCCAGTCATGATTCTGGCCTGGTTCCTCAAGGGCTGGAAGTTCATGATTCAGGCGCTGCTGGGTGTGGCCGCATTCTCATTGTTCTATGACGGGTTTGAGCGGTACTCCACCCTGGTTATTCCGTTTCACGGTAATTTGTGGGTTCCGGCAGTCCTGTCCGGTGTTATCACCGGCGTGGGAGCTGGCATGGTGCTTCGATTCGGAGGAGCAACAGGTGGAGACGACATTCTGGCGGTGCTCATTAGCCGTTGGAAGGGCTGGAAGCTGGGAACGGTTTTCTTTGTCAGCGATGCGTTTGTACTCGGATTGTCGCTTTTCTTTCTACCGGTAAAAGAAACTTTATATACCATTCTGGCCGTATGGATTGCCAGTAAAGTGATTACGTACATGGTCAGTTTCCCGGCTCGCCGGACGGTTACGACCTCAGCTGTGAAGCTGCCCGTGTCGACTGCAGCCAAAGTAGTCAGCGGTGCTTCACAACGAGCTCCGGTGGCTAGAGGGGTTTCGCATTAAACGTAACGACCACCCTATTCGAAATGAATGTTGTTCGAGTAAGGTGGGCTTGCCTCATACCAAACACAAAGCCCTTTTGCATGCTTGATGGGAATCATTCCATTAGCGGCGAAAGGGCTTTTTTGCTTGCCTTCAGTAAAAAAATTAAAAGTAATACATTCACGATATTCCTATTTTAGAACAGATTCACTCAAGGCTTGATGGAAGAGGCAATTTGCCCATCTTCATTATTGATAATAGCCCGAATGTTCTGTTTTTCACTCTTTTCTTTGGCAGCATCCACAGCTTCGGCTTTGGTTCGGAACGTAGCCAGAGATTTGGATTGACCTTCTTCAGCCAGAGTCGGTAGGAACGACATGAATATTATCATGGCTTTTGGAAGAAGAGACAGGTTCGGAATGACGGCGTGGAGATGAAGATTTTCCATGCTCCGATTTGCTATCTGATGAAGTATGTTTTGTAGCCTGCTTTGAATTTTTCGATGTGGGATGATTCTCATCCCATTCTTCCGCTTTGGCAGTCGCGATTGCAATGGAGCGTCCTTCCTCATAACCGTCATCCAGCAATGCATTGGCAATCTCAATGGCCTTATGTCTGACACGAGGCTCCAGATTTTTCATGGAAACGGGATAATCCTGTTTGTTCCACGGCATATTGATTCCCTCCTGTACAATATAAGTTATTTGTATATTACCCTGTACCCGGATGAATAAACGATTATTGTGGAGAACTTCAAAGCGTGTGCTGTATTTTTGTGCATTCTACTGTTCAACTTCTTAGTGCTTTTCTATACTTTTATGTGGATGAGGAGTATAATGCTTCCATACTTGAAATTACAATAGAAGTACATTAGGAAAAAGATAAGGAGATTTACATGTGTTTAGTTTGAGCCTAGCCATTCCCATGTTATTTACCATGCTTATTCATGCGGCTGACAGCCTGTCCTATGCACTGCGCCTTGGGGGATTACGCACTCGCCGAATAGCGCTGGCCTTGTCCCTCTCCGGAATTTTGTTGCTGGTGTCGCGTACCTCCAATATGGCCCAAGGGCCGATGGTAGGCAATCTGGTGGATACTGCGGCGAATGGAGGGAACCCACACTTTGCAGCGCAACTGCACTGGCTGATGGGTGCGGCTACGATAGGAACGGCCTTGGCTATTCTAAGTTTTCCAACGATGGTCAAGCTCGCTTCCCGAATGGTCGTTCATTTTGAGGCGGCAGGATCGATTCCTTCCATGGTTCGAGGACTGATGAAACGTAGCAAGCTCAAAAACGCGATGTATTATATTACCCCGCCATCATGGAAAATGGCAAAGTTATTGGTACACAACGGAATGCCCAGACGTCTAATGACGTTGAACATAGCGGTAACAGCAATCTATACGACTGGAGTCCTGTCCAGTCTGTACGCTGCGTATCTTTATCCGGGTCAGGCTGTAGCTGCTTCGCAATCCACCGGACTCATTAATGGAGTAGCGACCATTTTGTTAACCATCCTTATTGATCCTCGTATTTCGTTGCTCAGCGACAAATCTCTGCGTGGTGAAATTCGGCTGGATCGAATGAATCAGATCTATGGCTGTATGCTTGTATCCCGTTTATTTGGTACATTGTTGGCGCAGTTGTTATTGATTCCATTTGCTTACTGGATCGGCTGGATTGTGAGTATGATGTAAGCCAATTTCAATCTATATACAAAAAAAGCAAACTAAAAAGGGGGCTTCCCGTATGTCATAAAGATGACGGGAAGCCCCTTTTAGTCTTAATTAATGTCTAACGAACTGAGCACAAGTTAATAGCTCCAATTCCCTCAAGTCTGTGGTTTAACGAATCGTAGAGTCATTATTTCATCGCTTTACATGTGCTGCTTCAGGCTTTTTCGTAGATTTCAACCGAATAACGTGACTGAAGTTCGTTAAAATTAGTATTCCACGTTAATTGTCCTCTTAAGGTGCGGTCGATTCGCTAGCGCTTATTAAATTCCGTACTTCAATGAAACATTACTTAATTAAACAGTACGGCGTATTCGGCATATCCTTCTTTTTCTAGGTCTTCTTTGGGTACAAAACGAAGGGCTGCGGAATTGATGCAATAACGCATTCCACCAGCTTCGGCAGGGCCGTCATTGAACAGGTGACCCAAATGGGAATCCCCTTCACGACTTCTCACTTCGGTACGAATCATGAAATGGCTGAGATCCGTTTTTTCCTTCACATTATAGTCCCGCAGTGGACGGGTGAAGCTTGGCCAGCCGCAGCCGGAATCGTATTTGTCGGTGGAACTGAACAGTGGCTCACCGGATACGATGTCCACGTAAATTCCGTCACCATGGTGGTCCCAGAACTCGTTATGAAATGCTGGTTCGGTTGCGTTTTTCTGGGTAACTTCGAACTGCAGCGGCGTCAGACGCTCTTTCAGGCCGTCTTTATCCACTTTGCCGGACCAGTTGCTTTCGATAAAGTCTTCACGTCCAGAACCTTTACGGTACCGTTTGTAGTGCGCAGGGTTTTTGTGATGGTACCCTTGGTGATGCTCCTCTGCTTCATAGAACGTTTTCGCTGGCAAAATCGGTGTGAAAATTGGTTTGTAAAAACGTCCGCTTTGTGCCAAAGCTGCTTTGGAAGCTTCTGCGATCTGGCGTTGTTCTTCACTGTGATAGAAGATGGCCGTCTGATACGATGATCCACGGTCATGGAATTGTCCACCCGTATCCGTTGGGTCGATCTGTTGCCAGAACAATTCAACGAGCTTCTCATATGGGAAGATGGCCGGGTCGAATGTAATTTGAACGGCCTCTACGTGACCAGTCGTTTCCGAGCAGACCTCCTCATATGTGGGGTTCTCCGTATGTCCTCCTGTATAACCCGATACAATCTTATGAATACCGGGTAGTTCCTCGAAGGGGGATACCATACACCAGAAGCACCCGCCTGCAAAAGTTGCTTTTTCACTAGTATGTTGTTCCATGCTATAGTCACTCCATTTCTGATGAAGAATGATATTTTGGCTTACTCTTCTATTATATCCCGAATTGGCAAGCCAACCAAGCAGGATCGTAAAGAGGATGAGTCTGAAATGTTTCTGACTGTTCCCACTTAGGCTTTTTTACGAGAGCGTAAGCGAAACAAGAGCAATATTATCGTCATGAACACCAGATAACCGGCAAGGATTAGCAGGCTCACCCAGATTGATGTTTCTGCTTGTGCACCTGCATAGGCAAAAACAAAAATCGCAGGCAGTTTGCCAATTGCCGTCGCAACCATGAAGACCCAGAATGGGGTATAGGTAATGCCCGCGTAGATATTAACCGCCATTTGGGGCACGATGGGCAGCAGTCGCATAGACACGATACCCATGAAGGGATGAGCCTCCATCCATGTTGTAAATCGATTCAAACCCCGAATGCGTTCGAGATAGGATCTGGCCTGATTTCGGAATATCGTCCTCGCTCCGGTGTATACCAGCATTGCAGCAAATGTGGTCCCAAGCCAGCATATCCAGGCTGCTGTTGCAGTACCGTAACTATAGCCAAAGGCAATAATGACGATTTTGTACGGAATTACGGGTACAAGAGCAAACAATGTCGCCATGGCTAGTAAAAGTGGAATGGACTGATGCAGATCGGTCCAGGTCAGCAGTTCATATCTGTAAATAAACGTGACTCCAGCAAGTAAAACATATAAGAGGAGCCATAACCATTTTCGCAAAATCCCAAACGCTCCTTTCAGACCAGGAAGGTCTTACTGTATCCCAATCCGTATTGCTTTCTCTCTAAAGTTTACCACGTTCAACCAAAGGATGGACAATTCATGGCGGTTCTAGCTGCAATCACTGGCATGTTGCTGCCTGAAGGGTTACACTATAGGACGTAGAAATATAGAACTCATCTGAAGGTGGAATGATCATAATGGAAACAACCAAGCGAACCCGTGCTGCGATCATCGGACTCGGGGACATTGCACGTAAAGTATATTTGCCGCTGTTGACAGCCCACTCGGACGTGGAAATTGCGGGGATTATGAACCGTTCTCCCGAGCAGGTGAAGGAAATACAGCATACCTATAGATTGAACAATGGAACAACGGATATGAAAGAATTGTTGTCCTGGGATCTGGATGCGGTGTTTGTACATACAGCGACAGAAGCTCATTTTGACATCGTTATGCAATGTTTGGAACGGGGGCTGGCAGTATACGTGGACAAACCGCTGTCCTATACGTTACGGGAGTCGGAAGAAATGACCGCATTTGCGGAAGCACAGGGTCTTCTTTTGGCGGTAGGTTTTAACCGGAGATTTGCACCTTTGTATCAAAACGCGAAGGAATGGATGCAGGCTGGACAAGGCTTTGAATCGCTGACAGTTACTAAACATCGTACAGGCATTCAGGATCGTCCCGCTGCGGAAACTATCTATGATGATCTGATTCATATTCTTGACCTGATGTTATGGTATTCGGATCACAATGTGCAGCTGCTCCATCAGTGGATACGTAAAAATGACTTGGACCGTCTGCTGCACGCCGCAGGATCAGCCAAGTTGGGTAGAACGGCATATGGCAGATTCGATATGATACGCCAAGCAGGAGCGGATCTGGAGAAGCTTGAGCTGTATGGCGGGGGAAGATCGGTAGAAGTGCTGAACATGGAAATAGCGAAGTATGAGGAACGCGGTGCACAGGAACGCAAGGAAACCTTTGGCAGCTGGGAAAGTATTTTGACCCGAAGAGGATTCACGGGAGCGATTGATCAATTTTTGGCAAATCTTGAAACCCCGGATGACTGTGCCATCAGTGCAAGTCACGTTATGGACAGTCATGACCTGGCTGAACAGCTTATCCGCGGTTAATCTTGCAGAAGGTCGTGCGGGAGTATAAATGAAGCCTTCCGCACCAATGATTCATTAAACGATAATGGAGGAAGAATAACACCATGGATGAATATGAAAAAGAACGCAACAAACAGATTGAGGAAGCTGTAATTGAGACGTATAAACAGGAAGAGGAAATGATGATTCTGGTATTTTCCCAGTGGTGTGTCAATCAGGGACTGGATCCGGAAGAGATGTACCGGCAAGCCTACCCGGAACAACTGAGCAACGAGCGTTTGCAGCAGGTGCTGAAGCTAGTTGTATCCAAGGAGGAAGCCGGTGACATTCCGGACGACACCGTATTGGGCGTGCTATCCATGTTTGGCAACGAAGATCTGGCTATGGTTGTATCCGAGGCGATTGCTGCGCGCAAATAAGTTTCGGTTACGGATAATACGTATACGTATTAATGAAGCGATTACATCTGTTCCCGGTGAATGACGCGGAATTCTTTGGGCGACATGCCAAACCGGGAGCGGAATACCCGGTGGAAATACGTATAATTGTTAAAGCCGGAAGATTCGGCTACATGTTCGAGTGTCATTGGACTAAAAATGATCCGTTCCCTGGCCATGTTCAGTCGTACATCCAGTGTATATTGCATAATACTTTTACCAAAAGCTTCTTTGAAGAGATGAACTCCCCTTGAAACACTGATTCCAATATGGGTGGCTATATCTTCAAGCTTGAATAGAGAAGAAGCGTTCTCCTCGATGTAACTTTTAATCTCATATGCCACATAGTTGGTGTTGGTAATCGTCGGATGCTCCGAGAGCATACGATCCACTTCAAGACAAAGAATTCGCATATAATAACTGGCGATTTCAGGGTACGGATTGGAAATACGGCGCTGCTCCAGTACGAGCTGTCGAAACAGGGTAAGCAGGCTTTCGGTCAGCTGCACCTTGATCCGGTTCGGCCGCTTGTGATGTTTCCACCACTCATCCACCCAGTCCCCATTGAAGAAAATATGGTAATCACCACTCTCCACAAGTCGTTCACCCATCGGATTTTGTTCTTTGTCTATTCTCAGTTCATACGGCTCATCTGGACTAAACAGAAGCAGATCACCCGCATCAACAAGCGACATGGTGCCGTCTACACGTGCTCGGCAACGTCCGTCCGTCTGGAGTCTCAACAAGTAATTCTTTACTCCCTCAGGATGCAAGCCTATATAAGGTTTGCGATGAAACGAGAAGCCTGCTGTAAGAACCTGGCAGGAATAATCAGTCGGCATTGGCATACTCCTTGCAATTTGAAAATTATGACCAGATAGTTCATGTTTCGATCATATTATTCATTTTAATTGAAGCCGAAACGGAATACCATAGTATTAAATTCAAGTGCAACACTTAAGCGTAAAACCTTCAATTCCAAATATGCAAATTTACAGGTTCTCACCATTCATAAGGAGATGAACATCACTGTGGAGAAAATGAAAGCGGGTATTATTGGTTGCGGTAACATTAGCGCCATTTATCTTGAAAATTTTAAAGATAATCCTCTCATTGAAGTGGTGGCTGTCGCGGATTTGATCCGTGAACGGGCACAAGAACGAGCTGATGAATTCAATATCGCAAACGTTTACAATGTAGATGAGTTGCTGCAAGATAACGAAATTGAGCTTGTTTTAAACCTCACGGTTCCTGGCAGTCATGCCATGACTGATCTGGCTGTGCTTGAAGCAGGCAAACATGTGTATGCCGAGAAACCACTGGCAATCTCTCTTGAGGATGGTCGCAAGGTAATCGAACTGGCTGAGGAAAAAGGATTGTATGTGGGTTCAGCACCGGATACGTTCCTTGGCTCAGGTATTCAGACTGCCCGCAAGGCTATTGAAGAAGGACTGATCGGTAAACCGATTGCGGCAACATCATTCTTCATGGGTGGAGGGCCGGAGGCTTGGCATCCGAATCCGGAGTTCTTTTATGTCGCTGGTGGCGGACCGATGTTCGATATGGGGCCTTACTATTTGACCGCTCTGATTACTCTCCTTGGATCGATTCGCAGAATCAGTTCATCGGCAGGTGTACAGATCACAGACCGCGTTATTGGTTCCGGTCCGAAGGAAGGTACATCTCTTGAGGTACAGACGCCAACACACTTGGCAGGAACGATTGATTTTGAGGAAGGTGCCATTGCAACAATGATCACCAGCTTCGATATCCGGGGTGCTTCGGATTTGCCACGGATTGAAATCTACGGTACCGAAGGTACGATGAGCATACCGGATCCCAACTTTTTTAACGGGGAAGTGAAGCTGCGCAGATTCGGTCAGGACACATGGGAGACTGTGACGCCTGCTTTTGAAAGCAGACAGAACGAGCGCGGAATCGGCGTTACCGAAATGGTTGAATCCATTCGAGCCGGACGCGAACACAAAGCCAGCGGTAAGCTCGCCTACCATGTGCTTGAAGCTATGCATGCGTTCCAGCGCTCCTCGCTTGAGGGCAAACACATCCAAATGGAGAGCACTTATCAAGCAGGAGCAAAAAACAATACAGATGAAAATCAGTCAGAGGCTGTACAGTCACACTAATTGATCTTGGATGAGGTGAACCGGTAAATGTTGAAGGTTGGATTACAGCTATATACGGTACGTGATGAACTGGAACGCGATTTCAAAGGTACACTTGCCAAGGTTGCAGAGCTTGGATATCAAGGTGTGGAGTTCCATAACTTTTACGGGCATAGCCCGGAAGAAGTAAGGGCCATTCTGGATGAATTCGGTCTGGAGATTGTGGGTACCCATGTTCAGTACAATAGTCTGCTTGAGGATCTTGATGGCGTGATCGCTTATCACAAAGCCATCGGAAACAAAAACCTGATTGTCCCTTATCTGTCGGAAGAACAACGACAATGGGATAACGTATTTGCTTCCCTGAATGAGATTGGTGAGAAATGTGCAGCTCAGGACATGGTGTTAATGTATCACAATCATGATTTTGAATTTACAGAGCAGGTTGAGGGGCAGCCGGCGTTATACGCGATGTATGATACCGTAACCGCTTCCCATCTGCAAGTGGAGCTGGATTCGTGTTGGGCTCACGCCGCAGGATACCCGCCAACGGAAGTCATCGCGAAGTATGCGGGACGTTTGCCACTGGTCCACTGGAAAGACATGTGCCGTTCAGAAGGTCAAGTCCTTACAGTGGAATTCGGCCAAGGTGAGGTAGATTTGGGGGCTGTAGCTACAGCGTCAGATCAGGCGGGAGCCGAGTGGCTTGTTGTGGAACAGGATGTATGTCAGAATCCTCCACTGCAAAGCATCGAGAGCAGTATGAACTGGATTAGAAAATATGCCGCTAATGGAGGACTTGTTCATGTCTAAAGTACTTAATATCGCCATCGTTGGTTGTGGCGGAATCGCCAAAGGTAAACATATGCCCAGCCTGTCCAAACAATCTAAAGGCCGTATGGTCGCTTTCTGTGACATTGTGAAAGAACGTGCGGAGGAGGCAGCAGCCGAATTCGGTGCTGAGGGAGCCAAAGTATATACGGATTATCACGAGATGCTGAAGGATGAAAGCATCGATGTGGTACATGTTTGTACACCAAACGACTCCCACTCCGTGATCACGGTCGCTTCTCTTGAGGCGGGCAAACATGTAATGTGTGAAAAGCCAATGGCGAAGACGTCTGCACAAGCGCAGGCTATGCTGGAAGCCGCACAACGTACAGGCAAAAAGTTGTCTATTGCGTATCAGAACCGATTCCGCAATGACAGCCAATACCTGAAACAAATGTGTGAAGAAGGCGAGCTGGGCGATATTTATTTCGGTAAGGCGATTGCACTTCGCCGCCGTGCTGTACCTACCTGGGGTGTGTTCCTTGATGAGGAAAAGCAGGGTGGAGGACCGCTGATTGATATCGGTACGCATGCATTGGACCTGACTCTTTGGCTGATGGATAATTACAAGCCGAAGAGTGTTATGGGCTCAACTTTCCACAAGCTGGGTCAACGTGAGAATGCGGCCAATGCTTTTGGTCCGTGGGACCCGGAACAATTTAAGGTAGAGGATTCTGCATTTGGTTTTGTGACGATGGAGAATGGGGCTACAATTATCGTCGAGTCCAGCTGGGCGCTGAACGTAGCTGAGTTCGGCGAAGCGAAATCACTGCTTTGCGGAACAGAAGGTGGCGCGGATATGAAAGATGGTCTGCGTATCAATGGCGAGAAACGCAGCCGTCTGTTTGAAACTAAGGTAGATCTGGACGCAGGCGGGGTTGCTTTTTATTCCGGTAGTGCAGAAAATGAAGCGGATCGTGAAGCTAGAATGTGGCTTGAAGCGATCATAGAAGACAAAGATCCAGTTGTAAAACCTGAACAAGCCATCGTGGTTACTCAGATTCTTGAAGCGATCTACGAGTCTGCTCAGACAGGCAAAGCGGTTTATTTCGACTAAACCGACCGGATGTCATTTCCAATGAAATAACCAGTATTCTTACGTTTATTTTCAGGATAGAAAAGCTCTTGATTTTCCACAATAACGATACAATTATGTGATCTGAACGGTATATTTATGCAGTTCATGGTTCATAAAACCAGCAATTAATATGATATTAATCTAGGGAGGAATCGCACTTGAAACTCGGCGTATTTTTGGTACTATTCGGAGGACGTAAATTGGAGGATGCACTCGACTATGTTGCATCCAAAGGTTTGAAAGCAGTAGAAATCGGAACTGGTGGACATCCAGGGAATGCTCATTGTAAACCGGATGAGCTTCTGAGCAACCCGACAGCATTGAAAAACTTCAAAAATGCAGTAGAATCTCGCGGTCTGACCATCAGCGCACTGAGCTGTCACGGTAACCCGCTTCATCCACAAAAGGATATTGCGAAAGGATTCCACGATGATTTCGTTAAGACGGTAGAACTGGCTGAGAAACTGGAAGTGCCTGTTGTAAACACATTCTCCGGTTGTCCGGGAGACCATGAGGATGCCAAATATCCGAACTGGCCTGTTGCACCATGGCCGAATGACTTCCAGGAAGTTCTTAAATGGCAATGGGACAACAAAGTTATCCCTTACTGGACAGAGTGGGGCAAATTCGCTGCAGATCACAATGTGAAAGTGGGACTGGAACTGCACGGTGGATTCTCTGTGCATACACCAGCTACCTTGCTGAGATTGCGTGAAGCAGCAGGCGAAGTGATTGGCGCTAACTTGGACCCGAGCCACATGTGGTGGCAAGGTATTGATCCGGTGCAAGCGATCCACATTCTGGGACGTGAAGGCGCGATTCATCACTTCCATGCGAAAGATACAACTATTGATCCAATTAACGTGAACAAATATGGTGTAACAGATATGCAGGATTATACAAACATGCTTGATCGTGCTTGGCAATTCCGCTCGGTCGGTTATGGTCACGATAACAAGACTTGGGCTGATATTATTAGCGCTCTGCGTCTGGTTGGATATGATTATGTCGTAAGTATTGAACACGAAGATGGTCTGATGTCGGTAGAAGAAGGATTCTCTAAAGCTGTGCAAAATCTCCAACAAGTATTGATTGAAGAGCCGCTGGGAGATATGTGGTGGGTTTAGAGTTACACTAGGGGGAAATTGAATATGATTAACGTCACCATTTGGAATGAATTTGTCCATGAGAAAATTCACGATGAAGTAAGGGAAGTCTATCCAGACGGTTTGCACATGGCGTTGGCAAACGGACTGGGAGGGGAAGGCTTTGCCATTCGCACTGCAACACTTGATCAGCCTGAGCATGGATTAAGTGATGAGGTGTTGAATTCTACAGATGTGCTTATATGGTGGGGACATATGGCGCATGATCGCGTGAGCGACGATATTACACAAAAGGTTGCACAGCGGGTCCTGGATGGTATGGGGTTAATTGTTTTGCACTCCGGTCACTTCTCCAAGCCATTCAAAGCACTGATGGGCACAAGTTGTGATCTGAAATGGCGTGAAGCCAATGAGCAGGAGATTATCTGGTGTGTAAATCCGTCCCACCCAATAGCCGAGGGTATTAATAGCAAGATTATTCTGGAAAAAGAAGAAATGTACGGGGAATTCTTCGATATTCCAGTGCCTGATGAGCTTGTGTTTGTAAGCAACTTCCAAGGTGGAGAGGTATTCCGGAGCGGATGTACGTTCCTCCGCGGTTCAGGCAAAATCTTTTATTTCCGTCCAGGTCATGAAACATACCCGACCTTCTACAATCCGGAAATTTTAAAAGTGATCAGCAATGGAGTGAAGTGGGCATATCCTACGCGCAACGTTAAGCCGGAATTTGGCTTCAGCAAGCCTGTAAGATCACTTGGTAACGTGCTGGTTTAAGCTGCAATTTGGCTGTGTGAACGCATAAAATAAACGATATACCAAAGAACCCTTCTCCAAGTCAAGTATGACTGTGGCAGCTGGGTTCTTTTTGGGTAAGATAGCTACATGGGAGTTAGACGATATTTTCCCATGGTTCCGCTGTCCCATGTGATGTATACTGAGTTGTATCATCGAATTTGAGTTATGCTTCTAAAATTTTAACTTTTTAGTGGCAGACGTTTTCTTTGAGACTTAAATATGTTATTATGAAATATACTAACTAAACGTAAGTTGAGTGATCTCTAAAGAGGTGATTAATGTGGAAGGCCAAGATCTGCGGATGTGTCCGCGCTTTGAGACGGCGTTTTCTTTCTTGGGTAAGCGCTGGAACGGTCTGATTATTCAAACGTTGATGAGTGGTTCGAAGCGATTCAAGGATATCTCGAACCTGATTCCATCGATGAGTGATAAGATGTTGTCAGAACGGATGAAAGATCTGGAAAGCGAAGGAATCTTGATCCGTCATGTCTATCCGGAGACGCCAGTTCGTATTGAATATGAACTGACAGAGAAAGGCAAGGCGCTACAGCCCGTTATGAATCAAATTCAAGACTGGGCAGAGCAGTGGGTTGAGTAGTAACAGCTTCCCCGGCTCAAACTAAGTGAACTGATGGGATAAAAGCTCTTGATTTCCAGTGGAAATCAGGAGTTTTTGTCTTAAGGGTCCTGCACATGTTGTCGCGAGTTGTAGTATAATTGTAAATAAAATGGCCGCAGGCGGCCGGAGCGAGGAGGCCACTTGTCATGAGAGAAGAAAGCTTATCCCGTGAAGTACGCTACGGCAAGCAAGATATTGCAGAACTTGAGAGCGCATCCATCCAGGTACATTTAATCTACAAAAAAGCTGCGGAGCTATTTAAACGAACCTCATATTCCCCGTCGGTTAAGGATGATGTTGCAGGAGAGAAGACTCATTCCACGAATAGCAATGGTCAGGTAATGGCTCCGGCGGTACTGCAAAAATGGATTCAGACAGCAAGAGGCTGGAAATGTATTGGATGTGAACTGAGACAACCCGATTCCATCGGGGTTCAGGCCGAAGCCAACGTTCATGAAGAACGTGTGTATCTGGATGTGGGCGAAGGGCGTTTTTTTCAAGCGGAGATGCTGATTCAGGCGATTGTATGGTCTCAATATGAGAAGATCCGCATGCTTGCGCCTTGGCTGGGTGATGACACCTTCTACACTGTACAAGAGCTGGATGTGATTGCCCGTTATATTGTACCTACCTATTTCTCTGAACGGCCGCTGCACGAGCAAGGCAAGGTATCCAAGGTACACCATTCATCGGGTCAGATTCCGCTCTACCAGGAATATGTGGATGCACCTTCGTTCTGTGTACAGGTGGACGGTGGATTACTTGAAGGGCGTTTGCTGACAGGCGTTTATGTGTCGGAGGAACAGTTCTTTGGGCTCAACCCGTATCTGAAGGATGGAGACGGAGGCCGTACCTACATGCAGGCTTGTGTTCAGTAACCATGCTATTTAATAGACCTTAATAATAATTAGGAGCCAAAGGGCCTGCTTGCAGGTTCTTTGTGTTGTACAAACCAGTTATGGACGCTGCTGGATGAAAAGTAACGGCATTGACACTTTTTTTGCATGAATTTTGTGCCATAATAGAGGTTATGGACAACAGGGTGAATGATTTTACGCAGGGTGGTGTTACCTACATGAAGAAGAGAATCCCCGGTTACATAGGTATATGTCTGCTTATTCTGGTTATATTAGCCGGGTGTAGCGAGACACAGCCTTCCGAACAGCCAATCGTCAAAGAGACCGAATCGCAGAATACTATTACTGTGGCAGTGGATGGCAGTACTTTTTTGCCTGACGCAACGAAGTCCATTAAGAGAGATTTTAGTGAAGGTCTGACGCTCAAGAAAGCACTGTTGAACAGTGGACTTGTCGATTTTACAGCAGATGGAAAGCGGATCCAATCCGTGGGGGAAGTTTCTCTGGACTCCTCACTTAGCTGGGCGGTCAAACTGAATGGCAAGGATATTGATCCGGAAAATTGGGACATGGAGCTTCATGTCAAAGATGAAGTGATCATATATGTAAAAGCCGCTGACAGTGGGGGAGACGATGTTGTTTACCAAACAACATTACTCAAGGTGAGCGGTGGAAATATTATGCCAAATCTCAATCGTCAATATGCCGGGGTGTATGTTCAGGAATGTACTGTGCGTGATGTATTGAAGTCCAGCGGGATTGTAAGAATGTCGGAGAACAACAAATTCGTTGTTTCCGTTGAAAATGTAATTCCCCGGATGAACCAACGCTGGATGATCATGGTGAATGATAAAGAACTGATGGAAAACGGTTTGGACATGAAGTTGAATCCACGTGATGCAGTAAAGCTCGAGTTGACTACTGTATCTTAAGCATAACAAAAGCCCAATCTTCGTTATAGAAGATGGGCTTTTTTCATTTGCGTATCAAATGTTTTACAAGACGGGAAAAGCGTCAGATTCGGCAAATCTCGTTAGGACACAATTCACAGTGACAGATGCCCTGGAGCATGTGCAGATCCTTGATGACAATCATGCCGTTATCGTATTCAATGGCGTCTTTTTTACGCAAATCGCTTAACATGCGGTTGACACTTTCACGGGTCGCTCCAATCATATTAGACAGATCCGTGTGTGTTATTTTTTTATGAATCATGACATGCTCTCCATGGGGCTCGCCGTAGGAATTGGACAATCGAATCAGCGTGGAGCAGAGTGCGCCCGGTTTGCCATATAACATCAGATCACGGAATTTGGTTTGGGTTAACCGGTGATGGATACCCATCCATTTCATAAAATCGATCGCAAAGTCACAGTGTTGGCAGATCAGCATTTCCAGGTCTTTATGCTCCAGTACACCGATCTCACTATCCTCCAGCACTTCCGCCGAAAAGCTGTGTTTCGATCCGAAGAACGGATCAGCCTGCCCAATCATATCACCGGCTTGATACATATACATAATCAGTTCCTTGCCTTCATCCGTGGATTTGGTGATCTGGGCACGTCCCCGTTTCATATAATATAGTTTGTCAGAGACATCTCCCTCCCAATACAGATGGGTTCCTTCCGGATAGGTTCTGTCCTTCATCGTTACGAGCAGATGGTTGAAATTCGCTTCCGAGAAACAGTTTGTATTTCCGCGTTTTTCCAGTACACTCAGTTGTTCTCTCATAAGTCTATCTCCCCTTTGTGTCCATCGGACGGCCTTCTGCAGCTTGGACTGGCCCCCGTGGTTCGCCGCAAACCGTTGCCGTCCTGATCAGGGTCATCTCTCGGCCGGGAAGGACGGTACAAATTGCGGTGGTTCAATTTTTAAGTTCAGTATATACCTTATCTTGCCGTTTGAGGGGCGTGGAAAGGGGGCAAAAATGGCGAAATTTCAAACATTGTGATTAAATTCACTTTCGAAAGGAGAGGATGAATCTGACAGCCCTATAGTTTAAATAGGAAGTGTAAATGGCTAAGTGAGAGACACTAAAAAACTTAAATTAAATTTGTTATACTTTGTGAAAAAAATCACATAATTAACTCTTTCCCCATGGTACGATGTGAATGTAAAGAAGAGAGACAAACCAATACGAACCTTTAGGAGGATGAGGGAGATGGCTGTAAAGAACGAAGTCGCCCCAGTAAAAGAACCGACAGCAGGTCAGTATATTCAAACGTTAATTGACAAAGCGAATAAAGCACATGCAGCATTCATGTCCATGGATCAGAAACAGATTGACCGCATCGTGCAAGCGATGGCGCTGGCAGGTCTGGACAAACATATGATGCTCGCCAAAATGGCCGTGGAAGAAACAGGTCGGGGTGTGTATGAGGATAAAATCACCAAAAATATATTTGCAACAGAATATGTGTATCATAGCATAAAATATGACAAAACAGTAGGGGTTATCGAAGATAACGAGTACGAAAGCTTCCAGAAAATTGCGGAGCCTGTCGGCATCATCATGGGGATTACCCCGGTAACGAATCCGACATCCACCACGATGTTCAAAGCACTGATTTCCATCAAAACGCGTAACCCAATCATCTTCGGTTTCCACCCATCTGCACAGAACTGTAGCCGGGAAGCCGCCAAAATCCTGCTTGATGCTGCAGTGAAGCATGGTGCTCCAGCGGATTGTATCCAGTGGATTGATGATCCTTCCATGGATCGCACAAACGCACTGATGAATCATAACGATGTGGCGCTCATTCTGGCAACAGGCGGATCAGGTATGGTACGGGCTGCATACAGCTGTGGTAAACCAGCACTGGGCGTAGGGCCAGGGAACGTACCTTGCTTTATTGAGAAAAGCGCAGATATCAATCAAGCAGTAACGGATCTGATTTTGTCCAAATCGTTCGATAACGGTATGATTTGTGCTTCCGAGCAAGCAGTCATCATCGAAGAACCGATCTTCGATCAGGTGAAAAAGAAAATGATCGCGAACGGCTGTTACTTCGTCAACAAGGATGAGGCAGCGAAACTGACCGCAGGTGCGATTAATGCTGAGAAATGTGCGGTGAACCCGGCGATTGTTGGTCAATCTGCAGTCAGCATTGCGCAAATGTGCGGTATCGAGGTCCCTGCTAACACCAAAATTCTCGTAGCCGAGATTGAAGGGGTAGGTACAAAATTCCCGTTGTCGGCTGAAAAACTAAGCCCGGTACTGGCTTGTTACAAAGTGAAAACGGCAGCTGAAGGGATTGAGCGTGCAGCAGAAGTGGTTGCTTTTGGCGGCATGGGTCACTCCTCTGTTATTCATTCGACGAACGAAGAAGTCATTAGCAAATTCGCAGATCGCCTGCAAACCGGACGGATTATCGTGAATTCGCCATCCACACACGGCGCCATCGGTGACATCTACAACACTAACATGCCGTCACTGACATTGGGCTGCGGATCGTATGGACGTAACTCGACTTCTTCCAACGTAACCGCTGTAAACTTAATCAACGTGAAAAGGGTGGCTCGCCGTACCGTGAATATGCAGTGGTTCAAAGTGCCGAATAAAGTCTACTTCGAAAAAGGTGCAACACAGTATCTTGCCAAAATGCCGGACATCACACGCGTAGCCATTATTACGGATGCCATGATGGTCAAACTTGGTTATGTGGAAAAAGTAGAGCACTATCTGCGTCAACGTCAAATGCCGGTAGCTATTGAAGTGTTCTCTGATGTTGAACCCGATCCATCCACAACAACGGTAGACCGCGGTACGGAAATGATGCGCCGCTTCCAGCCAGACTGCATTATCGCTCTCGGCGGGGGATCACCGATGGATGCTGCCAAAGCGATGTGGCTGTTCTATGAATATCCTGACACGGATTTCAATGATTTGAAGCAAAAATTCATGGATATCCGCAAACGGATCTACAAATATCCACGTCTTGGCGTGAAAGCGAAATTCGTAGCGATCCCGACAACTTCGGGCACAGGTTCGGAAGTAACATCGTTCGCAGTTATTACAGATAAAAATCAAGGCAATACGAAATATCCACTGGCAGACTACGAATTAACACCAGATGTAGCCATTGTAGACCCGGAATTCGTCTACTCTCTGCCTAAAACCGCTGTTGCGGATACAGGTATGGACGTATTGACTCACGCCATTGAAGCATATGTATCCGTCATGGCGAATGATTACACGGATGGACTCGCGATCAAAGCGATTCAACTGGTATTCCAATATCTTGAGCAATCTGCGCTGCAAGGTGACAAATTGGCTCGTGAGAAAATGCATAACGCTTCGACGATTGCCGGTATGGCTTTTGCCAACGCATTCCTGGGCATTAACCACAGCTTGGCACACAAATGGGGCGGTCAGTACCATACCGCACATGGACGTACCAATGCGATCCTGATGCCGCACGTCATTCGCTACAATGCGAAAAAACCGACGAAGTTTGCATCGTTCCCGAAATATTCGCACTTTGTTGCAGATGAGCGTTATGCCGAAATTGCCCGCATTCTGGGATTGCCTGCACGTACGACAGAAGAAGGGGTTACCAGCCTCATCAATGCTATTCGCAAACTGAACAAAACATTGGGTATTGAAGAGTCGTTCCAGGAAATCGGATTCGATGCCAAAGACTTTGAGGCACATGTCGATTATCTGGCAGACCGCGCATTCGAGGACCAATGTACCACAGCTAATCCAAAACTGCCACTCGTCACTGAACTGGCAGATGTATACCGCAACGCTTTCTACGGCAAGTTTGAATAACAACTAAAGCAGCAGCAGGTTTTAGGCAGATATAGTCAGGGTTCCCCGAAAGGGGAGCCCCGATTGCCGTCTTTCCTGTAAAAAAGGTAAAACGTATTCCTTGCAGTTGTCTTTTTTAAAAGAGGTTACACGGAATCCGTGATGTTACTTTTTGAACCAGGTATTCACACCATAACGAAGAGGGAAGAAAAAAAATGAAGAAGCGAAGCGTTCTCTTTCAAGCACGATTTCAACCTTCTATGCTATATAGTTTAAATCATAAATTTACACGATAACGGAGAGGAGAGAAAAAACCTGAAGAAGCGATAGCGCTCGCCTTTATCCCCGGATTTTACCTTTTTAAAAGGGAATCAAAAAAATCTGGGGGTAACAGCGATCGGAAGGTTGTTCTATCCTCGGAGTGGCCAGTGTACATATCCTTTCGTTCAAATTATATTGTTCAATCGGGGAAATCGGGTTTGAACATTGATCGGAAGTTGTTCTGTTCGCGCAGTGGCTAAGTGTGAATTTTTAGGATTTACCATGACACAGCACAGGTGGAGTGAGGATGGTCACAAACTTTGTGATAAAAATCACAGATGATGAAAGAGCAAAGACGTATACTGAAAATGTAAGAAAAACATTCATCCGCGGTTCCGGTTCCCAAGTAGAGAGAACATGTTCCGGCTTACATGTGAAATTTATCACATTAATCGCGGCTCTGGGCACAGATGAGACGAGTGTAGCATCCTGTCATGTGTCCGGAAATCCAAATTTGTGGAGGGATTACTATGTCGGTGATCGAAAAAGATGTCAAACAACAAACAGGCTGGAGAAACTTTACCAAAGGAACATGGACGAAATCCGTAGATGTGAATGATTTTCTGGCACGCAACTTATCACCTTACTATGGCGATGAAGCATTTCTTGCAGGTGCAACTCAGAATACGAAAGAGTTATGGGATATCGTATCTGATCTTACCAAAAAAGAGCGCGATAACGGCGGGGTACTTGATGTTGACGTAAACACGCCAGCAACGATTGTTTCCCACCAACCAGGTTATCTGGATAAATCCAAAGAACAGATTGTTGGTGTTCAAACGGATGCCCCATTCAAACGTTCCATTCAGCCATTCGGTGGAATTCGCATGATGATTGATGCTTGTGAAGCTTATGGTTTTGAAATGCCTCAAGGCGTTATTGATATATTTACGAACATCCGTAAAACACATAACCAGGGCGTATTTGATGCTTACACATCCGACATGCGTGCAGCACGTAAAGCAGGAATTATTACTGGTCTGCCTGATGCTTATGGCCGTGGCCGGATCATCGGTGACTATCGCCGGGTAGCTCTGTATGGCGTGGACTTCCTGATTCGAAATAAAAAAGGTGAACTGAATGCACTTGAAGTCGATGTGATTGATGAAGATGTCATTCGCCTCCGTGAAGAACTTTCCGAACAGATTCGTGCATTGCAAGAGTTGAAACAACTGGGTGAAATGCATGGTTTTGATATTTCCTTGCCAGCCACAACCGCGAAAGAATCGTTCCAATGGCTCTACTTCGGTTACCTGGCTGCGATCAAAGAGCAAAATGGTGCGGCGATGTCGCTCGGACGTGTTTCTTCGTTCCTTGATATTTACATTGAACGTGATTTGCAAGAAGGCTTGCTAACTGAAGAACAAGCTCAAGAATTGGTTGACCATTTTGTTATGAAACTGCGTATCGTCAAATTCCTGCGTACGCCGGATTATAATGAATTGTTCAGTGGAGACCCAACATGGGTAACTGAATCCATCGGAGGCATGTCCGTAAATGGAGAAACCCGTGTTACGAAAAACAGCTTCCGTTTCCTACACACCCTGAACAACCTTGGTCCTGCACCTGAGCCGAACCTTACTGTACTTTGGTCCACCAAGCTTCCGGAAGCTTTCAAACAATACTGTACGAAAGTATCCATCGAAACGAGCTCCATTCAGTATGAAAATGATGATCTGATGCGTCCCATCTATGGAGACGATTATGGTATTGCTTGCTGCGTATCTGCGATGAAGATCGGGAAACAAATGCAGTTCTTTGGCGCTCGTGCCAACCTCGCAAAAGCATTGCTGTATGCAATCAACGGCGGTCGTGACGAGAAATCGGGTGCACAAGTTGGACCTGAATATCCGGCGATCACAAGCGAAGTGCTGGAGTACAATGAAGTTATGAAACGTTTCAAACCGATGATGGAATGGCTTGCCAAACTGTATATGAACTCACTCAACGTCATTCACTATATGCATGACAAATACAGCTACGAGCGTATTGAAATGGCCTTACATGACCGCGAC
Organism: Paenibacillus sp. AD87; assembly: GCF_001659845.1. NCBI lineage: Bacteria > Bacillati > Bacillota > Bacilli > Caryophanales > Paenibacillaceae > Paenibacillus > Paenibacillus sp. AD87. Next base: position 1,182,645 of record NZ_LXQN01000007.1, read on the forward strand.
ATCGTACGTACGATGGCTTGTGGTATTGCTGGTCTCTCGGTTGCAGCAGACTCTCTGAGCGCAATCAAGTATGCGAAAGTCAAACCGATCCGCAACGAACAAGGCATCGCAATTGATTTTGAAATTGAAGGCGACTTCCCTTGTTACGGTAACAATGAAGACAGTGTCGATAGCATCGCGGTAGAACTGGTGGAAAGCTTCATGGGCATGATTCGCAAACACAAAGCATATCGTAATGCGATCCCAACACAGTCTGTACTGACCATCACATCGAACGTAGTGTACGGCAAGAAAACAGGTACAACACCGGATGGTCGTAAAGCAGGCGAACCGTTTGCACCAGGAGCTAACCCAATGCATGGTCGGGACAAAAAAGGTGCACTGGCATCCCTTGGCTCAGTAGCCAAATTGCCGTACGAACACAGCCTTGACGGGATCTCTAACACATTCTCCATCGTGCCTAAAGCACTCGGAAAAGAGTCAGACACACGTAAATCCAATCTGGTTGCCATGATGGACGGTTATTTTGGTCAAGGGGCACACCATCTGAACGTGAACGTATTTGATCGCCAGCAGTTGATTGACGCGATGGATCACCCGGAAAACTATCCGCAGCTGACAGTACGGGTATCCGGTTACGCGGTTAACTTCATCAAACTGACACGTGAGCAACAACTCGATGTCATTAACCGGACCTTCCACGGTTCGATGTAACTCGGGCTTTCTCAACGGTTCAAAGGAGTAGAACCTCCATATTAAACGCACAGCGGATGCGATACAGAAAGGAAGAGGCAGCATGGTTAATGGACATATTCATTCACTCGAAACTTTCGGGACGGTTGACGGCCCAGGCATCCGCTTCGTGCTTTTTATGCAGGGATGTCTGCTCAAATGCCAGTATTGTCACAATCCGGATACATGGGCACTCGATGGTGGCAGGGAAATGAGCGTGGAGGAGGTACTGGCTGAAATCGAGCCGTACTTGTCCTACTATCGCAGTTCCGGCGGAGGACTTACTGTATCCGGCGGGGAGCCGACATTACAGTCTCATTTTGTAGCCGAAGTTTTCAAAGAAGCGAAACGCCGCTGGGGACTGCATACTACGCTGGACAGCAACGGTTTCAATGAACCGGATCGAATTCATGATTTGTTAGATCACACAGATCTGGTTTTGTTGGATCTGAAGCACATCAATGATGAGAAACATATCAAGTTGACAGGCAAATCCAACGAGAGAACATTGCGAACCGCACAATGGTTATCGGACAATGGACGAAAAATGTGGATTCGCCACGTGTATGTGCCAGGGATTCACAATGAGGAAGAAGACTTGCTCAATCTGGGGCGGTTTATTGGAACGCTAAATGGAGTCGAAAAGTTCGAAATTCTGCCTTATCATCAGATGGGTATTTACAAATGGCAGGCGCTGGGGAAAGCCTATCCGCTCGATGGAGTTCCTTCTCCAAGTGATGAGGAAGTAGAGCGGGCGTATCGTTTGATTGAACAAGGGCGTACGGAAACAGCGGGCATGACTTGCTCCATTAAGTAACAACAGTTATTTACAGGACCTATATAATTTGAACTAACTATTTACACGAGAACGTAGAGGACAGAAATAAGCTGGAGAAGCGGAGCGTTCGCCTTTATCCCCAGATTTTCACTTTTATAAAAGCGAATCAAAAAAATCTGGGGATAACAGCGATCGGAAGGTTGTTCTGTCATCGGAGTGGCAAGTGTAAATATTCTTTAGTTCAACTTATATACCAACCAAGCAGTCTTTGCGAACATGTTTCGCAGGGGCTGTTTTTTGTGCTGTTATCCATTGTAAATAAAAGATTATTTGTCCAGTGAAGGATTTTATCCCTCCATTGATGAATTGTCATCCTTACGATGTAAGCTCTTACTTTTTATAATCAGAGTGTAAAGCCAAATGCTCAATATCTTGAGGGGGGTCATACGAATGAAAAAAGGAATGACATTACTGCTTTCATTATTACTTATCACATCATGGACATTGGCAGGTTGTTCGAGCTCAACTAACGAACCACAAAAGGGAGCAGGCAATGCGCCTGCGGAGACAAGCAAGGAACCGGTTGAGATGCTTCTCCGTCACACTCAGGTGGGTGCCGACAAACAAAAAAGGCTGGCCATTCTGCAGGACGTTGTGGCCAAAGTGGAGAGCGAAGTACCCAACCTGACCTTTACACTGGACGGAGTTGAATCCGATGTAAACCGTAAGGAGAAACTTCGTGGTGAGATGGCAGCAGGCAATCCGCCGGATATCTTCGAATTGTTCGGTAGTCCAGACTCCAAAGTATATGCTAAAGAAGGCATGTTGTTGGATCTCACTCCGATCTTGCAAGAGCTGGGCATTCAGGACCAATTTTCATCGCTTGAACCTTTCACCTATGAAGGCAAAGTGTACGGACTGCCTATTGGGGGATCGGGTGAAGGATTCTTCTACAATAAAGAGTATTTTACGAAAAAAGGTTGGAAAGCGCCTTCAACAATGGCTGAGCTGGATAATATGCTCGCTGAGATCAAGGCTGATGGCAAGGTGCCACTTGCTTCTGCTTCCAAAGCAGGCTGGGTTCCACTCATGTTAACGAACCATCTGTGGTCCCGTTACGCTGGACCTGATATTACGGCGAAGTTTGCTACAGGCGAAGCGAAGTGGACTGATCCAGGCGTTGTCGCAGGATTTGCGAAGCATAAGGAATGGGTGGATAAAGGTTACTTCAAAAAAGGCGAGCTTGGTTATGAATATGCTGAATATACGACTCAATTTACGAGCGGTGAAGCGATTCTGATGTATGACGGAACGTGGAAATCGTCTGTATTCAAGGAAGGACAGAGCGGGGAGTCGCTCATTGGCAAAGTTGGTTTCTTCAATATGCCTCCGGTAGAGAACGGTGTAGGAGATCAGACAGCCCTGATGCGTGACGTCAATAATGGATACGGTTTCTCCGCAGCGGCTGCGGATGACCCGCAGAAGTTGGCGGCTGTTAAAGCCTTTATCAAAAACTTCTACAACGAAGATATGCAAGTACGTGGGCTCGTAGAAGACGGTGTGTTACCAGCGATGAAACTGGATGAAAAAGTGCTGACTGACAGCATCACCGACGATTTGATGAAAGAAATCGTAGCTGTTCTGAATGCATCGCAGACTTCGTTCCCGGCATTTGATGCACTCGTTCAAGCTGATGTTACGACAGAGATCGGCAACCTGCAAATTCAGAAGCTGGTTGGTGGACAGACGACACCAGAAAAAATGGCCGAAGAATTGCAAAAGGTTCAGGAAGAGGCTAATGCTTCAGTAGAATAAGCGATCTATCAAGCAAAGAAACGTACCTGCTAACACCATGCTGGTTTACCCCGGTTGGAACACTGCCGGGGTAAAACCCTTGGTCCTATCTAAAGAATTACACTGCTGAGGAATCTGCTCTAGATATGAGCATAAGAAGTTGAAGTCACTGAAGGAGGTAGATCATGAATACTTCACTCCGCAGCCCGCTGATCTATACGTTGTTTGTGTTGCCGGCACTGATCTTGTTTATCATGTTTTTCCTGTATCCTATCGGCAGTTCACTCTATTACAGTCTGACCAGTTGGAACGGTGTATCCGCAGAGCCGCGTTTTGTGGGACTGTCCAACTATGCAAAAGCATTGACAGATGAACGTTTTTGGATTTCAACTCGCAATAACGGTTTCTTTATCGCATTTTCTGTTTTGATCCAGGTGCCTCTCATTGTGCTGTTTTCCCTGCTCATTGCGAACGTAAAGAAATTGAAGGGATTGTACAAAACAGCCGTCTTTTTGCCGTCTATTATGTCAACGGCCGTCATCGGTATTCTGTGGGGATTCATCTATGAGCCTAACATCGGCCTGTTGAATCAGTTACTTGAAACCGTAGGTATCTCCCCGGTCTATTGGCTTTCCGATAATCGGTTCGCAATGATATCCATTCTCGTAACCAATGCTTGGCAGTGGACGGGATTCTATATTGTCATGGTCTTGGCGGCCATTCTGGCTATTCCCAAGGATTTGGATGAAGCGGCAGCCATTGATGGAGCAACAGCCGTACAAAGAGCATTCAAAATTACATTGCCACTTATCAGACCTATCATTTCCGTCGTCATTATGTTGTCCATTGCCGGGGCGATGAAGGCAGCTGATATTGTTCTGGTTATGACCAAAGGTGGACCTGCAGGCTCTACCGAAGTGCTTGCCACGTATATGATCAAATACGCGATTACCAATTTTAAATACGGTTATGGCAATACGATTGCGGTTCTGATCTTTGCTCTGACGCTTGTGCTCACCGCGGTATATCAGTTGCTGGTGGCGAGACGCAACGAAAGGGTGGAATATTGATGGTAAAGAACATAAAAGGCAGTATACCTCATGTTTTGTTGATGTTGTATCTACTTGCGATTCTGTTTCCCTTTTTATTCGTAATCTTTTCTTCATTCAAGCAGGATAACAACGAAATTGCATTGAATCCGTTCGGTCTGCCCTCCACTTGGGTGTTTAATAACTACGTAGAGGCTTGGGTAAATGCCAAGATTGGAACGTATTTCTGGAACAGTATGTACATTTCGGTCTTGTCCTCAGTCGGAACGATTGTGCTTGGTGCCATGTTTGCTTTTGCTATAACGCGGATGAGACACCGCAAATGGAGCATGTTACTGTACAGCCTCATTCTGGCGGGCATGCTGATTCCAAACAATGCGCTCATGCTGCCGATTTATTTGCTTGTCCGCAAGCTCGGCATTTTGGATACTCATTTGGCGCTGATCATTCCTTATGTTGCGAATGCAATTCCGTTCACGATTATTATTTTGGCTGCTTTTATGCGGTCGCTCCCTGGAGAAATTGAGGAAGCCGCGGTTATGGATGGGTTGAGGGCTCCGGGTATCTTTGCTAGAATAGTGATACCCCTTACAGTTCCAGCCATTGTTACGGTGTTTATCGTGAATTTCCTCGGCAACTGGAACGAATTTTTACTCGCCAACTATTTCTTATCCACCGATAAACTGCGTACACTGCCTGTCGGCATGGTCCAGTTTCGTGATCAGTATCAAATGAATTATGCCCAGATGTCAGCAGGCATTGTATACAGTGTTGTACCGGTTGTTGTGATCTACGCCATATTGCAAGAGAAAATCATTGAAGGCGTAACGGCAGGTAGTGTTAAAGGTTAATTAACGATGCGTTATATAGGGAGAACGGGAAATGAACTTGCGGATGAAGCTGGCCATGGCATTTCTGCTGCTCATCATTGTACCGATGTGCACGCTTGGAATCGGCATGTTCTTGGTCACATCACATACGATTGAGAAAAAATACAATCAGCAGTCTGAATATGCACTCCAGGCGATTAGCTATAATATTGAGAATGTTTTTCAGCAGATCAACAATGTCACAGACAACGGCATTGCCACATCGGTGTTCCAGATGGCATTGAACGCCAAAGATCCGAGCAAACAGGATCTTGGAACCGGTAATCAATTGTCGCTGAATGCCAGCCAGCGAAATTTCCGTTCCCTTTTATACAACTACCCGTTCATTAGTTATGCCTTCTTGTATGATTTGCGTTCGCGTTCGTCTCAGGATAACCAGATTGTTTCTATATTTACGAAAGAAAATTTTCAAGCGCTTCCTTTTCAACAATTTAAAGTTCATCCAATATTCAAAGAAATCCAGGAACTCAACGGCGTTCCCAAATGGCTGGCCCCTCTGGAATATCCTGAACTGACGGGCGTAGAACCTGTCTTTACTCAGATTCGGTTAGTCAAGGAACTCAGTTATTTTCAGAATATTGGGGTCCTGGTGGTTCAGATTAAAAAAGGGGAGATGGACCGTATCTTCCGCCATCTGCAGATAAGTGATCCTGCACAGGATACTTCGTTCTTGCTGATCAATGAAGAGGGTCTGATCGTATACGATCCTTCCGGACGTTACAGCGGAGAGAAGATGGAGAATCTGGGTGTGCGTTCTGGAATTTACGGACCGGGGTTCAGTAGCACCAGAGCAGTGTTCGATGGCAGTGAAAGCATCATTTCACAATATCATCTGAAAAACTATAATTGGAGTCTGGTCAGTGTCGCTTCATGGGAGGCGTTATCGGCAGAGACGAATGTGTTCGCAGGCTGGTCGATTATTATCATTCTGCTGTGTCTGCTTGCTGCGATGGTTTTCAATGTGTTCTTCATGAACCGGATTACCGGCAATATTGCGGTACTGGTACGATTCATGAGGCGTGTAGATGACGGGGACTTTAATGCTCGGGTCGAAGGAAGTGGCTTTGACGAGATGCAAATACTCGCCCAAGGGTTCAATGAATTACTGGATCGAATCGGAGGTCTGTTCCGACGTGTGAGTGCTGAGCAGGAACAGAAGGCCAAGGCAGAACTGCGTGTGCTTCAAGCCCAGATCAAACCTCATTTTCTATTTAATACGCTGGAATCCATTAACGGACTAGCCATGAGGGGAGAAGGGCGTAAAGTAAGTGAAATGGTGACACGTCTTGGCAATATGCTGCGCATCAGTATCCAGGATCAGGAGGAGATTTCGCTCAGTGAGGAATTAAGGCACTTGCAGAGTTATCTTGAGATCCAACATTACAGGTTCAGTGATTTGTTCCGGTATGAGATAGACATTCCATCTCATCTGTACACCTCATCTATGCTCAAGCTTACCCTCCAACCTCTTGTGGAAAATAGTATCCAGCATGGGTTCGAGGGAATTGAATATCAGGGTGTAATTCGGATCAGTGCATTTGTAGAACGGAATAACCTGGTGTTGCGAGTTGAGGATAATGGGATCGGTATTCCCCAGGAAATGTTGGCTCGATTCGAATATATGGCAGAAGACCCGCCTGAATACATCATAGCTGAGGGAACGAAGCCACTGTCTTCAATGGCAGAGCGTCGAGGGCTGGGTTTAAGAAGTGTTGCAGATCGGATAAGGATTCAATATGGGGCCGGATACGGGGTGTTTATATGTTCATCTCCGGGACATGGCACCATCATTCAATGTATTATTCCACAATATGAGCAGGGGGAAGATGAATGAATCTAACCGCGTTGCTGGTTGACGATGAGCTGCCGATTTTGGAGAATTTGAGTTTTATTTTGCCATGGGAAGACATGGGCATTGAAATTGTGGGTACGGCTAGAAGTGGGTCAGAAGCACTGGACAAAGTTGCAGAATGCCATCCTGACATCATGTTATGTGATATTCGTATGCCCTCCATGGATGGTCTGGAACTGATTCGAATATTACGGGAACAAGGTGAAACTTGTGAGATTATTTTGCTGACAGGATATCAGCAGTTCGAGTATGCCCGTACGGCCATCCGTTACAATGTCCATGAATACATATGCAAGCCAATCGATTACCTGGATCTGGAACATAAATTGCGTGAGCTTGCTAGTCAGATTCAGAAGAAACGGTTGGAAGTGGAGGCTGAACGCCACCGCAAATCGGAGATGGAAGTATGGGTAAAGCACAAACATATCATTGACCTGATGCGAAAAGAGGAAGATTCGTTATTTTCTTTTCCTCCTTCTTCCCCGGAACAACATGCATCCTCGTTACGGTATATCCTGCTGCTTATCGATGTTTCGGGATATTTCAAACATTCGATCGGATGGTCTGGGACCCGGCACCGAAGCTGGCATGGAATGATCCGTTCCAGACTTAGGGAGATTACAGACCGGATCTGTGAAGGAACTCTGCTGATTTCGGCCCGTAAGGGAGAATGGTGCATGTTGGTGGAGGCATCAGATGAATGGAGACTGCGGGCAGATGCATTGGCTCAACAGGTTCAGATGGAATTAGATGCGACATTTGAGCCCGGTTCAGGTATGAAGACAAGGGTCATTCAGGATGTTATGCCTGTGAAACTGGATGATCAGATGGCTGAGCGATACCGGCACTGTCAGCGATTGCTGATCATGAATGATTCTAATCAGCGCAGCGATGAGCTGGGAAAAGATTCTGCTGATCACTTAATAGAGTCATCTAAAGAACCTTCCAGAAGGGCAACGATGTGGATTACAAAAGAGGATTTGGACTTGATTACCCGCTGGATCAGGCAGGGAAATAAACAGGGATTGATTGACCTGCTCGTTATGCTGAAACATCGGATGAGCGAGCATAAGAGTGCGCTGGAGGGCGTAGCCGAAAACAGCCTGCGTTTTCTGCTTGTACATATGCTTCGTGAATTGCGCGAAGTACATGTCATGGCTGAACAAGACGAAATGCATTTCTGGAGTGCATTGCATTCAGCAACCTCCATCAAGGAATTAATCGAATTGGCTGAAGCACTTGCTTATGTTTGTCATGATAAGAAAAGCGTACCTCGCCCTTCTGTGTCTGAGTTGATCAGTTCTGCGTGCGAGTATATGAACGCCAGACTGGAATGTGATCTGGGTATTGATGAGGTAGCTGATTGGCTGGGCATCAGTCCAGGTTACTTTTGTCAGCTTTTCAAAAACCAGATGGGCGTAACCTTTGTTGAATATATGACCCATAAGCGGATGGAGAGCGCAGCCTTATTATTAAGTACAACGGAATGGAGTATCACAGCCATTGGAGAAGCAACGGGGTATAAGGAGCGGCGATATTTCTCCAAAGTGTTCCATAAACATTTTCACATGAAACCATCAGAATTCAGGTCAAACCAAAGAGCAGGTTCATAATGGGGAGGAAAGCATGCGTATGAATTCGATCGATCAGCTTTCGTTGGAACAGCGGGTAGGACAGATGTTTATGTGTGGATTCCATGGACAGCATGCGGATGAACAGGTCAATCGACTGATCCGTGATTATCATGTCGGAGGCGTCATTTATTTCAGACGGAATGTGGAAAGTGTAGACCAGATCAATCGACTGTCTGCAGACTTGCAAGCAATTGCCGCTGAAGCCGGGGATTTACCTCTGATGATCTCCGTGGATCAGGAGGGCGGGATGGTGGCCCGGATTGACAAAGAGGGAGTTACCCAGGTACCTGGAAACATGGCGCTTGGAGCAACGGGGAATCCGGAATATACCCTTGAATGCGCACAGATTCTAGGTCAAGAGTTAAAAAGCATCGGTATCGATATGAACCTTGCTCCAGTGTTGGATGTGAATAATAACGTTCTTAACCCGGTCATCGGCGTGCGCTCCTATGGCGAGAACGCAGAGAGCGTAGCTGCTCATGGTGCAGCAGCCATCAAAGGATATCAATCCCGAGGTGTTGCTGCGACAGCCAAACATTTTCCTGGACATGGAGATACAGCGGTAGATTCGCATCTCGGTATGGTCACTGTACCTCATGAACGTAACAGACTGGATCAGGTGGAACTACTGCCGTTCCGTCGCGCTATTGAGGCAGGAGTCGATGCTATCATGACTGCTCACGTCATCTTCCCGGCGATTGAACCGGAGCCGATTCCAGCTACATTGTCCCGTAAAGTGTTAACGGGGCTGTTACGCGAAGAAATGGGCTTTGACGGCATTATTATTACAGACTGTCTGGAAATGCATGCGATATCCAAGCCATATGGTGTGGCCGAAGCAGCTATTCGTGCCGTGGAGGCAGGTGCTGATCTAATTCTGGTCAGTCACACACTGCAAGATCAAGTCTCTGCTGTGGAAGCCGTTGTGGAAGCCGTTCGTACTGGACGAATTGAAGAAGCTATCATTAACCAGGCATTGGAACGTATTATTTCTTGGAAGACAGCGCGTTGTGGTCAGTGGGAGCATACGTTTGTCTCCATGGAAGAAGATGATGCTGGACCTGATGGATCTGATGAGGATGAGAGCACTCTCGCAACAAAAGAGAAGGATGAGTCATCAAGGTCGTTGGCCTCCAACGAATCCAGATTGGATGAGATTGCCTCCAATAGCATTACTGTGGTTCAGAATGATGGGTTGCTTCCCTTAGACCCTGAGAAGAATGTCTATGTCATCTGGCCTGAAGTTGTGCAACGGACAGAAGTGGATGAACCATGGTCTCACACAGATTCACTTGGCGTGGCGTTATCGCAGCTTAGAGCCGGAGTTCGGGAGCACAAAATAACGACACAGCCGTCTTATGATGAAGCGGACGAGATACTGAAGAATGTGTCGGAGGAAGATCAAATCATCGTATGTACTTACACTTCCGCAGGCCATCTTCCGAAAGGGCAACATCATTTGGTTCAAAAACTTAGTGAGAAGTATTCCCTGATTGTAGTCGCTCTGCGTAATCCATATGATCTATTGGAGATTCCGACGCCGGGAAGTTATATATGTACGTACGAGAACACTCCTGCAGTGGTTCGTGCATTGTCTCTCGTCTTAACAGGTGAATTGCAGCCAACAGGACGCTTGCCTGTCAGTTTGCGTTAGCAAATTCTAAATCTCTAAATCTCTAAATCTCTCTGTGGCATGGTGCTTATTCAACCATGTCCTGGAGGGATTTTTTTATTGGAAAATGCGTCGGGTTTTAATACAGATTGCACTCCAAGTCGAACGTGTAATAGATAACTATTTTCATAGTATTTTCGCTCTATTAAATGTTTACAATTCTTATCAAATATTTTTAGCAACTTTTCCCGGTAGTAAGCGTCTAATAGTATGACTTTTTGAGGGGGATATTTATAAAATGGGAGCAGAAGGAGCCAAAGACAAAGAATGAATTTGAAGAAGAAATTATCCATACTTACCGCTTTAGCTGTATTCCAAGCGTTTGCAGCGATTCCAGCGAATGCACTAGCAGCCGATCAAAGTGATACAACAACAACAAATACAGCCAATGTTAAATCCGTGGAGGTTGTGAAGAAAGAACAAACGATCGCGGAATCGGATGTAAAGTCCGGGTCAGACTCAAAACAGTCTGATAATAATGCAGTCGAAGGAACAAACCCGGTAACAGATGAACCTACAGGTACAGATGTTACTCCGGTTGACCCTAATACAGACCCTGCTGATGAAGAGGATGCAGGGGAGGAAACAACAGTTCCAACGGCTCCAGTTGAAGTTGAGCAACCATCTACAAACGGTCAATCTATAGCCGGAAGTAAGGGCGGAGATCTGACACTTTATATGAACAGCAACAAAATGGTGCAAGACGGAAAAACATATCTTGCCGGACAGCCGATGGCTGTTAAAAATGGAGTATCTTATGTAGCGATCCGCGCACTGGTTGATCGGGTTGGTTATGAAGTGAAATATGACAATACAACCAAAGAAACCATTATTATTAGCGGCGAAGATGAACTTCGCTTCAAAACGAATAGTAGCGTTTACACCGTTAACGGTGAGGCCAGAACGATGAAAGGCCCCGCCTATCAACAAAAAAATACGTTCATGGTGCCACTGACGTCGATTACTCAGGCACTTAACATTACTTATAAAGTTAATCAGTCTGCCAAGACTGTTATACTGAACCTGAATTCCAAACCGGTAGCCAGCTTCACGGTACAAAAAGAGATTTTTGCAGGAGACACGGTAACATACAACACTAAATCGAGCTCTCCCAAGGGACTGGACATCGTGGATGAGCGTTGGACTGGCCGTCAGGATTCGTTTGACCAACCAGGTACATATACGGTAACGTATGCTGTCCAGGATTCGAGCGGACAATGGAGTGACCCGTACGCTGTAAAGATTCAGGTGCAAAAACTAAATCTTCCTCCTGTAGCGATGTTTACGACAGACAAGGAAGAGTACAAAATGGGTGAAAAGATCACGTACATTGATCAAAGCACCGATGATGAAAATGCCATTGTGAAAACTGAATGGGAAAACAATGCTCTGGCATTCTTTGTTCCGGGACCTAAGAGTGTAACAATTACCGTTACGGACAAACATGGTGCTAGTAACAGCTATACCAAGACGGTTAACATCACAGGTGAAACGCTGTACACCATGTCTGATTTTAATCAGTTGTTTACACCAGTAGGTGAGAAGTTCAGCTTCGATGGTAGTGGGGTACCATCGATGGAGAAAATACCTTTCACTTATTACGACGAGCCAAGTTTGCTGATTCGTAGTAACAGCCCGGAAACCGTTAATACAGAAGGTATTGTTTATAAGGAATCTTCCTTTGGACAAACACGTTTCATGATTCACCATGTAAACAACACAGGTAAAAGCGTGAAAATGTATGTTGTTGCGACAAACAACAATGCGTATACAGCATCTATTGAACAGCAAAACATGGGTTTTGCAGGTCCATCACCAATAGCAACTGCGGCAGGTAAACTGTCCATTGATCGCTGGTTCAAGTCCATACAGAACGGTACTGGACAAAAGAAAGTGTACATCCAGCCTGGAGAGAGCAAGCTAATTCTGACCGATTTGAGTGTTCTTCCTATGAAACAGGGTCAAGTCATCTCCTTGTACTCGGATGTCTTCAGCGATTATGAACTGGATTACAACGTTATCATGATTGAAGAAAGCAAAGATCCGATGGCTGTATGGTCCACACTGCCTGTTCTGGATCGTGACGGTGTGCATAACCGGGGAACATACCCGAATGCAACCCGTATCATTACGTATGACCAAGAAGTAGGTTCGAAGCCTGCTCGTTTGCCGCTGGGGGATAATGCAAGTGACCCGAATTTGGTCGGGACAGATCCAATGGCGTACACAGATGCTTCCAACGCGGGTAACTTTGGCGTGCTGTACAAAATCACACTGAACAATGTGGCTCCACGCACATTGATCTCGTTCAACCCACGTGGTGGTAAATACTCGGGTGTAGCGCTCGTTAATGGAGAACTTGTTCAGATTTCGAACGGCAAATCCGTAAGCGCACCAAATGAACAAAGTGTACTCTATCGTACAGGTTCCTATGGTCAAAGTGTAACGATTCTGTTCTCCGCAGCACCGGGAAGTAATTTGCCGGTTAACCTGCTGTTCACACCGCTTCCGACAGAGAAGTAATTGTTTCACCTTTCATCAGGAACGGACGGTTTGGAGTGAAAGCTTATATGCTATATATCCTGTCACCCCAAAAGTCGCCCGAAGGATTAAACATCTGAACCGTCAGAAAAGGACTCCATGTTCATGGGGTCCTTTTTAATTGTGTCTGAAGCAGCGGCGGGCTCAGGTTCGTTCGTTGACTATGATCTTCATTTAAGGCATTATTAGTAGTATATAAATCAAGCATAAGTATCAGCATTTGCATAATTTGATTCCACAGGCTAACGGGTACAATACCTAGACGAATAAAACCATTTCGAACTAAGTATTGCTGAATTGAATTCGCTCTTTGGATTTATGCAGAATGCTCGAATGACAGGAGGTGCTTTAGATCATGCTGTCGACAGAACAGATTATTACTACCATGTCCTCGCAGGGGCTCCGCATTACGGATCAGCGGAAGACACTGGCCCGGTTATTTGCTGAATCCCCTGGGTATTTGACACCCAAGGACGTCTATGAATATATGGGTAAGACTTACAGCGGACTGAGTTTTGACACGGTGTACCGGAATTTGCGTGTCATGCAAGAATTGGGTGTGCTGGAGCAGGTCATCTTTGAAGATGGGGTGAAGTTCAGAGCACATTGTAGCGAGGATCACCATCACCATCATATGATTTGTCTGAAATGCCAGAAGACATATCCAATCGTTTTTTGCCCAATGCAGCTTGCAGATGCGCCTGAGCAATTCCAGGTTGTCGATCATAAATTTGAAGTTTTCGGGTACTGTAAGGACTGTGCCGAACATATGCCAGCCAAAGTGTCATCCGGACATCAGCACACTCACGGGAAGCACTGACGATGAAGTTATCTCGCAGACTGGTTCAGGCTCCCATTCGGGTGTATCGCAGCTATATCTCTCCATTGAAGCCGCCAACGTGTCGTTTCTATCCTACATGCTCGGCTTACGCGATGGAGGCGATTGAGGTGCACGGTGCGTTCAAAGGATCGCTGCTTGCGGCAAAACGTATTGCGAAATGCCATCCGTTTCATCCAGGCGGAGTGGATCTGGTACCACCGAAGGCTGAAAAGTCTGTCATGGTATCCGATTAACGATCTAATGGTCGTTTTTTGCCGGTTTGAGTTGATTTAAGATTGCTGTCCACTTGACAAAGGAGGCAGTATTTCAGTATATTTTTGGTATAATGATTTCCAGTGAAGGGATAAGTACAGACACACCCCCAGTGCAGAGAGCCGGATGAGCTGAGAACCGGTCTGGGAGGAGGATGGAATATGGTCCCGGAGGAACCTCTTTCGAGCGTGCAGACGTTGATTAGAACGGCTGTCGTAAGGCTGAGGCGTGATCCAGCGTTAATGGGCGGTCGAAGGACCGGCAGAGCCTGTGGTTTGTGAAAAGCACGGGGAATTTGGGTGGTAACACGTGAGAGCAACTCTCGTCCCATACAGGGACGGGAGTTTTTTGTGTTCTTTTTTAGACAAATGCAATGAAAAAGCACGACTATATGAAGGAGGAGAAGTCATCTATGGCTGATCAAAAAACATTTTATCTGACAACACCGATTTATTATCCGAGTGACAAACTTCATATCGGGCACGCGTACACGACTGTCGCGGGTGATGCCATGGTTCGATACAAACGTCTGCGTGGTTATGCTGCTCACTATCTGACAGGAACCGATGAACATGGGCAGAAGATTGAACGCAAGGCACAAGAGAAAGGGCAGTCACCGCAGGCTTTTATAGACGACATCGTTGTTGGCATCAAGGATCTGTGGAACAAACTGGACATTTCCAATGACGACTTCATTCGTACGACGGAAGAGCGCCACAAAACAGTGGTTCAGGATATCTTTGACCGTTTGTTGAAACAAGGGGATATCTACAAGGGTGAGTACGAAGGCTGGTACAGTATCCCGGATGAGACCTATTACACGGAAACCCAGCTGGTTGATGTGGAGAAGAATGACAAAGGCGAGATTATCTCGGCTAAAAGTCCGGATAGCGGGCATCCGGTGGAGCTGGTAAAAGAAGAATCCTACTTCTTCCGGATGAGTAAGTATGCTGATCGTTTGCTGAAATATTACGAAGAGAATCCGGGTTTTATTCAGCCGGAGTCCCGCAAAAATGAAATGATCAACAACTTCATCAAGCCAGGTCTGGAAGATTTGGCCGTATCTCGGACTACTTTCGAATGGGGCGTCAAAGTTAAAGGCGATCCGAAACACGTTGTATACGTATGGATTGATGCGTTGTCTAACTATATTACAGCTCTGGGCTATGGATCATCCGACGAATCGCTTTACAACAAATTCTGGCCTGCGGACGTACATCTGGTAGGGAAAGAAATTGTTCGATTCCATACGATTTACTGGCCGATTATGCTGATGGCGTTGGACCTACCTTTACCGAAGAAAGTATTCGCTCACGGTTGGCTGTTGATGAAAGACGGCAAAATGTCCAAATCAAAGGGTAATGTCGTTGACCCGGTAACCTTGATTGACCGTTATGGTCTGGATGCACTGCGTTATTACCTGCTCCGTGAAGTTCCATTTGGTTCAGATGGTACATTTACTCCAGAAAGCTTTGTAGAACGTGTGAACTCCGACCTGGCCAATGACCTTGGAAACCTGTTGAACCGTACGGTAGCCATGGTGGACAAATATTTCGAAGGCAAAGCACCTGAGTTTACTTCTGGTGTGACCGAATTTGATGCATCTCTTGAAGAAGCGGGTCTTGCTGCTGTGGAGAAAGTGGAGCAGGCAATGGAAAATCTGCAATTTTCCGTAGCGTTGACAGCGATCAGTCAGTTTGTTAGCCGCAGTAACAAATATATTGACGAGACTCAGCCTTGGGCTCTGGCTCGTGATGAAGCGAAACGCAACGAACTGGCATCGGTAATGTCGCATCTGATTGAAAGCTTGCGGATTGCTTCCATCCTCTTGCAACCGTTCCTAACACGTGCTCCGCGCAAAATCTGGGAACAACTCGGCATTCAGGAAGGTGAACTGACGGCTTGGGATTCAGCGAAGCAATGGGGCGTTATTCCGGCTGGTAACGCTTTGCATAAGGGTGATCCGATCTTCCCACGTCTGGACTCTGAACAGGAGATTGCTTATATTGCTGAAGCGATGACTGGAGGCAAAAAAGCTGAAGCGCAGCCTGAGGCAGCTCAAGCTGATGCTGGAGGCTCTTCTGAAGCCGCTCAACCGGTCTCAGCACCAGAAGGCAAAGAAGAGATCGGTATTGATGATTTCGCCAAAGTGGAATTGCGTGTCGCTCAAGTTATTGCCTGTGAACCGGTCAAGAAAGCCGATAAATTGCTGAAGTTGCAGCTGGATCTGGGCTATGAGCAACGTCAGGTTGTATCGGGAATCGCGAAGTTTTATTCACCTGAAGATATGGTTGGACGCAAAGTCATCTGTGTTACGAACCTCAAGCCTGTGAAATTGCGCGGTGAACTGTCCCAGGGCATGATCCTGGCAGCATCCCATGGCGACCAGCTTACACTGGCAACGGTACCGGATAATATGCCTAATGGCGCACAAGTGAAATAGGACTTTAACCGTGTAACCAAGGATTTGATTTATATAGTTGTAATAGAAGGTGGCTCGATGAGAATCGGGTCACTTTTTATTTTGGGATGAAATCGGATCTGATGCGAAGAAAACAAGCATATACTGTTATGAACTCCGTGCTCAAGGAAAGAATGAATAGGACAGAGCGGCTTGACAAGTTCGAGCAGGTTACCTATAATTCTTTCAGTAATGTTTACGATTAAGAGATGCGGAGTGAATACTAGTGAAACTTTATAATGGAAGAAATCTAGACCAGGTAAACCGGACTCTAGCGACAGGTAGAAGAAGGCATATGAAATTGTTGCTAAGCGGTCTGCTTGTTCTTAGTTTACTCATATTGTCGGCATGCGGTCAGAATAATTCGGAGAGTGCCAAGCTGGTGGAAGGCAAAGTGAATGTGATTACGAGCTTCTATCCTGTCTATGCGTTTACTTCGACAATTGGTGGGGAAGATGCAAATGTCATTAATTTGCTGCCAACAGGTGTTGAACCACATGACTGGACGCCGAAGAGTCAAGATATTGTGAATACATCCAAAGCGCAGTTGTTTCTATACAATGGTGCAGGTCTGGAAGGATGGGTACCCAACTTCCTGAAGTCACTGAATAGCGATACCAAGGTGAAGTCAGTTGCAGTAAGTGAAGGGGTTACTCTATTGACTGCTGAAGGTGATGATGGACACGGTCATGGTGAAGAACAGGTGGATGAACATAGCGACGAACATGCAGATGAAGCTAACGCAGAGGACATTGCGAACCATCATGTGGACCCTCATACGTGGGTAAGTCCAAAATCGGCAATGGTAATGGCTGAGAATATTAAAAACAGCCTGGTTGAAGTAGACCCTGCACATAAAGAAGGATATGAACAACGCTACGAAGAGCTGCGGACCAAGCTGGAAACGTTGGATCAGCACTTTACGGATGAATTGTCCAACGTACCAAATAAGGAAATTGTCGTATCACACCAAGCCTTTGGGTATCTTGCACGTGATTATGGGTTGACCCAGCATGCTATTATGGGACTTTCTCCAGATGCGGAACCCACAGGTCAAGATATTGTGAAGTTGGCCAAGTTGGTGAAGGATGAAGGGATTAAATACATTTTCTTCGAAGAGCTGGTATCTGATAAACTGGCGAAAACCCTCGCCAATGAAGCGGGTGTAGAGACAATGGTCCTGAATCCGGTAGAAGGTTTAACCAAAGAACAGGCTACCAACGGGGATGATTATTTCACCCTGATGGAGAAAAATTTGCAAAATCTGCTGATCGCATTAAAATAAGATAGACTGAAGGATTCGTTTGCAATCCTTATATATAATGAAGGGCGGCTTTGCCATGCAGCAAATCATGCCATTGTGTCATGATCCAATTATAGAGATCGATAAATTATCATTTTCCTACGGCGACCAGCGAGTGATCGAAAATCTCGATTTTATGGTCCAGGAAAGGGATTTTGTCGGTATTATCGGTTCAAACGGGGCGGGCAAAACGACATTGCTGCGAATGCTGGTTGGACTCTTGCCTCCAGCTGAGGGAGATATCAAGCTATTCGGACAGTCGATCCGCCGATTCAAGGATTGGGAACGGATTGGTTATGTTCCGCAGAAGAATGCATTTAACCCATTGTTCCCTGCAACGGTACGGGAAGTCGTGATGTCTGGATTGTACAACAACAAGAATATGTTCCGCCGAATGTCCCGTAAATGTCAGCAGCAGTGCACAGATGCTATGCAAGTGATGCGGATTGAGGATTTGGCGAACAAACGGATCGGACAACTGTCCGGTGGACAGCAACAGCGTGTGTTTTTGGCACGGGCGCTTATTAATCATCCTGATCTGCTGATTCTGGATGAACCGACGGTAGGTATCGATGCCGAATCCCAGGCCAGCTTTTTTGAACTCATTACCCATATGCATGAACATCACCGGATGACATTCCTGATGGTTTCACATGATATGGACCGGATGGAGAGTTATCTCGGTTCCAAAGCTGCGGTGACGAACGGAAAAATTCATTTCCATGTCCGTCATTCCCATGAGGTGGAAGATTGTGCCGAGACTAATTTGCAGCATACCACCACCCAGGTACGTTAGAAGCGAGTGCAACCAGATTAGAGCAAGGCCGAAGGAGTCGTGTGTGTTTTGGAAATTTTAATGAGTGATTTTTTTCAGCGGGCGCTGGCGGGGGGATTGCTGATCGGCATCACCGCTCCGTTGATCGGATTGTTTTTGGTGCTGCGCCGTTTATCCATGATCGGGGATACCCTGTCTCATGTTACTATTGCCGGGGTTGCACTCGGATTCCTGATTGAAGTGTATCCGATTGCGGTGGGGCTTATTTTCGCCGTGCTCGCATCATTTGCAATAGAGAAACTGCGTAAGGCGTACAAGAGTTACGCCGAGTTATCGATCGCGATCATCATGTCCGGTGGAGTAGCGCTGGCTTCGTTGTTCTTCACGCTGGGCAAAGGTTATAATACAGATGTTATGAGTTACCTGTTCGGCAGTATTTATACACTGGACTCCACAGATTTGAAGCTGGTTGGTGTGGTAACGTTGATCGTGGTCGTCGTTGTAGCACTGTTACATAAGGAGTTTTTCCTACTCAGCTTTGAAGAGGATGCCGCAGCGGTTACCGGATTGCCTGTGAAATTGCTTAACATGCTGATTACGGTGATGACAGCCCTTGTCATTAGTACGGCGATCAAAATCGTGGGCGCATTGCTGGTATCGGCATTGCTTACCATTCCGGTAGCTGTAAGCTTGCTGATGGCACGAAGTTTCAAATCGGCGATTATATTATCCGTGGTCATTGGCGAAATTGCCGTGGTCATTGGACTGGTTGTGGCCGGGATCTGGAACCTTGCACCAGGAGCAACAATTGTACTTTTGCTTATCATGATGCTGATTCTTACGATGATTGGAAAAAAAGGGTTCCGAGCCTGAGTCTGAACGTGAGCAAGTGAGCCCCCAGGGAAGGGAGATATCCGCTTCATGCCTGATGTTAATGTGTGGCTGGCTTTTGTAGCAGGATTAGCTTCGTTTATATCGCCATGCTGTCTTCCGCTGTATCCATCGTATCTTTCCTATATTACGGGGATGACGGTACAACGGTTGAAGGATGAGCGCAATCAGCGTGAAGTTCGCTTCAAGACATTGACTCATACGCTGGCGTTTATTTTGGGCTTCTCGGCTGTGTTTTATTCGCTCGGACTGGGAGCCGGATTGTTTGGCCAATTTTTCAATGATAACCGTGATCTCATTCGTCAATTATCCGCGATTTTGATTATGTTAATGGGTTTATTCCTGCTTGGTTTGTTCAAACCTCAGTTTCTGATGAAAGAGCGTAAGATGGACATGAAATGGAAACCAGCGGGTTACTTGGGCTCCTTTATTTTTGGCATTGGTTTCTCGGCAGGTTGGTCACCTTGTATTGGACCAATTTTGACTGCCATCATCGCGATGGCTGCGAGCGAACCAACAACCTGGTTGGCTTTGATTACGGGATACACAGCTGGATTTGCGTTACCGTTCTTCATTCTGGCCTTTTTCATCGGTTCTACACGATGGATCTTGCGTTATTCCAATATCATGATGAAAGCCGGGGGCGCATTAATGTTGTTCCTCGGAGTGCTTTTATTTACGGATCAGATGACGAAGATTACGATCTGGCTACAGCAAATTACACCAGACTGGATGATTATCTAGCGCAGCAACGGTGGTGTTTTTTTACTGAATGGTTATTTTAAATGAACAAAGCAGGCTACATGGAAACCAGAACGATTCTGGACTCATGTAACCTGCTTTTTTAATCAATAGCTCTTTAATAAAAGTGTCTGATCTACGCTTAGGTGAAGTAATCAATGTTGGCCAGTGGGAAATGCTCAAAAATGCGCTCGGTAATAAACTCGCGCAGGGCATCCTGCTGATCATCCTTATACACATATTTGTACTGGCCCCAGCGGCCCCATTTCATTTTCCGCTTTTCGATATCCATCTCCAGCTTGGTTTTGGGGTATCGCTTCTCAATGGTGGCTTTTGCCGTTTTGGTAAAACGGTGCTGGATCATCTCAAAGGTTAGATCCTTGGTTGCTTCTTCGGGAAGTGTATCGGCAAGCTTTTGTAAAAGCTCGCTATATCCTTCTTCCCATCCGTCGTACCACATAATTGGGGCAATAATGAATCCGAGCGGATATCCCGCATGAGCTATTTTGCCTGCGGCTTCAATTCGTTCTTCAAACCGTGAGGTGGCTGGCTCAAAATTTTTGATCACATAATCCGAATTCACACTGAAACGGATTCGAGTGTGTCCGTTATGCTTGATGTTTAATAAAGGATCAACATGATGGTATTTGGTCACAAAGCGAAGTCGCCCGTGCTCCTCATCCGCCATAAAACGAATTAGGTCACCGAGATTTCCCGTAATATGCTCCAGACCTACGGGATCAGATGTACAGGCTGCTTCAAAACGGGTAAGTTCAGGTGCGCGCTCCTCAATGTATCCCTTGGCGGCCTGAATGATTTCTTCGGTGTTTACATAGACACGGACATAGGGCTTGGCCCCAAGAGTCGTTTGAAGATAACAATAATGACAGTGGCCCATACAACCTGTTGAGATGGGAATGGCATATTCGGCCGAAGGCTTCGATTGGTCAAACTTGAGTGTTTTACGCACACCGACGACAAGGGTACGCTTCGCCATTCGGTACTTTTCCTGTTCCGTTTCACCAGGGAGATTGGTAATTCGATTATGGGATGTCGTCATCTGATATGGGATATCCCTGGAAGTAACCCATTCCATAATTCGTTTACCTTTCTCATATTCCAGCGCACCGGGTTCAAAATACACCAAATTGGGAATAAAGGGTTTAGTGCCTTTTGCTTTGCGAACGGGTGGTTGCGCTACACTTGTACTCACGAAATCACTCCTTTCAATACGGAACCTGCTTAGTTTGCCTCGTTTAGAGATAAGTAACCCGTGCCAATACTTGCGTAATGGTGAAGGAATTCAAGCCCCGAGAAGTGTTTTATGGACTGTAAATAGTGAATGAATTGTGCAGGACTTGCCAATGCGTATTGATAACATGTATCATTATAAGATAGTGACCAGGCAAGAATATTGCCGGTCAGAGAGAAGAGAGGGAAGCAGATGCCAACGCCCAGTATGGAAGATTATTTGGAGCGTATATACAAATTAATTGATGAAAAGGGCTATGCTCGTGTGTCTGATATAGCTGAAGGTTTGGAAGTACATCCTTCATCGGTGACGAAGATGATCCAAAAGCTGGACAAAGACGAGTACCTGATCTATGAGAAGTACCGCGGGCTGGTGCTTACGCCAAAAGGCAAAAAGATGGGCAAACGGTTGATGGAGCGCCATCATCTGCTTGAACAGTTTTTGACGACGATTGGTGTTCAGGAAGAAAATATTTACCAGGATGTTGAAGGAATTGAACACCATCTGAGCTGGGATTCCATTACCTGCATCGAATCTTTGGTTGAATATTTCCGCCAGGATGAGAATCGACTGCGTGATCTTAAAAGTATTCAGGATGTCATGAGTAATACAGAATCATAAGGTTTCAAAGCCAGACTCACCTGAAAAATAACAATGAATATCCATTCAAAATCAGAGGATGCACCTGCCGTTAAAGCGGTAGGGAGCGTCCTTTTGCATTTTTCTGACCAAAATTTGGCGATTATTCGCAACTTAACAATCATTAGGAGCGTCTATTAAACTAGCAGAATTTGCCGCGAATTTATAATTATTTTGGAGGATTGCACTGATGAAGCTTCGTAAAGGATTGATCCTGCTGTTCATTTTTGTTCTGGGTTTACAAACGTCAGGACTGACGGCGCAGGCAGCTAGTCAAAAGGAAATTGTTATTTATTTGGATGGACAGCGTTTGGAGTCGGATGTTTCACCTTACATTTTGCCCAAAGTAAATGTAACGATGGTTCCCTTGCGTGTTATTAGCGAAGGACTGGGTGCATCTGTGCTTTGGTCACAGGCTACCCGCACAGTTACGATCAAGAAATCCGATTCAGTCATTACGATGACAAGTGGACTCCAGCAGGCAACGGTGGATAGTGCCGTGGTTGATCTTGATGCATCAGTAGAACTGAAACAAGGCCGCGTCATGGTACCGATTCGATTTGTCAGTGAGAACTTGGGAATTCAGGTCACCTGGAACCAATCTGAGCAGACGATTAATCTGGCCACAGGCAATGCTCCCAATCCTACTCCAGTGACACCAGCAGAGCCTGGAGGCACGGGAACTACGCCAAATACGGATGAGATGCGAGGAGCCTGGATTTCGACTGTAAATGGAGACTGGCCTTCATCTAGTGCCAAAGGGAATGTAGAAAAACAAAAGTTGGAGTTCATTCAGCAGCTTGATACGTTGAAGGATATGGGGATCAATGCCGTATTCGTTCAAGTGCGAGCCAATGGGGATGCGATCTATCCATCAGGTCTTGTACCGTGGAATAGTGTGCTGACAGGCACACAGGGGAAAGATCCTGGGTATGATCCACTTGCATTTATGATCGAGGAAGCCCACAAACGTGGCCTTGAGTTCCATGCCTGGTTCAACCCGTTCCGGGCTACCAATTCGGCAACGACAACTGGGCTTGCAGCCAATCATGTATCCAAGCTTCATCCGGACTGGATTGTTAACGCATCAGGCAAACTGTATATTAATCCAGGCATTCCGGAAGCGAGACAGCATATTATTGATTCCATCATGGAAGTGGTTAATCAGTATGATGTTGATGGCGTACATTTGGACGATTATTTCTATCCTTCCAATGTAACGTTTAATGATGATGCGGCTTTCAAAGCATACAACACATTGAATACGAGTGACCGTGCAGAATGGCGCCGGGACAATATCAATCAATTCGTCAAGCAGCTCGGAGAGAGCATCCACAAGGTGAAAGCTGGCGTTGAATATGGCATTAGCCCATTTGGTGTATGGCGTAACAAATCAGTTGATATGACAGGTTCTGATACAAAAGCCGGAGTAACCGCTTATGACAGCATGAATGCGGATGTGCGGACTTGGATCAAGCAGGAGTGGATTGACTATGTTGCACCCCAAGTGTACTGGAGCATGACACTAAGTGCAGCACGATATGACAAGGTGGTTGACTGGTGGGCCAATGAAGTGGCAAATACCGATGTGAAATTGTACATTGGTCACTCTCCTTATAAACTGGGCACACCGGAAATTGGGTGGCAGACATCCCAAGAAATCATTGATCAGCTTATATATAATGAGAAATATGATACGGTGAAAGGGGATATTTTCTTCAGTTCACAGTACCTGACGAAAAACCCGCTCGGCTTGATCGCCAAATTAAAAGCCTATTATGGACTGTAAAACATTTTAACGTAATATGACCAACCCCTGTTCTCATACAGTGGCAGTAGTAGCATGGACTGCCTGGAGAACGGGGGTTTTATTGTGTTGATTAATGGAGTATTTGAAGGTGGCGGCGTAAAGGGAATTTCGCTTGCCGGCGCCGTAAAGGGTGCAGAAGATCACGGTGTTGAGTTCAATCGGGTAGCGGGCACGTCCTCGGGTTCCATCGTAGCTGCTTTGCTGGCGGCTGGCTATTCGGCGGAAGAGATGAAAGGCATTATCGAGAATACGCCTTTTGCTTCGTTACTGCGACGTTCCCCCATATTTGATACCAAGTGGATCGGACCCGCAGCAAGGCTGTTTTTGAAGAAAGGTCTATATTCTGGGGAAGCGCTGGAATGCTGGATTCGGGATATGCTGAAAAAAAAGGGAGTTCGGACGTTTGCTGATCTGCCTCCAGGTAAGTTGCTAATCATTGCATCCGACATTTCCAACGGCACTATTTTGGTGCTTCCAGACGATATCAAACGATTCGGAATTGAACCTTCGAAACTGGAAGTAGCCAAGGCTGTACGTATGAGCTGCAGTATCCCCTATTTCTTCGACCCGGTTGCCATTCGCAGATCCCCGATCCTGTCCAAAGGATTACGTTTTGCGGACCAGTTTGTTTACATCGTCGATGGCGCGTTGTTGAGCAATTTCCCGCTCTGGCTGTTCGATGGTGATCGTACAGAACGAGGAGGAGATCTCATCCCTGTAGTCGGTTTTAAAATGGTTGGCAAAACCGAAGGAGAGCCAGCTAGAATCAGAGGACCTCTAAGTATGCTTCAGGCATTGGTTGAAACGATGCTAACTGCTCATGATGAGCGATATATCGAACAGGTTAATCGATTCCGTACTGTGAAAATTCCTACCCTTGGAATTAAACCGACAGAATTTCACCTTTCCGTACAGGACAGTACAGCATTATATCAATCTGGGGTCACCGCCGGTAATGAATTTTTCAGTGGATGGAATACCAAGATATATGGTGAGCAGCTGGACAAACAGAGACGAGAACTGAGAAAAAAACAAGCGGAAACACCACCGCTGACTCCTGTATAAAAATGAAAAAGCAATTCTCCGCATGTTTGGAGAATTGCTTTTCTGTGTGTTTCGCCGATATCAGCGTTTTAGTGATACTTAGGTACGTCTTCATCACTTTTACCCTTTTGTCCCTGAATCACTTGGAAAGGATAATCCTTGCGTTTTTTGGAAGAACCGCTACTTTTTCGGGCACCAGACTGTGCATTAACTTTAGCCATGGTTTTAGCAGATGGTTTAATCTTCGGTGATGATGTCTTGCGTGCCCAACGGTGGGGCGGATATTTATAGAGCAGGAACACAACTCCGAACACGACGAGGGGGATGATAATTTGGGATAAACCTCCACTTCCCAGCCTAGTCAAGATTCCAATAGCAGCGAGTGCGATGAACGTCCAAAATATGATTGCCTGCTTCTTCATATCATTCACCCTTTCACAGGATCAAGTGTTGCAACAGGAACTTCCGACGTGGCCGAAACGTTTGCGAGTTTGGCATCCAATTCACGCATACGGTTAAACGAAGCAATGGATACTTCTACCTGTTCATTCGTTGGCTCTTTGGTTGTCAGCAATTGCAGCCACAGCCCCGGGTATCCGAGATAACGAAGTACAGGGATGTCACGTACAGAGTTGGTCATCTTCAACAATTCGAATGAAATACCGAGTACTACTGGCAACAACAGTAACCGCTGTCCCATACGTTCCCAGAGGTTGTCGTATGTGAAGAGCGAGTACAAAAATATGCCGATAATGACAGTCAGCATAATAAAACTACTTCCGCAACGGTAATGCAGACGGCTATACTTCTGCACATTCTCTGGTGTAAGCTCTTCTCCGGCTTCATGAGCACTAATGACTTTATGTTCTGCACCGTGGTATTGGAACAGACGTTTAATCATCGGTGTCTGGGAGATCAGCCACAGATAGGCAAGCAACAGAATCAGCTTAATTCCGCCTTCCAGTAAATTATGCAAGAACTGATTGTCGAATGCATTTTTGAAAAGAAAATTCTCAATAACAACCGGCAACAATGTAAGCACAATTTTACCAAAGAGGAAAGAAAGGATAGCTACTGCGGTGACGCCGATAATCATGCTAAGGCTCCAACCTGAGCCTTCTTTTTCTTTTTGCTTTGCTTTTTCTTCTGGTTCCAGTTCATCATCAGCGTATGCGTCAGCAGAATAATTGAGATGTTTGCTTCCTTTGACGCTCGAATCTATAATGCTGACAATCCCGCGCAGTAGTGGAATCCGCCGCAATTTCATGACCCAGGACTTGTCTTGCTTGGGAACTTCCAGATACGTAATTTCGCCGTCTTTTCTTCGCACAGCTGTAACGTTGACATGTTTACCGCCGAACATTACGCCCTCAATGACAGCTTGCCCCCCGTAGCTGACAGGCTTGGATTGTTGAGGCAAATTATTCACCTTCCTATTCTGTTCTATACCTTCATGGTCGAAGGCAGTTTAATAACCCTATTGTATCGAATTTTGAGAGCAATTTCTAGTTTACGAGTTGATCTAAGGGCGATGTTGTTAACTTTGTCCTGATTTGTACATACTACCCGGTAGAGTTAGGACGAAAATGGAGATTTATTCGCAGTTTTGCAAACTGAACGTGAAGGAGAATATCGATGACAGAGCATACGAGTGAACGCACATCCCATAAGGAAAATCAGCGTGCTGACAAAGGAGAGCAGAAGGACCGGGGTAGACGTCCTACCCAGCGACAAGACCAGGCACATTATTTTACCAAGCCGTTCCCTTTTGCAGTGGAGCTAGGTTTTTTCGCAGGTTTTATCTGGGGAGGTTTGCATTGGCTGTTCTATCTGCTTCATTTTACGATTGTGCCATTGGGATTTTTGGCTGAACCGTTTTTTAAACATAATTTTATCTATACTGCAGCAGGGCATTTGACCGGCTGGCTGTTTTTTATTGTTTTTTCGGTTCTCGCTTCCCTGATTTACACGTTCACTTTGAAAAAATG
Source organism: Paenibacillus sp. AD87 (assembly GCF_001659845.1). Lineage (NCBI taxonomy): Bacteria > Bacillati > Bacillota > Bacilli > Caryophanales > Paenibacillaceae > Paenibacillus > Paenibacillus sp. AD87. The sequence continues at coordinate 1,209,584 of NZ_LXQN01000007.1, forward strand.
GGAAGGCCCGCTTCCAGGCATGGGTTACGGGATTTTTTGGTGGCTCATTATCTTTGTCCTGGTAGGTCCAAAACTGGATATGGTGAAGCCCTTAAACCGTTTAACCTGGGATTCAATCATTACAGAAATTTGTTTCTTTTTGCTGTGGGGACTGTTTATTGGCTACACCGTAGCCATGGAGTTCACGGATGAACGGAAACGTGAGCCAGAGCAAGCGGGAGCATAGCCGCAAAAAAGCTTCTCAATCCGGCAATGGCTGTGTTAAAATAGCAGATGGTTATTTGCAGAAAGGGTGGAGCAGCTATGAAACGGATTGTTGTAATCAATGGCCCGAACCTGAACATGCTCGGAGTACGTGAACCCGGCATCTATGGAACGCTTAGTCTGAAGGATATTGAGGATAAAATTCGCAGACAGGCGGAGGAGCTGGGCGTCTCCATCGCTTTTTATCAATCCAATCACGAAGGGGACATCATTGATCGAATTCATGCAGCGATGGGCGATGCAGACGGAATCATGCTGAATGCCGGAGCGCTGACCCATTACAGCTATGCTGTGCGTGATGCCATCAATGCCGTAAAAGTTCCTACAGTAGAAGTACATCTATCCAACATTCATGCACGCGAAGCGTTCAGACATCATTCAGTAATTGCTGCCGAAACAATCGGACAGATTGCCGGATTTGGCGAAGTAAGCTACGAACTGGGGCTGCTGGCTCTTGTGCGTTATCTGAACAAACAAACCTGAGCCGGGGACCCGGGAATGTGAGAGAAAGAAGGGTTACCGATGGAAAACAAACGAGTAAATAAGTTGCGTGAGGCCATGCAGGAACATGAACTCACGGCTATGCTGATTACAAATCCGATTAACCGTCGTTACATGACGGGCTTTACAGGTTCAGCAGGATATGTGCTGATTACGGAACAGGAAGCTTATTTGCTTACCGATTTCCGTTACATGACTCAGGCGCCGCAACAAGCCAAAGGATTCACTGTTGTGGAACATGGACCTAAACCGTTGGAATCCGTACGTGAATTGCTTGCATCGGCGAATATCAAACAGGTTGGCTTTGAGCAGGATCATGTCACTTATGGCACACATACTGCTTATGCTGAAGCACTTCAGTCTATTGAATTGAAAGCTGTATCCGGTATAGTGGAGCAACTTCGCATGTTCAAGGACGAAGATGAGATCGCTGTAATGCAAAGAGCTGCGGATCTGGCTGATGCAACATTCAGTCACGTTTTGCAATTTGCAAAACCGGGTATGACTGAACGTGAAGTGGATTTGGAGATGGAGTTTTTCATGCGCAAACATGGAGCAACTTCCTCTTCGTTCGATACCATTGTGGCATCGGGTGAACGTTCTGCTATGCCTCACGGTGTAGCAAGTGGCAAAGTCATCGGACAAAATGAGTTAATTACATTTGACTTTGGTGCGCTTTTGGATGGATACTGTTCAGATCTGACACGTACCATCGCAACGGGCACACCTGTACCTGAACTGCGTAAAATTTACGATATCGTACTGGAAGCCCAGTTACATACGCTGGCGAACCTGAAACCGGGCATGACCGGACGGGAAGCAGATGCATTGGCACGTGATATCATTGCAGGGCACGGATACGGAGAGCAATTCGGACACAGCACGGGTCACGGTCTGGGTATGGAAGTCCATGAGGCTCCTCGTTTGTCCAAGCTTAGCGACGATGTATTGAAACCGGGCATGGTGGTAACCGTTGAACCGGGTATCTACATTGACGGCCTTGGCGGCGTGCGTATCGAGGATGACGTGGTGATTACCGAGACAGGTATTCACATTTTGACGAATTCGGACAAGAAGTTCACCGTAATTGGCTAAATTACAGCCAACGGTGTTATAAGACGATTTTTAATTTATGCTTTTGAATGAAGTAAACATGGAATTACACAATAACGGAGAGGGCAGAAAAAACCTGAAGAAGCGAAGCGCTCGCCTTTATCCCCGGATTTCTCCCTATTAGGATAGGGATTAAAAGAAATCTGGGGATAACAGCGATCGGAAGGTTGTTCTGCCATCGTAGTGGTCTGTGTAATATGACAGTTTGACTTGTTCAAACTTACATTAACGCATCGTCTTATATCACCTACTTTTCAACCATATCAGGAGGGATTTTTTGTGATTTCAGTAAACGATTTTAAAACAGGCTTGACCGTACAAGTGGACAACGACATTTTCACTGTAATTGATTTCCAACATGTTAAACCAGGTAAAGGCGCTGCCTTCGTACGTTCCAAACTGAAAAACCTGCGCAACGGTAACACTGTTGAGAAAACATTCCGTGCAGGTGAAACCATTGGCCGTGCCATCATCGAAAACCGTGGCGTATCCTACCTGTATGCTAGTGGTACAGAGCACACGTTCATGGACAACGAAACATATGATCAGTTCACACTGACAAGTGACCAGTTGGAGTGGGAATTGAACTTCCTCAAAGAAAACATGAACGTAAAAATCGTTAGCTACCAAGGTGAAATCCTCGGAATTGACTTGCCTACAAGCGTTGAGTTGAAAGTTATCGAGACAGAGCCAAGCGTAAAAGGTAACACAGCACAAGGTGCTACTAAAAACGCAAAAGTTGAAACAGGCTTGAATGTACAAGTGCCACTGTTCATCAACGAAGGTGATGTTCTGCTGATCGATACTCGTGAAGGTAAATACTCTTCCCGTGCGTAACGTTCACATGGTGTAAGCTAAATAATGCGTTAATCCAACCCTTTGCCATTTCCATGGCAAAGGGTTTTTTCGAAAAAAGATTAGCCTATCAGGCGCTTTCGTAATATACTGGGTTAAAGTCATTTTTCGGAGAGAATAATGACGGTGGACATCAATTATGCATACTGCACAAGGTAGGGAGTGGATTTGCGTTGTCATTGTACGTCATGAAATTTGGGGGCAGCTCGGTCGGAGATACAGAGCGCATGAAGCGTGTAGCCGGACGTGTTGTAGAAAAAGCGGATGAAGGACATCAGTGTGTAGTCGTGGTTTCGGCCATGGGGGATACCACGGATGATCTGATTGATCAGGCGAAACAGCTGAACAGTGAACTGCCTGCACGTGAGATGGATATGCTTTTGACTACGGGAGAACAGATCTCGATTTCATTGTTATCCATGGCGATTCAGGCGCTGGGACGCAAAGCCATTTCATTTACAGGCTGGCAAGCGGGATTCCGGACAGAGCCGGTACACGGCAAAGCGCGGATTAACGATATTCATCCGGAACGGGTGAATCAGGCGTTGGCAGAAGGCAACATTGTAATCGTTGCTGGCTTCCAGGGAATGACGGAAGAAGGCGAGATTACGACGCTTGGCCGCGGCGGATCTGATACAACAGCAGTAGCTTTAGCAGCAGCCATCAAGGCTGACGCTTGCGAGATTTACACGGATGTAGACGGGATCTATTCCACCGATCCGCGTATCGTGAAGGTTGCACGCAAGCTTAAGGAAATTTCGTACGACGAGATGCTGGAACTGGCCAACCTGGGAGCAGCAGTATTGCATCCGCGTGCAGTTGAATACGCGAAGCATTCCGGTGTGCCTTTGATTGTAAGATCCAGCTTTAACCATAATGAAGGAACGGTTGTGAAGGAGGAAGCAACAATGGAACAAGGCGTGGTAGTTAGTGGAATTGCCTATGACAAAAATGTGGCTCGCATCAGTATTCTGGGTGTACCAGACGTACCGGGGGTTCTCGCTGAAGTATTTGGTGCCCTTGCATCAGAACAGCTGGATGTGGACATTATCGTTCAGAGCGGTGTGATGGACGGTAAAGCAGACTTCTCGTTCTCTGTTGCGCTGACTGATCGGGAGAACGCACTGCGTGTCATTGAAGCACTTCATAGCCGCCTGCCTTACCGAGAAGTTACTTCTGAAGAAAACCTTGTTAAAGTCTCGATCGTTGGTGCAGGCATGGTTAGCCATCCGGGTGTTGCTGCGAAGATGTTCAAAGTCATCTCGGGCGAAGGCGTTAGCATTAAGATGGTCAGCACTTCGGAAATCAAGGTATCTTGTGTAATTGATGGAGAGAAGCTTCATGACGTAATCAAGGCGCTGCATACAGCATATGATTTGGATACAGCTGAGCAAGCCGTAATTGGCGGACCGCAAGTTCGCAGATAAAAAGAGAAAATTGTTAAGACACATCAAAAGGTGTACTGTGTATTCCCATTCGGGATCGCAGTACACCTTTTTAGATTGTTCACAGCAATTTAAATAGCGGTTCCTTACGCGTTCCTCTGAATGGTTGCATCCGGTTCCCTTCACCCATCTCCGGAACGCAGTCCAGCAAGTTCAATTGGGTACAATACGTTACGTCATGCATCCTCCCTAACCTCTCCAGCCTTCGGCCACCAGCGGATACTCTAACCAGATCGGGTAATTTTTCCTCGGCATGAGTGGCAGCCTGATGGAGCGCCAGGCCCAGATCGTTCAGCATGATTGGGAAAGGGGATTGTCGGTACAGCTCCTCGATAATGCTGCCTGCACATAAACCATCTTCCAGCGCGAACTCATCCTGATCCCCGGCGCATAACAATAAGATATCCCGGCGCAGCTCGCACAGAACAGCCCCCACAGCTTTCACATTAAGGAATGAGCCTGCAAACACATGTCTAGCCTTGGATGCCTTGATCAGGGCGCGTGTGCCATCTGTTGTAGTCAGAATAATGGTTTTCCCCGCAATATTCGGAGTCATATATTCATAGGGGGAATTGCCCACCTCGAATCCTGTAATTTTTTTATCAAAACGCTCCCCGCCACGAATGGCATCCTTCATGTTCAATTGTTTCGCTTGAGGAACAGTTTCTACAGCAATGACGTCTGCTGCATCGTATGCCAGTGCCGTAACAATCGTACTGGTTGTTCGCAACACATCGATTACAACCACACATCGTCCTGCAATATCCATTCTTCGAACTTCATTCACATTGCCTACCACATCGACTCGCACTCCCTACAACTCCTTTCTATATTTGAGGATAGTTGTTTCTGTCCTTTTTTATCCCGAAATGAATATCACCTGTCTGCAAGCACTATATGCACTTGGATATAGACGGGTGCCTAGAACTGGAACAGTTGGCTGATCTATGATTTTTAACTCTCATCCCTATTTTGAAGAAAATGATAGATTTCAGCGTCATAAAATCAATGTACACACATAAACTTGAGATATGAACAAGCACCAGGAACGCAACAAAACCGAATTCAAGGTTGGAGGGGCCTATTCATGATGGTGAACTGGAAGGATATCTTTCCGGAACCGATTCGAACCATTCTGGGAAGAATGCCGCCCGCTTTATTAGATAAAGTGGAGGAAGTACGTATCCGTGAAGGAAGACCACTGGAAATCAATGCAGGAGACACCTATCACTTCCTCACACCCCAGGGCAGTCCGACTTCGAAGCCTGATGAAGCCTATATTCCCTTAAAAGAGGTAACACACAGGCTGCTGGATCTGATCAGCAATCATTCGCTTTATACATTGGAAGAGGAACTGCGTAAAGGGTTTATCACCATTCCTGGCGGGCATCGAATCGGACTGGCTGGCCGGACGGTGTTAAGTGGAGGCCGCGTCGAATACTTGCGCGACATTAATGGATTTAATGTCAGGGTAGCCAGAGAGATTCACGGAGTCGCTGATCGCATTCTGCCTTATCTGCTGGACATGAAAAGTGGACAGGTCATGCACACCTTAATTCTTTCACCTCCGCAGCAAGGCAAGACCACATTACTGAGGGATCTGGCAAGACAGATTAGTAGTGGAACCAAACTTATGGGTGTCAATGAACTTGTTCAGGGCATACGTCCACGTCTAAAGGTTGGCATCGTTGATGAGCGGTCCGAAATCGCTGGAAGTTACAAGGGCGTACCTGGATTTGATGTGGGACCTCGCACCGATGTCATGGACGGTTGTCCAAAGGCTGAGGGAATGATGATGATGCTTCGCTCCATGTCTCCCGATGTCCTGATCGTGGACGAGATAGGCCGACCGGAAGATGCGGAGGCGGTGATGGAAGCACTTCACGCAGGCGTATCTGTCATCGCTACTGCGCATGGTCGTGATCTGGCTGAGCTTTCTTCCAGACCTGCGCTGAGAACCCTGATCGTCGAGCAGATGTTCCAACGCTATGTACAGCTGCAACGGACGAGCCGGGGCATGACCTTTCGATTGGCCGATGGCAAAATGCGTGGTCTCCAGCAGACAGAAGTGGGAGGTGAGGCCTTTGGTTAACATGCTCGGTGCCGTCATCATTCTGCTGGCCAGTACCCTCGCCGGATTCTACAAGGCAAGGCAGTATGCCTTGAGGCCAAGACAACTGCGAGAGTTAATCGCGGCTCTCCAGCGGTTGATGACAGAGATTAACTACGGGTTGACCCCGTTACCTGATGCCATGGGGAAAATGGGAGCCCAGACAAAAGAGCCTGTTCGGACGCTGTTCCTCCACGCAGCCAGGCAAATGGAACCACCTCATGGACACACTGCTCGTGAGAGTCTTCAGTCTGGTATAGAAGAGGCGTGGGGAAGATCAGCCATGAAGGCGGACGAGCGGGAAGTCATGCTGCAATTGAGCTTCAGCCTTGGCACCAGCGATCGTCAGGATCAGACCAAGCACATCTCGTTAGCCATTCAGCAACTTATGCATGAGGAATCCCGTGCCCAAGCCGATCAAGTGAAATATGAACGAATGTGCCGCAGTCTCGGGATGCTTGTCGGAGCGTTAATCGTCATTCTGATCTTCTGAAATAGCCGGGATAGTGAGGTGCCAAGGTCATGAATTTAGAAGTGAACGCAATCTTTCAAATTGCGGGCATCGGAATCATCATTGCAATGATTCATACGGTGCTGAAACAAATGGGAAAGGAAGATATGGCTCACTGGGTGACCGTGATCGGATTTGTCGTTGTATTGTTCATGGTGGTCCGAATGCTGGACAGCCTGCTGCAAGAGATCAAATCGATATTTCTTTTTCAATGAAAACGGTCATGAAGCCGGGATGGTGGTGACCTGTGGAAATTATCCAAGTTGTAGGTCTGGCGCTCATCGCAACGGTTCTCATTCTAGTTATCAAAGAACAGAAGCCCATGTTCGCTTTTCTGATTGCTGCTGCCACAGGCATCGTGATCTTCATGCTACTGATTGGCAAGATTGGCGCGGTGATCGAAGTGTTGAAACGGCTTGCCGAGAATTCAGGCATGGAGAGTATTTATCTGAAAACTGTACTTAAAATTATAGGCATAGCGTACATTGCTGAATTCGGGGCACAGATTGTCAGGGATGCAGGTCAGGAGAGCATTGCTTCCAAAATTGAACTTGCTGGCAAGGTGCTGATCCTTGTACTCGCGATACCGATCATCAGCATTATTATCGAAACCGTCATGAAGCTGATGCCGGTGTAGAGGGAGGCGTGCGGACTTCATATGAAAATGATGCATCACAAGCCGCAGTGGCGCCTTACCTTCGTGCTGACGCTGTGTTTTCTGTTTGGAATCATGGGACAGGTATTGGCCGGTTCTCCCTCGGGAGAGTGGATGCAGCAGCAGGCTGACCAGCTTCCCAAGGATCAGGTGGAAAAATATTGGGACCAACTCATGCAACAATACGGTGGTTTTTTCCCGGAAGGAAAAACGCCTTCCTTTATGGATATGTTAATGCCCGGCAATGAAGGGTTCAGCCTGAAGTCGGTGTTTATAGCGATTGGGACCTTCATGCTGCATGAGATTTTATATAACGGCAAACTTCTGGTCACGATTGTGATGCTGAGTGTGCTAAGTATGATTTTGGAGACGTTGCAGACCGCTTTTGAGAAAAACAATATTAGCAAAATCGCTTACTCCATCTGTTACATGGTCATTATCATCATCGCCATAAACAGCTTCAGTGTGGCGATTGGATACGCCAAGGATGCCATAGCGAGCATGATCAACTTTATGATGGCCATGGTGCCTCTGTTGTTTACACTGCTGGCTTCAATGGGAAATGTCATTACCGTTTCTGTGACCCATCCGCTTATCATTTTCATGATTCATCTGGTCGGTACATTAATTCATATGTTGGTGTTCCCATTACTCTTTTTCTCAGCCGTATTACATCTCGTCAGTTCCTTGTCCGACAAGTACAAGCTTACACAGCTGGCAGACCTGTTACGGAACATTAGTGTGGCTCTACTCGGTATACTGCTTACGATGTTCCTGGGCGTAATTTCGGTGCAGGGGGCATCGGGCTCCGTGGCAGATGGTGTCAGTCTGAAAGCAGCGAAGTACATCGCAGGCAACTTTGTCCCCATTGTCGGCAGAACGTTTGCGGATGCAACGGACACAGTTATCACAGCGTCACTGCTGGTGAAAAATGCAATCGGACTAACGGGTGTCATCATCATCTTGTTTTTATGCGCGTTTCCTGCACTTAAAATTCTGACGCTAGCCCTGATCTACAACATAACTGGCGCGATCATGCAACCGCTAGGGGATACGCCGATTGTAGGATGTCTGCAGGCGATAGGTAAAAGCATGATTTACGTATTTGCGGCACTGGCAGCCGTCGGACTGATGTTTTTTCTGGCAATCACAATCTTGCTAACCGCAGGCAATCTGACCGTCATGATGAGATGAGGGGATACTCGAGAGAAAGGGGCTGGAAGGATGGGGTGGCTGAGCAGCTGGCTCCGGGAATTGATCATGATCGTTCTGCTGGCGACTTTCGTGGATATGCTGTTGCCCAATCGATCCATGGAACGCTATGTCAAGCTTGTGCTGAGCCTTCTTATCCTGCTGACCCTGTTATCGCCCATAACGAATCTCTTGAAAAGTGATCCGGTTGGCGAGCTTAAGCGAGCGATGACCGCCATGGATTCGCCATCGGATGGAAATGTAACACTTGAACAGATTTTGGCTCAGGGCAAGCGGCTGCAATCCAATGAACAGGAACAATCGCTGCAATGGACAGCCAAAGAACTGGCTAACGTAATGAAAGGGCAAATTGAAGAAACAACCGGGGAGAGAGTGCAGTCTGTCGAGGTAAAGCTCGCCATGGATACAAGCAAGCCGGAGACGGATTTGGCCTCTTCGGTGGAACTTCCAGTGATCCAGTATGTTTTGGTGGAGATGTCGGGTGAGACAGCAGCCGGGAAAGTCAGCTCCAATACATCTCAACAGGAAGCGGGGGCAGCTACAAAACCGATATTCGGCTCTGACTCGGAATCCGAAGCCACTGAATCACCTCCAGTAAAGGAGTCAATCGAGATTGGTCAGATTGAGGTCCCGGAAGTACAGATCGAAGTGGAAAGTGGCAGCAATCGTGAAAGTAGCGTGGGCAATGGTAACTCTGACGAGCCGCAAAATGGACAGGAAGCTGACTCCACACCTGTGTCGGGTGAGCTAGCAGAGACAAACTCTCAGCAAGGACAGACGTCCTCCCGATCTGAACGAGCGGTACAAATTATTACGCTGTTGACAGAGAAGTGGGATATTGATGCAAACAAAGTACAGGTGAAAGAAAAGAAAAGTGCTTCGGCGCTGTAAGAAGGAGGGTATCCGATGAGGCAATGGCTCAAAAAGATGGAAAGCTGGTTCGGCGGAGGCGAAGGTGGGCAACGGCGCAGTCAAACCTTTCGCTGGCTGATTATTCTTGGTTTGATCGGAGTCGGAATTATGCTGTTCAACTCTTTCGTCAATGTCAAAAAGATTGATTCCGAAAATATCGGTCGCGAGCCTCCTGATCCGGCTACATCCATGGCATCCATACAGACGGATCCGACGGATCAGAATCCATTTCAGGCGATAGAGATCGCATTTGAGGACAAGATCAAGGGTGTGCTGGAAAATATCGTTGGAGTGGGAACTGTTGATGTGATGGTTACCGTGGATTCTACAGAGGAGCTTGTTGTACAGCGTAATGTGAAGGATTCGCAGCAGCTCACGGAAGAAACGGATGCAAGCGGGGGCAAGCGACATATGACGCAATATACCCGGGATGGTGAGATTATTACGTATGAAATATCAGGGGATCAGACACCGATTGTCACGAAAAAGCTCAAACCGCAGATCCGGGGCGTGCTTGTCGTTGCCAGAGGTGCAGAGAACAAGGTTGTGAAGGACCTGATTACAGATGCTGTGGAAAAAGGACTGAATGTTGCGGCCTACCGAATTTCGGTTGTTCCGCGCAAGCAGGATTAGTCCGAACCATGAATCACAAGATTTGATTGTCATAAGAATGAAGCCAATTCGAGGAGGAAGTTCTAATGAATAACAAACGTCAAACGGTATGGCTCGTATCCATGCTGAGTCTGATGGTCATTTTGTCCGCCTACTACCTGTTCACTGAAGATTCCGGTCCGGTTAATACGCCTGTAGCTGACAGCACGCAGGTGGATGGTATGAAGCAGGGAGAAGCGAAGGAAACGGCTGGAATCCTTGATCCAACAGAAGGTTTGGTTGTGAATGAAGTGGTGAATGGCGGCGAAGTTACAGGAACTGAAGGAGATCAAGCGGCAACTGAATCTGTTGATAATCCTGCGGTTGTAGACGGTAAAGAAGCTGGAGACACCGAGAAATCACCAGCTGCGGAATCGGGAGAGAAACAAGGTGAAGCGGGTAAAGGCAGCGAGAAAGGGACAGACAAAGGCGCAGCAACCACTCCTGAGACAAATGCCGGAACAGAAGGCAGTGCGACGAAAACGGATGAGGACGTCCTCAAGGAGATGGAGGAGCAGAATACGGCGGCGTCTGCGAGCAGCCAATTCCAGAACTATCAGTGGCAGCGTGAGGAAAGTAACAATCGCAAGTATGAAGAACTCATGACCGTTGCGGGCGATCTGAGCAAAACACCAGAAGAAAATGCCAAAGCAACAGAGCAGCTTCGTACGCTCGAAGAAAAAGAAGCCAAAATCAATGGTATTGAAGAAACCCTGTCGCAGCAGTTTGCCAATGCCATCGTTCAAGAGGATGCCGACAAGTATAAAGTCGTTGTTCTCAGTGACAAACTGGATGTAAAACAGGCGGTTTCCATTGTGGATCTGGTGATGAAAGAACTGGCTGTATCCCAAAATAAAATCAGCGTGCAATACGTGACAGAACAATAATCTAAAATATGGAAAAGTAGCCCCGAGAGCTGGATTAGATCTCGGGCTCTTTCCATTTTTAACGATTATGATATAATACATAAAGCCATATGACCGTCCTAGTGAGACTGGCATGATGCCGAAGGAGTGAATAATGGAAATGTTTAAATTGAGTGAGATCAAAGAGCTGATCAAACTGGTAGATGAAAGTTCCGTTCAAGAGTTGGAAATTGAAAACGAAGGATCACGGTTGTCGATTCGCAAACCGGGTAAAACCGAGTATGTTCAGGCAGCTGCTATTCAACCGCAAATGATTGCTGCACCACAGGTGCAACCGGCTGCAGTTGTAGCTGAGGCTGCTCCGCAAGTCGATACTACAAGTCATTTACATAAAATTGTATCTCCGATGGTGGGTACTTTTTACAGAGCTTCCTCGCCGGAAGTAGGTCCTTTTGTAAGCGCTGGTGATAAAGTTGTTGAGAAAACAACGGTCTGTATCATTGAGGCGATGAAGCTGATGAACGAGCTTGATGCTGACATCAAGGGAGAAATCGTTGAAGTGCTGGTTGAGAACGGACAGCTGGTTGAGTATGGACAACCCCTGTTCCTGGTGAAACCGGAATAACGGTTATAACCGCATAACGGCAACTGCATGAGCTTCGAAGGAGGACAATAACGAAATGAAATTTCAAAAAATACTGATTGCGAACCGTGGCGAAATTGCGGTACGTATTATTCGTGCCTGTCGTGAAATCGGCATTTCGACGGTAGCAGTCTATTCGGAAGCGGATAAAGACTCGCTGCATGTTCGTCTTGCAGATGAAGCGTATTGTATCGGGCCTACACTTTCGAAAGACAGTTATCTAAACTTCACAAACCTGATGAGTGTAGCCACACTGACGGAATGTGATGCGATCCACCCAGGCTACGGATTCCTGGCAGAGAACGCTGATTTTGCAGAAATCTGTGGTTCCTGCAATATTACGTTCATCGGCCCATCTCCAGAAGCCATTACCAAAATGGGTGACAAGGCTGTTGCCAAACAAACGATGAAGGATGCAGGTGTACCTGTAATTCCGGGATCCGACGGTTTGGTTGAAAATATGAATGAAGCCATTATGATTGCTAGAGATATTGGATATCCTGTCATTATCAAAGCTACTGCTGGTGGTGGAGGTAAAGGGATTCGTATTGCTGAAGATGAGGAGACGCTGATCAAGCAAATTACAGCTGCCCAGCAGGAAGCACAGAAAGCTTTCGGCAATGCCGGAGTATATCTGGAGAAATTCCTGACAGGCATGAAGCACGTGGAGATTCAGATCATTGCAGACAAACATGGAAATGCAGTGCATCTGGGCGAGCGTGATTGTTCCGTTCAGCGTCGACGTCAAAAGCTGGTGGAAGAAGCGCCTTGTCCAATTATCTCTGAAGATGTGCGTACATTGATGGGAGATGCCGCAGTACGGGCAGCGCTTGCCGTGAATTACTCGGGAGCAGGTACACTTGAGTTCTTGCTCAGCCCTAACGGTGAATTCTATTTCATGGAAATGAATACACGTATTCAGGTGGAACACCCTGTAACGGAAATGGTTACAGGAGTGGATCTGATCCGCGAAATGATCTCGGTAGCTGAAGGCAATCCGCTTTCTTTCCGTCAGGAAGATGTTGTGATCAATGGCTGGTCCATTGAGTGCCGTATCAACGCAGAAGATCCGGACCGTAACTTTATGCCGTCACCAGGCAAAATTGGTTTCTACCTTGCACCAGGAGGACCGGGTGTGCGTGTAGATAGTGCAGCTTATCCGGGCTACACGATCTCTCCTTATTACGACTCCATGATCGCTAAATTGATCGTATGGGGAGCAAACCGGGAAGAGGCCATCGCGAAAATGAAGCGTGCATTGGCTGAGTTTGCGATTGAAGGCATCTCCACAACGATTCCTTTTCATCAGAAATTGCTGGAGCATCCAACGTTCGTTCGGGGTGACTTTGATATCAAATTTCTTGAGGAAAATGAGATTTAAAAGGTATATTGGGCTTGTTTGTCATAATGTAGCCCAAATGATATAGTATGTAATAATAAGAGCGCATGTCTCCTGCAGAGGATAAGCCGCCGCACATACGCGGATGAAGGTTGCAGGAGTTCCGGTAAAGCCGGACCGGAAGGGTTCTGAAGGTCAGATTGGCCTGAGCACCAGCGCCCTAACGGATGGCCGCAAACTTATTTCGCGAAAGGTGTGTTGAACAGTTATGAGTACACTGCCGACAGAATTTGAACGAACGGATATCGGTGAAATCCAGATCGCACCTGAAGTTATTGAAGTGATCGCTGGACTGGCTACAGTTGAAGTCAAAGGTGTTGCAGGCATGAGCGGCGGATTCGCTGGTGGATTTGCTGAATTGCTTGGTCGCAAAAACCTTTCCAAAGGCGTTAAGGTTGAAGTAGGTCAGCGTGAAGCTGCTGTGGATGTTTCCGTTATTATTGAATATGGTTACCGTCTGCCACAGGTGGCTACCGAAATTCAACAAAACGTGAAGCGCTCCATCGAGAACATGACAGGATTGAATGTGAATGAAGTTAATGTGCACATTCATGACGTTCAGTTCAAGAGCACCGAGAAAGTGGAAGAAATCGACCTGAACAGTCAGCGCGTAAAATAAAAGAAGACAGATTCCCCCGGCATCACTGCCGGGGGTTATCCCGTCTTGGACAGGTCTTCATAAAAAGCGGAAGCTTGCACCGGAGGATCATCCTTTTGCCAAAGGGCAGGTTAAGCCATGTTAGTGAGCAAGGGAGGCTGTGCAGTTCGTGGCTAAAATACTGGATCGGCTTCTGTTGTTTATATACAGCATAAGCGTTGGAGCAATATCGGCAGCAGTCATACTTCTTATCAGTGGTGTGCTGCCTTACGAATTGAATTACCAGCAGGAACAAAACGTCATTATTGCGGCGGTTGTTGCAGCAGCGATTTTGTTTATCCTGAGTTTGCGATTTTTCTACATCTCGGTTCGGCGTGATCGTGCTTCATTGCCGTCTGTAGATCAACGTACCGAGTATGGTGATGTGCAGATTTCGATGGAAACGATTGAAAATCTCTGTCTCAAAGCGACTTCCCGTTTCCGGGGAGTACGTGATGTCAAAGCTCGTATTCGTGTGGTTGAATCTGGACTGGAAATTATGATTCGCGCAGTAGTGGATGGCGAGACGCCAATTCCGACGCTGACAGCCGATCTGCAGAAGGCAATACATGATCATGTACATGAGATTACGGGTATCCCGGTTTCTTTTGTCACCGTGTATATTGCCAACGTTACCCAGTCGCCTAACTACAAGAGTCGAGTGGAATGAGGTGAGTTTCACTGATGCTGTGGAGAGAGATTTGGGATAGTCACAGAGGCCGAATTGCCGGAATTGTCGGCGGCATCTTTTTTGGATTTCTTTATGTATGGATCGGTTTTTGGGATATGTTGTTCTTTGCACTCTTGGTGTTCATCGGTTATACGTTAGGTAGACGAAGCGACTCGAAGCTGGGCTCGTTCATTCCCTGGAGGGAATGGGGGCAATGGCTTGGCGATCGTTGGCGTCCCTTTAAGTGAGCCACCTGAACCCTGCAATATGTTTCTTCCGAAAATAGAGCTGTAGTTTAGGTTGCCCGTTTTTTGGAGGAAACGATTGCAGGTTTTTTTGTGAAAAGGGATAACAATATAATAAGATCTCTGATTCCATCAAAGATTTTATATTTTAAAATAAGCATGATGACGCTCCACAGGGAGCGCTGCAGGAGGCAGGACATGAAAAGACGTTTGGCAAGGGAAATTGCAGTACAAAGTCTGTATCAGATGGAAATGAATGAAGTGGGCGCAGCTGAAGCCGTGAATATGTTGATTAATGAAGCCGCAGAAGACAATGAAACCGAAGTGGTTATTCATGATGCAGATGTAATGCGTACCTACGTGACCGAAATGGTACAGGGCGCTTGGAACAATAAAGAAGCGATTGACGGATTACTGGTCGATTATTTGAAAGGCTGGCAGATTAGCCGTCTTTCACGTGTAGACCGCCAGATCCTACGGCTTTCAACGTATGAAATGGTGTTCCGTGATGATATTCCGGCAAAAGTATCCGTCAATGAAGCGATTGAATTGTCCAAGTATTTTGGTACAGATGAATCCGGTAAGTTCGTTAACGGCGTACTTGGGCGTATGATTCAGGAAGTCAGCACCATTAAAGCAAAACTGTCTTAAGTTACAATTAACTACAGTGCGTGTTCAAAAAGACCGATTTTCAGTACCGAAAAGATGGGATGAAGCTAGAAATGGAGTAGCGGAGCGTAGGGAAAACTACGTGAGCAACGGACATTTCGGCTGAATTTCATATTCGATGCTGATGATGCCGATAGGCATCCTTCGTAATCAAAAGCGGACTTTTTGAACAACCTCTAAAAATATGTTCACATAAGGGAGAGAGAGTACAGTGACAGCATCTATTATTAACGGTAAAGAAGTATCCCAAGAGATCCGCGCAAGCATGACGACAGAAGTAAAACAGCTTAGCGAACAGGGGGTAGTACCTGGTCTGGCTGTTGTGCTCGTCGGGGAAGATCCGGCATCCCAAGTATATGTGCGTAATAAAGAAAAAGCATGTCACGACCTCGGTTTCTATTCCGAAGTTCATCGTCTGGATGCAAGCACCTCCCAAGAGGATCTGCTCGCGCTGGTGGACAAGCTGAACAAACAGGAATCCATTAACGGAATTTTGGTTCAGCTCCCATTACCGAAGCATATCGAAGAGAAAGCGGTAATCGATGCGATCGCCGTGGACAAAGACGTGGATGGATTCCATCCGGTTAATGTGGGGAACCTCGTCATTGGTGACGATAGTCTGTTGCCATGCACCCCTGCGGGCGTGATCGAGCTGATCAAGCGTACCGGTCTTGAAATGTCAGGCAAACATGCCGTAGTCATCGGACGCAGCAACATTGTCGGCAAACCGGTATCCTTGCTGCTTCAACGTGAGAACGCAACGGTAACGATGTGTCATTCCCGTACAGCGAACATGAAAGAGATTACGCGTCAGGCAGATATTCTTGTGGTTGCTATCGGACGTGCAAACTTTGTGGATGCCGATTTCGTCAAACCAGGTGCCGTTGTAATCGATGTGGGGATGAACCGTCTGGATAACGGAAAACTGGCAGGAGATGTAGATTTCGAGAGCGTGAAGACGGTATCTGGCCCAATTACTCCGGTTCCTGGAGGCGTTGGCCCAATGACAATCACTATGTTAATGCAAAATACACTGATCGCGGCCAAACGCGCTCACGGATTGAACTAGGTCGAATCTGTGGCAGATCAAAAGATCTATTCCATCAAAGACCTGAACCGATACATCCGGATGAAGCTAGAATCGGATCAGGTACTGTCGGATGTATGGCTGCGCGGAGAGATCTCCAATTTTACACATCACTCCAGCGGTCATATGTATTTTACATTGAAGGATAAGGACAGCCGAATTAAGTCCATTATGTTTGCTTCCCATAATCAACGATTGCCCTTTGTACCGAAAGAGGGTGCAAGGGTTATTGCTCGTGGTAATGTTTCGGTGTATGAGCGGGATGGACAATATCAATTCTACGCTACACACATGCAACCGGACGGTATTGGAAGTCTGTACTTGGCCTATGAGCAGCTGAAAAAAAAGCTGGAGGACGAGGGACTGTTCTCTACATCACGGAAAAGGCAGATTCCCCGTTTTCCACAGACGATTGGTGTGGTAACCTCACCTACAGGTGCAGCGGTAAGGGATATCATGATTACATTGCAACGCAGATATCCTTCTGCCCAAGTGATTCTGTATCCTGTACTCGTTCAAGGTAAAGGTGCGGCTCCTTCTATTGTGAAGGCCATCAACAACCTGAACCGAATGGGTGAAGCCGATGTGCTGATTGTCGGACGAGGCGGCGGATCACTGGAAGAGTTGTGGGCTTTCAATGAGGAGATCGTGGCAAGAGCGATTGTGAGTTCGGCCATTCCAGTGATATCAGCCGTTGGGCATGAAACGGATTTTACGATTGCCGATTTTGCTGCTGATCTACGTGCGGCAACACCTACGGCTGCTGCCGAACTGGCAGTACCCAATCGAGCTGAGTTGCTTGATCAGATCGCTCAGCGCCAGCGTCAGCTTCAGCACAGTTTACGTCAGCGTGCTGTTCATAATCGCGAGCGACTGGCCAGATTGCAACGCTCACCTGTGCTTGTGCATCCCAGACGTACCTTAATGCAGCATACGGAGCGACTGGATATGCTGCAACAACGTCTTCTGCGAACTGTAGATACACGTATGAAATGGACAACCGAGAAACAGGAGCGTTTGCGTGCAGCGCTGCAACGATTCAATCCTCGTGAACAGGTGAATGCAGCAAGACGGGAGAATGCATCGGCCCGGCGTCAACTGGAGGTTGCAATCCGATCCATTGCGAGAGAGAAGCAGCAACAGTGGAAATCATCTGTACGTCATTTGGATGCGCTTAGCCCCCTCAAAGTTATGTCACGCGGATACAGCCTTGTCTATGACGAACAGGAGCAACGATTGATCAAATCGATGAAGGATGTACAGCCTGGAGATTCGATAAAGATTAAATTAACAGATGGACAGTTGGACTGTCAGGTTTGGGGAATGAAGGAGGACGACAATACCCATGGCGAATGAACCGGAATTGAATTTTGAAGAGGCAATGGCGGCATTGGAAGACATCGTAAGTCAGCTTGAGCATGGTGATGTTCCACTGGAACAGGCCATCGATTTGTTTCAGCGCGGAATGAAACTTTCTCAACTTTGTGGTTTGAAGTTGGAACAAGTGGAACGTAAGATCGAGATGATCGTAGAAGAGGATGGGGAACTTCGCAAGAAACCGTTCGGCGCTGCCGTCGACGAAAGTGGTGAAGTCAATGAGTAATCGTCCTTCGTTTGAAACGTATCTTGAGGAAGTCACAGCTGAGGTGACGGGAGAGTTGCAGCAGACTCTTCCTGTTCACTGGGATGTGCCTCAGTCACTGGCTGACGCGATGCAGTATTCACTTATGGCCGGGGGCAAACGCCTTCGTCCACTTCTGGTCGTTGCTGCGGCGGAAGCATTCGGTGCACAGCGTACAGCTGCATTGCCGGTAGCCTGCGCCGTGGAGATGGTTCATACGTATTCGTTGATCCACGATGACCTGCCTGCCATGGATAATGACGACTATCGCAGGGGAAAATTAACGAATCACAAAGTATTTGGTGAAGCGACAGCTATATTGGCTGGCGATGCACTTTTAACGCACGCTTTTTATAGTATTGTTCAGGCAGGTCGTCGCAGCGGCGTGTCAGCAGACGCATTGTTGTCCATTGTAGAGGAATTGTCTGAACTGGCTGGGGCAAGAGGCATGGTTGGCGGACAAGTGGCTGATATGGAAGGCGAGCAGGGCATGACAGATCTTGCCCAATTGCAATATATTCATCTGCACAAGACCGGAGATTTAATTGTGTTTTCTCTCATTGCGGGCGCACGTATTGGTGGTGCGACAGACGGACAGTTGGAGGCGCTGCGCGTATTTGGCAGAGACCTGGGGCTGGCTTTCCAGATTCAGGACGATATTCTAGATCTGACGGGTGACGAGCAGAAAATGGGCAAGAAGACGCAAAGTGATGTGAATCAGCAAAAGGTTACATACCCTTATTTTATTGGTATGGATGCCTCTGTTCAAGAGGTGAAGTCCCTCACGCAATCTGCGAAAGATGCACTTGGCAGAGCGGAGTTACCTGACCCTTCGAGACTGATGGAGATTGCAGATTATCTGATGAGTCGAGATCATTAGTTTTGGTTGAGCGTCACTGTTTCAAATCACCCAGAATCGTGTAATCAATTTAATGTGCTTTTTCTGGGCTTCATGAAGAGAGTCTGTTCCAAGTGGGTTTGGGAATACATATTGAGGAAGATCATACGAACCTTGCTGGCGAAAATGCTCGTTATCAGGAGTATAGTGCCGTAAATTATGATTCTTGTTCTTTTATGTTATAATGTTTTAATGTCATTTAATAAACTGTGTATATATGGATTACACCAAATCAAACAATCTAGGAAAGCGGGGAGATTCTCGTGCTGCTTCCACAAATTAAACAACCCAGTGATCTAAAGTCGATGTCTCAGGATGATCTCGTTCTTTTGTCGGCAGAGATCCGGCAGTTTCTGATTGAGAAGCTGTCCGTTACAGGGGGCCATCTCGCACCCAACTTAGGAGTGGTTGAGCTCACGGTAGCCCTGCATTACTGCTATAACAGTCCTGTGGACAAAATGATTTTCGATGTAGGGCATCAGGCTTATGTGCACAAAGTTCTAACGGGACGGATGGATCGCTTCGATACACTTCGTCAGCATAATGGCTTGTGTGGATTTGTTAAACGTAACGAGAGTGAACATGATGTATGGGAAGCGGGCCACAGCAGCACATCGTTATCTGCTGCGATGGGCATGGCGCTTGCCCGTGATCTTAAAGGTGAAGACAATCAGGTTATCGCGATGATCGGGGATGGAGCGCTTACAGGTGGTATGGCCTTTGAAGCTCTCAATCACATTGGTCATGAGCAGAAAAAGCTGATGGTTATCCTCAATGATAATGAAATGTCCATTGCTCCGAATGTCGGGGCTATGCATAAATATTTGAGCAAAATTCGTTCGGATCGCCATTATTTGAAAGCCAAGGATGACGTGGAAGGAATGCTCAAAAAAATTCCTGCCATAGGGGATCGTTTGGCCAAATCGGCGAGCTGGATTAAAGATAGTGTCAAATACATGATGGTTCCAGGAGTTCTGTTCGAAGAGCTGGGCTTCACCTATTTGGGACCCATTGATGGACACGACATTCCGAAGTTAATTGAAACGTTCAAACAGGCGGATAACGTCGATGGTCCTGTAATGGTTCATGTACTGACAACCAAAGGTAAAGGCTATCAGCCAGCTGAGGCCGATTCACACAAATGGCACGGAATTTCTCCGTACAAAATTGAATCAGGTCAAGTGCTTAAGGCTGTAGGCAAACCGATGTATACGGAAGTGTTTGGTAAAACGTTGATTGATCTTGCCAAGCAGGATAAACGAATTGTAGCGGTAACACCAGCCATGCCAACAGGTTCAGGCCTCATCCCTTTCAGTAAGGAATTCCCTGATCGCATGATTGACGTGGGTATTGCCGAACAGCATGCAGCAACTATGTGTGCAGCACTGGCAATGGAAGGGTTGAAGCCGGTATTTGCCGTCTATTCGACGTTTATGCAACGTGCGTATGATCAGATTGTACATGATATTTGTCGTCATAATGCCAATGTCATGTTCGCCATTGACCGTGCCGGATTTGTCGGTCCAGATGGTGAAACGCATCAAGGTGTGTACGATGTGGCGTTTATGCGTCATATTCCGAATATCGTTCTGATGATGCCTAAGGATGAGAATGAACTGCGCCATATGATGAAGACGGCGCTTGAATATAATGAAGGCCCGATTGCTTATCGTTATCCACGAAACAATGTTGTAGGCGTGCCCCTTGATGATGAACTCATTCCGATTCCAATCGGTACATGGGAACAGCTTCGTCCATCTGAAGGTTATGCTATCATCGCTTCGGGGTCAATGGTACAGCTTGCTGAAGAAGCTGCAGAGACGGTTAAAAGAGAAGGTATTACGGTTGGCGTAATAAACGCCCGCTTCCTTAAGCCGCTTGATGAGCAGATGCTGCGTGATCTAGCAGTTCGAGGCACGAAGTTAATTGTGCTTGAAGAAGCATCACAAGCAGGCAGTATGGGCAGTGCAGTTCTGGAGTTTTACGCAGAACAAGGGCTGCATGATGTTCATGTACAGCTGATGGGCATTCCGGATCGATTCATTGAACATGGCAGTATTGAGGATCAAAGAGCTGAAGTGGGACTCACGGTCGAGAATGTGAGTTCGGAGCTGCGCAGTATGGCAGCCCAATCTTCATATGGTATGTCCAGAACTCGGTTCCCTTCATAACTGGAACAATCAGAGAAACTGGAACACATTATTGATTAATTAGGATTACTACATGATAGGAGAAAGACATGTCACTCCCGAAAGAACGAATTGATGTTCTGCTGGTTGAGCAGGGATACTACGAAAGTCGTGAGAAGGCAAAAGCTGCAATCATGGCTGGACTGGTATATGCCAACAATGAGCGGATTGAAAAAGCGGGTATGAAGATTCCACGGGAAGCCGAACTTAAAGTGAAAGGTTCAGTACATCCCTATGTCGGTAGAGGCGGATTAAAGCTTGAAAAAGCCATCCGTCACTTCGATCTCGATATGAATGGACTTGTAATGCTCGATATCGGTTCATCCACTGGTGGATTTACCGATTGTGCCCTGCAACATGGTGCATCTCATGTATATGCCATCGATGTAGGTTATAACCAGCTGGATTGGTCACTCCGTAATGATGAACGGGTTACTGTAATGGAAAGAACCAATTTCCGTTATGTGACTCCCGCAGATCTACATGGACATGTGCCGAATTTTGCTAGTATTGATGTATCCTTTATTTCGCTGAGAATTATTTTGCCGCCGTTGCTGGCACTTCTAAAGCAACCGGCAGACATTGTGGCGTTAATTAAACCTCAGTTCGAAGCAGGCCGTGAGAAAGTCGGCAAGTCCGGCGTCGTTCGTGATACTAAGGTTCACAAGGACGTTTTGCAAACGATGCTTCGTTTCGCAAATGAGCTTGGATTAAAGCTAAAAGGTTTAACATTCTCACCAATTACAGGTGGAGAAGGAAACATTGAATTTCTCGCTCACTGGCGTCTGGAAGAACCAGAGGCAACACAACAAGAGAACGTTCAAGCTTCACTTGATGCACTTGCAGATCAAGTTGCAGGGGAAGCTGCCCATACTTTTACAGGAAACTCATCATAGGATGGGTTTCTTTTCGCTGGAAAGGTGACATTCTAAAAGGAAATCGGTTGTCGAATCTCGAATATGTCTTCGAGGTGAGCGATGATGGATGGGCAATATGACACAATTGTTATTGGTGTACTTGCTGTCTGCTTAATTTTATGGCTGTTCTCTGGCTTTCGGAATTGGGTTAATCGTCCGATTCCAGTAAACTTGTCGGGTATGCAACTGAATTTAGAAATTCAGGATTCACCCGCAGTGGATCTGCTTGAAGCGGAAGGATATGAAGTCATCGGAGGTAAAATGAAAATCCCTTTAGCCTTTGAAGCGGATGAATCCGTTTATTTCAGCAGGCTGTTCATTGATTATGTAGCAGAGCGTGATGAAGAGAGATATCTGGTGAAGACGTCCCGTCGCAGGCAACCTCTTGAACTTACTGGGCCATCCCTGCGAGACCGCTTCCTGTATTATTTATTGTTATATCCCGGCTGTGAAGGGTTGTTGTATGTGGACTTGGAGGAATCGGATATCAAGGTAATCAGGCTCATGGACTATCAGGAAGACGTGTACGATGGAGATGATCTTGACTAAGGGTAGATATAGAACCTGAAGGTTTTTGTTTTTTTATGAAATGAATGAACGTATTGCAGGATGGCAAACTTCAAGGAAATTAGAATTAGCCGTTTTATGCAAAACATTGAAATTTTAACTGGAGGCATGTATGAAAGGACAACGACACATTAAGATACGTGAAATCATTAGTCAAAACGAAATTGAAACCCAGGATGATCTGGTTGAAGCTTTGCGTAAATCCGGATTTCAGGTGACTCAAGCCACTGTATCACGGGATATTAAAGAGCTTCTTTTAATCAAGATTCCCATGGACGATGGACGCTATAAGTATTCGTTGCCTACAGACCAACGATATAATCCGATTCAGAAACTGAAACGTGCTCTCGTGGACAACTTCTTACACATTGATCATACAAACAATCTGGTTGTGATGAAGTGTTTGCCTGGCACAGCTAACTCCATTGCTGCCTTGCTCGATAATATTGAGTGGACGGAAGTGATGGGCACCATCTGTGGAGATGATACCATACTCATTATCTGCCGGACGGAAAGTAACAGCGTGACCGTAATCGAGCGGATTATGGGTTATATTTCCTAGAATATAATGGTTCAAAAACATAATTTCTGAGTGAGTTATCCGGAGGTGTTTTTGCAGATGTTAGTTACATTATCGATTCGTAATCTGGCTGTTGTAGAAGAAGTTGATGTTGTTTTCCACCCGGGATTCCATGTCTTGTCTGGTGAAACAGGAGCGGGTAAATCGATCATTATTGATGCCTTGGGTCTGATTGCAGGTGGACGAAGCTCTGCCGATCTGATCCGTTATGGATGTGAGAAGGCCGAGATGGAGGCTCTGTTTGAAATGGAGCCAAGCCATCCGGTATGGGTAACGTTAGAGAAGCTTGGCATCCATTGTGAGCCGGAGGAGCATCTGGTGATCCGCCGGGAACTGAATACCCAAGGCAAAAGTACATCTCGTATTAACGGCCAATTGGTCAATTTAACGATGCTCCGTGAAGTCGGAGAAAAATTAATTAATATTCATGGACAGCATGAACATCAAAGTTTGTTGCGCGCAGAAAGTCATCTGGGGCTTCTGGATACATACGGGGCAGCAATCATCGGTCCAGTCAAAACGGAATATCAAGAACGCTACAGTAAATTTATTACGGCGGAAAAAGAACTGCGTGCACTTCAGGAATCCAGTCAACGTGCCTATCAATTGCTGGACATGTACCGTTTTCAACTTGAAGAGATTGCAGCTGCTTCTCTAACGCAGGGCGAGGATGAATTACTCGGAGAAGAACGGGTCAAACTATCCCATAGTGAGAAAATGATGGACAGTGTTGCTGGTGCATATGATCTGCTTAGCGGTCAACGTGGGTTAGAAGCTGTAAGTATCGCATTGTCACGAATTGAAGATATATCAGGATATGACAGTAAAGGGCTACAGCCTATTGTTGAACAGCTCCAGTCTGCATTTTATCAGTTGGAAGACGCGACGTTTCAGTTGCGTGATTATCGGGAGAAGATCGAATTTAACCCGGGTAGATTGGAAGAAGTGGAACAGCGACTGAATCTGATTTCTGGCCTCAGACGGAAATACGGCGACAGTGTGGAACTTATTTTGAATTATTATGAACAAATTAGCCATGAAACCGACCAGTTGGAGAACAAGGATGAACGTTTGGAGAAGCTGCGTAATGAACGTGACAAATTGCTAAAATTAGTCATGGAGTCTGCGGAGGAACTCAGCCGGGTTCGTAAACAATGTGCAGAGGAACTTGCAGCGCAGGTGGAAAGTGAGCTGAAGGATCTGCAGATGGAGAGAACGACGTTACGAGTTCAGATTACTCCTTTTGAAGATGCAAAAGGGATCGAATGGAATGGGCGTCGCATTCGCCTTACGCGTCAGGGTGCAGATAATGCGGAATTCCTGATCTCTCCGAATCCAGGTGAGCCTTTACGTCCTCTTGGCAAGATTGCTTCCGGTGGTGAGTTGTCCCGAATGATGCTGGCAATGAAGAGTATTTTCGCACGTCATGACCGGATTCCGGTGTTGATCTTTGACGAGGTGGACACAGGTGTGAGCGGAAGAGCAGCACAATCCATTGCGGAGAAATTATACCGTCTGTCCTCCACTTGCCAAGTTTTCTCTATTACTCACTTGCCACAGGTCGCTTGTATGGCGGATCATCAGTATCTCATCGAAAAGCATGTGTATGACGGACGCACGATGACACAAGTGGAATCGCTGTCAGACGAAGGCAGAGTGAAGGAATTGGCACGTATGCTCGGCGGTGTGGAAATTACAGAAAAAACTCTGCATCATGCACAGGAAATGCTGAATTTGGCGGAAGCCAAAAAAGGGTGAAACGAGCGGCTGGCGTAATGATTGACAGTAATAAAAGCCTGGGGGCGAGGTTATCTTATAGGTACGCAATTGGCGACCACCTTTCGTCAAGCGAAAGAAGCAAAGGGAGTGTGACAGCCATTGAATTCCCCCCTCAGGAAGAAATTGCTAGGTCTTTTATTTGCCTTCTTTCTATGTGTGATCAGCCAGGCCATTCAGCCTGTGCAAAGTTATGCTTCATTGCCTGATGAACTTCAGGTATTTGCAGGCAGGCAGGCTGACGTTCATCTCGCTGTACCGGCTGCTTCAAGCGCTGTTGTGGATCGTCCTGACATCGTCGGTTTTGATGGAAAGGAAACTGCGGTTCACGTAACGAAGCAACAACCTTTGCATCTTCATCCCCAACAAACGGGACATGCCAAATTAACGTTGAAGTTGTGGGGCAAAATTCCGGTAAAAACGGTTAACGTAAATGTGATTCCGGATTTGCGTGTAGTACCCGGGGGACAAACCATTGGCGTTAAAGTAAAATCTGCAGGTATTCTGGTTGTAGGGCACCATCTGGTCCGTTCTGGACAAGATGAACGTGTATCCCCTGGAGAATCAGCAGGCATCAAGCTTGGAGATCTGATTACCCATATGGACGGTAAACGCCTTGATGGTGTATCGGGTGTAGCTGAAGCCGTTGAGTTTGCAGGCAAGAGCAAAAAAGGCATTGATGTCGTATTAAAACGCGGTAAAGAAACGGTCAAAACCCGTTTGACACCGGCCTATGATGCGGAAGACAAAGCCTGGAGGCTTGGATTGTATATTCGTGACTCCGCCGCAGGTGTAGGAACATTAACCTTCTATGCTCCGGATCAAGGCGTATATGGCGCTCTGGGACATGTCATTACGGATATGAACACGCAGACTTCCATCGTTGTCGGTAGTGGTCAGATTGTTCAGTCTAATGTAACGTCAATCTCTAAGAGTGAATCCGGTGATCCGGGTGAAAAACGAGCTCATTTCCTGAAAGAAAGCAAAATTTTGGGCAATATTGAACGCAATACGGCTTTTGGTATCTTTGGTAAAATGTCCGGAAATCCTGAACATAGTTTATATTCAAAAGGGATTCCTGTTGCTTTCTCGCATGAAGTAAAAGAAGGTCCTGCAGAAATTCTCACAGTTGTTGAAGGTCAGCAGGTGGAACGTTTCTCGATTGATATCGTTCACGTAGCAGACCAATCCGAACCAGCGACTAAAGGTCTGGTGCTTCGAATCACAGATCCGAAGCTGCTGGATAAGACCGGAGGCATTGTACAAGGCATGAGTGGCAGCCCCATTGTGCAAAACGGAAAACTGATTGGTGCCGTGACACATGTGTTCGTCAATGATCCGAAATCAGGTTATGGTTGCTTCATTGAGTGGATGTTACAAGATGCAGGAGTCATGATGAAAAAGGAACATGCAAAAAACCTTAAGGCGGGTTAACCTCCTTAAGGTTTTTTTGTCGAATGTAAACATATAATATCGGATAATGAAATAAATTATTTATTATATAGCAATGAGAAAAAAAAATAAAGAAAAATAATTTTCGACAGAAGGAATTTCCTCCCCTGTGTCGAAAATTTAACCTGTAAGGAAATGTACGAAACGATGTTTAAATTAAAGGAGGATACCGTTTTGCAAAAAATTGAGGTATTGCTGGCCGATGATAATCGTGAATTTACGAATTTGCTTGCCGAATATATATCCGAACAGGAAGATATGGAAGTAACCGGAATTGCTTACAATGGAGAAGAAGTGCTGCAGTTGCTGGAGCAGACTCGCGATGTACCGGATGTACTTATTCTGGATATTATTATGCCTCACCTGGATGGACTGGGTGTACTGGAGCGTCTGCGCAACCTGAATCTGTCTCCACAGCCCAAAGTCATTATGCTTACGGCTTTCGGACAAGAGAATATCACGCAGCGTGCCGTGCAACTCGGAGCTTCTTATTACATCCTGAAACCGTTTGACATGGAAGTACTCGCGAATCGTGTACGTCAACTGGTTGGCACGCAAACCACGATCTCCACAGGCGGTGGTGGCGGTTCATCGATGTTTATGAACAAGTCCAACGTGGTGCCGATGGGTAAGCACAAAAATTTGGATGCAAGCATTACGTCCATCATACATGAAATCGGCGTTCCTGCGCATATTAAAGGATATCAGTATTTACGCGAAGCCATCACTATGGTGTATAACAATATCGAAATTTTGGGTGCTATCACGAAAACCTTGTACCCTGCGATTGCCGAAAAGTTCAAAACAACGCCGTCTCGCGTCGAACGAGCCATTCGTCATGCTATCGAAGTGGCTTGGACACGTGGTAACATCGACAGCATCAGCCACCTGTTTGGTTATACCATCAATATCAGCAAGTCGAAACCGACGAACTCCGAGTTCATCGCGATGGTCGCTGACAAGCTTAGAATTGAGAATAAGGTGTCCTGAAAGGATCAGGATTAGTGATCATCTAAACAAATAAATTAAAGTTATTTACACATAAGGAACACCACGTTTTTGTTGAGTCTTTCATGACCAATAAAACGAGGTGTTTTTTTGCGCGAAAAATATGTAAATCATTTTTAGAATAATGAAGCATCCTTTATTGAATAGGAGCGATTGGAATGAATCTTTCTCAGATATATATTTGGAATGGTGAAATTTTTTACAAACTTTTACTTGCAGTTAACGCTTTCTCAGCAAGAAAGTGGTACGATGTGACCACTGACAAGATCATCATTATAGGTATAAAGGATGAATTATATGAAGAGAACGACTTTTTTCAGTAAATACATAAATGAACTATACAATTCTTTGAAATATGTAAATAAATCCCTTCAACAATCTATGCTTAGTTACAGGCAATTCACCGGACTGCAAAAAATTATGCGTAATAAAATGCTTACTACATATTTTCAGCCAATCTTGAATCTGCAGAATGGGAGCTGTCTTGGATACGAAATATTAAACCGTCCTCCCATCTCTAATCTTTTTCCAAATGCAGAATCTTTTTATCAATTCATTGGTCATACGGATCAGGTGTTCACGTTTGAACGCTTCTGTCGTGAGATTTCGATTGAAAGATTCAGAGCCTCTTTAACTACAGAGCGTTATCCCGACAATACCGTCGTTTTTTTAAATATACATCCTCAGGTTTTAGCCGATACCACATACCGCAGTGGAGAAACAATCAGTCTATTGAACAGTTATGGTCTATCCCCTGAGCAAGTGGTCTTCGAGTTAACCGAAAAACAGGCAGTCCAGGACTATGTAGAATTCGAACGTATTCTTTCGAATTATCGCTCACAGGGCTTTCGGATTGCCATTGATGATGCGGGTTCGGGATATAGCAGTCTGAAGGCGATTGTAAGTCTAAAACCAGATTTTATTAAATTGGACAGAGCACTGATTAGTCGAGTGGACACACATTCGGATCAGCAGCACATTGTAAGAATTCTTAAACAATTTGCTGTCGACTCGGGAACGAGTATCATCGCGGAAGGTATCGAGCGTTATGAGGAAATTCAATTTTTGCGACGTGAAGGTATCGAATACGGTCAGGGTTACGCACTTGGAAGGCCTGACACAGTATTAAGGCCATCTCCCTTATCTTTTCCATAGGGGGTAATTAAAGATTTATAAATAGATGGTATGGCTATGTAAAGAGGGAGGCGAATGGTATATTTACGCAAATAGGTGAGATAGCCGATACGATTCCTATAGTAACGCCTGAAACAAAATGTGATATCGTCTACCATCTTTTTAAATCCAATCCCAATCTGGAAGGTGTAGCGGTTATGGGAGAACAAGGAGTGTCATTAATGATGCGAGCTCGTTTCTTCCAGCAGATTGGTACACAGTATGGCTATAATTTGTATATGGGACGCCCTGTGGAACTGGTTATGAACGCCCGGGCACTGGTCGTCGATTACGCTGAACAGATTACGGATGTAAGCGTTCTGGCTATGAATCGATCTGAAGAAGAGTTATACGATCTAGTGCTTATAACAGCTGAAGGCGTTTTGTATGGAGCAGTTAGTATCCGACGTCTGCTGCTCGCTGTGGCTGATGTTCGTGCCGAGATGGCTATTTTCATGAATCCCTTGACAGGTCTTCCAGGTAACCGAATTATAGATGAACGATTGTATCAGTTACTTCAGCTTGATTTTTTTAGTGTTCTATACATAGATTTGGATCACTTTAAATCCTACAATGATAGCTATGGGTTCAAAATGGGGGATCAGCTTATTCAAGCTACTGCTAACCTGCTCCGGAAACTTTTTGTTTTTCCAGAGGCTTTTCTTGGCCATATCGGTGGAGACGATTTTATTGTGATATTAAATCATCATGAATTTAGACACGTCTGTGAAGAAGTGATAACAGGTTTTGAGCAGATCAAGGGTACGTTTTACAATCAGGAGGACTTGGATAATCAATATGTTTTGGGCGAAGGGCGTTCTGGACTGAACCGACCTATACCGCTTGTTTCGGTGTCGATCGCTGTGGTCACGAACCACAGACAACAGTATGAAAACATTGATCAAATTGTGAGTGAGGCGACCCGGGTTAAAAAAGTATGTAAATCGGTGAATGGTAGCATTATTTGTGGGAATGAAGAAGCCGTATAACTATTAATGTCCGCAAAAACATTAGATACGGAAAAAACCGTTATTTACAGGTAGAAGAGAACTGTAGATAACGGTTTTTTTATTGGAGAATAGTTATCCATTATGTAATCTAATTAAACCCGAATGTCGAGCGATGTATAGGATGGGGCAGGGGATGTATTTGATTGCGTCTCTTGAATTTTTCCTGGTTCTTTATCATTCTGCGTACCGTTGGAAATCTTTGATTTGTCTCCAGCCTTATTTTCTTTATTTACTTCCTTATCTTCATTTGCAGGAGATTGTGGAGTAGAATGGGTAGCTTCTGTTGGTATCGGTTGGTTGATTTCTTTTAATTTTTCCCCGATGGACTGATCAACCTTTCGGATTTGAGAATCAATCTCTTGAACCATCTCACGCTTCATTTGAAAAACAGTTTGTTCAGCGTTCTCCAGCATCATCGACTTACCCATATCGTTTCCAGCGTCATTATCGAGAACGATCCGGTCGAAGCGGGTTTCCCCTTCTAGTGTTTGAATGGACCCGTGCATGCGATCACGCAAACCTACCAGTTTGCCTAACTGATCATAAGTCTGGCTATGTTTGATTAGATGACCCATTGCCGGAGCCTGATTTTCGCCAGAGAGCTCAGACGGTTGCGGCTCCTGTTGCTTAGGTTGCTCAGACTGCTTCAATTTATTCTTTTCTTGAATCTCCTCGCTTTTGATTTGAGCGATTTGATTATCGACCTGTTGGATGAAACTCGTTATAGATTTAACTCGTTCCGCCTTAATTTTGGAGTCCAACTGATCATTAGATTTGACGGATTGCAGTTCTTCATTAAGCCTAATTTTTTGTTTCATAAGTCCCTGAATTTCCTTATCTCTACTGGAGACTTGGCTCCCTGAGGTGAAGCTGCTTTTGGAGGCAGGTGAAATTGAATTCATGGTCTTTTCCCTTTCTTCGTTATATCGTGGATCTACTTACATATATCGGATGTTACGAGAAGCAAATGAAGACACGCTTGCTAATAAGTTGACTTTCATTTCTTTGTTGCTTACTTGCTAATAATAATTGATAATGGTTATCAATAAGTGAAGGACTGTTTAGTCAATCTTTTTAGACGGAGTTGGGTTAATGAAATGTGGAATAATTATTACATACTCTGGAACTATGCTGCTGTGAGTATTGCGGATGTACGTTATATGGAGTTAGGTCCATGTGAGGAGCTAACATATAAATTTCCTGCAAGCACGTTTGTGTTCACCATCCAGGGTAAAGCCTATGTGACCATAAACGACCAGAAGCATGAAGTGAGTCGTTTTTATGTTATCCATGGTGGAAAAGGAAGCGTGCTGCATATTGAAGCTGGACAATCCGGACTGAACCTGTTTTACCTTATGTACAAATCAAGCTTGCCAAGTGGAGGAAGAACCGATTTGGGCAATATGATGGAGCACATGAATCCGTTTCAGCTAACCTATGGTTTTGCCCCCAAGTCACCAGTTGTGCTTTATGAGCAAGTGAAACAGATACACACTTTATGGAATCAAAAGAACCCCATACATCATTTTCAGGCAAAAAGCCTGTTTTATCCTTTTGTAGAGCAAGTATCAGCACAAATTCCTCATGCTGCAACTCGCTATTCCGTTACGGATCAGGTCAGCAAAGTAATCAAAATAGTGGAATCCTCTTATGCTGAGCCGTTGACGCTGCATGTTTTGGCAGAGAAGGTTGGCAGTAGCCCCAGAAGTCTGTCCCGCAAGTTCAAGCAGGCCACGGGTTATAGTCCAATCGACTATTTGATTCAGTTCCGTTTGTTCAAGGCCAAGGAGATGCTGTTGCATACCGACGCTACATTGGATGAGATTGCAGCAGGCATCGGTTATCCGGACGGATATTATCTGGGACGTATGTTCAAAAAACATACAGGTGTTTCTCCGCTTCAGTTCAAGGAGAAAACATCTGTACCCCTAAAATGGCCTGATCTGACATCGGCCCTGGCGCGAAATGACATTTCCAGTGGAAGAGCTGGAAGGTATGTTTATAACGATGATGATAATCATTATCAATATAAACACGGAGGGTCATTGTACATGAATAGACAGACAAGAACAGGAATGCTGTTTAGTATTTTATTAAGTCTCACTTTACTGCTGAGTGCCTGCTCGACAGGAGCAACTAGTAATTCTGGGGGAGAAACATCGGGAAGCAAAGGGACTTCGAGTGCTACCAGCACAGTAACGGCCGATAGCCAATCGAACAATTCCGAGCCTCGGATCATCTCGACGGTTAAGGGAGATATTACGGTCCCGGCTGAACCCAAGCGAATTGTGGTGGATTTATATTTAGGAAGCTTGATTGCTTTGGGAATCAAGCCAGTCGGTACACCGGAAATGAACTTGAAAAATCCCTATTTTATCAAATCACTTGAGGGCGTAGAGAATATTGGTGAATACGAAACCATTTCTCTTGAAAAGGTGTTGGAACTTCAACCAGATCTGATTGTCACAGGTGATCCTGATTTGTTTGATTCTTTTAGCAAAATTGCGCCTACGCTTGTTGTTCCTTATGGAGAGTTGAAAAACACTCATGAAGAGATCGCTTATTTCGGTAAAGCGTTGAACAAAGAAAAAGAGGCTGAGTCATGGTTGGCCGATTACGACGGACGAATTGCGGATGCCAAGAAGCGTGTAAGTGAAGCAATCGACGCAGAAGCAGAAGTATCAGTTATGCAATTTTACGATAAAGGACCGTTAGCCTTTGGTGATAACTTTGGGCGTGGAGGTCAGGCTGTTTATAGTGCTCTCGGATTGAATCCTCCGGCAGACAAAAAAGAGATATTAATGAAAGATCAGCTTGTTGAAGTCTCGTCCGAATCCATACCCGAATTTGCCGGTGATTACATTATTCTTACGGCAGACAACCTAACTTTGGAGGAATTGAAATCCAAGCCAGTATGGAGTTCGCTTGATGCCGTCAAGAATGATCGTGTGTTTATCTGGAGTCCGGATCGTTCATGGTACTTCGACCCTATTGCAACGTTGGATCAAACCGAGGAATTGGCAGCTTGGTTCACGAAGACAGCTGTTCAAAAGTAAATCTTTCGGATCATTGATTGGTGAAATTGAATCCTGGTCAAAATACAGTTGATAATGAAAATTATTATCATCTATAATGAAGGGATATATAGTGAACCACTATAACGCTTCGGTTAAGGATGGTTTGCAGAATAATGATCTTGTACAAGGTCTTTATTCCTGGTGAGACTGGGATTGGAGAGTAATCGATGCAATTAAACGAACAGATGCAATGCTGGAATCATGCGGCTGTTAAAATTCTGGATATACGCCGGATCGTCATGGAGGCAGGGGAGATACAGGAATCCTATTTGCTTCCGGCAAACGCTTTTATATACAGCATTCGGGGTGCAGCTCAACTTAAATTGGATGGGAAAACACACGAAGCACAGCGATTCTGTATTCTGCATGGTGGTAAAGGATCATCACTGGATATTCGGGTGAGCGAAAAGTTTGAATATTACTTGCTGTTCTACAGGGCATTCCTTGCGTTCCCAACTCATCGTAAAACATGGCGGTTGTCACAACCTCCTCAGATTGCTCCGTTCTCTTTGCAATATGGATTTACGCCGAGCAATCCTCTTGCTATATTGCGCTATTTTGGTGAACTGGAGAAAGCGTGGGATCAGGCGAGCAGACTGGACTTGCTGCAAGTGAAAAGTTTGTTCTACCAATTTATTCATGAGCTGTTGTTTCAATTGGCAGAGCAGGAAGTTAGAACAGTACTTCCAGACCCTATTGAGCAAACACTTCGCTACATACAGGAGCATTATAGGGAACAGGTGACTCTGGATTTTCTGGCTGAACAATTCAACTACAGCTCCCGTCATTTATCTATGCAATTTAAAAGAAAGACAGGACACAGTCCGATTGATTATCTCATTCAAACGAGACTGACCAAGGCCCGGAATTTGCTTGTTCGATCCGATGCAACCCTGCGCGAAATCGCGGCAGAAGTGGGATACACGGATGTGTATTATTTCAGCCGTATTTTCAAAAAACATGTGGGCCTGTCCCCCACACTCTATCAGCAGAAAATAAGGAACCAGACCCTTGCAGAGGATCGTCCATTACAATTCTCCGAATCGTCCATTGGCTGGAGAAGGATGCGAGGATATATTGATTATGAGAATCATTATCAATATATAGACGGAGGGTCTACATCAATGAAAAGAAGAAAAACAAGCTCCAGCATGATTTTGGTTGCACTTTTAAGCATCACAATGCTTTTATCGGCATGCTCCGCTGGCTCTGCAACAACAACAGTTACGGGGGAAGGTACGAATACGAACTCATCTACGAGCACAGCCGCATCTTCATCATCAGATTCAGGTAGTCAAACGAACAATGAAAATGGAACACGCACGGTCTCCACGGTTAAAGGTGATGTTGTTGTCCCGGCAAATCCTAAACGGGTGGTTGTACTTTATCTTCAAGGAGATGTTGTAGCGCTTGGAATTAAGCCTATTGCGACGTCTGACGTATTTGATGGGGCTGCATATAAGAATGAGCTTGAAGGGGTAAATTCACTAGGCACCTGGTTTGAACCAAACCCTGAGGCTGTCATTGATCTGGACCCGGATTTGATCATTGTTCCTTCAGAAGAGACTTACACGCTATTAAAAGATATTGCACCAACTGTGTATGTCCCATATGAGAAAATGACAACGGAAGAAAGACTTCATAGTATCGCTAGCATTTTCGGCAAAGAACAGGAAGCAGACGTTTTAATCGACAATCTTAACAGTAAAGTTGAAGAGAGCAAGAAAAAACTTGCTGATGCAGGCATACTGGACAAAACGGCCTCCATCGTCGAGGGTGGGCTGAAAGAGATGGTCATTGTAGAAAGTAAGCAATACGGCCGAGGATCTCAGGCTATATACGAGTACTTGGAAATGAAAGCACCTGAAGCGGTCCAGAAAAAAATTGACGTCGTTTCCGACGCGGCAGGTTCGACCTTGTCCATGGAAGTTCTTCCTGAGTATATGGGAGACTACGTGTTTCGTTCGGTATATGAAGGGGCAGATAACCTTAACGATAATCCAATTTGGAATAGCATACCCGCTATCAAAGAAGGCCGTTTAATCGAGATTGATTTTGATTTCTTCTATTACTCGGATATCTATTCCATCAACAAGCAAATCGATTTCGTTGTCGAGCATCTACTGGCAGCTCCCAAAGTTAAGTAATCAACAAATAAATAACCGATGGTAGTTTTGTATAAGAAATGTTTGAATTTTAGCCATTGTAATTTGATAAGTTTCCCATTAGACTAGGAAAAGAGTGATAATGAGAATCGATATCAAATAGTCGAGCGCTTTGGATCGAACTGATGGAGGTAACTACATGGATCAGCATTTGGAATTATATGATGTAACAATTATCGGCGGGGGACCTGCCGGCATGTATTCTGCATTTTACAGCGGGATGCGTGATATGAAGACCAAGTTGATTGAGGCGCGGGATAAATTGGGTGGTCGCATGCTCTTTTATCCAGAAAAAATGATCTGGGACGTTGGCGGCGTCACCCCGATTCTGTGTGAAAATTTGATTAAACAGCTGGAAGAACAGGCTAGAACATTTGAGCCAACGATTGTGTTTGAACAGCAAATTGAAGGATTTGAGCGTCAGCCTGATGGCACGATTCTGCTGACATCGAATACAGGAGAACAACACTGGACACGTACCGTCATATTGGCGATCGGGTATGGTATATATAAAATGGCCAAGCTGGAGCTTGAAGGTGCTGACCGTTATGAGGTTACCAATCTTCACTATACGGTACAGGAGCTGGAGCCTTTCCGTGGTAAACGGGTACTGATCTCTGGTGGAGGTGACTCCGCGGTGGATTGGGCCAATGAGCTTGAAGCACTGGCAGAGCAAGTGACGGTTGTGCATCGTCGTGACCGCTTTGGTGGTTTGGAGCGCAATGTACTGCGGATGAGAGAATCCTCAGTGGATATTCGTACACCATACGCCGTTGATACCCTACATAGTCAAAGTGGGGAGATCATCGAACAAGTGACGATATCCCATGTTGAGACTGGTGAGAGTGAAGTCCTTGATGTGGATGCCATTATCGTCAACCACGGCATGAAGAGTGATTTTGGCCCGCTCCGGGATTGGGGACTTAATCTTGGTGAATGGCATGTCAAAACAACAGAGAAGCTGCAAACGAATATTCCAGGCGTCTTCGCTGCAGGAGACTTTGTAGATTATGGAAGTAAACTGTATCTGATTGCCGGAACATTTACGGATGCGGCCCTCGCAGTAAACAGTGCAAAACTGTATATGGACCCTGAGGCGGAGAAAGTTGCCTATGTGTCTTCCCATAACAGCCGGTTCAAGGAAAAAAATAAAGAACTTGGTGTTGTGGAAGAATAGAATCTCTTTATATAACTTCAACTCCAATAGATCAAATCAAACGAAGCAGTTCTGGCTTATGCCAGAACTGCTTTTTTGTTTCCATTTTCGGTATGAACCTCCTCGAATTGCACAACATAGAACAGACACCGGAATTGAACATACATCATCAACTGTCTATAATGAGCCTTAGAAGTGAGGAATAACAGCAAGAAACGTCAAACAGATTAGAGTGGAGTGCACAATATGAAAAAAGAATCTCAACGTATATCCACATTCATTCATCGGTGGTTCAAAGGCCCTGAGAAAAAACGCGTCAAATGGTCGGAAATCTATCTGGCTGTTGCTGGTAAAATGCACCGTTTACTGGTGGACGGCCGGCGCGCACGTTCAGCGGCCAGGAGGCTGCATCAGGATTTGCCCATTACCGCTTTGAACCAGATGAAGCTGGAGCCAGGAGATATTTTATATACGCCAAGTTCGGAATCGACTTATTACGCCGGGCATATGGGGATTATTGGACTCGACGGTAAAGTGTATCACGTACACCCTTATGGACCTGTGTTTGCCGATTCCTTGGATTGGTACATCACCCGCTTTTATGAGGGAGATCGTTTCATTGTGTTTCGTTCCCGTTTGAATCAGGCTGGTGTAAAGGCAGCGCAGTGGGTACAGGATCATTACAAGCAGGTAAAATTTTATCGATTGCAGACGAATCTGCGCAGCATTGAACGAAACTATTGTTCCAAATTCATATATCAAGCGTACCAATTTACAACTGGACTTGATCTGTGGAGTCGAAAGTTTGTGAAGCTTAATCAGGGATATATCTATCCGTTTCGAATTGAGCGCTCACCCGCGCTTGAGGTTCTTGGAACGTTTTATAAATAAGGCAAGTTAACCGACGGAAGTTCCTTTCTTCTACAATAGGTTGGGGCAGGTTCTGTCGGTTTTTTTTGTATGCGTAGAGATCAAAAACAGGAAAAAGGCTCAAAACGTCGAATAGATTATGAGATAGGCATGCACAACTTGGAATTGTATACATAACCAATGCAGGATCAATTTTTGCCCAAGCATAAGCAATTCACCCCTTAGAAGGCAAACAAGGAAGAGAGAGAAAGAGATGAAATGGCTGAACTTTGTGCGCAGGTTCAAATCAAACTCAAACGTAGTAAACCTATCCGATTACACTCCCAGGAAGGAAAGGAGGCAATATTGTTCCATCTGTAGTAAAAAAGTGAAGTCCATCGTGCATTATGCGACTTCCCAGGGAAATGTTGCAGGTGTATGCAGTTCTTGTAAATCAGTGGCGGAACATCGAGGAATGTTACCCATTTAATAAGGAAGAGATACGCTCAGGAAATAACATTGCTTTGATTTATGAGCGTTTTTGTAGTACATTAGCAAATGTATTCGAAGGAGGATTCTAATGTACTCAGGTAGACAAGACGATACTTTATACATCATGACCTACACCTTAAACAGCGGTATCAAGGGTACGGTTCCACTGTCAAATAAGCAGATTATTGAGTGGCTGGATTGCTACAGAAATGAGAAGCGCTTCGTGACCGAAATCGGCAAGGAGTTTTTTGGATTGAATGCAGGATTGGTAGCAGATTTTAAAGTTCAGAATCATTTATCGGATTATCAGCAGACAATTATGCCTACACAGCAGCAGGATAACATGGAACGTTTGTCCAGCGCATATAAATCAACCGAGTTATTAATGAAGATTGATTGTAAATGTGGCACGGCATATGTTACGGAGTCTCCATATAAGCGCACCAAATGGTATTGCACCAAGTGTAAAGAGATTGTATTTTTGGATGCCAAAAAAGGAATGGTAGAAACGTCGCGTGGCGACGCTTACTACATGACCAACAAATATTTTGTTTCCCGGGACTAGCGGGAGATGACGAATGGGAAGCATCGCTGTGAGGCGGTGCTTTTTTGTGTGCAAAGAAAGAGCAAATGACCGAGTTAAGCAAAGGTATATTAAGGGTATGCTGGTAAAAAGGAGTTATAATAAAAAAAGCCCTCGGGGGCTTTTTTTGAAATCTCAGGAAACCTGTAGCAGCAGATACCGCCGATCAGAACCTATAGATTAATTATTGAAAAGCTGAGTCAGCTCAGCATTCAACTTTGTGAGGAGGAATGAAGCAGCAGCGACAGCGCGGCTCATAAGCTTCAGAATCGCCAATCATGACGACAGGTCCAAGCGTTACAGGCTCTCCATTAACGATACGCTGGGTGAAAGCCGCATCCGGGCTTCCGCATACGGCACAGAATGCTGACAGTTTCTCAATATCATCCGCCATAGCGAGCAAACCGCCTACATACCCAAATTCCTTGCCACGGTAATCCATATTCAGTCCATCCACAATGACATGTTTGCCACAGTAGGCTAGCTCGGAGACCAGTTCCATGATGGCACTGCTGAAGAATTGTACTTCATCAAATGCAACAACATCAGCATCTTTGGTCTGAGTCAGGATCATCTCTACGGATTCCGGGGTCAATTGCCGGGGAATGGAATGGGCAGGCAGACGATAGCCGATTCGGCTAACAATCTCGTCTTGGGCAAACCGATCATCTTCGGCAGGTTTGTAAGCAACGACCTTTTTACGGCCGAATTGAATTAATTTCTGACAACGGCGAATGAGTTCACCGGATTTTTCACTAAACATAGGTCCTGTAATTACGGTAATTCGTCCTGTTTGCACAGTTCTGCTACTCCTCTCACATACGGGATTCAACAAAAAAAAGCGACCATTACAGAGTACCACAAAATCTTTAGTAAGAGCCAGAACTAATCTGAGCAGC
This sequence comes from Paenibacillus sp. AD87, assembly GCF_001659845.1. Taxonomy (NCBI): domain Bacteria; kingdom Bacillati; phylum Bacillota; class Bacilli; order Caryophanales; family Paenibacillaceae; genus Paenibacillus; species Paenibacillus sp. AD87. The sequence continues at coordinate 1,248,441 of NZ_LXQN01000007.1, forward strand.
TTTGTGTTACTATATGGATTGTTAAGCTGTTGGTTACGGCAGGGTAATTCGTAAGCCAGGAGCGATTGAAAAGAGGTGTTAACGATGAGTGAAGCATTATCTGAATTACAAGAGCGATATGAACGTTTGAAAGGGCAGTCAGTCCTTGACGAAGCTGCGCAGGCGTTGTTTGCAGACTTGTTCGCTGAAGCGGAGCGGCTGCAAGCCAGCAATCTGACGTTGCGCAGAACGATTCTGAAGTCCTCTTCTAAAGAGTCGCGCATGTCTACCAAGCTGCGGGATGCATTATACGAATAACCCGGAGACTACTCCGGGTTCTCTTCTGTCTGCAATTTGCGGGGAAATAGAATACCTGCTGTAATTCTGGCAATCATGGCGAAGGTGAGGCCGATACCTGCGAACATATAGATGACTGTAAAAGCCTTGCCGAATCCGGTCGATGGTACAAAATTCGGATGTCCCACCGTCGTTAGAGTTACTGCGCAGAAGTAGAGGGCATCAATCCAGTGCAGACCTTCAACGCGGGTATAAAATAATGTGCCCGAGAGAAGTGTCGCCGCAGTTAATACAAACAGAGCCAGGAACTTCTGGTCCTTGAAGGCATGGAAAATGCCTTTAAGCAATCTTTTTAGCGTAATGATAAACGAGACCATGTTGATCCATCCTGTCTATGGAAGAGTGGGAATTGTGCATATTCAGGATGCTAACACTGAATTTATGCAAAATACGTGTTTGAATAAATAAGCATTATACCTGATCGAGTACCGTATATAAAGGCAGATGTAAGGTTCAGATGTTGAAATGTTGCGGAGCCAGAAAAATGACAAAAAGCCCGGACTCAGGAAGTCGTACCGGGCGTCTCTGCTTTGTCGGCTGAGGGTGCGCTTTTTGAACGAAAACGGGGTCCTACATAATTACGCTTGCGGTCACGGAACAGAATCCAGCCTCCCAGAAAACTCATGCCTGCGGCGAACAGGACAAGTCCTCCACCAAAGGAGAGCCATTGAAAACCTGGTGAGATCTGCTCGTTCCCATGCTCGGCATAATACAGGAAAAGGGCGTCCTTCATCATTAGAAAACCCTTCATTGCCATTAACCCGGGAATGACCAGAACAATAATCGCCACAAATCGTGCAAAGATCAGTCTAGTATTCATCACCATTAAACTCCTTCTGCCTGAGGTTGACTAGGTTGACGTAAAATAAAGGTTGCGCTTACAGGTCATACCTGATTCCATCATAGCTTGGTTTTCAGAAGCTGTCCATGCGTTTCATGGTCAAATTTTGAGTTGACTGCTCAAGGGGAGTACAATGGAATATAGATAACGTCTATGAAAAAGAGAATCATTCGAATCATCATCTTACAAATATATTGAAATTATATGGATAGAGGAGAACAGAAAAGATGCCAATTACATGTGATGTTGCCATTCTTGGAGGAGGAACGGGAGGGTACGTTGCTGCCATCCGTGCCGCACAGTTAGGAAAACAGGTTGTTATTATCGAGAAGGATAAGCTGGGGGGCACCTGTCTGCATCGTGGCTGTATTCCAAGCAAGGCGTTGCTGCGAAGTGCGGAAGTGTACGCTGAGATACAAGAAAGCGAAATGTATGGGATTGAAACAGCTGGAGCAACACTTGTATTTCCGAAGGTTCAGGCGCGCAAGGATGCAATTGTGGAGCAGCTTCATCAAGGTGTGCAGTATTTAATGAAAAAAAATAAAATTCAAGTCGTACACGCCAAAGGGCGCGTTATCGGACCTTCCATTTTCTCCCCTCAGAGCGGTGCAGTGGCTGTCGAATTTGAAGATGGAGAGATGGATACAGTTGTGCCAACCAACCTCATTATTGCTACCGGATCTCGCCCACGGGTGCTGCCAGGTCTTGAGCCAGACGGTCGGTACATCATGAGCAGTGATGAGGCTTTGCGAATGGACGAATTACCGGCATCCCTGATCATTGTTGGTGGTGGGGTGATTGGCCTCGAATGGGCCTCGATGCTGAATGATTTTGGCGTTGAAATTACAGTTGTTGAAGCCGCTGCTCATGTATTGCCAGCAGAGGATGAAGATGTAGCCAAGGAAATGCAGAGATTGCTTGGGAAACGTGGTGTTCGCTTCCTAACAGGCGCTAGCGTTCTGACAGAGACATATAGCATACAGGAAGACGGTATTCAGATTGATGTCAAGCTGGGGGATGAGAAGCAAGAGACTCTGAAAGCGGACAAGATGCTGGTGTCGGTTGGTCGTCAGGCCAATGTCGAAAATATCGGACTCGAAAATACAGATATCAAACTCGAACGCGGATTTATCGCTGTGAATCAATATTTACAAACCGGTGAGGGACATATTTATGCAATCGGCGATGTCATCGGCGGATTACAGCTGGCGCATGCAGCGAGTCATGAAGGCATTTTGGCAGTGAATCATCTGGCGGGTGAAACGGTACATGCCGTCGAATCACATCGAATCCCGCGCTGTGTCTATACTCGTCCGGAAGCAGCGAGTATCGGATTCACGGAGCGCGAGGCCAAAGAGCGTGGTTATGAAGTGAAGACAGGCAAGTTTCCGTTCCAGGCGATTGGAAAATCTTTGGTTCATGGAAGTCGGGATGGATTCGTGAAGGTAATCGCGGATGCCAAGACGAATGATATATTGGGAGTACATATGATCGGTACCCATGTGACGGAACTGATCGCAGAGGCCTCATTGGCTCAGATGCTGGATGCCACACCTTGGGAAGTGGGACAGACGATCCATCCTCACCCTACTTTGTCGGAAATCATGGGTGAAGCCATGTTGGCAGTAGACGGAAAATCGATTGGAATGTAAGCCAGACAGGCTTATGAGAAAGGTCCTTTCCTTTTTTGGGCAAATGGGATTATAATAAGGTTAAGCCAAGTCTTAGTACCAGGTTATAAGATCGGGTAGTAAGACGGGCATAGGCTCTGATTAAAAGGAGGTACCTCATATGAGTTCAAAAGGTACTGCAGACGCGGTCCATCGGCATGAACAGCTGGGACTTAGCGATGGTGAAGTATTGGATATGTACAAATACATGCTGCTCGCACGCAAGTTCGACGAGCGTTGCTTGCTCTTACAGCGGGCCGGCAAAATTAACTTTCACGTATCTGGTGTAGGACAGGAAGCTGCGCAAGTAGGCGCTGCATTCGGTCTGGACCGGGATCACGATTATTATTTACCGTATTACCGCGATTATGGTTTTGTACTGGCGGTTGGCATGACTCCACGTGAGTTGATGCTGTCTGCTTTTGCGAAGGCGGAAGATCCGAATAGTGGCGGACGGCAAATGCCGGGCCACTTCGGTCACAAAAAGCTGCGGATTGTAACGGGCTCCAGTCCGGTTACCACACAGGTTCCGCACGCTGTAGGGTTTGCACTGGCTGCCAAAATGAAGAAGCAAGAATTCGTTTCTTTTGTAACTTTTGGCGAAGGGTCAAGCAACCAGGGAGATTTCCACGAAGGTGCCAATTTCGCAGGTGTTCATAAACTTCCTGTGATCATTATGTGTGAGAACAATCAGTATGCCATCTCGGTGCCAATTCACAAGCAGCTGAGTGGTAAAATATCGGATCGTGCACTTGGGTACGGGTTCCCCGGACTTCGTGTAGACGGAAACGATGCGCTGGAAGTATACGGTGCAGTCAAAGAAGCTCGTCGCCGCGCAATCGCTGGTGAAGGACCTACGCTTATTGAAGCGATGATGTATCGTTTGTCTCCACACTCCACTTCCGACAATGATCTGGCATACCGGACCAAGGAAGAGGTTGAAGAGAACTGGAAGAAGGACGGCGTGCTTCGCATGAAGAACTATCTGATCGATTGCGGCATCTGGGACGAAGCCCGGGATGCGGATCTGGCTTCCCAGCTTGCGCTGGAAATGAAAGAAGCGACTGAATACGCAGACAACGCGCCATATCCGAAACCTGAGGACACTCTGACGCACGTTTATGCGGACAGCGAAGAAGGGGGACGGTAAGTATGGCGGTTATGGAATATATTGATGCAATCCGTCTCGCGATGAAAGAAGAGATGGAGCGGGATGAAAATGTCTTTATCCTTGGTGAAGATGTTGGGGTCAAAGGTGGCGTGTTCACTACAACCAAAGGGTTACAGGATCAGTTCGGCGAAATGCGTGTCATGGACACACCTTTGTCCGAATCAGCGATTGCAGGTGTAGCTATTGGCGCTGCGATGTACGGTATGAAACCTATTGCCGAGATGCAATATTCGGATTTCATGTTGCCTGCAACAAATCAGATTATTAGTGAAGCGGCCAAAATTCGCTATCGCTCCAACAATGACTGGAGTTGCCCGATTGTTATTCGTGCGCCGATTGGCGGCGGTATTTTTGGTGGGCTGTATCACTCCCAATGTCCGGAATCGATCTTTTTTGGCACACCAGGTCTGAAAATTATAGCTCCTTACTCGGCATACGATGCGAAGGGACTGCTCAAAGCAGCCATTCGCGACCCGGACCCGGTTCTCTTTTTTGAAAATAAAAAATGCTACAAGCTGATCAAGGAAGATGTGCCGGAAGATGATTACATCGTTCCAATTGGTAAAGCCAACGTGCTTCGCGAAGGAGCAGATATTACAGTTATCGGGTATAGCCAGCCACTTCATTTTGTCATGCAGGCTGCCGAAGAGCTGGAGCGTGAGGAAGGCATTACTGCCCATGTACTGGATCTGCGCACATTGCAGCCACTTGATCGCGAAGCCATCATTGCATCCGCTCGTCTGACTGGCAAAGTGCTGATTGTGCATGAAGACAATAAAACTGGTGGTGTAGGAGCGGAAGTTGCGGCTATCATCAGTGAAGAATGTCTGTTCGAACTGGATGCGCCGATTCAGCGTCTCTGCGGACCGGATGTACCGGCAATGCCGATTAGCCCAACATTGGAGAAATTCTATATGCTGAGCAAGGATAAAGCCAAGGAAGCGATGCGTACGCTCGCCGAGTATTAATTCGTGTAGTGAGATAGTTTAAAAGCAAAGTTTGGAGTGATATAACCAATGAGTATGAAATGGATCGAGGTCATTATGCCGCAGCTGGCGGAATCGCTGGTCTCGGCTACCATTGCCAAATGGTTGAAAAAACCGGGTGACCGGATTGAACAATACGAACCGATCTGTGAAGTGATTACGGATAAAGTCAACGCAGAGATTCCATCAACCGTTGATGGAATTATGGGTGATCTGTTGGTCGAAGAAGGTACGACCATTGCGGTTGGCGAAGCCATCTGCCGCATGCAGGTAGCTGCTTCTGATGAAGAAGCAGCAGAGCAAGTAACGCATGCTTCGCAGCAACAGAATGGTGATCATGTTCATGCACAACAAAGTGCGAACTACGTACCTGCTGCTGGTGCAGCGAGTACAACAGGGCACGATCCCAATCAGCCGATGCGTAACCGCTATTCTCCTGCGGTTCAATCCCTTGCAGCTGAACATGGTCTCAACTTGCAGAGCATTCAGGGCACAGGAGCAGGTGGTCGGATTACACGTAAGGATGTACTGGCAGTGATTGCACAGGGTGGAAACGCGGGCGCAGCGTCTGCACAGTCTTCTACTGTAGCAGGACAGCAGGTCTCTTCGGGAGTACCTTCAGGTTCTCCTTTCAGCGGATTGAATCGGGGAAATGCAGACTTGGGCGCATCTGCGGGAGAAACCGTTCCAGCAGCCGACGCAGGCGTTCCTGTAAGACATTCCGGCATACATCTGACCGAAAGTCCGAAAATTCCCCAAATCGAAGTAGAGGGTGGCGGACAGGGAAGATCCGAATACTTTATCGACGTTACTCCAGTTCGTAATGCCATTGCTCGTAATATGCGTCAAAGCGTATCGGAAATCCCTCACGCGTGGACGATGATTGAAGTGGACGTGACGAATCTGGTGATGCTGCGCAACAAACTCAAGGATGAGTTCAAGCGCAAAGAAGGCATCAACCTGACGTACTTGTCCTTCATGATGAAGGGGGTCGTTAATGCGATTAAAGACTACCCGATCATGAACTCCGTCTGGGCTGTTGACAAAATTATTGTCAAACGGGATATCAACCTGTCGATGGCAGTGGGTACAGAAGACTCTGTACTGACACCGGTAATTAAACATGCGGATCAGCGCAACATCGCTGGTCTGGCTCGTGAAATTGATGAGCTGGCACGTAAAACTCGTGAAGGCACGTTGAAGCTAGACCATATGCAGGGCGGAACGTTCACGGTTAACAATACGGGGTCATTTGGTTCGATTCTGTCGCAACCTATTATTAACTACCCACAGGCGGCGATTCTTACATTTGAGTCGATCGTCAAGAAACCTGTGGTCATTAATGACATGATTGCTGTCCGTTCTATGGCGAACCTTTGTCTCTCCCTGGATCATCGTATTCTAGATGGAGTCATTAGCGGACGTTTCCTGCAACGTGTAAAAGAGAATCTTGAAGGATACACGATGGAATCGAAAGTGTATTAAGAGAGAGCAAGTGCATCATTTCAATGAGTTACTAATGATGCCAAGCCCTGAATAGATGGATAATGGGAAAGTGTATGTGCCAATGGCCGTGCACTTTTCCCGTTTTCTTTAATGAATGCTCATCATTATACAATGAACATTGAAACAGAAGGGTGTGGGGGAATCATGAGCAAGCCGCTGGATGTTATGTACATACCGATGCTTGATTATGAAGAGGCTTGGAACCGCCAGAAAGCGATTGTGCAGCAACTGGATGAGGGAGAAGGCGCGGAGCAGATGCTGTTGCTCCAGCATCCGCCGACGTATACGATCGGTTCACAGAATCACCCGGAGCACCTGCTTCTCAGTGAATACGAACTGCGGGAGCAAGGCATCTCCTTGTTTCAAATTGACCGCGGCGGTGATATTACTTATCATGGCCCTGGCCAGTTGGTAGGTTACCCGTTACTTGTTCTTGGACGGGATGAAGCCTTGGATTTACATGGCTATTTACGTCGCCTAGAGCAGATGATTATTGATTACCTGGCTGATCAGGGTATTGAAGCAGGGCGTAAAGAGGCTTACACAGGTGTATGGATCGGAGATTTGAAAATTGCCGCCATCGGCGTAAAGTTCAATCGCTGTAAACATCGGCGTGGCTTCGTGACGAGTCACGGATTTGCTTTTAATATCACCTCAGGCATTCAGCAAGCAGGCTTTCAGGGTATTGTTCCTTGCGGGATTGAGCAGTATGGTGTGACCTCGTTGGAGGATATTACAGGCAAGACCTACACTGTGGAACAAGTTGCGCAGGATATCGTTCCATACTTTAACCGGATTTTCCCGTATGAGATTACCTGGATTACAGAAAAAGAAGCCCTTCCCCGTCTGTAAATCAGACAGTCAAAAGGCTTCAGGTTTCTATCCGAACAATAAAGGTTCGAGCGCAATGAAAAGGGTGGACCCAATCATGGCGAGCAGCATGAGATAGATAATGATGCGGAACCATTTCTTTTTTTGCATGATGAGAGAACTCCTTTCAACAAATGAATAAACAGACCATAGTAATTGTATTGTACCGTATCGAAGAAAGGTAGGAAAGTCCTATGATAAAACAGCAGCGTGTTATTGATCAATTTATGGAATTGGTGCAGATTGATAGTGAAACAACCCATGAACAGAATATATCAAAAGTGTTAAAAGAACAGTTTACTCAGCTGGGCCTCAGCGTGTATGAGGACGACACCATGGAGAAAACCGGACATGGCGCTGGTAATCTCGTGATTACCTGGGAAGCCGAGGGTGCGGAAGAAGCTACGCCCATCTTTTTCACATGTCATATGGATACCGTAACGCCTGGACAGGGAATTAAACCTGAGCTGGGTGAAGACGGCTGGATTCGCAGTGACGGCACGACAATTCTGGGTGCAGATGACAAGGCAGGGATTGCTGCTCTGTTTGAAGCGATTCGAGCTATTCAAGAGAACAACCTTCCACATGGAAAAATTCAATTTGTGATTACCGTAGGTGAAGAGTCGGGTCTGGTTGGTGCACGTGCAATGAATCCGAAGGATATTGAAGCCGAGTTCGGTTATGCCCTGGATTCCAACGGAGCTGTGGGTACAATCTGTGTGGCTGCTCCGGCCAGAGCGGAAATTCAGATGAAGATCTATGGGAAATCCGCACATGCGGGCGTGAATCCGGAAGACGGCATCAGTGCCATCCAAGTGGCGGCCAAAGCAATTGCAGCGATGAAGCTGGGACGAATTGATGATGAGACTACGGCGAACATCGGCAAATTCCAGGGCGGATCAGCACTGAACGTCGTCTGCGATTTTGTGCAGATTGAGGCTGAGGCACGCAGTATTGTGCAGGAGAAGGTAGAACTTCAAGTGGCCCAGATGCGTGAAGCACTGGAAACGACATGCCGCAAATATGGTGCAACCGCTGAGTTCCGCAGTGAGATCCTGTATCCTGCTTTTGGCTTCCATGATGAACACGAGGTTGTTCAGCTTGCACAGCGTGCCATTCAGAGCCTGGGGCTGGAAACTAGCACGTTTGCATCCGGTGGTGGCAGTGATGCCAACATCTTCAATGGGTTCAACATACCCACGGTCAACCTGGCTGTAGGCTATGAGGACATCCATACGACGAAAGAACGCATCCGTGCCGAGGATATTGTGAAACTATCTGAAGTGGTTGTAGCTATTATTCAGGAAACGGCTGCAAATAAAAAGTAATCCAAAGAGACTGAGGGTGAAACTCCCCGTGCTTCAACTGAAAAGTCCGAATCCGGTACAAACCGAGTTCGGACTTTTTGGCAAAACCATGTTATATTTCATGGGTATTGCAGACCAAGAACAGTATCATTTACGTCCAGCGAGCATATCGATTAATTTGGCATCTGGACCCCACTCACGCACCCATTGTTTGAGTATGAGCTGGACTTGTCTGGCTTGTCCGACCACGTGTACGGATTGCGGTGTTAAATAACTGTTCATTGGTTGTCCCCCTGATTCACTATATTTGTTTGAAATCGCTATAAGCTCACCATATGCCAAAAAACAGAGGTTTATACGTATAAAGAGAACCAAAATTCGAAGAAGTGGAGTTGAAGAACAGATGAACCCAACCAATCATAAGCATTCTGCCAATCCAAAACTTGACGAAGAGACGATATCGACAAAGCCCATCTTCGAGGGCAAAGTCATTTCTCTTCAGGTCGACACGGTCAAGCTGCCTAACGGTCAGACTGCTACACGTGAGATCATCCGTCACCCTGGAGCAGTAGCTGTCCTCGCTCTGAATGGCGATCGTATGCTGGTCGTTGATCAGTATCGTCAGGCCATGGGACGTACGGAAGTCGAGATTCCAGCAGGCAAACTGGACCCGGGAGAAGAACCTGAAGTGGCAGCAGCGCGTGAATTGCGCGAAGAGACTGGTTATGTAGCTAAATCATTGCGGCATCTGCGTTCGTTTTATACTTCGCCAGGATTCGCGGATGAGATCATCCATCTGTACATCGCCGAGGAACTCGAAGCAGGAGACATGGCTTTGGACGAAGATGAATTTCTTGAAGTGTCCGAGATTACAATTGAAGAGGCTTATCAGTTGATGGATCAGAATCGCATCAGTGATGCCAAAACGATGATGGCTGTGTATGCATGGGATCTTTACAGAACAACAGGACGGTTTTAATGATGAATGAGCAACAGGCAGCGTCTGCAGGGTGGGAACCTTGTTATGCAGACCTCCATATTCACATTGGACGAACTTCGCGCGGTGAAGCTGTTAAAATCAGTGGCAGCCGTGATCTGACATTCGAGAACATTGCTAGAGAAGCCTCGGATCGCAAAGGAATCCATCTACTCGGCGTCATTGATTGCCACTCTCCGGTTGTACAGATGGACATCGAACAGCTGCTTGAGAACGGCACGATGTCCGAGCTTGAGGGAGGGGGTATTGCGTATCAGGACACAACCATCCTGCTGGGGACGGAATTGGAGCTGCGTGAGCCAGGGATGCGAGAGTTTCATATGCTGGCCTACTTCCGTGATCTGAAAACCATGAAGTCCTTCACAGACTGGATGAAACGTTATATGAAAAATGTAAACCTGAGTTCACAGCGGGTATATGTACCCGCGCTTGAGATGCAGGCCGAGATAAAGGCGCGTGGAGGGCTTATTGTGCCAGCGCATGCGTTTACCCCGCATAAAGGTATATATGGCAGCACGGCCCCTCGTATGGCTGATGTGCTGGATACTAGCCTGATCGATGCCGTTGAGCTTGGGCTAAGCTCCGATTCATCCATGGCCAGTTATATTCGGGAACTAGATCAAGTTCCTTTTCTAACTAACTCGGATGCTCATTCTCTGGGCAAGATTGGACGAGAGTACAACGAGTTGCAACTCGCGAAGCCTTCCTTTGACGAATTCAGCATGGCACTTAAAGGACAGGCAGGCAGAAGCATTACAGCCAACTACGGTTTGGATCCGAGACTTGGCAAATACCACCGAACCTACTGTGCCTCCTGTGGGAGCATTATGGACGAGCATGCGATGTCGGCAGAACGCTGTCCACACTGTGGCAGTGTGAAGCTTGTGCAGGGTGTACTGGATCGTATACTGGCAATCGCTGACCGAGAGAGTCCGCATGTTCCAGCAAACCGACCTGCTTATCACTATCAGGTACCGTTGGAATTCATCCCGGGTTTGGGGAAAGCCAAACTGCGCCAGCTGCTGGACCGCTTTGGTACGGAAATGAACGTATTACATCGTACAAGCGAGGATGAACTTGCAGAGGCCGTTGGACCGGTTCTCGCAGGTCTTATCGTTGCAGCACGGGATGGTCAACTCGAATTGTCATCTGGTGGTGGGGGCACTTACGGAAAGGTGTCCAGCAAGGAAAGATCAGAGTAGATCATTTTGCGGTAAGCGAATAAAGTGAGTTAGCATCATTGGTACGGGAATGGCATTTTGTCATGGAGAAGAGATCTGAATCTGGACAAGAAGTCATACGTGTGCATTCCGGTTCATAAGAATGACTATGAGGATTTCACTTGACATCCTTGCAGCATGATAACCGGAAAGGGGACTCGTACCTGTATGCGTTCTGCCTACTTCACATTCAAAGGCCAAACCTCTTTATATGTATTCGTGGCTGTCTTGTTTCTGGTGGGTGTCATTTTTGGCGCCCTGATGGTTAATGCCCTATCCCTTGAACAACGCCAGGATCTGGAGGGCTACCTCGGTAACTTCTTCATGACGGTACAGCACAGCGGACAGGTGACTGAGACCGGAACCTATTGGGACATTGCTATGCTTCATCTAAAGTGGGTTGGCCTGATCTTCATTCTGGGTTTATCGGTCATCGGCCTGCCGGGCATATTGGTTCTGGATTTTCTGAAAGGGGTGCTCATTGGTTTTACAGTGGGTTACCTTGTCGGACAGTATTCATGGAAAGGGCTGTTATTTGCCCTGGTTTCCGTTGCGCCTCATAATTTATTCGTGATTCCGGTACTGCTCATTTGCAGTGTGTCAGCCATGACCTTTTCCTTATATATTATTCGGAACCGTGTTCTGATGCAGCGGACGCCAGGTCGTCAGAGGCCTTTTGCTTCATATATGGTGTTAACTCTCGTTATGGCAGCACTGCTGTTAGGGGTTGCGTCATTTGAAACATGGGTTACACCTGCGATGATGCGCTGGGTCACACCGATGCTACTACCCGCTTAGCTTTGCGCGTGATAGTGTAAAATGTTGACTTTAATTATGTACTCCCCCTATAATGAAAGAAGTGGGTTAAGTTGCAGTGTGCAGTGATTTCCTAGGGGGAGGGAGAAAATGGAAGCACGGATCGATAAAATTAAGCAGCAACTACAGTCCCAAGGATATAAATTAACGCCCCAGCGGGAAGCCACCTTAAGAGTACTTCTTGAGAATGAAGAAGATCATCTGAGCGCAGAAGACGTATTCATGCTCGTGAAAGAAAAGGCTCCCGAAATCGGTCTCGCAACCGTGTACCGTACCCTCGAACTGCTGAGTGAGCTGCATGTTGTAGAGAAAATCAACTTCGGCGACGGTGTAGCGCGTTATGATCTACGCGGAGATACATCCAAGCATCACCATCATCACTTAATCTGTGTTCAATGCGGAAGTATGGATGAAATACGTGAAGACTGGCTTGGACCACTTGAAGAGCGACTGGAGCGGGAATTTAACTTTTCGGTAGTAGATCACCGACTGGATTTCCATGGGATTTGTTACCGTTGCAAAGCTAAAAATGACCAGAAGCCCAAAGATGAAGAATAACATAGCATATCTTCAAGCTCTCACCGGCGGTTTTGACGGGAGAGCTTTTTTGGTCCAGCGTGTGATGTGAGGTTAACCCTGAATGTCATATTCCTGTGTTCGTTAACATACCCTGATTCTAGACGAGTCGGATTCGAACCAGAAAGGGGTACAACCCATGATTATATCGCTGCGGAGAGGGCTCCGTTTTATTCGATTTATCGTATTTTTTGCTGCATTAGTTTATCTGTTCTATCATGTCCTGGATTTGTTCAACGGATGGGTCTCACCTGTGGACCAATATCAGATGCCAACAGGAAATGCGGTTAAAGTATTTCAGGAAACGGTTTGGCCAAGTAACGGGGAAGGACGTCCTACAATGGCAGAGCGTCTCCGTTTATTCTATTGGTACGGAGAGTAGCTGGACAGCCAGGGATGCAAATACGGAAGCAGGTTGCCCGTGTGGCAGTCCTGTCAGATGAGGAGCGTTGTGCATGAAGCAGACGATACACGCCTATGCCTTATACTTGGAAGAGGATAAAGGGATGTCGAGCAGCACGCTGGAATCGTATCTTCGGGACGTGGACAAGTTCATCGAATTTGCGGATAAAGAATACGGTATCCGGGAAGCGGAGCAGGTGCGCCGGACGCATGTTATCCTGTTTGTAGGTCAGCAGAAACAGGCAGGACGTGCGAATGCAACCATTGCCCGCAGCGTCGTATCCCTGCGCTCCTATTTTCATTTTTTGATGCGGCGTGGTGACATATTACAGGACCCTACGTTTGATGTGGAGGCTCCAAAAGCAGACAAGACACCACCGCAGGTGTTAACCATCCAAGAGATCGAATTGCTGCTCGCGTCCCCCGATACCCGTTCACCGCAAGGGGTGCGAGACCGGGCCATGCTGGAGTTATTATATGCGACAGGCATTCGTGTATCCGAACTGATTGCACTGGATGTGCGGGACGTACAGCCAGGCATGCGCTTTATCCGCTGTGGAGGTGCCGGTAAAGAACGAATTTTGCCAATCGGTGCGCCTGCAGCAGAGTGGGCAAGTGTTTATGTGAACGAGTACCGTAACCTGCTAATCAAAAATGAGACGGACGAGCAGGCTCTCTTTGTCAACGTATCCGGTAGACGATTAACCCGGCAAGGCTTCTGGAAGCTGCTCAAAAAAGCAGCGATGGATGCAGGAATCTCGGGTGAAATCACACCACATACGCTGCGTCATTCCTTTGCTGCTCACCTGATTGCCAGTGGGGCAGATACCCGTGCGGTACAGGACATGCTCGGTCATGTGGAGCAGCCTGGGCAACAGTATGGGCATCATGGTCGCAAAACGATGAAAGAGATATATGAATCTCATCATCCGCGGGCAAAATAGTTTGTACTTGGATACAAATTTGCAAAAAAATGCGGAACAATAGTCCGATTTAGGATAAAATAAATTGAATACATTTAAACGCCGTTATACATAAGCGAATGCATCATTTCAGCGTGTAGTTTCCATTGATGTCATTTGCGGATACAGACGGATCGTTTCAACTCAAGGGGGAACATCTTATGACAGCATTAAACCAACAGATGATTTTGGAAGCGGCATCTTACATCCAAAGCAAAAGTTCCATTAAACCGGAAGTCGGTTTGATTTTAGGTTCAGGACTTGGCATTTTGGCAGAATTGATTGAAGATGGCGTAAGCATCGCCTATCAGGATATTCCGCATTTTCCGGTGTCCACAGTAGAGGGACATGAGGGCGAATTGCTGGTGGGAACCATCAAAGGCCGTCCGGTCGTTATGATGAAAGGTCGTTTCCACATGTACGAAGGATATGGTCCGGAACTGACTGCCTTCCCGGTACGTGTTATGAAAGAGCTGGGCGTAACTTCGCTGCTCGTAACGAACGCTGCAGGTGGCGTGAATACCTCTTATGAGGCGGGTGACCTGATGATGATCTCGGATCATCTGAATCTCACAGGCAAGAATCCATTAATCGGACCGAATGACTCCGCACTGGGTGTGCGCTTCCCGGATCTGTCCGAAGCGTACAGCCGCCGTCTGCGTGCGCTGGCGAAGGATACAGCCGCGTCACAAGGTTTTGATGTACGTGAAGGTGTATACGCAGGTATGCTTGGTCCAAACTACGAGACACCAGCTGAGATCGTGATGCTGCGTACGCTGGGTGCGGATGCTGTCGGCATGTCTACCGTTTCTGAAGTCATCGTGGCACGCCACGCCGGCATAGAAGTACTCGGTATCTCCTGTATCAGCAACATGGCTGCCGGCATTCTGGACCAGCCGTTGTCGCATGATGAGGTTATGGAGACGACAGAACGTGTTCGTGAATCGTTCCTGGCCCTTGTGCTGGCTGTTATTCCACAAATGTAACTGATCAATAAGAAGAGGCGATCTACCCTAATGTGATTCATTGGGGCAGATTGTCTTTTTTTTATTTCCTTAACGGGCAAGCTTTCTCATCCATTGAGTGTCAGGCTCGTTTTTTGTGTTTCAAACGAATTACATAAAAAGTTCGGGAAATCATTCTTTACATGGAATAATTTACTTCAATCGGGCCGACAATGATTAGCAGTACATGCATGGAACATGCAGTAAGCAAGTCATTTGAGGAGGTAACCCTAGTGAAGAAACGAATAATGGCATCGTTCATGACCCTTTGTATCCTGCTGCCCCTGATGGCATCAACCGCGCTGGCTGAAGAAACTCCCAAAGCAGCGGGGGGAACCGATTTGGCCCCGTCGGCACGCTCCGCCATTTTGATGGATGCTGATACGGGCACGGTCATTTTTGAAAAAAACAGTCATGATCAGCTGCCTCCGGCGAGCATTACGAAGATTATGACCATGCTGCTCACCATTGAAGCGGTCGACTCTGGCAAGCTGAAGCTGACGGATAAAGTGAGAACGAGTGAATATGCCGCATCCATGGGTGGATCACAGATTTTTCTGGAACCTGGGGAAGAGATGACGGTCGACGATATGTTAAAAGGCATTGCTATGGCTTCCGGTAATGATGCCTCTGTAGCGATGGCTGAGAAAATTGCCGGTTCGGAGGAAGCCTTTGTACAACTGATGAATGAGCGGGCGAAGGAACTCGGAATGAAGGATACTCATTTTTCCAACTGTAACGGCCTGCCGGTCGATAACCATTATTCTTCGGCCCATGACATTGCGGTCATGAGCCGTGAACTGCTGAAGCATCCGGGGATTACGAAATATACCGGTGCATACCAGGACTACCTTCGTAAAGATAGCGAGAAGCCATTCTGGCTGGTGAATACGAACAAGTTGGTTCGTTTCTACTCCGGTGCCGATGGGTTGAAAACAGGATACACTTCCGAAGCCAAGTTTTGTCTCTCGGCTACAGCGATGAAGGATGGGCTTCGTACGGTCGCGGTAGTACTCGGAGAACCCAATACCAAAACACGGAACAGTGAAGTTTCCTCGATGTTTGACTATGCTTTTGGGCAATACACGATGAAAGCCCTGTACAAGTCAGGAGATCTGCTGGGAAGTCTGAAAATTGAAAAAGGTGAAGTAGCCGAATTGCCGCTGAATGCAACACAAAATTATAGTGTTCTGATGCGCAAAGGTGCGAAATCGGATGAGATCCGTCATGAATTGCTGATGGCAAAAGAAGTGAAAGCTCCGGTCAAAGCAGGTCAGAGTGTAGGTAAACTAGTCGTCTACCAGGGCAATGAAGTCATCAAGGAGTTCGACATTCAGGCTCCGCAGGGTGTGGACAAGGCTGGCTGGTGGAAGCTGTTCAAACGCACAACCTCCAAACTGTTCGATTAAACGGCGATTTATGCAGGATGCGTGCATCCTTTGAACGTATTTTGTAGTTAATTAGGGGTTTTCTTCTAGTTTTGTCGGGGGGCAGGAAAAGCCTTCGGGAACGTAGAAATCCTTGTTCAAGACAGGGAGGAGAGTGAGCAAACGTGAACTTGCATGTGGAAATGGAACATCACCGCGGGATTCTGATTGTGCGATTATCCGGGGAGCTGGATCACCATACAGCTGACATGGTACGGATGCAGATGGATGAAGCTATCCAGCGCAGACAATGCGAGCATTTGGTACTTAGCCTGAAAGATCTGCAATTCATGGATAGTTCGGGTCTGGGTGTCATTTTGGGTAGATACAAGCTCATTAAGAATAAAGGCGGCAAGATGGTTGTCTGTGATGTCAATCCGCCAGTGTATCGTTTGCTGGAAATGTCAGGTTTGTTCAAGATTATGCCGATTTACGAAAATGAGGGAACTGCTCTCTCGGGTCTGGAGGTCGTCTCATGAATGAAGGAATGGGGACAAATTTCATGAATCTGCAATTCGCGGCCAAGTCGGAGAACGAATCGTTCGCACGGGTGACGGTTGCTGCCTTCATCTCCCAGCTTGATCCTACGATGGACGAGCTTAGCGATCTGAAGACGGTCATTTCGGAAGCCGTAACGAACAGCATCATCCACGGATACAACAACAATGCGGAAGGTGTCGTGTCCATTCAAGCCGAGATTCGGGATGACATGATTACCATCATTGTGGAAGACCGTGGTGAAGGCATCGAAGATCTTGAACTTGCCAAACAGCCGCTGTATACGTCCAAACCCGAACTTGAGCGCTCGGGCATGGGCTTCACCATTATGGAAAACTTCATGGATGAATTCGAAGTCAGCAGTGAGCCCGGCAGAGGCACCTCCATCAAGATGAAGAAAAGGATTGAATCCAAGAAAGCATTGTATAATTAGGGGTTGGTAGTCTTATGGATGCTGAAGTGAAACAGTCTTCACAGACCTATTTGGACGATGCCGAGGTCAAACGGCTGATTGCGCTCAGTCAGTCGGGTGACCATGTCGCACGGGATACGCTGGTGAACTGCAACATCAGACTCGTCTGGTCCGTCGTACAACGTTTTATGAACAGGGGATATGAGCCGGAAGATCTGTTCCAGATTGGTTGTATCGGGCTGCTCAAATCGGTGGATAAATTCGATCTCAGTTATGATGTGAAATTCTCCACCTATGCTGTCCCTATGATTATCGGAGAAATTCAGCGCTTCCTGCGGGATGACGGCACGCTTAAGGTCAGTCGTTCGCTCAAGGAAATGGCGAATAAAGTCCGCAAAAAAAGGGATGAACTCTCCAAACACCTCGACCGTCTTCCAACGATTAAGGAAGTAGCCGCGGAGTTGGGGGTAACCCCAGAGGAAGTTGTATTTGCTCAGGAAGCCAACAAACCGCCGACCTCCATACATGAGACGGTGTTTGAGAATGACGGCGATCCGATTACACTAATGGACCAGATTGCCGATGAGTCTCAGGAACGGTGGTTTGACAAACTTGCGCTAAACGAAGCGATTGGCGGTCTCAGCGAAAGGGAACGGCTGATTGTATACCTCCGGTATTACCGGGATCAGACCCAGTCCGAGGTCGCTAGCAGGCTGGGTATATCCCAGGTGCAGGTGTCACGACTGGAGAAAAAAATACTTCAATCCATCCGCGACCAGATCGCACAGTGATTTTGGATTGCTGACAACAATATGGGTGTTAAACCACCAATATACGACAACTAACAACCTTCTATCGCGCATTAATATGCGAAGAAGGTTATTTGTCGTTAACCTGGATTGGATTTGGGGCGATTCGACTGCAACAATAATATCAATCCAATGATACATGCGGTCCCCAGCCATTGAAATATCCCGAAGGGTTCATGCAACCAGATAACAGTGGTGCCAACGGCAGCAAGCGGCTCCGCGCTTCCCATAAGACTTGTTTCTTTGGCTGACAGGCTTTTTAAACTTTCGATATAGAACCAGAATGCAATCATTGTCCCTAAAATAATGGTAAAGGCCAAATATCCGTAGGTTTCCAAACGCAAGCTAGCAAAGTCCATTTTCCACGGTGGGTGGATGAGACTCAGCGCAGCGCCTCCGATAATCATTGCCCAGCCTACCACAACAAGTGAATCAAACTTTTCAATCAGTTTCACGGCGTAGAGGGTATAGAAGGCAGCGGCAACTCCGGATAACAGCCCCCACAATACTGCGGGTAAAGGCACAGACAATTGGGAGAGAGAACCATTGGTCAGCAGGAGAAAACACCCGCTCAGAGCCAGAATCGCTGATGCAACATCCTTTCTGCTTAGAGCAGCCTGTTTTCGCCAGATCATATAGACTATGATCATGACTGGTGATAGATATTGAAGTAGTGTCGCCACTGCGGAGTTGCCATGTTGAATAGACGCCATGTACGTATATTGAACAGCGAGCATCCCGAATAATCCGAAAATGATTAGCTGCAAGGCTGTTTTTTTCTGCTTCCACATATCGAAAATTTGCGAGCGCCTTGTTGTAAAGGATTGAACCGTCAGAAGCAGTATACCCGCAATCAGCAGTCGAACCGTTACGAACCAGTTGACTTCAATTCCGTATTGTTGAAACAGTTTTTGTGAAACTGTTCCGCCAATGCCCCAGCATATCGCACCTGTAAGAACGAAGAATAGGCCTGATTTTCTAGATCTTTGAATAGATATTTTCATGAATAGCGCCCTCACCTTAAATATAAGAATAGTGCTATATTAAAACGAAATAGGCTATAATAATATCAATATCGCACAGATAAATATCATTATATTGAGATGAGAGAATATGCATAAGATAGAATTTGGAATTGATAAAAACGGGAGGGAACTGACGGAGCATCGTACAGTTACATTGCCTGTGGCGTGTTATGAAACCACAATTGTACGCAATGTTCACGGGCATATTCCTTTGCATTGGCATGATGAATTGCAGTTTGTCTTGGTTGTCAAGGGCGAAGCTCTTTTTTATGTGAATGATCAAAAGATCATTGTGCCGCAAGGCGACGGGCTGTTTATCAATAGTGGTTGCATGCACATGGCAGAGGAACGGGGTAAGCAGGATAATTGTATTTATCTTTGTCTAAATGTCTCTCCGCATTTTGTTGTGCCATCCGAGTTATATTTGAAGTATGTTCATCCTTATATCTCAGCAACCAATTTACCTTATCTTCATATCAAAAGGGGAATTTCCTGGGGAGCTCAAGTCCTCGACGCCATCCGGCATGTTAAAAAGGATTTGGATGAGCAGCCTCCATTTTACGAAATGAATGTGGCTTCAAGCCTTTTGACGATATGGAAATATCTGATTAAAAGCGGATACGCGCTTGAATATGATCCAACCGAAATCATTAGAAGCAGGCGAATGAAGGACATGGTTGAATGGATTCACCTGCACTCCGCTGAACCAATCAAATTGGAGGATATTGCGAGGGCGGGTCAGTTAAGTCGCTCGGAAACCTGCCGTTATTTCAAGCAAATGTTGAAGACAACACCCATGCAGTATGTTATTGATTATCGCATCCAAAAGAGTGTGGAGCTGTTGCAACTCCAAGAACGCAGCATTACCGAGATTGCTTATGAAGTTGGTTTTAATAGCACGAGCTATTTTATCAATCAGTTTCGTAAAACCATGCAAATCACCCCGTTAAAGTTCAGAAGAGAAGTGGAGTTGAGAATTAAGGAGGGTATTGAACATTGAACAAAAAAATGAAAGTATTGTTATCCGTCCTGCTGATGATCACTACTCTTGTTTTTGTTTATATGCGTTATTTCCACCCGTTCCCCAAAGATATTGAAGTAATCCAAATCACTCCTTCTTCAAATATAACATCTTCACAGGAAGTCCTGACAACGATGCGTAAGGCTTTCCCAAAGATACCTGATCCCCAAGTTTCTTACCATTCAATCCATAAGATTTTCTCATCTCAATAAGTCGCTATATTAGCGGCTATTTTTTGTTTTTGTGTTCGTTAGTCAAAAAAGAAATGTAATAGGAAAAAGCTGTAATTAAACCAACTTATAAAATCACCTACTACCGCCTCCCTGCACATTTATTGCAACCCTTTGGAAAAAAGGGACCCGTGCAGCGGAGGGATGGAATCGGACAAAGGAGCGAAGCGTGAGGGCTCGTCTAAGGATACACACAAGCAACGCAGGCGGCAGATTAGACCTGAAGAAGCGAAGCGTTCGCCTTTGTCTCCAAATTTCTAACATTTAGAAATCAATCAAAAGAATTTGGAGACAACAGCGATCAGAAGGTTGGTCTGCCGTAGGAGTGTCTGCGTGTATCCTCCCCCCGAGCAACAGCGACCATTGGCCGATCCATCCCGAAGAGCCCGCAGGGTCCACACAACCTTTTTCCAACCATAATGTAATAAATTTGCACATTCTTCAAATACTAACCTAAATTACGCAGTAAAGGAGTGTTTCGGATGTCCCTGACACCCACTCCAACGGTCTATGTTCGTTTGCGCAGCCGTATTCGCATCCAAAGGGGCCGAAGTGTCAAGCTTGGAGATGTAGCTCACTTGCTCACCTCTCCTGAAGAACAAGAAGGAAGGCTGCGTGAGCTTGAACTGCTGCGCCCCGGACCGGAGGACGGCAATCTGATCCTCATTGATATATTGCAGATCATCCCCGAGATCCGTCGAACCTTGCCAGATGTCACCGTTGAATTAATCGGATCGGGTCATACGCTTGTTGAGGTGGTTGTAGGAAGTGGCAAGCCTTCCAAATCTCTGTTCATCCTGGTGTGGCTGCTGCTTTTCTTTGGATCAGCATTGACCATTATGAATTTTCATGCGGACGTAAACATGCAGGAAGTCCAAATTCGAATTGTAGAAATGATTACGGGCCGCCGGGATGAGCATCCGTATCTGTTTCAGGTGGCGTATTCTCTCGGGATCGGGTTTGGTATGGCTGTGTTCTTCAATCATTTATTCAAGAAAAAGTGGAATGAAGAACCTACCCCTTTGGAAGTGGAAATGTTCCTATATCAGCAAAATGTAGACAAGTATGTAGTGATTGAAGAAACCGAACGTATGCATGAAGAGGAACGCAGGGAGATGAATGCGAATGAGCGTTCTTAACGGAGCAATCAGCATTGTGCTGGGCATTGCGGGGGGAATCGCTGTAGGAAGCGGTGTGATTGCGCTTATTCTCGTGCTTGATATGATCCCAAGACTAGCTCAACTTACGCGAACCTATGACAAAACCCATTGGTATGAAGGGGCCTTGATCGGAGGTTCGCTGCTCGGTACTGTTGCGGATTTTTGGCACTGGAAGGTACACGGAGCGCTGTTGCTGAGCCCGATCATCGGACTGTTTTGCGGTGTGTTCATCGGTCTGCTTGCTGCGGCACTGACTGAAGTGCTGAATGTACTGCCAGTGCTGGCAAAACGACTGGGCATGAAATCGTATTTGTTTGGATTGTTGCTTGCTATGATTTTGGGGAAGATGACGGGCTCCCTGTTTGACTTTTTTGTATACCAGCGTTAAAACGTTAGGCCTAAGGAGGATGGGAAATGGACGTAAGATCGGACAACGACGGGCATGAATCCAGCGAAGCAACATCCGAAGAGAAGATGCATAAATCTCCTTATGAGATTCAGGAGGAAGAAGAAAAGAAGGCTTACGAAAAGAAGAAGCAAAATGAAATGTCTGACAGTATCGAGGAATCGGTAGAATATTGGCAGGAAAACGACGATATATCCCCTCGCATGAGTGATAACAAATATACGCTTCAGCAAGTGTTGGGACTTGGAGAGTCCTTTGATGTGAATATGAGGGAAATGGTCTTGGGTGGCAAACATGTTGGATTGTTGCTGCTGACTGGGTTTGCAAAGGATGAGATTCTGCTTGAAGTGTTAAAAAGGCTAACCTATCTTACACCGGAGCAAGTGTCCGGACATGCGCTGAAGTCGTATTTCGAATGTTACATTCCTCATATTCAAGTTGAGCGAGTGGAGAAAATGAGCGCCGTCATCAACAAGGTCCTCACAGGCATGAGTGCCATGTTTGTCGAAGGGGATCGTTCCGTTATTATTATGGATACCCGCAGCTATCCGGTACGTTCCCCAGAGGAACCTTCGCTGGAGAGAGTGGTGCGGGGTTCAAGAGACGGATTCACGGAGACACTTCTGACCAACGTGGCGTTAGTGCGCCGAAGAATACGGGACCCAGGATTAAAATTTGAAATTATGCAGGTTGGACGCAGATCGCAAACGGATGTCTGTGTTGTATATATTGACGATATCGTGGACAAGGTTCAGGTGGATTCCGTTCGTGAAAAAATCAAACGAGTAAATATCGACGGCATCCCTGCTGCCGATAAACAGCTTGAAGAAGCGATTATTAACAAGGGTTGGCACCCGTATCCGTTGGTTCGTTATTCGGAACGACCGGATGTGACAGCTTCTCATTTGATGGACGGAAGGGTTGTTGTTTTTGTAGATACTTCACCCAGTGTGATGATTCTGCCCACGACCTTTTTTGACCTGTGTGAGCATGCGGAAGAGAACAGACAGACCGCCTTTATGGGAACCTATCTGCGCTGGGTACGATTTGGGGGCATTCTGATTTCGCTTTTCCTGTTGCCGCTATGGTTGTTGATGGTTATTGACCCTGCCATTAAGCCAGCAGGAATGGAGTTCATCGGTCCTCATGAAAATGCCCAGCTTCCGCTGATTCTGCAGTTCCTGCTTATTGAATTCGGAGTGGATTTATTACGGATGGCAGCAGTCCATACCCCGACGCCACTCGCTTCGGCCATGGGTTTGATTGCGGCCATTTTAGTCGGGGATATCGCCGTAAAAACAGGATATTTTGTCAATGAAGTGGTACTTTACATGGCGATTGCCGCGATTGGTATGTTTGCAACACCCAGTTATGAGCTTGGTTTGGCTAATCGATTGGTCAGATTGTTTTTGCTCGTTGCTGTGGCGATATTCAAGGTTCCCGGATTCGTTGTCGGGACGACGTTCATTATCGTGGCGCTCACTTTGCATCGCTCCTACAACTCTTCTTATCTCTGGCCGTTCATACCGTTTAATGCAAAGGCCTTGGGTAACTTTTTGTTCCGTTTGCCGCTGTTGGAAAATAAAAAACGTCCTTCGATCAACAAAACGCGTGACAATACCAAAATGGACAGTGATCCAGACGGGGAACTGCAAAAAAGTAAAAAACACAAATGATCTGCCGAAAAATCCATTCTTCTCATTTTCTAATTTGATATACTGGTGTAAAATCATTGGAATAACAGCTGTTCCAGTATATAAAAAAGTGAGGAATGCAGATTATGTATTTACATGGTACAAGTAAAATAAATGCACAGGGACATCTGGAAATTGGTGGAGTCGATACAACCGACTTGAAAGAACAATTTGGAACTCCCCTGTATGTTGTGGACGAGCAATTGGTTCGTGAGCGCTGCAGAGAGTATATGGAAGCGTTCCGTGCTTCAGGCCTGGGTTTCCAGGTTGCTTATGCAAGTAAAGCATTCTGCGTAATGGCGATGTGTGCCCTTGCTGCGGAAGAAGGACTTTCCTTGGATGTTGTATCCGACGGTGAATTGTTCACGGCACTTCAAGCCGGTTTCCCGGCAGAACGCATTCATTTCCACGGTAACAACAAAACGCTGGAAGAGATCGAAATGGCGCTTGATGCAGAGATTGGCTGCTTCGTTGTGGATAACTTCAATGAACTGCACTTGCTGCAAGCTGTAGCCGCAGACAAAAATCGCAAAGTTAACATTTTGCTTCGTGTGACGCCTGGTGTTGAAGCGCATACGCATGAATATATCTCGACAGGACAAACGGATTCCAAATTTGGATTCGATATCGGGAACGGAACGGCATTTGAAGCCATTGAATTGGCTTCCAAGCAGTCAAATCTGGTATTGCTCGGTGTGCATTCACACATCGGATCCCAAATTTTCGAAGTTGAAGGTTTCCAAATGGCAGTTCAACGCGTTGCTGAGTTTGCAGCAGATGTGTATGAGCGTCTTAACGTGGCATTCAAAGTGGTTAATCTGGGCGGTGGCTTCGGTATCCGCTATATCGATGGAGATACACCGCTTGAAGTTTCACAATACGTGAAAGCCATCACGGATGCGGTGAAAAATCATTTTGCTCAAATCGGCTATGCCGTGCCTGAGATCTGGGTTGAACCAGGCCGCAGCATCGTAGGGGAAGCGGGAACTACGCTCTACACTGTTGGAACAAG
Organism: Paenibacillus sp. AD87; assembly: GCF_001659845.1. Taxonomy (NCBI): domain Bacteria; kingdom Bacillati; phylum Bacillota; class Bacilli; order Caryophanales; family Paenibacillaceae; genus Paenibacillus; species Paenibacillus sp. AD87. The sequence goes on from NZ_LXQN01000007.1 coordinate 1,272,799, forward strand.
CAAAGATATTCCAGGAGTTCGTAAATACGTAGCTGTTGATGGTGGAATGACAGACAATCCACGTCCAGCGCTGTATGAATCCAAATATGAGGCTGTATTAGCAAACCGTGCAAATGAGGCTGCTCAGGAAACGGTATCTGTTGCTGGTAAATGCTGTGAGAGCGGCGATATGCTGATCTGGGATCTGGACCTGCCTAAAGTGCAAAGCGGCGATCTACTCGCAGTAGCTTGCACAGGCGCGTACAACTACTCGATGGCAAGCAATTACAACCGGATTCGTCGTCCGGCAGTTGTGTTTGTCAAAGACGGTCAAGGGGATGTAGTGGTACGCCGTGAGACGTATCAGGACATCATCCAGAATGATCTCGTACCTGAGCGCATTGCAAAACAGCCAGTTACCCGTTAATTTAAGGACATCTAGCTGAGCACTATATGAAGAAGACAAAAAAGGACGCTCTTTTTTGTCTTCTTTTGCATCTTTAGGGCCGGATTTTGAAAAAAATCTTGCTGATTATTTTGCGATCAATCCATTTTCGGTGTACACTAAGAAAAGTGCTATAAAGCTTGGCCCAGGGTCATGCGTTCTGGCACCATTAACGATGGTCAATACGAAAGGAGTCATTTACATATGGCGAAACAAGCGAAAATCAAAATGGCAAACGGCGGAGAAGTTGTAATCGATTTGTTCGATCAAGAAGCTCCAAACACAGTAGCAAACTTTGAGAAACTGGCTAACTCCGGTTTCTACAACGGTCTTGTATTCCACCGTGTTATTCCGGGCTTTGTAGCTCAAGGCGGATGCCCTAACGGTTCCGGTGCAGGCGGCCCAGGTTACACAATTAACTGTGAAATCAACCCGAACAAACATGAGCGTGGAACTTTGGCTATGGCACATGCAGGCCGTAACACAGGCGGAAGCCAGTTCTACATCTGCTACCAACCGCAACCACATTTGGATGGACAACATACTGTATTTGGTAAAGTAACCAAAGGTATGGAATTCGTGGACGCTTTCGAAGGTCGCGACAAAATGGAAACAGTTGAAGTAGTAGAAGCTTAATCAATAAACGTATGTAAACCGTTTCGCAATTAGCGAAGCGGTTTTTGTTTACACTTAAGCTTATTAAAAGTTAGTATGTGACAAAAAGGAACAAAAAACAATTGATTTTTTGACGTTAAAGTGCTAACATCCAATTAATAACGCAACGAATCCTTCAGGGCAGGGTGTAATTCCCTACCGGCGGTGATGCAGTATGTGAGGATATCTATCCAGCATTGATGCAAAGTCCGTGACCCGTCTGCCTGTGGCAGATGGCTGATCTGGTGTAATTCCAGAACCGACAGTATAGTCTGGATGGGAGAAGGAGAGGGTGCAGTCCTTAGGGGCCGCATTCCGCAGGAGTGTTGCTGTACAGTTTTTGACGAATTCATTTCCTGTGCAGGGAGAAATCCAGTTACTTCCGGAAATCTTCATACATATGCCACATCATAGAAGCTCTTTACCTGTAATTGAAGTTCATTAAGGTATGTGTCTGCTTTCACTTGCCTGAAATGAAGTTTTGGGCGATGTGTTGTTGGCAATGTATCAATAGTACTGCTGGTGACACATGTCTCTCATCATCCCCATCGAACGGTTTGTTCGACGGGGATTTTTTATTGGATATGGAACATGCCTCTCTGTTGGAAGGGAGGTCTATAACTTAAGATTTTAACCGTGGGGTGAACGGACTTGGAAATGATTAATGATGAATTTTATATGGCGCTAGCACTGGATATGGCAGAACGGGCACAAGGACAGACCGGAATCAATCCGGTAGTCGGTTGTGTCGTGGTAAAAGAAGGACGTATCGTGGGCCTCGGAAGTCATCTCAAACGGGGAACGGGTCATGCAGAGGTTCATGCACTGAACATGGCGGGTAGTGATGCTGAAGGCAGTACAGTGTACGTTACGCTCGAACCCTGTAGCCATTATGGCAAGACTCCACCATGCAGTGAACGTCTCATTCATGAGAAAGTGAAACGTGTCGTTGTATGCTGCGAAGATCCGAATCCGCAAGTATCCGGCAGAGGAATCAGCATGCTGCGTCAACAAGGGATCGAAGTTGAAGTTGGAGTGCTGCGTGAGCGCGGAAGACGGATGAACGAGAAATTTATCAAATACATTACAACAGGTCTCCCCTTTGTAACTTTAAAGACGGCCTCTACACTGGATGGCAAAATTGCTACGCGTAGCGGTGACAGCAAATGGATCTCTAACGAGTCAGCTCGCGAGATTGTACACGCTCTTCGCCATCGCCATCAAGGAATTATGGTTGGTGTTGAAACGGTCATTGCAGACAATCCCGAACTCACGACTCGCTTGCAAGTGGAAGGGATCAGCCCGGTACGAATCGTGGTCGATTCCAAGCTACGTCTGCCTGTAGGCGCCAAAATGGTCAAGGATGGCCTTGCACCTACCTGGGTGCTTACAACAGATGAGGCGAGCCCTGAAGCGGCTGAGCGGCTGGAAGCCTATGGGGTGGAGATTATACGTTGTGGTCCAGGACCACGTGTTGATCTACTGAGTGCACTCAGCAAGCTCGGTGAGCGTGAGATTGGTTCAATTCTGCTTGAAGGCGGTGGAACATTGAATGGGTCCATGCTGGAAGCACGGTTGGTAGATCGACTGCTCATGTTCATTGCTCCGAAAATTGTCGGAGGATACGAAACACCAGGCAGTTTCCGCTTTGAGGGTGTAGAGCGCATGAGTCAGGCGATTCAATTACATCAGCTGGAAATTGAGCAAGTTGGAGATAATATCAGCATTGGCGGAATTCCGGTTTGGCCTGAATAAATGAATTAACGATAATGAAATAAATAAAGGAGGCGGTAGCATGTTTACCGGTTTGGTGGAAGAAGTCGGTCAGATCCGGCGGATAGGTCGGAAAGGCGAAGCGATGGTCCTGAATATCGGAGCTTCCGCCATCATGAACGACTTAAAGATTGGCGATAGTGTAGCTGTAAACGGGGTATGCTTAACTGCGACAACCCTGGAGGGTGGCGGATTTACTGCCGATGTGATGCCCGAGACATATCGACATACCAATCTTAGTCAATTGCAATCCGGCAGCAAAGTTAATCTGGAGCGAGCCATGCTGTCAGGTGGACGTTTTGGCGGGCATATCGTTCAGGGCCATGTCGATGGCACTGGGGTCATTGGCAGCATTACACGTGACCAGAATGCAATTGTTTTCGAGATCAAACCTGATGATACGCAGCTGTTCAAATATCTGATACCCAAAGGGTCTGTAACCCTGGACGGAATTAGTCTGACCGTTGTGCATACTTCACAGACCGCATTCACTGTATCCATTATTCCACATACCATTGGTGAGACCGTATTAAATGTGAAAAAGACGGGAGATACCATCAATATTGAGTGTGATATTTTGGGCAAATATGTGGATCATCTGCTGCACTATGGTAAGGGACATCAGGAGACCGGTGCGGGCAAGCCGCGAAGTATCAGTGAGGATTTCCTCGCTAATCACGGCTTTGCTTAACAAATCGTAATTGATTAACTACAAATATAAATTGAAATAGAAACTGGAGGGGGACCTATGTCAGAGAAATCCATTCTGAATTCTATTGAGGAAGCCATCTACGATCTTATGCAGGGGAAACCTGTCATTGTGGTGGATGATGAGGATCGGGAGAATGAAGGCGACTTTATCGCTTTGGCGGAAAAGGCTACACCTGAAGTGATCAATTTCATGATTACTGAAGGTAGGGGTCTGGTGTGTGTTCCCATTACGCAGCAACGTGCCGATGAACTCAACCTAAAGCCTATGGTTCAGCAAAATACAGACTTTCATGGGACGGCTTTCACCGTCTCTGTAGATCATAAAGATACCACAACGGGCATCTCGGCTCATGAACGCTCCATTACAGTCAAGGGTCTAATTGATCCCGAAGCGAAAAGCGGAGATTTCCGCAAGCCGGGGCATATGTTCCCACTCATCGCCAAAGATGGCGGTGTGCTAAGACGCGCGGGACATACGGAAGCAGCTGTAGACCTCGCTATTATGTGCGGTTCTTATCCGGCAGGTGTAATCTGTGAAGTGATCAAGGAAGATGGCACGATGGCCAGACTTCCGGATCTGCAGGAGATTGCCCGCAAGCATGATCTGAAGCTGATCAGCATTCAGGACATGATTCGGTACCGGAATGAGAAGGAACAGTTGGTTAAACGCGAAGTAGCTGTACGTATGCCAACAGACTTTGGTGAATTCCAGGCGGTGGCATACACCAATGCGGTGGACAACAAGGAGCATGTCGCTTTGGTTAAAGGTGAAATTGACGGATCGAAGCCTGTATTGGTCCGCGTACACTCCGAATGTCTCACAGGGGATGTATTCCATTCTCATCGATGCGACTGTGGTCCACAATTCGATGCAGCATTGAAACAGATCCATGACGAAGGCAACGGCGTCCTGCTCTATATGAGACAGGAAGGACGAGGCATTGGACTGATCAACAAGCTCAAAGCCTACAAACTGCAAGAGGAAGGTCTGGACACCGTGGATGCCAATCTGAAGCTTGGGTTTGCTGCCGATCTTCGAGATTACGGCATTGGTGCCCAAATTCTCAAAGATCTAGGGGTTCGTCAAATTCGGTTGTTAACCAACAATCCACGCAAAATTAAAGGGCTTGAAGGGTACGGACTTGAAGTGGTGGAACGTGTTGCCATTCAGATGGAAGAGAACGAGGACAATACGGTTTACTTGCACACGAAGCAGGCGAAGCTCGGCCATATGCTAAAGTTCGACGATATCGAGCAGAATGAAGAAAAAAACTGAGTAGCTTTTCTGAGGTTAAACAGGGTGAACTAGTTTCCAAAGATCAGTTGCGTACATCATATAATACAATTAGGGAGATGACTTGAATGCCACACTTTTTTGAAGGACATTTGGTATCAGAAGGATTAAAATATGGAGTGGTTGTAGGACGTTTTAACGAGTTCATTACAAGCAAATTGCTCAGTGGAGCACTGGATGCGTTCAAACGTCACGGTGTACAAGATGATGAAGTGGATGTAGCCTGGGTTCCAGGAGCCTTTGAAATCCCGTTGATTGCCCAAAAAATGGCTGAAAGTGGCAAATATGATGCTGTCATTACGTTGGGGACGGTTATCCGTGGTTCAACAACACATTATGATTATGTGTGCAATGAGATGGCTAAGGGTGTAGCCGCAATTAACCTGAAAACAGGCGTACCTACAATCTTCGGCCTGGTTACAACAGAGAATATTGAACAAGCCATTGAGCGTGCTGGAACAAAGGCAGGAAACAAAGGCTGGGATTCAGCTACTGCCGCTATTGAAATGGCGAACTTGACGAAACAGCTAAAATAGTGCTTATTTAATATAGTGCCCTGCTCAGCGCAGACGAAAACGGGAGACCGGATTCGGCGGCTTAGCGGGGGTTTTTATTTTTCTGGCGGGAGGATTCGTCTAGTGACGGTAGTTACATACAAACTGGAGACTTTTGAAGGACCTTTGGATCTGCTGCTTCATCTGATCGATAAGGCAGAGATTCATATCCAGGATATTCCCATCAGCGATATTACCGATCAATATATGGCGTATCTGCATTCGATGCAGGAGCTGGAGCTGGATATTACGAGTGAATTTCTGGTAATGGCGGCAACACTTCTGTCGATCAAGAGCAAACTATTACTGCCCAAACCACCGGTAATCGAGGACTTTGAGGATTATGCATATATGGAAGATGAAGATTATGATCCACGTGCAGAACTGATTGCGCGTCTGATTGAATATCGCAAATACAAGGGAATTGCGCGTCACTTGCACGAACGGGAGTGGGAACGCAGCCTTATTTTCTCCAAAGAGCCCGAGGATTTGCGGCCGTATATGCCTGTAGAAGCACAATCGAATCCGGTCGAGGGTTTGCATACCTCGGATCTGATTGCGGCTTTCCAGAAGGCGCTGCGCAAGGCGGAGAAGCGGACAACCGTAACTCGGATCCATCGGGATGAAATCTCGGTTAAGGATCGTATTCGCGATGTCATCGGTGCGTTGGAAAGTATGGGACCGGGAGGCAGGCTGTTATTCTCCAAGTTGCTGGATAACCAAATTTATCGGCACGAGATTGTCGTAACTTTTCTGGCGGTGCTGGAACTGATGAAGATGAAGCAGATCGTCTGTTATCAGGAGCGGATGTTTGAGGATATCGTTATGGAGTGGAGAGGGGAAACAAAGAATCATGGATTTTCCGAAATTGAAATCGATTATTGAAGGCCTGCTGTTTTTGTCCGGAGAAGAAGGTCTGAGCATCAAACAAATCGCCGAAATCGTGGATCAGCGAACCGAACTGGTGTCGGATGCGATTGAGGAAATGATCGCTGAATTTGCCAAGCAGGGACGAGGCGTACAAATTCTTAAAATTGCAGGGGTAGTCCAACTGGGTACCTTGCCGGAACATGCGGCCTATTTTGAGAAATTGGCTTATTCACCTGCACGTACCTCTTTATCCCAGGCGGCGTTGGAGACGCTCGCTATTGTGGCGTACCGTCAGCCTATCACACGGGTAGAGATTGAGGAGATACGTGGGGTGAAATCCGAACGTGCCATTCATACACTTGTGAACAAGGATCTCATTCAGGAAGTGGGACGGGCTGAGGCCATTGGACGCCCAATTCTATATGGCACTACCAAGTCTTTCCTGGATTACTTTGGTTTGGCTTCGCTCAAAGATCTGCCGGAGCCAGGGTTGTTTGAAGATTCCGAGAACCTGGAGGAAGAAACACAGCTGCTTTTTGAAAAGTTGGATGTGCAGCATGTGGACCTGGACCTGGATAGTGCAAATCTCGAAGATGATGCAAATGCAAACGATATTAATAACGAAGATGATCCTTCGCACTCATAACTTTGCAGTCTGGATCGATCCAAAACCGGTTGCCCTTTCGGGGTGCCGGTTTTTTTGGCGTGGTATGTGGAATGGAGTGCAAGGTAGTCGTTCAAAGATTAAATGGAATTTTCAGGTCAGACGTGAATTTTTTCCTATATAGAGTGTCATACTAGACGAGAAAAGAATTGAGGGCTTGGAGGTAAGGCCTGTGTGGATTTGGCTTGGAGGAATCGGCTTGTTGATCGCACTGCTTCTTGTCGCAGTCCTCATCTCGTATGTTCATGTGCATTTTACATTCAGGAAACACAATCATGATGATTATGCCAAGATTACGGTTCGTCTGTTATATGGCATTGTGCGTATTAACTATGAAATTCCTAGTATTGTCTTTCGTAATATGAAGGAAGGTTTTCTGGTGAAGACGGAGCAGCGAATGAATCATTCGAGGGGAGAAGCCCAGAGCAGCGAGCGTGTTAACAAACGTAAAGTCAAAAAATGGGCTAAGGATGTAAAAATCATGCTCAGGGCAACGGAAGCATTAAAGCTCTGGATCAAGCAAACACTCACTCGTGTACATATGACTCATTTGTCCTGGTCCACTCGCATTGGCGTCGGCGACGCAGCATACACGGCTGTTCTCATCGGTTGGGTGTGGAGTATCAAGTCGATCATCATTGGATACCTCTCTTATCAAATCCGTTTTGAACAAACGCCAAAGTTACAAGTTGTGCCGGTGTGGGAAGACGAGATGGAGTTCCAAACCGAGCTGGATTGGAAACTAAAGATCCGGATTTCAGCAGTCATGATCGCAGGACTTACGCTCTTAACCCGAGTGCTTCAAGTAGAGGGAGGATGGCGGATGTGGTTCAAACTCTTACAAGAACAACGGCGCAGACGCAAGCTGAAGCTGAAGAAACAACACAGTAAATCGCAAATTTAAGTGTATGTACTGTCCCTGTGTTATACGCCTTTCATTTAAAATGATTGCGGGGTGGCGGGGGTGGAACTATGCGTCTTGGCTGGGTCTACTCGGTAGTTAAGAAGAAACCGAGTATGAGAAAATTTCCTATAGTTTGCTTGCAACTGCCGGATTTTATTTTGCCCAGTCAGCGGTTTGTAGTATTGAGGTTTAGTTAAATGGCTGGCTTACATAAGTCCCTTCAAGTTTGGGGATGATATGGTTAGATCAAACCTAGCTTAAATTGAAACTGGAGGGAATTTAAATGTCAGATCATCCAATTCAAGGCTTAATGGAAACCGCAATGGAAAATATCAAGGCCATGGTGGATGTCAATACAATCGTGGGCGATGCGGTCGAAACACCTGATGGTACCGTAATTTTGCCGATCAGTAAAGTGGGATTTGGATTCGCTGCGGGTGGCAGTGATTTTCATGTAAATGATGGAAACAGCAAAGGTGGAAGCGGCGGGAGCAGCGGAAGTAGTACCACTGAACATGCCAGCTCCGCATCGGTTGCCTCACCATTTGGAGGCGGAAGCGGGGGTGGCGTATCCATTCGTCCTATCGCGTTCCTGGTAGTTGGCAAACAGGGCGTACACATCGTGCCGCTTGACAACTCAACGCATCTGTTCGAGAAATTGATCGATTCCACACCGTATGTGATGGATAGAATCCAGGACATGTTCCGCAATCGTAATACAGCACAACCGGCAGAGTCCGGCATTCCTGTCACACCTGATCCTTCTACGTACAGCTAAATAATGATTCGGTTAAGATCCCTTCCGCAGCATGTGCGAGAGGGATTTTTGCTGTTTTCTAACACTGGGACATACTTCGGGTTGTCCAGACATAAGCTAGTACAAGATTCCAAGTGACCCGGAGGAATGAATCGATGCGAAAATTAATGAAATTTATGGCATGTATGCTTGTACCTTTGTTTCTGTTTCCCTCATTTGGGCTTGCTGAAGCCCAGGGAACTATCCCCGGCCCCTCAAACCATGCGCAAAGCGCTGCTCTCATTGATGTGACATCGGGCCGAATATTGTACAGCAAAGATGGGGATAAGGAACTGAGAATTGCCAGCTTGACCAAAATCATGACGGCAATTGTTGCGATTGAACACGGTAAACTGGATGACAAAGTAAAGGTAACTTCTTCGGCTTTTGCCAAAGAAGGGTCGTCCATCTATCTCAAGCTGGGTGAAGAAATGACGCTTGAAAACATGCTATATGGGCTGATGCTGCGATCAGGCAACGATGCGGCCTCAGCGATTGCTGAACATGTCGGTGGATCTGAAGAAGGCTTTGTCCTGTTAATGAACAAAAAGGCAGAGCAAATTGGTCTGACCCATTCCCATTTTATGAATCCCCATGGACTTGACGCAGACGGTCATTACTCCACCGCCAATGATCTTGCACGCTTAACTGCGTATGCGCTCAAGAATCAGGTGTTCAAACGTATTGTAGCTACGGAGAACAAGTCGGCTCCAAATCCGAATGAGAGCTGGGAGTACTCCTGGCAAAACAAAAATAAAATGCTGCGGTTGTACGAGGGGGCCGATGGCGTAAAGACCGGATATACCAAAAAGGCTTTCCGTTGTCTGGTCAGCTCTGCTACACGCAATGGGCAACAGCTTGCTGCGGTAACCCTGAACGATGGCGACGATTGGAATGACCATGCACGTATGCTGGATTTCGGTTTTGAAAACTTCCCTTTGGTGGAAATTGCAAAAAAAGAACAGCCTGTACAAAACACGGATGTGGTCACAGGTCGCGGGTTCACCTATCCTCTAGCGAAGAGTGAGACGTCCTCATTGACGAAAAAGCTGATTTTACTCGATAACCGGGCACAGGAGAGTACAGAGGGAGATTCAAAAACGACAGATCCTACTTTTGGACTGGCTGGCCGAATTGATATGCAGCTTGACGGGAAACTTGTGGGTTCAATTCCTGTGTATCGCAAAGGAAGTTATATTCCGCCAGAGCCGAAGACAGAGGATGCAACTCTGGGAGGGATCGGTGAAATTTCTACCTGGGCTTCCGCATGGCGCGCGGTATTAAGCCATTTGTTATCTCCATAATGAGGGGAGGGTTATCCTTTGATCAATTTAATCTGGCTTCTCATGATCGTAACCGGATTTGCTTTTGCAGCAGCACAAGGCAAAATTGAAGTTGTTACGCAGGCGGCTTTTGATGGAGCAGCAACCGGAGTAACGGTATGTTTTGGTCTGATCAGTGTGCTCGTGTTTTGGATGGGTATGATGAAAATGGCTGAGGATGCCGGGCTGCTGGGACGAATCGCGAAGCTGCTGGGTCCGGTTGTTGGCTTTTTGTTCCCGGATGTTCCGCGGAATCATCCAGCCATGGGCTACATTTTATCCAACATGAGTGCCAATCTGCTCGGCCTAGGCAACGCGGCAACCCCAATGGGGATCAAAGCCATGCAGCAACTGCAAGAGCTGAATCCGGATAAACAAAGTGCTTCCCCAGCCATGTGCACTTTGCTGGCTCTGAATACAGCGAGTATCACCATTATTCCGACAACCCTGATAGCCATTCGACTTAATTATCATTCCGCGAATGCCACGGAAATTGTAGGTACCACGCTAATGGCAACCATTATTGCGACATTTGCAGCCATCGTAGCCGATCGCTGGTACCGAAACAGGGCACTTCACAGGCCGCCGCGTGTACATAAAAGTGACAATCCCGGTATGAAAGGATGAGCAACGTTGTTAACCTTCATCAACTGGATTTCCGTCTGGGCCATTCCGGTTATCATCGCGTTTGTTCCATTATATGCGTTTACCAAAAAGGTCCCGGTCTACGAATCTTTTGTTGATGGGGCCAAAGATGGCTTCTCTACGGCAATTAGCATTATTCCCCATCTGGTAGGTATGATGGTAGCGATCAGTGTATTCCGTGCTTCCGGTGCATTGGATTATGTGATCAGCCTATTCGCACCACTTGTGTCCTGGATGGGGGTTCCGGGAGAAGTATTGCCGCTCGGTATTTTGCGTCCTTTGACCGGGACAGGCTCGCTTGCCTTTACGACAGACCTGATCAAAACCTATGGACCTGACTCTATGATTGGTCGCATGGCTTCCACGATTCAAGGCAGTACGGATACAACACTATATGTATTGACTGTTTATTTTGGAGCGGTAGGTATACGCAATGGTCGCTATGCGCTCAAAGTTGGGTTGTTTTCCGATCTGGTTGGATTCATTGCTGCCTTGGTTATTTGTTTAATTGTATTTGGTTAAAAATATGCCCTCTCCTTCCGATATACGAATTATGCTAGAATGATAGCGGAGGAGAGTGAGAACCATGCAAAAGAGTTGGAAAAGGATGCTCCGCTTTGGGATGTCAGGTATGCTTGCCATTGCGTTGCTTGCAGGACAGACGGGGTTGGCTGCGGCTCAAGCCGTTAATACGATTCATTTTACGGGTTACTTCGATAAACAACTACGTGCTCAGTTGGCCGTTACAGCGGATTCTTTTCCAGTTGTGAACGTACGTCTGGTCAAGCAGGATGAACCCGATTCAGTATATTATGATGTAGGTACATCCATACTGATCTCCAAGGATGAGGTGCTAACCAACTATCATGTCGTTCAGGATTATGCTGAACTGTCTGATGGGGATGAAGGCACACTTACTGTAGCAAGCCCAGGTCATCTGGACAAGCCGGTTAAAGCCAAAATCATCAAAACAGATCCGGTGACAGATATGGCATTGCTGAAGCTGGACAAAGAAATCGACGCACAACCGGTGACGTTTGCAAATGCGAAAGATAATCAAATTGTCTATACCATCGGATTTCCTAAAAATTCTGCCGGGGAACTTGTGCTGTTGGACGAAGATTTCCCTTCAACTTATAATACAATCGCTAAGAGCCGAGTATTTAATTCACAAGATTCAGATGTTCCAGGCAAGAAGGGTATTGGCAGTATCGTAAAATCAGTGGCACAAGGCAATTCAGGTGGCCCTGTTCTGGATCAGAACAATCGGGTTATTGGCATGATGACCTTTGTATACGGAGGACGTACTTATTATATTACTTCCAAAACGTTGCAATCCTTCATTAAAGAAAGTGCAACCCCTGCAAAAAAACAGGTCGTTGTTGCTGGTAAAGTAGCCAATTAAACTTATTCATGTTGCAGTGGTTACATATGGTTGAATTGAAAGGCTCACCTTAACGCTCCTGTCACATACAGGCAGTAAAAGGGTGAGCTTTTTGGTCTAAATACATAGCTAAATGCAGCTCTAAAGGTGTTTACAACCCCTATGTTAACAAATTCGATGGATTATCCTTGTGATTTCCGGCCTTGATGGGTATCATTAGTGTGAGGTGACATGACAAACATGGAAAGATTACAAAAAATTATCGCACAGGCAGGCATTGCATCCCGCCGCAAGAGCGAGGAACTGATCCTGTCCGGCAAAGTAGAAGTTAACGGGGAGGTCGTAACCGAACTGGGTACGAAAGCGAACCCCGAAGAGGATATGATTACGGTTAATGGTAAACCGATCCGCAGTGAAAAGAAAGTGTACATGATGTTGAACAAACCGAAGGGTGTTATCACAAGTGCTTCAGACCCTGAAGGTCGGAAAATTGTATCCGACTATCTTAAAGGTGTCAAGGAACGGGTATACCCAGTGGGTCGTCTGGATTATGACACAGAAGGATTGCTCATTCTGACCAATGATGGCGAGTTTGCGCATTTGTTGACGCATCCGAAGCATCACGTACCCAAAACGTATCATGCAACCGTTAAAGGTGTTCCACATGGTTCGGCTCTGGAGAAATTAAAGACAGGCATTATGCTGGACGACGGTATGACAGCTCCGGCAGAGATTGAGTACAAAGATGTGGATACCGCAGCAAATGAATCTGTTATCTCTATTACGATTTACGAAGGGCGTAACCGTCAGGTTAGACGTATGTTCGAAGCGATTAACCATCCGGTAACACGTCTGAAACGGATTTCGTTTGGTGGTATTTTGCTTCAAAACCTGAAACGGGGACTCACACGCAATCTAACCAAAGAAGAAGTCAACAACCTGATTACGCTCGCAAAATCAGAACCCGCCAAAAAAATGAAAAAAAGGTAATGTGAGGACACATAATTTTCATAAAAGCGCCGCAGTTTTGTGACGAAATTCGCTATAATTGTTCATAGGATGTTCACAGTTGTCCAAGACCGTTATATGCGATTGCTAGTCACTTAAAAGGGGAGCAGCACATGGGGAAATCAAGAAGAGCGGTGCAAATCGTCATTTTGTTATTGATCCTGGTGTTGGGCGGATATGCGATTACTACATCGGTATCCGGCTCGAATGGCAAGCCAAAAGAAGGAGACAAAGCTCCTTCTTTTGAACTGCTGGGCCTGGATGGACAAGTTCATACGTCTGGGGAATACAAAGGCAAAGCCATGGTAATCAACTTCTGGGGAACATGGTGTGAGCCTTGTGTCAAAGAGATGCCTGCGCTACAAGCGCAAGCGGACAAATGGAAGGACCAGGGTGTGCAATTTGTTGGTATCAATGTTGGGGAAGACCAGATGACCGTGGAAAATTTTGTTCGACAGGTGGGCGTTACGTTTCCGATTATGCTCGACCGTGACAAAAACTCGATCCGGGATTTTGGCATTTCGCCGATGCCAACGACATTTTTTATCTCCGACACGGGTAAAATCTCCACCATTCATATCGGTCAACTTGATTTGGACACACTTGACGCTCAAATTTCACAACTGGCGAAACAGCCCTGACAGGAGGTCTAGTCGTGTTCCAAAATACGAAATGTGAGTGCGGACACCAGAATCCGGTGGGCACTGTGCTGTGTGAAGCTTGTGGCAAACCGCTGCTGGAGGCCGAGGTCAAATCGGATGAAGTATTGGAAATGCGTTATGATGGCATGGCGCGTCGTTCGCAGCGTATAAATCCCAAAATCATTGACCGCATATGGAACTTTTTCTCATCGGTCAAAATTGCTGTTTACATGATTGTGTTTACACTTGTAGGTTCCATGCTGGGCACAATCTATCCACAAGAAAGTACATTTCTAAATATTGATCCATCCGTATATTACAAGGACACATACGGTCAGTTGGGTCATATCTATTATCTGCTGGGTCTGTCCCATACATACGAATCCTGGTGGTTTATTTTGTTACTGGTGCTGATCGGTGCCTCACTGGTCATATGCAGTCTTGACCGGGTACTTCCACTATACAAAGCGCTGAATAAACAGAAAATACGCAAACACATGCAGTTTCTTACACGCCAGCGACTGGTGTACCAAGGTTCCATAGCTGAGGCATCAGAAGACTGGATTAAGAAAGCGGTTACGCCGCTTAAAAAGAAAGGTTATCGCGTGCATACCGAGGGTACTGCATTGCTGGCTGAGAAACATCGATTCAGTCGCTGGGGGCCATATGTTATCCATATCGGATTGATTATCTTCCTGCTCGCAGTACTTGCTCGAGGACTTCCCGGGCTGAATCTGGATGAGCATGTTGCTTTTCCCCAAGGGGAAATCAAAAAAATACCGAATACCTCCATGTATTTGAAGAATGAACAGTTTAATGTTGAATTTTACAATGAAGGTGAGGTTCCAGAACAGTTCCGTAATTTGAACAAAACCGTTCCAAAACTATTTGAAACCAAAGTGGTATTGTACGAATGTACGGCAGATTGCTCGGATCCTTCGAAAAAACCTCAATTGACCGAGGTGGACCGACATGATGTTCGAGTGAACCATCCATTGAATTACCACGGATTAAAAGCATATCAATTTGATTATGATCTGACACCAACGATTCGTTCGGTAACGCCTGATTTGGTCAATGCCCAGACGGGTGAGAAGTATGGAGCAATCCAAATTGCTATGGTGGATACGCAGCGAACGTTTGAAGCTGGACCCTATAGTCTGAGTGTTAAAGAAAAATATATGGATTTTGGGCTGGATGAAAATGGAGAACCCAAATCAAAATCCCCTTCACCGAATGCGCCTGCCTTTCTATTTAACATCAAGGGACCCCATTTACCTGAAGCGGGAATGCAGTATTTGTATTTTGCGAAGCAGATAGATAAACAACGTTTTCAACAGGACGCAATTAACAAACAGTTGAATGGAGGAGAAATTCCTTTGCAGCTAGAGGTTGATAGCATGGATAAGGTGGACATCATTCAATCCGTGAGTTACCTCAATATCCGTATTGATAAGGCCATGCCTTTTGTATGGGTTGGTGCAGGAATCGTTATGTTGGGTCTGGTTATGGGCTTTTACTGGCACCACCGACGTATTTGGATTCGTATTGATGATGGACAGCTCACCCTAGGCGGCCATACGAATAAAAACTGGTTTGGATTTAGGCGTGAGATTGCAGCTGTGTTAAAACATATGAATGTGGAAGTGGATGAGAAGTCGTTGGATAACGGGGGGAACCAAACATGAGTTTATTGGATTTCAGCAGCGACGCATTTATCGTATCTTTTTTTCTATATTGTGCTGCATTTATGTTATATGGCGTTGCCGTCATGGGAAAGAAATGGAGTAATCGTGACCCGCAAGCTCATGTAGAACGATGGGGGAAACGAGCCTTTATTGCATCAACTGTTGCACTAGCTGCACATCTCATCTTCTTTGGTACACGTTGGGCTGGAGCAGGCCATATACCAGTAAGTAATATGTATGAGTTTATGAGTTTTCTTTCCATGATGATTATGGTGGCATTTATTGTAGTTTACGCCATATATCGCAAATCGTTGCTGGGACTGTTTGCATTGCCACTAACCATCATTATTATGGCATATGCAGCCGTATTTCCTCAGGAAGTACAGCCGCTGATCCCTGCTTTACAATCGATATGGCTCAAGATCCACGTGACGTTGGCAGCTCTTGGCGAGGCATTCTTCGCCGTAGGCTTTGCGGCGGGATTCATGTACTTGTTACGCACAGTCGATTTCAGTGGCAAGGATAAGTCATCCAGACGCCAGCGCGGGTGGGTTGAGTTTACATTAATCACTATCGTCGTTGTCGTTGGGTTTATCGGGTCGGTATTTGCTTTCCGTGCATCCGGATATGAGGCGGTTTTTGTTCAGAAAATCGCTAGCATTGACACAGAGGTACAGGGAAATAGTACAATAGAGAAAGTGATTTATCGCATGCCTCCTATTTTTGCGCCTTATAATAGCGAAGTGGAGAGCATAAAACCGTTTCTTGGCATGAAGGAACCATTGCTTGAGACACCTTCCTGGATGAACGGAGTTAATGCTGGACGTAAACTGAATACGGTAGTCTGGTCTTTGATTGTAGGGTTGATCTTATATGGACTTATTCGTTTAATTGTAAGAAGACCGCTTGGACAAGCTCTGCAACCGATGCTGGATGGCATTGATGCCGATGATCTCGATGAGATTAGTTATCGGGCAATTGCTATCGGATTTCCTATATTTACATTGGGAGCATTAATTTTCGCTATGATCTGGGCCCAGATTGCCTGGAGCCGCTTCTGGGGATGGGACCCCAAAGAGGTGTGGGCTTTGATAACATGGTTATATTATAGTGTGTACCTGCATTTGCGTTTGTCCAGAGGCTGGCAGGGCCGCAAGTCTGCATGGCTTGCAGTACTTGGGTTTTTGGTCGTTATGTTTACGCTCGTTGGTGTGAATTTGATCATTGCCGGGTTGCATTCTTACGCAGGGGCAGACTAGGATAGGTAGTTTCGTAAAGTTCCCGAGAGAAATCCATGAAACACATACGTGAGCCCCTACGTCCAATGGGGCATTCAAATATTGTTCGCCAGATCGAACATAATAGAAGTGATGAGGAGTTATTGCAAAGGGGCTGGAGTGGAATGGCTGAACATGAGAACCGTATACTCGTCGTGGATGACGAGGAAAGAATCCGACGGCTTTTGAAAATGTATCTCGAAAAAGAAGGTTATGAAATCGATGAAGCAGAGGATGGGGAAACTGCGTTGCGAAAAGCAACTGCAGGTGACTATGGTCTGATTTTGCTTGATGTGATGTTGCCGGGCATGGACGGCGTTGAAGTATGTACCCGTTTGCGTCAGGTAAAATCAACTCCGGTTTTGATGCTTACTGCAAAAGGCGAAGAAATTAACCGCGTTCAGGGCTTTGAAGTTGGAGCAGATGACTATGTCGTTAAACCGTTCAGTCCACGTGAAGTGATTTACCGGGTGAAGGCGATTCTGCGTCGTTCTTCTGCGACAGCGTATCTGTCCAAGGAGAGTAATTCAAGCAACAATATCGTATTTCCTCATTTGGTCATCGAACATGATGCTCACCGCGTGACCGCAGGTGGGGAAGAGATCAGTCTAACACCGAAAGAATATGAACTGTTGCATTATCTCGCGACATCTCCAGATAAAGTTTTCTCCAGAGAAGAGCTGCTGAAGGATGTATGGAACTATGAATTCTTTGGTGATCTTCGTACTGTTGATACGCATGTGAAGCGTCTTCGCGAGAAGTTAAACAAGGTTTCGCCAGAATCAGCGGCGATGATTACGACGGTGTGGGGTGTGGGTTATAAACTGGAAGTACCGAAGTAGTTTTAGTTTCTGGAGATCGCTTGTCGGGAAGTTATGGATTACGATTATTTGCCTTGTGGGCTGTGTACTCATAGCATTGGGTCTTTTTTTGCTGCCGTATATTGATACGAATTTTGCGGAGTCTGAGTCGAGAGATATCAAACGTTTGTTCACGTATGTTTGTATTATCGGTTTCAGCTTGACGACCTTTTTTGCGCTGTTTCTTTTCACGAAAATTACGCAGCCGATGCAGCAGTTAATTCAGGCAGCCAATGCGATTCGGAAAGGAAATTACGGTACGCGTCTCTCCCTTGTAACGAGCGATGAGATTGGAGAATTAGGTAATACATTTAACCATATGGCTGCACAGCTGGAAGATAACATTCGCAACCTTAACCATGAAAAAGAACATCTGGCGAGCGTGCTCCGAAGCATGACTGATGCCGTAGTGACATTCGATGGTGAGGGGAAAGTTATTTTGACAAATCCCCCTGGAGAGAAAATCATGCAGGCTTGGTGTGATTTGGACTGGGCACAAATGGGCGAGGGACAGGATTCGGAGAATGCTGTGAGTTCTTCACGAGAGGTGCCGGAACCACTCGTTCCTTTGTTCAAAATGGTGATGGAGCAAGGCGGCGATCAGAACTCTAATGTGCATGTGCAGCAGGGTGTCTGGTCTGTTCAGATGGCGCCTTTATACGCAGATAGTGTCGTACGGGGTGCTGTTGCTGTGCTTCGTGACGTAACGGAGGAAGTACGATTGGAGAAGATGCGCCGTGATTTTGTCGCCAACGTATCTCATGAAATACGTACTCCGCTATCCATGATGCAAGGGTATAGTGAAGCTCTTTTGGATGGAATGGCGGCTTCTCCAGAAGAAAGTGAAGAATTAATTCAAGTGATTCATGATGAGTCTTTACGTATGGGCAGGTTGGTTAAAGATCTGCTTGATCTTGCGCGAATGGAAGCGGGTCATACGGATATGGCCGTGAAGGAAGTGGATCTGGTTGAACTATTGGAGCGAGTATATAGAAAGTTCTCGGTACGTTCCAAAGAACAGGATATCCATCTTCGGTTTGAGTGCAAGCAGTCTTCCATTGAACTTCACCAGGCTGATGAGGATCGGCTTGAACAGGTATTTACAAATTTGCTGGATAATGCGTTTCGGCATACTCCCTCAGGCAAAAATGTTGTCATATCGGCAGAGCTGTTAACGGATATCCGGACACCTGTAGCTAAAGTGACTGTAAAAGATGAGGGCGTAGGCATTCCGTCTTCTGATTTGCCATTCATCTTTGAACGATTCTACAAAGCAGATAAGGCTCGCGTTCGGGGTGAAAGTGTCGGTACAGGACTGGGACTCGCAATTGTGAAAAATATTGTGGATGCCCATCACGGTACCATTATCGTTAATAGTGTACTTGGCGAAGGTACAGAGTTTATTTTACAATTTCCTGTGGATTCTTCGAAATAGCCTGATTTCATACAAAAAGTGCGAAAGCATCCTCATGCTGAGGGTGCTTTTTTGTTGAACAGTACCGTTTAATCTTGTTCAACGTGGAACAGTATGTTCACTCTTTTTTGCATCAAAAAATGTGTCCAAGATAATTTTGCCTCTTATGAAACATAAGCTTGAAAAGCGAAGAAATAAAAGGAGGAGTGGATTAGGCATGTCTGATGAAAGAAAAAGGGTGAATATTAAAGCTTTCTTAGAAGGAAGATCATTTCGAGCGGGATCACCGTTTATTCCAATAACATCGAGTGAAGTGGAGCAGTTTGAGTCCATTTTGAAAGTACTGGCAGTGACTATTCCTGCAGCTGTCAGTCAGCCTACAGCGTCTAATATTCTCGCATTGCAAAACAGTTTACGGAGTTTGCTCACCTTTGTTAATACCTCTGGTTTTCGAGCTGGGGTGAAAGCTGAGTTACAATCCGTTCTGGAACTAACTATAGCAGGTTCTGAAGTTGTACCTGTAGCCGTTATCAATTTGGCTGGCAACTTGCAAAATTTGCTTGATGATTTATTAAGTGTAACGTTGCTTCTGGAAGTTCCGCCTGCGGAAAAAGATAAATTGGTCGGTTTGATTCGATCTATATCCGTATCATTGAGTCGCGCTACCAGTTCATTTGGAACATCGGGAACTCCAGGTCCTCCAGGTCCTCCAGGTCCCCCGGGAGTTCCAGGGGTTCCGGGTGTTCCCGGAGTGCCAGGTCCAGCCGGGCCAGGAGGCTCAGTTGGACCAGTAGGACCAGTAGGTCCGGTAGGTCCTCTAGGGCCCCAAGGCGTACCAGGTCCGCAGGGGCTTCCGGGGGTTGGACTGAATGATATTTCCGTTTTTGATCCCGCTCAGGCACCTGGCTATGTGCAAGGTCAAGTTGTTTCGTATAACGGCAGTCTTTATGTTGTTAACGTGAATGGTCCCACCGGAGTACCGGGAAGTTCTCCAGACTACACGTTGTTTTTGTCAGGCGGAACGACTGGAGCAACAGGGGCAGGCTTAACAGGCTCTATTCCATTCGATCCGGCGCTCGCACCAGGTTATCCGGCAGGACAAATTGTAACATTTGGCGGTAGTACCTATATTACTAATGTGGCATCGCCAACGGGAACACCGGGTAGTTCACCGGATTATACTTTGCTGGCATCGGCCGGAGCTACTGGGGCCACTGGGGCAACAGGAGTGGGACTCGGTGGTTCTGTTCCGTTTGATCCCGCAGTAGCACCTACGTATCCAGCGGGTCAGGTCGTAACATTTGACGGCAGCACTTATATTACAAATGTGGCATCGCCAACGGGAACTCCCGGTACTTCACCGGACTATACACTCTTGGCAGGTGCAGGACCTACTGGGGCTACGGGAGCCACAGGAGTAGGTTTAAGTGGAATATTACCGTTTGATCCAGCGGTAGCACCAACCTATCCAGCGGGTCAAATAGTGACATTTGACGGTAGTACCTATATTACTAATGTAGCTTCACCAACTGGAACCCCAGGTACATCACCAGACTACACATTGCTTGCTGGCGCAGGAGCCACCGGTGCAACCGGAGCAACTGGCGTGGGCTTGAATGGAGCAGTTCCGTTTGACCCAGCAGTGGCACCAACATACCCGGCCGGTCAAGTCGTAACTTTCGATGGAAGCACCTATATTACAAATGTGGCATCGCCAACGGGAACGCCGGGAACATCACCGGATTATACGTTGATTGCAGGCGCAGGACCAACAGGGCCTACGGGTGTAACGGGAGCGACTGGAGTAGGTTTGAGTGGGATTGTACCGTTTGATCCGGTGGTAGCGCCAACGTATCCGGTAGGACAGGTGGTTACATTTGACGGCAGTACGTACATTGCCAATGTCGCGTCGCCAAGGGGAACGCCGGGAACTTCACCAGACTACACCTTGCTTGCAGGTGCAGGTGCTACAGGTGCAACCGGAGCAACAGGCGTGGGCTTGAATGGAGCAGTTCCATTTGACCCAGCAGTAGCACCAACGTATCCGGCGGGTCAAGTCGTGACATTTAACGGCAGTACGTACATTACAAATGTGGCATCGCCAACGGGAACGCCAGGTACATCCCCTGACTATACATTGATTGCAGGCGCAGGCCCTACAGGGCCAACGGGTGTAACAGGAGCAACTGGAGTAGGTTTGAGTGGGATTGTACCGTTCGATCCGGCGGTAGCACCAACGTATCCAGCCGGTCAAGTGGTGACGTTTGACGGCAGTACGTATATTGCGAATGTCGCATCACCAACGGGAACACCAGGCACATCCCCGGATTATACGTTGTTGGCTGGCGCGGGAGCCACGGGTGCTACAGGGGCAACGGGAGTTGGTGTAACGGGCGCAACAGGAGATACCGGTGCAACGGGAGCCACAGGTGCAGGCCTGACGGGCGTCGTCCCATTCGACCCAGCGGTAGCACCAACGTATCCAGCGGGTCAAGTCGTTACGTTTGATGGCAGCACGTATATTGCAAATGTGGCATCACCAACAGGTACCCCAGGAACATCCCCGGATTACACGTTGTTGGCTGGTGCAGGAGCCACGGGTGCAACAGGGGCAACCGGAGTTGGTCTAACCGGCGCAACCGGAGATACCGGTACAACGGGAGCCACGGGTGCAGGTTTGACTGGCGTTGTTCCATTCGACCCAGCAGTAGCGCCAACGTATCCAGCGGGTCAAGTGGTGACGTTTGATGGCAGCACGTATATTGCAAATGTGGCATCACCAACAGGCACTCCAGGAACGTCTCCGGATTACACATTGTTGGCTGGCGCGGGAGCCACGGGTGCGACAGGGGCAACCGGAGTTGGTGTAACGGGCGCAACGGGAGATACCGGTGTAACGGGAGCTACAGGCGCAGGCTTGACGGGCGTTGTTCCATTCGATCCAGCAGTAGCGCCAACATACCCAGCGGGTCAAGTGGTGACGTTTGATGGCAGCACGTATATTGCAAATGTGGCATCGCCAACAGGCACCCCAGGCACGTCCCCGGATTACACGTTGTTGGCTGGCGCTGGAGCCACGGGTGCGACAGGGGCAACCGGAGTCGGTGTAACTGGAAGTACCGGAGATACCGGTGCAACAGGAGCCACAGGTGCAGGCCTGACTGGCGTCGTCCCATTCGATCCAGCAGTAGCGCCAACGTATCCAGCCGGTCAGGTGGTGACGTTTGACGGCAGTACGTATATTGCAAATGTGGCATCGCCAACAGGAACACCAGGAACGTCCCCGGATTATACGTTGTTGGCTGGCGCGGGAGCCACGGGTGCGACAGGGGCAACCGGAGTTGGTATAACTGGAAGTAACGGAGCCACCGGAGACACAGGAGTTACCGGCGTCACTGGCGATACAGGAGCTGCGGGTGTAACAGGAGCCACGGGTGTCAGTATAACGGGAAGTACTGGAGCGACAGGCGATACGGGTGTAACGGGTGTCACTGGCGTTACCGGCGATACAGGAGCAGCGGGTGTAACTGGAGCCACGGGTGTCAGTGTAACGGGAAGTACCGGAGCCACGGGTGATACGGGTGTAACCGGAGCTACCGGCGTTACCGGCGATACAGGAGCAGCGGGTGTAACTGGAGCCACGGGTGTCAGTGTAACGGGAAGTACCGGAGCGACAGGTGATACGGGTGTAACGGGAGTCACTGGGGTTACCGGCGTCACCGGTGCCACGGGTGTTAGTGTCACTGGAGCAACAGGGGCCACCGGAATAACGGGAGTCACTGGAGCAACAGGAATAACTGGGGCCACCGGGGTTACGGGATTAACGGGTGCCACAGGAGTCGGTCTCACTGGAGTAACGGGTGCAACAGGAATCGGAGTCACTGGTGCAACAGGGGCCACCGGAGTAACGGGAGTCACTGGAGCAACAGGAATAACTGGGGCCACCGGGGTTACGGGATTAACGGGTGCAACCGGAGTGGGTGTCACTGGAGCAACGGGAGCCACCGGAATAACGGGAGTCACTGGAGCAACGGGAATAACTGGAAGCACCGGGGTTACAGGAATAACAGGTGCCACAGGAGTCGGTCTCACTGGAGTAACGGGTGCAACAGGAATCGGAGTCACTGGTGCAACAGGGGCCACCGGAGTAACGGGAGTCACTGGAGCAACAGGAATAACTGGGGCCACCGGGGTTACGGGATTAACAGGTGCAACCGGAGTGGGTGTCACTGGAGCAACGGGAGCCACCGGAATAACGGGAGCAACGGGAATAACTGGAAGCACTGGAGTCACTGGAGCAACAGGGGCCACCGGAGTAACGGGAGTCACTGGAGCAACAGGAATAACTGGGGCCACCGGGGTTACGGGATTAACGGGTGCAACCGGAGTGGGTGTCACTGGAGCAACGGGAGCCACCGGAATAACGGGAGTCACTGGAGCAACGGGAATAACTGGAAGCACCGGGGTTACAGGAATAACAGGTGCCACAGGAGTCGGTCTCACTGGAGTAACGGGTGCAACAGGAATCGGAGTCACTGGTGCAACAGGGGCCACCGGAGTAACGGGAGTCACTGGAGCAACAGGAATAACTGGGGCCACCGGGGTTACGGGATTAACAGGTGCAACCGGAGTCGGTGTCACTGGATCAACAGGAGCTACCGGAATAACGGGTGCAACGGGCGTTGCAATTGGAATCACCGGAGCCACAGGTGTGACGGGAATTACAGGGACTACGGGAGCAAGCGGAACAACTGGGGTTACCGGGGCAACAGGGGTTAGTGTAACCGGAGGCACGGGCGCAACTGGAGTTACTGGAGCTACCGGAGCAACAGGAGCCAGTGTAACTGGAAGCACAGGATCGACAGGAGTTACTGGAGCTACTGGAGCAACGGGTGCCACTGGAGTGAGCGTCACAGGAGCAACAGGCGTGACAGGAGTCACCGGGGGTACAGGTGCAACGGGTGCAACCGGAGCCACAGGAACTTCTGTAACATCTAACTCGGCTTACGGTGAGAACACAAGTGGAACCATCGTTGTTATTTTGGGTGGAACACTAATTCCACTGCCAAATAACCAAAATATTGGCACTGGCATAACCATTAATGGAACGAATGACACCTTCACTCTTGCCAATGCAGGGCGTTACTATATCTCTTACAAAATAAATCTTACAGCTGCACTTGCTATTCAATCCCGTATTTTACTTAACGGAACAGCAATTCCGGCGAGTGTAGTTTCACCATTACTTTCCCTCAGTCAGTTGCAGTCTGACTTTATTGTGACGGTAACTGCTGGATCAACAATCCAGTTCCAATTATTTGGGCTTGTTGGTACAGCTGTCCTCTCTCCACCAGGCGCTACATTAAACATTATTCAATTAGCTTAATGCATGAATTACGCTAGTCAAAAGGAATTTTGAGTTTATAAAAAGAGACGAACCTGATAAAGGTTCGCCTCTTTTTGTCTTATAATTGATTAGTCCGTCAGTTAATTCAATACAATTTCAACGGCTGTATTGATTTCCTGAAGAGCTGCAAGCTGTACAAGCACATCTTTTGGAACTTCCTTATCTACAGTCAGAATCATGATAGCTGCCCCACCAATGATTTTACGTCCGACCTGCATGGAGGCGATGTTAACTTCGTTCTCTCCAAGTAAAGTTCCAACACGTCCGATAATACCCGGTTTATCATTATGCGAAATCAGAATTTGGTGACTTTCTGGAGCGATATCCACTGGGAATTTGTCCAGACGCACGATCCGCTCTCCATAACCTGCAAGCAGTGTGCCCGCAACACGACGCTCCTCGGCATCCTGAGTCGTCACGAGTGTGACGGTAATCAGATTTGTAAATCCTTTAGTGGCCGATGTTTGGCTAACCACTACGTTGAGATCCCGCACTTTAGCTAAATGCATGGAGTTGACAATATTGGCTTCTCCGCCTAAATGTCTTGCCAGAATACCTTTTACAATGTAACGAGTCAAAGGAGAAGTATCCACTTCCGACAGATCTCCAGCGTAGTCGATCCGAATTTCCTGAACCGCATTTTGAGTGATCTGAGCTGCAAAGCTACCCAGTGTTTCACCCAGTTTAAAGTACGGTTGCAGTTTGTTCATTACAGTTGGGGCTACTGCAGGCATGTTAACTGCGTTTTTGAACGGTTCATTGCGCAGAATATGCAGGACTTGCTCGGATACGTCGATCGCTACATTTTCTTGTGCTTCTACTGTCGATGCACCAAGATGAGGCGTCACAATAATGCTAGGGTGATTCAGGAACGGGTGATCAGCAGCCGGTGGTTCGCTCTCGAATACGTCGAATGCTGCACCAGCAACGATACCTTCATCAATTGCTTCTACAAGTGCCATTTCATCAACGACTCCGCCACGGGCACAGTTGATAATACGCATACCTTTTTTCATCACTTCAAATTGTGGGCGGGAAATCATATGGCGTGTCTCAGGTGTTAATGGTGTGTGAACGGTCATGAAGTCGGCATTGCGAATGATGTCATCCACACTAGCCAGCTTAACCTGAAGTTTCTCTGCGCGATCTTGAGTGAGGAACGGGTCATAAGCTAGAATATCCATTCCGAATGCTTTGGCACGTTTAGCTACTTCGCTACCGATCCGTCCCATACCGAGCACACCCAGCGTTTTATTTCTTAACTCCACACCAAGGAAGGTTTTACGATCCCAAGTACCTTGAATGGTTTTGGCATATGCCTGAGGAATATGTCGTGCCAGTGCCATCATCATGGCAAATGTATGCTCACATGTCGTAATCGTGTTACCGTCAGGGGCGTTAATAACAATGATACCGCGTTGGGTAGCAGCTTCCAAATCAATGTTATCTACACCTACGCCAGCACGTCCGATGACTTTAAGGTTTGTACCTGCTGTCATAATACGATCCGTTACACGAGTCTGACTTCGAACTAGAAGGGCATCATAATTGCCGATAATTGCAACAAGCTCATCTTCGCTAAGACCTGTTTTCTTCTCAACTACAACATCATTTGCATCCACCAGTTGCTGGATTCCCAGATCACTAATGGGGTCCGACACTAACACTTTGTACATGGTTTCTTCCTCCTTAGGTATGTGTATCTATATCGTCAAGGTCTCACCTCACGAAAGAGGCATTCCTTAAAACCATTGAAATTCTTCCTTCCAACAACGCGGTGTCGCAGCAGAGGAGGAGGGTGTAGCAAATAGGGCGATTCCCACGTCTGTACTCTAAAATAAATCAAAAAACTCTCAATCCACATACTGCTTGCGCAATAAGGGACGAGAGTTGTCGTGGTACCACCCTAATTCACCGCCGTTTCGCAACGACAGTCTTAGCGGTCAATGAAGACCGAAGAGGATAACGGGTCTAAACCGATTGCACCTACTCCAATTTCAATGCAATAACTCAGGAGCGCTCAAGATCATCTGCCTGCCACCGATTTACACCATCCATCGGCTCTCTGTAAGACAAAGCAACGTCTTTTTTCCATCATCGTGTTTAACGTGACTAATTTTTTCATAATGTATCATGGCTGACATGAGCATGTCAATAGGCTTAAATGTTTTAATTCGATTTACTAATGTGATTTTCTTCAGTTGAGGAGAAGGCGTATAGATATAAAAAATTGACTTCCTTGATCGTTCGAAATAGCTCGATTACAAGCTGTTTTGTGAATCGGATTTTAACACATTAATGAACTAATTCAATGGATATGGCTTCGCTGAAAAACCGGGACTTGGGGCAGGCCTTGAACCTATTTGGTTTTTTGGCTATCATTTAGTATACTATCCGATTGGACAACGAATTTGTTATCCATCAAATATAAGTCAAGAGGACAGACACAGGCGATGAAAAAATTAAAGTTTCCCAAGTTCAAGATTCAGAAGGCTGAACCACAGCAGCTTACCGAGCGTTTGCTTCTGATCAATCTATACTTTACACAAGGGTTAACTTTGATCATTGGGGTTGTATGGATTTTATTGCAGAAGAGAAATCTTTTTGATGTACTTGCGTGGCCTGATAGTTACCAGTTTATTTGGTGGGGGCTTGGTCTTGCTGGCATTATGCTTGTTATGGACTTGGTTCTTTCTTATGTTATTCCTCAAGAAAGCATGGATGATGGCGGCATTAACGAGATGCTGTTCCGCAAGCGTCCAATCTGGCACATTGTATGCATAGCAGCCATCGTTGCTGTTTGTGAAGAATTGTTATTTCGTGGAGCCATACAACATGCTTTAGGTCCTTACTGGACAAGTATTTTATTTGCGGTTATCCATATACGCTATTTGCGGCACTGGATTCCAACTGGTTGGGTATTTGTTTCGAGCTATGGATTGGGTTGGATTTATATGCAATCCGGCACATTATGGGCGCCTATACTATGTCATTTTATTATTGATTTGGTGTCTGGATTAGCGATACGTTTTCGGAGGGGATCATGAATCAGCAATTAAGTAGAATGAAGACATACGGCAGTCAGCGCCATCGTCACTCGGATAAGACAGAGACATCTGAGCGGCCTGAAGCTTCTCAAGTAAATCTGGTTGTTGAACCAGCTGCTGCCTCTGAGGTGGGAGGACTCACACCAATTACCTCGGTCTCCATACCAAGATCACAACGCAAGTCTTATACATCATCGCTGGAAAGTCCGGTTCTTCCCCGGCGGGCACCAGCACGTGCCAACAAAGCAGAAAAGCCATCGGAAGAAGAATCCGTTTCCGAAGCGGGAACACTTCCTACGCGGACTGAGCTTCATCCATCTCGCCGTTTACGTCTCAGTAAGCGATTTGTTAACTCGCTCATATTTATATTTGTTTTGCTTACAATTAGTCTGGTTTGGTGGGGGATAAAAGGAGCGCCTTCTTTGGATACTTTCCTTCCATGGCCATGGTAATACTGGCATGGTTCGTTGCCGTTATTTTGGCCGGGATTGCCTTGCTGGTTCATATGTGGCGTGAGGCGCATCTTCATCACATCGTTTCAGAAGAGGTTGAAGTTCCGAATTTGCCCTCTTCTTTTGATGGCAGCAAAATCCTGTATTTATCTGATATCCATAAACGCAAGCTGAAAAAGAATGATCTGGAACATCTTCGCAATCAGGTGGACTGGGTTATTATTGGGGGAGATGTGGCGGAAAAAGGAATTTCATGGCCCATTGTCAGACATAATATGAGCTTGTTGTCTTATATTGCCCCTGTTTTTACAGTCTATGGGAACCATGATAAAAGAGCAGGAACTGTGCATCTCGAACGTATATTCCGAGATACGGGCGTTCAACTCTTACAGGATTCTACCACTTACCTTCGTAAAGGCAGAAGCAAACTGTGTCTGGTCGGAGTTGATTATCGTTCACAGCGAGGGGATTCGCTGCTTGCAGAATTGGACTCCAAAGAATGCAAGATTGCCATCGTGCACGATCCCCTAGAGGCTCTTCACTTGAATGGACCTGTTGATCTGATATTGAGTGGTCACACTCACGGTGGACAACTAGTATTTCCGGTCTTTGGCCCCGTCTTTCTTAACAAAGCGTACCGCTCTGTGTCTAGAGGGTGGTTCTCTTTGAAAAAGGATGGTAATGATACCGAGCAAGAAGGTAAAATGCTGGTTAGCAAAGGATACGGAACAAATCATTTGCCGTTCAGACTTTGTTGTCCCGCAGAAATGCATATCATTACTTTGCGAATGCTCTCAAACAAACAGCCTTGATCCGCATAGGACCAAGGCTGTTTGTTATAACTTTGTAAGTTCCTTCATGTCAATTCCAACTCATCAATTATTGATATTAAGCCGAATGCCGGGCAAATAATCGAAGCTTAGCGGGCTTCCAGTTCAATGGAGCGAGGATCGACAAAAGTGTAACCTTTCTGTTCAAGTTTGGTTAACAACTCATCCAACGCTTCAACCGTCCATGGCAACTCATGCATCAAAATATTACTGCCGGGATTTAATTGATCCAGCACATTCTGGATGACTTTATCCGGTTTATTTTTGGTACTCTTATCCCAATCCAGTGAGCCATTGGACCATGTCATATATAACATTCCGTTTTTCTTGACTGTAACCTTTAATGCATCATTTCCAGAACCGAACGGCGGACGGAAGAACTGGGGTTCCACGCCAATCGTTTCTTTCACAATCTTTTGCACATCGGTGACTTGTTTGGAAGCTGCCGTAGTGGACATTTTTTTCAGATCCTCATGGTCCCACGCATGATTTCCTACAACTTGATCACGTTCATGAATGATCTTGAGCAACTCGGGATGACTTTTCACTCGGTATCCGTTAACAAAAAATATTGCTTTCGCGTCATGTTTATCCAAGGTGTCGATTAATCCGTTTATCATTTTTTCTTCTTTGGGCCCATCATCAAATGTTAACAATACAACCTTGCTTTCGTTCGTTTTATCGTTGGGTTTGATGTAGTAATTGGCGTTCATGTGATACGTTTTTTCAATATTAACTTCGGCTACTTGTGAATCGGGAGCATTATCAGTTCCTTCTTTTTCTGTCAAAGATGTTTCGTCATTACTAGGTGATGCTTGATCCGTATTCGAGTCCGAGTCCGTTGAGGACGGGGAATCCGTGGTTTGCTTTTCGCTTGTCCCAGTGGAAGTTGGCTCGTTCTGCTGCTCCTGCGTTGAAGTAACCGATTCATTGCTGGACTTTGTGGATTCAGGTGTTGTTTCGACCTTGGTTCCACAAGCTGACAACAGCATGCATGCGATCATAATTAAGGCGGTGGTGTGTCTAATCATGCTTTCAACTCGCTTTCCTGTATTTATGCGGAATGAGATGAGGCACTCCCGCAAACACTAGTTGTGATTTTAACATTAAAAGGAGGTTGGTGTAATGAAGGCGTCATCCTTTTTCTGGGGTGTTGTAATTGGCGTAGCAGCCAGTTCTTGGCTGTCCAAAGGTAAAATGTCAATGCTGTCTTCCGGTTCATCCCGCAACATGATGAATCAGGCCAAACACAAAATGATGGAGATGACGTTCCCAGGCATGGACGGATTCAGCTCCAAGCCAAACGAACAGAGCGGAGATTCCCACAAAAGCACGCATAAAAAAAGTGCAAAGCCGATCACTCCGCAGGAAAAAGAAGAGAACATGAACATGCTCAAAGATTTTATTCGCACCAATCCGGATGTTAAACATGAAGTTGAGCAAATTTTAACTCAAACAAACACAACAGTACCGGGTTTATAAACACAAACCTCCCATTAGAATCATCCACAGTCCTGTTTTGATGTGGAATGATTCTTTTTTTGTCGATTTTACTTCGTGCATTTGCAGGTATAAAATGATAACATAACTACATAGATTTATTTTCAGCACATATTGTTTTGTGCTTCATAATCTGTTATAAGACTTGCTTATAAAGGGGAGATCCTGTATGAAAATAGAACGATTAAGTCACGATAAGATACGGATTTTCCTGACCTTTGACGATCTGAGCGAGCGCGGAATACAAAAAGATGATATGTGGCAGGAAATACCTAAAGTTCATGAACTGTTCACTGAAATGATGGACCAGGCCTATTCCGAACTTGGATTTGATGCTACAGGTCCACTTGCTGTCGAAGTATTCGCACTTCCCGCTCAAGGGATGGTTGTCATTGTCACCCGGGGGAAATATGATCCGCAACAATATGGTTCAGGTAATGAGGATGATTTGCCTGAAGAAGTATATGAGATGGAAGTTACACTTGAGCAAAGCGATTCCATCGTCTATGCATTCAAAGATTTTGAAGTGCTGATTGAGGCTGCACATATGTTGCATCAGCACGTAACGGATGCTGGAAGACTTTATTCCTATAAAGACAAATGGTTTTTGCATTTTGAACCGGATGACTTGGATTCGACCAAACATGCAGCATTGATTGCATTGCTTGCTGAATTCGGTGAAGGATCTTCCGTTACCCCTGCCGTCATGGAAGAGTACGGAAAGGTTGTTATGCCTGAACAAGCGGTTGAGGTTATTTGCACCCACTTCAAGCGTCAGGAGTAAGCTCTAGTTGTAATCGCGTCTTTAGTCAGAGGAGGGAATTTCGGTGCTTTTGTTTTCGGTTCTAGCGGCAGCAGTAGCTCCGGGTCTCGCCTTGTTAACATACTTTTATCTGAAAGACCGTTATGACTCTGAACCTCTTCACATGGTATTTCGAGTCTTTCTCATGGGGATTCTGATGGTACTGCCTGTGATGATTATTCAGCGTGGCATGATGATCTGGCTTGGAGATAATCCTTATGTTGAATCCATCCTGATTTCAGGTGGGGTTGAAGAGTTCGTCAAATGGTTTGTGATATACCATATTATTTATAACCATACCGAATTTGACGAGCCTTATGATGGGATTCTATACTCCGTTGCTGTTTCACTCGGGTTTGCTACGGTTGAGAATGTGTTGTATGCCTTTGCGGGGAATGCTTCCGTCTCAGCTATGTTCATTCGTGCATTGCTTCCTGTATCGGGTCACGCCATGTTTGCAGTAATTATGGGTTATTACATGGGGCGGGCCAAGTTCTCGGATGGCAAGAAAAAACGTTGGTTTCTTATGCTCTCACTGGTTTTACCGTTCTTCTGGCATGCGCTTTATGATGTCATTATGAATACCATGGTGAATCATTGGTTATGGTTCATTGCGCCATTGATGGCGGGATTATGGTACGGTGCGATGGGCAAGATTACAAGGGCCAACAATCGTTCTCCTTTTCGTTTTGTGAAGCGTGAGGAAGAGATTAAATTATAAAAATACGGACACACTGGTGGACATGGAGCGCAACCTGCGCCTGATGCCCCGGTGTGTTTTTTGTTGCAATAAAATAAAAATTCCCGGGGAAGACCAATAGAAACGGGGATAAGCGTGATGAGAATCAAAATTAAAATCAGATGCAAGCAATGTGGAGAACGTTTTACGCTGCGAGGTAAGAAAGAACGAGGAAGAATTGAGACCGGTTTTAAACAGTGTTTGTGTGATAATCGAGATCAGTTCGAAATTGAGGAAGATGGCGGCACAACCTGGGTACAATTGAATTAAATAGAACGTTTGAGACCATGCGTGATAAGCCCGTCATTGGACAGACTGGAAATCGCATGCATAAGAGGTCTTTCTTCGATCCACAATAGAGGTAGTGGCTTAGAAGAAAGGAGACTCTACCGATGTATAAACGTTTAAGTTCAGTTATGTTTCCGATATTTGCAGTTCTGTTAATCGGTGCTCTCGTATGGGGATACCAAGAGAACCAGGAGAAAAATGCCATTCTGATCAAGGCAGAGAATCAATATCAGCGTGCTTTTCACGATTTATCTTTTCATATGGACAAATTGCACTCGGAGATTGGGAACACGTTGGCAGTCCATGCTACGTCCCAAGGGATGCATCGCAAAGGTCTGATGAACGTATGGCGACTCACTAGTGAAGCCCAGAATGAGATTAATCAATTGCCGCTTACAATGCTGCCTTTCAGTGAAACGGAGGAGTTTCTCTCCCGCATCTCCAACTTTGCTTATCAGGCGTCCATGCGTGATCTGACAAATGAACCATTAAGTGAAAAAGAAATGGGCAACTTGAAAAAATTGTATACGAATTCATCCGAGATCACTAAAAATCTGCAGGATGTACAGCAGAAAGTCATTTCTGACCGTTTACGCTGGATGGATGCCGAGTCAGCTATGGCAACGGAAGAGCAAACGATGGACAATACCATCGTGGATGGATTCCGTACAGTGAACAAAAAGGTGCAGGAGTATCCTGAACTTGACTGGGGTCCTTCAGTCTCCAGCATTTATGCCAAACGTTCGGTGAAGAAGCTGGATGGCTTACCGATGACCAAAGAGCAGATCCAAACTAAAGCTGCAAAGTTTTCCGATGCTGAACACGGCAAGATTCAAATACAGGAAAATGGTAAAGGTACAGACTGGGAATCGTACACAGCCACGATTGATCAGTCCAAAGACAGTAAATTAAGTATGGACTTCACACGTAATGGCGGTCTGCTCATCTCTTACAGTGATACTCGCCCAATCGGGACGAAGAAAGTAACACGTAAAGAAGCCATGTCAAAAGCAGATCATTTCCTTTCCAATAAGGGTTACAAAGATATGAAGGCAGTCAATTATGACGAGTTTGGCAATCTCGGTAACCTGACCTATGTTCGCAAACAAGGCGATACACTGATTTATCCAGAAAAAATGTCTGTTCGGGTTGGCCTTGATAATGGGGATGTTACAGGCTTCCAGGCAAGTGATTTTGTATATGAACATCAGAAAAAGCGGGAGATTCCAAAAGCCACACTCACGGTTGAACAGGCCCGCAAAAAACTGAATCCGGAATTCAAGGAGAGCTATGCTCGCAAATCACTTATTAAGAATGATTACAGCAAAGAAGTTCTGTGTTACGAATTCGGTGGACGCATCAATGGTGCAAAATATAAAATTTACATCAACGCTGATACAGGTATGGAAGAAGCCGTTGAGGAAATCAAACCGGTGAATGAGACCACATAACATCAAGAAGCCGGCAGCCTGTTAGAATGTAAATAGATTATGGAACAGACCACGTAGTGGTCTGTTTTTTGTTGTCCAATATGAGAAAGGTCATGGTATAATAGTCCTTGTACATACGATACGAAGATAAAAAGCTAAGGTGGCGGTGAACAGCTTGTTTCCCAAAATAAATGAAGTTTTATACATCCAGATTGCCTCTGCAGATGAAAAAGAGGAAAGCAAAGAATATAAATCACGCATAGCGGATGTGGATGAAAATAGTTTTCTGATCGAAGTCCCGATGCAACAGGGAAGCAGTCGGTTGAAAAGGTTGTTTTTTGGTGAGGAATTGTCCATTTCTTATATTACGGAAGACGGGGTTCGTCATTATTTCAACACGTATGTGACTGGATTTGAAGAAGATGTAGTTCGGCTTGTACGAATTCGCAAGCCCTTGCCGGACGATATCACCAAAATCCAGCGTCGCAGTTTTCTGCGTGTTCATGCAAATCTTGAAATGGCCATTCAGGGTGAAGATCTTACCCGAGCCGTGGGCTTGACTGAAGATATTGGCGGCGGGGGATTGTCCATTTATGGGGAACCCAGTTTTGCTATTGCGGAAGGACAAAAGCTGAAATGCTGGTTGCTTATTCCTTATCGGAATGCAGCGATTGAACATGCGAACTTTGAAGCTGAAGTGGTACGGATCAAAACACTGGAAACAGGCAGACAGCTATGCATGTTAAAGTTTGTGCAGATTACAGATTCGGAACGACAAAAGATCATCAAGTTTTGTTTTGAACGGCAATTAGATTACCGAACGAAATAGAGATGGTGATTGTCTGGGATAGAAAGTGACAATGGTGGGCAATGTAATGGAAAAACGGAGGTTCAGATTGTGAACAATCGCCATGCATCCCGCAGATACGAGCGCCTATATTATGTTTTATCCAAGCGAATGGAAAGAAGGGCTTTGAAGCTGATTACAGCTCTTCTTGTTCTGCTTGTGATCTATCAGCTATTACTTCTTGTGCCTGATATGAAAAAGAATATGACCTCCATTGATCGTCTGGAAGGAACACCAATTCAGATGCAAACGGTACACGAACAATAGCATCACTGATTTGTCTGTTTTTGCATCCATGTGTATAGTGTGGTATAATTTTGACGATGCAGGCAATGCCTGTTTTTTTATTGAGGCTTATCGTTTGAGGAGGAATGCCCCGTTGGCAAGCCAGAACACATCAGAGAACGGGAAGATGAACGTTGCAATTGACGGACCTGCCGGTGCCGGGAAAAGCACGGTGGCCCGATTGGTTGCAGAGGCGCTCGCGTATATATACGTCGATACTGGCGCGATGTACCGTGCGGTAACCTTGCATATGCTTCGAAAAGGTATTTCACCGGAAGATGTGCCAGAGGTGCTTCAGGAAACCCAAAAGCTGGTCATTGATTTACAACCGGATCCCGACGGACAGAAAGTGTTCTGTAATGGGGAAGATGTAACCTCGGAAATCCGCTCCCGTGAAGTGACGGGAATCGTGTCCCGATATGCGCAAATCGAGGGGCTGCGTACGCAATTGGTGGTTACACAGCGGCAAATGGCTTTGCGCAAGGGCGTCGTCATGGATGGACGCGATATCGGAACGACAGTATTGCCCGACGCGGAAGTGAAAATCTTCATGACTGCCAGTGTGGAAGAGCGTGCACTTCGCCGCTTCAAAGAACTGGACCCCTCAGAAGGACTGACGTTGAAGCAACTTGAGCGAGACATTGCCACCCGTGACAAATTGGATGAAAGTCGGGAAATATCCCCGCTTCGTTGTGCTGAGGACGCTACAGTGCTCGATACAACCGAGATGAGTATCCATGAAGTGGTTGACAAAATCGTGTCTTATTGCACAATGGTCAGAGGAGAGATCGGTCTATGATTTACACATTTTGCAGCACATTACTGCGGATCATGTACACCATTCTTTTCCGCCTAGAGGCAGTTGGACGGGAGAACATCCCGAAAGAAGGCGGCGTACTTTTATGTTCCAATCATATCAGTAACTTTGATCCTCCAACGGTTGGTATCAAGATTCGTCGTCAGGTGCGCTTCATGGCCAAAAGCGAATTGTTTGATATTCCGGTCTTAGGCCGAATTATCAAAGCCGTAGGCGCTTTCCCTGTTAAACGTGGAGGCGTCAGCAAGGAATCCATCAAGACCTCACTCAACATTTTGCGTGGTGGTGAAGTGCTTGGCATTTTCCCTTCGGGAAGCCGACACAATGATGGAGGCATCGGCAAAAAAGGGGCAGCGAGCTTCGCTCTTCGAAGTGGTGCTACTGTTATTCCTACTGCTATTATCGGTAACTACAAGGTTTTTCGTAAGATGAAAGTAGTTTATGGAGCACCGGTGAATTTGGACGAGTTCAAGGAAGATCCTTCCGGCGATGCGCTGGAAAGAGCGACGGAGAAGATTATGTCCAAAATTAATGAAATGGTGCAAACAGGCGTGCCGAGCAAATAACGGCATCGTCAGACTGCTGAGTGCATGTTTCCATATTTTTGAGGGAAGCTAAGGATGTTCATTCAGCGATGAAAGTGTTTTGAACTCTGCTACAGGCAGGTTTGAATATAATGGGGTTTTTGAATTGAGGAGGGTATTTGACATGTCGGAAGAAATGAAAAATCAAGAAGCAACCCAAGATGAGTTGGATCAATTCGTTTCCTTGAAAAAAGGAGATACCGTAAAAGGAACCATCGTCAAATTGGAAGATAACCAAGCCTATGTGAGCATTGGATATAAATATGACGGTGTAATTCCAATTCGTGAACTGTCTTCCCTACACGTAGACAGCGCGTCTGATGCAGTTGAAGTTGGACAAGAAGTTGAAGCTAAAGTACTTAGCATCGACGACGAGAAAGAAAAACTCGTTTTGTCCAAACGTGCAATCGACAGCGAAAACGCTTGGGATCAATTGCAAAAGCATTTTGAAGACCAAGACGTATTCGAAGTTGTTGTAGGTGACGTTGTTAAAGGCGGTCTGGTAGCAGATGTGGGCGTTCGCGGATTTATCCCGGCTTCCATGGTAGAGCGCCATTTCGTTGAAGATTTCAGCGATTACAAAGGACGCACATTGCGTGTTAAAGTGAAAGAGATCGACCGTGAGAACAACAAAGTGATCCTTTCCCAAAAAGACGTACTGGAGCAAGAATTCGAAGCAAACAAAGCTACGGTTATGGCTGGTTTGCAAGAAGGTCAAGTGATCGAAGGTACGGTACAACGTTTGACTCAATTTGGTGCTTTCGTTGATGTTGGCGGAGTAGACGGATTGGTTCACGTATCCGAGCTGGCTTGGACACACGTTGACAAACCATCGGACGTTCTGTCTGAAGGCGATAAAGTAAACGTAAAAGTGCTGAAAGTTGATCCTGAAAAAGGTAAAATCAGCCTGAGCATGAAAGCTGTTCAACCAGGTCCTTGGGAAACAGCTGGCGACAAATTCAACTCTAGCGATATCGTAACAGGTGTTGTAAAACGTCTGGTTGACTTCGGTGCCTTTGTTGAAATCGCTCCTGGTGTTGAGGGACTTGTGCATATCTCGCAAATCTCCCACAAACATATTGGCACTCCGCACGAAGTGTTGAAAGAAGGACAAGAAGTTCAAGTTAAAATCTTGGACATGAATCCTTCTGAGCAACGTGTGAGCCTGAGCATTAAGGAAACTGAAGAAGCTCCTGCTCAACCACAAAAATCAGAGCGTCCAGCAAGAAACAACGCTCCACGTGAAGAAATCAACAATCCTAACGTTTCTCTGAACAATCAAGGTATGAGCACTACACTTGGCGAATTGTTCGGTGACAAACTCAGCAAATTCAAATAAGTTATACATGCATGGTTCTAAGTTATATACTGCATATTTTGCTGAACAATAAAAGCAAGATCGGCGAGCCCCAGCGGGTTCGCCGATTGTTTTTATTGCGAGTATAACGGCATGAAACGTTAGCCAAGACAGGCGTTTTTTGCTATGATGATTATCGTAAGTATGGACAGGAGGAGTGGAATGTATGGCAAGACCCGTTGTGGCAATTGTCGGGCGACCGAATGTGGGCAAATCCACCATTTTTAATCGGATCATCGGCGACAGATTGGCCATTGTGGAAGACAAGCCGGGCATTACCCGTGACCGTATCTACGGAATCGGCGAATGGAACGGTAAACCATTTAGCATTATCGATACAGGTGGTATCGAAATCGACGGCGAGGACGTCATTTTAAAATCAATCCGGATGCAGGCAGAGCTCGCCATTGAAGAAGCGGATGTTATTGTATTCATGTGTGATGCAAAAGCAGGGATTACGCAATCTGATGAAGAAGTCGCAGAGATGTTGTACCGCTCAGGTAAGCCTATCGTTGTAGCCGTTAACAAAGTGGATAATATCGGGCGCAGTGAGCTCATTTATGAGTTTTATGGATTTGGATTTGGTGATCCAATCGGAGTATCGGGAAGTCATGGTACGGGTGTAGGTGATTTGCTCGATGCCATCGTAGAGAAATTACCTGAACTTGAGGAAGAGACTTACGATGACGACGTCATTCGTGTAGCTCTGATCGGACGTCCTAACGTGGGTAAATCTTCATTGGTGAACGCCATTTTGGGCGAAGAACGTGTTATTGTCAGTGATGTTGCTGGAACGACGCGGGACGCGATTGATACACCGTTTGAAAAAGATGGCCAGCGCTATGTGCTGATTGATACAGCAGGTATGCGTAAACGTGGTAAAGTCTATGAAACCACGGAGAAATACAGCGTAATGCGTGCGATGCGTGCCATTGAGCGTGCAGATGTTGTTCTGATTGTAATTAATGGCGAAGAAGGCATTATTGAGCAGGACAAGCATATTGCAGGTTATGCATTCGAAGCAGGTAAAGCTTCCATGTTTGTTGTGAACAAATGGGACGTTGTAGAGAAGTCTGATAAAACAATGAATGAGTTTGAGAAAAAAATTCGGGATCATTTCCTGTTTATGACTTACGCTCCGGTTGTATTTTTGTCAGCCAAGACAAAACAACGCTTACAAAAATTGTTGCCTGTTGTGCAACGTGTAGCACAGCAGCATACTATGCGTGTTCAGACGCATCTGCTTAACGATGTAGTATCTGATGCAGTGGCTATTAATCCGCCACCAACAGATAAAGGACGCAGAATGAGAATCAACTATGTAACTCAGGTTGCAGTTAAACCTCCGACCATGGTTATTTTTGTGAACGATCCGGAATTGATGCACTTTTCTTACGAACGTTACCTGGAGAATAAAATTCGTGCAGCGTTTGATTTTGAAGGGACGCCAATTCGCATATTTACTCGGAGGAAGTCCGACGAAGGTTAGGGGAGAAGTTTGTGATTTTACAAATCGCAGCGATTGTACTGAGCTATCTGCTCGGTTCAATCAGCTTTAGTGTCCTCCTTGCAAAAGCACTACGGGGGATCGATATCCGTCAACACGGAAGCGGAAATGCAGGGGCTACCAATACTTTGCGGATATTGGGTAAAGGACCGGCAATTCTGGTACTGCTGTTGGATGTACTCAAAGGTATTGCGGCCGTTTGGATTGGGGTTTGGTTCAGCAATGGTTCCGATTGGATTCCTGCACTCAGTGGTATAGCTGCCATTGCAGGACATAACTGGCCGCTGTACTTCCGTTTTCGTGGAGGAAAAGGAATTGCGACAGCGATCGGTGTGCTCGTAACTCTTGCACTTATTCCTGCGCTATGCGCCGGTGTATTTGCCATCCTGTCCATCGTATTGACACGATATGTTTCATTGGGTTCCCTTATTTTTGTAGCTTTGACACCGCTCTTCATCCTTGTGTTACCCGGATATTCGATGAGTATCTTCTGGGGAAGTCTGATTATTTGTCTGTTTGCGTTCTGGAGACATCGTACCAATATTGCGAAGCTCGCCAAAGGACAGGAAAATAAATTGGGATCGAAAAGCCCTGGAGGGGGAAAACGCGTTGTCTAAAAAAGTTGCTGTTCTGGTTGCGGGCAGTTGGGGTACTGCACTTGCCAGTGTATTAGCTGCCAATCAACTGGATGTGATCATGTGGACACGTGGTGAAGACCAGGCCACAGAAATCAATAATAAACATACAAACCAACGCTTCCTTCCCGATGCAGAGCTGTCACCTCGTATTCATGCAACCACGGATATGGCGACGGCAGTTGAAGGGGCTTCTGCTGTGTTAATTGTTGCTCCTTCATCGGCGATGCGTTCGGTTGCTCATCAGCTTAAGGCCTATTACAAACCGGAAATGTTAATCATTCATGCAACCAAGGGATTTGAGACAGAAAGTCTAAAACGCATGTCCACAGTCATTTCGGAAGAACTTGAATGTGAAGAAGGACATATCGTTGTACTTTCTGGTCCAAGCCATGCGGAAGAAGTGGTTAAGCGTTGCCCAACGACGGTTGTTGTGGCATCACTGGATAAAGCTTCTGCCGAGGCCGCCCAAGGTTTATTTATGAATGCTTATTTCCGTGTGTACACGAATCGAGATATGATCGGTGTAGAATTGGCGGGAGCGTTTAAAAATATTATCGCGCTGGGAGCAGGTATGTCAGACGGGCTTAACTTTGGTGACAATGCCAAAGCAGCGTTGCTAACACGCGGGCTGGCCGAGATCACACGCATCGGTGTGGAGATGGGGGCGAATCCGCTTACGTTCTCCGGACTTGCAGGGATCGGTGATTTGGTCGTGACCGCGACTAGTCAGCACAGTCGTAACTGGAGAGCAGGTTCCTTGCTGGGCAAAGGACAGAAGCTGGACGATGTATTGAATTCCATGGGCATGGTTGTGGAAGGAATTCGGACCACACAGGCCGCCCACTTCATTTCTCAGAAATATGGTGTGCAAATGCCGATTGCAGATCAGCTTTATCACGTTCTTTTTCAGGA
Organism: Paenibacillus sp. AD87; assembly: GCF_001659845.1. NCBI lineage: Bacteria > Bacillati > Bacillota > Bacilli > Caryophanales > Paenibacillaceae > Paenibacillus > Paenibacillus sp. AD87. The sequence continues at coordinate 1,313,124 of NZ_LXQN01000007.1, forward strand.
GAGACAGCCGCGGGATGCGGTTGAAGCTTTGATGGGACGTGATCCCAAGACCGAAATGGAAGTCATGACGCTTGAAACCTGGGAGCAGTGGCATTCCTAATGGTAGCGTAGGCAGCTTTCCCGAAATGAGAAGCTTATTCACCTTTTTTGCGGTGCACTCATATTATACACATGAGTATTGCCGGAGGAGGGGAGACGAATGGCTAACAACATTTCCAAGGAAGCGCTGAAAGCGATCAACAAAAAAACAGGGAAATCGATTACGGAAGGTGCCGTCAAGAAATTGGCGAGTACAGTAAAACCGTCCACCATGCAGAATGAAGCTCAGTTGCGCCAACTGATCAAGCAAGTATCCGCCATGGCAAAAGTGCCGGTATCTGAGGATACAGTTCAGGATATCGTGAGTGCCGTCAAAAAAAGCGGATTAAACCCAAACAGTATGGAATCATTAATGAAAATGATGATGAAAAAATAATAGATCGCGCCTGCATGCAGGCGATCGAGCAAGACAAAAAGACAAGTCGGCATTTGCCGGCTTGCTTTTTGTCTTTTTTTTGGAAAGCTGAGCAATGTTTCGTGTTATAATAGTTGCAATTGTCACAGTGTCAGTGATGAATTACGGACTGAAGGGGAGAACTCTGGATTATGAACGCGATGGACAAGATGTGGCTTTCATTGGTCGCAATCCTCATTATGGGACTATCTGTATTCCTGATTACGTTTGCTCGATCCAAAACGAAAGGCGTTGTACGGGGCATTCTTTCTTTAATCGCTTTTCTCATTATGCTGATTGGCCTTTTCGGCGGAATAGCTTCTCTGACCTGATCTTTCTCGCCTGAGAGATAACATCCGCATAAACACATCATAAGAACTGACACAACGAAAACGGATGAAGGGAAGGTGAGCCGATGAGGTCGCATGAAACGGAGGATCGGACAGAGCGCTATCCGGAATTACACGCGGCTTTGCTGGAAACGGCGAAAGCTTGGGATGCAGAGCCTTATACGTGGCTGCTTGGGGGAAGCTGTGGGTTGTTGCTCCAGCAGGTGGAATTACAGCAGGCTCCCAGAGATATTGACATTTACGCTGATATCACCGCCGCGAAGTTGCTGCATAAATCTGCGCCTGGAATGGTACTGGACGAGCCTGTCGTAGATAAGACGGGACCTTATGCCTCGCTACTCAGTCATTATCAGGTAGGGACTTGTGCCTTGGAACTGGTTGGGGGTTTCGAAGTGTGGTCACGTAAGAGTTGGTACCGCATTGAAATTGAGCATGTATTGGCCGAGTATGCACCTGAAGCCAAAGTAGGTTCTTACACATTGCGTCTAATGCCGCTTGCTCATGAGCTGTTGTTCAATCTAATGAGAGGCCGTGCCGATCGTTACGAACCCATTGCAAGGCAGATTCGGCAGATGCCTGAATCACATCAACCTCTAATGACTTTATTGGGGAAGCAAAATATATGGACAAGCCGATTCAGAGCAGAAGTGGAAGAGCTTGTTGGCTTCGAATGGCCTCAGTAAGTTAGGAGGAAGAATGATGGATTACAATATTACATTTTTACCGCAAAATAAAACGATTCGGCTAAAGCCAGGGGTAACGCTGTTAAATGCTGCACGCCGTGCAGGGGTTAAAATAGCAACGCGATGTGATGGAAAGGCAGCCTGCCTGATGTGTAAGGTGAAAGTAGATTCGGAACATCTAGCAGCACTGCATCCACCAACAGATGCGGAGAAGCGTAAACTAGGTTCACTGCTGGATGCAGGCACTCGACTGTCATGTCAGGCGAAGGTGCGGGGATCGGTGACGGTTCATGTTCCGGAGGACCCTCTGAAGGCAGCGATTCGTAAACAATTGGAGCGTCAGCAGCAGGAAGAGGACGATTGGTTCTAAGAATACCTGAGTGGAACGATTCAAGGAGGATACGGATGAACGTGAATATGACGAAGAACGTGAAACCAAGAAGGCAGAGGCGTCATTTACAGAAGATGTCCTGTCTACTCTTATTCCTATTGTTTGCTTTTACAGCAACGGGGTGTATGTATCAATCCCAGAGTAATCCCGATCCCAAAATAGCATATAGGGAAAGCGTAAGCCGTATTCAAACTGCGTTAGAAGCATTCCAACAGGATCAGGGGATTTTGCCCATGGTCAACGCAGATATGGAAACACCGAAATATGAAAAATTCAGAGTTGATCTGTCCAAGCTGAAACAGCAGGGGTATCTGGATGAAATACCCGGCATGGCGTTTGAAAGTGGTGGGAGCGCTTACTTTCTCATTCAGGATGAAGAAGTGAACCCGACAGTCAAAGTCATGGATCTTCAAACGGTACAGAAAGTAAATGATGTTCAACGAATGGTCAATCAGTACAAGTCCGTACATAACAATCAACTACCAAGTGGGGAAGAACTGTATCCGGGGCTATACGCTGTAGATATGGAACAAGCCGCACAGGCTGGTGCCCCAGCGGTTACACTGAATAGTGTATATTCGGGTCAGGAACTGCCTTTCATGATGGATGACGAGGGCAATGTCTATGTAGATTATGCTTTTGACATTATGCAGGCTGTAGAGAAGTCAGATAATGCTCCAACAAAAGTGGAAGATTTGCGTGAATTCTTGCTGGAGCATTCTTACTTTGTCCCTGTAAAATCAGTCGCCTATACCTGGCAGAATAACACCCCGATTGCAACAAAGTAATAATGAGGTTAATTCGATTCGAATGCACGCAATCCATTGATTGTCCTTAAGGTAAAAAAAAGAGATATTCCGCATCACGGGATATCTCTTTCTTATAAGTTGGTTTATAGTCACATCATATGGTCCATAAGCTATATTCAGATTACTTTGTTCAGACCTCCACTTTATAACTCAAGTCAAGTTCATCACCGGGTAATCCCCGAATACCCCAATGACTGCGCGGTGTTTCAAATATAGTAATCTCCACATCATTGGGCGACAATTTCAACTGTTCGTTCATCCGTGTGAATAATTGCTGAATGAGTTCTTTCTTGACTTGATCTGTTCGGCCTTCGAACATGCTGATTTCAATAATGGTATACCCTGCTGAACGATCAGAGGGAAAAAGAAAATCATCCGTGTTCATGGGAAAGTAACGTTGAAACTTCTTGTTCTCCGGTAATCCCACAACATCCACCATAACGGAGTGTATAACTTGTGAAAGCTGCTCTTTCAATGGGTTCAAGTGCTCACCTAGTCCATATACTTTGATCTGTGCCACGCTCATCTCACCTTTCTCAGCTCGTTATCTCTGCTCTTCTCTGCTAAAAAATGCCTTACCTTCACAGTATACCTTCTGCACGGCTTGAACGGTACCACGAGAACCAAATGAACGAACCGGCATAAAAGCTTCGGCACGCTCATAAAGTAGATTGTAATAAAGACGCGCAGTCCGAAAGCGGGGCAATTCTCTTAAGGCAACTACCTTGAGAAAAAAACAAAAAATACGCGTCATAATGCTGCATACGGATACATAAGATGATACTAGTCCAATTGCATGTACGAGTTAACGCCGCTCTCGCCGATTTCATCAGAATGCAACGTTCGGCGGCGGACGACTTCCGGGCACTCACAAAGGCGGCTCTACCGTTGCAGGGATTTCAGTCTTCTGATTGAAAAAACGAAGCGGATGCTCTTTAGCATTTTTCCTTCGGAGTAATTTAGGGAGGGATTTCATTGGAGAAAGTGGACATTTTTAAGGACATTGCCGAGCGGACCGGAGGGGATATTTATCTCGGGGTTGTCGGCGCAGTCCGGACGGGGAAATCAACATTTATCAAACGTTTCATGGAAACAATCGTCTTGCCGAACATTACAAATGAGGCAGACCGTGCGCGGGCAGTGGATGAACTGCCACAGAGCGCAGCTGGCAAAACAATCATGACTACGGAGCCAAAATTCGTACCGAATAACGCGGTTCAAATCAAGGTCGCCGAGGGACTTGATGTCAATGTACGCCTTGTGGATTGCGTAGGCTACGCAGTGGAAGGAGCCAAGGGGTACGAGGATGAGAATGGACCACGCATGATCTCCACGCCTTGGTTTGAAGAACCAATTCCTTTCCAGGAAGCCGCCGAAATTGGTACACGCAAAGTCATTCAGGAGCATTCCACACTGGGTGTGGTGGTTACAACAGACGGCACGATCGCTGAGATTGCACGGAGTTCCTATGTGGAATCAGAGGAACGCGTTATAGCCGAACTGAAGGAAGTAGGCAAACCGTTTGTACTGGTGATCAACTCGACTCGCCCTCGCAGTGAAGAAGCGCTGCAGTTGCGCAGTGAGCTTGCTGCCAAGTATGACATTCCGGTTATGACACTCAGTGCAGCAACAATGACAGAAGATGATGTCACAGGTGTGCTTCGCGAAGTGCTGTATGAGTTCCCTGTACATGAAGTGAATGTGAATCTGCCGAGCTGGGTGATGGTGCTGAATGAAAACCACTGGCTGCGCAGCAACTACGAAAATTCCGTACGCGACACGGTTAAGGATATCCGCAGGCTGCGTGACGTGGATCGGGTTGTTGCTCAGTTCATGGAATATGAATTCATCGACCGAGCCGGTCTGAGCGGCATGAACATGGGGCAAGGTGTGGCAGAAATCGATCTGTATGCACCAGATGAATTATACGATCAGATCCTCGTGGAAGTTGTTGGTATTGAAATTCGAGGCAAGGATCATCTGCTGCAACTGATGCAGGAATTCTCACATGCGAAGAGGGAGTACGATCGCTTCGCTGAGGCGCTGGAGATGGTCAAAACGACCGGTTACGGTATCGCAGCTCCATCCCTCGCCGAGATGGCACTGGATGAGCCAGAACTCATCCGGCAGGGTACGAAATTCGGCGTCCGCCTGAAAGCAACCGCACCATCCATTCACATGATCCGGGTCGATGTGGAATCGGAATTTGCACCGATAATCGGAACGGAAAAACAGAGTGAGGAACTGGTGAGGTACTTGATGCAGGACTTCGAGAACGATCCGATCAAGGTATGGGATTCAGATATGTTCGGTCGTTCACTGCATTCCATCGTGAGAGAAGGCATTCAGGGTAAAATTGCGATGATGCCAGACAACGCACGATATAAATTGCAAGAGACGCTGGGACGTATTATTAACGAAGGTTCGGGTGGATTAATCGCTATAATTCTGTAAGTCCAAAAGGCCGTAGGGGTACCCCTCGCGGTCTTTTTCTTGTTTTATTTTCATGATTCTGGATGAACTGGATAAGATAATTTAGTTTCGAATAAAAACTTAGCGAGTTTTAGCTTTAAATTACTAAAACCCATTTACATACTAGGGATTAGCCGTTATATTAATATTCAACTATTGTGATCGAGATCACAGAGAGAGTGTGAACAGGGGGAGAAAGAGATGAGAATTAAAAATACAAAATGGGTATGGTTGAGTGTGCTGCTTGTATTTACATTGGCGCTGTCCGCTTGCGGAATTAAAAAAGAGCCTGCTTCAACTACAGCTTCTGGCGCAGCAGAGGACAAGCCTCAAACCGAAGCAGTAACAGGCCCACTCAGTGGAAAACGAATTGCACTGATCATGGAATTTAACACAGGTACGTTCTCACAGCAATATGTGCAAGGGGTTAAAGAAGAAATCGAAAAATTCGGTGGACAATTGACTACGTTTGTCGCCGATAATGATAAAGCCAAAATGGTATCGTTGCTCGATAGCGCAATTAACCAGAAATTCGATGCCATTCTAACGGATCATGGGGATTCCTTGCTGACGCCGGGCGTGAAAAAGGCAGTAAAACAAAACATTCCGGTTGTTGTGTTCGATGCAGACATTAGTGTTCCGGGAGCAACAGTGTTGTCCCAGGATGATCAAAAGATGGCTGAACTTACGCTGGAGCAAATGAAAAAAGATATTAACGGACAAGGCAATATCGTAAAAGTATGGGTTGCCGGCTTTGCACCAATGGAACGTCGTCAGGTTGCTTATGGCAAGTTCCTGAAAGAGAACCCGGACATTAAGGAGATTGCAACGTTTGGTTCAGCTCAGAACCCGGCGCTGGATACACAAGCCAAAATGGAAGCGATCCTGAAACAATATCCAAAAGGTGAAATCACAGCGGTATGGACTGCATGGGATGAGTTCGCCAAAGGTGCAGCGCGTGCCATTCAGCAAGCAGGACGTGACGAGATCAAGGTATATGGTATTGATATGAGTGATGAAGATTTGCAGATGATCCAGGATCCGAAAAACCCTTGGGTTGCTTCCGCAGCAGTTGATCCAACAGATATTGGACGTGTACAAGTCCGTTATGCATACCAGAAGCTGAACGGGGATGATACAGAGGATCAAGTGGTTCTCAACCCGGTTTATGTACAGCGTGATGCGCTGCCTGACAAACAAATCTCCACTTCAGAGCTGTCCGAGTATGTTGAGGGCTGGGGAGGAAGTACACAGGGAATCAAGGATTGGATGTCGGAATACGGAGTTACTGCTAAATAAAACAGCGTAACGGAGGCGCGCCGCAAGGCGCGCTTTTTCCAACCATGATGGAATATAACTACATGAGAATAGTGATACTCCCGGAGGGGAGCGATTGGAGGTTGGCGTCATGAGTACTGCACCGATTCTGCTTCAAATGGAACATATCCACAAGCAGTTTGCAGGCATTCCTGCACTTAAAGACGTGGAGTTCTCCGTGAAAGGCGGAGAAATTCATGCGCTGCTAGGTGCGAATGGTGCCGGCAAGAGCACATTGATGAAAATTCTATCTGGTGCCTATCAACTGGATCAGGGTACTATCCAATTAAGTGGGCAAACGCTTCATCTGAATTCACCAGGCGATGCCAAAGCGAGTGGTATTCACTGTGTGTATCAAGAGGTGGATGCTGCGCTGGTTCCCCAATTGACAGCTGCCGAGAACATTATGCTGGATCAATTAGCGTCGCCGAGTGGAGGTTGGTGGAAAAGCCCGCGGAAACTGCAACAGCGTGCGGCTGAAGCTTTGCAGCAATTAGGAGCGGCTATATCCGTTCACAAAAAAGTAGCCGACCTGACGCTCGCGGAGAAGCAGATGATTCTGCTCGCACGTATCCTGATTCAGGATGCCAAGGTCATTATTTTTGATGAACCAACTGCACCGCTGAGCCAGGAAGAAACGGATGCTTTTTTCCGAATTGTACATTTGTTGAAAGAACGCGGAGTGGCATGTATTTTTATTACTCACCGTCTTCCTGAAGTTACAAGTCACTGTGATCGCGTCACCGTGATGAGAGATGGACAACATGTGTTCACGGGTGAGGCAAAAGAGCTTACGATCAATGATCTGGTGACGCAGATGCTTGGAAAACCGTTTGAGGAAGAGTTTCCCAAGACAGAAGCACCGGTAGGAGAAGTGTTGCTGGAAGCAAGAGGACTTCGGCGCGGAGTCCGAGTCAAGGGTGTGGACCTATCTGTTCGTCGAGGCGAAGTGCTTGCTGTAGTAGGGCTTGTAGGTGCGGGGAAAACGGAATGTTCCCGCTTGTTGATTGGTGCAGATCGGCTGGAGAGTGGAGAGATTCGGCTTAACAATCGTGAACTTCGTCTTTCGCAACCTGCTGATGCTGCTGCTCTGGGAATTGTCTCCGTGCCTGAGGAACGGCGGAAACAGGGGATTTTGATTGAGGAAAACGTGGAGCGGAATTTGAGCCTGCCTTTGCTTGGACGTCTTAGTAGATTAGGTTTTGTAAGTCGAAAGCGAGAGCGTGAGAATGCGGAATCTTTAGTGCAGCAACTCGGTATCAAAACATCGTCAGTGCGGCAGGAAGTGAAGTATTTAAGCGGTGGCAATCAACAAAAGGTGGCCATTGGCAAATGGCTGAATGCTGACGCAGACGTCTTTATCTTTGATGAGCCGACAAAAGGTGTGGATATCGGCGCCAAAAGTGACATTTTTCGCATCATTAACGAACTGGCTTTGGCGGGTAAAGCTGTTATCTATTTCACGTGTGAACTGGATGAAGGATTGGGCATTGGTGATCGGATTGCAGTCATGTGTGAAGGGACGATTGTAAAGGAATTCAAACGGGGCGAGACCAATCAAGAACAGCTGCTATACTACGCAAGCGGTGGACAAGAGGTGGAAGCATGAAGGATAAATCATTAGATTTCGCGTTCCGTTATGGCGCAATTATCGTTATTATTGGTGTTATAGCATTTTTCGGTATTAAATTGCCTTATTTCTTCACGTACAGTAACTTGACCGATATTTTGGGTTCAATCTCTATCGTGACATTTGTGGCGATTGGTGTTACCTTATCTCTCATTGTTGATGGATTTGATCTTTCGGTGGGGGCGACCGTCTCGCTGACTACTGTCGTTACCGCTTCATTAATGATTTGGTATCAGCAGCCGCTGGCAGTTGTCATTATCGTCCCACTGATTATTGGTGCTGTGATTGGTTGGCTTAATTCCTTGCTAATTGTGAAACTGCGTATCCCGGATCTACTCGCTACACTTGCCACGATGTACATTATCGGTGGAATTCACAAAACGTATGCTCAAGGGTACACGATCTATAACCATATGCAGTTTCCTGACGGAAGCAAGGCTGCCGGAGAGATGGACCCCACATTTCTGCAGCTTGGGCAGGGAAAATGGCTGGGAATGCCGATTTCGGTCATTCTATTGCTCATTGCGGTTATCGGTGTGCATATCTTTTTGACGTATACGAAGTATGGGCGCCAGATGTACGTTACGGGGGGCAATGAAGAAGCGGCACGCCTATCCGGTATCAAGGTGAAAAAGGTGCGTACACTCGCTTATGTAGCTGCTGGAGTGTTTGCTGCAATCGGCGGTATCATCTATGCATCCAAAGTAGGTTCAGGGCAAATTGATGCGGGTTCTCCGTTGTTAATGGAATCCGTAGCCGCGGTATTTGTCGGATTCTCCGTATTTGGTGCAGGTAAACCAAACGTGATCGGAACATTCATTGGTTCGGTTCTGATTGGTGTACTGGTGAACGGTTTGACTATGATGAATGTTCAATATTTCACGCATGATATTGTAAAAGGTGGGGTGCTCGTGCTTGCCCTGGCGGTTACATTTTACGTGTTAAACCGCAACCGCACTTGAAATTGTGTGCTGTCTGTATTAGTATAAAATTTGTTCGGCGTCTGAAACAACCTTTGTTTCAGGCGATATTCTGCCGGAAATGACTGTTGACCGCAGGCCGAGATTTCTGTTCATCACGCTCAAGATGTACGTAGATTTTTTGTGTATGAACGTATATTTCGCTATAAAACGGAAACACAGTATAACATTCAGGACATTGATTCAGGAGGTGAAAAAACAAATGAACAAATCAGACTTGATTACACACGTGTCCGAAGCTACTGAATTGTCCAAAAAGGATGTAACGAAAGCGGTTGATGCCGTATTCGAAGCAATCTCTGAGGCTCTTCAAAGCGGAGACAAAGTACAATTGGTTGGTTTTGGGAACTTCGAAGTTCGCGAGCGCTCTGCACGTAAAGGACGCAACCCGCAAACAGGTGAAGAAATCGAAATTCCTGCGAGCAAAATTCCTGCATTCAAACCAGGTAAAGCGCTCAAAGACGGAATTAAATAAGATTTCTACATATTCCATATGTCGACAAAAAGACCGTGACTTGTTCACGGCCTTTTCTTTTGTCCTTTAATCATTTTTCTTCCTGCCGTCTAGCGACTCCGGCTCATCCGGTTGCTGCGCATAGGCAATCAGAATCAGTTCTTCTCCAGCAGCTGCGGACAGATGCTGTTCAGTTTCTTTTAACTGGTGAATATGCTCGTCTGTCAGTGCTGCGGGAATGTACTTCATAGAGACTCTCCTTTCTGTGGCTGGATCACTTGTAGTATGACCTGGGAGTAACAGATTATTGCGCTCCATTCACATAAGGGCTGGTTGACAAATGAAACAATATTTATCATCATTAACGCTATTGAACTAGGAGAGGGGATGTGCGTGATGGATCATCCAACCGGCAGTGATTATATCGTAATTAAGGCGGAGGAGAACGGTGTTCAGGTGATCGGTTTAACCCGAGGTCAGGATACCCGCTTCCACCATACGGAGAAGCTGGATAAGGGAGAAGTCATGTTTGCCCAATTTACCAATCATACTTCCGCCATTAAAATCCGTGGAAAAGCCACGCTGATCACCAAGCATGGACAAATTCAGTCGGAATAATGAAAATTGCAGGCATAGCCTGCTTTTTTTCATTGTACAATGAGGTATGAGCCTTTACCGGACAGACTACACTAACAGGTAAGGGCAGGGAGGCATTTATGAAACCGCGGATGATCGTGACTGCTTCACTGCTGGCAACGGTTGCGGCGGTCCTTCTGCTTGTTGCCATACAAACCTTACATATGCGTACTTTGGGCGGTGAAAACGTACAACCCGTTTCTGCGGCGCAGCATCCCGTCCAGCTAACAGAAGACAATCTGGTGGACGTGCTGAGCACCATGAAATTATCGACACCCATTGCCAGGGTGGAGTGGAAACGATCCATTTTGACGCTCGATCTAAAGGTTACCGGAACCAGCACAAGTTACACCGAAATCTATGGTAATATGGCTGCTGTGGCAGATCTAGGATTTCGAAGTCTGGATAACGTGGAACAGGTAATGCTGCGTGTTATGGCAGAGGATGAATGGCTTCACAAAAGACATTTGTTGCTCGCTGCCGATTTTCGGCGTGGGGAATGGCCAATGTACGCGATCGAAACGCTTCGAGACTGGAATAGTCCGATCCTCTCGGACGAATTGAAGGACTGGTTTCACATGATGGAGACCGAACTTTGGAAGAAGCAATTCGAAATGTCAAGTCCGGGGTAATAGAATAGCATGATTCAGTGCGTGCCCGATAAACATATGCTATAATATATAAGATTGTAGTGCAGAAATGGTTTAACAATGCAAAGGCTCGGAGGCTGAGAATGAATTCATATCGCGTACCCCAACTAGCAAAGAAATATACGGATTACGACATGATTCGACAACATACGGAAATCCCATCATTTCCGGATAGCCGGGCTCGTCTGCTGCAGGTATTTGTGGGCCGCACAGACGAAAAGGTTCATGATGAGCTATACGCTCTCGCAACCTCGCTCGTTCAGTTGGCCATGGATACGCATGATCGAATCGATACGATATCCGGAGAGCGTAGAGAACTGGAGATGCGTTCACGCCAGCTGAACGTGCTTGCCGGAGATTATTTCAGTAGCCGTTTCTATCAGTTGCTTGCCCATGCAGGCAAAATTGAAATGATCGGTAAACTTAGTGGTGCTGTATCCGAAGTGAATGCACGCAAGATGACGCTGTATGAACGGATGAAAAAGCTTCTCGTTTCGGCTGAAGAATACTTGCGTGAAACAGTACAGCTGAAGATGCAGCTGTTTCTTTCTTTTACAGGCATGATCCGCGATAACGAAGCATCACTATGGAACGACCTGTTGGCCGAATTCAGCTACTGCGAGGCAATTATGGAAGAGCTGCAGCGGATGAATGACGAACAGAACTTTTATCACAGTTATGCTTTTTGGCATATTTACGAGTATGGCAATGACGACGAGCGCAATACGCTGCGTCAGCCGGAGCCTGATACAAGAGCATGGAGTGGTATGGTGCATAAGTATCGGATCGGCGAGTTTTTGCTGGACAAGCTTCGTGAGTGTACACACCGTATACAACTGTTGCTGCAAGACGAGGAAGATCAACTGGGCCTGCAAGAAATTGATGCAATCCTGGAGCCTTACTTGACGTATTTGCAGCCTTCACATGCGGCAGTAAGGGAAGATTGAGGGGGAGACAGACGAATGGGGAGCGGAGAGACCAAACCTAAAGAAGAATTTGTCCATTCTGTTTTTCAGAGTATAGCCGGTAAATATGACGTCATGAATGATATCCTGAGTTTCCGCAGACACAAGGCTTGGCGCAAATTTACCATGAAGAAAATGAATATGTCCAAAGGCGATACCGGTCTTGATTTGTGCTGCGGCACATGTGATTGGACGCTTGCGATGGCTGAAGCAAGTGAAACAGGTCACATGCATGGACTGGATTTCAGCAGCAACATGTTGGAGGTTGGACAAACCAAAGTTGACGCTGTAAATCGGCAAAAACAAATTACGTTGGTACAGGGCAATGCAATGTCACTTCCCTTTGAAGACAATTCATTCGATTATGTAACGATTGGATTTGGACTGCGCAATGTACCGGATCTTAGACAGGTTCTGTCGGAGATGAAGCGTGTAGTGAAACCGGGTGGCATGGTGGTGTGTCTGGAATTGTCCAAGCCGACATGGCAGCCGTTTAAAGGGATTTATTATTTTTATTTTGAACAAGTATTACCCAATCTTGCCAAATTGTTTGCCAAACGTTATGAGCAGTATAAATGGCTGCCCGACTCACTTGCACTTTTTCCAGGAAGGAAGGAACTGGCCGACATTTTCGCTGAAACTGGATTGCAGCAAGTGCAGGCCTACCCTCTAACCGGAGGCGTCGCGGCACTGCATATTGGAACCAAGGAGAATCAGCATGTTTAGGAAAATTCGCATCTTTTTAGAAATGATCAAAATTGAACACACGCTTTTCGCTTTACCTTTTGCATTTATGGGAGCCATCCTCGGTTCCATGGTAGTGAATGATACATTCCCGACCTGGATGCAGATTATGTGGGTATTACTGGCTATGATTGGTGCAAGAAGTGCTGCTTTTGGCTTGAACCGCATGATTGACCAGGCCATAGACAAGAAAAATCCACGTACCGCGATGAGAGCAATTCCGGCCGGTTTGTTGAAAAACGGTGAGGTCGTTATTTTTATCATAGTATCATTTGTGCTCTTGTTCTGGGCCTCATCCAACCTTAACGTGTTATCCATGCAGCTGTTGCCGATAGCTGTATTTATGCTGGTTTTGTATTCATATACCAAACGTTTCACCTGGTTGTGCCACTTAGTGCTCGGTATGACCATTGGTCTGGCTCCACTTGGGGGTTGGGTAGCAGTAACGGGTACGATGGATTGGACAGCGATTGTGCTGTACGTTACGATTGTGTTCTGGACTGCAGGGTTCGATATCATCTATGCATGTCAGGATCTGGATTTTGATCAGGGCGAGGGCCTTCATTCCATACCTTCCCGTTTTGGTCTTAACAAATCATTGCAGATCGCAAAGTTCTTCCACGTGATTACAGCAATCGGTTTTCTTGCTTTGTTATTGTTGACCGATCTGAGCTGGTGGTATGGAGCCGGAATGCTGATAACTTATGGTATCCTCTTCTATGAACACTATATTGTATCGCCAAATGACATGAGCCGTGTACAAACAGCATTCTTTACGATGAACAGTGTGCTGAGTTTAGTGGTATTTACGTTTACCCTGATTGATTTGGCGGTGAAATAAAGATGCAGCAGCCGGACAATAAACGATTTGTTGTCGGAATTACCGGGGCCAGTGGAAGTATATATGGCATCAGATTAATTGAAACGCTGCTTGATCTGGAATACACTGTGCATCTGGTGATCTCGAATGCCGGGTGGCGTGTATTAAAAGAAGAAATGGACTGGGATGTTACGAATCGGGACCGTGTGCTGGAAGAAAAATTTGGCGGTCGTGCGGGTTCCCTAATCTATCATCCCGTTAGTGATATTGGTGCCTCCATCGCGAGTGGTTCTTTCCTGGCAGAAGGCATGATTATAATGCCATGCTCCATGGGTACTCTTTCATCCATTGCACAAGGGTCATCGGACAATCTGATGTCACGGGCTGCTGATGTCATGATGAAAGAGGGAAGAACGCTGATTCTGGTGCCACGTGAGACGCCACTGCATGCAATTCATCTGGAAAACATGCTGAAGCTCTCACGGCTTGGTGTCCGCATGATACCGGCCATGCCTGCTTTTTATTACAAACCCCAAACGATGGACGAGTTGATTCTGTTTCTAGTGGGTAAAGTGCTCGATAGTCTGCGCATCCCGCATCAACTGTTTACCAGATGGGGAGAACCGGATGAACGGGGATAGCTTCTGAGCTTCCTGCAATTTTGAATCTGCTGACCGAATTGCAGGGGCAATTTGCTGTCCCCCAATCCCGGGGTATTGGTGAGCGCTGATGGTGATGTTTGAATGGAACCACAGCCTTGACCCATGCTCCGGCAACTTCTGTACTTATGTTTCAGAACAAGTCGCAGAGTTTAATTCCCGGATGTCGGCCTTGACATTCGAAGAAGATTAGTACGTCTCAGAAGAACACAAGCAGGAAAGGCAAGCCCTGGTTTTTCGTTATGCCTGCAGGCCCGACTTGCTGGAGGGGAAGGTAAGCATGGATTTATGGACTGACAATACGCTGACACGGGTGAACGAATGAAACTATTGGATATTTTCGGGTTGTTAAAAAAAGACATGGACTACATTGAAAAAGAGCTGTATCGCAGTGTTCAGGGAGAACAGAAACTGCTAAGTGAAACGTCACTTCACCTGCTTAAGGCAGGGGGTAAGCGTTTGCGTCCGGTATTTGTGTTACTCGGTGGGAAATTTGGTACATACGACATTGAACGTCTGAAGCTGGTAGCGGTTCCGTTGGAACTGATTCATTCGGCTTCTCTGGTTCACGATGATGTTATTGATAATGCGGCGACACGGAGAGGTAAACCAACGGTGAAGTCCAAATGGGATAATCGGATTGCCATGTACACCGGAGATTACATTTACGGCAAGGCGCTTGAGATGACTGCGGGCCTGTCAGATCCGGCGATACACCGTATTCTGGCCAAAGCGATGGTGCAGATGTCCATTGGTGAAATGGAGCAAATTCGGGACTTTTTCAATACGGGACAAAGTGTACGTAACTATCTTTTGCGAATTCGTCGCAAAACGGCGCTTCTTATTGCTGTCAGCTGCCAGCTGGGGGCGCTTGCTACTCGTGCGCCGGAACATGTATCTTCGTTGCTGTACACCTACGGTTACAACGTGGGTATGGCGTTCCAGATTCAAGACGATGTACTTGATCTGGTTGGCACCGAAAAGCAACTGGGCAAGCCTCCAGGCAGTGATATGAAGCAGGGGAATATTACGCTGCCTGTACTGTATGCATTGCAGGAACCTAATTTGCGTGAACCTTTGCTGAAGGAGATAGCCCGCGTTCAGCACGAGGAGGGACGGGCGAGTGCATCCGATGCAATTGGAATGATTCGCCAAAGTCAAGGAATTGCTAAAGCAGAAGCCCTGGCTGACCGATATATGAAGAAAGCGCTCGATGCTCTGGATCAACTGCCTAACATCAAGACCACCAAAAACTTGCGTGATATCGCTCATTTTGTGGTCAAACGTACGCATTAATATGTTTGAACATTAGACTGCTATGGACGGGCATCTTTTCATGAATGCAGTTCCTCGTGTAGCTGTCTCACTCAAAAAATAACATTCATGTGATATTCCTCATTGGGAGGATTTGGACATGTATGTTACAATCAAAGGGATTGCGTTTACATAATGAAATAACTTTGAACCGTGAGTGAGGAGTGAGCCTATGGATCGTACATTTTTGATGGTGAAGCCGGATGGTGTGCAGCGTGGTTTGATAGGGCGTATCGTTAGCCGTCTGGAAGACAAAGGATTTAAGTTGGTGGCAGGCAAGCTGGTGCAGATGTCTGAAGATCAGGCCAAGCGCCATTATGCTGAACATGAGGGGAAACCGTTCTTCGATGATCTGGTTCGTTTTATCACATCTGGACCTGTATTTGCTATGGTCTGGGAAGGTGACGACATCGTGGCGCTTGCGCGCATCGTAATCGGGAAAACCAATGTGAAGGAAGCGGCTCCGGGTACAATTCGCGGAGATTTCGCCAGCCACACACCGCATAATCTGATTCATGGGGCGGATTCACCGGAAAGCGCCACTCGTGAAGCAGCGAACTTCTTTACTCCGGATGAGCTGGTAACGTACGACAAGAGCATCGCAGCCTGGTTGTAATTTTTTAGCCAGAAGGGTGATACGATGCTGGAGCAGGAACAACTACTAGACCCGGATTACACCGGATTTATTCGGAAAATCAAAGAGAGCACAGGCATTGATCTTGCTCAATACAAGGAAGGCCAGATGAAAAGAAGGCTGACCACACTTCGTAACAAAAACGGATTTCATACGTTTTCTATCTTTTTTGATGCCATGCAGAAGGACAAGTCTCTGTTTTATGAGTTTCTGGATCGCATGACCATTAACGTCTCGGAATTTTGGCGTAACCCCAATCGCTGGGAAGTACTGCGGGATGAAATCCTGCCTGAGTTGCTGGGTCCGAAGCGTGGCGTTAAAGTGTGGAGTGCCGCTTGTTCCACAGGCGAAGAACCTTACACTTTGGCGATGATTTTGGACACGATGGGCATTCTTAAGGGAAGCTCCATTACGGCAAGTGACTTGGACGAAGGAGCTCTCGCTAAAGCCAAGGAAGGGCGTTATATGGAACGCTCGCTCAAAGATGTACCGAAGGAAACAGCAAATCGATACTTCAAGCAGGATGGCTTGGTGTACCGTATTGATGAACAACTGAAAAGTTCAGTCAAGTTCATGAAGCAGAATCTGTTACTGGATCGTTTTGACGAAGGATATGATCTGATTGTGTGCCGCAATGTCATGATCTATTTTACCGAGGAAGCCAAAAACCTGTTGTATCACAAGTTTGCAACAAGTTTGCGTCCAGGTGGTATTTTGTTCGTGGGCAGTACGGAACAGATTTTTTCCCCAGGACAATATGGTCTGGAGACAGCGGAAACATTCTTTTATCGCAAAAAATAATTTCAATTATTTCATAACCGTCTGGCGTGCACATGTATATGTGTCCAGGCGGTTATTTGCATAATGGATGAATGGATATTTCTCAGACACGTCAGAATCTTAATCAATCACCATTCGAGTCCAATCCAATTTAGGACAAGAAACGACCGACTTTCTTGTCAAAGCCGGTCAGCTATACTATAATAAGCAAAGAAATTATGGGATTTTAGCAATGTGAAGTTTAACAGTTTAAAGGGGGAACGTATTATGAGTTTACGCTATTTAACCGCAGGGGAGACGCACGGACCCCAATTAACCGCAATTATTGAAGGATTGCCAAGCAATCTGAATATTGACTTTGAAGAGCTGAATTTTCAGCTTCACCGCCGCCAAAAGGGATATGGCCGTGGACGTCGCATGCAAATTGAGAAGGATCAGGCCAATTTCGTTGGTGGTATTCGTCACGGATATACAACAGGTGCTCCTGTAGCGTTGGTTGTTCAAAATAATGACTGGAAACACTGGCAGAATATTATGAATATTGAGCCGATTGAAGGCAGTGACGAAGAGAAACGTCGCGTGCATCGTCCACGTCCGGGACATGCTGATTTGAATGGCGGGCTCAAATATAACCTAAAAGATTTGCGTAATGTGCTGGAGCGTTCCAGTGCGCGTGAGACAACGGTGCGTGTAGCATGTGGTGCTATTTCACGTCAATTCCTTGCTGAATTCGGAATCAAAGTAGCTGGACGTGTGTTGCGTATCGGAGAAATCGAGGCTCCTTATCAAGATCTGCCGATTGATGAACTGATCAAAGTGACAGAAGCTTCTTCCGTACGTGTAACCGATGCAGAAACCGAGAAGAAGATGGAAGCTTACATCGACCAGATCAAGCAGGAAGGCGACTCCATCGGTGGAATCGTGGAATGCATCGTTGAAGGTGTGCCTGTGGGTCTTGGTAGCCATGTACAGTATGACCGCAAACTGGATGCAAGGATTGCTCAGGGCGTGATGTCCATTAACGCATTCAAAGGTGTGGAAATTGGTATCGGGTTCGAAGCCGGAACGATTCGTGGTTCTCAGGTGCATGATGAAATCGTGCATAGTGAAGAGCGTGGTTACCACCGAGCTACCAACCGTTTGGGCGGATTCGAGGGCGGAATGACTAACGGTATGCCAGTAGTGGTACGTGGGGTTATGAAACCTATTCCTACGTTGTACAAACCGCTTCAAAGTGTGGATATCGATACAAAAGAAGCATTTACAGCTCAGGTTGAGCGTTCTGATGCATGTGCTGTTCCTGCAGCTAGTGTAGTAATGGAGCATGTGGTAGCCTGGGAAATTGCAAAAGCTTTCCTTGAGAAATTTGGCGGAGACTCCATGGAGGAAATCCGCGCGAACTTTACCAACTACAATAACCAACTGGAGAATTACTAAGATGCGCCAGCTGACAGTTCAGTTGGAGGAGCGTTCATATCCAATCCTGATTGGCAGCGGCCTGTTGGCTCAAGCGCCTCAATATTTTGAGCAATATGGCTTAATCAAAAAAAGCCCCTTACTCATTATTACTGATGATCATGTCGCACCCAAATACTTGTCCAATCTGGAACAAACGCTGAGTACGGCTGGTTTTACAGTCGTCTCCGCAGTTGTTCCATCTGGTGAAACATCGAAATCCCTTTCGGTATATCAGGATATGATGACGGTCGCCATCGAAGGCAAACTGGATCGCAGTTCGGCTATTGTTGCTTTAGGCGGCGGTGTAGTAGGGGATCTGGCTGGTTTTGTTGCTGCTACATATATGCGTGGAATCAAGTTTGTACAGGTGCCTACGACGATCCTGGCGCATGACAGCAGTGTTGGCGGTAAAGTAGCTGTCAATCATCCGCTGGCTAAAAATATGATCGGTGCATTCCATCAGCCAGAGCTGGTGCTCTATGATGTGGATACTCTTCAAACCTTGCCGCCACGCGATGTCTCTGCTGGTTTATCAGAGATGCTGAAGCACGGACTGATTCGGGACGAAGCTTTTGCATACTGGTGTGAGGAGCATGCGGATGAACTGCTTGCCCTTGATCCGGAGGCTTTGGGATATGGCTTGGAACGAGGCTGTGGTATCAAGGCAGAGATTGTATCGCGTGACGAACGTGAAAATGGAGAACGTGCATTGTTAAACCTGGGTCATACGATTGGTCATGCCATTGAAGCGATTGCCGGTTACGGCGAATTTCTGCATGGTGAAGCCATCTCGATTGGTATGGCGGGCTCGGCATTGCTCGGCGAAAAGTTGGGAGCCCCAGCAGGACTCTATGACGATACGGTTCGCATGTTGCGTTCATTGCGCCTGCCGGTGACGATGCCAAAACATTTGGATACGGATGCATTAATGGATGCAATGATGCACGACAAAAAGTTCCGTGAGGGCCATATGGTCTTCATTATTCCTGACCGGATCGGCGCTGCCAGAATTGTGAAGGATGTACCGGTATCGGCAGTACGCGACGTCATTGAAATGCTTAAGAAGGGAGATTAAAAGTGATGGTTACTCGGGGAATTCGCGGGGCTACTACGGTCACGCATAATAACGAAGAACATATTTTGAAAGAAACGGCTGTACTATTGCAGGAAATCGTGGATCGTAACGAGATTCAACCCGAAGATATTTGCAGTGTGTGGATTACGATGACTGGAGATCTGGATGCAGCTTTCCCAGCAAAGGCAATTCGCCAGTTGGATGGCTGGGAGCTTGTACCTTTGATGTGTGCGCTGGAAGTTCCGGTTGCAGGTGCCTTGCCACAGTGCATCCGTTTTATGGTACATGTTAACACTGCAAAAGGTCAGAATGAAATCAACCATGTGTATCTTAACGGTGCACAGTCTCTGCGTCCCGATTTGGCTGCACCTTCCAATTCGTAAGATTAGAGTGGTTGTCAAATCATTCTGAATGATGTATAGTGAGAACCAGTTGAGTAGAGTAGAGATTGAGCTGAGAGCAGCTGAGATGAGTGGAGTATATAGCAGAGTCCAGCGGGTGGTAACCGGAGTAACAGAAGCCGGTCAACTGATTCGCGGTACGTCGAGCTACGGAATTATTAGAAACAGGGTGAAGGAATGCAAACGTGTCTAGCGACATCGTTTTGTTTAGGTATAACACGACCGATATCCTCTTGCATTTCATGAAAGAATGAGTGCTATGGGTGAGAATCAGTGTATGCCGGTACATTTCCTTTTTATTTGATGGATTTGTATTACATCCATACAACAGCCTGTGTGATAATTCGGTAAGGATGCATGTATAGGGACTTGTTATTTATGAAGCACCAACCTGTTGAAACAGCTTATAACCAAACCTCTACCTGATGGTAGAGGTTTTTTTGTTGTATATTGAATTGTTTCTTCTACCCATATAGGTTCAACTAAACTTTTTACACAAAAACGGAGAGGACAGAAATAACCTGAAGAAGCGGAGCGTTCGCCTTTATCACCGGATTTTCCCTTTGGAAAGGGAATCAAAAAATCTGGGGATAACAGCGATCGGAAGGTTGTTCTGTCATCGGAGTGCTCAGTGTAAACCTCTTTAGTTGAACTTATATAAATCTGAAAGGACGTGATCTGATGATAACGCCAAACGTTAATCAAGTACTGAAAATGTCGAATGAATATAATCTGATTCCGGTAGTCAAACGGATTCTGGCAGACATGGAGACCCCGATTCGGATTTTCCGCCGTTATGCTGACAACGACCGGGCATTTCTGCTGGAAAGTGTGGAGGGTGGAATTCAATGGGCGAGATATTCCTTCATCGGTACAGATCCGTTCCTGATGATCTCCGCCAAAAAAGGCCGGATCGTGGTAGAAGAAGCGGGCCAGATTCGAGAACTGCCAGGCAAGCCGATTGAAGAACTCAAAGCTCTGCTGCGTAAGTATCGCAGTCCGAAGGATGATGAACTGCCACCATTTACAGGTGGGGCCATTGGTTTCTTTGGATACGATCTGCTGCAATATTATGAGAAGCTTCCGGCCCACGCGCTGGATGATCTGAAAATGGATGATATTCGCTTCATGTTCTGCGACCAGATTATCGTGTTTGACCATGTGAAGCAGCAGATGCTGCTTGTGGGCAATGTGCACGTGAAGGACGGTGCAACGGATGATGATATCCGTCAAGCTTATGCTTTAACTTCTGAAAAGCTGGAACAGGCGGCTGAACGCTTGCAGCAACAAGGACCAGGGGAGAACTTGAACCCGCGTTCCATCCCAGGAGACGTGGAACTGGGGGATATTCGATCCAATCTCACGAAGGAACAGTTTATCGGGAATGTAGAGCAGGCCAAAGAGTACATTCGGGCAGGAGATATTTTTCAAGTGGTATTATCCCAACGTTTTCACATTGATACGGAAGTATCTCCGCTGCATGTATATCGCGTGCTTCGAACGTTGAATCCATCACCCTACATGTATTATCTGAAGATGGACGATGAAATTATTGTGGGGACTTCACCGGAAGCGTTGGTAAAAGTGGATGGAAACCGTGTAGAGACACGGCCGATTGCGGGTACTCGTCCAAGAGGAGCTACGGAAGCAGAAGATCGTGCATTGGCGGCAGATCTGCTGCAGGATGAGAAGGAACGTGCAGAACATCTGATGCTTGTTGATCTGGGACGTAATGATCTGGGACGTGTGTCTAACTTCGGAAGTGTGAAATGTGACATGTTCATGGAAATTGAACGATATTCCCACGTCATGCACATGGTGTCCAACGTTACAGGTGAGCTAAGAGAAGACAAGGATTTCTTTGATGCATTTCTTTCGTGTATGCCAGCGGGTACGGTATCCGGTGCGCCGAAGCTACGTGCGATGGAGATCATCGCGGAACTGGAAAAAGAAGCACGGGGTGCTTATGCAGGTGCTATCGGTTATCTTGGTTTCTCGGGCAATATGGACTCCTGTATTACAATCCGAACGATTATTTTCAAAAAGGGAAAAGCTTATGTGCAGGCTGGAGCCGGAATCGTATGGGATTCGGTGCCTGAGAATGAATATGAAGAAACCGTAAATAAAGCCAAAGCGTTGCTGAAGGCGATTCGTACAGCAGAAGCGATGTTTCCTGCCAAAGAGAAGGATCACACCTTGAAACTTGCCAACGCCGATTATTTTGTTACCCCAGCCACGGCTGCACAAAACTGAGAGAGGAGAGACCGGAAATGAATATGAACCCAGTCATGAATGAAGAATCAGAGCGATTTGTAACTAAAGTTAGTCATGCGGAAGGAATGAAGAATGGCCTTGCCAAAATTTTGGAGGGCTGCCATCTGGAGCAGGCGGAAGCGCGCAACTTGATGTACTCCATCATGAGAGGTGAGGCCACTCCGGCTCAAATCGGAGGTTTGCTTATGGGCTTGCGGATGAAGGGAGAAACGGTAGATGAAATCACGGGGTTTGCCGAAGCCATGCGTGGACAAGGCGGACGGATTCTGACCGACGGCAATGGACTGCTGGACACCTGTGGAACAGGTGGTTCAGGTATTCATAAGTTCAACATTTCAACAGCATCGGCGATCATTGCTTCAGCAGTCTCTGTCCGGGTGGCGAAGCATGGTAATCGCTCTGCCTCAGGCAAGGCGGGCAGTGCGGATGTACTTGAAGCATTGGGCGTGAATATTCATCTGGACGGAGAGCAGGCGAGACAATGTCTCGATGAGATCGGAATCTGTTTTTGTTTTGCTCAGGTGTACCATCCTTCTATGAAACATGCTGCTGCGCCAAGAAAAGAGCTGGGTGTGCGTACGATCTTTAACATGCTCGGACCTCTAACCAATCCTGCGGGAGCGGATCGTCAATTGCTTGGTTTATATGACCGCAGCCGGACACCAATGATCGCTGAAGTGCTGAATCGACTGGGGCTGAAAAGAGCTTTGGTTGTAGCGAGTCATGATGGACTGGATGAAATCAGCATCTCCGCACCAACCCAGGTATCCGAACTGCGTAATGGTGAAGTGCATACGTATGACATTGATCCACGTGATATGGGATTATCGTTACATCCGCTGGAATCGGTTCTTGGAGGAGATGCGGCTCAGAACGCCGAAATTATTAAAAGGATCTTCCAGGGAGAACGGAGCGCATACCGCGATGTCGTTCTGTTGAATGCCGGGGCGTGCATCTATGTATCCGGTCTAGCAAATACCATTGCAGAAGGTGTGTTGATGGCGACAGACGCTGTAGACTCCGGCAAGGCTGCCGGGAAGCTGGAACAGTTAATTCATACAACGGAGGCGTACAGTCATGTATCTTGATCGAATCGTAGCAACCAAACATAAAGAAGTTGAAGTTCTGGCACAAACATTTCAGATGGACGATGCGCTGAAAAAGATAGAGGCATTACCCAATACTCGTGGATTCGAACGTGCTCTATCAGAGAGACGTAACCGTAAACTGGGTCTCATTGCCGAAGTGAAGAAGGCTTCTCCGTCCAAAGGACTGATTCGTCCTGATTTTCATCCAGTAGAAATTGCTTCCGCATACGAACGGGCTGGAGCGGATTGTATATCCGTATTGACCGACGTTTCTTATTTCCAGGGAAATAGCGAATACTTGCAGGCCATTCATGAAGCTGTGAACATACCGCTACTGCGCAAAGATTTTATTATAGATGAACGACAGATTGCCGAGGCAAGGCTGCTTGGCGCGGATGCCGTTTTGCTGATTGCGAGTATTCTGACACCCGAACAGATGCGTCAATATCTGACGTTTGCCAAAAGTCTGGGCCTGGATGCATTAATTGAAGTCCATGATCGTGCTGAACTGGAGCAAGTACTCGATATACCGCAGGCAACACTTGTGGGCATCAACAACCGCAATCTGAAAACGTTCGAAACCAGTCTCAACACCACGTTGGATTTGATGAACTTGATTCCGGATGGTGTCACATTAATCAGTGAAAGTGGAATTGACGGCCCTCAGCCACTGGAATCTCTTATTGAGGCAGGTGTGCATGGTATCCTTGTTGGGGAGCATCTGATGCGTAAGGACGATGTTGAGGCAGCGGTATATGAACTGATGGGACCAAAAGCATGAATGCATTCAATCATGACGGCACAAACAGCAGAGACGTGGATCTGCGAACCCGGCCGGCAGCGGCTGTAAAAATATGTGGACTTCAGGACGTTGAAGTGCTAAAATCGATGATAAACTTGCCTGTGGATTACGTTGGTGTTGTTTTTGCCCCATCCCGTCGCCGTATTACGCCCGAACAGGGTGCCGAGCTAAGAACGGTTCTCTTGGACTGGACGATGTTTGATCGGCCGAAGCTGGCGGGTGTTTTCGTGAATCCTACGCTCGAAGAGCTGGAAAGCATCATGCAGATTTCAGGCCTGGATGTCATTCAGCTGCATGGACAGGAATCGCCGGAATTTTGTGAACAGGTGAAGCAGCACTTCGGTACCGAAGTGTTCAAGGCTTTCTCTTTTCCCAAGGATGAAACAGGTTCATTAGCTGACGATACTGCCTTATTGGCACTTGATCCATATAAAAATGTGGTGGACGCCATATTGCTCGATACGTTTGACCCGCTCTATGGAGGGGGCTCCGGTAAAACCTTTGCCTGGGAACGAATTCCTTTCTACGCCGAGTGGGCAAGAAAACATGGAATCGCGTTGTTCGTGGCAGGAGGTTTACAGCCGGATAATGTGCAACAACTGATACAGACATATGCACCGGACGGCGTCGATGTATCCAGCGGCGTAGAGTCCGAAGGTGTGAAGGATATTGCGAAAATTACAGCATTTGTAGAAAGGGTGAAGCAGGCATGACACATCAATTGCCGGATCAACACGGGCGTTTCGGTCCCTTCGGAGGCCGCTTTGTACCTGAGACACTAATGAACGCTCTGATCGAACTGGAGGAAGCGTATAGCCACTTCTCTGAAGACGAGGAATTCAACAAGGAACTGAACTACCTGTTAAGCGAGTATTCTGGCCGGGAAACACCTTTATACCATGCAGAGCAATTATCCCGCCGCTTGGGTGGACCCAAAATTTATCTGAAACGTGAAGACCTGAACCATACGGGAGCGCACAAGATCAATAACGCTATTGGACAGGGATTGCTGGCTAAACGGATGGGAAAAAAGAAAGTCATCGCCGAAACAGGTGCAGGACAGCATGGCGTTGCCACCGCAACAGTTGCTGCATTGCTGGGGCTTGAATGTAAAGTGTTTATGGGTGAAGAAGATACGCAACGGCAACAGTTGAACGTATTTCGGATGAAGCTGCTTGGGGCGGAAGTCATTCCGGTGACATCTGGCACGCGCACATTGAAAGATGCAGGAAACGAGGCGCTCCGCTACTGGGTTAGTAATGTGGAAGATACCTTCTACGTGCTTGGATCGGTAGTCGGTCCTCATCCGTATCCAATGATGGTACGTAACTTCCAGCGAGTGATCGGTGATGAGACACGGCGCCAGATTCAGGAGATTGAAGGACGGTTGCCAGATGTGATTGTTGCAGCTGTAGGCGGCGGAAGTAATGCAATCGGTATGTTCTATCCGTTTATTGGCGATCAGGATGTGAAGCTTGTTGGAGTTGAAGCAGCAGGTAAAGGGGTGGACACCGAGTTCCATGCGGCTACGATGAGCAAAGGGACACACGGTGTATTCCAGGGTTCGATGAGTTATTTACTGCAAGATGAATATGGACAGGTTCAGCCAGCCCATTCCATTTCAGCGGGACTTGATTATCCGGGTGTTGGTCCCGAGCATTCCTATCTTAAAGATATTAAACGTGCAAAATATGTTCCGATTACGGACCAGGAGGCATTGGATGCCTTGCAGTTGCTGAGCCGAACAGAAGGCATTATTCCTGCTTTGGAGTCAGCCCATGCTGTTGCGCAGGTTGTCAAGCTTGCGCCTGAACTCAGCGCTGATGATATCGTTGTGATCTGTCTTTCCGGTCGTGGTGACAAAGACGTTGAATCCATTATGAAATACACAGGAGGGGACTTGGCATGAACCTGATGGACCAGACCTTCCAACAATTGAAAGAACAGAACCGGACAGCACTTATTCCATTCCTTACGGTTGGAGATCCAGATGTGGACACCACGGTGGAAATCATTAAGGAATTGGAACAGGCGGGGGCAGACATTTTGGAACTCGGTGTTCCCTATTCTGATCCGCTCGCAGATGGACCGGTAATCCAGCGAGCTTCCGAGCGTGCATTGAAAAGTCAGATCACGATTCGGACTTGTATGGAGACAGCAGCAAGAGCGCGTGCGAAGGGTGTGAAAATGCCTTTTGTCCTGTTCACCTACTATAATCCAGTATTACAGACGGGATTGGATGTATTTTTTGACGAGTTGGTCAAACATGAGATCAGCGGCATGATCATCCCGGATCTTCCGATTGAGGAAGCCGAGGATATGCGACGCCGTGCGGATGCTGCAGGTGTGCATTTGGTTCCGCTTGTAGCCCCTACGTCCAACGCGAGAATCGAGCGTATTGTCACGGGAGCACGTGGTTTCATCTATTGTGTCTCTTCTCTGGGTGTCACGGGAGAGAGAGCTTCCTTTTTCGATGGGGTAGAGAGCTTCATTGAAACTGTAAAGAGCCTGACAGATATTCCTGTCGCTGTTGGCTTCGGCATTTCCAGTCACGAGCAGGTAGCTCGTTTCTCCCGCATCTGTGATGGTGTTGTTGTTGGTAGTGCTATCGTTCGTCAGGTGGAAGAAGCTATACCTCTTCTTGGAAACCCGGATACGCGTCAGGCGGGACTGTTGCAAATTCGCAACTTTGTGGCACAATTAAAAGGATAGGGATTAAATGATGTTACATCCCCGGGGCATGCTCAGCACAGGCTGAGGCATGTCCATAACTATTTCAATAACAGGAGGCGGTCGGGTTGAAACCGAAGTCCCAGATTGTCAATTTGCCTGTATATAAACCGGGCAAACCGATTGAAGAAGTGAAACGTGAACTGGGTTTGGAGCAAGTGATCAAGCTGGCCTCCAACGAAAATCCATATGGAAGTTCGCCTGCTGCGCTTGAAGCGATCACCAGAGAGCTGGTCAATGTAAGCATATATCCGGATGGCAGTTCCACGGAACTGACTGAAGTGCTGGCGAAGCATCTGGGGGTAGAACGGGATAATCTGATCTTTGGTTGTGGATCGGATGAAATCATTGCGTTGATCACTCGTGCATTCTTCCTCCCGGGAGACGAGAACATCATGGCTGACCAGACGTTCTCTGTATATAAAAGTAACGCTGACATCGAGGGTGCTGTCAGCATTGAAGTGCCACTTAAAGATGGAACTCATGACCTGACTTCCATGCTGGCACAAATCAATGATAAGACCAAAGCAGTTTGGGTATGTAACCCCAATAATCCAACGGGTACAATTATCTCTGAGCAGGAATTGACGGCATTTATGGATCGTGTACCTTCTCACGTCATGGTTGTGCTGGATGAAGCCTATTATGAATTCGTAACGGATGAGGCGTATCCACAAAGTGTCTCTATGATTGAGCGTTATCCTAACTTGGTCATTTTGCGGACATTCTCCAAAATCTACGGCCTGGCTTCATTGCGTATTGGATACGGTATTGCACGCCCGGAAGTGATCGATCTGATCAACCGCGTGCGTGAGCCGTTTAATACTTCACGATTCGGTCAGGCTGCGGCGAAAGCTGCACTTGAGGATCAGGCTTTTGTCCAAGAATGTGCGGAGCGTAATGCAGTAGAACGAGCGTATTTGCAAAATGAGTTCACACGGTTAGAACTGCCGTTTTTCCCTTCGCAGGGTAACTTCATCATGGTTGATCTGGAGATGCCTTCTGCAACGGCATTTCAGTCGCTATTGAAACAAGGCATTATTGTTCGTCCTGGATTCCATGTATATCCAACATACATTCGTGTGTCCGTAGGAACATCAGAACAGAACCGTGCGTTTGTCACGGCACTGGAGAACACGCTGGCTGAGAAGGCGGTAGCACGCCCTTAAATCTGGCGATGAAAAGAGTGAGGACCCATGAAACTAAAAATTGCAATGATCGGTGTAGGGCTCATCGGCGGTTCATTGGCGCTTTGCTTCAAAGGCAAGCCTGGTGTAACGGTGATGGGCTATGCCCACCTGCCTGAACTGAAGGACAAGTACATAGCGAGTGGTGTAGTGGATGATGCTACGCTCTCTCTGGAGGAAGCGGTACAGGATGCCGACTTTATTTTTTTGTGCGTACCTGTTGGGCTGCTCGAATCCTATTTTGGACAATTGGCCAAGCTTCCCTTGAAAAAGGGATGTATTATTACGGATGTAGGAAGCACAAAGGCGTCCATCGCAGCCTGTGCTGAGCATGTCCGCATGAGTGACGCATACTTTATCGGCGGGCATCCGATGGCCGGATCTGAGCGTGCAGGTGTAGATGCAGCCTCGGCAGTATTATTCGAGAATGCATACTATGTCTTGACCCCTTCAGAATATGTACCTGAGGAAGCTTATGACAGGTTATCTGATCTTCTTGCGTATACACGTGCCCAGATTGTACGTGTAGAGCCGCTGCTGCACGATGACATTGTGGGGGCGATCAGTCACTTGCCACATGTTATTGCAGTTGCGCTGGTGAACCAGGTGCGCGAATATAATGAATCGAATCCTTTGTATAAAATGCTGGCTGCAGGCGGTTTCCGGGATATTACTCGGATTGCCTCCAGTGATGCCATTGTATGGAGAGATATTCTGCTGAGCAACCGTGAGGTGCTGCTGGGCTTGCTGAAGGACTGGAACGGCCAGATGACGGCTTTCACCGAAATGCTGGAGCAACAAAATGGTGAGGGCATTGAGGAGGCGTTTCGTCAGGCACGCGAGTTCCGCAGTGTGCTGCCAGAACGACGGAAAGGTATGATCTCGTCGTTGTTTGATCTGTATACGGATGTACAGGATGCACCGGGGATGATCGGCAAGATTGCCACCGAGCTTGGGGCGAATGATATTAACTTAAGCAACATGGAGATTATTGAGAACCGGGTCGATGTACCGGGCATTATGCGTTTGTCGTTCCGGCAAGAAGAAGAGATGGAACGGGCCAAAACGTTGCTGGATTCCCTAGGGTATCAAGTGTGGATTTAGGTTTTTAGAAGGGGGCGAAAGCCCTCTTTCTTTGTGTTGAAAACTAACTGTTACAGGACATGTTCTAAAAAAGGACAAAAAAAAGACCGCTTACATAAGCGGCCATTGCTCACGTGGAGCAATACAGTTATTGGATAGGAGTGGAGAGAAACCATACTGTACTTTTATTATATGTATCCGTTTTCATTTTGTCAACACTTTGAGTAAAATTGTTTGAATTAATTATAACATTCGTAAATTAAGGAAATATAATCCTTGCATCAAAGTGGAATAGATCTTCATTTGGAACTGAAATTTTGAATTAATTCTTTATTCACACAAACTTTTTGAGGCCTTCGTTCGTCCAATATAAGAGTGGCTTCACAAAAGGGATAAAATTGAAGTCATGGACGAGAAAACGGCCGCATAATAATGACTGGTCGGGCTTCAATGAAAGCCATGGATTTGCCAGGACGATGCAGACCGTTGTACAATAAATACTGTTAATGTAGAAACGTTGGGGAAATTGCCATTACATAGGGGAATTTGGCGGGAAGGCCTGTTTTGGCGCTGAACGCTGTTTTATGCGGTGAAAACCGCAACTTTTTTGTGCCTGTTCGGTAATACATGGATAGAGTCGAACGGGGAGAAGCACATGGATGGGCGAGGAGGGGTCGCACTCAAATGACGGATTCCCAGTTGATTCGAGAGATCAAGGAAGGTAACCTGGAGTTATATTCCGAGCTGATGAGTCGTTATCAGCGTAAAATACTGGCTTTCGTATATCATATGTTGAAAAGTTCTAATATGGAGCTGCTTGCGGAAGATCTCTGTTCTGAGACTTTCTATAAGGCGTTCCGCAGTCTGCACTCATTCCGAGAGGTGGATGCCTCATTCTCAACCTGGTTATATACCATTGCGAGAAATACGGTACTGAGTGAGCTTCGCAAACAGCGTAGTGGGAGTGTTCCACTTGAAGAGAGCGGTATTGTACCTGTTGCTCCTTCTGAGAATGCGCCAGAGCATGCTGTATTGCGCAGTGAGCGGGTGATGCTGGTTAGGGATGCAATTAACAATTTACCGGAGAAGCAGCGTTCTGCCATTATACTCCGAGAGTATGATCAACTAGATTACCAGGAGATTGCAAATATTCTTGGGCAGAGCGTCAGTTCTGTAAAATCGTTATTGTTCAGAGCAAGGTCAAGCGTAAAAACTCAATTGGAACCTTATTTCTTCGAACCGGTCTACGAGCCATATGAAGGGATGAAGAACAGATGAATTGCAATGAAGCCCAGGAACTGTTTGCACTGGTCTGGGACTTGCCGGAAGCTCATCCTCAGCGAATTGCATTTCATGCTCATCTCGCTGGTTGTGAAGATTGCTCGCAGCAATTTGAGGTGTGGGAAGAAGCTCAAATTCTGATGCACAGCATACCGGTCCCAGTGACAGAACAACAAGCAGAGAAAGTGAACCGTAATGTTATGGACCGGATCTATGCGGAGTCTCCATGGCTACTGCCGGAAGAGGCAAAGGTTAATCGTTTCTCTGCTGTAATCCGCAAGCATATGTCTTTGTGGATTGCTGCGTTCCTGGCAATTTTTTTATGCAGCTTTCTGTACATGGCGATGTTTAAGCCAGACGTATCAGAAGCTGAGCAGACCAACGTGGTCTCTACGGGCATTTTGGAGACAGGAGTAGCGGGCAGTGAGCCTTCTTCCTCCGGATTGTACAAGTACAACATGACGGGAGCGGACAGAGGCAGTATTATTGAGCCCTTCGTTGTGAGCATGGGCCCAGCGTATCCTCAGTACTGGATGGCGTTGTCGCTGCTTGCAATAGGTATGGCTCTGTTCTCTCTTGGACGGATGCATCGTACAACGAACAAACGCAAACAAGGTGCACGTGCTTAGGTAAGGCTTTCGTTCACCGTATAGAGAAATGAGGGATGAGATGCGGATCGGGCTTATTCGTCACGGTCTAACCGACTGGAATGCGGCAGGACGTATTCAGGGACAGACAGACATACCTCTGAATGCAGAAGGTCGTGAGCAAGCTGAGCGTCTGGGTAGACGTTTGCTTACCGAAGAGTATCGCTGGGACCACATCATTACGAGCGGGCTGTCTAGGGCTCAGAAGACGGGAGAGATTATCTCCGGGCTATTGAATGTTCCTTTGCTGGAGCCAGATGCACGCTTGAAGGAGCGTGCCTTTGGTCAGATTGAAGGTCTGACGTCCGAAGAGCGTGTTGCTCGCTGGGGCGCTTCCTGGGAGACGCTTGATTTGGGACAGGAACAGATTGCTGATATTCAGACACGTGCATTGGGCTTTCTGGAGGATTTATGGGAGGCTCATCAGGACCAAAATGTGCTGATTGTCTCCCATGGCGCTTTTTTAGCCAATATGCTATCAGCTTTGTATAAAGACCGCTATACGGAACGAATTGGAAACCTGTCGCTTACGATCCTGGAGAAGGAACGTGAAGATTGGAGACCATTGCTTTACAACTGTACACGACACCTTTCATTGGATCTGGCAAAACAACCTGAGTAATTACTCAGGTTGTTTTTTTGCGTTATAGCAATTTATAACTGTCATTCTATATGATTTTGAACCTCTCATTCTTCTTCTGAGCAGGCAACTTCGGGCATAGTATGGTTAAAACATAAAAGATTTGCAAAAAAGAGGTTTAGATCATGGGAATTCCGTCAACGATATTTACAAAACCAAACTACTCCAGGCCCCGAATCAACAGCCAAAAAGTAGTCAAGGGCGAGGCGATGGACCCATGAATCTAGCGGATATGCTTACTTTTGCCGATATCGGCCAGCTTAATCGAATAGCAGACTATTACCAGTGCGAGTGTAAGCCCAATTCCAAACATGAACTCATCCAGAGTATTCTCACTACATTGGGCAGCAGACCTTTTTTTGAGCAGCAGGTTCGTGAACTAAACCAGGTAGATCTGCGATTTTTGAACAACTTGCTGTTTGATGCCCGTCAATACTTCGGTATGGAGGAACTTGTCGCCATTGCTCGTCAATCGATGGATAAAAAAGATAGCGAGGCTGGAGCCAGTCCACGTGATCTTATCGTACGCTTCACGAAGAGTGGATGGTTGTTCAATGGCACAACTCAACAGACCAGGTATCTGTATCAGGTACCCCAGGATTTGCAATTGAGGTTTCGGGATGTGTTATCCACTCACCTGAAAGCCGGCATTGCACAGACGAGCGAGCCGCCCGTTTACCGGGATGAATACCATCTACTCGCAGATGATCTGAAACTGTTTCTACAATTTGTCCAGCAGCATGAAATAGCACTAAACGCAGAAGGCATGATGTATCGTCGTTCTCAGCAGCAGATCATGGAGCATTTGCATGTGAGTGAGGCGCTGGTGAGTAAGGCAGGATGGAGATTTGGTTATGGTCGTTCGTTCAAAGACTACCCCGACCGATTTGCGTTCATCTATGACTACGCTTTTCATCATCGTCTGGTCCGCGAGGAGCAGGGCACGCTGAAATTGTCACCTTCCGGTGAAGACAAGCTGGGGGCAGAGAAAACAGCTGAGATGATACAGCTATTTCGGTTTTGGTTAAGACTTTATAAAGGTGCTATTCCCAATCTGTCCTCCATTGTGTACTGGACAGGGGAATGTGCAGCTAGCTGGTCCACAGCAGAGTCTTTGTTCCGACAGATTGGTCCCTACATCCAGCCGTTCTATTATGACACTGCAGAGACGATTTATGACAACAGGATACTCAAAATGATGCTGCATCTAGGCATGCTTCGTATTGGAGAGCATGCAGATGGGCGAACAGTACAAATGACAGCATGGGGTTCACGCCTTGCGTCATCCTGTCGCTCGCTATCCGGGGATATTACCCCCGTTATGTTTGACAAGTGAAGGACAAGTTGCTAAAATCACTCCCAAATTAAGGAGTGATACTTATGATAATTCCATACAAAGGTATGCAACCACAGTTACACCCTTCGGTATATATGGCTGAAGGCGCCAAACTAATAGGTGATCTGACAATGGGTGAAGAATCTACGATCTGGTTCAATGCTGTGCTGCGCGCCGATCTGGCACCCATTGTGATTGGACGGCGCTGTAATATACAGGATAATGCTGTTGGACACGTCAACACGGATCAACCTTTGATTTTGGACGACGATGTATCGGTAGGGCATTCTGCGATTATCCATGGATGTCGTATCGGAACAGGTTCGCTGATTGGTATGGGCGCTATCCTTCTCAATGGAGCCGAAATTGGTGAATATACGCTGATCGGGGCCGGTTCTGTTGTTACTGAAAATACTAAAATTCCGCCCTATACCCTTGCTTTGGGCACACCAGCCAAAGTGATACGTGAGTTGACTGATGCAGATCTTGAGCGGATGTCGAGAACTACACTAGGTTATGTTGCCAAAGGAAAGGAGTATAGGAGCTCTTAAATCCGTTTTGGAGGTGCATCCTATTGGATAAAATGAAAGTTACGTATGAAGTCATGTTGGGGCTGGCTGCTGAGATGGTGTGGGACGACGCGCTTCGTAAACAGCGCAGCGAGAAGCTGTATATGGAAATCGATAATGCATTGGCTACCGGAGACGAAGTAGCTTTCCGGAATCTGACGGATGAACTGAAGGCCATAAACTGATGAGCATGTAAAAATAAATATATAACACAGGAAATGCGTGAAACACGCATTTCTTTTTTGCGTTCACGACCATTCCTGCACGGAAAAAGTATCAATCTCTGGATTTATAATATAAGCTCATATATAATATGGGAATAAAATGGATAGAGAGGGGAATTAGGGAATTGAAATTCAGTGAGATGACTCAAGACAGCTGGGCGGAACTGCAACTCTATCTGGATACATGCCTTATTCCATATACAGCCCTAACGGGCAAGCAGTCTCCAGTTGAAGCAACTGAAGCGTTGGAGCGGCTTAGAGATTTTTTGGATCTAGTGGAGATTCCGTTTAAAGGGCGTATCATGACTTACCCTGCATTCCATTATGCGTGTCCGGATATGTCAATGGCATTAAATACCTTATCCGAACAACTCAAATCTTCCGGTTTCAAATATGTGGTTATAATGTCATCTGATGGTGTGATGGAACAGACCCAAATTACTTCTGCAGATTTGGTATTAAGTCGTTCTGTTTTAATTCAAGAGGTTGGAGACGAAGGGATTTCGCGTTTTGTCGGGGAAAAAATCCGTGAGTTATGGAAAAGATGACCTACCTGTGACAAATGTGACAATTTACCAACACTTTTTTAATAACGCTTACAAATGAACCTTAAAAATGTGTGACAAATTCTTGACGGTGTTCTAGGGCTACTATATGATTATGTATGTTCTAGTAAGTCGTGGAATTTCTGATAATGAAAACGATTAAGAGAGTTGGCTGAAAAAGGGGGTTGGAGACAGTATGAGCAGTGAGCATGACCAGCACGAAGCTTCGATGAAATTGCCAAGCCGCATGGAAATGTCACGCAGGCAGTTTTTGACGTACACGCTTGGTGGAGCTACAGCCTACATGGCCGCCGGTGCAATACTTCCCATGGTCCGTTTTGCGGTGGACCCGATTTTGCAGCACAAGGGAGAAGGCACCTCTGTCAAAGTAGCGGAAATCAGCAAAATTACGAATGAACCTCAAGAATTTACGTTTGAAGTGAAACAGCAAGACGGTTGGTATTTGAGCAATGCTTCGTTAATCGCCTGGATCAGGAAAGATGAACAGGGCAAAATCTATGCGCTTTCACCCATTTGTAAACATTTGGGATGTACCGTAGGTTGGAACAGTGATAAGCAGTATCCCGACGAATATCATTGTCCGTGCCATGGTGCGCATTATACCAAAGAAGGCAAGAATCTTGCCGTAGCCCCGAAGCCGCTGGATGAGTATGTGGTTAAGGAAGATCAGGGTTGGGTTTATCTGGGCGACATTGTTCCGAACACCCGAGTCAAATAGGAGGCGTGAACGCAGATGTTTAAAAATGTCTATGACTGGATTGACGAGCGTCTCGATATCACGCCAATTTGGAGGGACGTTGCGGATCATGAAGTTCCAGAGCACGTAAACCCGGCTCATCACTTTTCCGCATTCGTGTACTGCTTTGGTGGATTGACGTTCTTTATCACTGTTATTCAAATTTTGTCAGGGATGTTCCTGACCATGTATTATGTGCCTGATATTATTAATGCTTACGCCAGTGTCGAGTATTTGCAGACCAAAGTAGCCTTCGGCCAAATTGTACGCGGGATGCACCATTGGGGAGCCAGTTTGGTTATCGTTATGATGTTCTTACATACGATGCGTGTATTCTTTACCGGCTCTTACAAAGCACCACGTGAGATGAACTGGGTTGTCGGCATGCTGATCTTTTTTGTCATGCTGGGTCTCGGGCTTACCGGGTACCTGTTGCCTTGGGATAACAAAGCATACTTTGCAACCAAGGTTACTCTAGAGATTGCGAATACGGTTCCTTGGCTGGGGCCGATCATTAAGGAATTCCTGCAAGGCGGAACTATTGTAGGTGCGCAGACGTTAACACGGTTCTTTGCCCTGCACGTCTTCTTCCTTCCGGCTGTGCTTCTGGTGCTTCTGGTCGGTCACTTTATTATGATCCGCAGACAGGGCATTTCGGGACCACTATAATCTGAGAAGGGAGGAATCGACATGGCTCACGGACACAAGTCAGATGACCAGGAAAAGATTATCTTCGTCGGGGACTCACGCGTCCGTAAAGGCGCGGGGTTTATAACTCCACCGGATTACACGGCGTATCCCGGCAAATCAGAGGCTTTTATTCCTAACTTCTTGCTGAAGGAATGGATGGTTGGTGTTGTTGTACTGGTTGGTATTCTAGTATTAACGATTTCGGAACCTGCACCATTGGGCTATCCGGCCAATCCAAGTGCATCGGTTATCCCGATGCCAGACTGGTACTTCCTTTTTCTGTATCAGTATTTGAAATACCCATATGCCTCAGGTGATTATGTCCTGCTCGGGGTACTTGGAGTCAGTGGAGTTGCTTTCGGCGCTTTATTACTCGCTCCTTTTCTCGATACAGGCAAGGAGCGGCGTTTCTACAAACGTCCGATTGCATCATCACTTATGATTCTATCGGTGATGGCCGTTTTCTACCTGACCAATGTTGCATGGACACACTACTCGCATGAGTTGGAAGCAAGCGGCCAGAAGCCGGAACATATTCAGCGTGAAGAAGAAGCGCGTGAGAAACACGCGCAGGGTCTGCCTACCTCCAATGCGGCAGGTCAAAAAGAAGAAGTGGCGATCGTTGAGAAGGATGACCCTGCAATGGAAACCTTCAAAAAGGCCGGATGTATCGGATGTCATGCGGCTGATATGAAGGGAGCAGGAGGACCTTCGCTTCGGGGTGTGGGCGACAAACACAGCCAGGAAGAAATCCTGACGATTATCAAAGAAGGATATAACAGTATGCCTGCTCAGTACGACAACGCCATTGCTCAAGGGCTGACAGATGATGACATCAATCACCTGGCAGAATGGCTTGCGAAACAGAAGGCAGAACAGTAAAATCGAAATAAGCAATGAAACCTGATCGTTTATGCGGTCAGGTTTTTTTGAGGCGTTTTTCGCAAAACCTATCTTTGGAACGCAGAACACATATGATGGAAGGGGCAGAGAATGTGGCTTTATCGTATTTTTGGAGCCGGGAATTTCTAACGAACCGTTATTTCCTGTGGCTTCTTTTTTGGTGTAATGCATTAGGAACAGTATATGGATACATATGGTACGGGGATCAATTGGAATATACGCTGGCACAGCAACCACTATGGCAAATTGTGTTTGTGCCGGACAGTCCGACGGCGAGTCTGTTTTTTACACTATCCTTGTTGTGGATTTTGTACAAGCCGAAATCGATGCTTCTAAATCGGATTGGTCATGTCATACAGGCGCTTGCTGTGGTTACTTCGGTAAAATACGGCGTTTGGGCAGTCTCCATCATTTTTGCAGGCTGGATGCAGGGGGGCGCACAGAACTGGCAGGATTGGATGTTAATTGCGTCGCATAGCGCCATGGCTATTGAGGCTCTGCTGTATGTGCGGTTCTTTGGGTTCCGTTGGGGTGCTCTGGTGATCGCTGCCTTGTGGACGCTGTTAAACGATACGATGGATTATACCTATGACATTTTCCCTTGGCTGCCCGCATCGCTGATGGACCATCTGGATGGTGTGCGCAACTTCACAGTGGGACTGACGCTTGTGAGCATTCTCTGTGCATGGCTTGCATTGAGACAGGCCAAACGGACCTGATTTCCTAATGTAAGCTTGTTCTAAGGAACGCCGGCCCGCCATACATTGATGGTGGGAGGGATGTCCATGAAGAGAACGTTCAGGATCAAAACTGGATTTATGGTGGTGTCGTTCATGACTCTACTGTTCTGGACGAACTTGTCATACAGCGTATCAGCGGAAAGTACAGGTGCGAACGGAAATACAGATCAGCAAGTATTAGCCAAAAATTCAATTCAGCAATTAAATGAAGAAGCGGCCCTGCTGTATCGACATGCCTTGGAGAATGATATTGAAGAGGTTAGAGGCAGTATTTTGCGAATCAGTAAAGGTCTGGAGCATATATCCTTTGAGGGTCAGACGACAGTAGAAGGCATTCATGCCCTATCCGAGACCATTGTTGAAGTGAAAGAAGCTGCGGTCAGGGTGAAAAGTGATGATGCATCTCTGCAGCAGGCCTCTGCCAAACTTCGACTTGCGGCAGACAGTCTTGCGAACCCGGCCAAACCTTTATGGCTCCAGTATTATAAAATCGTAAAAAATGATATTGATGCGCTATCAACCGCGGCAAATCAACAGTTAAGTTCGGCGATAATAGCAAGTCGCTACGCCTTACTGGAGGAGCATTACGAGACGATCCGGCCTGCGGCGATGATCCGCCGTGAACCTTACGAGATCGCCCAACTGGACGCCTGGTTGTCTCATACCAAGGGTCTGACTGCGGCCAAGCAGACTGACATCGCACAATTGAAGAGTATGGTAACCCACGGTGAAGAGTTGGTGAACCAGTTGTTTGGTCGGGAAAAGGACGAAAGTGCCTTCGTACCGTTTGTTCAGGGGCCCAATCGCAGGGCAGCCGGATTGCTCATTACTTCCATAATCATAGCAACGCTAAG
The DNA here is from genome assembly GCF_001659845.1 of Paenibacillus sp. AD87. NCBI lineage: Bacteria > Bacillati > Bacillota > Bacilli > Caryophanales > Paenibacillaceae > Paenibacillus > Paenibacillus sp. AD87. Next base: position 1,351,189 of record NZ_LXQN01000007.1, read on the forward strand.
TTATGCGGGTTATCGTAAATATCGGGCACAGCAACAAGGGATTTTTCCTTTTCGGCGTTAAGCCATTACTGTTATCACGATATGACAAAGACCTCTTTCTACAAGGCAGGCCATTCCGTGGCCTTCTCTTGGGGAGAGAGGTTTTCTTTTTTGTAGAAGTAAAAGGTCAACTTTCCTTAAACCCTTCTCCATGTACATCATGCACATCGCTAATAATAACAAATGCTCTAGGATCAACCGAACGCACAATCGTCTGCAAACGTCGGAATTCCTGCCTGGAGATGACACAGTAAGCAACATGTTTGGCCTGCTTCGAATATGCACCAATGGCGGGAATGAGCGTTACACCGCGGTCCATATCACGGGTAATCAAATCTGCAATCTCAGGTGCATGGTCACTGATGATCATAAATGCGCGAGCCGAATAGGCTCCTTCCTGAATGAAGTCGATCACTTTAGAAGCGATAAACACAGCTACAAGGGTATACAGTATTTTTTCTTTGGGAATGTAGACGAGGGAGATACCAATAATGATGAAATCGATACCTAATAGTACACGTCCCATACTCCAGCCATATTTTCGATTAAGAATGCGGGCAATGATGTCAGAGCCACCTGTCGTTCCACCCCAGCGGAATACGATGCCAAGCCCTGCTCCCAATGTAACTCCAGCGTAAAGTGCTGCAAGTAAAAGATCATTCTGGGTATGCAGCGGTTCAATCCAACCAAGATGAATCATTTTTTCAAATAACCACAGGAACACCGTAAGTGCTCCTATACCCACACCTGTATAGATCATCTGTCTGCCGCCCAAAATCTTAAGCCCCACCAGAAAGAGTGGAATATTAACAACCAAGGTTGTAAGCGAAGGAGAGATGTTGAACGCATAATTTAGCAGGACCGTAATCCCGGTTACGCCGCCTTCCATGAGCTGGTTGGGGATGATGAAGTACAGAAGTCCAAAGGCATATAATGCCGTACCCAATAGGATGGGGAGAATCAATTTGAATTGAACCCAGGTTTTGGAAGTGCTCATAAGTTCCCTCTCCATTTTACAAATTAGAATGAGAAAGCAATCATTCCCATCTTAGTATACCTGTTTATCGATTCTTTAAAAATGATTTGTCGTTTATGATGGTGGAAGTGAATCTAAATAACTGATATATTAGGAACAAATACGACACAATTTCAAAAGGAGAATCCGTTCTCATGGAGAAAAGCATTGCAGAAATGCAGCGTGAGGTTGATCTGTATATTTCCCAGTTCAAAGAAGGATACTTCAGCCCGCTGGCCATGCTCGCCCGTATGTCTGAAGAGGTGGGAGAGCTTGCAAGGGAAGTGAATCACGAGTTCGGTGAAAAACCGAAAAAATCTTCCGAAGCAGACAATTCCATTGAGCTTGAGCTCGGTGACATTTTATTTATCACGATTTGTTTTGCTAATTCTCTCGGGATCGACCTGGCAGAGGCGCACGACAAAGTCATGCATAAATTTAACACACGCGATGCAAATCGGTGGACGCCAAAAAACACCGATTAGGCGTAGATTACATATGCTGTACCATCACCTCAATGAGGGAGGGACAGCTTGGATGATGAAACCGGAAGAGTATATGCAGCATGCGTACCGCTGTATTTTGCAAAATGATTTTGAGCAGGCGATTCGTTGGTTCGAATCTGCCATTGATGCTCACCCGGAACATGCGGAGCTCTATTATCGTTGTTCCATTACACATGCCCGCAGTCACCACTTGGCTCCAGCGCTTGAATATGCGCGTAAGGCTGTTGAACTGTCACAGGGGATAGAGGAATATGTTTTGCATTTACAGACCCTGGAAGCCAAACAGATAAGCCTTCAGGCCAAGGTGTTGCTTGAACAGGCAGGAGACGGAACGCATGAACGATATGTGCAGGCGGCCGATCTGCTGAAACAGGCAGTTAAACTTGACCCGTTATATGTGGAAGCGCATATCATGCTTGCTCTTGCTTACAGCGATCTGAATGAGTTCGACCTTGCAACCCGTACCGTTCGTGACGCATTGTTGCTGGACCCGCAGAATGATCAACTGGATCTATTGTTACAGGAAATTAAGCAGCGTATGAAATCCATTCAATAAGATGCCATTTCATAACGGGATGGAAATCGTTTGAACTGGATTCAACCAAATGAACCAACATAGTGAGGAGATGCAGTCAAGATGAGTGAAGTAATAAGAGTTGCCGTAATCGGAGCGGCTGGCCGGATGGGCCGTGAAGTAGTGAAACTGGTGCTTCAAGATCCTGAACTGGAGCTCGCCGCAGCGGTCAACCGCTCCGGAGTAGGCACGGATGCCGGAACACTTGTCGGTCTACCCGAATGTGGGGTGCTTTTGACCGATGATATCGAGATGGCTTTTGCAGAGACTAAACCGCAGGTTATGGTGGACTTCACAGTCCCTCAATATGCCTTTGCCCATACAGAAATTTCCATTCGTCACGGAGTAAGACCTGTTATGGGTGTTACCGGCTTTACGCCGGAGCAGATCGAACAGCTGGACAAGCAGTGTCAGGACAAAGGCATTGGAGGGTTGATTGCCCCTAACTTCTCAATCGGTGCTATTCTGATGATGAGATTTGCTGCACAGGCTGCCAAACATATGCCGAATGTGGAGATCATCGAATATCACGGGGATCAGAAGCTGGATGCTCCTTCGGGTACAGCAATCAAAACAGCCGAGCTAATTGCAGCAAACCGTGAGGAACTTCGTCAGGGCAATCCGAATGAAGAAGAGACGATCGAAGGATCGCGTGGCGGATATTATAATGGATTCCGAATTCATAGCGTACGGTTGCCGGGAGTATTCGCCCAGCAGGAAGTGGTATTTGGAGACTTTGGCCAATCCCTCAAAATTCGTCATGACTCCTATGAACGTGCAGGTTATATGCCTGGTGTTAAGATTGGTGTACAGAAGGTTATGGAATATACAGGACTTATCTACGGATTTGATCACTTTATCGACTAAAAGAGGTAACACTAAAAGGAGATTGTCATGTTGAAAATTGCATTTATTGCCCATGATCGCAAAAAAGAAGAGATGGTTAACTTCGTGACAGCCTACGAAAATGTATTTACAGACCATCAACTATACTCGACAGGTACAACAGGTCTTCGCATTATGGAAGGAACCTCTTTACAGATCCATCGGTTTGAATCCGGTCCACTGGGCGGGGATCAACAGATCGGAGCCTTGGTTGCACAAAATGAGATGGATCTGATAATTTTTCTGCGTGATCCATTGATGGCACAGCCTCATGAACCAGATATTAACGCTTTGCTGCGTCTGTGCGATGTACAGGGGATTCCGCTTGCTACGAATATTGCAACTGCAGAGATTCTCGTTAAAGCGCTCGATCGCGGTGATTTTGGCTGGAGAGAGCTTGTACATAAATACAAGCCTGAGGGTGGATTGAATTCGGGTGATGCTCAATGAGTTTGGACATTCTCATATTTGGTGCACACGCGGATGATGCAGAGATTGGGATGGCAGGAACGATTGCCAAACATACTGCAGCTGGACTGAAAGTAGGCGTGTGTGATCTGACCCGGGCGGAGATGTCTTCCAACGGGACGGTAGAGCGCAGAGCCGAGGAAGCGGAGCAAGCCTCCCGCGTCCTCGGTCTTTCGTGTCGAAGCAATCTCGGTTTGCCTGATCGGGGGCTGTATATTACTCCAGAACACATCGAGGCTGTGACTGTCGAGATACGGCGTCATGCCCCTCGAATCGTGTTTGCGCCATATTGGGAGGATCGTCACCCGGATCATGTGATGTGCAGCAAACTGGTGCAGGAGGCTGTCTTTAATGCCAAGCTTAGAAACTATATGCCGGACATGCCCGCAGTTCAGGTGAAAGAATTGTATTTTTACTTTATTAACGATATCGGACCAACGGATTTGATTGTGGATATTACGGAACACTATGAGCAGAAGGAAAATTCATTGCTCAGTTATCGATCTCAGTTCGAATTGGGAGAAGGCGCAGTTGCCACTCCATTGACTCAAGGATATATTGAACGTGTGAAAGCTCGGGATTCTTTGCTCGGACAGCGGAGCCTTATTCCATTTGCAGAAGGATTCGCTAGCATTACACCTTATGTGGTTCATCAATTTGGCCAAGCAGCCAAGTCATAAAACGATCGAACTTGCTCGTATAAATCATTTATCAATTGCATTTCCGTTGCATTACATCAACCTGCACACGCGGGAGATTAAAGGAGCGTCCACCGGATGGATCAAAAGCTAAAAATTGGTATTACCTGTTATCCGTCCCTCGGAGGGTCTGGCGTTGTCGCAACGGAGCTGGGCAAATTGCTTGCCGAACAGGGCCACCAGGTTCACTTTATTGCTAATAGTATCCCGTTTAGACTGGGTAAATTCCAGAAAAATATTTTTTATCATGAAGTTGAGGTCAACGATTATTATGTTTTCCGTTATCCACCGTATGACCTGTCATTGGCCACGAAAATGGCGCAAGTAGCCAAAGCACAGCAACTGGATCTGCTACATGTACATTATGCAGTTCCACATGCGGTGTGTGCCTTTTTGGCAAAACAAATGGTTGGTGAGGACTTAAAGGTGGTTACAACGTTACACGGAACAGATATTACAGTGCTGGCGCAGGATGAGTCGTTGAAGGATTTGATTCGACTTGCCATCAACGAGAGTGATGCGGTTACGGCCGTATCCCAGGATTTGATTCGTGAAACGGTTGAGTTGCTGGATATAAGACGTCCAATCGATCTGACCTATAACTTTATTGATAAAAGAATTTATTATCCACGTGATGCAGCAAGTCTGCGTAGAGACTTCGCAGCACCTCACGAAAAAATACTGATGCATATCTCCAACTTCCGTCCTGTGAAGAGAACACAGGATGTGGTAGAAGTGTTCCGTCAAGTACAGGAGCAAGTACCTGCCAAGCTGTTATTTGTTGGAGAAGGACCGGACTTGCCGAAGATTCAATGGAAGATTAATGAGCTTGGACTGAATGACAAGGTTCATTTCCTAGGTAAGCAGGATGATATTGCTCAAGTCATTTCGATGGCTGATGTGCTTATGCTGCCGTCTGAGAAGGAAAGCTTTGGACTGGTAGCACTCGAAGCCATGGCTTGTGGTGTACCTACTATTGGATCACAGGCAGGGGGTATTCCTGAACTGGTATTGCACGGCAAGACCGGATTTTTGTCTCCAATTGGCGACACGCAATCGATGGCGGAGAACACGATTCGTTTGTTGACTGACGACCGTTTGACAGCAGACTTCAGAGAGGCATGTTTGAGACGGGCCCATCATGATTTCTGTAATGATGCCATTCGGCATGAATATGAACAAATATACTACCGGGTGCTGGGACGTGAAGTTCCGAATCTGAAGCCGGTTTGTGGCTGATTGTCAGATAGGATTGTTCCATCTTGGAAATATATCTGTGTAAGCCACACCAAGCAACACGTAGTTATGGGGTGAGAGTAAGTGGTTCAATGGACACAGGTAGATCATGAAATGGCAAGACAAAGTGAACAGGTGTTGCGAACATTAAATGAAAAAGGATACGAAGCTTATTGGGTCGGTGGTTGTGTGCGTGATGAACTGCTGGAACGTAGCGTGGATGATATGGATATCACCACGTCCGCTTCTCCTGAGCGAGTTATGGAACTGTTCGCGGATTGTATTCCTACGGGCCTCCAGCATGGAACGGTTACTGTACGTTCAGGAGGTTTTTACTTTGAAGTTACAACGTTCCGCACTGAATCTGAATATAAAGATAATCGAAGACCCACTGCCGTTCAATTTGTGCAGGATGTCAAAGAAGATTTGCAGCGGCGTGACTTCACAATGAATGCTCTCGCTATGGATCGTGACGGTAATATCGTTGATCCTTTTGGTGGACAATCGGATATTCAGGATGGACGGGTCAGGTGTGTGGGATCGGCGGCAGAACGGTTTGGAGAAGATGCGCTCCGGATGCTTCGGTGTGTTCGTTTTGCTTCTGTATTTGATTTCAAAATTGCCTACAACACCTGGAAGGGGCTAGTTCGACAAAAGGATCTGCTTCAACATATCGCCATGGAAAGAGTACGTACCGAAATGGTGAAAATGATGGCTGGCCCCCATCCACTGCGCGGTCTGGCATTGCTGTTTCGTAGCCAGGCTCTGGAGCATGTGAAAGCACCAATCCACATGGAACGATTTAATAAAGCCCTCATGTCCAATATGGAACAATTGAAGGAAGAAAACGTTTTATTGCGCTGGTCTATGATGCTTATTGCAGGCCATTATACCAGGGATGAAGCAGATGCTTTGCTTCGAAAATGGACGTTTTCTAATGACGATCGTTCCCGCATTAATGGAGTTCTCCAGGTCGAACAGTTGATCCAGACTGTCGTACAAGAGCAGAAGGATGAAGAGACACTACGATCAGAGTGGATTGTAACTGTGCTTTCTTGCGGACGTCAGGCTACAGAGGACTGGCTCATCATTCAACGACTGCTACCAACTGGTTGGAGAGATCAAGAGGTTCTGCACGAAGAACAGATCGTGTTAATACAATCCCGAGGAGCAGCTTGGAGTCAATCCATGAAGGTGCATGAACTGAAAGATCTGCATATTACGGGTGAGAACGTTTTGCAGCTTCTTGGACGCAAGGGCGGACCATGGCTGGGACAACTGATGAAATATCTCTTAAGAGAGACTGCGATCGGAAATATAGCGAATCAGCATGACATGCTGACCAACGAAGTAAAGCGGGTGGCTGCAGATGACAAAGCATGAGGAACTGTTACATATGTTGCTGAATGCCGAAGGAGAGTTTGTGTCTGGTGAAGAGATCAGTCGCAACCTTTCCATTAGCCGAACGGCCGTGTGGAAGCACGTAAACAAACTGCGTGACATGGGTTATGAGTTTGAAGCCGTATCTCGCAAAGGGTATCGCTTGCTCACGAAACCGGACAGTATCGATGCCACAGCGCTTCAGCTGGCACTGGAAACGACGGTGTTTGGTCGGAAGGCAATCATTCTGAATTCCACGTTGTCCACCCAAGGCGATGTTCAGCACATGGCTGAACAGGGGCAGGGCGAAGGGACAGTGGTTCTGGCAGAAGAACAGACGGTAGGACGAGGCCGCTTTGGACGTAAATGGTTCTCCCCACCTGGACGAGGCATCTGGATGAGTGTTCTAATGCGTCCGGAGCTTGCACTGCAAAATACACCACAGCTTACGTTATTAACGGGTGTGGCGGTGTGTCGTGCCATTCGGTCATATACAGGTGCTGATGCTGGGATCAAATGGCCTAACGATCTTTTGATTGATGGTCGTAAGGTATGCGGAATTCTACTTGAATCAACCGTTGAAGACCACGAATTACGCTACTGTATCGCAGGCATAGGCGTGGATGTGAACTTCGATCCCAAGGATTATCCTGAGGATCTGATATCAATCGCAACTTCACTTAAGATGGAGACCGGACAAACCATAGACCGAACCAAACTTGCAGCGGCCATTCTCTCGGAATTGGAGCGTTTGTATTTTCTGTATCAAAAAGAAGGGTTCGGTGTAATCTCTTCGCTCTGGGAAGCTTTATCCGTATCCATGAATCGTGAAATTAAGGTGGCTAATCCGCAGGGGATCATCGAAGGAACAGCCATTGGCCTTGATCCTTCTGGGGCATTGATTCTGGAGAAGAAAAACGGTGAGCGAGTATCGGTTTACTCCGGTGAAGTTTCATTGGTAAATTAAACAATTTGTCGAATTCACACCGTAAAAATGAACATAAGACGTGAACTTTGGGCAGAACTTTGGTATACTGTGTTCGTGAGGCGATATCGGCTAATGCAGACCGAATTGCACTCCGGCAATAGTATGCTTTGTTCTGCTTCAAAATGTTGCAGTGACAAGGCAGGAATGGTAGTAAAGTGAGTTGTTGGATTCTGCTCTGAGCCGAAGAGGACCGAGACAGAAGGGACGATCGCAAGTGACTCTTTTTTGACTTTTCGGGACTTTTTAGTGGAAACTAAAAGGTTTTTTTGTTGCGTTTAAATTGAAAAGATGAGAGGAGCCATAACGAAAATGGCAAACAAACAAGCATTGAATATTGTGAAAATGAAAAAATATAAGCAGGACGGCGTGCCGCTTAGCATGATTACAGCTTACGATTATCCGACAGCCCAATTGGCCGAGGAAGCGGGTATCGATCTAATTCTGGTTGGTGATTCACTGGGAAACGTGGTATTGGGTTATAACTCCACCTTGCCTGTTACGATCGAAGATATGGTGTACCATACACGCTCTGTAGTACGTGGTGCGGGAAATACGTTTATCGTGGCTGATATGCCCTTCATGACGTATCATGGTAGCTTGGATGAGACGCTTAAAGGTGTCCGTCGCCTGATGCAGGAAGGTCATGCACAAGCGGTCAAGATGGAGGGCGGTCTTGAAATCGCGGATACGGTAAAAGCGGTTGTGCAAGCCGGTGTACCTGTACTTGGACATATCGGACTTACACCACAATCCGTGAATCAAATTGGCGGTTATCGTATTCAGGGCAAGGATGCTGCTGATGCCAAACGGCTGATGGACGAAGCCAAGGCGCTTGAAGCAGCTGGCGCTTTCGGCATTGTACTCGAACTGGTCACGGAAGAAGTGGCAAGAGCGATCTCGGAGGAATTGTCTATTCCTACGATTGGCATTGGCGCAGGTAGAGGGTGTGATGGTCAGGTACTGGTATTCCATGATGTGGTTCAGTATGCTTCCCCATACACGCCAAAACGCTTTGTCAAATCGTATGGAGACGTAGGTACATTGATTCGCAACAGCATCGAGTCCTATGTGAAAGAAGTCAAGGATCGCTCGTTCCCGGCACAGGAGCATGTATTTACCGCTGCTGACGGCGTTCTGGATCAATTGTACGGACATCGCAAAGAAAAGGTGGAGACCAACGTATGAAAGTGATACGGACAATCGCAGAATTAAGACAAGAGCTTAGCTTGAAACGTCAGTCGATTCAGTCCAGACAGTCCGTTGTAGGACTCGTGCCTACGATGGGATTTCTTCATGAAGGCCATGCAAGTTTGATGCAAGCGGCCAAACAACAGAGTGATATCGTGGTTTTGAGCATATTTGTAAACCCAATTCAATTCGGTCCGAACGAAGACTTTGACAGTTACCCTAGGGATGAAGCTAGAGATGTGGAAACTGCACGAGCAAAAGGGGTGGATATCGTATTTATTCCCTCTGTTGAAGAGATGTATCCACAGCCTACACAAACGACCGTATCGGTTTCCCGCTTAACGGATCGCTTGTGCGGTGCTTCTCGTCCAGGGCATTTTGACGGAGTGACTACGGTCGTGTCAAAGCTCTTTAACATTGTACAACCGCAGCGTGCATTTTTTGGCATGAAGGACGCACAGCAGGTAGCTGTGATCCAGCAGATGGTTAACGATTTGAACATGGCGGTTGAGATTGTGCCTTGTCCTATCGTTCGTGAAAGTGATGGCTTGGCGCTTAGTTCGCGCAACGTGTACCTCAGCACAGAACAGCGTCAGGAAGCTCTTGTTCTGTCCAAGGCTCTGCGTGAGGCACAGGAAGCTGTAGATGCAGGGACGGCAATGACAGCAGCGGATATCCGCGTTATATTGCGTGAGAACATTGAACGTTCACCAATGGCCGTGATTGATTATGCTGAAATTCAGGCTTTTCCAAGTCTTGAGCCACTTTTGGATCAGGAAAAAGTTCATGGTCGTGACGATCTGTTGATCGCACTTGCAGTAAAATTCGGCAAAACAAGATTGATTGACAATATAAGGCTGCAAAAATCGGAGGTACTGTCCCATGTTTAGAACACTAATGAAATCCAAAATTCACCGGGCAACCGTTACGGAAGCAAACCTGAACTATGTGGGTAGCATTACCATAGATGAAGATCTAATGGAAACTTCCGATCTAATGGAAAATGAGAAAGTGCAAATTGTTAATAACAACAATGGTGCACGTCTGGAAACCTATGTCATTCCAGGCCCACGTGGAAGTGGAGTTATCTGTTTGAATGGAGCAGCAGCTCGCCTGGTACAGCCTGGAGATACCGTCATTATCATTTCATATGCAATGATGTCTCAAGAAGAGGCAAATAATCACAAGCCTACCGTTGTATTTGTAGATGGACAGAATAAACCTGTGCAAACGATGAAACACGAAGTTCATGCGACGATTATGTAATCGACTGGTAAGGGGAATGAAATCGACCCATTCTACAAAAAATGAGTACAGGTCACTGCACTAATCCATTTTTTCAAGGGTGGGGATGCATCGATGTTCCAGCATGTTTTCGCAGAAATGAACGACATGTTAGATGAAATTATCAAGCGCTACCCTTCTGCTGAAGGCCTAAGCAAACAGGAATTGCTGCAAAAGTGGAATTTGCTGAAGCGGATGAGTGACGGGATGATTGATGAGTGGCTGATGTTTGAAGAAAAAATGAGCCAAGTGAGGGAAAGGGAACTGGATAAGCCTGCTTCCCTCGAACCTGAACAGGAAGCTGTTACCGCACTGCCAGAACTGCATTTGGAGTGTTTCAGTCGCGGTCAGGGATATTTCAAACTGCAAATGTACCCGCAAGCGATTATGCAATTTTCTAGGGTTGTGACCGACTATCCGGAAAGTGCATTGACTCGTTTTTACCTGGCTCTTGCTCATCTCAACCTGGAACAAACCGAGGAAGCAGGAATACACTTGCAGCGGATCATGCATCTGAACGGTTCGCCGAGATTGAAAGGGTTGGTATGTAATGTCCTGGGCTGTATCGAGGCCAAGCTCGCGAATCCTGAAGGTGCATGTTCATTATTTGCGCAGGCGCTTCAGTATGACCCATCGTTGACCGAACCGCTGTATAACATGGAAGCTTGTCGTTTAAACAGCGGAAAATTGCAATATGCAAATCAGCTGACTGCCTTAAATTAGGGCTATTCGGCGGCATTAAGACGGTGTTCCCTCCTCTGGCATAGCGGCGGGGACACCGCCTTTTTTGTCAGTTAATTTTCAAACGCCCTTTTTTTTGCTATGCTGTAACATAGACTGGAATGGAAGGGACCGTACATTGCAATGAAATTTGCCGTATTGGATTTCGAAACAACCGGCACGCAGTCCGACGGTGAGATTATACAGGCCGGACTTGCCATCATAGATCATGACTACAGCATAACTCAAATATATAGTTCTTATGTGAACCCAGGTGTACCGATTCCTCCGTTTATTACGGGGTTAACCGGTATTACCGATGAAGATGTGGCGGATGCTCCCTCATTGGAAGAGATGATGATGGAGATGGTTCCGCTGCTTGATGATGTGGTTCTTGTTGGACACAATGTTGCTTTTGATTTTCATTTTCTTCAAAATGCACTCGATCGATGCGGTTATCTGCCATTTACCGGACGGATCCTGGATACGATTGATTTCCTGAAGATCTCGTTCCCGTCACTGGGCTCTTATCAACTCGGTTATGTGTCTTCGGAATTCGGATTTCAGCATGACCGTCCTCATCAGGCAGACAGTGATGCTCTTGCAACAGCTTTTGTATTACTGAAGTGTCTCGATGAGCTGCGTGCATTGCCTCTGATCACGATTCAGCGCCTCAGTGACCTGTTTGCACCGGAAGACAGTGACTTGGGTTGGTTCTTCGATGGAATGCGTTCTGAGAAGGAAGCAGAGCCGATTCAGGATCTGGATGGTCACACGTATTACCGCCAGCTTGCCCTGAACGTGAGTGACTGGACCGATATAGGCTCACCACGTGATGAGCGAGAGGGTAATCCACTGGAAGGCGTGAGTTTTGAGCAGTTTATGGATCAGGTTAGAGATAACCTGAAGGAGACGCTGGACCATTATGAGGAGCGTGAGGCGCAAACTCAAATGTTCAGCAGTGTACGACAAGCTTTGGATGAGGAGAAACATCTATTGATTGAAGCTGGGACAGGTACGGGCAAATCACTTGGTTATTTGCTGCCTGCCATCTATGAAAGTGTAAAACAGGAACAGAAAGTCATGGTCAGCACACATACCATCAACCTGCAGGAGCAATTGAGAGAGCGGGATATTCCTATGCTGACCCAAGTGGTTCCGTTCCCGTTCAAGGCAGCGGTGTTCAAAGGACGTGGGCACTATCTGTGTCTGCGTAAGTTTGAGCATAAAATCAATAAACGTGAATTTGCTACACCGAAAGAGGATTACTTTACAGCGGCTCAGATGATTGTCTGGCTTACTCAGACGGAGACTGGAGACGACGAGGAGCTTAATCTAAGCGGGCGCGGAGGAGACTTCTGGGAGACGGTACAGAGTGAATCTGAGTCCTGTCTTGGACGTTCCTGTCCTTGGTTCCGCAAATGTTTCTATCACCGGGCCAAACATGAAGCCGGGCTTTCCGATATCGTCATTACGAATCATTCGAAATTGTTTACGGATGTCAAAGCAGCACATCAGCTGCTGCCAGCCTACGAAAGTCTCGTCATCGATGAAGCACATCATCTGGAGGACGTAGCAGGTAAGCACCTTGGTCTTCATATGAAATATTTCACGTTGGTTCATACACTGACCCGACTGTTTAAAGATAGCCGTAATGGCCAACTGCCGATGCTGCGTTCTCAATTGTCGGGTCATGAAAATTCGGTACAGTGGGGCTCCATGATTGATCAGATGTTCCCGCTTGCTGTCGAAGTTAAAGAGATGTGGGATCGACTAAGCGATGCCTTGTTCGGACTGCTGCCTGAACGCAGCGATGCTTCTCCAGGTGAGACAGGACAATTTTCTCTTAGACTGAAGCATTCGCAAAAACCAGCCAAATGGCAGGAATTGCAGGATGCTGAAAACCAAATCTATGTCACCCTAGGTGATTTGATTCGTAAAGGCGACAAGCTGCTGCTTGAAGTGAAAGAAGATCAGGATGATTATCAGTCCGATAGTCTGATTACGGATATCTCAGGTCTGCTCAAGGATTTGGCAACGATCAAGGATAATCTGCGTTTCTTCATGCGGATGGATGATGCCAATACCGTGTACTGGATGGAGGCCAGCGGGCAGTTCCGCAGTAAATCACTGCAACTCTATGCTGTTCCTGTCGATGTCAGTGCACAATTGAAGGATATGTTCTTTGATAAAAAGAAAAGCGTTGTGCTTACATCGGCTACACTTTCCGTTGACAAGTCATTTCAATTCATGATCGAACAGCTGGGTTTGCAGGAAGCTGCCGACAATAACCGTCTGTTAACGTCGATGCTACCGTCACCGTTCAATTATCGAGAACAGGCGCTGCTCGTCATTCCGCGTGATTTCCCAAGCGTGAAGGGCAGTGTAGGCGATGCCCACTTTGTGGATATGCTCGTGCACTCGCTTGCGGAAACGGCTATTGCGACTCGTGGACGCATGATGGTGTTGTTCACCTCCTACCGCATGCTGCGACAGGTCTATGACCCGCTTAAGGAGGCCTTGTCAGGCAACGATATCTCTTTGCTTGGGCAAGGGGTGGACAGCGGCAGCCGTTCCAAGCTTACACGTCGGTTCCAAGATGCTAAAGCAACGGTGCTACTTGGCACAAGCAGCTTCTGGGAAGGCGTGGACATTCCGGGAGAGGCTCTGACCTGTCTTGCTATTGTCAGACTGCCGTTCCAGCCACCGAATCATCCATTAGTGGAAGCGAAGAGCGAGCTTTTGCAGCAGCAGAAGAAAAACCCGTTTATGAAGCTATCGGTGCCACAAGCCGTCATCCGTTTCAAACAGGGATTTGGCAGACTGGTTCGTACAGGCAAAGACAGAGGCATTGTGATTGTATACGATACACGCGTTATTGAAGCGTATTATGGCAAGTACTTTTTATATTCATTACCTGGTCCCAAAATGGAGCACATGCTTACAGAGCAGATGGTTCCACGCATTTCGGAATGGCTCGAGAGACCAACCGAAGAGCAACAATAACAGATACGCTCTGTAGCTTCCATTATTGCAAGACGCCAGTGATTGGCGGTAAAATTGAGTAATTCATGTATTCGTTTCATGGATATGCGAGTAAAGCGATTAAAGCAATTATCCATTATATAACAAGGAGCATCCTGTTTAATTCAGTAATCATTTTGCATCGTTTTAGACAGGGTGCTCATCTTTTCATCTATCTATCGTGGCCTTGGTAAGGGGGAGCAATGAATGAAATCAGATAAAATTTCGGAAGCCGTGGTGCGTAGATTACCTGTTTACTTGCGTTATTTGAATGAACTGCATCAGCGCGAAGTCAATACGGTTTCTTCACAAGAACTTGGACTGAGGCTGGATTTGAATCCTGCCCAGATTCGTAAAGACCTGGCTTACTTCGGTGACTTTGGTCGTAAAGGGATTGGGTATGACGTTTCATATCTCATCGAGAAAATCCGCCATATTTTAAAAATAGACCAGCAGATCAATGTGGCTCTTGTCGGAGCAGGTAATTTGGGACATGCCTTGTCTAATTACAATGCCTACCTCAAAGACAACATGAAGATCGTCGCTGTATTTGATGCCTACGGTCCGAAAATTGGGAGTCAAATCAACAGTTTGACGGTACAACCGATGAATGAATTAACGGATTCGGTCAAAAAAGATAACATTCGTATAGGTATTATCACAGTTCCAGATACGGAAGCCCAAAATGTTGCAGATCAGCTAATTGAGTCAGGAATTGAAGCGATTTTGAATTTTGCACCAACAATTCTCAAAACCCCGCCGCATATTCGCATTCATCATGCCGATTTTACGACGGATTTGCTTAGTCTGGCTTATTACTTGGAGAATGGAAAGGACGACGAGGAAGATGACGACAAATAGATGGGTAATTCACAACGGCAAATTTGCCGTGAATGAGGGTACGAATTGGAACGTGGTTCAAGGTTTTATGGTTGTTGAAAATGACAAGATTGTGCATATTGGTGAGACATTGCCGGAAGGAGACGAAAGCCTGACAAAGGTGGACGGAAAAGGACTATTCTTCTTGCCGGGTCTGATCAATACGCATGGTCACGCGGCTATGTCACTTCTAAGAGGCCACGGAGACGATCTGGCGTTACAAGTATGGTTGCAGGAGAAAATGTGGCCAATGGAAGCCAAAATGACTTCTGAAGACGTATATTGGGGCACATCACTTTCCGTGCTTGAAATGTTGAAGGGTGGAACAACAGCTTTCCTAGATATGTATGATCATATGGATCAGGTTGCGAAAGTGGTGGAACAATCCGGGGTTCGGGCTGCTCTGGCACGTGGGGTAATCGGACTTTGCTCAGAAGAAGAACAACTGCGCAAGCTCGAAGAGTCCGCAGCATTTGCCCGTCAATGGAATGGACAAGCAGACGGAAGAATTACAACCGTAATCTCTCCACACGCCCCTTACACTTGCCCTCCGGATTACATAGAGAAGCTGGTACAGGTTGCTCATGATCTGAATCTGCCTTTGCATACGCATATGTCTGAAACGCTTCGCGAAGTGGAACAGAACGTGGCTGATTACGGACTGCGTCCAGTCGCACATCTGGAGCAGCTAGGATTTTTCTCCCGTCCATCTCTGGTTGCACATGCGGTACATCTGAATGATGAAGAGATCGAGATTCTCGCAAAGCATGATGTAGCAGTTTCCCACAATCCAGGTAGTAACCTGAAATTGGCTTCGGGTGTTGCACGTGTACCTGATCTGTTGAAAGCAGGCGTGACTGTGTCTCTGGGAACAGACGGACCAGCAAGTAACAATAACCTGGATATGTTTGAAGAGATGAGATTGGCTGCATTGATTCACAAAGGTGTGTCCGGTGACCCTACTGCAGTGCCGGCAGGGGAAGCGCTTCTGCTTGGAACTTCATATGGTGCTAAATCCATATTCCTGAACAATACAGGCGCTCTGCAAGTTGGCATGAAGGCTGACTTCATCGCGTTGAACATCGAACAAGCCCATTTCTATCCGCATACGGATCTGATTTCCCATACGGTCTACTCGGCATCGGCCAAAGATGTGGAGCATGTGTGGGTGGATGGTAAACAAGTGGTTAAACATGGCGAATGTCTTACGATGGATGAAGAGCGCATTCTGCGTGAGTCTCAGCTGGCATTTGACAGTTTGCTTGCCCGTTAATTACAAGGACAGCATCGTCATAGGGAAAGGAAGTTCGGCTTTTGAAGAAAAAAAAGAAGTGGATATGGATTTCGCTGCTGCTCCTGGTTCTGATTCTGTTTGGACTTCAGCGTTATTATGTCTATGTTACCCAAGATCAGCGCAAGGAAGAGGCGTTGGCCATACAGGCGGCCCAGGAACAGCTGGGGATTACGTCCCACGAAGAACTGAGTAAGTATGTCTGGGGGCAGAAAGACGGCGGAGACAACATATACTGGACCCTGATCGGCAAAAATAAGGATAACCAGGATGTCATGGTGTGGATCAAGTTTGATGAGAATAACAAACCCGTGACGGGAACCAATGCAGTACACGGTGAACTGTTAAAGAACGGCATGAATGAAGCTCAGATTCGAAATCGGTTCAGCTCTGAAGTTCCCGGTGGGGAGATCAAACGAATCATGCCAGGCGTTGTGAATGGAATCTATGTATGGCAAGTGTATTATAATGATGATACTCACAACTATTATCGGTTTTACCGCTTCAGTAACGGGGAACAGGTGGATCTGGTCTATACGATTCCGAACAGCTAGAAGTAGCAGACGTACTATCGTCTGAAGAGAATACATTAAAGAACCGGCAGACGGAAACCCGACTGGTCCGGTTCTTTGGCGTACTTTGTTGATCATTTTGGATTTGAATAGTTAAAATTAATAATTTATTCATATTTTCGCCTTAGATATTGTATATACGATGTGATATAC
Organism: Paenibacillus sp. AD87; assembly: GCF_001659845.1. NCBI lineage: Bacteria > Bacillati > Bacillota > Bacilli > Caryophanales > Paenibacillaceae > Paenibacillus > Paenibacillus sp. AD87. The sequence continues at coordinate 1,368,089 of NZ_LXQN01000007.1, forward strand.
TCAAATATGTATTCAAGGATACATCATACACAAATAAATCCTGTTAGGCACATCACAGGACATTACGTACACATATTCATATTCTTGCCTACAAGTTATAGGATGGGCCAAAATTTAGGAGGGGTAACTCACTTGAAGATAAAAGTATTGCCTATTGCTCTGACTGCCGTCATTTCAGCCGTTGTGTTGTTTGGAGGTTGGTTTGTGTATCGTCATGTGGCTGTGCAAAGCCCAATTGAAAAAATGGTTACCCAGTACGATGGAGTCAATGATGTTCAATTAACTATTAACCGCAATGATGTACAGTTGAAACTCGATCTGCAGCCGGATGTTGATCTGGGCAGGTTGGTACAATATATTCACAAAGAAGGACAAACCTTGATTGGCACTCGTTCGTTGAAGCTGGATGTCGTAGATCATTCCAACGAAGCATTAGAGAGCTGGTGGGGAAGCGCGATGTTTACCGTAGCACAAGCGATGGAGAACAAGCAATACACCGAAATTACACCGACCTTGTCTAAAATGGCTACAAATGGGATCAAGGTAAATACAGCCATGGATGACAATAATGTATATGTCAGTCTCAGAGATGGAGATGCCAGTAAGTTTATTATTCTGCCGCGTGTGCCCGGTCAGATAGGAGTGTGGCCTAATGCCTAAATGGACGAAAGAAATTGCCATTGGATTTGTACCCGTATTAATTATCTTTCTCGCTTTTATTGGTGTAAACATGATTCCCATTCTGATCGCTGTAATGCTTGTGGGAGCTCTGCTGCTCATGATGCAAATGCGGGGTGGGATTACGGTGGGGGCAGGTCAGGAACGTAAACGCAAGAAAAAAGGCCCTTCCAAGCTGACTTTTGAAGAAATTGGTGGTCAGGAGAGTGCCAAGCAGGAACTGCGGGAAGCGCTTGATTTTCTCATTCGACATGAAGAAATTCAGAAGTTTGGTATTCGTCCTTTGAAAGGTATACTGCTTACTGGCCCTCCAGGAACAGGTAAAACCTTGATGGCCAAAGCTGCTGCTCATTATACCGACTCTGTTTTTGTAGCTGCTTCAGGCAGTGAGTTTGTTGAGATGTATGTTGGTGTAGGTGCAGGCAGAATACGTGATTTGTTCCGTGATGCAAGAACTCGCGCCGCTAAAGAAAATAAGGAAAATGCCATTATATTTATTGATGAAATTGATGTGATCGGTGGAAAACGCGAAGGTGGACAACAGCGTGAATATGATCAGACGCTGAATCAGCTGTTGACGGAAATGGATGGCATATACTCTTCCGAAACACCACGTATACTCGTGATCGCCGCTACGAACCGAAAAGAAATGCTGGATAGCGCACTGACGCGTCCAGGTCGTTTTGACCGTCATATTCAGGTAGACTTGCCGGATAAGAAAGGCAGAAAACACATACTGGAGCTGCATGCAGTTAATAAACCTCTTTTGGAAGGGGTCAGCCTTGATAAGACAGCAGAAGAATCCTATGGTTTCTCTGGAGCACAGCTGGAAAGCGTGATGAACGAAGCTGCAATTTACGCGATGAGAGACGGGCTGCTCAACATTGAACAGCGTCATCTGTCCCTTGCGATTGATAAAGTAATGATGGGTGAGAAGACAGACCGCGAATCCAGCGTGGAAGAGAAGAAAAGAGTGGCTATTCATGAGTTGGGACATGCCATCATGGCTGAACTGGTTCGTCCTGGCAGTGTAAGTCAGGTTGCACTTAGCCCTCGTGGACAGGCCTTGGGTTATGTACGTCATAACCCGCAACAAGAGCAATTTCTGTACACGAAGCGCTTTCTTGAAGAGCAAATCATGATTGCCCTCGGAGGTGCAGCAGCGGAGGAAATGTATTACGGTGGACGTAGTACAGGATCACGCAATGACTTTGAACAAGCAACGAATGTAGTACAGACGATGATGGCTTCCGGGCTCACGACGTTGGGTATTGTTAACATGGATATGGTAACTACGGAAGAATTGATGCGGGAGAATAAATTAATCCTGCAAGACCTGATGGAACAGACCAAACGATTGCTTGAAGAACAACGGACAATTTTCGACAATTCCCTCGACACATTGCTCAGGGAAGAAGTATTGTCTGGCGATCAATTTCGTTGTCAATTTCGTGACAGCGCCCTTCTACCGGCATAATTTATTTATGTCGGTTATTTTTTTTTACATTTCAGTCGTGCTAAGATATTATTATATGTTGGGTCGAAATTTGTAATTTTCGGCGAACAGGGTACAATAGAGAAATAGAGAACCGAAAGGATGGAGCAGAACCATGTTTTTCAAAAAGATAGGAGTTGTCGGCGGCGGCACGATGGGGCAAGGTATTTCCCAGATGCTTGCAGCCAAAGGACTTGATGTGCTTCTGGTGGAACACACAACGGAGAAGCTGGATCATGCGTATAACATGATTGAGACGAACCTTGATAAACAACTGGAGAAATGGGCCATTACGAAGGCTGAGAAGAAATTGATTCTCTCCCGTATTACCAAAGTTGCTCATCTGGCTGAACTCGGAACTTGCGATATGGTCATTGAGACTATTTCTGAAGATCTGGAAGCGAAAAAAGCGGTATTCAGTCAACTTGACCAAGTTTGCCCAAGCAACGTAATTCTTGCAAGTAATACATCCACGCTGAGTTTGACTGAGCTTGCAAGCTCAACCAAATACCCAGAGCGTGTTATTGGTATGCACTTTATTCACCCGGTTTCCCGGGTTGATCTTGTAGAGATTATTCGTGGTCTGAAAACATCCGATAGCACTTTTGCAGAAACTAGACGTTTTGTGGAAGAAGTAGCGGACAAAAAAGGCGTTATGATCTATGAATCACCTGGATTTGTTACTTCCAGACTGATCTGTCTTCTGATCAACGAAGCGCTGCATGTACTGCAGGAAGGTGTCGCTTCCGCTGAAGATATTGATGATGCTATGCGTATCGGATACAATTTCCAGCACGGACCGCTTGAGATGGCAGACCGTTTCGGATTGGATTCGGTAGAAGCTGCACTCGAAAGAATGTTCCGTGAATTCGGTGAATTGAAGTATCGTCCTTCCACAGTTCTGAAGAAAATGGTGCGTGCAGGACACCTGGGTGTTAAAACAGGCGAAGGATTCTTCAAGTACGACAAGGATGGTGACCGGCTGTGAAAGTACTCGTAATTAATGCGGGGAGTTCCTCGCTCAAATATCAATTGTATAACATGACGGATGAATCCGTATTGGCAAAAGGTCTGGTAGAGCGGATCGGTATGGACTCTTCCATTCTGACTCATAAACCAACGGGCCGCGAGGATGTTACGGAAGTTAGCGAAATTCTCGAACATACTACTGCGATTCGTAAAGTTATTGACATCCTGACAGATAAAGAAAACGGTGTGCTTGGTTCCGTTGATGAAATTCAGGCTGTTGGACATCGTGTGGTTCACGGTGGTGAAGCATTTAAGGAATCGACATTGGTTGATGATGCTGCCAAAGCAGAAATCCGCCGTCTGTTCGATCTGGCTCCACTTCATAACCCTGCAGCAATGATGGGTATTCGTGCGGCTGAATCCAATATGCCAGGAGTACCACAGGTAATGGTCTTTGATACGGCTTTCCATCAAACGATGCCGGAAAAAGCATATCTGTATGCTATTCCACGTGTGCTTTATAAAAAGTATAAAGTGCGTCGTTATGGAGCACATGGTACTTCCCATGATTACGTAAGCAAGGCAGCAGCTGAATATCTGGATCGTCCATTGGAAGATCTGAAGATCATCACATGCCATGTTGGTAATGGTGGTAGTGTAACGGCTGTACAGGGCGGCGTATCCGTGGACACGTCCATGGGCATGACTCCACTCGAAGGATTGATGATGGGAACACGTAGTGGTGACCTGGATCCGGCAATTGTACCTTATGTTATGAACAAGGAAGAGCTGAGCGTGAGCGAAGTAAACTCCATGTTGAATAAACATAGTGGACTTCTTGCAATCTCCGGCATCAGCAGCGACATGCGTGAAATCACGGAAGGTATGGAAGCTGGCGATGCTAACTCCACGCTTGCATTCGAGATGTACGAATACCGTTTGCGTAAATACATCGGTTCTTATGCAGCAGCAATGAACGGTGTAGACGTGATCGTATTTACGGCTGGTGTAGGTGAAAACTCCGTTGTTCTTCGCCAAAAAGTATGTGAGCAACTCACGTACCTGGGTGTTGAACTGGATGAAGCGCTGAATGCAATTCGCTCTGGAGAGCCACGCCGCATCACAACAGCGAATTCCAAAGTGGATGTTCTCGTAGTTCCTACGAACGAAGAATTGGTGATTGCAAGAGATACACACCGAATCGTATTGAATTCTCTGTAATCTAATTGTAAAGTGGATATAGCATGACAAGGAAGTGCAGGGGACAGGCATATGCCTGCCCGCTGCATTTTCAAATTCAGGATTCCAAGGAGAGATATGGGCATGAGTACGGATTGTGTAATTCGTAATGTGAGTGAGCATGTGGGCGAGACTGTTAAAATAGGCGCCTGGATTAACAACAAACGTTCCAGCGGCAAAATTCAATTTTTGCAACTGCGTGATGGAACCGGATATATTCAAGGGGTAGTGGTTAAGAGTGAAGTCAGCGAAGATATCTGGAATGCTGCGAAGAGCTTGACTCAAGAAAGTTCATTGTATGTAACAGGTATTATCCGTGAAGAACCGCGTAGTGCATCCGGTTATGAGATGACAGTTACCGGCGTGGAAATTATCCATCTGACTGAAAACTATCCAATTACTCCGAAAGAGCATGGGGTAGACTTCCTGATGGATCATCGCCATCTGTGGCTGCGTTCGACAAAACAACGTGCGATTATGGTGATTCGTGCGGAGATCATCCGCGCTGTTCAGCAGTTCTTTGATGGTAACGGATTCACTCAGGTTGATCCTCCGATTCTTACACCTTCATCTGCTGAAGGAACGACGAACTTGTTCCACATCAAATACTTTGATGAAGATGCCTATCTGACACAAAGTGGACAGTTGTATATGGAAGCTGCAGCAATGGCGCTGGGCAAAGTGTACTCCTTCGGTCCTACGTTCCGTGCCGAAAAATCCAAAACACGTCGTCACCTGATTGAGTTCTGGATGATTGAGCCGGAAATGGCGTTTGTGGATCACGAGGAAAGCCTGCGAGTGCAAGAGAAGTTTATTGCTCACGTGGTTCAAACGGTTCTGAAAAACTGCCGTGCTGAACTGGAGTCCATCGGACGTGATGTATCCAAGCTTGAAAAAATTGTAGCTCCATTCCCGCGCATTACGTATGATGAAGCGATTGAATTCCTGAATGGACAAGGCTTCGATATTCCTTGGGGAGAAGACTTTGGTGCTCCACACGAAACGGCGATTGCCGAGAAATACGAAACACCGGTCTTTATTACCCATTATCCGGCTGGAATCAAGGCATTCTACATGAAACCTGATCCAAATCGTCCTGAAGTGGTCCTCTGTGCAGATATGATCGCACCCGAAGGATACGGAGAGATCATTGGTGGTTCCCAGCGTATTGATGATCCGGAACTGATGCAGCAGCGCTTTGATGAGCATCAATTGTCGGAAGAGGCATATCAGTGGTATCTGGACTTACGTAAATACGGATCGGTTCCTCACTCCGGCTTCGGTCTGGGATTGGAGCGGACGGTAGCATGGATCTGTGGATTGGATCACGTACGTGAAACAATTGCATTCCCACGTATGCTCTATCGTCTGTACCCTTAATGCTTAACCGCGAGTCCATGGAAGAAACCGGCTCCAAAGCCTGGTTGAATGGAGCAGCTTACGGTATGGCATCAGGGACAGCGCAGCTCCCATATGCTTTATTGCGCTATTATCATCAGCTGGGGTTAAGTGACGCAGAGGTACTTCTGCTGATTCAATTGTTTGGATTCCGGCAAGTTGAATTCAATGAGTTCCCAACGCTTGAAGAGCTTGCTACCCGTATGGGTCTTGCTCCTGAAGGCATCGCCAGAATGCTGCAACGTCTCATGAGAGACGGGTACATCCACATTGACGAGCATCGGGATGAAGAGCGTGACATTCAGTATGAACGTTATGATCTGCATGGATTATATGCGAAGCTTGCAGGATGTACAGCAGAGGAGTTGGCCGTTGCTCGTAAGCAGCAGCAGGATAGTAATGCATTACGCCCGGATTCGAACAGTGTTCAAAAAGAAGAGGAAGAACGAAATATGTTCTCTATTTTTGAAAAAGAATTTGGCCGCCCGCTTTCCCCGATGGAATGCGAGACGATATCCAGCTGGCTGGATCAGGATCGCTATCAGGAGGAACTGATTCTCATGGCATTGAAGGAAGCGGTGTTTGCTGGTAAAGTGCATTTCCGCTATATCGACCGAATTCTGCTTGAATGGAGCCGTAACCGCGTGAAGAATGTGCAGGACGCCAAGGCATATACGCAGCGGTTCCGTAACGGTGGACGTTAATACGAATGTTAGATTAGGCAACAATTTCATTCAGATAAACCAGAAACAGGCCAGAAGATATTCTGTGCCTGTTTTTTTAGATTATAGAGATGTTAAGTAAGATACGTTAAGTTCCCGGTGGAACTGACTTTTCAGGCAATGTGTAACCTTTTTATAAAAAAAATGAATGAATACGCAGGGGTCAACAAACAAGTTGTCGTCTATTGTAGTGGAGAGGAGGGGAGAGTTATTGATGAAGCGCGCTTAATCGAACAAATCCGTCAAGGCGATACATCCCAGATGCGTTTGTTGATCGAAAAGTACAGCCAGCATGTATACCATGTGGCCTACTCCGTATTACGGAACGATCAGGATGCACAGGATGCAGCTCAGGAGGCGTTCATTCAAATGGTCAAATCTCTCCCCGATTACCGATCCGAAGGTTTCAAAACGTGGTTAACCCGAATTGCCTTTCACAAAGCAATTGATGCCAAACGCAAGCTGGGCAGACGAAGCGCTGAGGATCTGGGCGGAGAAGAAAAAATAATGAACATGCCCGGTCGTGAAGAAGATGTTCTTGCCCGCCTCGTGCGTGAAGAGCGTCAGGAGAAGTTGCGCGAGCGAATCAATCAGCTACCTGCCCAGCATAGGGACATTATTACTGCGTATTACTTAAGCGAAAAAAATTATGAGCAGATAGCCCGTGATGCACAGGTGGCAGTGAAAACCGTGGAGTCCCGTCTGTATCGTGCCCGGCAGTGGATTCGAAATCATTGGAAGGAGGATGAGTGGCGTGAGGAATAAAAGGATGTATACCGTCCAGGAATGGACTGATTATATTGAAGGCCGAATGACTGCAAACCAGGCAAGTATGATGGAACAGGTGCTTATGGACGTTCCGGAAGCAATGGACAACTATCTCGAAGCACTCGGCATTCATCGGGAGCTGCCACAACTGAAGGACCCGGTAGGCTTCGCCGATGCGGTCATGAATCAAATTACGGAAATGCAATCCTCCAAGCCAAAGCGCAAATCGCGTTCCGGACGAAGACGTCTCTGGATGGATCACAAAGTGTTTCATTATGCTGTAGCGGCTTGTCTGACGTTAATCTTCCTCTCCTCGGGACTGTTTGACAAGGTAGCCCCTTATCATAAGTTCCAGGAAGGTGAGAACAGGGGGTCATTTACGGAAAAATGGACGGAGGCAGCCACATCATGGCTGGATCATTTCAAGCCTGGACCATAAATTGTTTCGCATTGCCTGAAAAGAAAGGATGAAGACTGTGCAATCAGATCGTAACAAATTACTTGCATTCTTATTAAACCTGATTCCGGGTCTGGGTTTTCTCTATTGGGGTCGGCCTGCCAGAGCTGTAATCTATCCATTACTCTTTTTTGGGACAGCTGTTGGTTCGTTTATGCTGGCAATTCTGGTGAGTGAGAGAGAATTAATGATACTTGGGGCTTTGGGGAGCATATTCTTCTGGTGTGTCAGCATGCTGGATATGATTATCGTTCTGCTGCGTGCCCCATCGCCTAATGATGCCCGATACCATGGATATGGCGCACATTACAGTGGACCGCATCAGGGAGCATACACTGGTCAGGAAGGTCACCTGGGACAGATGGAGATGGACATGGACATGGAGGGAATACATCAGCATCAGGGTGGTGAGTATGGTGGCCCCGAAGGGGCTTACGGTCAACCCATGTATCGAAAAGGCAGTGAAAGCGAACGATTTTTTACGATTTTGCTTTCTTTTGTTCCAGGTCTAGGACATCTTCATCTCGGACTGTTACATCGCGGTTTATCATTCCTTATCGCGTTCTTCGGTTCATTTGCCATGATGGTTTTTGTAGCTTCCATTACGAATGAATCCGTATTTCTGATGTTCTTGCTCATTCTGCCTGTCATCTGGGTTTACTGCATGTTTGATGCGGTCCAGCATGTGCATCGTAAGCAGGCCGGTGAGGTATTGCAGGATCGAACTTTGTTCGAGGAACTGGAGATGGGTAGGGCATCTGGACGGCGTAGCAAAGTGCTGGCAACCTTGTTATCAGCCTTCCCGGGTGCGGGTCATCTGTATCTGGGACTGCAAAAAAGAGGCATGCAACTCATGTTCCTTTTTCTCGGCAGTATCTACGTTCTGGACCTGCTTCATTTATCGGTGTTCCTGTTCATGATTCCGTTGATCTGGTTCTACAGCTTCTTTGACGGACTTCAGTGTTCAAGCAGGTATGGCCGCGAACCGTTGACAGATCAACCTATTTTTAAGGATTGGGCTCGTCACCAGCGCCTGATTGGATTTGGAATTGCTGCATTGGGATTGTACTATCTGTTTATCCGCTTGGTCATTCCACAGCTGAATGAGATGTTCCCGGATGCATTTATGACGTACGAGATTCGTTCGTATGTGAACACCGTCATTGTGTCCTTGCTGCTCATTTTTGGCGGTCTGAAGCTGTTGTTTGGCAAGCAGAGGGGGACGGGTATCCATAGTGCGGCTCAACGAAATGATGAGGGAGCAGACAGTCTCTTTTTATTCAAGGATCGGGACGATCGACTGTAGAATGAACTAAAGAATAGTTACACTGACACTACGATGATAGAGTAACCTTCCAATCGCTACAATTCCCCAAATATAAAAAAACACGCCGAGGACTATGTATATTAGCCTTGGCGTGTTTTTGGTTTTGCAGCTTTTATTTCGAATGAATAATTGCTATTTCGTAGCACCCTTCAGCAGAAGTTGACGGTACATCACTTCGAACAGGAACTCGAACGCTTCCAGATGACGTTTCGCTTCAAAAGCATCTTTGCCCCAGGCATAAATACCGTGATTACGCAGCAAAATTCCTGGTACGTTGGCATCAAGTACACCTGGCACCAATTCAGCGATGGATGGAATATCAGCGAAGTTAGGCAGGACCGGTACACGAATCTCCGCATTTTCTTCCCAGATGTTGAAAGCCTTGATCAATTCGATGCCTTGAATCGGTACGTGTCCATCTGCTCCAAAGAATTCACTGATCAGGTTGTTAAATACGGTATGCACATGGAACACCGCGCCACAGCCAGTTAAACGATAGATTTCGCAGTGAATCAACGTTTCAGCGCTCGGTTTCAGGGTTGTGGTCTCAATGGCTTTACCATGCTTGTCCACAAACAGAAAGTCTTCCGGTGTACGGAGAGATTTGTCTTTGCCTGATGCAGTAACTGCAAAGTAGAATTGCTCCGGGTCAAAGTCGCCCACACGCATCGACAGGTTGCCACTTGTACCAGGGAACCAGTTACGGCTGGCAAACAGCGCTTTGATATCAGCCAGCTCTTCGAGGACTTGGCGTTTATGTTCCAATGTAATCTTTTCAAAACCCATTTTTACAGCACTCCTTGTGTTTGCTTCTGTTTCATATCTTCCATAATATCGTAGAAGGTTGTGAATGGGACATGATCCACACCCAGCTCTATACACTTATCCGTCAGAATAGAACGGGAGTAGACAAGATCAGCGATTTTGGCACCTTCAAAATCGGTTAGACTGTCTCCAATGAGGATACGATTATATTGTTCTTCCGGGAATGTACGAATAACCGTCGTTTTACACATGCCGCATCCGTTCTCACAAGGAGGCTGACATGGATTAGGCCATTCAATACGTATGAATTCATCTGTGAAATCCGCCCCATTGCAATAAACGTGATCCTGTGGAATATCGAATGGAGCGAGCAAAGGCTCGATAAAAAAGTCCATTCCGCCGCTGGTGACATTGAATTCAATGCCCTCGTCCCGAACGTATCCAAGAAATTCGCTGAACCCTTCTCGGATGCCAGCCTGTCCAAGTACAAATTCCACAATCTCATCTTTCTGCGAAGAAGACAACAGAGCGAACATCGCTCCCACACCTTCACGGAGCGAAATTCGTTGTTCAATCGTGTCTTTCATTATTGCTTCAATACCTTCGGGTTTAAAATGTTTCATAATCGCTACGATATTGTCCGAAAGGGTGATTGTGCCATCAAAATCACAGAAAATAACTGTTTTTTTATCACTTCTCATCGTTCGCCACCCCACAGATCCAGTGCACTTTTCAGTTCGGGATGTTCGACTGCATATTCTGCCAGTGGAATGGAACGCTGGGCTGCCTCGATAGCCTGCAAGAATGCCCGTCCGCCTGCCTCAGTGCCCATGGGATGTCCATGAATACCTCCGCCGGCATTAACGATGACATCGGTGCCGAAGTCACGCAGAATAAGCGGTACAAGCCCTGGATGTATACCAGCCGAAGGCACAGGCATGCTGGTTCTGACCGGAAGCTCAGGTGACAGCAATTGTTCTGTAATGGCCATATTCTCTTCCTTCGGCATCGTCACCGATCCGTAAGGGGAAGGGAAGAGAACCAGATCCGCTCCGGCAAGTCGCATCAGCTGTCCCAGCAGGACGGAAGCCGAGATTCCATAGTGTGGTGAAGGATAGAGTGCACCTGCAAGCGCAGGGTGAGCCATGATCGGCACGTTGATGTCCGGATCACTGCTTAGTTCGTGCAGCACATCATATCCGTAAGACAAGACATTGAACAACAGTGCATTTGCTCCTGCCCCTATCGCACGTTCAGCCTGTTGTTTCAGGCGTGATGTAGGTCCAGTCAAATTTGCGGCATAAAGAAGTTTCTTACCCGTCTCCTTGCGTGCCTGTTCCGCAGCTTTCATGCAGACCTCGACTCTTTTCTCAATCGGAGTCAGTTTGTTCTCAAACAGAATTTCATCGTCTTTAATTAAGTCTACTCCACCAAGAGCTTGGCGAATAAACTGTTCCCTCAGTTCGTCAGAATCCAGTCCAATGACTGATTTAAAGATACTCATTAACAACGGACGATCATGTACACCTAGCAGATCACGAACACCATTCAGTCCAAACTTGGGACCGGGGAACGCGCTGACGAAGCCGTCCGAGAATCCAAGCCGTGTCAGTTTGATGCGTCCGTCCATTGAAATTTTGCCAAAGACCGTCACGAGCAGGGCAGGAATATCACGGCTGAAATTTACATCCGGATAACCAATGGTAATATCGGCGTAACGCTCACCTGGGGCCATGCACTCAGCTTCATGCACCTCAACGCTGATGACCTCACCCAGATGTTTCTGCATCGCCTCACGCTTGGCCTGAGGCAATTCGGTCCAACTGCCAACAGTCATGCCGACAGCAATGGACTCAGCCTTCTTGCGGAAGTCTGCACGATCATCATGCAGACGATATGTGGCTGTACACATATTATTCATTTTAAATCTCCTTCCAAAGCAGCTCCCATCTCCCGTGAGCGCTCTGCACAGCGGTTGACGGCTGCGATTACATTTTCAAAGAAATCTCCCTCGTCCAGCGTTTTTAGTGCTGCCTGGGTTGCACCTCCCGGGGAGGTCACATCACTACGGAGTTTCATTGGCTCTAGGCCAGTCTGTTGTACCATGCGAGAAGCACCCAGCACGGTCTGAACAGTCAGATCGCGGGATTGTTGGCTGGATAAGCCGCCACGAATACCTGCGGCAATCATGGCCTCCATCAAATAGTATACATAAGCCGGACCACTTCCGGAAATACCTGTGAGCACTTCGAGTTTATCTTCAGGCACAATGGTCACGATTCCGACAGCTTCGAACATCGTCATGACTGTACTGCGCTGTTCATCCGTAATCTCTTCAGAGAAGGCAAGTCCGGTTGCTCCAAGCCCGATTGTACTGGACGTATTCGGCATGGTGCGGGCGATCGGTTGCTTGCGTCCCAGCAGGGATTGCATCGTACGGATCGATAATCCGGCAATAACGGAGACGATTAATTGATCCGGAGACAGGAGCGGCCCAAGTTGACGCAGCGCTGCGGCAGCATCCTTCGGTTTCATGCAGAGTACAATAACGGGAGAAGCGGAGAGATGATCCAGCGATTGTGCAGCAGTTCCGGTATGTACGGCATAACGGGTACTGAGCTCCTCCTGACGTTTCTGGTTGCTGCGGTTCAGCATCGTAATATCCTGAGGACGAACGACAAGGCGGGAAATTAATCCGCGCACGATGGCTTCCGCCATCGCACCTGCTCCGTGAAAAGTAATCTTCTGTTGTAATAACGTCTGTTGTTCTTGACTCATATTTATCGTTCCTCCTATATAACTGTAGCTGCGATATTATTGCCGGATTTGTCCATTGCCAGTGATACGGTATTTGGTTGACGTTAATGCAGGCAGACCCATAGGTCCACGAGCATGCAGCTTCTGGGTACTAATCCCAATTTCGGCCCCATAACCGAATTCAAATCCGTCAGTGAAACGAGTAGAAGCATTATGGTATACAGCAGCCGCATCTACATCATGTAAAAAACGTTCTGCATTGCTGGTATCCTTGGTGACGATACATTCTGAATGCTTTGTGCCATAACGTGCGATATGCTCCATCGCTTCATCCAGGTTCTGAACTACACGTATATTTAAAATATAATCATTGTACTCTGTCGCATAATCTTCTTCTGTCACAGGAAGGGCAGAGGGAACCAGACGGCGAACCGTGTCACAACCCTTCAACAGGACATTCGCCTCACGGAGTTGTTCGGCCAGAGCCGGCAGATGCTCCTCCGCGTATACAGCTTGCAGCAACAAAGTTTCCATGGAGTTGCACACGGATGGACGCTGTGCCTTGGCATTAACAGCAATCTCTGCTGCCATGAACGGATTGGCAGATTCATCCACATAAGTATGACAGATACCTGCGCCGGTTTCGATCACAGGCACTGTTGCATTGGCGACCACATTGCGGATTAGTGAGGCTCCTCCGCGTGGGATGATGACGTCCAGCAGTCCGTTCAACTTGAGCATTTCGTCCACGGAAGAGCGGTCTGCATCCTCGACAAGCTGCAATGCGTCCGCTGGCATGTCTGTTGTTGCCAGTGCCTGATGCAGAACCTCCACAATTTTGCGATTGGAGGAGAGGGCAGAGGAGCCGCCTCGTAACAGTACAGCGTTGCCTGTTTTGAGGCATAGTCCGGCTGCATCGACTGTAACATTTGGACGGGCCTCGTAGATGATGCCGATCAGACCGATTGGTACTCTCAATTTTTCAACATGCAATCCGTTCGGACGAGTGAATGTCTCCAGCACTTCGCCCACAGGGTCCTGCAATTCCACGATCTGACGCAGTCCTTCAGCGATACCAGAGATACGCTCTTTATTCAAAGCGAGGCGATCCAGCATCGATTCTGGCGTGCCTTGCTGTCTGCCACGTTCCAGATCCTCAGCGTTTGCTGTAATAATGGAATCCGCTTGCGTAATCAATGCGTCCGCCATGACTAGCAGGGCGTTATTTTTTTGTTCTGTGCTCAGTCGATTTAGCTGCGGAACCACGGCTTGGGCCTTGCTCGCTTTTTCCCTGACTTCACTCATCATAAATTCCTCCCATATATAAAGTGGAAACAAAAGATTATTTAATGGCTACATCCTATGAAGCTGAGTAGCATACTCGATAGAATTATAGGTGTTCTATTTTAACGTAATCCACTCGTCCCGGTGAATAACCTCAAGTCGATGGATACTGTTCAGCTGCTTCATCACTTCGCCACTTGCCAGTCCTGCGATGAGCCGTAGCTGGTCATCATCATAATTGACGATACCACGACCGAGCAAGGTTTCATCCATACCCAGCACCTCTACAACATCTCCGGCATGGAAAGTACCCAGCACGCGTTTGACGCCTACAGGCAGGAGACTATGACCACCATGGACGAGTGCTTCTTCGGCACCATTATCCACAACGACGGTACCGAGCGGAGTAGACATGAAGCCAAGCCATTGCTTTTTACGAGAGAGAGCGGCAAGGCGAGTCTCGAAATACGTTCCTTTTCCGGTTCCATCAACCGCCCTTTGCATATCTCCAGGTTCCTTCACACTTCCTACAAAGACAGGCACGCCTCCACGCGTTGCCACTTTGGCTGCATCTACCTTGGATCGCATGCCGCCTGTACCTACGGATGATCCAGAACCGCCAGCATAGGCGTAAATTTCTGCCGTAATTTCGGGGATACGGTCATAACGAAACGCAGACGGATCTTTTCGTGGATCGGCCGTGTACAGACCGTTGGTATCTGTAAGAATGACCAGATGCTGTGCCTTGACCAGATTCGCTACCAGAGCAGACAGGAGATCGTTATCTCCGAACTTCAATTCATCGACAGATACGGTATCATTTTCGTTAAAGATCGGAATGACGCGCTGTTTGAGCAGCTCTTCCACGGTCATGCCCGCATTGCCCATACGTTTTCGGCTGTGAAAGTCGGTACGGGTGAGTAGAATTTGTGCTGTAGTAACGCGGTGCGCTGCAAAAGCCTGTTGATATGCCTGCATCAACAAAGCTTGCCCAACAGCCGCCGCGGCTTGTTTTTCATGCAACTGCTTGGGACGCTGGGGGTAACCAATCTCCCGGAATCCGGCAGCTACCGCTCCCGAAGTGACCAGAAGAACCTCATGGCCCTGTTCGGCCAAGGCAGCAATTTCTCCGGCAAAAAAAGTAATGGCACTTCGATCAAGCCCGCCTTCTTCCGTAGTAAGCGAACTGCTTCCGATCTTAACTACAATACGTGAGGTCATGTTTTCACTTCCTTAAACAATATTAATGATTGACCCTGGAGCAGACCGTTGGGTACAAAAAAAACTCCCGCCCTTTTAGTTAAAAAGGACGAAAGTTCGTTACTTCCGCGGTACCACCTTTATTGATGATTGGATCATCCGGCTTCATGCCCTGTAACAGAAGGCACTGTCCTGTGCATCACAGGCCGCTCAGGGGTAGGTTTCGGAGAGAAGCCGCGGTAAATTCTTGCAGCCCGATGGAATTTACTCTCTGGGCGCGGCTGATCCTCTCGTACTGGTCCCGTCATCACGTTTCGTTCAATATTTCCTTATAACATACCATGGAAACTTGGCAGATGCAAAGGGGTTATACACCTGTAAATTACTTGAATAAATTCAACTTGCCAATCCGCTCCGCTGCTTCCCTTAATCGATCTTCATCACTTAGCAGTCCTGCGCGCACATAGCCCTCACCATGCGAACCGAAACCAATACCCGGTGCTACCGCGACTTTTGCTTCACGTAGTAACACGTCAGCAAATGAAGCAGAAGTAAAGCCCGCAGGTACAGGCAGCCAGCTAAAGAAGGAACCTCCCGGTTTAGGGGCCTGCCAGCCGATGGATGAGAGTGCATCATAGAAAGCATCGCGACGTGATTCATAACGTGCAACCAGTGAAGTGACACATTCCTGGGAAGATGTCAGTGCCGCAGCAGCAGCGGCCTGGATGCCTCCGAAGAGACTCACGTAGATATGATCCTGCAGCAGATTGATTTTGGAGATGATCTCCGCATTGCCCAGAGCAAATCCGACGCGCCAACCCGCCATATTGTAGGTTTTGGATAACGTGTAGAACTCAATGCCCACTTCTTTGGCACCTGGTGCCTGCAAAAAGCTTACTGGACGATGTCCATCGAATCCAATTGCACCATAGGCAAAGTCACTGGCTACGACGATTTTATTTTGAATGGCGAACTCTACCGTGTCTTCATAGAAGGAAAGCGGGGCGGTTGCCGATGTTGGATTGTTGGGATAGTTCAGGAACATCAGCTTGGCCATTTCCCGATCCTCGGTAGAGATTGCTTCATAATCAGGCAGGAATGCATTGGACTCTAGCAGTGGCATAAAAGACATGTGCGCTTTCGCCAGTGCCACACCGGACCAATAATCCGGATAACCTGGATCAGGTACGAGACACACGTCGCCAGGATTGAGCAATACTTGAGGCAACTGGACCAAGCCCGTTTTTCCACCAAATAAAATCGCAACTTCTGTTTCGGGGTCCAGGTCCACGTTGTAATCTTCCTTGTAACGCTTCGCAACGGCTTCCTTCAGGAAAGCATGCCCGCTAAAAGGCGAATATTTGTGATAGAGCGGGTTCTCCGCCGACTCCTGCAATGTTTTAACAATGTGAGGTGGTGTAGGTGTATCCGGGTTACCCTGACCCAGGTTAATCACGTCGTGACCACTTGCGATTTCGCGGTTTACATTTTGAACAAGGGTAGCAAAAAATTGTGTAGGAAGCTGTGTCATTACATCGGATGTAGGTATGGTAAAGGCTGAACGACTCGATGATTTAGATTGATTAGTCATGCTATACATCACTCCGGTTATTAAAGATGGCAATATAGTACTCATTAATTTATCACGTCAATCCCGAGCTGTATAGGGGGAAAACACTTCATGAATACTTGAATGGAGCCTATATTTGTGTTTTTGTACAAAACTGAAATGAGAGATTTCGTTTTGTCCATTGAGATTAGGGTAAAGCCTGTTTTATGATAATACTCGATAATGATAATCAATATCATTGATAAATAGGAACGAAGCACTTATTAGGGGGAGAAATAGAAATGAAAAAGGGTATACGAAATACGGCAGTATTATTGACGGTTACATGGTTGTCCATTCTTCTGCTGGCTTGCGGAAATCAGGCTTCAACTCCATCTGCCGGAACGGATGATTCCAAAACGGCCAATGAAACACAGACAGATGGGGATCAGTCCAAGCAGGAACAGACGGCATCCACGGATAACAGTGAGGGTGAAACCCGGATGTTCAAGGACTGGACAGGCCATGAAGTTGAGGTTCCGGTTACGCCAAAACGTGTGATTTATCATGGTGAAGTTACAGGGGATTTGCTAGCGCTGGGCGTTGTACCTGTAGGTATTCTTCGTCAGGATGGAACGGTATATGATGATCAGGTAGCCCAAGCGGAAGATGTGGGTTTCCCGATGAGTGTTGAAAAGGCGCTTACCTTGAATCCTGATCTGATCATTTTCTCAAATAGTGATCAGGCACAATATGATCAAATCTCGAAGGTTGCGCCAACGGTTACCTTTGATTCATTTGCTTCACTGGACGACCGCATGCGTACTCTTGGGGATCTGTTGAACAAAAAGCCGGAAGCGGAAGCTTGGATCACGGCCCATCAAAAAGCAACGGAAGAGATGTGGAAGCAGCTTCATGAGAATGGACTGAAAGAAGGGGAAACGGCTTCGGTATTCACCATGTATCCTGGTAATCGACTGTTTGTAATGGCCGGAGCAGGATTGCCACAGTTGTTATATGGAGCCGATGGCATGAAGCCAACCGCGGAAATTCAGAAAGTATTAGATGAAGGAATGGGCTTTGCAGAGATTTCTACTGAAAAGCTGCCCGAAATAGCGGGTGATCGCGTATTTATACTGAATCCAGTAACGGATGATGCGAAGCAGTCCACCAAAGAATTGCTGGATAGCCCGATCTGGAAGAACTTGCCCGCTGTAAAAGAAGGAAAAGTATATCGCTTTGATCTGGTTAAGGCTTCAAGTGATGCAACTTCAAGAGAATGGCTTTTGAAAGAGTTACCGAAACAGATGATTAAATAGTCGTTTATGGATTGATAAATCATAATATTTTACTGGAACAAGAACGAAAATGCCGACTAAAAAAGAGCCTTCAACATTTCGTTGAAAGCTCTTTTTTTGCTGATTACAGCCAGATCTGGATTAATGACAAAAGCTCGCTTATAATCAGTTCATACAGATTTAATGATAATCATTCTCATTTTAAAGAACGAGGTGAACTACCATGCAGGCTTTGAATGCCGATGCGAGAGGGTTGTATTTTTCAGCATTCATGTTTCGGCTGGATCATCTGGAACAACGAATTGAACAACCAGAACAGGTGATGCTGGAAGTGGCATGCAATAAACATACATTTTTGATCTGCGAAGAAGGGGAAGGTCGCTTATACATAGGATATGAACAGTTTCCTTTTACCACCGGATGTGTTTACCCGCTTTCTCCGGGCGAGGGGTACCAAATTGAACATGGAAACCGAATGGAATTAAAATATATGGTGATATCATTTGATGTTATTCATGTATTGACAGGAGATCCGGAACAGTATACGCGCCCTGTATTCGAACATAGAAATCAATTGAACGGCTATCCTTATGCCCCGTTAAGTGGACTGTTGGAGCAATTGTATGCCATTCGTGATTATCAAACAGATGCCGAATATATCCATTTGAATGCACAGTTTCAGAGATGGATGGAGATGATCATCACCCGGTACACTTCTCCAAAAACGGAGCAGAGCATGGAATCCAGACTACACAGCACGATTCAGTATGTAGAAGACCATTACGCTGAAGAAATCACAGTAACGAAACTGGCACGTCTTGCGGCTATCCGACCCGTGCAATATACAACCTTGTTCAGACAATTAACCGGCCACAAGCCGCTTGATTATGTGAACCATGTACGAATTAAACATGCTAAGGATTGGCTGCGCAAATCCGATGAACCGCTTCGGGATATAGCAACCCGGGTGGGCTTTAAGGACGAGTATTATTTTAGCAGGCGTTTTCGTCAAATGACCGGATTATCGCCTCGTCAATATGACCGATCTATTCAGCAACAAACACTGGTTCAGGATTGGTTGGGTCATGATGTGAATATTCCGGCACGACCGGAGCGAATTATGTTTTATGGTGATTCCGGTGGAGATCTGCGAGTGCTGGGTATTGGTCTGTTAGGAGATCAGGCATATGATGCGGTTGCCCCGGTTAATGTGGAAGAGGCAGTCCGGATGAGACCAGACCTGATCATTTTCGATAGCACTAACGAACAGCAATATGAGCAATTTTCCCGAATTGCACCCACACTGGCATACAACTCTCACGCAACGCTGGAAGATCGGATTTGCAGGGTGGGAAGCTGGTTTGGCAAGCAATCAGAGGCTGGACAATGGCTCTCCTCCTATCAGCAACGTATGGAAAAGATGTGGATGAAGATTCATGCTTCAATTGAACCGGGGGAAACGGCGTCCGTATTCACGTATCATCGGGGTGCACGATTGTTTGTCATGGGTAATATTGGTCTGGCCTCGCTCTTGTATCATCCGATGGGGTTCAGACCCGTTACGAAAGTGAAGGAGGCGCTTGCCGCGGGCAGAGCGTATAAGGAAATTTCGTCAGAAGCGATTCGTCAGTATGCCGGTGATCATATATTTGTCTTGCTTCCTGAAGAGGTTATTGCAAGGCAGGCCACAGAGAAGTTGATGCAGAGTCCAAGCTGGCTGGCACTTCCAGCCGTGCAGAAGGGGCAAGTGTACGGAGTAGAGGAGACAACATGGAATTTGGGCGATGCACTAACGAGCAACCGTTTGTTAACATTGCTGCCCGAGTTATTATGTAGGAGTTCAGAACGAAAACAGGTTGCAGATGTTTGAATGATCAAGCTATGATTACAGGTATTACGGTTCAGAGGAGTGCTGGTTATGACAGAACAACAACAAGGGGAAATGCGTGTGGCCTTGATTCAGGGCGATATTCAGCTCGGAGACCCTGAGGCCAACCATAAACATATGCAGTCTTTGCTCGAACGAGCGCTAGAACAGGTTCCCGACCTGGGATTGGCTGTGCTGCCCGAGATGTGGAATACGGGCTATGCTTTGGAACAAATTCATGAGCTTGCTGACCCGGAGGGCCAGAAATCAAGAGAGTGGCTCGCGGCTTTTGCCCAAAAACATCGAATCTCCATCGTTGGCGGTTCCATTGCGGAGAAACGTAATGGCCAAATTTACAATACAATGTACGCCTATAACAGTGAAGGAAATCAGGTGACACGTTACGATAAATTGCATTTATTCCGTCTGATGGATGAAGAGAAGTATTTGCAGCCTGGTGCAGAACCGGAAATATTCGAATTGGAAAATGGCCTCACCGCTGGAGCTTCGATCTGCTACGATATCCGTTTCCCTGAGCTTGCTCGAACCCTTGCCTTGAACGGAGCCAAAGCATTAATTGTCCCCGCTGAATGGCCGAACCCGCGCTTGCATCATTGGCGCACACTGCTTACAGCAAGGGCCATCGAAAATCAGATGTACGTTATTGCCTGCAATCGTGTAGGGAAAAGCGGAGACACCGAATTTTTCGGACATTCCCTCATTATTGATCCTTGGGGTGAAATTGTGGCTGAAGGTGGAGAAGGAGAAGAGATCGTGACCGGAGTTATCCGTCCTTCGCTTGTGGATGAGGTTCGTGGCCGTATCCCGGTATTCGAAGACCGTAGACCTGGCATTTATTTTGGCAGCAAATAAAAATCTGCAATTTTCCAATAAAGTGTTTATTCATCCGGGAGGCGGGTAATGATAACTATCCCGTCACCAAGGAGGATGATCAATCAATGGACAACCATGTGAAAGATACGCTCAGGAGACTGGAACAGGAAAACACTAGGGTAGATCACTTGAGGCCATTCTTAGAGAATGGGGCAGGAGGGCTATCACCACCTGAACAATCTGTTCAGGACGAAGGCCGCCTTGTGAATCAACAGAACAGGCTGACAAGTGAACGTAATTTGCGAAAATAAACCGCCAAATTTTAAATTCTCATATGTACGTTTTTACGTTAACAATTCAATGATGATATCAGCAACATTGTACTGTAACGATGATGTACTGCTAATACCATGTAAGAACTTTATCCTGCGGATGCGGGAGACGAGTATAGAACAAAGGCTTGGCCCTTATGGGTCAAGCCTTTGTTTATTTTGTTGCCATGTATGGCGGGCAAATTCGCTGACCGTCCAATTATTCTCCTTGAGAGAGCTCGGCAACGGTTTGTTGAAACGTATGGATGAATGCCTCCGCGGCTTTGGAGAGAACCCGTCCTTGGCGGTATGCAACTACAAGGGTACGACTGGGGGTTGGCTCAGCTAGCGGTACATAAACAGGAACAAATTCACTGCGGGGCGCGCGGGCAATAAAGCGCGGAACCAATGTAATCCCCATACCTGTAGCCACCAGTGACTGCACCGTCTCAATGTTTGTACTCTCAAACACCACGTTGGGGTCAAACCCGGCTTCCTCACACAGATCAAATGTAAGTTTACGGAAGCCTTGTCCTTTCTTCAGCACAACAAAGGGTTCATCGCGAAGCTCTTCCATCCGTACTGGAACCGGATGCTCTGGATCTCCTCTGCGTGCCAGAGGGTGATTTGGGGGAACAGCCAGATCAATTCGCTCTTCACCTATCGTTACATAAGATAGACTTGGCTCCTGCAATGGGAGGGAGAGCAGGCTTAAGTCAGCCTTGCCACTAGCCGTCAACTTTTCAAGCGTCAGCCCGGAGTCTTCCAGCAAGGTTACTTCAATCTCGGGATAGGCCTGTTGAAAAGCGGGAAGCACATGCGGAAGCAGGTGGGAGCCAGTGATCGGCATGCTGCCTACAACGACTTTACCTTTACGCAGCTGGGAAATGTCCGACATTTCCTGTCTGAGCAGCTCGACTGCATCAATAATTTTTTGAGCCTGCTCTACAAAAGTCACCCCTGCATGGGTCAACTCCACAGTGCTGGTATTACGCTGAAATAACAGTACACCCAGTTCCTTTTCAAGTTTGGATAGCTGCTGACTTAAAGAAGGCTGGGCAATGTGCAGCTTCTCGGCTGCCCGGGAGAAATTCCGTTCTGCCGCGATTTGCAGCGTATATTGAAGTTGTCTGAATTCCATATGCACACTTCATTCCTTTCGTTATGCCATCATTATATCACTACAAATAAGAAATGATTAGTTTAACTGAAACGCTTAAACTGCTTAAAAGAGTTAATACAACACAGGCAAAACTATAACAAAAAGAAACTCCCTCAAGGGGGTGAAAAGCGTGAAGTCCAATTCTGCAACGAGCATTAAAAAAAACCTATTGGGAGTCCATTGGACTCAAGATCGTATTTATCTGAGTGATTTAAGTCAATTTGATAAGCAAATGGCTCCGAAATCCATTCATTAATTTTTTCTTAGCAGTAAATCTTAACTTATGAAGACGTTAACGGATGTAAATTCATCTGGCTAACGTCTTTTTTATTGAACAGTCAGGAATAAATACTTGCACTTACTTAAGGTTTACTTATAATAACTTGCAAAAATTAAAAATAAAACTTATACTTACTTAAAAGGAGGTGCATGTATTGTGTATCAAGAGGAAAGATTGTTAAAAATACTCGAATACTTGAAACATCACCAATCGATGAGTGTTACAGATATATGTACGCTGTTTGAAGTATCAAGGGATACTGCACGAAGGGATATTGTTAGATTAGTACAAGAAGGCGTTGTGATTCGAACTCATGGGGGGCTATCGTTACCTGAGTTACAGAAAGAAATGCTGTCTTATCAGGATCGTTTGATTGATGAATCCGAGAGTAAGAAAAAAATAGGGAAGTTTGGGGCAAAACTTATCCAAGACCATGAGACTGTGATTTTAGACGTATCAACCACGGTGCAATTTGTAGCGGAACAAATTAGCGCAAAAAATTGCACGGTGGTCACGCACTCGATTGATAACGTAGGGATCTTGTCCAATCGAGAGGATCTTCAAATCTATATTCTCGGTGGTTACTTGAATGTAAAGCACCGCTTTTTATATGGTTCTTCCATTATCGATAAACTAAGTGAAATTCGTGCTGATAAAGCCTTCATTGGAGCATCGGCGATCCGGTCTGATGGACTTTATTATCCATATGAAGAAGATGCCCGGGTAAAGAAAGAAATGGCCAGAAGATCTGATCAGGTTATCGTAGTAGCCGATCATACAAAATTTATTGGCAAATCTATTCATCGGCTGGACTTTGATTTCGTTGACATTTTAGTCACAAATCTGGAACTCCCGAGTGAGATCAGAGAAGTTCTGGATCAGAAGAACATCACTGTTATTGAGTGTCAGGAAGAAAATGAAGAGGTTCCAAAGCAAGACTGATAACCATCGGGAAGAGGAGGATTTTTATGGATTACATTTTGCATAATGTACAAATGGCACTTCGCAACCGTATCGTTCCATCAGCCAATGTGTGGATTTCTGAAGGGAAAATCATGAGGGTAGACACAGGTGATCTTCCTACGCTAGAAGGGGAGTATGAACGGATTGATGGGAGAGGACATTTGCTAGTACCTGGGATGATAGATGTTCATATCCACGGTGCCAATGGCTTTGATATGATGGACGGTACTGAAGAGAGTATTCAAGAAGTTTCACGCCAATGTGCTTTAACGGGGTGTACCTCATTTCTGGCTACATCTGTTAGTTCTACGATGGAGGATCTTCTGGAAATGATTCGTAGTGTCAAGCGTGTAATAGGACAAGAAGTGGGAGCAAAGATCGCAGGGATTCACTTAGAGGGACCGTATCTGAACCCGAAGCGAAAAGGAATGCAGAATGAAAAGTATTTGCGGCATCCCAACATAGAAGAAATGAAGATCATTTTCCAGGAAGCAGGGTCACTCATTAAGATGGTTACTATTGCTCCCGAGCTGCCGGGAGGAATGGACTTGATTTCCTTTTTGAAAGAACAGGGAGTAGTTATAGCGATCGCTCATTCGGATGCCACATATGAGGAAGCCAAAGAAGCCTTTGCATCAGGTGCGAGTCATGTGACGCATTGTTTTAATGGCATGCGGCCGATCCATCATCGAGATCCGGGTCTAATCGTGGCTGCTTTTGAAGAGAAACATGTAAGTCTTCAAGCTATTGTGGATAATGTCCATCTGCATCCTGCTATTATTCGACTGATTCATAACCTGAAAGGACCGGAAGGAATGGTCTTGATCACAGATGCTTTACAAGCAATGGGTATGGGCGATGGGAATTATCTATTTGGAGGCCATCATGTCACGGTTTCGGGTGGCATTGCAAGACTAGAGGATGGAACACTGGCCTCCAGTACAGTTACCATGAATGAAGCCTTACGTTATACTGTCGAAACCGGAATTCCCTTGATAGATGCCGTACAGATGGCTTCAACTACGCCGGCCAATATTCTTGGATTTCAACAAAAGGGGGAAATTTCCTCTGGTTTCGATGCCGACCTGGTCCTATTGGATGATGAATTTCAGGTTCTCTGGACGATGGTGGGCGGTCAAATTCTATAAATCACTATTATTTGCGATTCCACAGAGAAAGCCCATTAGATAAGTCTAGTGGGCTTTACATAAATAAACCCAAGAACCCCTTTTTTATAAGGGGTTCTTGGGTTGGGAAAAGAAATTTCGACTTGAATTGGGATGAGGAAAGTGAGTGATTGTAATGGATGGATCCGCTAACGTATTGCCTTACAGAATCCATTGCCGATTTTGAAGAATTGGGCATTTTATTTTCTTTAATGATTGGTATTTCAGTGATTTTGCTATTAAGATTTAAATTGTTTGCGGAAGCAGAGTGGCGAGATGCCCATCACTAATTTGAAGGTTCTTCCAAAATGGGAAGTGTTATCAAACCCAACCATTCCCGCAATTTCAGTAACATTAAAAGAAGAGCCCATCAGCAAATCACGAGCTTCTTTAATACGGATGTTATTGATATATTCAATAAAGCTGAACCCGGTGGATTCTTTAAAAGTTCGGCAAAGGTAGGAAGAGCTTATGTCGAATTGCCGTGAAATCTCACAGAGTCTAAGCGGTTCCATATAATGTTGATTTACATAATTAACGATGTCTAGGACTTTCTTGTGTGTACGATTGGATTCCACCAATGGAGCGACAAGGCTGTCAAATAGTTTGCGGTTAAGATAGAGGAGCAACTCTACCAATAATATTTGTTGGTATTGTTCATACCCGCGGGCTTGCTTTTTCCCTTCCTGGATCATCTTCTGAAAAAGCTGTTCGATGAAATGCTGATCCTTTCCGGTCATCTTCAAAGCACGGTAATCACTTTTGAATAATTCGAGCAGATCCTCACATTGACCACGGGTGCAGAAATGCTGCAGGAATTCTTTCTTAAACAGCAGTGTAACTCGTTCATACATATTGCAGCCTGAATTAACCAGTTTGTGCCTTTCGTGAATATCCATAAATAGCAGTGTTCCGCCCGCAACCTGGTAGGTTCTATCGCCTATATAATAATAAAAATCCCCGGATATTAAATACAGAATCTCATAAGCATCATGATAGTGTCTTGAAGGCATGCTGGTGTATACCTGTTTCTTGCGGCTGACATCAAAAAGAGCAGACTCATAAAATACCGGCTTCATTCAGCACCTCCTAAGAGGATTGTAGACTTGATCTAAGGTTCATAGCAATATATGTATGAAAATTTAATAATTACAAGAAAATACGTGCTGTATAGTTAATTTTTCTGAGATAAGCTTGAGTGGAATTTATCAATCATTGAAAAAAAGGAGGGGTGTCATGCTTGGATTGTTTTGGGTATAGGGTTCCTGTTGCTGAAAGTTAAAGCGCTTATACTATTCAATTAAGGGAGAGATTGCGGTGCTTAATTCAACGAACAGTAAGGTTTTCAAGAAGATGAAATTTTCATTAATGATCCTGCTCAGTTTTTCAATGATTATTTCTTATGGCTCTCTGTCCAATACGTCTCAACAGAAAAGTTATGCGGCAGGGAACCCTAATTCTAATTTCTCACCTGCAACACTTCAATTCTTACGTGCCAACACAGGTCTTGATGGTGAGCAGTGGAACAATATTATGATGCTTGTCAACAAACCGGAGCAGGACGATCTGAACTGGACCAAGTTTTACGGATATTGTGAAGATATTGATGATAACCGCGGGTATACGATTGGAATATTCGGTGCGACTACAGGCGGCTCAAATGATACCGGTCCCGACGGTCCGGATCTGTTCAAGGAATATGACGCTGCCAAAGGCGCGAGTAATCCTTCGGTTAAGGGAGCATTGGCCCGGATCGGTGTCAAGGGTTCGATGAAAGGGAAGATCCTCGAAATCAATGAAAGCGAAAAGAGTTTCTGCAAAAAGATCGGCAATTTGCAAAATGATCCCGAGTGGAGAGAGGCTATGTGGAAAACGTTCTACAATGTTTATATTAAGTACAGTGTGGATCAGGCCCGCAAACGCGGCTTTAACTCGGCATTAACGATTGGTTCCTTCGTGGACGCAGCGCTGAACCATGGAGCGACCGGCGGTTCTGAGACCCTTCAAGGGCTTTTGGGTAAATCAGGAAGCAGCACGGATGAGAAGACTTTCATGACCACATTCTATAAAGAACGGACCAAGATTGTGGATACGAATGACTACAACTCTCCGCCTAACGGAAAGAATCGTGTGAAGCAGTGGAGCAATTTACTGAACATGGGAGAAACAGACCTGAAGGGCGCAGATTCGGCAGTACTTCAAGTTACCAACTGGAAACTCCAATAACAGGAGGGAGATGGGGCGAATGGACAACAACCAATCTTATCTCAAGAACAGATTCTCCAAGGTAATCAGTCTATTGGTTATAGGTTTGCTGCTTGCCATGGAGTTGACCGGTTTTGTCTCAGCAGGAAGGGAAGGAAATGAGGAAGATCTTGCAAGTGAAGCAACTGCAGTTCAGGAAACGATTGCCCAGTGGATTTTTAAAGATAAAGGTGAGAACGGAGTGTTTCCGGCTACCGGCGGGATATATCAAACAGCTTCATCCATTCGTGATGTAGGAACAAATACGGATGCATACACCTATGAGTCAGGTGAGAACAGCGTACGCAACCAGGGCTGGCATGAAGGAACGGGCATTAAGTACTGGCTTGCCACGGTTTCGACCAAAGGCTTCGAAGGTATCGTCCTCTCTTCACAGCAAACATCTTCAAGTACAGGACCTAGGGATTTTAAGGTGCAATACAGTACGAATCAGCAGCAATGGACAGATGTTTCGGGCGGCAAAATGGTTCTTGCCCAGAACAATTTTAATTGTTCCAATAATTCCTGCAAATTAACGAACCTCGCATTGCCTGGGGAAACAAACAATCAAGATGTACTTTATATCCGCTGGGTGGTAAACTCTGCGAAAAGCGTAAGCGGGGGAACGGTGTCCAGCTCAGGCTCAAGCAGAATCAAAGATGTGGTAATTAAAGGAACACGCATCAGCGGCGAACCAGGGAACACTCCCACACTTGAGGTAAATAAAACTCCCGCTTCAGGGGCTGCAGATGTTTCCCTTAACGCAGAGATTACAGTGAAGTTTAATAAAGCCATTAGTCTCGTTAGTGGTCATCAAGTTGTAATCACAGAAAACAATGTCCCTCTTACCAACATCTCTGCCTCGCCCCTCGGTCAAGACACGGTTAAAGTCAGCCATCCTAATTTTACTGCCGGCAAAACTTATAAGGTGACCATCCCTAAAGAACTTGTTAAGGGGACTGGGGACGGCCGGACACCAGACAACGATATTACTTGGAGCTTTAAGACGAAGTCTCCGGATACCGGCAACAAAACACCAACGCTGTTGAATATGACTTTTAATGGGGACCCCAAGACAAGTATCGCTTTTGACTGGTATACGGCCGAAACCGTAAGAAGTACAGTAGTGCAAGTAGTGGAGGCCTCCAAAGCCGGAGGAAGCGAGTTCCCAGAACAGCTGGCAACTTCTTATGAGGGTAGTTCAACAATTATTGAAACCTTAATGACGTCAGGAGACAGAAGTTCCAAGAAGTATAAGAAGTTCGCCAGCCACAAGGTTATTGCAACCGGTCTTAAGCCTGGAACCAAGTATATGTATCGCGCCGGTAACGGTGATGTGGACGGCTGGAGCGAGACGGGTTCTTTTACCACAGACAAGGCGGATAATCAGGATTTCCATTTCCTCTATGTAACCGACACCCAAGGCTCAAGTAAATCCAATTTCGATCTGTGGCAGGATACTTTTAAGAGAGCTATTGAGAAAACGGTAGATCCAAAGTTTGTTCTTCTTACAGGGGATCTAACGGATGACGGTGATCTGGAGCAGCTGTGGCAGTGGTTCTTGGGTGTGCCGAAAAAAGAATTTGCCAATGTACCATTTGCGCCGATAATCGGCAACCATGAGATCGAGGATTATCCGAATAATAATTTTTATAACCATTTTAATCTTCCAAAAGATGTGGGGACTGGTGCTCATGACGGGTCGGTATATGCTTTCGAATACGGCGATGCCCTGTTTATGCAAATCAATTCCCAGTACGAAGGGGAGGTCAAGCCGTACAAAGCGGATATTCAGTTCACGAAGCAATTGGAATGGATGCGGAATCAGGTGGCAAAGACCGACAAGAAGTGGAAATTCGTCTCTATGCATAAGGGAGCTTATTCTTCAGGAGATAATGCTTCGGCAGAAAGCGAACGTGTAGAATTTTACCGGAAATATCTGATTCCTGTATTTGATGAGCTGGGTGTGGATATGGTGTTTGAGGGACATGACCATATGTATATGAGATCTTTTCAAATGCTGAACAACGTTCCGATTAAGAATGTCATTACCGATGAGCATGGAAATGTGCTGAATCCCAAAGGGACCGTGTATCTAATGGGGAACTCGGCCGCTTCGAAATTCTATGCTCTTAATCCAGACGCAGACACGTTTTTTGCAGCAAAAAACGATCAGCCCAATAAGAAAATGTTCCTGGATGTTTCCATTACAAGCGACGTGCTGAAAGTTACATCCTACACAGCAGTTAAAGATAAACCTCTTGCCGTCTATGATGCTTACAGTATTAAACGGACGGACGGCAAACCAGGCATAGTCGAAAATCCAAGCGCAGTAAGACAGTCAGCGAACCGTGCAGTTCTTTCGTGGAAAGCGCCAGCAACTAGCTCTGAGCCGGTGCGAGGTTACCGGATTTACGAGAAGAATGATAAAGTCAGCACGAATTGGAGCGTGTATGTGCCGGCGGTCAGCGGTCAGACAAGTTACAGCTATACTTTAAACGGCATAGATTCTGCCAAAGCCTACAATTTCGTTATTAAAGCAGTGGGGACAAGAAGTAATTCACTTCCAGCAGAGGCAGGAATGCAATGAATGGATAGATGTGGGGAATACGGGAGGTAGCGATCGTACTTTTTTTCAAGACCTCAATCTGCTGATCCGTTGTCTCATTTATTTCATTCGGTTATTCATACGTCGTTTGTACTGTGTGTGGACGGGACCGTCTAGAGCTGGTGAGAATTAGTCATCGCAGCCCTGGCATCAGGGCTGCTTTTTTTCTATTTAATATAAAAAGCATTGACAGCGAAGAAGCTGGAACGTAGTATAAGACTTATATGATAATGATAATTGTTATCAATTGAAACCTCTGCATAGAGCAGTGGTTTATTTGCTTTTCCCTCATTATAGGTTAAACCTATTACATCTATAGATATTATATCTTGGAACAATGAAGGACAGGGTGATATATTTATGTCATTCAAGAGCTTCACTTTTAAAGAAACTACTGAGGCTCTTCCAAGGACCGAACTTATGATGAGGTGAAAATGATGAGTAAAAAAACGATGTTTGAGAAAATTTGGGAAAACCACGTGATTCATCAGGAAGAAGGCAAACCAAGCATTTTGTATATCGATCTGCATCTGGTGCATGAAGTGACATCCCCACAGGCGTTTGAAGGTCTGCGTCTGAGCGGCCGTAAAGTTCGTCGCCCTGAGTTGACGTTCGCAACAATGGATCACAACGTTCCAACGAAAGATCGTTTTAACATTACGGATCCAATCTCCAAACAACAAATCGACACACTTTCACAAAACTGCCGTGACTTCGGCGTAAAACTGTATGACCTGGATACCATCGATCAAGGTGTTGTACACGTTATGGGTCCTGAGCTCGGCCTGACTCATCCAGGTAAAACGATTGTATGTGGCGACAGCCACACGTCCACACACGGCGCATTTGGCGCACTCGCATTCGGGATCGGAACGAGTGAAGTAGAACATGTTATGGCAACCCAATGTTTGCAGCAAGCCAAAGCCAAAACGATGGAAGTTCGTTTTGTCGGCAAACGTAACCCGGGTGTAACGGCGAAGGATATGATTCTCGCAGTCATCGCCAAATACGGTACAGACTTTGCTACTGGATATGTTATTGAATATACAGGTGAATCGATCCGTGAACTGAGCATGGAAGAGCGTATGACCGTCTGCAACATGTCCATCGAAGGTGGAGCAAGAGCGGGCATGATTGCTCCGGATGAAACAACTTTTGAATATCTGCGTGGACGTGAATACGTACCTGCCGATGGCCAATTCGATGAAGCGGTTGCTGCCTGGAAAGAGCTTGTAACCGACGAAGGTGCTGAATTCGACCATGTGGTTGAAATCGATGTGGAATCATTGATTCCGCAAGTGACTTGGGGTACTAGCCCAGGTATGGGAACCGACATTTCTTCGAAAGTTCCTGTCCCGGCTGAATTGCCAACTGAAAACGAACGTAAAGCAGCTGAAAAAGCGCTTGAATATATGGGCTTGGAACCTGGAACACCAATCTCCGAAATTCCAATTGATTATGTATTTATAGGTTCATGCACGAATGGACGGATTGAAGATTTGCGTGCTGCTGCACAGGTAGCCAAAGGTCACACCGTATCCAGTAATGTTACAGCGATCGTTGTACCAGGCTCGGGACGTGTTAAAATTCAGGCGGAAAAAGAAGGTCTGGATAAAGTGTTCACTGAGGCTGGATTTGAATGGCGTGATGCAGGATGCAGTATGTGTCTGGCAATGAACCCGGACGTATTGAAACCCGGACAACGTTGTGCTTCGACATCCAACCGTAACTTTGAAGGACGTCAGGGACGTGGAGGACGTACTCACCTCGTATCTCCTGCAATGGCGGCTGCAGCAGCGGTTAAGGGACACTTCGTTGACGTACGTGACTGGAATTTCAAAACGGAAGCAGCTATCTAACAACGAACGGATTGAAGGGAGAACGAATGATATGGAAGAATTCAAAACACTGCAAGGCATCGTTGCACCGGTAGACCGGGTCAATGTAGATACAGATGCAATCATTCCGAAACAATTTTTGAAACGGATCGAACGGACCGGATTTGGACAATTTTTGTTCTACGAATGGCGTTTTGACGAAGAGGGCAACAACAATCCTTCTTTTGAAATGAATAAACCTCGCTACGAAGGGGCATCCATTCTGATCTCACGCGCCAACTTTGGTTGTGGATCTTCTCGTGAGCACGCACCATGGGCCATTATGGACTACGGTTTCCGTTGTGTAATTGCACCATCGTATGCGGATATCTTCTATAATAACTGTTTCAAAAACGGGATCTTGCCGATCAAACTTTCCGAAGAGCAGGTTGAAGATCTGTTCCAGCGTACAGCTACACATGAAGGCTATGAGATGAATGTGAATCTGGAAAACAAAACGATTACAGATGCATACGGACTGCATATTGATTTTGATCTGGATGAGCATCGTCGCCAATTCCTGTTGCAAGGATTGGACGATATTGGTCTCACGCTTCAACATGATGACGAAATAGGGGCTTATGAACAACGCCACGCGGCAAAGCTGTTTGGGCAAACGGCCTCAGTCTAATCTTTCATCTGTAATTTGTATTTCAAACCTCCAATCGTGCAGGGAACTTCACCGTTCCTTGGATCGAATTGGAGGTTTTTTGCATTTGGCAATGATGCAATTATGTTTTCGAGTTATAGGATATTCCGACTAAATATGACAACGTTGTAACCGGATGAAGTGACAATATCTGATAAACTGATTAGTAGATTATGGAAGGGTAGATAGAGTCGAGTGTTGCATCACTGCGAATCAGGTCGAAGGTTCAAAAGACAAACAGAATGGTGGTTGATGTATGAAGAAATGGTCGGCAGCAGTCTTTGTTTTTCTGTTCCTCTGTTTATTTCCTGTCATGGCAAATGCCGATTCGTCTCCCTCGATTGTGCTGGACGGTGTGACCATTAACCAGCAGTCGGGAGCTCCAGCCGAGAATACTGGCAAAACCGTGATGGTGCCCATTCGGATCGTCTCTGAAAACCTCGGTTATCAGGTGAAATGGGAGAAAGCCACTCAGACTGTTCGTATTCTCAAAGGTAACAGCAGTATCCAGATGACGGCAGGCGAAGATGCGGCCACCGTGAATGGAAATCGGGTGAGTCTCGATTCTCCGCCTCTAATTAAACAGGGGACTACACTGGTTCCGCTACGTTTTGTCGGTGAAGGCATGGGTCTTCAGGTGGGATGGGACAATGGAACCAAGACAGTAAGCCTATCAAGTATTCCTCCTGTAGCAGGTACCGAAGGTGAAAATGACCCAGTGGAGGCTCCTGAACCAGAAGGTCTGTCTGAGCTTCAAAGTATCAGCTTCGGCGGGGACCGTCTAATCTTGGCGACGAACGGGAAAATCACACCGAAGGTTTCCAGTCTCAGCGGACCTGATCGTATCATCGTAGATCTGCCCGGCACCACATTTGCTAAGGAGTTCATCCAGGGACAGGCTTCCAATCCGGATGGCAGCGGAACTCTTCTGGTTACGGATTCATCGCTGGTTTCCAAGGTGCGATATGCAATGTTCAGCCAAACGCCTTCAACGGTGCGTGTGGTCCTTGATCTGAGTCAGGTGGCGACTGCCAAATGGTCACTGGGCGAGAACAACGTGTTGCTTGTTGACCTTGCGGCGAGTAATGGAGAACCAACAAGTCAGCCTGCTGTGCCAACCAATGATGGCAAAAAGGTTGTCATTATTGATCCAGGACATGGTGGACGACAGTCAGGGGCCGTCAGTGTGACAGGTGCCTATGAGAAGGACTTTAATTTGGCTGTGGGACTCAAAGTTCAGGCACTTCTGCAACAATATACGGAGATTCAGACGGTGATTACAAGGCAGGATGATACGGAATTATCCCTGCAGCAGCGTGTAGATATTGCCCAGCTGAATCAGGCGGATATTTTTGTGTCGATCCATGGAAACAAGTTTACAACTCCTGTTCCTAATGGAATTGAAACGTTGTACAGTCGTAAAGATAGCAAGGATTTGGCCGATGTTTTGCATAAGCATGTGTTGCAGGTTACAGGATTTAAGGATCGGGGAGTCAAAACGGCAAGTCTGCATGTAACCCGTGAAACAACGATGCCCGCAGTTCTGCTTGAACTCGGATTTCTGAGTAATCCAGCTGATGAAGCAATGATGCTGACTGAAGATTATCAGAACAATTGTGCACAGGCCATCGTAGACGGAATTGTTGAATATTTAGGTCTTTAAAGTGGGCAGTGCGCAAATATGAAGGTCAGGGTAGTCCGTTGTTTCGAGATGCATAATTGATAATTAAGGAAAAATTCAGACAATAAAATGTAGAAAAAGCTTGATTTGACAACGTTTTTTTTCTGTTATGTTGGAATATATTCGCAACTTTTGAGAGTACGAGGCGTCTAATAGGTGTCTGGTAATGCCTCAGTGGTCAGTCGGAGCTGAAGGTTCACAACATGCGGCAAAAAAATATGAGAATGGTAGGGGTGAAGGATGAAGAAGTTCGGTTTTTTGGTACTGTTATTTGTCTTTGGGCTCGTTTTCCCGGGCTATAGTCATGCAGCAGCAGATACGCACATTATCCTAGATGGGAAAGAAATTGTGCAGCCTTCGGATGCCAAAGCGGAAATCATCAATAGCAGCGTGATGGTTCCGATTCGGGTTATTTCGGAGAGCCTGGGATATGGTGTGGACTGGAAACAGGCAACAAGCACCGTGACTATTAGCAAAGACAACACTGCCATGCAGATGATTGTTGGACAGAAGACGGCAACGGTGAACGGCAGTAACGTGAACCTGGATGCCCCGCCACTCGTGAAAAATGGAACCACACTTGTGCCTTTAAGGTTCATTGGTGAGCAAATGGGTCTTAAGGTGGGTTGGAACAATACAACGAAGACGGTAACATTAGTTACCCAGAATTCAGGTTCCGGAAACGGGACAACCACTCCTCCGAACTCTGGTAATGATGGTGGAGGATCGGATCAGGATGGTCTTGTACTGGTGAACGGCATCAGCTTCAGTGACAACCGCTTTTTGATTGCAACAAGCGGAAATACGAAGCCGAACGTCTTCACGATGACAGGACCGGATCGAATCGTTATAGACTTGCCAAATACCGCATTCGCTGACTCTTTTAGTGAAGGACAAGCTTTGGACAGCAACCAGAATGGACAGCTTGTCGTGAGTGGATATCCGGATGTGTCGAAGATTCGTTATTCCTTGTACAGCAATAGTCCTTCTACTCTCCGTTTTGTCATTGATCTGAGTAATGCCAAAGGTTATGACGTGCAAAGTGACTCCGGTCTGGTTATGATTGATCTGAACAAAGAAGGCACTACAACACCGCAACCTCCTGTTGGAAACAATGGAAAAAAAGTTGTTGTTGTAGACGCTGGACATGGTAATCAGGACCCGGGAGCCATCGGTGTAACCGGCAAGAAGGAAAAAGACTTCAATCTGGCAATGGCTCTGAAAGTGGAAGCATTGCTGAAAAAAGAATCTAACATTGACGTTGTGCTGACGCGCAGCGATGATACATTTTTGGCTTTGAGTGAACGAGTAAAGATCGCAGAAAAATTGAAGGCGGACATCTTTATTTCCATTCATGCGAACAGTGGGTCTGCAGCGGCAAACGGTGTGGAGACGTATTACACCCGTTCGAATAGCAAGGCATTGGCTACGGTGATGCACAAGTATCTCTTGCAATCATCTGGCCTGAAGGACCGCGGAGTAAAAACGGCAAGTCTCCACGTAACCCGTGAAACAACGATGCCGGCTGTTTTGCTGGAAGCCGGTTTCCTGAGCAACAAGAGCGATGAAGCCGCATTGTTCACTGAAAGTTTCCAGAACAGTGTAGCCAAAGGGATTGTTGCAGGGATCAAGGAGTATCTGGGAATTAAATAAGGGTTCAACCCTTATGATCAGGAGGCGGAGTTAGAATGAACAAAAAATTATGGATTGCAGCGCTGCTGGTAACGGTTATGACAGTTGCTGCTGGATGTGGAAGCAAGCCAACAGCTGCTCCAGCTCCAAATCAGACTCAAGGTGCGGGAACAGAGAATAATGCGCCTGAGGATCAGAATGAGACGGATATTACTGAACCTGTAACTGTGGATCCGGAGGATACAACGACAACGACACCGGATACCACTGAAGGCACTACGGAGGGTACAACGACTCCATCGGGTGGAACTACTTCAGAGAAACCTGGAACTTCCGAAAGTAATGAGAAGAAGACCATTGAAGTGTACTACACAGATCTGGAAGAGTTGGAATTGCACAAAGCATCGGCAGATATTTCTTACGCTTCTGATGAAGCCAAGTACAAGGCTGCATTTGCAGCGCTGCAACAAAGCAAGGACGACAAACTCGTTCCCCTTTGGGCGAAAGAAATTGAACTGAAATCTGTTCAGTTCAAAGACGGCGCGCTTACCCTGGATATCCACATGCCGGATACAGCACGTCTTGGTGCAGGTGGCGAAGTGTTTGCCATTGATGCTTTGAAACAAACGTTTTTCCAATTTGATGAAGTCAAATCACTTGATTTGCTGGTAGATGGCCAGCAATCCGAGAGTTTGATGGGCCATGTGGATCTTGAGCATCCAATGACACGATCCGAATAGGTTGTACAGCATGTTGTTTTACCGTGAATCTGCGGAATATCGGCCGTTTTACATTAGAGAGGGGAATCACAGGTGACTTTTAAATATAACAATCCATCACACTCTAAAAAAGTAGTTTCAGCCGTGCTTGCAGGCATGATGGCCCTTAGCGCTGGCGGAGCTGCCATGGCAGCAGAATCAACAGATACGGGGCAAGGCCAGACTGCAACTGTAAGCAATACAGCTGCACCAACCGGTTTGTTCAGTGATATCAAGGTCGGATATTGGGCTGAGAAACATGTGTACAAACTGGCCTATCAAGGCATTCTTCTCGGTAACAACGGCCTGTTCCGTCCAGGAGACGCGGTAACACAGCAGGAAGCTGTGACGATGGCGATCCGTTTTATGAACAAGGAGAACCAGTTGAACGACAGCACGGCTACGGCATTACCGACAAATATGGAAGTGGGAAACTATTTCAAGCCATATGTCGCTTTGGCGCTTCAACTGGGACTGATTGATAAAACCGAAGAATCTACAGTGGATGTATCCAAAACATCCTGGGGGCAGAAACAGGCATCACGTGAATGGATTACAAAACTGCTGATCCGTTCGTTGAACAAAGATGCTGAAGCGAAGGCACAAAACAATCAATCTACCGGATTTGCTGATAATGATAGCATTTCCGAAAGTGGTAAAGGTTACATCAATCTGGCTGTAAGTTTGGATCTGGCCAAAGGTGTAGAAGGCAACAAGTTTAATCCAACCGGCTCTGTAACTCGTGCACAACTTGCTACATTCTTCAGCCGCGGCGAAACGTTAACGGATACGAAATATGCGAATACATCCACAGGTTATGTAACAGGATTAAAAGATGGGCAGATTACGCTTGTTGTGGACGGAAAAGCTGTTAACTTCGCAGTGAACAGCAGTACGCCTTACTTTACAAAAGACAGTGAATCCCGTGCATCGTCTGCGGATGTGAAGCTGTATACAAAAGTTCAGATTGTAGGTACTACCGGTACGGCTTCCTATGTCGAAGTGGTCGATGCTACGCCGCAGGTAGAAAGCGTTGAAGGTACTTTTGCTCGTTCATTATCAGGTAATAAAATTGGCTTGTTTGTAGGCGAGAATTATGAAACGTACGGCTATGATGAGGCAACAGCATTTATGGATCAAAATGGAAATGCAATCAAACTGTCTGATATTACAGCAGATAGCACCATTGAAGTACAACGTGAGACGTTCTCGGCTGACAAAAAGACAGTTGTTATTCGTGTGAAGTCCGGTATTGTCAACAAAAGTGATAGTGGTGTCGTTGCTGAAGTAACGACTTCTGCCAAAACGATTAAGCTTACCAATGCAGCCGGAACTACAGAGCAATACACCTATAATGATAATCTAATCATTCGTTACCAGGACCGAATCCTTTCCCTGGCTGAGCTCAAAGCGGGAAGTGCAGTGAAGTATACGGTGAAAGACAGCGTCCTGCAAACGATTGAATTGTCGCAAGGTGTAGAGCAGTCTTTACGCGGTACACTGGTAGAGATCGGTGGTAACCAATCAACACTGACGTTTAAACGTGAAGGTGGATCGCTGGAAGCGAAGCTGCTGGTAGAAAAGCCTGAAGTAGTTATCAACGGAATCCAGGATGCTACACTGAATGATCTGATTACGGACGCAACTAATGGAGATCAGGTTGAGCTTACGCTAAACTCTGAAGACCGTGTGACGCGCATTCAAGTAATCGGACGTCAGATGGAGCCAATGAACGGGGTTTCCGTTGTATCCTACAACAGTAAAACAAAAGTATTGACGGTTCTCGACAGCAATAAAAAACCGTTTGTGTTCACGCTGGATGACAAAACGAAGCTGGACTACAACACATCGAAGCCTACACTTGCTGGATTGGAGTCTTTGTTAAATGATGGTCGCAAATTGGATCTGACGTATGTGGGAACTCGTGCGCTATCCGTTAAAGTGATCTACAAATACGAAGGCACAATCAGCAGTATTGATACTTCGGGCAGAAAAATCAGTTTGTTGTCTGGAAACCAAACGATCACGGTGCCATACTCTACGCTTCCAACGATTGAGATCTACAACAAATCTGGAGCAAGTCTGAGTGATCTGAAGATCGGTGATAGTGTCACAGTTACGCTGGGTTCGAATCAGGACTATGTGCAGAAAGTGGCTTTGAACACCGTGGCTCAATTTGAAGTAGTCTCTGTAGAAACCAATGGACGTGTTCGCGTGAAATCGGATTCGCTGACAAGTCAGTTCTATGTCGATCAAGCGGTTTTGACAGGAGAAAGTGGTCAGACCATTACGGCGTCACAATTGACAGCGGGCAACCTGATTAACGTTACATTTGAGGGAACTACGCCTAAAGCGGTTCAAGTCGTTAAACGTACGCTTGCGGAGGTTACATCTGTTGATGCTTCGTCAGTTACACTGAAACTGTTCAATGGTCAAAGTGAGACGGTTCCTGTTAGTGGTTCTGTAAAAGTGGTCAAATCGGGATCTACGTTAACCACACTTGGCAGTCTTACTGTAGGTGATCGTGTTGAGATGACAAAGGATACGGATAATTCCACCCGTTTCAGAGTGTTGACGGTCATGAGCAAACAGTTCTGGTCTTATGATGGAGTCGGTAACCAAATTTTGGTTAAACGTGAGTCCACATCTGACACGAATTATCGTTTTGCACTGGGTACAGGCGCATTTGTTCACCAGGGTGACAACACTTTAAGCGTGCAATCTCTCAAAGATAATGATAATATTGTATTGTATCTCCTGAACAACGTTGTACTGGAGATCCAAAAACAGTAATCGTTTCTTTTCGAGGATCAAAAGAATGACCGTCTTGATGCGGGATCTTTCCCGTATCAGGACGTTTTTTTTGCAAGATTTTTGGGGTCCCCGCAAAGTACTCGAAAGAAGCTTCGAAGTAAGGCTCCACCTCGTGGAGTCATTTTGTGGGAGGTAGCTCTTCATGAATGCAGCCACTGTTAGGCATATACTCGAAACAATGGAAGCGATGTTTCCTGATGCACATTGCGAATTAAATCACAGCAATGCGTTTGAATTGACTGTAGCCGTCCTATTGTCTGCCCAGTGCACCGACGAAACGGTAAACAAGGTAACCGCAGACTTGTTCAAAAAGTACACCAGTCCTGCCGATTATCTGTCTGTTCCTCTCGAAGAACTGGAACAGGATATCCGGCGTATCGGTTTGTACCGAAACAAGGCCAAGCATATTCAGAACATGTGCCGAATTTTAATAGAGCAGTATGGCGGTGATGTACCGCAGGAACATGATCAGCTTGTGACGCTCCCTGGTGTCGGGCGAAAAACTGCAAATGTCGTTGTATCCAATGCATTTGGAGTCCCGGCAATTGCGGTGGATACGCATGTTGAACGTGTATCCAAAAGGCTGGCACTGGCAGGTTGGGATGACTCCGTACTTGAAGTCGAGAAAAAACTGATGAAGCGCGTACCCCGGGATGAGTGGACTTTAACTCATCATCGGTTCATATTTTTTGGACGCTACCATTGCAAGGCACAAAACCCTCAATGTCATGTCTGTCCATTGCTGGACATATGCAGAGAAGGTAAAAAGCGTATGAAAACGTCCCAAATCAGGAAAGATAAGGAACGTGCCACAACCCCAAAACGAAAAATAAATTAATGAGTAGAAGAGGATGAGTAATCATGAAATGCATTTCCGTGTACACTGACAATTTTGAGGCCTTCTCCGATATTTTCGAACAAATCGTTGAACAGGAAATGGCTGAAAACGAAGAAAAAGAAGTAGAAGGCATCACTGTAAGCCATTCTGGCGATGTGCCTGAACATTATCTGGAGCGTATGTCCACGAAACCAGAAGTGGTTGTCATGAGAGATAAAGGTCGTGACATTACTATTTTGCAGCATGGACAAGTATTTGAAATTTTGCTGCCTTCGATGGAGAACGCTGTTTCTTAAGAGACTTGGAATAATAAGGTATGCTGCTTCTATGTCATATGGTTATCCTTTTGAAGGTGATCCCATTGGGCATGGACGCAGCATGCTTCTTATGGAATACAATCGTTTCACAGATAAAACCGACAGGATCGGTTTTATTTTTTTATGTGGAGAATTGCGATGTGAAAATTTCTTTGTCAGTCATCTTGCATTCAAACCGTTCAATTTCAAACTTGATAATGGTAAAATAAATGAATTATAAGATAAAGACATCGGACCAGATGTCAAATTAGAGGAGCCAGGGGGAAGGCCAGTCATGTCCAGAACAGATTACCCAGTAGAGATGGCCAAACCTCTGCTTCCACTGCGAGAAGCGATGGAGCAGACAGGGGACCATACAGCTGTACAGGCTTTAACGGATTTGATCAGTAAGGCGGAAATGAAACAGTTAACGATTGCGTTTTGTGGACACTTCTCGGCAGGCAAATCGAGTCTAATTAATAGTTTATGTGGCAAGCGGGTTTTGCCTTCGAGTCCTGTACCTACAAGTGCGAATGTTGTATCCATCCGTAACGGTGAGCCGAGAGCACTTATTTATACGTCATCGAACGTAAGCGCTGACAATTCAGCGGGAGTACTTGAGGTTTCGCCAGAACAATTGGAAGAGTATTGCAAGAATGGTGGGGCATACACCTCCATTGAAGTATGGGACGACATTCCTCTACTGAAAGATGATGCGGTATTACTTGATACACCAGGCGTGGATTCGACCGATCAGGGGCACAGCCTAGCAACACATTCAGCACTTCATCTTGCCGATGTGGTGTTCTATGTGATGGATTATAACCATGTGCAATCGGAAAGCAACCTTTCTTTTGCCAAAAGTTTGTCCGATTGGGGCAAACCGTTGTTTCTAATCGTAAACCAGATTGATAAACATCGGGAACGGGAGCTCTCGTTTGACCAATATGTTGAAGGTGTAGAAGCTATTTTTGCAGCCTGGGAAGTCCGGTATGATGGTCTGCTGTTTACTTCGCTTCGGGACAAGGAGCATCGTTACAGCCAGTGGAAGCAGCTGCCTCAACTGATTGAACATATGATGAATGAGAAGGAAGGGTTAATCAAGCACAGCCTTGCAAGCTCTGCGAGCCATGTGACTGAGCAGCACCTGACTAGACGTGCGGAAGAACGCGAAGAGGAAGAGACAGCGCTCTTGGAGGAAGTAGGGGGCAAGGAAGGTATTGAACACCTGGAACGGGAGTTGGGTCTCCTGGATCAAAAGGAAGCAGAACTTCGTTCCAAACCATCACGGGAACGGGAGAAGTTTCGGGCGGAGTTGGAACCCCTTCTGGCAAATGCGAACCTAACCCCTGCCGATATTCGTACCTCTGCGGCAGCTTATTTGGAGAGCCGTAAACCCGGTTTCCGGGTAGGCTTATTGTTCTCTGGTGGTAAAACCGAGCAGGAGAAACTGCGTCGTGCCGCTGAGCTTGTGAGACTTCTGCATGATCAGGTCTCGGGACAAGTAGAAGTGCATATCCGTACCATGCTTAGACAGTTGGGCGAAGCCCATCAGCTGTGGGGTGCTGAGTGGGAGCAGGCGCTGAACGCGGAGCTGCCTACAGTAGATGAAGCACTGCTGGAGATGAAACGGAGCGCCAGCGCAGAAGTATCTCCCGAGTATGTGCTTCAATTCAGCAAAGATATACGGGGCGAGATTGAGGCCCGTTACCGCAGGGCGGCCATGATGCTGGCCGACCGCTTGCTTGAAGCGCTGGGCGCGCAAGGCGAAGCCGCGCTCCAGGCGCTGGACGCCAGCCGCACAGCGCTGCTGGCGCAATCCGCGTCGGCGGCGCGCTACACGGCGCTACAGCGCGCCGCCGACGCCGAGGCAGCAGGGCTGCGCAGCCTGCTGCCGCCTGCGGGCCCCCTCACCTCCGGGCTATTGCCGGAGGTGCAGGGCCCGCCCGTGCCCGCGCACGAGCCGGGTGAAGCACCCGGCCCGCACACGGGCACGGCAGAGTCTGTGGCTGCGCAGCCACAGACTCCGGGGGCACCGCCGCCGCGCAAAGCGGCGGTGCACGGGCAGCCGGCGGCTGGCGCACAGCGTCGCCGCCGCCTAGACGCAGCGGCGGCACGGCTGGAAGCCGCCGCTGCGCTGGTAGAGCCGTACCCCGCCATGGGGTCGGCGGTACGGGATCTGCGTGCACGCGCGACTTCGCTTGCGGGCGGCACGTTTACGCTGGCGCTGTTCGGAGCGTTCAGCGCCGGCAAATCCTCTTTCGCCAACGCGTTGCTGGG
Source organism: Paenibacillus sp. AD87 (assembly GCF_001659845.1). Classification (NCBI taxonomy): domain Bacteria; kingdom Bacillati; phylum Bacillota; class Bacilli; order Caryophanales; family Paenibacillaceae; genus Paenibacillus; species Paenibacillus sp. AD87. Next base: position 1,410,255 of record NZ_LXQN01000007.1, read on the forward strand.
CGAAGCCGTGTTACCGGTCTCGCCGCATCCAACGACAGCGGCAATTAACCGGATCATGGCTCCGTCCGGTGGCGCGGAGCATGGAACAGCCCGGGTGAAAATGAAGACCCCGGACGCCTTCCAGGAGGATCTTGCGTATTCCTTCCGTTTGCTTGGACTGGGCGAGCCTGGGGCAGACTGGCAAAAACGCGTCAAAGCCCTTTCACCACAGGATGTGCATCCAGCGGGGCGTCCGCATTACAGCTTTTTGCAGGCAGCTGCAGCAGGCTGGGAGGATACCGCAGCTCAACTCGGCCAGGATGTGCTGGTGGATCTGAACGGATATCGTAACTTTGTCGCTAATGAGAAGAAGTCTTGCTTTGTCGACAGTATTGACCTGTACTACAGTTGTGATGTGACAGAACAAGGCATTGTCCTTGTAGATACGCCAGGGGCTGACTCCGTGAATGCCCGTCATACGGGCGTCACATTCAATTATATGAAGAATGCGGATGCACTCATTTTCGTAACGTACTACAATCATGCCTTCTCTCAAGGAGACCGACAGTTCCTGAACCAATTGGGACGCGTCAAAGACAGCTCGGCCATGGATCAAATGTTCTTTGTGGTTAATGCAAGTGATTTGTCTTCCTCTGAAGAGGAGTTGGAGCAGGTTCTTGACCATGTGAGTACTCAGCTGCGCAGTAATGGCATTCGGGCACCACGCCTATTTCCTGTATCCAGCATGCTGGCAATGGAAGGCAAGACGGGCAACGATGCGACTTTGCTGGAGAAATCCGGCTTCATTCAGTTCGAGGAAGAATTTAACCGATTTGCAGGAAGTGAGCTTGCGGACCTTGCAGTTGGTGGAGCTTCTGAAGAGATCGCACGGGTGATAAAACGTCTGAAGACACGTGCCGAGGATGCGACTCAGGGGGAAGAGGTTCTACAGCGACGTCGGGATGAGCTGGGCTCAATCCAGGAACAGTCGCTTCAGAGGGTACATTTGCTTGCGGAACGGTCCATGAAGGCAGAACTGGCTCAGGAAACGTCTGAACTTCTGTTCCATGTGCGGCAGCGCCTGGGTTATCGTTTTGGTCTGTTCATGGCAGAAGCGTTCCATCCATCCGTTCTTCGTGAGGATCGTGGGAATCTGAAAGCAGCCTTTGCAGCCTGCGGTCGCGAACTGCTGCGCATGATTGCCATCGAACTGGAGCAGGAACTGCTTGCCACTACACTCCGACTCGAACAGGCGGGTCAGACTTGGCTGCACAAACAAGTGACCGAATGTGTAGATGAATTGAAACGATTATCTGGAGGAATGGATCTGTCGTTGCCGCTGAACGAACGCTGGAGTACACCTGTCCTGGACGAGGTGCGTTTGGAAGAACCTTCGGGTTGGAAAACATATCTGAGTTATTTCCGTAATCCAAAACAGTTCTTCGAAGGAGATGGACGACAGCGGCTGCAGGAGGCACTTGATCCTGTTATTAAACAGATGGTGATCGATGTTCTGCCTGCTGCGGAGAATAAACTTGTTCAATTCTATGACAACCAGCTTGGTCAGTCTTTGCAGCATCAATCCCGTCAATTGGAAGAGAGACTTGAGGAGGCCGTTGGTGCCCTACATGAGACAATGACCAGTGGAATTCCTGCCGAAGAATGGGAGAGTCTGTCTGTACAACTGGGGCAGATTGAACGTGAATAAAAGGTATTCAAATCCATGTCTGTATGTAAACGGTTGAAAAGCGGAATGAGTTATACAGCGATATTTTGAAATGTTGTCGTTGTACCAAAAAAGGCCCCTGCCTCTAAAGGTATACAGGGAGCCTTTTTTGGTACGAACAACCTGAAAGGAAGAGAATATTCAAACATTTGATTGATAGGAGGGTATCTACCTCCCTTAATGACGCATTAAGGTGAAAGTAGCCTGAATATGGTCGCTTATTCGCTTTGCCGCGAAGGGGGGACGGTGATAAACTTCATAAATGTTCATACTGTTTTTGAACGATATAAGAGGAGGAGAGACATGGATGTTCTCAGGCAATTGCAGATCTTTTTCTGGGAGAAGCGCTCGTATTTATTTTTATCGATCTTATGCCTCGCCATAGCGACCGCGCTTGGACTGGTGTATCCGAACATGCTAAGGATACTGATTGATGACGTCATCACTCCGCGTAATTTTGAAGACGTTCCCAAACTTGCTTTAACGGTATTAGGTGTCGTTATTTTGAAAGCGGGAATGCAATTTTTACACGGTCTTTTTGGAGGGCGTCTCGGAAACTTCCTGGCGTACCGACTTCGTAACGCTTGTTACGAAAAGCTTCAATTTTTATCCTTCCGGTATTACGACACGGCCAAAACGGGAGACTTGATGTCCCGCCTCACGGGAGATCTCGAAGCGATCCGTAACTTTATCGGATTTGGCTTCGCTCAAATTCTCAACATGGTTCTGATGGTCGTATTCGGCGCAATCATGATGATGACCATGAGTTGGAAGCTTACCTTGCTAACGCTCATATGTATTCCTCTGCTTGCCTTCGTTGCGCTGAGATTCGAATCCCGAATTCACCCTGCATTCCAAGAAATGCGGCTGGCACTCAGCTCTTTGACGACAGCAGTACAGGAGAATATTACAGGTGTGCGTACTGTAAAGTCATTTGCACGTGAGCCTCACGAAGTGGAGAAGTTTGCCGTCCGTAACGAGCGTTACAAAACGAACCAGATTCATGCAGCAACATTATGGAGTCAATATTTTCCGATCATGGAGATTCTGGCTTCGGTCAGCGTAGTTCTTCTGCTCCTCATTGGCGGAAACATGGTTATTCAGAAAACGTTAACACTCGGTGAACTCGTTGCCTTTTTCAGTTTGATCTGGTACATAATCGGTCCAATGTGGAACCTTGGATTCCATATCAATAACTATACGCAATCCAAAGCATCGGGTGAACGGGTGTTGGAACTTTTGAATACGCCGGTAGATGTACAAGAGACAGAAGATCCGGTCATTGTAGAGGCTGATCAAGTCAAAGGGCATGTGGCCTTTGAATCCGTTACCTTTGCTTACGGCAATAAAATGCCGGCAGTGACCGATATTAACTTTGATGCGCCACCAGGCTCCGTCATTGGCTTCCTGGGAGGAACAGGCTCGGGTAAATCAACTATTATTCAGCTCCTGATGCGTGCATACAACGTGAACTCGGGCACCATCAAGCTGGACGGCAAAAATATTAAGGACATTGGAATTCGCAGCCTGCGGAGTCAGATTGCTTCTGTGTTCCAGGAAACGTTCCTGTTCTCTTCCAGCATTCGCAACAACATTTCATATGGACTCAAAAATGTAACCATGGATGAGATTATCCGTGCAGCCAAATTGGCTAAAGCACATGAATTCATCATGGAATTCCCTGAAGGATACGATACGGTCGTAGGGGAGCGGGGAATGGGCTTGTCGGGAGGACAAAAACAGCGGATTGCAATTGCTAGAGCTCTGCTGAAAAACCCGAAAATTCTCGTTCTGGATGATGCAACCAGTGCAGTCGACATGGAGACCGAACATGAAATTCAATCCGGATTTCAGGAAGTCATGCGTGGAAGAACGACGTTTATCATTGCGCATCGGATATCTTCCCTGCGTCACGCAGATGAGATTTTGGTACTGGATGAAGGACGTGTCGTTCAACGTGGCACACACAAACGTCTCATTGAAGAGCCTGGACCTTACCGGGACGTATATGAGATTCAATACGCAGATTATATTGCCCGCGGTAAGCGGGAGGCTGGGGAGCAGGTGAATTCATGAGTGCCGATACGGTAGCCGATAGGCGCGAGGTCAAAGAGACCTCTGACAAGAAAATGAATGAACGTTTTGTATATCAGGACGACGAAATAATTGAAAAACCGTTTAACTGGCGTGAGTTCGGACGTTTGTTCGCTTACATGAAACCTTATGCAAGACAACTCTTGCCACTCATTATTCTAATGATGATTTTGGGTACCATTACGAAATTGTCCGTTCCATTTTTGATCAGTTTGGCGATTGATAAAGCAATTGCACCTGCAACGGGTTTGCCAAGCTTGACGATGCTTTATATTATTGCTGGTTCTGTGCTTGTGTTGTATCTGATTCAATGGGCGGCTAATACGTACCGAATCAAATTGACGAATATTATCGGGCAACGGGTCATTTACGATCTTCGCTCGGATTTGTTCAAACACATCCAGAAGCTGTCCTTTAACTTCTTTGACAAAAGACCTGCGGGCTCGGTTTTGGTGCGTGTCACCAATGATATCAACTCCCTGCAGGATCTGTTCACCAACGGTGCGGTCAATGTCATGATTGACTGTGTGCAGTTGTTGGGGATTATCGTCATTTTGCTGCTGATCAACTGGAAACTGGGCCTCGCGGTCATTATTACGGTTCCGCTCATGTTTATTATTTCGACCAAACTGCGTGTGCTGATCCGCCGTGCCTGGCAGGATGTACGTATGAAGAACTCACGCATCAACTCCCATTTGAATGAATCCATTCAGGGGATCCGTGTGACTCAGGCCTATACGCAGGAAAAAGAAAACATGAAGTATTTTGACAACATGAATCTGTCGAGCAAAAAATCATGGGATAGAGCATCGGCCATGAACCAAGGCTTTGGTCCTCTGATTGAAATTACGGGCGGCTTCGGAACGTTAATCCTGTTCTGGTTTGGTGCTTATCTGATTCAACAGGATCAGCTGACAATCGGATTGCTCGTAGCTTTTGCTAACTATGTAGGCAACTTCTGGGACCCGATTAACCGTTTGGGACAGATGTACAATCAGTTGCTCGTCGCCATGGCTTCCTCCGAACGGATTTTTGAGTTTATGGATGAGGAGCCAAGTATTGCGGATAAACCTGGAGCCAAGCCGCTTGCTTCTATTAAAGGAGATATTGTATTCGACAATGTGGTGTTTGAATATGAGAAGGGCAGACAGGCGCTGAAGGGAATCAGTTTCGCGGCAGATGCCGGACAATCGATTGCACTTGTAGGGCATACGGGTTCAGGTAAAAGTACCATTATCAATCTCATCAGCCGATTCTATGACATATCAGGCGGACGTCTTACCATTGATGGTCAGGATGTAAGAGATGTAACGGTCGAAAGTCTGCGCAGCCAGATCAGTATTGTGTTGCAGGATACGTTTATCTTCTCTGGCACCATTCGCGATAATATTCGTTTTGGACGGCTTGATGCAACCAATGAAGAAGTGGAAGAAGCTGCGAAGGCAGTTAATGCCCATGAATTTATTATGAAGCTGCCGGGTGGATACGATACGGAAGTCGAAGAACGCGGGAATGTATTATCTATGGGACAACGGCAATTGTTATCCTTTGCCCGTGCCTTGCTGGCTGACCCTCGAATCTTGATTTTGGATGAAGCGACTGCCAGTATCGACACCGAAACGGAGCTCAAAATTCAGGAGGCTTTGAAAGTGCTGCTGCAAGGAAGAACTTCCTTTATGGTGGCCCACCGTCTCTCCACGATCCGGAATGCGGATAACATTATCGTGCTGGATCATGGTGAAATCAAGGAAGAAGGAAACCATGAGCAACTTATCCAGAAACAAGGAGTTTATAATGGGTTAATAGAAGCTCAATACAGATTTTTGTAAAAATTGATCGAAAAAACACAAAAAATCTTGTAAAATTCACAAGAAAAATAGGGAGCACTCTTGCATTCTTTAACCAAAACCCCGAAAATAGAGAGATAGATATAGAAGATTTCTCTTTGGGAGGATTGGAAAGAACATGTGGGGTGCTCCATTTTCGGCTCAAGCCAAAAAAATGCTGCTATTGGGCAGCGGAGAATTGGGAAAAGAGGTCGTTATTGAGGCTCAACGACTGGGAGTAGAGACGATCGCTGTTGATCGTTACGAAAACGCACCTGCCATGCAGGTTGCGCATCGGTCTTACTGCATCGACATGTTAAATGCCGAAGCTCTGAAACAATTGATCCGAAAGGAACAACCTCATTACATCGTACCTGAGATTGAAGCAATCGCAACAGAAGCTTTACTCGAGCTTGAGGAAGAAGGATTTTGTGTCGTTCCTACGGCCCGTGCTGCCCGTTTAACGATGGATCGCGAAGGCATCCGCCGTCTGGCAGCCGAACAATTGAACCTTCCGACAGCGGCCTATCTTTTTGCGGACAACCTGGAACAACTTCAGGAAGCTGTTCGTGAATTGGGTACACCATGCGTCATCAAACCACTAATGAGTTCTTCCGGTAAAGGGCAGAGTGTATGCCGTACATCGGATGACGTAGAGGATTGCTGGAACATTGCTCTTTCGGGAGCACGTGGCAAATCCGTACGAGTCATTGTGGAAAGCTTTGTGAAGTTTGACAGCGAAATTACGCTGCTCACTGTTAGATCTGTCTCAGGGACTGTATTTTGTCCTCCGATCGGTCATATTCAGAAAGATGGGGATTATGTCGAATCTTGGCAGCCTCATGCGATGACACCGGAGCAATGGGAGCAAGCTTGTCATATTGCCAAGTCTGTTACGGATGAACTCGGTGGTTATGGACTTTTCGGAGTCGAATTATTCCTGACATCAGATGGAGTTGTGTTCAGCGAGGTATCGCCTCGTCCGCATGATACAGGCATGGTTACTATGGTAACGCAAGATAGTTCCGAGTTTGCGCTGCATGTGCGTGCAATTCTTGGTTTTCCGGTCACAGGTGTACATTTACTGACACCGGGAGCTTCAGCAACGCTGAAGGCTAATGATGAAACATCTGACTTTACTGTAGGCGGGATTGAAGAAGCACTGGCGCTTCCTCGTACTCAGGTTCGTGTATTTGGCAAACCTGAGACCAAAGTGGGACGCCGAATGGCCGTAGCATTAAGTGCCGGCCAAGATGTGGAAGAAGCTCGTAAAACAGCGGTACAAGCCGCTAATATGCTGAAAGTGGAGGTAAATCATGTCCAATAATGTTGAGGCCCCTGTACTGATGATCCGAGAGTGTGAACTGCGAGATGCTGAAGCGGTAACGGGACTGATGCGAGAGGTCAGCTATCCCACAACAGCCAATGTCATGAAAGAGCGCATTGAATGTTTGGAAAGCAATCCAAACGCATGCATGCTTGTTGCCGAAGTGGATGAACAGATTATTGGTGTGATTGGCTTGCAATGTGTGCAAAGTCATGCCTATCCGGAACCTGCCGCACAAATTACGTCCTTGATTGTAGGGCAAGAGCATCGTGGGGGCGGAATTGGCCGTCGTCTGATGGCTCGTGCCGAGGATTGGGGCAGACAGCAAGGTGGTAAACAATTGTTTGTCACCGGTGCGAACCGTGAAGTGACTTCAACAACCTATTCTTTCTACGAGCATATTGGTTTCCAGAAGAGAGGCTATCGTTTCAGTAAAGTCCTTCTATAGAAAAAGAGTTTTATTATATCGCGATCTTCACGTTTTGGTGTGGTGAATGATAAATAGAAGATAAGTGGCATTCGGCAAGCATTTCTTGTCCGGATGCCATTTTTTATGCCGTATTTTAAAGTTGATGGTTGGGGTTTTAGTTGATATACCAGCGTTTTAAGAGCAAGTTGCAGGATATGGTGCAATGTACTATAAACCGTCCACGCCCCTTTGAAACAGGATTAAAAATGACAAAAAATTTACTTTTCCATAATTTATGGGTTCACAATCTACTATTCAATTGATATACTCCTAGAGTATTAATTACAAAGTTGTCATAACTAATATTTCTAAGGAGATGAATGAATTTGAAGAAGAAATGGATGAAAACCGTGGTAACCAGCAGTCTGACAGCCGTACTCGCCGTAGGGGTTATGCTCCCTGCTTCCGCTTCTGCTGCAGATGCATCATATAAAACAACTACTAAAACTACAACGTTTAAAATTACGAGTGCGGATAGCTTAAAAGCGTACATTGAACAATGGCTGAAAGATAATGGTTACACTGTATCAACTGGCGAGGGACAAACAACGGTAGAGAAGCCTGTAACACAGCCTGATCAAACAACTAAACCTGATCTAACTACTAAACCTGCTCAACCGACAACACCTGCAAAACCCGTAACACCTGCAAAACCAACTCAAGACGAGAAACCGGCAACTACACCAGCCAAAGATCCTTCAAATAGTGGAACTGGAACGACTACAGGCAATACAGGCAATACAGGCAATACAGGCAATTCAAGCAACAGTGGTAGCGAGAGCACACAATCGGATTTTGCAGCTCAAGTAGTAAAACTTGTGAACGCTGAACGTGCCAAAGCTGGCCTGAGCGCATTGGCTTCCGACGCTCTTTTGGACAAAGTGGCTGTAGCCAAAGTTAAAGACATGAGCAACAACAATTATTTTGATCACCAATCACCGACCTATGGTTCTCCGTTTGACATGATGAAACAATTCGGAGTAACTTACAGCTATGCTGGCGAGAATATCGCAAAAGGGCAAAAAACACCTCAAGAGGTTGTTACAGCTTGGATGAATAGCGAAGGCCACCGTGCGAATATCCTAAGTAAAAACTTTACGAAAATTGGTGTTGGATTCTACAACGGATATTGGGCTCAAGAATTTATCGGTAACTAATTCATTTTATTGAAGAATATTTTGATTTTAGTTCAAAAAAAGGTTATGTCATCACAGCTCGAAGCTGTGCATGACATAGCTTTTTTTTGTAAAAGCATATTTGAAACTGAATTCTGCTTAATACAGCGGCAAAATTTGCAAATTAACGACAGAACATTTATGTTATTTAGAAAAAGCGTCATCTTAATGTAAAATCATTTTAAATTTTAAGCACCCAGCCAGGTGTACATGAGCGGAGATGTGATGAATGAAAAAAAGAAATCTTGATTCAGCGCCATGGATCTGGAGAACCATTAGTACAGTGTCCATATTAACAACATTGCTGCTGTTATTTGGATTTGGATACGCCATTAAAGACGTCATTTTTCCTGAGGGAGATGCCCAATTAGGTACAGGACAGCAGTCAACGACACCTGCAAAGGATAGCGGGCAATCAACACCTGTGGTGAAAGATGGCAAAATTCGAATGGCTGTAATCGGTGATTCCCTGGCAAGAGGTACGGGGGATGATGAGGGGCTTGGTTTTGTAAGGCGGACAGGTAATTTGCTCAAAGATCAGGGATATGATGTGCAAGTGCTTAACAATATGGGTGTGAACGGTTTGAGAACAGACGCATTGTTGAGCAAGCTAGATGAACAAGGCGTACGTTATGTCTTACAACAGTCCAACTTTATTCTGTTGTCGATCGGAGCCAATGATCTATTCCAGGGTGGACAGGTTTTACAGGGAGAAGACGCGCCCACGGCAGAGACACTTGCTGCGGCATTACCGGAGACGTCGAAGCGTTTGCAGGAGATCTTGAAGAAAGTGAAAGAAATTAACCCTGATGCACAGATTGCCTACATAGGGCTATACAATCCGTTTGGGGATGTGAAAGAACTCAAAGAGCCAGGAAATGCGGTTGTAGCTGCATGGAACGATGCTGCAATGAAGGTTCTGAACAATGAGGACAAGATGACACTTGTACCTACATTTGATCTGTTTGAAAATCATCTGGGACAATATCTGTCGTCAGATCATTTTCATCCCAATGGAGAAGGCTACGAGCAAATTGCGGTTCGGATTGCACAGGAATATCAGGCAGAGACTCCAGCAGAAGGGAGCGGAAAATAAATGGCACAAGAACAGACTGATTCCGTATTGTCCGTGCAGCATCTGAAGAAAAAGATTGGACGCAAATGGATCATTAAGGATGTTACTTTTGACGTTAAACCAGGCGAAATTTTCGGTTTCCTGGGACCCAATGGTGCCGGGAAGACAACAACCATCCGGATGTTAGTTGATTTAATTAAACCGACAGAAGGTAAAATTCAAGTCTGTGGGTATGATGTCAACCGTGATCCTGAAAGGGCCCTGAGATATGTGGGTTCCATTGTTGAAAACCCGGAAGTGTACACGTATTTGACCGGATGGGAAAATCTTGAGCATTTTGCCCGTATGCAGCCAGGCGTGGATAATGACCGTATTCAGGAAGTTGTAGATATTGTACGCCTCGATCAGCGGATTCATGATAAAGTAAGAACCTACTCTCTGGGGATGCGTCAACGACTTGGCATTGCACAGGCATTGCTTGGTCGCCCAAGGCTGCTGATTCTGGATGAGCCAACGAACGGACTTGATCCCAAAGGGATTAAGGAACTTCGCGTCTTTATCAAACAGCTTGCAAGTGAAGGCATGGCTGTATTCGTCAGCAGTCATTTGCTTAGTGAGATTCAACTTCTCTGTGACAGGGTGGCGATTATCAGTGCAGGGCGCGTGCTGGCAGTTGGCGGCGTCAATGAACTGATTGAAGACCATTCCAAATTGGCGATATGGCATGTTACTCCGCTGGAGGAAGGTAAAAAAATGCTGTTGAATGCAGGTGTTTCCTTGGTGGATCGGCCTGCAGATGTTATGGACGATACCATTGTTGCAGGGCTTGGTCCGAATGCTGTCGTTGCTGAAATGCATGAAGATCGAATTCCGGCCCTAGTCCAGCAAATGGTGCAAGCCGGAATTCAGGTTGAAGGAGTGCAGCGGATTCAGCCTACGCTGGAACAGCTATTCTTAAAAATGACAGAAGGTGAATCCATTGAGTAACATCATGCCGCTGATCCGAAACGAAACGATCAAAATGGTAAAGAAAAAACGTCTTTATATTATTTTTATCGTACTCGCGGTCCTGGTTCCGATGTTTACGTATGCCCAGATGAAATCTGCGGAAAATAATCGTGACAAGTTTGGCGGCGACTGGCGGCTTGAGCTGCAACAAGCCATTACGGATAATCAGAACTCGCTTGGCAGTGACCGGGTACCTGAAGAATACAAAAAGTACAGGACTGTGTACATCCAGCAAATGCAATACTATCTGGAGAATGACATCAATCCGAAGGAGCCTGGCGGTGTAACTTTTACGCGGGAATTCATGAATAACGCCGTTGGATTGTTTATACCACTGCTCATTATGGCGATTGCCTCGGATCTGGTATCCGGTGAGCGCACCACAGGTACGATTAAAATGCTTCTGACTCGTCCGGTCAAACGTTGGAAAGTGTTGCTGAGTAAGCTCATCACGTTGATTATGTTCGTGTCGATTATTGTGGTGTCGGCGTACGTCATCTGTTATGTCATTTCGGGAGCGGTATTCGGATATAAAGGTTTCGGTATGCCGATCTTTACCGGATTCAAGGTTGTGGGTACAGATGTCGATATGTCAGCAGTCCATGCAGTGGACCAGTGGTTGTATATGCTAATGCAGGCAGGGCTCATCTGGTTCGTCAGTATAATTGTGGCGATGCTTGCCTTCATGGTCTCTGTGCTAGTGCGAAGTACAGCAGCAAGTATTGTCATCATGATGGCAGCACTCATAGCAGGAACTATTCTCACCAGTATGGCCGCATCCTGGCAGTCAGCCAAATATTTGTTCATGGTTAACCTCGAACTTCCGAATTATTTGTCTGGCGGATTGCCACCAATCGAAGGGATGAATTTAGGTTTTTCCCTTATTGTGCTTAGTGTTTGGGGCATTGCTTCACTCTTTGTGTCATTCATTGTCTTTACGAAACGGGATATCTTGAATTAAAATGGACAAGGATAAGAAAACATCTGTTTGCATTTTAGGCATTTTTTTAGTTGCAAGTTAAGAAGGGGGAGCATGAATGGTCGAGCAAATCGATATGTCGGCAGGTTCGACAGGCGGAGGACAAGGGTCTTCAGGCTACGACGCGGACGACATTCAAGTACTTGAAGGACTGGTAGCGGTACGGAAACGGCCGGGGATGTACATCGGCAGCACCAGCTCTTCGGGTCTACATCATTTGGTATGGGAAATCGTGGATAACGCTGTCGACGAACATCTCGCCAAATTCTGCTCCAAAATCGATATCACGCTGCATAAGGACGGTTCTATTACGGTTCAGGATAACGGAAGGGGAATTCCGACAGGTATACATAAAACAGGGATTCCTACTCCCCAGGTCGTGTTTACGATTTTGCACGCAGGCGGAAAGTTCGGTGGATCAGGATACAAAAAATCAGGCGGTTTGCACGGTGTAGGTGCGTCAGTTACGAACGCATTGTCCGAATGGCTTGAAGTCGAGATTTTCCGTGATGGCAAGATTCATCGTCAACGATTCGAGTATTGGCAGGACAAAAAAGGCGTTGAGCATGTCGGAGAACCGGTGTCTGGTCTCGAAGTATTGGGCAATACCAATCGAACGGGAACCAAAGTTACGTTTAAACCGGATATTCGCGTGTTCCAGAGCGGCATTCAATTTAATTATGATACACTTGCAGAACGTCTTCAGGAGATTGCTTTCCTGAACTCGGGGCTGAGAATTATGCTCAAGGACGAACGTTCAGGCAATCAGGATGAGTACATGTACGAAGGCGGAGCAAGCCAGTTTGTTGCTTTTCTTAACGAAAATAAAGATGTGCTGCATGATGTCATTCACTTCTATGCGGAGAAGGATGACATTGAGGTCGAAGTGGCGATCCAGTATAACGCGGGTTATACGGAAACGCTGGCGTCGTTCGTCAACTCGATTCCCACTAGAGGTGGCGGTACACATGAGACCGGATTCAGAGCAGCTTATACACGTGTGATGAATGATTACGCAAGGCGTACCAGCATGATTAAGGAAAAAGATAAAAACCTTGAAGGTAATGATTTGCGTGAAGGCATGATGGCTGTCATCAGTGTCAAAATGTCGGAGGTCGAATTCGTAGGACAAACGAAGGATCAACTCGGTAGCGCTTCCGCGCGAAGCGCAGTGGATTCTGTCGTGTCCGAGAACATCCAGCGGTTTTTGGAAGAAAATCCGCAGGTTGCGCAAACGTTGATTCGCAAAGCGGTTCAGGCCTCCAGAGCCAGAGAAGCTGCACGCAAAGCACGTGATGAGATGCGGACGGGCAAAAAACGCAGCGAAAGCTCCAACCTCAATGGCAAGTTGACTCCGGCACAATCGAAGGATTTTACTCGGAATGAACTGTTTATCGTCGAAGGGGATTCCGCAGGCGGTTCAGCCAAACAGGGGCGTGACTCCAAGATCCAGGCGATACTCCCGCTTAAGGGGAAACCGCTCAATCCGGAAAAAGCGAAGTTGGCTGATATCCTCAAAAACGAAGAATACCGCGCCATTACATCGGCGATCGGGGCGGGTATTGGAACCGAATTCGCAGTTGAAGACAGCAATTATTCCAAAATCATAATTATGACGGATGCTGATACGGATGGTGCACATATTCAGGTACTATTGCTGACTTTCTTTTACCGCTACATGAAACCGTTAATTGATGCAGGGAAAATATATATCGCTCAGCCACCGCTTTACAAACTCACGCGCAAATCCGGCAAAATGGCAAGTGTACGTTATGCCTGGACCGATGAAGAGCTGGCGAATTACATGAAAGAATTTGGAACCAATGTGGAGCTCCAACGTTATAAAGGGCTTGGCGAGATGAATCCGGATCAACTGTGGGAGACTACAATGAACCCGGAAACACGTGCATTGCTCAAGGTACAGATCGTTGATGCAGCGAAAGCGGAGCGTCGAGTATCTACGCTTATGGGTGATAAAGTTGATCCGCGCAAACGCTGGATTGTAGAGAACGTCGACTTTACAGAGTACGAAGAATAGAAGGTGCTTGGAATGAGCCTATCAGAACAATTTATGCCGGCCTTTCTCGAAGAGGTCGTAGGTGACCGTTTCGGTCGCTACTCCAAATACATTATTCAGGACCGGGCCATTCCCGATGTACGGGATGGTTTGAAGCCTGTGCAGCGGCGTATTCTGTACGCCATGTACGATTCAGGAAATACGCCGGAGAAACCATATCGTAAGTCAGCCAAAACCGTTGGGGACGTCATGGGTAACTACCATCCTCACGGGGACTCCTCCATCTATGAAGGTATGGTGCGGATGGCACAGCCATGGAAAATGGGCCATATGCTCGTGGACGGTCATGGTAACTGGGGATCACAGGATGATGATCCGGCTGCAGCGATGCGTTATACAGAGGCCCGTTTGTCGTCCATCGCTATGGAGATGCTTCGCGACATCGAGAAACGGACTGTTCTGTTTAAGGATAATTTTGATAATACGGCCAAAGAACCGGTTGTATTACCATCGCGTTATCCGAACCTGCTGGTCAACGGCGTAAGTGGGATTTCCTCCGGGTTTGCAACGGAGATCCCTCCACATAATTTGCGTGAAACCATTGATGCTTGTATTGCCGTGATGGAGAAGCCGTCGATTGAACTGGACGAGATTATGATGTTTATCAAAGGTCCGGATTTTCCGACAGGCGGATTAATCATGGGCGGCGACGGAATTCTGGATGCTTATCGCACAGGTAAAGGACGGATCTATCTCCGGTCCAAAACCGATATCGAGAATATGCGCGGTGGCAAACAGCAAATCGTCATTACCGAGATCCCTTATCAGGTCGTAAAATCCCGTCTGGTTACAGCGATGGAGAACATTCGGCTGGAGAAAAAGGTTGAAGGAATCGCCGAAGTACGGGATGAGAGTGGGCGTGAAGGCCTGCGAATCGTGGTTGAGCTGAAAAAAGAAGCGGATGCACAAGGTATTTTGGCTTATTTGCTGAAGAAAACCGACTTGCAGGTCACTTACAACTTCAACATGGTTGCGATTGTAAACAAAGCCCCTCAGCAATTGGGATTGAAATCAATCCTCGAGGCTTATATTGCCCATCAGCGTGAAGTTGTGACGTTCCGTACCCGCTTTGAGCTGGAGAAGGCGGAAGACCGTGCACATGTCTTGGAAGGTCTGGTCAAAGCTCTTAACATCCTTGATGAGGTCATTGCGGCTATTAAAGCCTCGAAGAACCGTCAGGATGCTCAAAATAATCTGATGTGGATGTTTGGTTTCTCCGAACGACAGGCGGATTCCATTCTGACTTTGCAATTATATCGATTGACTAATCTGGAGATTACTTCTCTGGAAAAGGAACTTGGCGAACTGATGAAGAAGATCGCGCAATTACGCTCCATTCTGGATAGTGACCGCAAGCTGATCGGAGTCATTCGTAAAGAACTGATGGAGATTCGTGAGAAATACGGAATTGATCGTCGCTCAGCCATTCAAGGCGAAGTAGAAGAACTCAAGGTTAATCTGGAAGTGCTGGTGAACGCAGAAGATGTATTTGTCACATTGTCCAAAGAGGGATATATCAAGCGTACAGGCATGCAATCATTCACACGATCCGGCGGGGAACGTAACGCAAGTGGTGTGAAGGAAGGCGATTATATTGCTCAGGTCCTTGAAGTGAACACGCTTGAGAACCTGCTGGTATTTACGAAGAAAGGCCAGTATTTCCTGTTGCCTGTGCATCAGGTACCGGAATTCAAGTGGAAAGATCCGGGGACGGCGATCGTCAACGTCATTCCTCTGGCAAAAGACGATCGGATCTCAAGTGTGCTTGCCGTTAAATCCTTCGAAGAGCCGGATCACAGTCTGGTCTTTGTCACTCGCAAAGGACAGGTTAAACGTACCGAGCTGAAGGAATACGTCACCAAGCGTTCCGGAGCAGTAGCCGCTTGCAAAGTCGGCAAGGATGATGAGGTGTTATCCGTTCATCTAAGTACAGGTGGCAAGGACATCATGCTGATCACCAAAGAAGCCATGGCCATCCGTTTCCGTGAGGATGAAGTAAATCCGATGGGTCGTGTGTCTGGAGGCGTACGTGGGATTCAGTTAAAAGAAACGGATGAAGTCGTATCTGTTCTGTGGGTGGAAGGCGATGAAGGCGAGGTTGCTATATTGTCTGACTTGGGTTATGGCAAACGCTCGTTATTGCTGGATTATGCTCTGCAGAGCCGTGGCGGCAAGGGACTGGCAACATTTGAATTCAAGGAAGGCAAACGGGTAAAACCGAACGGTAGCCGAATTGCCGGAGCGTTCTATTGTCGGGAACAACGGAATGTAACGGTGATGACCAAGGAAGGTCAAACACATCACATTTCTTCCGAAGCTGTACCTATTACTGAACGGAAACATATTGGTAAATTGCTTGTGCATGTGGATAAACAGGATGAAATTGTGGAGCTTATCATGGATCTCGCAGAGAACCAGGCAGCTTCTTCCTCCTAATAAGGATTCAATAGAGACTCTTTGCAGAGCAGGGAAACCTGTCATGTAAGGAGTCTTATTTTGTTGTTCAAACGCGGATTAAAAGAGGACCTCCATGCGAAGTTTAACAACCTTCGTCGATTACGGTCGATCGCTGGGAAATTGAAAAAAGGCAGCAGGAATGCGGCTTTGAAGGGCGAAAACTTAAGCAGGTGAAGTGATAACCGGTTGCAGAGAGGAGCGATTCAAGATGTATAATTCCGATTTTGCCAAGTGCTGGTCGAGGCTGACCAAGGACTACAAGCTGCATATGGATCATGAGCTGGCACCCTCGTTAACAGAGGCGCAGCTGGCCGTACTGGAGGTTCTTGAGGATCACGAGAAGATGAAACCATCCGATCTGATTCCTTTTCTGGCTACAACACCAGCAGCAGTAACGATGTTGTTGGATCGTATGGAAAAAAACGGACTGATTCGCCGTGATCGGGATGATCAGGATCGACGAATTGTATGGGTATCCCTATCTGATAAGGGACGCATGGAGACCGAACGGGGAATCACGATTCGCAATGAATTTATGAATTCGGTGCTCAGCAACATTTCAATGCATAACCAGCAGTTGCTGGTTTATCTATTAGGCAAAATGACGACGCCAAAAACAAAAGAGCATGCCTTGTCCACATCTTAAAGACAATGGACGCACGAATAATAGTAACCATGGAACTCTTGCTGAAAAGGCGGGAGGGCTGTGGTTATTTTTTATTCATGTGTAATTTAAAGAGTTTTGCCTGCTTTGGATGGGTAAGAATAATCTATAAAATTTTATATGTAAAGAGTTGACTATGTAAATATTTTTGTTATAATAAGTAATTGTTCCCCTGATATTTCGTGTACGAAATATTATATTCCATAAGTAAAAAGGGTGAATTAATGTCTGACACATACGAAGTATTCTACATTATTAATTCGTTTCGGCAGGTCAATCAACTGCTCTTCCGGGCATTCTGGAATGAAAACAAGGAAATTGAGCTCACTTCGATTCAATTTATGGTGTTATCCATTTTGAAGGAGCGCCCTTCGATCGGTATCAATGAAGTGGCTGATCTCTGTCATATGGGCAGCAGCTCCATGAGCGCTGTGGTGGAGCGTCTGGTCAAGGGTGAGTACATTGTTCGAACGCGATCCGACTCGGACCGTCGATCTGTAAAGCTTCAGATTACGGACAAAGGGGAACAGGCTCAGGAGGAAACACACCGTTTGTGGATGGAGCGAGTGTCACCTATTCTGGATATCCCGAAGGAAGACCTTGAGCACCTGCTAAGAATTCATAATCAAATGATTGAAAAGTTAGAAGGAAGAGAGATGAACAACCAATGAGTACTACTGCAGCAGCAGCGCCATCCTCAGCGATGGACAACATTAGGAAAGGCCCGATTGTGGCCGCATTGTTAATCGGTGCATTCGTCGCCTTCCTAAACCAAACTTTGATGAACGTAGCTCTTCCTAAAATTATGGAGGACCTCGGCATCGGAGCGAACAAAGCACAATGGTTGACTACGGGTTATATGCTCGTCAATGGTGTGTTGATTCCGGTTACGGCGTATCTGATCGCTAAATTCTCCACACGTCAAATTTTTATTACAGCCATGACGCTATTTACATTAGGAACCTTGGTCTGTGGTTTAAGTCCGAACTTTGCTATCCTGATGGTAGGTCGTGTTATTCAAGCGGCAGGTGCAGGTATCCTGATGCCTCTGATGACGGTTGTATTCTTGACGATCTTCCCTATTGAGAAGCGTGGTCAGGCGATGGGTACAATGGGGATCGCGATGATTCTCGCTCCGGCCATTGGACCAACATTGTCAGGTTATGTGGTTGAGCATTATTCCTGGAGACTGTTGTTCTATATCATTTTGCCATTCTCCGTTATTGCAACTGCAATCGGTATTGCGTTTGTCAAAAATGTAACACGTCAATCCAAACCTAAATTGGACTATCCAGGTGTTATTTTATCCACACTCGGTTTTGGTAGCTTGCTGTACGGCTTCAGTGATGCGGGTACAGACGGATGGGGCAGTGCAATTGTAATTGCTTGTCTGGTCGTAGGGGCGTTATCCCTGATTCTGTTCGTGATTAGACAGATGACAACCGATCATCCACTCTTGGAGTTCCGTATTTTCAAATACAACATGTATACATTAACTACGATCATTAACATGCTCGTTACGATGGCGATGTTTGCAGGTATGATTTTGCTTCCGATTTTCCTGCAAAATATTCGTGGATTCTCACCGATTGAATCCGGTTTGCTGATGATGCCGGGCGCCATCTTGATGGGGATTATGTCTCCAATCACAGGTCGCATCTTCGATAAAGTCGGAGCACGCTGGTTGTCCGTAGCCGGTCTTGCAATTACCGCTATCACAACTTGGGGGCTCAGCCGCCTGTCGATCGATACTACTTATGGTTACATGATGTTTATCTACACAGCTCGTATGTTCGGTATGTCGATGTTGATGATGCCAATTCAAACAGCGGGTCTGAATCAGCTGCCACAGCGTCTGAATGCGCATGGTACAGCGATGTCCAACACACTGCGTACGGTTGCGGGTGCGATTGGTACAGCGATTCTCGTTACGATTATGAGTAGCAAGTTGAAATCCCATCTGGCAGATACCTTGGCTACAGGCCAAATCGCTACAGATGATAAGGCTGCAATGCTTCGTGCTACCGCAGATGCAACCATCTACGGGGTAAACTATGCTTTTATTATAGCGACCGCAATGACAGTCGTTGCTCTGGTTCTGGCCTTCTTCATCCGTAAAACAAAACCGGCTACTGAACATGTAACAACTGAGCAACAGAAAGTGAATGCAACAGCATAAATCAACTTAGATTACTGTTATTATTCATTCAATAAAAGTCTTATAGATACAAAAGAGAGTTCAGGCAGATCACACTGCTTGAACTCTCTTTTTGTTATGCCTTGTTTGGACGTTATTCTTCATCTGTCGATAGATCAAGGAGGAAGGTAGGACCAGGATCATGACCGAAGAGTTTGAGGTTGATGCTTCCATCCATCTGGAATTCAACGCCCTCGCTAATGAGCTCCGTCTCCTGCATCAGGCGGGAGTGCTCGTCGGGAATGGCTATCAGACCTTTGGCGTTGACGACGCGGTGCCAGGGAAGGCGCTCCTTCCGGCTCATGGAGTGCAGAATGCGTACAACCTGTCTGGCAGCTCTCGGGCTGCCTGCATGAGCGGCAATCTGTCCATACGTCATGACTTTTCCCTCAGGGATTGCTGCGATGATGGCGACGACCTGTTTCGTAAAAGGTGTCATAGTAGTAGGTCTTCCTTTCCATTGGAGTAAAAAAACCGCGCCATTCAGATAAGGAATCTGGATGACACGGTTTACGGTCAGATTTGACCTGATCCTGTGAATGATTATTTTAAATATATCAATTAATGTTATGCTTTAAAGGCTTTATCATACACATCAGCCGGCCACTCTGCCCATGGGAATACACGGGGAGGCAGGGACTGCAGGATGATTTCTTCCTTCGTTACCGGGTGAGGAAAAGCGGCGATGGCAGACCAGAGAGCAATTTGTTGTCCGGGCTTATTCACACCTGCACCGTACTTCTGATCTCCGAACAGCGGGCAGCCGATTTCTTTCATTTGGACCCGAATCTGATGAGATCTGCCTGTGTGCAACTCAATATGAACCAGACTGTAACGGTCGTTTTCGCCGATGACCCGGTAATCCAAAACAGCATCTTTACCACCAGCTGTACCCTTAGGCACAACGGTGACGGTATTGGTACGCGCATCTTTCAGCAGCGTGTGTTTTAACGTCCCGTGCTGTGCAGGCAGCTTGCCATGTACAACAGCCGCATATATTTTGCGGAAATGACGTCCCCGAACCGTCTCGGATAATCTTGAAGCCGCCTTCGATGTTTTGGCAAAAATCATCGCACCACCAACGGGGCGGTCAAGACGATGTACTAATCCGAGATAAACGTTGCCAGGTTTGTTATAGCGTTCTTTCAAATCCTGTTTCAGCAGTGTAAGCAAATCCGGATCACCTGATGCATCTTCCTGGGTAGGTACATTGACCGGTTTCGTAATGCCTAACAAGTGATTGTCCTCAAACAGAATCGGAATATTTCCCGTTGTTTGCGAATGTTCGGACATCATCAGGACTCCCAGCGGCCCAAGATGCCGCATGGCAGATCCAGACCACTACGGGTAATTGGAAGACCAATTTCACCAGCTGTAATTTGACCGCCGTATTGGGCAGACATCGTCATTGTCAGCATGTTGCGCAGAACGGTAGACGAAATCCCGGTTGTGTAGGAATTGACCAGCATGAATAATGGGTTATCCGACAAAATTTCCATACAGGATTTCAGGAAAGGATAGAGGTTCTCTTCCAGCTTCCATGTCTCTCCGTTAGGGCCCCGGCCATAGGAAGGCGGGTCCATAATAATGGCGTCATACCGATTGCCGCGACGTTGTTCGCGCTGTACGAATTTGAATACATCATCTGTAATGAAACGAACAGGACGATCCGCGAGGCCAGATAATTGAACATTCTCTTTGGCCCACTGTACCATGCCTTTAGCTGCATCCACGTGCACAACTGAAGCTCCCGCATAAGCTGCAGCAACTGTTGCACCGCCTGTATAGGCAAACAGGTTTAGTACAGAGATGGGACGACCTGCTCCTGCGATTTTATCCATCATCCAGCTCCAGTTAGCCGCTTGTTCAGGGAACAGACCGGTATGCTTAAAGCTGGTTGGTTTAATATGAAATTTCAGGTTCTCATATCCGATGGTCCAGCGTTCTGGGATCGGTTTTTTCATATCCCAGCTGCCGCCGCCCGAAGAACTGCGGTGATAATGGCCGTGAACCTGGCGCCATTCATTGGTTTCTTTTTCAAGGGGCCAAATGATCTGTGGATCGGGTCTACGCAAAATCACATCGCCCCAACGCTCCAGCTTTTCGCCGCCTCCTGTATCGATTACTTCATAGTCCTTCCAGTTCTTTGCTACGTACATAATGATTTATCCATCCTTCAAAAGTCATTTGGATACTATTGTACAACAAAAAAGGGCCTGTACGCCAGTTGTGGTAGGCGCCTGAAAGGGTGCAGTGCCTAATATGGTGTTGAATTTGGTCCATCACCATATAATGAAATGGAAACCGATTGAAAATTTAATTTGACAATGATAATCATTATCACATATGATTTTGATAAATTCAAATGTTACTTCTTCAGGAACAGTATGACATGATCAATAAAAAGTGAGGGAAAAATAGATGGCTAAATTGTTAGTGGCTTATGCAAGTATGACAGGAAATACGGAAGAGATTGCGGAACTGATCGTCGAAGGAATTAAACAAGGTGGGCATGAAGTGGATCTCAAGTCCGTAACGGATTGCAATGCAGCTGATGTGCTTGATTATGACGGGTTTCTCATTGGAGTATACACGTGGGGAGACGGTGAACTGCCGGATGAATTCCTCGATTTTTACGAAGAGCTGGATGAGCTAGATCTGAGTGGCAAACGGGCGGCAGTGTTCGGAAGCGGGGATACTTCTTACGAGCAGTACTGCGGAGCCGTTGATCTTGCGGCAGCGAAGCTGGTGGAACGTGGGGCGGAGGTATCTCCAGAGATGCTGAAGATTGAATACAGTCCGATGGAGCAGGAGAAGGATACGTGCCGTGACTTTGGCAAACGTTTTGCTGCTGCCGGATTACAGGTGTCCTAAGGACTCATGTTAAGACATAATGTTCAGGCAGGCCTTCAGCCGGGAATGTCAGACACCCCGGTACGGCTGCTTGAAGATTACAGATTGGAAGAGATGTTGCGCAGCCCGCATCGGTTCATCCGCCCGGAACCGGAGGCTGAACAGCGCTCTCCGCTGCAATGGAGACACCGTGTACAATATGCAGTCAGCCATGCAGTTAATGCTTTTTACAGTATGGACCCAGAAGTGCGCAAAGAGGTGCCTGTACAGTATTTACTCGAAAAGTGGTGGCCTAGAAAGGCAACCGGATTCGAATCAGTACTTCATTACTGGGATGTAAAAAATAAAATTACGGATGAATTATCCCTTGCAATTGCCATGAACGATGATCTGAAGCATCCGACCATTCTGTTTGAACAATGGCGAACGGAGCTTCCTACCTTGTCGATGCATCTGTCCATGATCTTCCAGGCGGCCTGGCAGCCAGAGGGCTGGGATTCGCTGCTCATCCAAAAATATATGGTTGTCCATGATCCAAACGTGGTTGAGGCGTTCCAGCATATGGTGAGCGCGTTCTGCTGGGAAGCATTTGGCAAGCTGCCAGGTATGATCGAAATCTATTGTTTGCTTGAAGGTCGCAAGATTCGATATATCCCGGGACGTCAATCGCTTGTCCGTTCGATGGATTATATTCGACTGATTCGTGACAGTATTCCGAGCGCAGAGAAGGTGGAATCTGATCAATTTACGGTTCAGGACAAAGCCAGAGTGCATGAAGAGGTCGATCGGTGGAGAAGTGAGACTGAACCGAAAAAAAACTGGTTGATGTAAAGAATGACAAGGGATGTTGTGATATATCGTGCAGATTAAGGAGGGATGAGCCATGTCTACCGGTTTGAGACAAGATGCAGCAAGCGGCAAGAAACGTACAGGAACTTGTGAATTCAGCCCGTTGCCTGTACCACAGTCGGTTATAAGACGGTTGCTGGATGAAGCAGATCCATCTTTATATGTGATGAGTTCAGAGCCTTGGCGGTTTATGTTGTTCGCCAATGAAGGACGTCAACTGTATCTGGAGGCGGTCAGACAGAGTTACCCACCACATTTGGCAGATCGTTACGGAGACTGGGCTACATATCAATATACAGAAGCTATTCCGGCACATCTGGTTGTTGTCGCCCCTTCAAGTGCCAGGGAGGACCTTTTATTGCCTGCAAAAGCCTGGAGCAAACGTTTTTGCATCCTGGCAGCGGAACAAGGTTTGAATGCCGTCTGGAAGATCAATGATTATCAACAGCATCCCGTGTTTATGAATTTGATGGGTTTAACGCGTGAGGAAAAGGTATTGGGTGTATTCCACATCGGTTACGGAGACCAGTCTGCACTTCGGGACACCGACGCAGGCAGACCAGCCTCTGAACTGATGACGGTCTACGACCATCTGGTTTAAACGAGGGGATCATCCCTCATTCTTATTTGCTGGTCTTGGCAATAAAATTACGTACGAGTTGACGATACGATTGATCTGCTGAGCTTGCTGAATACAACCGATTCGACACAGTGATCGTGTTACCAAAAAAGAACCGTTCGAACTGGGTCTGTCTGCCTCCGAATGATCCTGCTCCAAGCTCCCAGATTAGGCGGAACAATGCTGTGCGTTCCTGAGATACCATGTCGGTTCCTCTCAGGTACGTATCCAGATGCGGCGCGATTTCGGAGCGGAATTCTTCCTCCTGAGGCACCATAATTACGCCGCTGGAACCCAAGAGCTGCAAAATTTCAATCATCTCTGGATACAGTTTGGGAAATAAAAGGTTTGCTGCCATTAACGGTTTGGGGGCAGGTATTATAAATCCGCGTCCATCTGCCATAGCACCGGCTTCTGCTGCCAGAGCCAGTGCTTTTAACGTTTCAAGACCGGCGAGCACCCTGGCTGTTTTCTCTACCACATGCGTTTCAGCAGCTTGGTCGAGCGTGTCAGCGAGTAACTGAATGGTGCCCAGAACAAATTCCGTTTTGGCAATATACCGGCATACGACCTGATGTCCTGCATGAATGTGAAAATGGCTTCCGCTAAAGAGGCGGCCAGACATTTCCTCATTACCGGCGAAGAATATCCGTTCATGAGGAACAAGCACATGATCAAAAATGACGATGTTGTCCATCTCTTCATATCTGGAACTGAGTGGATAGTTGAAATTAGATTCGGCTGCGTAGGTATCCCGGCAGATCAGACTAATTCCAGGCAGGTCATTCGGTACAGCAAAGGCAAAAGCGAACGGATTTTCATCTTCGAACGGTGCCGGTGAAGGGGAAGGATACACCAGGATTTCGTCTGACGTGGCGGCCTGAGTGGCCATCATGAATGCACCATTGATAATCAGACCTTCTTCAGTGCGATCAACCACTTTGGCGGCAATGGCATCTTCGGTCGCGTCCAATAGTCCCGAAATTTTACTGGCATGAGGCTGGATAAAGGCATGGGAGAGGGTAATATCATTATCCCGGCAGTAGGCATAGTAGTTTCTCAAATTTTCGGCGTATTGTGGCGATACTTCTTCAAGGATATCTGCCCCAGTATAAAAGGCCATAATTGCTGTGTTCATATAATCGGGTGATCGTCCCAAAAAACCATGGTGAGTCCCTGACCAAATATTCATTGCTTCTCGGCGTCTGCGCAAGTCATCCACACTGGTTGGAGGCAGAAAGGACATACCTACTGGTTTTCCGTCAGCAGGAGATGCATAAGTCATCGTATCGATTAAATGTGGATCAGACTGAAGATCGTACAACTTCGCTTGTGTTTCCATCAAACCTGCAAACGCAAAATGTTCAGAACGTTTTCCGGTAATAAGCTCCCCTTTGTACCAGCAGGGGACTGTCTGGGCATCGATACGTTCGATATACTGTTTGCCACTTTTTACGGGCATCGTTACTCACCTCTATGATCTATTCGTTCATGGGCAGTTTGACTGCTCTCGTAGTGTACGTTAATAGGCAGTCCAATGTGCATGAAGAGAGAGGAGTTCAGATTTTGCAGAAAAGAGCTTGATAATAATTATCATTCTTGTTACAATAGAAAAAGAAAAAGGAACCGCGAAGGCTCCTTTAACTTGAACAAACTGAATTTTTATTATTTTACTTCAAATGTTTTGCAATCCGTTTCAGCGGATTCACTTACTTTTTTGGAACTGTGACTCACGATGTAGATTGAAGATGCGTTGCATTTGTTCTCTTGAGCCCAGTGACGACATGAATTAACCTCACATAATACGTCTTTTGCCATGATTGATAACCTCGCTTTGATTGGATTACATTCGTTGGTATAAAAGTACTTCCGGAAATGGCAAGTTGCCGCTTGCAAATCTGGAAAAATTTTGTGCTCTCTCGAGTAAATAGAGGGCTTTTTTGCGTTATACACAACGATGCATATTTAGAATAGCAAATTTTGCTTCCGCTTGCAACAAATTGGACGAGACCTTACGCAAAATGATGGACAAGTCACGGAAACTTTGCAAAGAGGCCGTCTTATGTTATTATTTAATAGTAATAATTACGATTAAAAGATCGTTAAATATGGATGAGAATGAATCGATACGATTTAACTTGGATGATCCCCTGAGACATAGAAGAAGGAGAACGATCAACGATGAGCAAAACCAACCATGTAAACCGGATACCCCGAGCGAAAGGCATCGATATGGCCGCTTTTTATTCACCGAAAGAGTGTGGATGCAAGGCAAAGCATATTGTATTCTCCGCAGACAATGAACGGGTTGTGGAGGAGTTTATTACCATTCTCGGTATGAAAGATCAGTTTGCAGAACATGATGTGCCAATGCCGAACAAAATGGTAATGTTTGGTCCTCCGGGTACAGGCAAAACCTTAACGGCTTTCCATCTTGCACACCGACTTCAGCTTCCGCTTGTCCTTGTAAGACTCGATGCTATTATTCATAGCCACCTTGGGGAGACGGGAAGCAATGTCCGTAAAATATTCGAATATGCACGGGCTAACCCCTGTGTGCTATTTCTAGATGAATTTGATGCCGTAGGTCGTACACGTGAAAGTAATGATGAGGTTAAAGAAATGGCTCGTGTCGTCAATACATTGTTGCAGTGTCTTGATGAATTTGATGGTGACAGCATTCTGGTTGCCGCTACGAATCTGGAGACACAGCTAGATCATGCGATATGGCGGCGATTTGATACCAAAATGACTTATGGGATGCCGGATGACTCGAGCCGTAGATTGTATATTAGCAAGCTGATGGGGCAGTTTGCGCAGGAGAGCCGACTGGAAGAATTCACGTGTGAACGCCTCACAGGATGCAGTTATGCGGATGTAGAGCAGATTGTCTTGAAGGCTAAGCGAAAAGCCATTATTGCCAGCAGCCCATTACATGAGCAATTCATTAATGACGCTTATGCAGAATATATGCCGCGGGTACTGACCACATAGCATGTATATGAATATCAGCGACCACTGTCACATAATGAATAGCCCGGTTCCTATGAAGGAATGTCGGGCTATTCGATATTTCAGCAAGCTGAATGGCCGTTTGTTCTTGGTTATTTGGCGGCAAATGAAGAAAGCTAGATATGACATGCAGACATCGTGTCCTGCTAAGCGTTAGCCGTTGCGCGGTAAGATGGTTCTGTCTCTGTTTTTTCAGGACCAGACCATCGTGGCATGGTTATGGTGAAAAGGCTGCCTTCAGGACTGCTGGAGGTCAGGGATAGCTCCCCTCCTTGGGCTTGAGCAAGCAAGCGGCTATAGGTCAGTCCCAGACCTAGCCCACGGGTACGGCGTTTTTTGATCTCGCCACGGTAGAAACGTTCGAAGATCTTGGGTTGATCGTCTTTGGTGATACCCGTACCGTTATCCTGTACATCAACAAACAGGTTGTCCTCCTCCGCACGTAAACGGATATGAAAGACGGCAGCTTGGTCGGAAGCGGCTGCTTGCAGTCCGTTATTGAGCAGGTTGACAATGATCTGCTGAATCCGAAGGGTATCACCGATGGTATAGAGCGTACCCGAAGGTGTATGCAATTCAATCTGGGGAGACTTGTCCTCATAAGCGATTTTCCACTGATAGATAATCTCACCCACCAGCAAATTCAGATCTATGCGTTCCCGACGAACAGCAACACTTCCAGCGCTCATCGCATTGTAATCAAGCAGGTCAGCGACCATACGTTCCATACGTTCGGATTCTTTGAGTGCGATGTCCAGAAATTCCTTTGCTTCCTCCGGACTAACGATATCATCCCGGACAGCCATCACGAGTCCTTTAATGGACGTTACCGGTGTTTTCAATTCATGGGTTACCCCAGCAAGTGACAGGGCACGCCATTCCTCCAATTGTTGCAAACGAATGGACATCTCGCGAAAAGATTCAACGAGTTCATTCATCTCCCGTTCCCGTGTATTCAGATCCAAATTGACTTCATAGTTTCCGTTTCGAATCTGCTCCGCGGCGTGGGCGACCTGGCGAATAGGCTTGGAGAGCTTGCGGGACAGGAGGTAGATTGTAAACCAACCACACAGAATTAAAGCAACGAACAGGATGCACACCACCAGCATCGTTTCCGGATTGTATGCAATGGACTTTTTGGATTGCATGACCCACACTTTACCGAGCGTCTGATCGTCACCTGTGACGTTAACCGTCACCCCGGCGAATTTTTTGTTTCTTGGTTCGCGTAGATCGTCAGACAGCCTATTATACACATCCTGCTGTGTCATTTTCGGTTTGGAATAGATCAATTGATTATTGTTGTCGAGCACCATAATACAAAAGTAATTATCTGTATTGAAAAGCTTGGTTCGCTTGTCCACGAGCCTGTCCAGATCCGGGGGAATATGAAGTTTGTTTTCTGCTCCCGTTACCTTTTCGGCGATTTCCAACCCTAGCAGCTGGGCCGTTTTGAGACCTTTCTCAATGGAAGTGGTTCTGATCCAGTAGAGTGCCCCTGCAACAATAATGGTGAAACCGATGCAGAGGATTAGAAAATATCGAAGCGTCCAGTAGGACAGAATGGATGTTTTACGTTTCGGTGTATTTCGTTTTAGTTGGCGATCCAAAATTGATACCCCATTCCCCGTAAAGTCCGGATTTCTCCCGTTTCCGGTAGCCAGTGGGATAACGCCTGACGCAGCCGTTTAATCGACAAGTCCACAGCCCGGTCACTTCCGTCATAGTCCATGCCCCATACCTGTTCAATCAGATGGTCCCGGGTAAATGTGCGGTTGGGGTATTCCGATAGAAACAGGAGCAGGGACAAATCACGTGGTGTCAGTGCAACCTCGGCGCCGTTCAAAAGTACCTGTTTGGCAGCCAGGTCAATGACCAGATTGCCAAAGTAACGTTTGCCCTCACCTTCGGCTGTCCAGTGTGGGTTGCGGCGAAGCACAGCATTGACTCTGGCGACCACTTCCTCGGGCACAAAGGGTTTGCTCATATAATCGTCAGCACCGGCATTCAGCCCGTTAAGACGGTCCTGAATATCATCCAGTGCGGTTAACATGATGACGGGACAAGCACTTTTTTCGCGGATGATTCGTAGCAGATCCCAACCGTCCATTCCGGGCAGCATCACATCAAGCAATACCAAGGAAGGCACATCCGAATCAAATTGAGTTAAAGCAGTGGGTCCATCCGCTGCATGACGAACGTCGAATCCCGCTTTTCGAAGATAGGCAGCCAGCACACGGGCGATAGCTTGTTCATCTTCGACGATGAGTATGGATTTCAAGAAGGTGTCTCCTTTCACTTCAGAAGCTTGTGTACTGATTTTACATGAGCGGAAGCACAATGCCAATGAGGCAATTATTTTCAGAAAAAAATGCGTTGTACATCATTTCTTGACGTCATCTTGACACATTGGGCTGGTAAGATGCTGATAAATAACCAACTTATACAGTTACCCATTGGAGGAAAATAGAGATGAATAAAAAGACAAAAACATGGATGATCTCAGGCGCGGCAGCAATCGTCATTCTTGGAGGCGGAGGGTACTATTTCGCGAACAGTTACTTGGGCAACAACGTTGAGATTGAACAGGTACTTCCTGTCAGCATCGCCGCGTCCACTACGGAAGCCGGATCGGACAGTGGTATAAGCGTGTCCAACGATGCAGCAGGAGCAGAGCAGTTGAATGGAGACTGGAGCATCAGCGAAGGTTCGAAAGTATATTTCTCGGTAACGACATCCCAGGAGACGGTCAATTTTGCGGACGAGCAGGTTAGTGGGAACTTGACCCTTAATGTAGACGATGCGTCCCAGATGAAAGCAGATGGACAGATCGAGATGAGTGCAATAGACTCGGGCAACAGTCAGCGGGATAATCATGTGAAGGGGGCTGATTTCTTCGATGCAAGCACTTATCCACAAGCTACATTTAAGGCTACCTCATTTGAAGGTGTACCCACGGAATGGCCGGCAGGGCAGACCGTAGACTTTAAAATGAACGGAACCCTAACGGTAAAAGGGATTGAGAAAGAGGTTACGTTTGACGTAAAAGCTGCTTACGAAAATGACCAGGTGTTGTTGTCCGCCACAACGATGATTACCTTTGAAGATTTTGGTATGGAGAATCCACATTCGGTGGTCCTTTCTACTGAAAATGACATTCAGGTTCAACTGGAGCTGAAGCTCAGCAAGTAAGCATATAGTAAAGCTAAAATCTGTTCCAATTTGCCTAATCAGGCAGAGGGACAGATTTTTTTTGTTAGGAATGGGAATCAATCCACAGTGAGCAAGGAATTACCATTCGATGTGTTAAAATAACTGCTGTTTCCTTGGCATAATACCGTGTCCTCGTTTGATGTAAAGCGCTTACAATGATAATGATTTACAACATTCATTGTTCAAAGGTGATCAAACAAATGATAAGGGGGAGATCAAGCGTGCACAAAAGATACATAAGCGGCTGTCTCGTATTACTGATGTTGTTCTGTGATTTGGGTCTGGTAGTTCGGCCCGCAGCGGCAGCAGCGAAAGTAAACGTTGCGCTGAATAAGGCCGTTACGGTCAGCTCAGAGGATCTACAATGGGGGGGCAATAAAGAAAAAGCGGTGGATGGCAAAGGAGATACGTATTGGAGTGCAAACACTGGAACTACGGCTGATCAGCCACAATGGGTGATGATTGACTTGCTCAGCGCCCACCGATTAACCGGAGCCGAAGTATTGTGGAAGGATGACGTTATTGTTCAATTTGTCGTTGAGACATCCATGGACCAGACGAATTGGACCGTTGTAGCTGATTACAGTAATAATGCCACGGCTAAACAAAAGGTCGATCTTGATTTTCAGGAAGAGGGGGTCCGTTATGTCAGAGTCAAGATTCCTTTCTACGGTGAATCAGGAAAATGGTCAGCTATATCCGAGCTTCAAATCTGGGGAGAGGAAGAGGGTCGTGACCCGGCAGGAATCGCAAGTTATGATGCAGTCAACGTAACAACCGTAAGCCGGAGTGCCCCAGTTCTGCCTAATGAAGTCATGGCACATTACGGGAACGGGAAATCGGGCCTTGTCCCGGTTGCATGGGAGGAAATTAATCTTTCAAAATATGCATCAGCAGGCAGCTTTACCGTTACAGGTGATGTATATGGAGCTCCCATTCAACCTGTAGCTACCGTTACGGTAGAAGGATATCGTAGTGATTTTGTCAGAGGGGTGGATATTTCCACGTTAACAGCCATTGAGGATAATAAAGGTTATTATCTGGACAGCAATGGAGCTGAGCGCGATCTGCTCGATATTCTCAAAGATCGTGGCGTGAACTATGTGCGGCTTCGTCTGTGGAATGATCCACAGAAATCCAATGGGTACAACGACAAAGAAGATGTGATTCGTCTGGCCAAGCGGGTAAAAGAGAAAGGCATGAAGATCCTGCTCGACTTCCATTATTCCGATGAATGGGCGCATCCCGGTCAACAGCTTCGTCCGAAGGCCTGGGAAAACCTTTCATTTGATGAACTGAAGACAGCTGTGTATGATTACACGCGTGAAGTGGTAGGCGAGATGAAGGATGCGGGCGCGATGCCCGACATGGTTCAGATCGGTAATGAAATCAACAGTGGCGTGTTAAACGGATTGAAGAGTAACGTCAATTTTGATGAAAATGTAGCTTTGCTTCAGCGCGGTGTGGACGGCGTACGCGATGTCCCTGGAGGAGATCAAGTCAAAATTATGATCCATCTGGCTGAAGGGGGCAAAGCGGATACATTTGACTGGTACTTCGGCGAATTGCAGAAAAAGGGGCTGCAGTACGATATTATCGGGCTGTCCTATTATCCATTCTGGCACGGAACATTCGCAGATGTGCGCAAAACGATGAATGAGGTATCCGCGAAATATGGAAAAGAAGTCATTATTGCTGAAACGTCATATCCATTCTCGTATAAAAACGGGGACGCTCACGGCAATATTATTGGCAACCCGGAAACGCTGAATGTGGGAGGTGCTACCTTCCCGGCAACCGTGCAGGGACAATACGATGCGATTGCAGGCATCATGGACATGATCTCACAAGTTCCGGATCAGAAGGGAGCGGGTTTCTTCTATTGGGAGCCTGCATGGATTGCGGCCAATGTAGGCTGGATTGCTTCCGAGGGAGACGCATGGGAGAATCACGCCATGTTTGATTATGACGAATATCCGGCGAATGGCGGTTACTCGTATGAAGGGCGTGCCCTGCCATCGCTGGATGTGTACAAACGTGGTTTAGACATTCTGCCCGCAGATCGGAAAGATTTGTCGGCAGCCATTACGCGTGCAAAGGCGCTGGTATCCAGTGATTTTACACCTGAAAGCTGGACCACACTCGCTCCGGCCATTGCGGCAGCCGAGCATACGTACAAATTGGCGTATACATCTGGTGTGACACAACAGGATACGGACGCTGCGACTGCCACTCTTCATGAGGTTATGCAGCAGCTTGATGTTATAGCGGCGAATCGGAACGCTCTCGAGGAGATTATTACCGAAGCCAAAACATATAAGCAAGCAGATTGGTCTGCTGCAACCTGGGCTGTTCTGACTAAGTCTCTTACTCGTGCAGAACAGATCATGGCAGATCTAAGAGCCACTCAGACCGAGGTGAATACAGCAGCAAAACAAGTGGAAGCAGCAATTCAGGGGTTGTCCAATGTAGACAAAACTGAGCTGACACAGTTCATCGGTGAAACCCAGCAGCTGACCGAATCTTCATATACACAGCGAAGCTGGGCAAACCTGAAAGCGGCATTGTTATCGGCAATCACGGTCAGAGACAAGCAGGATGCCATACAATCGGAAGTGCAGGAGGCTCTGACAATACTTCAGAAAGCCAATAACAACCTTGTTTTGCTGGAGGCATTAACAACAGGTAAAACAGCTACCGCATCAAGCAGTGCCGGTACAGGTGGTGGAAAAGACAACTCGCCTGGGGGAGCGATTGACAGTGACCCCACTACTTCATGGGGAACAGACCAAAGTGTGGATAGTTGGTGGCAAGTGGATCTGGGGGCGACCGCTGTGATCCGTAAGTTGGAAATGTCCATGTGGAGTGGAGGCATTAAATACAAGATCGAAGTATCCAATGATAACAAGAATTTTGTCAAAGTCGTAGATACAACAAGTGATGTGGTTGTATCCACCAGTCCAAGACATATCCTGCCCGCAGGCACGGAGGCGCGTTATATTAAACTGACCATTACCGCTGGTTCTCAGTGGGTAGGCTTTATGGATTTTGAAGCTTATGGCATGTTCCCGGCGGACAAATCTGCCTTGGGAACTACAGTGGATTCCGCTGCGAAGCTGCATCAAAATGATTATACGGCCGCAAGCTGGAATGTGTTTGCACAGGCATTGTCGTTTGCCCGTGTGCTTATGGATGATACAGAAGCCAGTGCACAGGAAATCAGTGCTGCAGATAACGCGTTGAAAGAGGCGGTTAGTCAGCTTGTACGGCAAGAGTCGACTACGGGTCAGCCGTCACAGCCCGGTCAACCTGCACAGCCTTCCACGCCTGGATCATCGCAGAATCCCGGCAATTCTTCTGTAACGCCACCTGTTGAATCCGGTAATCCAGGAGAAAGTGGTTCCATTACATTCAAAGGTACAAGTACCGGAGCGGGCTCCTATGTGATTCAACCTGATATGAAGCAGTTGTCTCAAACGATTGACGGAATGGGAGCAGGCAGCAAAAAGCTCACCTTGATTGCAGATGTTCCTAAGGATACAAAGGCTGCGACCTTCCGGCTCAATGCAAACCAACTTCAGGAATGGGCACGTACTCAGGCATTACAGTCGCTGGAGCTGATCATGAAGCAGACATCTGTCCGCATCCCGTTAAGTGTATTGAAGGATGCTCGTAATGAAGATGGAGTTACAATGGATGTCATTCTGGTCGAAGACTCCACAGCCAATCTGTCTGAAGCGCAAAAGAAAGCCATCGGTAACCGCAACGTGGTCAGTGTGGATCTATTGTTGAACGGGCAGCCGTTACAGTGGACTGATAGATCCATTGAAATTGCGATGTCGAATGTTCAACATTCAAATGCAGAAGACGTTGTACTGGTTATCCAATCCCTTTTGGCAAATGGTGAAATGAAACCAGTAACCTTTACTCAATATGATGAAATGACCCAAAGTCTGGCTTTCAAGCCGCTTCAATCAGGCCGTTTCGTGATTACTGAAGTGCAGGTGCCGTTGAATGACTTACAATCCTACTCCTGGGCCATTAAAGAGGTTCAGAATTTGTATGGCAAAGGAATCATTTCAGGCATGACAGATACCCGATTCAGTCCGCAAGCAGAGCTGACACGAGCACAATTTCTGCAAATGATCATGAAGGGGATTGGCGAATCACGTTTGCCGGATACATCCACTTCAGCTCTAACGGATGTGAAGAATGATCAGTGGTATACAGATTCCGTACGCCTTGGTCTGGAGATGGGAATCGTGCAAGGCAGAGCAGACGGATCGTTTGCAGCCAATGAACGTATCACCCGCGAGGACATGGCGGTGATGTTAAACCGTGCGATACAGGTCATGAAGCAGAACACCAGTACAGCCGTTGATTCAACACCCAACAGCACCACATTTAATGACAACGCAGATATCGCTGAATATGCAAAACAAGCTGTTGCATCCATGCAGGAGCAAGGTCTACTTAGAGGAATGGCGGATGGCACGTTTGCGCCAAAACAGCATGCCAACCGAGCACAGGGGGCGGTCGCTGTAGCCAGAATGATGGAGCAGATTTATAAATTCTAAGTGTATATATGATATAGGGATCGGGTCTTTCTGGCTCGATCCCTATGTTTATGGATTTCAATTAAAATGGTAGACAGTTAGTAATCAATTCTGCTATGATTCAAATGATAATGATTACCATTATCACAAAAAGCAATGAATTATAGGGGGCATCATGTTTATGTTTAAATCCAAATCGATTCTTTCCATCTGCACGTTATTCATTGTGTTTACGCTAGTTCTTGCGGGCTGCGGAAATGCAGGAAAGACAACGGATGAAACGGGGAGCGGCTCAGGACAGACGAGTGAGAATCAGGAATCCACTGGAACCGATACAGCTCAGAATGAATCAGCGGAAAGTGAAACACGTGAATATGAGACGGATAAAGGGACGGTTACCATTCCTGCACATCCGAAACGCATCGTGACCGATTACTACGGGGGCGAAATTCTGTCTGTAGGCGGTAATCTGATTGGTGTGGAGCCAAGTGCCTTTGATAATCCGTTCATTAAGGACAAGCTGAAAGACACCACAGACGTGGGTTATCCGGTGAACGTGGAGAAGACGCTGGAATTACAGCCTGACTTGATCGTTGTGATGTATGATGATAACTACGAGGAACTGTCCAAAATTGCACCAACTGTGCATATCCCATATGGTACAGCCACAGATATCTACAAGACAGTTGAGCTGTTTGGTGATTTAATGGGTCAACCTGATCAGGCGAAGGCGTTCATTGCCGATTATGAGAAAAAGGCGGAAGAGGGACGCGAGAAGCTGAAAGGTATCGTGGACGAAAATACAACCGTTGGATTATACGAGTTGACGGACAAAGGGGATCTGTGGATCTTTGGCGACAACGCAGGCCGGGGCGGGCAAGTTGTATACAATGCTTTGAAGCTGAAAATGCCGAGCAAGGTGAGCAAAGACAATCAGACCGTGCAGCTATCGCTCGAAGTACTGCCTGAATACGCTACGGATTACATGTTCATGACGGTGTACGATCCTGAGAAAAAAGGCGAAGCACTGAAGGAATTCAAACAGTCCAAAGTATGGAACGGTCTGGATGCGGTGAAGAATCACCGGTTCTTCGAGAATGATTTTGATACATTCTATCGATATGATCCAATCGCCATTACTGCCCAGATCGATTTGTTTGTTGATCTGATCTTGAAGAGCGCTGAACAAAACAAATAAATGATTAACAGCTTGATGACTTCTAATGTTAGGCTAGCGCCTCGCATAACTTAACCCACAATGAGTTGTCATTACTGACTATAATTATAGAAAATCGACCTGCTTTAAGGCTTCTGCCTAAGGTAGGTTTTTTTTATATAAAAGCAAAAAAAAGTTGTTAATATCATATTGACAATATCGAATTCATTTGTTATCATTTCGATAATATCAAAACGACAATATTAAGAAATGGGGAATGAGCGATGTTTGGATTCCGATTCGTGAAGTTTCAACCCAGTGAGTACGTAATGAAAGTGAAGAATGGGCAGGTTCAGCTTCAAGGAGTGGGTTTGTCCTTCTACTATTATGAGCCGACGACGTCGGTGGTGGTTCTGCCTGTATCTTCGGTGGATGTGCCCTTTATGTTCGAAGAAATAACAGCTGATTATCAAACCGTTACGGTTCAGGGTCAACTGAGCTATCGTATCGTTGATTATATGAAAATTACCCAAAGCTTGAACTACACGTACAATTTGCGCAAAAACAGATATATTTCCGACGATCCTGGCAAGTTGGATCAACGTGTGATTACGACCGCCAAAGTGCTGACCAAAAAACATCTGGAGCAAATGCCCCTGAAGGAAGCCATTCAATCGAGCGAACGGCTGGCCAGCAGCATGAAACGGGAAGTGGTGCAGAGTCAGGAACTGGAGAAATTGGGCGTAGAGCTGATGAGTCTGTCCATTCTGGCCATTTTGCCCAATAAAGAGACGATGCGTGCACTGGAAGCACAAGCGCGGGAAGAGATTTTACGCCAGGCCGACGAAGCGCTGTATGTACGTCGCAACGCATCCATTGAACAGGAGCGGAAAGTGAAGGAGAACGAACTAAACACGGAAATTGCCGTTGAGACGAAGAAACAGCAGATTCGAGAAACACAATTACATGCAGAGCGTTCGGTGAAACAGAAACAAAATGAGATGGAACAGGAACAGCTCCAATTCAATACGGCGATGGAGGAACGGAAACAACAGCTTATTGAATTGACGATTGCCAATCAGAATGCCGAAGCTGATGCCAAAGCCTATGAAATTGCTGCCGTGATGAACTCGTTACAACAGGTGGAGCCTAGCGTGCTACAGGCGATGGCTAACATGGGTATGAACTCGGATAAACTGATTGCCCTTGCATTCCAGGAGCTGGCTGAGAATGCCGGGAAAATTGGACAGCTTAACATTTCGCCGGATCTGCTGCAAGGATTGATGAATCCACCGACAAGAGAGCAGCAGGGAGGTCGGGCACGATGAGACTTGGGAAGGCAAGCCAGACTGTAGCCGCACACATTACTGGAGGAGAACCGATGACCGAATACAAGTTGATTCTGGTCAAACGCAGAACGAGGCTGGAAGAATTGGTGGTCCGCTATAATACGGTCCAACATGCGCAGTTCTATATCGAACGCTTGGGAGCAGACTTCAGTGATTACCTGGAGGAGGACAGACGTTATCATCATTCCGTGCAGCAAGCCCAGCAGCAGCTCAGCCAACTGGGCCGGGTTCAGACCATTGATCGGGAACATGTGCCCAACTTTATTTTTGGAGCACAGGACATTGTGGTAGTGATTGGACAGGACGGTCTTGTTGCCAATACGCTCAAGTATGTAACCGAGCAGCCGCTCATTGGTGTTAATCCTGACCCCATGCGTTGGGATGGGGTATTGCTGCCATTTACGGTAGAGGATCTGAGCTTCATTATTCCCGATGTTATTCGTAAACGTCGCTCTCTGAAAGAAGTGACTCTGGCCAAAGTGGAGCTGAATGATGGGCAATATCTCTATGGCGTCAACGATCTGTTCATTGGCCGAAAGACGCATGTATCTGCTCGTTATGAAGTTCGAATGGGTTCATCGGTAGAACAACAATCCTCCAGCGGAGTGATTGTATCCACGGGAATGGGATCGACGGGCTGGTTCAAAAGTGTGCTGGCAGGTGCTGCTGGAGTCGTGGGCTCGGAAGCGTGGCAGCACATCCAATCGGGTGAAGCGTTCATTCCCGATAGAGACAGCAGAAGCTCTCATTCAAACTCGAACCCTAGAGGGAAAGGTTATTCAGAAGCACATATCGCTGCGACTGCTTCTGCACAGGGGAGCATGAGCGACATGAATCACTTTGGCTGGGATGCGCCTTATCTGTATTTTACAGTACGTGAACCCTTCCCCAGCCGGACGACTGCAGCCAATCTGGTGTTTGGACAGATTCATCCGAAACAGCCTTTGCAGATTGTCTCCCAGATGCCGGAGGACGGCGTTATTTTCAGTGACGGGGTAGAACAGGACTTTCTTGAATTTAATTCCGGAGTGGAAGCGACTATTGGCTTGGCAGAGAAACGTGGACGTTTGGTGGTCTAATCCTTTATTTCCAATCCGTTTTTGACTAGAATGGTAAACTAGATGTAGAAGATATGTCAGGGAACGGAAAGAAGGTTGACGATGCAATCGATATTGCTGGTTGAAGATGATGCCAAGCTCGCAGGATTGCTGGGTGAATATCTGATCCGAAATGGTTTTCAAGTGCAGATTGTGGCAGATTTCCGTCATGTTCTGGATGAATTTATGCAGATCGGTCCGGATTTGGTATTAATGGATGTAAATCTACCTCAATTTGATGGCTACTACTGGTGTAGACAGATCCGTTCGCATTCCATATGTCCCATTCTATTTATTTCGGCTCGTGACAGTGGCAT
Organism: Paenibacillus sp. AD87; assembly: GCF_001659845.1. Taxonomy (NCBI): domain Bacteria; kingdom Bacillati; phylum Bacillota; class Bacilli; order Caryophanales; family Paenibacillaceae; genus Paenibacillus; species Paenibacillus sp. AD87. Next base: position 1,448,329 of record NZ_LXQN01000007.1, read on the forward strand.
GGATCAGGTTATGGCGCTGGAACATGGGGCGGATGATTATATTACGAAGCCTTTTCAATATGAGGTCGTACTTGCTAAAGTTCGTAGTCAACTGCGTAGAGCATATGGGATGTATGCAGCTGTTCAACCAGAAATGAAAGTGAAAAATGGCTCTATGCTGCTGTATCCCGAAAGATATGTACTGGAGTTCGATGGTCTTTCCGTGGAGCTGACTCAGAAGGAATCCATATTGGTCGAAGCGCTGATGGCCAAGGCAGGTCGGGTAGTGGGCAGGGAACGTTTGCTCGAACTGATGTGGGAAGATCAGCATTTTATTGATGATAATACGTTGAATGTGTACATTACACGTGTTCGCCGCAAGCTGAAGGATTTGGGGGCTGAAGATACTTTGGAAACCGTTCGCGGAGCAGGCTACCGATTGCTTGATTTGGAGTCACCTGTCCAAGAGGACCGACAATGAAACTGTTCTTAAGAGATCAGCTACCCCTCATCGGATTTTATTTGCTGCAAATGCTGCTTGTCCCAAGTGTATATTGGCTTTCTGGTGAGGATCGCCCCATGAGGATTGTTCTTTATGGCATGTTTCTCAGTACAGTGGTATTGCTCGTGTATCTGATCGTACGTTATTTCCAGCTCCATCCATATTACCGTGTGCTCCAGCAGCCACAACGGCTGGTACAGGAGCCTTTCCAATCACTTGGTAATGCCCCTGTGGCTAATTGTTTACAGGAATTGATGCATGAACTGGAGCGTAACCGTCAGCATGAGATGGGGCAATTGCGCATGCATAGTGAGCAGCAGGTTGTATTCATGAATCGTTGGGTCCATCAGATGAAGACACCCTTGTCCATTATTCAGTTGACCCTGGAAGATGTGGATGATGATAAAACTGCAGGCAGTATACAGGATGAGCTGGATAAAATGCGCAAAGGGTTGGAAATGGTACTTCATTCTTCACGCCTGGAACAGTTCGAAGGGGATTTTCGCGTAGAGCTTCTGTCTCTACCCGAGGTGGTTCGAAGCAGCGTAGCTGAGAATCGACGTTTGTTTATTCGCAGAGGAATTACACCGGATATTCGAATGGACAACGACCTTCGAGTTTACAGTGACTCCAAATGGCTGCGGTTCATGTTAACCCAGATTTTGACCAATGCCGTTAATTACTCAGATAGCAAAGCTGGTAAAAAAGTCATGATTACCGCCTATATTGAGGAAGAACGAATCGTATTAGATATTCAGGACCAGGGTATCGGCATATCGGCTGAAGATATTCAACGTGTGTTTAATCCTTACTTCACCGGAGAGCGGGGAAGACAGTATCATGAATCTACGGGTATGGGACTGTATCTGGTCCGTGAGATCAGTACACGTTTGGGTAACCAGATAGAATTGTTCTCCAAACTCGATGAAGGAACATTGGTCCGATTCAGCTGGATGAATCGAAAATAGAAGTGCTTTGCCTATGGGCGAGGTGCTTTTTTTATGGAATAGGAAGAAGGGGGAACATAACCTTAAACGCTGTGTAAGGAAAGTTTAAGGTAAATCGATAGCAGGGTTGTAGGAGGTCGTTTAGGATAAGGATATGAAAAGAAAGCATAGTTTATTTGGAGGGGAAACACCATGGAAATCTTGCAAGTTTCGGCACTAAACAAAGTGTATCAGGGCAAAGTGCAGACTAAAGCCCTTAGTGATATTCATCTGACCATCAAGCAGGGTGAATTTGTAGGGATTATGGGGCCATCGGGCAGTGGGAAAACGACGTTGCTCAATATGGTCTCGACCATTGATGAGCCAAGTTCAGGCAAGGTGCTGATTAATGGCATGAATCCGTTTGATATGAAAAAGAAAGAACTCGCCATGTTCCGACGCCGGGAACTCGGATTTGTATTTCAGGATTTTAATCTGCTCGATACCTTGACCGTTGCTGAAAATATAGTACTCCCTTTGACGCTGGACAAGGTCAAGCTGAAGGAGATGGAGAGCAGACTCGATCGGATTACCACTCAGCTTGGAATTGATCACATTCTGGATAAACGAGTCTATGAAATCTCGGGCGGACAGCGGCAGCGAACAGCCATTGCCAGGGCCATGATTAATATGCCATCCATCGTACTGGCCGATGAACCGACAGGTGCGCTGGATTCCACCTCATCTCAAGCGGTAATGGAATCGCTTGAACAGATCAACCAGCAAGAGAAAACAACCATTATGCTGGTCACGCATGATCCACTTGCCGCAAGTTACTGCCATCGGATTGTATTTATCAAGGATGGCAAGCTCGCAGCCGAAGTGCATCGTGGCGATAACCGACAGACGTTCTTTCAACGGATTATTGATACATTATCCTTCTGGGGAGGGAATTCGCATGAGCTTTCCTCAGTTCGCCTTTAACAACATTCGCCGAAACGGGCGAGCGTACATCGCCTTTTTCCTAAGTAGTGCATTCATGGTCATGATATTCTTCGCGTATGCGATGTTTATCTATCATCCGTTTGTTGAGAAATTGCCGATTGGTAAGACTACGGCAGCGGGAATGCAGGTTGCCTCCGTCATCGTATACGTTTTCGCGATCTTCTTTGTTATGTATTCCATTAGTGCATTTCTGAAATCACGGAACAAGGAATTCGGTATTTTAACCATCTTGGGCGCGGAACCAGGACAGATTCGAAGACTGGTCATTCTGGAAAATATGTTTATCGGATGTCTGTCCATTGTGGCTGGAATAGGTGGAGGCATGTTATTATCCAAGCTGTTCCTGATGTTAACCACCCGATTTATCGGTATGGAAGACCTGCCTTTTTATTTCCCGGTAAAGGCCATGTTGATTACAGTGATTGCTTTTTTAGTACTGTTCTTTTGCATTTCCCTGTTCACACTGCTCTTTATCGGAAATAAGCGGGCATTGGAGCTGCTAACGGGCACGAGCAAACCCAAAAAGGAACCTAAAGCATCATGGGTATTCTCTATTCTTGGGCTTGCGTTTCTCGCTACGGGATTCATTGCGCTATACGGCAGTTTGTCGAGTGAGAGTATTCTGATCGCTGCTGTGACAGGCATTGCAGGTACGTATTTTTTCTACTCGCAGCTTTCCGTGCTGGCCATTCGTCTGTTGAAACGTAACCGCAAACGGGTGTGGCATGGTACACGCTTGCTATGGATTTCCGAGATGAGTTACAAAATAAAAGATAATGCACGCATGCTGTTTATGGTGACGGTGGTTATTGCGATTGCTTCCATGAGTGCAGTGGTCATTTTGTCGCTGGATCAACAGAATCGACAAGTATTTAGAGACAATCATTTTCCGATTCGTTATAACGTGTACAGTGCATCGGAAGAACCTAACATGGCACCCGTCAATGAGGTTCTTGACGCTGCGGGTCTTCAATATCAGAACGCTTATCTGGAATATTTTTGGACAAGTACGGATGATAGCGGCATCAGTGTGATGTCTCTAAGTGATTTCAACCAGTTCAACACAATCCAGAACAAACCGACCTATAAGCTCTCAGCTCATTCCAGTATATTCATCGATTCACGCAATGTGGAGAAGCCTCGACATGAAGAAAGATTTCGTTCCTATGCCAAGGGCGATCAGTTAACGCTGGATATGAATTCAGGGCCTGTTACACTCGATATTAAATACACTGGAAATGAACCGGAATTCAACGGGCTTCTGTATACATCAGCCCTAGTTATTGTAAGTGATGAAGAGTTTAAGGCTCTTGCCGGACAATTGGACAAAGATGCTGTTTCCGGTAAATATCTTTATCATATCCCTTCATGGGGGGGATCGGTGCCCGATCGGCAATCATCTGAAGTGATGGTAAGCGATCGGCTGGCGGGCATGGATGAAATCATTAGGAATAACTCTAATGATAAAGATTTTTCGGGCTTTTTCACGACGCGATATGCTGACTTCGAAGAATTCAGACAGACAACGGCACTCTTCACCTTTTTGGGGATATTCATTGGACTGATCTTCTCGATCTCCTCAGCGAGCTTTCTCTATTTCAGGCTGCACACGGATCTGGAGGCAGATGGGAAAATGGTGCATTCCTTGTCTAAAATGGGTCTCAGTTTTCAGGAGATGAAACGATCATCCACAATTCAGATCGCGGTTCTCTTTTTCTTCCCAATCCTGATCTCAATTGTTGAAACGCTCGTTGTTGTTAAGCCGTTTCTGACTGAATTCGGTATCACGAATTATACTGTTCCGGTATTAACCGTATTTGGTGCATTTCTGCTGGCACAGACCTTCTATTTCTTCGTCATTCGTTCAAGATATATATCTTCACTACGCAAAATGATGGTTTAAAGTTAGCGGTTTTATATTAATCTGGTCATCTCCCCTGTTTTTGTTCTCTATGCTCCGGTTAATGGAGTGATAGATCATATATGAACATGAGAGGGGTCATCCCGGATGTGGACTGCATTCATGTGGGGCGGCATCTCCGCCTCGGCTGTTGTCTTAGGAGCACTTGCTGCGCTGTTTCTGAAAATTCCGAAACGAGTTATTGGCTGGATCATGGCTTTTGGTACAGGGACCCTGATTGGTGCAGCCGCATTTGAATTGATTGGGGACGCCCTGAATGATGGGGGGATTGTGCCGACGGCAATTGGATTTACCTCAGGGGCCGTAGTGTACACGCTATTCGATTTGCTCATTTCCAGTAAAGGGGGAGCAGGGCGCAAGCGTTCGGAAAACACCGGGAACGGAGATTCCAGCCAGAGCGGACTTGGTATTTTTGCAGGGACGGTCATGGATGCTATTCCCGAATCAATCATGCTGGGGGCCAGTCTACTCGCCGGGAACGGTGTCAGTGTTGTGTTGGTTGTTTCTATCTTTGTGAGTAATATTCCGGAGGGTCTGTCCAGTACGGTTGGACTTCAACGCAATAAATACTCCCGCTCCAAGATTATTCTCTTGTGGCTAGGTGTCCTGATCATCTCTGCACTTGCAGCATTGGGAGGATATCTGTTTCTGGAGCAGCTTCCTGATGAGATGGCCGCGGCTATTGGGGCATTTGCCGGAGGAGGCATTATTGCGATGATCTGCTCGACCATGATGCCGGAAGCGTTCGAAGAAGGTGGGCCGGTAGTAGGTTTTATCGCTTCGATGGGATTGCTTGTATCGCTTTTACTTGACCTTTGATTCCTTGAGTTAATGGGGGAGAAGAGTACCTTTCAGATGATGATCTGGAGTAAGGTGCTCTTTTTTACGTTGTGTTTTCTTGTGCTATTCACTGGAGTTACATATAATTTTAGGTAGATCAACTGGGAAATGCTGAGTGATTGCTCTTAGCAATGGTCATGATGCAGGGGGAAGGAGGGGATTGAAAATGAAACGTTTCGAGGATGAAGGGGCTTATAAATACAGCTTCTACGCTGTTCTTCACCGGGGAGAGCAGATCGATGTGAAATGTAAACCATGCGGCGGGCACGCCTTTATTGTCACTGAAGAAGATCATCTAGCATGGAAATGTTCGCAATGTTACGCTCATGGAATTCAAGAGACAGAGTATCAGTACAATGCCAAGAGCAATTGCATCCGGTGTGAGGGCTGGTTCAATGTTGAAGTGACGGATGAGAAAAAGATAAATCACAAATCGTCACATATCGAATGCCCGCACTGCGGGACAATTAATGAGGTCGAATTACATAAAAAGCCAGCATACCGAGGGTATTATCCCGATATACGGGATGGGCGCGACCCTGTTTTTGATATGGAATTGTATTTTCTGGACGATGTCAGAGGTAAGGTGGTATGGGCTGTTAATAGGGAGCATTTAAACTATCTGATTTCATATATTTCGGCTGATTTGCGCGTGAAACCTGGAAATGCACCTTTGAAGACGGCTTCACATTCCATCCCCGCTTATATTAAGAACGCCAAGAACAGGGAGCTGGTTGTCCGCACATTGACCAAACTTCAGCATAAAACTGGATAAACCAGCAGAACGCGAGTCGTAAAGGAGGATGATCATGAAATTCCGTTTAAAGATTACGATATTTGCTGTGATAATAGGCGTATTACTCATTCCAACCTATTTCATTTTACAGACGTATGGTGTGTTTCAAAAAGAGAAGGTACTCTCTGATTATGCTCTTGCTGTCGACGTGAATGGCAAATCCTATGAAGCCTGGCCACTCATCAACAGTTTCGCTGCCATGGATAAAGAGGAGGACAACAGGCAGTTATATTATCGGGTAGATATGAATCATATTCAATATCTTTTTCACATCGCTTATCAGGAGTTTGATGTTCGACCGAATGAAGATAATCCCTATTTGGCGGGTACAGTAGGCTATCATTCCACACAAAATGAATATGTAAAATCCGAAAAGCAATATACCAATGCCAAAGATTTTACAACGGTGTTGAATTTTTATAATAAGGACAAAGAGGTGATTTATACTTATCAAAAAACTGGAAAAGGCGATGGACAGCTGGTCCAATCCATCATTCATCAGGGGATGAGTCGTTCTAGCAATGGAGGCAGCGAAGCTGCTCGTGATCCTTATATCAACATTACGGCTTTGTTCCATGATAAGTTAGACATCGATGTGAAGCTGGAAGTGGATGAAGAACATAAAGTTGTAACCATTCGAATGAATAAAGCGGAGGCGAGATCATGAATTTATTTGGTGTACATAAAGGACCTACATATTTGGAAGGTTTGGTTCGGGAGATTTCAGATGCTCAGACTCATGAAATTGAATGGAAATGCAAGTTGCAAACGAGCGATGGTCATGACAAGTTCCATATCTTTTATTATGGTGACTTAACCGAAGATGATCTGATAACCTGGCATGATTCGACACCACTCATCGTATATGCGGAGCATACCTTAACAGGAGAGCGTTACTTACTCATAGATTCAGCCAAGCACGGTTATGATGCCATGTTGTGTGAGACATATCCGGAGGAAGACTTGAATAACAGGCCGCTACGCCCATACCTGGACGTCGAAGGAGAAGACATATTTGAAGTACAGTTATCTGCCTTTTACAACGTGCCGTGGGATGAAGAGTTCGGAGAAGATGTGGATGAAGACGGAACCTACGAATTAATTACGGGAGAGCGCATGGATTTTGAGCTGGTGAAACGTGACGGCTATGATGCATTTGCCATTAGCATTGTAAACCGCAAGGGTGTACTAACCGAGATTGTGCAGGAAGAACTGGCTTAGCTTTAACCTGTTTGAATTACGGACTGATTGAATGAAATGAACTGTCGTGATTGAACGAGACGATCGTAGGGAGATGTCGTGAATGTATATAGTAACTCGTGCGTTGAAGCCCGTACCGGCGAAGGAACTGGATCATTTTGAACAACAGCATTCCATCTCGTTACCTGCGTCATATCGCCTATGGCTGGAGCAATACGGGGAAGGAACATACACGGGCTGGATGAATGTACAGCGGCCGGATTATGAGGTATTGAAACCTTTTGCTGAATATGATTTTTGGATGCACACGGAGGATACACCGGTTACTCAGGTTCAGCTACAGGAGTGTATCAGTATCGGCAGTTCGGTGGATGGTGATTTCCTGGCCATTCATCCAGATGTGAAGGGGTTGTTATGGCTCCCTCGTCATGATGAGCATATTGTCCTGTGGACGTGCTCTGAAGCAGACTTTGGAGAGACTTTGGACCGGATCTATTGCGGATATTACCATCAGGATAAACCGCTGACTCCGGCGTATTTTGAACCCTGGAACGAAGTGCGAAACCACACGTTCTACCACTTGGTTAACGTTGAGCGGGAAGGCTCTATGAAAGAACTGGCCGATTTGTGTAAGAGTAAATTCAAGTGGGATGCAGTGATGGAAAATGAGTACTCATGTAAGCTTTTTATGCTTTCCATGGGCGGATATTTACGTTTTAATTATGCGAATGGCAGAGAAATTGCCCTTTTCTACGAAGAGATGCATGGGACAGAAGGTGCGATGGATCACGAACTGGATCAATTTTTGCGGGAACATCACTGTACAGTCATCAATAGAGGCGGAGTGGAGGAATAGCAATTGAATTGGTTGAAAGAAAATATTGCAGAAACGTGGCGAAGTGAAGGCAAACGATACGCAAAAGATGTCAATGCATTTGTACGCAGAGGCATGGCAGGAGAGCAACTGGATGAATCGGAGCTCGCGGAGGATGCCAGAACGCAGATCAGCACCGAAGTGTGGGAGATGGTGAAGCAAGCCAATCTTCAAGGGGATTTGGAACGGCTTCGGCTTGAACTACCTGCTGCAACATGGCCAATGAACGAACAATTTCAATCTTCCATGCAGGCCGTTCGGGTAGTAGGTTATCTGAACACAGAAACAATAGTATTCACAACAGGCACCTTCACGGAGAATGGCTGTGTGTATACCGCTGATCCAAACGGATGGTTGCCATTCTCTCAGTATACCTTTGCAGGTTGTTCGCCAGACGGTGCAGACTATGCGCTGGCCGGATCGGACGGTATTCGTATCATCAGACAACCAGATCGCCATCTGGAAGGACAAGAGCTTGCGGTGTATCGCTGGGAAGATATTCAATCCAGTATTCAGAAGGCTTTGCCGCGCATCGAATCCCTTGCTGACTGTGAGCATCCGGAACGCACACTTGAAGGACTTATTCCATTCAATGATGGGAAATCCGTTCTTATCTTCTCCAATTATGGAATCTACCTGGTAGACCAAGAGCAGGTATCCCTGCTGCACCCGGATCCTGCAGAAATCGAAGAATATGAGTTGGAAGATACACAGATTGATATGGGTCATGCCGCAGTCTCACGTGACGGTCGCTGGATTGCCTACGGTAGCCAGGTAAGTAACCATATGGTTCTGGATCGCCAACAGAATAAGACATATTCGCTTTATCCTGAATCCAGCTATCCTCACTATGCGGTATTCACCGCAGACAGTTTGAAGGTATGGTTTAATGCCTGTCACTTTTATAACGGTGCTACAATACAAGTTCAGTTGGAAACGATTGATGGTAATGAGAGTAAGGAAGATTGGCCTGTAATGGATGAGAATGCCCGTGTTTACGCTGCAGTAGAATTGGATGCAGGCATGGTGCTTGGTGACGCATACGGATATTTATATTGTGTGAATGGTGATGGGCAGGAAGTGTGGAGACATTTTGTAGGCAGCACCATCTATTCCTTGGCGATCTCGCCTGACCAGTCCAAGCTTGCAGTGGGTACGTTCGGGGGCATGCTGCATATTCTTGATCTGCACTCTGATCAGATCGATGAGTATGGCATAGGCACAGGCACCCTCCGTGAGATTGAACGCTACGTGTTATGGCGTGGAGAAGAACCTTTACGTTGGTGAACACCAATGATTGAAGATCAAGATTGGATAAAGTGGGGGTTGAAATGAAGCGTGAAGAAGCAGTGATTTTGTTGAAATGTCATGCCTTTGCCTGCGATGATCTGAATCATTCGACAATGGAAACCGGTTTTCTTGGTAGCTTGCGCCCCTTTCGCGGTAACCTGAATGAAGAAAATTTTCATGAACTCATGGAAATCTTGCATGTTTTGGCTCCTGAACTAAAACAATCTACGCTGGATCGTGAAATTATGGCTTCACTATGGGGAATTACCCACCTTGGACGTGCATGGGCCGTCGAACCTGAAGGAATGTTGCAGAGTAATAAATTGATCTCAAATGAACAGATTGCATTGATGGAACGGTGGCTGGATCTGTTTTCCTACGCTGTTATGGTTCTGATCGAAGACGGAGGGGAAGAAGAGGCATTCTGGGGATATCAGGAATATGTGCGGGAACGGGTTGAAAAGAGTTGAAAAGGGAGGGGTGTGTATGACACCTGAGGCTAATGCAAAATGGAATGATTTGTTTGATGCGTTGAATGAGCTCCTGAACGAAAAAATCCATGATGATGAAATTCGGCAGTTATACGACGAATACCAGCATCGGGAGGGTGCCTCTGAGCAAAGTCTAAATGCATTTGAAACAGAGTATGGCGTCCGGCTGCCGGAGGATTTCCGTTCCTTCTATAAGCGTAAAGACGGCAGTGGTTATGCATTTCATATTTTGTATCCGGGTGATGCGGAGGCAGAGGAATGTAATCCGTTTTATCTGATGTCATTGAAGGAAATTCGGGAAACTAAACAATATTTCTGTGAAGTAGATGAGAAATTGGACGAGTACTATTCTGACGAAGAGATCAGCAAACTAGACCCGGAGATTAAGCCCTACTTATTCCATAAAGAGTGGATTCCTTTTGCAACGATGGCGGGAGGCTCGCTGTATTTGATGCTTGATTTTGATCCGACAGAGAAAGGAACCTACGGGCAAGTGATTATGTATGTGCATGATCCGGACTTTGTTTATTATGTGTCTGAGACATATACAGACTTGCTGGAAGTGTCCAACCGTAATCTGAAGATTATGGATGAGATTGAGTATTGAGCAGGTAGAATCTGTTCAACAGAAGGGCATTGGATATTTTAAAGAAAGTTGAACAAAGACAGGAGCTGCCGACAGCAGCTCCTGCATTGCTATTTTACCATTAGAAACGATGGCCGTGGAAACCTCCGCCAGGTCCACCAGGGCCCCCGGGTCCTCCGCCATGTGGTCCGCCCGGATAGCCGCCTCCAGGGAATGGACCGTGCGGACCTCCCGGGTAACCGCCATGCCATCCTGGGCCTCCGATATGTCCGATGGGAAAGGGCAGCGGAAACGGTACGATGGGTGGATAGGGATATGGATAAGGGTAGGGGTATGGATAGGGTGGCGGTGGATAATAAGGGTAAGGATAACCCGCAGTTGGCGGGATAGGAACTGAACCAGGTCCGTATGCCATGATGCATGCCTCCAGTGTTTGATTGATGATATTAGCCTATGCTGCGATGCAATGGAGTGACACAGAGGGGTTAATAGAACGTGGTATGGTGAAGGGGGATATGATTTGGTAGCTGTGTCGTTTCATACTGATCCAAGAGGCTCTGCTTATGAACAGTTAATTGATGAGTTGATTGAGAAAACAGATCGTTTTTTGCTGGTGGACAGACGAAGGTACGATGTCGACGAAGTACCAGGGGTTTCAAGAGTATTGCGGAAACTAAAGCCTTACTTTATTGAAAGCTGTACGATGGAAAAAATGATGATGCAAAGTGGTGCCATGTATTCAGAGGGGATTTATTACATATATCGCTGCACATCGGAATCAGGGCAGATACTTAAAGAAGAAGCAAACCGTTTTCATGACTGGTTGTATCCATCATTGCCGGATGATCTTTGTTTTTTGAAAGAGGATGGAAGTGATTATTTTTTTAGTGTTGCTCATGAGAACATATATGGTATGCGGATTACACAGGAAGAAGCAATTGAGTTAATGGAGCGGATCACGGGATTATTCTTCGATTTGCAGCGGCATCAGGACGTTCAATGTCTGCTGGATGATGCGATCAAGCATGAGACCAACATTCTAAATATCAGTTCACATGGCCTAACCGAGATTCCTAAAAGGATTAGGGAATTGAAGCAGTTGAAACAGCTGACGATTTTTGAGCAGGATCTGTACACGCTTCCTCCAGCTCTTTTTGAACTAACTTCTTTGGAGAGATTGGAGATCATGACATTGGACCTGGAGTGTTTTCCTGGAGATATCGGGAAACTGAAAGAACTTCGAGAGCTGAGAATATATTGTGGCAGCCCTTTTGCTTCTGTACCTGGATGGAGGCCCAAGCCACAATCGGAGCTGGGGTTGAAGTGTATTCCTCCCGAGATCGGTGAACTGAGTAATCTCAAATATCTGGAGATTGTTTATTCCGGTATACGAGAATTTCCTCCCGAACTGGAGAAACTTAAAAACCTCAGGGCATTGCTGGTTACGAATTCATTAATTGAGGGGACACCAGATATCGTTACACGAATGAACTGGTTGGAGTATGTGGACTTGATGAATATTCCGCTCGGTACCAGTTGGCAAGAGGTTTGGGATATGAAAAAAAACCAATAACCAAAAGAAACCTGATCAGGCTTCCTGAGTCAAGGTTCTTTTGGTTAAATGTTGCCTACCTCAGAAATGGGCTCACGCATAGAAGCCCAGAGCATAAGCTGGCGTATAGGTTATCACCTAAACCGAGAGCGAAGGGCAGGCGTTTTATTTTGGCAACCTCTTATATGGACTTCACCTCACCTACCACCCAATTTACAGCTGACGTGAACCAGAATTCTTTCTTCCAAAAAGACGGAAATAACTATATTAATGTTCTCTCCATTCAGCAATTAAACACATTGGGTAACGTATCCTTGCTGGACATTTTTCTTAGCACGGGCAATGTGGTTGATCCTCATATTCATCAGAATGCATCCGAGCTGGTGTATTGTATCAGTGGTTCAGCGGTCGTTTCCCTTATTAACCCGTTTACCAAAGAGTTGTTGAATTTTCCAATCACCCCGGGCCAAGTAGCGAATGTTCCGCAAGGCTGGTGGCACTATGAGATTGCAACGGTAGATCAGACCCATCTGCTGGCTATCTTTGATGCCCCGATTCCTGAAGCCATTTTTGGTTCGGATATTTTACGGCTAACACCTGCGAGTGTTCTGGCTCATACGTATTGTCTGGATGAGAACAAGGTGAAGGAAACGCTTGCTCCAATTCAAAAAACGGTAATCGTTGGTCCGCCAGTGGACTGTGTTACTCAAGTTTCCCCGAGCACCAACATGCCTAACTCGAATAGCCATCCCAACGTGCAGCCTTATGTGAATCGCCTTCCATATTGGGGAACATGGGTTGATCCCCGCATTATTCACGAACCAGGCTGTCCGTATTATACAGAACCTCCTGTGAACACGAATAATCAAGGGTAAGTGAACGATATAAGGCATTTAAATGGGGTAAAACCCAGTACATTGTCACGAGTGAAAGTGTAAGCAATTATACAATAAAGAAGCGTTCGTAGAAACGCTTCTTTATTTGTCCATTTGTTTTCAATTTATGATGTGTAATTTCGTCCCAAACCAAGCTCTGTCAATAACTGACGATAAGCGATAGAGGTACGGTCTGCGGGAATATGCGCTTCTGCATGCAGATCCAGTGGCAAATCCTCCGGCTTCTGTGATTCCACCATTTCCCGATCTTCCTCAAATACTTGCAAGTTAAACTTAATTGTATCTTCAATCGGAGCATCCTTGTCAAAATTACGGGTAATCGGACAGAACAACCGCGTAAAACGTGCAGAGATGGGAGAGGCACAGTTCAGAATGTTCAGCTTATCGTTCTCCGGGAAGTGAACCGTAAGTGATGCGGCGAATGGTGGAAATACGCGGAATTCACGCAGCCACTGAAAACCTTCGGGTGCGACATTATCCTGACCTTTGCCATAGTTGCTGACAGAACTCCAGTATTCGGCAAGCAGTTCATTGCCTTCGCGTTTTACTTTGTATTGGGGCACTTCGGTGTTGTTACGGTCGCCGAACGTTTCGGTATGCACGTAGGCAAAATGGGATACATCCAGAAACCCTTCCATTTGACGTCCAGCAGAACCTGCGATATCAAAGTTCGGGGGCAGGATCTTGATATAATCTGGATCATCCCATCCCGGGAATGCGGGAATCTGCTCGTCGGTACCGGCGAGTGAAGTCCAGATCAGGCCATAACGTTCAACCGCAGGGTATACGATAAGTTTCAGTTTGGGAGAGATTTTGGAGCTAGGGTGTGCAGGTACGGCGGTACATTTACCCTCACAGTTGTAACGGAAACCATGATATGGACAGACGATTTCCCCATTTTCTACCCAGCCTTTACTGAGCGGAGCACCACGGTGAAAACAAAGATCCTTGGCAACTACAACTTTGTCGTTGCTGCGATACAGCACCAGGCGGACATCAAGCAATTGAGCGGCAAGTGGTTTATCTGTCACTTCGCTTGCCTGGGCAATGGGATACCAATATTGAGATAATACATGCCAGTCTTCTGCGGAGAACGTGCAGCCGCGAGGCAGTTCAGATGTAAATTGAGGATTGGAATTGGAAGTTATCATGGAAGTCACTCCTTGCTAGGATAATGAATCGTTCATTTTTTTATGTCAGGAAAGTTTACTTTGTAGCCGTATGTTACTACTCTTTTGTTTCGTGTATCAATATGTATAATGATTATTTGTTCAAAATCACAAACAAAACATCAAACAGCTAACATAAATACGGAAACCCCTGTTTATACATAACGCTTTACGTGAACTATATTCATGTCGGTTATGCTCCACGCAGATTAATTACTTAATTGTTAATCGAGCTATATTCTGTGCCTGAGTATGCTGAAGAAATTTTTTATAGAAAAATGTCACAAATGTGAGCCTTGGTTTGTCTTAAGATTGTAGACCAAAATACGGAGGCGAATGCAATGAGTTTAAGAGTGAATTATAGAGTGGCTAACCCGGGTGCTTTCAAAGCAATGATGGCATTGGAGCAGCACATTTCAGGTCAGTTTGAAGACAAACCGTTATATGAGCTACTGAAAATCCGTGTATCCCAAATCAATGGTTGTGCGTTCTGTCTTGATATGCATGCTAAAGATCTGTTGAAGCTTGGAGATTATGCCGATCACATTTTGCTGCTGAGCGTGTGGCGCGAGGTGCCTTTGTTTACGGAAAAAGAACGTGTTATGCTGGAGCTGGCTGAGGCCGTAACACTTATTTCCGAACAAGGGGTACCACTTGAATTGTATGAAAAAGTTAGAGAACATTTCAGTGAGGCTGAACTTGTGGATCTGATCATGGCGATCAACACGATTAATAGCTGGAACCGGATTGCCATTACAACAGGGATGTATCCAGGCTGCTTTAATTAAATAAACATCCGACCATCTGCCAGAGGAGGCCATTCTCATGAAATTCAATCCCCTCACCAATGAGCCAGAAGTGTCTTCTCTGGAAGTTGGTGAATTGTATATTCGTTATAAAGCCTATGCCTTTTCCATTGCTTACCGCATGCTTGGCAGTGTTGTGGAGGCTGAAGATATTGTGCAGGATTGTTTTGCAGAGCTTCAGAGCAAGTCTCTTGATGATATCCGTAATGCCAAGTCCTATATTGCTAAACTAATCGTAAACCGGAGTCTGAATCTGCTAAACTCTGCCCGTAATCAAAGGGAAAGTTATGTTGGAGAATGGCTTCCCGAGCCGATGAGCTACGGTGAAATGGGAAACATTCCGGAAGAAACCGTGCAGCAGAAGGAGATGATCTCCTATGCTTATCTGGTTATGCTGGAGCAGCTTTCCCCGATAGAGCGTGCCGTTTTTGTACTTCGTGAGGCTTTCCAGTATGAATATACGGAAATAGCGGATTGGTTGGGCAAATCAGAGAGCAACTGCCGTCAGATTTTTAGCCGGGCGAGACGCAAGCTTCCCGATAGACTTCCGGCGTTGGAACAGAGTTCTGCAGGTTATGCTGCAAAAGAGCAATTGTTGGCTCGTTTTACAACGGCTTTTCTGAATTATGATGTCTCCGAGATGCTGGAGCTGCTTGCTGAACAACCGGTATTTACGGCAGATGGCGGTGGACGTGTGCATACGGTCATGAGAACGATGAGGGTTCGTAAGGGTGTACTCGCCTTGTTGACCTCTCGCCGGGTGCTTACCCGATTGCGAAAACGAGAGTGGATGCCCACATTTATCAACGGAGAACAACACCTTGTGTTACTGGAAAACGGACAGTTGTCCGAAGTTCTGTGTTTGGAACTGGACTCTCTTGGAGAGCGAATTGAGGGGTTCTATCTCGTTGTGAATCCAGACAAACTTACATCGGTATCGAGATAATACTATTCTGGAATGGAATAAGAAGGGTACAAGGCATGTTAAAGCGACACATCCTGTAAAGAGGAGTGCCGCTTCTTTTTAGCTTTGAGATTGTACCTGATTTTATTGTGAACTAACAACATCCACTTTGGACTGGTTATATTTATTAATCATTGGCAAACAGGCTTTCAACATGGTCAGTGATTTCTTTGATTTCTGGGGTAAGTTCGTCATTACTCTTATCGAGTAGATGCAAAATCTTCTCCACTGTATCCAGAAGTACACTCTTCGTGTTAGTCTCCCTATTTGCCACAGCCTTTTCATATGCTTTTTTCACTTCTGGATCGATAGTACGAATTTCTTCTTCCGTGTACCAGTCATAGGCGGGAGAATTATCACTTCCATAAAACAGGTAACCAACGTAAAGTGAATTCTTAACTGCTGACGTACGATTAGAGCTTGGGAAGTTGTTCAGGAAAGCTTCCTTCTCTAGAGTACGCCGGATGAGTTCATCCCAGGTTATGATAAAGGCCGCATCGGAAGTTGTGGGCTGGTTGGATTCCGCAGCCATAATATCAATGTAAGCAACAATGTCAGGTTTCACGTAGGGCTGAAACTTTTTGTACATCTCATAATTGATGATGGGATAGTATAGACCTTCACTAGTTTCCAGTTTGAATCCCAGATCGGAAGCTTCCTGCAAGAGCTTGCGAACGGACGGATCTTTAATCACTTTGAGCAGTCTGCTATATGTAAGCTTTTGTTCATAACCTATGTTGGAATGGGCTTCATAGAGAACGCTTTGAAACAGTTCCGTATACATTTTTTGATCCAAGTCAGCCAGTCTGATCTTTTGCAAATTCTCCAGTTGAAGGGTCATCAAGGTAGCCTGCCAAGGTCCGACTTCGTCGATATGATTCAATAGATATTTACGTGCCTGAACCAGGCTGGGCGTGGATTTCACTGCATTTTTTGAATACATTTGAAATTGATGATATACCGCTTTGGAAGCTGGGACAGGTGCAGCCAATGTAGTTTGGGATGTTATCAGAGTTGCAAAGATGGCCGTAAAGCTTAATGTCATGGCTAGAAAACCAAGTTTAATCGATGGATTCAATCGCATTCAAAAACCTCCCATGTTACATAATGAGTAATTGTGACCACATTCTGATTAAACCAGTTTCTGGTAATCGAATCAAGGTAGAATTTTTTTAAATTAAAATGTGTTATTCAAGACATGCTGCAAACATTAGATGATTCTGGAAATAACAAAGAACAGCATCTTTCAACCTTGAGTGGGTTGAAGATACTGTTCTTTGTTGATTAAGCTTATTTTAAATTAGTGGAGAGGTGGTTTATTGTTGATTGGCATCTGAGGTGTGCCGTTTGCTGGAACGTAGGCCTGAAGCATCTGTGTGGTATCATTTGCACTGAGTTGAGGCACTTGATAGTAGGCATGTTGATTTTGATACGTGAAAATTTCGTAAGCCATCTCGATAAACTGTTGAACCTGCGAAGCGATGACCCGGCGTACGGCGCCATTCGTAATTTCAGGTGCAGACATAGCCAGCAAAGAGGCGTGAGACTTGATTAATCCCAGCATATGACCGCTGATGCCTGCATCTTTGACATCCGAAAGGGATTGATTTGGCTTTTTCGGAGCGGACGGCTTGAGGCCATACACAGGTTGCACGATGTTCGGAATCATGTAGGTTGCAGTCTCGTGATGAGGCTTGTGCCCAGTTGAGAAACATTCTGCAGTCAGATTATATTGGGATAACATGAAGTTGTATTGACGATCAAGAATATGAAGAAGTTCAGTATCTTGTACAAACGTCCTGAAGATCATGTATTGATCCAATACGTTGATGGCTCCTGACAGAATTTCATGCATATCGAACATTTCATGCCCGCCATGGTTCAAGTGGGGTGTGAAGTCTGAATTTGTGTTGTTAGCAGGTTGTATTCGGTCTGGAGGCTGCATTGAATTTGGATTCATTGTGAATTTGATTCTCCTTTGGGAAATGGTATGATCCTAGTATGGTCTTCAACAGTAAATTTATGTAATGCGTGCTGGTTATAAGCGAAAATAGAGACAGGTATGGTGGTAGTTGGATGGAAACAAATTGGAGTGTTCCCAAAGCGTTATTCGTTAAACATTATGGGAGCGCTGTTCAGATGCATCGTGGTGGTGTTTATGCAGAATATAAACTATGGGATGTGCCGCAAGAGCTGGAGCAGACATGGATGGAAGAAAGAATAGGTCAGTTAATCTCTGAATTATCCATCATGAATTGGGACGTGGTTGATGAGCTTACGTCGATTGCCAGATATCATGCAAATCCACTGATTATTGCTGCA
Source organism: Paenibacillus sp. AD87 (assembly GCF_001659845.1). Taxonomy (NCBI): domain Bacteria; kingdom Bacillati; phylum Bacillota; class Bacilli; order Caryophanales; family Paenibacillaceae; genus Paenibacillus; species Paenibacillus sp. AD87. Next base: position 1,466,448 of record NZ_LXQN01000007.1, read on the forward strand.
GTCACAGCATTCGCATCAAGACAACTGATGAGTGCGGACAGTATGGTGCGTCTAGTGTATGCGGAACGTCTGATTGAGTTGATCAAGCGATATGAATCGATTATTCCGGTGGATAAGCTGCGTGAAGCCTATCAACTGACAATGAACTTGTTGGAGGATGTAGTAACGAAACCGTTGGTGCTTGATCCGGGACATGAACTACAGCAATATGGGTTAAAGGATAAACGTGGACTGAATCTGCGTGTGGAAAAGAACAAGGAAGAGATTATCCGTTATTTTCGGAACTGAATGTATTTCATTGGATCAAGTGAGGTAAATATCATTGAGAAAACTGAATTATATCAAAGTATTTATTTTCCTTAGTGTGGTCACAGTGGTGACTCTAGGTTTGTATTACGCAGCTGCGGATTGGCTGGATCAGCGCTATTTTCGCTTCCTTATCTGGAATCTGTTTTTGGGCTGGATTCCTTTTGTGTTTTCATATGTGGCCTATGGCTTTAGCCATGTTAAATGGAAAGGGGCAACATGGTTTGTCGTTGCAAGCGGACTGCTCTGGCTATTGTTCTTCCCGAATTCTTCCTACATTGTAACGGATCTTGTCCACCTGACGGCACGCAGTTCCCGCTATTATGGCGGAGGCAATGGATTGGACTACAAGTACTGGTATGACTTAATTGTGGTTTTGATGTTCGTTTGGACAGGTTTATTGCTAGGATTCCTTTCGATGTATCAGCTTCAGGAAGTGATCCATCACAAACTGGGACGATGGTTTTCATGGATCTTTGTGCTAGGGGGTTGTGCACTGGGGAGTTACGGTGTTCTGCTGGGACGTGTATATCGCTTGAACAGCTGGGATGCGTTAACCAATCGAGAGACGCTGGTTGAACTTATGCATGAGAGTGTAAGTCGTCCATCGCTGGCTTTCTGTATGTTCTTTGGCACGTTTATTCTTACGGTCTACGCAACGCTTTATTATTTAATAAATACACATCGTAGGAAGGCGGAGCTGGGAAGTTCCGAGGCGGATCTGCAAGGCTTGCGGTAATGGACGTTTAAATTGGACAATAACGTGATTGAATAGCATCTGAGCATGGAAATTCTTAGAAGAAGTTAGGTGGACGATAAATGAAGCGTATAACGGATCTGACACGCAGAATAACAGAAGTGATGGAGAATGTTGATTTTTCGGGCGTAGTTTTGATAAAACAAAACGAGCATACCCTATTAAGTACGACTCGTGCATATGCCAATCGAAGTGATGAACGTTTGAATCAGCCAGATACACGGTTTGGCATTGCATCTGGATGCAAGATTTTTACGGCAGTGAGTATATGCCAATTGATTGAACAAGGAAAAATATCGTATGATTCCAGATTGGCAGATGTCTTGAGCATTAAGTTTCCTCTATGGGATCAAGGAGTTACAATTCAGCAGCTGTTAACACACACCTCAGGTATCCCGGACTATTTTGATGAAGAAGTGATGGAGGATTTCGCTGAGTTGTGGAAGGAACGGCCCGTCTATTCAATGCGCAAATTGAATGATTTTCTGTCGATGTTTCAGCATCAGCCCATGAAATCTGCTCCGGGTGAACGGTTCCATTATAATAATGCTGCATTTATCGTATTGGGCCTCATTGTTGAAGAGCACACGGGGCAGTCGTTTACGGATTATGTAGAACAATATATTTTCAAAAAGTGCGGTATGTCGGATTCGGGTTATTTTGAGACAGATCGTCTTCCCCGTAATACTGCGATCGGATATATGGATCAGGAGGACGACTCGTGGACAAGTAACATTTTTTCCATTCCTGTTAAGGGTGGGGCTGATGGTGGAGCTTATACAACAGCGCCGGATATGATTCGTTTTTGGAATGCGTTATTCAGAAATGAACTGTTGGGTAAAGAAACAACAGCAAAGTTAATCACGCCATATGTCCATGAGGATGATGAAACCTATTATGGGCAGGGGATCTGGATTGATCGGAGAGGGGGAGAGTTATTTAAATATCATGTGATGGGTTTCGATCCTGGTGTGTCGTTCATGTCTTCTGTATATCCAGATCACAACGTGCAGGTTGTTGTCCTCTCCAACAAAGATTCTGGTCCTTATCCCATAACAAAGGCTGTGGAAGAGGCTTTGGTGAGACCTTAGCTGAGGATTGATGTTAAAAAGTAATTGAATAACCCTATAGTTACCGGTGAATGCCGGGTAAGCTATGGGGTTATTTTGTATGTTTCACAACTCAAAGAGAAGTTTTATAAGAGTTTCGCCAATTGAGGTGCAATCTGTTTGGGGAATACATCCAGCGGAGGTTTTTCCTTCTTTCGTTTGTCATTGGTGAGCACGACAACGAGTTCCAAAGCTGGGACGATATATACAAATTGTCCGCCAAATCCACGGGCGTAATAATAGTGGAGTATGGAAGTGGGCTGTTCTGTAAACTTAGCTTCTGCAGTTTCGTTAGTATAAGCACCCACCCACCAATGCCAAGCGTAACTACCATGATTGGGTGGAGTAACCGTAATGGCAGGTTTTGTAGAGCGGCTAACATGATCACTCGAAATCATCGACTGCCCGTTCCACATGCCCTGCTGCAAAAACAGTTGTCCGAATTTCAGCAAATCCTCCGGCAACAGCTTTAAGCCAAAACCCCCGGTATGTACACCCTGTGGGTCGCTTTCCCATTCGTACTGTTGGATTCCCAAGGGGCCAAACAGATAACGTTCCGCAAACTCGGCTACGGATATACCTGTACTTTGCATGAGGATGGCAGACAGTATCTGTGATACCCCTGAATTGTATTCCATATATGTACCTGGTACATGACTTAAGCGCTGCTCCAACGCAAAATTCACCCAGTGATCTGTACGAGTCATACGCGGAAAAGAATTCTGTCCTCCGAATTCGTCCCAGTTAAATCCGGCCGTCATGGTTAATAACTGCTCTAACGTAATCTCCGATTTACGTGGGTCAGGGTCTGACACCAGTTGCGGGAAAAAGGTGGAGATTGGAGTAGACGCTTCGGGCAGCCATCCGTGATCCATCGCAATACAGATGAGTGCGGACAGCACACTTTTGGTACATGAATTGATTTTGGCAATATGGGTGCCTGCTTCTTGATTGCGGTAGTGCTCGTATATGATCTCACCACGCATGCTAACTAAACAACTGCGCAGATCCAGTGGCGGGATGATTTGATGCAACATGGATGGTATGGATGAAGGATTCATAGTTTCCTTTCTTATTGGGGAATTATCCCATAAATTGAGTGTTCATTAGAAAAGGTTTGGATCATTATCTTAGCATATGAATAAATAAGTTCTCAATTCATTCTCATCAGACTTCGGGATTAGTAAGAACTGGACCGCAGACTGATTCAGTTGTTCATATTTATTGATACAATCGGGTCACATAATAAATGGGGTTATTTTACAGAAAAAGAGGAACATGAGCTTTGATCAGTAGGGTCGGACATATCGGTAAAAGTAATTACATAAAGTGTACCTGATTATTCCAAAGTAGTGTTCCATACAAAGGAGCTAGTGGTTATTCATGCTATTACGTATGTTGAAAAATGATCTTATGAGGAAAAAAGGAATCAACATCGCTCTATTTGTTTTTATTTTACTGGCGGCTTTACTTGTTTCTTCAGGTACACGAATGATTATGGAGTTAACAAGTTCAATTCACTATTTATTTACAGAATCCAAGACACCTCATGTTGTGCAAATGCATGCAGGTAAATTGGATAAAATGAAGGTGAATGAATGGGCACAGGCCAATGAGATGGTAGATAAACACCAGATCGTAGAAATGATTAATATAGACGGTGCTCATTTGTTTTTTGGAGCGGAGGCGGAGAAAAACAGCATTATGGATCTTGATTTTGTTGTACAAAATCAGGATTTTGATTTTCTGCTGAATCTGGATAGTGAGATTGTGCGGGTGAATGATGGAGAAATTGCGGTTCCCGTTTATTACTTGCAGCAGAAGAAATTGAGCATTGGTGACCGTATTCATATTAAAGATGGTTCTTTCAGCAGAACATACAAGATCGTGGAATTTGTACGTGATGCTCAAATGAATCCATCGATCATTCACTCCAAACGTTTTGTCATCAGTCAGGCTGAATTCCAAACCTTGAAGCAAAATACGGGAGAGTCGGAGTATCTGATTGAATTTCGTCTTAGAGATTCCAAGATGATCAGCGACTTTACCCAAGCCTATCAAAATACGAGTTTGCCAAACGCTGGTCCTGTGGTGAACTACAATCTGTTTCAGTTGTTGAATGCATTGACTGATGGGGTAGTCGCAGCTGTAGTCATTCTGGTCAGTTTGATCTTGATTGTGATCGCTGTACTCTGCATTCGTTTCACCATGCTCGCCACCATTGAAGAAGATTATCGAGAGATTAGCGTCATGAAAGCTATTGGCATATCCGAGAATGATATTAAGAAACTCTACTTGAGCAAATATGTTGTTATGGCAGGATTGGGCTCCATCGCTGGCTTTCTTGCATCACTATGGGTTAACCGTTTGTTCATGTCCAATATGATGCTCTATATGGGGGAAGCTCCCAAAACATGGTTGTACTACGGCATAACCTTGTTTGCTGCTGTCTTCATTTTTGCCATCGTTGTATTTTTCTGCAACCGTGTACTTCGGCGTTTTAATCACATTTCAGTCGTTGAAGCATTACGTTCGGGCAGTATGGGTGAGACAAAAATAAGTCAAAACACACTAAACTTGTCCCAAAATCGGTGGTTATCGGTTCCAGTTTTTCTGGGTTTAAGAGAAGTCATCCAACGAATGAAAATGTTCCGTTTGCTGTTGTTTGTATTTATTATAAGTTCATTTATTATGATCGTACCTATAAATTTCCTCCATACGTTACAAGCTCCTAGCTTCATTTCTTACATGGGTGTAGGTCAAAGTGATATGCGTATTGATCTAAGGCACTCTGAAGATATCGAACAGCGTTACGCTGAATTAATTGATTATGTTCAAAAGGATAAGAACGTACTTCGATACTCACCTCTTGTCACAAGCCAATTCAAAGTGTTGAACAGTGAAGGTAGCTACGATCATTTAAGCGTAGAGACAGGTGACTTTGATGTTTTTCCTTTGTCTTACGTAAACGGCGCGGCACCGAAAAATGAAAATGAAATTGCTTTGTCTGATGCGAACAGTAGTGACATGGAGAAGAAGAAGGGAGATACCTTGGTACTAATCGTAAATGGACAGGAAAAAACAATGACCGTCAGTGGTGTATATCAGGATGTGACCAATGGTGGAAAGACTGCAAAAGCGCGGCTGCCTTATAACAAAGATCGTGTGCTCTGGTATGTCGTAAGTCTTGATTTAAAAGATGACGGTAGTAAAATCTCAGATAAAATTGCGGAATATGAGCAGGCGTTCTCACCTGCAAAGGTGACTGATTTAAAAGGTTACTTATATCAAACGCTTGGAGGAACAATTCATCAGCTTAAGTTGGTTACGGTGTTGGCGTTTATTGTGGCAGTATTGGTTACTATCCTGATCACTTCATTATTCTTGAAAATGCTTGTCACAAAGGATAGCGGTGATATCGCGGTTTTCAGAAGTTTGGGATTTGCCATCTCCACTATTAAATTCAAATATGTATCGATGTCCCTTATTGTTTTGGGTGTAGGGGTCCTTGTAGGAACCATATTATCCAATACGGCAGGCGAGTGGCTGATCAGTACAATAATGGCTTCTTTCGGAGCGTCCCATATAGTTTTTGTCATTGACCCGCTACAGGCGTACGTACTTTGTCCGCTCCTGCTGGCTGCAACGATTATCTGTACCGCTCTAATCAGTATTCAATCCATCAAAGAATCCAGCATTTCCAAAATGATTATCGAATAGGGGGACAACCATGACTATAATCCTGGAAGCCAAAAACGTGAACAAATCGTACAGTACTGGTGAGCGTGAGAAGCATCCTATTTTGAAGGATATTAATTTTCAATTGAAGAAGGGCGAATTTGTCTCGATTATGGGTCCGTCGGGATCAGGAAAATCAACCTTGCTATACAATGTCAGCGGCATGGATCAGGTAAGTAGCGGGAGTGTTTATTTTGCTGGCAAGATAATTTCGGATTTCTCGGAAAAAGAATTGGCACAGCTTCGCTTGAACAAGATGGGATTTATATTTCAGAACATACATCTGTTGAAAAATCTGAATCTACTCGACAATATCATTCTGTCTGCTTATCTGGCCAAAAAAAGCAGTAGAGATTCCATTAATACGCGAGCACTCAATTTGATGAAAAAAATGGGGATTAATGAACTGGCCAACCACAATATCACTCAGGCATCAGGTGGGCAATTGCAACGGATCGCCATCTGCAGGGCACTGATCAATCAGCCTGATATTCTGTTTGGCGACGAACCCACGGGAGCACTGAATTCACGTTCAACCAATGAAATCATGGATATTCTTGGAGACGTTAATTCTTCTGGAACAACGATATTAATCGTTACCCATGATGTCAAAGTCGCAGCTCGATCTGAACGGGTTTTATTCATGATGGACGGCAAACTGGTGGCAGATCGTAACATGGGCAAGTTTAACAAACAGCATGACCTTAAAGCGAGAGAGAGTAGCTTAGGTAAATGGCTAACGGATCACGGGTTCTAACACGGTTAATTGGAGAGGGGTTTATCCAATGAAACAGATGGAGAACAAGTCATTTGGCAAATTTCTGATGGTATGGTTCGGACAGCTCATATCTACAATGGGGATCGGAATGACGGCATTCTCCCTTGGAGTGTACGCATTTGAGAAAACCCATATGGCGACAGCTGTGGCGCTGATTACACTGTTTACCTTTTTGCCTAATATCTTGTTGCGTCCTATAGGTGGAGTCCTTGCAGATCGTTTTGACCGGCGCATGATGATGGTCATAGGTGATCTTGGTTCTGCCGGTGGTCTCGTTTTTATCTGGATCATGATCCTGATCGGAAATATTGACCTATGGTATCTCTATGTTGGCGTCACTTTCAGTTCCGTGTTCTCGGCTATTCAAAGTCCAGCCTACAAGGCTTCAGCCACCGATTTACTCGATAAAGATCAATATTCAAAGGGCAGCGGCCTGATGCAACTCGCCGAATCATCCAAGTTTCTATTTTCGCCCATTATAGCGGGCATTCTGCTCACTATAACAACCATTGAAGTCATTCTGGTCATTAATATGTTGACGTATATGGTTGCCATTCTAGCGGTGCTTGTTATCCGGAAAAGCAATAAAGCAGCGCGAAGCGATGATGAGAGGAAGCCTTGGCTTGTTGAGCTAAACGATGGCTGGATTGAAGTCACGACGAATAAAGGCGTGCTTCTGCTCGTCATTATTATTTCAATCATCACGTTTTATCTTGGATTTCTTGAGACACTCATTGGTCCTATGATCTTATCATTTTCGGATTCAAGGATGCTTGGCACGTTTCTATCTATGAGCGCGATCGGTATGCTGATTAGCAGCCTGTGCATTGGCATGTTCACCATGAGTAAAAAATATTCAAAAATACTTGTTCTGGGTCTGGTTATGTCCGGAATATCATTCTCCCTCTTGGGATTTTCCACCAATATTTTTATCATTATCTTTGCAGGTTTCCTGTTTTTGGCCTCCCTGCCTTTTGTCAATATGAGTGCAGATGTATTAGTGCGTAATAACATATCCAACGAGAAGCAAGGCAGGGTGTGGGGAATCATCGGCATATTATCGCAATTGGGTTTTATTGTATCCTATAGTCTCGCAGGTTTTTTGGCAGACCGTGTCTTCAACCCGCTTTTGGTGGAAGGTGGAGCACTAGCTTCGACCGTAGGATCATATATCGGCGTTGGTCCGGGAAGAGGCATTGCGTTGTTGTTTATTATTGCAGGGGTGTTTGTTATCGTTATTGCAGTCATCACTTCTCAACTTAAATCCATTAAGGGGTTAGAGAAGGGGATTGATATTGTGCCATCAGACCCAACGAATTTAGCGCATGATTGATTGAGTTGGTGTAGTTTAAAGGAGGATGCTTGCCCCGGAATTTTATGTTTCGGGGCTGGTTTGTTTGAAAGGCTTTAGGACTGGAATCATGATTTTGGTAGAGGTTTGTACAAATAAAAAGGATAGCAGGTATACTAATTATAATGAGCATCAGAAGCTTTTAGTCGTGTAGATATTAACCAGAGGGAGGTTACGCCTTTTGTTCAAAATCGGAAACCAAGGTACGTTTGAAACGTTGCCTGATCACGCCATGGCGATTTACAAGGGAGACGTTATCGCTGTAGAAGAATTCATTAGACAGGGCATGGATCTAGAAAAAGAGATTACGCTCAGCAAATACATAGCATTGACGCCATTGGATATTGCTCTAATCACCAATCAACAGGCAATGGTCAAGCTTTTGGTGGATAACGGAGTAAACTTGAATGTAAAGGATAATCCAGCGATCCTTAAGGCGGTCAGATATGGCGGGGAAGAAATCATCCGATATCTGCATCAGAAGGGTGCCAAATTGAACGGGTTGAGCAAGGTGAAGTCGAATGCATATGATGAAGCCTATTACGGTAACAAAAAGAATATAGCCGTTGTGAAAGAACTAGGATTGGATATTCGAAAATACGGAGGAAAAACACTGCGAAGAGCAGTGTCAGACCACGATCTGCAAACCATTCAGTACTTGCTGGATGAGGGGGTAGATATTAACTATAATGAACCGGATATGGTGTATCCCTATAAGGCCACACCGCTTACGATAGCGGCTCGCAACAACAATATGAAGATGGTTCAATTTCTGGTGGAACAGGGGGCGGATGTGACCATTCAGGAGAAGGACGGGGAACGAGCATACACGATTGCGGTCAGTCAGAAGAACGCAGAAATGGCAGAGTATTTGAAATCTCATGAACCACAAGAATTTCACAATTTGAGCAATAAATTGCATGTGCTCAAATCGTACAAACTGCCTGATGCATTAATCCGTTTTCTAACGGAAGGTCCCCGCAGAATCGACTTGCCGGACAATCCGTCCGGCGTGGGATACATCGAATTCTTCCATCTGATCGATACGGTGGAGATGAAGCTGGGCAGACAGAAACTGCTGCGCATATCCTCTGACGTGGAGCAGTACTCCCATATTCTGATCGTCTGGAATCCCAGCAAAAAAATGATTGGCTACGCTGATATTGAACATCAGGAGATTGGAAATATATGTACGATCCCTGAATTTCTAGCTGACCCGAGTAAGAAGCTCACAGAATTTTTCGATCAAATATAACTAAGGATTGATAATGCAATTATTAAATATTTATTCACTAATGTATACGTAAATTAACAAGAAAGAGCCAGATTCTAATGAATCCGGTTTTTTCTTGTATTTCTTGTTCCATTGTTTCTAATTTGCAGTATAAATTAGAAATCCCTCAAATGATCAAACACCTCATATAACGCCTCATGGTTAACTTTAATAGTGCTCTCATTGCCAAGTTCCTGTTCCAGTTGATCAAGCAAGCTCGCAAGAACAACATAGATTTCTTCACGTTCAACCGTTTCAATAAAGCCAGTTTTAGCATCCATTTTGTTGAAGGTTTGTGTGAAGTTTTCAACCATGGAAGATAGCTGCTTCTGGATAAATTCGTTGCTTATCAGGCATTGAGCCAGCTGGCGAATTTCCTTGAGGCATTGTTTGTACAGTTGCGCTGCCTTCTTGGCATGAGCAGACTTTATATGATCCCGTCCGTCCCAGTCTCGAAAAGGATTCGTAAGATTTTCTGCGAGCCATTCCGGTTTTCGCGGTTTACTGATTTCGAGTTCAAGCCCGGCTGCGGCTTCTTTTTTATATCTCGTTTTAATTGATTTGGCAGCTTCTGCTGGCAAACTGGTTAGCCATAGTTTCGATAGTTTCGGGATTTTTTCTGGGTCAGGGAACTGTTCTCCAATGAATCCGAACAAGTCATATGTACTAAATTCCTGTAACGACTTCAAATGCTGAATGGATTCAAGTTGAATCAGACTGCCGGGTTTACCCCACAAACGTAATTCCGTAAGTTCTGGATAAAGATTTACAAGGGGGGCCAAATCCAGCTCCGTGATTTCTCTAATATGTAAGCCATCCAGACGTGGAACTCCGTTGATATGTGGCAGATTTGCAGCAACATTCAAAGTTAACCATTTTCCATCCTCATGAGCATCAATATAAAGGCCAGGAGACAGGTCTCCTGTGAAATTCAGGCTTTTTATCTTGGTATTTAAAGTGAGACGTTCCAATCCGCTGACATCGATGACAAGTTTGGTCAAATGACTCTTACTGAGGTCCAGCGACTTTTGACCGTGGTTTGTGATATGGAGTTCATTGATAATCGGATCCATATTAAGTAAGGGTATCAGTGATTCCGAATATCCGTCCATTTGAATATTTGTCAAACACGGCAGTTTGGCTAGTTCGGACACATCTTCTTCAGATTTCGGTCTGAAATTGCGGATTACACTCGAATTGCGTCTCATCATTTGATTGCCAACCGAAATCTCTTCAAAGTCTTCAGTGGCTTTCTTAAACTGTGTTCTTCTTGTTTCGTCAATAAGTTCCCATTCACGCTGACGATAGAGACTGTTCCCAATCAGCCAGCCTCCCCCATAACTGTTTGTCTGTTCAGTGACAAGCGGAGGGATATTACCTGCGAGAATATAATCGGAAGGGACATTGGCATTCACGAAGCTGTGATCCCAATTGCCTTTCCAAAAATAGTAATTGCAGCTCAACGGTTTCATATCCAGAAGTTCCGTTTCATCGGGCGGCTGATCTCCTGTCCAGTCCAATTGCAGGATTGCGGCAAGCTGGCGGGACCCCTTACTCCCGGTTTCTTTCAGATCAGTTACCTGGCAGGCAGCATATTGTTGTAAACTTTCGACGTATACACAGTAAATGTCTCCGATCGTTGGGACCATGTTGTGCTCCTTTCGTTCTGTATAAATCAATGCTAAGCTTCTTGTAAACTAAGGATTTTGCAAAATGATAATAAAAGAATTATATCAAAGGCGTTCAATCACATCCATTTTGGATAGAGCTGTATTTGAATTCATAGAAATCTGAATATCTAAGGGAGGTTATTTATGACTACAGGTATTAGCCGAAGTAAAACACTAGGTGAATTTTTGAAATCTCGGAGGAGCCGGATTCAGCCAGAGCAAGCCGGGATCACCGGATCGTATGGACAACGCAGAACGCCGGGATTAAGACGTGAGGAAGTTGCCGTGCTTGCGGGTGTCAGTGCAACTTATTATACGTGGCTTGAGCAGGGGAGAGAGGTTAACTCGTCTCGAGAGGTGATGGAAAGTATAGCGGGTGCACTCCAGTTAAGTGAGGAAGAGAAGGGACACCTATTTCGTTTATGGGACCCCAATGCAGAGCATGAATTCCCTGCCTCCTATTCACATCTCGAAGCGGGATGGCAGAGTATCATTAGTCAACTTGCATACCCTTCATTTATTACGAACGAAAGGTCTGAAGTACTTGCATGGAATGAGGCAGCGAATGAGAAGCTTTTTGACTTTTCCTCGATGAACGTGAACGACCGTGTCATGATGCGAATGTTATTTCTAGATGCAACGCTCCGGGAACGTATGCATAATTGGGATGAATTTGCACGACATTCGGTAGCGGTGTTTCGTACGTACTATGACAAGTACCCGGGTGAACCTGAGTTTTACCAGATAGTTCAACAATTGACCGAAGAAAGCACGGATTTTCAAAACATTTGGAGCATGCACCAGATTAAACAGAAAAAAGTCAACCGGATCTTTCTCGAGACAACAGATCGGACGGATGGTATTGCCCATGCCTATGATATCTTTTCCATGAGCAATCTTAACGAACAGTCAGGTATTCATTGTTGTGTGTACATCCCCGTTGTGGAGTGACAATAACGATCAGGGTGGTAATTCTGGTACTAGCATAAACAGACTGTGGTTGGGTCTCTGTTCGTGAAATAGAATGAATACAAGTTCAATATCTTTCTATTTATTAACGAAAAGAGGGAACCACATGATCAAGACAAGAACGTTGGGAAGCGATAAATTGCAGGTATCCGGGCTTGGGCTGGGCGTGATGATGATGCCAGACAACCAAGAATCCGTTCATACAATTCAGGGTGCGCTGGATGCAGGAGTAACGATGTTCGATACAGCCGATCTGTACGGTGAATATGAAAAGCAGCGATTTGGAGGCAACGAAAAATTGCTTGGGCGCGCGCTTAAAGGGCGAAGAGCCGATGCTATTGTAGCGACCAAGTTTGGTATAACACATACCCAGGGCCCCAAGGGAGATCCGGCGTATATCAAAAAATCAGTAGATGCCAGTCTGTACAACCTGGGCATGGATTATATAGATCTCTATTATCAACATCGCCCTGATCCCAATACTCCCATTGAGGAAACGGTGGGAACACTTGCCGATCTGGTACAGCAGGGAAAGATCCGTTATATAGGTCTGTCTGAAGCGTCTGCAGAGACTATTCGTCGTGCGAATGCCGTTCACCCCATAACAGCACTCCAAACGGAGTATTCATTGTGGAGTCGTGAGCTCGAAGACGAGATATTGCCATTGCTCGGTGAGTTGAACATTGGTCTTGTACCCTACAGTCCATTGGGGCGTGGTTTCCTAACAGGCCAGATCCGATCGATAGACGACCTGTCGGAGGACGATTATCGTCGTCATTATCCACGTTTCCAGGGTGAGAATTTCGAGAAAAATCTGGAGGTGGTGCATCTGATCCAAGAGCTGGCTAGGCAAAAAGGATGCACTGCTTCTCAGCTCGCACTCGCCTGGTTACTTGAAAAGGGAGAGCATATCGTTCCGATCCCTGGTACTCGCAGTTTGGAGAGAGTTCATGAGAATCTTGGTGCCCTGCAGGTTTCTTTCACCAATGATGAATGGGCTGAGATTGAACGGATATCTCCCAAAGGATTTGCCGCAGGGGAAAGATACCCTGGTCTTGCTTAATTTAAGCCAAGCCTTTAGATAAAACACTTAACGCCCCAGACCTGTTTTCAACAGGAAGGGGTGTTTTTGTGTTTGACTTGCGAGTGAATGATCTTCTCCTAATTGACAGATGAAGTTACACGGTCGGAAAAATTGCGATGGAACCGTGTCCTCGGTATTATCTCCGCTAATTAGCGCATACAGTACTACAATGAGATGTATGCCCATAAGGAGGAAACAACGGTATGACTAATCCGATTCTGCAAGCCCCGAATGTTCAGTTGGCGGCCGATTCGACAGCGGTGTTGAATTATCAGCGTGATTCGCGCAATTATATTACCCAATTGTTTGGACCGCAGCTGCCTACGATCAAAAATGGATTCTTCAATGTACACATGAGCAAAGGTATTATTGTGCAGCCACACTGGCATACAAATGTGACCGAGATGGTCGTTCTGATCAACGGGGAAATTACCACTTCTGTTTACGATCCGTTCAAGCGGGAGCGGATAAGTTATCACTTGAAGCCAGGCCAGGTTTCGATATTCCCTCAAGGATGGTTTCACTGGTTTGTGGCGGAGACCGATGATGTACACTTGTTGACGATTTTTGATCAACCTACACCGGACATTGTGCTGGGGGCTGACTTCCTGGCTGCAACACCGCCTGAAGTAGCCCATCGTGCATACTGTATTGATGAGGAGGCGTACAGGACGGCAGTGGCATCCATCAAAAATGACGCGATTTTGGGACCGCCGATTGGATGTGTGGATTCTGTTTCCGATCAGGCGATCAAAGCTTCCAAATCTTCCAAAAACTCAAAGGGATAACGTTATTTCGTTCTCCTATCAAATGACCGATTTCAGGCCCGTGACCGGAAAATTTTCCGGTTACGGGCTTAAATTTTGTTCCAATTAACACATTCCGGATTCTCTGTTAAGATAGGCATAACATTGGCTTGTTACAGTAGTAGCACTCAAAGAATGTGGAGGGACGATCCATGACTATGACTGAGCAGGAAATGCTGGAAACCGCGATGAGCTATGCACCTGTATTGATGTTTGATCGAAATGAACCCTTTTACCCGGATTTTGTAGGCGTTTCCATTCTGGATCAATCAGGACCTTCACCGTCATTCGAGCGGGAAATTCATTTTCCGGTTGAGGCGGTCCAATATGTGATTGAATTTTCGATTTGGTGGGATTATGAAATTGGGCATTTGTACGAAATGGAGCATGTGTGGATATATGTGGGCCATGACGGTGAAGTCGTGGACTGTGAAGCCAGCTTCCATGGGAGAGTACTTCGGGGATTGTTGAAGGATCGAGTTAATGTGGTTGGACGCCATGTGTGTCTATACTCGCAGCCAGGCAAACATGCTTTTTCTCCAATCCCTGTGGTGTTTGAATTGTTGCCGGATTTGTATAGTGCAGCAGGCGCCAATGCGGGTTGTGACGGACTGCTCGTGAACGAGATGTTCAAAGGTTATTTCCAGACCAATGAAGAAATTGACGCCAGCGTGCGGAGTTTTCTGCAGACCAAGGCGTTTGTTCCCTCTATGGAGTTTGAGGAGTTTTTGCTTGAGCCGAGTCTATTCATGCCTTGGCAGCAACTGTTTACTATGATTCCTGAGAGAATTGAGAGCAGATTGAGAGAACTTGAATTAAGATGAGAATTGGTAGGTTGTCTACTTAGAAAAATGAATATAGCAAAAAAAGTGCTTCATCATCCTTTTGGGGTGACGAGGCACTTTTTTTGTAGACCAGTAGACCGACGAATCTTAATCCGCCTTGAAAATCAGATCCATAAACCGGTTGGCTGCCAGTGAAATTGGCATATTACGCTTTGTCATGATGCCAACATGTGAAGGGGGCAGGGCTACATCCAGCTGAATTTCGAAGAGAGAGCCTTCTTCCAGCTCTTTGGAAATAAATTCACGGGTGACATACGATATGCCCAATCCCCTACGTGCAAATTCGATTAACAAATCCACACTGCCGACCTCAATCTCAGGTTTGAGCGTGTAGCCATAGCTGTTAAAAAGCTCCGTAATTGCCATTCGAACCCGGCTGTTTCTGGAGAAAAGAATCAGTTGATGCTCCAGCAGCATTTCCAATGTCATAACTTTATCCTTCAGTTGAGCATAACGTTCGCCCGCGACAAAGCAGTCTTTGAGCTGGATACTTTCCCTGACCTCAAGTTGCGGATCAACGATGGGCATCCGTACAACACCCAAATCAATTTTGCCTTCTTTCAAAAACGTGATGACTTCCGGCGTTGTCCCATGACTTAGATGCAGCTTGATGTTAGGGTAGAGCACATGGAATTCTTCCAGATAGGAAAGCATGTAATGCTTGAACAGCGAATCACTGCCACCAATCCTTAGCTCTCCGTTGTCTAAACTCTTCAATGCAGCCATTTTCTCCTCGGCCAGCGAGATCAGAATCTGGGATTGTTCAATATAGGAATACAAACTCACACCTTCCTGTGTTAACGCAACTCCCTTGGAATTCCGGTAAAACAACGTGAGACCAAAGCTTTCTTCCAGCTGTTTGATGGCGTGGCTGACACTTGGTTGAGTAATATATAGCGCTTTGGCGGCTTGGGTCAAACTTCCTGTTTTGGCAGCCCAATAAAATACCTTATATAATTCATAATTTGTTGTCATAGATATCGTCTATAGCTCCTGTGAAATATATTAATTACTTGTATGGCTATGAAACGTATTATAGTGTAACTACAGCAAAGAAACCAGAGTTACTTGGAAGGAGAATAGTGAGATGGAACCAACGAGCATTATTTTATTTGGTGCGACTGGCGATTTAGCCAAAAGAAAAATATATCCAGCCTTATATAATTTATACATTGAGCAGAAACTTCCGGAATCCTTCTCGCTGATTGGCTTAGGACGCAGAGAATGGTCTGATGAATTCTTTCAGGCACAAGTTGAAAAATCATTAAATGAATTTTCCAGACGCCCTGCTGATCCTGAAGTTGTGAAATCATTTGTGCAGGCTTTCCGTTATAGTGTACTGAATATAAGCCATAAGGAAGATTATATAGAGCTGTTAAATTTAGTGGAACAAAGAGAGGCTGAACTTGGCATTCCATCCAATCGTCTGTTCTACCTTTCGGTTGGTCCAGAATTCTTCGAACCCATTGCAGAGAACATTCAGGGTAGTGGACTTGGATCAACTGAGGGCTGGAAACGCCTTGTGATCGAAAAGCCATTTGGACATGATCTACAATCGGCTCGTGATCTCAATCGCAAATTAAGCGAGGCGTTCACAGAAGAAGAAATTTATCGGATTGACCACTATTTGGGAAAACCGATGGTGCAGCGTCTTGAAACCTTGCATCAAAGCAATCCGATCATGAAGGCTTTGTGGAACAACCGTTATATCTCCAATGTGCAGATCACCGCTAATGAGACTGTTGGCGTGGAAGAACGGGCATCCTATTATGATCATGTAGGCGCCGTGCGTGACATGTTCCAGAATCATATGCTGCAATTGCTTATGATGATGGCGATCCAGCTTCCATATAACAGCACCACGGAAAAAGTCGGTTTGAAGAAAAAACACATTATGGAATCGATTCAGCCACTGCAAAAGCAAAACGTGGGTGCAAGTGTCATTCGCGGACAGTATGCTGCAGGAAACATTCAAGGTAAATCCGTTAGCGGTTATGCAGCTGAACCGGGTGTTGCCGAGAATACGATGAATGATACCTTTATTGCTGCCAAATTGCAGATTGATGACTTCTTCTGGCGCGGAGTACCTTTCTATATCCGTACCGGTAAACGAATGAAGGAAAAATCAACTCGCATCGTCATCGAATTCAAGGAACCATCTGGACAGGCTAACGTGGTTAACGGTTCCAAACCGAACCTGCTTGTGATTGAGATGAGTCCTGACCAGAGCATGACGCTGCAGCTGAATGCCAGCGACCCGCAAAACAAAGGGGAGTTCAAACCTGTTCATATCGATCTGTCACCAGATCGTGAGGATCTGGCCGAGGCTTATGAGAACTTGATTCATGACGCATTGCATGGTGATCCAACGTTCTTTGCCCATTGGGATGAAGTAGAACTGTCTTGGGCTTGGGTACAACCTATTCTGGATGCATTCCAGGAGAATTTGCTCCCGCTTCATCTGTACCCGGCTGGAAGTTATGGACCAGCAGAGTCGGATGAGATGCTCGCTGCAGAAGGGCACCACTGGTGGTTTGACCAACCTGCCGATCAGCAGGCTGAAGATGATATTGAAGTTCCTTTGGCTGTTAATGCAAATCTGTAACATAAAAAAACAATAAAACACATCCCTTGGAGGTAATTGAATATGAAATTTTTCATCGATACAGCAAACTTGGTAGACATCAAAAAAGCATACAAAATCGGCGTCCTGTCTGGTGTAACAACGAATCCTTCTCTGGTAGCCAAAGAAGGCGTGAAATTCGAAGACCGTATTGAAGAGATTTTGCGTGAAGTACCTGAAGTTGAATCCGTATCTGCGGAAGTAACACCAGATGCGATCACAGCTGAAGAGATGATTGCTCAAGCAGACGAACTGATCAAAATCAATAACAACGACAAAAACATCACAATCAAGCTGCCAATGACACTTGCAGGACTTGAAGCTTGCCGATACCTGACTAAAAAAGGTGTGAAAACCAACGTAACGTTGATCTTCACAGTGAACCAGGCGCTGCTAGCTGCTCGTGCTGGTGCAACATATGTATCCCCGTTCCTGGGACGTCTTGATGACATCTCCGAAGA
Organism: Paenibacillus sp. AD87; assembly: GCF_001659845.1. Classification (NCBI taxonomy): domain Bacteria; kingdom Bacillati; phylum Bacillota; class Bacilli; order Caryophanales; family Paenibacillaceae; genus Paenibacillus; species Paenibacillus sp. AD87. The sequence goes on from NZ_LXQN01000007.1 coordinate 1,484,218, forward strand.
TGGTGTGCAATTGGTTGCCAAAGTTGCTGAGCTGTTCCGTACACATAACCTGGATGCACAGATTATTGCAGCTTCTGTAAGACATCCGGACCACGTTACACGTGTAGCAATGGCAGGAGCACATATCGCTACTGTTCCATTCTCCGTCATTGAACAAATCTCCAAACACCCGCTGACAGATCAAGGTATGGAGAAATTCGCAGCAGACTGGAAAAAAACAGTTCAGTAATAACGGATTGTTGATCTCGAATTTTAACCTACTATATATAAAGAGTATTGGGAGGACATAATGAGTAAACAACAGATCGGTGTCATCGGACTTGCAGTAATGGGTAAAAACCTTGCCCTTAATATTGAAAGCAAAGGATTCTCGGTATCGGTATTTAACCGTTCCCCGGAGAAAACGAACGATCTTCTCAAAGAAGCCGAAGGTAAAAACCTGACAGGCGCATTTACGATTGAAGAGTTCGTAGCTTCCCTGGAATCTCCGCGCAAAATCCTGATCATGGTTCAAGCGGGTAAAGCAACGGACGCAACCATTGAACAACTGCTGCCACACTTGGACGAAGGCGACATCATCATTGATGGAGGTAACGCATACTTCCCTGACACCCAACGCCGCAGCAAAGATCTGGAAGCCAAAGGCTTCCGCTTCATCGGTGCAGGTGTATCCGGTGGGGAAGAAGGCGCTCTGAAAGGCCCGGCAATCATGCCAGGCGGACAAGAAAGTGCGTATGCGCTCGTTGAACCCATTCTGACAGCCATTTCCGCTAAAGTAGGCGACGATGCTTGCAGCACTTATATCGGACCAGATGGTGCCGGACACTATGTGAAAATGGTGCACAACGGTATCGAATATGGGGATATGCAGTTGATCGGTGAAGCATATCACTTACTCAAATCCGTTCTGAATGTGTCCGTTGAAGAATTGCATGCAATCTTCTCTGAATGGAACCAAGGCGAGCTGGATAGCTACCTGATTGAAATCACGGCAGACATCTTCTCCAAATACGATCCGGAAACCGGCAAACCAATGGTTGATGTCATTCTGGATGCAGCTGGACAAAAAGGAACAGGCAAATGGACGAGCCAAAGCGCGCTGGATCTCGGCGTACCATTGTCCATGATTACGGAATCCGTATTCTCCCGTTTCCTGTCTGCAATGAAAGACGAACGCGTAGCAGCAAGCAAAATTTTGAACGGACCAGCAACTGAAGCATTCTCTGGCGACAAAAAAGCGTTCATCGAAAATGTGCGCAAAGCGCTGTTTGCAAGTAAAATCGTATCTTACGCACAAGGTTTTGCTCAAATGCGTGCAGCTTCAGACGAATATGGCTGGGATCTGAAATACGGCAACATCGCCATGATCTTCCGCGGTGGCTGTATCATCCGTTCGCAGTTCCTGCAAAACATCAAAGAAGCATATGACAAGGACGCAGAATTGAAAAACCTGCTTCTGGACCCATACTTCCAAAACATTGTTGAATCCTACCAAGGTGCATGGCGTGAAGTCGTTGCAGCTGCGGTAACTCAAGGAATTCCAGTTCCTGGATTCTCAAGCGCGTTGTCTTACTATGACAGCTACCGCACTGAGCGTTTGCCTGCGAACCTGTTGCAAGCACAACGTGACTACTTTGGCGCTCACACATTCAAACGTGTGGATAAAGAAGGTTCATTCCACTTCCAATGGATGGACACCAATGAGTAATATGTAATTCGAGATCATTCAGCATTCCTGTGCTCGTTCATGATGTTAGTTAGTCATGAGCGGACGCAGGAATGCTTTTTTATACAGATGACAGGCTATGGGTCGATGTATCGCCTAATATATAATGATTGAAATTTAAGTATTCCAAATTGTAATAAATTGTACGCATCTGAGGAATGGAAACAGATGTCCTCACCCCTTTAACTACGTTATACTTGTGCAGATGGACTGGAATTTGGTTAAGAGAAAATTCAGCAATCAACTTATTGACGTGGAGGTTAACGGAAGCATGTTCGTACTTGCAGGCATCTTGTTTTTGGTAGTGTACGGTTTATTAGTGTTTTACATAGGACGGAGCGGATGGAGCTGGATGAAGCCGGTTGTATCTGCGAGATTTCGTTGGTTTTACATCGTTGCGCTCGTATTTCTTGCAATTTCTTTCATACTGGCAAGGTTGTTTGGAAGTATTTCCTTCCTGAGTGTTATCGGTTCATACTGGCTTGCAATCTTTTCACTGCTGTTATTGATCCTGCCGGTGGTTCATATAACGTTGTGGTTACTTAGACTAACTCGCATCCCAAGACATTCTGCTCATAAATGGGCAGGTGTAGTGACCCTCGTGCTGTTGCTGTCCACGCTGGGCTATGGTATCTATAACGCCTATAGTCCAGTCGTAAGACAATACAACATTCACATTGATAAAAAAGTGGAAGGTGTCGACAGCCTCAACATTGTTATGGCTGCAGATATGCACTTTGGTCTATTGTCCGGTCCTGCTCATGCTAAACGCATGGTGGAAGAAATTAACGCACTGAAGCCGGATTTGGTACTGTATCCTGGTGATATTATCGATGATAACCTGGATATGTATCTCAAGAGTGGGATTGCGGATATTATTAGCGACATTCAGGCTCCTTACGGGGTGTACGCCTCACTGGGCAATCACGACAAGTATAATGGTCCGATCGAGGATTTGATTGCTGCTCTGGAGAAGAGTAATATGCAAGTTCTGTATGATGATAAAATTACATTGGATGACAAGATCACCCTAATTGGACGCAAAGACCGGACAGAGAAGGATCGTTCAGAAGTAGAGACATTGATGCAGGATACTGACTTGAGTAAGCCTGTGCTCATGATGGATCACCAGCCTTATGATTTGGATATTGCGGAACAAAACCATGTAGATTTGGTTGTGTCTGGTCATACCCATCGTGGTCAGATCGCACCCGCTCAGTTTATTACACAGGCCATCTACGAGAATGATTGGGGTTATCTGCAAAAGGGCTCCATGCACTCCATCGTAACCTCTGGATTTGGCTTCTGGGGACCTCCGATTCGCACTAGCAGTCGTTCGGAGATTGTACAGATTAATGTGATGTTCCAACAATAATTAGCGATATGAGTAACAGTGAGCCCTTCGGAAGAAGGGCTCCTATTTGTGCTCAAGTCAGATGAGTTACCGTGAAAAGAAAACATTCCCACGTTGAGTAGAAGACTTCTCCAGTTTGTTTCTGTATCAACATGTACATATTAAGACTGCATACCCTCCAACGTGGAACTGTAGGGAAATATTTCTTGAAAGCAAGACGAAGTAAAATAGCAGTGGTAGCATTTTGGGTTGACACCGTTTTCAGGTTGTGATAGATTATACCCGAGGCTTGTTACCGGTAATGCGGGCAAAACCACTATGGAAATGATTTTATTATTTCTATTTTGGTTTTGCCCTTTTTTAATCCTCAAAAAAAACAGGTGGGTCCATAATGATTATTAAACAGATATTTAATAACAATATTGTCAGTACCGTGGATGACAAAAATCAGGAACTGCTGATCCTCGGCCGGGGTATCGGGTTTAAGTTCAAGGCAGGCGATGAGATTGATGAAGAGCGGATTGAGAAAGTATTCCGGCTTCAGGATGCATCGATCTATGAGAAGTTCAAGTCCATCGTCACGGAAGTGCCGATCGAAATCTTGCAGGCGACAGATGATATTGTGACACTGGCACGTACGCAATTGAACAAAACCATCAGTGACGGGATTTATGTCTCACTGTCGGATCACATTCATTTTGCTGTCCAGCGTCTGGAAAAAGGAATGATTACACGCAATCCGCTCTCCTGGGAAGTGCAGCATTTCTACAAGGCCGAGTTCGACGTGGCCCGGGAAGCGCTCACCCTGCTGAAGGAAAGACTGGATGTGGAGTTTCCGAAGGATGAAATATGCAACATAGCACTGCATTTCATCAATGCGGAAGTCAATGATTCCATGAACGATGTCACTCATTTGATGCAGCTGCTTCAGGAGATCATGAACATTATCAAATATCACTTCAATGTCGAATTGGATGAAGATAGCGTCAACTATTTCCGTTTCATTACTCATTTGAAGTATTTCTGCCAACGGGTAATTACTCACTCGTCACATGACGATGCGGAGGAGTATTTATACGAGGTTGTACGGAAAAACTATCCCGAAACCTTCAAATGTATCGGCAAGATTGAGACTTTTATCCATAAGAACTATCAGTATGATATGACGCATTCGGAACAGTTGTATCTGACCCTTCATCTGGAGCGGTTAATGAAACCGAAGCGTGACCAATGAAATATCAGCACATGAACCAGAACCGAACTAAATATCAAATGGGCTTGTTACTGTTCAATCAGGCAATACCCGAATGAATGACACGTAGAAGACGTGGCTATTTGTTCGGGTATTTTTTATTGGAAAAATGAGGAGGAAATGATCATGAAACATCAGGAAACGGCACAGGAAATCATCAAAGCCGTTGGGGGAACAAACAATATCAACTCGGTGTATCATTGCGTCACACGACTGAGATTTGATCTGAAAAATAACGATAAAGTGGACAATAACTCACTCAAGAAGCTGGATAAAGTCATGGGAACGAATATCTCAGGAGATCAATTCCAGGTGATTATCGGGAATGACGTGTCCAAAGTATTTGATGCTATGGTGAAGGAACATCCGGCAATACAGCAAAGTACAGAAAATAAACAGCCTAAACCGGAAAAAAGTAAAAATGTAATTCTTAATATTTTTGAGACGATTGCGGGTGTCTTTGCACCAATGCTGCCAGCGATTACAGCTGCGGGTATGCTCAAGGGATTGCTTGCATTATTCGTATCCCTGGAGTGGATGTCAGCAGGCACTGACACGTACCGTATCCTTTCCGCCATTGGGGATGGCGTATTCTACTTCCTTCCGCTGCTAATCGCAGTTAGTGCCGCTCGTAAATTCGGCAGTAATCCGTTTGTAGCCATTGCGCTAAGTACTGCGCTGATGTATCCCGATATGGGCGCATTGCTATCCAGCGGTGAATCGGTTGCGTTTATTGGCATTCCGGTAACGGCTGTCAGCTATGCCTCATCGGTTATTCCGATTTTGCTTGCCGTATGGCTGATGTCTTATGTTGAGAAATGGGTTGACCGCGTTATTCCAGCAGCATTGAAGTTGCTGCTTGTGCCACTGATTACCTTGCTTGTTATGGTTCCGGTAACACTAATTGCGATCGGTCCACTGGGAACATTTGTAGGTAGCGGCTTGTCCGGTGGTATTAACTGGCTGCTGAACGAAGGCGGATTAATTGCAGGGATTGTTCTGGGCGGCGCGATGGCGCTCATTATTATGACAGGTATGCACTATGCGCTCGTACCGATCATCCTGAGCAATATTGCTACATTAGGCTTCGATAAATTCTTGCCACTGACGTTCATCTCCAATATGGGACAGGCCGGAGCGACGTTGGGCGTATTCTTCCGTGCAAAAGACAAAAAGCTCAAAACCGTTGCATTGTCCACCAGCTTTACAGCTCTGATGGGTGTAACCGAGCCAGCTATGTACGGCGTAAATATGAAATATAAAAAACCGTTTGCCGCTGCGATGATTGGTAGTGCAGTGGGTGGCGGATTCGCTCTTGCTTTTGGAGCCAAAGCTTATGTGCTTGCAGGTAACGGTGGTCTTCCGGGTCTACCATCCCTGATCGGGCAAACCTTCTGGTACTCCTTTGGCGGTATGATTCTTGCCTTTGTCGTGGGTGCAATTATGTCTACTGTGTTCGGGATCAAGGAAGAAGAGGGCGATGCCGAGGCGTTGGCTCAATTCTCACCAGGCGCTTCTACGGCACCAGCGGCAGCACCGTCCAACAATGATGCAACTGTGAACGTGGACGATATGGGTGCTCCAACACCAACGAGTGATGCGGTAGCCATTGCACCGATGACGGGTCAAGCGATCGCACTCAAAGAAGTCAATGATCCAACGTTTGGCGATGAATTGATGGGTAAAGGTGTGGCATTTATTCCAACGTTGGGCGAACTGGTGTCACCAGTTACAGGTACCATCATGAATGTGTTCAAAACGAAACATGCGATCGTGGTCCGCAGTGATAACGGAATGGAGCTTCTGATCCATGTGGGGATCAACACTGTGAAACTGCGCGGTCAGTATTTTGAGGCCCATGTCGCTACGGGAGCACGTGTACAGGCCGGAGATAAGTTACTCACGTTTGAACTTGATCAAATCGCCAAGGAATATGACATTACAACGGCGATGGTCGTTACGAATACAGCAGATTACAAGCAGGTTCTGCCTGTGAAATTGGGTGCAATTACAATCGGTGAAGAAGTATTGAGAGCTGAAATTTAAAGTCTAAAGACGAACTTAAGACGACATCAATAAGAAGAGGAGAGATACGCATGATCAATCGACAAGGGTTTCCAGAAGGTTTTCTGTGGGGCGGCGCAATTGCTGCCAACCAGGCTGAAGGTGGATTTGATGCAGGGGGCAAAGGCTGGTCCACAGCGGATATGGTTCCTTATTTTGAGAAAAAGGATTACACCAACCTTAGAGAACTGATGCACGTGACCAGTGCAACGGTTGAGAAAGCGATGGCTCACCACAGTGCGAAGGGATATCCGAAGCGTTACGGTATTGATTTTTATCACCGCTTCAAAGAGGACATTGCGTTATTCGCCGAGCTGGGCTTCAAGACATTCCGTCTATCCATCAACTGGCCGCGTATTTTCCCGAACGGGTACGACGCAGAGCCGAATGAAGAAGGATTGCGTTTCTATGATGAAGTATTCGACGAATTGCGGAAACACAATATCGAACCTCTCGTGACGCTCTCTCACTATGAAATGCCGATGTCATTGGTATTGAAGTACAACGGCTGGGCAGGACGGGAAGTTATCGGACATTTTGTAAGATACGCCGAGACTGTCATGAATCGATACAAAGACAAGGTGAAATACTGGCTGACATTTAATGAGATCAACACGACCATTATTGAGCCATTCACGGGTGGAGGCATCATTGAAGATCGTGTCGATAACGTGATGCAAGCTTCCTATCAAGCACTTCACCATCAGTTTGTTGCCAGCAGTCTGGTAACGCAGAAGGCGCGTCAGATTAACCCGGACTTCCAGATTGGCTGTATGCTTGCGCGCATGATTCACTACCCGGCAACGTCGAAGCCGGAGGATGTATTGCAAGCTCAGATCGATAATCAGCTGAACCTGCTGCATACCGATGTACAGGTGCGAGGCAGTTATCCAACCTTTATGGCTCGTTATTGGGCTGAGCATGGCATTTCCATTGCGATGGAAGCAGGAGACGAAGCAATTATGAAAGAGCATACGGTTGATTTCATCTCGTTCAGCTATTACACATCGCTGGTATCCGCAGTGAATCCGGAGGAATATGGAGTAACTGGAGGCAACCTCTACAGCACGATTAAGAACCCGAACCTGGAGCGTACAGAATGGGGCTGGCAGCTTGATCCGATTGGACTTCGTGTGGCGTTGAAAGAGCTGCATGATCGCTATCAATTGCCCTTGTTTGTCGTGGAAAACGGACTCGGGGCCAAGGATACGGTAGAGGCCGATGGTTCCATTAATGATGATTATCGGATCGATTATCTGAGAAAACATATTACACAAATGAAAGAAGCAGTCATGGATGGGGTAGACCTTATGGGTTATACCAACTGGGGTGCGATTGATATCATCAGTGCGTCCACTTCGGAAATGTCCAAGCGTTATGGCGTAATCTACGTCGATCAGGACGACAACGGACAAGGCACATTGAATCGCTATAAGAAAAAGAGCTTTGGTTGGTATCAGAACGTCATCGCTACGAATGGCGAAGATTTGGGTTGATTTCGGGGGCAGTCCTTGCGCAGCGGTTATTGCGGCGCAGGGGCCGCTTTTTATTTTGAGCTCAAAAAGGATAGCGCTGTTACAACGATGATGATATACTGTGATCCTATTGGAGGGGATCAAGATGAAGAAACCTATTATTGCTGTAGATATGGATGACACCATATGTCATCTGGTCAAGCGAGCCATCTATCATAACAACATCAACTTCCCAACCCATCCGCTGCGATATGAGGATATGATACATTGGGATACATCCCATATGCGCCATCCGGAATGTACACATGATGTATTTTACGGTCGGCCAGGGCTGTTTGAGGAACTGGAGATTTACGATGAATATGTAGTAGAAGAGGTGGAAAAGCTCCATCAAGCCTATGATCTGCTGATCCTAACGGCGGCTGAGCCCAAAACGGTTGTTGAGAAGTGGAATTGGCTCCAGAAGCATATGCCATACATATCTCCAGAACAGTTTATAACCTGTAAACGGAAGAACTTGATTAACTTCGATCTGTTAATTGATGATGGAGCACATAACCTGATACCCGCGCTGAATGACGGAAAAAAAGTCATCTGTATCCCTCATCCATGGAATATAAACGAACGGGAGCAGCATCAATTTCCATTGATGACCTCTTGGAAAGGTGCAAAGGCTTATGTAGATCGTCTGCTTGAAACAGAGCGTGAAGAGAGCAAGTTTGATCCTGTAAAGAAATGAACCCTGAGAAGGAACAGAAGGCAGGGACACATTTAATTCAATGGTTCTGCTCTGAAGTTCCTGCGATAGCCCTGAGGGGTTTCTCCCGTAATTCGTTTAAAGACGGCGTAAAATGAATCTACATCCCGGTAGCCTACAAGTTCAGCAATTAAACTGACTTTATGTTGTGAATTCTTCAGCAATTCACAGCTTTTTTGTATGCGCAAATGTTGCAGGTAGGCACCAAATGTCCGGCCGGTATGGGTCACGAACATGCGCCCAAGATGTCTTTCGCTCCAACCAGAAAGTTTCACCAGTTCGTTTAGACGGATTGGTTCGTTAACATGTTGGTCCAGGTAATGAAGGATATGTTCCATATCAGTCGCATTTTCCTTCTCATTGCAGGTAGCTTGATGAATCTGTCTATACGTCGTCACGACGAGTTGGCTAACAAGCGTATACAGGATCGTGGAAGAGCCGATTCCCGGAACGGCAGATTCGCGGTACAGCTTTACCATTAATTCTTCCATCCGCTGGCTGTAATCTGTGATGGATACATAAGGAACCCGATTCTTTTCCAGATCTGTCAGATGATTTCGAATCTCCGCCTCCTGAATAATAATGGACAGGGTGTGAATCAGTTCGGAATTGAACAGACAGTTATAGATAATGAGTGGATGCTCTGATACATTCGCAGTAGCTGGGCGGAATACATGAGGAACGCCGACTGGAATGACAAATAACATGCCTTTGTGTACCGGAATAATATCGTCACCAATGTGATGAAAGCCTTTTCCTTCTGCCACATAACTATACTCAACAAACTCGTGTGCGTGAAAAGGAACCACAAAATCCTCGGAACATCGGTTCACGAACAGCTTCAGATTATTCTGGAAAAAGGATTCACTCTTGAACAGTTGTACGGTTGGATTCACGGAATAGCCTCCTTAGTTGGAATGACCAGATTACCGGGTTAAACTGTCCTCATTGCCGGGTATTTCCGATCACAGAATCGATATAATTATATCGTAACCTTGAATTGGAAACCACGATGGAAAGGGATGTTTCTCTGATGTTGACCGTAAGTCATCTGCGTTGTGAGTATAGAATAAATCCGATTGGAATAGACATCACGTCGCCTAGGATAAGCTGGCATTTGCAATCCGATCTCAGAAATTGTGTACAGTCAGATTATCAAATTCAGTTGTCACGGACGGAAGATTTTGCTCAGATGGAGTGGGATTCCGGCAAAAAAAGCTCTGATCAGTCCATTCATGTTGAACTGGAGCACTGGGTGCCCGAAGCACGAACCCGCTACTATTATCGCATTCGTGCCTGGGAACGTGCAGGAGATGAATCAGACTGGTCGGAGACAGCGTATTTCGAGATGGGATTCATGGGTAGTGAAGATGCCTGGCAGGCGGAGTGGATCACAGTCGATCCTTCCTCTCAGCAGGATGAGTCTTGCCCACGACTGCGTACCTCGTTTGAATTGAAAAAGCCTGTAGCTTCGGCAAGAATATATGTGACTGCACTTGGATTGTACGAACTTCATCTGAATAATCAGCGAGTGGGCGAAGCGTACTTCACCCCGGGCTGGACCAGTTATAGTAAGCGGTTGCAATATCAGGTTTATGATGTTACCGATCAGCTTCAGAATGGACAGAATATACTCGGTGCTTATCTGGGAAATGGTTGGTACAAAGGACATTTGGGATGGGAGAAAAAGCAGGAGATATACGGTACGAACGCAGGTTTGCTGCTGGAACTTCATATTCATTATACCGATGGTTCAGAAGAACATATTATTTCGAATCGAAACTGGAAGAGTTCCCCCAGCGCCATTCGCAGCTCGGACATTTATATGGGCGAAACGTATGATGCACGTATGGAATCTGATTGGCAGGATTCATCCTCAGTCCAATGGTCGCCAGTACGTGTCCTGGATTACTCGAAGGAGATTATTATTGCACAAGAGAACGTTCCCGTAACGCCAATAGAGCAAATTAAACCTATCGCCTTGCTTACAACTCCACTGGGAGAACGTGTGCTGGATATGGGACAGAATATGGTCGGTTGGGTGAGATTCAGCATTCAGGGTGAAACGGGGCATACGGTTGAGTTGCTACATGCCGAGATATTGGATCATCAGGGTAATTTCTACACTGACAACCTGCGTGGGGCAACGCAGTGCATTCGTTACACCCTAAAAGGCGGTGTAGTAGAGACGTACGAGCCACGTTTCACATTTCAGGGATTCCGTTATGTGAAGTTGATTGGATTCCCGGATGAGATTCGGCTTGAGGATTTCGCAGGTGTAGTTCTGCATTCCAATATGGAGCGAACCGGTGATTTCAAAAGCTCCAGTCCACTCGTGAATCAGCTTCATCACAATATATTGTGGGGGCAAAAAGGGAATTTCGTTGACGTACCGACAGATTGTCCGCAGCGTGATGAGCGGCTGGGCTGGACGGGAGACGCGCAGATGTTTATACGAACATCCTCATACCTGATGAATACGGCGCCTTTTTTCACCAAATGGCTGAGGGATCTGCAGGCGGATCAGGGGGAGGATGGAGGCATTCCTTTCTACGTTCCTGATTTGAGAAGTTCCACGTCAGACGGATGGGGGGATACGAATCATTCTTCCGCTGCCTGGGGGGATGCCGCAGTGATCTGTCCATGGACGATCTACGAGATGTACGGTGATGTCAGGCTGTTGGCCGAGCAATATGACAGCATGAAGCGCTGGATTAATTACATTCATGCTCAAGGAGAGAATCCTTGCTTGTGGAATACTGGCTTTCACTTCGGGGATTGGCTCGGGCTGGATTCCAAGCCGGACAGCTATATTGGGGCTACAGATAAGGAATTTGTAGCAACTGCATTCTATGCCTATTCTGTATCTCTAACACGGAAGACTGCTGAGGTGTTAGGCCAGGCGGAAGATGTAACTTATTATGATAATCTGCATGACAACATTGTTGCTGCATTTCAAGATGAATTTGTGACACCTGCGGGCAAACTTGCAGTTCCCACACAGACTGCGCATGTACTTGCTTTGCATTTTGATCTATTGGATTCTACAGCTCGGAAACGTACCATTGATCAATTGGGAAAATTGGTTGCGGACGCAGGAAACCATCTGACCACCGGATTTGTTGGAACACCTTATCTGAATCCGGTATTAAGTGATACGGGACATCATGATCTGGCCTATACGCTGCTCTTTCAGGAAGATTATCCATCCTGGTTATATCAAGTGACACAAGGTGCGACTACGGTTTGGGAGCATTGGGACGGAATCAGGGAGGATGGCAGTCTGTGGAGTGCAGACATGAATTCCTTCAACCATTATGCTTACGGCGCCATAGGGGAGTGGTTATATCGTTATGTTGCCGGAATTAACACAGATGAGCAACAGCCCGGGTTCCGCATCGTACACATCGAGCCCAAACCAGGACCAGGACTGGAGTGGGTCGAAGCGAGTTTCGAGACCATGTACGGTTCTGTCACATCGAACTGGTATCGCCGCGATAATAACGAGATAGAGGTTCGTGTGACCATTCCTGCCAATACGACGGGCACGGTCCTTCTTCCTGGAGCAGATTTACAGACAGTTCTGGAGAACGGAAAAGCTTTGGATCAAGTAGCGGATATTCATGAAATTCAAACTCAGGGATCGGATGTACGAATTGCTCTGGGATCAGGAAGCTACCAATTCACATATAAAGTAGTTAAAACAGAGCAGGAACTGCACGCACAACAGGTGGAATCAGTATAACCGGTGTGCATTAGAGGAATTCGCAAGCAGGATCGTGAACTAATATAATAGCGAAAGCTGGACCGAGTAGAGGATCTGCACACGCAGGTTCTCTTTTTTTTACTTGGACAGAGAAATTTTTCTTCATTTTGATACGAGGACCACAATATTAATGCAATGAAGGGAGAAAGATAAAGTTGACGACTGGAAAAATTCTAGGTATTGCCTACAATGTCATTCCTGTAACAAATGTAGAGCAGTCAGCAGCATGGTTCGTGAACCATTTTGGATTTAATATTAGACAGCCAAGAGAAGGCTATATCAGCCTCTTTAGAGACAATAGACCAATTCTCGATCTGATTGAAAGTGATCATGAATCCAGAGCCGTATTTCAAGTGAAGCAGAAGAAGAGATGGGTCATCACCTTTTTTACAGACGATATCGTTAAACTCCATACTGAACTCACTGCTAGTCAAGTTCGTGTTGGCAAAGTTAGTGATGAGGGCATATACGGAAAGTTCTTTACATTCGAGGATCTGGACGGTAATCTGTTCGACGTCTGGGAGCATCATGACTGTGAATTAGTATATTAGGGTGAAGGAGCATAGCAATATCAATATGAGTAAGGAGGACGTATTTAGAATGAGCAAAGAAAAAGTTAGACTAGTCAAACCTTCAGCTGAATATAAAGAAACGTATGCAGCATTTTATGAAGACTGGGTTGCAAGCGGAGAATCAATGGTACCGTGGGTCATTTCGAAAGAACCTTATCCTTTTGAAGAGATGTTAGCTTTTTTGGAACGCAGTGAACAAGGCATCGATATTCCTGAGGGCTGGGTTAGGGACAGTACATACTGGCTCGTGACGGAGAGTGATCGAGTTGTTGGAGCAGTAAATATACGACATGAATTAAATGAGAAGCTGTTCCATAGCGGAGGGCATATTGGTTATGGAATTCGTCCAGGCGAGCGGCAAAATGGATACGGTGCCGAGATCCTCAAGCTTTCCTTGGAAATTACCAAAGATCTCGGGATTACCAAAGTATTAGTGGTATGTGACGCGCATAATGAGGCATCCAGAAGAGTTATTCTTCGTAACGGGGGTATCCAGGATCAAGACTATGTAGAACCTGACGGGAATATCGTTGAGCGGTTCTGGATAGGTAAATAGCTAATGTCGAATAATGCTGAATGTTGTTGTAATTTAACAAAAATAATATAGATCATGATTGTAATACCCACGTCTGCTGATTAAAATAAAGGTTAGAATCTGGATTGCGGCCGGAAACTATCATCCTATCAGGCATAAGTGAGGTTTTATTATGAATCAACCGGTTAATCGGCCCCGGCGTATTGAGTATCTGGATCTCTATCGTGCTTTTGCAATTATGGCGGTGGTCGCCATTCATGCGACTTCAACAGCAGTTGCACATTATCCCAAGCACACGTTGGATCATAACTTTTATTATTTTTGGAACAGCTTTCTGCAATTCGCCGTACCTGCATTCCTGTTTCTGTCCTCATTGGTGTTGTTCTACAATTACAGCTCCAAGATAAAGGAAAAGGGCTGGATGCCCGCTTTTTATAAAAAGCGATTATTTTATGTTTTTGTGCCTTATCTGGCCTGGTCACTCATTTATTTTATCGTCAAACAATGGCTAGCAGGCAAAGAACCTCTGGCACATGTGAAGCAGTTCTCGGAGCAATTGTTAACCGGTACTGCACACACGCATTTATATTTTTTTCTGATTATTTTGCAATTTTATGTGGTGTTTCCACTACTTCTATCGTTAACACGTTATCGTGTATTTAATCGATATTTACCTTTGTTCTTTATTGCTGCGCAGGCTGTTTTTTACGCGTTGCATTTGCAGTTTCATTTCTCACGGATGGGGAGTTTGCTGCCCAGTTACCTGATTGTTATTGGATTCGGTGCATGGATTGGGTTGAACTTCGATGCGGCTTTGAAGAAATTGTTCTTGTACCGTTACGTGCTGATTGCTGCATTATTGAGCGGAGGAGCAGTGTTTATTTACGGTAATGCTTATATAAAAACGGCTTTCGCCGCAACTCCGGCGCTAACCTATACGTTGCTATTTCTATTCCGTAATCTGTTTACCCTCTCAGCCTGCTTACTCTTACTGATCGTATGTGAACGAATAGGTGCATGGAAACAGAATGGATCTAATCGGACAACTCGCATTCTGAACTCTTTGGGTACGGTGGCGTTTGGTGTATTCTTAATACACCCATTAGTGCTCTTGTTCTGGAGAAGAGAACTCACCGTGGAACTCGCCCCACACTTCAGTCTTGGTATTATGCTGTCTTATGTTGTGGCGATTTTGCTCTCATGGATTATTGCCATGGGACTTCGTCGAATGAAGTGGGGATGGGTTCTGATCGGACGTTAACGTTGGGCAGACTGTGTAACGGTGAATATAAAGTAAAACCGAAAAAGAGATTTCAAGCCCTGAACATTCAGCGGGTGACTTGAAATCTCTTTTTTATTTGTCGAAGAGGCGTTATTATGGACTAATGTCCAGAAAATTCAAGTAATGGTATACATATCGCTGATGACAGGAGTGATGGGATGAAGTTCATCATTATTTTTGGTCCACAGGCTGTGGGGAAAATGACGGTGGGTCAGGAATTGGAGAAGATCACCGATCTGAAATTGTTTCACAATCATATGACGATTGAACTGGTGTCACCTTACTTCAGTTATGGTACACCTCAAGGAAAGAGACTGGTTAATCTGTTCCGTCAGGAGATTTTTGAAGAAGTGGCGAAGAGCGAGCTGCCCGGTTTGATTTTTACATTTGTGTGGGCATTCGAAATGAAAGAGGATTGGGAGTACATTCGCAAAGTCAGTGCGTTGTTTGAGTCCAGAGGTGCAGAGGTATGTTATGTTGAACTGGAGGCTGATCCGGCGGAACGACTGGAGCGTAACAAGAGCCCGCATCGGCTGCTGCACAAAGCAACGAAGCGTAATGTCGAATGGTCCGAGCAGGATCTGCTTTCGAGCCTGGAGAAATATCGATTGAACTCCGAGCCTGGAGAAATTACGCATGAGCATTATATTCGGATTAATAACACTGACAAGAGCCCGAAAGACGTGGCACAGCTAATCCAAGATCGATTCAAACTGTAATTGAAAGTGGAGGGGAAAAGCATGTATATCATTTTGGCTCTAATAGTAGGATTTGTTCTGTGTCTTCTGATGCCATATGGTACGATTCTGGCAGGCGCGATTATATTTGCACTTGTTGCAGACAATTATCGTCAGACCATGAGTATGCGCGAGGATATTCGATCCTTCAAGCATCATCTAGGATTGATGCACAAGGGCGAAGCGGAAGAGTACCAGATCGATAAACAGTTAACGGATATCGAACACTTGGATTCGGACCAGTTGAAGATCATTAATCGAAGAATCGAAGCAGAGCTGGAGAAGGAAAGCAAAAAGAATAAATCATGATGAACCGACTACACGAAAAGGGAGAAATAGGGTGCCAATGGATTCGAGATTTTACATCTTTATAACGATTGGCAAGGTACGCCGTTGACTGATGAGAGTTATGAGATGATATATGTCTGCAAAAAAAAGTGAGAAAAGCGTGACGGAATAATGATAATTAATTTTTTTTGTATGCAATTTTTCATCATTCGGACACATTAAGTCCTCCTCTAAGGAGGGCTTTTTTGTTTATTTATGATCCGAATTCAACAGGATTTTAAGAAGCATATAATCAAAAATATAGTGAATAAGTGCAAGCACTTTTTATCTGAACTGGCGCGAAAATGTTCATGAACGTATCTATAAATTTTGGTTTATTAATGGACGAAGTGGAAGGCGAGGAGTAGGCTGGATGATACAGATCTAACACAGACAGGTATTGAAATTCTGGATTTGGAGCTCTGGGTGCAAGTATAATTCCATGGATAAGGCGTCATGCTATGGGAGTGCTTATTGAGAAGGTGGATAGATTCAGAATGATTACTTCCAAACAGAAAAAAATACAAAGCAGATAAACAGATTCATTTATGCGTTCATGGAGTGATTTGTTAGCTGAAAAGCATCAACGATTTTTTTGTTGCACATTGTAGAAAAATGTAATACCATGAACGCACATATAGTTAACATTGAAGTGAAATGGGCAAGGCCAGTGACCTCATGGAAGGCACGGTTTGCCTTTTTCTGTATATTGGAGTGGATAAAGTGAAGATCGAGAAGGTGTTAAACAATAATGCTGTAGTTGCGATTAAAGATGAACGTGAAGTCATCGTTATTGGCCGGGGAATTGCTTTTCAGAAGCGAGCAGGCGATGAGGTGTCGGAGCAGCATATTGATAAGATATTTACTTTACAGAATGAAAATATTCAGGAAAATTTCAAGGCATTAATCGCAAGCATACCACTGGAATACATGAAAGTGTCTGAAGAGATTATTGCCTATGCCAAGCTGAAACTTGGGAAAAAGCTAAACGAGAGCATCTATCTGCATCTGACGGATCATATTCATTTTGCCATTGAACGTTATCGTAACAATCTGCCTATCCGTAATGGACTGCTGTGGGAGACCAAGCAGCTCTACAAAGACGAATATGAGGTAGGGCTGGAAGCGTTAAATATGATTTGTGATCAGTTTGGTGTGCTTTTGCCTGAAGATGAGGCGGGGTTTATGGCACTTCATTTTGTAAATGCAGCACTTAACGAAGAGATGCCTAACATCCGAAGCATGACTCAGGTCATGCAGGAGATTTTGACGATCATCAAATATCATTTCAAAATGGACTTTGACGAGAACTCATTGAATTATTATCGATTTGTGACTCATCTGAAGTTTTTCGCCCAACGGCTGGTAAAAGGCAAGCATTATAAGAGCAACAACGACGATGAGTTATTCGAGATGATTCAGAAAAAGTATCCTGAAGCGCACAAGTGCTCGGAGAAGATTAGAAAATTCATTGAAAATAACTACACGTATCAACTGACTAACGAAGAAATGATGTATTTAACCATTCATATTGAGCGTGTGGTGCATGCCACTTCAGAGTAACGATATTACAAAATAAAGATTCTTAAAAAAACGCTTGCAAAAGATTAGAAGTTATTATATTATGAATCCATAAAGTAAGCGCATACATCAATCGGATTGTAACTGTTCAATCAGGCAATTCCGATACTTCCGACCACTCTGGGTCCGTAAAGATGGGTTGCAACTTACTTTAAGATGAAGTTGTTAATGCTACAACTGAATATCGCTGTGTACAGCCTTACAGGGTTGCAACCGTTAAGGGCAAAACCTGAATTGCTGAATATCACGACTTGTTTCCGGATTTTTCGGTGCGTTGTGTATGTTCAGTAGTTCAGGTTTTCTTTGTTTCACAAGCATCGGGAGTCTACTTAGAGAGGGAGAATTACTATGAACTACGATCAACTGGCCAAAGACATCTTGTCTGGTGTAGGCGGAGCTAAAAACGTAAACAGTGTATTCCATTGCGTAACGAGATTGCGCTTTAAACTCAAAGATGAAAGCGTTGCAAAAACGGAAGAACTTAAAAATCTGCCGGGTGTCATTACCGTCATGCAGAGTGGTGGACAATATCAGGTCGTAATCGGCAATGAAGTGCCGGATGTATATAAAGCCGTTGTAAAAGCTGGTAATCTGCCTGCTGAGGGCCAGGTTCCAGAAGAACAGGAAAGTTCTGGTAACAAGGGAAGTTTGTTTAGTCGCTTTATTGATATGATTTCTGGTGTCTTCACTCCGCTGCTTGGACTGCTGGCTGCGACGGGGATGATCAAAGGTTTTACAGCCATGTTTTTGTCCTTCGGATGGATAGCGGACACATCAGGTACGTACCATCTGCTGAATGCAACGGGCGACTGTCTGTTCTACTTCTTCCCGGTATTCCTGGGTTATACGGCCATCAAAAAATTTGGCGGCTCACCGTTCCTCGGTATGGCGATTGGAGCTACACTCGTATATCCTACGCTGTCCGGTTTGACTGCGGGTGATCCACTGTATACGTTGTTCGCAGGTACATTATTTGAATCACCAATTCACATTACGTTCTTGGGTATTCCTGTAATCCTGATGAATTACTCATCATCAGTTATTCCGATCATTATCGCTACATTCTTTGCAGTGAAAATAGAGAAATTCTTCAAAAATGTTATTCCTAAAGTGGTTAGTACGTTCCTGGTTCCATTCTTCACACTGCTGGTTATCGTTCCTGCAACATTCCTTGTAATTGGTCCAATATCCACATGGGCAGGTCAATTGATTGGTGCGGGAGCAACAGGCATCTATGAATTAAGCCCACTCGTTACAGGTTTGGTCATTGGCGGTTTGTGGCAAGTGTTTGTATTGTTTGGTCTTCACTGGGGACTCGTACCAGTCATGCTTCTGAACCTGAGTACGTCCGGTTCTGACCCAGTGGTTGCGATGTCTTTCGCCGCTTCCTTTGCCCAAATTGGTGCAGTACTCGCTGTTATGTTAAAAACCAAGAATGCCAAATTGAAATCATTAAGTATTCCAGCCTTCATCTCGGGGATCTTCGGTGTAACTGAGCCAGCCATCTATGGTGTGACACTTCCACTGAAAAAACCATTTATCATGAGCTGTATCGCAGGTGGTATTGGAGGCGGAATTCTAGGATTATTCGGATCGAAAATGTACATGTTTGGCGGACTTGGCGTATTCGGCTATCCGACCTTCATCAACTCGAAAACAGGCGTTGATTCCGGGTTCTACATGGCTCTTGTAGCTACAGCGGTTGCGTTCATCCTTGGTTTTGTTCTTACGTATGTTGTTGGTTTCAAAGACAAAGCAGACGCAGTTCCAGCGCCAACACCTGTACTTGATCCAAACCCGAACAACAGATATGAAATTTTCAGCCCAATAGCTGGTGAAGTGGTTGAACTGAAAGAGATCAATGATGTTACCTTTGCAGGAGAGCATATGGGTAAAGGGATTGCGATTCGTCCAACTAGCGGCAGAGTCGTATCTCCAATCACGGGTGTCGTACAAACGGTATATCGCACCAAACACGCCATTGGACTTGTCACTGATGATGGTGTTGAGATGCTGATTCATATCGGACAGGATACGGTGCAATTGAAAGGTCAGCATTTCACCGCTCATGTCAAAGATGGCGAACGCGTTAATGTGGGCGATCTGATCATGGAATTTGATCTGCAAGCGATCAAGGATGCCGGATACGAGACGGTTACACCGATTATTATTACAAACACATCCAATTATCTGGATGTAGTGGGCACGAAGGATGCATCTGTGAAAGAGAAAGACAAATTGCTCACAGTGCTCGGTTAATTGAACGTTCATTATGGATGGGAGGCAGACGTGAATGTATGAAAAATTAACAGCCTTCCCGGAGAATTTTCTCTGGGGAGGAGCAACGGCAGCGAACCAGCTAGAGGGAGCTTATCTTGAAGGTGGCAAAGGGTTAACTACGGTTGACCTGATTCCCACGGGGGCTAATCGCTTCCCTATTGCTTTGGGAAATCTCGATTCATATGAGCCCAAAGATGGCGAGTTTTATCCTTCGCATGAAGCGATTGATTTCTATCATCGATACAAAGAAGATATCGCACTATTTGCGGAAATGGGATTCAAGTGCTTTAGGCTCTCTGTAGCCTGGGCACGGATTTTCCCTAATGGCGATGACGCTGAGCCGAACGAGGCGGGATTGCAGTTTTACGATGATGTCTTCGACGAACTGTTGAAATATAATATTGAACCTGTGGTCACAATCTGTCACTTTGATGTCCCTGTACATCTGGTCGAAACGTATGGCGGATGGAAGAATCGTAAGATGATTGATTTCTTTGAGACTTATGCAAAGACATTGTTTAATCGTTACAAGGACAAGGTCAAATACTGGATGACGTTTAATGAAATCAATATGCTGCTGCATCTTCCGTACATTGGTGCGGGTATCGTTCTTCAGGAAGGTGAGAATAAAGAGCAGGTTCTCTATCAGGCAGCGCACCATGAATTGGTTGCCAGTGCTCTGGCTGTGAAGGCCTGTCACGAGATCATTCCGGGCGCACAGATTGGTTGTATGCTCGCAGCTGGCATGGTCTATCCGTACACTTCCAACCCGGATGATGTATGGAAAGCCATGGAGCAGGATAGGGAATCGTTCTTCTTTATCGATGTTCAGTCTAAAGGAGCTTATCCTGGGTATACGAAGCGCTTCTTCAGGGAACACGAGATCGTCATTGATATGCAGCCGGAAGATGCAGATATTCTCATGCAGAATACAGTTGACTATATCGGATTCAGCTATTACGCCAGCCGTTGTACAAGTACTGATCCGGAGATTTTGAAGGATTCGACCGAAGGCAATGTTTTTGGTTCAGTGAAGAACCCATATCTTCAAGCATCCGAATGGGGCTGGACGATTGATCCGAAGGGTCTTCGAATTACCTGTAACCAGCTGTATGACCGCTATGGCAAACCATTGTTTATTGTGGAAAATGGACTTGGTGCAACGGATGTGTTGCTGGACAATGACACCGTTGAAGACGACTACCGCATTGATTATCTGAATCGTCATTTTGCCGAGATGGCTGAAGCTATTCAGGACGGCGTTGAGCTTCTGGGTTACACGAGCTGGGGACCGATTGATCTGGTCAGCGCAGGTACCGGGGAGATGAAGAAACGGTACGGTTACATTTATGTAGACCGGAACAATGACGGTAGCGGCACACTTCGCAGAGTGAAAAAGAAAAGTTTCCATTGGTACAAAGAGGTTATTTCCAATAATGGAGCGCAATATTTTTAACTCCAGGTGTAGCCCCTTGTGTATATACAAAGAGCAGTCTCGTTGACACGGGATTGCTCTTTGCTTATGAAGAGTGAATTTGACTCATGATTTGTTTCATATATATAATGAAGAGATCAAGAGAATCTTGTCACTTAAGAAGGGAGGAGCATCCAATCATGAAGAAAAAATCACTTGCATTTATATCTCCGGGATATGGATACTCCACTGCTGTCTTTTTCTAGAATCTATTCCAAGGGAGAAGTGTGCCCAAATTAGGAAGAAAACTAGGAAATATCGCAGAAAAATCTTAAGAATGACGAGGTAATCAACATGGAAACTGATAAAATTACTAGAAAAAATCCAGCTAATATGCCAGCTCCTGTAGGACAGTACACGCATATTACAAGAATTCCGAGAAATGCAGAGTTGTTCGTGACATCGGGTCAAATTGGAGCAGATGGTAGCGGACATTTTCCGGACAGTCTGAATGAGCAAGTTACGAATACATTCAGTAATATTAAAACAGTGCTCAAATCTGAGCATTTAGATGCTGAACATATTATTAAAGTTAACGTATGGGCGACGGAGAAAATCGATTGGGATTTCTTATACGCTGAGTGGGGACAATTATTCAGTCAGGATTATCCTGCGATGACAATTGGGTATATTACGGAGTTAGGTTTACCCGAAATTAAAATTGAGATTGAAATATGGGCAGCAAAAGTGTAGAACCAAATAAACGTATTTAAACCATGGAGCTTCGAAAGAAGCACCATGGTTTTTTGGTTTCTTTATTCGTGAGAAATGGAAATGGAGATAGTCCATGCCATTATGATTAAATGTAAATGTGTTATGGCACTTGCAGACTCTGATAGGCATTCAGTCGCCCATACGTCCAGTAGACACCAGATCCGGATACGGGATCGGATGCGAAGCAGAGGGCATCACGAATCTGCGCATTAGTTTTCCCACGTGCAGCGAGTAATGCAGCTACTCCCGCTACATGGGGAGCCGCCATGGACGTTCCGCTTAGATAGGCATAGGAGCCACCCAGGTAGGTGGATAGAATAGTATCACCTGGTGCAGCCATATCAACCCACGATCCATAGTTTGAGAAATTTGATTTGAGGTCGGAAGGATTGGTTGAAGCTACCGCAATGACGTTCGGATAAGATGCAGGTACAATCGGATACGAAGTATTATCATTACCTGCTGCCGCGATGATGACAGCGCCCCGATCCCATGCATATTGTACGGCAGCTTGAAGAAAAGCTTCTCCCGTTGGCCCACCAAGACTCAGGTTAACGACTTGAATACCGTTGTTGGCTGCGTAAACAAGTCCGTTTCCGACGTTACCCGTTGTACCTTGTCCATTGTTATCCAATACACGTAGCGGGACAATCGAAGCGAGCGGTGCCACACCTGCAATGCCAACTCCATTATTGGTTATAGAAGCTGCAATTCCAGCTACATGGGTGCCGTGCCCGTTACCGTCTTCGGGAATATTATCATAATCAACGTAATCGTATCCGGGAAGGAGCTTGCCAGCAAGCTCAGGGTGGTTTAACTGCACGCCAGTGTCAATGATAGCGATTTTCACCGAGCTGTTACTCTGGGAAATATCCCAGGCAGCAGGAGCATTGATTTTTGGCAGGTTGTACTGGTAAGGAAAAAACGGGTCATTTGGCGTAAACGATGACTGAAGGTAGTAGTTCGGTTCAGCGTGCTCGATGAGCACATGGTCCGTGTAGTGCTTTAACATACGTTGCATTTTCTTTCTTGATTCAATGCGATACCATCCCAGATCTTCATACGTTTCGGCTACGTTGCATTTTGCTTTTTTATGCAGAGTGTGCATCTCGTCGGCTGTCGTACCTTCCTTGAACTTGATTAACAGCTGTTTGGGTGCGTGGGGATGAAACTTTTTGGCTGCAAGTTTATCTTCCACATAACGATAGACGAATCCAATTGCCAGCAGAGCTGCAGCAGAGATTCCAAGCGATAACCACATATGTTCTTCCCCCTCGAATTTGATTGATGACACGCCTTATCGTATGCGAACCCTATCAAATCGCGCGGGCTTTCTGCTATTTTGGTTAGTCGTTTAGATAGATTGATAGGAAGAGTTTATTTCGGTAGAATTGTAAGCAGAGAGCGAACTTGCGCTTCGTTGGGTTCGTATACGGAGCTGAAACGGGCTCGAATCTAAGGATAAGGAATGTGGATTTTGTGACACAGCTTCAGGCCGTACCGAGAGTGATAGCTATTCAAGAGCACCAAATGAAAGATGCAATTGATTTTGCCATGCGTGTACGCAAAGAAGTATTTCCAATGCTGGATCATGAGGAATTACCTGTAGATCTGGAGCAATTCAAAGAACATTATCTGGATTCAGCCGATGCTGTATTCCTGGTTGCTGTCACCGAAGACAAAGAGATTGTGGGTTCCATTGGTATCCTGCCTTATGATGGACGTATCGAAGTTGTGAATGGACGATATCCTGAGCAGTCTGCCGCCGAAATTGTGAAATGTTATGTGGATTCTAAATATCGCAGATATGGTATCGGTTCACTCCTCGTAAGAGAACTGGAGAAAGTGGTGGCAGAGCTGCACTACACAACCTTGTATTTGCATACACATCGCTTTTTGCCTGGTGCCGTGGATTTCTGGAAACGTCAGGGATATGTGGTTGTAGTGGAGCAGGACGATGATTGGCAGACGGTGCATATGGACAAATTGCTATAAAATAAGTGATTATGACTATGATTACTTTAATGTACGAACTGCGGATACCGAAGGGGAATATAGGGTGATGCGTTTGGATTACTTTAATGGGGGATACGAGATGAGTACAACGAATCGAAAGATTGTTTTTATAGATATTGATGGCACATTGGTAGATGATGACGGCAACATTCCGGTTTCCGCACAACAGGCATGCAAACAGGCACGTGAAAATGGACATCTGCTTTATTTATGTACAGGACGATCGAAGGCGGAAATCTACGATTCTATATGGGACGTAGGATTTGACGGTCTGATCGGTGCTGGTGGTGGATATGTTGAATTCGGTCAGGATGTGCTGTATCACAAAAGGGTAACGGCAGAAGATGTACGACATATGGTCGATTTTTTCAATGAACACCAGATTGACTTCTACCTCGAATCCAATTCGGCTTTGTACGCCAGCGCCAATCTTCAATCTCATCTGGAACGTCGCATTTATGGGGATGTAGAGAATGATCCCGGTGCCAGAGCGAAAAAAGAACAAAAGCCACATCCGTTTATTGCTGGTTTGACATATGGTGAAGCCGATTTGTACAAGGATGACGTTAACAAGGTTTGTTTTCTGGAAAGCTCTACGATTCCGTTCGATCAAATCAAGCAGGAGTTCGAAGGCAAATTCGAAGTCATTCAGTGCACAGTGCCCATCTTCGGTGAAGGAAGCGGTGAACTGATGATCCCGGGCATTCATAAAGCCATTGCTATTGCAGATTTATTGGAGCATCTGGGTATGTCACGTGAAGATACACTCGCCATTGGGGACGGCATGAATGATGCGGAGATGCTGGAGTATTGTGCTGTAGGGATTGCGATGGGTAATGCCAAACCAGGTCTCAAAGCCATTGCAGATGATATAACTGGAACTATTGAAGAAGATGGTTTGTACCACAGTTTTGTGAAATATGGATTGATTGAGTCCTAATCAACTTCAAATGAGTGGGAAGAGGTGAAACCAATGTCGGAAGGAATAAAAGTTGAGCTGGAAATTAGTGCATTCTGTCAGGAAACAGTACCATTGTACGATGATTCTTTTCGTAAACATGAGATCGCAAGAACTCGTATTTTACCTAAAGAAACAACATTAGCGCAACTGGAAGAGATGGTAAAGGAATTGATGGCAGAGATCAAAGAGGATTTTCATCAACCGGAACAGTTATTAGCCAAAGTCACCCTGAGAGCCAAGGAAACAGATGGGGTATTGAAATACTTAGGTTAGAGACTATTTGTCATAGTAATGTTCTAGACTCCTGACAGGATCCAATAGATAAATCCACCAAATAACCCGATGCAAATTCCGGCAATGACTGAAAACAGGATAACAAATTTTTTCCCGTTCATAAGCTACCCTCCCTCTTGATTTTAATATATACGTATTTGTTGATGTTTTGTTTTGTTATAGCATCTTCAAAAGGATTGCGGGAGGGCGAATGTTAAGCTTTTGAACATGAAGGAGAGAATTACATATTTCCTGCTATCTGACCGATATAAAATAGGTATGCCTAATGACCAGAAAACGAAAGGAGTGCAGAACATGGATATTGCAGCATTATCAATGGCTATGAGTCAAGTCTCAGTGGCGCAGTCGGCGAGCTTGCAAGTCATGTCCTTGTCGAAAGACATGGCAGAGCAGCAAGGTCAACAGCTAACAGAAATGTTAAAGTCGGTTCCGGCTCCTCATCCCAATCTGGGTGGAAGTCTGGATATTTCGGTCTAGACGATATTCAAGTTTGCGTTATTGTGTTTAATTTGCAGCAAGCAAAACCCAAGCGGCTCCAATTCCAAGGAATTGAAGCCATTTGGGTTGTTTATTTTCGTCTTAGTTTATTTCCGACAAGCTTGGCGATTTGCCTTCCAACGGTAGTGTATCTTTCAGCGTCCATAACTCATCGTAACTGGAAATCTGAAGATCGGCTTTGGATAAGTCCTGGTCACCTGATCCCGGATTGCGGTATCCGATACACCGCATGCCTGCACTTTTGGCGGCCTGAACACCATTGCGCGAATCCTCAATGACAAGACAGTTCGAAGGGGATGCTCCAATCATTTCAGCTGTAGTCAGGAAAATATCTGGAGCCGGTTTGCCGTTCGTGACTTCCTCACCTGTCATTCGGACCTCAAAGTATTTTCCAAGTCCGGTCTTGTCCATGATCAGATCGATCAGTGCACGTGGAGATGAAGAAGCAACGGCTATCGGAATGTGCTGCTCATGCAGCCAGCTTAACCAGCGTTCTACGGAAGGCATGGCTGTCAGCTTCGGGTGAGCCAGCATCGTCTGCATCACATTATGTTGATGGTAGGCGAGGGCTTCTTCCACGGTAGCCGTCAACTGGTGCTTGTCCAACACTTGCCGCCACATCGATTCCAGCGTAACTCCAACATAGGTGTAATGTTCTTCCTCCGTCATCTTTGCGCCAAAATGGGCAAAAGAGCTGCGTTCAATCTCGAAATAAATCGGTTCGCTGTCAATCAGTACGCCATCCATGTCAAAAATGACTGCCTGAATGCTGTCATCCTTCGACTCTCCCAGCCCGTCAAACTCCTTGTTTGCTACCATGTTGTATTCCTCCTCCAGGATTCTGTAAGCAATTATCTCTAATTTATCTCAATCATGATTAACTTGCTACATTAGATGCTGGAGCTGCTGGATTGCAGCACCACTTTGATAGCATGTGAAGAAGCTTGAAGTGTACGCCCCTGAATATCGCAGCCAAGCGTGCGGAATGCCTCTTCGTAATCCTCCAACGGGAACGAGTGGGTGATAATTTTTTTCGCCGGGATAATCTGTTGCTCAATCATGTAATGTGCTGTTGCGAATGTGCCCAGAGAGTCGATGGAGCCAATGATTTTCAGACTGCGGTCCACAACTTCCTTGGGATTGAACGATGTGTTTCCATCTCTCAGACCGACCAGCATGAGATAACCGCCGCTGGCGAGTTGCGAGAGCACTTGTGTGCCTACAACGCCTGTCGTATCCACAATCATATCAACCTGATTAGTTGTAGGTGCGAGCGACTCTATCGCATTTTCAAAGGATGAATGAACCTCCCAACGGTCTGGTGCAATCGAACCTGCAATCGCCAGGCGTTCTTCCGAGATATCGACGAGACAGCCAGTGACTCCTTTGGAAGCAAGGGCATAGCTGTATAGAATACCAATCGGCCCTGCACCGAGAATAATTGTTCTAAAATTCGGCAGCAGATGGATCTGATTAATGCCTGTAAGCATGCAGCTCAGTGGTTCAGTCAGGGTCGCTTCCTCATAGCTCACATGGTCCTTTAATTTATACAAAAAGCGATCCTCGGTTACATAATAATCCGTAAATGTTCCGTCAGCACTCACACCTGTCTCTGTAACCGACTTATGTGTGCAGTGATTTTGTCTGCCTGTTCTGCACATGTCGCATTGCCCGCAATAATAGGTAGGATCGATAACAACTCGGTCGCCCGGCTGCAGTGTTGTTACAGCAGAGCCAATAGCAATGACTTCCCCGGCAGACTCGTGACCAAGAATAACGGATGGTACCGCATGATATTTACCGCTGACAATACCAAGGTCGGTACCGCACACACCCGTTGCCCGGATTCGAACCAACACCTGATTATCTCTCGCGATTTCCGGAACAGGCCGTTCCTCAAGAGCTACATCCCAAGCCGATTTGTATACCAATGCTAACATGTTAAAACCTCCTTATAATAATATGAAATGTAACTATAGCGATTCATTTTAAAAACAGTTTCTGACAAGATACGAAAGTAGCGGAGGGGACGAAATCGATTCTGGAGAAGCGGAGCGTTCGCCTAAAAGCTTTCTGGAAGAAAGCTGCTTCGGAAGCATATGCTATCAACGGATTTTTCCCTCGGAAAAGGGAAATCAAATAAAATCCGGGGATAACAGCGATCAGAAGAACGATTCGTAACCGAAACGACCACTTCGAGCAATGGCATTGAAATGTTTTAATGAACGCTGGCAAGCACCGAATCGAGTCGCTCTACAATTTCAACCAACTCATCTTCTGTTGTGGTAAGCGATGGTCTGACCTTAACTACGTTCCCGAAGCCGTAACGTGATCCTCTTAAAATCAGATGCTCATCCGTGAAGGCACGATCGATAATGGCGTTTGTTTTATCCGTATCCGGTTCATTATTGTCACCCACCATTTCCAATCCCCACATCAGCCCGACTCCACGAGCTTCACCGATGCTTGGATATTTCATGGCCAAATCCTGCAGCAATCCACCTAAAATTTCACCTTTACGTTTCACGTCATCGAGGAATCCAGGTTCGGATACAACCTCCAGGGTAGATTTGGCAGCGGTTACGGAGATCAGATTGCTTCCTGAGGTGAAGGAATGTTCATGCTTCTCCAGTACATTCAATCGGGATTGCATCAATACCGCAGCAACAGGTACACCGATTCCGCCGAGACCTTTGGCAAGGGTAATCATGTCAGGTTGGATATCGAATAGTTCGCTGGCGAACATGTACCCGGTGCGTCCGATTCCAGTCTGCACTTCGTCGGCAATAAGAATGATATTGTATTCATCACACAGTTTACGCAGGCGCTTGAAATAACCTGCAGGAGGAATGATATTGCCGCCATTGCCGAGAATCGGTTCAATAATCATGCAGGCGACTGAGCCGGAGCTCGCATATTCTATGGCATCGGAGATAGCTTCAACGCATTGATATCCGCAGTCTCCGCTTGAAGATTTGAATGGGCACCGGTAGCAGTATGGTGCAGGGACATGAACGGAGTTGGCTACAGCCGAATTGGGGAACCGTTTCCGTCGGAAGGCATTTCCCGATATCCCGGTTGCAAATTGGGTCTGACCATGATGGGACAAGTACAGGCTGATAATATCTGTGGATTGAGTGTATTTCTGTGCAATTTTGGTCGCACATTCATTGGCGGTTGAGCCCGTAATATCCCGCATCCATCCGGCATTAATGTCGTTTGGAGCATATTCAATCAGATGATCGAGCACTTCATCCACATACGGTTCTGTGAAGGAGGAAGACATATGCGTCAGATTGCCGACTTGTTCCTGAATTTTGCTCACGACATGCGGATGATTGTATCCCAGTGACAGATTGAATGTACCGGATACTCCATCCAGATATTCAACGCCTGCATCGTCAATCAACTTAATCCCTTGTCCGGTTCTGAAACGGTTTTTGGTTAAAGTTTGCATACGATTCCCTCCATAAATGTAATGTACTAGCCTGAACGAAGATCAACAATTCCGGATTACGCAGGCATCACCCCTCTCAAGAAGCAACGTTCAAATCTCTTTACTCTGTTGTGCGAGAGTTCCACTTACACTACTGTTCCTTACGTTCCAGAGATGAGAGAGTACAAGAGTGAGGAGCAGAATCAGACAGAATCCGGCCAAAATCCAGATCGTATTCACTACAGGCCACGCACTCATGCTCCATCCGGTTACATACTGCAGAATGGCGCCACCGATACCCCCTGATGCAATCAGGATGCTAGTTGTGCGCTCAGTCATGCCCGGAATCAAAATGTTGGCATAGACCAGTGCAATACAGAACAGCCCTGACATGAACAATCCGGTTCCGAAGATTAGCAGGTATGTAGCCCATTGGCCCGTAACGAACACCATGGCAACGGCGAACAGAAGTGTACCTACCGTACTCCAGATCAGGAAAGGCATGTAGTTGACAGCTTCAGCAATTTTTCCGGAAAAAAGACGACCGATAATCATGGCAATCCATAGGATGGATACGCTGAGTGAAGCGACAGACTCCTGTAACTGCAATCGTTCGACCAGGATGGAAGGCAGGAAGTTCATCAGGCCTAACTCCAGACCCATGTAAACGAAGAAAAAGATGACGAAGATTGTGAGCAGCCCCATATGTTTTCTGGAATACTGGGCCCTGCCCGTTGCATGTCCAACGGTGTTTTCACCAGCTTGTTTCAGATAAGAAGCGGCGGAGGTGGGCATGGTCACCCATAACAGCATGAGAATAAGGGATAACGCGGAAACGGTATAAAACGTAAGATGCCAAAGATCCAGCCAAATGTATAAGGCAGCGACTGCCGGAATGAGAAGTGCTCCGAGGGCAAAGTACACATCAAGCTTGGACATTGCGACTGCTTTCTGATTTTCCGTGAATTCTATCGTAAACGCACCAACGGAGGGCTCAATGATACCAGACCCAAACCCGACAATAATGGTTAGAAGAAGAACAACTGTCCAGGATGGCAAGAATCCGAGAACGGCATAGGCGGCCACAATACAGATCAGTGCGATGGTTAACATGGATTTTCTGCCGATGCGGGCAGTCATGGAAGGAGCAACGAGCACCCCGACAAGAAAACCAAGGAACTGCAGAAACAACAAAAATCCGCCATCACTATAACCACGCTCATAATGTGTCAATAAAACGGGTAGAAGTGCACCGAGTACAACGCTGGTTATGCCGATTAACAGATAAAAACCGCAGCTTAAAGCGAAAATTCTTCTCATAAGTTGTCCTCCTAAGATGGATATAAATTTTATATTATGTAAATAATGTTTCTTTCGTATATAACTTATACCATAATTATGCAATTGTACATGCTTTTTATTGTAAAATAATGTTAAATTTTGACGAATGAATGATCTTTCTCACACAATGTTCAACCTAAAACGATTTCGTGTCGAAGCAAAAAAAAGTTTCCTTGTCTGTAATAGACAGGAAACTTCTTGACGTTCGGGAACATTAATCCGAATATGATTTAACTTAAGCTGTCGTCCCACTAAGCAGTCTGCACAAAGAAAATTCCATCCAAGGGTGCCTGAGCAGATGCGGGGCCAGTTCGTAATAACAAAAATCCGTTTGCATCGGAAAGTCCCAGTATATCCTGATAGGGATGGGGGAAATCCCCGGAATAAATCTGACAAACGAATTGATAGTCCTCTAGTAGATGGCTAATTCCTTTCACACCGTTTGGTAGTATGGAAGAGAAAAATGAAAAGGCAGGGAAATCCTGTTCCTCTATCTGTATTTCGGTCAATCCTACTCCGCATAAAGGAATGGATTGAATGGGACATACGGAAGTTAGTGGCTCTGAAGATACGGATACATATGTACATCCAGCTAGAATATTTTCCTTCCATTCCAGCTCATCCCCCGTATAGGACACCTGATCCAAAAAGTATACCGAAGCGGAATAGGTGGAGAAGACCGAAATATACTTCCCAGGGGGCAACGAAGGTATATGCAGCTGTTGTAAAAGTGTATTGCAATCAATGGAGAACAAATGCAACAAGGGCTGACTCTCCTGATTAAGCGGCCAATCTGTAACATATGCAATTTCTCCGCCAATCCATATGCCAGTATTCTGGTTCAGAACATCAGGGTCAATTGAAAGCTGGTTAACTTTGTGCATGGTAAACTCCTCTTTGTGTCTGGATTAAGCTGTTTAAACGGACAACACATTAATTATGACGGGCTGACCGTTCAGTCTTTGACTTGAATCGCATTTCCAAACAGCTTGCGTGCTTTGTCCCAATCGACGCCTAGTTTACCTTGCCAGCCAGCCCAAGGCATCTCCATATCAGAGCGGCCTTTGGTATTATTAAGCAGCAACTCACCGTTCAGGAGATGTTCGTTGTTGGTCCAATGGTCTGTACTGAGGGAGAGAACCTGATTGGGCAGTACACCTACTCTGGACAGCGCTTGAAGAATACTTCGGCGAATCCCGGCGTGTCCTTTGACTAATTTCTCTGCAGTGAGTCGTTTCTCAAATTTCCCCGGAGACTCTTCGTCTTCAGCCTGATCCAGCATGCGAAGCAGTTGATTGAATGTGGTGATATCCTCGGGAGTCGGTTTAATTGGTCCTTGCTCAAGTATGGTGACAAACTCTGTCAGATCGGCGTATGCACCTACGCTTGTGCCACTGTAATCATAACCCTGGTGAAGGGCGTAACGGATATTGGATAGATTCTTCCAGCTCTCATCGCTATGACTGAAACCGCAAACTCTGCAAGCCAGGAACTGTTCAGTCTCTTCGTAAGCATGTGGCTCTGAGTGAATCATCATATGGTAGCTTGCGAGCGTAGATATGCCTCGAGGATAACTGCCCCCGACACCTGCAATAAATGCTTGGGTAATCGTGGACCAGGATAGACGTTCATTCTGCTGGAAAGCGATTAGTTGTTGAATGATATCATCATGGTGGACCATCTCCAGATCATTAGCCACCCAGCCCACTGAAGTCAGTATATCTTGTTCGGCGGGAGTTAGTGTATCCGTTTGATAGATCATTACTTCACGTACTCTCTCATAATCACCATTGGCGTGAAAATATAACTTTTTAAGGACTCTCATACACTTTTTGTCCATGGTTAACTCCTTTCCATAGTTTATTTTGGATTACCTATGTACCTCCGAATAACAATTCATTTGCTTCGTTTCATTATAAGTGAGATGATGTGGGATGAAAATCAGTACAAGGTACTAACCTATTGAACAAAGTGGTGGTGGAGCATGCGAATTAACAAATACATAAGTGAAACGGGATACTGCTCCCGCAGGGAAACGAACCGATTAATTGCAGCCGGGCGCATTACGATTAATGGTAAAGTGTGTGAAAAAGGAGCGGACGTGGAGCCCGAGGATATCGTGCTCATTGATGGTGAGAAGATTCCTTACAATGATCGCGAGCCTGTGTACCTTGCTTTGAATAAACCCATCGGCATTGTCTGCACCGCAGCAGAACAGGTGGAGGGAAACATCATTCAGTATGTGAATTATCCCTCGCGTATCTTTGCGATTGGCAGGCTGGATAAGGCGTCCGAGGGATTGATTTTTCTGACGAACGACGGGGACATTGTGAACAAAATGATGCGCTCGGAGCATAACCACGACAAGGAATATGTAGTAACTGTAGACAAACCAGTGACAGACGAATTCGTACGGGCGATGTCGCAAGGTGTTGAGATTATGAATGTGGTGACGAAACCGTGTGAGGTATATAAGCATAGTGAGAACGTATTTCGTATCATTTTGACTCAGGGGCTTAATCTACAAATCCGCAGAATGTGCAAAGCCTTGGGATACAGAGTGCTCAAGCTGGAGCGCATCCGAATTATGAATGTTACGCTGGATGGACTGGAACGTGGACAATGGAGACATCTGGAGAAGCAGGAGTTGGAGAACCTTCTGTCCATGTTGAATTAGAGAAAGGCATCTAAGCAACATCCCCGGCAAAATGAAGAGAGGCACTAATCCTTTATGGATTAATGCCTCTCTTTGAGTTTTGGACGATGCAACCATATACTATTCAGGTTCTGGCAACCTAATACGGTGGTCTTTTCTGTGTACTTTCTTCTCTGAAATAAATGATCCGAGCAACGTTAATAGAGCTCCGAGCAGCGTTATCCAGGTAATCCGTTCATGTAGAATCAGTGCAGAAGC
Source organism: Paenibacillus sp. AD87 (assembly GCF_001659845.1). Classification (NCBI taxonomy): domain Bacteria; kingdom Bacillati; phylum Bacillota; class Bacilli; order Caryophanales; family Paenibacillaceae; genus Paenibacillus; species Paenibacillus sp. AD87. The sequence goes on from NZ_LXQN01000007.1 coordinate 1,517,574, forward strand.
GACGACAGTAATGACAGGTACCAAATAAATGTACACACTTGTTTTGACGGCTCCCAGCAGACTCACTGCCCGGTTCCAGGTTACAAAACATAAGGCTGAGGCACCCAGTCCGAGAAAGAGAAGGTTCGAGAGGTTGGTCATGTTGGCGAAGCTCCCAAGATCGAAGTGGAATTCGAACAGGAACAAAGCCGGCAGCATGAATAATAGTCCATAAAAGAATACTTTGCGTGTAGCACCGATGGTGTGATAGGGAAGTTCACCTATTTTGCGCATGAGTACAGAGTAGATCGCCCACACAGCAGGTGCCACGAAAGCGAGCAGATCCCCCAGCGGATTCAGTTGCAGAATGAAACTGCCGTTGAGTCCGATGAGGATGATGCCAGACAAGGAAATGGCGAAGCCCACGATAAACCGCTTGTGCAATCTCTCTCCATCCAGAAAGAAATGTGCAAGGACTGCGGTAAAGAAAGGGGCAATCGAAACAATAACACCTACATTGGAAGCTAGGGTGTACACCAGTGCAATATTTTCAATTAGAAAATATAACGTAACCCCGCATAATCCAGCACCGATAAACAGCATTTCTTCTCGGAGTGAGGTAATTCGCATCAACCGCGGATAGATCAGGAATAGCACCACATAGCCAATCACGAATCGGAAAAAGAGAATCTCCACTGGCGTGAAATCGATCAGCAATACCTTGGTAGAGATAAACGTTGTTCCCCAGATCAGGATCGTAAGTAAGGCTAGCAGGTGTCCAGTGGAGATTTTGTTTTGACCTGTCATGACAGGTCATCCGCTGTGCGCTTTGGATCCACTTCATGGTTGAAGATGCGTCTGTATTGCTTGGGCGTCAAGCCAATCAGCTTTTTAAAAAAATTCGTAAAGTGACTCTGGTCACTGAAACCGGTCTGCGCTGCAACCTCAATCGGGAGCTGGCCTTGTTCCAATAGCCGTTTGGCCTGATTGATGCGAATCGTTTCCAGGTAGCGGTAGGGAGATATCCCTTTTTGCCGAGTGAACAAACGCAACAGATGGTACTTGCTCAGCCCTGTTAACTCGACTAATTGGTTCAGCGTAATGCTCTCCATATAATGAGTCTCTATGTACTCGCATATGAGTCTAATCTCGATGGTGACGTCCTGGGCGGAAATGGGCGGTTCGGCATCGGCATATTCTCTCATCAGCTGTTCCAGTAGAAAGAGCAGCAGTTCTTCTTTGTGAAAGTCAGCTTGCTCTTCCAAGATCATCTGATGCAGCTCATGCAAAGAAGTAACATGTTCGCTCTGATAGAGAACAGAGGAAGTAAACCGTGGCAAATAATCTTGTCCGGTAATTTCCAGTACATATTGGCGCATGACCTCAGGTTGAATGTTGATGCAGCGATAATCCAGAGTTCTGCCGTCCACCTGTTCGCAGGCATGGGGATCATGCGGATTAAAAATAATCATGTCTCCAGTGTTCAGGATATATTCTTCGTTATTACATACGAGATGGCGCTTGCCTTGCTCAATAAATCCAATGACGTAATAGTCATGAAAATGATTGGGGAATTTCTGCATAATGCCTTCGAATTGATAGGCTTCGAGCTGTAAATCAGTATCGAACACGACGGTTCGCACTTCGCGAGTCACCTGCTGCACCTTCTTTCTGGTAAGTTAAATGTCATTATAATATGAAAAGAAGGAACTTTCTTGGACGATATTGCTCGCTCTGTTTTGTTCAAACATGTAAAAAACCAAAATACCCGCTGTCCCTAACTAGATGGATGACGAGTATTTTGGTTCAATTATAGCTCATTTAACGGATAACCATATTCATTCGAAACTAAATTAATCTTATAGCAACGTAGCAAGTGCTTCTGGCGAAAAGGCCTGAATTTCATTCACACGGCCATCACGGATTTTCACAGCCCACGCCGGATCAGCCAGTAGTGCGCGTCCAACGGCAACCAGATCAAATTCCTGCTGGTCCAAACGAAGGAGAAGATCATCTAAATCCTTGTGTCCTGCACCTTTACCTTCCGTATAGAGACTTGTAAATTCATCATCCAGACCGACAGAACCCACGGCTATCGTTGGTTTGCCTGTCAGTTTTTTCACCCAGCCGGCAAATCCAAGTTCCGAACCTTCATATTCCGGCTCCCAGAAACGTCGTGTTGAGCAATGGAATATATCGACGCCGGCCTCTACCAACACATTCAGGAATAACTCCAGCTTATCTGGTGTGTCCAGCGGTTTGACGTAATAATCACTCATTTTCCACTGCGACAAACGAATGGCAATCGGGTAATCGGGACCCACGGCAGAACGGATTGCTTGAATAAGTTCGGTGGCGAATTGTGTACGCTTGAGAAGATCACCGCCGTAGCGGTCTGTCCGTGTATTTGTTCTGTCCCAGAAGAATTGGTCAACCAGGTAACCATGTGCTCCTTGAATTTCAATGCCGTCAAACCCAAGCCGTTTGGCATGAACTGCTGCGTCCACAAAAGCCTGAATGATGTTGGCGATTTCTTCGTCTGTCATCGGTTCACCCGTCAGATTTCCCTCGAGATCAATACCCGACGGCCCAATGGATGGAGATTCCGGATGAGGCTGTGATCCCGCTGGACGAGCCATACCCATATGCCAGAGCTGAGGAAAAATCTTTCCCCCGGCTTCATGGACTTGTCTGACGACTTCTGCCCAGCCGTTCAATGCTTCCTCACCATGAAAACGGGGCACGCGCGGTTCTCTGGTTGCCGCCGGATGATCAATGGTTACACCTTCGGTAATAATAAGTCCGACGCCATTTTCGGCACGTCTGCGATAATAAGCCGCTACATCGGTACCCGGTACACCATCGGGTGAGAAAGCCCGACCCATAGCGGGCATAACGATGCGAGATTGCAGGGTTAAGTTATGAATCGTATAAGGTTGAAACAGATTTTCCGTGGATTGAACTTGTTGCTGTTGATGATTACTCAAGTCACACACCTCCATAATAGTGCACCTCCAAGCGGGGTACGAGTGCAATACTATCAATGGAGAGTGGCTGCATCAACCGACGATTTAACCAATGTGTTGCTTAAGCGAAGCGAGCATAATAATGTGGTTTAACCCCGGATTACTTGTTGACATAACAGGAGCTATTTATAATAGGAGCATTAAGAAGTTTGATTACAAGATCGATTAGAAGGGGCACTTTGTATATGTCAGGTGAGTTTTCTCCAAATCCCAATGATCCTCGGGTGATTCGAACCCGTCAATTAATTCAGGATGCGTTTTTTTATCATTTGAATAAAAAGGATTTCTCAGCCATCACGGTTCAGGATATTACGCAAAAGGCGACGATTAACCGGGCCACATTCTATGCCCATTTTGCAGACAAATATGAACTGCTTGAATCCGTTTTGTCCTATGCTTTCCAAGAATATGTGCTCAAACAGATTGATGTAGAGGCACATTTGACAGAAGAGACCCTGAAGCAACTGGTGATCTCGTTATGTAATTATCATGATTCAAGTAACCAATGTATCAAGAAATATGAGTCCGTAGCGCCAATCTTTGAAGAAAACATTAAGGCCCAGTTAGAGAAGCTCGTTCTGGAGCTTGCCATGAGTCAAACAGATGGAGCAGAGCCACCCAAAACATTGGCGTATTTGGCAACTATGTTAAGCTGGTCCATCTATGGGGTGACGTATCGCTGGAATTTGGAGGAGAGACAGGAATCCCCGGCTGAATTGGCTGAGCGAGTGGTGCCATTTATGATGAATGGAGCAGGTTTACTGAATTAACGAACGGTAGAAGGATACAGCATATCTATAAGGATAAGGGTAGAAAGAAAGAGCAGATGAGATCTGCTCTTTTTGTTTTGATTTTATCCATCGAAAATATAGTGAAGATTATCAATTCATAAATGAAATTATGTCAAATGAATTTACGTATATAGCTTCAGCGGAAGGGTCGTTAAAGATTGTCCGGCCGCAGAAGCGGTCAGGTTTTCCTCCAGATTGAATCCTTCCACGGGTTCAATTCTGGTGAAGGTTTTTAGAAATGTGGTCAGTACAATTTTGGCCTCCAGACGCGCCAGTGGTGCCCCCAGACAGAAGTGAGTACCAAAACCAAATGCAAGCTGTTTATTATTGTTCGATCGATGAATATTCAAAGTGAATGGATCTTCGAACATGTTCTCATCCATATTGGCTGCACTCATCCACGCTACAATAGCGTCTCCCTTTTTCAGTTTAACACCAAGCAGATCGTTATCCTCTTTGACCATCCGGTCCATTTTGCTGATGTGAAAGCGATATCTCAGCATTTCCTCTACCGCGGCTGGAACTAGCTCAAGGTTATCCCTGAGTTCGGCATACAATTCCGGTTGATCATACAGAAGGGCATAGAACGAGTTGGCCAGCAGGTTGCTTGTTGTTTCTATGCCAGCACCCAGAATAAACATGGTGGTTCGCACAATCTCTTCATCCGTAAAGTGCTCGCCATCCACTTCCACCTGGATCAAGTCGGATATGATATCCTCTCCCAGATTGGATCTTTTGGACACAACGAAGGGATACAAGTATTTAAAATATTCTTCGCCGGCAATCTTTTTCATTTCGTTAATTTGATCAAAGGTGGCATCGGTAGTGGGCATAAACATGGTGTCCACCCAATCCTTGAACAAATGACGATCTTTGGAGGGAACGCCAAGCAGGTCAGACATGATAATGACAGGAAACATGCTCGTATAAGCTTCAACAATGTCCACTTCTGATTGATTCTCAAATTCTCTAATTAACTCTTCGGCCACAGCCTCTATTCTCGGTTCCCAAAGCTTGAGACTTCTCGGTGTAAACGCACTTGCCAGCAATGATCTCCGCTTGCGATGATCCGGTGGATCTACATTGTGAATATCCAGCTTGTCCGGCATGTGATGCTCGCTGTCCGCACCTTTTTCTTCACTTGAATATCCCACGTTCACAATTGATCTTTTTCTCACACTGGAGAAGTGCTCGTGATCATTAAGCACGGTTTTGACAAGATCATACCTGAATACATGCCAGGAATCGGTCTCTTCATTGTAGATGACAGGTTCCTGATTCAACATGTTGCGATACCAACGGTAGGGACTGAATTCTTCTTCTTTCGATTGGAAATTCGTGATTTCTGACAGAGAAATAATAGAGCTCTTCGTCATTCGTTTCGCCTCCTTGGTTGGTCTCATTGACAAATATAACAAATAAGAGTACTTTAATTCAAGTAGTTTAAATTGAAAAAAACAAGGTGGAGTAAAGAGTGAAGAACATACTGAAGCACGGCGGAGTCAAGGCAGGCATATTCATGATCGTTTTTTATCAGATTGTAATGTTGACCGTTTTTATGTCGGGATATAGCGCAATCCCCAAAAATGTAACCAATCTTACGGTCGCCATTGTCAACGAGGACCAGCAATCCGGTACTGAATTTGTACAAAAATTGCAAGAACAATTGCCATTTAAGGTAGTAACCAACGAATCATTGCAACAGGCAAAGACAGGGCTTGAAGATCGGGATATTCATATGATCATACGTATACCGGGTGATTTTACGGAGAAACTGTCTGAACAAGGCGGTAAAGCTCAGCTCCAGTACCTGATTAATGAATCGAACCCAACAACGATCACCAGTTCAATGAAAAATGTAGCTGCTCAAATCACTGCGCAGATCGGTGCTCAGGTTCAGGCACAGAGCTTCGAGGGTGTGCTGAGCAGTATGCAGGTTCCTGCGGAGCAATCGAAACAGATTGTGGAATCGACCATGGACAAAGTATCATCCGACATCGTTCTGAGCAACCCGCAACCAGCAGGCATGCAAAATCAGATGGCACCGATGTTTATCACCATGGCGCTCTATGTTGGAGCCATGATCTATGCGATGCAAAGCATTGGCGGAATGAAACAACTGCAAGGACAGATGGGGAAATGGAAAGCATTCTTTGCAATGCGAGGAGTCAACCTGCTTGTTTCCATCCTTGCTCCACTTGTAGGGATAGGCATTTATTTTATGGTGCAAGGGTATGGCGTGGAAGCGTTTTTGAAACTGTGGATGGTGCATAGTTTGCAGTTGTTTGTGTCGATTGAGTTTACAAGTATCTTTATCATGCTTCTGGGTCAAGGCGGAATGCTGATCAATATGATATTCGTACTCAGCCAATCCATTGCAAACGGGACGTCCATGTCACCGGAGATGATGCCAGGATATTTCAAATTCGTAAGTCAAATCACACCGATGTTCTATTCAACGCATCTGGATTACAATATTCTCTTCGGTGGGGGACGAACGGTGCATTATGCTATTGGGCTGGCATTGGTTGGTGTGGGAGCCTTTGTTATCAATACAGCCATTCATCATTTCAAAAAAGCCAAGCAAACTAGTACCACACAGGAGTCTGTACAACAGCCCGTTATGATATAAAATAGAAGATATGAGGGTAGGCGATGAAGAAGAAGCTATGCCCTTCGATTAAGCAGAATGGGGGCAGTCACATGTCGATTCAAATATTTATACTCGGTGCACTAAGTGAAGGGAATTATTATCCCTATGATATTAAGAAGCGAATTGGTAAACATCTGGATCAAACGGATGCCAAGATTACCGAAGGCACCATTTATTATAATTTTGAAGTGTTGCTGAAGAAGGGTCTTATTGAGAAGGTAGAAACAATTCAGAGTGAAAATCGACCAGACAAAACGACATATGGAATTACCGAAAAAGGACGTCAGTCCCTTGAACAGAGCATATATAAGGTGTTCCAGAAGTTTACGAATGTACAGTCCTTATACGCTGCGTTGGTCCATTTGGATAAGGTGGATAATCAGAAGATCGCGTATTTGATTGAGGATATTATTGAGAAGATGAATAAGAGGCTGGTATATATTGAATCTCATACACCTCAGGAGATTGATGTGCAGGAGGATCTGAAAGATGCACTGTTGTTGATGCGAGATCACGCGTACCACTCCATTCAGAGCGATATAATCTGGCTTCAGAAACTTCTGCATCATGTTCAGAGCAGAGTATTAAAAAGCTAAATCACTACTCGTTAAAGGAATGAGGTGAAAAGATAATGTATGAACATTTGGTCGCATTCAAATTGAACGATAAAATCACTACGGTCAAACAGCAAGAATTGGTAGCTCAATTGCTCGCGTTACAGGAACAGATTCCTGGAATTGTGGATCTCACCGCAGGTATTAATGTAACAGAGGAGACGGATCATATTCAGGGCTTCACACTTGGCCTGAGAGTGACATTTGAAGATCAGGAAGCGCTGCGTGCTTATGGCCCGCATCCTGCACATCAGGCATTTGTAGCCTGCCTGAATGAGTGGCTGGAGAATGTAATTGTGGTCGATTATTCGATTTGAGTCTGCATATTGTCCATAATATATTATGCATAAGAAGTCGCCATGGCGGTGGCTTTCATATGATCAGGTTAGTCAGAATTTTCTGGCTAGCCTTTTTTATGTGAGATAATATAACAAAAGAAGGAGGTGTTTTCATTCCTTTTTGTACAAAATGCCCAATATATTGAGTTCTCTTTATAACCTGCAACAATTCTATGTGATGGATCATGGAACTTCCCGCAATTGTTTATATAATGTGAATCAACATAACATGATTTTTGCAGCGGTAAAGTGATTCTAAATTACAGGGGGCAGGTAGGGATGAGAGAAACCAAGAGAATGAGGATTTTTTCACTGGGAATTCAGCACGTATTGGCGATGTATGCCGGGGCCATTTTGGTTCCGCTGCTTGTGGGAAGAGCGTTAAACCTGACTGCGGAACAATTGGCGTATCTGGTATCGATTGACCTGTTAACCTGTGGTATCGCGACATGGCTTCAAGCACGTAAAGGTAAGTATTTGGGGATTGGCTTGCCAGCGGTTCTTGGAAGCTCATTTGTTGCTGTGACTCCCATGATTGCGATTGGATCACAATATGGAATTCCGGCCATTTACGGTTCCATCATAGCAGCAGGGATATTCATCGTTATATGTGCTGTTTTCTTTAGTAAAATCGTCAAACTGTTTCCTCCCGTTGTGATTGGAACAGTCGTAACCATTATTGGTCTGGCGTTAATTCCAACGGGCATCAAGAACATGGCAGGTGGAGCAAACAGTGAGAATTTCGGAAGTCTGGACAATCTGGCGCTCTCATTCGGGGTATTGCTCTTCATTCTGGTGCTGAATCGATATGCTCGCGGCTTTGTCAAATCCCTCGCAGTTCTCCTCGGTATTATTGTGGGTACCCTCGTCGCTGCCATCATGGGGAAAGTGAATTTCAGCTCTGTACAGGAAGCCTCTTGGTTTCATTTGCCCCAGCCCTTTTACTTTGGATGGCCTACCTTCGAAATCGGTCCGATCATTACCATGATTATTGTCGGCACAGTTGTCATTATCGAATCTACAGGTGTGTTTATGGCCTTGAGCAAAATCTGTGATCAACCGATTAACGAAAAGGATTTGGCACGAGGATACCGCGCAGAAGGTCTGGCATTTGTACTTGGTGGTATCTTCAATGCTTTTCCGTATAACACATTTGCTCAGAATGTCGGTTTGGTTCAGCTCTCCAAAGTGAAAACGACCAATGTGGTTGTTGCAGCCGGAGGTATTCTGATTTTTCTTGGACTGATCCCCAAAGTTGCGGCATTCGCAACGATTATTCCAAGCGCGGTACTCGGCGGGGCAACGGTTGTTCTGTTCGGCATGGTAGTCTCATCCGGGATTAAAATGCTGCAACATGTGGATTTCAGCAAGCAATCCAATCTGTTAATCGTTGCTTGTTCGGTTTCACTCGGTCTTGGCGTCACGGCTGTGCCGGATCTGTTTGCCCAGCTGCCTCAAAGTATCCGCATTATTGTTGGTGATGGTATTATCACAGGCAGTCTGTGTGCCATCCTGCTCAATGTTTTCTTTAACCTCGGATTTAAAAAAGAGAGTCTGCCCGTACAGCCTGTACAAGCTCAAGAAGCACATACTTAAGATTGTCTTGTAACAGGTATGCGATCTGAATAAATGGAACAGACCCAAGATGTATTGGTTGAGGTGGAATGATCGGAATGACTCCCCTTGCCAATGAACCTCTTGGGTCTTTATTTTGGGTAAACTGCAGAGTACAATTGGATATTTTTACTCAACATACCCCGGAAGCTTTTCACCTGTGATGAGTTCGAAAAGTTTTGCAGATTTCTTCTTAGTTAATTGAACATAAGTAGGTTTATACAGGGTATATTGATTGGAGCTCTCAACCGGTTGTTGAACGATAACCTGATTTCCCTTTGATTGTATGTTGTCCGCTGAACAACCCGTAAGGCACATAAACAAAAGTGTTATAGACCCAATCCAATAGATGTATTTTCTCAATTTGATCACCCCTTGATCTCTAAACGGTGTCCCGGGTATGAAAGTTACAGCAGGATGAATGCAAAAGGGATATAAATATGCTAAAGTTTCATCATGAACATGCTACATGTTCTTTCCGTTGAATTTCCATGCGACTACATAAATGAGCATTGGTTCACAAGGCTAAAATAAAACGAAGGGATATCCTGATATCGCTTGGTTACAGAAAAGGAGTTGTGATCACATGCAACAAGAAACGCTGAAAAAAGGGTGGCACTTCGACAACAGTTATGGACGTTTGCCACAGACCTTTTTTACAAATCAGGGTGCGGTACCTGTTCAATCACCGAAGTTGATCATCTTCAATACATCGCTTGCAGCCAGCCTGGGGCTGAATGCTGAGGCTCTTAACAGTGATGAAGGAGCGGAGGTGTTTACAGGTAACCTGATTCCGGAAGGTGCCGAGCCTCTCGCTCAGGCCTATGCGGGTCATCAATTCGGTAATTTTAACATGCTTGGTGATGGACGGGCTTTGCTGCTGGGAGAACAGATCACGCCACAAGGCGAGCGAGTGGATATCCAGCTGAAAGGTTCGGGAAGAACCCCATATTCTCGCGGAGGCGATGGACGTGCTGCTGTTGGGCCAATGCTGCGTGAATATATTATTAGTGAAGCGATGTATGCACTGGGTATTCCAACAACGCGAAGTCTGGCGGTTGTATCTACTGGAGAAAACATTACACGCGAAACAGAGCGACCTGGTGCAATCCTGACTCGGGTGGCTTCAAGTCATTTACGTGTAGCAACCTTCCAATACGCAGCCAGATGGGGATCGATTGATGAGCTCAGAGCATTGGCTGACTATACACTGAAACGGCATTTTCCCGATATTGCCGAAGCCGATAATCGCTATCTCCAGTTACTTCAGGAAGTCATTCGTCGACAGGCTTCACTTATCGCCAAGTGGCAACAGGTTGGTTTCATTCATGGCGTAATGAATACAGATAATATGGCCATCAGTGGTGAAACCATCGATTATGGGCCGTGTGCGTTTATGGATGCCTACAATCCAGCGACGGTATTTAGCTCCATTGACACGCAAGGTCGGTATGCATATGGAAATCAACCGTATATTGGCGGCTGGAATCTGGCTCGGTTTGCAGAGACGCTTCTGCCACTGCTGCATGAGGATGAAGAACAGGCTGTACAAATCGCTCAGGATGCGATTGCACAATTCTCTGAATTGTATCACCACCACTGGCTCTCGGGAATGCGGAGCAAGCTGGGCTTGTTTAATGAAGAGGCTGAGGATGAAGCGCTAATCAGGGATCTTCTTGAATTGATGGAGAAGCATAGTGCAGATTACACAAATACGTTTCTCTCACTGACCTTTGATACGCTCAACGGAGCTCCTTTATTCGATACTTCAGAGTTTGCGGAGTGGAATGAGCGTCGCCAGGCAAGATTAGGCAGACAGCAGGAAGGGAAAGAAGAATCGCAGCAATTGATGAGAACTAGCAACCCAGCGGTGATTCCTCGTAATCATCGGGTGGAAGAAGCACTGGACCGAGCGGAGAATCACGGAGATCTTAGTGTGATGGAGAAACTTCTTGCTGTTCTTTCAAACCCGTTTGCACATTCTACCGAACAAGCTGAGTACGCGGAACTGCCTACGCAGTGCGATACCTCCTACCGGACTTTCTGTGGAACCTGATTGAAAACTTGTTATGAAGAGGCTGCCATTGGCAGCTTTTTCATTATCATGTCAAAAGGAGATTTTATGTCCAACATACTAAGCAAAACAGAGATTGCAAAAACTCTTTTTCAGTTGCTTGAGCGGACATCCTTCCGCAGGCAGCAGATTGAGGACTATGTTAACCGCTTGTTTGAGAGCTTTAAAGGGGAAGGAGTTCCATATGTAGAGATTGAAAATGATGCATATATAGTTCGTATATACGAGCGTGGCATGGTTATGTTGGAAAAAAGAATGGAACAGACGGAAGAAGTAATCTACTGGCTGCTGGAGGATATCATTTTTACGGCAGCGCATGTGGAATTGCTGAAACGATATGGTGTGGATAATAAACAGACACACTTGAATTACACAAACGCAGTGACGCAAGAATTGACCCAAAGTGTTGAGAAGGCTGTCCAACAGCTTGGAGATCCTTACTTGTATTGGCATCAGACGGGTAAACGGCAAGATCTGGAGAGGCTGGAACCAAGAAAAGAGAGGTGATTGACATGAGTGAACAGGATATTAATGATGTGTGGTATGAATATGCGTTAACCTTTGTGGGGAAAAAGAATGAATCCGCTCAGGGCTGGGCTGCGTTAACAACGAATGAACAGGAAATTGCTGCTTTATGGCTGCTAGAGATGGACGTTTTTAACGGTGGTTTTGTTCAATTTTTCTGCAACTGGGGCGAAGAGGTATACCTATACGCGTTGCAGGCATTACATACCATTGGTGCGACTCAAGTAATGGACATCATAAAGTCAGCATATGGCTGCATTAAGCATTTGGGAGAGGATGAAAGACTTGCTGAACTGTGGGATATTCCTAAGTTTCTAACAGTAGAGGAGGAGCAACATCTTGATGTGCTGGATCAGCAATTTTGGAACAATGAAGATCAGATTGCAAAAAGGCTTATGCTTATTACCACGAGAAGTTGAACATGATGTCTTTATAAACTTTGGCGTAGGCACTCATCTGTTGCTCTATATAAAGATTAAATACTTGGCCTTGCAATGATATTAACGTTCGGCTATACTGGCTATAAATTGAATACATGAATTACGTTGATAGAGCGCAGTAGCGGCTTTGTCCCTGTTACAGAAAGTCAGGGGTTGATGGAACCTGATACATACAAGGGCTGCGAATTACACTCTGGAGTACTTGGGTAATGCCAAGCGGAATGGCAAACGATATTTTGCTGAAAGCGGTATGGACAGCGTGTGAGTTGTTGTCTGTGCAAGTTGGGTGGTACCACGGTTATGATAATCGTCCCTATGTCTATTGAAGACAAGGCGGCGATTTTTTTGTGTCCAAAAAAGCCTCGCCCGGCTTAGCTCCTTGTGAATTAACGTAGATCATGGCCTAATACCAATGCATAGAGAAGGGGTTGTTTGTTTTGAATATTATTGATGAACTGGAATGGCGCGACGCCATTAATCAACAGACAGATGCGGAGGGTCTGCGTGAGCTGACAGAGACCACGTCGGTTTCATTGTATTGCGGAGTTGACCCTACAGGAGACAGCATGCACATCGGACATTTGATTCCGTTCATGATGCTGAAACGTTTCCAACTCGCTGGGCACCGTCCAGTCATTCTAATTGGTGGGGCAACAGGAACGATTGGTGATCCAAGTGGTCGTCAATCGGAACGTTCCCTGCAAACGTTGGAAGAGGTCCAAGCCAATGTAGATGCTCTGACTGCACAAATGAAAAAGCTTTTCGTAACGGATGGCGACAATCAGGTACGTATGGTCAATAACTACGACTGGACACACAAAATCAATGTGATTGAATTTTTGCGTGACTACGGTAAGAACTTTAACCTCAACACGATGCTAGCCAAAGATGTGGTTGCGAGCAGACTGGAAGATGGAATTTCGTTTACCGAGTTCTCCTACCAGATTCTCCAATCGCTCGATTACCTGCACCTGTTCCAACATGAGGATGTACAGCTGCAAATCGGCGGTTCCGATCAATGGGGCAACATTACAAGCGGTCTGGACCTGATCCGTAAAAAAGAAGGGCCAGAAGCTAAAGCTTACGGTCTGACGATCCCGCTGATGCTCAAATCCGACGGAACGAAATTCGGTAAATCCGCAGGCGGGTCCATCTGGCTTGATGCGAATAAGACGACTCCATTCGAATTCTACCAGTTCTGGGCGAACACGGATGACCGTGATGTAATCAAATACCTGAAATACTTCACATTCCTAAGCAAAGAAGAAATTGAAGCTTTGGCTGAAAAGGTAGAAACGGAGCCCCACAAGCGTGAAGCACAAAAGGCACTCGCTGAAGAAATGACGAAATTTGTTCACGGCGACGACATGCTGGAGCAGGCGAAACGCATTACCGCAGCACTCTTCAGCGGAGACATTCGTTCCCTTACAGCTGACGAAATCGAGCAGGGCTTTAAAGAAATGCCGACCTTCGAAACCGATGGTGAAGCAAAAAATATTGTAGACTGGCTCGTGGATCTTGGCCTGGAGCCATCCAAACGTCAGGCGCGTGAGGATGTCACCAAAGGGGCCATTTCCATGAATGGTGAGAAAGTTACGGAACTGGAATTCACGGTCTCTGCAGAGCACGCAATCGGTGGTAAATTCATCATTATCCGTAAAGGCAAGAAAAACTACAGTCTGGTGAAATTGAAGTAGCCATAAGATTACATTATGAATCTTGGGAAGGTAGATGCAAAGGTTTCATCTTCCCAAGGAACACAAAAAAAGGACCGTCTCCAATCATGTCAATGACATCATGGAGACAGTCCTTTTTATATTCCATCCGCAAATGGCTTATTAGTTATTCATTTATTGATTCACAATCGCTGTGATCTCTTCATCCAGATCCAGTCTTACATTCTCACGGTAAGCCCGAATGTCGTATTCACTGTGCAGGTAGCGCAGGATCGCTTCAATCATGTTGGATTCGACCAGATACTGACTGCGGCCTTGAATCCAGACTTCTGCGGAATATCCCGTATCTTCTTCCCAGCTCAGTTCCACATTGACATCGGTTGGGCGAACACCCTTGCGTTCAGCCATGTGAATACAGATCGCGTTGACAATTTCATCCATGCTTAGAACCATAGAGATTAGTACCGTCCGTTTCTGTTACGGTCATCATCATCACGATCATTTTTGCGGTCATAACGACCATCTGCTGCTGGTTTACGGCGATTCGTAATGGCTCTGAATAGAGCCATCGCGAGCATCACGATCAGCATAATTGCAGCTACGTTTACGAGCAATCCAAGAATGTTACCCAGAGCGCCCATGCCACCGAACAATCCGCCGAACATCATACCAGCAAGACCGCCCAGCATCATACCTTTCATAAATCCACCGCCACCGCCGAAGAATCCGCCACGGTTCGTTGTAGCTGCTCCATTGGAGTTATTATTCGTATTAGATTTGCTCACATTGCTGTTGGAATCGGATTTCTTAGGTGTGTTGGTATAGCTTTTTGTTCCCGATTTGAAACCGCCACCACGTCTAGCATCAGCAGAATCCGGATTCGCAACTCCAACTGTTGCAAACAGTAATGTAAAGGCCATGAAAACCATCATGAGATGTTTAATTCCGAATTTTTTCTTCATTGTAAAGATCGTAACCCCCCGATTAATTTGTTTGATTCGCCCAAAAATGGGCCTTACTCAAGTAATACGGTCAACTTACAGGAACGTTTCAAATTTTGTTTATTTTTCTGAAATACTTGGACAAGGGTCCTGAATTGCCGCCTGACCATCGAGTAATTGGGTTACCCAGTTACACCATTCGATGCCCGTTTGTGCGTTCATTAACCCTTTTTGTACCAGAATGTAACTTCCGAATTCCCGACTGCCTACTCGCAAATTATCCTGAGGTATACGGGATTTCAAATCCTCGAAATAACGGATGCGTTCCATGAACCAGTTTTTGCGCTCATTCAGAATGCGTCTCATGCTTCCGTCTTCCGCAATGCCGACACATAAAATACGCAGGTTGAACTCGTCGCGCGTAACCGGAGCGGTAACGGGAGTGATCATCCATCCCAGCAGTTTTTCAATACCTTTTTCCGTGACTGCATACATTTTTTTGTCCGGTTTGTCAGACTGTTGCACCCAGCGGGAGGCTAAAAGCTCATCGTTTTCCATTTTGGAGAGGAGCGGATAGATCTGACTGTGTTTAGCCTGCCAATGAGGCTGGATCTTCAGCATTAGATCATAACCTGATGACTCCTCGCGGGTAAGAAGCCCGAGCAATCCGTAGGAAAGTATGTTCATGCACATGTCTCCTTAATATTAGGGCTGGGCCAGCAAAAACAATGTAAATTGCTTTCTTTGACCGCTTTCATAAAAGTGTACACTGAAACTGTATGGTTTGACAACCTGACAGAACAACTGCCTCAATTTAGACAAAAAAAGAGTGCGGACCCTGAGGTCCGCACCCAAAACCATTTAGAGAGATGTCTATTGCCCATACCCATCTGCGACAAGATCAAGTTCACCTGTGTAGGAGTCGATGACCATGCCGTGAACGGGTACAGTAGGTGGAAGCAATGGATGTTTCTTGATCACTTCCACAGTATGTTTTACCCCTTCTTCAACGCTGTCAAACCCGCGTAGCCACTTTTGTAAACGTATGCCGGAGTTCTCCAGTGTGCTCATGACTTCCTCAGATACACCCCGTTCAACCATATGTCCAATCATGGTCTCTGCGTGTAGGGAAGCCATACCGCATTCCGTGTGTCCAACAACCAGTACTTCGTCGGCACCAAGCTCATAGATGGCGACGAGAACACTACGCATAACAGACCCGAAAGGTTGAGAAATGATTGCGCCAGCGTTTTTGATGATTTTCACATCGCCATTCTTCAGGTTCATGGCCTTGGGCAGCATTTCCACCAGACGAGTGTCCATACAAGTGATGATGACCATCTTTTTGGTTGGAAACTTGCCTGCCGTATACTTTTCGTATTCTTTAGTCTCGACAAATGATTTGTTGTAAGCCAGAATCTCTTGAATGTTGTTCATGTCTATTGCCTCCTGTTATCCAATACGATGAGCACGGCCACTTGCATCAAATGCAGCTTGTCCTACGCCCTTTGGTATTTTTATTATACCACGGTCAGCAAATTGCATTATTCCTCGGTTTGGAGGAATAATGCAATTTGCATCTGTTAAAAGTTGATTATACGCATTGCAAAAAGTATCATCAATAGGGAAACCAACATTTTTTTGAAGAGGTGAACGTTAACAATGGAACAACACACACAGGAACAGCTGGAATCCTTCCGTAATCTGGCTCGCAAAATCAAGAGTTATCATGAAGCCATTGGTTTGCTTCACTGGGATCTGCGCACAGGTGCGCCCAAAAAAGGTGTCCCGACACGTTCGGAAACACTGGGAATGCTGTCAACCGAAGCATTCAAACTGCAAACCTCAGCTGAGATGAAATCCTACCTGGATACATTAACAAATCCAGCCGTGCTGGAACAGCTGGAAGATATCGACCGTCGTCAGGTGGAAGATTGCCAGAAAGAATATAATCGCAGTCAGTCCGTACCACCAGAAAAAGTACAAGCGTATACCGTACTTACCGCAAAATCAGAAACGGCTTGGGAAGATGCCAAGCATAACAGTGATTTTGCAGGTTTTTCGCCCTACCTCACCGATATTGTGAAGCTCAAACAAGAGTTCATTGACTATTGGGGTGTGAAAGATACTCGTTATGATACCCTTCTGGACATGTATGAACCGGAACTGACTGTAGAAAAGGTGGATGCGGTATTTGCCCGTCTCAAAGCCCGTTTGGTTCCGCTGCAAGAGAAGATCAATGCTTCGGCGAACAAGCCGAACACGGAGTTCTTGAACCAGCTGTTTGACAAGGATCAACAGGAGAAATTCAGTCTGTTTATTCTGGGACAAATGGGTTATGACTTTGAAGCCGGAAGACTCGATGAGAGTGTTCATCCGTTCGCAACGGGCCTGAATCCAGGTGATGTGCGGATCACGACGAATTATTTGCAGGATGATGTGACGAGTGCGGTCTTCAGTTCACTACACGAAGGCGGACACGCTCTGTATGAGCAAAATATTGACGATAGCCTGGCTGGTACTCTTCTTGCCGAAGGAACGTCCATGGGTATCCACGAATCCCAGTCGCGTCTTTGGGAAAATATGATTGGCCGCAGTCTTGCATTCTGGACGCGTTATTATAAAGATTTGCAACAGCACTTCCCTCAATTAAACGAGGTTGAGCTGGAAGACTTTTACCGGGCAATTAACCGGGTTGAAAGCTCTCTGATCCGGATTGAAGCTGATGAGCTGACGTACAATCTGCACATCATCATTCGTTATGAAATTGAGAAAATGCTGTTTAACGAAGGTCTGGAAGTCAAGGACCTGCCGGAGACCTGGAATGCAAAATACAAGGAATATCTTGGCATTGTGCCGCCGAATGATGGTATGGGTGTGCTTCAGGATGTTCACTGGTCGGGTGGTGACTTTGGTTACTTTGCTTCTTACTCGCTCGGCAATATGTATGCTGCACAGATTCTACATACATTGCGCAAAGAAATGCCTGAGTTCGATGCCCATATTGCCGAAGGTAACCTGATTCCCATCAAGGAATGGTTGACTGACAAAATTTATCGTTATGGCAAAAGCCGTACACCTTCCGAACTGATTGTGGCCGTAACGGGTGAAGAGTTGAATCCGGACTATTTGGCCGATTATCTGGAAGCGAAATATACTGAGATTTACAAGCTGTAGTACAGCTATAACATCATTATCTAATTTTTGAAGAGCGGGGCATCTTTGCCCGGCTCTTCTTTTGCATGCAAGTTCTTAACCTTTTGCTGGGCATCAGCATATCCATAATAGAGAGAACAGCTGAAACCAGTGAAGGAGGGAAATATCATGAAATACACGCCCTGGTTCATCCGGGCCATCGTCATTTTGCTCATTATCATCGTGGCTCTCACCAGCTGCAATAAAGATAAGGATAAAACCAAAATTACGATTGGTGAGGTCACGCGTTCTGTGTTTTACGCACCTGAATATGTGGCCGTGGCCCAAGGTTTTTTTGAGGAACAGGGGCTTGAAGTGGACATTCAGACGACGGCTGGTGGAGACAAAACGATGGCTGCATTGCTTGCAGGCTCAGTAGATATCGCATTGGTCGGAGCAGAGACGTCTATTTATGTCTATCAACAAGGCGCAGAAGATCCAGTCATTAACTTTGCCCAGCTTACACAGACGGATGGAACGTTTCTGTTTGCCCGCAATCCCGAAGGTGACTTCAATTGGGATCAACTGAACCAGAGTACATTTCTCGGACAAAGAAAAGGCGGCATGCCTCAAATGGCAGGCGAGTTCACGCTGAAAAAACATGGCATTGATCCGCAGAATGATCTGGAATTGATTCAGAATGTGGATTTTGCCAACATTGCTTCTGCATTTGCTTCAGGTACGGGGGATTATGTGCAGCTGTTTGAACCTCAGGCGTCCATCTTTGAAAAAGAGGGTCGCGGCAAGGTTGTAGCCTCGTTTGGAACGGAAAGTGGCCATCTGCCTTATACGGTCTTCATGACCAAACAAAGCTATATCAATGACAACAAGGACATCGTTCAGAAGTTCACTAACGGCTTGCACAAAGCACAAGCTTGGGTGGATTCCCACACCGCTGAAGAGATCGCTGAAGTCATCAAGCCTTATTTCAAAGATATTGATCCAGCCATTCTGGTAAGCAGTGTGAACCGTTACAAGGAACAGGGCACATATGCAACCGATCCCATCATTGATGAGGACGAATGGAATAACTTGCTGGACGTCATGAGTGCTGCGGGAGAACTGAAACAGCGTGTGGATTCTCAAACGATTGTTGATAATTCCTATGCAGAACAAGCAGCATCAGCGAAGTAACCAGGTATTCAGGAAAGGACGTGAGCATGTATGCCTGAATCCGAAACGGTGATCAGACTGGAAGGGATTTCGCAAGTCTATGTCAGCGAGCGTGAAGCATCTCTGGTTATCGAAAATTTGAATCTTCAGGTCGAGCAAGGAGAGTTCGTTAGTCTTGTTGGCCCAAGCGGATGTGGTAAAACGACATTGCTGTCGATCATCGCCGGGCTGCTCACACCGACCGCAGGCGAGGTCAAGGTTAAAGGTAAACGCATCGAAGGTCCGTCTGCCCAGATTGGCTATATGTTGCAACAGGATTATCTGTTTCCATGGCGTACCATTTTGGATAATGTCCTGATCGGACTTGAATTGACAGGTGGGCTCAATGACGAGAGTCGCGAGCGCACACGTGAGCTGCTGGCAGGTATGGGTCTAGCTGGAACCGAAAGCCAGTATCCTTCCGAGTTATCCGGGGGCATGAGGCAACGGGTGGCTTTGGTACGTACACTAGCTACGGATCCGGGAATACTGTTGCTGGATGAACCCTTTTCCGCACTTGATTATCAAACCAAGCTGCAGCTGGAGGATCTGGTCTCAGACACACTGAAGAAATCCGGCAAAACTTCGGTGCTTGTCACCCATGATCTGTCCGAAGCTATTGCCGTCAGTGACCGCGTCATCGTGCTTGATCGTAATCCGGGGCGCATTCGGAAGGAGTTTATCATTCCCGAAGATCTGCGGAACGCACAGCCTTTTCACGCGAGGGAGCAGCCAGGGTTCAATGAGCTGTTTCAGGCGTTATGGAGTGAATTGGATCAGTCCGGTGGAGGTGAGAAGAACGGGTGAATCAGACGAACCAGAAGCAGGAAATGCGTGATGATTGGATGAGACAGCTGCACCAAAGTCATATTCAGCAGGTTGCCAGATGGCGACATAAAGTGCTGGCGGTGCAGCTGTCCATGTTGGTGTTTATGTTTTTGCTGTGGGAACTGGCGGGAAGGCTGCGCTGGATTGATGTGCTTTTGTTCAGTTATCCCAGCAAAATTTTCAATCAGATCTGGAAGGACATCGTCAGTGGAGAACTATGGGCGCATGTTGGGGTAACCGTAGGGGAAACGGCAGTCGGCTTTTTGCTGGGGACACTCGTCGGAACACTGCTTGCGGTTCTGATCTGGTGGTCTCCTTTTTTGTCCAAAGTGCTTGATCCTTATATGGTTGTGTTCAACAGCATGCCCAAAGTAGCGCTGGGTCCAATCTTTATCGTCATGTTTGGTGCAGGATTTACGGCCATTGTCATGACGACTTTGTCAATCACGGTCATTATTACTACACTTGTCGTGTATAACAGTTTTAATGAAGTAGATCAGAACTATATAAAGGTTATCCGTACGTTTGGTGGCGATCGCTCCGAGATTTTCAGCAAAGTCGTATTACCTGCTTCTTTTCCTGCCATTGTCTCTACCTTAAAAGTAAACGTGGGCATGGCCTGGGTCGGTGTAATCGTGGGTGAATTTCTGGTCGCCAAGCAGGGATTGGGCTATCTGATCATCTACGGATTTCAAGTGTTTAACTTTACCCTTGTTTTATCGAGCCTGTTGATTATTGCGGCTGTAGCTACAGCGATGTACCAGCTCGTTGTATATGTAGAACGCAAGCTGCTGGCAGGACGCAGGTAATTCTGCAAAACATGCGTGTGCAAAATAGAATGCTTCATGATATGTATACAATTTCACAAGAGGTGTCACGTTGCCCGAACCCGAAAAATCAAGTACCATACTATTACGAATATTCCGCGCAGTCCGGAATGAATGCGACGATTGGAGAAGAGGGCCTAGAGGCTTCTGTCGCATCAATCAAATTGCCAGCGTCCCTCATCCGGGGCGCGTTATTGAGACCGACATGCATATGCATGTCGGTTGATGCCGTTTATGACTGTAGCAGCGAATTCCGATATGCGGTTCTTCCTGAATGATTCTTTTGATTAGATAAGAAATGGTTTTTGGCAGGATGTGTAATACTAGGGATATGATATATGACGATACACGCTGTCAGGCATTGGACAAGCGCTCACTTGGATAGGTATGGCTCGCTGGCTTTGACATTTTTGCAGCTTAGAGGAGAGGGAGTTAATGGGTTTTAGGGTAATTAAAACCGCAATAGCCGCGCTGATGGCCGTGCTGATTGCGGACTGGTGCGGCTTGCCCGGACCAACATCGGCGGGCTTGTTAGCCATACTCGGCGTTGATGTGACACGGAAAAGAAGTATTCGCACCATATCTGCGAGATTTTTCGCTTCCGTAGTGGGACTTTTATTTGCAAGTGTACTTTTTCACTTTCTTGGCTTCCATTATTGGGTGCTGGCGTTCTACATACTAATTGCATTTCCGGTTATCGTTCGGGCCGGATTCAAGGAAGGCATTGTGACGGGTTCTGTCGTGGTGTTCCGGGTATTTGGCGGCGGTGAAATGGACGTACATGTGGTTTTGGTCCAAATTGGGCTGTTGCTGATTGGTCTCGGTTCCGCGATGGTTGTCAATCTGGCGTATATGCCGGCTGCGGACCCGCAGATGCTGCGTATTCGCAAAAGAATTGATGAGTTATTCTCGGTTATCTTTAAGGAGTTTGCAGCTACGCTACGTAATCCGAATGAAGTGTGGGCAGGGAAAGAACTGATCGAAGCTGACAAAGCTGTACTGGGCGGCATTGAAGCAGCCAAACGTTCATTGGAGAATCAGGTCATCCATCCGAACGAGGGATGGAGTGTTTACTTTTATATGCGCAAAACGCAATTGGATTCCATCCAGCATATGATGCATCTGGTATCCCAGATCTATCAGAAGATGCCGCATGCGGAAATGGTATCGGAGCTGTTCGACCAGCTCAGTCAGGATGTGCTCACTGAATCTTACACCGGACGTACAGAAAAACTTCTCGCAGATGTGCAAGAAGAATTCAAGCGAATGGAGTTGCCGGATACAAGGGAAGAATTCGAGATTCGTTCAGCTATTCTCCAGCTGTGCCGGGAACTCGCGCTGTATCTGAAAATAGCCAAGAAGGACAAAGCTCCGTCTCCGGTATCGGACCGGTCCCAATCTACAAATGAATAATAGAAAATAGTTGTCACCCTAGACGGATGCCCTGCATACACTTGTAAAGAATGATTGTATGGAGGAGGTTTAAAGATGTCATTGAGTCATAAACATCAATGTAGAGAGATCATCACGAAGGCGATCTGCGGGAAAGGTCGTAAGTTCTCTACCGTAACACATACCGTGACTCCGCCACATGGTCCGACCAGTATTTTGGGGGCTTGGATTATCAACCACCAATATGAAGCCGTATCAGCGGGGGACGGAATTGAAGTTATTGGTACTTACGATATCAACATTTGGTATTCCTATGACAAAAATTCACAGACGGATGTAGCCAAAGAAACGGTGTCGTATGTAGAACATGTGCCTTTGTCCTATCTGGACCCGAAACACCGGGCCGCCACTGTAGAGGTATCTGCGGATGCAACGCAGGAACCGAGCTGTGTGGAAGCCACGGTGTCGGCAGGTGGAGGCAGCGTAATTATCCGGGTAGAACGGGAATTCGCTGTTGAACTGGTCGCCGAGACCAAAGTTTGTGTGAAAGTGTGCACGGATGGCTGTGGAGATTATGAAGACAAGGATTATGACTTCGGTAGTGGTGATGGAGATTATGACGATCTCGATCCCGACCTGCTTGACGATGAGCTGTAAGCTCAGCGATCTGGATTCATAAACTTAAGGTATCATATGCGCCGCAAGCGGCAGTGAAGAGGGCGTAAGCCCTCTTTTTTCATTTTGGGCGAGAATTGGGAGGAGGGACAGGATGAATGTGATAGATGAGGCCGAGGAGGCGGTGCGCCGATATGAACGCATGCTCCCTCGTGAACGAGCAGATCGCCTGAAACGATCCGGGATTGAAGTGCTGGCTTCGCAGGACAGGCGTGACCGGGAGTTGGGTCTGCGTGTACGTTATGATGTAGAGATATGCTGTCTTCAAGCGATTCGCATCAAACGTAGGGACACCAGTGGCATGGGTGGAGCGCAAGAAAGTGTGCTGGATCGTGAAGCAGCATCAACGTTATTCAAACGTATTGAACGGCTTGCCACCAAAACATTGTATACGGTTGGACTGGACCACGGCGCTGTAAGACTGGAAGCATCAGGAAAGAGCGGTTGTTCTGTCATCTCGATTGACCCAAGGCCATGGAAGGGCATGACAGATCTCTCTGCCATGTACCGTGCAGGCTGGAAACAGCTTCAGTCCGAACTGGATGAAGAGCGGCATTGTAATGCAGCCCCCATACTTGGAATGGACCCTGAATTTCTACTTGTACAAATGCCAGAATCCAAAATCGTGCCCGCCTCTAGATTTCTCGAACGAACAGGCGTAGCCGGCTGTGATTCCGTGACGATCGGTGGACGACGAATATATCCGGTAGCCGAACTGCGACCCGCTCCCAGCTCTGAGCCGCGCGAACTGCTGGCTCATCTGATGAGAGCCTTTGCGGCCGCATCTCGTAGTATTAGTGATCACTCGCTGATCTGGCAGGCAGGGGGAATGCCCCAGCGCGGATTGCCGCTCGGCGGACATATCCATTTCAGTGGCGTTACACTAAACGGGGAACTGCTGCGCGCATTTGACAATTATCTAGCATTGCCGCTTGCCGTTCTTCAGGACCCACGAGGTTCAGGCCGGCGTCCACGTTATGGGGCATTGGGTGATTTTCGACTGAAATCTTACGGTGGATTTGAATACCGCACGTTACCCAGTTTTCTGGTATCTCCTCTGGTTGCCAAAGGTGTTGTTGCTCTAGCTGGTCTTATCGCGAGAGGTTATCATCAGCTGCGTCAACGTCCTTTGGCGAAGGCTGCTATTCATACTGCTTTTTATGAAGGAAACCGTGAGGTAATGCAGGCGCATATTCCGGCACTGCTGGATGACCTGACGCAAATGGACGGTTATGAGCGTTATGAACGTTACGCCGCTCCATTAATTAGCCAGCTAAGACAGGGTAGAACATGGGACGAGAGTCGGGATATACGTAAACTCTGGAATATTCGAGCAGGTTCATGAAGAGTGGACACTTTTTTGGTATAATGAGAAATAAGTCGATTTTGATCATCGTTACGGAAGAAATGGAACAGCAACCTGTGAGGGAAGCGGCGGAAGCCGAAACATGAGGCGGTGGCACGAATAAGGTGCCTTACCGCCTTATTGTTCCTTCCGAGACAGCTTCTCTTCCTGACAACATTGGAACGGATGGAGGATACTCATGGCTCAGTATACGCCAATGATTCAACAATATTTGCAAGTGAAGGCCGAAGCGCAGGACGCTTTTCTTTTTTTTAGATTAGGTGATTTCTATGAATTGTTCTTTGAGGATGCGGTTAATGCTTCCCGTGAGCTAGAGATTACATTAACAGCACGCGCAGGAGGGGGAGAAGATAAAATCCCTATGTGCGGTGTGCCTTATCATTCGGCTGACAATTACATACAGCGCTTGATTGAAAAAGGATACAAAGTAGCCATCTGCGAACAGATGGAAGATCCAACGGTAACCAAAGGCATGGTGCGGCGTGAAATTGTACGAGTTATAACACCCGGAACGGTAATGGAAGGCAAGACCTTGGGGGACAAGTCCAATAACTATATGGTTTGCCTGACAGGGAATCAGAACACACTTGCACTGGCTGCCTGTGACTTGTCCACAGGGGAGCTCTACGTGACCTCTGTTCCATACTCACAAGAGTGGCTCAAGGATGAGATCGGAATCTACGAACCTTCTGAAATAGTGGGGGATGCTGCGTTGCTTGATACGGTGGCTACCCAGGCATCTCCAATTGGTCGACCTGTGGTGTATACACCATGGACGAAGAGTAAGGAAGATTTGGTGCGTCAGCAATTCGGAGAAGCGGTATGGGCACGTTTGGAGCCTGAACGTCAAGCCTGCATAGCGCGTCTTTTCTCCTATTTAAGTGAGACACAGAAACGTTCACTTGGACAATTGACACAGGTTTCAACGTATGAGCCGGATCACTTTATGATTCTGGACCCCTTTACTCGGCGTAACCTGGAACTGGTGGAAACGGTACGTGAGCGTTCGAAAAAAGGATCGCTGCTCTGGCTGCTGGACCGCACAGAAACGTCTATGGGTGCCCGCATGCTGCGTCGCTGGGTTGATAAACCCTTGCTGCAAAAAGGAAAAATCAATGAACGTCTGGAAGCGGTAGATACGCTGTATAACCAGTTTATATTGAGGGAAGATCTGCGTGCAGAACTCAAAGACATCTACGATTTGGAACGCCTGGTGGGTCGAATTGCCTTTGGTAATGCTAACGGTCGGGATCTGAATGCACTGAAGCTGTCACTAGACAAAATTCCGGGGCTACGTCAGTATTGTGCAGGCTCGCCTTCCACGACGCTACAGCACATTGCTGGCATTATGGATGATTGCAGTGATCTGCGAGATGCAATTGGTCAGGCTATCGTTGATGAGCCGCCTGTGTCCGTGCGTGATGGTGGCTTAATTCGTGAAGGATACCACGAGAGGCTGGATGAGCTTCGGGAAGCCTCGGTGAATGGCAAGCAGTGGATTGCTGAACTAGAAGCCAGAGAGCGTGAAGCGACCGGCATTCGCTCGCTGAAAATTGGCTACAACAAAGTATTTGGGTACTATATTGAAATTACCAAGTCGAACCTGGCTTCTCTGCCAGAAGGCCGTTACGAGCGGAAACAAACCCTTGCGAATGCTGAGCGTTATATTACACCGGAGCTGAAAGAAAAAGAGACGCTGATTCTGGAAGCTCAGGACAAGATGGTCGATATTGAATATGGCTTGTTCGCAGAATTGCGCGAACGGCTTAATCAGGAGATTGCCAGGCTGCAAAAACTGGCTGAGCTGGTCGCGGAGATTGATGTTTATCAATCCTTTGCCGTCATCAGTGCAGAGCGCAATTTCGTACGGCCTACATTGACCGATGGTTACGATTTGGTTGTAGAACAGGGGCGCCATCCGGTAGTTGAAGCAGTGATGCGAGATGGAGCTTTCATTGCCAACAATACAGCGATGCAGAAGGAAGAGGCGCGTATTCTGCTGATTACCGGCCCAAATATGGCAGGGAAAAGTACGTATATGCGGCAGGTGGCGCTGATTTCGATTCTGGCTCAGATCGGTTGTTTTGTGCCGGCAGGGCAAGCTGAAGTACCGATTATGGATCGTATTTTCACACGGATTGGTGCGGCAGACGATCTCATCGGTGGACAAAGTACGTTTATGGTGGAGATGGCCGACATTCAGGTCATGACGGATAAAGCAACACCACGCAGTCTGATTATTATCGATGAATTGGGTCGGGGAACGTCTACCAGTGAGGGAATGGCGATTGCCCAGTCCGTCATTGAATATGTGCACGATATCATTGGGTGCAAAGCGCTTGTATCAACTCATTTCCATGAGCTTGCTCATCTGGAAGAGAGTTTGGACAAGTTGGCGAATTACTCCATGGCCGTTCAGGAGAGCGGGGACAAGGTCAATTTCCTGCGTAAATTGATCGCCGGGGCTGCCAGCAGCAGTTACGGGATTTATTGCGCACGGCTTGCAGGTCTGCCGGATAGTATCATTGAGCGGGCGAATGGATTGCTGCACGGTTTCGAGCATACGGCGGCTCAGGTTGCGGTTGGCAGCGAATTTGCCGGGAATGACAAGCAGCAATCGGGTGATCATGATCGAGATGGTGCAGAGTTCCAGGCAACAGATCATTCGTCATTGATTCGGGAGCAGGAATCTACGGAACTTGTCGAACTCACTGTTGCGACTGAAGCTCCAGTACAGAAACAACAGGACAAAAAACAAAATGGCAAGCAGCAGGCAGTTTCCAAACATGCTGATGTGGTTCAATTGTCCATCTTTGGAGATGAAGAGCCAAGTGTAACTCCGAAAACGGAGGTAGTTGCCCTTGACAAGCCTGCTCGGGAGTTTATTCGTAATATGAAGGATATTGATGTAATGAACATGACACCGCTTCAGGCGATGCAAATACTGAATGATCTCAAATTGAAGGCACAGCAATTATCCTGAGTATAGGGGAGGGGAAAATCTGTGGCGAAAATTCATGTGCTTGATGAACATATTGCCAACCAGATTGCAGCAGGTGAGGTGGTCGAACGGCCTGCTTCAGTCGTTAAGGAGTTGCTCGAAAACTCGGTTGATGCAGGCGCCTCCAAGATTGATGTTACGGTGGAAGAGGGCGGACTGCTCCGTATTCGGGTCAAAGACAATGGTGCTGGTATCGAGCCAGAGGATATGGAAAAGGCCTTCTATCGTCATGCAACCAGTAAAATAGCTCATGGCCGCGATCTGTTCCAGATCACAAGTCTTGGGTTCCGGGGAGAGGCCTTGGCGAGTATTGCCGCTGTCTCCAAAGTGGAAGTGTTGTCAGCCAGCGGGAATGACGGGCGAGGAAGACGAATCGTGATTGAGGGAGGCAAACTTCTCTCACATGAGGATGAAACCTCACCCCAAGGCACGGACTTTGAGGTGAAAGAACTATTTTTCAATACGCCGGCCAGGCTTAAATATATGAAAACGATCCAGACCGAGCTGGGACATATCTCGGATGTTCTCTATCGTATGGCAATGTCTCATCCTAACATCTCGTTCACGCTGCGTCATAATGAAAATACACTGCTTCAGACGCTGGGCAATGGGGATCTGCTGCAAGTGGTTGCAGCGATCTATGGTACTAGTGCCGCCAAAGCGATGCTCCCCATTCAGGGAGAGAGTCTGGACTATCGTGTGAGCGGGCTGATCAGTTTGCCGGAATGGACTCGTGCCAATCGTGGCGGCATGTCGACCGTTGTGAATGGACGCTTTATTCGGAATTACGGGCTCAACCAGGCTATTCTGAAGGCGTATCATACGTTGCTGCCCATTAATCGGTTCCCACTTGTCGTGGTGCAATTGGAAATGCATCCATCCCTGGTCGATGTGAACGTGCATCCGGCGAAGCTGGAGGTTCGTTTCAGCAAGGAAGCGGAGCTGTACGAGTTTGTAGAAACGACACTGCGTGGAATCTTGCGGAAGGAAGTGCTCATTCCACAGGTAACCAAGCAGCAAATCAGACGTGGAGATAACAGTTCCTTTATCCAGGAACAGTTCCTGTTCCCCAGAGGTCCTCTAAAGGACGAAACGGAATCCGCAGGGTATGGGCAACAGGGTCCATTAGGGAAACATGCTGGACTCGCTAAAATGAGTTCAGTGGACGATGATCTGGATGCCCCGGCTGATGTGGCTTCGGCTGATGTGCAATCAGGTTCTGATGGAAACGGTGAGGGTCAGACGCTGCCGTTTCCTGAAGCTCCACCCGAGATACCACCATCCTATGATCCATTTGGGATGTTGAGCGGGGACTCAGGGTCTAATGTTCTGAAGCGTAATTATAGTCATGACGAAAATTCCCATAGCGAAACAGCTTCTGCTGTGAGTGGAAGTACTGGTGCTGCTACAGATCGTGCTGCGCAAGATGCCTTACCTTCAACTGAAGATAAGGGGCTATCGACTTCACAGGCTCCAGCTTCTGCGTATCGTTCCAACTCGGTGAATTCTCCAGTTAGAGAAAATCGTTCATCTTATAATCCGTCTACGGCGGGTGCAAAAGGAGAGCGGAACTGGAAGGCTCCTAGTTTGCCGGACCCAGCGAGGCTGGCATCTGCCGTTAAATCGGATGTTTCCATGCCTGCGTTTCCTGAACTAAGCCTGATTGGGCAGCACCACGGGACGTACTTGATTGCACAAAATCAAGATGGTCTATATCTGATTGATCAGCATGCGGCCCATGAACGGGTGAATTATGAGTATTACTACGAGCAGTTTGGCAATCCGGCTCAGGCTTCGCAGGAGTTGCTATTGCCCATTACACTGGAGTTCACACCATCCGAGACCGAAAAGCTCAAAACTAGACTGGCTTGGTTCGAGCAGGCAGGTGTCTATTTGGAACATTTCGGTGGGCAGACCTTCCGGGTGCGTTCCCATCCATTCTGGTTCCCCAAGGGAGATGAGAAAGACATTATTGAAGAGATGTCAGAATGGGTGCTGAGTGAACGTAGTATAGATGTCGCCAAGATGAGAGAAGCGGCGTCGATCATGTGCTCTTGCAAGGCGTCCATCAAAGCCAATCAGAAATTGACGGATCAGGAGGCGGAAGTGTTGATTCAGCGTCTTGGTTCTTGCCGTCAACCGTATACTTGTCCACACGGGAGACCGATTGTGGTGTCATTTTCAACCTATGATCTAGAGAAATTGTTCAAACGGGTCATGTAGCTATTTAGGAGGAAATTATGTATATTACAACCGGTGAAAAGGAAGCAGGCCACCTTGTGGAACGTGCACGAAACCTTGCGGAAACAACGGGAGGAACCTATGTATCACGCAAGAGAATGTCTTTACCTGCAATGATTGCACATTAT
Organism: Paenibacillus sp. AD87; assembly: GCF_001659845.1. Lineage (NCBI taxonomy): Bacteria > Bacillati > Bacillota > Bacilli > Caryophanales > Paenibacillaceae > Paenibacillus > Paenibacillus sp. AD87. Next base: position 1,547,050 of record NZ_LXQN01000007.1, read on the forward strand.
GGGATTGATGAGATTATAGTTGTGCTTCAGGGTAAAGTTCGTTTGTTTCGTCCGGATTCACCCTTGCTTGAGTTTCACCCAAGTATGGGATTTGTTCGGGCCAAACGTGTGTTAAATGGAGAAGCTGATCCGATGCTGGACGCGGGGGCGATCCTTGAAGGGGATACCGTTATCGATTGTACAGCAGGATTGGGCACCGATGCACTGGTATTCTCGGTTGCTGTAGGCAAAACTGGTAAGGTCATCGCCTGTGAAAGCTCCCTGCCACTGTACACGTTATTAGTAGAAGGCATGTCTCAGTATGAGAGCATTAAGCCTGCGGTAAACGAAGCTTTCCGGCGCATTGAGCTGCGGCATGCGAATCATCTCGATTTGCTGCGTTCCTTGCCAGACCGAAGCTGTGACACGGTTTATTTCGATCCGATGTTCCGTGAGCCAATGCTCGATTCAAGTGCCATTCAGCCTTTGCGAGATTATGCGAATCCAAGCGCTTTGGATGAACAGAGTATTATTGAAGCGAAAAGAGTTTCCCGCAAGCGGGTAGTTATGAAAGAGAAGCGCGGCAGCGCGGAGTTTACAAGACTCGGTTTTGAAGTACATGACCGGGGCAATGCAAAAACACTGTACGGAGTGATTAATGTTGAAAGCGGAAGTTAAACCGAAGCTGCTTGTGCTGGTTGGACCAACAGCTGTAGGCAAAACAAGAATGAGTATTGAGCTTGCACAGGCGTTCAATTGTGAGATTATTTCGGGGGATTCCATGCAGGTATATCGCGAAATGGATATCGGGACGGCCAAAATTACTCGCGATGAAATGAAGGGTGTGCCCCATCACCTCATAGACATCCATGAACCGGAATACCCCTATTCTGTGGCGGAATTTCAGGAGAGCTGCACACGTCTGATTGGGGAAATCCATGAGCGCGGCAAGTTGCCTTTTATTGTTGGTGGTACTGGTCTGTATGTGGAATCGGTATGTTATGGCTTTCAATTCTCGGACAGCGGCTCAGATGAAGCGTTCCGGGATGAACAGTTCCGTTATGCAGAGCAACATGGCCCGCAGGCGTTACATGATAAGCTGAGGGGCATTGATCCGGTTAGCGCAGAACGACTGCATCCGAATGACCAGCGCCGAATTGTTCGTGCACTGGAGATCTATCACCTTACAGGTGAGAAGTTGTCCGAGCAGCTGGCTTCCCAGAAGAAAGAGTCTCCATATGACCTGCTTATTGTGGGTTTGACAATGGATCGTCAGAAACTGTATGCCCGAGTGGAAGAGCGAATTGATCTTATGATCGAGCAGGGTTTGGTAGATGAGGTCAAGTCTTTACTGGAGCGCGGCGTAGCGAGAGGACATATCTCCATGCAGGGGCTCGGTTATAAGGAAATTGCGGCTTATCTTCAGGGTGAAGTAAGCTGGGAGGCTGCGGTAGAGTGGCTGAAAAGGGATACACGTCGTTTTGCCAAGCGGCAATTGTCCTGGTTCCGGCATATGAAAGACATTGAATGGGTGGATATGACGGATACCGAAGATTTTGCAGGGAATTATGCCCATGTATGTGAGATGATCAAACGTAAGTTTGACTGAATATAGAAGTTGGAATTTGCCAACGATTAGGACTTTAGAACCTCTATCTTTTAGAAATAAAAGGTAGAGGTTTTTACTTTTTTTATATGAAATGATGTTATTAAAAGAGGGAATATTCGGAGTCCTATGCAGATTTAAGCAAAGAAATTCATTGTAAAAAAATAACATAAATATTAAAATGAATTCACATGACAGGCCATTTGATTTTGTTTGTAAGGTGAAGGGGGAGATTTTATGAGTGCAGAACCGAGCGGAGTAGCGAGTTTATATCTCTTTTTCTCAGGATTATTTGGAATTGGTTTCGCCATTGGAGGTCTTGTCGCCTTAATTTGGTTAATTATTGTTCTCATCAATACCAATACATACCTCAAACTCTTAATCCATGATAGAAAAAATCGGAAAAATATGACGTTAGCCAGAGAAGAAGGGAAAACATATACAGATCCAGAAAAGTAGAAGGGAAACGTGGAAAAAGGTAGAATTTGTCCCTCTTTTGCAATTCTGACAAGCGGTGTATAATGGATAAGTCTTCTAGTTGCAAGCGAAGCTCAGGCATAGGTGCAAAATAGCAGGCAAGGGGTTTTTGTGGATTATATGAATCCGTTCATGATATAATAGCACGAAAGCTACTCAGCGATATTGAATATTACTTATAACACGAATTCAAATGAACCAATGGGGGTACGGCTAATGAACAAGTCCATCAACATCCAAGATACGTTCTTGAACCAACTGCGGAAAGAAAACATTCCAGCTACGGTCTATCTGACCAATGGCTTTCAAATCCGCGGAACGATCAAGGCATTTGACAATTTTACGATCGTCATTGACAGCGACGGACGCCAGCAAATGGTCTACAAGCACGCCATCTCCACGTTCACGCCGCAACGCAGCGTATCGCTGATGCAGCAAGATAATAGCGGCGAAGCTTAAAAAATTACGAAACCTTTTTATCAACCATTTCGTCTACATGTATAGGAATCGAAACAGAGCAACCTGAATAAGGGTTGTTCTTTTCATTCCGGGCAAAATAAGCTCAATAGGAGCTTGAGCCAGTAGTCGAATAGAAATTATGCAACTGAAAGGGAGTCAGGAGGTAACATGCCAAACGATCCGTTGTCGAGGTCTAACAATCGCAACAGCAATAACAAGTCAACCAAAAAAGCGAAGCCAAAGACCTCTAAAAAGAAAAAAATTACGGGTAAACGCGTTGGATGGACACTGTTTTTCACCATGGCAATCGCCATATTTTGTGCACTGGGTGGATATTTATTTATTATGGTGAGTGGGGAAAATCTGCTCAAAGCCAACAAGGACAAAACAACAATCAATGAAACTTCAAAAGTATATGATCGTAACGGACAGTTAATGGGCGAGTTGTCCATACAAAAGCTGGAGCCGGTCAATGAAGAAGATATTCCGGATTTAGTGAAGGAAGCTTTTGTTGCTACGGAGGACAAACGCTTCTACGAGCATCAGGGCGTGGATATCTGGTCCATCGGACGGGCGGCGGTTAAAGACGTCATGGCCCGCTCCATGGTGGAGGGTGGAAGTACGCTGACTCAGCAGCTTGCGAAAAATATGTTCTTGTCCCGTGACAAGACCTTCTTCCGTAAAGCGACAGAGGTTTCCATTGCAATGGCATTGGAGCGCAAGTACTCAAAAGACGAAATTCTGACGATGTATCTGAACCGGATTTTCTTCGGTCATCAGCGTTATGGTATTAAGGCTGCGTCTGAATTTTATTTTGGGGTTTCTGACCTTAACGAATTAAAAATTTGGCAAATTGCCACATTGGCAGCGATGCCTAAAGGGCCTTCTGCCTATAACCCGCTGAGCAATCCCAACGATTCCAAGGCACGTCGTGCTGTGGTATTGCAGCTGATGTATGAGCAAGGTTACATCACCAAGGCGGAAATGGATGAAGCCAAAGAAGTAGATTATGACTATACACCGCCTGAGAAAGATCAAAAGTATCAAGCCTTTATCGACTATGTTCTTCGTGAAGCGGAAAAAGTGACTGGTAAAACGGAGGATGATCTGAATATCGGCGGGTACAAAATTTACACGACGATGGATGCTCAGGCTCAAACAGCCATGGAAAGTGCTTTCTCGGATGACAGTTTGTTTGAGTCAAGTAAAGACGATCAGCCAGTTCAAGGCTCCATGGTAATTATGAACCATGAAAATGGCAGTCTCGTCGCCTTGATGGGCGGACGGGATTATCAAACAAAAGGCTACAGCCGGGTAACACAGAGCCGCAGACAGCCTGGATCGGCATTTAAACCGATTGTGACTTATGCACCGGCTCTTGAATCAGGTAATTACAATGCAAACTCAGCTCTCAGTAATGAAAAGCAATGCTTCGGAAATTACTGCCCGGGTAACTTGCATGGTTATTCTTCAACCATTAGTATGACGGATGCCATTACAAAATCGGAGAATATCCCGGCAGTATGGCTCCTAAACAAAATTGGTGTGAATACAGGTGTTCAGTTTGCAAAAAGCGTAGGTATCCAACTTACGGATGAAGACAAAAACCTGGCGATTGCGCTGGGTGGTCTTAGCAAAGGTACGAATACGCTGGAAATGGCGCAAGCCTATAGTGCATTCGCCAATCTGGGTGAGTACCAGCAGGCGTATTCCATTAAGGAAATTAAGGATAGCGCGGGGAAAACGACCTATAAACACGATAAATCGGAAACAACACGTGTCATGAGTGAGCAAAATGCTTATTCCCTGACTAAGATGCTGCAAAATGTCGTGAATGACGGTACAGGTCGTTCAGCACGTCTGGATCGACCAGTTGCTGGTAAGACGGGAACCGTTCAAAGTGGTATCTCTGGCAACAGTGCCAACCGTGATGTTTGGTTCGTCGGATACACTCCAGAATGGACTGCAGCAGTATGGATGGGTTACGACAATCCTGATGCAACCCATATGCTTAAGAATAGCAGTAAGCTATCAGCGGCGTTCTTTGCCAAAGTTATGGGGGATGCGTTAAAAGGAGTTCCTGTGAAGGACTTCAAAGCTCCAGCAGGAGCCCAGACACCTCCGCCGGAAAAAGAACCAGAGCAACCAACGCTTTCAGTGAGTGGTTTGAATGGTGCATATGATCCATCTACGCAAACTGTATCGTTGAATTGGACTGCAACGGGGGATTCCTCGACACAGTATCGGATTTACAGAAAAGAGACATCTGAGGGACAGTTCACCCATCTATTAGATGCGGTTGGTTCGACCAGTGCGCAGGATCTAGGTGCACTCCCGGGTCTCACCTACGAATACTATGTGACAGCTGTTGATTCAGCTACGGGACTGGAGACTGATCCGTCCAACATCATATCGCTGATGATTGAAGCGGAGGAATTGGAACCGGAACAGCCAGATACGGGCACGGAGCCAGGGACGGAACCGGGCACAGAACAGCCTGGAACAGAAAATCCAGACAACGGTTCGCCGGGGAATGGAAGTTCTGAGGGTAACAATGGCAACGGAAATGAAAATGGTAACAATGGTAACGGCAATAATGGAAACAACGGAAACAACGGCGGGACAGGTCAAGGGAACGGACAGACCGGAGAAGGAAACACACCGCCTGGACAGGGAACAACAGAACCTGGAGGTACGGGTGAGGGTTCCAATGATGGGTCTGTAACGACACCGGGCGAAGTAGTCACGCCACCAGATAGTGGAAACAACGGTAACAATGGAGAAACGAATGCACCGACAGATTCTCAAGCTGGAACTGGCGGTTAACAAGAATAAGCCGCATTAAATAATTACAACCTAAAACCTGCTCCCCCTCATATTGGGGAAGCAGGTTTTTTGGCGTTAGTAACGTTTGGAGTGGAACCTTAACTCTCTAATAGATGGGGCAAAGCTTGATTTTGAGTGTATAACTTAAATATGGTAAGCTGTAACTATTCGTAATACGTTGTGCAAAGCGGATTCAGGCACTTGTGGAATCGGTAATGCGGACGTTATTCGCTGTTCACCAATATCAGCAGGTCACGGACCTGTGGTCGGCAAAGAGGGGTTCGTATGAAACGGAAATTCGGGGACCGCGCGAACTGGCGCCGGATTACGAACCGACAATTTACATGCCGGTTCGTTCAATCCAAAATTTTTACTGGTTACATTACGTTGTATACAATACAAGATTTGAAAGAGCCTTTGTGGAAAACCTATGGAGGAAGCACCTTCTGCATTGCGGATAAAGGTTATTCCTGGTTGCAGTATTATCCGAAAGGCGAGCACTTTGTTGTTACGGCCATGTTTGACGATCAGGAGCGAATTGTTGAATGGTACATTGATACATGCCGCAGCCAGGGCATAACCGATCAAGGTGTTCCGTGGTTTGATGATCTGTATCTGGATGTCGTTGTCCTGAAGGATGGAGAAATATTTTTGCTGGACGAAGATGAACTTGAAGATGCTCTTTCACGTAAGCACATTACGACGGGGGATTATGATCTGGCGAACCGGACAGCAAAGGATTTGTTGCATGCCATTGATGCTCATGTGTTTCCGTATTTCCAACTGTCCTTGAAGCATAGACAAACCTTGTTTGAGAATGGGGAGTTCAGAAAAAATATTCAGATTTAAGTCATGGAAAAGTCGCAGAATTCTTCGCCATCCTTCTAATATTAGAGCACCTGATAGAATACATTAATAATCAGGAGAGTTCAGCCCGATAAAATAGAGGTGATGGCGAATGAACGGACGGGTCATGGCTGCAGGAGGGCAACCGGGAGGCAGACCATCCAGACAAATTAATGTTGTTTTGCGTAACCAGGAACCTCAGATGCTGGTCAAAGAAGAAGAGACGGCAATACAAGCGGCAAAAGGTTTAGCCAAACATGCGCATTTTCAGGAGATTCAAGGTGAATTGGAGCAGCTGGTTGGACTCGAAAATATCAAGGATTTAGTATTTGAAATCTATGCTTTCTTACAGATTGCCCAAATGCGTACCGAAGCTGGACTGATAAGTGGGGCGCACGTGTATCATATGATTTTCAAAGGCAATCCGGGAACCGGAAAAACAACGGTAGCACGAATCGTTGCGAAGCTGTTTCAGAAGATGGGTGTATTGAGTAAGGGTCATTTGATTGAAGTGGAACGTGCAGACTTGGTCGGGGAATACATCGGGCATACGGCACAAAAAACGAGGGATTTGGTCAAAAAGGCATTGGGTGGAATCTTATTTATTGATGAGGCGTACAGTCTGGCTCGCGGGGGCGAGAAGGATTTTGGGAAGGAAGCTATCGACACACTTGTGAAGTCAATGGAAGATAATAAGAATCAATTTATCCTCATCTTGGCGGGATACTCGGAAGAGATTGATTTTTTTCTGCAGACGAATCCCGGATTACCTTCCCGTTTTCCGATCCAGGTTGAATTTCCGGACTATAGCATTGATCAATTGATTCAAATCTCCGAGATTATGGCTAAGGAACGTGACTATATTCTCATGCCACAGACCATACTCAAACTAAAGCAGCATCTGCTTCAGGAAAAAAATGAATCTCTTCATGCGTTCAGCAATGCCCGATATGTCCGAAATGCCATTGAACGATCGATTCGCCATCAGGCAGTTCGACTATTGGAACAGTATACCCAGGGAAATCCGGGAAAACTGGAGCTGATGACTATCCGCACAGAGGATTTGAAGTTTGAGCAAAAGTAAGCGATAATATAATTTTTAACGCAGCCGGCCGGGTTAACCGGTTCGGCTTAAAGCATGCCATCTAAGGTGGCACAGAATATATGCGGAAACGTAGTAGAAGGAGTGAATATACACGATGACAAATGGAACACATGATACAGATATGGTGAAGAAGGATCGCGCCGTGTTGGTGAGTCTGGTTACCGATGAGGTCAAACGTTCGGGTATTAACCCGGAGTACTCCCTTGAGGAGTTGGTAAAACTCGCCGAGACGGCAGGCGTAGAAGTGCTGAGTGTATTGTCACAGAACCTGAAAACCCGGGACACCAAATGGTTCATAGGTAAGGGGAAAGTGGAAGAACTTCGTGCAGTGGCTGAGGAAATGGGAGCAACAACAGCTATTTTTGACCAGGAGCTGTCCGGTGCTCAAGTTCGTAACCTGGAAGAAGCGTTGGATCTCAAAATTATTGACCGCACCCAGCTGATTTTGGATATCTTTGCGCAGCGCGCCAACACAAGAGAAGGTATTATCCAGGTTGAGTTGGCTCAGTTGAGCTATTTGTTACCACGTTTGTCGGGTCACGGAAAGAATTTGTCCAGACTTGGTGGCGGAATTGGAACGCGGGGTCCAGGTGAAAGTAAACTGGAGACGGATCGTCGACATATTCGTGGCCGCATAGATGACTTGAAGCGTCATTTGGAAGAAGTAACACGTCATCGCAAGCTGCACCGGGAACGTCGCAAAAAGACGGGGATCGTTCAGGTAGCCCTTGTAGGTTATACGAATGCGGGTAAGTCCACCTTGCTTAAACAATTAACGGCGGCAGATGTGTATATTCAAGACCAGCTGTTTGCCACACTGGATCCAACCTCTCGGACGATGGAACTGCCAAGTGGTAAAGAAATCGTACTCACAGATACGGTTGGGTTTATACAAAACCTTCCTCATGATCTGATTGCGGCTTTCCGTGCAACGCTGGAGGAAGTGAATGAAGCGGACCTTATATTACATGTGGTCGATGCATCATCTGCAATGCGTGAAGACCAGATGAGAACTGTACACACGATTTTGCAGCAACTGGGTTCAGGGGACAAGCCTCAATTGGTATTGTATAACAAAAAGGATGCTTGTACACCGGAGCAGCTTGAGATGCTTCCTTTGGATAAAGAACATATCAAAGTGAGCGCTCTAGATGCAGATGACTTGCTGAAAATTCGTGAGCTTATCCAGGCTGAATTGACTGGCGCTACCAAACGGTTCCGTATTCCGGCTGAGCGTGGGGATCTTACATCTGTACTTTACAAAATAGGCGATGTTGTTGAGACCACATTTGAAGATAATGATGTAATTTATGAAGTGGAACTGCAAAAAGGCGAATATGAGAAATTCGGTTATTTACTTGAAGATTTCATACAACTGTAACATCGATGACATATTTGTATGATAAGTTGACACGATAATTGATGTTTGACGTCAGATTCGTGCTATGAAGGGGAATGAAGCAAGATGGCAAGCTTTGATTCAGAGATTATTGAACTTCAACGACAGGTTGAACGTCAGATTGAGGGGCAATTGCAACAGATTGACCGGATCACCGATCATAACCAATGGAAAGTAATCAATGCTTTTCAGCGTAGAAAAGTCAGTGATTTTCACTTTGCGGGTTCAACGGGGTACGCTTATAACGATCGCGGGCGTGAGGTGCTTGATGAAGTGTATGCCGATGTGTTTGGTGCAGAGGCGGCATTGGTGCGTCCCCATTTTGCATCAGGTACACATACTATTGCTACAGCTTTGTTCGGTGTACTTCGTCCAGGTGACGAGTTGTTGTACATTACGGGTAAGCCCTATGACACATTACATAAAGTCATTGGCAAGCCTGGTGATGGAACAGGATCATTACGGGATTTCGGAATTGGCTATCAAGAGACGGCTCTGTTAGAAGATGGCGGAGTAGATTGGGCGGCGGTAGAGAAAAGTATCAATGCAGCGACAAAAGTCATTGGTATTCAACGCTCCAGAGGATATGATTGGAGATCTTCCTTCTGTATTGAAGAAATCGCTGATATGGTTACACGTGTAAAGGCGATCAAGGAAGATGTCATCATATTTGTGGATAACTGTTATGGTGAATTCACGGAGGAACGTGAACCAACTGAAATCGGGGTAGACCTGATGGCAGGTTCACTGATTAAAAATCCCGGTGGAGGTCTAGCGGAAACCGGTGGATACATATGCGGGAAGGAAAAGTACGTGCAATTGGCTGCCTATCGTTTGACTGCTCCTGGAATTGGCGGTGAGGTTGGCGCGATGTTGGGAACAACTCGTGGCATCTACCAAGGACTTTACATGGCTCCGACAATTGTAGGACAGGCCATTAAAGGGAGCACATTCGCTGCGGCGATGTTTGCTGCATCCGGATTTGTAACCAAACCTGCATGGAACGAGATGCGTACAGATCTGATTCAGGCTGTTCAATTCAGTTCGGCCGAGCATTTAATTGCCTTTGTACAAGGGATACAGCGGGCTGCTGCAGTAGATAGCCATGTAGTTCCTGAACCTTGGGACATGCCGGGTTACGAGCACCCTGTCATCATGGCGGCAGGTACGTTTATACAGGGTGGGAGCCTTGAATTGTCGGCAGATGCGCCTATCCGTGAGCCTTTTATTGGCTATATGCAGGGCGGTTTAACGTACTCTCATGTTAAATATGGCGTTTTGATGTCATTACAGACCATGAAAGAACGCAAATTATTGTGAGTTTATCTAACACATCATTGACACTTAGTAATAACTAAATGTACAATAGAGTGAAGAATAGATGACTGGAAGGTTGATGAATGATGGGTGACGAAATTCGCAGAAATATGGCCTTATTCCCGATAGGTATTGTAATGAAACTTACGGATCTGTCCGCGCGTCAGATTCGTTATTATGAGCAGCACAGTTTGATTGTTCCTGCGAGAACGTCAGGTAATCAGCGTTTGTTCTCTTTCAATGACGTAGAACGATTGCTGGAAATCAAGGCTCTGATTGAAAAAGGAGTTAACATCGCAGGCATTAAACAAGTGATGAATCCTGTATCCAAAGAGTCAGAAGAAGCGACTGTTATTACAGCCGATACGGAAGTGAAACGTAGAGAACTATCGGACTCCCAACTACACCGTCTGCTTAAACAACAACTGGTGTCAGGTAAGAGACCTGGACAAGTATCTCTCATCCAGGGAGAGCTTTCCCGGTTCTTTAATAAAAAATAAGTTCGTATAACCTCGTAAGTCAGGGGAAATCCTGCTTTTGGGTAGGAGGACTCCTTGACCCATGCAATATTCTAATGTACAAATATAACAGGCAAGCCAAATACGCAGAGAAGAAAGGGAGAGGGTATCGTGAGTTTTACTAAAGAAGACATACTACGCATCTCAAAAGAAGAAAATGTACGATTCGTTCGTTTGCAATTTACCGATTTGCTTGGAGCAATCAAAAACGTTGAGATCCCTGTGAGCCAGCTTACTAAGGCTCTGGACAATAAAATGATGTTTGATGGATCTTCCATTGAAGGTTATGTACGTATTGAAGAGTCCGACATGTACCTCTATCCGGATCTCGATTCTTGGCTGATTTTCCCTTGGGTAGCCGAGAACCGTGTTGCTCGACTGATTTGCGACGTTTATCTTCCGGATGGTAATCCGTTTCCAGGAGATCCGCGTGGCATCTTGAAACGAAACCTGAAAGAAGCCGAAGAAATGGGATTCACTTCCTTCAACGTCGGTCCTGAACCAGAGTTCTTCTTGTTCAAAACAGACGAAAAAGGAAACCCGACTAACGAACTGAATGACCAAGGTGGATATTTCGACCTAGCGCCTACGGATCTTGGTGAAAACTGTCGTCGTGACATCGTTATCACACTTGAAGAAATGGGCTTTGAGATCGAAGCTTCCCACCATGAGGTAGCTCCAGGTCAGCATGAGATCGACTTTAAATATGCTGATGCTCTAAAAGCAGCAGACCAGATCCAAACGTTCAAACTCGTTGTTAAAACGATTGCACGTCAGCATGGTCTACATGCTACCTTTATGCCAAAACCGCTGTTTGGTATGAACGGTTCCGGTATGCACTGTAACCAATCCTTGTTCCAAGGCAAAGTGAACGCATTCGTAGACGAGTCGGACGAACTGGGTCTGAGCAAAACTGCACGTCACTTCATGGCTGGAACTTTGAAGCATGCGCGTGCGTTTGCAGCAATTACGAACCCAACTGTGAACTCTTACAAACGTCTGGTTCCTGGTTACGAAGCACCTTGTTATGTAGCTTGGTCTGCTAGTAACCGTAGTCCAATGATCCGTATTCCAGCTTCCCGTGGTCTGAGCACACGTGTTGAAGTACGTAACCCGGATCCGGCTGCGAACCCTTACCTTGCCTTGGCTGTTTTGCTGAAAGCAGGTTTGGATGGAATCAAACGTGAGCTTTCCTTACCAGCTCCGATTGACCGTAACATCTACATCATGTCAGAAGAAGAGCGCGTGGAAGAAGGCATTCCAAGCTTGCCAGCTGACCTGAAAGAAGCATTGAACGAATTGATCCGCAGCGAAGTCATCTGTGATGCTCTCGGCGACCACGCCCTGGCTCACTTCTATGAGCTGAAAGAAATTGAGTGGGACATGTATCGTACACAAGTCCACCAATGGGAACGCGATCAATATATCACGTTGTACTAATTGAATAAACCTTATACCTACAGGTTTTTTTGAGGGTTTAAATGGGGGACGTTTGAATGGGGATTATACTTCTATTGAGGAGTGTCCCCCAAACGTCCCCCATTTTGATTTTTCGAACCAAGAATGCTGGAGATATATTGTTCATATCTATCGATAATCAGTTGCTCTAGCTTTTTCGAGATGTGAGCATATATATCGGAAGTGATTTGTACACTTCCATGACCGAGTTGTTCTTGGACAAATTTAATGTCTGCACCAGCTTCAAGCATGAGGACAGCACAAGTGTGCCTGAGAGAATGAATTCGTAGATCTTCACTTAACTCTGCACGCTTTAAAATCCCTGGAGAGAATTGAAGAGAGTAGACTTTGGCATATGGCTACCATCGTTACGACACAAAACTAAATTTAGATCATGCCTGTACATGGATTCTCCCAGGTTAATTTTATTTTGATTTTGCCATGTGGCGTGATATTTCAAATCATTTATTAAACCTGTACTTACAGTAATTGTGCGTGTAGATCTGAAGGTTTTGGTATCTCCAAATAGCTCGTTGTCATCTTCTGCTTGGAAGTCAAGTGTCTCGTCAATTTGATCCTCCATTTTAAAGCTGCAGCTTTACCTTCACCTTTTCTCATACCTGTCTCAAGAAGAAGTTTAAAGAATATCCAGTAAATATACCCGTAACCTCTCGCTGCTTGAAGAAAATCAGCTATGTCTTCAGAATCAATAAAATCCACAGTTTTTTTCTTTCTTTCCCCTTTGATGATAGAGGCCTTACACGGGTTTCGTTCCAGCTTTCCTTGAATAACTGCTTGTTCAATTGCGGAATATGCGGTGGAGTTAATAATTTCAATTCTCCGAGCGAAATGACTTAAAACTCGTTACGGACACGGTGAAGAAACTGAAATGTGGACCTTCCTTGCTCCATTCGGACCAGGGGTTTCAGTATACAACACTGAGTTATGCCAAGTTGCTTGAAGAGAAGAAGCTCACCGGAAGCCATTCTCGGCATGGTAACTGCTACGACAATGCTTGTATAGAGTCGTTCTTCTCCCACTTAAAGACGGAGAAGTTGTATTTGGAGAAACCTCAGAATCTGGAGCAAGCAAGAAGCCAAATTACGGAGTATATTTCGTTTTACAACATGAATCGTTTCTAAAACAAACTGGGAAGTTCTCTCATTAAGCGGCGTACCTTCTTGTGATTCACCACGAGGCTTCCTTTCCTAACGCGGTTCGCATACGTTTGTAGCCGAAATAAGGACGAAGTCGGTGAATGCCTAAAATATGTGCTTTCAGATCCGCATCCTCTACACACTCTAGTCAGAGTGCGACCCTTATACATGGTCCATGCTCTCTTACGTGCGACCTTGTTACTGGGGCCGCTTCTTCAGGTTGCACGTAGCCGTTGTTAATTGGGTTCCAAATATAAAGAGCCTGATTAGATTAATCAGGCTGAGTGTGTTCTCAACAATGAATCTATTGAACAGAAAATGACCCTGAAGCATCAGCAAATCCCGAACCAACATTTTTTATTATCAAATTATATGTTCCTGGCTTTACATTTGACCAGGTAAGAGTGCCGTCCTCACTATAATAATTACCTTCTAGTGTTAAAGCATCTGCTCTGTTGTTATTTTGACTTATCAGATCATATTGAATCTTAGCAGAACCATAAACTGGCATAGGACCACCCTTGACAATCTCATATTGACGAACTTTTAGAGTGACTTTTTTATTACTCGAATCCCATTTAATGGAGTTCGTTGACTTGAATTCACCTTTTGTACCTGTATTCCCTTCTGAACCTTTACCAAACGATGAAAGGGAGAAGGTAGCTGAGGTGGTTGATTGAATTGTCATACTTTCTGGTTTCAGATCTATTTCATAAATTTCAATAGCATCGCCGGAGGCGAGTTTAAACTCATCCTGAATATTTGATGAGGAGGTAACTTCAGAAGGGAGGGGAATTGATGCGGATTCTGCAAAAGAGTCAGATGAGAACGAAAATACTGATAACGAAGCAAGCGAAACTCCTAAGATAACCTTTAACGATTTCATTTTTAATCTCCTCCAAAATTTAATAGTTTCTACTAGAAAATAAGAGTTGAGAACACACTTCGAAATATACCATGATTTATAATATATATCAATATTTAGTAATTAAAGAATGGAAAATTCGCTAGTTTTATTCAAATTACCTTTTTGGTCGTTGAAAAGCGACTTTTTTGTCATTCTGAATCATGTGAGGTGGTGGTTGGATTGCAAGTTTCGGACTTATTGCAACTCAAAGTGGTTTCGTTTCGTGATCAGGTACATATCAATTATGTGGCTCAGAAAACGAAGAATAGTAAGCGTAAAAAGTTCATCATAAGCTATACGCCGTTTGAGTTTTACACAATCTTGCGGAAAAGGATGCAGCCGCAGCAAAAATTGCAGCAGAAAAGACTTATCAGGACGCTAAGAAAAATGGTACTAAAGCAATTACACATACGGATAGAACTCCTCCGTATAAAAAATAATCTTGATAGAACTGGAAAACCACGTTTTTCAGAAGATCTTTATGACAAAACAGGATTGAAACAATGTAGATATTATAATAAAAATGGTAATTAATACGAATATATCAACTATAACCATTATAATACATATGAATCACATACGTTTTCGCATAGACATAAATGGATCAATGGTCAGAGATTCCAGGTGGTGATGATATGAGTGAAAAACAAACTTATGAAGAAATACTTCAATTTATTTGGGAACATAGAGAAATAGAATTTGTCTATGAGAACAAACAGTATGCATTCCTATCTCATAAAGATGGCTTTGCTTTTGTATGTGAAAACAAAACTCAAGGTCCGATCTTTTAAACTTATGAAGAAATGATTAAGGAGAGCAAACTTAACGGGGAAACATTTTAGAGCTATTTAAAAATGATGAGTTAACTGAAGAAGCGATCCTGCAATCTTACCAAGAATGCCGATCTATTACGTTGACGGTATTTTATCCATTTGATGATGAAATCGTGCGGGGCGTTATGACATCGATCGATAAGCCAAACAGGAGAATCAAACTTGTACGAGGTGATGAGGATTTTAGTTGGATCAAGATCGAAGAAATCACTGTGGCAAGCTGATAATTGATAGAGCCCCAAGGGTGATTACTCCAGTGGCTCAGTTTTTTCTTCTATTATATAGGGTTGTTTTGTAATCCATCGGAGCTGTACTGAAGGTTCATTTGAAGTTTGGGGGACGTCCCCCAAATAGTACACAAGTCCACCAATGGGAACGCGATCAATATATCACGTTGTACTAAAAGCTGAATCCCTTGGCGCTCTAGCGCTGAGGGGTTTTTCTTTTTGTGGGTGGGAGATATAAAAAAGCTAGGTAGAAAAATATTCTACCTAGCTTTATATCTATAGGAACTCAGTCCTTAATTTCTGATAAGTAGTGCTCATATAACTCATCAATAGAAGAACTAGAAAGTAAGTTAGTGACAGCTTCAATTGATTCTCTTTTCCAATCAAACCAGCGCATTTCTTTTAACTTCATGATTTCTTCTTCTGAGAAACGCTTCCTAACTTCTTTTGCAGGATTGCCACCAACTATCGTGTAAGGGGCGACATCTTTTGTTACAACTGATCCTGCTGCAACAATCGCACCTTCACCAATGGTGACACCAGGCATAATCATTGCATTCATGCCGATCCATGCATCGCTTTCTATAATGGTATCTCCCTTGGGTGAGAAGGAATGGCTAATTTGATCAGCGAACGGATAAACAGTGATCCACTCCGCATGATGATTGTTATTTCCTCCCATAAGAATAACGACACCGGCTGCGATACATACATAATTACCAATAATTAATCGATCTATTTGCCAACCAAATTCCTCAATGGGGTTGAATAAGCTCCTCGATTTTTCATCTCCCCATAAATATCTCACGCATCCATCTTCAAAAGAAGAATTGTTATCGTAATAACCAGAGTAATAGGAGTAATCGCCAACTTCGATTAATGGATTAGTTACAATATCCTTTAAATACTTAATTTCAGACCAGTGATTAAATTGGTTTATATTCATTTTAGTTTCCTCGCTTCTAAGTTTTATTTCTGAGTAACTTAGAAGCGTGATGCGGTAGCCACATTCTTTAGTTTTTTTAGACGACGAATCATCTGAATCATCCTTCCTTAAGATATGAGGGCGATTATAACAATGACCTCTTTTTTTGTCAATCCTGTTCTAATAAAGAGATGTCAGTGTGGATCCTCCCTCAAAGTGTATATAATAAAGAAAAAATTCAGGAAGAGAAAATATAGACAGAACACGTGCCCACCATTTGGAAGGATGGATACATCACGTTGGAGTAAAACAGGAACGGAAATAAGAATGTAAAGAGGAAGCTAGTATTCGTAGGATAAAATCTTGGCATATTAGTGTTAAGGCTTTATATGTAGTCAATAAGAAATATGGTTAATTAATTTATGATTATATCGTTGAAGCGAGAGTGCGTTTTAATTGTTTGCTCTATTTTTACAGTATCTATATGTTGATAGTTTCATATAATTGCGTTATAATTCATTTATGTTTTTAGAAATTAAATTTTGAACAATTAATTGGAGATGTTAATATGGAACAAGAGAAGCAACTGGTTGCCGCACAGCGGACATTTTTTTATACAGGTCAGACTAAGTCTATTGAGTACCGTATTCGTGCTCTTCAGCAATTAAGACAGGGAATTGAGAAATATCAGCAACGTATTCTTGACGCACTTCGTGCGGATTTAAATAAATCTGAAACAGAGGCTTATGGCTCTGAGATTCGGATCGTGTTGGGTGAACTGGATTTTGCATTGGAACATTTGGAGGAATGGGCTACACCAAAACCTGTGTCTACAAATTCTGCTATACCTGATGGAACAAGCTTAATTTATCCTGAACCTTATGGAGTTGCTCTTATTATTGCACCATGGAACTATCCGTTCCAACTCGCTTTCGGCCCTCTAATTGGAGCTATTGCAGCGGGTAACTGTGCCATTATTAAGCCGTCTGAATTAACCCCAGCCGTGTCACGTCTGACTTATGATTTGATTCATGAGATATTTCCTTGTGAGTACCTGGCAGTTATGGAAGGGGAAGTCGAGACGAGTACGGCATTGTTGAAAGAAAAGTTTGATTATATTTTCTTTACAGGCAGTACAGGTGTGGGACGCATAGTTATGAAGGCAGCTGCTGAGCATTTGACTCCAGTTACGTTAGAACTAGGTGGTAAGAGTCCGGTCATTGTCCACCAGGATGCAGATTTGAAGCTGGCAGCTCAGCGCATTGTGCGCGGTAAATTCCTGAATGCTGGGCAAACCTGTGTCGCTCCAGACTATTTGCTTGTGCACGAGGAAGTACATGACAAATTATTGGAATTGATCGGTGCAGAAATTCAGGACAAATTTGGAGACGATGTGATGAGAAATGCTGATTTCCCGCACATTGTCAACACACGTAATTTTGATCGTTTATCGGTGTTACTCCAAGATGGCAAAGCAATGATCGGTGGACGTTCTGAACGTGATGAGCTGCTCATTGAACCAACAGTACTGGGAGAAGTGGATTGGAAATCCCCAGTGATGCAAGAAGAGATCTTTGGTCCAGTTCTTCCTGTATTTAAGTATACCGACCTCAATTCCATGCTAGATGAGATTGTTCGCCGTCCAAAACCACTGGCATTATATCTCTTCACTAAGGATGAGGATCTGCAGAATCAGGTTCTGAATCAAGTATCTTTTGGTGGTGGTTGCATTAATGATACCTTGTCTCATATGACATCACATTATCTTCCGTTTGGCGGCGTAGGAGAAAGTGGAATGGGTGCCTACCATGGTCAACAGAGTTTTGATGTGTTCTCTCATCATAAAAGCATTCTCAAACGGAGCGAATAGTCGGCTAACGTAGAACAATATAATTAGTATAAAAAAAAGAGGTTGTCCCATTGAACGGGACAACCTCTTTTTGTATCTTATAGTGAGACCTCTGTACAACTTCAATACATATTAATGAATATCACGGAAAAGGCCGATGACTTTGCCCAGGATGCTAACGTGTTTCAAACGCAACGGTTCAAAAGTCGAATTTTCCGGTTGAAGACGAATATGATCTTTCTCTTTGTAGAACGTTTTTACCGTTGCTTCATCGTCTTCAGTCATGGCTACTACGATATCGCCGTTATCTGCAGTTTGCTGCTGACGCACGATAACATAGTCTCCGTTAACAATGCCTGCTTCAACCATACTGTCTCCCACGACCGAAAGCATAAATACTTTCTGTTCCCCTACATAATGAGTAGGAAGAGGGAAGTAATCTTCGATATTTTCTGTTGCTGTGATTGGAACCCCTGCAGTAACTTTACCGACGACAGGAATGCGAGCAACGCTGTGAGCAAACTGATGTGAATGCTCTGACTCTTCCTGGCTGAGAAGTTCAATGGCTCTTGGTTTGGTTGGGTCACGTCTAATCAGACCTTTCTTCTCCAAACGATCCAGATGTCCATGTACTGTAGAGCTGGAAGCCAATCCAACAGCTTCACCAATTTCGCGTACGGAAGGAGGATACCCCTTCAACCGGACTTCATTGCGTATAAACTCCAGAATAGCCTGTTGCCTGCTGGATATCTTCGACATACCGTATCAACCCCATTTTAGTAACGTTTGGGAAAATTATAACATAGAACCTCCGTTCGTACAAACATAAGTTCTAAATAAAATGCCATAAAATCAATGTTTTTTTGCAAATTAAGATGAAAATTTTCTTTTGCTCTAATCAAATACTGCAAATGACAATTCCAATACAATAGAAGAAAGATAATGGAATGTAGGATCAACAAAAAAAAGCGAACAATTGTTCTAAAAAGTTGTTGTACAAAACAAATGTTCGTGTTATATTGATTTCAACAGATAGGAACAAACGTTTGGAGGTCGATATTCAATGAGATATTCTACTTATCAGAGTATTTACGAACCGGTGCATTCAGAAGTGGTTGAAACTAACATAAGGAATTTTAAGAAGGTTTTTGCAAAAGGTAATTTCCCAACTTGGGTCTTGAAATTAATAATCGTAAGCTTAATTATACTGGTTGGGTGCAGTACAGTATTGACTGTGTTCGCTGGCAATGAGAACGATCTGTTGCCTGGGGGGAAGATGGCAGTTTCACAAGGAGATACGCTATGGAGTATTTCATTGGATCACAAACCGGAAACAATGGATACACGTGTATATATAGAAGCAATCAAGAAAGTGAATCAACTTCATTCAACTTCAATACAGGTCGGGCAAGTTTTAATAATGCCTCAATTCACAGAATAAAACTGCATATCCACACGCGCTAATACGTGTCAGCTTGACAAGCTGCCCTTATCATGTCAAAGTTAATATGACTTTGTATTTTTGGAGGGGACAAGCTTGGATATAGATAGTCTGGTAGCACGTATTAATGAATTGGCCCGTAAGCAAAAATCCACTGGATTGACAGAGGAAGAGCTTGCAGAACGTGCCAAGCTTAGAGAAATCTATTTGAATAACATTCGAAGCAATTTCAGACAACAACTGGATACGATTGAAATTGTAGATGATGAGAACGATCAAGGCCACCAAGGCAAACTCAAACATTAAGGAAACCTAATGATATCATTATGATATTTAGGTTTTTTCCTGTTATCTAGAGGTTGCAAATTATAGGGGGAAATGTTGGTTGCAGTTATGTAAGCCGATACAAAGAACATCTAAGGGGGATTCTCATGTCGCGTTCGTTCGAGAGAACGGTTCGAAAAAATTCTAAGCAGTTGAATCAGCAACGTAAAAAAAGCGGTAAACCGGTTTCTGGCACACCAGGTGATGACGTATTTAAAGGACGCAGTCTTCTGTTTCCTATTTTTCTGATCGGACTAGCATTCCTGTACCTCTTTATGAGTACATTTCTTGTCAAAGCTCCGATGACCACTTGGGACTGGGTGACCTTGTTGCTGTATGTATTTTTGGCAGTCATCTTCATGCTCCGTCGTCCTTATGTCAAAATAGGAAGTAACCGGATTTTGACGACAAAAGGGAACCGTGAGCGTTCAATTGGAGTCGACGATATCGTGAAATTCAGAATTGAGCCAGGTACGGTTGTGATTGAGCATAATGCACGAGGTAAGAGATGGGTATTTACCAAACTACTGAATCGTTATGATACTGATGCAATTACTGAACGTCTTCTGAAATTCGCCAAAGCACATCAGATCACCGTGGAAACATACGAGAAAAAGTAATTTTGCATAAAGGGGAAGATGACCGAAATGGCGTTAAAAGCGATTTTGTTCGACCTAGATGATACTTTACTGTGGGATGAGCGCAGTGTTCGAGAGGCCTTTCATGAGACTTGCTTGATCGCAGCTCAAGAGACGGGCGTTAAACCCGAAGACCTTGAAGAAGCTGTTCGTAATGAGGCACGTAATCTGTATGAGTCTTATGAAACTTTTTCGTTTACCAAAATGATTGGGATTAACCCGTTTGAAGGTCTTTGGGCTAACTTCACGGGTGGGGATCAGCCGGAGTTTCGCCAGTTGGAGCAGCTTGCACCCGCATATCGTAAAGAGTCATGGCGTCGTGGCTTGTTAAAGTTGGGTGTTGATCGTGAAGATCTGGCGGAACAACTCGCCATACAATTTGGGGCGGAGCGGAGATCAAGACCCCATGTCTATGAAGAAACGATGGAAACGTTGAGTCATCTACAAGGGAAGTTCAAGCTTTTGCTTTTAACCAACGGCTGTCCTGCTTTACAACAAGAGAAGCTTGATGGCGTTCCTGAATTGGCTCCTTTTTTTGACGAAATTATTATCTCGGGTTCGTTCGGTAAAGGCAAACCTGATCCTTCGATCTTCGAGCACGCATTGAGTAAGCTGAGAGTGCAACCTGAGGAGAGTATGATGGTTGGAGATAAGCTTACGACTGATATTCGTGGAGCATTGTCTGCAGGTATTCAATCTGTTTGGATTAACCGTGAGAATAAAGTGAATACCGAATCGTATGTGCCTGACCATCAAATCAAGCATTTATCCGAATTGGAACGAATCATTGCTGAATTCTCAATGAGTGCATCATAAATCGTATTTTTAGTGTACTACTCAAACATTGTTAGGTTTTATGAGATGTATTTTATCCATAAAACCTAACAATGTTTTTTTTGTGTTGGGACAGCTTGAACTATACCGTAATAACAAAAGATGAAATTTTTTATTAAAAGTTATTGAAATTATAGAACTGCTGATTTAGAATATAACTAACATACTAGTATGACTAGTATGCGAATGAATGCAGCGAATATCTGTTGACTTACTCGAATGATGTGGAAGCGGAAGTTATGAGCTATTAATTTCATATTCTTTGTAAGCGCTTTACATAATTGGAGGAAACCATTTAATTCTGGAAATACAACAGGTATTGGTTTGTAAGAAAATCAGGGAACGCGTCTTAATCGATATGTATCTCTAATGATTCACATAATTGATATCGCTTACAATATTTGTTTGGTTTATTTTACAGGTGGGGGTGAAGTGCATCTGATTACTTGTCTTCTACAAAAAGAAGAGATGATAAAAATTGATCGAAAACGCTTTTGTTTTATCAAGCTAAGGATCGGAGTGAAATAATATATGGAGTCGGAAACCGCTAAAACCACGCTAACGATGACATCTTTACGTAAAGAAAGCAGGTTAAGAACTGTTGCAGCTCTGCTTCGCAAAGATTGGCAGCTGTACTCACTGTTAATTCTTCCAATTATCTATCTTATTATTTTCAAATATGGGCCCATGCTCGGCAATGTAATCGCTTTTAGACGATTTGTACCGGGAGGCAGTATTTTTGGAGAGACGTGGGTTGGATTCAGGTATTTTCAGATGTTCATTCAAGACCCAACCTTTTGGAAAGTATTTGGGAACACACTTATGCTCGGTGGACTTGCGTTACTTTTCACCTTCCCAGTTCCGATCATTTTTGCATTGCTGCTCAATGAGGTGAAAAGCAAACGTTTCAAAAAGTTTGTGCAGACGGCATCTTATCTTCCGCATTTCTTGTCCATCGTCATCGTTGCCGGAATGATTCTGCAATTAACGGCAGTTAATGGATCCATTAACGGAATGGTATCATTCTTTACTGGAGACAGCATTCCTTTCATGCAACGTGCGGAATGGTTCAGAACAATCTATATCACCTCTGAGGTTTGGCAAGGTATGGGGTGGGGAGCCATTCTATATTTGGCTGCATTAACAACAATTGATGATTCTTTGTATGAAGCTGCGCGGATCGATGGTGCGAACCGTTGGAAGCAAACCCTCCATATAACCATACCCGGTATTTTGCCTACAATCGTTACGCTGCTGATTTTGAATATGGGTAATTTCCTTGCGGTTGGATTTGAGAAAATCTTGCTCCTTTACAATCCGCTGATCTATGAGACGTCTGACGTGATTTCTACTTATCTGTACCGGGTAGGTTTGCAGTCGAGCAATTTCAGCTATGCTACCGCCATTGGGTTGTTCGAATCCTTTATTGGACTGATCCTGGTATTCTCGGTTAATGCCATTTCACGCAGACTGACACAACGAAGCTTGTGGTAAAGGAGGAGCAATATGCTGGAATCAAAATCATACAAAGTATTTAAAGTTTTCAATGCCATCTTTTTGCTGCTTGTGGTGTTCATCACGCTCTATCCGTTTCTGAATGTCGTAGCCCAATCTTTCAGTAGCGAGGCTTATATCAATTCAGGCAAGGTAAGCATTATCCCGAGAGGTTTTAATGTAGAAACATACAAAACTATCTCTCGCGATAGCATGTTCTGGACTAACTATAAAAACACAATTATATATACCGTTGTTGGTACTTTGATTTCCATGTTCATGACGACCATCTTCGCTTATGCCTTATCCAAGAAAAGATTGATGGGACGTAAATTTTTGACGATGTTCGCCGTGTTCACGATGTTTTTCAGTGGCGGCTTGATTCCTAACTATGTCCTAATTAACTCTCTGGGCTTCAATAACACGATGTGGGCATTGGTTGTGCCTGGTGCAATCAGCATTTATAACATGTTAATTATGAAATCATTTTTTGAAAACATGCCTGAGGAGCTTGAGGAAGCGGCAGCTATTGACGGTTTGAATACGTATGGCATTTTGTTACGGATCATTCTACCGCTGAGTAAAGCAGTCATGGCAACGATGGTTCTGTTTTACGCTGTGGGACACTGGAACTCCTGGTTTCCTGCCTTCCTGTATCTCGACAAAAAGGAACTGTTCCCCGTTACGATCTACTTGCGCAACATGATTGCAGGTGCAACTGGCGGTGCTTCGGCTGGTGCTTCAGCGGATAATCTGACTCAAATTTCTGCAAATATCAAATCGGTCACGATGGTACTCACCATTTTGCCTATTTTAACGATTTATCCATTTGTTCAAAGATACTTTGTAACCGGTATCATGTTGGGATCTGTTAAACAGTAATCCTAACCCGATATAGTTCAACATCTTGATTGTAAGGCCAATCTAAACCACATGCAGGGGGAGAATTGAATGAAACATAGACCACGTAAGTTGGTAGGCAAGATGGTATTGGCAACAATGATGAGTGTCGTTCTGGCAGCATGTAGCAGCGGTGCTGGTGGAGAGAAAATTGAACCAGAATCCAAGGGGGCCATGGAATCCTATGGTGTAGGAGAGACCTTCAAAGCCGCCGAACCATTTAATCTATCTATTCTGTACAGCGACCAGCCAGCATACCCGTACAAAAAAGATTGGCTCCTGTTCCAAAAAATCACGGAAAAAACCGGAGTCACGCTGGAGCCTACCATCGTTCCGATGAGTGACTATCCCCAGAAAAGATCCCTTCTGATCAGCTCTGGAGATGCCCCTCTGGTTATTCCGAAAACCTATCCGGGTGAAGAATCTGCTTTTGTATCCTCTGGTGCGATTTTGCCAGTGAGTGATTATGTTGATTTGATGCCCAATTTCAAAGATAAGGTTGAGAAATGGGGACTTCAGGATGAACTTGAGGGTCTTCGACAAGAAGATGGGAAATATTATGTACTCCCAGGTTTACATGAAGAGGTTTGGCCGGACTACACCCTTATTGTGAGAACTGATATTTTTGAGAAAAATAACATTGCCATTCCAAAGACATGGGACGAATTGTATGATGCCGCCAAAAAGCTAAAAGAAATCTATCCAGATTCCGTTCCGTTCTCAGATCGTTTCCAATTTAACAGTACATTGAATATTGCTGCTACCAGTTTTGGAACGAAAGCTGGGTGGGGATTTGGCAATGGTTTAACGTATAAAGAAGATCAGGATGAATTTGTATACACTTCGACTACGCCGGAATACAAGGAAATGTTAACTTACTTTAACAAGCTTGTATCGGAGGGGCTGCTGGATAAAGAAAGCTTCACCCAGGACGATGACCAGGCTATTCAAAAGTTTGTTTCTGGAAAATCCTTCATTATTAATGGTAACTCGCAAACGGTAGTGCTTCATCGAAATGACATGAACAAAACGTTGGGAGAAGGAAATTTCTCTATCGCCAAAATTACAGTTCCTGGTGGTCCAAAAGGTCAATTGATGTCTGGCTCCAGACTTGAAAACGGTGTCATGATTTCTGGGAAAATTAAAGACAACGAGAATTTCAAAGCAACCATGCAATTTATTGACTGGTTATACTATAGTGATGAAGGTCAAGAATTTGCCAAATGGGGTGTAGAAGGCGAAACCTTCACCAAACAGGATGGCGTTCGTAAGTTGGCCGAAGATGTGAACTATAACGGATTGAATCCAAAAGGCACAAAGGACTTGCGCATCGACTATGGATTCTCCGGTGGTGTGTTTGCCTATGGAGGAACCACAGATTTGTTGCACTCCATGTTTAGTGAGGAAGAACTGAAATTCCAGCAAAACATGAAAGATATCAAAGAAGTGGTTCCTGCGGAGCCTCCAATTCCTTACTCGGATATCGATCGTGAACAGGTGACACTGCTTAGCACACCGCTTAAAGATTTCTCTGATCAAAATACACTTAAATTCATTTTGGGAGAACGCAAACTTTCTGAGTTTGATGCATTTGTAAAAGAGCTGGAGAGCCAAGGCTTGCCTCAGTATATGCAGCTTTCCAATGACACGTATAAGAAGTACAAAGAAAACAAGCAACAATAGTTGTAAACTGAAATTTGCCCATTGCCGTTTCACTGAGGGAATTTTAGTGGAGCGGCAAATTGTGCTAAGATGGATGAATATGGCTGAGAGGAAGAGGTTAAGGAATGTCACTTAATCAAAAGATTAGAGGTTCGACCCGGGCTTATTCATACAATCTGATAAAGGAACGAATTCTGCACCTTGAACTTGAGCCTGGTACCAAGATTTCCGAGAAGGAAATTGCGGATGAATTGCAAGTAAGCAGAACGCCAGTACGTGAAGCTTTCATGAAGCTTGCCGAGGAAGAATTACTGGATATCATTCCACAGAGTGGAACTATTGTCTCCCATATTAATCTGGAGCATGTTGAAGAAGGCCGGTTTATGAGAGAGAAGATGGAGAAGGAAATTGTCACTCTGGCTTGTGCTTCTTTTCCGGAAGAATTCAGATTCAGACTTGAAACCAATATTGCCATGCAGGAAGTATGTATAGGGAAAAATAATTTCTATCGGCTTTTTGAACTGGATGAAGAGTTTCATCAGATATTGTTTCAAGGCACAGGAAAAATGAGAAGTTGGAAAATGCTACAGCAGCTCAATATTCCCTTTAATCGCCTTCGTTTATTACGCTTGTCTGAAGATTCCGATGCAGAGGTTATTATTTCACAACATAAAGAAATATACCGACTTATCACGGAACGTGAAACCGAGCGAGCTGTTGAGGTTATGGAAGCTCATCTCAGACTAGTTGTTGTTGAACAAGAGAAGATGAAGGCAAAATATCCACATTATTTTATATAGAACATCTAATGTTGTATACTATCTGAATATGCAGAAACCCCTGTTCGAATTGAACAGGGGTTTGTTGAGCAAATAATAGAATTTGCTTATTAGGCTTGTTTGATAAACGTTGGATCTGGGTAAGGATCTGCGATCCAGCCATCTTTTTCAATAAACAGACGCACGGCAATGATTTGTTTGTTCTCCATCAAAGTGAAGAAGTGTGGGGTGTTCTCAGGTACCGAGATAACGTCTCCAGGAGACAATTCTACATTAAAGTAACCTACATCATCTGTAGCTTTGATGACAAAGATTCCTTTGCCGGCTACAATAGCACGGATCTCATCTTCAGCATGAGTATGAATCTCTTCGAATTTTGCAAGCTTCTCTTCAATATCTGGTGTTTGTTCAGACAGCGTGATTACATCCCAGATTTGGTACCCGCGACGTGCAGCCAAGTCTCTGATTTCATAGTCAAATGTGTTTAGTACTTCTTCTTTTTGTTCATCGGTGAGTCCAAAGTTGTTTTGCAGATCAGTTTTTAATTTGGACGCGTCCCATTTTTCAAATAGTACTTCATATTTGTTTAAGAAATTTCGAACATTTTCGTCTCCAGTGATACGTTCGTTCGTATTTCGGATTACAATTTCAGCCATGTTCTTTCCCTCTTTTCCACTTGGTTTAATCGCTATTATATCGGATTCCGCTATTTTTGTCGATTCACAAATTCATTCTACCTTCATAAAAACCGCCAGGGGACTGATCAAACCCGATCTTTCACATTAAGTTAGTTTCTGTTAAACTAAGATTTAACGTTTTGCGGAGGTGACGATATTGGATAAGCTTAGCCTACATGATGCATTAAAACAACGAATATTGATCCTCGACGGTGCAATGGGGACCATGATTCAACAAGTAGATCTCACAGGCGCAGATTTTGGCGGAGAAGACCTGGATGGTTGTAATGAAATGCTTGTACTTACACGTCCAGAGCTAATCCAGCGTATTCATGAGGAATATCTGGAAGCCGGTGCTGACTTAATTGAAACAAATACGTTTGGTGCAACTTCTGTTGTACTTGCTGAATATGACATTCAGGACCGTGCACGTGAAATTAATCTCGAAGCAGCCAGAATTGCAAAAGCGGCCGTGGATCGATTTTCGACACCGGAGTCTCCACGTTATGTGGTAGGTGCCATGGGACCTACAACCAAAACGCTGTCAGTAACAGGTGGAGTAACTTTTCAAGAGCTCATCGACAGTTATTTTGAGCAAGCGCTTGCTTTAATTGAGGGAGGCGTTGATGCGCTGCTGCTCGAAACCTCACAAGATACGCTTAATGTAAAAGCAGGTAGCATTGGAATTCAACAGGCATTCGAACAAAGTGGTATCAAGCTTCCTTTGATGATCTCAGGAACGATCGAACCGATGGGTACAACCCTCGCTGGTCAGAACATTGAGTCTTTTTATATATCCCTAGAACACCTTAACCCAATTTCAGTGGGACTAAACTGTGCTACAGGTCCGGAATTCATGCGTGACCATATTCGCTCGCTTTCCGGGATGGCTTCAGTTGCAGTAAGTTGTTATCCAAATGCAGGGCTTCCGGATGAAAACGGTAATTACCATGAATCGCCTGAATCGCTTGCTCAGAAGATCGGTGCTTTTGCCGAACAGGGCTGGTTGAACATCGCGGGTGGCTGTTGTGGAACAACACCTGCACATATTCGAGCAATGCGGGATACACTTGCCAAGTACCCTCCAAGAGAAATGAACGGAACACATCCACCAGCGTTGTCAGGAATAGATCCAGTCTACGTTGAACAGGACAATCGCCCTTACATGGTTGGGGAACGTACGAACGTACTTGGATCACGGAAATTCAAGCGTCTTATTGTTGAAGGGAAATATGAAGAAGCTTCTGAAATTGCTCGGGCTCAGGTGAAAAATGGGGCACATGTTGTCGACGTTTGTGTTCAAGACCCGGACCGAGAAGAAGCCGAAGACATGGAGAAGTTCCTTGAACTTGTTGTCAAAAAAGTAAAGGTGCCACTTATGATCGATACGACAGATGCAGCCGTCATCGACCTTGCACTGCAATACTCTCAGGGTAAAGCGATAATTAACTCCATTAACCTTGAGGACGGCGAGGAAAAGTTCGAGCTGGTCACTCCGTTGTTGCATAAATACGGCGGTGCTGTCGTTGTCGGAACGATTGATGAACGCGGTCAAGCCATTAGTCGTGAGGACAAGCTGGAGGTAGCCAAGCGGTCTTACGATTTGCTGGTGAACAAATATGGATTAAAAGCCGAAGACCTGATTTTTGATACCCTGGTGTTTCCAGTAGGGACGGGCGATGAACAGTATATCGGTTCGGCCAAAGAAACAATCGAAGGTATTCGTGTCATTAAAGAAGCGATGCCTGAATGTCATACGATACTGGGAATCAGTAACATTTCATTTGGATTGCCTGAAGCAGGGCGTGAAGTGCTAAACTCTGTATTTTTATATGAGTGTACCAAAGCAGGTCTCGATTATGCCATCGTTAACACAGAGAAGCTAGAGCGTTATGCATCCATTCCAGCAGAAGAGCGCAGACTCTCAGAAGAGCTGTTATATAATACGAATGACGAAACACTAGCTGCCTTCGTAGCGGCGTTCCGTAACAAAAAGGTTGAGAAAAAAGAAAAGATTTCGAACCTGTCGTTGGAAGAACGTCTCGCATCGTATGTTGTTGAAGGAAGCAAAGAAGGTTTGCTGCCCGATCTGGAGCAGGCACTCGCCAAATATAAAGCCCTTGAAGTAATCAATGGCCCGTTGATGCGGGGCATGGAAGAAGTAGGGCGACTGTTTAACAATAATGAGCTGATCGTAGCAGAAGTGCTTCAGAGCGCGGAAGTTATGAAGGCTTCGGTAGCTTATTTGGAACAGTTCATGGAGAAGAATGAGACGTCAGTTAAAGGAAAGATTATTCTAGCGACGGTTAAGGGCGACGTACACGACATCGGCAAAAACCTGGTGGAGATCATCCTTTCCAATAACGGTTACCGGATCATTAATTTGGGTATAAAAGTACCACCAGAGCGAATTATTGAGGCATACAGAGAAGAGAAAGTCGATGCGATCGGTCTATCCGGTCTGTTGGTAAAATCGGCGCAACAGATGATTCTTACAGCTCAGGACTTACGCACAGCAGGAATTGATGTACCTATTATGGTTGGTGGAGCGGCATTGACACGCAAATTCACCAAGAATCGTATACGCCCGGAATATAACGGCATGGTTGTATATGCAAAAGATGCGATGGACGGTCTGGATTTGGCCAACAAGCTGATGAACCCAAGTACTCGAGAAGTGATGCAGTTGGAGATGGACGCCGAAAAAGAGGCTGACGCAGCTGGCGCAGATACTGTTAAATCCCTTCCTGAGCTAACTCGGGTAGAGCGTTCGGATATCGCAATAGACAACCCGGTTCTCGTTCCACCGGATCTGGAGCGACATGTTATGCGGAACTATCCGCTATCACACATATTACCGTATGTGAACATGCAGATGTTGCTAGGTCACCATCTTGGTTTGCGTGGCTCAGTAGAGCAGCTACTTGCTTCGGGTGATCGGAAAGCCAATGACCTGAAAGCGGTAGTGGATGATATTATGCAGGAAGCTGTTCGTGACGGGATTATTCAGGCGCATGCGATGTATCGTTTCTTCCCGGCTCAGTCCAGCGGTAACAGCGTCATCATCTATGACCCGGAGAATACAAGTAATATCTTGCATACATTTACGTTCCCTCGTCAAAAAGTTGAACCATACCTGTGTCTGTCCGATTTCTTGAAGCCAGTGGAATCTGGACAAATGGATTACGTTGGTTTCATGGTCGTAACGGCTGGGCACGGTGTAAGGGAGTTATCGACAGCTTGGAAGGAGCAAGGTGATTATCTTCGCTCACATGCTCTGCAATCCGTAGCGCTTGAAGTAGCAGAGGGATTAGCTGAGCGGGTTCATCATATGATGAGAGATATCTGGGGATTTCCGGATTCAGCACAGATGACCATGAAGCAACGTCATGGAGCACGCTATCAGGGAATCAGGGTATCGTTTGGATATCCGGCCTGTCCCGATTTGGAAGACCAAGGGCCACTGTTTAAGTTGTTACAGCCTGAGGATATTGGTGTGGAACTGACTGAAGGTTTCATGATGGAACCTGAAGCATCCGTATCGGCGATGGTATTCAGCCATCCGCAAGCGAAGTATTTTAACGTGGAGAAGGCTTAAAAGTAAAAGGTCAGGCAAAGCCCTCCGCATTGTCGGAGGCTTTTTGCTGGCAGCAGAAAGAGGTGCGATCCAGATGGAACTATATTTCCTGGGAACTAACGCTGGTGTACCTACGCTTCAGCGGAATGTAACTTCCATAGGGCTGCGCATGTTGGATGAGCGCAGAGCATTGTGGTTGTTTGACTGCGGGGAAGGAACCCAGCATCAGATTTTAAGTTCTCCGCTTAAATTGAGCAAATTGGAGAAAATATTTATCACCCATTTACATGGAGATCATGTATTTGGACTTCCAGGTCTGCTCTCCAGCAGAGCATATCAGGGTGGCACTACACCGTTAACGGTGTATGGTCCGCCAGGAACTGAACGAATGATCATGACAACCATGGAGCTGAGCCAGTCACGTCTAAACTATGATCTAAGCATTGTAGAACATACAGGCGGAGTGCTTTTCGAAGATGAGAGCTTCATTGTGGAATCTGCGTTGCTGGAACATCGTATCGACAGTTACGGGTATCGGATTACCGAAAAGGATCGTCCAGGCAGCTTGGACCCTGCAAAACTGGCTGAGTATGGCTTGAAGCCGGGGCCGCTATTTGGTCGCTTGAAGCGGGGAGAAACGATTACCCTCGACAACGGGGACTTCCTTCGCCCAGAAGATGTGTTGGGTGCACCCAAGCGAGGGATGGTCATTACCATCTTGGGAGATACGCGCCCCTGTGACAATGTACAGCCACTAGCTATCAATGCGGATGTTCTTGTACACGAAGCTACGTTTCTGCATGATTTGGCTGATACGGCTCATGAGTACTATCATAGTACTTCGAAGCAAGCGGCTGAGGCGGCGAGAGCGGCAGGTGCAGGACAGCTGATCATGACCCATTTTAGCTCTCGTTACAAAGATGAGGATCAGTTGCAGCCACTTCTGGAAGAAGCACAGTCGATATTCCCAAATACGAAACTTGCGATTGAACACGAGCTTATTCCAGTTGTTCACCGTAAGAGCGAATCCTAATGGTGGATGTGCGAAACAGTACAGCCAAACACGACGGGAGAACAAGCCTTTAATTGCACGGGACTGAGGGGAAGTTGCTCCCGAGGTCCCTTTTGCAATCTGGCCGGAAAGCGTGTAGGATGGGCAATATGAGCAGGGAAATGATTCAATTATTTTCCGGGAAAGCGCAGGAAATGACAAGCTTGTACAGAAGACGCGCGGGGCTATACGTCCGTGTTCGATTCGGTTCGACGTGTTGCGTGCAGATGCGAGCAAGCCATTTTTATGTGCTGTATACATAGGTTAGCATTCAAGTTCGATGCAAATGGTTAAGGACATGAAATGTTAATGGAATAAAGAAAGGAAGTGTGCTGTATATGATTAAGGCCTATCTGATCGACCTGGACGGTACGCTCTATCATGGCAGACATCGTATTGAAGGAGCCGATAAGCTTATTCAGACATTGAATGAACAAGGCATGCCTTATTTGTTTGTGACTAATAATTCTTCTCGTACACCGCAAGGTGTGGCAGATCATCTGAACGGGATGGGCATCCCTGCCGATGCATCTCAGGTATGTACTTCTGCGGTGGCGGCTGCGGAATACGTGGCGCAAGAGTCTCCGGGTGCGAAAGTGGCTTGTATCGGAGAAGAAGGGCTGTTGCAAGCGATAGAAGCTGCAGGGCTTACACTAACGGATGAGGAACCTGATTACGTTATACAAGGAATTGATCGTGAATTTTCCTATCATAAATTGACCAAAGCGCTTCGCTGGATCAATGGCGGCTCTAAATCTGTCATGACCAATCCTGATTTACAGCTCCCTTCTGATGATGGGCTTACGCCGGGAGCGGGAACGATTGGGGCAGCGATAGAAGCAGCAACCGGAGTTCATCCTACAGTAATTGGCAAACCGTCAAGTATTATTATGAAGTCGGCTATTAGCCGATTGAACTTAAAGTCTGATGAAGTTGCTGTAATCGGAGACAATATGCGTACAGATATTGCGGCAGGAGCAGCTGCGGGTTGCGAGACCCTGCTGGTTCTTACTGGAATAACGACACGAGACAATATGGATAGCCACATGCAGGCGACCAAGGTTCGTCCTGATCATGTGTTTGAAGATTTGCATAAACTGATTGAGTGGCTGTCGCAGACGACAAGCCAAGCATCCAAGAAGGGGTAGATGTACGATGCCGGAATTGCCGGAAATGGAAAACTACCGGACCTTGCTGTCCGAGAAAATACTCGATTTGCCGATTACAGGTGTGGTGGTTAACCGTGAAAAGTCGATTAATACTGATCCTGATGTGTTCACCCGTGAACTGACAGGCAATCGTATCATATTTGTAGAGCGCCGGGCCAAACATTTGATTTTTCATCTGGCTAATGGTAAGCGGCTTGTGCTGCACCTTATGCTGGGCGGAATGATTTTCTGGGGCACAGAAGCTGAACGTCCTGATCGTTCCACTCAAGTGGAAATTCAATTTGGAGAATATACTTTATTCTTTATTGGGCTCCGTTTAGGATATCTGCATCTGCTTACTTCCAAAGAGACGGAAGAGGCTATGTCTGACCTTGGACCAGAACCACTTGATCGGCGCATGAATGCAGAACGTTTTGCTGCCCTATTGAAGGGACGTCGGGGTACACTCAAAACTACACTGGTCAACCAACACATTATTGCAGGCATCGGAAATTGTTATTCGGATGAGATTGCATTTGCAGCAGGCCTGAGACCAAGCTCCAAGACGCAAAATATTGCTGCTTCGTCTGAACTCACAGCACGTTTGTACCATTCTGTGCAATCCGTGTTGCGGGAAGCTGCCTCGGAAGGCGGTTATATGGAAATGCCGTTGATGCAGGGAGATACCAAGACGGGAAGTTTTGACGAGCAGTGCCGAGTGTATGATCGTGAAGGGGAAACTTGCCCTCGTTGTGGGGGAACGATAGCGCGCGTGGAAATTACGGGCAAGAAGGCTTTCTTCTGTCCGGATTGCCAGCATGAGGCTTAAAAGTGGAATCGGGGCACATGTCAGCACCAGAGGTGGATTTCTTCAGGCAGCCAAGCGAGCATATGAGATGGGGGCTACGGCATTTCAATATTTTCCGAAGAACCCGCGGAGCCTTGGCTTGAAAGAACTGGACCTCAAAGATGCTGAACAGTGTCGGGATTGGTGTGAGAAGCAAGGGATATCTTCCATTGCTCACTCACCCTATCCCACGAATCCGGCTTTGGGCAAAACCCGAGGAGAGGCGGGTTTTCATGCAACCATCGCATCGATACAAAATGATCTGCATATTGCAGATGCCTGCGGTTCAGTAGGGACTGTAGTCCATTTTGGACATCTCAAGAGCAATGAACCACTTGAAGGGTATCAGAATCTCATATCCTGTCTGGATACCGTTTTAGCAGATTGGGATGGACAGGCTAAGGTTCTGCTTGAAAATCAGGCTGGGGATCATGGTCCCATGGGTACGACGATGGAAGAGTTGATACAGATTCGTAAGCTAAGCCGGTATCCTGAACATATTGCTTTTTGTTTTGACACGTGTCATGCTTTTGCTTCAGGCATGTGGACGTCAGGCAATGAGGCATCCATGCTGGAGAAAGGCAGACTGCTGGGATACTGGGATGCTCTTGCGGCTGTTCACTTTAATGATTCGAAATATCCTTCCGGTTCATGCAAGGACAGACATGCACGGATTGGACAGGGTTATATAGGGAAAAAAGCGATGCAGGAACTGTTATGTGCGCCTGAATTTCAGCAAGCGGTAGTTGTCCTGGAAACAGAATCAGGCGAAGATGGAACACACCGTGGTGACATTGAACTCATGCGTTCCTGGCTTTAAATGGGAGAGGAGCGATTGTAATGCATGTTTTTTTGGATGATTACCGGGCATGTCCGAAAGGGTTTGTTCTGGCTACCAATGCAGAAGAATGCCTGATGCTGCTTAGAGAAGGTGACGTGGACATTCTATCCCTGGATTTTGAACTGGGCCCAGATTCACCGAATGGCGGAGAAGTTGCTGCTTCGATCGTCCGGGAAGGTTTGTTTCCACGCCAGATCTATTTGCACACGTCCAGCATGTATGGCAAACGTCAGATGTACGAATTGTTGTACAGCAATAAACCAGACTCTGTTACCGTCCATAATGGTCCGATGTCGGGTGAGGTTATGCTGCGTGTTGCTGCGGGAGAAGAAAGCTGATGAAGCCAATTACAACGAAAATGTTAATGCGTGGTGTATGGGAAGGCATGCCTCAGGCTGTATTTATCTTTACCCCGCTATGCGGAACCTGCGCAGCAGCACGTCGAATGCTTGAGATCGCCGAACATTTGCTGCCCGAAGGGATTTTGACCGAGATGAATATTCACGATATCCCGGAACTTGTACAGCAGTTTCAGATTTCGAGCGTTCCTGCGGTTATGCTGTTTGATGGAGAACATGATGTGCCCAGAATGGTCTATCGGATGAACTCTGTCGAGCATCTGTTAGGGGAAATCCGAAAGGCGGTGCTAAAATGAGTGTAATCTCGATGGAGCATGTCTCTCTTAGACGCGAAGACAATCAGATTCTGGCTGACGTCGATCTGCATGTTAAAGAAGGCGAGCATTGGGTGATTCTTGGGCGTAATGGTTCAGGTAAAACAACGCTGCTGGAAATGATGAATGGATATATGTTTCCAAGTCAGGGGCGCATTGAAGTATTGGGCAATCTGTATGGTCAATGTGACGTGCGGGAGGTTCGGAAAGAAATTGGTTATATCAGTCAGACATTGATTGAGAAACTGACACCTCGAGATCCGGTGTGGGAAGTTGTCGCAACAGGAGCTTATGCTTTTTTGCGTTTCTATCAAACGATCCCGGATGATGTGAAGGCCAAAGCATTGAACCTGCTTGATGAAATGGGCTCTGCAAAACTGGCTAATCATTCGCTTGGCACCCTTTCTCAAGGGGAACGCAAAAAAGTAATGCTGGCTCGTTCATTGATGGCAGATCCCAAATTGCTGATTATGGACGAGCCTTGTGCGGGACTCGATCTGTATGAACGCGAGAAAATGTTGGCCGAAATTGATCGACTGCGTAAGCGAAATATCACTGTCGTTTATGTGACTCATCACGTCGAAGAGATCGTACCTTTGTTCACACACGTGGCCTTGATCCGCGATGGACGTATTGCTGCGGCAGGGCCCAAACATGAAGTTTTAACACAAGATACAATTAAGCATACGTACGATGTTCCGGTTGATATCCAGTGGGATGATGGACGTCCCTGGATTCGCGTACGTTCTGGAGGGTAACACATTTTGAGTACACAGTCATCTTGGGGTGAAGGAGACTTCTCCCGTTTTATTTGCACAGCCAATCATGGTTTTGCGCCCTATGCTCAGGAGGAATTGCGCCGTACGTTTGGGGCAGTAAAAAGCACGGTACTCGTACCAGGTGAGATTCTGCTTGCCGGTCTTCCGATTGCGGAAGAAGAGGTAGCGATCAAGCTTTTGGAAGAAAGCCCGACGTTTTTACGTCATATTCAACCTGTTCAATTTCAGGAAAATACGGAAGATTCAGCGCAAGCAATGGAAAAATTGATTTCATTTGTGTTGAACCATACGGAGTTAACTGGCACTAAAGTTACATTACAAGTTCGTAAAACCAAAGGTGCCTTCTGGCAGGAGAACGCTGCTTCATTGAAACAGCTATTGACTGAGAAGCTGGATGATCTTGGGTGTGAGTGGGTTGTTCGTGATGCGGATCATGTTATATCTGTCTTCGTAACGGATGACATGTTATATGCCGGTGTATCCAGACCTGATCAAAATCTGTCGGACTGGAGTGGCGGAGCAGTTCGTTTTCAGAAGGAAGAGGGGCAAATCTCCCGCGCCAAATTCAAATTGCTTGAAGCGGAGCAGACATTTGGCATCGACTTTACTTCTTTTCACAAAGCATTGGACATCGGTGCTGCACCAGGTGGATGGACCTCTTTCCTGCTTGAGCGCGGGCTTGAAGTTACAGCTGTTGATCCGGCCAAGATGGATGCGACCCTGCTGGAATCGCCCAAACTGACCTTTTTGAAAAAAAATGCCGGTGATGTACGTTTCCGCGAAGGGGAATTCGATCTGCTCGTATGTGATATGAGCTGGAGCCCCAAGCTGATGAGCCGTCTTATATCGGATCTGTTATACAGTCTTCAATCAGGGGGAACAGCGGTTGTAACGGTGAAGTTATTGCATAAGAAGCCGCTCGCTTTGATTAAAGAAGTCATCGATACATTTGAGCGCTCCCGGATGCAGATTCAACGTTCCAAACAGTTGTTTCACAACCGTGAAGAAATCACGCTATATATGATTAAGTATTAAGTTATTAAAGGCATTAAACTTTATGCTTTACAATACCTTATTGCCTATACTATAATGATACCAATATTAACCATAACAAGTTGAGGGAAAGCATCCCGAAGTGAAGAGTCCGGATATCCGGTCTGTTCCGCTTCGGTGAAGCTTTCCCTTTTTTGTTATGCACACAAGGAGGAGTCTATATGAGACATCCGGCTAGGCTCGAGCGTGGAAGCCTGCTGGGGGGAAGGTACCGTATCGTGTCCATTCTCGGTTCGGGTGGAATGAGTCATGTATATGAAGCAGAGGATTTGAAGTTGCCAGGCAAAACCTGGGCGATCAAAGAAAGCGTGACGGCGATGCCATACGAAGGCAGTATGGAGTCAGAAGCTGCTCTTCTTACATCTCTGAGGCATCCCAGATTACCGCAAATCGTAGATTTTTTTGTACCGGATGAGCTGGGGTATACCTATCTTGTTATGGAGTACATTGAGGGATTGACACTTAGTGACTATTTCAAGCAATGTCGGGGGAAGATTCCGCTTGAACAAATGACGGAGTTTGTGCTTCAGCTGCTGGATGTATTAAGTTATTTGCACAGTCTGGACCCACCTGTCATCTATCGGGATTTGAAACCATCCAACATTATGATTACACCGGAACATGAAGTGAGACTGATTGATTTTGGGATAGCGCGGAGCTATAAAGCACAAAGAGTCGATGATACGGTTAAATTGGGAACGGCCGGCTTCGCTGCACCAGAACAATATGGTTCAGGACAGACGGATGCGCGTTCTGACCTGTACGGGCTTGGAGCATTGTTGCTCTATCTCATGACTTGTGGAACTTATACGGAATGGATTCAGGGAGTTGAGAGCTCCATTCGCAGTGATGTTCCACGTACCTATATTCCTGTTGCGAGAAGGTTGTTGCGACTGAATCCGAATGAGCGCTTTCAATCGGCTGATGAAGTTCGTAAGGAGCTGCTGCGCAGACCGGGAATAGCGGCTGGTGGTTCAGAAACGACGGTGACGATAAGCGGAGGGACAAGAGTGATCGCTTTGACGGGGGCATCATCCGGAGTTGGGGTTACGCATACGGCCATAGCCATCAGTCACTATCTGGAGCGGCATAACTTCAAAGTGGCCATAATCGAGATGTCGCCACGTTCCCAATCGTTTGCACGGATTCAACAAGTCGCGCATGCAGGTAAACCCGTGCCAGCAGGCAGACAGTTTGCAGTGGATGGTGTACATTACTGGAAACAATCGGGACGTGCAGACATCCTGTCTTTATTGGGAGGCAGCTATCAGTTCATTGTGATGGATCTGGGCAGTGGTCAGGATCAGAACCGGCTTGAAGAGTTTCTCAGAGCTGACTTGCCCATTGTTATAGGTTCCGGTGCCGAATGGAGACAAGCTGAGATTGGATCTTTTGTCCGTTCACACAACCGGTACCCGAGAGACAAATGGATCTACTGTTTGCCACTCGCAGCAGCTGACGCCGTTCAGCGCATGCGCAAAACGTTGGACACTTCCAGTGTCTACAGTCTGCCTTTACATATCGATCCCTTTGATCGGGAACCGCAGATGGATAAGGTTTTTGCTCATATTTTGACTCATATGATGGGGCAGCTTCCCAAGAAACGTTCATTCTTTGCAAGAAAAAGAGTACATGATTAGAAGAGATTGCGAAAGGAGAGCCTCTTTTGTCTAAATTAAGAAAACAAAGCCGTCAACTGATTTACGCTGGATTGACGGGAGCAGGAGCAATCGGTTTGTTGTTTGGGGCATATGTCATTTACAATGTCAAAACCATGAGTGATACGAGGTCTGAAGTGGAGGCCCGATACTCATCAGCCTACGAACAAAAAGAAGCTGAATTGATGCAACAATGGAACTCGGGGGCACAGGGATGGGTGACAATACGGGATGTTGAAGCAGGAGAGTCGATATTGCCCGAGGATATCAAACTCATAGCCGTTCCGGATGCACAGGCACCAAGGAATCTGTGGTCCAGCTCCAAGCAGATGGATGGTCAAGTGGCGAAAATAGAATTAAAAAAGGGAACAGCCATTACAACTGAAATGGTGTATGAAGATACCCCGGCACCGCCGGATCTAAGGAATCGTGAACTACAGGTTGTGTTGTTACCTTCTTCACTTGCTAAGGGAGACATCATTGATATTCGTATTCAGTTTCCAACGGGTCAAGACTACATTCTCCTGTCCAAAAAGAAAGTCCAAAGATTAAATGCAGCTACACTATGGATTACAATGACGGAGGAGGAGATCCTGTCCCTTTCAAGTGCAATTGTAGATGCCTATTTACATAAAGCTTCAATCTATGCATTAACCTATGTAGAACCAC
Source organism: Paenibacillus sp. AD87 (assembly GCF_001659845.1). NCBI lineage: Bacteria > Bacillati > Bacillota > Bacilli > Caryophanales > Paenibacillaceae > Paenibacillus > Paenibacillus sp. AD87. The sequence goes on from NZ_LXQN01000007.1 coordinate 1,585,983, forward strand.
AGTTCCAGACACCAGCGATTCCGACATACCCTGCTAACAATGAAGTGTTAAAACTGCTGGAGAGTGATCCTAATCTTGTACGTCGGGCTGAAGTGGAGTTAGCGCGGCAAGTACGGAGTTCGTTAGAAAGCTCGCTCGCCGCATCCATCTCAGCGCCATCCCAAGGTGTGGAGCAGGATGTTGCACAGTCTTCCGTTTCATACAATAATCGACCTGGAGCAAATAACTCTTCAACTACTGATGGGGTCATCTGGAATGACGGTTCAGGTAGCGGCGGAACGACGGGTACAGGGAGCAATGATTCTTCAGCATCTGCTTCGAGTGCGGATGAGCAGAAAAGCTTGCTGACGGGCGGGGAGTAAAAAGCAGGACAAACAATTTATTATTTATGTAACAACGTATAAAAGTAACTTTAAGGAGCTTTGATAGCTATGCAAACATGGATCTTTGCTGGGTTATGCGAGAAGAATGACCTGATGCTGTACCTTTGCAAAATACTGGCGTCCTCCGGTAAACGTGTCTTGCTTGTTGATGGAACATTACAGCAGAAATATGGATACGGCGTTGGGGAAAGTCAGCAATCTCTGCGTATTACAGAATTTGAAGGTTTTGATATTGCATGTCAGTTCGTAACTTCAACAGCGGTTGAGAGTCATCTTGAAGCGAGTGGCGAGAAATTGGAGAGTTATGATTACGTCCTTTACGACATGGAAACATCACACTTTGCGTCACGTGATCTATGGCTCACGGCAGATATCCGTGTCTGGGTCAGTGATTATGAACGTTACAATCTGGAACGGGGCAAAGGCTGGCTCAAGCGTTTGCTTGAAGAACAGTCCCTGCCAGCAGAACTACCATTTCAGCGCATTTTGATTAATGCCGTTGATTGCAAACTGGAAGCTCGATATTTGTGGGCGTATCTGGAAGGTAGTCCATTTGTATGGACAGGGGAATCGCTGATGTTGCCTTGGGATGAACTGACTGCAGCAGTCAAACTGGAAAACGAGCATCATCGTCGGATACGTCTGGGGCCGTTATCACGGAACTATAAAAAATCGCTATGCAGGTTAGTGGAGCAGTTGACTGGATGGGAAAATGTCCAGAGTCGCCGGGCCATTAAAGAAGCAGAAAGGATGAGGGCATGAGCACCATTACGTTTTGGAGTCCTTTTGCAGGAACAGGCAGCACCTCAAGTGCGTTGATCGGCGCCTATGCGATGGCCCTTCAATATAGGACAAGAATTTTGCTTGTAAATACAGGTCCAGTCGGGAGCAGCACAGAAGCTGCCCTTCCACCTAAAGAAATAGAGGACACGGGATCAGTATTTACATTCGAGGAGGGGGGATGGGATGCTGTGGAACGGCTGCATATCAGCGGGAGTCTGAACAAGCATAATTTGAGGGATTATACCAAGCCGCTCCTCAATGACCGTCTGGATTTGTTGACTGGCAGAATCAACCGATTGGAACGTTCAACAGAAGAGCATGTGGAGACATTAAAAAGGCTGCTGCACGTAGCCAATGAATATTATGATCTGGTTCTTCTCGATGCAGATCGCGCAGGCACTAGTGACCAGGTTCTGCTGGATCAAGCGGACTATGTTGTGGTGAACCTGAATCAAAATATGAGGGATCTGGAGTATTTTTTTGGAAAAATCATACCCGAGAGCATGAGTGATCAGAAACTGCACATCGTGCTGAATAAGTATGATCCTCATTCACGCGCAACCATCACCAATATTCGTCGGCGTTTTCGATACAAAGGCTCGATATCAGTGTTGCCTTATACCACCGGATTTCTGGATGCCTTCAATCGTCGTGATGCGGCTGCGTACTTGCAATTGGAAGGTCTGAGCAACAATAAAGATATTCGTAAAGGGAGCTTTGCCGCAAGTATGGCTGAACTCGCTCGTCTTATTATGGATGGGGCAGGGATGCGTACCGTACTAAAAAGGCTGGAAAGGGGAGCCTGAACATCTGATGCTCTGGAATACCCTATGGTTAATTTTAATTTTGCTGTTATGTCTTGCGTATGTTTGGTTCAAATACAGAGCTTCCCATCGTGAAAAAAATAACCGTGCTCCTGAGCGCGAATCCTTCACGATTGAAGTGCTGACAGAGAAAGTAAAGAACTCGCTTCATGAGCTTAGTCATAGTCAACTTGCGGATGCAGGATTGCACGAAGAAGAATATCGCCGAAGAATCAATCAGCGTGCCGAGATGCGCAAGGCGCTTAAAGGTTGTGTATCAGGAAGCATCAGTGATAAAACGTATGTCAAAAACCTGATAGGTGATCTGCTTACCCGCAGCATAGGACTGAATAAGTCGAATATCGATGAGGTCATTTATTTTGGAGAAACTGAGTTGCTGACAATTCAGGATCAATTCGAAATTGTGTTTTATCTATACCGGCAGCAATTTGGTGTTGATGCCCTGTCACGCATGATTGACACTTATGATCTTGGCAGATTGAGGCAGAGTGAAGGTGCAGACGACGGAGGAAGTTACTATATCTCCGAGGAGGACATCCAGTATGTTTTTGAGTGTGAGTATAGAGAGCTTGGATTCAGAGAAAAAACAGATATCATCGTTCAACGTATCTACCAGCATTATAAAGGTTTCTCGGTGGTTGATGAAATAAGAGATCAACGAATAGATGGCGTTAGTGGTGGTGTGAGCGGCATGCTGGATGCCCTTCAGGATATGGGGCTACGGCAGCCGGCTTCGTGGAATGATCTGCTCGCGGATGGACTTGAAGATGCTCCCCTTGAAGAACCACTTAGTGGAATGGAAAGTGTCTGGATTTTCTATAAAGGTAAGTCCATTCATCTGTCCTTCCTTTCATTTGGCAGTATCCGTGAACTGAAGAGGGTATGTCAAAATATTTATAAATACAACTATCCGGGACAGCTTTCGGAAGCAAATGGATACAAGGTGAACGAGATGAAGGATGGATCACGTGTCGTTGTTGTGCGTCCTCCCTTTGCCGAATCATGGGCATTCTTTGTCCGGAAATTTGATATTCCCAATGCTTCACTGGAACAGTTGATTACTGGTAACAACGCAGATCTGCCAATCACTTTGCTGCAATATTTGATGAAAGGCAGTCGAATCACAGCTGTAACAGGAGCACAGGGATCGGGTAAAACGACACTACTTATGGCAATGGTGAAGCATATATACGCTTCGTATACCCTGCGTGTACAGGAGATGGCTTTTGAGCTACAACTGCGGCGTATATACAGTCGGCGTAACATTCTAAGCTTCCGGGAGACCGAGCACATTTCAGGTCAACAGGGACTGGACTTGCAGAAAAAGACGGATGGTACTGTAAATATTCTCGGTGAGGTCGCAAGTGACGAAGTAGCCGCATGGATGATTCAGATGTCCCAGGTTGCCAGTCTGTTCACCCTGTTTACCCATCATGCCAAAACGTTTCGTGATCTGGTCTTCTCCCTCCGTAATTCACTGCTCAAAACAGGTATGTTCCAACATGAACATATTGCCGAGGAGCAAGTAGTAAGTGTCATTAATTTCGATGTACATATGAAAAAGGACGCAGAGGGACGAAGATATATCGAACGAATTACGGAGTGTCTGCCACGTGCGAATAAAGGGGATAGCGTGGAGGAACGGGCGGGATTTACGTTTCGCAATGTGATCGAGTACAGGGATGGCAATTACGTCGCTACAGCTCCGATCTCCATAGGAAGCATTACGGATATGCGGGATCAGATGACACTGCAGGACGCTGCGCTGTTCGAACAGTTCATCAAGCAACATTGGGGTGATACCTATGACCGTTAAGTTTATTCTTCTTTTGGTGCTGGGGATATGTGCAGGTGGCTTGATAATCACGCTACTTGTACTGAACCTGTTACGTCATAGAGGAGAAAATACAAGTAAATCTATCGGGATTTCTACGCTAAACGGAACTCGTACGCTGCGGTGGGGTTCGGTCCTGTTACAGTCTTATCGGTGGGGCATGAAAGTGCCGCTATTCTCTGCTTATATTTTACAAGTACAGAAACGAATCTCATTCCGGCATGTCGGTGACGAACCAGCATTAAGACGAATGACTATGAACGTGGTTCTAATTATCTTCGGAGGATACGGGAGTATCAGTGTAATCCTTTTCCTTATGCAGCCGGGTATCGCCTTTGTTATATTGTCGGTACTCTGCGCAGTAGTTCTAAACAGCCTTGTACTGGATATGTGTCTGAATCGTATGGAGAAGCGACTGTTGGTACAGATGCTGGACCTGTTTGCCGACGTGAGACATCGGTATCATCAGCATGGAATGGTAGAGGAGGCACTTTATGAAGCAGCGGAAGCAGGTAAAGGAGAGGCTGCCGAGCAAGTGCTGTTGATCTATGAAGCATTGACTTCTCCGGATCCGAACGAAGCTTTGGAACGGTACTATGAGATTGCGCCAAATCGCTTTCTTAAAGGTTTTGCCGGTATTTCATATATGGTGATGGAGTTCGGGGATAAAGACAGAGCACAGGGTTCGATTTACTTGAAAGGCCTGGGGAATCTGACGCAGGAAATTCATCTGGAGATTTTGCGGCGGGACAAATTGGACTATCTGTTAAAAGGGTTGAATATCATCGCCCTGGCCCCCGTTCTATTCACAGCTCCAATCGAACGCTGGGCCAGAGGAAGTTTTCCGACTATGGATGAATTTTATCGCAGCAAAATCGGGTTTGTAACCAAAATATCAATCTATGTCATTATCATACTTGCCTACCTGCTTTTGCAAAGACTTCAGCAATATGATGAAACCCGCTATCGGACAGGGCGCAAACACTCCAGAATCGATCAGTTCCTATACAAGCAGACGTTCATTCGTAAAGTCGCGATGTTGTTCGTGGCCAAACCTGGCAGTACCAATTACAGTCAAACCGTAAGACTGATGCGAGAAAGCAGCTCGGAACTGAAATATGAATGGCTGGCGATACGAAGGCTGATGTTATTTGCAAGTTGTTTGGTCCTGACCATTGGATGTGTCTTTCTGCTGCATCAGGTTGAACGAAATCATATCTTACATGATCCTGTGAGAGATGACCGGATGTTTGGTGCGATGGGAGAGGCGGAGTTGAAGCAGGCTACAGAAAAGACAAGCTTGGATCAAGCTGTACTCGAGCGCATCGAAATGAAGCGAGGAGCAACTTTTGATGAGATCTCCAATGCATTGCAGTCCGTAAATCCCATTCCACTGGAGCATGATGCACAGACTGAAACTATCGCACGCATCCTGCAGAAGCTGGAAGGTTACAACAAGCAATATCTCCACTGGTGGGAGTTAATTATTGCAATGATGATAGGTATAGCGGGTTATCACATGCCGATCTGGCTCATGATGTTCCAGCGCAAGATGAGAAGCATGGACATGAGGCATGAAATCTATCAGTTTCAGACGGTTATCTCAATTTTGCGAGAGATGGACCGCATGTCTGTAGAGGAGATACTGGAATGGCTTAATCGCTTTGCTGTTATTTTCAAAAGACCACTGCAAAAATGTCTGTTGCACTTTGAACATGGGCCGGAGCATGCACTTGAACAATTAAAAGAAGATGCAGGGCTGCCTGAATTTCAACGTTTGGTTGAAAAGCTGCAACTTGCACTTGGGAAAATTTCGATTCGAGAAGCATTTGATGATCTGGATAGCATGATGGCCTTTTATTTTGAACAACGGAAGCAGGAATACACCAAGATGATTGATGTTAAAGCATCATGGGGAAGAATGATCGGGTTTACACCGATGTATGCCCTGATCTTCCTCTATCTGGTCATTCCGCTGGTAGGCATGAGTTTCCTGCAAATGAACATGTATTATGAACAGATTCAGAAACTGTAACGACCATGTACGTCACAGTCTGAAATAAATTAAAAACGATATAGGAGGATTTATCATGAACAATGCATCAAGCGCTTTAAAGGTGGCAGCAGGCATCTTTTTGACCATCGCCCTTATTACGATTGTGGTTCTATTGTTTATTTCGGCTCAGGAGGCGACCAAAACGGCACAGAACAATTTTGCCGATATCCAGACCGAGTTGTCCCAAGCTGCATTTACCGTGTATGACGGAACAACCATTAGTGGATCACAAGTCACAAACGCGTTGCGTAAATATGCGGACAAGGATCAGTTCGGTATTCAAGTTATTACAGGTAAAAACAAGGGGGGTCAATGGTATGGCAATCAGTTGAACATATCCCAGGATCTCAATAACGCAGATTACGGTTCAGTGATTTCTCCAGATGATAAAGTAGGTATTATTAATCAAACTATGAGTGAAAAAGACAACCAATATGTCAATCCAAGTGGTAAATTCAAAGCAATTATCGTAAAAGACAGATCCAATGTGGTAAGAGGGCTTATTTTCCAGCAATCCTGACAGGAGTTGGTTTAACATGTCCCAGAATACACAGCAGCTCATGTTGTTCTGTACGGCGGTTGTCCTATTTGTGACAGCCTGCCTGTACGGGCAGCAGAATGTTCGGGTTCTTTCAGACGCTTTGAATCACTTGGTGCAGACGACAGCAGACATGGAAGGACGCCTGAATACCACTCTGCGTATAAGTGAGCCAATCCGTTATAGTGGTGCGGAAGTGTTACACACTGTGAGGCAAATGACAGGGACAACGGTCAGCGTGGAGGTGGACGGGATTGCATATGTCATTGATCCCCTTGTAAACAGAAGAGGAACCATTCCTGTCCAGCTTGCTGCTTCGTATAGACCCGAGTTCATAAGAAGTGAGGCTGGCGAACTGCTGAAGATTGCATTTTGGAAGGAGGCCAGTACACCTTGATTAACGCTGCATCCAAGCTGCTTGCTGTTTTGCTGGCAGTGATTTTGCTTTATGTATATCCGGCAGCAGAGACTGCAGATCGACAGGATGACATGGCACGCATGACCGTTGTTCAGACGGTTACCCGTTTTGTTGATGCAGTCAGAACAAAGGGATACATTTCCCCTGTCATGTATACAGAATTCGAAGAACAGATGGCCCGAACGGGGAATGCCTATGAGATTTCTATGGAGCATTTGCACAAAAAATATGTTCCTCATTACTCAGATCCGATGGATCAGAGCACATTTTCTGGCACCTATGAAACTGTACAAGATGGCTATTATTCAGCCCAAATTAAAGCAAAGCTGTTTCCTTCGTCCGGTGTGCTAGCTTTAGACGATCCTGGGCGCAGATATACACTGGCAATGGGGGATTTCTTCACTGTAACCGTCAAAAATACCAATCGCACACCTGCCATGTTGATTCGTGAGTGGTTGAACGGGTCTGCACAGGCTGCAGCCGTGTTTACCACTTATGGGGGTATGGTGCTCAATGAAGATTACTGATCTTTCTATTGTGTTTGTGCTTATCTTTTTACCTATATTCTGGGTTATTTCTCACAATACAGACAATGCCCAAGAGGCACAATATTTAAGCAATCGATATAAGATGGCACTTCAGACTGCCGTACTGGATGCAGGGGCTGTGATGCATCAAAATGAGAAGCAAAACGATGAAGCAGGGTATGATTCGACCAAATTTGTAAAAGCGGACAAAGAGCTTGCCTTGACTACCTTTACCCAAACACTGGCGCTAAATATGGGGATTCAGGATGATCCTGCTGCTATACGGGCCATGTTTAATTACATTCCTGCAATGGTCGTGCTGGATTATGATGGTTATTATATTTTGGCGAACGAAACTGAGATGACGGGTGATCTTGAAGATTCATTCCGGCAAGTTTGGAGTCCTAAAAAGCCCTATACATATTCTGATTCAAATGGTAGCAGTATTAACTTCACACTCGATGGGTATGTGTATGCCTATGATGCAGGCTTGGGCATGTGGGTTGAGGGTTTCCAGAAAGAACTGGCCTCCAGCACACAAATCCCTCTGCTTCAGAATGCCGAGACGTTTGAGCAGGTCAGACGAGGCCGGATCGTGACAAGTGTGCAGGAAGATTTGGCAGATGTTATTAACCGGCATAATGAGTTTGCAAGAAGGAATGGTGTTTCCTACACCTTTACCATGCCTTTGATTTCTCAGGAAGACTGGTACAATTCGATTAATGATACGGGGCTGATGGCGTTTATTCAGGGAATACCTGTAGGTAACCAAAAGATTAACAATTATGCCATTGGTGGTGGCAGACTGGTGAAGAAAACAGCGATCGTTGGCGGAGTTGATCCTGTAAGTGGAATTAAATACTATTACCCTTCCACATGTAGCAATGGTTACAGAGCCGAAGAAGTGTTTACAAATGCCAAACAAGCGGCAGCACAAGGTTATTTTGAGTATAACTGTTCCATAAATTAAAGGCAGTTTGTTTGTAATATAAAAGCGAGGTTGCATGAGATGTTTACATTACTTTCAGAAAAGGCGACACCTGTGCTAAAATAGGGTTTCGGAACGATAGTAATGTCCAATAGATAGGAGCAACCTCATCTTATGAGTTTATTGTCAGTAGAGAACGTGAGTCACAATTTTGGAGACCGCACGTTATTTAAAAATGTATCTTTTCGTTTACTTGCCGGAGAGCGTGTAGGTCTTGTTGGTGCAAATGGTGTAGGCAAGTCCACACTGATGAACATCCTTACCGGGAAATTGTTAAAGGACGAAGGGAAGGTCGAATGGACCCCCAAAGTTCGTTATGGATATCTGGATCAGCATACCAAGCTCACGCCTGGAAAAACGATTCGTGATGTGCTTAAGGATGCGTTCCTTCCCTTGCTTGAGTTGGAAAAAGAAATGATGTCCATCACGGATCAGATGGCAGACGCCGATCCGGACAAGCTCGAATTGTTACTGGAAGAAATGGGTGACATTCAGGAACAATTGGAGCAAGGTGATTTTTATCTGATTGATGTAAAAGTGGAAGAGATGGCCAATGGACTTGGTTTGTCCGCCATCGGTCTGGATCGTGATGTGGCCGCGCTTAGTGGCGGTCAGCGTACAAAGGTATTGCTTGCGAAGCTTTTACTGGAGAAACCCACAGCTCTTTTGCTGGATGAGCCGACGAACTATCTCGATGTGGAACACATTGAATGGCTGACGCGTTACCTGAAAGATTACCCGTATGCGTTTATTCTGATTTCGCATGATACGGAGTTTATGAATGAGGTCGTTAACGTTATTTATCATCTGGAATTTGCCAAGTTGACGCGTTATGCAGCGAACTATAACAAATTCCTTGAAATGGCCGACATGAATAAGGCGCAACATATTGATGCATATGAGAAACAGCAGGAGTTTATCAAGAAGCAGGAAGATTTCATTCAGCGGAACAAAGCCCGCGCTTCCACTTCCGGTCGTGCCAAGAGCCGTGAGAAGCAGCTCGGCAAGATTGAACGGATTGATCGTCCAGACGAAGCGGCCAAACCCACATTCAAATTCAAGGATGCCCGGGCGAGTAGTAAAACCGTCTTTGAGGGTATTGATTTTGAAATTGGATATTCATATGCATTATTGCCCAAAATGACGATGACGATTGAGCGTGGCGAGAAAATTGCCATTGTTGGATGTAACGGTGTAGGTAAATCCACATTGCTCAAGACTATCTTGGGGAAAATCCCACCAATCAGCGGTAAGACTTTCTTGGGTGACTATCTGGAAACTGCGTATTTCGAACAGGAAGTACGTGCAGGTAATATTACCCCGATCGAAGATGTGTGGAATGAATTTTCTCATCTGACACAGAATGAAGTCCGGGGCCATCTCGCGCGTTGTGGATTAAAAAATGAGCATATCACCCGCCCGCTTAACGCGCTTAGTGGTGGAGAACAAGCCAAGGTTCGTTTATGTAAACTTCTGATGCGTGAAAGTAACTGGATTTTGTTCGATGAGCCTACAAACCATTTGGATGTAACCGCTAAAGCAGAGCTGAAACGTGCCCTGCAAGAATTCAAGGGTACCGTGCTGCTCGTATCCCATGAACCTGAATTTTATGAAGGTTGGGTAACCAAAACGTGGGATGTTGAAGCTTGGTCCGATAAACAATAGTTTCTACGAAATTCTTCGCACCGGAAGCAGCAACTTCGTTAACTACACGACTTCAGCAATGGATGAACAACGTAATTCATGGAAATGTACGGTGACAAAAAAAGGTGTCTATGGTAACATAGGCTACAGCTTCATATGAACACTAGGGGGGCCGCACGATGCGGCTGAGATGGAAGAATGCGATTCCGGACCCTTTGTACCTGATCTGGATCATACCAGCGTAGGGAAGTGGCGCGTTTCAGCTAATGACAAGAGCGTTATCGTCGACTTTGCGATATTGCCTGCAAGATGAATCATGCAGTTCTATGTATACAGCATTGCGACTATGGATGGTTTCTATAGTTGTTATGCGTTATGTATAGAGTAATTGCATGCGACAGTCATTCAGTTGATCCATGAATTTTAAATTCGTGGCCACTCCCCTACGGGAGTGGCTTTTTTTGTTGTTTTATACAGCTTTAATCTCGCAAGAGGAGGGCGAACAGGACGGTAATCTTCCACGAACATGTAACAACACGATCATTTGAACTGCATGTGGTTTCACCAGGTACAGGAGACTTGGACTCTTTTCTGAATATTGCTAAGGGTATATGGCGGTGGGTCGATTATATCCACATTCGTGAAAAAAAGCTGACTCTTGAGCAACAGATGTGTTGGGCGCAAAGTCTGAAAACAAAAGGTGTTCCATCTAACCGTATCATTATGAATGGCTCAGATCAGCTGGATCAACATGCTTCAATTGGTGGTGTGCATTGGGGTCAAGCAGTTACTCGCAGCTATGATAAGGATGAGTTGAGGAGAGTCGATCGGCTGCGCGTAGGCATATCGGTTCATTCTCTGGAAGAAGCAAAAGTTGCAGAAGAACAGGGAGCGGATTATCTCTTTTATGGGCATGTCTATGCTTCAAATAGTAAACCGAATTGCGAACCCAGAGGGCTAAGTGCGTTAGCTGAGGTATGCTCTAATGTTTCGATTCCCGTGATCGCGATTGGCGGGATTAGTCCTGAGAATATTGCTGCCATTCGAACTGCTGGTGCTAGAGGAGCCGCTGTAATTTCAACGATTTGGACGACCGATAAGCCGGAAGTAGCTGCCGCTTCATTGCGACAGGCGATCACGGATTCAGACAAGTACGCCGAACCAAGGAGATGAAGATCTTGAGAGAGGAAGCAAGAAGTCGAAGCAGGAATCGTTCAGGCTATCATCCAGGAATAGTTTCGGGAAGTAAAGTTGGAGCGGAAGTTGGAGGCAAGCTTCATGCAGAAACCATTATTGTAGGTGGAGGAGTTATCGGTTGTGCCATCGCATGTGAACTCGCTACTCGAGGCCATGACGTTCTTCTGGTTGAGCGGGCGCGGATCGCTGGGGGAACTTCCTGTGCAGCCGCAGGCATGCTTGCTGCTGATAGTGAGGAATTCACTCATGCTGTAATGGCAAAGCTTGCAAGGCAGAGCAGAGCTTTGCTTCATGAGCAGAAGGAACGGATCAGTTCGCTTAGCGGAGTGGAAATGGGGCTGCAACAGCATGGATTTATTACTCCTTTTCGTTCATACAGTGAGGTCAGCAGTTACAAGAATGATCGTAGATCGTCTACCTTATCTACAGAACATATTTGGTGGGATCGTATTGCTGTCCAACAGGAAGCTTCATGGTTAAACAGGGATACGTATGGAGCATTTTACAGACCTTCCGAGAGCGAGGTTATTCCTGTCAACTTAACGCAGGCTTATGTCAGATCGGCTCAAGCCATGGGTGCAAGGGTGATGGAAGGGGTACAGGATGTCCGTTTGCATACGAATGTAAACGGTGTGCAAGGAATCGAGACTTCAATAGGAACGATGACATCGAGAAATGTAATTATTGCTACAGGGTTACATGGTGAAGAATTGATGAGACATGTAGGTCTGAAATCGCCTGTTTTACCAGTAAAGGGGGAGATTGCAGCCGTGCAGTTTTCTCCCCACCATGCCGGGTACAGGCCAGACAAAACGGTGTATGCAGAGGATATATATATTGTTCCCAAAGCCAATGGAGAAGTATGGATCGGTGCAACAAGCCTTCCTGGAAGAACAGACATGAAAGTTTCGGTACAAGGCATTCAGAAGCTGCTTGCAGCTGCAACAAACTGGGTACCTGGCATGAAGGAAGCACATTTTATCCGAGCGTGGGCTGGTGTCCGTCCTTCGACTCCGGATGGATTGCCCTATGTGGGGGCTTGTGATAGTGTACCGGGTTTATTCGCTGCTTTTGGACATTATCGTAACGGCATATTGCTTAGTGCAATTACAGCCAGCCTTATGGCTGACTTGATTTGTGGCAAAACCTCGGAAGAACTGGGGATTCAGGACCTTTGTCCAGAACGTTTGAACATAAAGGAGATGTTGCAGTGAACATCATTGTCAACGGACAAATCATGCAAATTGAAGATAGCTTAAATCGTGTAGATAAATTGCTCCATTCATTTAATTTGCAAGTAAAAACCGTCGTGGTTGAATTGAATCGGCAAATTTTAACTCGGGAATATCATGAAACGACGGCGTTAAGAGACGGAGACCGAATTGAAATTGTACATTTTGTGGGAGGCGGTTGAATTATGTTGAGGATTGGAAATTATACGTTTGAGTCTAGATTGCTGCTGGGTACAGGCAAATTTTCGGACTTGGAAGTGCAGAGCCAGGCGGTTGAAGCCTCCGGTACGGAAGTATTAACGTTCGCGGTTCGGCGTTTGAATCTGGAAGATCGGAACAAACAGCACTTTCTGGACACACTGGACTTGAAAAGGTATACCCTGCTTCCCAATACAGCGGGTGCTGCAACAGCAGATGAAGCTGTGCGAATCGCTGAACTAGCTCGGGCTTCAGGACTTTGTGATATGATAAAAGTAGAAGTTATCGGCGATGGAATCACATTACTACCTGACCCAATTGAAACCTATAAAGCTTGCGAGATCTTGCTTGAAAAGGGCTTTACGGTACTGCCTTATATCTCGGACGATGTTATTCTGGCCAAGCGATTGCAACTACTCGGCGTACATGCTGTTATGCCTGGGGCTTCACCCATAGGGGCGGGGAGAGGAATTATTAATCCCTATAATCTGGAGATTATTATTGAACAAGCCGTCGTTCCTGTTATTGTGGATGCAGGACTTCGAGCACCTAAAGATGCTGCTCATGCGATGGAGCTGGGAGCTGACGGTGTATTGTTGAATACGGCTGTCTCCGGATCCGGAGATCCGGTGAAGATGGCGAAGGCAATGCGAATGGGGGTTGAAGCAGGCAGACTGGCTTATGAGGCAGGCATGATTCCCGTTAAGCGCTATGCAGCAGCGAGTAGTCCGGCGGAAGGAATGGTTCATACATGACTAATCAGACACGATCTTCTGAACAGGGAGACCGCTATTCCAGACAGGAACGGTATGCACCTATCGGTAAGGAAGGTCAGCATAGATTGAATAACAGCAAAGTATTAATTGTTGGAGCGGGCGCGCTTGGTACGGGTATTGCGGAAACATTGGTACGTTCAGGAATTGGCCATATTACTATTGCAGATCGTGACTATGTGGAGTGGAGCAACCTACAACGACAGCAATTATATATTGAGCAAGACGCCATTCAGCGAATGCCCAAAGCGATGGCAGCGAAGAATCGCCTATCTGACATTAATTCTAACGTTGAGGTTGTAGGCAAAGTGATGGACGTCAGAGTAGATGAACTGGAAGAACTGGTTCAGAACGCAGACTTGATCATGGATGCAACAGATAATTTTGATACCCGGCTATTAATAAATGATATGTCTCAGAAGTATCGTATTCCGTGGATTTACGGAGGATGTGTGGGCAGTTATGGAATTACCTACACGTTTCTGCCTGGAGAAACGCCTTGTTTAAACTGCTTGTTGGGTGAGGTTCCGTTAGGGGGGGATACCTGTGACACATCAGGCATTATCCCTCAGGCGGTGCAGATGGTTACGGCTAATCAGACTGCCGAAGCAATGAAGCTTCTCAGTGGTAATTCAGGTGCACTGAGACGCAAGTTGTTATCATTCGATGTGTGGAGAAATGAATACATATCCATTAACGTCGACGGTGCCCGAAAAGAAGATTGTCCTTCCTGCGGGGTAAAGGCTAACTATCCGTACCTCTCTGCCTCAAACCTGGAAAAAACAGACGTATTATGTGGTAGGGATACGGTACAGATTCGCCCTTCACGGCGAATGAATCTGGATTTACAACATACGGCTGATCGTCTCGGCAAGCTGGATGAAGGCAAAGTGGAGGCTAATCCATTTTTGGTTTCTTTTACAACGGGAGCGCACAGGATGGTCATTTTTCAGGATGGTCGTGTCCTTGTTCATGGAACAAAAGACACGGCAGAGGCGCGTACGCTGGTTCACCGGTACTTTGGTTAGAGAAAAATCAAATGAATGTTCCGCGTCCGTTCCTTCCGGGAATGGACTTTTTCATTTTACGGCATGATAAACATACAACAATGCTGCGATGCAAAGTGGTCACAAGGATGTGGAGACCAAGTGTAGTTTAAACCAACAAATGTAGCAGCGTACAAGACAGGCCGGGTGAAAAAATGAAAACATCCATATTACTGGTTGGCAGGGGCGATCTGGTTTCTTTTATTCAAGGCATACTGTGTGCAGAAGGGTACCAAGTCGAGCAAATGGAATGGACAGATCTGAACCGTATTTCTGAACTAACACTCACGAATCTCAATATGATCATATTAATGAATGAAGGATGTCATGAAGATACCCTGAAAAATGGACTAGAGTCTTTTGTGCACGTAGGTGTCACCTCCCCATTACTTGTGATAACTCCCAAGATATCGCCTGAATTGATTGTGGAATTACTCGATTACGGCGCTAATGATGTGATGGAAGCACCTATTCACGGTAATGTGATGATGGCCAGAATACGGAATCTTTTACGTGTGTTCTCGCATGCTTCACAGGAAGATGAAGAAGTCATTGTAGTACATGACCTCAAGGTCAATCTGCGTTCACGTCGTGTAAGTCGTGCAGGCGAATATCTGGTATTAACTCCGAAAGAATACGAATTGCTGGAATTTTTGGCCCGTCATGTGAATGAGGCGTGTCCCCGGAGTGTTATTTTAAGGGAAGTATGGGGGTATGATTTTGCAATGGATACCAATGTGGTGGATGTATATATCAAACATTTACGAGTGAAGGTGGATAAGGGGAGGAGTGTCAAATTAATTCATACTGTTCGTGGCATCGGTTATATGCTTCATACTCAATAAAAGAGGTCGTATCACCGAACATAGTTCCTGTTTTCCACATAACTCCTGTTTGGACAGAGAGCTTCATTGGGTAAATATAAAAGGACCGGATCATCAGATCCGGCCCTACTCGCTTCGTATTATCGGAATATGAGCTACAGAACGCGGCGAGCTTTAATATATGTTTTTTTCCAGTTCCCCGAGTTCAAGTCGGAAAGAGTAACACCAGGCGATCCATACGTGTGCAGAACTTTTCCGTCCCCTGCATATACGCCTACGTGAGTAATATTGGAGCCTGTAGAGCGACTACCGCTGGAGAAGAAGACCAGATCTCCCACCTGCAGATTAGCTTTGGAAACAGCTACACCTTCTTGGGATTGTTTAACGGATGTACGTGGCAGGTCTACACCATACTTTTTGAAGATGTATTTCATAAAAGAAGAGCAGTCAAAATTTTTGGTTGTAGAAGTTGACGCACCAAATTTATATGGAGTTCCTGTAAAGGTTTTACCATAGTTCACGATTTGTTGTCCTGTGGATACAGAAGCGCTTGCTGCCTGTGCGACAGGTGCATTAGTCATTAATACAGCTCCAAAACCTAGTGTAGCGCACAACCCGACGGTTACGGCCTTTTGGACAAAGATGTTTGTTTTCATGTGAGTACCTCCAAAATTCGTTTTCGTTTAGTTGCTAGAGCGAGTATAACAGCTTTGTAACATCCTAGAAATTGGATGGAACTTGGTTCTCCCTAGGGCCGCAACGGTTTGGGTTTGTTTATTAAAATACCATTAAAAATGTCAAAAAATTAATCATTGACGAAGCTCGAATGTTACAAAAACAACAAAGACCCTTGATATTCAAGGGTCTTTGTTGTTTTATGCTCTTATTTTTAATCTGAATCATAGGTTACAAAAACGTAATAAGTATAGGCAGAAGGTTAATCTTTGCTCTGAATAATGAGTAATAACCCACTATTTATAGAGACGGTGCCAGACTTTCCGAGCAGTTTGTTGCTAATCCCCAAAGATTGTCCCATGCGTATAGTAGCTTGATCTAGCGGGTACATGAAACCTTCCAGTGTAATACCTGTTACTTCATTAGTAAGTGGGAGCAGGGAGATGTACTCATATCCACGGTCTTCCACAAAAGCTTCGGAGGTCGTTAGCATCATATAATTGTGTTCATCCTGCAGAGTACAGGCAATATGATGCTGCATAGCGCGGACCATAATATGTACGTTAGCCAGTGTATGATCCATGCGTGTGCCCGTTGCGCCCAACATAAGAATGTCAGTAGGCTCAAGATCCAATGCTGTTTCAAATGCCATCTCGGTATCGGTCAAATCTTTAAGCACAGGATCACAGGTGATTATCCGTTCGCTGTTATCTCGTACCTTCTCCCGTTCCTGCTCGGTAATGGAATCAAAATCACCTACTGCGATATGTGGTTGAATCCCATGTTCTATTAAGAACAACGCCCCACGATCAGCTGCGATAATGATGTCATCCTTACCGATTTCTTTTAGAAATTGAGGAGAGAGGTTTCCCCCTGTAAAAATAACAATTCGTTTCTTAGTCATTCTATTTCATCCTTCCTAATCAATAAAGAAACAATTCACTTCTAATTAAGGTGTTAGAATGATGCAAAAATCATTCACAAAACCAGTATAATCCACAAAATGTGGTTGCACAATTTCGGCATGCGCGGATACAATGGGTAGAGCAACATGGAGATGACTTGAAAAGTGAGGTTTGAACAGGTTGGACTTGCACATTTTTGAAGTATTCAGCATTATAGGTACCATTGCATTTGCAATGTCCGGAGCTTTCGTGGCAATGGAAGAGGAATATGATATTTTAGGTGTGCTGGTACTGGGACTCGTAACCGCATTTGGAGGCGGAGTCATTCGTAATGTACTCATTGGTGTACCCGTAACGATGCTGTGGAGCCAGGGAATGCTAATTATGCTCGCCCTTATATCTGTAGCGATTGCTTTTGTACTACCTCTTAAGTGGATTGGTCACTGGAAGAGGACAGAAGCGCTGTTCGATGCGATTGGACTTGCAGCATTTGCGATTCAAGGGGCGTTATACGCAGCCAATATGGGACATCCCATTAGTGCGGTTATTGTAGCCGCAGTGATGACCGGTATAGGCGGAGGAATCATTCGTGATCTGCTGGCTGGCAGGAAGCCATTGGTACTGCGTGATGAAATTTATGCCGTGTGGGCAATAACAGCTGGTTTTGCTATAGGTATGGGATGGTTCACAACCAACGTTGGGCTGTTAATATGTTTCGCCGCAGTTGTGTTCTTCCGAATGTGTTCTGTTCATTATAAATGGAAGCTGCCTCGTCGTTCTCTGGTACAAACGGAGAGTGTGAAACCTCAGACAACACCAGCGCCACTTAACCGCACCTTGAGTAAGGGGGAATAACATGATTAACGTTTTGTTTGTATGTTTGGGCAACATATGCCGCTCACCAATGGCTGAGGCTGTCCTCCGTCATAAAGTGAGTGAAAGAGGACTTGATCATCAGATTTCAGTGGACTCAGCAGGTACAGGAGACTGGCATGTTGGCAAACCTCCGCATGAGGGGACACGATCATTGCTGGATTCATATCAAATTTCTTATGCCAACATGGCGGCAAGACAATTTGCGAGTGCGGACTTCACACATTTTGATTACATTATATGCATGGATGATTCCAACGCAGCTAACGTAAGAAGTGTAACAGGTGGTGAGGATGCGGAAATTATCAAGATGATGGATCTGCTGCCGAACGAGACGCTCCGTGAAGTACCCGACCCGTATTATACGGGGAATTTTGAAGAAGTGTACAGGCTGGTTGATGCAGGCTGCGACGTGTTGATGGATCGGATTGAAAAGGAACATTCTTTGATATAACAATCGGTGATGTTCTCTAGGAATGACTTGTGTGATACAAGAGAAGAAGCTGGAACGGACAAGCAGGTGAGCCTGCTTCTTTTTTGAACGTTCATGTAAGCGGTACCAAGTGAATGTAAAACAAAAGCGGCATTTCAGCCGCCTGTTCAATAATCGAATTAATTTTCTTGAAGAAAGTAAAGCAATGCTTCCGGCAGCTCGTTCTGCCAGAATCCCCATTGGTGATGCCCATCTTTCTCCTGATAGGAGACGAGTGCACCTCGTTTCTCGAGCAAATCACGGGTATCCCGGTTTAATTGAACAAAATCATATGTGCCGGTGTCGGCTTCAAAGGCAGTCTCCTGCAAACCAACAATCATCCAGATCGATAACCAGGACAAGTCTTCAGCTGCAGCGTAGATTTCCTGGGAAGCGGAGTAGTAAGCTCCAGACATGCTGATGACACGTGTAAACAGGTCTGGATAGAGTAGAGCAAGATGAAGCGAAACGCTGCCACCCAGTGAGTCTCCGGCAAGAACACGTTCCTGCGGAGAGCGGCGCACAGGATATTTCTCTTCTACATAGGGAATAATCTCTTCAGCGAAGCATGAGGTATACGCCTTGAACCGATCGCCGAAAGGGGCGTATTCCTGAGTTCTTACAGACACGTCAACCTGAACTCCTACTATAATGAAAGGTTCGGCTCCCTCGTCGAGAATGATGCGGTTGGCAGTGGTGGCGATACGTCCAAAATTGAAAAATTCTTCACCGTCCTGACAATATACGACAGGGTAGGATAACAATTCGTTATAGCCTGGGGGAAGATAAATTCGTAATGTGCGCTTCTCTCCGAGATAGCGGCTCTCAATCTCTTCCTTCACAATCGTGCGTTTCAAATAGCGGGAATCCGTCATAAAACGTCACCTTTCTCGGTTAATTTTTGCATTCGACCGCGCAATACGGTAAGATTAACCTTGTGCGGGGATAGGTCAAATACGCAAACATGTATTATGCTGTTATACCAATATTAAGCCCCTGTTATACATACAATCCGGAAGGAAACATAAAAAAATTACGGATATCTTTGACGTATGCAGTGAAACAGGTGTATAATAATATTATAACAGCGGAACTTGATATTCAAATTTTTTGTTGAGGTGAAGAAAAAAATGAGCAAGGTTCCTTATGAAGTATATACGGAGGATGTAGAAGCTCTGTCCGTGCTGTCTCCTGACGGCGAAATCGTTAACAAAGACATGATGCCTAAGCTTTCCGACGATCAATTAAAAGAAATTATGTATCGCATGGTATTTACCCGTACTTGGGATGACCGTGCAGTAAACCTGGGCCGTCAAGGTCGTCTTGGTTTCTATGCTCCAGTATCTGGTCAAGAAGCTACAATGGTTGGTAGTGAATTTGCAATTGAAAAAGAAGACTTTGTATGTCCTGGCTATCGTGACATTCCGCAACTCGTGTGGCATGGACTTCCTCTTTATCAAGCGTTCCTGTACTCCCGTGGACACCAACATGGTGGACAAATTCCGGATGGCGTTAATGTATTGATGCCGCAAATCATCATTGGTGCACAAATCCTGCACGCAATGGGTATTGCTATGGGTTACAAATTGAAGAAACAAAAACAAGTTGTAATTACGTACACAGGTGATGGTGGTTCTTCAGAAGGTGACTTCTATGAAGGTCTGAACTACGCTGGTGTTTACAAATTGCCTGTTATTTTCTTCGTACAAAACAATGGTTATGCCATCACAACTCCTTTTGCTAAACAAACGGCAGCTCTGTCCATCGCTCACAAAGCGGTAGCAGCAGGTATCAAAGGTGTTAAAATTGATGGTATGGACATCTTCGCAGTTATCAAAGCGGTTCAGGAAGCTGCTGAACGTGGTCGTAACGGCGAAGGCGCAACTCTGATCGAAGCAGTAACTTACCGTTTCCGTCCTCACTCCCTTTCTGACGATGCTTCTAAGTATCGTACAAAAGAAGAAGAGGCTGAATGGAATGCTAAAGATCCAATCGCACGTTTTGCTAAATATCTGGAGAAAAAAGGTCTGTGGACTGAAGAAGATACAGCACGTGTGAAAGAAGAAGCAAAAGCAAAAGTGAACGAAGAGATCAAAAAAGCGGAAAAAACCGAGAAAATGACGATTTCAGGCTTGATCGACAGCATGTTCGAACAAACGCCTAAGCACTTGGAAGAGCAAAAAGCTGATTTCCAATAAGTTTTTTCCGATAAAGCATAAACATCCGGGACGGGTTCCGGTGTCCCGGTATACATGTATGAATTCAAATGTGAACTGTCAATGTTTAAGGAGGAAATGAAGCAAATGGCACAAATGAACATGAAAGAAGCAATCCGTGATGCGCTTCGCGTTGAGTTGAAGCGTGATCCTAACGTTCTGCTTTTCGGTGAAGACGTAGGTAATGTAGGCGGCGTTTTCCGTGTAACGGAAGGTCTGCAAAAAGAGTTTGGCGAAGAGCGTGTATTTGATACTCCACTCGCTGAGTCCGCTATTGGCGGTCTGGCTGTTGGTTTGGGTGTTCAAGGTTTCCGTCCGGTTGCCGAGATCCAATTCGTTGGTTTTATCTTCGAAGCCCTTGACCAAATGGTAGTTCAAGCAGCTCGTATGCGTTTCCGCTCCGGCGGTAAATATAATTCTCCAATCGTATTCCGTACACCATTCGGTGGCGGTGTAAAAGCGGCAGAATTGCACACAGATTCCCTTGAAGGTTTGCTTACGCAAACTCCGGGTATTAAAGTGGTAGTACCTTCTAACCCTTACGATGCAAAAGGTCTTATGATCGCTTCTATTCGCGACAACGACCCTGTATTCTTCATGGAGCACTTGAACTTGTACCATGCATTCCGTGCAGAAGTACCTGAAGAAGATTACACAGTTGAGCTGGGCAAAGCGAACGTTGTTCGTGAAGGTTCTGATGTAACTATCATTACTTACGGTATGATGGTTCACACTTCTGTGAAAGCAGCAGAAGAGCTCGAAAAACAAGGAATCAAAGTTGAAGTTATCGACCTTCGTACGGTTAGCCCGATCGACATCGATACTATCGTTGCTTCCATTAAGAAAACAAACCGTGCAATTGTTGTACAGGAAGCTCAAAAGAGCGCAGGTGTTGCAGCTGAAGTCATTGCACAAATCAATGAAAAAGCAATCCTGCACTTGGAAGCTCCGGTTCTGCGTGTAGCTGGTCCGGATACTGTATATCCATTTGCACAAATCGAAGATACATGGCTTCCTAACCCAGCACGTATCGTTGCTGCGGTTAACAAAGTCGTAAATTTCTAATTTAATCATCTGACATGCCGCAAGGCGCAGTATGGTGATCCACACCGCAGCGCAAGCTGCACTGTAAACAGCCATTAGCCCCTTGAGTAACAGTTTATTGCATTAGCAGTAACGGTTGTTTCTTGGAGTTAAGGGTTGTTTTCAGGATTGAGACATAATCAAGGAGGTTTTTCAGTTGGCTAAATTTGAATACAAATTCCCTGAACTGGGCGAAGGCCTTCACGAAGGCGAAATCATCAAGATGCACATCAAAGTCGGTGACAAAGTAACTGACGACGACATCATCATGGAAGTACAGAATGACAAAGCGGTCGTTGAAGTACCTTGTCCGGTTAACGGCACAGTAACAGAAGTATTCGCAAAAGATGGTCAAGTTTGCCACGTTGGCGAAGTTGTTGCAATCATCGACGCTGAAGGTGAGCTTCCAGAGCAAGACGACGCTCCTGCAGGCGAACAAGAAAAAGATGCAGCTCAAGGTGGAGCTGACACAAGCGGTTCTTCCGCAGCAGCTTCCAGCTCGGATGCAGCTAAAGAAGGCGGAAACAACAGCGTTCCGGCAGTACCTGCCAAAGACGTTCTGGCAACACCAAGCGTGCGTAAATTTGCTCGCGAACAAGGCGTAGACATCGCTCAAGTTAACGGTACTGGCAACAACGGTAAAGTTACCAAAGAAGATGTTGAATCCTTCAAAAACGGTGGCGGCTCTTCCGCAGCGGCATCTTCCGAAGCTCCGGCTCAAGAAGAGAAAAAATCCGCAGCACCAGCAGCAGCTGCAGCTGATCAACGTGTGGAAGAAGAGCGCGTACCATTCAAAGGTATCCGTAAAGCGATCTCCAATGCGATGGTTAAATCGGCTTACACAGCACCTCACGTTACAATCATGGACGAAGTGGAC
Source organism: Paenibacillus sp. AD87 (assembly GCF_001659845.1). Taxonomy (NCBI): domain Bacteria; kingdom Bacillati; phylum Bacillota; class Bacilli; order Caryophanales; family Paenibacillaceae; genus Paenibacillus; species Paenibacillus sp. AD87. Next base: position 1,608,349 of record NZ_LXQN01000007.1, read on the forward strand.
GTAACTGAACTGGTTGCTTTCCGTACTCGCATGAAACCTATCGCTGAGAAAAAAGGTACAAAAGTAACTTATCTGCCATTCATCGTTAAAGCTCTGGTTGCTGCTTCCCGTGAGTTCCCAGCATTGAACGCTATGATTGATGAAGAAGCTAATGAAATTGTATACAAAAAATACTACAACATCGGTATCGCTACAGATACAGACAACGGCTTGATCGTTCCTGTTATCAAAGATGCTGATCGTAAATCCATCTGGATGATCGCTGATTCCATTCGTGATCTGGCAGCTCGTGGCCGCGATGGCAAATTGAGCGCGAACGAAATGAGAGGAAGCACAATCTCCATCAGTAACATCGGTTCTGCTGGCGGTATGTTCTTCACTCCGATCATCAACTTCCCTGAAGTTGCAATTCTTGGAACTGGACGCATCAGCGAAAAAGCCGTTATTAAAAATGGCGAAGTTGTTGCAGCACCTGTAATGGCTCTTTCCCTGAGCTTTGACCACCGTATCATCGATGGCGCAACAGCACAAAACTTTATGAACTACATTAAACAGCTGCTCGCTAACCCTGAGCTGCTTGTTATGGAGGTGTAAGATATGGTAGTAGGCGACGCTTCTCTCAATATCGACACATTAGTAATTGGTGCGGGTCCTGGTGGCTATGTAGCTGCCATCCGTGCTGCTCAACTGGGCCAAAGCGTATTGATCGTAGACAAATCCGAACTGGGTGGCGTTTGTTTGAACCGCGGATGTATTCCATCCAAAGCCCTGATCTCGGCTGCACACCAATATGAGTCTGCATTGCACGGCGAAGCTTTTGGTATCTCTGCTGAGAACGTAAAAGTGGACTTCAGCAAAACTCAAGAATTCAAAAACGGCGTTGTTAAGAAAATGACTGGCGGCGTAGCTGGTTTGCTCAAAGGCAACAAAGTTGAAGTTTTCAACGGTGAGTGCATGTTCATTAACGAAAACGAAGCTCGTGTATTTAACGATCACGAGTCTCCACGTTACAAATTCAAAAATGCAATCATTGCAACAGGTTCCCGTCCAATCGAACTGAAACCTTTCCCGTTTGGCGGACGCATTCTGTCTTCAACAGAAGCTCTGAACTTGCCTGAAGTTCCAAAAAGCATGATCGTTATCGGTGGCGGTTATATCGGTGCTGAGCTTGGTCAAATGTACTCCAAATTCGGTGCTAAAGTAACAATCATCGAAGGTTTGGATACTGTACTGCCAGGTTTCGATAAAGACATGACTAGCCTCGTAGCTAAAAACATGAAGAAAACAGGCATCGAAATCGTAACGGGTGCAAAAGCTGAAAGTGCTGAGCAAACGGATAAAGATGTAACTGTTAAATATTCCGTAAATGGTGAATCCAAAGAAGTAACTGCAGATTACCTGCTGGTTACTGTTGGACGTCGTCCAAATACAGACGGAGAGCTTGGTCTGGACCTGATTGGCGTAGACGTTGACGAGCGTGGCTTCGTTAAAGTTGATCACCAAGGCCGTACTAGCATTCCTCACATCTTTGCAATCGGTGATATCGTATCCGGTCTGGCACTTGCCCACAAAGCTTCTTATGAAGGTAAAGTGGCTGCTGAAGCGATCGCAGGACAACCATCTGTAGTTGACTACAAATGTATGCCTGCAGTTGTGTTCACAGATCCTGAGTGCTCCAGCGTAGGTTACACTGAGAAAGAAGCTAAAGAAAAAGGCTACAAAGTAAAAGCTGGCAAATTCCCTTATGCGGGTAATGGCCGTGCTGTATCTTTGAACCACGCTGAAGGCTTCGTGAAAATCGTAGCTGACGAAGAAACAGGTCTTGTACTGGGTACTCAAATCGTAGGTCTGGAAGCTTCCAACCTGATTGCTGAGCTTGGCCTCGCAATTGAAATGGGTGCGACTTTGGAAGATTTGGCGCTGACTATTCACGCTCACCCTACTTTGGGCGAAATCGTGATGGAAGCTGCGGAACTGGTTATGGGTCACCCGATCCACATCATTTCCCGCTAATATCGTCTAAGCTTCGGATTCGTCCGGCATTATACGTAAATCAAGAAGGGATGGATAACGTGTTACAGCGTTGTCTGTCCCTTTTTTTATGTAAACACTAAAGCGAGATCTTGTTAAAGAATCATGCAATCAGAAGCTTAATGTGGTACACTGTAACAACCAATATGACAGCGGAGGGCTTAGGTCGATGCTGTTTTTTTAAATAAGGCAAATTGGAGCAAACACCAGCTGTGTGAATGTTCTTGTTTGTTTTTATTGCTATGAAATTAGAAGTGTGAGGGGAATATAATTTGAAAAACTATCTCGATTTATTACAGGATATTTTGGATACTGGCGTGCATAAGGGAGATCGCACCGGAACTGGAACACAGTCGGTATTTGGCAGACAGCTCAGATACGACCTATCCGAAGGGTTCCCGCTGGTAACAACTAAGCGAATCCATCTGAAATCAGTCATTCATGAGTTGTTGTGGTTTTTGAGCGGGGATACGAATATATCCTATCTCAAGGAAAACGGCGTGAAGATCTGGGACGATTGGGCTGATGAGAATGGCGACCTAGGTCCGGTATATGGATCACAATGGCGTACTTGGGAAGCGCCAAACGGGGAGAAGATCGATCAGATTGCTGCCGTTATTGATTCGATCAAGAATAATCCGGATTCGCGTCGTCACCTCGTTAGCGCCTGGAATGTGGCGGAGATTAACAACATGAAATTGCCTCCTTGTCATTTCGCGTTTCAGTTCTACGTGGCTGAGGGTAAACTATCGTGTATGCTTACCATGCGTTCTGTAGATACGTTCCTCGGGTTGCCATTTAACATTGCCAGCTATGCGCTGCTGACACATATGATTGCGCAGCAGTGTGATCTTGAAGTGGGAGAGTTCATCTGGTCCGGTGGGGACGTTCATATCTACTCGAACCATGTGGAACAGGTGAAAACTCAGTTGGAGCGTGAGCCATTCGCGTTGCCTAAATTGGTTATCAAGCGCAAGCCGGATTCCATTTTCGATTATACGTTTGATGATTTTGAGTTTGAGAATTATCAGCATCATCCGGGTATTAAAGCCCCGATTGCGGTATAAACAGACACGGATTGAAGGAGTGTGTAATCTTGAGCATTGAACTTGTATGGGCGATGGGCGAGAATGGTGTCATTGGATTGAATAATTCCATTCCGTGGCGTTTGCCTAAAGATATGGCCTTTTTCAAGCAACGTACGTTGAACAAAACGATTATTATGGGACGTAACACATGGGAGTCCTTTGGAGGCAAGCCACTTCCGCAACGTCGGAACATTGTTGTAACAAGAGATCTGAACTACCAAGCGAATCAGGCTGAAGTGGTGCATACGATTGAAGAGGGTCTGGAAGTTACAAAAGGCGAAGAGCTCTGCGTCATTGGCGGTTCCCAGGTCTATCGTGAGTTTTTGCCACTCGCAGATCGTCTGGTGGTGACCAAAATCCATGAGAATTTTGAAGGGGATACCTTTTTCCCGGAAGTGGATTGGTCGGAGTGGGAGCTAACAGAACAGATCGAAGGCGAGCAAAATGAAAAAAATGTTTATGCATATACGTTTGAGTTCTACGAACGAAAACGGTAAAAGGGTCATAAGATGAAGTAGAAGAGCCCAAACATACGCTAAAAACGAAATATAGGGGCGCTGATTTACGAAATATTCGTGAACAGCGTCTTTTCTTTTAGAAATAGAATGAAATAAATACGAATTAACATATAAATGACATAAATATGACGTAAAAATGACGAAAAAATGAATGAAATACATAGCCCCTTAATCACTCTGTGGTAAAAAAGTATAAAAATTTTGGGAATTCACCGTTGTAAAGCCCTAAAATTAGTTATTGTTCGAATTGGGTAGCCTAAAACAGCATAAATTGTTGTTTTTAATGACAAATTACCTCACATTTGAATGACGTTTGGTCCGTTTTTTTATCAATTAAACGCCTGTTTTTTTACAGCCACACCTTAGAAATAACCATTTTAAGGGTATTGACCATGGGTAGACTTGGACGATATGATGTATAAAATACAAATAATTATTCGGATAATCCATTTAATATTCAGCATGCAAAGTGCTACTATAATTGAAATATCTTCGAGAAGATTTTGTGATACAATATACAAAAACTCAAACATGAGTAATCCATTTCATATAGAACCATGCAGATGAAGGGATTAAGACAAGAACGGATGGGGGAAAACGTAAGATGTCTACACCTACTGGATTTATGGAATACAAACGGCAGCTGCCTGCGGACCGCCAACCAGCGGAGCGGGTTAAGGATTGGGAAGAGTTTCATAAACATATGGCTGAAGAAGAGCTCAGAACACAAGGTGCACGATGCATGGATTGTGGTACCCCGTATTGCCATACAGGTATAGATATGACTGGCGGAACGTCGGGCTGCCCTGTGCATAACCTGATTCCAGAATGGAATAATCTGGTGTATCGTGGTTTGTGGAGAGAGGCGCTTGATCGTCTGCACAAAACGAATAATTTCCCTGAGTTTACAGGTCGTGTCTGTCCTGCTCCTTGTGAAGGGTCATGTACAGTGGGACTGATCGGTGAACCTGTAACCATCAAAACGATTGAAGAAGCCATTATTGAAAAGGGTTTTGAAGAAGGATGGGTAGTTCCCCAGCCTCCGGAGAAACGTACGGGTAAACGTGTAGCAGTTGTAGGTTCAGGTCCTGCAGGACTGGCTACGGCAGCTCAGTTGAACAAAGCAGGTCACTCGGTAACGGTATATGAGCGCTCCGACCGTGTCGGCGGTTTGCTGATGTATGGTATCCCTACGATGAAATTGGACAAAAACGTCGTTCAGCGTCGTGTTGATTTGTTGGAAGCAGAAGGTATTCAATTTGTAACAAACACGGAGATCGGTAAAGATATTGCTGCGCAGCAACTGGTGGATGATTATGATGCGGTTATCCTGTGCGGCGGTGCAACCAAACCACGTGAGTTTAACATTGAAGGCAGTGACTTGAAAGGCGTACATTACGCCATGGATTTCCTGAATGGCAGCATCAAAAGTTACCTGGACTCCAACCTTGAGGATGGTAACTACCTGTCAGCACAGGACAAGGATGTTATCGTTATCGGTGGCGGGGATACAGGTTCCGACTGTGTAGCTACATCACTTCGTCATGGTTGTCGGAGCATTACACAATTTGGTACACACACCCAGGCTCCTATGGAACGTGATCGTATTAACAACCCTTGGCCGCAATTCCCGAACGTATATACTCTTGATTATGCACAGGAAGAAGCGAAAGCATTGTTCGGTGACGATCCGCGTGAGTTCTCCATCATGACGACCAAATTTGTGGGTGACGACGGGGGTAATCTCAAAGAACTTCACACCGTTCAAATCGAGCGTATTGTAGATGAGACGGGACGTAAGATCTATCAGCCGATTCCGGGTACAGAGCGCGTCTTCCCAGCTCAAATGGCCATGATTGCTATCGGTTTTGACGGACCGGAACAGACTCTTGTGGAGCAACTCGGACTTGCAACAGACCGTCGTACCAATGTTAAGGCACGTTACGGCAAATACAATACCAATGTGGATAAAGTATTTGCAGCAGGTGACATGCGTCGTGGTCAAAGTCTGGTTGTATGGGCAATTAATGAAGGCCGTGAAGCTGCCCGTGAAGTGGACAAATACTTGATGGGTGCTACAGTTCTCGTATAAAGAATAATGAGCCGTATATGTATATGTATATGGATTTGCAATTTTTTAATAAAATATATAACTGATTCAATAAAACTCTCGCAATTAGCGGGGGTTTTTTGTTGTTTTTAAGATAACATGAGACGTTCAGCTACAATTATTTTAGACAACTGTGAGGTATAGCATTGCTTTTTATCTCATAAAGATTTATTATTACATTATAATGATTATAAATAAGAAACGTAATGACACTTAATTAAAAACTACACGAATTGTGAAATTATAATATCCGGAGGTGCAATCTTTATGGCAAGTAACCGGGACAAATCCATTTCAGAACAGATTGATGACATTAAAAAACAGTTGGTTGCAAAAGGGTATAAGCTGACACAGCAACGAGAAGTTACGGTACGTGTGTTACTTGAGCATGAGAAGGATCATTTTAGCGCAGAGGAAGTATTTCTGCTGGTCAAGGAACAATTCCCCGAGATTGGCTTGGCTACGGTATATCGTACGCTTGAACTGCTTAGTGACCTACAGGTCGTAGAAAAGATTAACTTTGGGGACGGTGCTGCGCGCTTCGACCTGCGAAGTACGGATGGTTCACATCACCATCATCATTTGATTTGCACAGAGTGTGGCACTGTAGAAGAGATCATGGAGGATGGCTTGCTTCGTTTGGAACAACAAATCGAGCGTCAGTACGGCTTTGCCGTTACAGACCATCGACTTGATTTTCAGGGCGTATGCAAAGAGTGCAGAGCGAAGCAGGCTTTGAATGAACAGGCAGCAGGGTAAATCCAATGGGGAGGATGCTCCCGCAACCAAAATCTGATATAATAAGTTTCAGAAGCAAGGGGCTTCCGTGGGCGGAAGGCCCCTTTTTGCCGTCATCTGGACGGTGAAGGAGGAGAGATGGACGGATGAAGACACTGGTTATTGCGGAAAAGCCCGACATGGGCCGAACCATTGCCGCCGTCATAGAACCAAGAGCCAAGAACAATCGCAATTATTTGGAAGGTGAGCATTACATTATCACCTGGGCGATTGGTCATCTATTGGGACTTGCTGAACCGGATGCCTATGATTCAAAGTACAAGCGCTGGAATATCGGCGACCTGCCGATCATTCCGGATCAGTTCAAGATTGTACCCAACCCCAGAACGAAAGATCAACTGAAAATGATCGGAGAACTTGCAAAAAGGGCATCGGCCATCGTTAATGCTTGTGATGCAGGGCGAGAGGGACAGTATATTTTTGCCTTAATTCAACAACAGTTGAAGCTGCGTCAGCCTGTCAAACGTCTGTGGATATCGGACCTGACCGCTGAGAGTATTAAACGTGGTTTTGACGGTTTAAAAGATGCCTCGGAATTTGAGAATTTAACCCATGCTGCCAGGGCTCGTAGTGAAGCGGATTGGCTGATTGGCATGAATGCGTCCCGGGCTTTCACTACAAGACATAATGCCTTGCTCTCTGTAGGCCGGGTGCAGACTCCGGTACTGGCCTTGATCTATGATCGGGAAATCGAGATTGAAGCGTTCCAGTCCCAGACCTTTTATGAAGTAGCCGCATGGTTTCGTCAAGAAGGAGTGGAGTACAGGGGATTACGTCAAGGGGACAAGCTGACCGACCCCGCCATTGCTGAATCGATTGCGACTAGTGTGAAGGGGAAGACGGGACAAATTACCAAGTACGAAGCAAAACAGACCAAGGAGTATCCATACCGCTTGTATGATCTGACCCTTTTGCAGCGTGAAGCAAATGCCAAGTATGGATATGGAGCGAAGAAAACGTTGGATATTGCACAGGCGCTTTACGAGAAACATAAAGTGATCTCTTATCCACGGACCAATTCAAACTATGTTACGGAACAGAATATTGAAGGTATGCACAAAACGCTGAATCTGCTTAAAAATGGACCTTATAGTGAACTGGCGCAAGGAGCGAAACCTGAACTTGTTCATAAAGGTAACAAGGGTGTATGTAACCCATCCAGAGTTGAGGATCACCATGCAATTCTGCCTACATTAAAACGACCAGGTACGTTATCCAAGGATGAACAGAATATCTATGATCTGATCGTAAGACGTTTCTTATCTCATTTCTATCCGCCAGCAGAGTATAAGCAGCATACCGTGCTCACTGACGTTGAGAAGCACCAGTTCAAGACATCTGTGAAAGAACTGCTGTCACTGGGGTGGAAGGTGGTACTGGGAACTTCGGATCAGGAGCAGACAGGCAAGAAAAAGACAAAGAAAAACAGCAACGAAGAAGAGGAAGCAGAGGAATGGACGGACAAGGCCTTTGCCGTTCAACCTGAATTGCCTGTTCAATGTACCAAGAGTGAATTCAAGGAGAAGGCGACACAGCCTCCCAAGAGTTATACTGAGGGAACGTTGCTAAAAGCAATGGAGAGTGCAGGGAAACAGATCGAGAATGAAGAGCTACGTGATGCAATGAAGGACAGTGGACTGGGTACACCTGCGACTCGTGCGGCAACGATCGAACGACTCAAAAACGTGGGTTACATTACGATGCAGGGTAAAAAGATGCAATTGACGTTGAAGGGTCGGACAGCCATCGAATTGATCCGTAAGGCAGGCGTAGATTTGTTAACCTCGCCTGAAATGACGGGCCAATGGGAAAGAAGATTGTACCAAATTTCCAAAGGTGAAGCGGGCCAGGATAAGTTTATGGAGAACGTCAAAAAATTTACGATGTCCATTATTGATAAAGTACGTGTGCAGGCACCCGCACCAGCGGATGCTTTTGGGGAAGATACACGTGGGGGACGGGGTAAAGGAAAAGGAGCCAAAACCCAGAGAACCAGCACTAGAACTACTTCTACCAAGACATCAGGTACTGGCTCAAGTACCATTGCAGGTTCGAAGACTTCACGTCAAACGTCGGGAGCGTCATCCAGAACTGGCAGTGTTGCGAATGCAACGGCACAAACGCGAACTTCGACTTCCAGTCAACCGGGCGTTCGTGAAACGCTGGCATCCTGTCCATCACCGGGTTGCACCGGTCAGATTATTGAAGGCAAGAAAGGTTATGGCTGTACAAGGTTTAAGGAAGGTTGCGGCTTTGTCATATGGAAAGAGTACGTCGGCAAGAAAATAACCAGTACGATGTTAAAAGCGTTGATTGAAAAGGGAAGTACTCAAGTACTGGCTTTTAAACGAAAAGACGGAAGTACGGTGAAGGCACGTATTATTTTGCAAGATAAGGTAACCGGCAAACTATCTGCGGAAAAGCAGGATGCATAAGTTTATTGGATGTAAAAGCAGAAAGAAGAACGTGAAGGCTGATATACCAGCGCCAAATCCTATTAGAATTAAATAAGAAAAGGACCCTTATCCAAGGGTCCTTTTTTGTTGCTGCTGTTGTATATTTTCATGGATGACCTTCGGTACCTCTTCCAGGGCAGTAATGGTATACATCGATGTATCTGGATTAGGTTGAAGCTCCACCATGTTGTATTGCCATTCGTTCGGCTGTTTGATATATATGCTATGGATGCCGGCCGTCACTGCTGGCATGATGTCTGTGCGCAGTGAGTTTCCAATCATCCAAGTTGCACGACGTTCAAACGGTCCAGTTGAAAGAATGCCTTCGAGCGCTTCAATGTTCTTATGTTGCCGAATGTAGATCCGGTCATCGAAATAAGCCGAGAGCTTCATCTGGTCAATCTTCCGCTGCTGAATTACGGTTTCTCCACCTGTATACAGGTAGAGGGCATGTCCAGCTGATTTAAGATTCTCCAGCGTTTCGACCATATGAGGATAAGGTTCAACCTCTTGGTCATATACACTCATTCCCAATTTGGTGAGGTAAGACTCTTCTTGATGAGAGGTTGGCTTTGAGAACTTCTGGGAGAAATAACGGTAGGTATCAATAAGGGATTGCGGGAAATGGTGACTTGCAAATCCCAGTTTGTTGACCCCGGTTACATCAATCTCCAGCTGTTTCTCCCTAATTTGTTGAACCGTTAGGGCATGTCCATCAAACCACTCCTGCATGTTCTCGAAGAATTCACCAAGCACCAGGTTGAAATATTTATTGCAATACACGAGTGTATCATCTAGATCAAACAAAATATGTTGTTTTATTATTTTCATATCCAATTCACTCCTTGCAGCACCAGCACAGTTGTTCATATTTTATATGCGAATATAAGATTCCAGGAACATATTCAATTCAGATACGCCATCTGGTCGAATACTGTATTTCTCTTTGCGATTACTGCCGAGCAGATGGGTTCGCAGCAGTCCGGCGATGCGCAGTGCCATAACCTGATCTTTAACCATATCCTCGTCTTTACCCAATTCCTCACACATCTCAGCGAGTGACTTCGGTTCACCTGACACGTAACGGAGCAGACGGAGTCTTTCCGGATCAGCCAGGGCATGTGTGAAACGAAGCAGACAGGTTGGTGGTTGGTCTTCATCCTCTTCGGGTGCGTCTACAGGATACTGCATGATCATCATGCCCTCATAGAAGCAGTACATATTAATAGGTCGGTTGTGGACGGTTGGAAACAGGATTACTTCATCCAGTCCAGGCATCGGTTCAACCAGAACACCCGCAGTAGCGTATTCAATAAGGAGTTCAGGCCCCATTTTATCAAGCAGGACGCGTTTCTCTTCAGCGTCTTCTTCCAGCCAGGTACGATAATCCTCACTCATATTCTGGCAGTAATGCTGATCCCAGAGTCGCAAAAGTGGCACATAGCTATCCCGAATACGTGTAGATTCTTCTAATGTAAGATGGGGCAGCAGAACAGATACGCGTGCGAACAGCTCTTCGGCTGTTAGTCCAGCAAGCATATCCAGAAAATCAATATTCTCATTAGAAGTGTTCCGATAGGCCGCCCATGCAAATAATACATCAAAGTCATCAAAAGGCCAGGTGGCAGCAGGTGCGAGCGCTGCTCGAACATTGGAACTTAGTTTGCCTTCCACCTCAATGATCCATTCAGGGCCAACATCCAGATGTTGAATCCACTTCTTCGTTACATATACCAAAAAGCTGTTGAGCATTTCATATATCGGTGAAACATCGATTTTAACATGATAAGCCATATGATGCAGAATCCTCCCGTCACATCTAAATGTACGCAGCGACTTAAGTACTATTATGGCTTGTTTTGCAGGGCGTTGTCCACTATAATGTTCAAGTCCAGGGCAAAACGCCTGGCGTAACCATACATGATCAATAGAATAGTTATAACATGCGAAAGGTCGTCAGTGATGGCGATTTTTCTTTGTATGCTTGCAGGAGGAATGATTTTTGTGTCATCTATAACCACCCCCAAATTATCACATTCTACATCAAACTATCTCATTCTGATTACGGTTATTGTTGTGGCGGGGATCAGCCAGGGACTTTTATTACCGGTGCTCTCCATTTTCTTGGAGCAAAAAGGAGTCTCGCCGGGTTTGAACGGATTGAATGCAGCCGTATTGTACGTTGGCTCTTTTGCCATGACCTTGGTGGCGGAACGACTGCTGGGAGCTATTGGTTTCAAAAAGCTGATTATCGGCGGACTGTTATTTGTCATGATTCCCCTGATTCTGTTTCCTTATTTTCCGGATATCAAAATTTGGTTTATTTTGCGTCTCGTCGTCGGAATCGGTGATAGTGCACTCCATTATTCTGCCCAGTTATGGGTACTACTGGTGACCGCACCCGAAAAACGCGGACGTTACATCTCTTTATATGGTATGTCCTATGGTTTAGGATTTAGTATTGGCCCATTGGGAATCAAGCTGCTCGGGTTTGGGGATGCCGTTCCGTTCTGGGTATTATTCGTATGTATGGCTGCGGTACTTATGCTTGTATTAATGAAGCTTCCCGATACGAAGCCGGAAAAGGCCGAACATGGACAACTGCCTGAACGCCGTTTCCGTCGCAGCTTGGCCTGGGCATGGTATGCGCTATTGCCTGCGTTATTGTATGGCTACATGGAAGCTGGGATGAACAGCAATTTTCCGGTATACGGACTACGTATTGGTCTGGATGCCAATCAGATATCGTCCTTGCTGCCTTTTGTCGGAATAGGTGGTCTGTTTCTGCAATTACCTCTAGGTATGTTGAGTGACCGTTATGGTCGAAAGCAAACGTTAATGTTTGCTGGTATTACAGGAGGTATCATCTTCATGCTGGTTCCTGTGGCTGGCACACATTTCTGGTGGACACTTGTGCTGTTGACCATAGCAGGAGGTCTGGTAGGTTCATTTTTCTCGCTTGGCCTGGCCTATGCCGCAGATATTTTGCCAAAAGTGCTGCTGCCTGCAGCGAACGTAGTGGCCTCATTTCATTTTACAATTGGAAGCATCATTGGACCGAATCTGGGTGGGCAAGTGATTAACTGGATTTCACCAGGAAGCATGTTTATTTTGCTTGGATTCATGTATCTTCTTTTTGGTGCAGCAGGTGTATTATTTCGTCGTAAACCTATGCTCGAATCTGTGGTAAAATAGAAGCTGGTGTTCGCATGGAAATTGATGTCCATTTCCGAGTACACTAGTAGTAGGGAAAAACATGGACAAGAGGAGACATCGCGATGATCAGAGTTGAGGGTTTAAGCAAATCCGTTGGAGCGGACCGGGTTCCGGTTCTGCGGGATATACGATTCGATATGCAACAGGGAGAAATGATTGGTGTAGTGGGCTCAAGTGGCAGCGGAAAAAGCATGCTGCTTAAATGTCTTGCTATGATGGAAAAATGGGACAGTGGTCGATTTACGGTGGACGGCGCCGAGATTATAAAAGAAGGTTGGTCTGGAAAACGGAAAATTAAACGGGAATGGGCATACTTGGAACAGAATCCGCAATTGTATCCGAGACGTACAGCTTTGAAAAATGTATTGATCGGTCGTTCTGGTCAAACTCCTCTATGGAGAATGGTAACAGGTATGGTTCGTTCCGATGATTATATGGGTGCGATGGATTATCTGGAAGGGCTCGGATTGCTGGATAAAGCACACCAGACGGCAGAGAAACTCAGCGGTGGCGAGAAGCAGCGTGTTGCGATTGCCCGAGCGTTGGCGCATGGCGCCAAAGTTGTTTTGGCGGATGAACCTGTCATCGGACTTGATCCTCATACCGCAGATACGGTGCTGGAAACACTGCGCAAATTGTGCGAAGAGGAACGGGCTACCGTAATTGCAGTATTGCCGATTGAGATGGCAGAGAAACATGCGACCCGCATCTGGGGTCTTGCGGAAGGCAAGATTGCTTTTGATATACGTGGACGTCGGTTGACACAGCAAGAAAAAAATATGATTTAAACTATTGAAAAGAGTGATGAATTTGCTTAATTCACGGTGGGGGCGCCTGTTAGCGGGGGGAGCGGCTATGATTGTACTCGGCTCCGTTCTTAGCGGATGCACTGTCCTCAGTGATCCCAAGCTTTTGATGAAACAACCCATGATGTCAATGGACAAGGAGAGGCTTCTCACAATTGTACAGAAGGAACAGCCTCCTGAAAGCCAATTAATTCGTCCCAAAGACTTGAACAATACAAGCATGATACGGGTGGCAGATTTAGATGGGGATGGAACCCGAGAGGCTATTGTTTTCTACGAAACTCCGAGTGAAAATGTGCGGATTCATGGCATGCTTCTCGAAGAGCAGGGTGATACCTGGGTGAAAAAACTTACTTTTGATGTTCCGGGAAATACCTTACAATCGTTTAAACTGCTGGACATCACGAACGATGGCAATCCTGATATTGTTCTTGGAGTGAGCCTTGAAGCACAGAAAGCTTTAATGGCATATTCCTACAAAGGAGGAGCTCTTGAACAGGTGATGGGCGGAGTACCGTATAATGAGTTGATTATTGATGATTTACAAGGAAATCCTTTGGATCTTAACGGGGACAAAAAAAATGATTTTGCTATCGTTTCCCTCAACACCAGCGGATTTGCCTCCATTGCCCTATATCAATATGATGATGGCAGTTTCAAGGAAGTGGACCGTATACAGACGGACTATACAGTAAAAGAATTTTATAATGCACTTGGTGGTCAAATTGCCAAAGATAAAGTGGGCTTCGTATTGGATGCCGAATTGGACGACCGAAGTACTTTTACACAGATTGTTTATGTAAAAGACAACAAATTGGTGTATGCATTCAATTCCCCTGATCAAACCTATAGAGATGACAAAATTTTAAGCGGTGATTTTAATAATGATGGTATTATTGAATTTGGATTGAAGGAAACACCCAGAGGCTGGGAACATTACGTATTTGATGCTCGAATGTGGTTCTATACTTTCTATCAATGGAATGGTAAGGATGGCAAAGATTTTGTATCCTTCCAATATCGTGATGATGCGAATGCATTCCATCTTAACCTGAAAACGGATTGGTACGGAAAAGTTACAATTGATACCAAATCGGAAAAGGGAAAATATATTCGTTTCAAAATGATTGATACGGATGAAACGGTGGGTGAAATTAAATATTTCACACTTACGCAATGGGAACAGGACAAAGGTAAAGGGTGGAAAGAAATTACCAAATCGAATGATCGAGTGATTGCTTATCGTGGCGCACAATCTGCGAATAACGATGGTGGATTACTGGACAATATGTCGCATCTGAACAGAAAGGAAGAACTTAATGAGTAAAGTACTTATTCTTGAGGATGAAGAATCCATCCGCAGTTTTATTGTTATTAATTTGAAGAGAAACGGGTTCGAAGTGCTCGAAGCGGGAGACGGACATGAAGCGCTTCGTATTCTGCAATCCGTACCAGATATTGACTTGGCTTTGCTAGATGTTATGGTTCCTGGAATTGACGGGTTTGAAGTGTGTCGACGAATTCGTGAAACGAATGAACGTCTGGGTATTATTTTCCTGACAGCCAAAGTGCAGGAGCAGGACAAGGTATATGCGCTATCCGTTGGAGCAGACGATCATGTAAGTAAGCCGTTTAGTCCAACCGAGCTGATTGCACGTATACAATCTTTGCTGCGCCGGGTCAATGTTCACCGGGAGACGGCAGCAAAGGTAACGTTCCAATCAGGGCCGTTCTCGCTAGATCTGATCTCCAAACAATTTAAAAAACAAAATGAATTAATTGAGTTAACACCAACCGAATTTTCCTTGATTCAATTTTTCTTGGAAAAAGAAAACACACCGCTTAGTCGAGATGTGCTGCTGGATCACGTGTGGGGCAAAGAGTATATGGGTGATCCCAAAATCGTCGACGTAAACATTCGCCGCTTGCGCCAGAAAATTGAGAACAATCCTTCCGAACCTGAATACCTGCAGACTGTATGGGGTCACGGGTACAAATGGAAGGGCCGGGATCAATGATCAAAAAAGGCATTACACGGCAGATCGTACTACATTACTTCATTGTAGTTTTTCTGGCTCTGCTGTTGGTGGAATTCGTATTTTTGATTGCAGTACAAAGGTATTATTACGAGAGTATTTATAATACGATTAATCAGCAGATTACATCAACGAACGATTTTAAAGAAACGTTATCTCGTACGGATGAGGCTAATAATTTATCGTATTTGCTCGCTAATTTACAATTGGGTAGTACCGAGCTGCAAATCCTTGATATGGATGGCCGAGTCTTGGCTAGTTCAACTGCTTTTGAGTCCGAGCATGCCGTTCTTCAAACGAGCGATATATCACAGGCCATGAACGGAAGCATTGGCCGTTGGGTGGGAAGACAACCCCTTACGGGTGAGCAAGTCATGGCGGTATCCCACAAGTTAGATTTGGGTGGCGAAAATACTTATATTGTGAGGTACCTCACCTCGTTGGATATGGTTAATTCCAAGCTTCTGGTTATGGGGCTGCTTGCGGTTGCTGTAGGTGTGGCTGTACTAGTCATTGTTTTAATTATCAGTATCGGAATGGCGAATTCAATTGTGCGACCGCTCAATAACATTACAGCTGTTTCAGCTCAAATGGCCAGGGGACGTCTGGATGTTAGAGTTAAAGGGAATTACAAGCACGAGCTTGGTGAACTGGCATCTACATTGAATTTCATGGCACATGAGATTGTACGCAGTAACCAGATTAAAGACGATTTTATTTCATCTATTTCGCATGAATTGCGGACACCTCTGACCAGTATCAAAGGCTGGAGCGAAACCTTGGATTCTGGCGGATACGATCCCGATGAGACGAGAATTGGAATGAGTATTATCTCCAAAGAAACCGAGCGATTGATCGGTCTTGTTGAAGAAATGCTCGATTTCTCCAAATTGCAGCAAAATCAGATGAAGCTTGTAAAAGGCTCGGTCAGCATTCGAGAAATTGTTCAGGAAACGATGTTGAACGTTTGGGCCAAAGCGGAGCAAAAGCAAGTACATCTCAAGCTGGACACGGATGAGACGCGTGCGTTTAACGTATTTGGAGACGGCAATAGGCTGAAACAAGTTTTTCTTAATCTGGTTGACAACGCAATTAAATTTTCTCATGAAAATTCGTGGATTTTCCTTTCTGTTAAAGAAGAGAAGGGGCAGATCATAGCTGCTGTTCAGGATACCGGTATCGGAATTAGTGAAGAACATCTCATCAAAGTACGTGACCGGTTCTTCCAAGTGAATCACCAAAACGGGGGAACAGGGCTGGGTCTAGCCATTACGCAGGAACTTGTAGAACTGCATGAAGGCACGATCACGATTCAAAGTGAGCTTGGTTCGGGAACCACGGTTACCGTTTCTTTGCCAGCATTGCCTGAGGAAGAGGTTGTAACAGGTGAAGTTCCTAAGCATAACAGTGACTCTGAAGAACTGCAGGAGACACAAGCCAAGGAGTCAAACACCGATAAGGAAGAAACATAATCTCTAATTGCAAAGTTAAGGCAACGTATATTGTATTTTTTGAAATAACGTTTGGATTTAATGCACCAAAAAGGCGAGCCATATATGGCTCGCCTTTTCTTTATGCTTATGAAGAAAGTTCACCAGCGCGCAGACGCCCACTTTTTTCATAAACATCTTTCAGCATGCGTACAGGTTGTGTGCGTACAGCCGGTTTGGCGGAGACAATCTCATTTGGTCCGACAACCACGATTTCATCCGCCGTACCTTTGACAATGGCACCGTCTTTAATAATGGCACCTTCGCCAATGATGGCGCGTTCGATGTGAACACCGCGACCTACCCGTGCATTTGGCATAATCACGCTGTCTTTAACTTCAGAACCTTTACCAACTTCGGCTCCGCAGAAAATAACAGAACGTTCAGCCCGGCCATCAATGGAGCAGGATTCATGGATCATGGAGTGCAGGAGCTCAGCACGTGTATTACGTGATTTGTATGCACTTGGTTTAGTTCTCCAGTCACGAGTAAACATCGGCCAGTCTTCTTTTTGCAGGCTCCAGTCTTCATCGTTATGAAGCAGATCCATGTGCGCATCCCATAAACTCTTCACGGTACCCACGTCTTTCCAATAACCATTGAAGTTATATACGAAGAGAGGGGTATTCTCATTCAACATTTGAGGAATCACATCTTTACCGAAGTCATGGCTGGATTCCGGATTAGCGGCATCTTCGAGCAAGTGGCGCTTCAGGTATTCCCATTTGAACATGTAAATGCCCATGGAAGCCAAATTACTTTTCGGTTCGGCCGGTTTCTCGGCAAACTCGGTAACTCTCAGATTCTCATCCGCTGCCATAATGCCGAAGCGATGGGCTTCCTCCCAAGGAACCTCCATAACGGAGATCGTCGCTACCGCTTCATTCGCTGTATGAGCTTCCAGCATTTCACGATAATTCATATGATAGATATGGTCACCCGACAAAATTAGAACATTTTCGGGGTTTTGTTGGTCAATATAGTCAATATTTTTATAAATAGCATCCGCGGTTCCCAAGTATTCGTCATTTCCTGTATGATAAGATGGAAGTAAGGAAATTCCTGCCTCACTTGAAGTACCATGTCCCCAAGGTTCTCCTCCACCAATGTGATCATGTAATGAATCAGCTTGATACTGCGTCAGAACACCTACAGTGTCGATGCCTGAGTTTACGCAGTTGCTGAGAGGAAAATCGATAATCCGGTAGTGCCCGCCAAACGGTACAGCGGGTTTTGCGATACTTGAGGTTAAAGGGGCTAATCGCTTCCCTTCTCCTCCCGCCAACAGCATAGCGATGCAATCTTTATTAAACATAATCGTTTCCCTCCCAAGATATTTGTCCAGTGTAGTACATACATAAACGCAATGCGGAGCTATTGAAACGATGTATACTGTAAAAATCCTGAAAAATTACAACATTTTTTTACACACCGCATTTTTCTTTTCAACTTGGCTAGAATGGGGTAATGGTTAATGTTATATCTATTTTCTGGAGAAGAAGGTGATCTCTTGGCCATTCAACCGTTAACAAACCCGGAAATTTCGCCGGAGCACATTTATTTGTTTCATGAAGGAAACCTTCATCACAGTTATCGAATAATGGGCGCACAGCCTGCGATCGAAGATCATCGTCAGGGGTATCGTTTTACCGTGTGGGCTCCGAATGCCACAGAAGTAGGCCTGGCTTTAGACCGTAATGGATGGAAAGGTGAACAGGAACCTTTATATAAGATACCCGATTCTGGATTTTGGAGTCGTTTTATTCCGGAAATCAGTGAAGGAACATTATACAAATTCCGTATATTAACGGAAGAAGGTACCGAATTGCTTAAAGCTGACCCCTATGCTTACCAGGCCGAAGTTCGTCCGCGTACGGCCTCTGTCACCAGCTCCATCGAAGGTTACAAATGGAATGATGGCGCATGGAGACGTAAACAACGAGGCGTATATAACAAACCTCTACATATTTATGAAATGCATGCTGGAACCTGGAAACGGAAAGAGGACGGCACACTCTACAGTTATCGTGAACTTGCGGACTTGCTTGTTCCTTATTTATTGGAAATGAAATATACCCATGTTGAGATGATGCCACTAAGTGAACATCCTTACGACCTTTCGTGGGGGTATCAAAACACAGGATTTTTTGCGCCAACCAGCCGTTACGGGCAGCCTAAAGATCTGATGTATCTAGTTGATACTCTACATGAGGCAGGAATAGGCGTTTTGCTCGATTGGGTCCCCGCACATTTTGCGAAGGATGCTCATGGCTTGCGTATGTTCGATGGATCGCCCTTGTATGAATATGCAGATCCACTGTTAGCAGAGAGACCAGGCTGGGGCACACTCAGTTTTGACTACTCTAAACCCGAGATTCGTTCGTTTTTGATCTCTAATGCGTTGTATTGGATGGAGATGTTCCATTTCGACGGACTTCGGGTCGACGCGGTAACCAGTATGCTTAAGTTGGATTTCGAAAAGCAGCCAGGACAATACCGAACGAATAACGAAGGTGGCCTGGAAAACAAGGAAGCTGTTGCTTTTTTGCAGCAGTTGAATGAAACGATCTTCAAGTACTTTCCCTATGCTCTGATGATGGCAGAAGAATCCAGTGCATGGCCGATGGTTACTTCGCCAGTAGATCAGGGTGGGTTAGGGTTCAACTACAAATGGAACATGGGTTGGATGAACGATACACTTGAATACATGGAATCGGATTTTCACGAACGTCCTTCCAAACATCATTTGCTGACATTCCCAGTCGTATACTCCTTTGCTGAAAATTACGTGCTTCCTCTGTCTCATGACGAGGTCGTTCATGGCAAAAAGTCGCTCCTAGACAAGATGCCAGGAACATACGAGCAGAAGTTTGCCGGCATGCGTGCCTTCATGGGGTACTTTATGACATTCCCAGGCAAAAAACTGCTGTTTATGGGTGGAGAATTCGGCCAGTTTATCGAATGGAAAGATGAAGATGAACTGGACTGGTTTTTGCTGAACTATGACAGTCACCGTAAACTCCACAAGTTTGAACGGGATCTGTCCGAGCTATACTTGGGCGAAAAAGCTTTGTGGGAGCTTGATCATTCCTTTGACGGTTATGAATGGATCACTCCGGATGATCAGGACCAAAGTGTCATTTCATATGTTCGCAAAGGAAAAAAATCTGCGGATACACTCCTTGTGCTCATTAACTTTCAGCCAGTCAAGCGGGAGCGTTACCGGATTGGTGTCATGCGTCCCGGTATGTATACCGAAGTACTGAACAGTGATCATTCCGATTACGGCGGATCAGGCATTATCAATGATATGCAGCTTACTACAGAAAAGATTCCTTTTCATGGGCAACCACATAGTCTGGAAGTTATTTTGCCACCGCTAAGTGTAGTTATTTTAAAAAAGAACACACGTCGGAAAACGGATGCACTGCCCCTTGAAGTTCAATCCGTCAGAGCAAAAGCCAGTACCACTAAAACCAGTAAAACAAAAGAAAGCACTACAGTTAAACCCAAAAGGAGGACGAAGGCATGAATATTCTATTTGCTGCTGCTGAAGTACATCCATTTATCAAAACAGGAGGCCTTGCTGACGTCATCGGCGCATTACCACAGGCACTAAAGAAGAGTGGGGCAGATGTTCGTGTCATTTTACCCAAATACAAGGGCATCCCGGATGAGTATAAAGAGGCGATGGAGCCTGTGATCACGACAGATGTTCCTCTTGGTTGGCGCAGACCTTATTGTGGAATAGAGATGCTGGTTCATGACGGGATTCCTGTCTACTTTGTAGACAATGAATACTATTTTGGACGGGATGGCGTGTATGGGTATATGGATGACGGGGAGCGTTTTGCCTTCTTCAATCGTGCTGTTCTTGAGGTGTTGCCTCAAATTCAATTCAAGCCGGATGTGCTGCACAGTCACGATTGGCACGCGGGTATGATTCCTTTACTACTGGAAGCTCACTTTGCTCATGATCCCTTTTATAGTGAGATGAAAACCGTTTTTACGATACATAACCTGTTATATCAAGGTGTGTTTCCACATGATTTATTCAGTGATTTGCTTGAGCTGGATGATAGGTATTTCACGGTGGACGGAGCAGAATATTATGGCAATGTCAATTTCCTGAAAGCAGGAGTCGTTTTTGCGGATCATGTAACAACCGTCAGCCCTACCTACGCCAAGGAAGTACAAACCTCTTACTATGGCTATGGTCTGGATGGATTGCTCAGTTCATTGGGCGATCGTTTCAGTGGGATTGTCAACGGTATTGACACGAAGAGTTACAACCCGGCAGCGGACAATAAAATTGCGGTTAAATACAGAACCAGCCTGTCCAAGAAAATCGAGAACAAGATCGAGCTGCAAAAGGAATTAGGATTGCCTGTACGTCCGGATGTTCCACTTATGGTGATGGTTACAAGACTTGTGGATTCCAAAGGTTTGGATCTGGTATGTCGTGTATTGGATGAATTATTGTATTATGACGACATTCAATTCGCAGTATTGGGTACCGGGGATCCGGCTTATGAGCACTGGTTCCGTGAGGCAGCTAATCGTTATCCGCTGAAAATGTCTGCTCAGATTACCTTCAATGATGGGTTATCCCGCCGTTTTTATGCCGGCAGTGATCTGTTCTTGATGCCATCACGGTTTGAGCCATGTGGCATTAGCCAGTTGCTTGCACTCCGTTATGGCAGTGTACCACTTGTCCGGGAAACAGGGGGTCTGAACGATACAGTGCAGGCATACAATGAATTCAGCGGTGAGGGGAATGGATTCTCTTTCACCAGCTTTAACGCCCATGATATGATGAACACCATTCGACGTGCTGAAGAATTTTACCGTCAGCCAGGGCACTGGAAAAAGATCGTGAAAAATGCAATGAGCGGAGATTACAGCTGGAACGTCTCAGCTGAAGAGTATATGGATATTTATCGCCGCATAACGCTTGAATCTGTGAAATAGAATTGCACAAATGAGCCGCAGTATATTCGTACTGTGGCTTTTTTGTACGATCATAAGGAGGAGGCGAATTTAAAATGAACAACTACATTAATTTTACCTCTACTTACAATCCTAATTTGCAGGCTTTAAGCAGTGCCGACGGGTATAATGCCGTCAAAATGAATGAAATGTTTGGCCAGATCATGGGGAATATCGCCGCTATGCAATCCACGCTGACAGGCAGCTTTATAAATGTGAGGAGTTTTGCTCCCGGAGATGGAAGCGATCAGACAGCCCAGATCAAAGCTTTTTTTGACTCAGCACAAGAAGGTGATGTTTTATTATTTACGCCAGGGCACTATAAAGTTATCAAGGCGGGCTGGTTCTATACGTTTAGTGGAAGATCTGTCATCATCAAGGCGTTGCCAGGAGCAATATTGGAGGTTTCGGATCAGGGAATCCGAATTGAAGGAAGCAATCATGTAGAGATTAGTGGCGTGACTTTGGTTCGTACGACTCAAGCAGCTTGGAGTAAAAACAAGACAGGTTTATACATCGAGAATTCAAGCAATGTATTGTTGCAAAATAACGATATTAGTAAATTTACCGATGGCATTGGAGTCAATGGTTCCAGCAGTCAAGACAATCCCGCCCGAAATGTCGTGATAAGAAACAATAAACTTCATCACTTGGGAGAAGAACCGATTGCAGTTCGGAGTCATTTGGTTTTTGTGGTGATTCGTGAGAATGACTGTTACCGATATCTTGGGGATGGCATTCTGGTCAAGGGAACATGGCATGTTTCGATCACCGATAACTTTCTGCACACTCCTGTATTATCCAGTGATCCAGATTATGCTGCTTTTTCAGGCGGACAACAAGTGAGTAATATGCCTTCAGTAGGCGGCGGGATTACCTGTAACAATGAGGGTGGCGAGACTGGAGCCAAAAATCTGCATATACATGGAAACAGCCTGAATGGAACAGCATTTGGCGTGGGGCTTATCGGTTTCGAAGGTGCCTTTGTAACCTCCAATGTCTTTAAGGATATCCAAATCACTTCTGTCATTTCGGTATCTTTCTTTCCCTCCCGATACAATCCCAACGGTCTGAGCAACCATTTGTTTGTAATCCAGGGCAACCTGATCGACACCATTTTAAGACCAAGTGCTACTGCTGCCATTGAAGCTAAAACCAGTACAGGTGCAGAAGGCATGTACATCGGAATTATATCTGACAACATCATCATTCCAAGAGGAAAACACTGGGGAATTGTCGCGGATGGTCATATTATCGTAAAAGGTAATTACATTGCCCAAGCGGGCATAGCCATGGATATTGCCAATGGAGTGATTGCATCGAGCAACATCATTGAGCCCGGCTTTGAGACGACCAATCCTGACCGAATGGTCAGTTTGCATAATGATTGTACCTTATCTCATAATTCAGTTGCAGGAAAAGGTACATGTATACAATTACGTGGCTCGAACAATATCATAACTGGAAATCGTTTGAAATATGAGGGGACATGGTGGGCAGTGCATCTGGATATTGTTAATAATACGGTGGAGGGAAACATCATAAGAGATAACATGCTGATGGTTGCGGCAAGTGCGACGGGACGTTATCTCTTTGGCGCAAGTCCTTTTACAAATGGGAAAAACGTAGTGGTTGATCTGGTTAAAGATAATAATGGAACGTTAGTTCAATTAGTAAATGAAATTGTCATGCTTGGTCCGAATTCTACACGATGGAGAATAACTATAGATGCAAAAGGGGATTTAAAAACGACGAAGTTATAGCTTTAGTTCAGCTTTTCGTTAGAAAACTCCTGAAGTATCCGATGATCATTAAAGGGTCATTCAATATTTCAGGAGTTTTCTGGAAATTAGTTAACTCGGTTCCAATTGTCTATACAAAATACGGTATCCGTAAGGATCAAGTTTAATATTCATCATTCCATTGGTGGGAACAACAGCATCTTCGGTTAGTGCATCCTTCCAGTCCTTGGTTTCCATCGGATGTGACAGGGTACGTTCTTGCGGAGTATTGTTCATCCACACTGTGAAGTGAAGAGTGTCATCCATACGTTCATAAATGATGCATGGATCATTGTGATCGGCCTTCAAAAAACGGAAGCGACCTTTGCGCAGAGCTTCATTACTTTTTCGCAAATCAATCATCAGGCGGTAGAAGTCATAAAGCTCCTGATCTTGCTTGGCAGGATCCCATTGCATGCATTTACGGCAATCCGGGTCACTTTCACCGCGTATACCAACCTCATCCCCATAGAATATACAGGGTGTACCAATATAAGTGAAAAGAAACACAACCGACAATTTTAATCTGCGTTTGTCTTCTCCAGCCCGAGTAAGCAGACGTGGGGTATCATGACTGCACAGCATGTTAAAGATGACTTCATTCGTCTGTTGTGGGTAACGCATAATGAGTGATCCCATCTCGTTAGCGAAGTTATAACCATCCATCGAACCACAGAAGAACTCAAGCACCTTGTCAGCAAAAGGGTAGTTCATTACGGAATCAAATTGATCTCCCATAAGCCAGGTCAGGGAATCACTCCATACTTCGCCTACAATATAGGCTTCCGGATTGGCGGTTTTGACCACTTTGCGGAAATCGCGCCAAAAATGGTTATCCACTTCATTCGCAACATCGAGTCGCCAACCGTCGAGTTTAATCTCCTTGATCCAGTATTCAGCCACATCAAGCAAATAGTCTTTTACTTCTGGATTGGCGGTGTTGAACTTGGGCATATTGCCATAAAACCCAAAGGTATCGTAGGTTGGTATACCATCCATGATCTGCACCGGATATTCATTGATATGAAACCAGTCTGCATATTTGGAGTTTTTTCCATTCTTCAGGACATCCTGAAAAGGAGGGAAGTCTTCGCTGCAATGGTTAAAAACCGCATCTAGCATGACACGGATTCCGCGGCGATGACATTGTTCTGCTACTTTTTTGAGCATTTCATTATCCCCGAAATGAGGGTCTACTTTTTTATAATCAACGGTATCGTATTTATGGTAGGAGTTTGCTTGGAACAGCGGGGTAAAGTAAATGGCATTAACACCGAGTTTAGTCAGATCGTCCAGGTGATTGAGCACACCTTGCAGGTCTCCGCCAAAGTAGTTATCCAGTTCAGGTCGGCCACCCCATTCCTGGGTTCCTTCAGGGTTCAGGTCGGGATTGCCATTAGCAAACCTTTCCGTCATGATTTGGTAGAACACGGCTTCTTTGGCCCATTCGGGAACCTTAAATACATCAATTTCATGAATGTAGGAAAATTCATAATATCCTCCTGTAGGGTACGGGGGAGCATAATGAATTCCGTTATCAGCCAGATATATATTTTCGGTACCGGCGGTAATACGGAAGATGTAAGTCAGACGCTTAAATTTGGGCTTAACTGCCGTTTCCCAATAATCAAACATACTGTCAGAAGCCGCTTTCTCCAATTGAATTTCCTTATAGGTTCCATTCCAATCGTATTTATCACCAGTCAGTGCAGTCACATATTGTACATCGTCTCTCTTCGTTCGTACACGCAGGTGAATCGTCGAGGGATTATAAGCATAAGCCCATTTATCGCGGGGAACGTGGTACATCGCTTCGAGCAGCATGACAACACCTCCTGAACTTAAGATAAAGTTATAGCTATAAATAACCAAGTTAGACAGCATGTGAACCATAAGTGCA
This sequence comes from Paenibacillus sp. AD87, assembly GCF_001659845.1. Lineage (NCBI taxonomy): Bacteria > Bacillati > Bacillota > Bacilli > Caryophanales > Paenibacillaceae > Paenibacillus > Paenibacillus sp. AD87. Next base: position 1,633,568 of record NZ_LXQN01000007.1, read on the forward strand.
GCCGCTAAATGTAAAAATTTCAACATTTTTCAACGTTTTCTTTTCACAGCATTTCCAGCTTGTGTCCGTATATACGTATTTATGATAACAAAAAGGGCGCTCCTTAAGACCCAAAATGCAGTCCTGCAGAACACCCTACTGTTAATACGCAGCATTTTGCGAAAAACTTAGCGACTTGCTTGCTTAAATTCTGTTTGAATGGTTTGCAGCAATTCAGGCTGTGTAAGAACATCATAAGCAGTTGCAGCAAGTGCCTTGGCTCCAAGGATCATACCATCCAGGGCCCGTTCCTGAAGCGCCAGATCACGGAATTCAATGGAATGAAGCGTATGAACTTCGTCCACAACACGGATATAAGGATGGATCGCAGGACAACGCAAGGACACGTTACCAATATCCATAGAACCATGGTCGTTACCACTCACGAGCTCCTCTTGAGAAATGCCGAGTTCAAGCAGATTAGCACTAAAAGCAGCAGATAATGATTCATTCGTGACCATCTCATCATAGGAAGTCTCATAATTAGATGTAACAAGCCGGCATCCGGTTTGCAGAGCAGAACCTTCCGCGATCTGAATTACGCGTTGAGTGAGAATATTCAACTCTTTTCTCGTCGAGGCACGTACATAGAATTGGGCTGAAGCATAGTCAGGAATGATATTGGCTGCCTGTCCTCCGCTATTGATAACACCGTGAATACGAACCGTGCTTTTCACTTGTTGTCGGAACGCATTAATGCCATTAAATGTCTGGATCACCGCATCCAGAGCATTAATGCCTTCATGTGGACTTGCAGCAGCATGTGAAGATTTCCCATGGAATTCAAATTGTACGGCATCAATAGCCAGGGAGCTTCCAGATTTCTCATAGGCGTAGTAAGGGTGAGCCATTAGCGCGACATCACAGTCATCAAATAACCCTGCTTCAGCCATAGGAACTTTAGCGCCACGCGTTTCTTCCGCTGGTGTACCGAATACTTTTAATGTTCCGCCCACTTCATCCAGTATGGACTTCAGACCTACCGCAGCTCCGAGGCTCATCATGCAGATTAGATGGTGTCCACAAGCATGACCGATTTCCGGAAGTGCGTCGTATTCACATAACAGGGCAATAGTCGGACCTGGTTTGGATGCAGCATACGTACCGATGAATGCGGTGTCTATGCCAAGAACAGGAGCTTCTACGGAAAAACCGTGGTAGTCAAGTTCTTCTTTTAACCGAGCAGAGGCAAGGTATTCTTCGTTACCAAGTTCCGGATTGGCACCAATGTATGATGAAATCTCTTTAAAACGGGAAGCATATTGATCAATTACAGTTAAAATTTGTGTTTTGGTGTGTGTCATGGTGGACTCCTTAAGCAAAAATGAAAATAATTCAATAATTATATCATAGTTGCGGTTATTTTTCAGAAACTAGTCAGGATTTGTAATGTCGAAATGCATTGCATAATCATGCATTCTACTTTATAATGACTCAGGCATCAACAACAGAAAGCATACAAAGTATTATAAGGGGAGAACAGGGTTGAAATTGATTAGTCGTTACACCATGATGCTGCTAGCTCTTGTGGTCTTGCTAACTACGGTTGCACCTGTTGCGTCGGCAGCGGGAACTACAGGCAATTCAGGCAGTAAAAAGCTGGTGCTCGGTACAAGTGCCGATTTTGCACCATATGAATTCCATAAAGTGATTGATGGTAAAGACCAAATAGTCGGATTTGATATTTCGATTGCTAAAGAAATTGCTGCCGATTTAGGCGCAGAGCTTGTAATAGAGGATATGGGTTTTGACGGACTTCTTCCTGCGTTACAGAGTGGTCGTGTGGATATGGTCATCTCGGGAATGACGCCAACGGATGATCGTAGACAAAGCATTGACTTCTCCGATACCTATTATAAATCAAAGCAAGTCATCATGATTCGCAATGCGGATAAAGATAAATATCCAACCATGGCTGATCTGGAAAATGAAAAGATTGGAGTTCAAAAAGGCTCCATTCAGGAAACGATTGGCCAGGGAATCCCAGGCGCAAAACTGACAGCACTTGATAAAATATCTGATATCGTGCTGCAATTGCAGACCAATCGTGTAAATGCTGCGATCGTTGAAGATACGGTGGCTGCCGGTTATCTGGATGATGTGATTGGATTAGCTCCAGCTATTCCAGATGAAGAGCAGGCCGAAGCGGCAATCGGGATTCGTAAGGGCAATACGGAATTGCTGAATGCAGTGAACGGAACGCTCGAGCGTCTGAAAAGCGAAAATAAAATCGATCAGTTGGTTACCGAGGCAAGCCAGTTGATGGCAGACAAGGTGAAAAAAGATCAAAACATTTTTCAAGTGTTCTGGGAGTACAAAAGCTTTTACGCAACAGGTGTAGGTTACACCCTCTTACTGTCTGCACTCGGTGTAATATTCGGGGTAATTATCGGTTTGATCATCTGTCTGTTACGTCTGCATGACGTTTCAATTCTGCGTTGGATCGGAACAGCTTACGTTGAAGTTATTCGTGGTACACCAATGCTGGTTCAGTTGATGATTATCTATTACGGGCTTGCCTTGACGTTTGGTATTACATTTTCGCCGCTTCAGGCGGGGATTATCACACTATCCATTAATAGTGGTGCCTATCTTGCTGAAATTTTCCGCGCAGGTATACAGGGTGTGGATCGAGGCCAACTGGAAGCAGCTCGGTCCCTGGGAATGGGCAGAGGTGCGGCAATGCGCTTCATCGTGCTCCCACAAGCGTTCAAAGCGGTGTTGCCAGCGATCGGTAATGAGTTCGTGACCATTATCAAGGAATCCTCCATCATCTCGGTTATTGGTATGGTGGACATTATGTATCAGGCAAGTGTAGTCAAAAACATTACGTACCAAGGAATGAATCCATTCCTGATTGCAGCGGCCATTTACTTTGTGCTGACGTTCATTTTGTCCAAGCTGCTGGGTCGACTGGAAAGGAAGTTGAGTGCAAGTGATAGACGTTAGACAATTACACAAATCATATGGAAATAACGATGTGCTCAAGGGCATTAACGTAACAATTGGTAAAGGCGAGGTTGTCGTGGTCATCGGTCCGTCCGGATCGGGGAAAAGTACCTTTTTGCGTTGTCTGAACTTATTGGAGCAGCCTACTTCCGGTGAGATTGACTTTGAGGGAGTTTCGATCACTGACCCTAAACACAACATTAATGCAACTCGTGAAAAAATGGGGATGGTTTTCCAGCATTTCAATCTGTTCCCGCACAAAACGGTGCAGCAGAACATTACGATTGCTCCCATTAAAGTGAAAAAACAATCTGCACAGAAAGCGGAACAAATCTGCGCAGATTTGCTCAAGACGGTTGGCCTGTCTGACAAAAAAGACGCTTATCCAAATCAGCTGTCCGGTGGACAGAAACAACGGATCGCTATTGCAAGAGCGCTTGCGATGCAGCCGCATGTCATGCTGTTTGACGAGCCTACTTCAGCACTGGACCCTGAAATGGTCGGTGAAGTACTGGATGTCATGAAGCGGCTTGCAGAGGGCGGCATGACTATGGTTATTGTAACGCATGAGATGGGCTTCGCACGCGAAGTAGGGGACCGCATCCTGTTCATGGATGGTGGGGTTATTGTAGAAGAAGGAACACCTGCTGAAGTGTTTGGTGAGCCTAAGCATGCACGTACACGTGACTTCCTTGCTAAAGTGCTCTAATCCATCCAAGTCATCATTAGGATGAATTGGATGAAAATGCAAAATATATACTGTGGATGAGAATTCTTATTCCCTCATAGATCCCTGTCGGCGACCTGTCGGCAGGGATTGTTTTGTGCGTGTGAATACGCACGGATTTACATAAAAAGTAACGTTTCTGTCATCAACGATATAAGCTCAAATAGACATTTTTTTGAAAAAGTCGCTTGAATTCAGCAAAAATATTGAAGTGAATTAGCCAGATGGTAACATTTACTACGACTCTTGGTTACAAAGTTGTGATATATTTGTTCCTGCCGAAACTTCCGGAGTTGGGAGTGTGGGGGATGTAACGATGCAGAGTGTGCTTGGGGAAGAATCATTTGCACACGGCTTGGGGTGAATTAGGGCTACATAAATTATGAATGTAATTGAACCTATAGGGTGGTTTCCTCCATCCGAATCCGACAACTAACTTCGCAGGCATAATGAGGGAGGAAGACCATGATTAACAAGAAACGTATAGCCAAAACAGCAACAGCTTTGCTGACAGCAGCAATGCTCATTCAGGCCGTTCCGGCTCATGCTGATTCAGTTCATGTGGCCAAAGAGGGGGATACCTTCTACACCTTATCCAAACAATATGGAGTTGGACTTAACGCTCTTATTAAAGCTAACAATGACATTTCAGCTTACAACATTTATGGTGGTTTGAAAATTACGATCCCTGGTAAAACAACGAACACTGCTTCTGCTGCAGCAGCTAAAACGGAGGCCAAAACGGTAACTGCCGCAAGCCTTGACGTTAATGCAGATAGTAAAGTTGTACAAGCCTGGGGTAAAACGTTTGATTACAGCAAAGCTGTCGACGTCAAAGCAACAGCATACTCCGCAGACGCTTCCGAAAATGGAGGATGGGGTGCTGTGGATTACTTCGGTAATCCGCTTGAATTGGGTACCATTGCAGTAGACCCGAGTATCATTCCATTGGGTACAAAGGTACTGGTGACAGGTCATACACATCCCGGACTGCCAAAACAGGCATTTGTCGCAACGGCTCGTGATGTGGGTAGTGCCATTAAAGGTCACAAGATCGATATCTTTATTCCTGGCAGCAAGCAATCCGTGAGCACATTTGGTATTCAGGATGTTGAACTTTACATTTTGAAATAAAATCAAAGCGTAGCTGCACATCATCATATGTGACTCCAACTAAATCTAAATTAAACAATAAAGGGTGTTCTCCAATCACGATAATGTGAATGAAGGACACCCTTTTGAATATCCGACTGCCGTATTCTAAACCTATTTACCCTTTGGCAGTTCCAGCATTTCGTCCAAAGTCACCAGCTCGTACCCGCGGTTTCGCAATTCCTCGATAACTTCAGGCAACGCCTCGATGGTACCACTCAGCTTCGATCCGACACCGCCTCCTGCATGTTGCAGAACAATGGAACCTGGTTTAACGGCCGACAGGATGTTTTGTTTGACTTCCTCTTTGGAGAGGCCCTTCCAGTCCAGGGAATCGACGTTCCAATTCACAATGCTGTAATGTTGTTTGGCCGCCCATTGCAGCTGTTGCTCATTAATGTCGCCATAAGGTGGACGAATCATTTTGGGAGTGTAGCCCGCCAGATTCCGAATAATATCCCCGGTATGTAAGATTTGTTTGCGAAATGCATTCATGGACAGCTTACTGAACTCCGGGTGATTGTAGCTGTGATTGCCAACAATATGCCCTTCCTTTACCATGCGTTTCACTAAATCCGGATGTTTCTCAGCGCGATGTCCCACAATGAAAAACGTAGCCCGCACCTTGTATTTTTTTAGAATATCCAACACCTGCGGGGTGAACCGTGGATCAGGTACGTCATCAAAAGTCAGTGCGACCTTTTTTGTCGAGGGGCCATTTGTTTTGAATGTATCCGCATATTTCTGTCTGAGCTGTCCCAGCGTCAGCTGCTCCTCTTCGGAAGAATCAGACTTCGAAGCAGGTTCGGTTTGCGGGCTTGAAGAAGCCCATAACTGAGCAGGAGCGTAACTTCCTCCCAGAAGAATGACCATGATGGATAACATGATGAGGCGTACACGCATGTTAGTGCCTCCTTTTCCCAAATTGCGTTCTCTTTGGTATGCCCGGGGCCATCCGTATTTATGCATAATGTGAGATGTTTCATTGCTGATTTATTAAATCGGAGCCATAATTCCACCATATATAAATATAAAAGGACAGGTGGATCAGGATGAGTACATACGACTTAAATTCCGTTCGTTTACAGGTGATTGAGGCAGGGGAAGACAAGGTGTTTATGGTAACTGGAGGCAGATCACATATTGGAGCAGTAGCGACATTTTATCCGGACCGTGAGCGGGTAAGCGGGGCTACGATGCATATTCCGGGGCATAAAGAGCAAGAGCTGTGTGAAAGGCTCGCACGTAATGCTGCCCTACATTTAAAAGTAACCGTGACCGTGATTATGGGGATTCACTTTGATGCAATTACGCGCATGCAGATTGATGAGATTGTGCAGACTGCAGAGAAGCTGCTTGATGAAGAGCTGTGCCAAACTAGTCAACTGATTCAATAGTTCGATGTACGCTAAGTAGGCTAAAATCGTTTTTTATGATTTTTTTTGTTAAAATTGAAACGAGTAGAACATTGCCACGTATGTATGTTTATATACAAGGATGAACTATCGACTAGGAGGAATACCATAATGTCCATTTTCAAACGATTGCGCGATTTAACGATGTCTAACATTAACTCTATTATTGACAAGGCAGAAGATCCGATCAAGATGACGGATCAATATATCCGAGATATGCAGGAAGATCTGGAAGATGCGGAGAAAGCTGTTGCTGCACAGATCGCTATTGAGAAGAAATTCAAGCAGCTGTTCGAAGAACAGGAAGCTCTCGTGAAGAAACGTGAGGAGCAAGCACATACAGCAGCGCGTGCACAGAATATGGATTTGGCTCGTCGGGCACTGGAAGAGAAAAAAGTGGCTGAAGAGAAGATGGCTGAATACAAAACAAGCTATGATCAAAACAAGGCTTCTGCCGATAACCTTCGTGGCAAGCTGGAAGAAATGCGCAAACAATTGACCCAAATGAAAAATAAACGTGAAACATTGGTTGCGCGCTACAACGCTGCAAAAGCTCAAACCGAAATCAACAAGGCGCTGAACGGATTTGGCTCCGATACTGCAAGTGCCGGCATGAAGCGTATGGAAGAAAAAATGATGCAGATGGAAGCTCAGGCTGAAGCCAGCAATGAGATGTCGTCCAAAGGAAAATCGCTGGATGATGAGTTCGAGAAGCTGGGCAAGGATCAGGCTGTTGAGGATGAACTGGCAGCATTGATGAAGCAATACGAAAATAAGAACTAAACCTTGTAAGCAAGCAGGGGCACCAGCGGAGGAGAGACCAGCGTTTCTCCTTCGCTTTTAATTGCGGTTCATGTTGAGATGTGGGGGCTACGTAAATGGATTTGAACATTTTGGCAATGCTGGTCTGGACGTTATCGGGTTCGGTTTTGCTGTTTGTCTTAATGTATGTGGATTCTTTGTTCACGAAGTATAAGGATTTTGCCGAAGTGAAGGCGGGCAATATGGCCGTTACAACACGTATGGTTATGAAGCTGTTTGCTCAGGGATATGTACTCGCCACCTCCATTTCGACAGCGGGTCATCTTGGAGAAGCGTTGCTGGTATCCGTTGTTTCATTTATCATTTTGCTAATTCTGGAGAGTGTGGTTCACTTTATGATTCGGAGATGGGCCAACCTGGATCTGGATACGGGAATACAGCAGGGCAAGACAGGTTATGGTTTGTTCTCGGGTGCACTACATATCGTGGGCGCATTAATTATTGCAGCTTGTTTATAAGATAAAGAACAGGAGTAATGGGTATGAGTGTGTGGAAACGGATTAAAGGAATAATAGCCAAACCTGAACCTCCTAAGGCAGAGAAAACAATGCTTCAGCTGGCACCTGGTGATATCTGTGAGGTTTCGCTGGTCACCTATGAAGTGGTTGGACGGGTACATCATCGAGCGCGGAATGCGGCTGTCCTCACGTTGCAGGATGGTACGGCAATCCGACATTTGCATATTGAAGAACGGGAAATGACCCGGTATGCCCTCTATACACCAATTGATGGCCGTCTTGATGCACCAGACGAGGTGCCTACGTTGCTGGATCTGGATGGACGTGCGTATCATCTGGAGGAAGAATACGGAGGAATGGTAACCACTGCAGGCAGGACACCCTATGGTCAGGCTGGGGAACAATTAGTATGGCAATATCAGTCTGATGATAACATGCTTTTGCGTGTGGAGTGGCAAGACAGAAGATTTACGCTGTATGAGGGTGAGTCTATTCTTCCTGCGGATATCAAAGTGATTCGTTCGAGCTAGGAGAGGTTCCAATGAAAAAGCGCTTGGCACATGGATTAAAATTAATGCTGGTCCTCAGCCTTGTGATGTCGCTGCTGTCCGCGTGCGGAGCACCTTCCGTTCAGGACACATATCCGCTTGAATCGGTCAGCGGTAGTGGTAACACGACATCCTATGTGTACCGAGCTGCCGATCGTACCGTTCCAGAGATTGCTCAGGAATTATCTGAACAACGGAAGCCGGATCAGATCTCGGCGGAAAATACAGAGCGGATGTTCCTGGTGTATCAGGACCAGTATTATCATTTGCAGCAAGACCCGAATAAAGCGGAAGACACCTTGGTTGAGGTGGATTCCAAGGAATATGTTCGGAAGAATTATGATTCGTCATTTTTGCAAGGTTACTTAACCGCAACATTAATTGGTAATTTGTTTGATTCGTTTGGGGGTAGAGGGTCCGGTACGTATCGTGGTTATACGAACAAGGACACGTACAAACCAAGTGAAGGTTCTTATCGGACACCGACGAGTAAAGATAAAAAGGTTGCTCCACCGATTACCGTTGACCGGAAGGGGTCGATTACCCGCCGTGGCAGCGATAAGGATTCAAGTGTAGGCTCCGGTGGAGGATTATTCAGCCGAAATAAGGAACAAAGCAAAGGCACAATTGATCGTAATAAAAGCAGTGGTGGCCTTGGAGGATTGTTTGATTCACCGAAGAGCTCCTATAAAAAGCCCAAAACAAGGGTTGGCGGCGGCCGAATCATGAGGCGTAGGTAGCATTAATCATGACTCGGGCCCGCAATATTAAATCATTCGCAGAAGAACAGTGAAAAGGTAAGGTGGAGCGAGCTATGCCACTGAAAGTGACCTTGGACGCTGTTCTTTTTGTTTTACGATTTGCGGACATGATGGGATTTTCGAACACGAGGAATGGTTGTGGCAGGTTGTTTGCGAATCCAGCGGATATAAGGCGCGATGCGCTCATCTTTCCTTAGTGCCTGTATTTCAGTTAAACCTAAGGTAATAATATCGTGATTGGTATATAGAGAATGAATTTGTTTGTGGCAAGGGATACACAGATCGGCAGTAGGCATGTGCGTTCCGCCCATTTCTTTCGGTGTCAGGTGATGGACTGTTGTCTCGACAGGCTCCCTTCCACATAAAGCGCATCGTTGATTCATATAGTTCAGCTCCTTTTCTCTTACATATTATGGTCTGTCCATTCGTCTTTCATGTGAATGGGTTGTTGGAGAGTACTTGTCATGACCTAGCTTTCGGGCTACACTTTTTAAATATGAACAAATGATCGAGGGAGGTTCTATCACCATTGAAAATAAATTCACATTCAACGGATATGACGACTGCGAAATTTATCCGTAAAGCTATACAAGTACCGGATGCGCAGGCGAAAGTTGCTGCTCATGTCCGTTCGGGTTCAATAGAAAAAGTAACACTTGAGCAAGCACATGGTCGAACGCTTGCTGAGACAATTCATGCTCCCCATCCTTACCCATTCTTTCGTCGTTCCGGAATGGATGGGTTCGCGATTTTAAGTTCGGATACGATTGAAGCATCCAGCGAACAGCAGATTTGGCTCCGTATCATTGATGAAATTCCTTGCGGGTATACATCGGATCTTACGATTACATCTGGTACAGCTGCTCGGATCATGACAGGAGCTCAGGTGCCGGAAGGTGCAGATGCTGTTGTTATGATGGAGATGACTGAAAGTAAAGAAGAGCATGGGGAACAATGGATTGCCCTGAAGCGCCAGATTCAGCCGGAGGCCAACATTACGCCAATTGGATTGGAAGTTCATGAGGGCCAATTGCTGCTTGAGGCAGGAACGATTATTCAGGCAGGTGAACAATCCGTGCTGGCAACATTCGGCGTAGGCCAAGTGCCCGTATATAAACGCCCCAAGGTAGCCATTTTTGCAACAGGTACAGAACTGTTGGAAGTGAACGAGCCGCTGCAACCCGGGCGTATTCGGAACAGTAACAGCTATATGCTTCGTTCTCTGGTCGTTGAAGCGGGGGGCGAGCCGGTTATGTATGGTTCGATTGCAGATGATGTAAATACTGCACGTACGAAGCTTGCAAAAGCGCTTGAACATAATGATATGGTGGTCACAACAGGTGGGGTATCCGTAGGAGATTATGATATTATGGGTGACCTGGTTCGGGAAGGTAATATGGAGATGCTGTTTAACAAAGTGACTATGCGTCCCGGCAGTGTTACGACGGCTGCTGTGGTTAATGACAAGCTGCTATTTGCGCTTTCTGGCAATCCGGGGGCTTGTTTTGTCGGCTTTGGGTTGTTTGTTCGGCCAACGATTCGTACGATGCAGGCTGATGCTCATCCATATTTGGAGGAATGGACAGCCATATTGGATGATGACTATACAAAGGTCAACAATTTCACGCGATTTGTACGCGGACGGACAGAGATACGTAACGGAATGGTGTATGCTAAGCCTTCTGCCGCACGTGTGGATGAATCCAGTGTTATGATTACCATTAAAGATAGCGATTGCCTAATCGTTGTTCCGCCCGAGAAAAAAGGCATTCCTGCTGGTAAGCAGGTTCGAATTCTCAGACTTCCCACAGGTCATGTCAGGTAGGTCATACATGGCTGAAACAAGCAGCACTTCACCACATATCATGCAGATTGTTGGATATAAGAACACAGGCAAAAGCACCTTAATTGCTGCGCTTACGAGGTACCTTACCTCTGCTGGACGAAGAGTGGCTGTAATAAAACATGATGGACATGATCATTTTGAGATGGATCACGAAGGAACCGATTCCTACAGCTTTGCTCAAGCAGGGGCCGATGCAGTCGTTGTCATGTCGGAGAAACGTACTGCACTCATTGAAAGACAAGCGACGCCGCTGGAAGACATGATAAAATATCTGTCAGCGTACGACTGGATTCTCATTGAGGGATACAAACAAGCGCCATACCCCAAATTGGTCATGGTCCGTGAAGAGAAAGACCTCTCTCTATTAGAGACGTTACAGGATGTAGTCGGGATTGTTTCATGGCTGAAGCATGACAAGAGTGAATGTGTGGAGGAAAGAGAGGGCCTCGTTTGGCATTCTGTTCATGAGACAGAGGATATAGCAAGATGGCTGGTTTCGCTTGAGGGTCATGAAGAGAAAAGAAAATTATGACGAAATAATTATTATGTAAACTTGATGATACGAAATATAAGGAAAAGAACAAGTTTTCATTAATTTTGCGAATGAATTAAAATAGAAAAAGCGATCCTTGCAGGAACATTCTCCTGAAAGAATCGCTTTTTTTAAGTTACCTTGTAATGAATCTAACGAATCTAAACGAATCGAATGAATCGGCATACTTAAGGTGTATAAATAGACTATATCCCCTCATCAGTGCGACGTTCAATTGCTTCAGACATCGTTTTATCCGTGAGATGCGCGTAAATTTCGGTTGTTTCCGTAGAAGCATGTCCAAGCTGTTCTTTTGTTTTATAGATATCATTTTGCAAATAATAGTCGGTCGCAAAAGAATGACGCAATTTATGCACAGTCAGATACGGCTTCCCGAATTGTTTGGCGTACTTCATGATCATGGCCTGTATGGCCCGTTTGGTCATCCGACTTCCTTCGGAATCTCCATTGCGAAGAGCGATAAACAACCCTTTTTCCCGTTTGGGTGTGCGGTAACGTGACTGGCGCAGATTGATATAAGTTGCGAGTTCATCCTTGGCTTGTTCTCTAAAATACACGGGCGTCTTAAATGTCTCATCATTATTACCTTTGCGATATACATACAGCAGCTTATTGTTGAGATCCAGATCATCCACGTTCAGGTTCACCACTTCAGATACACGCAAACCCGAATTCAGAATGAGGCTGGCGATACAGGCATCCCGTTCTTTGTTTAGCTCGTGTGAGTAAATCGCCTGTTTGTTCTTTTCCATATCCACGGCATATCCTTCAAGGATGTATCCGATAAACTCCAGTAATTCTTCTTCTTCCAGAAGTTTACCCTTTAGTTTGGCTGCTGTATCTTTGGGTTTATGGGTACGTTTGATCTCAATCTTCGCCATAATATTTCGTTTCAGCAGGGGGTAGAAATCTTCGTCTTCCGCAATCTGACTTAAATAATGAAAGAGCGAACGCAGAGAAGAAAGCTTGCGGGAAACCGTGATTCTGGAGTTGGCTCCTTCACGTTTGGTAGCCAAAAATAATCGATATGATGTCACTGATTCCATTCGAAGGACTTCCAGTTCAAGCAATGTAACTTCCTTATTAGAGCTTGCCTCAGATAATCCTTCTGCGCGTAACCAGCCAAAGAAGGCTTCATAATCCCTTAAATATTCAAGCAAAGTTGAAGGAGATAAGTCGGGTAATTTATAGTCAATGAATTGCTGAACGAACCAAGGCATGGAAGGCAGTTTGTCATCCAGCTTGCGTCGGTCAATCTCTTTTTGCACATTGGTCAAGTTCGGCACCCCCATGTTAAAGTAATTTCTAAAATATGCTATATCCTAGTTTACCATATTTAGATCGTCACAGCCTGTTCACGGAACCGGAATAAGCAGATTCATGCTTCCTTGCCCTTAGCGGTGTAAATCTTTAAAGTATGAGTTATAAGTAGAGCAGAGGAGGTGAACCGGATGAATATAAAAATAGAGCTGGTTCCCCGGGAACGCAGTCAGGTGATTCGGCACTTAATGCAATTTTATCTATATGATTTTACAAAATATCTGAATATTGATGTGGATGGTAACGGTGTTTTCCCGGAGTATCCCGGATTGGACGCTTTTTGGTCAGAGGAAGACCGTAAGTTTCCTTTTTTGATTACGAGTGATGAGGCACCCGCCGGGTTTGCATTAGTAGAACGTTGCGAACCAGGCAGCAAAGATAATGACTATTATTTGACCGAGTTTTTTGTAATGCAGAAATACCGGCGTAGTGGAGTGGGTACCCGGGCAGCTTATGAGCTGTTTGAACGTTTTCCGGGAAGGTGGAAAGTAACCCAGGTTCGCAACAATGTCATTGCTCAAGCATTCTGGCGGAAAATCATAGGGGAATACACGGGAGGCCGCTTTCGTGAGAAATTTCATCCTGAACTGGGGAACCCGAGTCAGTTCTTCGTAACCTGATTCAACGGATGTATCCGTGTTGGAGGAAATAAAGTAAGATGAACAAGTGGGTGTAATACCCAACATAAGGGTAATACATACCGAAGACTAATTTGTACTTTATGTACTTTCATTATCTGTAACCAAATTCACGAAGCTTGGAGGAAATGATCCATGGAACTGCGTAATTACGGAAACACTGGCATGAAAGTAAGTACACTTGGGTTTGGTGGGGCGGAGATCGGCAAGAACGTATCCAAAGCAGATGTAGAAACATTGCTTAACAGTGCGTTGGATGCAGGGTTAAACGTCATTGACACGGCTGAATGTTATGGGGATAGTGAAGAGTTAATTGGAGATGTGCTATCACATCGCAGAGACGATTATTATTTGTTTACCAAATGTGGACATGCCGCTGGGGTAGATGGCCCAGATTGGGACGCCAAAGTATTAGAGCAAACGATTGACCGTAGTCTTAGAAGACTAAAAACGGAATACGTTGATGTAATCCACCTTCATAGTTGCTCTGAAGAAGTACTTCGGCAAGGAGCAGTCATAGAAGTGCTGCAACGAGCCAAGGAAGCTGGGAAAACAAGATTTATTGGGTATAGCGGCGATACGACGGATGCCCTTTATGCGATTCAGACAGGCGTGTTCGACAGCTTGGAAACCTCGCTGAACATTGCCGATCAGGAAGCCATCGATCTGACGTTGCCTGAAGCGAGAAAGAGAAATATGGGTGTTATTGCCAAACGCCCCATTGCCAATGCGGCATGGACGTATGACTCGCTTCCGGAAGAAGCATATGCCTTTGTATATTGGAAACGCTTGAGCGAACTTGGGTATGGTTTTCTGGGCGAAGATGCACAAGCAGCCGTTGAAACCGCATTACGTTTTACGCTCAGTACAGAAGGGGTAGACACGGCGATTGTGGGTACAGCAAAACCTAACCGTTGGCAGCAAAATGCCGATCTTGTCGCCAAGGGAGCTCTGAGTAAGGAGTTATATGACGAGATTAGAGAACGTTGGAAAGAAATTGCGGGAGCTGACTGGACTGGACGAACTTAATTCTTTCAGCTATAAAAATAGCGTGATTATCCTAAAGTCGCCTCAAAGGCGGCTTTTTTATTCGCAACAACCTTATATTTTCATTATATGAAAAATTCACAACAATAAAAGCGAACTGGCTATCTCCATAGGGAGGGGGTGCTTCCGCCATATTTCCATCCAATAATTATGGGGAAATTTAATCGTGTAGCTTAAAACGTTAACTCACCTGCACCTTTCTTCGCACACTATGTTATTATTTCAACATATGAAAAATTCACAATAGAAAAATCAATTTACGCTCCCCTGTACATATCTGCATCTCCACTACGTCATCTCATCAACCCGTTATAACGAACTCCTTATCCTCGGCTTCATGTCAACACTGATTTGCAATTAATATTGCCAGATGATTTCGAGGATAAATGGCATGGATAAAATAAAATGCAAAACAAACCTACGGATAAGCAGAAAGAAATCCCTACGCGGGGCTTTGCGCCCTGCATAGGGTTTTGGTTGGCTCATATGTTTAGAGCGATTTATAGTCACGAATAATGACATCTATGACATGCTTTCCCCAATTCGAGGCTTCCGAGCCTGGTTCATTCCAATGGTAGGAGATGAGTGCTTTCCACAAAGCCCAGCCACGGGCACGATTAATCGTATCTTGGTCAACATTCATGGAGCTTAAGAATATATCACGACTTACATTATCAAAAAAGTTCCATGCCATCACAAGATCACTAGAAGAATCGCCCGCGCCCATAGTTCCAAAATCAATGACTCCGCATAGTCGTCCATCTTGCACGAGCAGATTACCTACCGCAACATCACCATGGAGCCATAACGGTGCCGCTTGATATTTCGTTGCCAGGGCAAGCTCCCATATTTCAGTCATAAGCTTTGGATCGTATTCGCCGGATACCTTTCCAATGACAGTCCTTGTATCTGTATCGTAAACCGCTAAGTTCCCGCCGCGATGAAAATTTTGAATGCCTGCGGGTATGCCGTAACTAGCATCAATGGCTTCGAGTTCTCTCAGAAATTTAGCGAGGTCTTCTGCAAAAACGCTTAGGTCGATTACGTTGGTATGCGTGACGGTCTCGCCTGCGATCCATTGGTTGATCGACCAGGGAAGGGGATAGTCGTCCGAAGGTTCACCTTTTGCAATGGGAGCTGGAATGGGCAAGGACAGAAGAGGCTTGAAAACTGGAAGCCACGTCAGTTCTTTTTCTACAGCAGATGCGTAACGTTCATGACTGGGTAAACGAATTGTCATTTCGTCTCCCAATCGATAGGTGCGGTTATCGTGCCCGCTTTTTTCTACGGGTGTTATCGTTAAGCCTCTCCATTTCGGAAATTGACTATCGACTAATTGACGAACCAGTTCAATCGTAATTTCAATCATGTTCTCGCCTCATTTTCTATTAAATGGATGGGTTCTAACGTTAGTACATAAATTTTAACAATTTGTCTTGATTTTATCAAAGGGAGAAAATCGTCTAAAACGAAATGAGGAGGGCAGACCCGGAAAAAACCTTATATTTAGCGATTTTTTAGTTGGTAGAAGCCCTGTTATGAGTAGAATATCATAGGTTTTTATCCCTTGACATAAAATGTCATTATAAAGATAATAATTGTAACTTTGGAAGAGGGAGGAGAAATCAAAACCGAATTTAGGTTTGATTTGAATGCATATGTAAGCGTAATAATTTCGGTTGTACCTCACACAATTATCACTTTAAAGGAGTGTAGTCATGTACGATAAAATTGTAGATATTTTGTGCGCTATCAAAGAAGACCAACCGGAACTACGCCAATCCCTATCCCCAGCAACGGAACTGAATAACGATATTGGTCTCGATTCTCTGCAAATGATCCAGTTTATGCTCAAAGTCGAGGATCAGTTAAACGTAATCATTGACTATGACGAATTCGATTACGAGCATCTCCAATCGATCGACACATTTATAACCTTTCTGAAAAGCTGCCAGTCTCAAGAGCAATCATTGTACGAAGATGTCCAGAAGTGAGGCCGGGGTAATTCCAACGATCGTTATGGGGACGTTTGATCCCGAAACGCGATGGAGGGATCCGGACTTAGCCAAGCTACCTGCTATGCCTGATAAGGACAGGGAATCCATTGTCCTATGTATGGACGAGCTGTTATTTCCATTTTGTGGGCCTGACGATATCCTCTACACCCGCTGCAAAATTGATCCAAAGCTGTACGAGTATCTGAACGGGTTAGGTTTTTCCTTTCATAGCCGTTACCACTTTGATTTGAACGATGAACAGAGTTCCTTACCCGAACCGGACGTTTTTAAGCAGTGCATGTTCAGTCTTGCTTCAGACGATCAACAGCGTGAAGCGATGTTGACCCACAACGTAAAACAGCTCTCTCCTTATGCCATTACGGCTGATACGGAGGAGTACCTGCGTGCCGAAGGGTCGTTGGGGTCTTTGCCCGACCTTGAGACGGTTAAGTATGTAAATTCCAAATTTTACTCCAACCGACTGCTGACCAGGATCGGGGAAAAGTGTTATGGCACAGAAGTGAACAATGTAGTAGAAGTACAGGCTGTTGGAAATACGTTACTGAAGCGAGGGGCGTATTTGCTGAAAGATCCATTCGGTGTTTCCGGCAAGGGCAATATGCTCATTGAAAATGAAGCCATGCAGCGAAGGATAGCAGAGCATCTGGATAAGCAGGAGAGAAGAGGATTGCGCTCGCAATTCCTGTTGGAACCACTGCTGAGAAAAGAGATCGATTTCAGCTCACATTGGTTCATTCATAAGAGCGGTGAGAGGGATTTCCTTTCGGTTCAGTGTATGTTGAATCAACAGCAGAATTACGGCGGGTCTATTAGAGCAGATGAGGCTTTGCTCCTTCTACTGGAGCACGCGGGTTATTTTGATACGATGGAAAAGGCACTTCGAATATTATTCGAGGACGGATACCACGGCTTCGTGTGTTTCGACTCCATGATTCTGGAGGGCGGCGATATCGTACCCATTGTCGAGATTAACGCACGCAAGTCCATGGGTCTCATTAATGCATATCTCGATAAAGACTGGGAAACGTACGGCCATAGCGGCCTGCTTACCTTTCTGTCTCTCGGTCTACCTGAAGGCTTTACGTTTGGAAGTTTGCTGGACGCTTTGCATGTATCCGGTCTTCTATTCAAAGGGCAAGGTGAGTACGGAATTATGCCTATTTCATCTAACACCGTAATGGTGAATGATATTCTGACCTCTCGGCGTATATCCGAGGGAATCCAGAGCCATCGGGGTATGCCGAAGGGACGATTGTATATCTCGGTCGTGGGCCGTGATGACGAACATCGTAATGAACTGATCATAAGTCTGAGGCAGGTACTCGCTGACTTGTCCATTAAAGTGTACAACTAATTCTGGAATGCGGAGGCTGCGCATGAATTCATCTTCGGTTACCCTGCTTGCGTCGGGCAATTCGCTTGGTGCATACATTCCGGCTATGCATCTAAACACGTACCTGCAAGAAAGAGGTGTTAGAACGGACGTTCACGTTCTGGAGAACCTGTATCATGAAGAAATCAGGTGCAAGATTAATTCCACCAAAAAAGCATTTCATGCCGATTTCTCCGTTGCCCTTATGGGGCATAAACTGGCCAAGCCTGTAGACTCTTCCCTGAATGAAGCGGAAGTCCAGTTCCTGTTGGACTCCTGGATACGTGATGGGGTATCTCATTTTGCTGTGTTTACCGGTTTTTGGCTTCCGATCCTGCAGAGGTACAAAGCCATTGCGCACACGCCTTTGGATATTCAACTGATCCGCTTGGATGTGTGCGATACGCCATCGTTTAAGGTACACAAGTCCTTGTATCCGGACTACGAGAACGTTTGGCTTTACGAGCCTTCAAGGTTGTCTCCAGACTTCTATATTGCCTCAGATGAAAAGGAGCTTCTGGCTTATGCACAGCGTGACGGGCGCATTCTGATCCATGGCGGCGGCTGGGGGATAGGAACATACGCGTCAACGATTGCAGAGCTTCGTCAATTTGGTTACCTGCTGGATGTGATCGTCTACGATCCTTCCGAGGTGGAGGAGGACGATGGGAGCACACACTACTTCGGAACAGAGGTTTCATGGAATCCGTGGAGTCGGGATGCCCAGGGGCGGCATTCGTTCCCACCAATGAACCGATATGTTCGTGAAGAAGGCATTCTTCGGGCAATTCCGCTCCGTGATTACTCTGCTTACACGGATCTGATGCGCAATTGTGCTGCCATTATCAGCAAGCCCGGAGGAGCGACACTGAACGATTCGTTGTCCTACGGAATACCTTTTGTCATGTTAGAGCCGTTTGGTGACCATGAGCTTCAAAATTCAAAGTATTGGGAATCCTGTGGTTTCGGTATCCGATTTGCGGAATGGAAAGCCCTAGATTACTCGGAACAACATCTCGAAGAAATGTATGAACGTTTACTGGAGCAGCGATCAAAAATTAATCATTTGGGGAGGAAAACGCATGCAGCCGAAAACAGCAGTTACGTTTGATAAGCTGACATTCCAAAATATGAAAAGAACCCTCGTTCCACTCGCGGAAACGGGAAGGAAACGCCGGGAGGACCCGACGTATGCCGCACCCGTGCCTTATGAGATCGGAATCAAGCTTAATAACGGCTGTAACCTGCGCTGCAAGCATTGCTTTGAATGGAATCCAGATGGCTTCCATCACGGCTTTGCCAGTGAAGTGAAGAGAGACGAAATCGAGATTCCCGTCGTGGAGAAACTGTTGGCCGAAACGAGAGAACGCAAATCACGTGTGTTCCTGTGGGGCGGAGAACCGCTATTTTACTCCAAGTTCGATGAACTGGCAGAACTGCTGGCTAAGGAAGACCGGCATACGACCATTTGCACAAACGCGATTCTCATTGAACAAAAGCTGGATTCCATTTTGAAAATGTCTAAGAATTTAGTCATGCTGGTCAGCCTGGAAGGATTCGAGAAGGAGAATGACGCGATTCGGGGTAAAGGCACATTCAAAAAAGTGATTCACGCCATACAGCTGCTGTTGGATCTGCAAAAGCAGGGCTTGTACAAAGGTAAAGTGTCCGTAGCTCTGACCGTAAATGACCAGATGGTCGATCAGCTGTATAGCTTGATGGAATTCTTTGAAGAGCTGGGCGTTGATTCCGTGTACTTCTGCTTCCCATGGTACATCCCTTCCGATACGGCGGAAAAAATGGACACCTACTTTGATGCACACTTTCCACACCTTGCTTCCCGCTTTGCGAGCGACCACAAGAATAGCTGGCACTCTTTCACGTTTCACATCTCACCGGACCGCTTCGACACATTAATCGAGGAATTTAAACGAGTCAATTCACGAGTGTGGAATGTACGTATCCGCTATCAGCCTGCGCTGGAGCCCGAAGAAGTAGAAGGTTTTATTCGAGGTAGCGAAAAGCCAGCCATGAATCGGACCAAGTGTTTCTCGATCTCGAACCGGATGGACGTGATGCCAGATGGTAAGGTCAATCCATGCAAATTTTTTCCGGAATTCAGTGTCGGTAATTTATACGAAGAAAGTGTGGCCGATATTTTCCACGGTGAGGATCTGCGAAAACAACGCGAGATTCTGGCCTGCGGTCTGACACCGATTTGCTCCAAATGCGTGCTTCTGTATAACAACGGAGTTTAATCGCTTTAACTTTAGCCGCCAATAAGGGAAAACATGCAATCATTCAGGAGGAGCGGGGATGGACTTTATCCGTGTACGGGAACTGCACAAATCGTTCATATATTACCGGAAAGAAGCAGGACTCAAACATTCACTGAAAAACTTATTTGCTCGCAAATCACTTGTGAAGGAAGCGGTTAAATCCGTTTCCTTCGATATCGGCCCCGGAGAGTGCGTTGGATTTCTGGGTCCGAACGGAGCAGGTAAAACCACAACGCTCAAAATGTTGTCGGGCATTCTATATCCCACAAGTGGAGAAGCCGACGTACTTGGTTATGTACCTTGGGAGCGAAAGAACGAATTCAAACGGCTGTTCTCCATTGTAATGGGTCAGAAAAATCAACTTTGGTGGGACCTTCCTGCCAGCGATTCGATTTATTTAAACAAATGTATATATGACGTCGAGGATGATCTCTATCGTCGAAGTCTTGCCGAACTATCAGAGATGCTTGATGTGCAAGACTTGCTGGATGTACAGGTTCGCAGGCTGTCCTTGGGTGAACGTATGAAAATGGAGCTAATCGCAGCTCTGATCCACCGACCAAAGCTGCTGTATCTTGACGAGCCAACGATCGGCCTGGATTTCCCCTCTCAGAAGAGGGTGCGGGAATTTCTGAAATACTATAATGAGCAGTTTGGCGCCACGATCCTGCTGACGAGCCATTACATGAAGGACGTGGAGGACCTGTGCAAACGGACAATCATTATTAACGAAGGAAGTCTTCTGTATGACGGAGATCTTCATAAGATTAATGATCTGTTTGGCGAGCACAAAATTGTAAAGTTGCAGTTCTCGGAACCGGTTGCCGAGCAGCGGCTGGCCAAATTCGGAAAAATGATCAGCGCAGACGACTACAGCGTTGTTCTGGAACTGCCCAAACACCGTCTAAAAGAAGTGTCGCGTGCTATGCTCGATTCGTTTCCAATCGTTGACTGGACGATTGAGGATGTGCCGATCGAGGAGAGTATATCGATGCTCTACCAAAAGGAATCCGTCGGATGAATGGACGCAAATTGTATACGGCTGTATTTTCGATGGGTGTGCAGCAATCGATGGAATACCGATTTCACTTCTTTCTCGGTCTTCTCGGAGCCGCGTTTCCGATTCTTGTCCAGTATTTTATATGGACAGCGGTGTACCAACATTCCGGCGAAACGGCGCTATTCTCGTATTCATATAATCAAATTATTTTGTATACGATCTTGGCGGGCTTGGTTTCCAAGCTGATCGCTACCCAGTTCGAGCACCAGATTGTCGACGACATCAAGAACGGCGGTCTCAACAAGTATTTGATCAAACCGGTTAGTTACTTCGGATATCGGCTAGTATCCTTTTTCGGACAGAAGGCGATCTATTACGGCGTTACAGCTGTGCTGCTTGTCGGGATTATCTGGATATCATCTGCCGGTGGTGTGCTTGAGTTCCAGGTCATACGGCTAATCTTGTTCGTCGTTACGTTGTCGGGGGCGCTATTGCTCAATTTCTTGATCTCTTATTGCATCTGTGCAAGTGCTTTTTATCTAAATGAAATCTCTTATTTTTTCGTCATTACGAGTCTGCTCGTGAATATTCTGAGCGGAGGTATGTTTCCGTTGGAGATTTTCGGGGATTCGATAGTGGAGGCACTTCAGTACACGCCGTTTCCGTATACCATTTATTTTCCGGTCAATGTGCTCAGCGGCAAAACGGAAGTGGCGGCGATGTATCAAGGATTGCTCATCCAGTTGGGGTGGATACTCCTGTTCTTATGGCTATCCCATCTAACGTGGCGCATATCCATGAAGAAATATTCAGCGGTTGGGGGGTAGCGGAGATTCCATATGTTTAGAGCCATGAGAAAATACGCACATTTGTATGGCATGTTCATCAAAAATTGTCTCATTGCCCAGATGGAGTTTCGAGGCAATTTCTTGATGAGCCTGCTGGTGGAATCCGTCTACCTGCTCGCCAAACTGTTATATGTACTCGTCGTGTTCCGCACCGATCTTCACGTCGATGGCATACCGCCCGAAGGGCTGCTACTATTTATAGGCATGCACACCGTGGTGACAGGTATGTATGTCGGGCTGTTTTTCACCAATTTCACGAAAATTCCGGAATATATTAAGGACGGCTCACTTGATCTAATGCTAACGAAGCCGGTTTCTCTTCAATTTATGGCTTCTTTGCGTTATGTCGATCTGGCGCTGCCAATCCCTGATATTTTAGTTGGTTTCGTCATGATTGGCATTGGCTGGCATGCGATGGACATACCCCTGACGTTTCTCCAGCTAGCCGGGTTTATGCTGCTGTTATTCGTGTCCGTTATCATCACATACTGTCTAATGATTATCCCTGCATTGCTGTCATTTCGGTTCGTTCAGACAGGTTCCGCATCGGAGATCGCCCATTCCGCCTGGGATGCCAACAATTTTCCAATGGCAATATACCCTACTTGGGTCCGGCGGATCGGTACCTTTGTCATTCCGCTGTTCCTGATTACCAATTTTGGACCAATGTTCCTGCTAGGACAGCTCAGCTGGCTCTATACAGGACTGGCGCTGGTCGCTTCGCTTATACTCTTCACAGTTATACGAGTGCTCTGGAAACAGGCTGTAAAGGGATATAGTAGTGCAAGCAGTTAAGGGGGAGAAAGAATGAATGCTGTTCAGCTGCCCGTGTTAAATCCGCCGCTTAAAGGATTTCTGCGGTGGGCTTACACGCTTTCGATTACCAGTGCACATGAGGAAACAATTCCTTGGTATTACAGCAATTTCATTCAGTTGTCCTGCAAGAAAACCTTTCTGGATGATGGCAGACAGTTTTATATCGACTTTTTTCGGGGTAAACCCAACGAACTGAATTTCAATAATCCATTTCTACTCACATGCTCTGTGAATTATACAATTCTGGAGCATTTGGCGCTGGACGCCTGGCCCCAATTTTTCGCGGATCAGATTCGTAGCGGCTATTATTGCATCGTGTTTTTGGACGAAGCGAAGCTACCACCAGCGGCGGCCTATCAGCAGGAACCGTTTCCGCATCATCTTTTTCTGTACGGTTTCGATTGGGACAAACGCATTTTTGATGCTTCCATGTTCGACAATACGGGAGTTTACCGCAATGTACAGATTCCGTTCACGGAATTCCTGGATGCTATCCATTCCATGAGACATCTGCTCAGAGAGGGACTCACCGCGGATCATCACACTTATTTTTACAAATATGAGCCGCATTCTCCTTATCCTTTCGATAGAATCGTAGCACTCGACCAACTGCATGATTACCTGAACGGTGAGACTCATCTGAATCGCATTAATTACATTCCTGATGACGAACAGGCTTTCGGAATTGACGTCTACGACTATTTGCAAATGTACTATGATGCGGTAGAGAGCAACGATCCTCGTCTCGGTGACCGTAACGATGTAAGGCATCTTCATGTGCTCTGGGAGCACAAAAAAATGATGAGTGAACGGATTGCCTACTTGATCGATGAGGGGATGATCCCCTACGACGAAGAACTTGTGAATGGTTATCAGGATATAACCACCAGGGCAATGAAGCTAAGGGATCAATACATCCGTCATGAAATTCGTGAAGACAAAGCCGTGTTTGCGAAGGTAAGACTCCGGTTGGAGCAATTCCGCAAGGAAGAGCCTGTTCTGCTGCAAAGACTGATTTCATTGCTCGAAAAGTAAATAAAGAAGGCTATTCCTCGGGGAGGAACAGCCTTCTTTATTTATATTCATAGGCTCACGTTAGCCTTATTATGATTCTTTATGACTTATTCAAACTTGAAATCATCATCCGTCAGAGGTTCTACATTCAGAGTACGAATATACCCATTGCCTTTTTTAGAGAAAAAGTCGTGCTGTTTGGTATGTGTACTGATTCCATTTAACACAATCGGGTTAACTTCCTCGTCTTCAAATAATGGCTCAAAACCGAGGTTCATCATCGCTTTATTAGCATTATAACGAAGGAAGGTTTCCACTTCTTCGGTCAAATGAATAGGTGTATATAATGCCTCCGTATATTGCAACTCATTTTGATGAAGAAGCTGTACTAGATCAACCAAACCTTGATACACATCGTTCCGCTGCGTTTCATCAAAGCTCGCGTATATTTCCTGGGCTAATACCCCCACATATACACCGTGAATACTTTCATCCCGCAGAATCAGATCAATGATCTCACCACTGCATGTGAGTTTGCCTTGTCCAGCTAAATAGAGTGGATAGAAAAATCCGCTGTAAAACAAATAACTTTCCAAAAGAACGGAGGCCGCCATCGCCATATACAGATCTTTTGAAGTTTCAATGTTCATGTAATACTGACGTATAACCGTCGCTTTGGTTTGCAGATATGGATTTTCTTCCACCCATTTAAATACACTGTCAATTTCTTCGGTTGATGCCAATGTGGTAAAAATACTACTGTATGATTTCGCATGAATTTGTTCCATCATCGCCATAAAACTAAGTACGGCTTTGCGTTGCAGTCCATCGACATGCTCCATAATCTGCGGCATACCTACACCGCCCTGGATCGTATCCAGAAGGGTTAAGCCTCCCAAAACTTTCATATAAGCGTCTTTTTCTATATCACTGAGCATGCCCCAGGTCATTTTATCATCGGATAAAGGAATCTCGTCATCGGTCCAAAATTGCATAATATTCTGATTCCAGAACATCAGTGTGAAATCATCATCCGCCCGATTCCAGTTCACAGCTTGAATTGCCGGCATGGTATATCATACTCCAATCGTAATACCCTAAAGGGAAATTATTTATATTGAACAAGCAATGCATTCTTCCATCGTCAGCTTGTTGGTTCTTGTATAATACAGAGATTTCAACCCTTTATGAGCAGCATACAGGTAGCAGCGAGCCAACTCCCGCGTGGATACATCACTGTTTACATGAAGAATGGTTGAGATGCCTTGGTCCACATGCGGCTGAATCTCCGCAATCAAATCAATTACCTTGAATTGATCCATTTGATACGCTGACTTGTAATAGAAGACATTATCCTTTTGCAAATAGGGCATCGGATAATACGTGGTTGAATTGGCATAGGTCCGTGTCTCAATTTGTTCCACGATGGGCATTACACTGGATGTTGCGTTTTGGATATAAGAGATGCTGGCCGTTGGAGCAATAGCCATGCGATAGGCATGATAGAGACCATTTGTCATCACTTTAGACTTAAGCAGGTTCCAATCTTCAGGAGACGGAACAGCAATTCCGTTGAACAATTCTTGTACTTTCGATGTGGTGGGACGGTAATCCGTAGTCACATAACGATCAAAATATACCCCAGTCGCATAGTCCGATTGCTCGAATCCATAGAACCGTTGAGCCGTTTGCTCTGCAAACTCCATACTTTTCTCAAGAGAATGATAATTCATGGTCATAAAGAAGGTACGTACAAAATCCTTGGCCTCCGAGCTCTCATAAGCAATCCTGTTTTTGGCTAAGTAACCGTGCAGATTCATGGCACCCAAGCCAACGGAATGCATTTCGGAATTGGCTTTTGCCACACCGGGAGCATTGGCTACATGTGTCATGTCGCTGACGGAGGTTAGTGCGATCATTCCCTCATGAACGGATTCCTTGATCTTGCCACTCTCCATAACATTAACAATATTGAGGGAGGCCAGGTTGCAGCTGATATCTTTGCGAATAATATCCGGTTGACCATAGTCTGTAATTTCAGAAGTTTCTTGGAGCTGGAAGATCTCTGTGCAAAGGTTCGACATTTTGACTTGTCCTACGTTTTTCAAGGCATGTGCTTGATTGGCATTGGTTTTATTAATGATGTAGGGATAACCGGATTCAAGTTGAGTCATCGCTATTTTGGTCAGCATATCCCGTGCACTGAGCGATTTTTTCTTCTTCACGCGGTCGTCAGCCAGCAAGGTATCATACATTACGTCCAGATCCATATCATCCAAATGTGTTCCATACGCCTTATAAACACTGTAAGGTGCGAAGAGGTACAGGGGCTCATTATCTTGAGCCAGCTTATAGAAACGATTAGGTACAATAAGTCCGATAGAGAGAGTTTTCAGGCGGATTTTCTCATCCGCATTAATCTTTTTGCTATCCAGCAGTTCCATAACGTCCCAACCGAAAATATTATAGTATGCTGCGCCGGAACCCTTACGTTGACCCATCTGATCAGCGTAGGAGAAGCCGTCTTCCATCAGCTTGAGAACAGGCGTGATGCCTTTAGCAGCACCTTCGACACCTTTAATGACTTCTCCACGAGCACGTAACTTCGACAGGTTGACAGCCACTCCACCACCGATTTTGGATAATTGCATACAAGTGTTTAGTACATAGTTTATGGAGTTCAGTGAATCATCCATTTCAAGCAGGAAGCAGGAAACCAGTTCACCGCGCCGACTTTTTCCCGCATTTAGAAAAGTAGGGGTTGCCGGTTGAAGACGTTGTTCCATCATAGAACGAGACAGCAAACAAGCCGTATCGAAGTGTCCTTGACCCAGATGAAGTGCTACGGCTGCTACTCGATCCGCATATTGCTCAAGGTATGTTTTGCGGTCATATGTTCTCAATGCATAATCAGTATAGAATTTAGACGCTGCCATATAGGAAGGAAAGTTATATTGATAGCCACGCGTAATTTCAAATACGGTTCTAACTTGGTCAGCTGTATAGGAAGCATAGAAATCTTCGTAATAATCATGATCAATCATGAATTGGACTTGATCATCAATCTTGGCAAACGCCATACTTTTATCTTTGATTTCTTTCATAAACTCCTCTACAGCCTCTTTATCCTTATGTAACTGGAAGAAGCCATCAGAGTCGCGCTTTAGCAGCATGTTATTTAATTCAATATGACGCAATGCGGCTCACCTCCTGTTCAAAATACTCCACGTCTTTCTTGGAACCCGATAATTCAAATTTACTAATAACCGGGACGTTATAAGATGCAGATATTAAATCTGCACTTTTGGCAAAACGCTCACCCCAGTTACGGTTACCGCTGGCGGCTACGCCAATCAGGTATGCAGAGTTTTTTTGCAAAAAAGAAGACACCTTATCAGGTATCTGCCCAAAACCTGTTGTATATGTCACAAGTACGTACGGTTCATCAATCGTCATTTGATTCTGAATCTGAACAGCCGGCAGTTGAAGCTTGGAAATAAACCTCTTAACATTCCCGGTTATAGAATCATACACAATTAGCACTATCATATCCTCCTTGACAAATGAAAGGTGATCAAAAACAAACACTATATATAGATCTATTTCTTAATTTTATATCAATATATAGCTTTGTCAAATGCTTATCGGTATCAATTTTGTGAAAAACCGGATGAATGGGCTCTATTACTAGGTTTAAAAAATTTGTGGCTTAGTAGATATCCATATTCGAAGACACGATATTTGGTGCATGAGAGAATTATGATTGACATTGAGAATTGTTATCATTTAGAATTTTGAAGAAGATTCGAAAAGAGGGATGCGCTATGATGACACATGTACAACAAAATCACCCAGAGGGTGAAGGACAGACAGCAGCAGATCTCGCATGGTATGGATTAAAGAACGTATTCAAGGATTCGGTCGACAAGGCCTATCGTTTGGTATACGAAGAAACCCCAGATCATGTCATTCTTGTTGCTGCAAATCGTCACGGCAAAATCGTCATTGATGGCATACCGCATCCGTTCGTTCCAAATAGTGCCCATTTAGTATTACCAGGCCAACGGGTCGAGACCGTTTATTTAACGGATGGAGAGCAGATCATATACCGGATTCATATCGGCATCATTCCATATGAAGGACAGAAGGTGTCCTCTGAGCATTTGTTGACGGAGCTTGGTAGGTCCATCACGTTTCCAGATGCACAGGTGCAGCAACTTTGCGAAAAAATCGTCTGTTACTGGCATACCGGTGATTCAACAGATCGTTTCGCAAGCCAAGCAGGTTTCCAGGACCTGCTGCATCTGCTGTTCAAGAAGCAGAACCAACACGAGAACGCACTCGAGAGAGCACGGAAATACATGCTGCATCACTATCAGGATACAATCACAGTCGAGAACCTGGCCGATGAAGCGGGCATGAGCCGCTATTATTTCATGAGATCATTCAAAGAGAAGTTCGGTCAGAGTTCGATGGACTATCTGGCAGAGATTCGCACCAACGAGGCCAAACGTCTGATGGAAGCAGGACAACCACTGAAGGACATTGCTCTGTTGGCAGGTTTCAAGGACCAACACTATTTCAGCAGCCAGTTTAAAAAGCAGGTTGGATTACCGCCTCGTACATATATGGCAAACAGGAAATGCAAAACAGCCGCGTACAGCTGGCCCAATATAGGGCATTTGCTGACCCTGCAAATCATCCCCTTCGCAGCGCCGATTGATCAGTTTTGGACAGATGATTACCGTCGGAAATATCGTTATGATGTCAAGGTGGCACTCAGCCACGACTATGATTTCAACCTCAAAGCATTGATGCGGGCCAGGCCAGACCGGATTGTTGCATTGGACGAGATGATCCCCGAAGAGGAGAAAGAGAAGCTGCGGCATATCGCACCGGTGTTGTTTCTAAGTTGGCACGGAGAGGATTGGCGGCAACATCTGCGGCGAACGGCCCGTTTTTTGGATCGGGAGAATGAAAGTGAAAGATGGTTTCTTCGATATGAGGAAAAGGTGGAAACGGTTCTTCATCATATTCCTGATTCGTTTCAACAAGGTAAGCTAATCGCATTAAGTGTGTCTCCCCGGGGCATTCAGATCTGGGGTAGAAGAGCAGGAACCGTATTTTATGACGATTTGAAGATTGCCGCGGCTTCGGGTGTGGATCAGATCGAATTTACCAGATACGTGGAAGCCGAACAGCTTGCTGCATTCGATGCGGACGTCATCATCGTTAGTGTTATGAAGGACCATCATTCCCTGATGGTGTGGGAGAGGCTTCAACATGCGGAAAGCTGGAAACAGCTGCATGCCGTACGAAACCGACAAGTCTATCTGACACAGGGAGGACATTGGTTAAGCGAACCGATGCTGGAACATACAGCCAATCGGCATGAACTTCTGCTTCAGGAAGTAAACTTGCTATTTAGTGCCCGGTAATGGGCGAAAGTAGACATCTTCTTCTATTTTCTTCGCTGAGGAACATCTGTATAATCATCATGTGATAATCATTCTCAATACAGAAATGCGGAGGGGAACTCATGTCTCACACAGAAAATAATGATCTCTTTAGAAGAGATCGTTCAAAAAAGGCTACACATGGAAGGAAACGCGGATTTGCAGGATTGATGCTCCTGCTATTGGTTCTTTCACTTATGGTTGTTGCCTGCGGAAATAAAACAAATACAGCAGGGGAGCAAGCCACAACAGAAACGACCAAGACAAACGCAAGCGCAGCGACTCAAACTGCCGAAGAGCCTCAGACCCAGGTCATCGAACATGCCATGGGCAAAACGGAAGTTCCGCTGCATCCAAAACGTGTTGCCGTATTTGGTCTTGAGGATCTTACATTGTCCCTGGGTGTACCGATGGTCTATGCATACGACTTTGATGGCTACTACTTGGATGACCAGCTCAAAGCACTGAACATCCCACTCGCTGGAAATGCGGATTTCAATCCGAATCTGGAAGCCATTCTGGCAACCCAGCCCGATCTTATCGTGGTTCAGCGAAACGCCATTGATGACAAAGCGTATGAGGAACTGAGCAAGATTGCGCCAACCATTGCCTATTCACCGGATGATTGGGAGAAAACCATTGTGGAAATAGGCAAGGCAACGGGCTTGAAAGATAAAGCACAGGAGGTGCTTCAGGCGAACACCGACAAACTGAAACAGGCCAAGGAAGATATCATTTCGGCTGTGGGCCCGGACAAAACAGTTGTCTTCATGCGTCCATCGGACAAGGATCTGCAGGTGTTCTTCCCGAGCTTCGCTCCACTTATCTACTCTGAATTGGGGTTAAATCCAGACGAAAGCGTTGCAGCATTCCAGAAGGATACTAAGGACGATTGGGGAGTCACGACATCTCTAGAGAAGCTGCCTTCCATTGGAGCTGATTATGTGTTTGCCATCTACGGAGGATCGATTAGCACGGAAGAAGAGTTCAATGAGAACAGTGCCGTTGCAACGGAAGTCGAGAAACTTCATGTATGGAAAACGATGCCTGCTGTGAAGGACAACCATGTGTTCAAAGTGTCCGCCAGACATTGGATGATGTCCGGCCCAATTGCAGACGGCAAGGTGGCCGACGATGTGGTAGCAGCCGTCACCGGCAAGAAATAAGCCTGGACATAATCGTTCATACATTGTCTACAATTCAGAGATAGATTATTAAAGGCATGGCTCTATGGAGTCATGCCTTTTGAGTACGTTGAAGGTATGCTGATTACATCAAGTTCACTCACTGGCTTGAGGCTTTACAATGAGAAACTAAGAAAATAACCAGAATATCGCAAAGATTTGGAGGTAAGACATGAACGGGACCCTGCAGCAAAATAGAATATTGATTGTAGATGATGATGAACGGGTCCGAAGACTTCTTCGCATGTATTTGGAGAAAGAACAATTTATCGTTGAGGAGGCTTCGCTAGGCTGGCAAGCCCTTGGGCAGCTTCATCACGGTTCTTATGCCTTGATCATTCTCGATTGGATTCTTCCCGATATTAAGGGAATTGAAATATGCCATTATCTTAGGACCAACTTAAGCATACCCGTCATGTTTCTGACAGCCAAGTCAGAAGAAACTGATCGGCTTGAAGCTTTCAAAGCAGGGGCGGATGACTTTGTCATGAAACCATTCAGTCCGAGGGAGGTTGTGTTACGTATTAAAACTATGATGGCTCGTTATAACGGATTAATCGAACCTGCGCCAAAAGATCATTCAGCGAGCGAGGTGTTGATTTCCTCCATTCTAATCAATCCAACTTCTCGTAGAGTCACAGTAGGACAAGAGGAGATTCATATGACTCCCAAAGAATTTGATTTGCTTTATCATCTGGCGACACACTCGGAAATCGCATTCTCTAGGCAGGATTTGCTGAGAATTGTTTGGAAAGTGGAGCATGAGGAAGATCTGGATTATCGGACTGTAGATACCCATGTGAAACGGTTGCGTGACAAACTATCCGAGTATGTGCCGAATCGGGAAGATCTGATTCAAACCCTGTGGGGGTTCGGTTATATTCTTCGTTTGCCTCACTGATTCTTATCTTGCAGTTCAGGAGGAGAATATGTCTTACAAACAAATCAAGTGGATGATTTTGCTCATTCCCACCTTGACCGTTGGACTGTGGGAGTATGTACGACATCAGTTTCTGCTCCCCTACATATCAATGAATTTGGGCAACTGGCTTACGCCTGTCATTGTATATGTCGTGAGTATAACGTTGTTAACTCGCCTGTTTCTCATATTGGAACGTATTCAAAAAGAGCTGGAGCATGAGCGTGAAGCCAAAGCCGCATTGGAATCGCGTGAAAAGATGGCCAAGGAACTCCATGATGGAATTGCGCAATCCCTTTTTCTATTATCGGTAAAAGTGGGGCGTCTGGAGGAACAAGCCAAGCTGGATCAACAGCTGGACGATGTGTATTCGATCAAAAAAACGGTTCATGAAGTCAATCGTTATGTGCGTCAGGCCATTGCCGATTTACGTTATGATCCTAACGTTGACAATACCTTCACTATGAACGAATCGGTCACACTACTTGGTCAAATTCGAAGAATTGCCAAAGATATCCCCGTCCGAATCGAACTGGATTGGAGCATCCCGGATGATACATTTACTGACAAAGAGAAAGTAGAACTGCTCGCTTGTATTCGGGAAGCTCTTTTTAATATTCAAAAGCATGCTTCTGCTTCCCAAGGATGGATTCAGGGAAACGGACACAAGAAGTGCTGGAATATCACGATTCGAGATAATGGAAAAGGGTTTGAGATGAATCCTTTTGAACGAAAGGATCGATATGGTCTTAAAATTATGAGAGAGCGGATGAATGAACTGAACTTTAACATGCAATTCCGAAGGGAACAGCAGCTTACTGTTGTTGAATTTTCGAAGGATGGTGAGATGTTATGAGCCATACTCGCGTACTTGTTGTAGACGATCACGCTCATGCGAGAGAAGCCATATGTGAAATTTTATCCATGGATCCTGGCTTCGAAGTGATTGGCGTCGTGTCGGACGGTCAACAGGCGATTGACTATACAGAACAGTGGCTTCCCGATCTAATCCTCATGGACATTCAGATGCCGATTATGAACGGTCTTGAGGCAACACAGCGGATCAAACTGGCCTTTCCTTATGTGAAAATTGTTATGATTACTGTCTCGGATGATGTACTCCACCTTCTGGAAGCGTTGAAGCGGGGAGCTCAGGGTTACCTGCTCAAAAACCTTGAACCCTCCATGTGGCTGGAATATCTTCATTCCATCGTTACAGAAGAAGCTCCATTGAGCCGCGAGGTGGCTTACCAAATCCTGAAGGATGTCTCACTCACGGAGAAAAAAGAACCTGACGTTCCACTAACGACAAGGGAAAAGGATATTCTGTATGGCGTGGCTGCAGGATGGACGAACAAAGAAATCGCTGTGAATTATACAATTTCAGAGTATACCGTCAAGAATCATTTGAAAAATATTTTGCAAAAACTGCAGGTTCAAAATCGTGTTCAACTGACACGTTACGCATTGGAGCAAGGGCTTATTACAGACCATAATCGTCTGTAATAAGCTTTTTTTACTATATCCGTGTGTTCTTTCTATTTTCATGTTAAGTGGATGTGATTTTTCTACTTTTACCACAATGACCTCACAATTTGGACACAAAACGTCCAGCTCTATAGCTAGCTTGAGCTATATGGTAAAAATTTGTTTTTATGTACACTATGAGCAGTGTGTTTCATGAAGGAGGTTATGATGTTTCGCGAACGGATTGTCCTGAGCATATTGCTGCTTATAGGGATACTGTTGATCCCGCTATCTTACCCGCTGGACACTGCAAATGCTGCTCCTGAAACCAAAGATGCTATTCCACTCCAGTCAATCATTGATGGTTCTAAACCTGGAGAAGTGCTTGTGCTTGAGCCGGGTATATATTCTGGTCCCGTAAGTATAGACAAGAATATATCCATTCGAGGGGACTCATCCGTAATGGTATTGAATACGGAAGCTGAATCCACCATTACCATTCGTTCAGATGGAGTGACATTGCAGGGTTTCACGGTACGACACTTAACAAATGAACCCACTGCAGCGATTCAGGTTGAAGGAGATCGAGTAGAGATCACGGGCCTGGATATTCAGAGTCAAAGTTTTGGAATCGTGCTGCGGGGTTCTGTCGATGGGCTCATACATAGCAATACTATTTCATGGGCTGGACCGGAGTCTGCTTCCAGTGGTCAAAAGGGGAATGGCATTGATCTGTACAATTCCCATCGTACCCAAATCGAAGACAACAAAATTACGGGCATGCGGGATGGTATATATCTGGAGAACAGTCGCAATCTTACGGTTAAGGCTAACACGCTGTTACATACCAGGTATGGCATTCATTGTATGTATATCGATGGCTCTTCTGTTGTGGACAATGTGGGAGAGAACAACAGTACCGGAGCCATGGTCATGGGCGTCAAGAATACGGTTGTATCGGGAAATTCTTTTCGCAAACAGAACAAAAATGTGCATTCACAAGGGATTTTGTTGTATGACGTACAGCAATCCTCGGTTCATAACAATGTCGTGGAAGGTAATCGTGTTGGCATGAACATTGCTGAATCCTCAGGTAATGAAATTCGCGGCAATGCGGTGCTCCGGAATTTCATCGGAATTCAGCTCGTGCTTGCGGAGGATAATCAGTTTACCAGAAACCAATTTGTTTCGAATGTGATTGAAGCTTCAGCGATGGACAGCCGGAACAATGAGATGAAGGAAAACTTCTGGGACTCCTTTCAAGGTCTTGACCTGAACGATGATGGAATTAGTGAACTGTCCTATGGAATTAATCCTTTTTATGAGCAAGTGGTCAACCGGAATTCGGCCTATCAGCTTTTCTTTCAATCTCCAGGCATGATCTTTATGAGCAACTTGTTTACGGAAGGCAAGGCAGAGTGGACAAGCGACAGATCGCCATTAATGAGTATGGAAGCGGAATCACAGACGACGAAGACAGGTACACAAGCGGTCAAAAATACAACCGGGGTTTGGATCATCGGATGCATTCTGCTGGGCCTGGCCACTTTTATTATGATCAATATGGGGGTATTACGAAAATGAAAATGAAAACACATTGGAAAACAGTTATGGTGCTTCTCTTTGGGGTGCTGTTATTAACAGCTTGCGGAAAAAAATACGAGGCATTGCCTATTAATGAAGACGTGGATATCTGTGCCATTTGCAAAATGCAGGTGGAAGATGATGCTTATGCTACGCAGCTTACCACGAAAGACGGTAAAAATTATAAATTTGATGACATTGGTTGTATGCACCAGTGGAAAGAAGAGAACGGAACAGATAACATCGGGATGGATTTTGTTCGTGATTATAATGACAAGGAATGGATTGAGTACAGCAAAGCCACTTATGTATATGATGCTTCACTGCGTACTCCGATGGCTTACGGCATTCTCAATTTCAAGGATAAACCATCTGCTGAAGCTTTTGTTGCCGAGCAGGGTCTGGGAACGATTATGACCGCTGAAGACCTCGCCTCCCACGACTGGAAACAAAACACAGAGACGATGGAAATGATGGGTGAGCATGGGCATTCCGAAGTGGGAATGGGTGAAGGTATGCACGAAGAAACACATGGGGAAAGCGAAACAACGGAAGATTCAGGCCATAAGTAAATGACCAATGAAGATGGTGATGCATGATGGGAGATATGGTACAAGTCGTTCGACGAGAAATGAAAATGGGATTTCGCAACCCATGGTCATATTCATTTTTGATTCTTTTCTGCGTGTTTAGCCTGAGTCTGTTAATCATTAATTCTCAGAATTTTGTAGCAGGATACTCTGGCACTACAGGTTCCATGTTAAATCTTATTCTTTATCTGTTGCCGCTGATGACCCTCTTTCTGGGTTCGTTCTCGTTGACTTCTGAAAAGGAAGAGGGCAGCTGGCAGCTGTTGTCCACTTACCCCATTGGCACGATGTCTTTTATTGTTGGCAAATATCTGGGGCTGTCGGTTGTATTAATGACGATAGTTACATTCGGATATGGCCTGATGGGACTTCTTAGCCGATGGGTGGGTAGCCCTTTAGATGTTAAGACATATCTTTTGTTTCTGGTATTCTCCTGCGGACTGGTGTTGCTATTTCTGACTATTGCACTGTTCATCGGTTCGTTATCCAAAAATCGGTGGCAAGCTTTAACGATATCGGTATCCGTTTGGTTTTTTGCTGTGATCGGGTGGCCCACGCTTCTAATTTCCGTGCTGGGACTCATGCCGTATCAGTGGGTAAAACCCCTACTCACCGTGCTAACCTTCATCAATCCGGCTGAGTTGGTACGTTTGTTTGTGGTGATCAAACTTGGCGGGGGCTCGATACTGGGACCTGAATATTATCAGTGGGTAGATTGGGTACATCCATCGAGCGGGAGCTGGATCTTTATGGGGATATGTCTTCTGTGGATTACATGTTCTATCGTGGCAGTGTACGGGATATGGGAAAGGGGACGTTCCCATGGATAACGTGGAAACAGAGATTGTTGGACTGTGTAAATCCATAAAAAAACAACAGATTGTTGAAGATATATCCTTTCGCGTTTCTTCCGGTCATGTGCTTGCCTTATGCGGCGGAAATGGTGCCGGAAAAAGCACCGTTCTGCGTATGCTTGCAGGTATTCTTCAACCTACCTCGGGTGAAATAATTGTAAACAAGATGCGCTGGTCCAAAGAACGAAAGCAATATTCGGAACAGATCGGATATATGCCGGATGATTATCATTTCAACCAGGGTTTGACGGCAGAGGAAGTGCTCCAGTTCTGGGCAGCACTTAGGAAAGTGCCCAAAGAGCGAGTAACGGAAGTGCTGACTATGGTAGGCTTGGCCGATCAAAAAAAGAAACGGGTCACGACCTTTTCCAAAGGTATGCGGCAGCGTGTATTATTTGCCCAGGCTCTGCTGTCCAAGCCTCCGCTGCTGATCATGGATGAGCCGACGAATGGACTGGACCCCTTCTGGATGCAAGAGTTTACAAATCTGATAAAACAGATCAAGGAGGAGGGACATATGGTCGTGTTCTCCACCCACCAGCTTGAGATTGCAGATGATGTTGCTGATCACATTGTTTTTATGAACCAAGGACGTAATGTGGGAGATGGCTCTACTGAGGAGTTTCGTCAACAGTTCGGGTCGCTTCATGCTGCATTTCATCATAGTCTGGGCTTAAAATGAAGGTGAATTTATTGAAAAAAAATAGTGCGAAAATGAGTTTGAAAATGATACGTTTGCTTACCATCCTGATTGGAATGGCTGCTGTGCTGGTCGCTGCGTGGGCAATTTATCAAGGGACTTCATCATCCGAGCCCAAAAGAACCGGTGCCATTGAAGAAGGTGCAATTGCTCCCGATTTCACAGCGGTTAACTCAGCAGGAGAACAGGTGAAGCTCTCCGATTATCGGGGCAAAGTCGTCATGATTAACTTCTGGGCTTCATGGTGCACGCCCTGTGTGAGGGAAATGCCAATGATTAATCAGATTGCTCAGACATATCAAAACGATGTAGAGACCCTGTTTGTCAACGTGGGGGAAGCGAAGGGCACCATTCGTGAATTTTTGGAGAAACAGCAATTCGATTTCCCTGTTATCATTGATGTAACCGGAAAGGTCTCCGGCCTGTATCGCATCACCGGGTTGCCAGCGACCATGATTATAGATCAGGAAGGCATATTCAGTCACATTCTGCTCGGTGAGTTGACTAAGGATATTCCTTTGCAGCAATGGCTGGAGGAGACTTTACAGCAAAAGAATTGAAGCTATGCAGACTTATGAACAAAAGAAGTCGAGAAGTCGCTATACGAGCGGCTTCTTTTGTTTTTATTTGTAAGCTGCTATAAGAATCCAGACAACCGCGAACGGTTTTCCCGAACATCTTGCACGCATAGTAGAATTGAAAATCGCAATACCACGGTTGTGTCCAAAGAATCAATAGCTCCTTTGGGTATTTTTTACGCTTTTCACCGAGTTGTCAGAAAGAGTTGATCCTTTCTTGAACATTTAGGGACGAAGACGTGTCAGTGATTGAATTGCTAATTCACAAAGATATAATAATTTTAACTATTAGGTCCTGTTAAGTACTTTGGCCCTTCAGTATCAGGTAAAACACAGCTCGCCAACCCATGCTCAGTCCAGTTACTATGTAGCAATACACAATGATGGTGTGGCAAAGCTCCTTCGTCTCTTACTTTGTGAAAAAATTCTCTTTGTACATACAACGATGGAGGAACGGTTTGTAGATAAACTCTGAACCAGTCTAGTGGGGCTTCTATCAACCTGATAAAGAACGCAGTCCAAGGGCTGACTGACCTAATAATTAAAAGATTCAAATCAGTACGAAAATCGAACAGAGTTTGAAAGGAGGCAGTAAACAATGGCAATCGATACGGTGATGTGGAGCAAGCTGGTGACAGGTATGACGCTGGGCTTCCACGCTATTTTTGCGACGCTTGGCGTCGGTATACCTCTAATGATCGCAATTGCAGAGTTCATGGGGATTCGCAAGAAGGACCCCCATTACACACTGATGGCGAAGAGGTGGTCAAGAGGGTTTGTCATTTCTGTGGCGGTTGGTGTGGTGACCGGTACAGCGATTTCACTGCAACTGGCCCTGGTGTGGCCGAATTTTATGAAACTGGCGGGGAATGTCATTGCACTTCCGTTATTCATGGAGGTGTTTGCGTTCTTTTTTGAAGCGATCTTTCTGGGCATTTATTTGTATACGTGGGATCGATTCAAAAATCCATACATTCACTGGCTGCTGACGATTCCAATCGTCACGGGAGCAGGCATGTCGGCTGTGTTTATTACGACGGTGAACGGCTTCATGAACCAGCCTGGAGGCTTTGTCATGGAAGCAGGCCAATTCACAGCGGTTAACCCAGTGGAGGCGATGCTGAATACGGCGACGTTCTCCAAGGTGTTTCATGTATTAAGCTCAGCATATTTGACAGGAGCTGCCCTGTTAGCCGGAATTGCAGCCTTCTCGCTGCTGAGAAAAGGGGCATCTGCATACCACAAAAAAGCCTTGAATCTCATGATGGCGGTGGTTCTGCTGTTCGGCTTACTGAACACGTTAGCGGGAGATGTGTCCGCCAAGTTTTTGGCCGAGCATCAGCCGGAAAAACTTGCAGCGGCAGAATGGCATTTTGAGACAGAAAGTGGCGCAGATTTGATTTTATTGGGATGGCTGAATGCAGAGCATGAAATTATAGGAGCTCTTCACCTGCCGAAACTGCTCAGCTTCCTGGCCTTTAGTGACTTTAATGCAGAGGTAACCGGACTGGAGGAGTTTCCGAAGGACGAATGGCCGCCGCTGCTCGTTCACTACCTGTTTGATTTAATGGCGGGAATCGGATTTACGCTGCTGGCTATCTCGGTTCTGTACTTCCTGTTTGTGTTCTGGAAAAAGCGCAATGAGCTGAACAAGTGGCTGCTTGGGATTATAGCACTAGGCGCACCCATGGCTTTTCTCGGAGTTGAGCTGGGCTGGTTCTATGCTGAACTGGGGCGACAGCCGTGGATTATCCGGGGATATATGCGTGTTGAGGAAGCCGCCACTTCATCACCCAACATCAGAATGATCTTTTTCTTCTTCCTGCTTCTCTACATCGTTCTGGGAGTCATGTGTGTTCTCGTACTAAGACGTTTGTTCAACAATAATCCGGCAGAAGTCGAGATGGAGAAATGGATGAAGGAGAAGCGCAATCCGTCTACAGAAAAGGGTGAGCGTACATGAGTTACGAACTGATTGGCATCTCGGTGCTCTGGCTGTTCTTGTATGGATATTTAATTGTTGCCTCCATTGATTTCGGGGCGGGTTTCTTTGCCTTTTATGCACGCTTGACGAAACAGGATCACCTGATTAATCGTCTGATCTCCCGTTATTTATCACCGGTATGGGAGATTACGAATGTATTTTTTGTCTTTTTCTACATTGGCATTGTTGGATTCTTTCCCGACACGGCTTATTATTACGGATCAGCGCTGCTCGTACCGGGAAGCATTGCGGTCATTTTGCTCGCCATTCGTGGGTCGTTTTATGCTTTTGAGAACTATGGTTCCAAAAATAACATCGTGTATCTTTTTCTATATGGAGCTTCGGGATTGCTGATTCCAGCTTCGCTATCAGTGGCGCTAACGCTGTCTGAAGGTGGTTTTATCGTGAAGCAGGGTTCGACGGTTTCTCTGGATTACTGGACGCTGTTTACCAATCCGTTATCATGGAGCATTGTTGGACTGGCGATTGTGTCCGTATTGTTCATTAGCAGCTCATTTCTAGCCTTTTATGCATCGCGGGCAGAGGATCACTCTGCATTGAAGCTGGTACGGACCTATGCCCTGTTCTGGAGCACACCGACGATTATCATCGCACTGACTGCATTTATTTATTTGGGACAGCACAATGAGCGACATTTTCAAAATATGATGGATTTATGGTGGCTGCTTGCACTTTCCGTTGCATTCTTCATGATTGCGATGTGGCTGATCTATAACGGACGCCGCTACGGATTAGCGTTTATATGTATCATGCTGCAATTTTTCTGTGCCTTTTTCGCTTACGGAATTGGTCAATATCCTTATATCCTTGATCCGTTCATTACAATTCAAAACAGTGTAACCTCACCAGCGATGGGCTTCGCACTGGTGGTTGTGTTTATCGGTGGCATGTGTATGTTGATTCCTTCCTTGATTCTGGTTTTCAAACTGTTTCTGTTTGATGCGGATTATGTAAAGGGAAAAAAATAAATTGAATTCATTATGCGATGTAAGGGAGTAATCTCACAGGTTCATAGAAAGGAGGAGAGCTTACATGAAGAGGAAAACAAGCCTGATCTCTCAACAAATGTCTGGGCAACGAAAACGACTCGTGCTCCTTGCAGTGATTTCACTTGCGCTGGGTACAGCGATTGTAAGTCAGGCTGCGCTGCTTGCTGAAGCAGTACAACGGATTTTCGTGGAGAAGGCCTCCCTTTTGTCGGTCGTCATGCTGCTCGGGATACTCCTAGCTGTCATGGTCGTACGTACAGGGCTGTCTTATGGGAACGGAAAAGTTGGTTTGCATATGGCTTCCAGTGCGAAGACGAATATGCGGGCAGCCGTGCTGCAACATTTGACCCATGCGTCGATGCCATCAACCCTTCGTGGACAAACAGGCGGTAAGGTCAGTGTTGCTCTGGATGCTGTAGATGAGGCTGACAGTTATTTCAGTCTGTATATGCCGCGCATGATGGAGGCTGCCATCATTCCAATTCTGATTTTGGTGGTAACGTTTATGCAGCATGCCAATTCAGGCTTCATTATGCTGTTTACGGCCCCGTTTATCCCCTTGTTCATGATTTTGGTGGGACTGAAGACGAAGAACAAATCAGAGGAGAAATATGCGCAGCTGGCCGAGTTTTCCGGTACGTTCCTGGACTCTCTACAAGGGCTGGTTTCGTTGAAAATATTTGGACGGGCTCACCGTCAGCAGCAGGAGATTGAACGCACCAGCCTGGGTTACCGCGATGCCACGATGGGCATTTTGCGGATTGCGTTTACCAATACGTTCATGCTGGAATCGATTGTAATGCTAAGCATCGGTATCGTCGCTCTTGAACTAGCAATCCAGCTGCTTGTATTCAAATCGATGTCGTTCCACACCGCGTTTCTCGTGCTGCTGCTCGTTCCCGAGTTCTACAGTCTGTTGAAAAATACGGGAACGGCTTTTCATAGCGGGCGAACAAGTATGGGAGCGGTTCGTAAGGTAGAGCAGATGCTTGAGGAAACGGCTGGGGAGAACAAATCGGTAGAGGGCAAAGAAGGATTAGGTACATCCGATGGGATTGACGAGGTCGACAGCATAGATCGGATTGAAAGGGAGAACAGGATAGGGACTTTTCAAATGGACCTTTCCAATGACGGTTCCATGCCGCCGTCCATAATATTGAACCATCTCCGATTTCGGTATGCTCCCGAATTATTCGAGCTTAAGACTGGTCGAGCACTGCTTGATCCGGGAGAACACATTGCCATTGTCGGCAAAAGCGGCTCAGGGAAAACGACGTTACTCCATCTCATTGCGGGTTTGCTGAAGCCAGAATCAGGAGAGGTACTGG
Source organism: Paenibacillus sp. AD87 (assembly GCF_001659845.1). Lineage (NCBI taxonomy): Bacteria > Bacillati > Bacillota > Bacilli > Caryophanales > Paenibacillaceae > Paenibacillus > Paenibacillus sp. AD87. Next base: position 1,674,844 of record NZ_LXQN01000007.1, read on the forward strand.
TAAATGGACAACCGCTTTCCGATTATGATGAGCCTGCATGGTTCGAACATGTGAGCTACATTACACAGCATCCGTATATTTTTGCAGGTACATTTGCTGAGAACATTGCGATTGGTGCGGGCCGGAACGTGTCCAGGACTGAAATTGAGCAGGCGGCAGAGGATGCCGGGCTTGCTGAAGTTGCTGCCCAATTGGAGCATGGCTTCGATACCTTGGTTGGTGAAGGAGGTCGAGGACTGTCTGGTGGGGAAAAGCAACGACTTGCTTTGGCAAGAGCTTTTTTGAAGCGGCCTTCCATCATATTGTTTGATGAGCCTACGGTGGGACTGGATTTGCGCACGGAGCAGATACTGCAACGTTCCATTGCCACATTGGCAGATACCGCGACGATGATTACAGTGGCTCACCGATTATATACGATTCAACATGCCGATCGCATATTGTTTATGGACGATGGTGTATTAGTGGATACGGGACGCCATGAAGAGCTTATGGCGCGTCTACCCCAGTATGCCGAGATGATTGATGTTCAACGAAAGGGGGGCTTGGCATGAATGAGCTAGCGATTTTGTCCAAAGCCATGATTCAGGAGCGCAAGGATATCATCCTTTCCATTCTAGGTGGGTTTATTGCCGGGATAGCAGGAGTGGCCCTCTTCTCGGCGAGCGGATATCTGATTTCGCAAACGGTCTTTGCGCCACCGCTGTACACCTTAATTGTACTCACCTCGCTGGTCAAGCTGCTTGGACTGCTTCGGGCGGCGAGCCGATACGGAGAGCGCTTGTATTCCCACAGGGCGACGTTCTCCATGCTTAGCCGTTTGCGTACATCCTTTTTTGCCCGACTCATTCCTTTGACGCCGGGTATATTGAACAAAAAGCGAAGTGGAGACCTGCTAGCCCGCATTGTTGGGGATGTGGAGAGCCTGCAACATTATTTTTTGCGCGTCGCTTACCCACCGATCATTGTTGTCATGGTCTTTTTGGCGACAGTGTTGTTTACTTCTGCTTTTTCATTCTGGATTGCGGGGCTGTTTGTATTAGGTATGCTCATAACGGCGTTGGTTGTACCAGGACTGGTTTTGCTTGGGCAGCGGAAAATACATGGACACGTTCGCGAGCAGCGGGCGCTGCTTTCCACAGAAGTCACCGAAGTATTGTATGGGTTCCGGGATTTGAAAGTTTACGGACAACTGGCTCAACGGGAGCAACAGCTGCAGCAGGCTTCTGCTGCGTTGACGGTCCAGCAGCAACGGGCTGCCGGACACCTACTGCGTGGGCAATCCATGCATGCTTTGGTTACGTTCCTTATTTCCTGGGGCGTGCTGACACTTGGTGCTTATCTGATTATGGATGGAGCGCTTGCTGGCGTGTTTCTTGCTATGCTGGTCATGGCCTCACTAACCGTATTCGAAGAAGCTGCGGCAATGGCGACATTACCTTTGTATAAGCAGGATAGCGAACACGCAGCCAAGCGACTGACGGAAACCATACAGACCTCTGATAGGCAGTCTGTGTCTACGCAGCCCAAAGGCGCGTTATCTGGCAATCAGGCTGTTTCGCTTGATCTCTCCAATGTTACGTTTCAATATGAAGGGGAGTGGAGACCGGCGTTAAAGGACATTTCGCTGCATATTTTACCCGGCTCCAAAACGGCGATTGTCGGACCGAGCGGATCAGGCAAATCAACGATTATTGAACTGCTGCTTAAACTGCGAACGCCTACAACAGGGGAGATCCGATTAAATGACATTTCGGTGAAGGAACTGGATGAGGCGAGCATTTGGCAAACGGCCAATGTTGTCTTGCAGCAAAGTCATTTCTTCCGGGGAACGATCCGGGATAACCTGCTGTTGAATGATGATGAACATTCGGACGAGCAACTATTGGATGTGCTAGCAAAAGTGCAACTGCCCAATACATCATTGACTGATGTAGTCTATGAAAAAGGGGAAAACCTGTCGGACGGTGAGAAGCAGAGGCTGGCTCTGGCACGGGCCATGCTTCGCAAGGGACGATTATGGCTTCTCGACGAACCTACTTCCTCACTGGATTACGTTACAGAAGAACGTGTGATGAAACATCTCTATGCACAAGCAGCCGAGGATACGCTTCTACTGATCTGTCATCGGCTTACTGGCCTTGAAGAGATGGATCGGATTGTGGTGATGGAACAGGGAAGGGTAGTGGAAGCAGGCTCCTATACGGAGTTAATGGAGCAAAAAGGATATTTTTATGAGATGAAGAAGATTGAGCGGCAAATGATCGGAGAAGTTGGATTGTAAGAGAGCAAGATATACTCTGATGAGAATGAAAGAGTGTACTTCATCGCAGTTTGAACATTCTCCATACTAAAAATACACTCGCACACATTTACGCTGTGTGGAGTGTATTTTTAGTTTAAGACCCTAAAAAATGAAGGAAAGCATCAATTAAATGAAGCTTCGATTAAATAGTTTGTGCTCCAATACAATAGACCTTAATGGCCTCCTGTATTGGAAGCCCAGACAGGATACCAGCCTGCACTCGGGGTTTCTGTATTGTACAGCACCAAATTGCCGTCATTTTGAACGATGAGCACGTTACCTCTGAGGTTGGGTGGCACATTGTCCGTTCCATAGTATGATGTAGACCATGCCTTGTTGTCTGACGTCCAGTAAGGTGTGTTTTGGGGATCCTGAAGTACTAGTTTTCCACTCCAATAATCAATCTTGAAATGATTTATTCTTGTGTCACTGGTTTTGGTGTTCCATAACATCGTGCGTGTGCGGTTATCCCAGAGCTGTAGGTCGCCGTAAACGTTGTATTGCAGAGAAAATCTGTTGTTGCTGGATACGAGTGGAATTGAGTTGTTATACATGATGTCATAAATGAGGCGGTCTCCAGCCGCAGATGCTGATGGAGCGATGGAAAGCAAAAACATGAAAATTGCAGCAAATAGCAAAACAGCTTTTTTCATAAGATCCTCTTTTCTGGGATATATTTTAAATTACATACCAAATATATCGTATCTATCTATCAAAAATGTATAAAATTTCAAGATGGAAGAAAATATTTTTGGAAGTGATATATTCTTTCTAAACTTCGCGTAATAACCTATATTCGACATAAAAATGAAAGGATTATTCTACCTAATCATCTTGTTTTAGGGTAATCCAACTTCCATGTTACAGGCAGTAACCACTTAAAGATTTGCCACTATAATCAGATATGCCTAAGGGCGAAGTGTGTGTTACAAAATGATGAATAAAAAAATTTTTAGTGATTGCTTGATTTTTTTCAATGTATCTGATATTGTAAGACCTGTGATTTTGGAAAGCAGATATATCAACATAAATCAGGTCTTTCCAGCAGATAATTTTTGACCACTTCTCTTAAGGAAGTTAAGGCCATACGGACAGCCGGGTCAAACGCCGATTGGCAACTTATGTTGCCTTATTGATTGAGTTAAAAGCTCAAATTTTATAAGTTGGTTACTTTACAACCAGTGCATCTGCACATCAACTTGTGAAACGGTCAATAAGAGTGGTAAAGGCGAATTATTTGCTATATAGACTCTGATCTGATATTGATATACATGAAGAAGCTTTCCGCTAGAGGAGTTCTTTTGAACTTTTTTAGTTATGGGAACTTTGCGTCTTTTTAATGATGTATATCGACAAGCAAGTGTGATGATGCGCGTTTGGGGCATTTTTCACCTTGCTTTTTTTGTTGGTTCAGAACGGGCGAAAAGTTGAAAAATGAGAAAAATAATGAAGTTAATTTTAAAAAAATTCATATTGGGTTAGGAGAATGGAAAATGGGAAAAGCACTAATCATCGGCGCCGGCGGCGTAGCTTCAGTAGCAGTTCATAAATGCGTTCAAAACAGCGAAGTATTCGAGGAAATCTGCATCGCAAGTCGTACGAAATCCAAATGTGACGATCTTAAAGCCAAGCTGGACGGCGGCAAAACAAAAATTACGACAGCTCAAGTGGATGCCGACAACGTTGACGAACTGATCGCCCTCATCAACGAAGTTAAACCGGATCTCGTCATGAACCTGGCATTGCCTTACCAAGACCTGACAATCATGGATGCTTGCCTTGCAACGAAAACGAACTACATGGATACAGCGAACTATGAGCCGGAAGATACGGCAAAATTCGAATACAAATGGCAATGGGATTACAAAGAGCGCTTTGAAAAAGCGGGAATTACAGCTCTGCTTGGCAGTGGATTTGACCCAGGTGTTACTGGTGTATTCTCTGCTTATGCTCTGAAACATTACTTTGACGAGATTGAATATATTGACATTCTCGACTGCAATGGTGGAGATCACGGCTATCCGTTCGCAACCAACTTCAACCCTGAAATCAACATCCGCGAAGTTTCGGCTAACGGAAGATACTGGGAAAAAGGTGAATGGATCGAAACGAAACCAATGGAAATTAAACGTGTCTATGACTTCAAAGAAGTTGGCGAGAAAGACATGTATCTGCTTTATCATGAAGAGCTGGAGTCCCTGGCTAAAAACATGCCTGGTCTGAAACGCATTCGTTTCTTCATGACATTTGGTCAAAGCTATCTTACACACTTGAAAGCACTTGAAAATGTAGGCATGACTTCGATCGAACCTATCGAATACGAAGGCAAACAAATCATTCCGCTGCAATTCCTGAAGGCGGTACTGCCAGATCCGGCGTCCCTTGGACCACGTACTGTGGGCAAAACGAACATCGGCTGCATTTTCAAAGGTAAAAAAGACGGCAAAGATAAAACGTACTACGTTTACAACATTTGTGATCACCAAGAATGCTACAAAGAAGTGGGTTCCCAAGCCATCTCTTATACAACAGGTGTTCCAGCCATGATTGGTGCAGCAATGGTGATGACTGGTAAATGGAACAAACCAGGCGTATACAACGTTGAAGAGTTCAACCCAGATCCATTCATGGAAGAGTTGAACAAATGGGGTCTCCCATGGGTTGAAGACTTCAACCCAGTACTCGTTGACGAACTGCCAGAAGAAGCCAAAGAATCGGAGCTTGTTCGTTAAGATGCGGTTTGAGCAATTACCGACACCATGTTTTGTTGTTGACGAAGGACTTATCGAAAGAAATCTCAAAATCCTGAACGGTGTCATGCAACGTACAGGAGCCAAAATCGTGCTGGCTCAGAAAGCATTTTCCATGACCACGATGTATCCGCTCATTGGAGAATATCTGAGTGGTGCAACGGCAAGCGGGCTGTATGAAGCCCGCCTGGGTCATGAGGAGATGGGCAAAGAGAACCATGTCTTTGCCCCGGCCTATCGTGAAGATGAGATCGATGAAATCCTTTCGATTACTGATCATATTATCTTCAATTCTTTCTCCCAACTGGAGAAATTCAAGGGCAAAGCGCTTCAGGCTGGTCGAAAAGTAGGCCTGCGTATTAACCCTGAATGCTCGACTCAGGAGGGGCATGAGATTTACGATCCATGCTCTCCTGGTTCGAGGTTCGGTGCTAAGCATGAAGATTTCCGCGCGGAGCTGTTGGAAGGCGTTTCCGGACTGCATTTCCATACCTTGTGCCAGCAAAATTCAGATGATCTGGAAACGACGCTGAATGCGGTAGAAGAGAAGTTTGGACAATGGCTTCCACAAATGGAATGGATCAACTTCGGCGGTGGACACCACATCACACGCGAGGATTACGACATTGCAAGGCTGGAAGCCTGCATCAAACGTATGCAGGAGAAATATGGCCTGGAAGTATATCTTGAGCCGGGCGAAGCGGTTGCGCTGAACGCGGGCTTCCTGGTGACTTCTGTGCTCGATTTCCACAAGAACGGTATGGACATTGCTATTCTGGATACCTCGGCAACATGCCATATGCCGGACGTGCTTGAAATGCCGTATCGCCCGCCGCTTATCGGTTCTGGAGAAGCGGGAGAAAAACCTCACCTGTATCGTCTGGGTGGACAAACTTGCCTGTCGGGTGATGTGATCGGCGATTATTCGTTTGACCAACCGCTCAAAACGGGTGACAGATTAGTATTTGAGGACATGGCGATCTACTCCATGGTCAAAACCAATACATTTAATGGCATGCCGCTGCCAGCCATCGCAGTGAAAAGAAAAGATGGCGATTGCGAAGTGGTTCGCGAGTTCGGCTATCAGGACTTCAAAATGAGATTGGCTTAATACTTTTATAGATATAGCAAGAGCAAAAGGGAACCTGATCACAGGTTCCCTTTTGACGTTTCACATAGGATGGGTTAACGGCTGTTTTTATGATTAATCGTTGGGTTTCGAGGCTGCTCTCGCGGCATACGGAAAGATCGGTTCTTTCAATTCAAACTCATAGGTTAATCCATTTACAATACCGACGACGCTTTCGCTGTCATATAATTCAAGCAAGAATCCAGCCATTTGTTCTGCTGTATGAAATTGGGGAACACGGCCCTCATATTTGAACTGGTCCAGATCAAAAGCACGTTCCGCAAATTCCGTTTCCGTTGCAGCGGGCGCGAGCACTTTCGCTTGCATTGCAGCATGCTTGCCTTTTAATTCATGTGCGAGCCCTTCCGTAAAGGCACTTACATAGAACTTTGTTGCACAGTAGGTTATTGCATCCGGCACGATCGTATATCCACCTCCAGAGGAGATGTTAATGATCTGAGTGCCCTCAACCTCTGCATAATCACGCACATACAGGGAAGAAAGAATGGTTAATGCTTCTATATTCAGATGAAGCATTTGTTCGATTTTAGGTAGATGTTGTTCACCAACCGAAGCAAAATTTCCGAACCCTGCGTTGTTAATCCATGTCTCGATAGAGTAATGATGGAGACTTTCATAGAATGCATGGACATTGGCAGCAATGGACAGATCCACAGTGCGAATGACAATGTCCAGATCAGGATCAATTTCACTTACTTTTGATTTTAACTTCTCCAATTCGTCGGTTCTGCGTGCAGCCAGGATCAAATGTTTGCCGCGAGCCGCAAAAGCCAAAGCTGCTTCATAGCCAATGCCCGAACTGGCACTGGTAATCACTGTATACTTCATGGATATTCCTCCTGGATTTTCGGTTCATTATTTTTTGTGATATGAGTACGAGTTGATTATACTGATTAGAGCTTACTCTAAGTCAAGCGGAATATAGAAGGGAGGGTCACCATGCACACGATCGGTGAAGTGGCTGAACTACTTGGTCTCAGTACCCACACATTGCGTTATTATGAGAAGGAGCAGATTATCGTACCGCTCCGTGATGCTAGTGGAGACAGACGCTACAACGAATCGCACCTGAAATGGCTGCAATTTGTAATCAAACTAAAAGAGACTCAAATGCCGATCGCTATCATCAAAAAGTACGCATCGTTATTTCAGGAAGGTGAGCATACGGCTGCAGAGCGTTTGAAATTGCTGGAAGAGCACAAAGAGGCGATTCAACAGCAGATGCACACACTTCACTCAGCAGATCAGATGCTGGAGAATAAAATTACGGCATATCGAGCATTAATCGGGAAATAATGTAATCTGATCGAAGAAACGAGCAGAGCGAATTCAGTGGTTACATATATGACGATCTATTGCCAAAATAGTGAATTTTGTTATAGACTATTTTTTATGGTTGTTCATCAAGGGGGAAAAGGAATGAATCAAAGGAACGTGCAAAAATCTAACAAACTGAAAATCATCTCTAAAGTTTTATTGATTATGATTGGGGCTTTTATCACCTCATATGGTCTGGAAGCTGTTTTGATTCCAAATAATGTATCAGACGGTGGTGTGACAGGTCTTAGTATCGTTGGCTCACAACTGTTTGGTTTACCGTTAGGGATGCTGATTGGTATCATCAACATTCCATTTGTATGGTTAGGCTACAAACAAATAGGTAAGAGCTTTGCTATTTATTCCATTATCGGTATTGCCTCGCTAGCTGTCGGTACAAGCCTTATGCACCATGTACCAACAATTATTCAAGGGGATACATTGTTAATTACCGTTGTGGGCGGTATTATCATCGGTTTTGGTATGGGTTTGGCGTTGCGTAATGGTGGGGCATTGGATGGAATCGATATGTTGGCTGTCCTGCTTTCACGAAAATTACCTTTTGGAACCAGTGATCTAATCTTATTTTTGAACATGTTTGTCTTTATTGTCGTGTCAACTGTATTTGGTCTTCAAGGGGCGATCCTGTCCGCACTTGCTTATTACATCGCTTCCAAAGTGATACATATTGTTGAAGAAGGTTTGAGCGGCTCCAAAACCTTTAAAATTATCACCAATCAACCGGAGATCATGGTCGAAACCATTCGTGACCGGTTAGGTCGTGGAGCAACTTATACCGATGCCTACGGCGGTTATACCAATGAACAATTTAAAGAAATTACCTGTGTAATCAACCGTATGGAGGAAAGCAAAATCAAGGATATCATTCACGAAATTGATCCCAATGCTTTTATTGTAGTTTACGATGTAGCCGAAGTTAAGGGCGGAAATTTCAAAAAGAAAGATATTCACTAATCACTAAAATGAGTATGAGTTACTGTCGCGGTGAAAAGGATTTAACATACAAAAAGTCGCTAATATAGCGGCTTTTTTTGTTATAAAGTAGAAGTTATTGTGTCAATTCCGATCCAATAACTTCTACCCTTGAAATTTATCATTCTTTGCAAATCCTCAACTGTATTTCAGTCAGAAATTGCTCGGTAATGATCGTATCACGATTATCAATTTCATAAATCTCAAAAGGATCACCCATTACACGGAGCCCTTTTTCGTTGGCATGTGCAACGACCTCAAGCATTTTTTCATGACTTTGACGGTAGTTACCCCGATAAAAAAGGGATAGATACTCACCAGCTGGCAGGTTGTAATCGTAATCGATCTTTCCGGCTTCGTCAGGATTAAAGATAAAGAAGACGGAGTTAAAAACATCCCTCACACCATGCTTTAGTTCCTCAAGGGACACGGATGCACCATATAATTGGTTTCCAAAGTCCGGAATGTGACTTTTATGCTTTTGGTGCAGCTTCTTAATGGCATAATCCATCTCCTCATCCCTAGTTATGCGTGTATTGAGTTGCAGACACGGCCGGTCGGGATACGTTTTGATAGAGAAAACTCCTGTCTGAATTTTGCTTGCGTCAGTCAATACCTTGATTCTGCCCTGAATAATACGCTGCGTAGTTTTAAGCTTTGCAATTTGTTCCTTAATCAGTTCCTGTTCAGTCAATAACAATTCAAGCGTATTTTCGACACTTTGCTGATCCAAATAAGCTTTGATCTGTTGCATGGTAAAATCCAACTGGCGCAGGTCCCGGATGATATTCAGTTTATACATATCTTGAAGGCTATACAGACGATACCCGTTTCCGTCTCGCCGAGGCACCAGCAACCCTAATTTTTCGTAATAACGCAGCGCGTCAACACCTATTCCGTAAAGCTTCGAAATTTCATTGATTTTATAATCGTTTTTCATCGGTTGTCTTCCTCGTTTACACTTAATTATTTGATGCGTGCGCGTATGCTGAAGGCGCGCCATACACTTCCTTATACAGCATTTTTTTCACCATTTCAAATTGTGTTGGGTTCAACTTTGCTGGATAACTCATGATCTGTAATGAGAGGGTTTCCTGCCCGACAGCACGAAGAGGCGGCTGAACATAAGAATGATCTCCCAAGCAGAATCCCAGACGCTCGTAAAATCCGATCCTTCTCCGCTTCATCTCATCTTCTGGCAATTCAACTTCCAATATAACCGGCTTGGCGGTCTGCTTCATGTAACGTTCCATTAACCGCTTGCCTATGCCGCCTCCACGAATGTTCGGGGAAACAGCCAAATGCTCTATATATTTGAACGACTCGAACTCCCAGCCTGCGAGAAAGCCAGTCACTTCATTCTGTTCATTTTCCTCTGTAAGAAGGCGGTAGCATGAATTGGAAAGCAACTTCTTCTGTTCTGAATATTCCCGATATTCAGCTTCGGGAAACGACTGCTTCATAATTTCAAACACTTGGTCAAACCGTTTTTGTAACATCTACTTAATCCACTCCTGATTTGTAAAGCCATATTTGTTATAAACCAACGATAAACCCTGGTACGATACCAGAGTCAAGCAATATGGCGGAAAAGGTAGGGCAGACCGAAGTGAAGAGGAGAATTGTGAGTGGATAAGGGGGGCGATTCACAATATCTAAAAGTTTACTTATCGCAACTTTTTTTGGCCGAGGTCAAACTCTTTCGTTGTACAGACATTGTTTTACTTGGTTCAAAACGTTTCTCTAGACCCACACAACACCGTGATGATACCATCGTAAAGTGCTAGAAAACAGTTGGAATCAGGGGGATTACTTTTCGTGGAGCAAATAAAGTACGACAACTTAAAATTGGGTGAAAAGGGAGCAATCATCAGTATTATTGCTTATATTTGTTTGACTGCAATTAAAATGATGATCGGTTATATGTCTAATTCTGAGGCTTTGAAAGCCGATGGGTTAAACAATGCTACCGATATTATAGCTTCGATCGCGGTTCTTATCGGTCTGAGACTTGCTCAGCGTCCAGCTGATAAAGATCATACATACGGACACTGGAAAGCAGAGACCGTTGCCTCACTGGTTGCTTCTTTTATAATGATGGCAGTAGGGCTTCAAGTGTTATACGAAGCTATTACATCCGTATTCCAGGGGAAAAGCGAATCTCCAGACATCATCGCAGCATGGACAGGCATTTTCTGTGCCGCTGTGATGTATCTGGTTTACAGATATAACAAAAGACTTGCTTTGAAGATCAAGAGCCAGGCGGTTATGGCAGCTGCAAAAGACAATATCTCGGATGCCTGGGTTAGTATAGGGACAGTTATAGGGATTATTGGTTCCCAATTCGGCCTGCCATGGCTCGACCCATTAACAGCTGTAGCAGTGGGCTTTCTAATATGTAAAACCGCTTGGGACATTTTTCGTGAAGCAACACACCATCTTACAGATGGATTTGATGAAGAGCTCATCAAGGAATACAGGAGTACAATTGCCAATGTAGATGGCGTTGAGGCGGTTAAAGACTTAAGAGCCCGGAATTACGGTAATAATGCCGTTGTCGATGTGGTAATTCTTGTACGATCGGATTTGGATCTTCAGAAAGCTCATGATATTTCAACAAATGTAGAAGACGAATTGTTAAGAGAACATGATGTGTACACTGTTCATGTTCACGTTGAACCAGACGAAGCCCCTAGCGAAGTGGGTCAAGTATAAAACATAAGCGGCATATAAAAGAACTTGCCGGTAAACATGGACATAGTCTCTTCTTGACGTATGACAGGACAGGTAGCCCTCGGGCTACCTGTTTTTTTAGTTGGAAGGGTCCCCAAACATGTCCTTTTGATATCTTTTGCGGAAACTTCTCGGAGATTCACCTACCGTTTTGGTAAATAAAATTGTAAAGTAGTTTGGGTTCTCGTACCCGACCAACTTGGAGATTTCCCATACTTTTTTCTTGGTCGAAACCAACAATCGGGTCGCTTCTCCCATTCTTCGCTGAATGAGGTAATGATAGGGGGAGGTACCGTAGCAATTTTTATACATATGGATCAAGTAGTAGAAATCGATATGGAATTGGTCCGCCAAGTCCTTCAGCTTAATATTTTGACGATAGTTCGTATCCAAATAGTCTTTGATGCTTTCAGCGAGGGTATTATTCCGAACGATCTCACTAGCTGTGCGCTGATGGTGAGACATGCGATCGATAATGAGCAGAACGGCATTCAGCAGATGATGGGAAATAGAATCATATCCTTCTTCCCGGATTGAAAATTCATTGAACATGGTCTGCATTAACGAACGGATCTCTTCCGAATAACGATTGGCACGAACAACTGGCTCGCTACCGGGAGGAATAATCCAATCGTTGTTGGCACGGGTACCCTCTTTGAAACGAAATCCGCAATAAAAGGTGGATAAGGGGAATTCCGGGTCCGATTTTTCCTCGTGAAGTGTTCCTTTGTTATATACAAGAAGATCTCCCTTTCGGGCTGAGTGCTTTGTCCCATCAATCGTGAACGAACCCTGACCCTCATTAACGTAAATAATCTCATGCAAATCGTCATGTTTGTGGGTCGGAAAACTCCAATGCGGATTGTCTGCCAACTTCCCTACATAAATAATAATGCAATCTTGATCTTCATGTAGTCGGTGGGGCTCATGGCGTGTATTCATTAATGTCTTCCCTTCAAGATTCTGTGGTGAAATGACAACATACATAATGTTTTGGATGAAGATCACAACAACCTTGATTGTCGCCTAGCATGTCTAACAGTACAATTTCACTATTCAATAATATGTACTATATATCGAATTGAAGGGATGTGAAAGCAAAATTTGTTAAGAATGGAATCTATTTAAGAAAATGAAACGCTTGCAACATTAGAGAGAATTGTGAGGGCTTATTTTTGACTAGAAAAAGAGAAAATTTACTTATTTTAACACTTACCTTAGTTAGCTTTGTATTGGGAACAACCGAATACGTGATTGTAGGCGTATTGAAGGAAATCGAAACCTATATGAAAGTATCGCTGGCTGCCGCAGGTGCGCTAGTATCGGGCTTCGCCATTGCCTATGCGATCGGAACACCGTTTGCTGTTGCTTTCTTGGCCAAAATTCCTCGAAGAAACTCCATTTTAATTGGGTTTGCAGTCGTGCTTGCCTTAAACGTACTTACCATGTTCTCAACGACGTTCTATTCCTTGATGGTTATTCGGATCGCTTCAGCTGTTGCATGCGGACTTACGATATCGCTTTCGATCTCGATTGCAAGCGATGCAGTTAACCGGGAACGGAGAGGGGAAGCGATCGCCTGGATACTGGGTGGCTTTTCCATTGCCAATGTGCTTGGCGTCCCGCTCGGAACCTTCATCGGACAGCATCTGAACTGGTCCATGACGTTTGTTGTTACGGCATGCATCGGGGTCGTGCCATTCATATTCATGTTCCGGATTCTTCCGCGACAAACAACGACCATTGCCGGTTCATTCAGTGATCAGATGGCGCTATTTATGAAGCCGCGTATATTGCTGGCCTGCTTGATTCCGGTTCTTGGAAACAGTTGTATTTTTGTAATCTTTACGTATATCACTCCGTTACTGGGACAGTCCATGGGTATACCTACACGTTGGATTAGCGCTGTACTCCTCATATACGGTGCCTGCAGCATACTAAGCAATTGGATTGGTGCCAAAATAGCCAAAGGAGATTTCTTGCCCAAGCTCAAGTGGCTTTTCGTCATTCAAGCTGCAATCTTTTTGGGACTCAGCTTCACTGTGTCTCATCTATGGCTGGGCTTGGCGTTCCTGTTCCTGATCGGTTGCCTGTCATCATCCATGAGCGCAGCGTCCCAGCTCTATCTGTTCGACGTCTCCGGAGCGATCGCGCCGAATTCCAGACCGTTCGCGTCCACGCTGCTGCCCGTGGCGGCAAACGTGGGGATAGCCCTCGGTTCCGGAGTTGGCGGACTTGCTGTCAGTTTAGGGGGTGTGAAGTGGGTACCACCAGTAGCTGTGATCCTAGCTCTGATGGCTTTTGGGATCACAGCGATCTGCCAGCGATCCATTCAATTGAAACCGGAAGCAGCCACCGCTCATAAAGTAGACTACTCGATTCCAAGTACCAATTAGTAGACCCTGAAGTCTGCTTATTTGCTCCAGAAGCGTGACTTTTCATTGAGTAACCAAATGAAACGACATAATCATATATGTTCGAGCACGGAAAGCCGCTAATTTTAGCGGCTTTTTTGTGTTTTTTTGGATACACTTCTTGTCCAAAAATTACAGTAGAAATGAGCTGAACAGCACCCTTTTCCCATCGATCACTTTATTGTTCAAAAAACAGAAGTGAAAAGGAAGCATTCAAAAAACGGTTGACGAAGGGAGATATCCTGTATAGAATGAAGCCGTGATTTAGTAAATTAGTAATTTAGTAAATTACTAAATAAAAAAATTGATGGATAGGAGGGGGAAAATGAAAGAAGCCGTTGCTTTATGATGGAATGAATAGGGAACGGCTGCGCACGTTAGCAAAAATCTTAAAGGATATGGGGTATTAAAATGTTTGCCAATCCATATGTTCGAACAATTATCCTTTCCCGAGTTCTATTGCAGCTCGGAATCTGGATCCGGAATTATGCCGTTCTTCTTTATGTTTCAGAATTGACGCATAATAATCCCGTTGATATTTCACTGATTTCGGTAGCGGAATTCTCACCGATCTTTATATTTGGCCTGATTGGCGGTACCTTTGCCGATCGATGGCGGCCGAAAAAAACAATGGTATGGAGCGATTTATTCTCAGGTTTGTCCGTTGGTGTTGTATTGCTTGCGGTCATGAATGGTGGATGGATTGCACTTCTGATTGGATCTTTCGTTTCTGCCAGCTTGTCACAGTTTTCTCAGCCTTCGGCGATGAAACTGTACAAACGGCATGTACCAGCCGAACAATTGCAGGGTGTCATGGCCATGTCCCAAACGCTTGTTGCTGTTTTTATGGTTTTGGGGCCGGTCATCGGCACGTTTATTTTCATTAAGTTTGGCATTAACGTATCCCTCATCCTGACAGCGGCCATGTTTTTGGGCTCTTCGCTTGTATTATCATCGCTTCCCCGAGATGTAAAAGAGGAAAGATCAGGGGATAGTGGCGGCTTCGTTAAAGAGCTGACGGATGGCCTGCGTTATATCGGGGCGAATAAATCCTTGAGAACACTTGGATTAACCTTCTCGGCAGTTGGTTTGGCAACAGGACTAACTCAACCGCTTCAGCTCTTTCTTGTTATTGAAAATTTGAATCAGGACAAAGAGTTCTTACAATGGCTGGTGATGGCGAATGGGGCGGCCATGTTGGTCGGAGGTGCTGTGATCATGGCGATCGCTAAAAAAGTAAAGCCACAGTTATTGCTTTTAGTCGGCTTACTTGTTAGTGCGATCTGTACGGTTGGAATGGGCGCATCAACACAAATTTGGTTAACCATTATTCTGCTCGTCATCAGCGGTTTGTTCTTCCCGTGTATCCAAGGTGGGATTCAGACGCTTCTTGTGCGGAATACGGAAGGAGCATTTATTGGCCGGGTATCCGGAGCGATCATGCCGATTTTTATGGGAATGATGGTGATTGGTATGCTTACCTCCGGATATCTCAAGGATACGTTTTCCTTGCTTAGTGTATTTATAGCAAGTGGTGTTTTTGTGATTATTGGTGCGCTACTATTGCTCCCTATTGTCATTGAAAGGAGAAGTAAAGCCGAGGAAACTCCATCATCATGACGGAAAGGGAAACGAAACGATAAGGAGAGAGAGACATGGATATGAATAAGCGCAGGGAGCTACTGGAGGAATACAAGCAGATCAAGACATACATGGGTGTAGCCCAAATTAAAAACAAAGTAAACGGTAAAATCTATATCGACAGCTATCCCAACTTGAAAAACAAATGGTTTACTCTGCAGATGCAACTGGATCAAGGAAGATTTGCAAATGCCGAGTTACAAAAAGAGTGGAGAGAATTCGGAGAAGACGCATTCACTTATGAGGTACTGGAACAGAAGGACATCGATAAGGTGACGGATATACGTTGGGAACAAAAACAAATCCTGAAGCCGTGGCTTCAGAAGTTACAACCCTACGGAGACAAGGGCTATAATAGACCTCCACAGAATTAAATCATGTAACAGGAAACGAATTTGACTAACAGTGAAAATCAAGATAAGATGAAACCGTCGTTTAGTAAATTAGTAAAAAGGTAAACGGAATGAGGGAATGTAATTGAAAATACCTACAACGTTAAAACATAAACCTGTTATCGTATCTGATAATTATGAAAAGGTTGATGGCCGAATGGCCGGAAACACGGACGCAAAAGGTCTTTCCCTGGGATTGGCCCAGTGGAACGATAGAGGAAAGGTTGATATTTCAGCGAAAGTATGGAGATACACTGGAGAAAAGTGGTCCAGACAATCTGAGGAACTGCCTCTCCATCGCGTGCTGGATTTGTCCATTCTGATCTGTCGGTCTTTGGAACATTTTCGCGAGGCCTATAGATATGAGAATTTATATGACCCAGAGCAGCCTGTCATCGATCGTGTTGGCCTGCAAGGGGATGCAATGTCCGTGGAGATCTGTACGGACAATGAGAGAATAAATGAAGATATTAAGCTGTTCAGCCAAGCTCTGAGTGATGACGATGAAATGATTGGCGAGCGTTTGCGCACATTATCCAAAATATTAAAGGATATGGGTTATTAACAGGAAAACGTCATTGCTGAAGTGGATTGAGCAAAAAGAGCCTAAACGTCTATAGACGTTTAGGCTCTTTTTTTGTGAGTTAAATATAACGTAATTAGTTAGCAATGAAATTTCCCATTCTATTGCTTTGATGAATCTCTTCCGTTCCAGCATCGAGAGCAGTCCTGTAATATGCACGTTTATGTTCAATAACTTCCATGGTCTTTCGAAGTTCTTCCATTTGTGCTTCTACACTGGCCTTGCGTTCGGTGAACATGTCATATCGCTCCTGTAAGGTGGAGTCCCCCTCGGAACACCATGCAATAAAATCTTTGATATCCTTGATCGGCATCCCAGTAGCTTTCAGACATTGAATGATCTTTAAAAAATCGATGTCTGATTCTTTGAAGTTCCGTGCTCCGCCAGGGGTACGCTCTACAAAGGGCATGAGTCCTTCCTTGTCGTAGTAGCGCAATGTATATACGGTTAGATTCAATTCTTTAGCAACCTCGCTAATTGAATACGTCATTTATTTTCCCCTTTTCGTACTAATATAGACTTCGAGCTAACTCTAGGATTATCTTTTGGGATTCTACCACGAAGGCTGCAGGATGTCAAAATTTCAAAAGACATTTGACCTAGAGTTAACTAGAGGGATTAAGATAGTTTTGCAAGAGAAGAGGAAGAATGACAATCTTAGGAGGTTTTATGATGATAACTGCTAAAGCACGAGCTGTTGACGGTCCGCACCAATCATTCCGGGCGGCTGAGATTAAACGACGCGATCTGGATCTGCACGATGTCCTGATCGAGATTAAATATGCCGGCATTTGCCATTCTGACATCCATACTGCTCACGGCGAATGGGGCCCCGTAAACTATCCGCTCGTACCTGGACATGAGATCGCAGGAATTGTCACAGATGTGGGAGCCGAAGTTTCAAAGTACAAAGTTGGTGACCGAGTAGGGGTTGGATGCATGGTTGACTCCTGTGGCGAATGTGAGAACTGCCGCCAAGGAGAAGAGCAGTATTGTCTCAAAGGAAATGTTCCCACCTACGCGGGTGTTGATAAGTACGGCGAACCTACACAAGGTGGATACTCCACTCACATCGTCGTAACTGAGGAGTTCATCGTTCGTATTCCGGATAACATTGAGCTGGATGTCGCTGCACCTCTTCTATGTGCAGGTATTACAACCTACTCGCCGCTGAATCATTGGGGAGCTGGACCAGGTAAAAAAGTAGCGGTTGTAGGTCTGGGCGGTCTGGGTCATATGGCTGTCAAAATTGCACATGCCATGGGCGCAGAAGTAACTGTTCTGTCACAATCATTGAAGAAAAAAGAGGATGGTTTGCAATTCGGGGCAGATCATTACTATGCCACAAGTGAACCAGATACGTTCAAAAAACTCGCCGGGTCTTTTGATCTGATTATTAACACAGTAAGTGCAAATATCGACATCAATGCTTACTTCTCACTGCTCACTCTGGATGGCACGCTGGTTAATGTGGGTGCGCCTGGGGAGCCGTTGGCAGTAAACGTGATGTCCCTCATCGGTCACCGTCGTTCATTTGCAGGTTCAATGATCGGTGGCATCCGTGAGACTCAGGAAATGCTTGATTTCTGTGCAGAACATAGTATTGTTCCTATGATCGAAGTCATTTCAGCTGACCAAATTGACGAAGCATACAAACGTGTATTAGCTTCTGATGTGAAGTACAGATTCGTAATTGATACTAGCACAATTTAAATTGTTTTAAAGTAGTTGTAAAGACATTTACCATTTGATCTATACCTAGAAATCAGAAAATCCAATCGCTCATAACATTGCGATTGGATTTTCTTCTTTTATGATGAAGGAGACTGAGTGAAAGCATTAGAAAGAGGAGCTGTTGTATTAGTCTGAAACGACGAATCCATCAAAGTTCTCAGGACCTACACGGATCGTACCCAGCAAGTTGGAGCTTACGAATGCAGTGTATGTCAATTGAGGGGTAATTGGCGGATTGAAATCATCCGCAGAGAACGTAATAATTTGAGGAGCCAAAAGACTCAAATCAAATGTTGAAGTTGCTGAGTAAATTACAGGGTCAGTCGACAAGGTACCTCTTACAATGGTGATCGTTATTCCGACAAGAGCTAAAGGTAATTGTACAGAAACCGTTCCTTTAAATTGAACTCTAGGGTTAGCACCTGCACCTGAGGTCAGAAGACCAATTTGTCCAAACAATTGCGGCGTGTTGATTACTAGAATCGGAATAGCAATCGAGTTAGCCAAACTTGCGTTTTGCGATGTTCTCGCATCAAGAAACGTTGTCATTGAATCTACCTCCTAGTCAGTGGGATAGAATAGTATATTCAAAGGTTACTAGTATGCTTGGACTTCTGAAAATAATCAAAAAAAAGGCATCTTATTCAACTAACGGGCAGAATCATTCCAAGTGTGGTAATGTAATGAGCAACAAATATGACCAATTGAGGGGGATTGGAAATGAAAGATTCCGTTCTAAAGTTCTATGACGAGATTGCAGAGGAATATCATCTTATTTTTGCTGATTGGAATCAATCCATTGCACAGCAAGCGCAGATTCTCGACCAAGTCATCCAATCCAAGTTGACTCATTCTACTACAAGTACCCTTTCACTTTTGGATTGTTCATGTGGTATAGGTACACAAGCAATCGGACTAGCGAAATACGGGTATAACGTAAGTGCGACTGACGTAAGTCCTGATTCCGTAAAAAGAGCTGAGAAAGAAGCCGCATCCCGCGGAGTTAACATAAACTTTGGGGTTGCCGACTTTCGCTCGTTGGATACAGATGTAAGGGGAGCTTTTGATATCGTTCTATCCGCAGACAATGCTATTCCACATCTACTTACAGACGGAGATTTACATAAGGCCTTTCAAAATATATATACAAAGCTTAATCGGAATGGCTTGTTCATTGCTACCATAAGAGACTATGATGCATTGGTAAAAGAGAGACCATCAACCACGCAGCCGCGTGTTCTAGATAAGGGGAAGAGGATCGTTTTTCAGGTATGGGACTGGGCCGAAGATGGGAAAACGTATACGACAAACCAATTTATTGTGCAAGAAATGAATGGTGAATGGAAAACAAAACATAATAGCACACCGTACAGAGCATTGTTGCGAGAAGAGATGAACAACGTATTAAGGGCGAAAGGTTTTATGGATGTAGAATGGCATTTTCCTGCGGACACGGGTTATTACCAGCCTATGGTGACAGCTCGAAAATTGTAAGCTTATGCTATAAATAAAGGAACGAAGCAGCCTCGATAAGAAGCTTGCATTCGTTCCTTTTTTGAGTAAATTAATACCATTAACCTACTTGAACCGTTGGGCGAATAATCATTTCGTTAATCGCTACATCCGATGGTTGCTCAATTGCAAATGCGATTGCACTTGCGATGTTATCGGCATCAATAGCGGATTTGTAGAACTCATCTAAGCCTGCTTTGGACTCTGGATCACTTGTCGTTTCCAGTAACTCGCTGGTGACAGCGCCTGGAGAAATATTAGTAACTCTGATATTGGTGCCGCTCATGGCTTCTTCCTGACGCAACCCTTCGGAGATGGCTGTAACGGCATGCTTTGTTCCACAGTATACAGTTCCACCCGGATATATGTTATGTCCAGCAACAGAGGAAAGGTTCAAAATATGACCTGATTTCTGTTCTCTCATGGACGGAAGAACCGCTGCAATAGCATAGAGGACACCTTTAATGTTTACATCGATCATGTTGTCCCATTCATCAATTTTTTTCTTGAAAAGAAAGGCTTGAGGCATGATTCCTGCATTGTTGATTAGTACATCGATTTTACCAAATTCGCTTAGTGCATACTTAGCCAAGTCTTCCATTTGAGTTTGCGAAGTCACATCTGTTGGTTTGATAATAGCGTGACCGCCATTGTTCTGAATTTCTTTTTGTAATTGTACTAAACGCTCTTCCCGACGAGCTGCTAATACCAGTTTGGCCCCTTTTGAAGCAAGAACTTTCGCGGTAGCTTCTCCAATTCCACTGGATGCTCCCGTAAGAATTACAACTTTACCCTCAATATTAGACATATTCAGTTCATTCCTTTCATTTGGATCAGATTCTTTCCTTAGAGCGCGTTGTACCACTCATCATTCACAGGTTCTAACCATTCGGTTTGTCCAGGTGTCATAGCCAAATGCACAAACCAACTATTGGCTTTTGCCCCATGCCAGTGCTTAACGTTAGGAGGAATATTTACAACATCTCCGGTTTTAAGCAATCGTGCGGGATTACCTTCTTCCTGGTACCAGCCTTCACCACCTGTAACGAGTAGCACTTGCCCTACCACATGTGAGTGCCAATTATTGCGTGCTCCTGGCGCGAAAGTGACATTTCCAATGCTTGTATTAAGTGGAGTTTCATCTGTAAAGACCATCTCTAGATATGCGTCTCCAATAAAATTGGCTTCTACTTTCTTTCCCAGTGGGAAGATGGTGCTGTTACTCAAATGTTCGTTTGTCATAATGAATCCCTGCTTTCTATTTTATTTATAAATATCTTTTGCAATATTAAACGCAGACCATGCCTTCGGCCAGCCCACATAGAAGGAAAGGTGAGTAATCATTTCAGACACTTCATTACGAGTTACTCCATTTTCCTTTGCTTTGTGAAGGTGTGGGGTTAATTGTTCGAAATTCCCACCGGCAATAAGTGCAGAGACGGTAATCATACTGCGATCACGACTAGATAATTCTTCTACTCTTGACCATACCTCGCCAAACAGAATATCATCATTCAACTCTGCAAATTTCGGGGCAAACTCACCTAATATATCTCTTCCAGCAGTTTGTTTTTTTTCCATAGCTATGTGATCCTCCATTCGTAATTCGGTTGAGAGTTATTTAGAATTTCCTTCTACTCGATAAGTCATCCACAATCCGTTATGTTCCATTTGTTCGACTCTTATCAATTCAAAATGAACGGGGAAGGTTTCTTTGGAACTCGAACTATTCTCAAAGATGGTCAAAGCCGGAGAGCTTGCCTCTGCAAAAGGAACGAATACGAGACTTAACTCATCGATCAAACCTTCATTCAGGAAAGAACCATTTAATACACCCCCGCCTTCAAGCAATAATCGATCGATGGAGAACAATGCTTTCAGTTTTTTAACAACCGTCACAACGTTTAGCTCTTTCGTTCCACCAAAGATATAAGAGATGTCCAATTCCTGTAGATATGCGAGATAAGCATCGGGCACTTGTTCAGTCAGCACCTCAATAATGTGATCCTTTGTTCTGTTGCCATTCTCTTCGGATATATAGTTATGGGTCCAAGCCAATTTGCCGTGTGGATCTACGGCGATGGCATAAGTTCCAATGTCTTGCTGCGCGATATAATCCGTTCGAGGAATCGGGGACTGCTTCTCTTGATTGGGTGGAGGAATATATTCATGTGCAAAATGTTCTTGCATCGTGACTCGTCCGCACATCCAAGCATCAAATCCGTAGCGGTCATGGATACGTTCATACTCTTTAATGAAGTAGGTTGACCGATCATCTTCCAGAAAATCGCCGATAATTTTGCCATCTATTGAACTAAGCATATGACAAATCGTATAGGGTCTGTCCATCGTAGCATCTCCTTTCGACATGAATGGATTGCAGGGGGAAAAGTGAATATTATTCATTACTGTAGTATTACTTTGATGTGTAATTTAAATTTACATCAATATAATAATGAACATCTATCTATTATTATATAAGAGAGAATCGTAGAATCAATTGTTAGATTCATTAAATTTGTTCATTAATAAACATAGAGGTGTGGATTGTAAATAAACGTCAAGATAGTATGAACAAAAAAACGCTTTGGGAGTTGCCTGTATTTGCAACAAAAAAAAACAAAGCCGTTTTATGATTCATATAAGGAGAGATACATCACAATGACCGTGGAAATAAGAGCATGCAGTCGCGAGGATTTACAAAAACTACAAGAAATAAGTATAGAAACATTCAACGATACATTCAAAGATTAGAATTCCCCTGACAATATGAGAGCCTATCTGGAAAGAGCATTTAACGCTAAACAGTTGGAAGATGAACTGTCTAATAGCTGCTCAGATATCTTTTTCGTCTACTACAATGATGAACTTGCCGGATATCTGAAAGTGAACAGAGATGGCGCCCAATCCGAACCAATAAGTGATGCTTCATTAGAAATTGAGAGAATTTATATCGGGAAAAATTCCAAAAGCATGGACTGGGTAAATATCTGCTAAATAAAGCGATGGAGACCGCATTGGAGCACAAAAAGAAGGAAGTCTGGCTTGGAGTATGGGGAAAGAATGACAATGCCATTGCTTTTTACAAGAAGATGGGGTTTGTTCGGACTGGCTTTCACTCTTTTTACATGGGGGACGAGGAACAAATCGATTTTATCATGGTCAAGACACTCTAGTAATAATACCGATCCTAAAAAATGTACAGATTGTTTAAACGTTGCTATCTATTAGATATGGTCAATGCATGTGAATGGTCGTATATTAATACTATGTGGGTCACGTGCATGAACACAGATCCACACTGTGTTAAAATAAACAATTCTACATAGAAGGACTGGAAAATATGGACTTTAAACCGCTTGCTTCATTTATTGATCGCATCACATCATGGAGAATTCCATGGGCAGAGGTCCTTGTGATGCATCAAAATGATACCGTTTTCCGTTACCGGAATGGTTATGCCAATCTGGAGGAGCAAACGCCCATCAGAGATGGGGCGATCTTCAATCTCTACTCCATGACGAAAATTATGACCTGTGTGGCAGCGCTTCAACTTGTAGAGAGAGGGAAAATGCTGCTAAGCGACCCGGTATCTGACTATCTGCCGGAATATGCCGAGATGACGGTGAAGAAAACATTATCGAGCGGCGAGGTCAGATTGGAAAAAGCGACAAAGGCGATTACAGTACGCGACTTGTTTACGATGACTGCCGGGTTTTCCTATGATGTTGGCTCGCCAAGCATTCAGGAAGCTGTGCAGAGCACCAACGGAACATTACCGACAAGAGAATTTGCGAAAGCGCTCGCTAAGGAACCACTTCTGTTTGAGCCAGGTACGCATTGGAACTATAGCATGTGTCACGATGTGCTCGGAGCTTTGGTGGAGGTTGTGAGTGGTAGACGTTTTGGTAAATATCTGCAAGAAGAAATTATCGGACCGCTAGGTATGAACGATACGGCATTCGACCTGAACGAGGAACAGCAGACCCGCCTGATTCCGCAGTATGCTTACAATGATGAGCTTGAAAAAGCCGTCCGAATGGACGGAAACGGATTTCGGGTAGGCACGGATTTGGAGAGCGGCGGTGCCGGACTATTGTCCACCGTTAGCGACTATGCACTGTTCCTTAGCGCGCTGACGGGAAAAGGAACAAGTCCGAAAGGCGTGCGCATTCTGTCACAGGCTTCAATTGAGCTTATGCGCACAGACCATCTGAACGATCTGACCCGTGATGATTACTCCTGGGATCATATGGGAGGGTATAGTTATGGACTGGGTGTACGCACGCATATCTCCAAAGCGGGCAGCGGTTCGTTAAGTCCACTAGGTGAATTTGGATGGAGTGGTGCTGCGGGCTGTATGGCCATCATTGATCCAGACTCTGAACTTACGGTCATGTATGCGCAGCATCTGCTGAACAATCAGGAGCCTTATGTTCATCGGCGCTTGCGTAATGTTGTTTATTCCTGTTTGTAATGCGGGAGTGGAATCTGACGAGACATTTGCTTAATTCAACGATTTGATGTTGAGTATTCGTACAATTGGAAACAAACAGGGACGCGAGCAATGTCGCGCCCCTGTTATTATTTTTTCCTTTTCTTTTTGAACTAAGGTTCCAGGGTATTTGAGAACTTTCGAGAGGTTACGCGATTAACCATATAAATACCGATGGATACAAAGAGCAATGCAATTAGGTTTTTGAATTCCAAAATCGTTTCTCCCAAAAATAACGCCGATAGCAATGCACCAAAGACAGGGATAAGGAAGTTATACACAGATACTTTCCCCACTTTGTTGTATTTCAGAAGTAGATTCCATAAGCAGAATGCGGCTGATGAAAGTAAAACTAAATAAATCAAGATACCCGTTGATTCAAGTGTAAAATGTGTAACCCGGCCGCCAAGCAGGAGTCCCAGTATGGTGAGTGCCAGTCCGCCGACAAACAAGCTAACTCCAGTAATAACAAGGACGTCGATGGAGCCTGTCAAGTGCTTTGCATAGATGGCCGTAATGGAAAAAATAAGAGCCGCCATAATAACGAAACCTTCACCTGTGAGAGAGAAGGAGAATTCCAGCAGATTGGAGTGGAAATTCACAATAATTACGCCAATAAATCCTAGCAAACAGCCGACTATTTTATTTTTGCTCAGTTTATCATTTTTATATAAAAAATGAGCTAGAACAACACTGAAAAAGGTCGTTGTCGCATTCATAATCGAACCTTTGACACCTGTCGTATTGGCTACACCCACATAAAAAAACATATACTGCAAACCCGTTTGGAACATGCCAAGCAAAATTAAGCTTGAAAATTGTCGTCCAGACAGTTCAAATTTCCGTTTACTAATGACACGAAACAGGAATAGGAGCAGTAATCCTGCTAAAATAAATCGATAACCTGCAAATACAAATTTGGATGGAATATCTTCTGCCAGGATGTCAAAAGCACTATATCCAAGCTTAATAAACGGGTAGGCACTCCCCCATAACAAGCAACATAAACTTGCAACTAAGGTTACAAATAAAGGATCACTAAACTTGTTCGGGTTCTCCAATGCTTTTATTTCATTCACTTTCAATCTTCTCCTCGCATGATATGTAAATGTGTACGGGCTGATCGCACCTCACTGACCATATCACAAACTGCGAGTAGCTGTAACAAAAAAATGAAATTCCGTTTCATAACAAGACTAAGAGGCTATAATTAACGCTGTGAAAAATGATTGAGGGGATGAGAGCATGTTTACATCTAAAGAGCTAATAGATAACATACTTGCTAACTTTGATAATATAGAGATTACAAACATTATTGAAGAAAAGCATAATAGAGAATATGAAGGAATGATTATCTATATTGGAGATTATAAATATCGAAGTCGCCTCGCCAAATTAACTCCAAAGAAAAAAGGGTTTTTTGTTGTATTTTGGGAAAAAGATGAAAACAATCAAAATCAACCGTACTCCTTTTTCGAAAGTCCAGACAAACTAATAATCTCAATTATAAATGGAAATATGAAGGGACAGTTCGTTTTTCCAAAATCTAAATTACTCGAAAAAGGAATTTTGAAAAACAATGACACTAAAGGGAAGATGGCTATTAGAGTTTACCCTTCTTGGGAAAAAGAATTAAATAAATCAGCTGTGCAAACACAAAAGTGGCAACAACAATACTTTATTGATTTATCGGATGAAATAGATGACCAAAAATTAATAGACTTATATTTTGGTTAGTTTGAATGCCTAAATAATAACTGCCGTTCCGCTTACAGCAACCATGAGCATACCTTGACGGACAACCTCGTAATTCAGATCCACACCGATTACGGCATTGGCTCCCATCTGTGCGGCTTGCTCGGTCATTTCTTCAAAGGCAGCGTCTCTTGCTTCCCTTAGCTTGTTCTCATAGGTACGAGAACGGCCGCCTACAAGATCTCTAAATGAAGCGAGAAAGTCTCTCCCGACATTGGCAGCGATGATGACTTCACCTGTTGCAACGCCGATATACTGCCTGACTGGGGAACCTTCAATTATTGGTGTTGTTGTAATTATCAAATGTTTTCCTCCTAAAATAAAGTAGATTTGTTGCGAATCAGAATCTCATTTCCTATGCTAAC
Source organism: Paenibacillus sp. AD87 (assembly GCF_001659845.1). Taxonomy (NCBI): domain Bacteria; kingdom Bacillati; phylum Bacillota; class Bacilli; order Caryophanales; family Paenibacillaceae; genus Paenibacillus; species Paenibacillus sp. AD87. Next base: position 1,700,983 of record NZ_LXQN01000007.1, read on the forward strand.
AGCGTTATTGAAACAGAGCCTAAACGAGTTGCTGAACAATCGTTTAAGTTTGCCCAAGCCGTTTAGGTTCTGTTAATGTGAGTATGCTACTATGAAATGGGTGAAAACGATGACTAATCAAACGGATATTAAAATCGCAATTGTCGACGACGAACCCTCGATAGTCACCATGCTGCAAATGGTGCTTCGCAGGGCAGGGTTTCATCAGCTGTACGATGCCTCCACCTGTGCGGAAGCTCTCGATCTGGTGAAGCGGGTTTCCCCGGATATCGTCCTGCTCGACATCACGCTCCCGGACGGGAGTGGTCTGGAGCTATGCTCCAAGCTTCGTGAATACGGAAATCCGCATATTTTATTTCTGACGGCTAAGGCATCCGATCTCGATGTGCTGAGGGGATTCGCCATGGGCGGGGACGATTATATTACCAAGCCCTTCAATCCTTTGGAGGTAGCTGCAAGAATTCAGGCGCGCATACGCCGTTTGGAGCCTGAAACTCCAACTGTGAGTCAGGTGAAGCGTCCTGAACCAGGGGTTTACCGATTCGGCCGCTTCACCGTGAATGAGGCGGAGGGTGAGTTAATCGTGGAGGGACAGTCTGTCCCTTGTCCTGCACAGGTTTTCCATCTACTGCTGCATTTCTGCAAGTTTCCTGGGGTCGTATTTTCCAAAACACAGCTCTACGATCAGGTGTGGGGGATCAACGGACAGGGAGATGACTCCACGGTAATGGTACATATTCGGCGCATACGAGAGAAGATCGAGAGCGATCCAGGAAATCCAAGATTGCTGCTCACTGTACGCGGGCTCGGCTACAAGCTGTCGAAGGAGTTTCAGGAGCAATGAAGATACAACAGCGCATGACATTCCACTTCACGTATCAATTGATCTTTTATGCCCTGATCATTTTGGCCATTACTCTCATTGCTTGCATTATATACTTTCAAAACACGACCAATAGTGAGTTGCGCCGGAACTTTCCAGTAGGTGCCTTACAACTGATTGCTCAAGAAGCTTCTTCAAAGGACGGGACCATTCAGATCTCCCCCAAGTGGGATAAGCTCATTGAGGAAAAAGGAATGTGGATGCAGGTTGTAAATGCCGAAGGGGACGTCATCTACGAAGTAAATACAAATTCGTATGATGGGCTGTCGCCATCGTACTCTATCGCCCAACTGCTCGATATTCAGGAGACACGGACACTTGGGACATATGCTGTTCAAACTCATCTGAACTTTGCCTTTAATGTGCCGGTTCTGTATGTCCTTGGCTACCAAAGTTCTGATCTTGATCAGCTCATGGCCTGGTTCCACGAATATGGGCAACAAGGGAGGGTGTCTAGCGAAAAGCTTCCCTTTCTGGATCAGCGACTGCGTGAAACCGGCAGTTATCTCCAGGTAATCAATTCCTCTGGTCATGCAGAACAAGCCATCGGTGATGAAACTTATTTCCAGAAGGGCTACCGTCCACTGGACATTCTGGCAATCCAGCAATCGCCCAGCAACTATGATACGAATATTGTCGCCCATCGGGACCAGCGTAGTGGAATGACCTGGATTTTTTATACGCGCAATCCAGCGGGTGGTCCTTTGAAACATCCGGCGATGGATACGGCAACACGCGGACTTATGTGGTTTGCAGGTCTAGCTCTTCTCTTGGCAGTACCCTTATCGGTCTGGCATGGCTACCGTTACGGTCAGCCACTAATTTTGTTCGCAGGCTGGTTCGAACGTATGGGGCGTGGGCAGTATGATCAGGTACTTACCGCCAAGGACAAACGCAAGATATTCCGCTCCAATGGCACGATGCGAAACCGTTACAGGCTCTATAAGGAAGTCATTGAATCCTTCTATCAAATGGCTGATCAATTGGCCCAAACCGAGAAGGAGCGCGAGCGGCTGGAGAAAGATCAAAGAGAGTGGATGTCAGGAATTTCACATGATCTGCGAACCCCTCTGTCCACCATTCAAGGTTATGGATATATGCTTGAGAGTTTACCGGAACAATGGAGCCAAGAAGAGATGCGTACCATGGGGGCGACGATCCGGGAAAAGGGGGATTACATGCTTGAGTTGATCTCTGACTTTTCCATGATCCATCAGCTCAAGCAAGGTGATTCGATTATGGAGCTTCGGAAAATCGATTTGGTTGAGCTGGTGCGCTGCTCCGTGCTGAAGTATGTCAATGACGCTACGCTATCTGAATACCAGTTTCACTACGTTGGAGAGGAGCGTCCCTTGTGGGTACAGGCTGATGAAACCTGGTTGCTGCGGTTAATGGATAACTTGCTGTCCAACGCCGTGAAGCATAACCCGCCAGGCGTGAACGTGACCGTTTCCATCGGCAGAATGAACAATAAGGCATGTATCCGCATATTCGATAATGGGAAAGGGATGGACGAGGAAACGCTGCAGCATTTGTTCAATCGCTATTATCGGGGAACAAATACAGAGGAATCGACGGCTGGCTCTGGACTTGGGATGAGCATTGCCAAAACGATCGTGGAAGCACACGGTGGAGAAATTCATGTACAATCCAAAGTGCGGCAAGGTACGAAAATTGAGATCTTGTTACCCTGTTGAGATGTTTACTGTCTTAAAAATGCCATTACTGAAAAAAGCAGCCAAACCTCATATGAGGGCAGGTTGCTTTTTTTGGTGTCTTCTACATCTGCGATACATAACCATGCTGCACGAAAGTAATCTGGTTGAGGAGAGCCATGTTTTGATAGGCTACTAATAATATTTGAATCAAAAAAGAACCTGGGCAATTATCCCAGGTTCTTCGATATTGTATATAAATAAACACAATGTTATAATCAGATTACATTTCTTTTGATATCGCAGACATAAATATCTTATCTTATATTTAAATCTTATCATGGCGGTAAACTCTTTGTCAAATGTTTTTTTCTCAATTTATTGGTTAGGGGAGATACGGAATGAATTCTTTGGTTATCGGATTTCAGGAAACGGAAAAATTGCAACTTGCGCTCGTTGGTGGAAAAGGATTAAATCTAGCGAAGTTATCAAAGGTTGAAGGAGTAGAGGTCCCCGATGGATTTTGTGTTACAACTGTTGGATATCAAAAGGCCATCGAACAAAATGAAGCATATCATGCGTTACTGAATCAACTAACCTTGTTGAAAATAGGAGAACGAGAGCAAATTGGTAATATCAGCAGGAAGATCAGGGAACTTATTATGGGCGTAGACATTCCTGCCGATGTTGAAAAAGAAGTTGCTCTTTATCTCTCCACATTTGGAGAGGGTCATGCGTATGCAGTACGTTCTAGTGCGACCGCTGAAGATTTACCACATGCCTCTTTTGCGGGTCAACAAGACACCTATTTAAATATCATTGGGAAAGAATCAATTATGCACCATATCAGCAAATGTTGGGCTTCCCTGTTTACGGATCGCGCAGTAATCTACCGTATGCAAAATGGATTTGATCATGGTCAGGTTTATTTGTCCGTTGTCATTCAAAAGATGATATTCCCAGCGGCCTCAGGGATTTTATTTACGGCTGATCCGATCACATCCAACCGGAAACTGCTATCCATAGATGCCAGCTTTGGACTTGGTGAGGCGTTGGTGTCCGGCTTGGTATCTGCCGATTGTTATAAAGTACGAGAAGGTGAAATTGTCGACAAGAGGATAGCCGTCAAAACGTTGGCTATGTATGGAAGGAAAGAGGGTGGAACGTCTACACATCAGATCGATCCCGTGCTGCAAAAGACGCAAACACTTACCGATCAACAGATTTTAGAACTGGCACGCATAGGAAGACAGATTGAAGCTCATTTTGGTTTCCCGCAAGATATTGAATGGTGTTTGGCGGATGATACGTTTTATATAGTCCAAAGTCGGCCAATCACTACGTTATACCCGATTCCTGAAGCGAGCGACCAGGAAAATCATGTGTACCTTTCTGTGGGTCATCAACAAATGATGACTGATCCCATGAAACCATTGGGCTTATCTTTCTTCCTATTAACGACTCCGGCACCCATGCGTATAGCTGGTGGAAGATTGTTTGTTGATATTACGCCTAGGCTGGCTTCGCCTGTCATGAGAGAAAACTTCATAAATACCATGGGACAATCCGATCCGCTCCTTAAGGACGGACTTACAACTGTAATCGAGCGCGAGAATTTCATAAAATCGTTACCTATTGATCAGCCAGCACCAATTCCACGAAATAACCATAAACAGAGCGTGTCCGAGGGGTTTCAAGCACATATTGAAAATGAATCGACTATCGTCTCTGATTTGATTACGAGCAATCAAGCCTCAGTAGAAGCGTTAAAACGTAACATCCAAAACAAGTCTGGATTGGATTTGTTTAATTTTATCCTTGAAGATCTCCAAGAATTGAAGAGATTTCTATCTGACCCACGAAGTTCAAATGTATTTATGACTGCCATGAATGCTTCTGCATGGATTAATGAAAACATGGAAAAGTGGTTGGGTGAGAAAAATGCCGCAGATACACTGTCTCAATCTGTTCCTAACAATATCACTTCGGAAATGGGTCTGGCATTACTGGATGTTGCAGATGTGATTCGTCCATTTCCGGAAGTCATTGCTTATTTACAACATGTGAAAGTGGATGACTTTATGGATGAACTGGTTAACGTTGAGGGTGGGCAGGAAACAAGGGACGCCATCCAGGGTTATCTGGACAAATACGGAATGCGATGTGCCGGAGAAATTGATCTGACCAGAACCCGTTGGATTGAAAAACCCATTACCCTTGTGCCGCTGATTCTAGGTAACATCAAAAACTTTGAGCCTAATGAAAGCAAACGGAAATTCGAGCAGGGACGACAGGAAGCGTTGAAGAAAGAACAGGAGATACTAGATCGATTGAAGCTGTTGCCTGGTGGTGAACAAAAAGCCAAGGAAACGAAACGAATGATCGACCTGGTTCGCAACTTCATCGGTTATCGGGAATATCCCAAATACGGCATGATCAATCGTTACTTTGTATATAAACAGGCTTTATTGAAAGAAGCTGAGCGACTTGCACAAGCGGGTGTTATTGCTGGAAAAGAAGATATATACTATCTCACTTATGAAGAACTTCGTGAAGTTGTTCGCACCAATGAACAGGATGAGAAGATCATTACTCAACGGAAAGACGATTACAAAATCTATGAAAAGCTAACTCCCCCTCGTGTGCTCACGTCTGATGGTGAAATCATTACAGGTCAGTATAAACGTGAAAATATGCCAGCCGAAGCCATTGTGGGTCTGCCTGTTTCTTCGGGAGTTATCGAGGGCCGTGCACGTGTCATCTTTAATATTGAAGATGCGGATCTGGAAGATGGAGACATACTAGTGACTCCCTATACGGATCCGAGTTGGACACCATTATTTGTATCTATTAAAGGCCTAGTGACGGAAGTGGGTGGACTGATGACCCATGGAGCTGTGATTGCGCGTGAATATGGCTTGCCGGCCATTGTCGGAGTGGAGAAGGCAACCCATCGAATAAAAGATGGGCAACGAATTCGGGTACATGGAACCGAAGGATATATTGAAATATTGTAAAGGATACACGAATTGAGAATGTACAGCAATGATCGCGCATCAGACCTGATGTGCGATCGTTTTTTATTTTCAAAGTCAACAACGGAAACGAATTGTACAAAAATCAAAAATCAATTGCTAATCAGAGCACTTAATTCTGCCTGAAAGAGCTTTTCATTATTTTGGTTGAAGGTAGTGAGCAGCACGGTGACAATTCCACCACTACTCCTTCTTGGGGACAATTCAATCACTTCTGACACAACACTGATTTCATCATCTGGAAACACAGGTTTGATAAACTTTATGTTATTCATGCCCGTACCTGCGACAACATCTTCTCCATATATCCCGAGTTCCACCCAAAGTTTGAAAGATGTGCTCATCGTCTGCATACCCGAAGCAATGAGGCTGCCGAAGCGGCCTTCTTTTGCTTTTTTTTCATCTATATGCATATATTGAGGGTCGTAAATTTTTGCAAAATCAATAATATCCTTCTTTGACAATTGAATAGACTCTGTTCTATAGGTTTCGCCTATTACATACTCGTTAAATTTCAATGATGTACACCTCCATTTTCTACTCTAAAGGATAAGTCGAATTTAAGGCAAGCAATACTCACCTAGAACTTGAATCTTAGTATCCAATTAAAACCATGTAGGGGTTGCACCGAAACTATTGAATTCTTTAGTGCCCACAAAAAATATTAAGAATTTAAACATGGATCAACTGGGTGAACATTTGATTATACTCCATATATCATTTTGCTAAAACACAAGGTTTTAAGGCTTAAATGAAAACAGTTTCAAGCTTGAATTAGATAATTATACATATCGTATTTGGAATTTGTGTATTTTCATTTGTAGGAGCAATTGCTACACTGTGTATATCGATAATGAGAATCATTATTAGTGTACTGGACACAACAATTTTTTGGAGAATGGTGGGTAGGGGAGATTCACAACAGAACTTAAGGAGTGTAAATAATGCGAGCTTCTACAGCCACATCCGATGCTGGAATTAAAGCAGTCAAGAAAGACATTAGAGTGTTTCCTATCGTTCTCGCTTTTTTGATGAGTGGGTTCATCGGTCTGTTCGGTGAAACGGCGTTAAACGTAGCGCTTACCGATTTGATGCAGATCTTCAACATTGGATCGGCGACTATTCAATGGCTGACAACAGGCTATTTGCTGACCATGGGGGTACTCGTTCCGCTATCAGGCCTGTTAATGCAGCGTTTTACAACAAGACAACTGTTCATAACGTCACTTCTATTTTCATGTCTCGGTGCTCTGGTTGGAGCCGTTGCTTCAAGTTTCGGTGTATTAATGGTTTCGCGTATTATTCAGGCAGTAGGTACCGCGCTGTTACTACCACTTATGTTTAATACGATACTGCTCATTTTCCCGGTCGAAAAGCGCGGTGCAGCCATGGGACTGGTTGGACTCGTTATCATGTTCGCCCCTGCGGTCGGGCCGACTATTGCCGGTTTGCTCATTGAAGCGCTAAACTGGCATTATATCTTTTGGCTTTCATTTGTTTTTCTTATCATGGCTCTTATCATTGGAATTCTCACGATGCAAAATGTTTCTGAAACGACCAAGCCGCGTATTGATTTACTGTCCATGCTGTTGTCGACCCTAGGCTTTGGAGGTATTGTTTATGGTTTCAGTAGCGCTGGGGAAGGGGATGGGGGATGGACCAGTTCCACTGTAGTCATCTCCCTCGCAATCGGTCTTGTTGCGCTTATTCTTTTCACAATTCGACAGTTGAAAATACCCAATCCGCTGCTTGATCTGCGCGCCTTTAAGTACCCGATGTTTACAATTGGTGCGCTAATGGTTGCACTTTGCATGATGGTCATCTTGTCCTCGATGCTCGTACTGCCAATGTACCTGCAAGTAGGCCTTGCGTTCTCCACGCTTAGCGCAGGTCTGATCCTGTTGCCCGCGAGTGCATTGAACGGACTTTTGGCTCCGATTATGGGCAGGCTGTTCGATAAATATGGCCCCAAATGGATCGTTCTTCCTGGGATTGTCTTAATAGCTGTGGCACTCTGGTTGTTCTCTGGCGTTACACTTGCTTCCTCGGTGGCCTTTATTATCATGGTTCATGTTATTATGATGATCGGCGTTTCAATGATCATGATGCCTGCCCAAACGAATGGCCTCAACCAGCTTCCACCGCAGCTTTATCCGCACGGAACGGCAATCATCAACACAATGCAGCAGGTATTTGGTGCGATTGGTACAGCTGTTGCGGTAAGCGTGATGAGTAATGGACAAGCCAAATATATGAGTCAGGCAACGAATCCAAACGACTCTTCACTTATCCCGCTTTCCTTGACTGCCGGTGTACAGGATGCGTTCATATTCGGCATAATCATTGCCCTTGTTGGGTTTGTGCTTTCCCTTTTCATCAAAAGAGTAGTGGTCAATCGCTCGAACTAGCATTGGACAAAACAATGCTCCATTTAAAAGTCGTTGATTTAGCGGCTTTTTTTGTTTTCAGTTCTATCCAGAGTTGAAAAGGTTAGCTTATATTCAGTTCGATTTCTGAAAACCACGATGATCCTTTAAAAAGAGAATCCCCTAAAATCCGTTTAGTTATTCCAGGTCAGCAACAGCTTCTCACCAAGGTAATGGAGTACCTTAATACGTACGTCGGAGTCCCCCTCGAAAAAGGCGATAAACTGGTCAATATCCTGATATACAACAGATAAGAATTGTTTATTTGGTTTGAATATATGGATTGTTTCTGAAGCTGCTATGGCATGATGATGCAGCTGTAATCAGGTCTCTTTTCTGGTGTATGGAGTAAATTTCCAGTAACAAAAGGATTGTCAAACTTAATAAAATATGATATTTTCATATCTGTAACCGGTTACACACATAGGAGTGAACGTTCATGACAACAATAAAAGATGTAGCTAATTTGGCTGGCGTTTCAGTAGCCACCGTATCCAGGGTCATTAATGAAAGAGGTTATGTTCATGCGGACACTCGTAAGAAAGTGGAGGAATCGGTCAAGCAGCTTAACTTCTCTCCCAATGAGGTGGCCCGCTCTTTATACAAGCGTAAGTCCAAATTGATTGGCCTGCTACTACCGGATATTGCAAACCCTTACTTTCCGCAGCTTGCACGCGGCGTAGAGGACGGGATGCAGGAGCAGGATTTCAGACTGATTTTCGGAAATAGTGATGAGGATGAACAGAAGGAAAAGGATTATATCCAGACTTTTATCCAGAATAATGTAGTCGGCGTAATCTCTTCAACGAATTACCCTCATTCTTCAATATATGAGAACTTGAAAATTCCCGTGGTGTTTCTTGACAGAACACCTCTGGACAGTCCCTCCGTATTTGCGGATGGCAGAGAGGGTGGACGTCTGGCTGCACGGGAGATCATCAAGCGCGGAAGCCGCCGAATTACGGTTATGCAGGGACCTGCACATATCAAACCCGCGCAGGATCGTTTTGAAGGCGCAATCGAGAGCATACGTCATGCCGGCCTGGATTACCGTGTAATCCAAACGACATCCTTTTCCTTTAACGATGTTGGGTTATGGGCGGATGAGCTTTTCAACAAGTATGGCGATACCGACGGAGTCATTGCCAGTAATGACATCGCAGCTATGGCGGTACTGCACGAGGCATTGCGAATCGGTAAGAAAGTTCCGGAGGACATGCAAATTATCGGCTTTGACGATATCCCAATGAGCAGCCTGCTATCGCCTGCATTGTCGACCATTCGCCAACCGGCATACGAGATGGGAAGGGCAGCTGCCGATTTGCTAATCAAACTGGTGGAACAAGCTCCAATTAAAAACAAACACATACAGCTTCCGGTCAGTTTCATTGAACGGGGCACAACAAGAAAGGTGAATTCAAATGGCTAAAATATGCGTAATTGGCAGCAGCTCCATGGATTTAGTTGTTACTTCTGCAAGGCGGCCGGGGGCGGGTGAAACCGTCCTTGGCGACAGCTTCAAAACAGTTCCTGGCGGTAAAGGAGCAAATCAGGCAGTCGCTGCCGCAAGGCTGGGGGCCGACGTATCCATGATCGGCCGGGTGGGCGATGATGCTTTTGGTACAGCCATTTTAAATAATTTCAAAGCAAATGGTGTAAATACGCAGAATGTGAAACCGGTTACACATATGGAGAGCGGTACGGCTCATATCGTGCTGGCTGAAGGTGATAATAGTATCGTAGTCGTTGAAGCAGCAAATCGTGAAGTTACACCAGCCTATGTTGATGAAGCGGCAGAAGTGATCCAACGTGCCGATATTGTAATGATTCAGCAAGAAATTCCGGAGGAAACCGTTGTTCGTGTGAGCGAGATTTGCGCCCAAAGCGGAACTCCGCTGTTATTGAATCCAGCGCCAGCGAGAAAAGTACCGGATGAGGTCATCGACAATGCAGCTTATATCACGCCGAACGAGCATGAGGCCGAGATATTGTTTCAGGGCATGACTCCGGCAGAGGCTCTGCGCAAATATCCAAACAAGTTGTTTATTACGGAGGGCAGCAACGGAGTTCGGTATTTTGACGGCGAACAGGAAATCGTTGTTCCTACTTATAAGGTAGAACCAGTAGATACAACCGGAGCGGGTGATACATTCAACGCCGCATTTGCGGTTGCTTTGGCTGAAGGTAAACCGCTACAAGACAGCATTAGATTCGCCAACAGGGCTGCGTCACTTTCCGTAACCAAGTTTGGGGCACAAGGAGGCATGCCGACACGGGATGAAGTGGAGGAAAGCTTGAAATGAAGAAACAGGGAATACTGAATAGTCATATCTCCAAGGTGCTGTCTGATCTGGGTCATACCGACATGATTGTCATCGCGGATGCTGGCCTCCCGGTTCCAGAAGGGGTGCCCAAAATCGATTTGTCCCTGAAACTAGGGACACCGAGTTTTCAAGAAGTCGTGGAGCTTATTGCGGACGATATGGTCGTTGAGAAAGTGATTTTGGCAGCAGAGATCAAGGCAGGCAATCCGGTTACTTTGCAATTTATTACCGAGAAATTTGGCGATGAAGCCATTGACGTCTCCATCAGTCATGAACAATTCAAGGTGTTAACCCGGAATGCCAAAGTAGTCATTCGTACGGGCGAAGCAACGCCGTATGCCAATTGCATTTTACAATCGGGCGTCATTTTCGGTTAAAAGGGGGACGGCATTTATGCATATTCAGATGCAAGACATATATAAAGCGTTTGGCACCAACCAAGTGCTGAGCGGGGTGGATTTCGAACTGAAAGAAGGCGAGGTTCATGCCCTGATGGGGGAGAACGGCGCCGGCAAATCCACGCTAATGAACATTTTGATCGGTCTTCACGGGCGGGATCAGGGAACCATCTCTATTGATGGCAAAGAAACCTATTTTGCCAATCCGAAGGAAGCCGAGAAGATGGGGCTTGCTTTTATCCACCAAGAGTTGAATGTTTGGCCGGAAATGACGGTGCTTGATAATCTCTTCATAGGTAAGGAAATAACTTCGTCTTTTGGATTGCTGAACACAAGACAAATGAAAGCGCTTGCCACTGAGCAATTTGCCAAACTTTCCGTACAGATCCCGCTGGATCGTCCTGCCGGGGAATGTTCTGTCGGTCAGCAGCAAATGATTGAAATTGCCAAAGCACTGATGACCGACGCCAAAGTAATCATTATGGATGAGCCCACGGCGGCGCTTACGGAGCGGGAGATTCAGAAGTTGTTCGGCGTGATCACTTCGCTTAAGAAAAATGGTGTTTCCATCGTATATATCTCGCACCGGATGGAGGAGATTTTCACCATTTGTGACCGGATCACGATCATGCGTGACGGCAAAACGGTAGACACCAAGACGATCCCGGAGACCAGTTTTGACGAAGTGGTGCGGAAGATGGTCGGACGGGAACTCACGGAACGATATCCGGCGCGAAATCCTTCGTATGGTGAAGTGGTCCTTGAAGTACGAGACGCAAGCAGCAAAGGATTGTTCCAGAATATCAACTTTACGGTGAGAGCAGGCGAGATCCTCGGGTTTTCCGGGCTGATGGGTTCTGGACGAACAGAGATCATGAGGGCGATCTTCGGTTTGGAACCTCTGGACCGTGGCGAAATCATTATTCGAGGCAAAAAGGTGCATATTCGGAAGCCAGCGGATGCGGTTAAACATGGAATTGGATTTATTACGGAAGACCGTAAGGATGAAGGCTTGGTGCTCGATTTCTCCATTCGTGAAAATATGGCCTTACCGAATCTGTTCAGCTTCTCAAGTAAGGGCTTCATCTCGACTCAGAAAGAACAGGAATTCGTCGATACGCTCATCAAACGTTTGCAAATTAAGACGCAATCCTCTGAGACGGCAGCACGAAACCTGTCAGGGGGCAACCAACAGAAGGTGGTTATCGCCAAATGGGTCGGCATTGGTCCAAGTGTACTCATCCTGGATGAGCCAACACGAGGCGTGGACGTTGGAGCTAAGCGAGAAATTTATCAGTTGATGAACGAGCTGACTGACCGCGGAGTTGCCATCATTATGGTATCTTCGGAGCTGCCTGAAGTACTCGGTATGAGCGATCGAATCGCGGTAGTGCATGAGGGACGAATTAGTGGTGAACTGGCAAAAGAAGAGGCAACACAGGAAAACATTATGACATTGGCTACAGGGGGACAATGATATGACAACTTTGCAGGAAAACCAATCCGCCAAGAGCGGTTTCCGTTTGACAAATGTGACACAGAAATTAGGTCCATTGCTCGGACTGATCATCTTAATTATCATCGTATCGGTGTTGAATCCAAGCTTTTTGGAACCGCTTAACATCTTGAATCTATTGCGTCAAGTTTCGATTAACGCGCTGATTGCTTTTGGCATGACATTTGTCATTCTGACAGGCGGTATCGACTTGTCGGTTGGCTCCATTCTGGCTTTGTCTAGTGCCTTTGTAGCCAATATGATGCTGTCTGGCCTGGATCCGATTTTGTCGATCATTATTGGGGTTGCACTCGGCGGTGTCATGGGTATGGTGAACGGGTTGATGATTACGAAAGGTAAGATGGCTCCGTTTATTGCTACATTGGCGACGATGACAGTGTTCCGGGGATTGACGCTGGTATATACAAACGGTAATCCAATAACCGGATTGGGCGATAGCCTGCTGTTCCAACTGTTCGGTCGTGGTTATATGCTAGGCATACCGGTTCCAGCAATCACAATGCTCATTACGTTCGTAATTCTATGGACGATTTTGCACAAAACTTCTTTCGGCCGTAAAACGTACGCGCTTGGTGGCAATGAAAAAGCGTCCATTATCTCAGGTATTAAAGTGCATCGCGTGAAAATCATGATTTACTCTCTGGTAGGTATGCTGTCAGCGCTGGCAGGCGCGATCCTGACATCCCGTCTGAATTCTGCACAACCTACGGCAGGTACTTCATATGAACTTGACGCCATTGCAGCTGTTGTTCTGGGTGGAACAAGCCTATCAGGTGGTAGAGGACGAATCGTCGGCACACTGATTGGGGTCCTGATTATCGGCGTGCTGAACAATGGTTTGAACCTGCTCGGAGTGAACTCGTTTTATCAAATGGTTGTAAAAGGTGTCGTTATTGCCATCGCTGTCCTGCTGGACCGCAAGAAAACGGCTTAAGGAGAGAAGCGAACATGAAAAAACTAACCATATTGCTTGTAAGCGTAATGATGATCGTTCTGGCAGGATGCTCTCTGGAGCCTCCGGGTTGGGCTAAGCCCGACTCTGCCGGAAGCAATGGACAGAAAAAAATCGGCCTGTCAGTTTCCACGTTGAATAATCCCTTCTTTGTTTCCCTCAAGGACGGAGTCGTTGCAGAAGCCAAAAAACAAGGAATTCAGGTCATCGTGGTTGATGCTCAAAATGATTCAGCTAAACAAACCAATGATGTGGACGACCTTATTCAACAGGGCGTGGATGCTCTGCTGATTAACCCTGCGGATTCCGCGGCAATCTCAACGGCTGTTCAATCGGCCAATAGCGTGGGTATTCCTGTGATTACATTGGACCGTTCCGCAGACAAAGGCGACGTGGCAGCATTGGTCGCATCCGATAATGTCAAAGGTGGACAAATGGCGGCGGAATATTTCGTAAAACAGCTTGGCGAGGGAGCAAAAGTGATTGAACTTGAGGGTGTACCCCGAGCTTCCGCAACAAGAGAGCGGGGGAAAGGTTTCCACGAGATTGCTGACCAAAAACTTAATGTGGTTGCGAAGCAGTCTGCCGATTTTGATCGTTCCAAAGGTTTGAATGTGATGGAGAATCTGCTGCAGGGCAATCCTGATGTGCAGGCGGTATTTGCCCATAACGACGAGATGGCACTGGGCGCGATTGAAGCAATTCAAAGTTCTGGTAAAGACATTCCCGTGATTGGATTTGACGGCAACGATGATGCGATCAAGTCCATTAAGGACGGAAAGTTGACAGCAACAGTCGCTCAGCAGCCTGTACTGATTGGCCAGCTAGCGGTGCAAGCTGCTCTGGATGTGCTGGGCGGCAAGCAGGTAGAGAAATCAATTCCGGCTGAATTGAAGCTGGTGACCAAGGAAAACGCAAACGATTAATTCAACAAGTACGTCCCGTTCTGGACAAAATGTCTAGGGCGGGATTTTTAATTTATCCATCTGCTACGGTGAAAAAGACAGTTAACATTGAAACCTGCGGTAGTTTTTGCCGTTATATTATTGATCGCACCTCGCGGGAAATGTAAATTAGTTGTATGCATGAGAAAAGGAGAGGTTAGCACTACATGGAAAATGTATCAGAGGAAGACAAATTGCAATCCATCCAAGCTTTCCAATCGACCATACGCAAATCCGAAAACGCCTTGACTAATTTGACTCAGAAAGGGAATAACACTACTTTATTAAAGAAACGACTCAACGCCTTATACGTCGCTTTGGCGATGCTGGAAATGGCCTGGAATCAAAAAACTCATCAGTACACCAACGAAGAGTTAGCAGGATCTCGAAATGTTCTGATTGGATTATTCCCATCACTTGAGAACAGTTATAATAAGTCCAAAGCCGGCAGCCCTCAAAAGACGCTTTTAAGAAGAAGAATTAAAGCATTTGAACTGGCTGTTCAGGCCATGGATGACGTTGTGAAAAAATAAATTGCTGGGACATAAAACGTGTTTGACCATATTGCACTTCTTCAAGAATGTGAATAGTACGTGTGTGAGTTTTTTTAAAAGATCCAAAAAACCATCTCAATAATTGAGATGGTTTAATTTATTTTCATAATATAAAACGGTCAAACGTATTGACTCAATTATCAGAATAAACAGTTGTATTGAAACTTTCAGGCCCCAAGCGTACGTTATTCACACTATAAATAGGGTTATAGGAGAATGTGGCGTACGCTGAGTAGACAAGCTGTCCATTGCTTGGGGCTGGGATATTGTACTCCGAACCGGTAAAGCTTAAAATACAAGGACTGAAAAAAGGGTTGTCCAATACAGTTGTAGTGGCCCGATACACAAGCTGTTGCGAACCGCCTAATCCTCGGTATACTTCTATGACAAGATTTCCGTTAACTGGCAACTGACTTGCCGTAATTTCGACGATTCCCGAAAAAAAAGTTCGGATCGACATACCCGGGTTGCTGATTTGCAATCCAACCTGGGCAAACAATAGCGGGACGCCATTCGTAAAGCTGGGAGTTAAAATTTGCTGGCCATTGGAGCCTTGGGAAGTCCGTGCATCTAACGTTTTAACCATGAAATTTCCTCCTTCCGTATTTTCATAGAGTCCTGTTAGCCATAAGTTAATCGTCGCTGTATGCAACCGCATTGAAGCATTCTGGACCAACGCGGCTGGCTTGCTCTGATGGAGATGCCGGAACAAATGTCACAAAACAAGAATAGATAAGCTGCCCGGTGGGAGGAGGAGGCACATTGTAATCAGAACCATCGAAGCTTGCCAGTATGCTTCCCACAGAAGGAAATATAGGTTGGGAAACGACATAAATCGGCGTGCCTGTATAGGTCGAGCCTCTGAAAATTTCAAATCGAACGGAAGAAGGTTGTGATGACAAATTTGCTACCGAAATCCGATAGGTTCCGTTAAATTGAGTGCGAATAACTGTTCCTGGATTGACAATGTTCAGACCAAGGATACCCACCAAGGTAGGTGTATTTGGAGTGAGTGGAACATTAAACGGAGTAACACCGTTAGAACCGAGTGAAGTACGAGCGTCAAGCGTACGAACCATAACAATTCCTCCAATCTATGATTTTGTTATATCTTATGTAGCTAGTTTCAAAGAGTTATCAGCTAATGGGTAAGGATTTCTTCGTAAATTAACCTTATAGCTTCTGGAACAATACAAGTTTCCCAATCGTGCACTAAAATGTATAATGATTATTCGAGGTGATGAGGATGGCAAGATCCAAAGAATTTGAAGTTAATGAAGTATTAGATAAAGCAATACAGCTGTTCTGGGCCCAAGGATATGAGAAAACTTCGATGCAGGATTTGGTTGAATATATGGGCATTCATCGAAGAAGTATCTATGATACCTTTGGGGATAAGCATGCTCTGTTTATGAAAGCTCTTGAACGATATGAAACGAAGCAGACCAACAAAATGAGTTTTCTAATTGATACCCACAAACCAATCAAAGAGATTATTAGGGCTTTGTTTGAGTCAACAATAAGAAATGAAGGACAACCTATAGGCTGTTTTCTTGTAAACTCAGGCGTCGAACTGGGCGTACTGGATTCTGAAGTTGCATCCTTGGTTAATGAGAGTTACTTGCGAACAGAGGAATTCTTGAGAAACCTTGTTCTGGAAGGCCAGCAAAAGGGTGAAATCAAGGCTGACGTTGACCCTGTAGTTATTTCACATTATTTAATGAATGCATGGGTGGGGATACGTACGTTGGTTAAGACCACTACGGATCAGCAAAAATTAACAAATATTATGGATATGACATTATCCGTTTTAGATTGAAAGTGGAGTTATAGCTTGGATGGCAAAGAGGGAGTTGTCTCCATGAAAGCTGATTTGTTTTAGTGATACAGGTTCTTATTCTGTTAACGTTATAAAGAACTTGTATCGCATGTCTGGCAAAACTCATAGTTCCCTGTTCAAACATCATTATATAGTAGTCAGAAAATAATTCTTTACTGTTCGTTCTAGAAATGCTATTCTAAATAGCAAGTTAGATCTAACTTTTTTTTGCAATATCAAGAACGATCGTTCTAAAATTATTTTGAAAGCTTATCTATACTAAAATACATGTTGATAAGGAGAAAATATGATGAAATATACTGTTATTACAGGTGCAAGTTCAGGGATTGGATATGAGACCGCATTGGCGTTTGCTGCACGAGGCAAAAACTTAATCCTGGTCGCTAGAAGATTGGACAAATTAGAAGAACTCAAATCAGCAATTCAGAATATTGATGCTACATTAGATGTTATTGTTCATACAAGTGATTTATCGGATACAACTCAGGCATACACACTTTATAACACGCTGAAGGAATACCAAATTGAGACTTGGATTAACAATGCGGGGCTCGGTGAAGGTTCTTTTATAGCAGAACAGAATTTGGAGAAAGTTGAAACGATGTTGCGTGTGAACATTGAGTCCCTAACGATCCTTTCCACACTGTATGTGCGAGATTACGCAGAGATAGAGGGAACTCAGTTAATTAACGTTGCATCTGCACTTGGATATGCCATCGCTGTTGGAAGTGTTGCGTATTCAGCATCGAAATATTACGTTAGTGCCTTCACAGAAGGGCTTGCCAAAGAACTTGAAATAAAAGGTGCAAAACTAAAAGCAAAAGTGCTAGCTCCAGCTATAACGGAAACGGAATTTGTGAAGAAATCATTAGACACAGAAGAATTTGATTACAAAGCAAACATGTCTAAATACCACACTGCCAAAGAAATGGCAGGCTTCATGTTAGATCTATATGATAACAACGAAGTCGTAGGGATTGTAGACCTGAACTACAATTTCAATCTGAGAAGCCCAATCTATCCCATCATTTCAGAGCTGCATTAATTTAATATTTCATCAAACATGGCGTACAACTTACATTGTGCGCCATGTTTTTATCTGATCCTTTCAATTTTTAGATAACCCACAGAAAAAAACGATTATTGATTGATTTTTTCCAGCGATGTGTACCAGTTGTTCACCTCTTCAGTGATCTTATCGCCACCTAGCTCGTGCCATCTATCGACGACGAGATCGAAGCTTGACAACGGCTCCTGCCCGTATACGATTTTGAGCATCGCGTCATGCAGTAACTCGTCAAGGGCGTCACCGATCTTTTCCATCGTAGGCGTCGGCGCACCTGTGAAGGCATCTGTCTTGTAGACGGAGGGATTGCTTTCAACGATCTGCCAACCCTTCAGCTCTTGCGGTGTACGAAGCAGCTTGTTTTTGATGTCATATGAGGTCTGATCGGATACACCGCTGTTGATGCGAGCAATTGATTCACTGAGCAGGTTAGGGATTGAGGGGAGAGACAGGCTTAAGAGATACTTCTGGGGGTCTGCAAAACCGCCCGGAACCTGGCTTTCCAGAAATGTCACCTTGCCATCCTCATAGCCGTAGTCGTAGCCTTCAGCGATACCCCAGCGATACGGTGAGCCAGCAGGAGGATCAATGAAGTTGTCATAAACAAAGTTCATATAGTTGAAAAAAATCTCGGGATTCGCCATATCTGCGTTGATAGCAATGGCGCCATACTCTGGCGGCGTGCCACGCGTACCGGATAAACCGCTCGGCCCGACAGGGATCGGGTATGCCTCGAACCGGGCGTCCGGTACGTTCGCAGTTACGTTCCCTAGCGGCCATCCGGCCGCCCACAGCGGCGCCACAATCATGCCTGTCTTGCCAAGCTTCCATGATTCCGTCGCTTGGACCTCATCGAGAATCTCAGCATCCTTTGGTATGTAGCCTCGCTCCATCCAGCGTTTTAACGTCGTTAGACCTTGCCGAACACTTGGTTGGACCGAGCCGTAAGACAGCATCCCGTCCGCGTCTGTGCTCCAGATATCCGGCATCTCCCCGTAAGCCCCAAACACAAAGCCCGCATCCGACATCCAGGTGAAAAACGAATTTTTCAAGCTGATGCTAAGTCCATAGGTGTCGTCTTTACCATTGCCGTCCGGGTCTAGATGAACGAACGCATCCATGACGGACTCCATCTCTTCGAGGGTGGTGGGCGCCTTCAGACCAAGCTTATCAAGCCAATCCTGACGAATGTACAATACCTCGTTCGAATTCATCTTGCCGTCGAGGATTGGTATCGCCATTTTTTTGCCGTTGATCATGTACCGCTCCCACGACTCGGGTGCCTGCGCCATGGCTGCCTTCCACTTGGGTGAGGCATACTGCTCGAACAACTCTCCTACGTCGCGGAAGGCACCGGAGCGCAGCAACGGATACATATTTTGTCCACCTTTGAAGGTGACGATGTCGGGAAGGGACTGACCGGTCGCGATCAAGGTGTTCAGTTTATTGATGTAGACATCTTCATCACCAGTCGTCGTCCAGAGGTAATTGACCTTGATGCCAAGCTTATCCTCAAACAGTCGGCTCAGTACGTTGTTTTGCAGATCCTCACCGTTTTTGAACTCGATGTCCGGGTACAGATGGCCAACGGTCGTCAAGACCACGGGAGACTCATATTTTCCACCAATGAACGAAGGGGAAGGCCCTACTGACGTGTTTTCTTTATTTAGTGGTTGGGAGGGGGCCGTTGGATCTTCCCAAAAGATGAACGAGAAAATCATAACGACTAGAAACAAGATGATCGCGAGGCCAAACAGACCTGTCTGCTTCAACCATTTCCAGACTAACATATCTCTGTTACCTCCTGTTCACGGGCGACTTTCCAGCGCAACGTCACCTGAAGTCCGCCCAGTTCTCCATTAGCCAGCTCCATATCGGCCTCTGAGCCGAGCATCGCTCTCATCCGCTCATATACATTGTGAAGCGCCCAAGCAGTATTGGCGTCCGCGCCGTAGTAGATTGCATTACGAAGCGTGTCGAGTTGACCAGGCTCGACCCCACAGCCGTTATCCACCACAATCAGCTCACAATATTCTCCATTGGAATAGCCACGAATTCGGATGTCACCAACCATGCGCAGCGCCTCAATGCCGTGCAGAATGGCATTTTCCGCGAGCGGTTGTAGAAGCAGTCGCGGCACCTGTATATCGAGGAGCTGCTCTTCGACATCAATGGTGAAAACGAAGCGGTCCATCTGAAGGCTCTGGATCGTCAGGTATAACCGGACGAGCTCAAGCTCATCCCGCACCGTTGTATACGTGTTCTCGAACTTGATCGTTTGCCGGAAATAACGGCTTAAGCTTATAGACATGTCAATGACGGCCTGCTTCTCATCAAGCTCGGTCATACTCTTGATAAATGCAAGCGAGTTGTACAGGAAGTGCGGCTGGATCTGGGATTGGAGCTGCCGAAGCTTTGCTTCTTTGGAGCGTATCTGTTCCATGTAAACCCTTTCAATTAATTCTTTGATCTCTTTGGACATTTCGTTGAAGCGCTCAAACAAATACATGAATTCGTCATTGCTCTCTTGGTGGAGCTTGATGGAATATTGACCGGATGTGATTTTCCTCACGCCCCAGAGCAGTTTACGTATCGGAATCTGCACGTCCCGGTATAACAGCAGGGCGAGCAGGATACTGAACAGAAGTAGGAAAACGCTAGAGAAGTAGTAGAGACGCTGGTTGGCATAGATCGGATTGAGCACCTCACTGATCGGGGTATAGTCGGCGATGTACCAATCTTTAAAGTTACTCAGAGCAGTGAAATTAACGAGGTATTGCTCACCGTTCAGTTTAATAAGTCGGTTACCACTCAGTTCTTTACCAACTTCAAGTCGGCTTGTCAATTCACGGATGAAAGGAAGCTTCCCTGTGTCGCTTGCAAGCACATCCCCGGCCGTAGACAACAAGATTGTGCTGTTGTCGTTCGTTCCCTTAGCGCGGTCCAAGTAGGCGAGTACATTTTTGGTGTCGATCTTGGCCCTGACGACATAAGACACTTCCTCCGGATCAAAGCGGAAGGTGTACGGATGCGCCAAATAATACGTCAAATACGTGCCATCGCCCGTCTGCTCATACTGCCAGAACGGACGGAAGTGCGTCTCCAGGTACAGTTCGCTTAACTTTGACGAAGAGGACGTGGAGGAGAAAGATGAACTATCCTCATCGTAAATCACCATAAATTCGGCGTTCCAGTTGTTCAGGGCATGCAACAGGTTCAACTTGTCCGATACCCGCAGTTTCAACTTGTTCAGCTCAAAATCTCCTTCCAGAAAGGAAGGAGTCGCAAGCAATCGCACATCTTTGTCGAGTACGAGAAAATCGCTAAAGGACGATACTTTGGACAGATTGTTGTCGATGTCTCCGGCCAGGAAAGTAAGCTCATTCAATTTCACTCTTTGAATTTCCTGCTTGATGAGCCGCACGCTGGAGCGATTGGTCAGGTAGTACAGAAGCAGGGTAGAGACGAGCAGTAGAAAGATGACAAGTACAATTTTTGTGAAAATGGTTAGTTTCATTATAATGTCCCCGTTCGGTCAGGAGGATTGATGACGGAAGTCTTGCGGTGTCAGTCCACAATGCTCTTTGAACAACTTGATGAAGTACTGCGGCTTATGGTAGCCGATTGCCGTCGCAACGTCGCTAACCTTGAGTTCTGGTTGCTCGATAAGGATTTCCCGCGCGCGCTGCATGCGCACTTTGTACAAATATTCGCTAATATTTTCGCTTGCCTTGCTTTTGAACAGAGCGGACAGATACGCGGGATGCAGGCCGACGTGATCCGCTGCCGTCTGCAGCGTGGCGTCCGCGAGATGCGCTGTGATGAACTGCTGGACCTTACGGATGAGCGCTACTTGCTCATTGTTCCATTCGCTTTTGGTCATCTCCCGCAATCGCTCGAGCGTGAGTACTATCCAATCCTGAAGCTGGTACATATGGCGGAAACGGTTGGCTTCAGAGGCCTTTTCCAGCTCTGGAGGGATGATCTCAAGCAGGCTGAGTCCGTTTTTGTGGGCAAAAAAGCTGAAGGCGCCCATCGCGTGATAATAGAGCTCAAGGAGCGTTTCCCGTGAATCCATTCGTTTGTTTGTCACCTCAAGGAAAATGGCGTCCCACTTGGCAGAGATCGCCTCCCACTGGTAAATTTCGAACAACTGGATCAACGTGGGTGACTCGTAAAGACTATGGACTCGGTAGGGCTTTTCCGGCACTAAGGCGTCCTGCAGGCGGATTAAGAGGTCCGTCTCACCGCCAAGATGGCGGGTGAGTATAGCCAGTGCGTCCTGGTAAGTTTCACGCAGGCCATGAGCCATGACCTGCCAGTGGCTCACGACGATTGAAATGCTGCTTTTGAGAAAGTGTCTGACGTGCTGCTGCAGCCTGGCCGCCAAATGTTCGAGGGATCGCTGCCGATTAAGCTCCGGCTCCTTCTCCCGCGCTAGCCATGACTCTTCCCGTACCTTGAGAACGAAGACTTCATGCTCGTACGCATCACGCCCGTGCCAGACATGAAACAATTCCGAGAAGGTTTCCTCAGCGATATTTGCGACGGCCGAGGAGAGCAGGGACTGGTCCTTCCAGTTCAACTCCTCAGCAGACGATTCAATGCGTAGGAGGCATATTGCAGTTTCGTCGCTCGGACAGAACGGCAGCCGATAATAAGCCATTTTTTCTTCGAGAAGCTTGGGAGCAAGCTTCCTACCTTGAAGCAGATCCATAAGCAGCTTTTCTCGAAACAATGGCATATGTTCGCTGAGCATGCTCATTGCCTTCACCTGTTTTCCCCGTTCGTCCCATTCCAGATGAAGCGCTTCCGTAAGTTGGCGCAGCATGTCGGCCAGCTCTCTTTGGTCGACTGGCTTGAGCAGATAACCATCCACCTGTTGTCTGATCGCCTCCTGTGCGTAGTCCCATTCGCCGTAGCCGGATAGCAGGATGCTTTTGAAGTGTTTGTCGTATTTTTTTATATGCTCGATCAGCTCCAGGCCGGAGATCCCGGGCATTCGAATATCGGTGATGATAATATCGACGGGATAGCTCTTGCAATGTTCGAGTGCCTCTTCGCCAGAGAAAGCCTTGTGAACCTTGCCAATGCCGAGCGCTTCCCACGGCATGGTGCGTTCGAGACTGTCCACGAGATGAGCATGATCATCAACAATTAGTAGCTCATACATGCTTAAATCCCCCAGTCAGTTTTCGCTTGTTACGGTTGACGTATCTTCAACCTTTTTATTATCTGAGCAGAACTGTTCCTTTGTCAATTGCAGGCCCAAGACGCCAGAATCGTTGCCTTGAATTCGCTCATCTCGACGACTAATCCCTGCCTCAGCCTTGACGCCTCGGCAGCGAATGCCATCAGATGGCTGTCAAGCGAGGCCTGAGCGGAGGCGACTGCTACGAATTCGGCCTCGTCCGAATGGGCGAGTACATAGGGAGCATAGCTAGGCAGCCCTCGGGCGTTTGCGCCAATCAGAGCCAGCTTTATTTTTTCATGGAGATATACATACCTCCTATTGGATTTTGCGATACCAAGGCAAACGTGAGAGGGGCGCATCAACTTGAAGTTCGGTAGGCCCGTTGATGATATTTCCATCCTCGTCCTGCCATTGACCTTCAGGAAAAACCACGTTTCTGGATGTCAGTCCCTTGACGACAACTGGCGCAACGAGCAGATTCTGTCCGAGGAGAAACTGGTCATTTACGAGCTCATAGCCGCAGTCGGGATATTCGAACTCCAAGCTGCGCAGTATCGGTAAACCGTCTGCAGTGGCTTGGCGAGCAAGCGCCAGAATTTCGGGACCAAGCTCGGATCTTAGCCGTACAGCGTCAAGGCACCAGGTTAGCTCCTCACCTTTCAGCACGCGCCAGGGTGCCATGGAAAACTGCATCACAGGGAACAGTGCGGCACACTGGGTATACCGTACGAACAATTCGCTGTCAAAGTGAAATTCCGGGGAGTTGATATCGCCGTCCATACCGCCGCCGATCATATCGGGGCAGTTAAATGCGTAACCAAGCAGTCCCTGAGCAATCGCGTTGGGTATGAGTCCGCTGAGCCCAGTGGCATCCCAGGTATGTGTCTTGTCCCGCTGGCGCTGGATGAGTCCCTGGCCACCGAGCTTCCAACACATCCGCAGCTCAACCAGCGAGTAGCCAACTCCGAGGTTAGCATATGCTTCGCAGTCTTCAAGCTGACGCAGGGGACGAGTCCATGCAACGGGCTGGGTCGTGTCCGCTCCGCCCGGCAAGAACGGCTCGCCGGCGTCAAGCTTAAAACCATCAACACCGTAATCAGTGATCAGACGATCCATCTGCCGCTTGAACCAGGCCGCACCTTCCTCCTTCGTATAATCCACAACTGCGCTGTAACCATTCCACCAATGTCGGATGATTGGTGCGTTGTCCACGCCTATTAGAAGCAGATCACCCGCCCGCAATTCCTTAAACATGGTGCAGTCCGCACTTACGTATGGGCACATCCAGAGCATTACCTTGAAACCCATGCCATGCAGCGTATCGATCATCTCCCGGGGATTCGGGAACCTGTGCTTGTCAAAGTCCCACATGCCATAATCCATCATCCAATTGTCGTCTACAATGAGGACGCCGGGGGGTAGCCCGTTCGCTAGAATTGATTCTGCATAACGGATAATTCTGTCCTGCGTGGGGTTATAGAACATCTCGACCCAGGTACAGTACTGCGGGGCTGTGAAGACGAGAGCGTCGGGCATTTGCTTGGAAGGAGGGAAGTGTGTGCCAGCAACATGACGGTATGCTCCCTGCAGTGAGCTATGTTCCTCTTCCACGACGACTTCACCTGCGTTATCAAAGACCGAGAGTCCATTCCCGTCCACATGGAAAGCAAACGGTTCCTCGCTCCAAATATATCTGCCTTTATTGGAGAGCAGCAAAGGCGAGGCCTGATTGTCATCCGTCACACGCAAATCCCTCGTATATGTTGTCTGGCCAAACGGCATGGAGCTGCCATCGTTGATCACACCGCCCCACCAGTACTCACCGGGCAACCGGGTGATTGAGATATTATTCATGGGAGAATTCTCCTTTGGAATTGCGGACAAAATCTTGTGGATGATTTGCCCCAATCGTTTGAATTTAGGTACGGGTTTTATTATGCAGAGATCATCCGCAGTTGGGAAGGGGATCTTAAAAATGTGGTTTGAATCTTAAAATCTGGGCATTTAAACCGGATTTTTCCTGATTTATGATGAGAACGTCAAGAGCTCACGACGATCGACTGGCGGAAAAAACGCGCATTTTTTCCGTTCTCCAGCTTTTGGAGCATGACTGCTGGACGTAAGGGTACAATCTTCATTTTTAAGAAAAGTCGAGGGGAGTTTGACGATGAATATAAGAAAAAAAATGGCAGCAGGGATCGCCAGCTTACTTCTTGTCTCGTTGATGGCGGGCTGTAATAGTTCTAACGACGGAGGCGGGGCTACCGACGGTGGTGCCCAGAAGAACGTTACGATCTCTTATACGATCTGGGACAAAAACCAGCAACCGGCAATGGAGGCAATCGCCGATGCGTTCACTGAGCAGCATCCGAATATCAAGGTGAAAGTTGATGCTATTCCTTGGGGCGAATATTGGACGAAGATGTCCGCCGCAGCGCCAGCGGGAATGCTGCCTGATGTATTCTGGATGCATGGCGGTCAGTTTATGAAGTACGCAGAAGGCCGATTCCTCGAGCCGATCACGGACAAAGTGCAGGCCAATGAAATCGATCTGAACAACTACGCGTCCAACCTCGTCTCCATCTATACGATGGACGGTCAAAACTACGGTATTCCAAAGGACTTCGATACCATTGGTCTGGCCTACAACAAGGAACTGTTCGATCAGGCGAACATTCCTTATCCAGACGATACATGGGATTATGCCAAGCTTGCTGAAGTCGCCAAACAGCTAAGTCAGCCAGACAAGGGCATTTACGGTTTTGGCGCAAAGCTGGACACCCAAGCGGGCTATTGGAACGACATGTTAGCGAACGGTGGTTTTATTTTAAATGACGACATGACCAAATCCGGCTACGACGAATTGGCTTCGATTGAGGCACTAAAGGCCCGTTACCAGATGATTCTTGACAATGCTTCGCCGACGCACCAGCAGATGACCGACACGGATTCGGTCGAAATGTTCAAGTCCGGCAAGCTCGCGATGATTTTCGATGGATCTTGGGATAACGGCAATCTGGCGAGTAGTGAAATTATCAAAGGAAAGTACGACTGGGCACCCCTGCCGAAGGGGAAGGTCAAGCGTGGCAATATCATTAATGGCATCGGCAACGTCATGTCCACTAAGGGTAAGCACAAGGATGAAGCATGGCAGTTCCTGAAATTCCTCGGCTCCAAGGAGGCCGCTGAGATCACGGCAGAGATGGGTGCCGCGATTCCGGCATTCAATAATACGCAAGACGCATGGGTGAAGAACAATCCCGATTTGAACCTGCAGGTATTTATTGATCAGGCTGCGGACGCGACTCCGTACCCGAGTGGTTCAAAATCGTACCCAGTCTGGTTCTCGAAAGAAGCAGAAATCATGTCACAGGCATGGGGAGGCGCCATTTCAATCGAAGAAGGTGCCAAGAAAGTGGCGGAAATGATGAATCAGGCGATTGAGGGCGCAAAGTAAGCGCCCTACGTCAGGCAAAATTGTCGATGGTATTCCGGTTAACGGAATACCTATGGCACAAATGAGGTGAAGGCAATGCATTCAAAAAGCAGATATATATGGGCTTATATGATGATCGCTCCGACGTTGATCGGAACGCTCGTTTTCTGGAGCTGGCCAGCTGTGTATTCCATCTATCTGAGCTTCCTGAAGTCCGAAAACTTCGGCCTTGTCAACCACTGGGTCGGTTGGGCAAACTACGAGAGATTATTTATGGACGAGGAGTTCTGGCAAAATCTACGTAATACGATACTTTATGTCGTGCTGTTTGTACCTACGACGATTATATTGTCAACGTTCTTCGCCGTACTGCTTAACGCAAAGATTAAGGGACAGTCTGTCTATCGGGTCATTTATTTTCTACCGCAGGTCACGATGGCGGCCGCGGCTGCTATGGTGTGGGTCATTATTTTCGCACAGGATTACGGACTACTGAACTCCGTACTCGGCACCCACATCGCGTGGATATCTGACAAGCGGTTCGCCATGTATGCTCTTGTCATGGTCGGTGTTTGGGGAGCGATTGGTTTTAACATGTTGCTGATCCTAGCTGGGCTTCAAGGAATTCCGCGCACTCTGTATGAGGCGGCTGAGATTGATGGCGCTGTTGGTTTTCGCAAGTTTCGTTCCATCACGCTCCCGCTATTAACACCAACGCTATTTTTTACGTCGATCGTGCTTGTGATCGGTGCCACTCAAATTTTTGACAGTATCTATCTGATTATTGGTAAAACGAACGTTGCGCTACCGGCCGTGCGTTCTCTCGTATACGCTTATTACCAAAATTCATTTATCTATTACGATCAGAACTATGGAGCAGCTATCGTCAACATGTTGCTGGTGATCAACCTAGTTTTGACGGGTATTCAGTTCATGCTGCAAAAAAAATGGGTGATTTACGATTGAGGAGGTACGAAAGTGAGCAGAGTTGTCTCTTCGAAGCATAGAAGCAATTTTATTATACATTTGGTTCTGATCGCTGGCGCAGCCGTCATGGTGCTTCCATTTCTCTGGATGATTCTTACGTCTCTCAAGACGACAACGGAGGCGACCCAGATTCCGATTACGATATTACCTGCCGAGCCGAGTTTCCGAGGCTATGTAGACGCCCTAAGGCAATCGGCCTTCTTGCATTATTATGCGAATACGCTGATGGCTGCGTTCATGAAGACGTTATTCCCTGTCGTCTTCAGCGCGATGGCGGCCTTTGCATTTGCGCGTATTCGCTTTCCGGGTAGAGGGCTGTGTTTTTTTCTGATCATTTCGGTCATGATGATTCCCAACCCAGTGTTCTATACACCGCAATATTTGATGATGAGCAAACTTGGATTGGTGAATACGACGACCGCACTTTGGATCACTTCGCTCGTCAGCCCATTTGCGACTTTTTTGCTGCGCCAGTTTTTCCTCGGCATCTCTAAAGAATTGGAGGAGGCGGCAGTGCTCGACGGATGCAATCCGTTTCAAATCTTTCGCTATATCATGCTACCCCTTGTCAAGTCAGCACTGGTTGCAGTCGTTATCATACAACTGCTCTGGTCATGGAATGAACTACAGTGGCCACTTATCATCAACAGTTCACCGGAAAAATTAACGCTGTCGGCAGGCCTTGCCACACTTGTCTCCATGTTCGGTACAGATTATCCTGTATTGATGGCTGGGGCGTTCATGGCCGTTATTCCGATGCTCATACTGTTTTTCATTTTCCAACGGCGGTTCATTGAGGGTGTTGCCTTCAGTGCCAGTAAGGGATGATCTTTTGAATTACGCCGATGTAATCTGTGAAAATGGATTGAGCGTACCACCACGTTTACTAAGCTTTTTGCATCAAGTAGAGACGAGGTGTGTTCTCGTTCATGCGTGGAGTTTCGAGCTGGAGAGGGGGTGAGTGAGACTGGCGAGCAAGTTCGTTGCCATATTTAATAGTTAATCTCATGCGAACAGGAGTGAAAGATGCAATGTCGAATGCAAGAATCGCAAGGCTAGGATTGATGATGGTCGTCTTTTGTCTACTTGGCTCGATAATGTTTATGAACTTCAAGCCCAACCATGCCTATGCGTCAGGGGAGTGGCAGGCCCAAACCTATGACCCGAACAAAGCAGGGCTGGAGCTAAATCCACTGAAGGGCTTTTTACCCTTCTCTAAGCTTCCCTCGGAAAGTGTTGATCCGAATAACAGTTTTCCGCACAGCATGGAATGGTTCTACGTTTCGCTTCGTGACCTGATGACGGATTGGAACACATACAACTGGGCACCGCTGGATGCCTATCTAAATGATATCGCTAGTCGGGGCAACCAGGCGGCTTTCCGTGTCTACGTTGACTACCCGGGGCGTACAAGCGGTATTCCGCAGTTTCTAATTAATGGCGGGCTTATGACCCGAGATTATGATCAGAACGGCAATCATGATACATCCACCCACAGTCTGGCCCCCGACTGGAACGACGCAAATCTGAATCAGGCTTTGCGACAGTTCGTCACCGCACTTGGGGCCCGCTATGATGGCGATCCTCGAATTGGCTTCCTGACAACCGGATTATACGGATTTTGGGGAGAGTGGCATACATGGCCCTACAATACGGACCCAACGAATTGGGAGATGAACCAAAGTAACCGTGACGGATTGCTTACGGCTTTCAAGAGTGCATTCCAGAAGACGCAGGTACTGGCCAGGTATCCTTATTCGGCGAGCACAGCAGATTTGAAAAACGCTTTCGGCTACCATGATGATTCTTTTTCGTACGAAACGTTGTTCGCGAATGACTGGGGATTCTGGAATTTGATTACGCAGAACGGCCTGCAGAACATCTGGAAGACTCATCCGATTGGTGGCGAATTATACCCACCCCTCCAGCAGGATACGAGTTTTTGGCAGCACTGGCCCAACCAAAACGGTGAAGACTTCCAGACCTCAGTCGAAACGACACACGCCTCTTGGCTAATGTATGATCGTGTGTACAAAAATTCTTTACCTGACGAGACGGCTAAGCTTAATGCGCTGCGAGCTCATAAAATGCTTGGTTATACGCTGTACAATTCATCGGTGCAGCTGAGTGATTCATCGGCGTCCTCACTGCAAGTCAACGTCAAACTCCAGAACAAGGGCGTTGCTCCGTTTTACTACAATTGGGAGGTCGAGTTCGGCGTACTGAATTCCTCCGACACATGGGTTAAGTCGCTTGGCACGAAATCATGGAATCTGAAAAGCATCTTGCCTGGAGACACAGACTATTCCTTCTCGTATAGTGCGAATCACAACCTTCCCGCAGGGGACTACAGGTTAGTCATGCGGATTGTCAATCCACTCACCGGCGGCAAGACCATTCGTTTTGCGAACACGCGTCAGGACGCGAACCTAAATGGCTGGCTAACACTGTCCGGTTTCCACGTTTCTGCGAGTGCTACGACTTCTACTTTACTGGCTGACCCACCCGTGACGCCAGTCACACCTCCGAATTCAGGTGTTAGCGCCTATGAGGCAGAGGCAGCGGGAAACACGTTAGCAGGTTCAGCGGTCATTGCGAACTGCACGACTTGCTCAGGTGGGGCAAAGGTGGGTTATTTAGGCAACGGTAGCGGCACGCTGAAGTTCAATAGTGTAACAGTGCCGTCAGCAGGCAACTACAAATTGACGATCCAGTACTTGAATGGTGAAGCGAGTCGCTCCGCCATATTAAGTGTAAATGGAGCGGCTGGTACATCGCTCAACTTTCCAAGTTCCGGCGCTTGGACAACAGTGGCTTCACAGGAGACGACAGTACATCTGCAGGCGGGGTCCAATACGTTGCTGTTCTCACAGCCGACGGGTTATGCCCCAGATATCGACCGCATCTTAGTGAGTGTGAACCCTACCGGTTCGGGAGGGTAAAGAAGGTCAGCCATCCCCTTCCAGTTAGACAGTTAAGAGAATGACTCTTACTGTTGAGTGAAGTGCACCCCTTAGAATAGACATTGGAAAAACCCCTGGGTTTGGCCGATGAAATTCTAGGGGGTGCATTTTTGTATGGCTAAAAAAGAGGCAATTCGTCTACATACTGTTGAGGGGTGGACATACCGTTTGTATGGACGTCTTCAGATGTAAGCGTGTACAATATGTAAATATATATCATTCCGTTTAAAAAATTGGGGGCTGGATATGAGGAAAACGTTATTTAATCGATTGCTGTTTTCTTATATGCCGATTTTTATTGTCGTGATCACGTTTACGTTTTTTGTTTTTTTTCAGATACTAAGCGAACAAAGCCGTAAGGAGGCGCTTAACGCCAACAAAATGCTATCATTACAGGCGATGCGTCTGATCGATACTTCCCTGAAGGCGATAGACAATATGATAATGTCGGAAACCATAAATAATAAGCAGTTGATTGATTTCTTTAATAATGAAGAGAAGAATAACATTTTCATCAACATAAGCGCAGTTAAAAAAATGCAGGATATGATATCCTATTACCCCATGATTGATTCGATCTATTTTGTGCGTTATGAAGACAATTTCGTGCTCAGTAATGCGACAAGTGATCAACTTAGCAACTACAGAGACGAGCCATTTATTAAAAAGGCTATGGATCCGCTCGCACCCAAGCAATGGTCGGGTATAAGAAGCTTCGAGCAGTTTTCTACAAAAGGGAGTAAGCCTGTCGTTAGTTTGGTACGAGGAGCGCCATTTATTACAGGGGAAAAAGGCATGATCGTCGTCAATGTGGCAACTGATTCGTTGCAGAACAGTATTGCTGACCTATACGATTCAAAAACAAGCTTTATCGGAATTCGGGACGCCGCGGGAAACGATTTGTTTAGTGACTTGCATTCTAAAGAACAATCAAAGATTTTCTCCAATTATGTATCGAGCTATAACGGATGGTCCTACCAAAGCGGACTTATAAATGGAAAGTTGTTCCATGTGATCTCTTCATTATATAATGTCTGGTTTATCATCGGTATCGTGACGATTGGGGGTGGTTTTGTATGGCTGCTCTATGTTACCAGACGCAATTCAAGACCGCTGGAACAGATTGTGGCGCGAATCCGCGGTTACCGTCTACCTTTGTCCAAGGAGATGGGAGATGAATTTTCCTTCATCGAATCGGCCTTGTCCAATATTATTGAGCAATCGAATCAGTATCAGCAAAAGCACGATGAAGATCTGCATCTGCGAAAAAGGTACTTGTTCCACCAACTCATTGAAGGTGACATGGGTTTAACCCATGAGGAATGGATAGGAGAAACAAACAGTCTTCAGCTTCCATACTCGTTTAATAAACAAGTCGTACTTGTGATCGAAATGGATAAATACAGTGATTTTTGCTGCCAATACTCCCGCAGAGACCAAAACCTTCTTAAATTCGCGCTACGCAGTGTTATTCAGGAGCTTGCTCCAAAATATGAGCTCGCGCTTTGGTCAGAGTGGACTTCGGCATTTCAGCTAAGCGTCATGGTAATTGTGGACAGCGAGGAGGAAGCAAGTACTTCCATAACACTCAAACTTTTCGAGAGCGTTCGTGTGTGGGTGCAGGAAAATCTGAAATTTACAGTAACGGTAGGTATCGGTGAACAGGTCGTAGAGCTTTCCAGCGTCGCAAATTCTTATAAAGAGGCACTTAGGGCGCTTAAATATAAAATAGTGTTAGGAGAAAACAGGCTCATTACTAGCGAACACATCACAAATCACGGCCAGGTTGAGGTGTTCTCACAATTAAATCTAATTCGATCCATCATCCAGTCGTTCAGACTTCTTGAGGACGAATGGAAGACGAAGTACGATAAGCTCATGAATGAAATGAAGCTAGGGTTGTTAACGAAAGATGAAATTACAAATCTAATGAATTATTTAATTTACTATTTGGGATTGGAAATATCCGGGATGACAAAAGAGGTCCAAGAAATATGGATGCGAGACGGGTTACCGAGGCTCAGTAAAATCATAGATGAGTGCCATTCACTCGAGCAAATGCGGGAAGAATCTTTGACCGTGTTGAACAGCTTTTTCACAGGTTTGAAGGAAGCGCAAAACAGGCGTTTGCATGCAGCTACCATTCGAGATATGCGGGAAATGATCGAAGAGGAGTATGCCAATCCGAACATGTCGCTTGAATATCTCAGTTCAATCTTTAACATTAATGGAAAATATGTAAGCAAGCTGTTCAGGGAAGAGACCGGACAGAAATTCGTCGACTTCTTGATTGACATCCGCCTGCAGGCCGCAAAGCGCTTGCTCACGGAAACACAAGGTTCCATGCAGGAGGTAGCTGAGAAGGTAGGTTATACAAGCGCGATCTCATTCAGCCGTGTGTTTAAGAAAGTGGTAGGCTACTCCCCAAGCGAATTCCGCGAAGAAGCAGCACGCAGACAGATCGGTTGAATTTGGTTAACTGGTTGAAAATGGTTTGCTACGCCTGCTTACCCAGCAGTTTCATAATGTATTTCATGCAGCAGCTCCGGCTAAACACGGAGCTGTTGCGCATTTTCAGGCCATGCGAAGACGGTTAAGTTAACGATTATTGTTTCTTGCTGCACCTGGTTATCCTACTTTACTATGTAGAATGTAAGCGCAAACAATTAGATCGAACGAAAGGAGAAGGAGCATATGTCAAGCATGCAAAAAAGAATCAGGAAACCCGAAACTTCAATGCAAGGCCAGCCACATGAACCGGCATTGCCTGACAGCAAATCATCATTACGCTTCATTGGGAAAAAAATGAAACGTCACTGGCAGTTATACTTGGTCGTATTTCTGCCGTTGCTGTATTTGGTCATTTTCAAGTATATACCTATGTCTGGCGTTGTCATTGCTTTCAAAGAGTACAACGTCATCCAAGGTATTTGGGGTAGCCCATGGGTCGGACTGAAATATTTCGAACAATTTTTTGAATCGCCAAACTTTTGGCTGTATTTGAAGAACACGCTTGGCATTAATTTGTACGGTTTGCTTGTTGGTTTTCCTGCTCCGATTCTATTGGCACTTGCATTAAATGAAATTCGTAACGGTTTTTTCAAAAGCAGTGTACAAATGATCACCTACGCGCCTTACTTTATTTCAACGGTTATCATGGTCTCAATTCTCATCGTAACTTTGTCGCCAAGTGTTGGGATTATTAGCAAGTTCACACAACTACTAGGCATTGAAAATACAAATTTCATGGGAATTCCGAGCTTGTTCAAATCGATTTATGTCTGGTCGGATGTATGGCAATTTTCAGGTTATGGTGCGATTATCTACATTGCAGCTTTGGCAGGAGTCAATCCTGAACTATATGAATCGGCAAAAGTGGATGGTGCGTCCCGGATGCAGAAAATTATTAATATTGACTTACCGAGCCTTATCCCTGTATCCGTCATTCTGCTCATATTGAATTTAGGGAATTTCATGAAAGTTGGCTTCGAAAAAGTATATTTGATGCAAAATCCCCTAAACATCAGCACTTCTGAAGTCATTTCTACCTATGTGTATAAGGTGGGACTGCTCAGCTCCAGCTTCAGCTTTTCGACTGCAATCGGTTTCTTCAACTCGATCATCAATCTGATTCTTCTTGTGAGCGTTAACTACATTGCCAAGAAATTATCCAATTCGAGTTTATGGTAGCAGCAAATCAGCAGAAAGGAGGAACAAATATGTTCAAAGCGTCAAGGATTCGGGAATCGTATGGTGATCGTTTGTTTCTACTCGGTGTCTATGCTTTTTTGAGCGTAGTGACGATTGTCGTCCTTTTTCCGCTCATCTTTATCATTTCATCATCGTTTAGCTCACCGCAAGCCGTCGTATCCGGCAAGGTGTGGCTGTTACCCGTCGACTTTACGCTGGAAGGCTATAAAGCGGTGTTTCGAAATCCACAAATCGTTTTCGGTTACTTGAACTCGCTCTATTATACAGTCATAGGTACAGCAGTCAACGTTGCTTTGACTGTTATGCTTGCTTATCCGCTCGCCAGAAAAACGTTCTACGGCCGTAATTTCATCATGGTCCTTCTAGTCATCACGATGATGTTCGAAGGAGGGCTTATCCCCTTATATCTCGTAGTAAAAAACCTTCATATCCTCGATACACGTTGGGCGATGATTTTGCCAGGAGCCATGGCGGTGTTTCAAGTGATTGTCGCTCGGACCTTTTTTCAGACCACGATTCCCGAGGAAATTGCGGAAGCTGCCGAACTCGATGGCTGTAGTGACATCCGGTTCATTACCAGTATGGTAATTCCGCTCTCCAAACCCATTTTGGCTGTGCTGACGTTGATGTATGCTGTGGGCCACTGGAATGCTTACTTCGATGCATTGATTTTCCTGAAATCTCCAGAATTGTTCCCGTTACAGATCGTGTTGCGTAACATTCTTATTCTGAACTCGATCGATCCGACTATGGTGACCAATGTTGATCAGATGTTGGCGCAGCAAGGGTTGAAGGACTTGCTTAAATATTCGCTTATCGTTGTCGCAAGCGCACCTGTCCTGATCATTTATCCGTTCGTGCAGAAGCACTTTGTTAAAGGTGTCATGATTGGTTCATTAAAAGGCTAATGACGGGGAGGTAGCTTTAAGGAGGTGAGGTCTTGAAGACCAGATAGAATGCTTCTGTAATTGAAATTTATGTTCGATAAATGGGAGGGGTCATAACTATGAAAACATGGAAAAAGTCATTCTCTTGCGTCCTCGGAGCTGCACTCTGTTTATCACTCGTCTTGAGCGCCTGTAGCGGGGATTCGAGCACAACTACGAATACACCTTCTGCTAGTGCACCAGAAGCAACTGACGTGTTTACGCCCGTTGGAGAATATCCGATTGTCAAAACGCCCATGACGATCAAAATGTTTGCTCCGCAGTACGCCGTCATAGAGAATATGGAAACCAATACATTCACGAAATACCTTCAGGACAAGACGAATATTCAAATAAAATGGGATCTCGTACCCGAAAAAGCGCTAAACGACCGCAAACAATTGATGCTGGCAAGCGGTGATTATCCTGAAGTCATTTTGCATGGGAGCTTAACCAAAGAAGAGCAGATGAAGTACGGCAAAGAGGGTGTGTTTATTCCTCTGAACGACTTGATTGATAAATATGCGCCTAACTTCAAAAAAGCAATGGCTGAACTGCCGTACCTGGAAAGTTCTATCACTTCACCGGACGGCAACATTTATGCACTTCCGCAAGTGAACGAGTGCTATCACTGCAACTATGCACAGAAGCTATGGATCAATCAGTCCTGGCTGGATAAGCTTGGGTTGAAAATGCCGTCAACGACGGACGAGTTTTATGAAGTGCTAAAAGCTTTTAAAGAAAATGATCCGAACGGTAACGGTATAAAAGACGAAATTCCGCTTACCGGCGCTGACGACATGTGGGCAGGGAACGTCGCTTCCTTCTTGATGAATTCGTTCATCATCGACGATCAGGTGGACAAAGACAACGGGACTTTTCTCCAGGTAAAGGACGGCAAAGTGGATTTCGTCGCCAATAAGGAAGAATGGAAGCAGGGATTATTGTACCTGAAAAAGCTCTATGCGGAAGGCCTGATTGATCCAGCATCATTCACACAAAACTCCGACGCCATCCAGCAATTGGGCAACCGTCAAGACGCGAATGTGATTGGCGGCATTACAACCGCTCTAATCAGTTACGCCCACAGCCCCGATGACAAACACCCACGTCATAAAGAGTATGTCACCGTGCCTCCCCTTAAAGGACCGAACGGTGTGCAGCAAGCTGGGTACTTTGCGGGAGTAAGTGTATCGCAGATGGCCATTACGAACAAAGCGACCGATGAACAGAAAATCGCTGCAATCCGTTTGGCTGACTACTTGTACACAGAAGAAGCCATTGTGAACCAAGAGCATGGTCCAGAAGGCAAAGGATGGCGTAAAGCAGAGGAAGGCGAGCTGGGGATGGACGGTAAACCGGCAACTTATGCAATTATTTCTGATGGTGAAACCAAAATGACGTATAACGACCGCTGGGATCAGCTTGGACCTTCCCTCCGCACATACCAATATCGAGACTCATGGGCAGCACTGCAGGACCCGCTTGCTGAAGGAGCTTACGAGGTACGTCTGAAACGTGAATCAGCCCAATATGAGCCGTTCCAATCGAAGGAGAATTATCCATCCAGCGTATTCATAGCATTGGAAGACACTCAGGTTGCGGCTCAACTAAAAACATCAATCCGAGATTACGTCAAGTCAAACATGGCTCAGTTCATTACGGGCAGCAAGGACATCGAGAAAGAATGGGATTCTTATGTAAAAGGTCTGGATGGTCTGCAGCTTGGTCAGTATATAGAAATTTACCAGAAGGCAATTGATACGAAATAATTCGAAATTTCCCCTAAATAATTCTACCTTCAAGTCTGACCTGGAGGAGGACCTGGAGGATTTCAGATTAGACTCGGAGGTGCAGTTTAAAGTGAACTGTGGTTTGCAAAACATGTTCTATAAGTATATGTGGTCGTCCAATTGGTGGAATCAGGGACGTGAAGACACGCAGGTGAAACACTTGGAACTTCGCTGCTGTAAAAATGACAGCGCCGCCTTCCAGGCATTGGTCAACTCAGATCAAGAGGATATGCTCGTTACGATTAACCGGGATGCATTGTTATGGAAGGGCGGGCCGATCAAAATCGTGCGCTGTGAGGTGGAGACGGATGCTCCCTGCAAGATCGATCTTCAGCTTATCGGGTTGATAGAGGACGATAATCGTGTTATGACTTCAGATGTTCTGCTGGATGAATCCTACCAATGGCTTAGGAAGCGTCAGATCCAACCTTTGTGGGTGGAGCTTCATGCCGATGATTCCGTTGTAAGCGGTCAATATGAAGGCAAGCTGAAATTCTACACGCATACGATGTTCGAGGATGAGGTTTTGGAGAAAGAACTGACGTTTCGTTTAACGATCAGTGAACAAGTGCTGCCAGAGCCTCAAAATTATACTTTCGTTTTGGACTTGTGGCAGCATAACTGTAATATTGCAAGAAAATATGATGTTTCCTATTGGACCGATGAACATTTTACGCTTCTTGATTCGTATCTTCACAGCTTATCTCAGCTCGGACAAAAGGCGTTGACGCTTGTTGTTTCAGAGGAGCCATGGAGCGGACAACGATCATTTATCGATGCTGAGCCATCCGACTTGAATGAATACAGTATCGTTCAAATCGTGAGACGGAGCGACGGTCGATTTGACTATGATTTTACGCACTTGGATCGGTATGTTGAGATAGGAGAGAAGCACGGAATATGCAAAGAAATAGAAGTATTCGGCTTGATCAATATTTGGAAGCATGAGGATGAAGGGTTTGGGGGAGTTGTGGATGATTACCCCGATGCCATTCGCGTCCGCTATTATGATGAAGAAACCGGGAGCTATAAGTTTATCCGAAATAAATCAGATCTTAGCGCTTATGTAGTGGCACTAGAGCAGCATTTTATCTCGAAAAAGTGGATTGACCGCGTTCGTGTTGTTGCGGATGAACCGGCTGATATCTGCTTATTTGAGGAAAGTTTAGCATGCTTACGCGAGATGGCGCCATCATTCCTCTATAAAGCAGCAATTAATCATACCGAGTTTATTCATAAACATATCAAAGGAATCGTTGATTATGTGCCTGTCCTTGACTGTGCTGCAGAGGAATTTGAACAGCTAGAGCAGCTAAGAAAAGTAGTGAAGGGGACATTTACGTTTTACGTTTGCTGCTCGCCAGAGAAACCCAACACGTTCCTCAGTTCGCCGTCAATTGAGTCTCGGGTGATCCCTTGGCTCGCAGAAAATCTGAAATTGGATGGCTTTCTACGGTGGAATTATACCGTGTGGCCCGACAAACCTCTGGAGAGGCTTTCCTATCGTCCTATGATTTGGAAGGCTGGGGATACCAATTTCGTTTACCCGGGAAAAAGGGGCAAACCGCTGCTTTCACTGCGTTATAAGTGGCTGCAGCGAGGCATCCGCGATTATGAATATATGCAGATAGCAAAGCAGAATGGACAGGAAGAGCAGGTTGAAAAGATTCTCCAGCGAGTATTTCGATTCAATCATCCGAGAGAGCTTGCACCCTCCTCTGGCAAAACGGCCATGCAATTATACAGTTTTAATATCGAGGACTACGATCGACTATATGAGATTGAGAACGGACAAACAGAATGAACAGCTGTATTAAACAATGGGGTGAGAAAGGTGTGATCATATGAATCTTGTTCGAAAATTAACGCCATCAGCCAAACAACTTGCTTTTCAAAAATGGGAATTTGGATTGTTTCTTCATTTCGGACTTCGCACCTTTTATGAAGGATATGTCGATTTTGATGAAAGGCAGATGGATCCGGCTACTTTCAATCCTGTTGACTTAGACTGTGAGCAGTGGATCCGGTCGGCCAAAGAAGCCGGAATGAACTATGCTGTGTTAACTGCGAAGCACCATGACGGCTTTTCCAATTGGCCTTCCGACTACAGTCGATTTAGTGTGGCGGCTTCTCAGTGGAAGGGTGGGCAAGGGGATGTCATACGCGAATTTGTTGATGCTTGCCGAAAATATGATATGAAACCAGGCTTGTACTATTCACCGTATGATGGTTCAGCTGACTTTTACACCCAAGATGCGAAGGCCTACGACGATTATTTCGTCAATCAAATCACAGAGTTGCTCACGCAATATGGCGACATCGATATTCTGTGGTTTGACGGTTGTGGCTCTGAGGCACACTCATATGATTGGGAACGTATTATTGATGAAATTCGCCGCTTGCAGCCTCATATTTTAATTTTTAATATGGGTGACCCCGACTTTCGGTGGGTTGGGAACGAGGATGGTATTGCACCTATTCCATGCTGGAATGAAGTGGACTCAACGGAGTTTTCAATTTTGACAGAAAAGAAAGAGCAATTGGTTGAACACCTATGGCTGCCAGCGGAATGTGACGTCCAAATAAGGGGAGATTGGTTTTATAGCGATAGCAATGAACTTACCCTGAAAAGTACGGAAGAACTTATGGGCATTTATTATCATTCCGTTGGCCGTGGTGCTAACCTGCTCCTGAATATTGGACCGGATCGCAACGGTCTGCTTCCACAGAAAGACGTAGAGAGACTGTTGGAATTCGGATCGGAAATTCGCCGTTTCGAACGTCCATTTGCAACAATCGAGCAATGCAGAAGAATTGAAAAATCGTGGGTTTACGAGACAGAGGTGCCCCAGTTGCTCGACCACGTTATCATCCAAGAGGATCTTACAGCTGGTGAAAATATACGAAGCTTCAAGATTGACATCATTACTCAAAAGTCAAGACGACCTGTGACCATTTATGAAGGGCAGCATATAGGTCATAAGGCAATTATTCGTATCCCTGCGATCAAAATTCGGGGTGTTATTGTTGAAATCATCGAAAGTGACCAAGAGGCAGTACTTCAGGAACTAAGCTTCCATCATGTTGGTGGCGGAACTCCAGATCCATTAAGCTAAATTAATATGAAAAAAAATAAGAAACAGTAACCAGAACGTGGTCGCTGTTTCTTATTTTTCATCCAAAGGAATTCAAATCTAAATAATTTGCCGCATCAAGACTTATGATGTTCGTTATCTTTAGCATTGAGTGAAGCAATCAGTTTCTCGCCTTCGACATCAAGGTTCGGCAGAATACGGTCCAGCCATTTCGGAAGCGCCCACGCTTTATTCCCGAAAATAGCCATGATGGCCGGGACCAATCCCATTCGAATAATGAAGGCATCGATCAAGATTCCTACAGCTAACGTAAATCCAATTTGTTTGATCATGACATCATCCGTGAAAATAAACCCTGCAAAAACAGAAACCATAATTACAGCGGCTCCAACTACGACACGACTCACTTGTTTGTACCCGTGAACGACGGATTCAGTCCCCCGATGACCATGAACATACGATTCCCGCATGGAGCTAACAAGGAAAACCTGATAATCCATTGCGAGTCCATAAAGGATACCCGTAACAATGATCGGCATAAAGCTTAGCAGCGGACCACCTGTATCGAAGCCGAAGAGAGAGTGGAGCCAGCCCCACTGAAACACAGCTGTCGTGATTCCGAACGTAGCAAGAATACTAAGAAGAAAGCCGATGGTTGCTTTGATTGGCACGATGATTGAACGAAATACCAAGAGTAGAATGATAAGGGACAACAGAATAATAATTCCTACATATATAGGGAATACCTCTGCCAGCTTGGTCGACATATCTATATTTACGGCAGTGAATCCGGTAACTCCAAGCTTAACGTCATACGTCTGTGCAATACTCGACTCAGAAGAACGTAAATCATTTACCAGGTTTTTGGTGGTTTTATCATTAGGGCCAGTTTCAGGAATCAGACTAAAAATAGCCATATCCTCAGTCATGCCTAAAGGTGAAACCTGCGCAACATTCTTTTGACTTTGAAGCTCTTTCACAAGATTACCTACGAGTTCGGGAGAGACCTGCGTTGAAGAATCCTTGGGCTCAGCGACCAGAATAAGTGGTCCGTTAAAGCCTTCTCCAAAGCCTTCGGAAATTGCTTCATAACTTTGTCTTGCAGCCGTGTCCAGATTCGCTGAAGCAGCTCCAGGAATGCCCATCTCCATTTTTGTAATCGGAATTGATGCGACACCAAGAAGTACGATGATGGCGACAATTGTGGCCCAACGATACTTGATAACGAATTTAACCCATCTGTCAGCTACGCCACGACCAGCCGCTTTGTTAGATTTTGCGCTTTTCTCACGAGCTTTAGGCGAACAGATACGCTCACCCACCAACCCGAGCAGCGCCGGTAAAAGGGTTAAGGCAACGAATACGTTGATGAGCACGGTTGCAGCAGCTACCAACGCCATTGTCGATAAGAACGTAAGACCGATTACTAGCATACCGCATAGAGCTACGATAACCGTCAAACCTGCAAAAAATACAGCACTGCCCGATGTACCAATAGCTCTGGCAGCAGCTTCTTGTGCACTCAAACGTTGATCAATAATCATCCGTCGTTGACGATTTACAATGAATAGAGCGTAATCGATTCCAACTGCTAGTCCAACCATAAGAGCCAAAACCGAAGTGACACTAGGCATTTCAATGAATTTCGAAATGGAGAATGCTCCGCCCACTCCGATGCCGACACCAAGAAGTGCAGTTACAAGAGGCAGTCCTGCCGCTACAACGGACCCAAGTGTGGCCAGCAAAACAACCGCGGCAATAACAAGTCCAACGATTTCGGCGGATCCTACACCGATGGATACGGTTTTTAGTGTTTCGCCTGGTAGGACAGTAATATTGGTTCCTTTCTCAACAGTCATGACGGAATCTATTACGGAGTCAAAAACATCCTGCGTGATAGCAGACTGCTCAATGGTAAACTGAAATTGGAACAAAGCGATTCTGCCGTCGGGAGAGAGAAGAACACCCGGCACAGGAACACCATCCACCATCAGAGGACCATAGGAGGGAGCAGCCACTGTTGCAGACTGCTCTGTATTGGAAGCCTGAGCCATCTCAGCAGTTGAGCCGCTGGCTTCAGCAGCATAATCTGCAGGGTTGATCACATCTTTTATCCCGTAAACATCATTAACACCCTTTGTGATTGCTGCCAATCGTTCTGGCGTATCTAGACGCTCGTTTGGAGGTGCTTCAAACACAACACTCCCTTGACCACCTGAGGCCGCAGGTAATTCTTTGGCTAACTGGTCCAGAACTTTTTGAGATTCTGTGCCTTCAATCTTCATTTCAGAACTGATATGCACACCATTCACACTGATCATCGAGACGACAATTCCTAAAATTAAAATCCATCCGAGTATAAAGTACCCCGGTTTGCGAAAAGCGGTTTTCCCCACTCTATATAATAATGTAGACATATCTTTGTTTTACACTCCCTCTATGGTGAATATGGATTGCTACTGTATTAGAATCCTTTGCGCAAATGACCAAACATGTTTTCTAAAAACTCATCGAACGATACAGCCCCTGTTCTTTGGTGGTCACTTATGTTTTGTCCTGGTAACAGCACATTAAGTCTTCCGTCAATTAATGGAAGAATGGTTCCGTAGGCCGCGTTAATAAGTAGATAAGTATATACCTCGTCATCATTCCCGTTTGATAAGTCTAATAATGTCTCTTGAGCAGTCGTCTGCATTTGGTGCACTACTCCAAGGAAATGCGGTTCGAGAATAGGATATTTTTGGGAAAGCAACAGGAGTTCACGCAATCTTCCTATAAGGTCTGCTGTAAGCTGCATCTGGATTAGTTGATACAAAATGTCAAGCAAGGAGGCATTTGGTGGAATTTTGGTGATCAAATTCTCGAACTCAGTTGTGTTATTAACTGAAGTAGCTCCAATGGCTACTGCTTCTTCCTTGCATGTGAAATAGTTTGCGAAAGTTCTTCTGGAATAACCGGCTTTTTGCACGATATCTTCGACAACAAAACCGTCCAACCCATGTTCAAGTGCTAGTTCAAATGCTGTAGTCGCTAGCGCTTTTTCAGTAGCTTCTTTTTTTAAATGTCGCAGGGTTTGCTTGGCCATCAGATGCGTACACCTCCACATGCATGCTTCTGGAGAAAATAACTCTCTCGATAGTAGATTGTTTTCATTTGGTATTCACTCAACTCCTTAGTATTTACTCGAAATTATCATAACTTTAATTTGCTCATTGTGCAAATTTACTCAAGAGGCAAATTTATGGATAAGAAGATTGAGAAATAATCATTCAATAAATTCCATAAGAAAAAGAGGGGGAAAGACAAAAAAAGACAAAGAGTGGAGGATACGATTCCTCTTCTTTGTCTCTAAATGAAATTTAACTAATTGTCCCCCACATAATGAAAAGAATGAATATGTGTTTTTGATAGTTCGATCACGTTCTTGATAAACATATCACGTGATTCACGAAAATCGCTTAATATCCAATTGTTCAATATTCCAAAAAAACCGTAAGCCGTATAGTACTTAAAATACTCCATGTTAACAGGGGAATCGTTGATCGTCTCGAAGATAAACTGCTCCTCATAGATTTTCAGGATTGTCTGAGGAAAACCTGTATGCAGACCAGGTAACGTATCATCATATCGAATCAGTTCGAAGAAGTCTCGGTTTTCATAGATATAATCGATGATTTGAAAGGATTCAAAATTAAGCTTGTTGGTGTAGACCTTTTGGCCATGCGAATATGGTTTGCCTACGGCGAGTCTCAAACCTTCGAGCTTCGTATTCAACAATTCTTCGGCGAGCACGAATTTATCTTGGTAGTGTAAGTAAAAAGTACTGCGATTATAACCTGCCTGATCAACGATGTCTTTGACAGAGATGGCATGATAGCCTTTTTTCTTAATGAGTTGGATCAGAGCGCTTTTAAGATGCTCTTCTGTTCGATTGCGCTGTTGAGATTTCATAATTTGTTCATCATTCATACATAAAAACTCCTATAAAAATAGACATTGTTTCACCAAGT
Organism: Paenibacillus sp. AD87; assembly: GCF_001659845.1. NCBI lineage: Bacteria > Bacillati > Bacillota > Bacilli > Caryophanales > Paenibacillaceae > Paenibacillus > Paenibacillus sp. AD87. Next base: position 1,744,691 of record NZ_LXQN01000007.1, read on the forward strand.
GTCTATGTAGTAGACATATCATCGTATCTTAATGATTGGATTGTTACAATTTTAAGCATACAATTATGTTTGTAAACGTCATATAGCACATATGCAAATAGGTGCTATTCAAAATAGTATACTGGAGGATTTAATCATGGGCAAACTTCAAGACAAAGTGGCAATTATTACGGGAGGGGCATCCGGAATCGGCGCAGCGACAGCACGCTTATTCGTTTCAGAAGGAGCCAAAGTGGTTTTGGTGGACCTGAATGAAGAAAAAGGTAAGGCGTTTGAGCAAGAACTGAAAGCGCTTAAAGCTGATGCTCTGTTTATTAAAGCGAACATCACAAGTGAACAAGAGGTTGCTGAGATTTTCAAAAAAACCGTAGAGGTTTTCGGTAAAGTGGATATCGTATTTAACAATGCAGGAATCGGGCGTGTTCATCCTTCGCATGAGCTCGAATATGCTGAATGGCGCAATACGGTGAATGTAGATCTGGACGGCGTATTCTTGGTCGCGCGTGAAGCGATCCGAGAAATGCTCAAAATTGGCGGTGGGACTATCGTCAACACGGCTTCCATGTACGGATGGGTTGGTTCACCTGGTTCTGCAGCCTACAATGCAGCAAAAGGTGGCGTTGTGAATTTGACTCGTTCACTCGCGCTGGAGTATGCTGAGAAAAATATTAGGGTGAACGCACTTTGCCCAGGCTTCATCGATACACCGATTATTCCAGAAGAGAGCAAACAGGCTCTTTCTTCGGCAACACCAATGAAGCGGCTAGGTCAAGCAGATGAAATGGCCAAAGCCGTACTGTTCCTAGCTAGCGACGATTCATCCTATATGACAGGAAATAGTCTAATCGTGGATGGTGGATACACCGCCCAATAAGAGGAGTAAATTTGCCGAAAATGAATGGATGAACATAGTGAAAGCCGCAAATTGCGGCTTTTTTTCGTCCATATATTTGCAAAACTTGATACATATGCTATGTTTACAATGAAAGCGCCATCATGAGTAAACAGAGGGATCATTCTTTATCATATTTTAAAATGGGAAGGAAGATGATGATGATGATTTTGCTCAAAAAGAAAGGCGTATTAATGCTGGCATTGACTCTGCTTCTTGGATTGATGACAGTACCCGTTCATGCAGATTCACCACTTTTTACGATCGAAAGCGAAAACGCTTTACTTTCCTCCGATCTTCAAGTGACGACAGAAATTTACGGACAACCCAAGCCCGGATTTTCTGGAAGTGGATTTGTCTGGATGCAGAATTCCGGCACGATAACCTTCACTGTGACTGTCCCCGAAACAGGCATGTATGCAATTTCCACCCGATACATGCAGGAGCTAAGTGCTGACGGCAGACTTCAATATTTATCCGTTAATGGCGTTACCAAGGGCTCGTATATGCTGCCATACACAACAACATGGTCTGATTTCAATTTTGGTTATCAGAAGCTGAATCAAGGAAGTAACACGATTCAATTGAAGGCTGGTTGGGGCTTCGCTTATTTTGACACCTTCACTGTGGACTATGCCAATCTTGATCCCCTGGATGTTCAGCCTGTCCTTACTGATTCCCAAGCCACACCGGAAACACAACTTCTGATGAATTATTTAACGGAGGTTTATGGCAATCATATTATCTCAGGTCAACAGGAGATATACGGTGGTGGAAACGATGGCAATACGGAGTTGGAGTTTGATTGGATTCATAATTTAACCGGGAAGTATCCGGCTATCCGCGGATTTGATTTTATGAACTATAATCCGCTCTACGGATGGGAAGACGGCACAACCGATCGAATGATCGATTGGGTGAATAACAGGGATGGAATTGCGACAGCTTCCTGGCATATCAATGTGCCCCGAAATTTCACGACCTACCAGCTTGGGGATCATGTGGATTGGAAAGAGGCTACTTATAAACCAACAGAAACCAATTTTAATACAGCCAACGCCGTAATTCCTGGTACGAAAGAATATCAATACGTAATGAGTACGATTGATGATCTGGCGGAACAGCTGTTGATTCTGCAAGATAACAATGTGCCCGTTCTTTTCCGTCCTTATCATGAGGCGGAGGGCAACGGTGGGTTAAATGGAGAAGGCGCCTGGTTCTGGTGGGCTTCCGCAGGTGCAGATGTGTACAAACAACTGTGGGATATGCTCTACACTGAACTTACAGAGACATACGGTTTGCACAACTTGATTTGGACTTACAACAGCTACGTATATAACACTTCTCCTGCATGGTACCCTGGTGACGAGCAGGTAGATATTGTCGGTTATGATAAATACAATACGATCTACAACCGCACTGACGGGTTGTCCGGCGTACCGAATGAGGATGCCATTACCTCGATCTTCTATCAACTGGTTGATTTAACGGGCGGCAAGAAAATGGTGGCCATGACGGAGAACGATACCATCCCAAGTGTACAGAATCTGACAGAGGAAAAATCGGGATGGCTTTACTTCTGCCCATGGTATGGCGAACATCTTATGAGTTCAGCCTTTAATTATCCGGCAACTCTGAAAACGCTTTATCAAAGCGATTATGTCATTACACTGGATGAACTACCTAATTTGAAGGTTAACAATCCAACATCAAACGCGTCCCTCACACCTACAACCGTTGAATTTGACAAACACACGCCCAATCCAAGCGACAAAGCCATAACCGTGAACTTTAACGGTAATACGTTAACCGGTCTACGGATAGGTACCTCTGCATTGACTGCAAATCAGGATTATACGTTAAGCGGAAGTACGTTGCTGCTGAAAAAAGAATTCTTAGCCGGACTGCCGGTTGGCGAACATTCCATCGTTTTTGATTTTAATCAAGGGCAAGATCCTGTATTAAAAGTTAAAATTGTTGATTCAACACCAAGCACAAGCGCTGTGATTTCGCCCGTGAATGCAACATTTGATAAAGCAGCGAATCTAGCACAGGATGTTTCCTTGACTCTTACTTTAAACGGAAGACAGCTTACAAGCATAACGAATGGAAATTATACGCTTGTATCGGGCCAGGATTATACGGCATCAAGCAATGCCATCGTTCTGCGCAAATCCTACCTTTCCACGCTGCCGCTAAGCCAAAATACGATAACGTTTCATTTTAACGGAGGAAATAACGCTGTTCTTACAGTAAACGTAGTGGATAGCAGTATTTCTGTACCCTCTGGGAATTTGACGATCCAAGCCTTTAACGGCAATATAAGTGCGTCCACCAACGGAATCTCACCTAAATTCAAAGTGGTCAATACCGGTAATTCGGCGATTCAGTTAAGTGATGTAAAGCTCCGGTATTACTATACGATCGACGGGGAAGAAGCACAGAGTTTTTGGTCTGACTGGGCCAGTATCGGAAGTGCAAATGTAACCAGCAAATTCGTTAAATTGGCAACGCCAGTTGCCGGAGCGGATTATGTTTTGGAAGTTGGTTTTACGAGTTCTGCCGGAACGCTTAATGCCGGACAAAGCGCAGAAATTCAAGCACGGTTCTCCAAAAATAACTGGTCCAATTACAACCAGGCTAACGATTACTCGTTTAAGGCATCGAGTACTCAGTTCGCAAACAATGAACAGGTTACCGGCTATATCAACGGTCAACTGGTTTGGGGAATTGAGCCGTAAGCAGGCAAGCATAATAAAGGTTGGAGCAGGGATATCCCTACTCAGCCTTTTTGTGTTGGGATGGCTGAAAGCCGCGAGAAACGAATATAAAGAGGAGTATACGAAAGGAACATGTTATGATAGGGAGGATGCTAATTTTTCAGAAGGAGATCAAAATCAATGGTTGTAAAAAAGTGGTTAGGTGCTTTACTTTTTATTCTGGCGACCATCCTGTTTACAGGCTGCTCACTCGAAACGGTTTCATTAAATGGCTCATCTCAAGAGAATGCAACTCTAACGCAATTTGATGAAGTAGCCAAGTATATTTCGGAGCATAATGAACTCCCGGAAAATTATATAACCAAGAAAGAGGCCAGAGAATTAGGGTGGGAGCCTAGCAAAGGTAATTTGGAAAAAGTGGCTCCAGGCAAAAGCATTGGCGGTGACGTATTTCAAAATCGAGAAGGGCTGTTGCCCAAGAAAAAAGGAAGGACTTGGTACGAAGCAGATATTAACTATTCGGGAGGAACGCGGGGGAGTGATCGGATTTTGTACTCCAATGATGGATTAATCTATAGAACAACCGATCATTATCGTACGTTCGAGCAAATCGAATAGAGAAAGGGTGATCATATGAAGACAGTAGTCATCTATGGAAAGGACATTCATGGAAAAGAAGAATTACATGATGTCCTTCAGACCAGTCTTGAATTAGGTCAAACGTATGGGCGGAATTTGGACGCATTATGGGATTGCCTGACTGGATTTCTCCCTATGCCACTTACCATTCAGTGGATTGATTTTGAGGCAAGTCGGAAGTCTCTTGGAGAGTACGCAGATCAGTTGTTGGATCTGATGCATGAAGCTGAAGAAGAGCTGGAAGGATTTACATTGGACTTAAAAAATTAATTACTTGGTGCGAGGCAATAAGATGGACCCATCAAAAGTCGCTATTTTAGCGGCTTTTTTGTTTTGTTGGTACGAAATCTTGTCCCAAATGAGAAGATCAACACATGTCTGGATTTTTTATAAGCAGAAGACATAACGTTTTTTAAACGGATTGTGAATAGCATTTTCGTTCTTGGTATTTAGTTAACAGGTTTACAATAAAATAGATTCTAATTTGAAATATTTTATGAGCACATGATTAGCATTTAAATAGGATAAAGGAACCAAAGCGATAATTTTATCAGCTTCAGGTCGAATGTGTAGACAAAATGGCCCGTTTCGCTTAATCCTAGCATGACTTTTTCAAACAAACGTTAGTATTCTAAGATATAGACATTATCACGTTAACATTTGACAATGATAATCTTTATCAATTATTATTGTTTACAGGTAAATAATAATACGTTTGACGGCATTTTATTTATCTTAACTATTAATATGATTGAAGGGAGATTTTCGTATGTCAAAAAAAAATGCCCGTATTGCTATCATTGGTGGAGGTCCTTCCGGATTAACGCTTGCTCGAATTCTGCAGCAAAATGGAATGAAAGCTACTGTATATGAGCGTGAACCATCCTCCAACTCTCGTCAACAAGGTGGCACACTTGATATGCATCCTGAGTCAGGTCAATATGCATTGGAGGTAGCTGGACTGATAAAAGAATTCGAAGTGAATGCTCGTTATGAAGGCCAGGACTTACGGCTTCTGGATAAAACCGGAAAAGTCTATTGGGACGAGATCTCAGGTCCCGAAGATAACCATAGACCTGAGATAGATCGTGGCGTACTTCGCAAATTGTTATTGGATTCTATTGAACCAAACACAATAAAATGGGGCCATCACCTAAAAAGTATAAATTCACTAGACAACGGTCAGCTTGAGTTGCAATTTGAGAATGAGCATACAGAAGTTGCAGATCTTGTTGTTGGTGCTGACGGTGCCTTTTCAAAAGTTCGTGAGTTTCTCTCGGATGTGCAGCCGATCTATACGGGAATAAGCGCGGTTGAGATGGGGATATCAAATGTTGATGAAAATCATCCGGATTTAGCCGATTTCAACGGGAAAGGGAGTATGTTTGCATTCCAAGATCAAAAAGCGATTATGGCTCAGCTTAATGGTGATGGCCGCATCCGAGCTTATTTGGCTTTCAAGATTGAAAAAGAATGGTTGGATCATTGCGGTATTAACTTTGAACAACCAACAATGGCAAAAGAATCTCTGCTCCAATTATTATCCGATTGGAGTGATGACTTGAAAAATTATATTCGTTATGCTGATGGCGAGATGTTGCCTCGTAGAATCTATATGTTGCCAATCGACCACAGCTGGACGCATAAGGACGGGGTCACTCTCATAGGAGATTCTGCGCATTTAATGTCTCCATTTGCAGGAAAAGGAGCGAATATTGCCATGCTTGATGCAGCTGAGTTAGGCTTATCCCTTGCTAATCACAGCGATCTAAAAACGGCTTTAGAGCACTACGAGAAAAAAATGTTTGCATATAGCTCTAAAGCAACACTGGAGTCAGATATGAATCTTAAGCTCAGCTTCTCACATAATGCAGCGCATAAGTTTCTGGATATTATCCTTAGAGATTCGACAGGGAAACTTAGAGAGGTAAAAACAAGATCTTAATAATTATCTTGATCTAGATCAGCGCCAGCATTATTCTGCAGCAATTGGTAAATAATATAATTTAAAACCAAGGGAGAATAACTGGCATGCATCGTAAGCAAAATTTAAAAATGAAAAAAGTAGATTTATCACATTTAGAACAATATAGTCAACTGTTACGCTATGTATTTCAGGTTACTCATAATGATCTTCACAAACATGGCTGGAAAGAAAGCGAAATTCTCCATGAAAAATCACCAGTCTTACAACAAGCAGATGTACTTGGATGGTTCGATGGAGAAAAACTGATTTCTCAGGTATCCATATATCCATTTGAAGTTCGGATATTTAACGAAACATATGCTATGGGTGGCGTCACTGGTGTGGGGACTTTTCCGGAATATTCGGGTCAAGGCTTAATGAATAAACTGCTGCTGCAAGCTCTCACCAACATGCGTGAACAGAAACAATCCATTTCGTACTTGTATCCTTACTCCATACCGTATTATCGCCGTAAAGGATGGGAGATCATTTCTGATAAAATCGTGTTTGAGGTTCAAGACTTCCAATTACCCAAAAACAAACCTGTTTCTGGCGATGTGGCACGTGTAGAACCCGACAGCGAAGATGTGAAGGTGGCTTATGAACGCTTTTCAATGCAAACCCATGGAGCCATGCTGCGGAAAGAACTTGCGTGGAGTGAGTATTGGCGATGGGATTCAGATGATTTAACTGCAGCTGTCTATTATGGAGAAGACGGTCAACCGGATGGCTACATTTTATATTGGATTGAAGAAGAAGTGTTCCACGTCAAAGATATGATCTTCATTCATGAAGAGGCACGAAGTGGACTGTGGAATTTCATTAGTGCGCATTTTTCAATGATATCTAAAGTTGTAGGCAATATTCATACCGATGAACAGCTTGCCTTTTTGCTGGAAGATGCGGATATTAAAGAAACCATTTCGCCTTACTTTATGGCACGGATCGTGGACATTGAGCAATTTATCTCAAAATATCCGTTCAAACCCGCAGCGATGGATAGAGAGTGGACCTTTACTTTGCAAGATCCGTTGCTGTCATGGAATCAAGGAACATTTACTCTACAGATTGAACCGAATGGAAGCGGAAGAGTAATTCGGAGTCAAAATCGACGTAGTGAAGATAGCATAAGTATCCAAACCATGACGACCATGTTGTTAGGCTATAAGCGTCCTGAGTATTTGCATAAGATTGGCCGGATTAAATGTGATCCAGAAACGCTTGATTTGTTAGAAGATGCTATTGAGCAGCAGGCACCTTACTTTTCGGATTACTTTTAATATTCAAAGTAGTGATCAGCATTCCCTGATGAATGATGAATTGGCAATATCTCGTTCTCCGTCTGGAGACCTCTGTTTAAAATTAAAACAACCAGTATAGATGGTCATAGCCCCGTCAAGTAGACAATAAAAAAAGAGAAATTCCATTAAGCGGCGACTTTTTCCCTGAATTCAATCGGGGAGAGGTCGCCGAGTTTGTTTTGGAAACGTTCCTTGTTGTAAAACAAAATATACTCTGTAATTCGGTTCCTTGCTTGCTCCAGATTCTGAGGCTTCTCCAAATACAACTTCTCTGTCTTTAAGTGGGAGAAGAACGACTCAATACATGCATTGTCATAGCAGTTCCCACGCCGAGAATGGCTTCCTGTTAGCTTCTTCTCTTCAAGCAACTTGGCATAGCTCTGTGTTGTATACTGGAACCCCTGGTCGGAATGGAGCAAGGTAGGTCCACATTTTAGTTTCTTCACCGTGTCCATAACGAGTTTTAAGTCATTTCGCTCGGATAGTTCCCAAGCTACAATCTCGTTGTTGTATAGATCCATCACAACCGAGAGATAAGCAAAATCATGCCCAATCCGGACATACGTAATATCCGTCACGAGCTTCTGCAGAGGAGCTGCCGCCGAGAATTCTCTATTTAAGACATTACGGAAAAGAACGGACGGTTTCCGGCCAGCAAATGGACGTTTCTTACGAATCACGGAACGAATCTGGAGTTCTCTCATTAAGCGGCGTACCTTTTTGTGATTCACCACGAGGCCTTCCTTTCCTAACGCGGTTCGCATACGTTTGTAGCCAAAATAAGGACGAAGCCGGTGAATGCCTAAAATATGTGCTTTTAGATCCGCATCCCGATCTGCTCGTTTCTCTCTGAGGACGATATTCTTCTTCCATTTGTAGTAACCTGCACGAGAAATTTCAGCAATTTTACACAACCAAACCACAGGTGCCCACTTGCTTATTTCTCGAACGGACTGGCACCGGGTTTCGAAATCCAGCTTCCCTCTCCGTGCAAATTCGGATTGAGCTTTTTTAGATATTCTACCTGCGCTTTCAGATAAGCATTTTCTTCTTCTGCAGTGCTAAAATGTTTCTTCGTCCAACGTCCTCGATAATCCTCAAAACTCTCTCCATTATGGCTTTTCCGTACCCAAGTAATAATCTGGCTCTCACTCTTAATACCAAACTTCTCCATGATCCGACTGTATGTCCAACCTTCTTCCAATCGCAGACGAACAGCCTCTTTCTTCGTTTCTTCACTATATTGATTAAAGGTTTGGCCTTTTTTAGCTGGCATAGCAAAAATCCCCTCCGGTTTTCAGTGTTGAGTTCATTTTAACATGACCTCTTTTTTCACTGTCTACCTTGAGGGGATAATACCATAGATGTTATCCATACTGGTTGTTTTTTGATTTTCATTCCATGATGTCTCAATAAATCAGACTGGATATATACATAAATCGTAGCAAGATATGCGCTTGTTTAAGAAGATACGACCATCTCTGCGAGTGTATCCGACAACCTTTGTTTTGCTTTTTCCGATGCGGCAGTCAGCGGCAGACGCAGTTTTGCAGAAGCAATCAGCTGTTGCTGAGCCAGCCACCATTTGATCGAGGCTGGAGCAGGCTCTGCAAACACGTCACTAATCAGCGGTTGCAGCTGCTTAAAGCTGTCTCTTGATGCATTCACGTCACCAGATACAAAGCGTTGATACACGTCCACATACCGCTGGGTATGAATATTGGCAGAGGCCACCATCCCGCCTGCGGCACCTTGACATAGCATCGCATGGAAATACGCATCCTCGCCGCAAAGTACAGGCTTCGTCTCATATTGGGTTAGCGCCAGCAGCAGATCCAAACCGCCAGTGCTGTCCTTCAGGCCAATAACCCCATCCAGATCCATGACTTTTCTCATTGTATCCAAGGTCATGCGACTACCGGTTCGAGCCGGAATCTCATAGACTAGAATCGGCAATCCTGTCCGGGACGCGTTTGAAAAATGCTCTAGAATTCCTTCTTGCGTCGGTCTGTTGTAGTAAGGAGTGACCACCAGAGCAGCATCTGCTCCCAATTCAGCGGCCATTTCGGTCCGATGAACCGTCGAATAGGTGTCATTCGTTCCTGTTCCCACGACGAGGGGGATGGTTTTGTTCAGACTTATCAAAATCTCTTTCGTTACTTCCACCATCTGCTTTACTTCATCCCAGGAGACAGTCGGAGATTCTCCTGTCGTGCCGTTTACGACCAATCCCTGAATGTCGTGTTTGGCAAGATGGGTAACATATTTGCGATACGATTCAATGTCGAGTTTGTGGTCATCCGAAAAAGGGGCAATTACCGGTATATAAATTCCTTGAACATGTTGTTCGTTCATCATAATCAACTACCTCTTCCCGTTATATTGAAACTAATGTAACATAGGAACCAGCATCACAGTTACCTATAACAAATGATAGTTGTCATCAATATTTTCGATGAGGTGAGCAAGTTGGATTTAATCTATCTTCAGACGTTCAGAGAAGTCGCAATTCGCGAGAGCTTCACCAGAGCCGCAGAGGTGCTGGGTTATGCACAATCCAGTGTTACTACGCAAATTCAGAAGCTGGAAAAAGCATATCAAGTCAAACTGTTTGAACGCTATAGCAATAACAAGATTCGTCTGACTTCTGCCGGGGAAGAGCTGTTCAAGCTTGCCGGACAGATGTTGGAATTGTTTGAGCAGTCCAAGGAAAAAATGGCGAAGCAGGGTGGTGGCTCCTTAACGATCGGTACGATGGACTCTATCGCTTCTTACTTTTTACCTCCATATATGCAAGCCACCCGTAAGGAATACCCGGATCTGAACATACGACTGCATACGAATCGTGAAGGGCTGATTTTGCATCAGGTCAGGGAAGGTGAAGCCGATATCGGACTTATTCTTGCAGATGATTCGAGCGATCCGGCTTTGCAGTGGATTACCATTCGCCAAGAACCGCTTTTGCTGATCGTCCATCCGCAGCATCCGCTGATCGCCAAAACGAAGATTGAATTGAATCATCTAAAGGATATGGAATGGATCATGCCGGAAGATACCTGTAATTACAGGCAGCTGCTTGAAAGAGTGCTTCGCGCAAATTCAATCCCTTATCGGATCGGTCTGGAACTTGGCAATCCGGAAGCGATCAAAAGAAGTATTAAGTCAGGTGAGGGTATTTCGATTCTGCCGCAAATGGCTGTAATGGAGGAAATCGAGCGGGGGGAGCTGAAAGCCTTACCCCTTGAACATGCAGAGCTTCAACTCGAAATTCAACTCGTTCTTCATCCGAAGAAGTGGGTATCCAACGCACTGCACGATTTTATGGAAAGCTTGAAAAAGTAAAGAATTGATCGCTGTTTAGCAGCATTATATCCGCTTTTTCTGTAATTTCTTTAGCCAACTCCAGGATAAATATGTTAATATAAGAGCCCATAAAATCAGCGAGCCACATCAAAAGGGCTCGCTGATTTATATTAGAACGCAAATAAAGGAGGTGCCACATGAGTTCCATTCTAAACGTTATAGAAAAGCTGAAATTGAATGTCTTGAATATTGAAAATGTTCCGGAATCATTTAGTTCTGATGTATATAAACTTACTCTTCTTAGTGGAGAAGACGTATATGTTAAGATTCCATATAACAAGGATAAGCTATTTCGCGAATTTCAGATGCTTGAAATATTGAAGGACGTCATACCTGTTCCTAAGGTATTGGACATTTGGTATGGGGATGAAAGTAATACTGGAGCATTGCTTCTCTCTGCAATTCAAGGGGTGCCTTGTACAGAAAATATGGATGAAAAGCTATCTTTTCAAATGGGGGTATATCATGCAATGCTCCATGAGGTGAAAACTCCAGGATACGGTTACCATTCAACTGATGGGTTTAATATTCTTGACCAAAATAATTGGCGACTACATATCAAAAACAATTTTGAAAAGTGGAAAGAGCCCTGCAAAGAGCTCCTCGAACCAGCATTGTATGAACAATGTATTCTTCATTTTGATGGCGTGTTCTCTGCTTTACCTGATCCTGACGGACCCTGTTTTGTACATATGGATTTTCGACCTGGCAATATATTGGTGAATGGGAACAAGGTTACTGGCATTATTGATTTTGAGAGTGCTCGGGGTGGCTCCTCTGAAATAGACTTTACTAAAATCAATAGATATATTTGGGAAGTAAACCCGAGAACGAAGTCCCCGTACTTCGAAGGTTATCAAACCATTCGGAACATGTTAAATCTCGAAATCGTATTGCCGTTTTATAATTTCTATGATGCTTTCAGTGCCGTTGTTTGGTGTGAAAACAGAGGAGTTGAAAGAAATCAATCGTTCCTTCAGGAAAGTATAGAAGTATTGAAGAAATCAGTCAGTTACTGATTATTGATGGCTTTTTCCTAAATTGAATGAATCCATTCGGAAATGTCATTGATCACGTTCTTATCTACATGTTGTGCAACTTTGTACTCTTTTTTCATTTTTAATATTTCTCCATAAACAGCTGGCATAAATAAATGATTTAAGTTGGGATAAAGTTTAAACGTTACGTTTGGTTTTTCACCCAATAGGTCTTTGTAAACCTGAAAATCTCTGTCTACGGATACATGGAAATCTTGATCTCCTTGCAAAATGAGTACGGGTTTATCTAATACGTTAAGGTAATTAATGGAGGGATGTTCTCCCATCTCTTTGAAGTAGAAGGCTCTAGAATATTTCCCCAAAAGCACAGTTGATTTCGCTTCTTCATCACTGAATTTATAAATTTTATCAAACTTAGCTGATAGTGCTGCTATTTGTTTCTTCGCAATCATTTTCAAAAACATATTCAATGAGTCTAAAACATCGTTGTTTTGATCCATTAGAATCTCTTCTAACTTGCGTGGAGACCCACCCATAATAATGATCCCAGCAAAATGTCCACCTTCTGCATCAATTCGTGGAGCTAACATCCCGCCTAAACTATGACCTATAATGAATATTTGGTTGGTATCAATACGTGGATCTTTGCGCAATAAATCTGCTGCGAGGATAGCATCTTCAATCGTTTCTTCTTTAACGGATAAGCCGGTATCGTTTTTCATTTCTTTTCCATAGACGAATGTTCTTTTGTCATATCGCAGAGCGGCGATTCCTTTGTCTGACAACCCTTCTGCGAGGTCTTTAAAAGGGAAGTTATTCCCCACCTTTTCATCCATATCCGCAGGCCCAGAGCCATGTACTAGTACTACTGCCGGAACTTTTGATGAGCAATCCTCCGGCAGTGACAAAATTCCATTTAGAGGATATTTCGTTCCTTTGCCAATGATTAGTTTTTCGTTCATTCCGATAACCTCCAATTAACATGTTTCTTCTAAAAAATGATTCATTTTCTGAACTAGTCGTTGATATTCGGGAACTTCACGTAAAGGATCGAACGCTGGATTCATCAGAACATCCCTCATCATGCTGTTCTTTATAACCTGCTCGCTGCGTGGGGCGGAGACGTCGAAATCTTTCAGCCACGGATCAATCAGATCAAAAAAGGAATCTCCACGGAGCTCAAAAGGAAAGAATCCTTCCACGCAGGTATCCACATAGTTTTTAAGGAGTTCAATCGATTTTTCGGGTGATTTGTTCACGCAATATAGATGAGCGCCTAGTGCGTAAAGCAGAACGACATTGTTTGGATTCAGCCGTTTCATATCAAAAATCCGTGCAAAATCTGACGCTCTCATAAAAGCTGCTTCGGCTTTTTCGATATTATTAATATTTAGTTGTAGGACGTTCAGTAGCCCTTGAAAGACTGCCATTACGTGCTGATACAGTTCAGCTTGTAAGGTTTCTTTGGCTTTGCCGATGTTGCCCATAAGCTGATATGCCTGTGAAATTAACACGCCCTTTGGCATCATGGGCCGGACAGTCTCCCCAAGTAAATCTAAGACCGGGTGAGGGCTCCTTAACGCAAGATGACAAACCGACTGATACAAAATCGCATCGTTGGAAAGGTGCATATCGCCACTTTCGCCCTGAATCCGTTCACACAGGGTCACGCTTTCGTTAAGAAGAGTCTCTTTTTGCTCTTGTGTTCTCGCCAGCGTGAAGTGATTTGTGTACAGCTTAACCATTTGCAATAAAAGCGGAAAGCAGGCGTAATATTTTTTGATGATCGCCGTACATTCAGCGATTACCTCATCAAAAGGAAGGGCAGCAAAATCATTGGCCAGTCGGGTGTAAAGCTTTGCGATGTCCGACTGCTCCATTTGCGGGGAATAACCCATCAATTCATCAATGCTAATGTTAAAATAGGCCGCAAGCCGTGGCAGAAATGTGATGTCAGGATAGCTTTGTCCCGTTTCCCACTTGGAAACAGACGCTTTGGAAACACCGATAAATGCAGCAACCGCATCCTGTGTTAGTCCTTTTTCTCTGCGTTTTGCTACAAGGATCGATGCTAAATTAATTTCGTTCATCAACGTCACCTCTGCTTATGATTATACGGTTTATAAAATAAACTCCCAAGCGACTTGTCGTTGACTTGTGTTAAAAAAATCAACCATTGGGAAACTTGATAGGTAAGGGTAAAATCTCGCTAAGGAGCAGAACAAATGAGGAAAGTATTGAACATCTTTGTTAGTTGTACTGTTATTTGTATTCTAACGCTAAATCTAAGCGCTTTAGTCAATGCAGAGCCTAACACAGTGAATGAGGAGGAGTTTAAACCTTTATCTTTGACGTTACTTAATCCGTCCATACAAATGGCCATTACTCAGTATTATCAAAAAATTCAGAAGCCGCAACCAAGTTATGGTTTATATGATATGAAGGTTCTAGAACTACAAAGGAAATCGCCCGGGTCTTATGCCTTTCGAGTAGTTGTAGAAGTCAGCACTTACTATGGTCCACACAATCCTCCAAATGCTAAGGAGTTTATGACATTCGATATCGATCCCGGTAAAGTCAAGTTAATTCAATATATCCATAGGAATGACTAAACATTAATCTTGAAATGGTTCGAAGTATTTATATTTATGCTATACTGGCAACGTAAAAGGGAGGTGCTTTACTGATGGAGAATCTGTTAAGATTGTCTGTGACTTGCTTCACTTGTGCAAAGCCAGTATTGGAGAAGCGTTACTTTGCATGGGGTTAAATCTTTTCTAACGCTAAATAAGCTTTTCTAATATTTTGGCTTTGCACCTTATTTTCAAAAATAAGGAGTGAAGCAGAGTGAAATATACAAACGCTAAAAAAATATTGCCCGAAAAGTTAATAATAATGATTCAAGAGTATGTCCAGGGAGAGACGATTTACATTCCGAAACAGGAAAAGGAATATAATCATTGGGGAAGTTTGAGTGGCGGAAGGCAATGGTTAGATCACCGAAATGCCACTATTAGACAAGCCTTTAAGAGTAATAGCAGCATTGAGCAACTTGCTAAGGACTACTTTCTCTCTATCGAAACCATTAAGAAAATTGTTTATTCCAAAAATAAGTAGTACACGGCACTGATGAAGAAATTCATCAGTGTTTTTTATGTCAAAAACGATTCTAACTTATTGTTTTCATTTAAATAGCTTATTGCACTCTTTACAATAGGATTAGGCAGAAGAGGAGTCGATACAGTGAGAGAAAATGTAACTTTTGATCTGGATTCAAATCGGGAATACTGGACCATTGGAGAGAGCAGCACTTCGTTGAACATGATTAAGAAAGCGAGGAAACGGTAAATATGAATGAACCAAAAAGCAGAAGCAGACATCTGATCGATCAGGAGATAATAAGTGCAATTGATTTAATACCAGCCACCGATCTTTCCGCTGCAACACTAATGGAAGCACGGAAAAGTCAAACAAAAATGATGCAGCAAATCGATGTAACGCAGCTGTTTCCAGTCACATTCGAAGAAAGGGCGGTTCCAAGTTATTTTGGTGGTCCTGATATTCGTATCGAAATTATTAAACCCCTCCAACCAAAGAACAGTAAGATGCCGTTATATTATTCGATTCATGGTGGGGGAATGGTTATGGGCAGTCCGGTCGGTGAACGCCAAAGCAATGCGGCACTGGCTGTGCAACATGGTTTTTGCTGTGTATCTGTTTACTATCGGCTAGCGCCAGAACATATTCAGCCAAGTCAATTACAGGATTGTTATTCCGGCCTGAAATGGTGCATCGAGCATGCCGAGGAATTAGGGATAGATACCGAGAAAGTCGCTCTTGCAGGCAGCAGCGCCGGTAGTGGATTAGCGGCGGGGTTAGCCCTGTACATTCGCGACCAGAAGGAATTCGACATCCATCATCTAAGACTGCGCAGCCCAATGCTCGATGACCGTACAAGTATTTTGCCAGACCATCCTTATGCCGGCGAGTTTGTTTGGACCAAAAAAAGCAATTATTTCGGCTGGAAATCTGTCTTAGGTCACGAACCCGGACAAGAGGAAACAAGTGAATATTACGTGCCAGCGCGTGCAAAATCTCTTGCCGGTTTACCACCCACTTATATGAGCATAGGCAGCATTGATTTGTTCATAGATGAAACCTTATTATTTGCCAAACAACTTGCCTTTGACGGTGTTTTGATCGAATTGCAAGTACTTCCTGGATATCATCATTTGGCTCCAATGTTTCCGAATGCACATTTTTCTCAAATAGGTGCCACCTCTAGTGAGTATGCCTTGTTGAAAGCTCTGGAGTTACTTTGATTATAAGACTAATTTAGAGATCGAATCGGGACCGAGACAATAGGGTGGGAGCAGTACAAATGACACATGTTAGACTGTTGAAAGATAAAAGTCGCATTGATGCGGCTTTTTTTGTTTTGTCGTGGGGCAAGAACCAGACCTTTTGCCGTCCAACCATAGTTTAGATAATTGTGCATATCAAATTTGTAACTTGTGTATTTAAATTTGCTTGAATCCTTGCTAAACTTTGTTTTGATAATGAGAATCATTATTATTAGATGGTGGCTAAATTTGACCGGAGGGCTTTCTGGAGCAAAACAATGATAAGAACTAAGAAAGGTTGGTAGAAATGACTTCAAACAGACAACTATGTATTGGATTGTCCTTAAATGCAACATGGAATAAAGGTGACGGTTGGCGGCACCCGGATAGCGGAGTGGAGCAGACAGGAACCATTGACTATTATATTCATTGGGCAAAAATGGCGGAGAACTCTAAGCTTGATTTTCTTTTCAGAGCTGATTATCTGTATATTAGCCTGCAGATGTTAGGCGATTCTTCTAATTTCGGCAGCCCAGATCCTACTTTGTTTTTTGCAGCAATAGCTCGTGAAACCAACCGCATCGGACTCGTTACGACCATTTCTACCACGTTTAATCCGCCTTATGTTGTTGCCCGGCAGCTTCAGTCCTTGAACTGGCTAAGTAATGGGCGTGCCGGCTGGAATATTGTCACTTCTATTGAAGGCGCCGATAATTTCGGCAATTCACCAATGCCATTACCGGAAGAACGGTATGCGAAGGCAATCGAATTTACGGATGTGGTATGCAAGCTTTGGGATAGTTTTCCGAATGAGGCTATTGTTATTGACCGGAAGTCAGGCATGTTTTCTGATAAGGAAAAAGTGAATGCTATTCATCATTCCGGTGAATTTTTCAATGTAAAAGGGCCACTTACTTTACCTTCTCATCCATCTGGAACCATTCCTCTGTTTCAAGCTGGTGCTTCGGATATTGGACGGAATTTTGCCTCTTCCGTAGCGGATGCTATTTTTGCGGCAATGCCGGATCTTGAATCGGGCGTGGAATTGCGAAGTGATTTGAGAAAAAGAGCTGTAGAACATGGGCGCGATCCGAACACGATTAAAGTTTTGCCGGGGTTATATTTTTTCCTGGCCGATACGCACGAAGAAGCGCTTGAATTACATAAGGCTGCTCATGCCCATTTAAGTCTTGAGCGCAGACACGCATCTCTGGAATCGTTGATGGGTCTTGATTTAAGCAGTTTCCCCTTGGATCAACGCGTAACCGAGGATATGCTGCCTGATCCTGATCAGGCTGTCCGCAGTCGTACACATGCTGAGCTGTTGCGCCGTTATATTACAAAATATCAGCCTACAGTAAAAGATATCCTGAATCGGCCTGAGGTTGTCGGATCTGCCCATTGGGTATCTGTGGGAACAGTCGAGACCGTACTTAATGATATTATTGAGCGGGTTGAGGCTGGTGCTATTGATGGATTCATCGCCCTGCCAGGCGGTTCAGAAAAATCGATGGAAATATTTTTTGAAAAGCTGATTCCGAAGTTGGTTGAAAGAGGTCTGTTCAGAAGTGAATATACCGGGGAAACGTTGCGAGATCATTTAGGAAATTCATAAAACATTGTATACACAGGAATTGGGGAGAACATATGAAAAGACTAACTGGATTGATTTTAACTGTAATTATACTTTCAGGGGGGATACTGGCTGGATGCTCCGAAACGCCCGTGGCAGTTACTCCTGAGGCCAGCAAGATCGAGGGTGAAGGATGGCCAAGAACCATTGAGGATGCCAGCGATAATGGGGTGATACTTGAAAAACGACCAGAGCGTATAGCGGTGCTGCATCCATTATACTTAGATTACTTTTTTGCTCTGGATACACCTCCAATCGCATCAATAAGCGCTTCGGAAGCGATGGAGAAGTTTGCAACTTTACAGCCTTACGCCGGGTCTACTGATATTATTGATTTGGGTAGCGACTCAGCGAATTTGGAAAAGATTATTGAGGCCCAGCCTGATGTGATTGTAACCTTTAAGGGGTCTGTGGATACCATCTATGATGAGTTGAACAAGATTGCTCCAGTCATCTTAATCGACTACACCGATACCTGGGAAAAAACAACGATGCTCCTCGCTGAGGTTGTTGGAAAAGAACAGCTCGCAGAACAATTGATTAAGGAAACCCAAGAAATGATAGCACAAACGAAAGAACATTTAGGTACTCTTGAGGATAAGACCTTTGCCTTGT
The DNA here is from genome assembly GCF_001659845.1 of Paenibacillus sp. AD87. NCBI lineage: Bacteria > Bacillati > Bacillota > Bacilli > Caryophanales > Paenibacillaceae > Paenibacillus > Paenibacillus sp. AD87. The sequence continues at coordinate 1,763,161 of NZ_LXQN01000007.1, forward strand.
TACGGGTTGATGGAAAAGCCAATTTTATTGCCCAAGGATCTAAAAATACAATGTACTACAATCAAACTGCAGGCTTTGGATTATTGGCACCGAAGGGATATCCTGAGGGTGGCGAGGCGCTTACGCTGGAGGGACTATACGACATGAAACCCGATTATATTATTGTCCAGCATGATATTGATGTCGCAAAGGCAGCCGTTAAGGAAAAGGAAACTTCGAAGGTGTGGAACTCACTGGAGGCAGTAAAAAATAACCATGTTGTTATCTTTGATAATTCCCTCAATAGTGCGAGTATTCTGGCTGTCCGTTTGGCCTCAGAGTATTTTCTGAAAATGGCTGAACAATAATTGTTATACAAGAAGTCCGATTGCTAATACTGAGCGCAATCGGACTTTTTGATGTAGGAAGTCAAGAACTTTGTCGCATGAGGTTCGCCTTAATATTAGATTGTCCTTCCCAGAGTTCAAGTTGTCGTGACGGTTTCACGGCACCGGGGAAACTATCTTTGGGGCGCTCATAGTTTTTCGACTTGATTATAAGCGCCAGCCATGATGTCATCCATCAGAGTAAGTGAAGCTGGCGTCCATCCGAGAAGTTCGCGAGTACGTTCGCTGGAGCCGGTCAGGGATAGTTTAAAGAAGCTGCCGACCAATCCGAAGTGCGCATCGGCGTCCTCAGCTGCAATCGAGGCTACCGGGATGTCGAGGACGCGCCCGATTGCTTCGGCGATCGTTCGAGTGGTGATGGCTTCCTCTGCAATCGCATGTAGACGCGATCCGGCCGGAGCTTTTTCAATTCCCAGCCGGATGAGCCGGGCTGCGTCGGAACGGTGCACTGCAGACCAAGCGTTGGAGCCGTCACCAATGTACCCGGATACTCCCTGCTTGCGGGCCGCGGATATTAGGAAATTGATGAATCCCCAATCTCCAGTCCCGTGGACTGTCGGAGCAAACCGGGTAATGATGGTCCGCACTCCGCGACCGACGTAGTCGAGAGCGAGATTCTCAGAGCCCCCCCGGTCAGAGCCAGGGCCCACAGCTGGGGACGGGTCCGCCTCCAACACCGGACGCCCTTGAACAAGACCAGAGATGCCATTGGCGACTACGAAAGGCCGGTCAGTACCGATTAGTGTCTCGGCGAGAGTTTCGACTGCGGCCCGTTCAGCACGATCCGACTCCGTAGGATTTGCCCAGTCGTGCTTGTTCGCCAGATGGATGACAGCCTCAGCTTCGGCCGCCCCCCGGCGGAGAGCATCGAGGTCATCGAGATCCCCGCGCAGCGCCGTCGCACCTTTCTCCTCAAGCGAAGCCGCAGCGCCGTCCGACCGAGCCAGTCCGACGACCTTGTAGCCCGATCTCAGCAACTCATCTACGGTGGCCGATCCGATCCATCCCGTTGCTCCAGTAATAAATACATTCATCTGTGTTACCTCCTTGTAGCCCTTTCACAGGCTACGATTCATATTTTTTACGGTTACTCGCATCGCAGGTTCACGACGATGTCCACTCCTGGACAATTACGAGACATTGTGTAACTTAATATATCAGTTACGATACAGTGTGTCTAGTAAATTATTTTGGAGTAGGGACAAGACGCATGGGGAAGACCCGTGAGCGAATGTCGGTTTATTGACGGACTGGTTTGGCGAGTCATCAATCAGGGTTGCGTGAGCGCCAATGGGCAAGTTTGTTTTAGAAGGCATTGCCACCATAGTCGGTGTTCTTGTCGCGCCACACAGCGTGTGGATGTGGATCTGAAAGGATTATACCGATGTGCATAGAAAACTCGATCCACACCGACGGGCCGTCGATACGGATATAGTCCTTCGGTTTGCTCACGGAAGTTGAGCCCGAATAAGCTACATACGTGAAATCGAGATCGTTCTCATAGCCAGCGAGGATTCTCTCAGCGTTCACGTCGTCGGTGCTGCTAACATAGGTTTCGATCACTGCTAGCAGCAGGGCTCTCTGGTCCTCGTGCAATTCGGAGCCCCGAATGCCCTCGGGCGTCGTCGGGAACGCCCAATCCTTGCCTGGGCCCAGCAAGAGATCTCGGTACTTGCCACGGAGTCTGGATAAGGCTAACTGGTTATTGTCAAAGGAGGCGAGTAGAGCTACGAAGGTTCTCTGTGCACGCTGCTGGGGTTGATTGCTGATGCCGTTGTACTCGAAGGTCGAGAACGGCTCAATACCACGGAACGAGGGAGTTGCTCCAACGAGGTTACCATCTGTGTAAGTGTTGGCTATTGCGAGATGGTGTCCCCCGAATTGCAGTTCCCACGTCCCCGAATTTGATGGTGTACCAAGGAATGCGACATAGTAGTTGTCCCGTCCGTAGTCTCGGGCCACGCCGTGATCACGAAGATAGTCGTCTGCATTAAGGATCTGTTGAATCTCGTCATAGCCCTGGTTCTTGCCTGAACCGGTAGCCGCCGCGAGTAAGACGTTCAGCGCTGTCCATTGTTCTTCCGAGAGCGTGCCGATTCGGAGACCGCATCGGCCGCGGCGACCCATCGTTGCCTGGGGATAGTTCGACCAGTTCACTACATTCCTCAGCGAATACTCCTGGTTCAAATCGCGGAGCTGGTTATAGGAGAGCGTAGCCGCGAACGACTTCGCGAGCTCGACGATTTTGCCGTTCGATGTTGTTGGGCAATTGAACGTGTGTGCCACTCTAGCCGCATATATGCGCATATGATTGTAATCTCCTTCCGAGCCTCTTCGGGCATCAATCAAAATGATCGTCACAGTTTCGAGTCACCGTGCACCGAAAATATATCATATACGAGACAGTGTGTCCACATATATGGTTTGGCATTGGACAAAGAGGATTGTATCCGTGTATAGTTGAGACATGGAAAAAGAACATTATCATGGTGGTCGTCCGCGAAGTGAGCAAGCGAGGTCGGCTATTCTGGATGCGGTTGATGACCTTTTGGTCGAGGTCGGCTATGCGGCAATGACGATGAAGGGCATTTCTGAGAGAGCGGGAGTGTCCCGGCAGACTTTGTATCGTTGGTGGTCACACAAAGCGGAAATCCTGTTCGAGGCCAGTGCAGCCGATGCCGAGGAAGAACTGGAGATTAGTCCCGCAGGAACTCCGTTGGATGATCTTAGAGCGTATCTTGAAGCACTCGTGCGTTTCCTTACGGACTCACCGGCAGGCGCCGCCTATCGAGCGCTCCTAGGAGAAGCACAGCATGACTCTGCCGTGGGGGAACTGCTCTCTACGAAGGACCTGCTCGGTGACAGCGCTCGGGTTGTGATTGAGCGCGCGCTCGGAAAGGACACGCTTCCAATTCCAATCGATCAGGCCACAGCCTTGCTGATTGGACCGACATTCTTCTGGATTCTGAGCGGACGCAATCCCGAAGAACTTGTCCCACTTGAACTTGCCAAAGACTTCATGAGCGACCTTCGTGCAAGACAACTGCGATGAAGGGGCGCTTAATTGCAACGACTGTCTGCTTGAACGACTGGAGAAGAAGAAGAATCGCATTGTTCACATGCTTACACTTTTGACAGTCGCGCTTTTCAGCAGCTGAATACTCAATTCCTTTTCAACGTTTTCTTATCAAAAAGGCGGTACACAAGTAGGGTGTTCTTGATTCTCAGGAGCACCCTTTTTCGTGTTCTGGTTAGTTGTACCGTTCTTATGTATACCTGTGATTAAACTCATTTTTTTGTCTGAAGACGATAACCGCTTGGAGTTAGGCCACAGCACCGGCGGAAATTTTGTGAGAAGTAGCTTTGAGAGGAAAAACCAGTGGATTCCGCAACTTGAGCAATGGAAAGATCTGTGGTTTCTAGTAGCTCCTTGCTCGCACGAATCCTGACCTCATTGAGATAATTAATAGGTGACATGCCGTAATATTTAGCGAAAGTATGTGCCAGATAATATTTGCTGATATGCGCCTTTTCTGCAAGTGAGTGGAGCGAGATTTCCTCCGCGTAGTTCGAGTCGATATGTCGCTTGATCCGGCTACATATCTTGTCAGCCCTTTGCGTGGTTACAACAGAGAAGGGATGACCAGATCTTCGCATTAAACTAATGATTACAATCTCGAGTAAATTTTGACAGACGTCCTCATAGTTCTCATTCTTGTTTTCGGTTTCCGAAAGCATGGCGTTGAAATACAACAAGAGTTCATTCCTCTGTTTTGAATAATTGATAATTTCATGATTACGGGTTCCACTTTGCTTTCCAAAATCAAAACTCATCCCCTCAACCCCAAGCACTACATACTCCAAAGGGTCACTACCAATGGATACTTCGGTATGCTCTACGTTCGGGTTCACGATGACGAGATCGTCCTGCTGCACCGAAAAAATCTCATCCTCTACGATGAAATTCCCTCGTCCACTTCGGACATAAAACAGCTCGGCGAAGTTATGTGAATGACGAATGCTGAACCAATCTCCTTCATAAATGGAAGAGCTAACATAGATTAACTTTGCGGGAATCTCTCCACGTCCCTTACCAGGGAGCCAATAGCGTACATTTCCCATCAGCAATCCGTCCTTTCCTCAATCTCATTAAGCGAACTAAAGTTAAACCAATCTCAACGTTTTATGCTCTAAAAAAATTGTTAATTTATAAATTTATTATATTAGCAAGATATATAAAATCAACGACAACATGTATGTAGATATAAAGAGGCCGTTAAGATAAATTAAAAGGGCGAGAAAGAATGTAAGCGGTTACGTATGATCACTAAATATAGGGGGAATGGATTTATGAAAAAAATTCTTAGCCTTGCGATCACGGCAGCATTGACTCTTAGCTTGGCAGCCTGCGGCAGCTCTTCTGAAAATGGTTCTAATTCAACAAAGGATTCAACCGGCACGAACTCGGCAACGTCTACGGAACAACGTACTCTTAAGCTAGCTGCTTTGGAAACCGCTTACGGGGCTGATGTATGGAAAGAAATCACGGCTGCTTTCGAAAGCGCCAACCCTGGCGTGAAAGTCGAAACGACGATTGACAAAAATATTGAAGATGTCATCGGACCCGGCATGAAATCTGGTGAGTTTCCTGATGTTATCCATTTGGCAACGGGCCAGCCGAAGGGCTTGACTGAAACCTTTGTAAAGGATAATAACCTAACTGACCTTTCAGATGTGCTGTCCATGACCATACCCGGCGAAAGTGTAACCGTCAAGGATAAGCTGATTCCAGGCTTCACTGATACAACGATCACGAATCCGTATAACGATGGAAAGACCTATCTGATGCCTATGTTCTACAGCCCTACCGGTTTGTTTTATAACGAGGGTTTGTTTGAACAAAAAGGTTGGAAAGTTCCTACGACTTGGGAAGAAATGTGGGCTCTAGGTGATCAAGCTAAAGCCGAGGGTATTTCACTATTTGCTTATCCGACGTCAGGTTACTTTGACTCTTTCTTCTATGCTTTGCTCAACGAGGTGGGCAGCGCGGATTTCTTCACTAAAGTGACGCATTACAACGAAGGCATTTGGCAAACCCCAGAAGCTCAACAAACGGTTGAACTGATCGGTAAACTGGCTACTTACACCGAAAAAACGGTTCCCGCAAATGCCAACAAAGATAACTTTACCAAAAACCAACAACTGATTCTGGACAATAAAGCACTCTTCATGCCTAACGGTACTTGGGTCGTTGGCGAAATGAGCAAAGCTCCGCGAGCAGAAGGCTTCAAATGGGGCTTCACAGCTCTTCCGGCAATAAAAGACGGTGGCGACCGTTATTCGTATACCTTCTTCGAACAAATTTGGATTCCTGCCAAAGCGGAAAACGCAGATCTGGCAAAACAATTTATTGCTTATCTTTATTCCGATGAGGCAGCAGCCATTTTTGCAAAGGTTGGCGCGATTCAACCGATCAAAGGTATGTCCGACAAATTGGATGGAGACAACCAGCTTTTCTACAGCATCTATGACAATGGGGCAAAGGCTGCTATGGGTGCATTTGCAACAACTGACCCAGTTGAAGGGGTGAATATATCGGATGCAGTGTTTGCGTCCATTGACTCCCTTGTAACAGGTGCTAAAACACAGCAACAGTGGGTTGAGGGAATCATTAAAGCAAGCGACGCCTTGCGGGGAGCATTGAAATAATAAAGAGGCCAGAGGCCTGGGGCATGTATCAGGATCATGGTGGGCGGACCTGTGCTGACCACCATGATCTGACTTTTGGGAGGAGAGAGAAAGCCATGGATATGAAAAAAGGAAGAGGACGTTTTATCTTCTTCTGTCTAGCACCCGCCGTCCTCCTTTTTGCAATTTTCTTAATTATTCCTACGATAGATGTCTTTCGGATGTCATTGTACAAGTGGGGCGGCTATACCGATAACAAAACCTTCGTAGGTTTGCAGAATTTCAATAAGCTTTTTCATAGCGACAAGTTTTATCAGACCTTTCAAAACAGTGTTCTGCTCATTGTTCTTGTTACAATCGTGACCTTTGCTCTGGCACTTCTGTTTGCATCGATGCTCACGCGTGAAAAACTTAAAGGGCAAAACGTTTTACGCGTAATCTTCTATATTCCTAACATTCTGTCTGTGGTTGTCATCAGTGCGATCTTCTCAGCGATTTACGATCCGAATAGCGGGCTTATGAACTCATTGCTAAAGCTGTTTCGCGGATTACAAGCAGAGCCCATTCTATGGCTAGGGGATCAGAAAGTGGTTATTTTCAGTCTTGCAGGCGCGATGATCTGGCAGGCGATCGGTTATTACATGGTAATGTACATGGCTAGTATGGCCAACATTCCAGAGAGCTTATATGAATCGGCAGGGCTTGAGGGGGCAGGGCGAATGGCTCAGTTTTTCCAGATAACCATTCCGTTAATCTGGACGAACATACGGACGACGCTCACCTTTTTCATCATCAGTACGATTAACATGAGCTTTTTGTTCGTGATGACGATGACAAGCGGCGGTCCCGACGGTGCCACCGAAGTGTTCCTTAGTTATATGTATAAAGAAGCTTATACTAATTCCTCTTATGGCTATGGGATGGCCATCGGTGTAATTGTGTTCCTGTTCTCGTTTGCGCTTGCTGGGATCCTAAACGCAGTTACCAGACGAGAGCATTTGGAATTTTAGGAGGGGATAAGATGAATACAAACAACCGCTCACGGAGAGGCGTTAGCGACAAATTATATAAGGGCTTCATTTACGTTATACTGATCGCTTTAGCCATCCTCATCCTCATCCCTGTTCTATGGGCATTCATGGCCTCCATCAAACAAGACAGTGAGTTTTACGGCAGTCCCTGGGCACTTCCCGCTGGGATGCATCTACAGAACTTTGCTGATGCATGGCTCAAGGCAAAAATGGGTTCTTTTATGCTCAATTCCGTTTTGGTGACGGTAATCGCACTGGTGCTTCTGCTTATGGTGGCATTGCCTGCGTCCTATGTACTTTCTCGTTTTAAATTTAGAGGGAACGGATTCTGGAATATGATGTTTATGGCGGGTTTGTTTATTAATGTAAACTATATCATTGTTCCTATATTTCTGATGCTTAATAACGGCGACAAGATGCTCCGCGGCATGCTGGGACACCCTTTTTTGCTGAACAACCTGTTTGTTCTCGCGGTGGTTTATGCTGCGATGGCACTGCCCTTCACGATCTATCTCATGTCGGGATATTTTAAATCGCTGCCCAAAGAATTTGAGGAAGCGGCCTCGGTGGACGGTGCTGGCTATTTCCGTACTATGGTGCAAGTGATTATGCCTATGGCCAAACCCAGCATCGTAACGGTTATTCTGTTCAATTTCCTGTCCTATTGGAACGAATATATTATCTCTATGACTCTCCTAACCAAACCGACCCTTAAGACATTACCTGTTGGCTTAATGAACCTGATGGCAGCGCAAAAATCCGCAGTTCAGTATGGTCAGATGTATGCAGGTCTGGTGCTGGTCATGCTTCCAACCTTGATTATATATATTCTGGTACAAAAAAAGCTAACCCAAGGCATGACGATGGGCGGGCTGAAAGGATAAGGTGCGATGATGGAAGATTTTACAAAGAATTATTTGCGTAATTTGTTGATGCTGATTGTTTTTATCGTCGGTATCGGATTGGTCATTGTTGGCCAAAAGAACATTGGAGCCCCCGGACTGGGTCTGATGTTGCTTGGTCTCGCTATGTTGATCGGTCTGCTATGGCTATATAACCGAAAATATAAATAGAGGAGTTTTCAACCATGAGTACAAAAAGAGGACGTGTAACGATCCCTACTGATTTGGACGTTATTCCGCAAACCCTGGAGATCATGAAACGCTGGGGAGCAGACGCTGTGCGCGATTGTGATGGAACTGACTTTCCCGCCGAGCTGCGGGATATCGATGCCAAGGTCTATTCTACTTATTATACAACCCGTAAGGATAACGTATGGGCTAATGCCAACCCTGAAGAGATTCAACAAATGTATTTGATGACTCCCATTCATACGGCTGAAGGCGAAAGCATTTCCATTTCCCTTATGAAGGGGATTTATCCCGACATGCTCAAAGTGAATTGTCGCGACGATATTCAGCGCTGGTGGGAAGTCATTGATCGTACAACCGGAGAGGTCGTTCCGACCGAACAATGGAGCTATGACGACAAAATCGGCGATGTCACCATCACAACCCTGCCGTTCCATGACTATACCGTTAGTTTTTTGGCTTATATTATGTGGGATCCGGTTCATATGTACAATGCGGTCACCAATGAATGGAAAGACGTCGAGCATCAAATTACCTTTGATGTTCGTCAACCGAAGACTCGTGAGTATACGATGGAGCGAATTCACAAGTTTATCGAAGATCATCCTTATGTCAATGTGATTCGCTATACAACCTTCTTTCACCAATTCACCTTGGTTTTTGATGAGCTCGCTCGTGAAAAATATGTGGACTGGTACGGCTATTCTGCCTCAGTTAGCCCTTATATCCTCGAACAGTTTGAGGAAGAGATCGGGTACAGGTTCAGACCTGAATTTATTATCGACCAAGGTTACTACAACAACACCTATCGAATACCTACGAAGGAGTTCCGTGATTTTCAAGCATTCCAACGTCGTGAAGTGGCGAGGCTTGCCAAAGAAATGGTCGATATTACTCACGAATGCGGTAAGGAGGCCATGATGTTCCTGGGTGATCATTGGATCGGCACAGAACCATTCATGGAGGAATTTGCATCGATCGGTCTGGATGCCGTAGTCGGAAGTGTAGGTAACGGTTCAACACTAAGACTGATCAGCGACATCCCAGGCGTGCAATATACGGAAGGTCGTTTCTTACCTTACTTTTTCCCGGATACCTTTCATACAGGCGGGGACCCCGTAAAGGAAGCCAAAGAAAATTGGGTCACCGCACGACGCGCGATTCTCCGCAAACCGATCGATCGAATCGGCTACGGCGGATATCTTAAGCTAGCCCTTGATTTTCCCGAGTTTATTGAATATGTAGAAAGCGTTACGGATGAGTTCCGTACGCTCTATGACAATGTACAGGGAAGCTTGCCGTATTGCGTCAAGTCGGTAGCCGTGCTCAACTGTTGGGGCAAAATGAGGGCCTGGGGGAACCATATGGTCCATCATGCACTTTATTACAAGCAAAATTATAGTTATGCCGGTATTATTGAAGCTCTCTCTGGTGCACCTTTCGAAGTGAAATTCATCAGCTTCGACGATATCAAAGAAAATCCTTCCGTCTTAGATGATATTGACGTCATATTAAACGTTGGCGATGCAGATACGGCCTATACGGGTGGAGAATGGTGGCTGGATACGGATATCGTTACGGCCATAAAAAGGTTTGTTTATGAAGGCGGTGGATTTATCGGTGTTGGCGAACCCACAGCGCATCAGGCGAATGGGCGCTTTTTCCAACTGGCCAACATCCTCGGTGTAGAGGAAGAACGTGGCTTTACGCTGGGTTATGATAAATATAACTGGGATGAGCATGAACATTTCATTACGGCAGATTGTAAAACCAATCCGGATGGAAGCAAGGAAATCAACTTTGGCGAAGGAAAGAAAAATATTTTTGCCCTAGAAGGAACTACGATTCTTCGTCAAACGGACAAGGAAGTTCAACTCGCGGTGAACGAATTCGGTGACGGGCGAAGCGTATATATAAGCGGTTTACCATACAGCTTCGAGAATAGCCGCTTGCTGTACCGTGCGATCCTTTGGAGCGCCCACAGCGATCAGGAGCTGAACAGCTGGTTCAGTGAGAACTATAATGTTGAGGTTCATGCTTATGTGGAAAAGGGCAAATTCTGCGTGGTGAATAATACGTATGAGCCACAGGAAACCGTCGTTTATCGCGGTGATGGCTCCAGCTTCTCACTGAAGCTGGATGCAAATGAGATCAAGTGGTACGAAATATAAAAATCTAGCATTTTATTGTAGGAGGAATGATTTGATGCGGAAAAAAAATAATAAAATGATATTCAAATTATGGATTTGGATGATGGTTTTATTGGTTGCTTCAAGTCAGTTGATGGTACTCCCTAGCAATACTGCTTATGCTATTTCAGGAGAATTTGGTGAATTGCCAATTGAGCCACAGGAAAAAACGATCGAGAGCATCCCCCCGATTAAGGTTGAAACATACGTTGATGAGCAGCCATCAATTCCATCGGTAATACAGGCAGTATACAGTGACAGCACTACCTCAGAAGTCATGGTGAGCTGGGATCCAATTGAATCTTCTGACTATGCGCAGGTAGGGACATTTACCGTAAAGGGATCTGTAGAGGGAACGAGTATTAAAGCTGAAGTTGCAATCACGGTGTTTGAAAAGAGTAAGGAAACAACAGGAAATGTAGATATAGATACATTCTTGGCAGAATTAAAAAATAATGTTCCAAGTAATCAAGAGGTTGTTTCTTATATGAATAACTATCAGTCTATGGAACCGGAAGCCATGACTTTCGTCAAAGGAAATGGAAATACTTCAGTAAACAATGGATTGACAGTAACGATTAACAATCTGGGTGGCAGTGGAGCTATAGCAACATGGGATAAGGCTCCTTGGCTCTCCGGAGGAGTCATAGATACAACGATGCGGTATACCAGCACAAATCAAAGCAATATTGGATTTGTTCTAGGATCTAATGATAGTAACCAAGGTATAGCTATTCGTTATGATGCCGGCACAACCTGGGTTATTCAGAGTCCGGATGGTACAAGTAAGTGGGAAACATTTGACGGACCAGAACTAAAAATGGACACAGATTATCACATTCAGATCGGCTTTAATGGTACGAAGCTTTTGATCATTGTAGACGACGTGACTTATTACAATAAGAATACTGATTTATTGAGTTCGTTGTCTGGATTAGGTCAAGTCGGGCTGTATAAGCGCTATGCTACAGGAGAGATTGCCATCAAGAGTGTGAGAATTGAAGGTGTGGGCACGAGGGAGAAGCCTTCAAACATTGTTAATTATGTTCAAGATTATGAAGACTCCAATTATACACCCCATTGGTCGGGGCTGAAAGCAACGGTCGTGACGGATATTACGGGCAATAAAGTTCTCTCCCTTAAAAAAGGATCTAGCGAACGAGGTGTGGATCTGGATTCGCCACAAATTCAACAAGGAACTCTTTCATTAGATTTCAAACTGGTAAATCCGGACAAATTGGTTAGTGGGCAAGGGTTTGCTTTTGGTTTCAGAATGAATGATTCAGCAAGTATTTTCAATGAACTCGGGGTTGATCCGAGCAGCTGGATACCGGAGTCCAATACGGGCTGGGGAGATAAGCAAGAGATTCCTTATCCGATTCAAGGGCGTTGGAACAATCTCATGTTTAATTTTAATGGTAAGAAAATAACGGTTTTTTTGAATAAAAAGCGGATTGGCGACATTACGTTTGAACAGTATTCTGAAGCAGCTGGGCGTTTCGGACTTCGCATTAGAAGCACTGTAGAGCTACAAATCGACAATGTACAATATACGAATGAGATCATTGAACCCAAACAAATTGCACAATACAGTAATGATTTTGAGGATGGAATTAAAGGTACTTGGACTGGTGCTGATTCTACTATTATTACAGAAGGCAGTAATCGGGTGTTAAAACTTTCCAATATCAAAGACAACGTAATGAACCTGGATGCACCGTCCTTGCAAAGTGCGACATATATGTTGGATGTGAAACCTGCAACAAAAGATATCGGATTTGTTATAGGTGATGGTGCCATTGTTAAATATGAGGGTACGAAGTGGGTGTTATTGAATAAGGACGGAACCAGCAACGATTTTGTTGTTTCTGATGTTTTGGACTTCAGTCCTTTACCTTATTCTTGGAACAAAGTTGGACTTCAATACGCCGATCATTCTGTGATCTTAAGTATTAATGGTGCTACATTGCAAGCAAACTTACCGACAGGGCAGCAATTCGGGGAAGGGCCTTTTGGGGTAGTTGCTCAGAATTACATTTATATTGATAATGTTGTTTTTACTGAAGAATTCCTTGATATGAATACGTCTTCATCCCATGTCGGCAAGCTGAAATATGAAGAGTACTATGAAGGTGATTCCATCGTGAATTGGGAAGGCTTCAAGGATACGCCGCAAGTTTCTAATGGATATTTGCAAGGGATGCTGGATGCTGAAATGGCTGCTGTCAATAAGAATGTAACTCCAGTAGCCAACGGCATATATCAAGTGAAAATGCAGGCGGATGGAGCTACGGGGATTACACTTGGAAATATCGTGATTTACGAAGAAAGTCCGGGGAATTGGAAATACAAGCTGGAAGGTAGTAATGATTCTTTTGTGATTGGCGCTACTACTGCACTTGCTTCTGGCAAAGATTACACGCTACGTGTAGAAATGATCGAGAACGAGCTAGGCCTTTACGTCAATGGAATTAGGGTAGGCAGTGTGAATGTAACTGGATACACACCAGGTTCATTTGGCATCTACAATTCTGTGACCCATGCGATTCAAGTCAAGATAGACGCGATCACTGCAGAAGAGGTTCGGGTGTATGCACCAGATTATAATGCGCAGAACTGGGGTCCTCTTGATAACAGTAAACCAGAGGTTCTCGCCAATGGAGACAGCCAAATCCGATTGAACATGCCAGGGGTTTCATTAGCCGTGGATAAGGATAGTCCTAAATTTACTGATCAGGTACTCACTTTTGATTTTAACACCAATGTTTCCGCTGGAGCAGATGGTGGCCGTTATGGTTTTATCGTGAGAGGTTCGGCAGCTGACAAATACGTAGGTGTCGTTCATGATATTAATGGGAAGTGGAAGGTTACAACAAGTAACGGGAATGAGATATCCTTTCCCAATACGTATCAGATGCAGGCCAATACAAATTATCATATTGAGCTTCGTCTGGTGGGAACAACGGTTAGTCTTAACATTACGGGTCCTGATGGCGTAGCTACAGATATGGGTTCGATATCTGAAGAATCGATGGTTGTTGTGCCGGGTTGGTTTGGTCTTCGTTCATGGTATGGAACCAAACAAATGACGGTGAGTAACCTCAAAATGGTTGAACTGGAGTCGCTACCTAAGCTCAAGCTGGCGCAAGAGACAGATACGATTGAGAATGATGGTATGACCGTTAGTGTATATAAAGATTTTCCAGGCATTGTAGAGTATCAATTGGATCATCACACGCTACAGGCCGACGTAGAGCAAACGAATAGTGTGAAGATTAATAATAAGGATTATGTACCGCGTACAGTGTCGAAGAAAGAGAGTGCTAGCACATATCAGTACACGATGACGTTTGATGAGATCGGCGTTGTGATTGATGGGCATCTCGAGGCAAAGGCGAACAATGTAGTCCGATTTGAAATTGATAAAATTTCCGACGGCCCGGATTTCTTAGTGCGTTCAATTCAAATGAACAACGCTCTGATTCATGTGAATAGTTCAATGAAAGACGCATCGTATGCATGGAGTAAGTCAAACGGGGAGTGGCACGGAGTCTCAGAGGAACTGGTTGACGATATGTCTCTTATGAAGCAAAGCGGTACGACCGGTGTAACGATGGCTATGGTGAGTGGAGATGGCCTGGCAGCATCGGCAGAGGACAACGTCATGAGCGGTGGCAATAAATTGATAATCACCACTGAGAAAAAACCACTTGTCAATAAAATAACGGTGAAGCCAGGCAGTTGGACGTATCGACATCTTCAAAGTAGTGAAACTGAAGAGTTACCATGGTATGAAGTAGTCGTTACTGGGGAACGCAATAACGACGATAAGACAGATTGGCAGGATGCCGCTGTTGCTTACCGAACGGAAATTTACAATGAGCCATTTGGCGCACAGGATATGAAGAACAATATGATGTACATTGCCTTCAATTTTGCGAGTCAAGCTAATGATCCGTTCTTGAACAGTTTGGATACGGGAAAAGTTCTGTATAATTTTACAGACGGTTTTGGACAGATGATTCTGCATAAGGGCTATCAGGCGGAGGGGCATGATGATGATATTCCTTCCTACTCTAATATTGGTGTACGACAAGGTGGATTGGATGATTTCAATTATTTGATCGATGAGGGGGATAAGTACAACCTTCACGTCGGCGTACATTTGAATGCAACCGAATATCATCTCGATGCCAACGAACTGGATTACTCCAATTTAACTGGGGCTACAGCTAATGGACCGAAGACAGATAAGCTCTCCAAAGGTTGGGATTGGATCGATACAGCTTATTATGTAGATCAAACGAAGGATGTCCTGAGTGGTGAACTGAAATCAAGGTTAACCAATCTATATAATCTCACGAAGGACGCCAACGACCCTAAAGATCCTGCGTTGGATTTCTATTATGTAGACGTGTATACCGGCAATGACTACAATGCCTATAAATTGTTGCAATATGCCAATGGTCTTGGTGTCAAAGTAGGAACAGAATTCTCAGGTCCGATTGAACCGGGTGTCGATTTCGTTCACTGGGGTCCGGATTTGGGATATCCCAATAAAGGGAACAAGAGTATCCTTTCTAGAATGGTGAAGAACAATCTGGATATTTTTGTGGGGAATGCTTTATTTAAAGGACAAAAAATCCCTGGTGTGACCACTTGGGGGGATTCTAAGCCAGACGTACAGCAGGGTGTAACGGTATTCTTCAATGAAGTATTGCCGACGAAGTATATACAGCATTTCGGTGTGCTGAAATATGAAGAGGACCAAGTAACTTTTGATAATGATGTCATCTCTAAGAGAAATAAATCAACCGGTATGATTGAGCTTACCAAGAATGGCAAGCTGATCTCTTCTTGGAAAGATACCGGAACGACTACCGATGAATCAGTGCGCCATACAGGTGAGGCTAACTCGTTAATTCCATGGGTTTGGGATAACAAAGCTAATCAAATCTTGGGTGTTAACGATGGTGCGAAGCTGTACCATTGGAACACAACAGGTAACTCGACCACTTGGCAGTTGACGGATGAATTTAAAGATGTGAAGCAGTTTAATATGTACGAATTGACCCAACAAGGTAAAGTTCTAGTGGATACGCTGGTCGCTCGGAATGAATCTCTTACGATTACTAAGGCAAAGAAAAATACGCCTTATGTATTGTATCCAGCAACTGCTGATGCCCTGACTTTGGTGCCTAATGCAGGGAATTGGGGAGAAGGCAGTTTGATCAAGGATTTTGCCTTCAATTCAGAGAAGTTCAATGTTCCAGGTTCATGGACAGTCGATGATCCAGCAAACATTACAATCAAGACTGTTCCAGGGGATACAGAATACGATATCACTAAAGAAATGAACAAATCGAATTGGAACAGATACGCAGAGGTCGGCAGTAATTCAGGTGTAATCTCGCAGGAGATTACCGGATTGCAGCCTGGTCAGGATTACACCGTCGGAGTGTGGACACAGACTGAAAAGGGGAGGAAATCCTCGCTTCAGGTCACGGTTAATGGTCAAACCTATTCCAATCATGTGACAGGTCAGGAGGGCATCCATAAATCATCCTTCAAGTACGTGGATACTAAATGGCAAAGAATGAATGTTGAATTCAAGGTTCCAGCAGGCATTAATTCCGCGACAGTTAAGCTTGTAGCTGATCCGGGAGCGGGTACTATTCAATTTGATGATGTGCGAATCTGGAAGCATACAACTGTAGAGAAAGACCCTACGAATAGGAGCTACGTTGTATATGAGGATTTTGAAAATGTGTACGAAGGCTGGGGTCCTTTTGAGTACGGTGGTGGGGATAGGCAAATTCATATTGCAACCGATCAAAGTAATAAACAGGATAATAACCCCGTTGTATCCGCATCTGAGAACAAGGTTGGTCCTGTAATGACCTGGGTTCTGGATGGTGAGAATTCGTTGAAAGTGAATGAAACCGATGTTGGTAAATTAATAAAAACGAATGAATCCAGCGTGAAAATGGAACCAAACACAGAATATGACTTAGGCTTTATTTACACCTTAGAAAAGTATGCTAGTTATGAGGTTTCTGTACAATCACGCTCCACTGGTGAAATTGTGCTGAAGGAAGCACTGAGCACGCAACCTAATACGGGTAATAAAGCGGGTGAAGACGGGGGTTATATTCGCTTCCAGAAAAAATTCATAACTGGTGCTCAACATGATTACCAAGTTATTTTCAAAATGGTATCCAAAGGTGCTGGAAACCCTACTTCTGATTACGCCTTCATTCTCGATGATTTCTACATTAAAGAAAAATTAGCAGTTAGCATCGTATCCATTGAGAACGTACAGGTTGAAACGGAAGCTGGATCGAGACCGATATTGCCTTCGCAAGTGACTGTGACATTGAGTAATGATACGACGGAGAATGCTACCGTTGTATGGGAAGCGATTGATCCTTCCCTTTATGCACAGGCAGGTAGTTTTCAGGTGAAAGGCGCGGTCAACGGGACGGACATTAAAGCAATTGCGACTGTCAAAGTAAAAGCGAAGGACAGCAGCAATCCAGGAACAAATCCAGGAACAGGAACAAACCCAGGATCAAATCCAGACACCGGATCAAATCCAAGCACAGGTACGAAACCCGAAATCCAGCCTAATCCTGGTACAGGAACAAATAATGGGTCTGATCAGGATAACCAAACTGGAGCTAAGCCGGATACGGGTAACATCAAACCCAAAGCATTTCTCGATACAGTTAATCACTGGGCAAACAAGGAAATAGAAGCTCTTGTGAGCAAAGGTATTATCAAGGGCATGAATGATCAGAAATTTGCTCCAGATCTGACGATAAACCGTTCTGAAATCGCAACGATGTTAACTCGAGCATTTGGTCTTAAGGCTGATGGGTCATCATCATTTAAAGATGTAACCGAAGATAAGTGGTATAAGGATGATGTTCGTGCTGCGACGGATGCAGGTTTGTTTAAAGGCTATGCGGGTAATTTATTTGAGCCTACGAAACCCTTAAGCCGTGAAGAAATGGCCGTTATTATAGTAAGAACGCTTGAGATGAAAGGGAGATTGCCAGAAGTCTCCAATAAAACGCAAATGGTACTGTCTAAGTACAAAGATGCGGATAAGGCAGCAATCTGGTCCAGGGAAGCATTAGCGATTTGCATTGAGCTTGATCTCATTCAAGGAACACCAGATCACAAGCTTAATCCGAAACATAATCTGACCCGGGCTGAGGCAGCTGTTTTATTTAGCAGATTATTATCGTATTGCGAAAAGGGCATCATCTGATTTACTTAGTTGAAAAATATTCAAAAAGGCAGACCGACTTCCGGTTTGCCTTTTTGCTATGCAAACGTATAATGAGAGCTTGAAGGGAGAGGAACGCCATGACCATCGAAGCCAGCTTCCGCCGGGCTAATCAAATATGCAATCGTTATATTACAAAAGTGGAGCAAACAGGGCTTTCATTGTCCATTTTGTATTGGGGATTCATGCCCGATCATTTCGACAATGCCTTCCACCGGCATTCCTTTTTTGAGGCTTGTTATGTGGTAGACGGTGAAGGAAGCTACATAGAACAAAACCAGCATTATGCTTTAAATAAAGGAACAGCATTTCTATCTCTTCCAGGCGTATGGCATCAAATTCGCAGCCAGACCGGACTGACACTTTCTTATGTGGCTTTCGAACTGGATGAAGTCCATACAGATGTTTATTATACTGAATCCTTCCGTCGCCTTGCCGAGCTTGGACAAAGCGTAGCGCAGCAAGCGGACCTTACGCCAACTGGCCATTTATGGCAAGCGCTCATTACTTCTTTCGACCAGCCTGGGGCAACTCTTCCTCTTGCTGTAAAGCAAATTTCCGCTTCTCTGCTGTTATCGATAGCAGATTTGCACGTTCCGACTCGAACAGACTCGGCCGATACGGGAGAGCAGCCCATTGAACAAAATACGTTGTTCCGACAGGCCAAACGATACATTGATGATAATTTGATCAATGAGCTTACACTTATGACGGTGTCGAGGCACCTCCACATTTCATCCCGTCACCTGACCCGGTTGTTTCAGGAAAATCTGGGGCAGTCCTTCGTCCACTACATTCAGGAACGACGTGTGCAGCAAGCCGCTGGGCTCTTATTAAATGAACAGACACCAATTAAAGATATCGCCATCAAGTGCGGGTTCCAATCCGTGCACTATTTTACCCGGATATTCACCCGCGAGCTTGGTGTTTCCCCGGCCAAATTCCGACGCAATCAGTTTGCCGAAGGCCGCTCTGGCAAAATGCATTACCCACCCCGAATGTCCTGATTGTACAAAAACACAGCTTGATCGTTTAAAGACAGCACCTCCAACTCCCTATACAATGATGAACATAAATCGATATAGAGTTGGAGGTTTTAAACATGCCCCGAATAGCCCCTTTGGCCTTTCAAACCAACCCAGTCAATTTCATTCAGCTTCAGCCCGACCAAGAGACAGAACCGGGGATCTGGAATGCGTATGAAGAATGGCTTGATCAAATTTGGCCCGAATGTGTACAGAATGATTTGCTTCCTTTTTATATGGTCATTGACGGTACGCATGGTGCCGCATTCAGCGAATGTCTGGAAATACTTCGGTCGCGCTGCCACCTAGAGAGCAGGGTTTTAATTGAGATTGACAGCGCTGATTATTTAAAGTCTTCTGCAGATTTGCTTCAGCAGTTTCACCCTTATCTGACGGATAACCGTGCTTTTGGCGTTGTAGCCTCGGACGTCAGCGTTAAGGATTATTTCCGGCCACATGCACAGTCGGTCTGGCTCAGTGATGTAGACGATCAACTTCGGCTTTATCACTCCGCTGAACATGCAGAGGTCCAGTCGCCAAACGTAGATCAGTTAGCCCCCATCGTTGTGACCTTTGGGCCAGGCTCTGGTTTCCTTTCTACAGCATCAGGTTTAACGAACGTTTCTCTATTTTGCGACTTATCGAGAGAAGCACAGCAGAAACTGCATCAGCAGGGGATGGGGTCTCTGGGGTTAGGTCCTTGCCTGGATACGGTCGAAACCTATAAACAGGCCTTGTTTCTGGAGTGGCCCGTCTGGGAGGAATATCGCAAACGCCACTTGTATGACTTTGACTACTACGTGGATACGAACAACCGGGAACGACCCATTTTGGTCACCGTTCCTATGCTGCGCCGACTTTTGGCTTCAACAGCCCAGCAGCCTTTTCGAGTAAAGCCGTATTTTGCACCGGGGATTTGGGGCGGACAGTATTTAAAAGAACTATGCGACCTACCTAAGGATTGGAATAACTGCGCATGGGGGTTTGAACCTATCGCACCGGAAAACACGATATTCATCGGTTATCGGGATTTTATAGTGGAGCTTCCTTTCCCGCTGCTACTGTCGGCTCATCCAGAAGCAATTATGGGCGAGCGTAATGTGCAACTGTTTGGCGACTATTTTCCGATCCGGTTTGATTATCTCGATACGATCGACGGGGATCATCTGTCTTTGCAGGTCCACCCCCAGCAGGCTTACATCGAGCAGACCTTCAACGAAACGATGACGCAGCAGGAATCCTATTACATTATGGAACAGAAGGAAGGCGCCAAACCTTTTGTGGGACTGGGTTTCACAGAGGGTACAACCGGGGAGGAGCTGCTTCAGGCGGTTGAATCGGCCCACACCTTGGGACAACCACTGAAGATCCCAGATTATGTGAACATTTGGGATGCGAATAAGGGTGACCTGTTTCTGATCCCGCCGGGAGCCGTACATTTTTCGGGCAAAAACAATCTGGTGCTGGAGATCTCTTCGACAACCTGGTGGTTTACCTTCAAAATATACGACCATTTGCGGCTAGACAGAGACGGGCGGCCGCGTCCGATCAACGGCGATCATGCCAGAGCCAACATGCAGGAACAGTTTGACACGGAATACGTTCAGAAGCAGTTGATAGCGGTTCCAAAGGAAAGCCGGGTACAGGGAGACAGCAGGGAAGAGCTGCTGGGCGAACGGGAGGATCTGCTTTTTCAGATCAAAAGATTAAAACTGGACGGAGAGTGGATCGACGACACGGCTGGAGAGTTTGTGATGTTCAACCTCGTAGAAGGCGATCGTGTGCGGCTGACTCCGTTGGATGATGAGGCAGCGGCTGTGGAGTGGGGGTACGCGGAAGCGTATATCGTTCCTGCCTCCGTAGGAGGTTTCCGTCTGGAGTCTCTGGGTGACCGATCGTGCACTCTGATCCGGGCACAGGTTTCGCCAGACTGGAACATGCCTCTGCTTCCGCATCACTGGAAATCTGGTGAACCTTTATGAACCCTGACGTAACGATTGCCATTGATGCCGGGGGGACCTTTTTGAAGGGTGTCGTTGTACTGAGTGACGGGAATCTTCTACCACAACTTTATGTCAAAAGGTCATCGCACTCCGACAGTAGCGCGTATGAAATCGCCTCCAATCTGGCTGGCGTGATCCAGGAGCTTGCCGCGGCATACGTCGCCTACATGGAGAGGCTAAGTACCGATAAAGGGACCCGGGCCACTTTTGCCAATTTTCACATCGGTTTTGCTTTCCCCGGCCCTTTTGAATACGACACAGGCGTTTCCCGTATCCAGGGATTGAATAAATACGAGCAGCTTTATGAATTCAATCTAAAAACACTGCTGCGGTGTGAATTAACGGCGCTTGCAGCGGAGCCCACTGCTCCTACATGGATGACCCAGCTTGCCGCCGCAGATATTCGTTTTGGCAATGATGCTGCCCTGTTCGCTCTGGGGGTCAGCAGGCTTTTTCCACAGGACAGATTGCTTTGCCTTACATTGGGAACGGGTCTTGGCTCCGCTTTCGTTGAGAACCGGTCCATTGTCAGTGGAAAATGGGGAATTCCCGACTCAGGCATGTTGTATGCCGAGCAATACAACGGAGGAACCGTGGATGATCTGTTCGGAAGCCGAGGGATTTTGGCCTTGGCAGATAGCCATGATGCTCGAAGGCAGGGAGAGGACGTGTACCATCTGGCCATAGCGGCCAGACAGGGAAATTCCTCCGCCATCCGTGTATGGCAACTTTACGGCCAGCGGCTTGGGGAAATGTTGCGTCCGTACGTGGCAGAGTTTCGCCCCGCTCGTCTGATCCTGGGCGGACAAATTGCCGAAACCCATGATCTGTTTGGCAGAGCACTTTCGGAAGCGCTCTTGCCCGAGAGGATTGCTCAGCATAATGAGAAACAAATGCAGGAGTATGTGTTCCACGGGATTTTCCAACTCGTAAAAGGTACCTAATCCACCAATAAAGGAGAAAAAAAGATGACACTCGAACAACAAATCAAACAGGCCGCCATCCCGACGCTTAAACGGAAATGGAAAATATATGTCATTCACCATTCCCATACTGACATTGGTTATACTGACCGGCAGGAGAAGATTGAACAATATCATATCGATTTTATCCGTCAGGCGCTGCGTATTGTTAATGATGCTCATAACGGTGTAAACCCCGAGTGGAAAGGGTTCCGTTGGACCTGCGAGACCTTCTGGGCTGTGGAGCAATTCCTGAAGCAGGCTCGAGACGAGGAAAAAGTTGCATTTGCTGATGCCGTGCGGCGCGGCGATATCGAGCTCTCCGGCACGTATTTGAATATGACCGAGCTGCCCGACCTACAGTTGTTGAACAAAATACACAGCAAAGCTCAGACATATGCCAAATCTATCGGTCACCCAATAGACAGTGCGATGACGGCGGATATCAATGGCTACAGCTGGGGATATGCCGATAGCCTGCTAAATAACGGAATCGGACATTTATTCAGCTGTATACATACTCATCACGGCATGTATGCGCTGGGCCGCAAGCAGTCCCCTTTCTGGTGGGAAGCTCCAAGTGGGGAACGCCTGCTGGTCTGGAATGGAGACCACTACATGCTTGGCAACGAGCTTGGCTTCTGTCCTGGTGCGCTTGGCAAATACATGATTCGTGATGAATTCGGCCACAGACTTGTGGAACCGGCGAACATTCATAATCAAATCGCCAATATTCGCATCCACCGGTACTTGGCCCAGCTTGAGGCGGAGCAGTATCCATACGATTTCGTGCCGATGATGCTGTCTGGATTGCCCACAGACAACGGATCGCCCAATAGCTCAATTATGGAATGGATCGATGGATGGAACCGTCAAAACGGCGAGGGAATCTCCGTGGAGATGAGTACGTTGAGTGGCTTTTTTGCCCGCTTGAAGCAGGAAGGGACGGATGGTCTGCCTGTGCATAAAGGGGATTGGCCAGACTGGTGGTCGGACGGTGTAAGCTCCACACCGATGCACACTCAGATTTACCGTGACGCACAGCGGACTCTTCGCAAGGTGGAAAAGCTCGACCCTGAACAGAAAAGTGTTAGTCTCCAGGAAATCGAGGCTGTAGAGCAGGCGCTTACTCTTTATGCCGAACACACTTGGGGGTATCACTCCTCTGTTTATGAACCGTGGCACAAAAATGTGCAGATGCTTGAGGTTCGCAAGACAGCTCACGCTGCAGAGGCAAGCAAGCTTGCTTACCGCGCGCTAGATCAGGTGCTGCTTGCCGATAATGCCGCCACCTTGTACCCGGGGCGTCCTTATCGCTTCAAGGTAACGAATCTCTCGGAGCGGGAGGTAACCGAGTTGGTTCAGTTGAAGCTTGAAGGATGGGAACCGGATGAGCTATTGAACGGAGTAGAAGTAATCCGGGAGGACACGGGACAGGTGCTGATCCAGCAGTCAAGCCACCCGCAGACGATTATTGCGGAGCTTAAACTCCAAGGCATGGAGAGTTGCATACTGATTCTTCGCCCACTCCTGGCAGCGCAGAAGAGTCTTTCTTCCTTAACGTCAACCTCCAATTCGAAGCTGATCGGCGCTGACCAGGTGTACGATATGGAGGATATGTATTCCTTAACGATAGGCGGACAGCAAGCGCGGATCTCCGTTTGCCAAACTGGGCTGGAGTCCCCTTTTGTACGCTTGACTTGGTCGAAAGAGCGCGGCATTGTGTCGTGGATCGATAAGGAGACAGGACGCGAACTGCTGAAAGCGGATGATCTGTATGGTGCATTTACACCCATCTATGAGGTGACCAATCCGGCGAACCCTGCGGTTGCATCTCAGGTATGGAGCGTCCGTTCCAAAATGGGACGCAACCGTAAAGGCTTGAACGTGGAGCGTTCGGTTGGTCAGCTTATCTCCGTGCGAGCGGTGGATAACGGACCGCTGTATGCTACCGTTGAGCTTGGTTATCAGCTCAAGGGTATCGCCTATTTTTCACTACACTTGCGGATCTATACCTGTCAAAACCGGATGGATATTTCGGCGCGGTTCCATAAAGAGAGCATCTGGAATCCGGAGAACGTTTATCTGGCCCTGCCGTTCAACCCGGGAGGCACTGGGCCGGTTACCCTGTTTGCCGACAAGCCAGGAGGCCTCGTTCGCCCCTGGAAGGATCAGATTCCGGGAACTTGCCTGGATTATTCCGCTGTACAGTCGGGCATTGCCTGGCAGGATCATGACCGCAGTCTGCTGCTCGCTGTCCCGGACACACCTCTCGTGCAATGGGGAACGCTGGATTACGGGACCAGAAAGGTCCACACCCAGCAAACGCCTGACGCTCAACCGGAAGCCTATGCCTGGCTGATGACGAATTATTGGGAAACGAATTTCAAAGCGACCTTGGGCGGCTTCTATGAGTTTCAATATCATATTTCGGCTGGCAGCAGACTTTCAGCTGAAGATATGGCCGCAGCTCTGCAGGCGTTGAACGAGCCATTTGTAGTTACCCGGGTTAACGAAAAATAAACCGAAAAGCAAAAGCCCTGACTCATTTAAGATCAGGGCAGTCATTAGATAACACGTAGCAGATATAGCTTATAGCCAACAAAACAACAACCAGCAGGCTTCCATGTGGAGGCTTGCTGGTTGTTGGCGTTCGGTCTTTTAGTTCGTGTAAGATTTGGCGTTTTTGCTTAATGATGTAGTTAAAGCTGAAATGTATTTAAACCTACTCTTGAGCTGCCTCTAGCTCAGTAATTTGCGCTTTGTATTGCTTCAGAAGGTCGGCAAGGGAAGTCTTGATTGCCGCTTCGTCCTTAGCTGTTACAGCATTATTCAAATTACTTTGTGCTAAGAAGAATGCACTGGCAGCTGTAGTACCGCTAAATTGAAGACTTTCAGCATTTGCTATAACCGCGCTTGTTGTTCCGGTTGATTTTTCGTCAAGATTCAGAGGGCTGACGGCAATTGCCACTCCAGATTCTGCATTCTCAACTAATCCTTTCAGATCCGAACTGCTTGTGGTAATGGAGAAAGACAAGGTGTTCTTATTTTCGGAATTAGGTAATTTTTCGGCTTTTACACTCTCAACTGAGGTAAGTTTGCCTTCCTCAACCTTTAAGGCCTGCATTTCTTTGATCTCACCTGGTTTGGCGTTCTCGGAAACTTTCTTCCATTCGTCAGAGTCTACGTCAACAGCAACCAAAGTGGCCATTACTTGGGATGTATAGTTTTGTGAAAGCAGTTTATTGTAACGGGCTAGCGTTTTTTCCCATTCGCTTACTGTTTCTGGCGCGTACTTTTTGGCCTGCTCCACCGGATTAGCCAATGTAAAGGTCGCAATGGCGGATTTAGCTTCTTTCAAGGTAGCAGTTCCATTTGTAACAGCATTTGCGTTAGCGGCGCTGTCGGCATTCGCGACAATCGGTGCGGAGATCGCAGTGAGCAGTAGGGCGGACAGGGCAACATTTCTGAATTTAAAACTGTAGTTCATTTCGTAACACTCCTTATGGTTTGGTTTGTCTTACAGTTATCAATTTACCGAAGGAGTGTGGCACAATATTGGTGTAATTGTGGAAAAACAATGGCAAAGCTCTTCCCATATATATACCTTTGGTATACTCACTATAGAGAAAAGTACAGGAGGCCCCGTTCATGAATAACGATTACCTCATCGCAGTTGTAGATGATGACGAAAATATACGCACATTGATTCAAGCTTATTTGCACAAAGAGAACTATCGAACGATAGGCCTTGCTAATGCCGAGGATGCCTGGTCCTTATATAGAATAAGTCCGCCGAGCATGTGGGTGATGGATATTATGCTGCCCGGAATGGATGGCTATGAATTGTGCAAACGCATCCGTAATGAAGGAGAGGTACCCATTATTATGATCTCGGCGAAGGATAATGAGGTGGACAAAATACTTGGCCTTGAGCTAGGCAGTGACGATTATCTAGTGAAGCCTTTCAGCCCCCGTGAGCTGGTAGCCCGCATCAAGCGGCAGCTGGAACGTTGGATTAGACTTACCGGTGCGGAAGAAAGAGCTCTTGTAAGCGAAGCGGTGACGCCACGAATCGATACGGGGGAGCTTCAATTAATGTTGGAAGAGAGGCGGGCCATATGGCGAGGGGAAGAAGTGGACCTGACGAGCAAAGAGTTCACCATGCTCAAGGTACTGGCTGAACATCCGAATCGTGCGTTTACGAGGGACGAGCTGCTCAGTTTTGTCTGGGGAGAAGATTATTTTGGCAGTGACCGTGCCGTGGATCATTTAATTAAGCGGATTCGCAAAAAAATTGAGGAACTTCCCGTCGAGTCGGTGTGGGGACACGGGTATCGTATGCGTACAGATCGGAGTGAAGTTTAATATGAAACTTGTTCATCAAATTAACCTTGCGTTCGGATTGTCACTGGTTCTAATCCTCTCCGTCACGGCCGTCTTACTTCATTATGTGCTGCTGGATCATTTCATTGGGACAGAGAAGAATGATCTCAAGACGTTAAGTGCGGCGATGTCCGCTTCTATAACGAAAGCAGGGGATATCACAATGAGTCCTATACTTTCCACTGGAGCTGCGGTCACGATGCCTAATTCGAATATTTCGGGTATGCAGTCCGTCCAGTTGGTAACGGGAGAGGTTACGAGTGCTCCTTCAACACTCATTCCTGCGGATGTTGAAGCCTTTGTCACTGATTTTAACGGAAATGTGCTGTCAGGGACTTTGTCTGTGAGTGGTACAACCGGAATGGCGAGCAGTAACAAATTGACTGAAGCCGTACCAGCAAACTTGTCTAAATACACAGCGGTCACTTCGTCCAGCATTAAGGACCTGTGGAAGGGAACAGATGGGCGTTATGTGATGGATGTCAGTCCCATCCCCCAAGGAACCCTGACTCTGTTGACTCCCATGAGCAAGATCAAAGCAATCGAACAGGCGCTTCTGGGGCGTCTCATCCTGGTGATCTGTATCGTTGGAGCCATTATGTTCCTGCTCAGTTTGTTTATTACGAAAAGGCTGATTCAGCCATTGATGAATCTGAAGCAGGAACTTAAGAAGGTCAAACAACGTCATTTCACGGATGTGCAGTTGGTCAAGGCTGGCGGTGAGATTGGAGCTGTGGCACAGACGGTATACGAGATGGCTGGTGAACTGAACAGGTTCAATGAGGTGCAGAAGCAGTTTTTCCAGAATGCTTCTCATGAGCTGAAGACCCCTCTGATGTCCATTGCAGGCTATGCGGAGGGCATTCGAGATGGAATCTTTGAAGGTGAGAACGTTCGTAAAGGACTGGACGTGATCCTGGGGGAGAGCGGTAGATTAGGCAAGATTGTGACCGAAATGACGCTGCTTGCGAAGCTGGATAGTGAAGAGGATATCTTCAAACCTTCCAAGGTCAGTCTGAACGAATTGTTGACGGAAACATCCGAACGTGTCAATCCGCTGCTTGTAAAGAAAGGACTTACACTCCATATCGCCTGCCCAGAGAATAAAGAGCTGTTCGTCATGGCTGATCAGGATAAACTGCTGCAGGCACTGCTCAACGTGGTGACGAATGCTGCAAGATACGCCAAAGAAGAAATTCACATCACTGCAAACTTGGAAAAAGGGAAGATCGCGCTATCCGTCTCAGATGACGGTCCCGGCTTTCCGCAGGAGCTGCTGCCCACCTTATTCCACCGTTTTGTCAAAGGAAAAGATGGTGATTCCGGACTGGGTCTGGCGATTGCCCGGGCCATTGTGGAACGCTGCGGCGGGCTGATTCAGGCCACCAACCATAAGGAGGGAGGAGCTGTAATTTCGTTCGGCTTCCCTGCGGCTCAACGTGTTTGAAAGGAAAGGAGGCTAGTATATCCTTCTAGTTGCACCAAACCTCGAAGTGAGAGAAATAGAGGAAATACTCGAAGGGGTTCGTGTCGCCAATCACCAATATAAATACTCCGCTTTATTTGCTTTGTGTTTACTCTGCTCTCCCTGCCATATAGGGAGAGCTTTTTTTGAGTTTTGAGTACGGATGTGATGGCATGCTGCAGATATCACCATATGGATGCTTTGAATTCCTTATGACAGCAGCGATTCCTTATTCATTGTCGCATTTTTACGGAAATCTAGCGGAGCTTGATTATAGTATTTTTTGAACTGATGGTAGAAGTGGCTGACGTTCTCAAATCCCGCTTCCAGTGCAATCTCAAGCACGCGAAGCTCAGTCGTGAGCAGCAAGTTTTTGGCTACATTCAGCCGAAGCTGATTAATATACTCTGTTGGTGTCTGATTCAGATATTGACGAAAGGCACGGTTCACATGACCAACGCTTCGACCTGACAATTCATAGAGCGCATGAAGACCACGAATCATGTTTTCTTTCAGCTGCATTTTGGAGATCGCATGCTCAAGCCACAGCGGGAGAATGGGTTGTTCAATGGTATCCAACTCAAAGAAATGCTGCGTAAAAATCTGAATAATCAGCCCTTTTGCGTATACGCGAGCCTTCTTCTTATCCACTGTGGAGAGCATCATAATCCGTTCAAAGCTTCGAACGATCTCTGTCATTTCTAACTGAGATAACATGGCAATCTGGGGAACGGGAGCCTGCAAGAGTCCTTGCGCATACTTCTGTTCATTCAAGTAGGCCAAAGCTTCATCTATTACTGTGGATCGACAAGGGCTATTCAGAAAACGGCAGTCCTGAGTGCCTTCCGGCTCATAACGGTGAATATCATGCGGTCGAATAAAGACAAGGCAGCCCGGCCTTAAATGCTGGGTTGTTCCATTGACGATATGTTGGCACTGCCCTTCACTTAGAATGAAGAACTCGTAAAAGTCATGGGTATGCTCGGGTGATACTTTCGATAAGGAATCGACCCAGAACGGATCTACGAGCAGGTCGGAATGGATGTGAGTAGACGCTGTGTATTTGATCATGGCTCTAACCTCTCCAATTAATTGTTAATATCAAAATAGCACACGAATTCCGTGAACACAACATAAGAAAGAATGGAGGCCTCTTGATAGAATGAAATAGATTACAAAGACATCAGGAGGTATCACAAATGTTGCTTATCGATCTCAATGGCAGGTGGCAAATGAAGAGAGTGGATCATACCGAATGGCTTCCGGCTACGGTTCCAGGTTCGGTCTTTAATGATTTGCTTCAAGAAGGACAAATGGAAGACCCTTACTACCGCGAGCAAGAGCAGGCGGCACTTGAATTGTGTAATTATGATTATGAATACAAACACTCTTTTGAAGTAAGCGCAGCGGATCTCAAGCATGACCGGATCATCCTGTTATGTGAAGGGTTGGATACAATTGGCGAATTGTTTCTGAATGGAATGAATATCGCGAATGTAAGTAATATGCACAGTACTTATGAAATCGATATTACCTCCTTTATCAAACAAGGTGAAAATACCATACACATTATTCTTCGTTCCCCTGTGGAGTATGTACTGCGTAAACAAGCCGAGCGCCCGTTGATTAACTGCAGTGATGCAGTAGAAGGAATCTCCCATTTGCGTAAAGCACACTCCATGTTCGGTTGGGACTGGGGTCCACAATTACCTGATTTGGGAATCTGGCGGAATATCTCCATTCAAGGCTATGATCATGCCCGTTTGGAAGATGTCTACATTACACAGATGCATAGCGAAGGTAAGGTAACCTTAGATGTTCGCGTAAGGGCATCTAGTTGGGTCCAAGAAGAGCGTGAGATCATGGTCACATTAGATACACCATCCGGGGAGACGTTGAAAGGATGCACGTCTGTCGTGAATGATGGGGATCATCATATCTGGATTGAAGTGGACCATCCCGAGTTATGGTGGCCGAATGGTCTGGGCAAACAGCCATTGTATCAGCTGAGCGTTGCGCTTATAGAACAAGGCGTGGAGCTGGATCGTGATGATAAGCGCATTGGACTGAGAACATTAACTGTGAAGCAAGAGCAGGATCAGTGGGGTGAGTCCTTCGAATTCGAAGTGAACGGTGTATCTTTTTTCTCGATGGGTGCTGACTATATTCCGGAAGATAACATCTTGCCGCGCTGTAACCCAGATCGGACAGAACGATTGATCAAGAGCTGTGCGCAAGCCCATTTCAATACAATTCGTGTCTGGGGTGGGGGACATTATCCGGAGAATTACTTCTATGATTTGTGCGACGAATACGGCTTGATTGTATGGCAGGACTTGATGTATGCCTGCGGGGTATATGAACTGACTGAGGAATTCAAGCAATCGATTACAAAAGAGACCATCGATAACATGAAACGCTTGCGTCATCATGCCTCATTAGGAATCTGGTGTGGAAACAATGAGCAGGAGATGGCTTGGGTCGAATGGGACTGGGCGAAGAAAACATCCTTACAGTTACAAGCAGACTACATTAAGCAATACGAGGTATTACTCCCAGCTATTGCGAAGGAATACGATCCGAACACGTTCTACTGGTTAGCTTCACCTTCATCCAAAGGCAGTTTTGACAATCCAAACGATGAAAATTACGGAGACATGCATTACTGGGATGTGTGGCATGGCAAGAAACCTTTTACCGAATTCCGCACATTGTTCCCGCGCTACATGTCCGAATTCGGATTGCAATCCTTCCCGAATCACAAGACCATAGAGACGTTTACGTTGCCGGAAGACCGCAATATCTTCTCACCGGTCATGGAATCTCATCAGAAGAATGGTACGGGCAATGAGAAAATTCTGTATTACATCGGGGAGACGTATCGCTTGCCACAAGATTTCAATTCCCTGTTATACGCTTCACAGCTCATTCAGGCTGAAGGAATCTCATGTGGGGTTGAACACTGGCGCAGACATCGTGGACGCTGTATGGGAGCACTGTACTGGCAGTTGAATGATTGCTGGCCTGTTGCTTCCTGGTCCAGTATCGATTACTTTGGTCGCTGGAAAGCACTGCATTATGCAGCCAAACGCTTTTTCGCGCCTGTTCTTGTATCGGCTCGGGAAGATGGTTCGAAGGTAGAAATTCACGTGTCGAATGAGAGTAGGAGTGCTGTAAAAGGAGAATTGAAATGGAGGCTCATGGATTCGCAATCCAATGAAATCGTAGCTTCTTCAAAAGTAATTGATTTGAAAGCGTTATCAACCTCATTATTCGAACAGCTTGATTTCACTGAGATGCTCGATACAACTGCTAAGAAACGGAATACGTATTTACAGTTTTCCTTTGTGGTGGATGGTGAAGTTGTCAGCGAAGGTACAGTGTTATTTGTGAAGCCAAAGCATTTTGGTTTTATTGATCCTGCGATTGAGACCACGATGACAGAAGAAGAGGATCATTTTGTTATAACGGTTGATTCGAAAGCTTTTGCACGGTTTGTGGAGCTGGATTTCAGTGAAATAGACGGTATTTTCAGTAACAATTATTTTGACTTGTCAGCAGGTGAAAGAAGGACCATTTCTCTGAAGAAAGATGATCTCAACAAACCGGCATCCCTTGAAGAACTGCAATCACAGCTAATCGTACGCAGCGTATTTGATTTGTAAGTTGTTACTTCGCCTTTTCTGATATTGCCAATCCAATCAATAGAAATCCGATCGTTATTATATGTTACCGCTTTCAATTGATCTCTATACTGATGGCAGAGGTGGTTAAATGATTGAACGACTGGCAAAATACCGTTGGCAATATGTAATGATTCTACCTGGTGCAATCCTGCTGCTTCTCTTCAGCTACATTCCGATGGTGGGCATCCAGGTAGCATTCAAGGATTTTCACATCGGCAGCACGATGTGGAGTAGTGCATGGGTTGGTTTGGAAAACTTCTCATTTTTGCAAGATGAACAGTTCTGGATTGTGGTGAAGAATACAATTTACATCGCGATTCTCAAGTTTGTGTTCGGATTTCCAGCTCCTATTATTTTGGCATTGCTCATCAATGAGGTGAAAAACAACAAATACAAGCGGTTTGTCCAATCCGTAAGTTATCTTCCGCATTTCTTTTCGTGGATCGTGGTGGCTTACATTCTGCAATCCCTGCTGACGTTGGACGGCGGATTGGTCAATCAGTTGATAGAGAAGCTCGGGGGAGATTCAGTCTTTTTCTTGGGATCCACGGAGTGGTTCCGGCCCATGATCGTAGTGAGCGGTCTATGGAAGGAGGTAGGCTGGAATACGATCTTGTATCTGGCGGCAATTACAACGATTGACCCGCAGCTCTATGAAGCAGCTAGGGTGGAAGGAGCAGGACGGCTCGCACAAATTCGCAACATTACCCTGCCGGGTATAATGCCGACCATCTCCATCGTGTTGATTCTCAGTATGCCTGGACTGATTGCAGTAGGCATGGATCAAATCTATCCTCTGATGAATCCGGCCAATCAGCCAGTCGCGGATGTGCTAGACACATATATTTTACGCAATGGCTTGCAGCAAGGTTATTTTGGAATGGCCACTGCAGTGGGTCTCCTTTCTTCGGTCATCAGTCTGGTGTTGGTACTATGCACCAATCAGATGGCGCGAAAGTTCAACGGAGAGGGGCTTTGGTAATATGAGAACTTCTATGAGGGAACGGGTGGGTCAGACAATTATTGTGTTTCTATTGGCACTTCTCTGTATCTCGGTAATCTATCCATTCACGTATATGCTTGCCGTTTCCTTAAACGTTGGCAGCGATGCGGCAAAAGGCGGTGTCTATCTGTGGCCTAGGGAGTTTACTTTGTACAATTATGAGGTTGTGCTTGGGAATTCGGTTATTCAACATGCCTACTTAATTACGATATCCCGAACGATCGCAGGCACTTTTGTCGGCATACTCATCACACTACTGGCGGCTTATGGCTTGTCCTATCGGCAGCTTCCTTTCAGGAAATCCCTCCTGGGATACGTGCTGATTACGATGCTGTTTAATGGCGGATTAATCCCTTTGTATATCCAGCTTAATCACTTGTCATTATTAAACTCATTCTGGGTGTATATCATTCCGTCCGCTTTCTCGGCGTGGAATATGTTTGTGATGATGAAATTCATCCAGGGGATTCCGGAAGCACTGATCGAATCGGCTGAGATTGATGGCGCCAATCCTGTCCGCATTCTCTTCGTTATTATTATGCCGCTTTCGAAACCCATGCTTGCAGCCATTGGCCTTTTTACTGCAGTGGGGCACTGGAATGACTGGTTTTCTGGCGCATTTTATGTTTCAGATCAGAATCTGATTCCGGTTCAAACGTTTTTGCAACAACTGCTGTCTGCCCAGGATATCTCGACTGTCCTCGGATCCAACAATAATCAGGAAGCGCTTGCCCGGGGCACCATGCTCTCTAACGTTACACTCATGTCAATCAAAATGGCGACAGTCATGGTAAGCGCGCTTCCGATCTTGTGTGTGTACCCGTTCCTGCAAAAGTATTTTGTAAAAGGTGTGCTTATCGGCTCAGTAAAAGGATAACCCAATGAAAAATGAAGTAACAGAATGGGTTTTCTAATCCTATACAATTTCAAAATAACCGAGGGGGACGTATGTGATGAGTTTACGTCAACAAAAGGGAAGAAAGCTGGCGCTATTATCCTTGGCTCTAATGATGTTTGGGATAACGGCATGCTCAAGCAGCAGTACGGAGAGTGGCAGCAGTTCTGCAAATTCCTTTAAGCTATGGCTGGGATGGAATGCAACAATTAATAACCAAAGTATGGTCCAAATGTATTGGAAAGAAAAGGAGCCGGGCATAGACGTTCGGCTGGAGGCTACGCAGGGCGATGTAATGACAGAGCTGAACCTGAAATTGAATACTGGTGGTTTTGATGATGCAGCTCTGTTCTCACGTAGTGATGTCGTGACCACTGCGATGACGCGTTCGGGCAGCGTTCTTCCGCTGGAGCAATACTTTGATATGCCGGATAAATATCCTGGATTGGCCTCCATTCCGAAAATCTATCTGGATCAGATGAAAGCTTCGGACGGACATATCTATTCCATTCCGACATGGTTTGATCAAAATCCTGATGATCCTTGGCCCGGTTGGGCTTCCTACGGCTGGTTTGTCCGTACAGATGTATTGGAGAAAACCGGCATGACGATGGATGATCTGAAATCGTTGGACGGTATAGAGAAGTATTTGAGTTTGTCGGCTAAGCAGAAGGATGAAAACGGGAAACTTTTGATTCCCCTTAGTTTTCTCTCTGACGCAAGCGATGAAAATGTCATCCTGAGTACATTTGGCGTTACGGTCAGCACAGCGGGCGGCGTCATTCCAGTAGAAGAGCAAGGTAATGACTATCAGTTTATCTATGACAATCCACAATATAAAGCGGCTTACCAATGGATGAACCACATGTTCAGGGAAGGGCTTCTGGATCACGAAGCGATTACAGACAAGAAGGAGCGTTACAAAGAGAAAAACAAATCTGGACGTGTAGCCATGAATGCAGGTGGGTTCTTTAATATGGACGCCCAGTTATGGGAGGTTCTCGATGGACCAACCGATCCGGCATGGTACTATGATGTCATTCCCTATCCGAAAGTGGATGGCGTGAGTGAGATTGGCGCTAATCAGATTATCAATCCTTATCCTGCCAATGACGTCTTTATCAATAAAAATACTAAAAATCTCGATTCCATTCTTGCTTTCTTCGATTACACACTACAGCCCAAGCCCGAACAGCAGCAGGTTGTGAACGAAGGTCCGCCAGGAGTGTTCTGGGATTGGGTGGATAAACCGTTAGGAAAATGGGTGTACACGGACGAGAAATATAAAGCTTTGCATGATTCCGGAGATCAAGCGAAGAAAGCAAGCACGACGCCAGAGCTTTACGCGGCATCTTCCTATAGTAATGACTGGTATCCATGGTGGAATTATGGGGTTACTGATCCGAAAGGGAGATTCAAAACGATCGAATTCACCGAAAAGATTGGCAAAATGGGTGGTACCCGGGTTGCTGAAAACTACGATATGGTGAAGGCCAAACCGGGTGGCTTATGGGAGAAATATTTGCCTGAACTTGATAATGTGCGAAAAGAGTATAAAGCCAAGCTGATTATGGCTAAGGATGACTCACAATTTGAACAGGCTTGGAGTGATTTCCAGGCTGCACTAGAAAAACGAGCACATTGGAGTGAGCTCAAACAGGAATGGCATGAGGAGCTTCAAGGCAAGCAGTAATTAGGAGACGGGGACTGTCGAACGTGACAGTTCCCGTTTGGTATAAAAAAGTATACAATATCACAAATTTTATCCTATAGAACAAAATTGTGCGTACTATTTTCTGGAGGTTATATGGTTTATCATTGCCTTTGCGACTGAATATTGGATATTTATGCGGAGGTCAGGAAATGAATAAATTTGAATCACATCTGGGCTATACAAACATGTTTAAAGAAGAACAACTTACGCTCGGGTTATATTTTCCGATAGAGTCTTATAAGGGGAGTATCCCGGAGATGCAGTTAGAGCAACAAATGCAATTGGCGAAAAAGGCAGAAGAAGCGCGCTTTGCTTCCTTATTCGTTAGAGATGTTCCTTTAAATGTTCCAAGCTTTGGGGATGTGGGACAAATATATGATCCATGGGTTTTTCTTGGATTCTTAGCAGCTCATACGAAAAAGATATCATTGGGTACCGGAAGTATGATCACCACACTACGCCATCCGTTGCATGTAGCAAAAGCAGCAGCTTCTGTTGATCGAATTTCCGGAAAACGACTTGTGCTGGGCATTGCTACAGGGGATCGACCTAGTGAGTTTTCAGCGTTTTCAGTGGATCGAGAAAAACGTGGTGAATTATTTCAAGAATCTTTGCATGTCATGAGAAAAGTCTGGAATGAAGATTTCCCGGTAATTTATTCACCAAGCCTTAACCTTCAGGGTGGCGATTTATTACCCAAACCGGAATTGAAGGATATCCCAATTTTAGTAACAGGCCATTCTTCGCAGACACCGGAATGGATAGCAAAACACAGTGATGGCTGGCTGTATTACCCACGAAATATCATTGATCAAGCATCACTTATTCAACAATGGCGTACATTAACGGATGAATTTAAGCCTTTTAATCAGTCTTTATATATCGATTTATCAGAAAATCCAGATGAAGATCCAACTCCTATTCACTTAGGGTTTAGGAGCGGATATAAATTTTTAATTGAATACCTCAATGCTTTAAAAGGAATCGGTGTGAATCATCTTGCATTCAACTTGAAATATGGAACACGTCCGGTTGACGAGGTGATTCAAGAATTAGGGGAGGAAGTGGTTCCATATTTCCCGGCGTTATCTAATAAATAGGTGCAATGTATGCATTTCGGTGCTAGACTACCAGTAAGATTAATTGTAAAGAAGGAGAGGAAAAGGATGATTAAACATTTAGGTCGCATTAATGAATTGGCGAAAAAAGAGCGTGAAGAAGGTTTGACCAATGCGGAACGAGTTGAACAACAAGTATTACGAGAAGACTATTTACGGGAAATTCGTGGGCAAGTTCTAAACACTTTTTCAGTGCTTACCATACTTGATGCAGATGGAAATGATGTAACACCGGACAAAGTACGAAATGAAAAGGGAATCAGTTTGTAGGGAAAATAAACTTTTTGGGAAGAACGAAAAGCCTCCGAGTATTCATTGACAGAAATGGTGTGGATAAATACACTTGTTTTGTAGTTGATTTCGTAGGATGCTTTTTATACACTTTATAAATATTCATTATAAAGGTATTGTATAAAGTGTTAGGTTGATTCATGTATCGAAGTATTTATAACAGGAGTTGATAACATGACTGAAGAAGAACGAATTTTTAATGGGATCTTATTTAGTCCCGGCCATGCTGACCTTAAGGCTATTAAGCTTCGCTCTCACAATCTAAGTAGTCAATACAGTCGTACTTTTGAGGATCAAACGGAGGAACGCGAAGCATTACTCATGCAGATTCTGGGTCGAAAAGGAGAGCGTTGTTTTATACAAGGCCCCATTTTCTTTCATTATGGCGTTCACACAGAAATCGGCAACTATTTTTTTGCGAATTACAATCTGACCGTCCAGGACGATGCTAAGGTGACCATTGGTGATCATGTCAGCTTTGGACCTAATGTGACCATTGTTACACCGGTTCACCCATTCATTGCCTCAGAACGTCGACAAATGCTGGACCAAAACGGGGAACCTAAGTCGCTCTGTTATGCTAAGCCTGTCACCATCGGAAATGATGTTTGGATTTCCGCTAACGTCACCGTATGCGGTGGTGTTACCATTGGCGACGGATGCGTCATTGGTGCTGGAAGCGTAGTAACCCAAGATATCCCTGAAGGATCTTTTGCAGCAGGTGTACCCTGCAGAGTCATTCGTCCCATCACAGAATCGGACAGCATGCGTTATAAACCGGAAGTCCTGGCTGATTGCAGTGTAATTGAATAAAAACACATAAAAAAGAAACCGTTCCTAGACAAGAGGAACGGTTTTCTTATTTTGATTAGTATTTCGTTGATTAGGTGGAAAGCTTATTAACTGTTTTCTAGTGCACTAGATTCTCTAAATCTGGCTGCAATTTGTTACGAAGAATATACAGCATGATAGCTCCAACAAGGAATGCGACGACATCCGCAATAACGAGTGACCATACCACCCCATGGAAGCCATTCAATCGGTTGGCGATATAGAGTACAGGAATCAGAGTAATTCCTTGAATGACTGACATAATAAAGGCGGCGGTTCCTTGCGCTGTTGCTTGAAAGATCCCCACAAACAACGAGGTCATTCCTGTAATGAACAAGGATAAGAACGTTACATGCAGAATGTAGCTACCCATTTCAATTAATTGCGGGTCATTTGTAAATAAACCAATTAAGTGGTCGGAGAGAAGATAGACGACAACACCGAACACAACAGCTAACCCTACAATCGCTTTGATCGTAAATCCAATGGTATGCTTCATGCGTAATTTATTCGCTGTAAAAGAGAAGGCAATCAACGGTACAACTCCCTCACATAATCCCATCAGAATAAACTCGGGAAATTGCAATAAACGTGATGAAATCCCGTACCCCGCTATGGCCTGATCCCCATATTCCACGAGAAAATGGTTCAAAATGAGTGACATGGCACCCAAGAAGATACTCATGATAAAGACGGGAACTCCGATTTTAAAAACATTGCTCATAATTTCCTTGGAGGCCTTAAACCATTTTACGGAGACCGTCAAGAATTGGCTTTTATACCCCATGTGAAATGCGTAAAAAACACTGGCAACCAGGTTAGAAATGACTGTAGCAGACGCCACGCCAATCACACCCCAATGAAAGACAAAGATGACTATCGCATCAAGAATAATATTTACTGCCACACTGAGAATCATACCGATCATCGATGTAATTGCTGCACCCTCCGAGCGCACGATGTTCTCCAACGTGAAGAATAGTATGACGAAAGGTGAACCAATAAGCATAATTGTGACATAGTCTTTTGTGAATCCGAAAGATTCAGTCGTTGCTCCCAGGCTATGAACAATTGGGTCAATCAGCGGGAGGCCAACGGCCATTACGATAAGACCAAGAACCAAACTGCTGTAAAAGGCGAATGAGGACACATGCTTAAGATCATCATATCTTTTTTCTCCTAACAAACGGGAGATGAATGTACCGCTACCCATACCAATCAAGTTGCCGAGCGCCATAATGACCGCGAATAATGGCAAGGTTAGCGCGAGTGCGGTTAACATGGCCGTATTGCCCAGTGTACCAAGGAAATAGGCGTTCAGGATAGAATAGATGACACTCATCGACGTACCTAACATCATCGGTACTGCGAAGTGAGCTACGGCTTTTGCGATCGGTGCTTTTTCAAAATAATGGAGATTTTCTGCATCCATGTGTGAGTCACTACTTTCTTCATTTATTTTTTGAAATGATTTGGAATTCAAATGATATTCCAACTTCCAATCTAACAGTGTTAGTTTGTGCCTTACAGTGTTAGATGGTATCATGAACTTATGAACCTGTAAAGCATAATCTTACACTGTTAGATAAAAGGGCGGATACGGATGAAAAAACAACAGCCTCAGATTTCGGAGGATAAGATTTTGGAAGCCTCTTGGGAGCTTCTTGGGCATGAAGGTATTGAGAAATTCAGTATGAGGCGATTGGCCGAACGGTTGGGTATTCAGGCTCCTTCTCTGTACTGGTACTTTAAGAGCAAGCAGCATCTCTACCAGCATCTGGCCAACCAGATATCGAAAATGATCCTGAACGAATTCCAATCTGACGGGGACTGGAAGGTGCAAATGGAGGGTCTTGCGATATCGATACGGAGTGTACTCCGCCGTTATCCCTGCTCCACGCAGCTTATGATGCAGACGCTGCCACATGAGCCGGACATGATTCGCTTCACCAACCGTATGCTTCTCTGCATGGAATCGACGCCACTTGAGCAAGAGCAGAAATTGCAAGCCGTTCTTACGCTTGTGAACTATGTTTTCTTCTTTGTTCTGGATAATTATGAGCATCAGCGCACAGTATCCGTAATGATTAAGGATCAGGGAGAGCTTCCGGGCGGGGAGATGATTCAGCTCTTGGACTCCATGAGCGAGACAGAAGCAGGGTTGTTCCGAAGAATGCACAAGAGCGGGCTGTTTGAGATGATGGGGAGCGACGGAGCGTTTGAGTTCGGCTTGAAGCTGATTTTGTCGGGAATTGAACAGGTGATACAGGAACAAGGGAATTAGAATGTAAACAAAACCGTACATCCGGATATCGGATGTGCGGTTTTTGAAAAAAGGTTTGTTGTTAATCTTGCACTGTTTCCTTCAAAATCGACTTGATGACGCAGGGCTACTCAGCAACAATTCTTATGAGAAAAACATTTATAAACATATCCTTTTGAATTATTATTAGGATCTACAGAGAATGAACAGAAGGAATTTGCACAGGAAGTTTTTATGAAAACGATTACAAGATATATTATTGAATGCAACACATATAAGGAGGACTGCTAGCGTACATGAGTTTATATCTAGAAATCCCGGAACTCGACAAAAGACTCCCATTTCGAAGCTTTATTCACAAAGGGGATGTGCTCTGTTATCCTCACTGGCATAAGGAAATTGAAATTATTTATGTTACCCAGGGAAGCCTGGATTTGGGGTTGAATGACAAGGTAATCCGTCTGAAGCAGGGGGAAGTCCAATTCATTAATGGCGGTGACGTCCACTTTTTTTTGTCATCCCCTGATAGTGAGCGAATTGTTATTCAATTTGATCTGAGCCTGTTCCAAGACGTATCCACACTAATTTACGATGATCGGTCGCTTCGTGACATTTTTACTCAAATAGAGCAATCCAGCAGAAACTGGCCTCATGAAACGGCAACCAAGCTTCTTCCTCTTCTGCAAAACA
Organism: Paenibacillus sp. AD87; assembly: GCF_001659845.1. Classification (NCBI taxonomy): domain Bacteria; kingdom Bacillati; phylum Bacillota; class Bacilli; order Caryophanales; family Paenibacillaceae; genus Paenibacillus; species Paenibacillus sp. AD87. The sequence continues at coordinate 1,803,172 of NZ_LXQN01000007.1, forward strand.
TAAGCACAGAAGATTACGAGCGCAAAGAGGGCTATGCATATATGATCAAGGCCAAACTTTATGAAATGTTGACTTTTATTCTAAGAGAAGTACCAAGGGGGAGTGAGAAACATCGACCCCAAATCTCGGAAAATATCCTGACTCCGACCAAAGAAATGCTTTTAAAGCTGGAACGAATTTTTGAATATGTAGAAAGCCATTACCAGGAATCAATTATACTAAAAGACGTTGCCGATTATATAGGGTTCAGTCCTTATTATTTCACTAAGTTTTTTAAGAAAAATACAGGAATGACCTTCGTAACTTTTCTAAACGAATATCGACTTAATAAAGCGAAATGGATTTTGCTCAATGAAAATTATTCGATTACCGAAATAGCAGAGCAAGCCGGATTTAATAGCGTTAAGACATTTCATCACTTCTTCAAGGAAGCGACGGGGACATCGCCTTTAAAGTATCGCATGACAATATCCGGGAATAAAACAGCAAGAAAATAGGAAGATAGTCTTTTATGAGACTTGTATGATAAGGGTATTAAACAAGTTGAGGTGCTATACATCTTGCATAAATCAAGGTCGCAGCCACTCATCTTTTTTACATAAAGTTTGCTGTGAGAAATCTAACATGTAGGCATATTCAAAAAGGGAAAGGACGATGAAGATGAATAACCGAATTTATAATATAGCAATTGTTGGCTTTGGGGGGATGGGCAGCTATCATTGCCAGTTAATTGAGCCTGTATCACAGATTTCCGTAATCGGGGTATACGATACTGTTGAATATCGGATGGAATTGGGAAAGGAAGCCGGCTATAAAACATACGCAAGTCTGGATGCTGTTCTGACAGATGAGCTGGTGGATATCGTTTTGATTGCTACACCTAATGATGTTCACAAAGATATAGCAATTCAAGCTCTGCAGGCTGGTAAACATGTAATTTGCGAAAAACCGGTTACAATAACCAGCAAGGATTTTAATGATATTGTCAAGGTAGCGAACGAGGAGAAACGTGTATTCACGGTTCATCAAAATCGTCGCTGGGATGAAGATTTCCGGACTGCCAAGGACATCATCGATAAAAAGACATTGGGCGAGCTGTTCCATTTGGAATCTCGGGTTCAAGGAGCCAATGGCATTCCTGGCGACTGGCGCCAGCTGAAGGATTACGGTGGAGGTATGCTGCTGGATTGGGGCGTGCATTTGCTGGACCAACTGCTACGGATTACAGATAGCCAAATTGAAAGTGTGGCGGCTAATTTAAGTTATATTTTGGGAACCGAAGTGGATGATGGCTTTACGAGTTATATAACATTTAAAGATGGCCTTACGGCACTTATTGAAGTGGGAACGACCAATTATGTGAAGTTACCGAGATGGTATCTCAAAGGAACGGAAGGTACAGCAGTGATTAGGGACTGGGATTTAAGTGGAGAGATTATCACTCGAAATCCGGATGTTGCTCATATAGAGCCGAAACCTATCAAAGCGGGGCAGGGATTGACCAAAACGATGGCACCGCCGTCCGAACAGTCCACACTAAAGTTTGCGATTGAAAAGCCGGATTTGGAGGAGCAAAGCTTCTATGAAAATTTCGTCTCTGTACTCGAAGGGAAATCTGAAATTGCAATTAAGAATGATGAAGTTCACAGAGTACTTGTACTGATTGAGACCATTTTTGAGGCAGCAGAGACCAAAAGTGTAATCCATAGAAGTATTTAACACACTTTCTGTTATTGCTGTAACTACCATAGATGTGTTAAATCGTGTAAGCCGTCATAATGACGGCTTTTTGTCTGTCTAAATTTCCGTAAGTTTAATTGTGGCCAAAAGGCTCGCTATATGATGAATCCCAATTGGATTTTAATCTTCAAAGTCGCTATTTTAGCGGCTTTTTATTGTTTTATCTTATAAATCTATATCCGTCCTTGAGAACAAGAGGTTGATCTGGTCACTCGTTTGAAAAATATCTAAATATTAAATTTACAACAAAATGTGACCAAATGACGTCCTTGAGAGTGTTAGAGATATAAAGGAGGGCAGAACAACCATGCAGCGATCAATGCCCCAACGGGGAGATCATATGATGAAAGTCTATGAGACTTACGCGGATACGCTGTTCCGGATTGCCATGGTGCACCTCGGCAGGAGAGAGGACGCGGAGGAAGCCACTCAGGATACCTTCATCAAGTTAATGGAAAAAGCCCCTATATTCAACGATGCAGAGCATCAGAAAGCATGGTTGATCCGGGTCATCACCAATCATTGTAAATCCTTATTAGGCAGAGGCTGGCGCAAACGGGAGGTCAAGTTGGAGGGAGCAGATCCCCTTACGACAGACGACCCCGAAGATCAGGCACTGATCGAACTCGTGTTGTCACTGCCCGTCAAGTATAGATCGGTGGTTCATTTGTACTATTACGAAGATTATCCGATCCGGGAAATCGGCGAGATTCTGCAGATCAGCGAGTCTGCAGTGAAGATGCGATTGAAGCGGGGAAGACAGCTGTTAAAACTGGAGCTGGAAGGAGAAGAACCCCAATGAACGAGGAACAATTCAAACGAAATTATAAGAAAGCGGTGGACCATATGAAAACAAATGACCAAATGAAAAAACGGATAGAGCAAACCTTGAACACACAACGCCATGAACAAAAGCGCCAGCGAAAACCTCTATATATTGCAGCGAGCGTCGTCATTGCTGCCAGTGTTGGACTCGCGGCGCCAAGCATATGGCAGCAAGTGAGCGGACCGGCCGCGCCAGCGACGCAGGTGGCACAGGTCACTCCGGGCGCATCATTCGACCCTGTGGTGATTCCGAAGACAGAGCTGCCGGATTCAAAGAACGGCGTGAAGGCCGATATGCTTCAACTGGTGGTTTATCAGGGCAACGTCTATACACAGTCTGCTACATCGCTTGACGGTACGGATGCGCTTGCCCTGCGAGGCGAGAAGCTCGGTACTACAACAGGGGGCATTCATGAGCTGAGCGACAAGGGTGAGTACACGGAGCTGGCCTCCAACATTGGAGAAGCGGACATCTATGCGGTCAACGGCTACGACACGAATTTCCGTATCATGTCTTACACCGAGATCGATGGTCAGGTATATGCCCAACTGTTTGACCAGAGCAACGGCATCACTATCGGCAGCGGCGAAGACCTTATCGGCAAGCTTCATCTCGAAGACAACGTCACTTCGGCGCAGTGGGAGACCTTCGCCAGCTGGAACAACGGCTTGCAGCAACTGCAGCCGCTCGCAGCGGACAAATCGCTTAACAGCTTTATCTCAGCGCTTTACGCGGCTAAACCGATAGCAACAAGCCCTCAACTGGAGGAGCGCCTTTACGGGCAGGAAAATCGCAAGATCATCTACCTGACGCTCGAAGATAAGACGCAGGTCCAATTAGTTCTGTTTGGGGAAGGTCTGGTGCGTTACGGCAATGTACCGGTATTCTTCGAAATCGAGAAAGGTGCCTTCCAAGCGTTCTGGAACAGCCTGGGCGAGTAAGACGAAGCTAGCGATTGATGAACATTTAGGATTAGGGAGATGACTTCATGCTGAATCCAAAAATACCGGAGAAGGTCACCTAACTGTTCAGATGAATTAAGATCGTAAAAGCCCACGTATTGCTCAAGTTGGAGCAGTACGTGGGCTTTGGGTTATTTTAATAATCATGGAGATTAAGTTTGATAGGTATCTTTTATAAACTGAATAAAGTGTGCAGTAGCTGAACTGAATATTTTATTCTTTTTCCAAGCGAGTACATGACTACTGGTCCGTTCAGGTTCAAATGGAACAAAACAAGTACGACTACTTTCCCGGATCGTATAAGATCCACTCACACAAATGGCATATCCAAGTTTCCGTTCTACCAACAGCATAGCATTCGTCAGTAAATTATGTGATGCAAAAATTGACAGGCTATCATTCTCTACACCAAGCCAGCTTGCAATCTCATTTTGTACAATTGTACGTCGGGGCAGAATTAAGGATAAAGCAAGAATATCTTCAATACCAATAGATTTTTTCTGAGCAAGAGGATCATCACGTCTCATCAGAATCCCCCACTTTTCCTCATAGGGTAATCGAATATATTCATACTTTACAGCTTCAATTGGTTCCAAAAATATACCGATATCGATATTTCCTCGATCAAGTTTCTCTCTAATGTCATCTCCATCTGCGCTGTACAATTCATATTGTACCCTAGGGTGCCGATTGGAGAATTCCTCTAATAATTCTGGCAACGCTCTAGAAACGGTGGACTCAACACATCCAATAGAAACAACGCCACCAATCAAATCTTTTTGTTCTGCCAGATCTCTTTCTGTCTTATCTAGAAGGGAAATAATTTCTTTTACCCGTTGTTGAAAAAGTAGCCCGCTATCGGTCAGCGTAATTTGCCTCTTGCCCCGTATAAACAAACGAGTACCCAGCTCTTCTTCAAGATCCATAAGCTGTCGGCTTAGTGTTGGTTGTGTAATGTGAAGGATTTCTGCTGCTTTTGTTATATTGCCTACGTTAGCCACAGTTAAAAAATACTTCAAAACACGAATATCCATTCTAATCATCCTTCCATAAGTCCACTAATGGATAACTTACAGATTATTATACGATACATATTAGGCATGATAAAACATTCATCATAGGTATTAGAAATCTTTCACTTTGGAAATTACCATAGGAGTAGATACTCTTAAACAAATTTATAAGCCTGATAAAAAATACGGTTAAGAAAGGAAACGATGATGAAGAAAAGAATTTTGGGAGTCAACGGTTTGGAAACCTCTGAAGTTGGATTTGGATGTATGGGGCTGAACTACCATCGGGGACCGGCAAAAGACCGGGGTGAAATGATATCCGTTGTACACTCAGCTATTGATGCTGGCATCACGATGTTTGATACAGCAGAGGTTTATGGGCCTTACACCAATGAGGAGCTTGTTGGTGAGGCGCTCACAGGGCATCGGCATAAGGTACAGATTGCAACGAAAGGAGGCCATAAAATAGCTAGCACAACAAATGAACTGGACAGCCGTCCAGAATCCATTATTCGTTCGGTTGAAGGATCATTAAAAAGATTAAAAACAGATTATATCGATTTATACTACATCCACCGTGTTGATCCAAAGGTTCCAATTGAAGATGTGGCGTTGACGATGCAAAAGCTGAAAAAAGAAGGTAAGATTCTCCACTGGGGTTTGTCAGAGGCGAGCGCTACAACGATTCGTCGTGCGCATAACGTTGAACCACTGACGGCAGTGGAAAGTGAATACTCGATGTGGTGGCGAGAGCTGGAAAGAGACATTTTTCCCGTACTCGATGAATTGGGGATCGGTTTGGTAGCCTATAGTCCCTTGGGTCGTGGATTTCTTACCGGGAAATTAGACAAGAATGCTTCATTCACCGAGAACGACAATAGGGGCGAGCTTCCGCGGTTTACAAAGGAAGCGATGGAAGCGAATCAGGTGTTTATTCAGTACCTAAACAAGCTTGCTGAGATGAAAAATGTAACCACAGCGCAAATTGCACTAGCATGGATTCTTGCTCAGAAACCCTCTATTGTTCCTATCCCAGGCACAACAAATGTCAGTAGAATCTCAGAAAATGTTGCAGCAACTGATATCGTCTTCACCGAGCAAGAATTGATGACAATTAATGATGAGATCAGCAAGATCCAAATTTTGGGTGACCGCTATCCCGAATCTGAGAAGAAAAAGACAGGCATTTAACAGGTTAAACACCTCACCTTGAATATTCAAGGTGAGGTGTTTTGGTTGTATAGGCGCCCATTGTCATTCCAATTTCCATACATTTTATTTTGTTTGGTGTTTGCTATAAACTTATCTAATCTTTTGTTAAATAACTCAGGTTGAGTTTTATAGCTTTGGATGGTGTCGATTCGAATTCTTTTATAAAGATCTGGCAATGCCGCAAAATTCTGATATACATCCGTGTCCTCTTTCAACCTCTGCTCAATAATAGGGTCAATTTTAAATGATTCGTAACTGAGATCAGGGAGAGCCTTTCGACCTTCATCTGTCATTAATCCCAACGATTCAAGGCGACGGGCTCGTTCTTTATTCAATTCAGTCCACGAACTTTTTTTGCTTCTCGGAGATAGTCTTTGAGCTAATTGAGTCTCGGAAATTTTCTTTTTTTGTCCATCAATCCATCCAAAACACAAGGCTTCTTCAACAGCATCCAGATATAGCAACGTACCTGGTGTTGATTTCATACTCACCACGACCCAGCAAGAATTTTCAGTCAGGCAATGTTCTTGAAACCAAAATCTCAATTCGCTTTTTGACTTTGCTGGAAGCAGTTCATTAAGTAGCATTAGAAATTACGCTATCCAGGAATGTGTAAGCATCGCTATTAAACTTCCAAACGATACCAAATTTATCAACCAACATTCCGAAGCAGGAAGACCAAGGCATCTCTGATAATGGCATGATCACATAGCCGCCTTCAGACAAATTAGTAAAGTAGTTTTTCATTGCCTGTTTATCATCAATAATGATACTAATGATTACATTGTTACCTTTAACCAGCTCACCCGTTACATTCTTCATCGAAGGAAGAACATCCGACATCATTATTTTCCCACCAGCGAATTCTAACGATGACTCCATAATCATATTCAACTCATTTTCTGGCAATGGATAGTTTGGATCTTGTGAAAAATCCTTGAATTTCACTTTTTTCACCTTACTTGCGTTTAAAGCTTCTGAGTAAAACGCGATGACCTGTTCTGTGTTCCCATCAAAATTTAAATATGCAATAACTGACATGATAAAACCTCCTTCTTGTAATACATGAAGTGTAAGCTATAATAGGTGACAGCTAGATTGTCACCTATTATAGCTATATTCGAAATTTATTTACCTAAAGAGGATTATCATGAACAAAATTGAAAGATTAATATCGATCATAATGATCTTGCTGCAAAAGAATGTCGTATCAGCCACCGAATTTGCGAAATTATTCAATGTGTCCAAAAGAACGATTCTACGTGATATGGAAACACTTGGATTATCTAACATTCCCATTTATTCTATAAATGGAGTGAACGGTGGATACGGGATTATGGATGAATACAAAATAGACAAACGACTTCTAAGTAGCAAAGATTTAGAAAATATACTAACTGCACTGGGCGGATTAGGGAAAATTCTCTTTAGTGACGAAGTAGAATCAACGCTTAAGAAGATTGAATCGATGATAGGTTCAACGATTTCGGGAGGTACAATTCAACTGTCTTTTTATAATTGGGATGGTCGTCCTGAAATTGTCCAAATCTTAAAGACCTGTCAGGAAGCAATAGAGCAAGGAAGGTTACTTACATTCGATTATATAGATCAAAGTGGGGTCAAGTCACAGAGACGGGTCGAGCCATACCAACTTCATTTTAGTGAAATGAGTTGGTATTTGAAGGGGTTTTGTTTAGATCGAATGGAGTATCGAACGTTTAAACTGTCCAGAACGGATAATCTGAATATCGATATTAAAACATTTATTGCTAGAGATTATATGACTGAACAGAAAACAGAGCAATATTATCAACCGAATCTAATTACAATTAAAGTATTGATCTCACATCGAATAAAAGATCAATTTATTGAAAGATACGGTCAAAAAAGGATTGAGGCTCACAATTCCGAACTGCTTATAGCCGAAATAGATATGCCGCAAAACCACTTTGGATTCCGGTTTTTAGCTAGCTTTGGAACGGATTTGGAAATCATAGAACCTAAAGCATATGTTGAAGAATTTCGAGAGTTTCTAAATGCCATGATAAATAAATATGTCTAAGAACCCATATCTTAATTCTGTTGAATGTTTCTTCTTTGTATAGGCCGGTCTCTTTTTATGATAAGAAGGAGGTATTTAGTTATGGAAAAAGCGATCTACTTAATTACAGGCGTAATGGCTTCTGGTAAGTCAACAGTGTCGGAGCTGCTGGCTTCCAAGCTGGGAAAAGCCGTGCATCTGCGTGGTGATATATTCCGTCGCATGATTGTATCCGGCCGCGAAGACATGTCCGCTGAACCGTCGGAAGAAGCATTCCGTCAATTATATTTGCGTTATCAGTTAGCCGCAAATGCCGCAAAAACCTATTATGAGAATGGTTTTTCTGTTGTTTTGCAGGATAATTACTACGGCGCGGAATTAGTCTATATGATGGAGCAGTTAAAGGATTACCCGGTTCAGTTAGTTGTGCTGTGTCCGAAGGTAGAAGTGGTAAAAGAGCGTGAAAAATCAAGAGGAAAAGTGGGGTACACTGGCTTCACGGTAGAGAATTTGTATTCAGACTTTTTGAAGGAAACGCCTCAAATCGGATTTTGGCTGGATAGTTCGGAGCAGTCCGCTGAACAATCAGTGAACGATATTTTACTGCATTTTAGATGAAAACCAATGACTAATTTCAAGTCGCAAAAAGTCACAGAATGCTCCGAATATGTAGTTTTTTAAACTTTGTACAATGCATAATGATCATTAAAATATGCAATAATAAAGTCCCGGAAATTTCTGGTGGAGGAGGATAAATGTCTATCCTTCACCCAAGATAGCCCCACTGGATAGGTGGGATTAATATCTGCGATTCTGACGTAATTCAAATCCAACTTTCTACAGACCGAGATAGGGATTAACGAGATACCCTGATTGACCTTAATAATCTCCGCGAGTAAATGAGAGTCCACCTCGAATATATTCTTGGGAGTGAATCCTGCTTTTTTGCAAAGCTCGGTTGTAAAAAAGCTATATTCCTCATTATTAGCAAGGGAAATAAAAGATTCTTCGGCCAATTTGCTTAACGAAATTTCAGATTTTGTCGCAAACTTGTGTGTGGAAGGTAAAACCAGCACGATATCTTCATTAATAAGGACACAACTCTCAATCTCATCGTCCGCTATAGGTGGACCTGCGATCCCCAAATCAATATCCCCTTTTTTTAAGCTTGCAAGGATGTCATTTCTAGCTCCAAGTCCCTGTTGTATATTGGTATCCGGACACTGGGTAATATACCTGGTGATCAGTCCTGATAGGAATCTGGGATTTGAAATCGATATTTTGATGGTATGGGCCATTTCGTTATCCTGCGTTTGTATTTCCATTCTTGCATTTTCAATTTCGGTGAAAATCCTGTTGACATGTTTCAAGAGGATTTTTCCGGATACATTCAATTGAATATTTCTTCCTTTCCGATCAAATAAGGTTGTACCCAATTCATCCTCAAGTCTCTTTATCGTCAGGCTTAAAGAAGGCTGAGCAATATTTAATTGTTCGGCAGCCTTAGATATATGTTCTGTATAAGCGACGGTCTGAAAGTATTTCAATTGAAGCAGCTCCACTATAGTGCACCTCTTATATTTATTATAATAAATGAGTTTATATATTATCATGTATTAGATTAAATGTAAATTGAGATGTAAAATGGGTTTTGTAATCATCATTTCGGTAGAGAAATCAGACAACAGAATGAAGAAATTAGAGATCGGAAGGTGTCGTTCAGATGAGAAAGGAAGAAGTGGTTAAGCAATTTACAACTCCGCTGGATGCAGGGGCATTTCCTTTGGGACCATATCGTTTCTATAATCGCGAATACTTGAACATTTTATATAGAACCGATCTAGAACGCTTAAGAAAAATCGTTCCGGAGCCATTGGAAGTTACCTCTCCGATTGTAAGGTTTGAGATTATGAAAATGCCGGATGTAACAGGCCTTGGTTCCTATACAGAGTGTGGACAGGTGATACCTGTTAACTTTGAAGGGGAGGAAGGAGATTATCTCCACGCAATGTACGTAGACAGTTTTCCTGCAATCGCATCAGGCAGGGAAATAGGAGCCTATCCTAAAAAAATGGGTAAACCCAGTTTGTATGTAGATTCCGACACATTGGTTGGACTTATGGATTATGGCTCTTTGAGAGTGGCTACCGCGACTATGGGATATAAGCATTTTCCGCTTGATCATTCGGAGGCGCTACAAGAGATTGTTAAACCAAATTATATGCTGAAAAAGATGCCTGATTATGACGGATATCCAAGAATCTGTGAATTGGTACGGAGCCAAATTACGGATATTAAAATTCAGGGCGCCTGGTCAGGTCCTGCAAGACTGGAGCTATTCGCTCATGCTCTTGCGCCAATGGCAGATTTGCCTGTACTTGAGGTTGTTTCAGCTTCCCATATCATAACAGAGCTTTCGCTGCCTTCTCCAACAGTTATATATGATTATTTAGCTGATGAAAAATAAACGTCATTAAAAGCAATCAAACATAAAAGGTAGGGGAATTCCATATGAGAATTGCAATTTTAGGAGCAGGTTCCTTAGGAACCATCGCTGGTGCATATATTGCTGCCGGCGGACAAAATGTAGAGTTGATCGATGTCTATCAAGCACATGTTGATGCATTAAACCAGACAGGGGCCCAAATTACTGGCACTACGGATTTCCAGGCAAAGGTGACTGCCATTACTCCTGAGGATATGTCAGGAACATATGATTTAATCTTGCTTTTAACTAAACAGCTATATAACGAGTCTGTCCTTCAAGATCTGTTGCCGTTTTTAAACGACCAAAGTGTTGTGCTTTCCTTGCAGAACGGTATCCCTGAAGAGAAGGTGGCTTCCATTGTTGGCCGAGAACGGGTCATTGCCGGATCTGTTGAATTTGGTGCTACGTTTATTGAACCAGGAGTATCAAGACTTACAACAGAGTTTAGCCGCTTTAAGCAGTATGCTTTTCAAATTGGTGAATTAAATGGTGAAACAACCGAAAGAATTCAACAGATCAAATCTATACTAGACCTTGTGGGTGGAACACATATTTCCGATAATCTGGTGGGCACGAAGTGGTCTAAATTGCTTATTAACAATGCATTTAGCGGCCTATCTGCAGCACTAAACGTGGAGTATGGCGTTGTGCTTGACCATGATATTAGTATCGTAAGTGCCGTCCGTATTGCCAATGAAACGATCAAAGTTGGACACGCAAATGGTGTGAAATTTGCCACGATGAGCGGCTTTGATATTGAATCTTTGGAAATACAAAGTGAAGAGGATATCCCGGAACGAATTAAAACACTTCGGGTTCTCATGGAGTCGTCCAGACTGTTAAAAGCAAGCATGCTACAGGATCTCGAAAAGCAACGGAAGACCGAAATTGATTATATCAATGGAGTAGTTCCGCGCTCAGCTTCAGGCAAACAAATCTCAACACCTTATAATGATATGGTTGTAAGATTAGTCAAACAAGCTGAAGAATCTCAAACTGTGCCTAATTTCGAGATTAATATTAAGTTCTTTGAAGAGCTTAACAATAACAGATGATGTGAGTGAGTTATAGATCGCCAGAAAACGTGTTGAGGAGATAATTCCTCAATGCGTTTTTTTATCGCTAAACGTTTCCTTAAAGTTAAGGGCAATTGGGATAATGTCCCATAGTAGATCTCAGTAGAAACAGCAGATAATAAAAACACGGCCATGCTCAAAGTTATTTGTTTTTAACTATCCACTACTTACGGGCAATATAAGCTTAATCTCTTTTGTACACCTGCTAAGATTACTTCTGGCATCTCCTTGATCTTGATATCTCCACCTAAGAAAAGCAACCAATTGGTTATTTCGGTTAATTCTTCTGCATGATGAACATTGATGAAGGTCTTTATAACGGCTGTGGTTTGGTAAGGGTTCGTATAAGAAAGTGAAAGCTTTAAAGGATGGTATTTCTTGAATTGGCCAATCGCTTTTGGACCCAGTTCAAGGACAAGGTTAATCATTTCCTCCTGCTTACTTAGTTGTTCTAAAATCTTTTTCTTACTTAACTTTTTTTTCACAGGGAATAATTCTATATGGGTGAGATTATCGACAGATAAAATCCGTCTCTTTTCTTCCTCTAAGTCAAAGCCTTCAATGAGCCATAGGCTTTTTTCACGATAAAGGTGCAAAAGATAAATGGGATAAGACTTTATTTCCATCTCTTCTTGGACGGTAACCAACAGATAGTTCTCTATAAGAAGAAGCTGTATGAGTTTTTCCAACATAGGGTGGGGCAGGTCTGACAGATCAAGCAAGTCGGGATTATGGGGGTTGGTTCCTTCAAAAAGCAATATTTGATTTAAAAGAACAAGGTCATCTTGCTGATTTTCGGAGATGAGGCCCAGTAACTTTTCGGTTAAAGTTTGACGACTCTTCAGATAAGGAAGTTGTTGATTTCGGGTTGCCATAAAGGCGAGAAAAAGAGCTTTGATTTCATTATCCGTAAAGCGGACCGTAGGCAGGACAGAGTTGTTCATGACAAAATAACCCCCATCCCTCCCAACTTCAGCGACAAGCGGCATACCCATAGCTTCAATTTCTCGGATATCTCGAATAGCGGTCGAACGAGAGATGTTAAATTCCCGCATGATTTCGGAAATGGTAAAGTGGGCGCGGTTATTGATATACCTCATGATGATATTGATCCGTTCAACTTTTTTCATGGGTCCCCCTAAACAGTATCATAATTTGACATGATTTAAGGTTATTATAAACCCATCAAGTGAAAAGACAAATCCATTGATAAATTTAAAGAGGACGGTGTTAGGAATGAGTAATTACAATATTGAGGAAAAAGACAGCTTTATCGTTTTAGGTATAGGAACTGAGCTTAAGAGCCACTACACCGACTTTGCTGGTATTAACAAAGAAAAGGTGGATTTTTGGTCGGCTGTGAAAGAAGATGGAAGCCTGGATGCTTTAAAAGCTATAGCGACAAATGACTATATTTTTGCCGTGAACGAAGCGGTGAATAACAAGATGATGCATTATGCGGGCGTCATGACAGAAGAAACACTGCCAGAAGCAACCAGAGTAATCCAATTCCCCAAGGGAGAATACCTGGTCGTTAAAGGGGAAGGGACAACATCTGATGAGTTGAGTAATAACCTTACTGGCGTTGCATTCGGACAAGTTCTACCAGCGGAAACGAATTATGCATATGTTGGTGGGCCAAATACTACGGTTGAGATGGGACAACAAAACGGCTTGTTATTTGGTGAAATATGGATTCCTGTTGTTAGGAAATAAGGTAAAGGAGAGATCGGAATGTCATATATCGTTGATTTTAAAAATGTGTCTACAGTCGGTCTAGAGTCCTCACCAGTAGCAGCAGCGCTTGCAGGTTTGCGTGCAAATGAAGCCCGTTATTTTATGAACAAATATAAGCATGAATTTACGGTTGTTCCTGCTAGCGAAAGTCAGGACACCCTTGACTATGTAACACGAATTTTGAAGGAAGAACGTGATATTGAGTTTGCAGCCAAGCCCTTGGAAACATCAGCTTTTCAAGTGGAAAACATTCGATTCTCCTACGTCTTTTATGAAGATGGTCTTGGACTCAATGTCATGTATACGGTGGATGACCCTAAGAAGCGGGCCGTGGGTTTTAAGCTTTCTGAGGGGATGGAAGTTCCAGCGGAGTTAGAAGGCAAGTTTAAGTTTGCCAGACAGAAATCTAAGTTAGCTGGAACCATTCGGGGCTCATTTTTTGTAATCAAGAGAGAGTATTGAAGTGGGCAAAAGTGCATGTGGAAGAAGCTGAGCATAGCCCCATTGAAAGTCGCTGTATTAGCGGCTTTTTTTGTTTTATCTGTGCAACTAGCTTTGGAGAATCTCTTTCTTGGTTTCATCTAAAAAAGCAGATAGCGCCGGTGTAATGAGGGTGTCTTTTCGTTTAATAAACATGGTCGTTACTGAAGAATACTTCTCCGGTAAGGAGTGGCAGGTTACCTTGTCACGGACTTCATAATCCGCAATGATGGAATAAGGCAGTAAAGTAATACCCATACCAGCACTAACACAAGCAATTATCGTTTCGAGGGTTCCAAATTCCATTAATTTCACAGGCAATAATCCTTCTTCTTGCAGGAGAGTGTTAAGTTTGGCTCGGTATGAACATCCTTTGGGAAAAACCAGCATCGTATGATTTTGTAAATCATGGATTGATTGTATCAAGGGATGTTTGGGTGAAGTGACAAGAACAAGTTTCTCATTGATGACTTTGTCCTGCGTGAGATCTGCGTGTTCTATCGGACCGGAAACAAAAGCTCCATGCAGTTCATAATGCAGAACTCCATGAAGCAGCTTTTCTGTTGGCCCTGTAACTAAAGAGAAATCAACATTCGGATATTTCAAATGATATTGCGCGAACACGGAAGGCAGCCGGACCGCTGCAGTTGTTTCCATAGAACCGATAACGAGAGGACCTGAAGGAATGGAGCTGCTTCCTACTGCGGCTTTGGCTTCGTTAATGGTATGTAGAATCTTTTCGGCGTAACCGACTAAAATTTGTCCTGAAGGAGTAAGTGTAACTCCCTTTTTGTGACGGTAAAATAATGCGGTCTGAAGATCGGCCTCTAACTGTTGAATTTTGTTTGTAACATTGGACTGAGCATAATTTAGTTTTTTCGCTGTTTTGGAAATACTTCCTTCTTGAACGGTTTGAATGAAAATTTCCAGTAAGTGAATATCCAAGTTGACCCTCCTTTAGAAAACAATCTATCTGAAATCATGATATGTAACATCTGATTTACGGATTATACAAGATGGATAAACTCGATGTAAACTATAAAGAATGGAATCTGAATTGATGGGGAGGAAACCTCGATGTCTATTCAATTAAACAATAAGCTCTGTGAAAGCTTCAATATTCGTTATCCAATCGTTCTTGCGGGGATGGCCGGTATTGCAAACATGGCACCCCTGGTCGCTGCGGTTTCTAATGCAGGTGGGTTAGGGACGTTAGGCGCTGCGTATATGAGTCCTGAGGAACTAAGAGGCGCCATACACGAGATTAAAAAACGGACGCAAGCACCGTTTGCCGTAAATATTTTTGCTCATGTTGGACCGGATCATTATACGAATTTTGATGCGGTAAACGAAGAGTTGACCCCGATTCGAGAATCCTTGGGTGTGAAGCAGCGTGCTCAAGATGAAATACGTACACCCAATCATTTTGAAGAACAGTTTGATATCTTGTTGGACGAAAAAGTTCCGATTATTAGTACAACGTTTGGATTACTTTCCGAGCATCATATGCAGAAGGCAAAATCGTTAGGCATCAAAATTATGAGTAAGGTCACCACGGTAGAGGAAGCTATTCAAGCGGAGATGCGCGGATGTGATGTCATTGTTGCTCAAGGTAGTGAAGCAGGAGGGCATCGAGGAACTTTTGATGTATCATCTCAGCTCAGTGGAGCAAATATCGGAACCATGGCACTTGTCCCACAAATTGTAGATCATGTCCATATTCCAGTCCTTGCGGCAGGCGGAATTATGGATGGTAGAGGGCTGGTGGCTTCACTTGCTTTGGGAGCACAAGGGGTGCAAATGGGGACTCGTTTCTTGACATCAGTTGAGTCTGGTGCACATGAGGTATATAAACGTGCGTTGCTTGATAGCACAGAGGAAAGCACTGTAATTACAAATGCCTTTTCTGGACGGCCAGCGCGTGGCATCAAGAACGACTTTATACAGCATTGGGAAGCATCCAGTATTAAGCCGCTAACCTTTCCTACCCAAAATACATTAACTCGCGAGATCAGGAATGCTTCTGCTAAGCAAAATAATCCCGAGTATATGGCCCTTTGGGCAGGTCAGGGAACGAGAATGTTAACAGATAACCAATCTGCAAGCGATATCATTAATCAAATGGTAGAAGAAGCCAGAGCTATCATTTAGTAGTGATTATAATTTCACATCCAGCGAATAGCGATCGCGAAGTACTGACAAATGGTGGAGCTCATGTCCAGCCAAAATATAGGCGATCGATCGAGCTGAAGCAGGATTATCACTGACGATCCCTCTACAGAGCCAAGCTTCTGGTGTGAGGCGACGGAGCATAAGAATGGTTGAGCGGCGTGTGACGGCATATTCTTCGTTCAGATCGACTGCGGTATACGCATTGAAGGGTTGGCTCTGCATAAGCACGTCCTGATCGTAGCCAGGATGATTCGCTTTGTCACCTCTGGCGATGCGAAGCAGTCGGCCGCTCATGATACGTTCGTTATCCAAAAGGTGGCCGATGACCTCCTTCACGCTCCATTTGCCTTCGGCGTAACGATAATTTGCTTGCTCCTCTGTTAATGAAGAAAGCAAAGTTTGTACGATGTTGGCCTGCTGCTCTAACCTTTCGATGATATTTCCTTCAGGAATAAGCCGGATGTAACCTTCATAAAAAGCTGCATATTCCGCTGTAGTAGGTCTTTCAACCATGTAAATGCCTCCTTTGGGATTCATAGCTCTGGAATATATTGTAGCATATATCTTACTTCCAGCATTGAAATTGGGCCCTCCGCTTTATGGGCGGAAGGGCCGATTTCATGTGATTTGCACAGTTTTATGGTTGGGCTGTTCCACATTCAATCCGTACGTCGTATCCCTTTTTGTTGAACAAATTTCTCCAAAATCGAAAAATCCTCAGTCACTTCTTTGAATGGTAGTGTGTCCAGCACCTGTTCCCGATAATTCTTTTTTGCCGCTGCGCTGAGACGGGAGTCTAGTATGCTGAGTATGCCAAGATCCGTTTCACTGCGAATCAAGCGTCCCGTTCCTTGCCTTAACCGGAGAAGCATATCCGGTACAAACACCTCCATGAACGAATTCTTCGTTACAGATGCCTTATATTCATAAATAGGGTCCGAAGGAACAGGGAAGGGCAGCCGGAAAATAATGACCTGTGACAGGTCAGAACCCTCGATATTCACGCCTTCCCAGAATACACCTGTACCCAGGAGCACACCTTTGCTTTTCCTGAATTCGGTGATAACACTGTCCTGGGAAGATCCTTCTTTCTGAATATGAACTGCCCATGTATATTCATCAGGCCTTGAAATCAGCTTCTTATGAATGTATTTCATGTCTTCCTTTGCTGAAAAAAGGACGATCGTTCTTCCTTGTGTTAAATCACAGAGTTGAACCAATTCGTTGTAGGCTGCTTCAAGATAGTCTTCGCGCTGGTCATGGTGGTAATATGGGACTACGTTCGAGATGTACATCATGGTATGGTTGGTGTAATCAAAAGGGGAGGATTTTCGATCCATAAAATCACCCTTATAACCGAGGGACTGCGTCAAATAAGAGTATTGTTCCTCCAGCGTATCCCCGCCTTGGCACAGCGTTGCCGACGTTAGGATAACAGGCGCTTTGCCATTAAATAAAGCATACTTCAGAAATTGGCTTATATCTTTGGGACAGATGCTGATCGTGGCTACTCCCAAGGGACTGCTTGCCCATATGAGATAGTTATCCTCTATTTCAGCCAAAACATGGATGAGGGTAATAAGCCCGTTTATGGCTTCGAAAGCGTCATCAATCTCCCGCTCGTGGCGGGAGGTCAAAATGGAAAGGCGAAGACTGAGATCTTTCAAATCGTTTGAGACTTGATATAACGGTATTCCTTTGATCTCCGACACTTTTATACGGTCGCTATCCTGCTTGGCATGGTGGAGCAGATCCGCATTTATCTGTTGGAAGATGCGTTCAATACATTTTTTTATAAGCTTGGATTGTGAGAAGAGACTTTTATCCCCGGACTGCTTCGTTAGAAGCTGTACAGTATTATCCAGAATGCGGCTGATTCCCCGATAAGTGAACTCAAGCGTTCTGGCATCTCGAACTTTTGCTTCCAGATTATGCGCTTCATCAATGACGATCAGAGCCGGCTGTTCTGAGATGATACTCTTGGTTCCTTCTTTTTTCTTCATCAAATCCCGTATGAGCAGGTCCTGGTTCACAATAATAAAATCAATCTCATGAGCCTTTGCATTTAATTTAGCTCTCATATCGTAAAACAAGCACGCATTTTTATGATGGCAACGTTCAAATTTGCAATCATTTACGGAAAAGTTGGACCATTCGGCATCACTAATTCCAGCTTTAATATCCGCTCTTTCATCAATTTCAAAATCTAAAATGCGCTGGGCAAGGGTAGACAGTGAGGAGTTCGGATTATCAGGCCTGCTCCATTCCGCGGCCCTACTTCGGCACGCATACTGCCCCATACCTTTCCCAACGACAGAGCGAACTGTTGTGAAGCCCAACCTGCTACCAATGACTCTTAAATCTTTATGTATCTGTTCCGAAAGCTGAATGGAGGATGTAGCTATAATGACCGGTTTCTGCGACATTTGATTCATGAGCAGGCTCGGTATCAGGTAGCCAAAAGACTTACCGATTCCGACACCAGCTTCAATCATGGCGTTATGCCCGTGGATATAAGCATCGGCTATATCGAGAGACATTTCTTGCTGCCCGATTCGCTCTCTAAGACCAATTCGAGGGAACCGATCATAGATTCGGAAGATGGCGTTAACCAAAGATCGTTCGATTTCCTTTTTTGATTCCCGTTTATTTATCTTATAGAGATCATTTAACCAGTTAATAACGAGCGCCCCCCTTCCAAATGAAAGATCCTCTTGTAGGAATTTTTTAGTCAAACTGTAATTATCTTAGATACTGAGATAACAGTCAAGTGTTCATAAGGAAGCGGTGGAAGGTAAGCAACCAGCCAATTGGTCAGATACGAAAAAACATTGGGCCGAATAAGACGAAGACAGTAATATGAAGACAAGGAGAAGAGCGAACAGGGCACACCAGTGCTTTGTTCGCTCTTCTTAATCAACGGTTGGAATTGATTAATTGAAATTCTTATAATAAACCAAATGATCTGTCCACTCATCGTTTTCGTGTATGAAACCTTTGCGAACACATTCAAATTCCATGCCTACACTTTCCGCAAGTTTCATAGAAGATATATTATCCATATTAATATGGGCTTCTATACGGTGGAATTTCAGTTGTTCAAATGCAATAAGAAGAGCTTCATTCACGGCTTCTTTGCCGTAGCCTTTTCTCCAATACTGATTATGGATGGTATATCCGAAGCTTGCCCATTGAAAATCCGCTCTTGCTAAAGTCGCAATATCAATCATACCCAGATGTGTACCATCTTCCTTTCTAAATACACCAAATACATAAACGGCATCTGTACGCGCTAACTCTTGATGTCGATCTACAAGATGATGAAACCAATCCGGTGTACATTCAGTCATATCCATTTTCCCTTTATCGTGGCGGTGTTGGGAGGGAAAACGGTTTTCAAATGCATTTAACCAATTTTCATAGTCGTCTTTCTTTAAAGGTCTTATTATTAACCGTTCTGTCTCTGAAATATAATCAAATTGTTCTGCATTCAATCCCAAGTGACATCTCCTCTGAATTATCTTTTTTCATTTACATCATTAAGCAATCCAAGTTTATCATAGGTTACATCTGTTGAGAACAAGAACGAAAGGGACATCCATTTGATTAGAAATCACAATTAATAGGGCAGTTAGACATCTTTGCAATAAATGGTTTAATGGTAAAATAGTGAAAATGGTACATGTTGGAGGATGCTCATGTATAAACTGATGATCGTAGAGGATGAACTGCTCATGCGGGTTGGAATTCGTTCCATGCTAAACTGGGAAGACTACAATTTCTATGTTGCGGGAGAAGCGGGGAACGGGAAGGAAGCGTTGGAACTCGCGCTAGAAGTGACCCCTGATCTAATTATTACCGATATCAAGATGCCGATCATGGATGGGTTAGAGCTCATACAAGAGGCATCTTGTTTATTGAAAACCTGTAAATATGTCATCCTGAGCAATTTTGACGAATTCCATTATGTAAAAGAGGCACTGAAGCTTGGGGCTGTAGACTACTTGATTAAAAGTGAGATTACAGAAACCTCTCTAGTTGATCTTCTTATCACCATTGAAGAGAAATTAAAAAGTGAACGTGACACTAAGACCAACGTACCATTTATGACACACGACTATTTCAAGAGCCTGAGACATCTAAAAGATAGCTTCTTCCAAGATGTTGTAAGCGGATTCATAAATGAAAAGGATATGGTTCCCAAAGCTGAAGAAATGCATTTCCGTATACGATCAGACAAGTTGGTCGTCATCCAGTTTATTGTGGACTATTACGAGGAAGCGAAGAGGAAATATGTCGAGAAGGGGGAAAAACTACTTCGATTCTCTATTCTGAATATTATGGAAGAGATCATTCCATCCAAATGGGAGAAAGAGATTTTCGTGGAAAGCTCCTCTGAATATTGGGTTATTGTCAATGTTCTTCCTGGGAGTGAGTCTGTGCAAGCTGATCTAAACAAACTATGTAATAAGCTTCTGTCTTCAATCAAAGATTTTATGAATCTGTCACTCTCAGCGGGTGTAAGTACAATCGTTTCCGATTTCCATGGCATAAGACAGGCATGTCGAGAAGCGGAATTCGCCCTAAAACAAAGTTTCTTTAAAGGCAGTAACCAGATACTGTATTACGCGGACGTGATTCAAGCTCCATCTCGGAGAGAAGTGAATGGAATGCTCAGTCCGGAGCAAGAACGAGATTTCCTCAAATTATGGGTGAGTAAAGATAACAAAAAGGCGGAGGAGTTCCTTGAAGAAATTCGCTCTGATCTGGAGGTGCAACGAGCAGATGAGAGCAGTATTCGCAAGCAATATATCATGGTGATGGAAACCATACACTCCCATCTCTCACGAGTTACTGAAAGAGGCAAGCTTTCATTTACCGAGAGATCGCCTTACGAAATCGTTTTGAGAGGAGAGTATTGGGAGGATATTCACCAAGATATGCTGGCTCATATCGCGTATTACTTTAAAACCGATTCCCAGATCATGCAGGAACGTTCCTACACAGACCTCGCCATTGAGTTAATGGACAAGTATTATGCTGAGGATATTTCGTTGCATAGTATTGCTAGCCAGATCAGTGTCAATCCTTCGTATCTTAGCCGATTGTTTAAGCAGGAAAAAGGAGAGAACTTCATCGCATACCTGACACGAGTTCGGATTGAACATGCCAAGGCTTACCTATTGAGCAGGGAACTGAGAGTATATGAAATCGCTGACAAGGTGGGCTACCATAATTACACGTACTTCAGTAAGATTTTCAAAAAATCGGTAGGATTCACTCCTGAGGAATATCGAGATCAACAGCAGGGACTCATGTAATCGGTGAATAGAGGTGCAGCATATGAAGCATGCCCGGCTCTTACCAATCAAGTACAAAATCATGGTGATATGCATCACAGTCATCATTCTTCCAGTACTTGTGATGACGATTAGTTCGTATTACTCTTCTGAGCGATTACTGGCACAGAATTATACAAATCTGCTCAACGATCTGGCCAAGCAGACGAATATTCGCATTGACGAGTTCCTAAAGGAGATTGAGAAGATCACACTGCTTGCCAGTAATGGACTGAGCGACAATTTATCTGCAACCCATGAAGGAAGCTTTCCGATCCAGGATTTCCTGCGAGAGGGTGATGAACAAAATGAGATTGCCGCATACAATATTTTGATGAATTATATCATGATGAAGGATCGCGTATTTTCCATCTACCTCTATAATTTGAACGGGGGACAAGATCTGTTCGTCAGTCCTAACCAGCCTATTGACCCGGACTTCAAAGTGGCGAACGAATTGTGGTTTAAAAAGTTCATGCATGATAATGATCGAACCATCACGTTGACAACCCGAATCGATGAGCAATTGGAGAATAAAATTCTGGCAGTGTCACACGCTCGTAAAATTCATGATGTGGCTAGCGGGGAACTGCTTGGCGTGATTGTCGTCAGCATTGATATAAAGTTCATCGAAATCGTTAATCGTAACTTGCAGGAAGGGCTACGTTCCAGGTTCATGATTGTCGATGAGAATGACAAAATTGTATATAACGTAGATGACCGCTTAATCGGTACATTGTTCCGGGACAACGTTCGTCCTCCCGAATCATTAAATGTTGTGGTGACCAGTCCACTTAGTCAGCAGAAATGGACTACTTACTTATACATGCCTTTGGATGAGCTGACTGCCGACGGCAAAATATTAGGGTATAATCTGGTGACACTGTCCATTGTCCTGGTTCTTTTTGCTGCCATTATTTCAATTTTTCTATCTCATGTCATCACCACCCCCATCAAGAAGCTGCTGCGCAATATCTCCTTGGTCGAGAAGGGGCAGTTTGAACAAGTTGAACATATTCGTTCTCGCGATGAGATTGGGCATTTATCGGTTCGATTTAACAAGATGTCACATGAATTGAAGCGTATGGTTGAGCGGATGCAACAGGAAGAAATAGAGAAGGCAAAGGCCGAGATGCGTGCGCTTCACGACCAGATCAAGCCTCATTTTCTGTATAATACTCTGGGTTCAGTGAAATGGATCGCCTCCATGCAGCAGGCTGACAAAATCGTGGAAATGACCGATGCATTAATCTCGATGCTTCGTTATGCAACTAGATCCGATGGAACCCTTGTAACGATTCGTGAGGAAATCGATAATATAGCGAATTATGTGACGATCCAGAATGTCAGGTACTACGACTCTATTCAGATGAAATATGAGATTGAGGATAGACTGCTCGATTATCGTATGCCCAAAATGATTCTGCAGCCCATTGTGGAGAATGCAATCTTTCACGGTCTGGCCGAGCTTGAAGAAGACGGAGTCATTACCATTCGGATTCAACCACGGGGCAGAGATATTGTGGTCGAAGTCTGCGATAATGGCATTGGTATGGATCAACATATGATCCAGAACTTTATGGAAGATAGGCTCGAAGCAGACAAAGGAACAGGAATTGGCCTGTCTAATGTGCAGCGGCGTATTCAACTTCATTTTGGTAAGCCTTATGGAATACAGGTGGCTAGTCGAATTGGTGAAGGTACGACTTTTACCATTCTGTTACCTGCCATCAAAGAAACACTGTAGTCATAGAAATTATCATGCACACGTTTACAATGTTAGAACGATTCCAAGTATGTTTCGTAGGTTAAACACACGCAAAGAGCTTGCAGGATTAACTGCAAGCTCTTTTGGTTATCCTTTGACACTACCGAGTACCAAACCCTTGGTAAAGTATTTCTGCAAGAACGGATAAACGAGCAAAATCGGAATGGCACCCAAGAACATTTGAGCAGCGCGTCCAGTTCTGGCGTTCATCATCGATAACAGTTGAGTGTAATCGGAGCCGGATTTCAGCATGATTTGCTCAAAGCTCTGCAGCAGGGTCTGTAGGTAGCTTTGTAATGGATAATTGGCTGGATTGTTCATATAGATAATGCCATCGAACCATGAATTCCAATGGCCGACGATACTGAACAAACCGACCGTAGCGAGAGCGGGCTTGAGGAGCGGCAGTAGAATACGAAGCAATACCTGCACAGGCCCTGCACCGTCGATGATCGCTGATTCTTCTATCTCCTCCGGCAAACCTCTAATGAAATTCATAAGAATAATCATACTAAATACGGGCAGAGCTCCGGGCAGGATCAGAGACCAAATCGAATCAATCAAGCCCATTTTGACGACCACCAGATAGGTAGGAATTAATCCTCCGCTAAATAACATGGTCACAATGAAAAATCCCATATAGATATTACGGCCCATCAATTTTTGTTTGGATTTGGATAGTGGATAGGCGGTGAGCACGATCAGAACCAGATTTACAAACGTTCCGAGAACGGTTCGTTGGATCGCCACCCAGAGAGAGGAGAAAAATGACCCTCCAGATAATGCAAATTCATAAGCCTTAGTTGTGAATTCAACTGGCCAGAACGTAACACTGCCCGCGGATACAGCCGAACTGCTACTGAATGAAACAGCCAACAGGTTGATAAACGGCAGGATACATAGGAGAGAGATTAGAAGCAATATGGTGTAGTTTAATAAAAGAAATACACGCCTGCTCATACTTTTATCATAGATCATAATGAACGTTCCTCCTTAGAAGATACGATAGCCAGCCACTCTGTAAGCCAGAATGTACGATACAGCAACGAGAACACTGGAAATGATGGATTTAAATAATCCGACAGCGGTACCAATCGAATACTGTGCCTGTTGAATTCCCAACCGATACACATAGGTATCAATAATATCACCGGTCTGATAGACAACAGGGGAGTAGAGATTATAGATTTGGTCAAAGCCAGCATTGAGTACGTTTCCTAGCGATAATACGGTCATTAAGACAATCGTTGGCATGAGGAGGGGCAAAGTGATGTAGATGGTCTGCTTCCATCGTTTGGCTCCATCAATTACCGCGGCCTCATATAGACCCGGGTCAATACTAGTTAGGGCTGCTAGATATACAACCGTGCCGAATCCGAAGCCTTTCCAGATATCACTCACAATCATCGTCCAAGGAAAAATAGAAGGTGTGCCAAGAAAGGAGATCGGTGCAATACCAAAAACGCCTAAAAACGTATTGATGATGCCGTCGGAGCTAAGGATATCCAGCATGATGCCAGCCATAATGACCCAAGACAGAAAGTTCGGAATATAAACCAGGGTTTGAAATGTACGTTTGACACCACTGTTCAGCACTTCGTTAAGCAGTAATGCGAAAATAACAGGCACGATAATACCCCCGATAATCTTGAAGACAGACATATACAGTGTATTCCAGATGGTTCTTACGAAGTTCGGCTGACTAAATACATGCGAAAAATTGTCCCATCCTACCCACGGCGAGTTGAAGCCGAGACCCGGATTGTATTTTTGAAATGCAATAATAAGCCCGTAAAAAGGGATATAGCTAAAGATGAAGACCAAGACCAGGCTCGGGATCAACATGAGATGGTAGGGGCTTTGCTGCTTCCATTTTCTCAGCATTCATATTCCTCCGTTCTTGGCAACCGTATTATTATTTTCCGTAGGCGTCATTGACTGCCTGAGTCGCTTCATCGCCTCCGGCTGCTCGCCAATTCTGGACGACAACATCGAAATAATCGATACGTTCGCTGCCCATGATGATCTTAGTGAAGCCTTCGGTCAGGATATCATCCAGCGTTGTACCATAGCCCGACAGTACCTCCGGTGAAA
The DNA here is from genome assembly GCF_001659845.1 of Paenibacillus sp. AD87. Taxonomy (NCBI): domain Bacteria; kingdom Bacillati; phylum Bacillota; class Bacilli; order Caryophanales; family Paenibacillaceae; genus Paenibacillus; species Paenibacillus sp. AD87. The sequence continues at coordinate 1,828,120 of NZ_LXQN01000007.1, forward strand.
CACCCCATAGCGCCGTCTTTATGTAGTTCTCGCTATCGAGTACTTTCTTAGCCAGACCATACGCATTCTTGGGAGCACCTTGTTGCAGATAATCACCGACTGCTCCCGGTGTTGCATTCTTCATAAACTCAACACTGTTGTTATATTTCTGCCACATTCCCGAAGTTGTGAGTCCACTGGTATCCTCGGATTGAAGGGCTGCTGATACAGCCTCGAACTGCTCGTAATCTGAATTCGGATTAAGTACACGGAACGCCCCGACCACATGGGCAATATCATTGTCGAGCAAAGCGGATAGTGTTTCATTGGACTCCTTGCCATTGCCCTCATCAACGATATAAGCAAAGTCATTCAGAATCTTAATCACTTCTTGAGGGCTCTTAAATCCCTTTTTCATGACAATATAATTGTTGTTGGCGAAAAAAATAGATTGCTTCGCTTCCTTTCCATCGATGGTAGGGATAATATACGGATAGAAGATCGCGTCTTTACCCAGATTGGCTACTGTATCAACACCAGGATTATAACCCCACCACTGGTAATAAGGCTGTACGCCCACTTTGCCGGCTACGATATCCGCGTTCATCGCATTAAAGTCTTTGATTGCAAATTCCGGGTCAATAATGCCTTGCTTGTACCATTCAGACCACGCAGCCAGTGCATTCTTCATCTCAGGCTGGACTGAGCCATATACTAATTTCCCACTGGTATCTTCCATCCACATATCTGGATGCGCATTCCAAGCAATGGCGAGCAGGTTGAGGTAATCGAGTGATTGATCTACTGCTATTCCATATCCACCATGCTTTTCCATAAATTTGAGTGCAATGTTCTTGATGTCTTCCACCGATTTCGGATCTTGGAGACCCAGTTCTTCTTTCCAATCGTTCCGAATCCAGATGAAATCGGGTTGTTCAATTAATCCCCAGTGCATCTGCGGTATCCCGTACAGTTTGCCGTCCTTTTTACCAGACTCATAGCTATCCGCATCCGTTTCCATATAGCCTTTGAGACGTTCTGAAGCGTGTTGTTCAAAGACATCGGTAAGGTCCATTACCATATCTGCTTCGACTAGCTGCCTTAATTGTGATGGATTAACCCTAAACACGTCGGGGAGATCATTCGATGCTATAGCCAAATTCAATTTGGTATCATACTCATCGCTGACCCAGTCTGTTTTGACATCGATATTAAACTGCTCTTTGTATCGCTTAATCCACACATTGTTTGTGATATCTTCGCCCTTTGGATATTTGGCAGAAGTATATTCTGACGTTACGGTGTGGATGGTTGTTATTCCGCCCTCGTTGGCATCCGAATCGGTATTGGATGTACTTTTCTCGGTGCTGCTTCCATTTGTACAGGCGGCGACCAATAAGGTCGACAGGCATAAAGACAACATCAAAGTTTTGGTTTTCTTGTTCATTTCTTTTCCCCCTTAAGCGTCATATTTGAATACGTTTTCTTGAAAATAGTCTAAACGAGAAAGGGGGAACGGGATATAAAGGTTATTGACGAGAACCCGCATATTTTTTTACTTTTGGGTTAAAGCGGTGAAATGATAAAAGTGGGTTGTGCACTTTTTTTACTTTTCACCAAATCTTTTTTTACTCATGGCCCAATGACAACGACCCAGATATTTTGATTCGATATTATTACATGGCAGCAGTATTAACAAAAACAATAGAATAATCTGGAATTGTAGGATAAGATATAAACATCTGAACAAAAAGGAGCGAATTTCAAATGTCTAACAAGGTGATTGTGCTTTAGGTTCACAGAAGGATATTTGCGTAACAGGGATTCCTTTTGTGGACATTGCAGTGCGGGAGATCGTCCCGACAATGTTTACTGGAGGAGATCATTATTAACTTTAACGAAGCTGTTAACATCAGCAATACGCATGTACTGGAATTGGTATCCGAGCTGTTTTATCTGGAGGGTTACAACATTCAGCTTATTCCACCTCATGAGGGTGGGCGGAATGTCGTTTATACCTGTGAGCAAGAGGGGCGTGAATCGCTAATTCTCCGAGTGTCTTTTTTGCCTGACAGAAAGCGGGAAGATTACATTGCCGAACTGGAATATGTCCAGTATCTGTTTGATCATGGAGCCAGCGTTTCGAATGTAGTGAGTTCCAAGAAGGGCAATCTGTTAGAAGAGATCACTTATGATCATCATACGTTTTTTGTCAGCCTGTTTAACAAGGCCAAGGGAAAGTTGCTGGTAGAAAATAATTATCAGTACCGAGAAGGTGTTCCACTTACCGAATACTATTATAATAGCGGCAAAGTTCTGGGCAAATTGCATCAGCTATCCAAAAGCTATGTACCCGTCCATCGCCGGCATCATTTTTTTGATAATTACAAAGGTGAATATATCAACAACTTGATACCTGAATCATTCTCGCTGCTTAAGGAGAAGATGGTCGAGCTGCTGAATACTTTAAAAGGATTGGATACAAACCAGGAAACATTCGGAATGATCCATTTCGATTATAACGATGGGAATTACTCGATCGATTTTGATACGGGTCAGATCACGGTGTATGATTTCGATAATTCATGCTTTGGTTGGTATATGTATGATCTGGCAGATCTATGGACACACGGTGTGGGCTGGATACAATTCGAACCTGACGCCGGTAAACGCAAAGTGTTCATGCATGATTATTTTGAAACCGCCCTCGCTGGTTATACTTCCGAAACCAAGATCGAAGATTCGATGTTGGAGAAGCTGCCTTTATTTATTCAAGTTACTCTCTTGGAGAATATTTTAGGTCAATTTGAGGAAATGCAGCATACGGGCGAAGAACCGGAAGATAACGAAGAAGTGTTGTATCTCATTAAATGTCTGGAAGAGGATATACCGTACAGGGGATTTTTCCATGACATGTATTCGAGTGAAGCACCCTTTACGTTATGAGGAACGCTGAAGTGGCATACACCTGAAGCATGAATAACAAGTTACTAACCAAATGTGGAGGCAGCCGGCATAGACCGGTTGCCTCTTTGTTTAGCTACGATACTCTATTCAAATTTGGAAGGAGGCACGTTGTAAAATTTTTTAAATGCTTTGGAGAAGGTGAAGGGATCGGGATAGCCCAGAAATTCGGCAATTTGCTGGACCGTATATTTTTTCTCATACAGATAGTCCCGTGCCCGGTTCATCTTGATTTGATTGATGTACTGTCCCGGTGTAATACCCAGAATTTTCTTGAACAAAGAAATGAAATATTTCTCAGAGACACCGGCGATGGCTGCAAGTTCGTTAACTCGGATGACACGGTGCAGATTCGCTTCCACGTATGGGAATATGTTCTGCAGAACCTCCAGACTTCCTTCCGTTTTCCTCGGTTTTTGGTCTTTTAGAAATTCACCGTTATACAGACCTTGCCCGTGAAGCTCCAAAATTTTTGCAATGACGAGAAGCAGAGAAGCCTTCAAATAGAGTGGACTTCCGACAGCGCCACTGTCCTGCTTGAACCTTCGATAGGACGAGGTGAACAGTGTTGATTCCTCCCGAACCAGGTTGCCAGGTACGATGCCCGGCAGTTGAAACTCGCCCAGAATTCGCTTTTGCTCAGCAATGCTGAAATCAAAGTGCATGTATATGAATCGGCACAGCTCTCCAGTCGTGGAAGCTATATAGGGCATATCCGGATAAAAAAACACGACGTCACCCGGGTTCGCCATATGTTCGATCCCATCGATAGTAATCTTGACGGAGCCTGCTGTAATGAACCACAGATCATAATCGGAATGAGACTTGTGCTCCATCCAATTGCTGTCGTGAGTTTGTTCCAAATAAGAGCTCATGCGAAGTGTGATGTACTCCGAAAGTTCATCGATTATACTCATATTTACAGTCCCTGCATGCATCGGATTCAATTCATTCCTCTCTACTTTGTGACATCCTTGGATTTTTCACTAATAAAAATAAGGGTTCATCTCTTGTTAATCATCGTACCATATGACATGTATTGAAAACTATCACACATTCCGATCTCAGGCCACTCCCCTATAATGAACTTATATCGTGAAGAGGAGGGGTTCGTAATGAATGGTACAAACATACAGCACCCAAAGGTAGTCGTAATTGGAGCAGGCAGCCTGTTTTTTGGTCGTCAATCCATCTGGCAGATGGTTCACTCCCCATATCTGAATCAGGGAACGCTGGCTTTGGTGGATACGGACGAGGAGCGGCTCTCGAAAATGGTAAAACTTGCAGAGATGGTTGCTCGTGAGAACAACGTATCCTTGAAGATTGAGGGCTCGGTGGACCGAAGACACGTGCTGCCGGGAGCTGACTTCGTTGTGCTTAGCTTTGCAGAGCAATCGGTCAAATATCGGGGAATTGACTGCGAAGTCTCTCTAAAATACGGCATTCGCATGTGTTCCGGCGATACGATTGGCCCCGGCGGAATTTTTAGGGCAATGAGAGAGCTTCCGGTTATTATGGAATGCGCCAGAGACATTGAAGAGCTATGTCCTGATGCCTGGGTAATTAATTATATTAACCCGTCTACCGTTCATGGCATCGCACTACATCGCTATGCGCCGAAGCTAAAATCGTTTGCCCTGTGCGATAGTCATCATATGCCGCATAAGAAAGCCTATTACGCTGTAAGAGCTGGAATCATCGAAAAGACAGACGAGTTCACCAATGAGATCGATCAGAAATTCGATTTCCGCATCGCTGGCGTCAATCATTTCACTTGGCTGCTTAAAGCGGAATTCGAAGGGAAAAATGTGATGCCCCTAATCGCGGAAGCCATGCGCAAAATGGCAGGTGATGAGAACAACGGCGGTGATCGCGGAGCAAAAGCTATTTTTAACGATGCGATTACCTACGAACTGTATGATATTTTCGGAATCATCCCCACTTGCACGGCGCATACGAAGGAATACGTTCGGTATTGGCAAGGTCTCGGCAAGACTACAGACGCAATTCCGCCATTATCCATCTGGGAGACAGAGGACAGGTATCAGCGTCACGACGAAATGTGGCGTCAGGTGGATGACTTTCTTGCGGGGAACATCCCGATTGCCGATTACATGAGCACCTTTGGGCCAGACCATGCGACTGATATCATTGAGAACATGGTAGGGAATTTGGGGAAGAAGTTTTTCATCAATACGCTTAATAAAGGCGCGGTAACCAATATGAATGCCGATTCGTTCCTGGAAGTGCTGTGCGATGTGGGAATGGACGGAGTGAAGCCAGTTCATGTAGGCGAGATGCCGCGTGGAGTAAGAGGAATGCAAGAACTTGTACTGGATACACATGAGCTGACGGTCGAAGCTGTTCTGGAGCAGAGCTACGAGAAGCTGAGAAGGGCGATGCTCACCGATCCGCTGGTGAGTTCCATCAGTGACGCGGACAAGATCATTCATGAATTGTTGGAACTTGAACGTGATATGATTCCCGACGTCTGGTACAAGGACAGACTGCAGTATAGCTAAGGTAGATAATGATAAAAGACCACGTTAACCCTTCTGAAGGAAACTACGTGGTCTTTGATTTTATTAATAAATCCTAGTTCATTTAAAAGATAAAGAAGTATAAAAAAAGCTTGCTGTAGAAGGGGTTTATAACCTTTGGATAATAATGACATTGACATCTGCAGCTTTTTCTAAAATAATAAATGTATTTGAATACTGGTACCTTTAATTCAGTCCAGAGAGGCTGGCAAGGGCAGCGGATTTTATAATCACGCGTGAATCAGGGCATATCCCCACAGGGATGCTCTGCGTCTTCGCGCGGATTATGATGTAAAAAGAGGCTACTTGTCAGTGTGTAACTTGACAAGTAGCCTCTTTTTTCTGCTTTTTTTTGGTATCAGATACACTTTAAGCTGGAGGTATTCTGATGAGCAAACAAGATCAAGAGTTTTCATGGCAAGAGGTGCCAAAAACGCAGAGAAATCATTTTTGGAAGACGTTATCCGTAATGTTGGGTTTCACCTTCTTCTCGGCGAGTATGTTGGCAGGGGGTACGCTTGGAGTCAGTTTGACGTTCATGGAATTCATTGGCATCGTACTTGCGGGCAATCTGGTGCTCGGTATCTATACAGGAGCACTGGCGCATATCGCTGCCAAGACAGGCCTTTCCACACATTTACTTGCTAAATATGCATTCGGTGCGAAAGGATCGTACCTGCCATCGTTCCTGCTCGGCTTCACACAGGTCGGATGGTTCGGGGTAGGCGTGGCCATGTTCGCGATTCCGGTTGCCAAAGCGATGGATTGGAACGTGTACCTGCTGATTATCCTGTTTGGTCTTGCTATGACGGCATCAGCCATCTTCGGTATGAAATCGCTCGTCATCTTGGGTTATATCGCGGTACCGGCAATTGCCATTCTCGGCGGTTACTCCATGTTCAAAGGTGCAGGCTCGCTGGGAGGTCTGCAAGGATTGCTCGATTACACGCCGACAGAGACACTCACCGCGGCAGCAGCATTGACCATTTGTATCGGTTCATTCATTAGTGGCGGAACGTTGACGCCCGATTTTGCTCGGTTTTCCCGGACGTCCAAGCAGGCGGTTACCGCAACGGTTATTGCCTTCTTCCTTGGGAACTCGCTTATGTTCCTGTTCGGGGCAGTTGGTGCAATGGCATATAACCTGGCTGATATCTCGGAGGTCATGTTCCTGCAAGGCTTGCTCATTCCTGCGATTATCGTTCTTGGACTCAATATCTGGACAACCAACGATAACGCCTTGTACGCCTCCGGATTGGGTTTTGCCAACATCACTAAAATTTCGAAAAAATTCTTCGTCATCGTAAACGGCATTGTGGGTACAGTATTTGCCATGTGGATGTACAACAATTTCGTCAGCTTCCTGAATGTGCTGGGCGCGGCGGTACCGTCCATTGGTGCCATCATCATCGCAGACTACTTCTTCGTGAAGCGCAGAAACTATAAACCGTTTGCTGAGATGAGTTTCAAAACTGTAAACTGGGTAGCAATGGTTGCTTGGGTCATCGGCGTTGCGTTTGCTCAGTTGGCTCCAGGAGTAACACCACTGAATGCACTGATCGGTACGGCAGTGGCCTACATCGTATTGATGCTGATCGTTCCTAACAAAGAATCCATTAAAGAAAAGGGGAAAATAAATGATTATACAGAACGCAAAATTGCGGGGTAAAGAAGGTCTATGGAATATCGTTGTAAAAGACGGGAAGTTCGAACAAATTACGCAGGAGCTACAAGCCACTGCAAATGAGGAAGTACTTGACGTCAACGGTTCACTTGTATTGCCACCGTTCATTGAGCCTCACATCCATCTGGATACAACGTTAACGGCTGGCGAGCCGGAGTGGAATTTGAGTGGGACGCTGTTTGAAGGCATCCAGCGTTGGTCGGAACGTAAAGCATTCTTGACACATGAAGATGTTAAAACCCGCTCCAAAACAGCATTGAAATGGCAGATGGCGCAGGGGATCCAACATGTTCGGACACATGTGGACGTTACAGATCCAAGTTTGACGGCAGTCAAAGCGATGCTTGAAGTAAAAGAAGAAATGGCACCATACATCGACATCCAGCTTGTGGCTTTCCCGCAGGAAGGTATTCATTCCTATCCGAACGGTGCAGAACTGCTGGAAGAGTCACTTAAAATGGGCGTTGACGTTGTCGGTGGCATTCCGCACTTCGAATTCACGAGAGAATACGGCGTTGATTCGATGAAGGTTGCTTTTGACCTTGCCGAAAAATACGATCGTTTGATCGACATCCATTGCGACGAGATCGATGACGAGCAATCCCGCTTTGTGGAAGTCGTTGCCAAGGAAGCCTACGAACGTGGATTGGGCTCTCGCACGACGGCTAGTCATACGACGGCGATGGGGTCTTATAATGACGCATATACGTACAAATTGTTCAGATTGCTGAAGATGGCTGACCTCAATTTCGTCTCCAATCCGTTGGTCAACATTCACCTGCAAGGACGCTTCGACACGTATCCAAAAAGAAGAGGTCTGACTCGCGTCAAAGAACTGCAGGAAGCTGGTCTTAACGTGTGCTTCGGTCATGATGACATTTTCGATCCATGGTATCCGCTAGGAACGGGCAACATGCTCCAAGTACTGCACATGGGTATTCATGCTTCTCAGTTGCTGGGTTATGATCAAATCGTAAATTCGGTCGATCTCATTACGAAAAACAGCGCAAGAACGTTGCAAATCGAGGATGTATACGGCATTGAAGTAGGGAAACCTGCCAACTTCATCGTTCTTGAAGCAGAGAACGAATATGAGGCTGTTCGCAAGCAGGCTGGTGTACTGTACTCGTATAGAGGTGGACGCAAAATCGCGGAAACAAAACCGAGAGACACGTCGATCATTCTTGAAGGTGGTTCGGAGAAAGTTACGTTCAATAAATAATCCAATGATAAGTGCGATGCTTCAACCAGAGCCCTCGCATTAGCCAATAAATCCCCTCAGGGTGGACAGGACAATAGAGATTCCATGATTGTGGAATCTTCCTGTATAAAAGAGGGGATATTTGGTGTTCCGTTTTAAAAGACGAGAGAGACGAGACAGAGAAAATGTTCACAATGGAGCTGTGACGGCATTTTTTAATTTGGATACGCCTTCCTGTAATTGAACATCTGACAAATGTGCAAATGATAAATAGATACCATACTTTGTACCGTCAGACGTTGAACTGCTGACTTCTGCGTATACAACCCCTTCTGATCTAGCCGACGAACGAAAGACTTCATAAGTGGACGCATCACCTCGCCACCAGCCAAACACGTGCAGACCTGCTTCATTTTCCACCCAATCAAACCATGTTGAGAGTTGCTGGTTCAAAAGTTTGAGTAACAGATGAAATTTGCGACTGTATAAACGATTCATCCTGCGCAGATGACGCTCATATTGGCCGCTTGTCATAAATGCAGCTAATGCGCGCTGCTCGATCAGATTGACGGGTCTTGGCTCGTATAATGCCTGTGCTTTCCTAAAGGTGTCTGCCAAAGTAGGGGGGAGAACCACATAACCAAGCCGTACTTCCAAAGGCAAGGTTTTCGTGAAGCTACCCAGGTAGATTACGCGCCCCGCTTTATCCAATGTTTTTAGCGGTTCAACATGCATTCCACGATATCGGAATTCACTATCATAATCATCTTCGACAATCATGGCATCATGACGTTGTGCCCAGTCCAGCAATGTTTGTCTGCGTTCAAGGCTGAGCATTTCGCCAGTAGGGAATTGTCGGGACGGCGTGACAAACAACATACGTGCTTCCCAGTTTTGGGGAACAACGCCTTGACCATCGAGATTGGCTTCAATCAACGTTGCACCTGCAGCCAAAATGGCTTGAGAAATCCCGATATAACAAGGACTCTCCGTCACTACATGATCCCCGGGATCTGCAAGTAATTGAGTGAGTAGAGCTATAGCTTGCATAGAGCCTGCAGTCACAGCAATATGATCCGCATCGACTTGAATCCCCCGCATCCGCCGAAGGTAGGCAGCAATGGCTTCTCGCAATTTCGGCTCTCCTGTTGAACTAACAAGAGCAGAGGTTGTTTCTATGTGATGCTCTCGATTTCGTATCTCAGCATACAATCGATTGTTCCATTCATCGTAAGGGAATTTGGAGAAATCAGGCTGGTATTTGCTAAAATCAATAACTTCGTCGCTTTCTATTCTGGAATTACTTGTTTGTGCATTTGTATGTGAATTCCTTTGAGTTGTGTGCTGTTCAAACTGCTGAATACGATTCCCCCAGGCTGATAAGTGATGAGCGCAAGCTTTCACGGTGGACGCATCATTGCTTAAATCCAACTGATAAGCAACAAAGGTTCCTCTTCCATGCTCTGAATGAATGTAACCTTGAGCAGTCAACGTATCGTATACCTGATTTACTGTTCCTCGGGAAATGTGATACGTCGCAGCTAACTCTCTCGTAGATGGTAACTTCTCGCCATGCACCAGATTACCATCATGAATAGCATCACGAATCGCATGATAGAGAGCCTTCATCTTGGTATATTTTCGGTTCAAATATGAACTGTAAGCTACATGAAATTGCATATGTCCTCCAGAGTTTAATTTAGAAGTGGTACAATAAAAACCGAAATTATTGGATCTTTTTAGTTGTCCATTCTCATTCTATACTAAATCATAGGTTGAAGTGAAACAATAAATTTAATTAGGAGGAATACAATCATGCAAACAGGTACAGATCGTGTAAAAAGAGGAATGGCTGAGATGCAAAAGGGCGGCGTCATCATGGACGTCATGAATGCAGAACAAGCTAAAATTGCTGAAGCAGCAGGGGCAACAGCTGTTATGGCTCTTGAACGGGTACCCTCCGATATTCGCGCAGCCGGTGGTGTAGCTCGCATGGCAGACCCAACCATCGTGGAAGAGGTTATGAAGGTTGTGTCTATTCCGGTTATGGCCAAGGCGCGTATCGGTCATTACATAGAAGCCAAAGTACTTGAATCCCTAGGTGTGGACTATCTCGATGAAAGTGAAGTTCTTACTCCTGCAGACGAAGTATTCCATATCGATAAACATGAATTCACTGTACCTTTTGTATGTGGAGCCAAAGATTTGGGAGAAGCTCTGCGTCGTATTGGCGAAGGTGCATCGATGATTCGTACAAAAGGTGAGCCTGGAACGGGCAACATTGTTGAGGCAGTTCGTCATATGCGTCTGATTAACAGCCAGATCCGCAAAGTGAAAAACATGTCCAAGGATGAGTTATACGCTGAAGCAAAAAATCTGGGCGTAGCTTATGAATTACTGCGCGATGTTCATGAAAATGGAAAACTCCCAGTCGTTAACTTTGCAGCAGGCGGTGTAGCCACTCCGGCAGACGCAGCACTAATGATGCATCTGGGAGCAGACGGTGTGTTTGTAGGATCAGGTATTTTCAAATCAGATAACCCTGAGAAATTCGCTCGTGCAATCGTTGAAGCTACAACACATTACACGGATTACAAACTGATTGCTGAAGTATCCAAAAACTTGGGTGCCCCTATGAAAGGCATTGAAATTTCTAAATTGGCTCCAGAAGAGCGCATGTCCAACCGCGGTTGGTAAGGCGTAAATAGAACAGTAGTTTTAAAATATTGTTATGATTCTAAACAGCGCTGTATATTGAGACTTAACTTATAAAGGGATCAGATATTTACCCATATGTATGTCAGAAAATACTTAAAATTTGGTGTTTTCGTGATATTTTAAATGTATTTGGAAGCATAAGTTTGCCATAAGTCGAAATTGTAAGCATAAAGTTGCCGTGAGTCCCCATTAGGACGACTTATGATAATTAAATATAGACAGCCGGTAAGTAATCGGCTGTCTTTTTCATTAAACTAACGAGCAGTTTAGTGCAATAAAACTTGACCAATTGTGGTACTATTATTAAAATAAATTCGAAAAGTGATGATATTATGAAATTTGTTTTGATATTTGGTCCTCAGGCAGTAGGTAAAATGACAGTGGGGCATGAACTGGAAATGATATCTGATTTAAAATTGTTTCACAACCATATGACGATAGAATTGCTGGCTCCTTATTTTGGCTTCAGTAATGAAATGTGGGGATTATCGGATAAATTTCGTCAGGATATATTTGAAGCGACCGCCGCCAGTAATATGTATGGAATGATATTCACATATGTATGGGGATTCGATTTGCAGAGCGACTGGGATTACGTCGACAAAATTTGTAAAATATTTGAGGATCAAGATGCGGATGTCTATTTTATTGAGCTTGAAGCCGATCTTGAGGAGAGAATAGAGCGTAACAAGACTCCCCATAGACTTGAACATAAACCGACAAAGAGAGATATCCTATTCTCTGAACAGGATCTAAAACAGACAATGGAGCAACATCGATTGAACTCATTAGAGGGAGAAATTAAAAAAGAAAACTATTTGAGAATAAACAATACGAAAATCAAAGCTCGTGAAGTTGCTGAAATCATAAAAAATAGATTCGTTTTATAACGATTCTTGTTAAACTAACGGGAAACGATAGCTCAATAATACCAAGAAAGCAGCTGATCAATGTGATCGGCTGCTTTTGTTCAGCTAACGGGCAGGTTAGCATAAAATAGATTATGCTATTACATTCCAGTAAGATGAATGGTAATTAACCTGAACGAAGAGGAGGAATCAATGGAACACGAAAAATTATAATAGGGTTATGTCAATTTGTTTCTGGAGGGACCACTTTAAAATTAAGGTAATAGGGACATTATTGGACGCCGATAAGTTCGCAAGCACCAGGACCTACTTCTAATTTAGAATGGCGTGGAAAATCAAGATTATCCGATTATTTGGATATATGATTCATGTTATAAACGTTAACAAGTTTTAATTCGAGTTTTTGAGGTGATTTTCATCGAAATTTTCATCGAAGTTATAGACCATACAGAAGAAGAGGAGATCCGCATCAGGTGTCACCAAGTAGACGAAGAAATATATGAGCTCGTTAATAAAATAAAAACCGAAACGCTCATTATACTTGGTTACCATGAGGATAAGATCAGCCGCATCAAACTTAGTGATATTTATTATTTTGAAGCTGTTGACGGCAGAGTGTTTGCGTATGGTAAGAACAACGTTCATGAAGTCAAACAAAAGCTTTATGAACTTGAGGAACTATGCAGAGAGAAGCATTGTTTTCGCGCCTCCAAATCCACCGTCCTAAATATAGCTAAGATTACCAGTATTCATCCGTCGATTAGCGGCCGTTTTCAGGCATTATTGGATAACGGGGAAAAGGTAGTCATATCACGGCAGTATGTGCCCATGCTTAAACACATGCTTGGATTATAAAGGGGGACCTACATGAAGTATTTTGGCCTCATCAAAGAAATGATCAGAGATTTCTTAATTATATTCGCCTCCATCATGATAATCATCACTATATTACGGCAAATCTATACTCCTGATTCTAGTTTTGAGTTAAACACGATTTTCACAATTATGGCGTTCTCTTTTCTGGGTGCTTTAACTGGAAGCATATTATATATGCCGCATTCGATTAGCGAGAATAAAATGCGCTTGTGGGTAGTTTTTCATTTTCTCTTTCTGGAATCTGTTTTAATTTCTCTCGCTGTCATATTGAATCTCGTATACACCACTTCCGGTATATTATTATTGGCTTTGCAAATTGCCGTAGTATATGCGATCGTTCGCCTGCTGGCCTATAGGAGCGACAAAAAGGAAGCTCAAATGATTAATGAAAGATTAAAAACATTTAAAAACGAGAATTAGAAGGTATACAGAACGCAGAGTAGTACACTTCATTGCGTTGTTTTTTACAACTTAGTGGCCCTCAGCTACAGCTTATCGTTTATGCGTATACACATCCTCTACCATTTCTTATGATGAACTCATAAAAAGTTGGAGGAGGAGAGAAGACTTATGGAGATTTTAATACTTATTGTTATGTTGGTTTTTGAGCTTGCAATTGCCGTTTATTCCATTGCAACCAAGCAAAGCCAAAGCAAGATAAAGAGTTGGATGAGAATCACAACATTTATAGTATTCATAATGCTGATCTTAGGGAAAATCGTCGTATGGGAGTACACTTGGGGGCTGTTTGCAGGCTTGCTCTCTATATTAGCTTTCAAAGAAATGGTTGCACTCCTGCGCAAACAAACACATACTCCGGGTTACAAAGTTTATTCTACGATTTTAAAATTCCTTTTGCTAGCACTGACTATCGTTGTCACTCTTGTTCCGGTTTTACTTTTTCCACAGTATAAATTGCCGCAAGTGACAGGTCCATATGCAGTGGCCACCGCCATTTACAGCTATGTGGACATGAATCGTATTGAAGAATTTACGGATCGAGAAAACAATCGGTTTGTTAACGTAGAATTTTGGTACCCTGAAAAGGCAGACGGAACCTATCCTTTGCTTGTGTTCTCCCATGGAGCATTCGGTATTAAAGCAAGCAACACTTCTACCTTTACAGAACTTGCGAGCCACGGTTATGTCGTCGTTTCCATTGATCATCCTTATCATTCTTTTTATACCATTTCCAAGGATAGAAAGATTGCGACAGTTAACCCCGAGTATATGCAAGAAGTCAATAATGCAAATAAAGCAGGTTTTTATTCGCTTGGTGAGTATTTTGAGCTTACTCAAAAATGGATAACATTGCGAACTGATGATATGGATTTTGTCATGGATACTATTCTAGAACAAGCAGTGCAAAATAAAGATCCTGTATATGAGAGAATCGATATACAGAAAATAGGCGTGTTCGGTCATTCTATGGGTGGAGCGGCAAGCGTAGCACTGGGCAGAGAACGCGATGACATTGACGCAGTGGTAAATATAGATGCTCCGTTCTTTAGCGAACTTTCGTATGATGAAGCTGCGAACGAACTATCTGTAAAATCCGAAGCTTACACAATTCCGCTTCTTAACATTTATTCGGATGATGTATGGGTACAGCTGGACAGCAGCTCTTCTTATATCGCGAATAAAATTTCAAATGAAAATTTTAAAGGAGCATACACCGTTCATTTTAAAGGCGCAAAACATTTAAGTTTGACTGATCTACCTTTATTCTCTCCTATATTGGCGGACCTGTTGCAAGGTGGAAAAGCAGATATCGATAAGTATTATGCGATTGAAACTCAAAATGAACTTATCCTTCGTTTTTTTGACTCTGTGCTAAAGAATCAAGGTCAGTTTGCTCCAAAAGCGACGTATTAAGTATCTGTCGAGTTAATGAATTTAAGTAATGTGGGCAAGTAAAACAATTGTGAACACGAGATGAATTATGCGAAGGACAAAGATGGAGCGATAGGAAGCAGTGTAATCTTTATATACTTGATTATTAAACTAACGAGTAACGTTAGTTTAATAATCAATGAGAAGTCTGTAGGTTTGTAGACTGTTCATTTTTCGTTGAGTTATCCATTTGTTTGTGAAGATACCAAGTTCATACTGAAGTGCTCATCACGTATTGGAAGCATGAGTTTACCAAATGGCAAACTTATGTGTTAAGTCGTACTACATGAGACTTAACCCATAAAGGGATCAGATTTTATCCATAAGTATGTCAGAAAATGCTTAGAATTTTGGTGTTTTCGTGATATTTTAAATGTAATTGTAAGCATAAGTTTGCCATAAGCCGAAATTGTAAGCATGAAGTGCCGTGAATCCCCATTAGTACGCTTATGATACAGATACAGCCATATAATCAAGTCAGCTTTCTTTTCGTTAAGCTAACGAGCGTTAGCATGGCGACGGCCCACTATCTGTTCTTCAGGCAGGTTAAGCGATAATGTAGTCTCTTTACATTTCAACAATAGGGTGCTATAATCACTTCTACACTTATAGAAATGTGGAATAACGCTTAGAAAGGAGATTATTTTCCAGTGGCTGAAAACGAATTGGAAATGGTTCAGGCGGTCAAAGTATACAAAGCTTTAGGCGAACCCACACGTTTAAAAATCGCAGTGATGTTAGCCAAAGAGAGTAATCAATGTTTTACAGCTATTGGTGAACGACTAAAAACCGTTGCTGGTTCAACATTGTCACACCACCTGAAGCAATTAACCGACTCTGGCTTAATCAATTCATCTAAAAGTGGATCATTTGTCCACTATAGTGTTAATCAGGAAGTGGCAGAGAAATTTGCGCCTTATTTGCTGGCGTAAATTTTTTTAAATATCATTTCGACATTTCTAGAAGTGAAGAACTGAAAAAGGAGCGAATGAGAATGAAAGAAAAGTCAATCATGGAACTGGGAATCACCACCTTTCTCCATACAAATCCAGAACATGGTGGTGTATCCCCGGCCGAGAGGCTACGACAAGCGATCGAGGAAATTCAATTGGCTGATCAGGTTGGGCTCGATGTATATGCTATTGGAGAACATCATCGAATCGACTATACAAGCTCATCACCGGCGGTCATTCTTGCGACTGCAGCATCTACAACTAAGCGGATTCGGCTATCTAGCGCTGTAACAGTGCTCTCTTCGGATGATCCTGTCCGTGTATATCAGGATTTCGCAACACTGGACGTTCTATCTAAAGGGCGAGCCGAGATCATGGCTGGACGTGGCTCTTTTGTTGAATCGTTTCCACTATTTGGATATGACTTAAACGACTATGAAGAGTTGTACGAAGAGAAACTTGAACTATTATTAAAAATACGAGCTAATGAAAAGGTGCAATGGAGTGGTGGACATCGTCCAGCTATAAATAATATGGGCGTATATCCCCGTGCTGAGCAGGACCCATTGCCAGTATGGATAGCCACTGGCGGCAGTCCTGAGTCGGCGGTTCGAGCTGGTAAGTTAGGACTTCCTGTTATCTTCTCGATTATCGGTGGAATGCCAGAACGTTTTGCACCATTGGTGGAGCTATATAAGGCAGCTGCCAAGAAAGCTGGACATGATCCCAGCAAGTTACAGATTGCATCCCATTCCCATGGTTTTATTGCGGAGTCGTTTGAAATAGCCGCTAAAAATTACTTTCCCGTTATGGCTGAACAGATGAATAAGATTGGACGAGAACGAGGGTGGGCACCTTACACTCGCGACACGTTCAAAGAAGCTTGCAACCTGCGTGGTGCTCTATATGTTGGAGATCCAGAATATGTGGCGGAGAAGATTCTGCTTGCACAAGAGAAATTAAGTTTGACCCGTTTCCTTATGTACGTTGATTTCAGTTCACTGTCTCATTTGGAATTGCTGCGGACGATCGAGTTTCTCGGGACAAAAGTTGCACCCATTGTTCATAAGGAGCTAGCAAGCAAATAAGAGGACTGTATGTAAGCCAATAATGTACAGCTCAATATTAAACTTTAGTTCGACAGTTCTAAAACTGAAGAAATGAATGTGAGGGATTTTATCATGAGAGATTCTTGGAAAATTTATGTTCTGGCCATGGTCAGTTTTTTGGTAGGAACATCTGAATTTGTAATCTCAGGTATATTGGATAGGGTAGCAGGCGATACCGGGGTGACACTGGCAGCAGCTGGTCAACTCATCACTGTCTATTCACTTGCTTACGCAATAGGCACTCCAATTTTGATCGCAATGACTGCAAAAATGGATCGAAGAAAGCTCATGCTGGCTGCTTTGACGCTATTTTTCATAGGAAATCTAGTCACGATTTTAACAACTGGCTTCTCTATGCTGCTAGGAGCTAGAATTATACTGGCTGTTGGCACGGGTGTATTTATGGTGGTGGCCCTGACCGTAGCTGCCAACACCGCTCAACAGGGCAAGCAAGGAAGTGCAATTGCTACAGTTCTTTTAGGCTTTAACCTTGCGCTTATTCTTGGTGTTCCACTGGGAAGAGTGATTGCTGGTTCATATGATTGGAAGCTCATTTTCACGGGGATCGGCGTGCTCAGCTTAATCGCAATGTTTGTTCTTCTATTGACAATTCCCAAGTCTAAGGGAGACACTCCTGTACCCCTACGTGAACAGCTATCCCTGCTTAAAACGCCTCGAATCGCTATCGCCTTATCTATTGGATTTTTCTGGATAATGGGTTATACAATCGTTTACACGTATATCTCCCCATTCCTTCTGAACATTACTGGAATGAGTGACCGAATGATTAGTGTTGGGCTCTTTGCATTCGGTATTGCCAGTCTTCTTGGTTCCCAAGTTGGCGGCTATAGTGCAGACAAATGGGGTATCCCTCGTACAATGATTGGCGGCTTGCTTTTCCATTCCGGAATCTTGCTTTTAATCACAGGATTCGCCCATACTTCCGTGTACCTCGTGTTTCCTTTACTTATGTTGTGGTCCTTTTTTGCCTGGTCAACAGGTCCTGTCCAACAGGTATATTTGATTGCCATGGCACCAAAAGCCTCGGGAATCGTCTTGAGCTTGAACACTTCAATCTTACAATTGGGGATGGCTGCTGGTGCCGTAATTGGGGGTATGGTAGTGGAAAACATATCGCTTCAAGCCGTTGGTTTTATTGGGGCCATCGGTGTTGCGCTTGGAGTCATTCCAGCAGTATTATCTTTATCTATGCGAAAAAAATCTGATATTAGGGTTAAAGAATAATTTAAACCAAAAGTCTGAGGTACTGGCGATTTGAACCAAGCGATAATTTCATAGTTAGAGTATATCTATGCTAGGGCCAAGATGCTACTTTTTATTGAAATCGACAGCCATCTTCAATATTCAACTAACGGGAAACGATAGCTCAATAATACCAAGAAAGCAGCTGATCAATGTGATCGGCTGCTTTTGTTCAGCTAACGGGCAGGTTAACGTAAGAAAATAAATATGGACGTGACTGAAATGGAGCTTTAAATATAGCTATACAGATTGAATTTGAAAATATTTTATAAGGGAAGAGAGACGGAGGAGAAGTTTGGTACTGTAGGAGCGATAGCGTCCGCTTTTGTCACCGGATTTCTACCGTGAATATATGGGAACAACAGGGGCCGGAAGTCGAAACATTCACTTCACTGGAGTCACACTATTTTGATTAACTTGATGGAACATCAGTATCAGTCGAGTTTTCATCATTTAAGGTTTTATTTAAGAGCAACGAATTGGGATGATTTTTAAGAAATTCTGCTTCATCTACTTTTTTAAAAAATTCGCCTTCAAAAATTAGTTGATTCGTATTAGGTCCGATTTGATCTAACTTTCTTGCTATCTCAGATTCCTTAAAGATACTTTGTTCATCTGCTCGCAAGAACATGCCATGAGGTGTATATAGTTGACTAAAATACCCTTTTGCGAGTTTTGATTCTACGGATTCTACGGATTTAACGTTATTTGTTGAAAAATTAGTGTTAACAGGATTCTCAACTGTCTTATTTACGGTTTCCATTTCTGGATAGGTGTCTGCTTTTGAATTCGATATTAATGCCACTCCTGAAACAATAGTCACTGCAAAGGCTATTAAATAAATTTTTTTAAACATATTATTCCCGCCCTTTCTATACCAACAATTATTTCCTACCTTACAACATTATATTCACTAAAATACTAAGGATCGCCCAGTCGTACAGGAAAGCGGGCAAAAAGTACAATATAGTATTGAATTGCTAAGTAGTACCGTTAGTTTATCAGAACAATTAGGAATTTCTGCTAGTGCATCAATGTCTTACGCTAATTTAGGTACTGGGTCCGCCAAGATCAGCATGGTGAAGTCTTTTAAACAAAACACCTATTCCGTTTATGTATTAGTCAAAGTTCACGTACAAAATCAACTGACACTATTGGATCTTACACAAATTAAAATGAGCGATAATGCGCAACTGTTATACGTTACAAATAACCGTGATTATTTAAATCAGTATGGAAGTCATTTTGTGTATGGACTTATCAATGGCGGGGAATACTACGAGATTTTGGAAATTGAAAGCAAATCTGCTGAAGAACATCGGTCCATTAAAGCAGAGTTATCAGGAAAAGCATTAGTGGGAGTTATGAGTGCGTCGGCTTCCGGCTAGTGGTTGGCTTCTTTGACTTTAAAGATTTCATTTAAATGATAATTTAAACTTCCTCTAACTCGAATTGTATATTTGACGGGAATGTGCGTTTGCAGATGGGTGAATTGGAAGCATAAGTTATTTGAGCATTGAGCTTGAATGGAGTAGGAATAGATATCAAGAAAAGCCGATCAATGGATAAAATTGATCGGCTTTGTTGCGCTTTAGGGTCTGAATCATGCGTTTCATCCGAATCTCGCTCTTAAACCTGTGATAAAATAGTATATTTGAGAGTGAAATTCAGCATCGATGTCGATGAAAGGCGGATGTTCAAACATGTTCAATGTTGCAATCTGTGATGACGAGGAGAACCAAAGAGAACTTGTAAAAACGATGCTTATCTCCTTATCTCTAAAAACGAATATTGATTTTCAAATTACATTATTTGCATCCGGTGAGCAACTCGTCTCACATTATAAAAACGTTGGAGACACGTTTCATATCCTCATCATGGATGTGGAGATGAGCGGAATGAACGGAATCCAGACAGCCAAAGAAATCAGGAATATGAAGTATCTGGATGTGCAAATCATGTTTCTGACAAGCTATCCGGAGTATATGGTGGAGAGCTTTGATGTGGTAACTTTTCAATATCTAATCAAACCAATCCTGCCGGATATCTTCGAGGAGAAGATGATTAAGCTGTGCCAATATTTTAAAGCGCTGGACAAAAAGTATGTACTGATTAAGTCAGATTATGAAGAGCTGCTATTGAAATACGATGATATTCTCTGGATTGAGGTTATGAAGAGTTTGACGATCAAGAACAAATTAAAATTTGTGACTCAGGAAAACTCGCATGAGAGCAAAGGCATCCTATCCGGTTATGCTGCCGCTTTGAAAGACCATGGTTTCTTGCAAATTCATCGCTCAATTATCATCAACCTGATGCATGTCCAGAAGTTTGTGGGTACCCAAGTCGTCATGTTAAATGGTACGGAATTACCTATAGGGCGCTCCAAAGTCAAGGAAGTCAAGGATGCCTATACCAAATATATGATCATGAGGATTCAGTGATATGGATATGTATGTACTCTTGTCCGTCTTCGTCGTTCCTTTACTTATGGCATTCCAGGTGAATTTTTACTTCAATTCCGTGCTGGGCAAGTCCAGACGAAAGCCATACAGAGCGATCTATTTCATTGTATTTGTTGTACTGGGGTATTTCTATTTGGTATCTTCATTTTCACCTGTCGTTTCGTCCGCTTTTGCATTGTTATTCATCTTCAGCCTGGCACAATCCTATGAGGTGGAATTCATCAAAAAAATTGCATTTACCATCCTCTATGCAGTACTGCTCACAACGGTAAATTACATTGCAGTATATATTATGAGTGCGATTGATTCCACGGATTACAGCATATGGGATCATTTCAACGTGGATTATCACTGGGTGTTCTCCAAAGTGATGCTGCTTGGTTGCGGTATCATGTTCATTGTGATCCAGATTGTGCGTTTGATTGCCAAACGGAGAAGTTTCGCTATGCATTATCGTTATTATTTCTTGTTTCTGATTGTACCTACCATTACGATCTATCAGATCAATGTGGCCTCAACTTATAGTGAAAAAAACATATATTATGTCGTTTCCGTGTTAGGCTCCCTTTTTCTTAATGTATTCATTGTTTATCTATTCGATAATATGGTAGAAAAGGTTCAGCTCGCACATGAAAATGTTCAACTACAGCGTCAGATGGACTATCAGGACGCCAACTATGAGAAGACAGTGCACAGTTTCAAAAACGTGAAAAGCATCATCCATGATACCAATCAGCAGTTCCTGTACATTGAAGAGTGTATCAAGCAAAACAAGCTTGATGCCGCAGGTGAGCATATTAAACTCACGTTGAATAAGATTGAAGGAGCGTACCAGCGGGTGAACTCCGGCAATCTTGTTATCGATGCCCTTGTTACGAATACCATCGCCGTGGGGCAGGCAAATGGGATCAAAGTCGACACCCGTATTCAACTCCATTCACAACATCTCCATATCGATCGTTATGATCTGTGCGTTGTGCTCGGCAATATGTTGGATAACGCCATCGAAGCTTCCAAGAAAGTTAAACATGCCGAAGACAGGTATATCCTGATTGCAATTCACTCCACGGCGTCTACACTTGTAATCCAGATTTTAAATCATGTGGAACAAAAATTGGCTCACTTCAAGAGTGAGAAGTCCAATCCCGAGTTTCATGGGATCGGCTTAACGAATATATCGAGGATGTGCGACAAGTATGGCGGACATATGAGTATCGAGAATCATCATCGGACATTTAATAACATGGTTGTGCTTCCTTTTGACATGGACAGTCTCTGAACATACCGTTCGGGGATTGTTTTTTTCCATTCAGGGCTCGTTATCGTTATATATGCTTATTCCCCGATATGATGAATGCAATCATATGAGCAGTATCATAAGGGAGGAAGATATTATTATGAAGAAACTAATCAGTATGTTATGTACGGCTGTACTTGTAGTCATTCCGCTGACAGATGTCAGGGCAGAGACGAACAAGATGGGGGCGATTGAGGATCAGGCTGGGCGACTCGCCACAGAGATGGTGCAGAACTATGGTGTCACAGGTTTACAATATGCGATCATGGATGAAGGGAAGATCATTTTATCCGACAGTGTTGGATTCCAGGACAAAGCATCCAAGACACCTGTCGATAAGGATACGATGTTTGGAATAGGCTCTGTTAGCAAAATGGTTGTCACGGCTGCCACCATGATGCTGGTGGATTCCGGAAAAGTGGATCTGGATCAGCCCCTCACATCCTATATTAAAGATTTTGAAATGGCAGATGCCCGGTATACCCAAATAACCCCGCGAATGCTCATGAACCATTCTTCCGGGCTCTATGGTACCCATTATGGCAACAGTATGTTATTTGACGATACGGATACCCGCAATCATGATGAATTACTACTCAAACTTAAGTCAGAGAAATTAAAATCAAACCCGGGAGCCTATTCCGTCTATTGCAATGATGGCTTTCAGTTGCTTGAGATATTGGTTGAACGGGTGAGTGGATTGAGCTATAGCGAATTTATTGCCAAGTTCATAAGTGATCCGTTACAGCTGCAAGCAACCAAGACACCACTTGATTCTTTTGATAAAAACCAATTATCCGAAACATATTGGCCTTCGTTTGAAACAAAACTGCCTGTTGAAAATGCCAATATCATCGGTGCGGGTGGAGTCTACTCGACTGCAGAAGAATTAAGCAAGTTCGCTGAAATGTTGATAGGAAACAAACCGGATATTCTGTCCAAATCAGCAGCAGAATCCATGCAAAAACATGAATATCGTCAAGGAATATGGGTGTCCGAAGAGAGAAATACCTTCAACTATGGACTAGGATGGGATGCTGTAGCACTTGCACCGTTCAGCGATTATGGCATTACTGCACTTTCCAAAGGTGGAGACACCATGATGTATCATGCATCGCTAATCACTATACCTGAACATGATATATCGATGGCCGTCCTTTCTTCGGGTGGGTCTTCTATTTATAATCAGATGTTTGCTACTAAAGTTCTGCTGGAGGTTCTTCAGGATCAAGGCATCATCGACGAAATAGAGCCTGATCAAACATTCTCATCACCTGTCAAAACGAAGATGCCTTCGGAATTGACGGCGTATTCAGGCCTCTATGGTACGGTAGGTACAACCCTTGATATAGAGGTTAAGAATGGCGAGATCGCACTTCCGGCTATGCAGGGAGGACTTATCCCAGAGCAGAATTACGTGTACACAGGTGAAGGGGAATTTACGAGTAACGACGGAAGTGTGAAGGTCAGCTTCGAGAAAGAAAGCAACGACAAGGTGTATTTTAAAGTTCAGGCGAATATAACCTTGCCCGGATTAGGCCAAACGGTGATGAACACATATGATTATCAAAAATTAGAAAATAATTCGCTAGATACAGCATCGAAAGAGAAATGGAAGGCCAGAAACGGCTCGAAATATTACGCGCTGGATGAAAAGATAACGTCGATCTTCTATCTGGTGCCATCGATGCTGATCAAAAACCTGACCGTAGATGTGGAGAACGGTTATGCGAATGGCACCCAAATTGTAGATCCGGATAATGCAGAGAATGTTGCCCAGATTCCTGTGATGAACGGAAGAGATGCTTTCGATCTGCATTTCCGTACGAAGAACGAAGCGGAGTACTTAATTCAGGATGGACAGGAGTATATTGCAGAGGAGGCCATTAAACCAATCTTCGGTGGCAAAACAGGCATCACCACCATCCCGTCAAACGGTCAAGCTCGGTGGTATGCCATCGATTCCCGCTCGGCGAACAAAACGTTAACGGTTGATTCTCCAAAGAGAGGAGGTTATGCGGTATATAACGCTAAAGGTGAAGTGGTTCAATTTTCGAAAGCAACGAATCAACCATCAACGCTGCTTCCCAAAGGTGGTTTTATCGTCTTTGGTGGTGAAGCGGGAGATGTCTTCAAGATTCAACTAAAGTGATTGCATAAGAAAAAATGATTTCATTCGAAAATATCGGATCAGAGCGTAAGTTGCTCGGGATCCGATATTTTTCTTTTTTTATAAGCCCAAACACAACATGATTCTCCTTCATAGGTTATATGGAATCAGCCTAATTTGTTAATGAAAATTATGTGTTTTCATAACTAAGGAGTTGGATAGATACGTGATTTCAAAAGTTAAGCTTACAGGGCGAGTGGTATTTAAAGGCGATCCTGGATATGAAGTGGCTCGGAAGAACTGGGATCCGCATACGGACAGATTCCCTAAAGTTTTTGTGTTTGCTCAAAAAACACAGGATGTAGCCAATGCCATAAGATGGGCGCGCCAAAATAAGGTCCCTATTCGGCCGAGAAGTGGGAGACACGCCTTAGAGCCCAACCTTTCACAAGTCAATGGTGGTATTGTCATCGACGTTAGCGAAATGAAGAGAATCAAGTTAAACAAAAAAAGCGGAACGGCCGTCGTGGAGACAGGTAATCGGGTAGGAAGAATCGTGGATACGTTGGCTCGACAAGGATATATGGCCCCATTTGGTGACAGTCCAACGGTTGGGATTGGTGGAATAACACCTGGTGGAGGAATTGGTCCACTGCAAAGGACAACGGGTCTCATCTGTGATAATCTAATCGAGCTCGAAATGGTCGACGCTAAAGGGCGGATTATTCGGGCGAACAAAAAGCAAAATTCCGATCTTCTGTGGGCTACACGTGGCGGCGGAGGGGGTAACTTCGGTGTATACACTAAATATAAATTCAAGGTGCGGCGCTCTCCAGCCAAAGCTACTGTATTTAGTATCACATGGCCATGGGATCAGTTCGAAAAAGTCGTGAAGAAATGGCAAGTATGGGCGCCTAATGCCAGTACCAAGCTGGGAAGTGAATTAAGTGTTGGTCCCAAAAAAGGCGGGAATGTTAGCATGCTAGGGGTATACCTCGGTTCGAAGAGTGAAGCCCTCCGTCAGTTGGAACCCATTCTTAGCGTAGGAACGCCTACCAAAAAAAGCATTCTGTACCTGCCATACAGGGCAGCCACGAAGTTTTTGCTAGCCCCCGATCCTGTGCTCACTCAAAGGTACAGCAACCAGTTTTCCAGTGGCTTTGGCAGACAGCCATTCCCGGATAAAGCCTTCAAAGTCATGCGTGAGTTTCTGGAAAATGCAGAGGGAGGTACACCAGCAGGTTTCTATTTCCTTAACTGGGGCGGAGCTATAAGTCGAATCGCTCCTCAAGCCACTGCGTTTTATTGGCGAAAAGCTGAATTTTATGTGGAATGGAACAGCTCATGGGTGAAGCCATCGCGTGCAGCTAAAAATATTGCTTTGACTCGGAACACGAGAAAGAAATTGCAACCTTATATTGTAGGGTCCTACATTAACGTACCAGACCAAGGTATTAAAAATCCAGGGCCGACCTATTATGGCAAGAACTATGCCAGATTGAGAAAAGTAAAAGCGAAATATGATCCGAAAAATGTGTTTAATAACCCGCAAAGTATTCCACCGGCTAAATTAAAATAGGGTACGATTTCCAAACCGTTAATTCTGAAAAGAGTTAACGGTTTTTTTGACCTTTCTAATCGTTGTATTTACTATTTATTGTAGAGTAAGATGTAAAAAAATAATATTCATACTGCAACGGGGTTCAGGCAATTTATTTCAAGGAGGTAAAAGATGGATTACACTTCGTCGATTGAAGCGGCATTAAAGGTGAAGCGCCCTAAATATACCGCCATAGCGGCGGGGCGACGTCATACCATTGGTCTTAGATCGGACGGAACGGTGACGGCAGTGGGTGATCATAAAGTTGGACAATGTGATGTAAACGGTTGGCGAGATATAGTGGCGGTAGCTGCTGGTAATGTTCATATGGCGACGAACACGGGTAATGCGCATACCATCGGCCTAACGTCTCGGGGCACTGTAGTGGCTGTGGGTTGGAATATACACGATCAATGCGAAGTAAACGACTGGCACGATATTGTAGCAATTGCTGCGGGGTGGCGTCGTACCGTTGGTCTTAAATCGGACGGCACAGTGATTGCAGTGGGACGAAATAATGAAGGCGAATGCGATGTAAGCAGCTGGCGTGATATGGTGGCGGTAGCGGCGGGTGACTGGCATACCGTCGGACTTAAATCAGACGGAACGGTGACGATTGTGGGCAATAATCAGTATGGCCAATGTGAAGTAAGCGACTGGAGCGACATTGTGGAAGTAGCAGCAGGGTATCTTCATACCGTGGGGCTTACATCGGACGGTAAGGCGGTTGCCGTGGGTAGGAATAAACATGGCCAATGCGATACAAGCGACTGGGGTGATATTACGGCGATAGCGGTAGGAAGTAATCATACCATTGGCCTTAAATCGGACGGTACGGTTGTGGCTGTGGGGTTGAATAAGCATGAACAGTGCAATGTAGGGGGCTGGTGTGATATTGTGGCGGTAGCTGCGGGTTGTGCTCATACTATTGGTATTAAATCAGACGGAACGGTGGTTGCTGTGGGTGATAATGAATATGGTCAATGTGATGTAAGCAGTTGGCGCGGCTAATTTACTATGGACGGGGGAATTGAATTGAAACGGATTGCGGTATATTGTGGTGCAAGTAAAGGTAACAATGTCATTTACGAGAAAGCTGCCGTTCAGATAGGTAACTGGATTGTTGACCAGGAACATGAACTAGTCTATGGTGGCGGAAAAGCAGGATTAATGGGAGTGCTCGCGGATACTGTGATTCAACGTAGTGGCATTGTTACTGGGGTTATACCTACCTTTTTGCAAGCGAGAGAACTGGCCCATGAGCAGCTTAACAAAATCATTATTGTGTCTAATATGCATGAGAGAAAAGCTAAAATGATTGAACTTGCAGACTGCTATATTGCAATTCCAGGTGGACCAGGGACACTTGAAGAAATTACAGAGGTCATTTCGTGGGGGAGAATTGGGCAGCATGTCAATCCATGCATCTTCTACAATGTGAACGGATATTATGATCTGATTGGCCAATTCTATGACAAAATGGTCGAAGAAGGTTTCTTAACGAAAACAGATAGACAAAAGATACTTGTTACAGATTCTTTAGACGAAATTAACACTTTTATAAGTACTTATGTACCGCCTGATATCCGTCAATACAATTAATGTTTAACATCAGCGGCAATGTAACGAACGGATGAGTAGAAGGTTCGAAGACGGCACGTTCCGACTGGCACAATCGGTTAGGGCTCCATTGAAAGTCGCTATTGTAGCGGCTTTTTTTGTTTTATCGGGATTTGTTACTAGAAACGGAAGATCTCGAGGGAATGGATAGTTAATCTGTCGTGGAAATTTATTTCACCAATGGAATGTGGCGATCTATAAATCGCAACTTCTTTATATGATAATAGTTATCATTCTCATTTACGCGGTTCGACATTTGCTGTATACTGACAATGACTATGATACATAATGGCCAAAAAGGAAAAGGGAGAGATTTTGAATGTTTTTACGAGTGAAAAAAGGAGCAATCCTTTGTTTAATTACTGCACTTGTTTTTGTGCTTGCAGCTTGCTCCAGTAGTAATGGCATCAGCAAAAATGCAAACACTAGCTCACAGGAGGCAGTGACGGATAGCGCTACGAATGCTTCAACAGATGATGGGAAAACGGATGCAGATGCTTCAAGCGCAGCTCAAACAACATACCCATTTGTTGTGGCAAACTATACAACTGAAAACGGCACCTGGGTGGCAAAGGAACAAACCTTTGATAAGGCACCTGAACGAGTAGTTGCCAATACACAAGGTGCAGCAGAGTTATTGATTCGTCTTGGTTTGACTGACAAGATTGTTGGCGTAGCGGCGTTGTTTGGCAATGTACCTGATGATATTGCTGAGGATTTCAAAAAAATTCCTGTGTTATCTGAAGGTTATGTAGGTAAAGAAGTGACCATAGGTGCTTCACCTGATCTGGTTATGGGGCGTGGGGGATTGTTTGAAGATGCTGATTGGGGCGTTGGCACTGTAAACAGTCTGAATGAGATGAATATCAAAACATTTGTACAAAGTACCAGTGTTACTGACGCAAAATTAGATAATCTATATCAGGATATCACTGAGCTAGGTAAAATATTTAACGTACAAACGAATGCAGCGGCATATATCGATCAGCTCAAAGCACGTGAGAAAGCGTTATCGGCTCGAGCAAGCGCTGAAACGATCAATTATGCATCTTTCTTTGATAATGGTGATGGAACCATTGGAGTGTACAACGGAAATGGAGACACATTTATTGAAAGTGCAATGTCATTAATCAATATGCATAATATGCTGATTAACGAAGAAGGCGCCCTCAGTTTGGAGAAGCTAATCGAGATCAATCCAGATGCCATGATTATTTCAAAATATGCCGGCGGTATTGATCCAGAACAAACGATTGAAAAGCTGCTAGCCAACAAGCAATTGCAAAGTATTAACGCGATTAAAAACAAGAAAATTTACGTTATCGATTTCAACAACTTCTGGGGTTACGGCGATTCTATCTTCACAGGAGTTGAAGCACTTGCAGATGATCTGAACTTGTAAGGGCACATGCGCTTGCTTGATTACCATGATCCGATAAATATCATGTTTATTTTAACGGCAGAACAGTAATTTACTGGGCTGTCGTTTTCATTTTAATATGATCAAAGTATCGAAACAGGATAAGGCCCTTCCTCTTCATATTCAGGAAGAGAAGGGCTTGTCCGCATTAATGATTAATGAAGGATATTTTTATTGGCAGATGACCCTGATTATTGCGTTTCATCTTTCATATCGGCGACTTTTATCACGGGATAGGTTTGAACTGCATGGTCCAAAGTTTGTTTTTCCATCAGTTTTCCATCCAAGACAACGGCGGAGATGCTTGTCGTATTTCGGATATCCTCTAACGGATTCTTATCAAGAAGTACGAGATCAGCAAGTTTCCCTTTTTCTACGGTGCCCAGTTCCTGCTCTCTTTCCAAATATCGTGCCGGATTCAACGTTGCTGACTGCAAGGCCTGAAGTGGGGTGAGGCCGCTTTTAACTAGCAATTCAAGTTCATCGTGCAAGGAAATGCCGTATATAAAGTTAGTCATTTCGTAACTGGAATCGGTGCCTGCAAGCATAGGCACGCCGGCATCATTTAACTTTTTGACCATGCCCGGCGTTAGGGAATTGATGGCCTCCATTAATTCCGTTTGTTCGGGAGGGGTTGCGCGAATCACTTCGGCCCATTGCTTCTGCACGGCCGTCGGTACGTATTTGGACCGCGGATCGATTTCGGTTTTGGCCATATTCAAATAGGTAACCATGGTGGGTACAGGCCAGACACCTTTTTCTTTGAATTTGCGGAACAGCTTGTGAGCCTTTACTGAATCATAAGATTGGGAAGCCTCGACCTCTGCGAGCGAATAACCAAGCAAATCACTCATATCGGAATGTTTGAAAAGTTCATCCTCGATGCTCGAAGTGGCAATAAACAACCCGTGTAGGTGCTCTATGCTCTTAAATCCTAGCTGAACGGCTTCGCTGGCTCGAACCTCTACCGGCAAATGACCGACAACTGGCAAACCGTATTTTTGGGCTTCATCCATGACTGCTAGAAACAGAGGACGCGGCAACCAAGAGTACACTTTGATATGATCCGCGCCTTTTGCCACATTGAGACGTACAGCTTCCCGCGCTTGTTCCTCTGTGCTCAGGTAGAACATGTGTGGGGCTTCGTCAGCAGGACCTCCATTTAGAGTTGAACCTGCATAGAATAGACGTGGTGCAGGCATCCCGGCTTGAATACTCGTTTTCCATATATCGACGTTTGTCAGCGCCGCGCCCATCTCCCTTACTCCGGTTACACCATTAGCCAGAAAGAGAGGAAAAGCGTCTTTATAGTTATCTTCCAGATGGACATGCATGTCCCACAGACCGGGAATGATGTATTGGCCCTTAGCATTCCGTACTTGCGCGTAATCGGGAATGGCCGTTTGACTGCTACTTCCAATGTAACTGATCTTGTTATCCTTAATGATAATGGTCTGATCGCTGCCTAACTTTCCGGACCTTACATCTACAATCGTCGCATGCTCAAGCACTAACGTCTGCCTTGTCGCAGGTTCAATGCTTGCATAACCGGTATCTGTAGCGCATGCTAACACAATCCATAATGCCATGAACCCTACTATGTACTTCTTGAAGCTGCCTAATTCTCTCGTTAAACTCATTATTGTCCTCCTCATAGATATGAATGATATCAACCAATATATCTTCATTCTAGAGTGTGAATCCTGATTTTTTATTAATTCATTCTTACAAAAATCTTACGGTTGAAAGGGAAGAGGAAGCAGTAGCCTTTTTTATTTTTAGCCTTGTCAAATTAACAAATCCTGAATAATCTAACACATACCACAAAAGAGGGGGAAGAAACATGAGCGAAGTTGGATATGGAAATGTAGGCGGACTTGGTGGAGGATACGGTGGCTTCACGTCCGTTGGTGCAATTCTGGTATTGTTTATTCTGTTGGTTATCATCTCCAAAGCATTCTTAGTTTAATATTAAGCTTAGAATTTCCGCTGGCTTTCGCTGGCGGTTTTTTTTGTTATGTAAAGGTCAACAAAAGCAATTTAAATAGGGAACTTTGTGTCATGAGTAACTGACATAAAGTTCCCTATTATGATCCTACATTTCTCGCTTATACTACGGTGATCGTTCCATAATACATGTACATGCCACAATTGAAGTTGTACGTTCCAGGTTTCAGATCTTTTAGGGTAATGAAGTTGTCTCCTTTTTCAAGATACACATCTATTCCTAAATCTTTAGACTGAACGCTTCTTATACATGTATAACCTGAATGTTTTATAAAATTTATTTTCGTCGGAACGCCAGCTTTTACTTTAATATTTTCTTGACTAAAACCATCTGATTTTACGTCGACGGAAACAATCTGATATCCTGAATTTTCTTGAACAGAATTAGCTTGCTCACTCTGTGATTCTTGTGATTTAATTGCCGATGTATCATTCGGTTGAAATTGGTAAAATAACGTTGCACCCACAGCTACAATTCCAAAAGCTACAGTGAGTATACCTCCAATAAACGGTATACCAATCCCGCTTTTATTTGTTTTATCGCTAGTACCCGTATCTTGATTCGACAATTGAAGAGCAACGCTCAAAATAAAAATGAATAGGATGTCAACAAATATCATCATGATATAGGAAGGACCAATCATTACCCCGAGCATTGCGCCCATCATGCCACCCATGATTCCTGCCAACATACCATCCAAAGTTGCCAATTTGCTGATAGGTTTGCCTGTGAAGTAACCGGCTCCTAGGCCGAACAATATGGCGGCAATGGATGGGACTGTTAAATCACGTGGAAACAAAATGCCTAATTGTACACCAAGTACAAGGCTGGACATCATTCCAATGGTCATCGCGATCATCATGCCAGGCATACCTGTAAGTTCTTCTTTTCGCTGATACGTTTTAAGAACAATGAATGCTGTAAACAGTACGACCATAACTATACTTAAAATCGCTAATAACACAATCTTATTCCTCCTAATATCTTTACAGTAATAATGCATAGTTTTCTACTCATTGACATTACGATCAAGATCATTCATCTCACGTACTAATATATCAGAATTATCATAAGAACGTGACTATTGTCACAGACAAGTCAAAGGATTGTCGTAATAGTATGAAGATAATTTGACATTTTGTTGATATCTCTTTCTATAATCTATGTTTAGTTCTTAGTTTGAGTATGGTCTAACCTAAATATAAGTTTCACTCTATATCAAAAAAATCAAGTGTCATTTTGGCCATTTCTTCTTTTGACTCCGTACAACCGCGTATTATCCACTTTTTTAATATGCTCCACAATCCCGCAGCCACCATCGTTCTCATATAATCTTTTTCTATTTCGCTATGGTACTCATGCTTAGTACCTATGATATGCTCCATCGCTTCCAAGTAAAGAACGTATTGGTCGTTAAGAAGTCCAAATAATTGATTTTCGATTAAAATGTGCAGAAAAACGTTATGTTTCTCCCAAAATGTGAAATAGGCAAGGGGCATTTCATGAGGCCCTAAGTTTTGATCACTAATATATTCAAAAAAATCCTGAAACATTAAATCAATGATTTCGACGAGTACAGATTCCTTGGATGTGAAGTTGCGGTAAAAGGTTTTTCTTACTAGACCGGCTTTATCACACATCTCTGTTATCGTGATTGCGCTATAGGGTTTTTCCTGTAAAAGTTCAATTAAAGCATCACATAACCATTTCTTTGATCGTTGAGCAATAGGATTAACGCGAGTAGACATGTCACAAATCACCTCTAATGTGTAACCTCTGTCACACGTATTGACTGCTTTATAGACATCCAATTATAATCGAACCCAACAAGTTACACAAGTGTGACACTAATGGGATGCGGAGGAATTTAGGATGAACAAGGTAGTGACTTTAGCACATACCAATGAAGATTACAAAAGATTAGGGATTAATAAAGAACCTGCCAATTGGGAAGATGGTATGAGAACAGATGGTCAAGCAGGTAGTTATGAGTGGTGGTATTTTGACGCCGAATTTACAGACGGAACTAAGATTGTGGTCGTGTTCTACACGAAGTATGAGTTCGACCTCAAAGGTGAGGCATGCCCAACAATAAGGTTTGATCTGACGATGCCGGATGGTAGAAACATTTCGAAAAAAATATCCGAAAAGAAGGGTAGTACAATCCGGGCTTCCAAAGAAACATGTGATGTGAAAATTGATAGAAGTAGTATCCAACACTCCAATGGGGATTATATAATCCATTTCGTTGACGATGACATTGAATATCGCTGTACCATGAAATCTATCGTGCCCATGTGGAGACCTAAAACAGGACATATATTTTTTGGAGAAAAACAAAAGGACTTCTTTGCATGGTTCGTTGCCCAGCCTTCTGCCGATCTGGAGGCCGTACTTACTGTAAATGGACAACGCCGTGAATTAGTTGGTAACGGATATCACGATCATAATTGGGGAAACGCAGAAATGAACAAGCTCATCAACCATTGGTACTGGTGCAGTGCAAATATTGGACCGTATACCGTGATATCTTGCGATATCATTGCGGAGAAAAAGTATGGCTATACGCGCATGCCTATCATCATGATTGCTAAAGACGGTGAGATTCTGGAAGATCGTGAGGAGTACACGAGGATAGAACGAACGGATACGATTAAGCATCCCTTTACAAAGAAATTCATGGATAACCAATTAAAGTTTATTCAGTCCTCTGGCAATAATACTTCTTATCAAATTGAGTACAATCGGGAAGCTGATATCGTTGCAAGTTCTTTATTGGAGGGCATGAAGCTTTCTTTACCGATGCGTGTGGCTGTAAAAGTCTTGAAAATAAATCCAACGTACGTTCGTAGTATAGGGACAGTTAAGTTGACCGTCAATGAGAATGGGAAGCAAGAGGTGTATCAGCAGGAAGGTCTGTGGGAGCAGATGTTTTTTAGCAATATTAAAGAGGCTATTATTCATGATTAACCAGAGGAGACAAGTTCATATGAAAGTACTTATTATTTTTGACCATCCTTACACAGCAACAGCTTCGGAGAATGTTCCTCATCATAGAAGCTATTCAGCAGCATTATTGGCTTCAGTTACTAAAGGGCTTCAATCCAGTGGACACATGGTAGATCTCATTGACTTGCACGCAGATGGATTTAATCCTGTGATGTCAGGGGAAGAACTCTCGGCGTGGAGACAAAAGAAAACCCTCGATCCTCTGGTAAAAGATTATCAAAAAAGATTGCTTGCAGCGGATCACATAATGTTTATTTTCCCAATATGGTGGGAAGCGATGCCTGCATCAACGAAAGGCTTTTTGGATAAAGTGTTTGCCAAAGGAATCATTTATGAGGAACCTAAAAAAGGTAGGCCCTTTGTTAGCCAGTTAAAAAAGCTTAAGGGAGTATCGCTATTAACGGTAATGGCCACTCCAGGGTTCTTTTATAGATGGATATTTGGTAATCCTATAACTAAAATACTATTTCGTGGTACATTTCGGAAAATGGGGTTTCACAAGTTGAAATGGTATAACTATGCTGGTATGGATGGTCGTACACTAGAACTTAGAACGAAAGCATTAGAAAAACAGAGAAGCGCTTTGCAGCGCTCTAGTTGATAACTCAAAATTTATTTGCAAATTGCAAGTAATGTAGTTATAATGATGACCAAGAGGTGATCATGTTGTCAGATATTCAAATTCAAAATCCCAGGGAACCACTACAAATCATGGTCCGTCGTTTTGGTTTACTGGATAAAAATTGTTGCACGGTTGGAGAGCATGAAATATCGCTGGTTCAGAGCCATATTTTATACGAAATTGAGCATCAACATGAGCCGTCCATGCAACAAATTGCTGAAACACTCGCCATGGATATCACAACCTTCAGTCGTCAAGTGCAGACACTGATTAAGAAAAATTTGGTTCAAAAAACACCACTGCCTGAGGATCGGAGAGTATACATTCTCAGTTTGACAGACGAAGGAGAATTTGTAACAACGGCTATAGATCATCGGATGAATACTCATCTGGATGAGGTTTTTTCTTTCATGACGGATACGGAAAAGGAGACCGTCATTCAATCCATTAAACTGCTCAATGAGAGCATGCTAAAATCGAAAATGTGTTGTACACCGCTGGGGTAATGGGCTTCATTACCCCGTTACATTGCTCAAACACTTGCAAAATGCAAGTATATTTAAACATACTGGAGGTACATTGATATGAAAAACGTTGAATTCAAACAAGTTGATTCTTGCTGTGCTCCTACTATAGAGAAAAAGAAGGTTTCCCCTTCGGAATCTTTAAACCAAGGAGAGTTAACCCATTTACCTGTTGTTATCATTGGTGCAGGACCTATTGGTTTGGCTGCAGCAGCTCATCTGATTGAAGCGGGCCAATCGTTTATTATTCTTGAGGCGGGGACTAAAGTAGGTGAGAATATCTCCCAATGGGGCCATGTTCGTCTGTTCTCACCATGGCAGTATAACGTAGATAAAGCGGCTGGACGATTGTTATCCAAGAAGGGATGGATTGCTCCTGCTCCAGATGATTTACCGACAGGGCATGAGCTTCGAGATCTGTATTTGCTACCGCTCGCAGAACTTCCGGAGATTCAGTCCAATCTTCATTTGAATTCACGTGTTGTGGGGATCAGTCGCAAAAATACAGATAAAATGAAAACAGCGAGCCGAGAAAAACAACCCTTTATGATCTACGTTGAAGAAGAGGGTGAGGCGAAGCTGTATGAGGCAAGAGCTATCATTGATGCATCAGGAACTTGGGGGCATGCTAACCCTGTACTCGCCAGCGGCGTGTTGACTCCTGGGGAACAAGCTCTTCATAACCATATATTCTATGGCATTCCGGATGTGTTTGGAGTAGATCGAGAGCGCTACACAGATAGACATATCGCAGTAGTAGGAAGCGGACACTCAGCCTTGAATACATTACTTGATCTTGCCAAGCTTCAAGAATTAAAATCCGGTATGACACTGACCTGGATTATGAGAAAAGATCACGTGGAGGAAGCATATGGCGGAGAAGCGAGTGATCAGCTCGAAGCGCGAGGAGAACTGGGACATCGTATTCATGAACTGGTGGATTCCGGAAAAATTACTGTTGTTACCCCGTTCCATATTCAGGAACTGAAGCAAGAAGGGAAGCAGATTACCATAAGCGGAGAGCAACATGGTGTGGTACAGGTGATAGCACATATTGATGAGATCATCGTGAATGCCGGAAGTCGGCCTGACTTGTCCTTCCTCAGGGAGCTACGGCTGAGTATCGACCCGACCACAGAAAGTGTGGCAACCCTTGCTCCGTTAATTGATCCGAATGTTCATAGTTGCGGCACTGTTCGTCCTCATGGGGAGAAGGAATTACGTCATATGGAACAAGGATTGTATATTGTTGGGATGAAAAGTTATGGACGTGCGCCAACCTTCCTGATGGCTACCGGATATGAACAAGTTCGTTCGGTGGTAGCTTTTCTGGCAGGTGACCTGGATGCATCTACAAAAGTAGAACTGGATCTACCTGAAACGGGTGTGTGCAGTCTAAATCGTCCAAAAGTACAGGTAGCCGAGAAAACAAGTGATTGTAGTTCAGCTTGTTCCAATTAATATAGAATAGGTCTGATTAACCTGAAAGTGTTGGTTCAACTGTAAACCAATACTTTCAGGTTCATTTGGAATTTAAAATTGACAATAAGACTTTTGCATTATAATATAAGCATGTACTTATATAGAGAGAAGGAGGTAAGTGATATGGATTCTATTCAAGAAGCATCGGAAAAGTTGAAATTGCTGGGGGATAAGACTCGTCTGACGATACTTACACTCCTCAAAGAACGTGAATGGTGTGTGTGTGAGTTTGTAGACATTCTGGACATGTCACAACCTGGGGTCAGTCAGCATTTACGCAAGTTAAAGGATCAAGGCTTGGTCAAAGAGAATAAACGTGGACAATGGGTATACTACTCTTTGAATGTAGAGGATACACCTTATATTAAATCTGTGTTGGAATTCATGCCAGATTCTGCAGCCATTCTTAAGTCTTTAAATAAAGAGAATATTTCATCCGTATGTAATTAATTTTTGGGCAATATATAAGTATATTGTTATATGATTATGTGAATGTAATTAATTTGAATGGAGGCGTATATGTTTGTTGTCTACTTTTCTTGCTTGCATTATCTTTTTGATCACGTTAGTGCTCGTCATCTGGCAGCCTAAAAACCTGTCCATAGGGTGGTCTGCTTGCGGCGGAGCAATTCTGGCGTTACTTGTAGGCGTAGTTCATTTCCAGGATGTTTGGGATGTTACGCAAATGGTATGGAACGCCACGCTTGCTTTTGTAGCCATTATTATCATCTCATTGATTTTGGATCGTATCGGTTTCTTCGAATGGGCAGCTTTACATATGGCCAAGGCAGCTCATGGCAGAGGTGTTCGGATGTTTGTATATGTCTCCATCTTAGGAGCTGTAGTTTCTGCTTTCTTTGCCAATGACGGAGGAGCACTGATTCTGACCCCAATTGTTCTGGCTATGGTCCGCGCACTGAATTTTGATGAGAAGAAAGTATTTCCCTTCATTATTGCCAGCGGATTTATTGCGGATACAACTTCATTGCCACTGGTTGTAAGTAACCTCGTAAACATCGTATCTGCCGATTTCTTCGGTATTACGTTCATGGAGTATGTAGGCAGAATGTTTATTCCGAATCTGTTTTCACTGGCTGCAAGTATCGGTGTATTGTATCTCTTTTTCAGGAAAAGTATTCCCAAATGGTTTGATGCGAGTGAACTGAAAGCACCTGTAACAGCAATCAAAGATCTGAAGATGTTCAGGTTGTCATGGATTGTACTTGGCATCCTGCTCGTCGGTTACTTTGCCAGTGAATTTGTTGGTGTGCCTGTATCTATTGTGGCAGGAGTCGTGGCTATATTCTTCCTGATTATGGCTTCACGAAGCTCTGCTGTACCGACTAAAGTAGTCGTTAAGGAAGCGCCTTGGGCAATCGTATTCTTCTCTATTGGTATGTATGTCGTGGTCTATGGCCTGCGTAACGTGGGTCTGACGGATCTGCTGGCCGTAGCCATCCAGGCCGTGGCAGATCAAGGATTGTTTGTCGCAACGATTGGTATGGGCTTTATTGCTGCGATCATTTCATCTCTGATGAACAATATGCCTACGGTTTTAATTGACGCACTCGCCATTGACGCAACAACGGCTACGGGAACCATTCGGGAGGCATTGATCTACGCCAATATTATTGGTTCCGATCTAGGTCCCAAGATTACACCGATTGGTTCACTGGCAACACTGCTCTGGCTTCATGTGCTCAGCACCAAAGGCGTCAAGATTTCGTGGGGCACCTACTTTAAGACAGGTATCATCATCACAGTTCCGACTCTACTTATTACGCTAGTGGGTCTATATCTGTGGTTAAGCATTCTATAAATTCAAACAACAAGGAGAAGATGATGAACATGAGCAAAAAAACACTTTATTTCCTATGCACAGGTAACTCGTGTCGGAGCCAAATGGCTGAAGGTTGGGCTAAGAAGTACCTGAGTGAGGACTGGAACATTTATAGCGCAGGAATCGAAGCACACGGTTTGAATCCAAAAGCTGTGGAAGCGATGAACGAAGTAGGTATCGATATTTCAAGCCAAACTTCGGACATCATTGACTCCGAGCTACTGAACAGTGCAGATTTCGTCGTCACATTATGCGGGGATGCGGCAGATAAATGTCCAATGACCCCTCCACAAGTGAAGCGAGAACACTGGGGATTCAATGATCCCGCGAAAGCGCAAGGTACAGAAGAAGAGAGATGGGCTGTATTCCAAAGGGTTCGTGACCAGATTGGGGAGCGTATGAAGACGTTCGCTGAAACAGGCAAATAACACAAACAGAGTTTTCCTGCAACTTAACACAATGGATCCAATACTTAGAGGGAGTAATAGCTGAGCGGGAATGGATTGAGAAGATTTAGAAAGGTTCGAATAACCACACCGTGATTATACCGTGGGAACCTAAAGAAGACATTAGTTATGACAGTTTAAAGAAGTGGACTGAAGTCTAGAGAATGATGTGGTAGCAAGAGATTAACGCGAGTCATTAATGGAGGTTCAAACTGCTGTTAAACATAACGCAAAAAGCAAAGGGTACCACCGCTGGTCTGAACAGATCAGCGGCTTTTTTATTACATTTTAAAATCATGGGGAAGAATAGGATACATCATCATAGCTAATGATCTGGTCTCATACGTTTCTCTCCAAATCGGTTAACTATGCGTCTGGCGATAAGCTTTTGGCGTCATATTGTAAGTCACTCCGAATTTTTGATAAAACGAATTCAAGTTGCTGATTTGAACCTTCTCGGCAATTTCTTGAATCGATAATGAAGTATTAGCCAAGTAATAACAAGCTAACTTCAATTTCAAAGAAACCTGAAGTTCTTTGAAATTCTTTCCCGATTTTTCCTTGATAAGATAAGAAAGGTATTTCGGATGATAACCAAACTGTTTGGATAATGACGATAAGGTGCAGTTCAAATATTCCTTTTCAATATAACGCAGGATATCCACTATATTGCCTGAAGAATCGTTGGATAACTGAATTTTCTGATTTTCGGAGTCATCCTGATATATACGCAGCAGTTCTGTAAAAATAATCACCAGATACGAGTTTATAATCTCACTTGAGTACATACGCAAGTCATAATACTCACAAAGCAAATCGGCAAACAAACGTTTAATTTTATGGTTTCCTTTAGTACGGAAGATCAGAAAGTTATCATGATTTTGACTGTTGGATATGGCTGAAAGGATTAGGTTGGATACAATGCTTTGTTTAGCTAATCGGCTGAGGAAATTACTTGATAAAAATTGGTCACTCATACTGATATTGATGACAAGATCGTTTTCCCCGATCTTGTTCTTCATACGAATAACGTCTTTATCAAAAACACAAACATCACCCTCCTTTAACGTTATGGTTTTATCATCCACCACATACGTGCATTCTCCTGAGTATATATAGTTCATATTGACATTGGTATGAACGTAAAGAGGAACGCTAGTAAAGCGAGAGTCCTTACTAATGGCGATTCCGGTTTCAATGACATTTAGAGGTTTAAAGCGATAGACCATATGCCCCCGGACATCTACCTGAATCATATCTTGGTAGATCGGGCTTACCGCATCCGGATTAGCCAAATACTTTTTTTCACTATCGGTGTATGATTTTAGAAAAAAATCCAATTGGTTATAGTCCATATCACTCAACCTTACCTTTTGATATAGTATAGCTTTCTTTATGATATTGTTACCGCTTCCAAAGCCTTTTACAATTTAAGTGTATCACTGGTCATACATTTTTCGCAAATTGAAAAGTGATATTAAGTCAGGGAATAGGGGGAAGAAGATATGGACTACAAGCGTACAGGAAGTAACATCATAAAAGAAATCGGGGGCAGAGAGAATGTCAACCAGTTAACGCATTGCGCTACAAGATTACGTTTTACACTTCAAGATTCAGCTAAGGCAGATCAAGAGAAGATGAAGGCGATTCCTGGTGTCCTTGGAGTGGTTAACAGCGGTGGACAGTTCCAAGTTATCGTAGGACAAGAGGTGGCGCGAATATACAATGAGATCGTTCCATTGTTAATCGATAACACTTCTGACCAGGAAGAGATCAAAACCGAAGATTCAAACGTCTCTGCAAGAAAAGAGTCTGTCATTTCGCGTTTGTTGGGTACGATTTCTGGGATTTTCACGCCCATACTGCCTGCTATCACTGGGGCTGCAATGCTCAAAACGCTTCTCATCATTTTAACGATGACTCATCTTATGTCCAAAGAAACACAAACCTATGCCATTCTTAACTTTGTTACAGATGCGGCTTTTTATTTCCTGCCGGTTATGCTGGCATTCTCGGCAGCAAACAAATTTAAGATGAATCCAATGATGGCTGTATCCTTAGGCGGGGTTCTATTACATCCAAGTTTTGTGGCTATGGTAGAAGCCAAACACCCTGTTTATTTTTTGGGGATACCCGTATCCTTGGTAAGCTATGGTTCATCCGTTATCCCGATTATTTTGGTGATTTGGGCTGCTTCTTATGTTGAACGGTTTGCGGATCGGGTAACCCCAAAATCAGTTCGTTTCTTTATGAAACCGTTAATCACTTTACTTGTAATGGCACCGGTTGCCCTAATTTTTATAGCTCCACTAGGTAACATCGTTGGAACATATGTTGCAGTGGGAATCAATTTTTTGAATAACCATCTCGTGTGGATTTTACCTTTCATTTTTGGTATTTTCGGGCCGGTATTTATCATGCTGGGTATGCATTACGCTGTTACCATACCCATTGTCATTCAATCCATTACAACCTATGGGTTCGATATGATTGGCGCCGGATTTCTGGTGGCTAACGTTGCACAAGGCGCAGCTGCATTTGCGGTGGCCAGACACGTCAAGAATGATCCGGATTTTAAAGTATTGGCTAACTCCGCGGCTTTTACCGCTCTCCTCGGCGTAACAGAGCCTGCCATTTACGGGGTGAATCTCAAGCTGAAAAAACCAGTTTATGCCGTACTGGTTGCCGGAGGAATTAGTGGATTGTTTGTTGGCCTTATGGGAGTTAAGAGACTGGCGCTTGCTCCGACTGGATTACTGACTCTACCCATTTTTGCAGATCCAAATCATGCGATGAATCTTGTGTATGCAATTATCGGCGCTATCATCAGTTTTATCCTGTCCTACTTCTTAACAACCGTACTGTTGAAAAAATCTAAACATTAGAATTACAATCTTACTTTTTGTTATTTTTATTTGATCTTTTGACATTGTTCCATCACCTTAAGTCTTTATATGATAAGGATGAG
The DNA here is from genome assembly GCF_001659845.1 of Paenibacillus sp. AD87. NCBI lineage: Bacteria > Bacillati > Bacillota > Bacilli > Caryophanales > Paenibacillaceae > Paenibacillus > Paenibacillus sp. AD87. Next base: position 1,869,580 of record NZ_LXQN01000007.1, read on the forward strand.
GGTTCTGATTAAACCCCATTCAAAAATAGAAAAATGTAAATATTGATTGGAGGATATGAATATGAGAACAGGATTTCCGGAAGATTTCTTATGGGGCGGGGCAATTTCAGCATCCCAAGCGGACGGTGCCTATGACGTGGGCGGAAAAGGTTTGGATACCCAAGACTTGCGTTATTTTGACAGCAACTGGACCAAAGAGGAGCGTGACCATCATCGTAACATCAACATGACTGGTGAGCGGTTCAAGCAAGCATTATTGGACAAAGATATGACTCATTACCCATTTCGCTGGGGAATTGATTTTTACAGCAACTATAAAGAGGATTTAAGATTGATGGAAGAATTAGGATTGAAAATCTTCCGGACATCCATTAACTGGGCTCGGATCTTCCCTAACGGTGATGATGTAGAGCCCAATGAGACAGGGATACAGTTTTACATTGATTTGTTTGATGAATGTCGCAAAAGAGGAATGAAAGTCTTTGCCACAATCCTGCATTACAATATTCCGGTTAACTTGGTTACGAAATACGGCGGCTGGAAAAACCGGCAAACCATCGAATTTTACTTGCGATATGCCAGAGTGCTGTTCGAAAGACTGGGAGATCGGGTGGATTATTGGCTGCCATTCAATGAGATCAATGCCGGCAAGTTTAACCCCTATAACGGTGTGTGCTTGATAAAAGATCAGGAAGAAGACTATGAAAATGCGATTTACCAATGTCTACATCACCAATTCATAGCGAATGCCCTAACTGTTAAGCTGGCACACGAGATCATCCCGGGTTCTAAGGTAGGCGGCATGATTGCCCGCTTCACGACTTATCCTGCGACCTGTAAGCCGGAAGACGTAATGCAGTCCATTTTAGATGAACAATATGCCAACTATTTTTATACGGATATTATGGCGCGAGGCAAGTATCCCGCTTATATGGAACGTTACTTTAATGACAACGACATCAATATCCATAAAGAAGCGGATGACGATAACATTTTGCGGGAATACACTGTTGATTTCCTGAGTTTTTCTTACTATATGTCCATGGTAGCGACAACCGATAAAAACTGGGATCGAACCGGCGGGAACCTAGTGACAGGAAACAAAAATCCGTATCTAAAAGCAAGTGATTGGGGCTGGCAAATTGACCCGATTGGTCTGAGGGTTTCTTTAAACCAAATGTACGATCGTTATCAACTGCCCATCTTCATTGCGGAAAATGGAATAGGTGCCCTTGATGAATTGAATGAAGGCGAAATTCATGATCCTTACCGAATTGACTATCTCAAGGAACATTTCAAACAAATGAAAGAGGCTATTATTGATGGAGTTGAATTAATCGGTTACACGATGTGGGGGATTATTGATATTGTTTCCTGTGGTACGATCGAAATGAGGAAGCGTTATGGTGTAATCTACGTTGACCGGGATGACCGTGGACAGGGTACGAATAAACGGTATAAAAAGGATTCTTTTTATTGGTATCAGAATTGTATCAAAAGTAACGGTGAGCATTTAGAAGATTGAAGACATTAATGGGATTAGAGGCAGACTTCTGCTAAGGAAAAGAGGAAACAACATGTTTGGATTTAAAAGAAAACAAGAACATACACTGGAGATTTTTTCCCCAATTCAAGGTACAACTCGTTCTTTGGATGGGGTAGAAGACGAAGCTTTTTCCAGCAGAGCGTTGGGCGACGGATTTGCAGTTGAACCTTCCGAAGGAAAAGTGACAGCGCCATTTTCGGGGAAGATTGCCCATATCATGGAGAAGAGCAAGCATGCACTCATTCTTGAGCACGATTCTGGTGTTCAAATTCTAATTCATGTCGGCATGAACACGGTATCTTTAAAAGGTGAAGGATTTACTGCTCATGTACAAACCGGAGATCGTGTCGTACAAGGTCAAGTGTTGCTTGAGTTTGATATTCCTTTAATCAAAAAGGCCGGTTATGACCTATTGAGTCCAGTTATTGTTCCAAACGGCCAAGAAATAGTGAAAGAGGTACAGGTTTTAGGCAAGGGAACAGACTTGATGATTGAGGTTAAGTATTGAAACCCAAGAAAAACTCTCTACAAGGAATTATACTTTCTTAAGAAGTAATCCTAACATTTTTTAAGTTTAAGAAACCTGTAGCCTATTAAACGGCTACAGGTTTCTTATCGTTTAGTGGTTAAATGATGTGGTTCTCCATAATACTAATAGGACAAGCATGGACTTAATCAAGCTCTTTAGGTAGAGGAGGGGAAAGTAAGTTTTCATGTCATATTTCTAATGATCGTTCGGTTTTTCTACCTGTAATAAAAGTGATGGCCCATAGCCCAAAAAAGCTAATCACTAGTTTGATGGTTAATTCCATAAACATATTTATCTAACCTCCCCAATGAACAAATAATTGATGAATATATACCCGGTCGATTGGATTGAAAACATACATAACATGTAAGTTTAGAGAAAAGAAAAATGGAGCCTGCTATCCTTAAGATAGTAGGCTCCATAGTTATTATATTTCTTTGATATTGTCAGTATTGTTTTTGGTCAAATGCTTTTAATTAATTTACTGCGGGTTTTGTTTTAGTTTTACCCTGTTGATTTTTTAAAGCCTCGACAGGTTCATCACTTACTTCCGCTCGTTTAATGAAGAAAACTAATATTAATGCGACAATATTAATGCCAAGTGCGATATAGAATGAATATTGGATTCCGGCTAATAACGCTTCTTGGGTTAATAAAGCTTTATTGGCTGCTGTCAAAGTTGTTGGATCAACACCAGTCATTAAATCTTCAGCTTTTGTTTTTGTCACCGAATTCATAATCGTAATCAGAATAGCCGTACCAATTGAACCGGACACTTGTTGAGCTGTATTGTTGACAGCTGTACCATGTGGATTTAAGCGTGTTGGCAATTGATTCAGGCCGTTTGTCATAATAGGCATCATCACCATTGCCATACCAAACATACGCAGAGTATACACAAGGATAATATAAGTGTGAGTCGAGTCGATTTGTAGGTTTGCCAACATGTACGTTGAGATCGCTGTAATTGTAAGCCCGATTATGCCGAGAATACGTGGGCCATATTTATCAAACAGTTTACCCGTAATAGGTGACATAATCCCCATGATTATTGCACCAGGCAACATCATTAAACCTGAATCAAGTGGTGTAATACCTCTTACGTTTTGTACGTATGCCGGTGTTAAAATCATTCCGGAGAACATTGCCACTGCGTTTACAATCGCAATAACAGAGCCAAGGGCAAACATCGGATACTTGTAAACCCGTAAATCCAATAATGGTGTCTCCATTTTCAATTGACGGACAACGAAGGTGATCAGAGCAATAGCTCCAACGATTAAAGTGATTAAGACAACTTGATCTGTCCAGCCATCTGAACTTGCAGAACTAAACCCATATAACAAACCACCAAAACCGATGGAAGATAATATGATTGAGAAATAGTCCAGTGTTGCATTTTTGTTTTGCTGCATTATATTTTTGGATTTCCAAATCCCTAACAGTAAACTAATGACGGCTAACGGTAAAATCATTTCGAAAAGTAAACGCCAGTCATAATATTCTACAATGAAACCTGATAATGTTGGCCCGATTGCAGGGGCTGTAATCATAACTAATCCAAAAATACCCATTGCTGTTCCGCGTTTTTCGCGTGGGAAACTTACCAGCATAATATTCATTAACAGTGGTCCCATTACTGAAGAGCCTGCTGCTTGAACCATTCTTCCTGTAAGCAATATACCAAAGTTTGGTGCAACGGCTGCTATGGCCGTACCTAAAGTGAAGATGGTCATGGAAGTAATAAACAAACTTCTATTGGAGAAACGTGTTAATAAAAATGCTGACGCCGGAATCAATATACCACTGACCAGCATATAGCCAGTGGAAAGCCACTGGATCGTGGAATAATCTTTAATGTTCAAATCCACCATGATGGATGGCAGAGCTACATTTAAGAGCGAGTTATTTAGAAATGAAACAAATGCACCAATAAAAAGAATCGCAATCATTAAATAGGGTGGTTTTTTTTCTTGTAAAGCTGAATCCATATATGTCTTTTCTCCTTTTTTACACTTCATTTAATCCCTTAGTCGTTTAAATATTTGTGTATAAACATCTATTTATTAAATTTTTTTAAATCCTTTTTTCAGCAGTTCCATCTGCTCACCATAATTTTTTAAAGCTTCATCATAGGTTAAATCTTTTACGAATATTTGAATAAGGTTATCAAAGGTTACAGCTATAATGATTTTTAAAATATGCTGCAATTCTCGGTCCCCTTGTATATTTAAAGTTTCCGTATTCATTAACCCAATGATAGGTAAAAGATGGCTATCCCGATTTTCTTCATAAATGTTCTTCGTAAATGTTTTTTCCGTTTTATAATTCATATTTAAAAAGGCATTTCTAAAAAAGTTTTTGTGTTCTTGATTGGTGTGATTCTGAATCATAAATTGAAATGAATCAATAAATGCTTCGAATACATCTCCGTTTTTCTCCTTTAAAGCTGCAATAAATCGGTCACTATTTTTTTGTGAGGATTGGTTCAACAGATAATAATACAGGTCCTCTTTTTCCTCGAAGTATTGATAAAAACTTCCTCTAGAGATCCCCGCGTCTTTGATGATATTGGCAATGGATGCTTCGTGTAATGGAACTCGAGAAAATTCCCTTTTGGCACATTGAATTAACGTGTCCTGTTTATCTTTCGATAAGTGAAAAAATGTTTTTTTTGGCAAATATGATCCTCCAATCTTAATAAGTGACACCGTGTCACAATTGCTGATTAATGAATTATATATGACACCAATGTCATACGTCAACAATAAAATGACACCGTGTCATATGTGGAAAAAGTTTATCTAAGTTTATTTAACATCCACAGTTAGAGTGATTTTTCAATGAGTATGGCATTAATACCTGATATTACGCAAAAAATGCTGACCGCTCAATTAAGAGGTTTAAAAAAGGATGAGATTGTTGCACGAAAGATTTATAAAGAAATCCCACCCAAAGTGGAGTATGAGTTAACGGCCTACGGGTGGGGATTAAAACCCGCGCTAGACCATTTGTGCTACTGGGGTGAAGAACATCTGGAGAAAGTTCATGGGGTCAAATCCAAGGTTTTGGAAGAGTTTTGAGGCTGTAGCGTAAAAAATCTTCGTGAAAAGCGTGGATACCTACGATTCCTACTTTTTTAAAATTATAAAGGTATTTCAATAAAGTTGAAGAATACCCTATTTAGAGATAGAATATTAATTTTAGAAAGGGAATGAAATGATTAAACGGCTTACTAAGAATATACCGATATGGTTTCTTTTTGTCGGGATAGTGGTATTTATTCTACTGTGTATTAATTTTTTTGAAATGAATACTAGAATTAATATGCTTGCATTGGTAATTTTAAATATTGCTAATACAATTCGATTGTGGAAGAATGAACGTCAGTCAGCAATGATGTTTCTATTGCTGGGTGTTTTGTGTGCGTTCTTTCTTATCAGGTCTTTAATTTTATATTGATTCCGAAGATCGGGAATTATTCATTCATGATATAAGGGCAGTTAAAAAAGCCGATAAACACAACAGCTTCTGTGTGTTTATCGGCTTTCTTATGATGTTCCTTTTCTTAGTAACTCTCCGGCCAATTGTAAAAATTGTGCTTTGGTTAATTTTTTGTCCCCAAAGCTGGAAAGTGTGTAATAGGCATCTTGCTCTTCATTGTACCAGTTTAGGTAATGATAACTTACGGCATTTTTTTTCATACTGTTATAGACAACTTCAGTTCCGGAGACTAAAATTTTGTCCGTTGAATTCTCTTTCTCCTGCTCTACAACCATATTTCCTCCATTCATGAGGATGACAGAAATTCCGATATGGGCCTTTCCTTTTGAATATATTCCGCTAATGCTTAAAGGCTCTGACCATGGTACGGTCTTCATGAACACCTTTTGCCCTGAAGAAGATTTGGCAGCTTGAACTCTAAGATCACTATATACTTTCTGGTAATAGGAGTCTTTCTTTTGCACATCAATTGTTGGAAACTTTGGGTTTATCTTTCCGTACTCGAAGGAATAGCCCATGGCGGTTAGAGGCAGGTTAGGAGCTCCTGTACGTTTGATTTCCTTCAAGAAGTCGGAGTACGAAGTTATTTGCTGTTCTTTATACTCAAAACGTAGTCCAAGCTCTGTAATTTCTGAAATTCTGTCGCTTTTCACAAAAAAAGCGATTAATTCCCCCGGCTTAGCAAAGTCCTGTACCTGGGCAGCAGAATAATCATATACGTTTGCCGTGCCAGTAGCAGGTTCATCCGAAGCAACATGTTGGACCTTAACGACCCCGTCACGAGTAAAGAGCTGGATGTATTCCGAAGCGGCATAAGCGCTGACTGAGATTAGCAAAATGAGGGCGAGCATACCACCCATTGCAACTGTGCTTCTCGTTGTTTTTTTCAAGACCGAATGACGGCGGCTTTCAATTAAAGAGATTCTGCGCATTACCTGGCAGGTGACGTCGATTTCAGGCATCCTCTCGTTGCTCAATGCTTGTTTTAAATCTTGGTATTCATGGGCAACTCTGTTTCGTTCCAAACGAATTCCTCCTTCAATTTCATGGATTTCCGAATCTTCTGCTGGATCCGTTTCATTCTCTTTACAAGCGCATTAGGGTTGACCTTCAAAATGGTGCCGATCTCCGCGAAAGTCTTGTCTTCAAACACCCGAAGTATAAGCAAGTTTCGTTCCTCCAGTGATAATCGAGACAGTGCTGCAGCCCATAGAGGCTTGTACAATATATTATCCAGCTCCTGTTCGTAGCTTATTACAACGGATTCTAAGGAAATAATCTTCAATACATTAAGATAAATACGGCTTCTTCGCAGCAGATTCAGGCAATGATGATAGGCGATCCGATACAGCCAAGCCGAAAAATGATTCTCTTTCTTGTATTGATGCAGCGATTGATAGGCTTTGACCAATACATCCTGTACGGCGTCTTCAGCGTCTTGTCTGTTGCCCAGCAAACGGTAGCAATAGCGGAAAATCGGCTGTTGAAATATCTTGATGATCGTTTCATATTCGTTTGTATTTCCTTGTTGAATGTTGGAGATTAGCGTTTCCACTTCTTCTGAGTTAATGTATTCCTGCGGCGATGCCAACACCTCCTTGACCTTTTATCCCTATAACACTTGAAGACAAAGAAAAGTGCCTCCGAAAAATGATTTTGTTTTCTTATATTTATTCTAGATTTTAGTGGGGAAAAAACGTTAAATTCGTGTATAAGCCGAGCGGCTTAAGTCATATAAACAGAGGACGACACATTGTGGAGAGAAGCCATTCTATTAGTATGATCGGATTTAGTATGGAGATGTTTATTTTAGCCATGGGTGTTATATAACATATTGATGGGACATAGTAAACGTGATTGATATGTTTTCATTCGAGAATTGTTACTTAAACTGAATTACACTAGCTGTAGACTAAAACTCGATAAAACTGTTGGGATTGTTGTTTTAAGGAAGGTCGACTTAGTTAGAAGAGAAGTAGGGGGCGACATGGAAGAACGCACCGATTTTTGAAGTGGACGTATTAAATAAACCCCTATATGTTAGATGTGACTAACAGATTGGGAGAGTAAGAGGTGAAAATCAGCTTCTAGATATAAGGAATATTTTTATGTATCCTCAGGTATTAATTTTAGGATTAACATATTAAAAGAAATACTTTACTTAATTGATTATTGATTGAATACGTTCAGCTGCCTTATAAATTTGTTGGTTAAAATTATTATAGGGCCATGAGCATAAGATGAAAATATTTTGACATCTCAATTTTTATATCGTAATATTACGATATAACGATTCAGGAGGGGTATTTTTGAATACTGAAGCTTTTGATAGCACTAATTTAAAACAGTTCGACGAACCTGCTAATTTACTGAAAGCTTTATCTCATCCGATTCGTCTGTGCATTGTGCGCGGGTTGATGCGAAAAAAGAAATGTAATGTTTCATATATGCAGGAGTGTCTGGACCTTCCCCAATCAACAGTGTCCCAGCATTTGCAGAAGCTACGCAGTGCAGGTATTGTAACGACTGAGCGCAATGGCCTTGAAGTAAATTACGTGCTTGCCGACCAACGGATTGAACAGATGATACCTATTTTGTTTGGAGAGGAAGATTGTGAATCATGAGTAAAAAAGTACTGATTGTGGGCGGAGTAGCGGGTGGTGCATCAGCAGCTGCCCGTCTGCGCCGCCTGGATGAACATGCCGAAATTATCATATTTGAAAAAGGACCCTATATATCGTTTGCCAATTGCGGCTTACCTTATTATATTGGTGGCTCGATCGAGGATCGAGAGCGTTTGCTAGTACAAACTCCCAAAGGTATGGTCGATCGATTTAATATTGATGTGCGTACACGAAGTGAGGTCGTCGCTATTTATCCGCATACTCGTACAGTTCAGGTACAAAGCCAGGAGCGCGGTCAATATGAAGAAAGCTATGACGAATTGATTTTGTCACCAGGTGCCAAGCCAATTATTCCCGATCTGCCGGGTACGGATAATCCACTGATTTATACAGTGCGCAGCATTCCAGATATTGATCGCATCAAGAAGCAAATTAATTCATCTAACAACGCATCATCGATTGTTATAGGCGGAGGATTTATTGGTGTTGAAATGGCAGAAAATTTGAAGGAAGCCGGATTGGATGTAACGTTGGTAGAGGGTAATGGTCAGCTGCTCACCCCATTTGATGTTGAGTTGGCAGCAGCATTGGCACAGGAAATGGAGCAAAATGGGGTGAAGCTGTTGTTTTCCCAGCGGGTTCAGAGCTTTCAGGCACTTGAGCAGGGAATTGGTGTTGAGCTTGCAGATGGTCCTGTTCTGACAGCTGACCTGGTTATTCTTGCGATAGGAGTAACTCCAGATACAGCTTTTCTGAGAAATAGCGGAGTTTCCCTAGGAACACGTGGACATATTATGGTCAGCGAAGCGCTCGAAAGCAGTGTGCCACATATCTATGCTGTTGGCGATGCCATCGAAGTAACTGAAACCATTCATGGCACAAAGACATCTACTCCGCTTGCTGGACCTGCCAACAAACAGGGACGCATTGTTGCAGATCGAATTGCTGGACTAAGTTCCATTTACAAAGGAACACAAGGGACAGCTATTATTAAAGTGTTTGGAATGACCGGAGCAGCTACAGGCAGTAATGAGAAAACACTAAAACGTCTAGGCATCGATTATCGAACTGTAATCGTGCATCCTGCATCTCATGCATCGTATTATCCGGGTTCCAGCGCGATTACTCTTAAACTGCTGTTTACACCGGCAGGTAAAATTTTAGGAGCACAAGCAGTTGGTTATGACGGTGTGGATAAACGGATTGATGATATTGCTGTAGCCATTCATTTTGGGGGTCACATCAAGGATTTGACAGAGCTCGAATTGAGTTACGCGCCACCTTATTCCTCTGCGAAAGATCCAGTTAATATGGCTGGATATGCAGCTGAAAATATCACAGCTGGACGTGTTGAAACGTTCACCTATGATCAGCTAACTGAACGCCAGCCGGAGCAGTCGATATTGCTGGATGTACGCAGTGAGCTGGAGCACCGTAATGGAAATATTCCGGATTCCATAAATATTTCAGTGGATGAGCTTCGTCAGCGGTTAGATGAATTAGACCCAGCCAAAGATATTTGGGTATACTGCCAGGTTGGTCTGCGTGGATATACAGCTTCGCAGATTTTGCGTCAGTATGGCTTTAATGTGAAAAATCTGAGTGGAGGCTATAAAACATACCGCCAAGCACAATTTCAGCCCGCTCCAATTTCTCCCGGAAACGATGAAAAAAATGACGGGCAGGATCAGAACAACAATCCAAAATATACTGTAAAGGAAACAGAGCCTTCCAATCCAATCTCTGCAAAGCCACAGCGTATTGATAACGAGTTGAACGTGTGCGGTTTAAGTTGTCCCGGTCCGCTGATACAACTTAAGCAGAAAATGGATCAACTATCGAATGGCGAGACTTTGCGGGTGAAAGCTTCCGATCCAGGATTTTATGAAGATGTGAAAGCATGGGCAACCATGTCTGGCTCCTCACTCTTACACTTGGAACGATCCAAAGGAGGCACTATTGAAGCTGTAATTGCCAAGAATACCGCGCAGACCGTATCTTCAGCTATGGAAACTCCTAAAGAGGAGCCTGCGAGCACGATGGTTGTCTTCAGTGGTGATCTAGATAAAGCGATTGCTTCTCTTATTATTGCAAATGGGGCAGCGGCAAGTGGACGTAAAGTAACCATGTTCTTCACATTCTGGGGATTGAATATTATCCGTAAGCATCAGCCGCAGCCTGTATCCAAAACAATGATTGGCCGCATGTTTGACATGATGTTACCGCGCGGCAGCCACAAGCTAGGCATGTCCAAAATGAATATGCTTGGAGTTGGCCCAAAGATTATTCGAGGCATTATGAAGAATAATAATGTTGCTTCTCTGGAAGAACTGATGCAGACCGCAACTGCGCAGGGAGTTGAGTTTGTCGCTTGCCAGATGTCCATGGATTTAATGGGGATTCAGCGTGAAGAATTAATGGATTCGGTTAACATCGGTGGAGTGGGTTACTATCTGGGGCAGGCAGCTCATGCAAATCATAATCTATTTATTTAAAATCGGTTTGTTAGTAAACCATTAAATCGTTCAGTGACATGTGTTATCTTAAAAAGCAAAAGCCCCTTCATTGCTGAAGGGGCTTAGATTCGTTTAGTACAATTACCGTTCGATTAAACGTAGTAGGGTATTTATGCAGACTCATTCCCGCCAGTGTTTCCTTCACTTTTAGGTTCCATCAACATGATATGACATTCCTTTTCGGCGGAGGGTTTGATCTCAAGTCCCCTCGGGACAATAAACATCTCATCCTTGGAAATTCTCACCTGACCATCACGAAAATCAATGATCATCTCGCCTTCAATCACGAAAAATAACTTATCGGTTTCGGGATGAACATGCCATTCATAATCGCCAGCAATCTTAACAATTTTAAATTGATAGTCATTCATTTCACCAATTAATTGGGGTGACCAATTATCTTTTATTTTAGATAGTTCCTCGCTTAGTTTAATCGCTTGATAATGGATAGTAAGCCCTCCTTATTTTTCACTTTCGATATAATGCTGCATACGCAACTCAAGACATGATGATGTTTTTCTTGGTCTGCCATAAGTATACTGATTTAATTTTCGCTTTAAAATGGATGCCTGTTGAAGTTAGCATGGATTATTGATGAACTTCCGTCGATATTCAGTAGGAGAAAATCCAAATTGTTTCTTGAACACTTTACTAAAATAAAAAGGGTCAGCAATTCCAACCGCTTGTGCAATTTGCTGTACTGGCACATCACTTGTAAATAGCATTTTTTGTGCAATGTTTATACGGTATTTTAATAGATATTCTGCCGGGCCCATCCCTGCATGTTTTTTGAATACGTAAGAAAGTCGATTTCGATTAACGTTATATTGTTCTGCGAGCGATGTTATGGTAAGGCCATGATAGTAGTATTCATGAATATAATTAGATACCCGTTCGAATAAAGTATGTGATTCACTACTCATTTGCCTATTCGACACACTTATTAAGGCTTCGTTCAGCACACCGCGAAACAGCATTTCAGTCTGAAATTTTGAAATGCCTCCACGCTGATTATACACATGCCAAAGCTGCATAATTAATTCGATAAGACGAGGAGATTGTCCCGTTGATAATTCAAAATGCTGATGGGAAAAACTTGACTCATCTAGTTCTGAGCTACATATACGGTATAAAACAAGGATATATTCCCAATTGGAGTTATCAAACGTTTTTTCATCCAATTTCATTTTTGCACCACCATGCACCACTTTTCCTGGCGAAAGAATATAAGGCGTGTCATTAAATTGAAATTGTATCTTTCCTGTAAGGGGAAACACAAATCCAGGAAAAGAGTCGGTATAGTCAGCATGATTCACTCCTGGATTTGTAGCATATCGATATATTCCCTCTACTTGAAAAGGAATGTGCGCAAAATGTTCTGCTAACTGATTCACGTCTATTTTCACGTTGTGTACCTCATTTCGATAGTAACTCACTCCACATTATTGATAACAATTCTCATTGTCAACCTATTTAAACAATAGTTTCATCGATGTTGAAACTTTAGCTTATGCGAACTATAGCTAAATAAAATGAAGAAGGCAGACGATCAAACGTGATCGTCTGCCTTCTTTGGGTTCAACGTTCTAATTACATGAAATTCAAAAGTTTTGTCTTTAGGAAAAGACTTATCTTAATAATTTTCTCCGCGATAATAGCGCTCCAGTTTGTGATCCAAATGAACGAGCTGCGCTTTTTTCTCCTCGATATCTTCCAGCAACTTTTGCCTTTGATCTTGAATCAGTTTGGTTCTTTCCGGCAGAGTCGAGGTTCCTTCATTTACTTTGTCATAATACGTTTTGATATCCTCCACACTCATCCCGGTTTCGCGAAGACATTTGATAAAAACCAGCCAGTTCAGATCATCTTCCGTGTAAAGACGGTTATTCTGCTCACTTCGCGCAGCAGGCGTCAACAGTCCCTTTCTTTCGTAAAAGCGTATCGCGCCAATATTGATACCGACTTTCTTCGCTACTTCTCCAATCGTTAACATGCTAACCCTCATTTATCGAAATTTATAGTTGACCTACACTAAGTGTAGCATAGTAACTTATGTATTGTTAATGAAATCAAATTAGAGAAAAGAGGATTCACATGAAGAAAACCGCTTTTGTAACTGGAGCAAATAAAGGAATCGGATTCGAAATCGTTAAGCAGTTAGGACAAGCCGGCTGGAAAGTCGTCCTTGGTGCACGCAGCGTTGAACGAGGCGAAGCGGCTGTTAGCGAGTTAACTTCTGAGGGGTTAGACATAGAATTTGTGCAAATTGACATGAGTGACTTGGAAACTATCGAAAGGGCAGCCGATATGATTGCCAAGAATTATCCGTACTTAACACTTTTGATCAATAATGCGGGTATGCCGGGTGCTTTCGCCCGTTCTTTTACAGATACCAAAGAAGAGAATCTGAGGAACGCTTTTGAAGTCAACTTTTTCGGAACCTTTCGTCTGAACCAGCGTTTGTTCCCGTTAATCAAAAACAACGAAGGCACAATCGTTAATGTATCGACCGACATGGCTTCTCTGGATCATATGCAAAATGCGGGATTTGCTTTAAACGCTTTCGATTATAACTCATCCAAAACGGCCAACAATGCTATGACAGTTTCGATGGCTTATGAACTTAAAAGCAGCAGGGCTCAAGTATTTGCGGTAACGCCTGGATTCACATCAACAGACCTTAATGGTAATGCTGAAGGCGGTAAATCAAAAGAAGCAGCAGCTGCGATTATCGTGGGTTATGCGACAGATGGAAAACATCATAACGGCGAATTCTTGAATGAGCAAGGCGTGTACGCCTGGTAATCCACATCTGCAAAGCAATGGTATCCAAATGTATTTTGGTTAGAGTAACATTCAACGGCTAATCAAAGGGGTAAAATAGCGCGAGTTAATTTGGAAGGACAAGAACGAAGTGTTAAAACGCTTTGTCATTATGTTGTGGTAAAGCTATATACTCGTTAAGTAACAGACATATTAAGCCGGGGCACCCGCTTAGTATGTCTGTTTTTCCGTAATCCTCCAGCTAATTCTTGTTATTTGCAAGTTAATGTTTTATATTGACATGAGAGTAGGTCAAAAATAAAAGAGGTGAGCGGACGAGATGACTCCACGCACAAAAGAACAAAACGAAGAGATCCGGCTGCGGCGCCTGGCGCAAATCCGTAAAGCCGCTGCCGATGTGTTTTTGAATAAAGGGTCTTTACTCGAAATCCGAGATGTGGCCATTGAGGCGGGACTCGGATATGGCACGGTATACCATTATTACAGCAATAAAGGCGATTTGCTCCATGATCTGCTGTGGGATGCGTTGGAGCGGGCCGGGGGAGAACCGGCAGCCCCACACGCTTCGAATTCGGGGGATGAGCCAGCGAATGGGCCCCTCGCCTTTGCTTCTGCGGCAGATACTAGCAACTTAGCTGTCGCGGATTTCCAAAGCGGAAGCCACGAAACGACAGCTTCCGCAGAACTTGGCCCCGTCGCTGCAGCCAGCGTGCGGTTGCTGCAGCTTTGGGCGGAGGACCATGCCATATACCTGCTGTATAAGCTGGCTCTTGAGGGTTTTGCCTCACTACCTCAAGCACGCTCGACCAAGCTCACGGCTGCTTTTCAGGATGAGGTGCTTGCTCCGTTTGCTGCGCTGATGGACACCGGGCGTGCGGCGGACGAGGATGCTGCTTCCGACAGAAACGCGGTGGAGCAGCCGTATCGGCTGCATCGCGCGGAAATGCTGTTGGCAGCCTTAGTTGGCTGCGCCTCGCTATCGATGCGTCGCGAAAAGCTGCACGAAGAGGCAAGGGATATCGTCCGGTTTTTAAAATTATAGGATGCCTAAGGAGTGAATAAACAAAAGATGATCATTATAAAATCACCTAGGGAAATTGAAGAAATGAAGCCGGCGAGCCAAATCGTTGCGGACTGTTACCGCGAGGTGACCAAACTAATCGAGCCTGGCATCACCACACTAGAAATCAATGATTTTGTTGCCAGGCACATCACCAAGCTGGGTGGCAAGCAGTTTACGAAAGGCTATAATGGTTTCCCCGCCGAAACCTGCATTTCGATCAACGATGTGGTGGCCCACGGCATTCCTTCGAAACGGGTAATCATGGATGGAGACTTGCTAAAACTCGACATCGTCGTGGAATACGGGGGATGGTTCGGCGATTCGTGTGTGAGCTATGCGGTAGGCAATATTCGGCCGGAAGTGCAAAAATTAATGAAGGTGACAAAGGAATGCTTGGATCTGGGTATTGCCCGGGCTATACCCGGGGGCCGGCTCGGCGACATAACATCGGCGATTCAAAAGCATGCGGAAGCGCATGGGTATTCGGTCGTACGCGATCTGTTGGCGCACGGGATCGGGCGGAGCCTGCACGAGGAGCCGACCTATGAGCATATCGGCGTAGCTGGCAAAGGCATTCGATTAAAGGAAGGCATGGTGTTTACGATTGAACCGATGATCAACGAAGGTACGTTCCGTATCACGATCGACGACGATCAGTGGACGGCGAGAACGGCCGACGGCAAGTTATCGGCACAATATGAGCATACAATCGCAATCACGTCGGATGGACCGCTGATTTTAACGGCTCAGTAATAGTAAATTTACGAATCTAAGAAAACCGCATTGTTATGCGGTTTTTTTATTATGACTTGGGTATCATGTCCAGGATAGCGCAATTGTTAAGTGTTAATATCATTAGTAATATAGAAGAATACTAGCCATACTTAATACTTAAGTTACATGGGGATTTCTTACAAGGAGGCAACTTGCAATGCATTATGACGTAATTGTAATAGGAGCAGGTTCAATGGGGATGGCGGCGGGTTATTTTTTATCCAAGAGTGGGAAAAGTACACTATTAATAGATTCCTTTAACCCGCCCCATAACAAAGGCAGTCATCACGGAGAGACAAGAATCATTCGGCACGCGTATGGTGAAGGTGAAAATTATGTTCCGTTAGCGCTCAAGGCTCAAGAATTATGGAATGACTTACAGAAAGTGTCGGGAAAACAATTATTTCTCCCTACCGGGGTTATAAACGTGGGTTACGAGAAAACAGATTTTATCCAAAATATCATTTCAAGCTCAAAAACCTATTCATTGCCACTGGAGATTTTAGATTCCATTGAAGTAAATAAGCGCTGGCCTGGCATCAATTTACCGAACAATTACATTGGTTGCTACGAACCAACCTCAGGAGTGCTGAAATGTGAGGAATGCATTGAAGCATATCGAGAACTCGCACAGCAAAACGGAGCTACCATCATAACCAATAGTAAAGTAATAGAAATCATGGTTCATGATGATAAAAGAGTTACCATCAAGACCGAAGATCATACTTTTAGTGCTAATGCGTTAGTAGTTTCAGCAGGGGCCTGGTCAGGAAGTCTCCTTTCCATGTTGGATCTACATCTTCCTCTTAATCCTATTAGAAAAACATTTGCCTGGTTTGATACTAAAAATGATTTATATGATCATAAGGAGTTTCCAGCCTTTTCGTTTGAAACATCTCACGGGCATTATTATGGTTTCCCAAGCATCGATGGTTCCGGATTAAAATTAGGCCGACATGATGGAGGAGATACAATCGATCCAGATGAAGCCATCCTGGGATTTGGTGAACTAGAGGAAGACACGACAGATTTAAAACAATTTTTACAACACTATATGCCCTTTGCACAAGAATTGAAGTTCGGTAAAACGTGTATGTATACAATGACTCCTGACGAAGATTTCATTATCGATACACATCCTAACTATCCTAACGTTGCCATTGCATCAGGTTTCTCAGGACATGGCTTTAAATTCAGTAGTGTAGTTGGACAGATTTTAAGTGATTTGATTATATCAGGGAAAACGGAACATAATATTTCTCCATTTTCAATCAATCGATTTTAAGAATCCATTCAAGAGAAAATTTATGTGCTGCCACTCGCATGCAGTCCGAAAACAATCTAGCGATAAAAAGATAAAAAGACCAGTCTTCTTTTAATAGAAGTCTGGTCTTTTTTGCATTTACAGAATATTAACACGATGCAGATATGGACCTGATTTTTATCCCGTAACATAAGTATTAGATGTGGGAACGGTCCCACATTCAGCAAAACGTGCATAACGTAAGTCATGAAGATAACGGATTAATGAAAGGTGGTGCGGCGCAATGAAGCTGCTGGATCTACAAGGATACGCATCTCCCGAGGATTCCAAAACACATATCCGCATTCCTTTTGAATTTGATGAGGGCTGCGTGAAGCTGAACCTGCGATTACAATATACGCCGAAGACGCTCGAGAATCGGGAGAAGGCGCTACGGCTGCTCAAGGACAGCTACGATCTATACATTTTGCCGGAAAATCGGGAATACGCGATTGCCAATGCTGATCGGCATCTCCCTCTGAAAAATCTGATCACACTCTCGCTGGACGATGCTCGCGGATACCGAGGGGCGTGCCACCGCCAAGACGAGGTGCAGGATCTATACGTATCGGATCGAGAAGCTTCTCCCGGCCTAATGGCGGGCGAGCTGGTTCCGGGGCCTTGGACCGTCACATTAAGCCTGCACTGCATCGTGACGGATACATGCGCTTATCGGCTGGAAGTCTGGACGACAGAGGAGGACTCGATATGAAGTGGTTCGCCTGTGAACTGCATACACATACGCTGCACAGCGATGGCAGTCAGACACTTGGAGAACTGGCAGCGGGAGCAGCCAATCTGGGCTTCGATGCCATCGCACTGACCGATCACAACACGATGTCCGGCTTGAGCGGCAAAGCGGAAATCGAGCAGAGGTACGGACTACGAATCATCCCCGGTATGGAGTGGACAACTTTTTACGGCCATATGGTGACGATAGGACTGAGCGCTTTTGCCGACTGGCGTCAAGCAAATCGGGATGGAATCGATGAGGGAATCGAGAACGTGCATCGCCTCGGTGGAATCGCCGGGCTTGCTCATCCCTTCCGAATCGGCAGTCCGGCCTGTACCGGTTGCTTCTGGGAATACAAGATTGGGAACTGGTCCGCTGTCGATTACATCGAAGTCTGGTCCGGCACGTTCCCTTCCATTCAGACGAACAATCGGCGAGCTTTTGATCTGTGGACTCACAAGCTGAATGAAGGATATCGGATTGCAGCCACTTCAGGCAGGGACTGGCATGCGCAGGGCGAGACAGACGATCCGATCTCGGTTACTTACCTCGGCATCGAGGACGACGCAGTGGCGGGGAAAGGGGACTCGACAGCCCTTTCGCTCCATGAAGAAACGCTTATCCAAGCGCTGCGGGAAGGGCGCGCGGTCGTAACGATAGGTCCTCTGCTGACCCTGACGCTGGAAGCTGGAGGTGCATTCTATGCAATCGGCTCTACGGTTCCAACGGCAGTCGAGAGACGGGAAGCTGTAGAGGAGCCGATCCGGGCGAACTTGACGCTGGACTTCTCGGTACGCACCGGACTGTGGTCGCTACAGAAGCAGGTCTGCAGATTGAAGTTGTGTTCCAATCTGGGCGAGGAGCTTAATCTTGAAGTTCCATCTTCATCGGACGAACAGATGATGGAATTTGAAGCCCAACTGAGGGATTCCACTCCAGATATCCCCCGCAGGTGGATTCGCGCTGAGCTGTGGGGAACCGTACGAGGAGTCCATGTACTGATCGCCTTTACCAACGCGATCTATTTCGAAGAAGGAGGATACCCGCGATGAATAAATTCCCGCTGATCACAGCCCATACTGGCTGTATGGGCCATCCCGATCATTCTTTCGAGTCACTTCAGGCAGCCCTAACACTTGGCGTAGATATTTACGAAGACGATATCCGTTCGACTCGGGACCATGTGCCGGTGCTTGCCCACGATGACAATATCACTTTGGCAGATGGAAGCTGCGGCAGTCTTGCAGAAATGACACTGAAGGAGTTGAACACCGCTAGACTATCGCCTATTCCAACGCTTCAGGATGTGCTTGAGCAGATACGCGCAGCCGGTAAAGTGATGAACCTTGATATCAAAACAGACAGCGCTCTGGAGCCGGTCTCAGCTCTGGTGAATCGGATGGGTATGGCGGAGATGGTGTTTCTCAGTGGCTGCGATTACGGGTCAGCGGTTAAAGCTAGTCGTTACGCTCCAAGCATACGCAGGCTTCTTAATGTGAACAAGCAAAGCTTCGGCAGTCTGAGCTACGACGAGGCAGTGTTCCAGGCGTGTGCAGATGCTCGCGAAGCCGGCTGCTTTGGGATTAACGTGCCGTATCAGGTCGTTCAGCCAGAACTTATGGAAGCTGTGCAACGGAGCGGTCTGGCTATCTACGTCTGGACGGTTTCAGAGGCGGACGATATGCGGCGACTTGCACAGTTGGGCGTCGACTCGATAACAACCCGTGATCCGGCGAAGCTAATTGCCGTCCGGGAAGAGACGGATTTTGCAAAGGAGAATAGGGATTGGACAATAAGCTGAATCATAGTTTGCGGGAGCTGGCTCAACTGGCTGGTGTATCGAAATCGACTGCTTCTCGGGTTATCTCCGGAAACGGATATGCGAGTCCTGAAGTCCGGGATCGCGTTTTCAAGGCGGTCGAGCAGCTTCGCTACAAGCCGAGCGCCGTCGCCCGAGCGATGGTCGCCAAGCGCACGTACAACATCGGAGTTATCGTTTTCCGTGACAGGCTGCCGATTGTGTCCCACACACTGTATGGCAGAATCATTGACGAGATACTGATGTCCGCTGAAGAGATGGGCTACTCAATTTTCCTGAAAACCGACCGGGAAATGTCGCTGCGCTCCACCGATTATATGCTGGAACAGCGGGTGGATGGGCTCATTCTGGTCAGTCGGTTGCAGAAGAACGTCATTGATTACGTCAAAAACTTCAATATCCCATATCTGATGGTGAACGGATCGACGGAAGATCCGGACGTCGTGCATCTCGTGAGCAACGATGAGGCCGGTGGAGAACGGGCGGCACAGCATTTATATGATATCGGACACCGCAAATTCTTTATCATCGCCGGACCGGGCGAACATCGGAGCCACTCACTGCGATTGGAGGGCTTCCGAAAGCGGCTTGAATCCCTCGGCGTTAGTTGTGAACAAGACGGGTTTATCGTCGTCGAGTCATCGGAATCAAGCTTTGATTCCGGTCGGAAGCTGATGGAAGAGCATTATGTGGCCTTCCGCGAGGGACGATACAGCGCTCTGTTCAGTACAAATGACATGCTAGCACTAGGGGCGATGAAGGTGCTGATGGAACGCGGAGTCCGCGTTCCGGAGGAAGTATCCGTTATGGGCTACGACAATACCGAAGTGGCCGGCATGTACCACCCATCGTTGACTACCGTCAGCGTGGATGCATCTGGTATTGGCCGAGACGCGGTATCGATTCTGGATCGCCTGATTAGCGGCGAGGGGAGCGTGCCGCGCCTGATTGAATACGAAAGCGAAGTGATTGTTCGTCAATCGACGAATGGAAGGGAGGACGGAACATGTCTTGGTACTGGAAACACGTAGGTCCGAGAAGAATAATCGAATTTGTGTTGCTGACCGTGTTCGCCGTTTTTTTCGCGGGTCCGTTGGTCAACCTGCTTGTGCTTGCCTTTAGCGAAAAGTGGAATTATCCGGATATTCTGCCCCAGGTATGGGGCTTCAAATGGTGGGAGTTCGTACTAGCGAAGGACGATATTGTCTCGTCGATCTCACTGTCGTTCCTCATTGCTACTCTGGTGACCCTGCTGTCCATCGTCGTCTGCATCCCAGCAGCGTATGCCTTCGCAAGACTCCAGTTTCCGCTGAAGCGGATGTTCCTGTTCTCGTTCCTGCTGACGCACGCTTTTCCGAAAATGGGGTTGTATGTCTCCATCGCGGTTCTTTTCTACCGGATTGGACTGATGAATACGCTGCTCGGCGTTGTGCTGATCCATATGATCAATGTGTTGATGTTCATGACCTGGATCCCGACCTCCGCCTTTCGCAACGTGCACCGGGCGCAGGAAGAATCGGCGCGGGACGTTGGCGCTACCCCGTTCAAAGTGTTCCGCAGCATCACCCTGCCAATGGCGATGCCCGGCATCATGGTCGCTTCGATCTTCACGTTCCTCAATTCACTAGACGAAGCGCAGGGCACGTTCCTGGTCGGTATTCCCGATTACAAAACAATGCCAATCGTCATGTACTCCATTATTTCCGACTTTCCGAGCAGCGCCGGAGCCGTATTCTCGATCATCCTGACGCTGCCGACTATTATTCTGCTAGTGGCAGCCCAGCGGCTGGTGAGCGCGGACGTGCTGGCGAGCGGTTTTCAAATGAAATAAAAATGTCTCGGTCGATATACCGAAGCAAAGGGAGGTAGAAGTATGCAGTTGTCTGTACGAGAGTTAGCCAAACGCTACAAAACGGGTGACGGGGTCAGCGGCATCAACATCGATATCGAAAAAGGCGAGCTGGTCACCCTTCTTGGTCCCTCCGGGTGTGGGAAAACTACCGTATTACGGAGCATCGGCGGGTTTCTCGAACCGGACTCCGGTGACATTTTGATCGAGGGCAAGAGTGTCATTCAACTGCCACCGGAGAAACGGCCGACCTCGATGGTGTTTCAGAGCTATAACTTATGGTCGCATATGTCGGTATACGATAATCTGGCCTTTGGCCTGAAGATCCGCAAAATGCCAAAGGAAGAGATCTGCACAGCGGTCGAGGATGCGCTCAAGCTGGTCCGACTGTCGGGTTTCGAGAAGAAATATCCGGCCGAGCTTTCGGGTGGACAACAGCAGCGGGTTGCGCTGGCTCGGTCTCTGCTGCTGAATCCGGCGGTACTGCTGTTGGACGAGCCTTTCTCGGCGCTGGACGCCAAGCTGCGGCACGAAATGCGTGAGGAGCTGCGTGAGATCCAAATGAAGACCGGGCTGACAATGGTTTTTGTCACGCATGATCAGGAAGAAGCACTGTCGTTGTCCGACCGCATTATCGTCATGAATCACGGGCGCATCGAACAGATTGCTCATCCGCAGCAGATTTACGATGAGCCCGCTTCATTATATGTCGCCGGTTTTATAGGCAAAATGAATTTCCTTAAGGGGGTGGCGGAAGGGGAGAGCATCCGGATTGGACATCTTCGCCTGCCGAACGAGAAGGGGTTAAGTGGACAGGTGACGGCTGCGGTCCGACCAGAAGACGTACAGGTGAGCAGTACTACGATGGGAGAAGGTACTTTGGCGGGTAAGGTCAAGCAGGTCATGATTCTTGGACATTACGCCGAAGTTACCGTGGAATTGGTGGAATTCGGCATTATACGTGCTTTTCTGAACAAGGAATTCGTTGAGCAGCTGCAGGTAGGAAAAGACGTCGGCGTCTCGATCTCGAAAATGACCGGATTCCCGGTCGATGAATCGAACTGAGGAGGATGAATGATATGCGTATGAAAAAGCCATTTTTATCATTGTTGACTGTTGTGGGATTATCAGTGTCATTGCTGGCCGGGTGTGGAAACGGAAGTGAGATAAAAAGTACAACCACCACCGAGGGGAGCGCTGCTGCATCGAGCGATCAGGTGAAATTTAACTTCTACTTTACGGGCTCTCAGAACGTCAAGGATCTGTGGGATTCGCTGGAGCCAATGTTTGAGAAACAGCATCCGGATATCGACGTGAATCTGGTCTATATCCCGTCCGGTACTGGTGCTGAGCCGACCTACGACCGGATCGTGGCCGCCAAGAAAGCCGGTAAGGGCTCAGGAGACATCGACTTGTATGAGGACGGAATCACCTCCGTTGCGCAAGGCACCAAGGATGGTATTTGGGAGCAACTGAACGAGAAGGACATTCCTAACCTGAGCAAAGTCAACACGGACACGATGAAGGATGTGGACAACTTCGCTGTTCCGTATCGCTCGTCCGCCGTGGTTCTGGCCTATGACAGCAGCAAAATCTCCAATCCACCAACTACGCTGGACGAGCTGTTGCAGTGGATCAAAACCAATCCGGAGCAGTTCGCATACAATGACCCGTCAACGGGTGGTTCCGGCAGCTCGTTCGTGCAGACGATTGTCTACAAGGACCTGCCGGAAGAAGACATTCACAACTCCGATCCGGCGATCATGGAGAAGTGGGACGGCGGTTTCGACACGCTCAAAGAAATCGGACCGTATGTCTACGGACAGGGCATCTATCCTAAGAAAAACCAGGGCACGCTGGATCTGTTAATGAATGGCGAAGTGTCCTTAATTCCGGCCTGGTCTGACATGGTTTTGCAGCAGCTGAACGAAGGTTTGTTGCCGGGTACAATTAAGATGCAGCAGATCACGCCGGGCTTCAACGGCGGACCAACGTACCTGATGGTCAACCAGGAGTCGGACAAGAAGCAAGCGATCAATGAATTCCTGAACTTTGTCCTGTCCCCTGAAGCGCAGGAAGTGATCGTTGACAAAATGAATGGTTTCCCAGGCATTGAACTCTCCAACATGTCACAGGAAATGCAGAATAAATTCGACGGTGTGGCAGAAGGCTTCCGTACGTTCAACATCGGGGATCTGGGCACGGAAATTAACAAACGCTGGCAGAGCGACGTTGCTGCGAAATGAGTAAGGAAGCTAGACAGTCGATCACAGGCCTGGCGATGGTGCTCCCCTCCTTCGCTATCCTGTTGATCGTCGTCATTATTCCGATTGTTCAATCTTTCATCATGAGCCTAAGCAACGGTTCAGGCGGATACGATCTAAGCCGTTATACCTATCTGTTCACAGATAAGGGGATGCGAAGCAATATCGTATTTACACTTAAGGTGACTGCCATTACGTGTGTTGCCGTTATCTTGGTCAGCTACACGTTGGCGATTTACATGCGCTTCAACCAGGGGCCGATCGTTAATCTGATTCGTAAAACGTACATGATTCCGCTGTTCATCCCTGGTGTCATCGCAACGTATGGTTTAATCAACTTGCTTGGCAATCATGGTTGGCTCGCCCGAATGCTTGAAGTGGTCGGAATCACGCTGCCACGCATCATCTTTGACGAGAAAGGGATTATCATCGCCAACCTATGGTTCAACATTCCATTTACGACAATGCTGCTCAGTTCCGCGCTGTCGGGCATTCCTTCATCGATCATTGAGAGTGCAAAGGATGTGGGTGTAGGCAGACTGACGCTGTTTACCCGGTTTATTTTCCCGCTGTCGTACAAGACATTCCTTGTTGCCCTGACCTTTGTCTTCATGGGGGTTATTGGCTCTTTCACTGCGCCTTATCTGATCGGAGCCAACTCTCCGCAGATGCTTGGTGTTTCCATGCAGCAGGTCTTCAGCGTTTTCCAGGAGCGTGAACAAGCCGCAGCGATTGCTTTCTTCTCATTCCTGCTCTGCTCGGTGCTGGGTGCTTTCTACATCCGGTCAATGGCGGAAGAGGAGAAGGCGAAGATTTAGACGGGGTGTCAAAAGCCGAAGTGCTCCTTTATAGGGAGCGCTTTTTTTTGATGGGAAAACAGGATCACGACTTTCTCTATTTGACAAAGGTGAAAATTAACAACCCGTTTACATCACAATGATACATAACGAATACTTTAGCTTTAACATTTAAGAAGACAAACGAGGGAACGAGGACTGACTCATGAATAATTATCCCATCATAGCCTCCATTACGACAGATGAACAAATTTCACGAGCTATAGCAAGCGATGTGCAGCGAGTTATTCTGATGACAGGTAACATTACCAATCTGGGTTCAATCATAGAGAGTCTGCATCAAAGTGGCAAACAGGCATATGTGCATACCGAGATGGTATCCGGGATTGGACGAGATGCCTCAGCAATTCAATATCTTGCAGATGTGTTCAACATCGACGGGATCGTGACGACAAAGAGCAACGCAGTTTCTGCGGCCAAGCAAGCGGGCATATTAAGCATTCAGCGCATATTCGCCATTGATACGGCAGCAATAACGACTGCGGTTCGTATGATTATGAGCTATAAGCCTGATGAGGTTGAACTGATGCCGGGGTTAATGCCTCGAGTCATCCAAGAACTAAAAGAACGAATCTCACAGCCATTGATTGTGGGTGGCCTTATCCGGTATGAGGAAGAAATACAACAAGCATTAAAGAGCGGGGCAGATTTTGTTTCAGTAGGCCATGAGAAATTCTGGAATTAATTAGTTTCATACATTTATCCTTGGGTGGAGACGACGAGAAAACCCGGTGGTAAGTAAATCAATACAACCTTGATGTTGAAGGAGGGTGATTTGCTGCTGGGTTTTTTGTGTTGTCCAAAAATATATAACAGGAGGTAACAGAGCATGATCATTCAAGCAGTTGCTCATCGCGGCTATCCAAGTAAGTATCCTGAAAATACGATGTCTTCCTTTTTAAAGGCGGTAGAGCTTGGTTTCACACATCTCGAACTGGATGTTCATCTCAGTAAGGATGGAATTCCAGTGGTGATTCATGACCATACGCTTGACCGCATGACAAATGGAACAGGCAGAGTGGCTGATTATACTGCTTCGGAGCTGCAATCTTTAGAAATCAGGCAAGATGAACATATTCCAACCCTTGAAGAGGTGCTGCGTGCCTTGAAGGGTAAGATTCAACTTAACATTGAGCTTAAGCAGATGGGAAGCTATTACCCTCTTTTGGAGGAAAGGGTGCTTGAAGTTATCGAGGAATTGAGCATGCTAGATCAGGTGTTCATTACGTCATTTGATTTCGATGCCCTGGAGAAGATCAGGGAACGATCTGGCGATGTACGAATTGGTCTCATTACCTTTGGCTGTTCGAAAGCTATTCTGGACTGGTCATTAGAGATAGGTGCGACGTTCTTGTCCATACACCATGCTTTTGTGACCGAGCATTACATTCATCAATGCAAAGAATTAGGAATCCAGTTGATGGCGTGGACAATCAACGAGACTTCCGTCATGAAGAAATTTCAGGAGTATCCGTCCGTATGGGTCTGCACTGACGAACTGGAATGCTTCATCGATGTATTGGAGTTGTCCAGCTCATTGTGAGCGGGCAGGAGTGATGTCATGGAAGATGTATATGCTTACGATGCTTATTGCTTTGATTTGGACGGGACCATCTATATTGGCCAGATGAGGCTTCCTGGCGTGAATAGCTTCATAAACAGCTTGCGGTCAAAAGGCAAACGCCTGCTCTTCCTTACCAATACTCCGGTTCATACCAAGGAAGATTGTTACCAACGCCTGCTGAGTTTGGGCATTTCGTGCCAGCCTGATGAAATTCTGACTGCAGGTTACCTGTCGGGAATGTATTTTGCAGAGCATGCGCCGGACGCCAAAGTGCTGGTTGTAGGTGAGGAGGCTTTGCGGAGGGAACTTCGGGCACTCGGGATAGCCATGACCGAAGATCCATATCAATCAACACATGTGTTAGTCGGAATGGATCGGAAATTTAACTACGATAAGCTCCATCTGGCGGCAAAAGCAGTGCGCCATGGAGCGGCTCTGCTCGCAACTAATCCGGACAATTGTTGTCCCGTTCAAGGGGATGTTATTCCGGATACCGGAGCCATTCTAAGCTCGATTGAGGCGGCCAGCCAGCAGAAAGCATCCGTCGTGATTGGCAAGCCTTCCCGCTACTATGCAGAGAAGGCGCTTCAGCTATTGGATGTGGATCACAGCAGATGCCTCATGATAGGTGACCGGCTGGAAACAGATATTTTATTTGGACAGCAAAATGGAATGAAGACTGCACTCGTGCTTACGGGAATCTCTTCAAGAGAGGATATCGGAAAGACAGATATCGTTCCGGATTATATATGGCCTTCATTCAACGAATTCATCATGGAGCAGCAGGCCCATCCAAAGCCTTCAAATGTGTTGCAGGTGGAGAAGGCTTGAACCGCAAGGTATCCAAAATAAAGATGGAGGTGGCGTTTATGCGTCTGGCGTTACTTGGTGATCTTCACTATTCAAGCATGAGTCACGGGACGGAAGAAATGAGGGCTGCAAGAGTCCGGGCATACGAGCATATGTTCAAGGCTTTTCTGAAGGAGGATGCGGACTATCATATCTCAATTGGTGATTTAACGCATGAAGGAACGGCTCAGGAACTTCGATCCATTTTCTCCATGCTTGCAAAAAGTGAACGGGAATTCATTCATGTGCTGGGTAATCATGATACCTATTCACTGCCAAAGCATGAAATTTCCACGCTAACAGGACAGAAGCGCTACCGGGCTATTGATACACCTCACGTCAGGCTGATTTTTCTGGATACTACCCAGGAAATGAATCGAGAGGATTGGGGAGGAGAGCTGGACGAAGAGCAGCTGACATGGATTAAAGGCCAACTTGCCCATTCACATGGAAAGCAAATGCTCGTCTTCGGGCATCATCCGGTATTCGATACGACTGCGCGCTCGACACTAGATAAGCTTTACATCCGTCCGCAGGATGAACTGAAGGGTGTATTCAATAGTCGGCCAGGTGGAGGCATCTATTTTTGCGGGCATAACCATATGAACTCTATCGTTAAGCAAGAAGAATGGCATTATGTACAGACCGCTGCTTGTCTCGATGTACCAGCATACCGCGTTATTGAAGTTCATGAGGGCGAAGTAATAATAACTCACCAACGTATGCTGGATGCTGATCTCAATAATGATATTCAGAGCTTTTGTCTTGATACGCCGGGCTTTGGACCTGTCGCTAATGCATTGGGTGAAGAAACCGATCTCATCTTATCCATTCAATTAGCTCGTCTGCACAATAATGGGAAGTAAAAAGGAGGGAACGTCATGGCTCAAATTGTATTAAAGCAGATCGAAAAAAGCTTCAAGCAGGATAAAATTATTGAGGGGCTCGATCTGACCATTGAGGATGGTTCCTTTACGGTACTGGTCGGCCCGTCCGGCTGTGGAAAATCGACGACACTCCGCATGATCGCAGGACTTGAGAAAGAAACGGGCGGTGAAATTTGGATTGGGGACCATCGTGTCAATGGAGTAGATCCGGGCAAGCGTAATGTGGCGATGGTATTTCAAAACTATGCATTGTATCCAATGATGACAGTCAAGGAGAACATTGAATTTGGATTAGTAAATCGCAAGGTGCCTCGGCCAGAACGCGAGCGTCTGATCAAGGAGATCACCGAGGTCGTCGGCCTGGCAGAGTATTTGCATAAGAAGCCGCAGGCTCTGTCCGGAGGTCAACGCCAGCGGGTTGCCTTGGCTAGGGCCATGGTTAAAAGTCCCGCAGTCTTCCTGATGGACGAGCCGTTGTCGAATTTGGATGCCAAGCTACGCCATCAGATGCGCACGGAACTGATTCAGCTTCACAAACGGCTGGGCGCAACCTTTGTTTTTGTAACTCATGATCAGGTTGAGGCCATGTCTATGGGAGATCGCATCGTCATCATGAATAAAGGGCGTATTCAACAAGCAGACAGTCCAATGAAAATCTACGATGATCCGGATAACGTTTTCACAGCGCAGTTTATCGGTACACCGCCGATGAATGTGATTGATCGTGATCGTATCCTGCCTTTTTTGAAGGGGCAGCTTCATGATGATATTGGCCATATTGGCTTTCGACCAGAGAAAGCAACGATGACGCTTGAGAACAGACCGCAGACCGGGCATATCCAATTCTCGGCTCATATTATGACACGCGAGACACTGGGAGCAGAGATCATCTATCAACTGGATTCCGCGCTTGGACCTATCGCTGTGAAGAGCTTCTTGAAACCGTTAGAGTCAGCCTCCGAGGTAAATATCATCGTGTCTATGCAGGACCTGTACTATTTTGATCGGAATGGTGTGCGTGCTCGTCAGCATGAGCGGGCCGAAGCGGGAGAGCTGATTGTCCTGGGAGGAGGATATTCATGACCGTCTGGTCTAAGCTCCGTCCCTATGTATTAGTGGCTCCCTCCATCACAATATTTTCTATTTTTTTCCTTTATCCGATCTTCTATATGATCTTCTTAAGCTTTTACAACTGGGATTTTATTAATCCGGTCAAGGAGTTCGTGGGATTCAACAACTTTGTTGAACTATTTAAGGATAGTGCATTTCTTCAGGTGTTAAGCAATTCCTTGAACTATACGCTTCTTTCGGTATCCTTATCCATTGTGATTTCGCTTATGCTTGCGATCTGGCTGAATCGTGAAGGAGCATGGTACGGGTTTGTTCAGGGTGCGCTTTTCAGTCCGCATATTGTTTCACTTGTATCGGTATCCCTGGTGTGGATGTGGCTGATGGATCCCAAATTCGGTTTGCTTAACGGTTTGCTTGATATGGTTGGCTTGCCTAAGCTGGCATGGCTGAGTAGTCCAGACAGTTCATTATTGTCACTTGTGCTTGTTTCGGTCTGGAAAGGCGTAGGCTACAACGCCCTCATCTTCATCGCGGGCCTCCAAAGCATTCCCAGGGATGTGTATGAAGCCTCAGCTCTGGACGAGGCCAATTGGTGGCGCAAATTCTACAAAATTACGCTTCCCATGCTTTCGCCGACACTATTTTTCTTAATCATCATCAATCTGATCAGTTCATTCCAGGTGTTTGAGACCATTGCCATTATGACAAACGGGGGTCCAATCAATTCAACCAATACGCTCGTCTTTTACATCTACGAGTATGGATTCCGCTATTTCAAGATCGGTTATGCATCGGCAGCGGGAGTTATACTGCTCGTTGTCGTTGGTCTGCTTACGCTAGTCTACTTCAAGTTGCTGAGCCGCAAGGTTCACTACCAATAGAGAGGAGAAGGGGAATTTATGGCAAGGAAGTCATTGCTACGTACGCTCAATATTACTGCCACAATAGCATTGGTTGCGATTTTTGCTATCCCTTTTCTATGGATGATTTCAACATCTTTGAAGTCTTACCCGGAGACGGTAATTTTTCCACCCAAGTGGATTCCCTCCAAGGTGATGTGGAGCAATTTCCAAGCGGCGTGGGAATCGGGGCCTTTTTTGAAATATCTAATGAACAGCGTTGTTGTATCGGTCAGCATACTCGTTCTTCAATTCACGACGATAATATTGGCAGCCTATGCTTTTGCAAGATACTCCTTCAAAGGAGACAAGCTGTTATTCGGGATTACGATGGTGACCTTGATGATTCCTGGTCAGCTCATTTTCCTACCTGTGTATTTGTTGATGAGCAAGTGGGGACTCATTAACAATTTGCTGGCACTCATTTTGCCCTTCTCTTCTAGCGCCTTTGGCATATTCATGCTCAGGCAGTCATTCAAGCAAGTACAGGAAGAGCTTATTGAAGCGGCGCGACTTGACCAGGCGCCGGAATGGAAAATCATTCTTAAGATTATGGTGCCAATGGCGCGTCCAACGTTAGTAACATTCGCATTGTTCAGCTTCATTGCACACTGGAATGATTATTTCTGGCCGCTCGTGATGACAACCTCCGATGCAGCAAGAACGCTTCCGATCGGGATCTCTAAGCTGCGCGAGGTTGACGGAGGAGCTGCCTGGCATATTTTGATGGCTGGAAACATGATTTTGGTCGTTCCGATTCTTATTGTTTTCTTATTTGGACAACGTCAAATTATTAAAGCATTTGTCTATTCGGGTGTTAAATAATCAGATTAACAGGAGGGTTTATTCATGAAAAAATTTGGATCTGTTTTGTTAGCGGCAACGCTTGCGCTTACTCTTTCAGCTTGTGGTGCTTCCAACTCTGATGGTTCAACCGGCGCTGCTTCCGGTAGCAATTCCAATGATACGGCAAACAAACCAATAGAGATTACATATTGGTACTCATGGGGAGACAAGATCGCCGAGAACAATGAGAACTTGGTTAAGATGTTTAATGAATCCCAAGATGAAGTGATCGTGAAGGCAGAATATCAAGGGTCGTATGCAGATCAGCATTCGAAGGCACAGGCTGCTTTTGCAGCGGGCAATGCCCCCGAAGTATGGCAAAACGAAATTGCTTCAGTGGGTGTGTTTGCCGAATCAGGCATGACGCAGGAATTGACTTCTTTTGTGGAGAAGGATCAGCTGGATATGGAAGATTTCATTCAAGGGCTAATGGGAAATTCCTATGTGAATGGAAAACTATATGCTCTTCCTTATTTACGCAGCACACCGATCCTTTATTTGAATCGTACGATGCTGAAGGAGGCTGGCCTTGATCCTGCTGGACCTAAGAATTGGGCAGAATTTGAAGATTATGCACGCAAGCTAACGAT
Organism: Paenibacillus sp. AD87; assembly: GCF_001659845.1. NCBI lineage: Bacteria > Bacillati > Bacillota > Bacilli > Caryophanales > Paenibacillaceae > Paenibacillus > Paenibacillus sp. AD87. The sequence continues at coordinate 1,900,451 of NZ_LXQN01000007.1, forward strand.
TAAGGATCAGCGCTATGGTATCTCGATGCCTGTCGATATTTGGCTTTATGAAGCTTTTGTGAGGCAGAGTGGAGGCACGATGATCAGCGAGGACGGAAAAAGTGCGGCATTCGATAATGAAACCGGTATTGAACCTGTGAAGCTGTGGCTTAAGATGAAGGATGAAGGCATTATGAGCATCGGCACGACCGATGATGCAGGTACGCAAGCCAAAACGGATTTCCACAATCAGCGTTCAGCGATGCTGTTCTCCTCAACTGCGGATCTCACCAATAATATGAAGGTTGCAGAAGAGCAGGGCTTTGAACTCGGAACGACATTTATGCCTGCAAATGATACGTATGGAGTGCCGACAGGCGGTGCCAACTTGGTTATGACTTCTGGCCTGTCGCCAGAAAAGCAGGAAGCGGCGTGGAAGTTTATCAAGTGGATGACCTCCAAAGAACAAACGATTTATGCAAGCTCCTTCACGGGCTATCTGCCTAGCCGAATCAGTGCAGTGGAGAGCGATGAAATGAAGAAGCTTTATGAGGAAAAGCCGCTGTTCAAGGTGGCGGTAGACCAACTGGAATATGCTGGTCCACGTCCAATGCAGAAGGTTTATCCAGAGATTGGTGAGATGATCAAGAATGAGATTCTTCGTGCGGTTGTTGATTCTTCCGTTTCGGCAGAGGCCGCTGTAGCTGAAGCGGCGAAGAAGGCCAATGCCTTGCTGAATAAGTAGAGTTAGGATTTAAAGAAAACAAGGAGCTAGGCGGCATCTATCCCGCTTAGCTCCTTGTTTTTGGTCGTGCGTTCAATGATCTTGCATTTATATTTCCAGTAGGTATCACTTAAATTGATGAATTGACCTATAGCGAATACCGCACAGATGTCCCATTCGCACAGGCAAGCAGTCCACTTATCGCGTAAACTGAAGTAGATTCAGTAGAGCGAGGTGAAATTCAATGGCTAAAACCAACGAAATACGCCTAAAGGCAAAGCGGTATAAGGCCCGGCCCGTCTGCGTGACTCTTCATAGTGGTGAAACGTATATCGGTTACATTTCTGACGTGAATAGCGGAGGCGTGGTGCTTACCGGGGGAGGAAAAATATCGCGGACGGCGACCACAGGGGACAGTTCCCAGCGTTCCAAGCAAAAGGTTGTACCCAGCAAGAGCGGTCGTTCTCAGAACCGGAAACGGGTGAATGGTACGCGCAAGCCGTCTACCCGTTCGCGCACAGTGTCGCGTGCGCAGGTTTCGTCCTTTCTACCGATGATGGGTTCGCTGTTTGGCGGGCTTGGCGGTGCGGCTTCGGCTGGCGGTATGCTTGGCGGCGGAATGCGGATATTCGGCATGATCCAGCAATTCATGCCGGTCATGAAAATGGGCTACGGCATGATCAAATCCATCCATCCGTTTATGGGTGCCGTCAAAGGTCTGATGGCTCCGCCTAGTCAGGCCGAAGAACAAGAGGTATAATGCAATATTCAGCCCCTTTGAAGACGGAAGGGGCTTTTCTTTTTTAGTGTCAAGGTGTTATTGATAAAAAAAGTTGCGAAGCTTTGACCATTTGGATATGATTATCTAATTGGTTGTTTCAGCTTATACATTTAATTGATGATAAAAGATAGTGAGGTCAGAAAACAATGATTGCAAAAACAGAGGAAGACTTTAATGGTTTGAAGGAAATTGGCAGAATTGTTGCCTTTATCAGAGATGAATTGGTGCAAAGAACAGTTCCTGGCATAACGACGAAGGAACTTGATGATATAGCTGGAGAGCTTTTTGAGAAAGAAGGCGCAGTCTCAGCTCCAAAAAGTGCATATAATTTTCCTGGCTATACTTGCATTAGTGTTAATGAAGAAGTAGCACATGGTATTCCGGGGCAACGGGTTATTCAAGAAGGAGATCTAGTCAACATAGATGTCTCTGGCTCGAAGAACAGTTATTTCGCTGATACAGGAATCTCGTTTGTAGTAGGCGAAGGAGAAGAAGTGTTAACGAAAATATGCGACGTTGCTAAACTAGCATTTGAAGCAGGTCTTAAAAAAGCAAAACCTGGTTCCAAAAAAAGCGGCATCGGAAAAGCGGTATTCCTAACAGCAAAACAGCATGGATTAACCGTTATTAAAAACCTTACAGGACATGGTGTTGGACGTAACATACACGAAGCACCTGACCATATTTATAATTATAACGATACATCGGATGATGAGTTATTAAAAGAAGGCATGGTTATTGCATTCGAACCATTTATCTCAACTTTAGAAGAACAAGTGTATCAAAAAGAAGACGAATGGACCTTTGCTACAGAAAAAAGCTATGTAGCTCAAGTGGAACATACGATTATTCTTACTAAAAATGGTCCGATCATTGTCACACAATAATATCAAGAGCATGTCCAAGGTCGATTTCCCAACTGGGAAATCGGCTTTTTTTGATGCCTTTTAACCAAACGGATCGAGGAAGGAGGGAATGAGCTATATGGAATGATGTACAATAATAATATTGAGGAACAAAAACTACAATTGGTAAATTGTGATGAGGAGCGGATGGAGTTTGAACAGAACAGTCATACTGGAGCGTCTTCAATCACAGCTGTACGAGGGAAATCACATCATCGGTGTCTCGACAGGCACGGGGATTACAGCCAAGTATGCAGCTCAGAGTGGAGCGGATTTTATATTAATGCTGAACTCCGGCAAGTTTCGCCAGATGGGGAGGAGCTCTCTTGCCGGCTTTCTTCCATTTTGCAACAGTAATGATATGGTGATGGATTTTGCGTCAAGAGAAATTGTGCCGCTGGTGAGGCATTCTCCCGTACTCTTTGGACTGAATGCGAATGATCCAACCATAGAAATGGCTGATTATATAGAGGAAATCAAGAGGAGAGGGTTTTCGGGAGTCAACAACTATCCTACGGTCGGCTTGATAGACGGATTATTCAGAGAGGCTCTGGAGGAAGACGGGATTCGTTATGACGTCGAGGTTGAGGCCATACGCCTGGCCCATCGACAGGATTTGTTTACGGTGGCGTTCGTATTTGATGAGCTTCAGGCTGCCCAGATGATTGAAGCGGGGGCAGATGTAATCTGTGCTCATCTTGGCCTGACCGAAGGCGGGTTATTGGGTGCACGGAAGGTTGTATCCTTGGAGGCCGCCAAATCAAAGGCACTGCGTATTTTTGATACCTGCAATCAGCTTAAGCCGGATTTGATCAAGATGATTTATGGCGGTCCGGTAAAGACGCCTGTCGATGTCCAGTACATGTATAGCGACAACACAGACATTATGGGCTATATTGGCGGGTCTGCATTTGAACGAATTCCTTCCGAGAAGTCGATTACGGCAATTACACGCGATTTTAAACGCCTGGGTAAACTGGATGAGGACGATTTTATGGTCAAAATGCTGAAAGGCATCACCCAGCATTATGATTACGTTGAGTTTGTCAAAGAGTATGTGGCGCAAAACTACAGTAGTGAAATTGTTTTTTCGGATCTGGCCAAGGTTGCTCATGTTTCCCGCAGCTACTTGAGCAGTTTGTTTAAAAAGGAGGTTGGCTGCAGCTTTCAGACCTATCTGGTGAGCTTCCGCATCAATAAAGCCGTCACGCTTCTTCATGCGCCGCAGCTTCAATTATCCGAGGTGGCTGAGATGGTAGGCTATCCCAATTACGCACAATTCAGCAGAATGTTTAAAAAGCTTAAGGGCTACTCTCCCAAAAAGTACAGATCTAACCTAAACACAAAAACATAGAACATAAAAGCGTTTTTATAAATAAACAGGACCAGTATGATGAAGCTATAACGATCGTACTGGTTTTTCTGTTAGCAAAAAAAATCAGCGTGCTACCTGCGATCGAGCTTGGTTTCTAAAGAGTCATACGAGGAGGCCGTGGAATGAAGACCGTCGCAATCATTGGAACATTTGATACGAAGGGTGATGAATACCTTTACATCAAGAGCATTGCAGAGGAGCTTGGGTTGGGGACTTTGATGATTCATACAGGTGTATTTGAACCGTCCTTTGTTCCGGATGTGTCCAATCAGGAAGTCGCCCACGCCGCAGGCAGGGTCATAGAAGAACTTGCGGCAAAGAAGGATCGGGCTTTGGCTACAGAGGTTTTGTCCATAGGCTTGAAGAAGCTGGTGCCACAGTTGTACAAACAAGGTAAATTTGACGGAATCATTTCCTTTGGTGGGACTGGCGGAACCTCACTGGTCACACCTGCCATGAGAGCACTGCCGATTGGTGTCCCAAAGGTGATGGTATCGACCGTTGCTTCTGGAAACACAGCTCCATACGTAGGCACGAGTGATATTGTCATGATTCCGTCTGTGGTGGATGTAGCCGGATTGAACTCCATTTCTACGAAAATATTTACAAATGCATTATTTGCGATGGCGGGCATGCTCAAGTTTGAGCATACGCACAAACCGGATAAGAAGCCGCTGGTTGCAGCCACGATGTTCGGAGTGACAACACCATGTGTGACAGCGGCAAGAAAATATTTGGAGGAGCGGGGCTATGAGGTGCTTGTGTTCCACGCTACGGGCATCGGAGGGCAGTCGATGGAGGCGTTGATTGAAGCAGGCTTCATTGAAGGGGTATTGGACTTGACCACGACGGAGTGGGCGGATGAAATCATCGGCGGTGTCTTAAATGCGGGGCCTAATCGTTTAGAGGCTGCAGGCCACAATCGCATTCCGCAGGTAGTCTCGGTGGGCGCCTTGGATATGTGCAATTTTGGGCCGAGCGATACTGTACCGGAGAAATTCAAGGATCATACGTTTTATCAGCATAATCCGACGGTAACCCTGATGAGAACCACAGTGGAAGAGAATGAGCAGATCGGCAGGAAGCTTGCGGAGAAGCTGAACATGGCAAAGGAACGCACCGTGCTAATGCTACCGCTTAGAGGCGTATCCGCAATTGATGTGGAGGGGGAGCCTTTCTACGGACCGGAGGAGGACCGGATGTTGTTTGATACCCTGCGCCAGCATGTCGATCGCTCAATTGTTGAAGTGATTGAAATGGATTGCGCCATCAACGATCCAGCCTTTGCAGAAGCCGCAGCACAAAAGCTGATCGCTCTCATGACATCAAATTCCTAATCAATCCAAAAAGGAGGATATCGAAATGAATAAGCTGAACAGATCAGAAATTATGGACAAATTTAAGGGAGAGGTAAAGCAGGGTAAAATTCTACTAGGTGTCGGGGCAGGTACAGGCATTACGGCCAAGAGCAGTGAAGCGGGCGGAGCAGATATGTTAATCGTATACAATTCCGGTCGGTACAGAATGGCGGGTCGCGGCTCGCTGGCGGGCCTGCTCTCCTATGGAGATGCCAATCAAATCGTCGTTGAGATGGGAGCCGAGGTGCTGCCCGTCGTCAAACATACGCCTGTTCTGGCAGGGGTGTGCGGCACCGACCCTTTCCGAATAATGGAGGTATACCTGAAGCAGCTGAAGGAGCAGGGCTTCAGCGGAGTTCAAAACTTCCCAACCGTTGGTTTGATCGATGGGGTGTTCAGACAAAACCTGGAGGAAACCGGTATGGGGTACGACCTGGAGGTTGAAATGATCCGTATCGCCCATGAATTGGATTTGCTGACTACGCCGTATGTTTTTGATCCTGCTCAGGCAAAAGCCATGGCGGAGGCGGGGGCTGACATTTTGGTTGCGCATATGGGGTTGACGACCAAGGGATCGATTGGTGCAAAAACAGCGCTGACCCTGGACGACTGTGTTCAACGAATCGAGGCGATTATTGAAGCAGGGCGGGCTGTGAACCCGGAGATCATGATTATTTGCCACGGTGGACCCATTGCAGAGCCGGAGGATGCGGCCTATGTCATTGAAAGAACGAAGGGCATCGATGGATTCTTCGGCGCATCCAGCATCGAGCGCTTTGCGGCAGAGAAAGGTATTACACAGCAGACGGAGTCCTTCAAGTCGATTCAGAAATAGCATCAACCTAACGACAGTCAATTATTTGGCTGTCGTTTTTTTATCCATAGGAAAGAGGAGACTCCTAACTCCTCATATGAGCGCTTACATTTTACTGTTGCGATCTCCCATAATGTTCAGTAAATTGGGAGGTATACACCGAGGGGAGGGCTGAGCAATAATCATGTTGACCAGATGGCTGCGACGAATAACGCCAGGCACGTTTAAACACCGAATACTATTTTCGTTTCTGTTATTCCTCCTGACGCCTATAGCCATATTAGTTCTCTACAACTTCCGAGAAACGGAAGTTATGCTCCAGCGGGATGCTTCGGACATTAACGTCAAGCAACTCGAAGGCATCAAAGCCGATCTTATTGATTTGATGAGTCTTGTGATGAAGACTGGGATGCTGCTGGATCAGGATTCTGTCCTCCGGGAAGTGATGCAGAAGCCGGAATTATATGATGCTATCCATCGAAAGCGGATTGTGGAAAATAAATTCGCTAGTATTGAAAACAGCTTTTTCCTTACAGGAGCTACCGTATTCTACACATTGATCGATTTAAAAGGAAACGCTTACACTTCGTATACGCCAGAGAATTCTCTGAATTATGCTCACATCAGTTCCGAGCCTTGGGTACAGGAGCTGAAGAGGACTGAGGGACAGCGGTACGTATGGAAATCCAATGATTTGACGACTGGCGTTCGTGAGAGAAAAGGAAATCGGATGCTGAGCCTTTACGAAGTGCTGCGTGACGACGGACTAAAACCATTTGCTTATGGACGTTTTAGTATCGATCATGAAGCATGGTTTCAGGAAAAAACGGAGGAAAATACATTTGGCAGCGATGGTGAAGGGGCCTATTTTCTAATGGATGGATATGGGAGAATTATGCTTCAATCCAAGTCGGGGGATAACATACCCTCTACCGTGTCATCTGCCATTACAGCAGCAAGTCAGAGCCAAGGACAGGATAACTCCTCCCAATCCATTGTGAACAATCATATGATGTATACCTATAGCAAGATTCAAGAGCTTGACGGTTATCTTGTGAAAAAGATTCCCCTGTCCTTGTTATTTGAAGAAGTGAACAAACAAAAGCTGAGGTTCTATACCGTATATGGGGCCATCCTGCTGCTGTTTGTGCTGCTGACTTATTTCATTTCTTCAACCGTTACCGGTCCTTTAAAGCATCTTCAACGAAAGATGGAGACAACCGTTAAATTGAATTTGAAGACAAAGCTGCCGGAACAAGGAAGAGGTGAATTGCTGGCGCTAACCCGAAGCTTTAATTTTATGATCGCAGACATCAATAATCTGTTGGAACAGTTAAAGCTGGAGGAGCGGCAAAAGCAGTTCGTCCGATTTCAGGTGTTGCTTGGTCAGATGAATCCTCATTTTTTGCTGAATACGCTGAATACAATCAAGAGCATTGCACTGGATAAGGATGAAGATGAGATTTACGAGATTTGTGTATCGCTAGGAAAAATATTAGAAACTACGCTGAATTTGGAGGTTGATCTTATTCTTCTGAAGGAGGAGATTGTACTAATTGAATCCTACATGGATATCCAACGGAAACGGTTTGGACATGGCATTGAGCTTCACTATGAAGTTTCCAGGGATCTGGAGTATGCACTGATTCCAAAATTTTGTCTGCAGCCGCTGGTAGAAAATTCATTGATTCACGGGTTTGGACAAACACAGCTTGAGGGGCGAATTGACATTCGTGCATCAATCCACCATTCGCTGCTTATTTTGGAGGTTGCGGACAATGGCATAGGAATGAAAAAATCCCAGGTAAATCAGTCCTACCGGAAACGAAAAAGCATTGGCGTACAGAACCTTCGCGAGAGCTTGGAACTTATGTTTAAGAACCAGCCAACAGGACTTCGGATAGAGTCGACGGAGGAAGGAACGCAGGTCTTCATGCTTTTCCCATTATTGTTATCCAAACCATATTTGAAGGAGGGGAGCACCATTGTGGCGCACATTGATCGTTGAAGATGAACAGTACGCAAGAGCAAGCTTGCGCAAATTGTTTACAAAGGCGAATATCCCATTTGAAATTATCGGTGAGGCGGTAAATGGCGAGGAAGGTTTGCAGTTGATTCGGGATCTGCAGCCCGATGTTGTCATTTCCGACATTTTCATGCCGCTCATGGATGGCATCCGTTTACTTCAGCTCACGAGAAAGGAGGGACATGAATGCAGGTTCGTTATGTTGACGGCAGTAAGTGAATTTGAGTATGCCAGACAAGCATTGGAATACGGGGCTTCAGGTTATTTAATGAAACTTTCTCTGGATTTGAAGGAACTGAAGCAAACCATGGACAAAGTAGCCGGAGAGCTGACAAGAATGGATAAGCTTCGCTTGGCAGATAAATGGTTCCCGGATAAGACTACCCAAGAACCAACAGATCATCCAGAGCTGAACCGAATGATTACCTACATTGAGGAGCATTTCGCCGAGGATGTGACATTAAAGAGATTGGCTGAATATGTTCGCATGGATGCCAGTTATGTCAGTGACTTATTTAAGAAAAAGATGGGGATCACGATGACGCATTTTATTCAGAACCGCCGCGTTCAAGCAGCAAAAATGCTGCTGACAGAGACGGAGAAAACGGTGAGTGAAGTTGGCAGGTTAGTAGGCTTCGAGAACGACAATTATTTCATTAAAATATTCAAGCGGTGGTGTGGGTTGACCCCGAACGAATACCGGAAAGAACAAAAAATCGTTCTATGAATATCCAAACACCGTTCATACCCCCAATGTCAGGCTGGTGATAAAGTTAAAGACGTAGCAAGCAGCTTATCAACTCGATAAGGGGGACTGTAAATGAAATATAGAAATTGGTTAAAGGCAGCTTTGATTACGACTTTGACAGCTTCGATGCTCAGCGCGTGCGGAGGGGCTAACAACGAGGGAGCGAGTGCAGGATCGGCAAATCAAAATGCCGGTGAGACCATCAACCTCACGCTTTGGGGAGCTGTTCCTGCCGAGGCTGGACCTCAAGAAGTGATTGACAGCTGGAACAAAGAAAATCCCGACATTCAGGTCGAGTACTTCCGTTATGTAAATGATGACCCCGGTAACCTAAAGCTGGATACGGCGCTCATGACGGGTCAGGACGCAGACTTGTTCGTCAACTACACGCTTAACCGTTTACAGAAACGTGTTGATGCAGGAGTCGCTTTGGATCTGAGCAGCCGAACAGATTACAACATCGACGAGCAAATGGGGGTAGACGCCGCTCAATGGAAAATCGGGGATAAGTATTATGGCATTCCGACAAAGAAAAACATGTTATTCATCTGGCTTAACAAAAGCATGCTGGATGAAGCCGGTCTTCCGATTCCTCCCGTTGATTGGACATGGGATGACTTGAGAGAATATGCGAAAGCGCTAACAAAATCAAATGTGTACGGTCTTATGCAGCATGATGCTGCCTTTACCGCCGCAATTGACGGTACCATAGCGGGTCTTGGGGTAACCACGCCGGAAGGAGCATCTAACTTTAATAATGATCTTTGGAAAAAGCAGCTTCAAATCGTGCATGACATGATGTTTGTGGACAAATCGACGCCCGAATATGGAGAACAAGTAACAAGCAAGATGCCGGTAGACACAATGTTCCTCAAAGGGGAAGCAGCTATGTTAGCCGCAGGAGAATTTATTTTCCGCAACGCCAATAACCTGAAGGAATTTCCACATGCCTTCAAAATCGCATTCGCTACAATTCCGAAAGTATCTGCCGATCAGAAGGATTATAAGTATGCTGGTGGTTTAGGTGATATGCTCTCCGTTAACGCAAAATCCAAACATCAGGATGCGGCATGGAAGTTCGCAAAGTGGTATGCGGACGGCGGAATGTTGCCGATGGCAAGTGGAGGGCGCCTTCCATCCTCGAAGAGCGTTGATAACAAGCAGGCGATGGACCTGCTGCTCAAAGGTGTTGAAGACAAATACGATACAGAGTCGATGAATAGCGTTGTGTTCGGTGAGTTCCCATCATTCCAGCTGAATGTACCGCAGCAAGCGCTGGATGCCCGCAAGGAAGAATATGAGAAATACTTCCTGAATGAGCAGGATATCGATACAACGCTTAAGAATATGGCCAAACGCCATCAGGAATATATCAAATAATCAAATAATCGAATATTGACAATATCCTTAAGAGAGAAGAAGGATTCTTCGCTTCCGCCTTCTCTCTTTGCTGTATTTAAAAAGTTTCATACGAGAAGAAAGGCGGCGTTTTCTGTGAAAAGGAACAGCTGGATTCGGAAACAAGGCTGGGTGGGCTACGTTTTTATTTTGCCTAATATGCTCGGTATCCTGGCATTTTTTATTCTGCCTGCCTTGTACTCCTTCTTTATGATGTTCACGGACTATCAATTCGCCAATCCGAATTGGACGTTCACCGGATTAGATAATATCCAACGCCTTTTTGGTGATGATCAGTTCTATGCTTCAATTAAATATACGATCATATTCCTGATGTCCGTTCCGGTCTCATTAGCAATTGCATTTCTCGTTGCTCTTGTGCTTAACCGGAGCGTGTATTTGAAAGGATTGCTTAGAGGTATGTTCTTCCTGCCATATATCTCTAGCGGTGTTGCTGTTGCTTTTGTATGGATGCTGCTGTTCCAGCCGTCCCAGGGGCCGATTAATGAAGTGCTTCGCTTTATCGGCATTGTATCGCCTCCGGGCTGGTTCGCTGATTCGAGTTCGGCGATGTATGCCATTGACGTCGTGCAAATCTGGTTTATGTTAGGCTACAACATGATTATCTATCTGGCAGCCCTGCAGGAGATTTCGACTGAGCAACTTGAAGCGGCACGTATTGACGGTGCAGGGAAAGCAACTATTACATGGAGGATTGTATGGCCGCTTGTTAGTCCAACGACATTTATGCTATTGATTACGGGGCTGATTATGACGGTCAAATCCTTCTCTCTCATCCAAGCGATTACGGGCGGCGGCCCAAGCGGAAGCACTACGATTCTGTCGCTGTTCGTCTACAAAACGGCATTTAGCTATTATGAGATGGGCTATGCGTCAACCATTTCCTGGTTTCTGTTTGCGGTTATTCTTGTCATTACCATTATCCAATGGGTCGGCCAAAAACGCTGGGTCCATTACTAGAGAGGAGCTGGCTCTATGTTTAGAACAACGAAGACACGCTCGGTTAAGCTTTCTGTCACGATCCTTATGCTGATTGCAGGGTTGTTTATGATTGTCCCTTTTTTATGGATGCTCAGTACTTCCTTCCAGACCCCAAGTGAAGTATTCCGCCAATGGCTTCCTTCGAAGCTGGACTGGACCAGCCATAAGCGAATCTGGACGGGAAACTATAACTTTCTCCCTTATTATTTGAACTCAATTAAGATTGCCGTGATTGGTACAGCAGGTGCCGTTTTTTTGTCGGCTTTTGCTGCTTATGGCTTCGCCCGTACGGAATTTAAAGGACGTAATACCCTCTTCATCGTGTATCTATCCATGATGATGATACCTCCTCAAGTCGTTTTTGTTCCGAAGTTTATCCTGTTTAACTGGCTTCATATTTATAACACGCATTGGGCATTAATTCTGCCAGCCATGTTCTCGATATTTGGCGTATTTATGCTCCGTCAATTCTTTCTCAGTATACCGAACGAGATTACAGAATCTGCATTACTCGATGGTGCGGGTCATTTTCGAATTTTCTTCAAGCTGGTGTTACCGTTAGCCAAACCAGCGCTTGCAACGTTTGCGATTATCGATTTTTCCTGGCAGTGGAATGATTATGAGAATGCTCTGGTTTTCCTGCAGAGTCCAAAGCTTTATACGATTCCGCTTGGTCTACAAAATTTCGTTTTGGAAAACAACGTTGACTATAACGGCATGATGGCAGCTTCTTCGGCAGCGATTATCCCTATGATTCTAATCTTTTTGCTTGGTCAGAAATATATTATTCAGGGCGTATCCAGTTCAGCTGTAAAAGGCTAATTCAAAGGAGGCTTATATAATGAGACGCGAGAAACTATTATTCGATGTTACGGTCATTGGCGGAGGACTTTCCGGGATTTGTGCCGCTATTGCAGCGGTAAGATTAGGTCAAAAGGTTGCCCTCGTGCATAATCGTCCTGTACTTGGCGGCAATTCCAGCTCCGAGGTACGTGTATGGGTATGCGGTGCAACGGGGCATGGCGTGAACCGTTACGCCCGGGAGACCGGCATTATGGGTGAATTATTCATTCAGAATCAACAACGTAATCCGGAAGGCAACCCCTATTTGTGGGACGTTACTTTGCTGGAGGCGGTAAGAGCCGAACCTAATCTGACTCTATTTATGAATACGGATGTTAGAGAAGTAGAAGCAGACGGTGAGAAGGATGCAAGGATAATTCGTAGCGTGAAAGGCTGGATGATGGGCTCCGAGCGTGAGATTACGTTTGAAAGTAAGATCTTTCTTGACTGTACAGGTGACGGACTCGTCGGATTTCTCGCTGGAGCAGCATACCGGATTGGTCGTGAAGCCCGTCATGAGTTCGGGGAAGAATGGGCACCGGAAGTTGCTGATGATATTACGCTTGGCAGCACACTGTTGTTCTATACGAAAGATACCGGAAAACCGGTACGGTTTGTAGCTCCATCGTTTGCTAAAGACATTACGACAACCCCAATTCCGCTAAAGCGTGTGATCCGCAGTGGAGATTCCGGCTGTCATTACTGGTGGATTGAATGGGGCGGCGAGCTGGATACGGTACATGAGAATGAGCAGATTCGGGATGAGTTATGGTCTGTTATTTATGGCATCTGGGATTATATTAAGAACTCCGGCAAGTTTCAGGCCGAGGAGATGACGTTGGAATGGGTAGGCTCGATTCCAGGCAAACGCGAATACCGTCGCTTCCTTGGTGATACGATTCTGACGCAAAATGATGTTATCTCTCAGCGTCCATTCGAAGACCGGGTCGCCTTTGGTGGTTGGTCCATCGACCTGCATCCCCCACAAGGGATGTATGCAAGCGAGAGCGGCTCCAAACATCTGCATGCGGATGGCATATATCATATTCCGTTTGGGTGCCTGTACTCCCGCAATGTCAGCAATCTGCTGTTTGCGGGACGTAATATCAGTGCATCGCATGTTGCATTTGGAACAACCCGCGTTATGGCAACTTGTGCAGTAATGGGAGAAGCGGCAGGTGTAGGCGCTGCCTTGTCGGTAATCAAAGGCATCACGCCTCGTGAGCTGCGTGAGCAGCATTTAACCGAATTGCAACAAACGATGTTACGGACCGATGCCTCAATTATAGGACTGAGAAATATGGATTCTGCTGATCTTGCGAGAAAGGGGACCATCACGGCTTCAAGCACGATGACCCGAATTTTGATCAACGAACCTTCCGAGGAATACCGGCTGGTCACTGATGTTGGATGGCTGTTCCCGACCGAGGGTGGAATTGAGGGATTTACGCTGTTGGTCTCTGCCCGTGAGGCTACAAGTCTCACTATAGAACTATGGGATACAGGTCGACCTGAGAATTATGTACCAGCAAACTTCAAGCAAGCTTTGCATATCCAGGTCGATGCAGGTGAAAATCAATGGTTGGATGTGCTTGCAGACAGTGCAATGTTTGGAGGCGATCCTTCTAATGTATTTATCATTGTTCGTGCGAATGAAGCAGTCAGTCTCTATACATCAGCTGTCCCGATCAGCGGTGTCCTCGCGTTTGAGCGGGGAGTCAAGCCAATAGTCAGCTCTGATCTGGAGGATCATCAGCCGAATCAGCCCATTATCGAATGGTCGATGAAGCGACTTGTCCGAAAGCCATTCTGTTTTGCAGTTGAGACTGGCGCGTATTCACCTGATAAAGTCATCAACGGCTATGTCCGCCCGTTTGGCGGTCCACAGTTGTGGATATCGGAGCCCATCACTAATGGCCGTGAAGAATGGATTGAAGTCAAGCTTCCAGAACTAGTGGATATTCGGGAAATTCACCTTACCTTTAATGACGATGTTAATGAGGATTTGATCAATTTGCATCATCACGAGACACCGTTTCTGATCATTCCCGAGTTGGTTAAGAGCTACGAGGTGCAGGCATATATTAATGGGGAATGGGAACGTTTTGCTGGTGATAGCCATAACCTTACTCGCAAAAAGATTCATCGTCTTGAGAATCCGATCCAATCAAAACGGATTAGGGTGATCATCAAGGAAACGCACGGTGGCGATCGGGCAGAAGTGTTTGAAATTCGACTATATGATTCTTATAGATGACGGCACCCGTGTTCCGCAGCTAGCATCCACAAATAAATGATTGGCCGAAATCTCGCCTTCTTCTTCTGAACTCTAATCGTATGGAAAAGAATCTAGATAAACGATATACTAGCTTATAACTGCTTTTTTGTTGAGGTGAATATCTAATGGAAGAAATCGACGAATCCAAACAACTTGTATTACAAATTGGCGCTGCCTTGAAAAGGTACAGAAAAGAAAACAACATGAGCTTAGACGACTTAGCGGAATTGACAGGCGTAAGCAAACTTACTCTGGGAAATATCGAACGTGGCGAGACAAATCCAACTTTGGCGATGATATGGAAAATCTCAAAAGGCATATCTTTACCACTCTTGGCTTTGTTCAAATCAGAAGACCCTGTAAGTTTGTATCGAGCAGGCGAAGGATTGCGGTTTTCTAATGAACAAAAAAATTGGGTTATTGAACCCGTCTTTAAAAACGCTAGCAGCGATATTGAAATGTGTCGGGCTTACTTACAGCCCAATAGCTCCTACCACCCTGAAGGACATCATGTGAATACAACTGAAATTGCGACCGTAATGACGGGATCTATTGAAATTCAAGTCAATGGAGAGATTCACATCTTGAATCAATACGATACGATTAGTTTTCGTGCTGATTCTCCTCACTCTTATACTAATCATACGAATAGTGAAACCGTGCTGCATATAGCCTTGAAGTATGGTTTCTAAAAGTCGCAAATTCCACTTATGAATACAACTCCGAATTCCATCACCGGAATTCAGAGTTGTATTTTTGTTTTTTAGACAATTTAATTATATTATAAAATACTTATTGTAAATAATAATATACTGTACTATACTTTTATTGTCCGCGCGGATAATTATTGTACCATTTTTACAATCAACAGGGAACAAATAATACCTGTGATTTCAGAAGGAGAATTGAAGAATGCTGAACAATCAAAATACAAAAGCCCTACCTTCCTCTATAGGGTTTATCATTCTCGGCATTATTTTTATTGCTGCTAATTTACGTACTCCCTTAACATCGGTCGGTCCTTTAGTGAGTCTAATAAGGGATGACGTTCATATTTCAAATACATTAGCGGGCTTGATAACGACTTTACCCTTGTTAGCCTTTGCTTTATTATCGCCTCTAGTACCAAAATTAGGCCGAAAGTATGGGGTTGAACGTATCATTTTGCTTGCCCTAATCTTTTTGACAATTGGCATTGTAATACGTTCTTTATCTGGTGCAGCTAATCTGTATATTGGAACAGTAATTCTAGGATTTGCAATTGCCATATGTAATGTATTATTGCCAAGTATAATCAAAAGGGATTTCCCCAATAAAATTGGCTCTATGACAGGTCTTTACTCCGTTTCAATGTGTTTATGTGGAGCCATTGCATCAGGAATCAGTGTACCGCTAGCTGTGAACGCAGGTCTAAAATGGCAGGGAGCATTAGGAATATGGGGGATTCTAAGTTTTGTAGCCATTCTCTGTTGGTTACCCCAATTAAGAAATCAATCGAAGCAAACAGTCACGACCAGTCAGCAGAGGGCCAGCATCGATGTGAATGTTTGGCGGTCCCCTCTTGCATGGCAGGTAACCTTATTTATGGGTATACAGTCCATGGTTTTCTATGTGTTGATCGCATGGTTACCTGAAATTTTAAAGCAGCAAGGAATTGATTCAACCCAATCTGGTTGGTACCTCTCGATAATGCAGTTAGCACTGCTTCCATTTACATTTATTGTTCCTGTTATTGCTGGGCGCATGTCTAGCCAACGTTTGTTAGTGGTTATCACAACCATTTTGCTTTTGACGGGAACACTCGGGCTTCTTTACGGAAGCTCCAATATTATATTATTGTGGATCATAATACTGGGAATTGGTGTAGGTTTCGCCTTTAGTTTATCCATGATGTTTTTTGGGTTACGCACTGAAAATGCGCATCAAGCAGCGGAATTGTCTGGCATGGCGCAATCGATCGGATATCTTCTTGCCGCAATTGGTCCTGCACTTATTGGATATCTGCATGATGCGACAAATAGTTGGGATATGCCACTTTTCATTCTGCTGGGCGCTTCGGTCTTACTTTTGTTAGCCGGAATGGGAGCAGCAAGAAACCGTTTTGTAGGTAGCGGAAGTCGTTACGAGCTGCCACGGAAAGGACGATAACTATGTTTGACAAAATTATTGTGGCAATTGATCAAGCTGGAATAACGAACAAACTTCTCAATGCAACCGTTGAAATAGCCCGAGACAAACAAAGCCAAGTTACCTTGGTTAATGTTAGCCAGGAATTTGTATCGAGTGGTATGACCTATTTACCAGAGAATTTCTTGGAAGAAATATTGAACGAAATGAAGAAAGCGAGTTTGGAACAGTTGCAACACGCCAAATCCAAATTAAAATCTGCGGGGATTAACTCAGAAACAGTTCATCTTAAGGGAGATCCTGCACATGAAATATTAAAATATGCTAAGGATACTGAGCAGCAACTTATTATTATTGGTAGCCGGGGGCTAAGTGGCATAAAAGAAATGATGCTTGGAAGTGTCAGCCACAAGGTTTCACAGTTATCGAAATGCCCAGTGCTCATTGTGCACTAAATCCTTAGGAAACTGCAAGGCTGATGCATTAATATACTAATGCGGAACACGAGTTACATTAATAGTCTAAAACCCCCTACTAGAGCAAAACTATAATTTGCTCTAGTAGGGGGTTTTATGATTGTTTTAAAACGAACTATTGACTTACAGTTAACTCTATGTCCTATACTCTGAATTAGGAAAGAAAAATAAGTGGCTTTTCTGGAGTAGGGCAGTTACAATTTGTTAGGATCAATAAGACGTGGGGTGTGAACGGGGGATAGGTAACGCTAAATGGATTGTAATGACGATTCAAATAAACTAAATTACGTAATGAATTGGAGATTTAATCAACAATGATAAAGAGTAATAATTGGAATGTATTTGGCCTGGCATTGTTGCTGGGTTTGTTTTCAACATTAGGCCCATTTACTATTGATATGTATTTACCGGCTTTTCCTGAGATTGCAAAGAATTTCAATACAAGTGCATCACTTGTTCAGTTTAGTCTTACTGCTTGTTTATTAGGTCTAGGTGTGGGGCAGCTCGTTATGGGTCCTTTGAGTGATGCTCACGGTAGACGTAAACCGTTGTTAATCTCCATGGCAGCCTATATTATTTGCTCCTTGGCGTGCGCTTTTGCTCCTAATATCGGACTATTGATTTTGTTTCGTTTCACTCAAGGGTTTGCGGCTTCAGCAGGAATTGTTATTTCTCGCGCGATAGCTAGGGACCTGTACAGTGGACATGAACTCACTAAATTCTTCTCTTTGCTGTTGCTTGTAGGGAATTTAGGGCCTTTGGCAGCACCGATCGCTGGAAGTGGCATTCTTTCATTCACGACATGGATTGGAGTGTTTATCTCACTCTCATTTTTGGGTGTTTTCTTATTAATAATGACAAAGTGGGGCTTGAAGGAGTCTAACCCACCTGAACGACGTATGGCTCCCAACTTCAAACAACAGTTGGGCAATTACAGAACGCTACTACGTGACCGCAAGTTTGTCGGCTATATGCTTGCACAGGGAATCATGACGGCTGGGGTATTTGCATATGTAGCAGGAACACCATTTATTTACCAAAATATTTATGGAGTCACACCAACTGTATTTGCTATATTGTTTGCTTCGAACGGGATCAGCTTGATCATCGGTTCCCAAATTGTGGGTCGGTTAGCACAACGTATACCTGAGCAGACCCTTCTATTATCTGGACTGTGGCTTGCTCTAGCGGCAAGCGTTGCAGCTTTGGTGGTAACCATAGTTCATGGCCCGCTGTTCGCATTGGTCATTCCATTGTTCTTCTTTGTTTGCTCCATAGGTATTACGTCTACTGCGGCATTCCCGCTTGCGATGGAGAGCCAAGCCAAGATGGCTGGAAGTGCAGCAGCGCTACTCGGAGTTGTTCCTTTTCTTTTAGGCGCCCTGGTTGCTCCTCTGGTTGGTATCGCAGGTGAAGACACTGCCGTCCCACTTGGACTCACTTTATTAATGACCAGTCTCGTTGCGATTCTTACGTATTTCCTACTCGTTAAAAAAATAACGCATCACACACCTCAGCATGCTCAGTCTGATGCTAACTTTTAATGAGAATATGAGGGATTGATCCTATTAGATATAAAAAACCGTTGATCTTTAATTTAAAGACTCAACGGTTTTTTATTAAGGTAATGAAGGAAAGACGGCAAAGAACTTTTGAAAGGCTAGCCTTTCGGGATCTTCCGGTAGCTGGAAGGGGAGAATCCCGATATCTTCTTGAAGAGCCTGGAGAAATAATAGGGATCACTAATGCCCACTGCATAGCTGACTTCCTTAATACTCAGTTGGGTAAGATCCAGAAGATGACCTGCCCGCTGAATTTTGAGCCGTAGGAAATATTCGATCGGAGCGACGCCCGTTTCAGAATTAAAAAGAAAGATCAGATGCTGTTTCGACACCCCGACATGATTAGCCAACTCCGTAAGAGAAATAGAGCCACTCATATGTACATTAATGTATTGAATGGCCTGTTCCAGATAAGTTTCACGTTTCTTCTCTTGTGCCGATTTGACGGCATTTAAGCCAATCCCGGAGAGCAACTGTCTTGTAGTTTGGGCCACATGTACATGGGTAGTCAGGGCATATGTCCGCTCGGCCAGCATTTCATAGGTAGGTAGGAACCATTCCATTAAACGGGCCTTGCCGCTTGGGGATAAAGCGAGTGTGGCGTTAGATAAACCAAACATCTTCACCAATCGATTCGCATGGCTGCCTTTGAAATGAAACCAGTAGATACTCCATGGATTCTCCTGCATTGCCCCGTAACGATGGGCAGTTTCGGGTGGGATTATCATCATATCTCCTTGCTGCATGATTAATCGCTCTCCATGATTCAACTCAACCCATCCTTCTCCCGCTTCGCAAAAGATGAAAATATGCGAGGGGCTGCCTTCCAGGCGCTCCCTGAAATGATACTGAGCATTAGAGAAATAGCCGATGTCCGTAATAAATAAGGTAGAGGTTAGTTCTTCTTGTTCCAGTTCTTTCATCCAGTATTCTGGAAGTACATATAGCTTCTGCTCTACAAATCCTTCACGCTTGCGTATGTGGTCAGGACTCATTCCAGTTACCCCCGTAATTCATAATCCGAATAAGAATATAATCCATCACTTCCCGCATTTCGTCAATTGGAACCTTCCTTGCCAGAATATACA
Source organism: Paenibacillus sp. AD87 (assembly GCF_001659845.1). NCBI lineage: Bacteria > Bacillati > Bacillota > Bacilli > Caryophanales > Paenibacillaceae > Paenibacillus > Paenibacillus sp. AD87. Next base: position 1,919,935 of record NZ_LXQN01000007.1, read on the forward strand.
GTATAACTATCAAGACAAGGGAGGCAATTCTAACATGAAGCATGAGGCTGTGGATCACAAGCTGGAGGCGGATCCAACCGGATCCAGTCAGGTACAAGTATGGGAGACAAGCGTGTTGATACCTACATATGAGGCGGGTGAAGCTGACCCAAATCCGATGTTTCTGGAGAAAAGAGTCTATCAGGGAAGCACCGGTCGTGTGTATCCGCATCCAGTAATCGAGAGTATCTCGGATGTGAAGCATGATAAAAATTACAAATTGGTTATTCTGGAAAATCAATATATCCGTATTGAGATCATGCCGGAAATTGGCGGTAGAATCTATCGTGCGCTTGATAAAACGAACAATTATGATTTTGTTTATTATAACCGCGTCATTAAGCCTGCACTGGTGGGCCTTGCTGGTTCTTGGATCTCCGGAGGAATTGAATTTAACTGGCCGCAGCATCACCGTCCTAATACATTTGGTCCGGTTGAATACAAATACGAAGCAACTGGCGATGGCAGTGCTACAGTATGGGTTAGTGAGATTGATCGAATGTACGGTACCAAAGTCACTGCAGCCTTCAAACTCTATCCGGATAAGGCCTATTTGGAGATCCAGGCTCAATTATACAACCGGACACCTGAGCCACAGACCTTTCTGTGGTGGGCAAACCCGGCCGTAGCAGTTAATGAATATACACAATCCGTGTTTCCACCAGACGTAACGGCTGTATTCGATCATGGCAAAAGGGATGTCTCCCGTTTTCCTATTGCTACCGGAACTTATTACAAACAGGATTACTCGGAAGGCGTTGATATTTCCCGGTACAAGAACATACCGGTTCCGACTTCGTACATGGCTTATAAATCCGAATATAATTTCGTCGGCGCATACGACCACGGCGTAGAAGCCGGATTGCTGCATGTGGCGAATCATCATATTTCTCCCGGCAAGAAACAATGGACTTGGGGGAATGGGGAGTTCGGTCAGGCGTGGGACCGTCAATTGACGGATGAAGATGGCCCATACATTGAACTTATGACTGGAGTGTACACAGACAATCAGCCCGACTTCACTTGGCTACAGCCCTACGAGGAGAAGACCTTTACCCAGTATTTCATGCCTTACAAAAACATCGGTGTCGTAAAAAATGCCTCCATCGAAGCAGCCATCAATCTGGAAGTTGATGCTGAAGTCGGAGAGGCAGTGATCAAGGTATATGCAACATCTAAACTCGAACATGCCGTTGTGGAGTTGAGTGGGGCGGCAACCCGGTATTTGCAGGAAACGGTTGAATTGTCCCCTGTAGATGTATATCAGAAGGTTATTCCGCTGGAGAGCGGGGAGCAGGAGCATGATCTGAAGCTTTTGGTTCGAAATAGGGAAGGCAGAGTGCTGATTTCCTATCAACCGAAACGTCCGGATATTGAACAGATTCCTGAAGCTGCTAAACCACTGGCAGCACCAGAAGAACTTCGTTCGACCGAAGAACTGTATCTGGCAGGCAAGCATCTGGAGCAATATCGGCATGCTACGTTTGAGCCTGAAGCGTACTATCTGCAAGGATTGAAGCGGGATAACGGAGATATCCGGTTAAATGTAGCTTATGGAACGTTACTACTTCGTCGTGGATTATACATAGACAGCGAGCAGTATTTCCGTAAAGCGATTGAGCGGTTGACCTGGCGTAATCCGAACCCGTATGACAGCGAGGCCTACTACCAGCTGGGGGTAGCACTTCGTGACCAAGGCCGTTTGGATGAAGCGTTTACTGCTTTTCACAAATCGGTATGGTCGGCAACGTGGCAGGATGCGGGGTACTTCTCTCTTGCTCAGATTTCCAGCGTGAAAGGCCAGTACACCGAGGCACTGGAGCAGATTGAGCGTTCACTCATCCGCAATTCACGAAACTACAAAGCACGTAATCTGAAAGCCGCACTGCTGCGCAAGCTTGGTCTGATTGATAATGCAAAGGCCTATGCGCTTGAAACCCTTGAATTGGATGTTGCGGATTTTGGAGCTTATAATGAGTTGGCTTTGGCTCATACAGCTATGGGAGACAAGGATGCTGCACAAGGTATTCTAACTGAATTACAGCAATTGATGAGAGATGACGCCCACAACTATCTGAATGTCATCGCAGATTATATGGACAGCGGTTTCTATGAAGAAGCCATTGCAGTAGGGAAAAGAATAGTGGACCCGGAAAATTCAGTCTATCCGATGCTGCATTATGCACTGGCTGAATCATATAAACGTATCGGACAACATGAACATGCTCAAGAAGCACGTCGTAAGGGACAATTGGCCAATCCAACCTATTGTTTCCCGAACACGTTGTTTGAACTTGAGCTGCTGGTAAGTGCAGTTCATGCTAATCCGAAGGACGACAAGGCTCATTACTATCTCGGAAACTTTTATTATGACAAAAAACGACCTATCGATGCGATTGCGAGCTGGGAGAAATCCCGCGAACTACGGGATGATTTCCCGACGGTACACCGCAACTTGGGGCTGGCCTATTATAACAAAAAGAACAATCCGAAAGCGGCCCTAGCTTCGCTTGAACAGGCCTTTGCTTATGCACCGGATGATGGTCGTATTTTCTTTGAACTGGATCAGCTGCGTAAGAAGCTTGCGTGGTCAACAGACAAACGCCTCCAGTTCCTTGAAGAGCGGCGAGATCTGGTCGAGAAGCGAGATGATCTGTATGTGGAATACGTATCCCTGTTAAACAATCTTGAACGTTATCAAGAGGCAATCGCTGCCTTGTCTCTGCGCAATTTCCATCCGTGGGAAGGTGGAGAAGGGAAAGTGACTGGGCAATATAAGTTGGCTCATACTGAGCTTGGTAAACAAGCGCTGCAAAACGGTCATTATGAAGCAGCAGTTCAGCATTTACAACAAGCATTAGTCTATCCGTTGAATCTGGGAGAAGGTAAGTTGGAAGGAACTCAGGAGAATAATATTTATTATTATCTAGGCATGGCTTACGAAGGTCTGCAGCGGGAAACAGAAGCTATCGCTAGTTATACCATAGCTTCACAGGGTCTAGCCGAGCCGACAAGTGCGTTGTTCTACAACGATCAGCCGCCAGAAATGATCTTCTACCAAGGGTTGGCCTGGTTAAAGCTCCGTAACAGGAAGGAAGCTAAGCGCCGTTTTAATAAACTGATTGATTATGCTGAAAAGCATATTTTTGACGATATCAAAATGGACTATTTTGCGGTATCCTTGCCGGATTTCCTGGTATTTGAGGATGATTTGAACCGGCGAAATGTAATCCATTGCAGGTACATGAGGGGATTGGGACTTCTGGGGCTTGGCCGTGACAAAGAAGCCGGAACTGAACTTGAGTTGGCTCTTAAAATGGAGCCTAATCATCAAGGGGCAATGGTTCATAGACGGTATTCCCAACGACTGCGCGAAGGATTTCAACCTTAATGCTCCATCATCAAAGAGATGTAGAGATATTGTCCATTGGCTGTATTATAGAGAATAAACCTGTATTGCTACAAACAAAAAGGAAGGTGTAATGATAATGGATGTAGGGCGTAGGGAGTTGCCGCGCAAACTGACCATCACGATGTGGGATTTTTCCTGGTACACCATGACCTTACCGGGAGAACCCTATTGCGACCTTGAGGCGAGATTTAAGGAAGCAGTGGAGAGGGGCTACAATACGATCCGAATCTGTGCGATGCCCTTTTTATTGTTCACGGCGGAAGGAAAGCGGCCGGGTCCGTTACACTTCGGTAGCCTTGGAGAGATCGGGCAGCGGACACGCTGGTACAACTGCCGAGGTGGCGCCCAGCTGGATGGACATGCACATTTGCTGGAGTTGTTCAGACAGGCCAAGGCCCATGGCTGTTATATCATCCTGTCTTCTTGGGAATATCAGCAGAGTCCCAGCTTCCTGGCCTTTCCTGCTTTGCGCGACGAGCTGGCTGCCATAGCTCCGGAGGAGCGGTTTATGGCTATTGCGAGATCCATGGATCAGCTTATCCGGTATATAAAAGCGGAAGGATACGACAAGCAGATCGTCTACGCGGAGCTGCATAATGAGGTGGAGTTCGGGCAACTGACCGAGATTGGAACCTCTCAAGGCATTGCCCCGTCCAATGTACCGGCACTGGTGGAAGCCATGCAGCCTTATATTGAAGAGGCCGTAGGTTATCTTAGAAGTGTCCACCCGGATATCCTGATGACAGCAAGTTATACACTAAATGAAGCCTATCCCAAATCCTATGTAGCGGGAAATTTACAGGTTGCACATTTCCATCTCTATATCAAAGGGGTATTGAAAGAATTAACCGAAGCGGCCGGACTTGATGATGAGCAGGCGCCTTTTCCCGACTCATTCGTCCAATCGCTCCTGCGAGAGGATGCGCCTCCATTTGAAGAGTATACGCTACCGCGCGACCAAGAATGGAGAATGGAAGGTAATCCGGTAGGGTTAAGGCTGCTCTATCTGCATGACTGGGTGGAGCCAGATAAATGGGATCTTTTTTTATACGACAATTATAGTAAACATAAGCTGGCTATGCTGCAAAAGGCAGATATGCGCTTCGAGGAAGCTCACGAATGGGCGGCTCATTCTGGCTTGCCGGTCGTTATTGGGGAAGGATATGTTGGTTATACGCCGCTGTTAGCGGGATTCGAAGAGGGGCCTGTTGGGAAATTCATTGCAGAGTACGCGCTGCGTAAAGGAATGGCTCTTGGCTTCTGGGGAATGACTCTATGCTCTAACTGTGCACCGCATCATCCTTTCTGGGACGATATCCCCTGGCAACAGAAATGGAATCGATATATTCTTGCATCGCAATAATTGTTATGTTGGAAAGAACCAAACTTTATGTTCTCCTCTTATCAGAAACGTTGTACATGAGAGTGAATACTTTACTATATCCGTACACCACGACTAAAGGAAGAAAATAAGAAAAGAAAGTCCAATAGATGTTCCAGCCATTAAAATAAAGAACTCTACCCATTTCTTTAGCCAACCATTCGATCAGCGTTAATGTAAAAGAGGTTATTAGGATTGCTAGCCACGACTTCGTATTTTTTTCAAGAATCATGTATATCATGAGGCACCCGGCAATAGGGTATATACCTAAGTCGAAAGGGAGCCCCGCATATGATTGGTTACGGGTGTTGGGAAGGATATTCCAGAAAAAATTGAAGCCCGCACTGTTTAAACAAGAAGAGGTGGCTACTCCCAGCGGATAATAAGCTAAGAGGATGTTGAAATTTCTACGTAGAATCCATCCACCGATTAAGATGGGGATAACCATACCAAAAATGACATTCCCCAGCATCGAATCACTCCCATAGGTTTTCACCTGAATAATTTCTTATTATTAACCAAATTAATAATTTCATAAGGGGTGCATCCCACTTTTGTATTATCAGGCTAGCCAGAATCCCTTGGTTGGTCTTTTTGTCGATTGAATAACGTGGTACTAGATGATAATGTGAATTAAGGGCGAGGATTCCTCGTTGGGGGAATATACTAATTGAATCGAGGTTCTGAAAATGAGGGTGAAACGAATTGTCACCAATATTAATACACAAAACGTTCCAGCAGCAAAAAGCTTTTACCAGGATGTGCTTGAACTTGATTTATTGATGAATCATGGTTGGATTGAAACATACGGATTACTTGGAGAGGAGAACGTTCAAATAAGTATCGCCACACAAGGTGGCTCCAATACACCTACACCTGACCTTTCGATTGAAGTTGATGATGTCGATGTAGTGTACGAACGCATGAAAAGCGCGGGTTATACAATAGAATATGAACTTACGGATGAGCCTTGGGGAGTTCGTCGATTCTATGTCCGTGATCCATTTGGTAAGTTGATCAATATCCTTGCTCATAGACATTAAATCAGTTGTCAGGGAGTGTATACAAGCAGAGTTACTGTTCAAATTAAAGTACTTTCTTTAAAAATTATTGTATATTGGTTTGAAGTATTGGCATTCTTTGCTCGGATGTTATGATTATATAAAAGTCGCAAATTCAAGGTGAACAATGACAGAATTGAACCAGAATAACCGTCGAATTTGGTACATAAAGCTATAGGTAAACATTTTCCAAAGTACAATGATCCATGTTTTGTCCAAGGTAAACGCAGATTATTCATCACTATTAACGGGGGGAAACAAGAATGATGAATGTTTTGTTAGTGGATGATGAGCCATGGGTACTGGAAGGTCTGCGGACAATGGTAGATTGGAACAAATACGGTTTTCAAATTTGTGGAGAGGCTGAGAACGGGAACGCTGCTTGGTCCATTATTGAGAACCTTCGGCCAGACCTGGTGTTTACAGATATTCATATGCCTTCAGTGAGCGGACTTGAACTGATTGACCGCTCGATACAAAAACTAGCCAAACCGCCGCGATTTGTCATATTAAGCGGATACGATAGCTTTGATTATGCGAAAACAGCGCTGGAACAGCGTGTGGAGGATTATTTACTCAAACCCATTGATGAGGTTGAGATTGAAAACGTATTAGAACAGATGAGTCGTAAAATTCAGAACGAGCTTGTCGCAGAGAAATTGCATCAACACGAGCGTACTTTATATGTAAATTGCTTGTTCAACCGTCTGTTTCAGGGGGAGGATAGCAGCGAACTGCAAGCCGAAGTGGAAAGTATATTGCAAATGGAGGGTCATGAGAATATGGCCTGTCTTTTAATTGAAACGGATATTTGCAATGAAGACATAAAGTCACAGGTACAGCGTTTTGCTAGCGCTCATCACTACGAATTTTTTATGGATGCTGAAGGAAGAATGGGTGTGTTTGCTGCTGTAATTGAAGATTCTCTGAGTTGGCTTGAGAGGCTAGGGAGAACCTTGTTTGAGATTTACTCCGGTCATGGATCAATTATTGTGGCATTTGGATATCACTCAGGTGGAGTAGTCGCTATGCGGTCAGCATTTGAAAAAGCGTTATCTGCTTTGAAATGGAAGCGTTATCAAAAAGGAAGCGGCATTATTCGCGATCAAGATTTGCCACGGCATAGTAACATGGCGATTGTAAATCAAAAAGCGTTGAGTAACCTGTTTAAAACCATTTTAACAGGTGAAGAGAATGGGTTGGAGAGAGAGGTACACGAGTTGCTTGCGAGTCCAGATTCAGGGCTGTCTGTGTCGGATATAGAATATGTTCGGGTACAATTGCTTGCTCTTGAAATGGGAGTTCTCAAGCAAATGAAGGAGCTGGATGGGAATGTAGACAGGTTTGTGTTGCAGTTACAACATATGTTGGGCGATTTATCTGACATTGATTCCTTTCCTGCATTTAGGGAATATGCACTTATATTAAGTCTCAACGCTTTGAGAGCTCTGCAGGAGCAGCGGAAAGAAAAAGAATGCAGCACGATTTTTCGTGTAGTGCAATATGTTAACCATGAGTTTCGGGAGAAGCTGCAGCTCCAGGAGATTGCACAGAAATTTCATATGAATGCCAACTATCTGGGGCAAGCCTTCAGACAGCAGACTGGCAAGTCTTTTCGGGAATATCTGAATGATAAACGGATCGAGGAGGCGAAGAGACTATTACGTCAGAGCTGTTGTAGCATAGCCGAAGTTGCGGTCCATTCAGGATACCCTAATGCCGACTATTTTGTAAGTCAGTTCAAACGAATGACGGGGATGGCTCCCTCCGCGTATCGAAAACAACCATAGATTGGGACTCGACAAGTAATGAATGAAGGATGGCGATGGAAGACATGTTTAAGAAATTCCGATTTCGCGGCATCGTGAACGATATTCCTTTGAACTACAAGTTTATGCTGATCTATGTTATCGGTATTTTGCTTCCGATCATAGCAAGCAATTATTTGTTCATGGATCGTATGTCGGGGCTAATCAAGGAGCGGGAAGAGCAGAATCTGCAAATATCGCTGGAGCGGGCGAGAAAGGACATTCACACCATGATTGACGGGGGGATCGCTGTCAGTCACGCCTTAATCACGGACAAGCTGTTGTCCGAATCCATGGATCGTGTATACAAAGACCAATTGGATTTCTACAATACATTCGATGAACAGCTTCGCCATCGAGTGACTTCCTATATTCCCGTGAACAATCAAATCCAGCGGATCGGCATCTACACAGATAATCCAACGATTGTGTCTGGAGGGGATTATTATTATCTGGACAGTTCAATGAACGCCAGTGCCTGGTTCAGACAATGGGAAGCAGCAGGGGAATCACTAAGTGTACTCGCTTATCGCGATCAGGCAGCGAATGATCGCGCGGCGACCTCGTCGTATTTTAGCGTGATTGAAAAAATGGACTATTATAACGCAGACAACTCTTACGAGAAGTTAGTGCGCATTGATTTTTACCTTAATCGATTCTATGACGTTATTGCGAGAGAGAAAAGCTCGCTGGACCTGTATCTGGTCAACGCGAAGAATCAGATTATCGTGTCCACAGATGACAAGTATCAGGGTGAGGTAGATAGTGATTATGCGTTATTTGATACGAGCAAGGCGGCGGACAAGGACCTACATATCGTACCGATTGGCAAGGCCAGCTATGTGAAAGGTTGGAAGCTCATTGGCGTACCTCAGGAAACACGTGTCAAACAAGCGATGCTCTCCATGAAACTTTATTTCGGCATGCTCGCTGGTATCATTACTTTGGTTACCTCCATCTTCATCTATGTCATGCTGCGCTCATACAATTATCGAGTGAAACGTCTGTCCAGACATATGCAAAAGGTGGGGAACGAGAAATTTGATCTGATCAACATTGATGGGGGACAGGATGAGATAGGTCATCTGATTCGTAATTTCAATATGATGACCGCTCAGATCCATTCCTTGATCAATAATGTGTACAAGCTTGAAATTCAGCAACGGAGCCAGGAGGCTGAGCGCATTCGCGCTGAACTGAATTTGCTGCAAAGCCAGATGAATCCTCATTTTTTATTTAATACGCTCAATGCGCTACTGGTGGTTAGCACCAAAAACAATTATACGGATGTCAAAGACATTATCAAGGACCTATCCAAGTTGCTTCGCCGCTTGTTGAATTGGAAGGACGATGTGGTCACGCTGGAAGAGGAAATGAGTTTTACGGTCATGTATCTGGGGATCGAGAAGTTCCGTTTTCGAGACAAGTTTGAATATTACATTGATATTAGCGAAGAGGCGAGGCAGTATAGAATTCCAAAAATGAGTATCCAGCAGTTGGCCGAGAATGCTTGCAAACATGGAATTCAGGCTATTGAGGGGTTAGGGTATGTGAAGATTAAAGCGGAAGTTGTGAGCGAACGCCTGCGCGTCGTTGTATCCGATAATGGTAAGGGCATGGATAAGGAACGGCTGCAAGAGGTTCTGTATCATATGCGGAGCAAGGAGGAGAGCGGAGGGAGTAACATTGGCATACGTAACGTATATCGCCGTCTTGAATTGTATTATGACGATAAAGTGGATTTTAACTTGGTGAGCAGAATAGGAGAAGGGACAGAGGTCTCCTTCGAAATTCCATTGCAACTGTTAGATCATCAGGGTGAAGAAGGAGGTAAGGACAATGGCATTTAGAGCGCTGCTGATTGATGACGAGCCATGGGCGCTAGAGGGCTTGCAGCTGTGGATTCCATGGGAAAGTCTTGGCTTTGAGGTATGCGCTATGTGTGGCAACGGTGCGGAAGGGTTGGAGCGAATGGAAGAGTTACAGCCGGATCTTGTCATGGTTGATATTCAAATGCCAATTATGAATGGGCTAGAGATGATTGAAGAATGGCGACGTAGAGGAAACTGGTCGACCAAGTTCATTATTCTTACGGGGTACAGCGATTTCGAGTTTGCGCGAAAAGCGCTTAAATTCAAAGTTTCCGGTTATCTGTTAAAACCATTGGATGAGGAACAGGCGGAGTCCGAGATTCGCATGATGGGCATGGAACTGATGAAGGAGCAAGAGCAGCTTTATATTGGGCAGATTGCATTGAGAGAGCAGGAAATGTTGACGATGAAGCAGGCTTTATTAGGCAAAGTGCTGTCTGCAGAGGGTACTCAATTGATGCAGTCCCTTTCCCAGTCAGCTGAATCCTGGATTGTATGCCTGGTTCAGGTATCGGAGAAAGAGTTTGGCCGGTGGAGCAGTCTTGCTTCAGAGATTCTGAACGGACGGGATGTCATCTATATCATTCGTATGCGAAATGATCTTGTATCCATTGTGTTTGGCGATGTTTCCCCCGGACCTCAGAGAACGAGCGGAAATTTTAGAAAACAATTAGAAACACTGGCTCGCCGTCTGGCGGGCTTTCGTACATATATGGCGATTGGCTCAACCGAATCCTCTCTTCATCACATCAGCAACTCCCGAATAACAGCAGAGAAGGCGTTGCTGCACGCTTTTTATGAAGCGGAAGAGAACAGCATAATGGATTATGCCGATATCCAGAACCACGATTTTCAAAGGCATAACCAACAGGTTGAACTGATCGAGCGAGTACTGGGAGCACTTCAGCTCATTGATTACGCCAACTACCAGTCCGCTGTGGAGTTTATTGAGCAATCCTTTCGACAGATGCGGGTCCACCCGGATGAAGCCCGAAAATTTGTGATTTACCTTCTTCATGAAATTCGTGCTTACATGAGGGCGCAAATGGCAGAAGATTCAGAGAATTACCGTATGTTCGAAATTCCGGAACTGGATGAAGCACTGTTAACCCTTGATGATTTGATCGGCATGCTGCATTCGTGTGGAAGAGTCTGCTTTGAGTTTTTGCTTAAAGAGAGCGTCTTCGAAGCGCAAGGTATTGTACAGGAAATCAACGATTATATTCATACGCATTACCAGGAGGGATTGACTATTAAGTTGCTATCGGAACGTTTCTTCCTGCATCCGGCCTACTTGGGACAACTATTGATACGCAAAAATGGAATCGGCTTCAATGAACTGCTTCATAACCTGAGGGTTGAGGAGGCATGTCGGTTGCTACAGATGAATCAGTACAAAAATAGCGAGATCTCGGAAAAGGTTGGATACGCCAATTACCATCATTTTTTAAAGCAATTTGAGAAACGTATGGGCATGTCTCCTAACGAATACAAGAAAACCTGAGCTTTTCTCGGAAAGAGCTATAATTCGAATATAGTTTCCATAGAGATGTAAATTTATAATTAAATTATTCAAATGAAAGGGCTTTCATATAGTGAGATTAAACTTTGGAGGTGCTTTATGGGGGACAGTAAAAAATCATTCTTCCGTATGGGGGCAACACTGTTATTGTCGTTGAGTGTTGTGCTAGCAGGTTGCTCAGGCGGCAATTCAGGCAGTGGAGAAGAGAGTAGTAAAGGTAGTGAGGTGGGGGCTGACAATCCGTTAGAAATCTCGGTATTCCTGAACGAGGCCGGACAACAGCCAACCGCTGACAACAAAATCTACAAAAAAATCAAGGATGAGCTTGGCGTTACATTCAAATTTGAATTTTTGGCTGGCGACAAAAACCAAAAGCTTGGCGTTATGATTGCCGGAGGAGATTATCCGGATCTGATCTCTGCGGACACCAAACTGACAGCAGCCGGTTCGGTCATTCCGTTGGAAGACCTGATCGAGGAGCATGCGCCTAATCTGAAGAAGCATTATGAGAAGTACTGGAACCAGATGAAGGACCCTAACGATGGACATATCTATTACTTGCCCAACTATGGTGCATACAACGGTGAGGTGTCGGACACCTACTACAGCGGACCTGCCTTCTGGATTCAGAAAGCCGTGTTGAAAGAGTTTGGTTATCCTACGCCAAAAACATTGGACGAGTACTTTGACTTGATCGCCAAATACAAGGAGAAGTATCCCACGATCGACGGCAAGCCGACCATTGGCTTTGAAGTATTGAACTATGACTGGAAAAACTGGGGGTTGTTGAACCCGCCACAGCATTTGATTGGTCATCCGAATGACGGGGGAGTCGTTGTAAACGACGGCAAAGCAGAGATCTTTGCAGACAAAGATTATGCCAAAACCTACTATGAGAAACTTAATGAAATTAACGGCCAAGGCTTGCTCGACAAGGAGGCTTTTGCCCAAAACTATGATCAATACATGGCCAAATTGTCAAGCGGTGCAGTGCTCGGCATGTTCGACCAACACTGGAACTTCGGCAGCGCGGAAGATTCTTTAAAAACACAGGACAAAATCGAACGCACGTACGTCGGCTTCCCGCTGGTATACGACAGCAGCACGAAGGACTACTATCGCGACCGCGCAGCGCTTAACCTGAACAATGGTTACGGCATTACTGTAAGTGCCAAGGACCCTGTCAAAATCATTAAAGCGCTCGACAAGCTTATGGAAGAAGATTGGCAAAAGGTGCTTACTTGGGGCATTCAAGATGAAGACTATTATGTCAACGACGAAGGTCGTTTCATGAAAACCCAAGAGCAGCGCGACAATTCCGCGGATGCCGCCTGGAAGCTGGCCAACAAAGCAGATGCTTTTTACGGCACTGGGCCGAAGATGGAAGGGTACTTCAGCGATGGCAACGCAACTTCGGCAAGCAATCAGCCGGAAGAATATCAGGCTAGCTTGAAACCGTTTGATAAAGAAGTTTTGGATGCTTATGGATTCAACAGCTTCGTAGACTTCTTCAGTGATCCACCGGAAAACCCGATCTATTACCCGGCTTGGTCCGTCGATCTGGTTGAGGGATCTCCAGCCAAAATTGCCAATACGAAGCTGAACGAATTATCAACCAAATATTTACCGAAAGCGATTTTGGCTAACACATCCGAATTCAGCAGTGTATGGAGCGAATACGTTTCCGAAATTCAAAAGCTGGATATCAAGGCTTTCGAAGGCCGCATCAATGAAGTATTGCAGTGGAGAATCGATAACTGGTCGGTGAAATAAGAAAATGCTGTCAGGAAGGAGGGCTACCTTCCTTCCTGATTTTTTTAAAGAACATATCGCTGGACGTTATTCCTTTCAATATAAAGATGGATAGGAGCCTGATATTATGGAGGAAATTGTAGTGGATACCAAGCCGCTCCGCCCGAAGAAAAAAACGAAAATTAGGCGGATTACTTGGCAAAATATCAAAGCACAGAGACAGCTCATATGGATGTCTGTTCCTCTGCTTGCGTACATTATCATCTTTGCTTATGTGCCTGTCTGGGGCTGGACGATGGCCTTTCAGGATTACAAACCGGCCAGAAGTTTCTCGCAGCAAACGTGGGTAGGGTTCAAGCATTTTCAATTTTTGTTCACGGATGACAATTTCTTGCGCGTGCTTCGCAATACGCTTGCCATGAGTATCATCAACATGATTTTGGGTTTCGTTACCGCTATTGTTTTGGCATTGTTACTCAATGAGATCAAGAAGATCATGTGGAAGCGGACGGTACAAACCATCTCTTATCTTCCTCACTTCTTATCATGGATTATCGTTACCGGCATCGTAGCGACATCGCTTGCCTCTGACGGCATTGTCAACGATATCCTCATGAAACTGCACTTAATCAACGAGCCGATCTTGTGGCTGACGGAAGGGAAGTATTTCTGGGGCGTTGTTGCAAGTTCTCATATATGGAAAGAAGTCGGATGGAGCACCATTATTTATTTGGCGGCCATGGCCTCTATTGACCCGGCACAGTATGAAGCTGCCGATATTGATGGAGCCAATCGATATCAAAAAATGTGGAATGTCACCTTGCCGGGAATCAAGCCTACCATTGTCATCCTGTTGATTATGTCGATTGGACATATTCTAGAAGCCGGCTTTGAGGTTCAGTATTTGCTGGGTAACGGGTTGGTTGTTGACTGGGCGGAAACGATTGATATCTTTGTGCTCAAATACGGGATTGCACAGGGCAACTATTCGCTCGCAACTGCAGGCGGAATATTCAAGACAGTGGTCAGCATTACGATGTTACTTGTAGCGAATTGGACCGCCAAGCGGCTTGGGGAAGAGAGGCTGTTATAATGACGAAAAAAACACCATTGTCTGGTTTAGGAAATACAGCGGCGCTTTCCGTACGCCGCCCAGGTGGCAGAGGCATGGAACCGTTTCTGTTCAACACCTTTAACACCATCTTCATGGTTCTGCTGGTGATTGTGACGTTGTATCCATTTTTGAACACAATTGTGGTTTCGTTTAATGCAGGGAATGACACCATTCGAGGAGGCTTATATTTGTGGCCCCGCGATTTCACCATGCAGAATTACAAAGCCGTATTTGCATCAGGCACAATTTATAACGCATTTTTGATTTCCGTTGCACGTACAGTACTATCCACCGTTTTAAACATTTTCTTGACCACCATGCTGGCTTATACGCTGAGTCGGCGCGATTATATTTTCCGCAAGCTGATTACGACCATTTTTGTACTCACCATGTATTTCAACGCAGGGCTTATTCCGGGATACTTCCTGATGAAGGACCTGCACTTAATCAATTCATTCTGGGTATATGTTTTACCATCGCTGATTAGTGCGTTTAACCTGATCGTCATACGTACTTATATATACACGATCCCCGAAAGCTTGATTGAATCTGCCAAAATTGACGGAGCAGGAGATTTCAGAATTTTCTGGAGAATTATTTTTCCACTGTGCAAGCCTGTGCTGGCGACCATTGCGCTCTTTGTCGCAGTCGGCGCGTGGAATTCCTGGTTCGATGCTTTTCTGTACACGTCATCACGTCAGGAGCTCAGCACACTGCAATACGAACTGATGAAGCTGTTGTCTTCCAGTATGAATGCCAACAGTAATCCTTCCGTTGCGAACGGCGTGGGGGTGGAGCATTCAACACAGGTAACTCCAATTTCCATTCGTGCTGCAGTTACAATTGTTGCTTCGGTACCGATCCTGCTGGTATATCCGTTTATGCAAAAATACTTTGTTGTGGGACTTAATGTAGGGAGTGTGAAGGAATAGATGAAGCAACTCCAAGCTAATACCATCTGTTATGCCAACCCAATCCTTCCCGGATTCTATCCGGACCCCAGCATTGTGAAGGCGGAAGAATTTTTTCACCTCATTTGCAGTTCATTTGAGTATTTCCCCGGAGTGCCGATCTTTCGGAGCCGGGATCTCATTCACTGGGAGCAAATCGGCAATGTGTTGGATCGGGTCAGCCAGCTTGATTTGACCGGGCGGAAAAGCTCAGACGGCATTTATGCTCCGGCCCTGCGTTACCATGAAGGTACATTTTACATGATTACGACAGATGTGAGAGGTATCGGCAATTTCTACGTGACGGCAACCGACCCTGCTGGCTCCTGGTCCGATCCGATTCGTATTCCATACGGTGGAATCGACCCATCGTTGTTTTTTGATGACGATGGCAAAGTGTACGTGACCGCCCAACAAGGTGCCGATTACGATTCTCATGCCATCCAGTATGAGATCGACATCGCCACTGGTGAGGCGCTCTCTGAACCACAAGTTGTCTGGTATGGGGATGGAGGGCCATGGACCGAAGGGCCACATCTGTACAAAATCAATGGATTGTATTACATGATGTCTGCTTCTGGTGGGACGGCAAAGGAGCATCGTGAGATCATCGGCCGAAGCGATCGACCTTATGGTCCGTTTGAACGCTATCCTGAGCCGATCCTGACCCACCGCCATCTGGATCATCCAATCCAGTATTTGGGTCATGCCGATCTGGTGGAGGATCACCACGGAGACTGGTGGGCCGTTTTCCTTGGCGTGCGTTTGACAGAGGAAGGATATAGTGTGCTTGGACGTGAGACCTTCCTCGCCCCGGTCGTTTGGAACGAGGGCTGGCCCCACATTGACAACAATGAAGGAATAGTGAGTCTGGACATGAAGGTCCAGCGATTGCCAATGACATTACCTTCTTTGCCCGGGAGCCATACTGCCATCGTTGTCGGCCGGGACGAATTCGACGGAGAACTCGGGCGGCAATGGATGTTTGTGCGCAACCCGACAGAAGGAGCATGCTCGCTTACAGAAAAACCAGGTTTCTTAACGTTGTATGGTCAAGCGGGAGGTCTTGGGGACGTAAGTGAGATTACGTTTGTTGGGCGCAGGCAGCAGCATATTCATGCCAGCTTTACAACCTGCCTGACTTTCAGGCCAGTTGCCGATGGAGAAGAAGCGGGATTGTGTGTTCGCCGGGATGAGGATGCACACTATGAGATTGGCATAAGACGGTTGAACGGACGAAACATTCTCTTTGCTCGCTTGACGGTGCGTGGAGAGTCGAACTTGGTTCACGAGAGCGAGACTGTAACAGAGCGGCTGTCGCTCCGAATCGAATCGACAGATAAGGAATATAGGTTGACTTGTTCCGAGGACGGACAGAACTGGACAGCCTTGGGTTCAGGCTCGGCACGTGCCATATCACCGGAGGACTTTGTGCACAAAATGTGTTTTACCGGAGCTGTGGTCGGACTATATGCTACCGGCTATGGTAAGGCAAGTAGCACACCTGCCCATTTTGGTTGGTTCGAGTACTCGGTCTGATTCAGTTGCTAATAAATCAATGTGAAGAAGGAAATTTAGAGGAGGGAAATTATGGGTTCGTTTCGAGAAGAGGCTTCACTGAAGGAATTGTACAAGGATGCATTCCACATTGGAGCAGCAGTGAGTCCGAAGACGATTGACAGCCAGCGTTCATTGCTCTCCTATCACTTCAACAGTCTGACGGCAGAAAATGAAATGAAATTCTCCAGTGTGCATCCAAAGCAGGAACGGTATACGTTTGAGGATGCGGATGTCATCGCTTTCTTTGCCAGAGAGCAAGGCATGGCGCTTCGTGGTCACACGCTGGTCTGGCACAACCAGACTCCGGATTGGTTGTTTGAGAATGAAACTGGCGGACTGGTGGAGCGCAATGTATTGCTGGAGCGAATGAAGGCGCACATTGAGACCGTTGTTGGCAGATATAAGGACGTTATCTATGCTTGGGACGTTGTAAACGAGGTTATTTCCGATGATGCGGATGATGCAAATGCATTCCTGCGCCCATCCAAATGGCTGGATATCGCCGGAGAGGATTTTATTGCCAAAGCGTTTGAATTCGCGCATGAAGCAGATCCGCAAGCGTTGTTGTTCTACAACGATTATAACGAATCTGATCCACATAAGCGGGAACGCATCTATCGGCTCGTCCGTTCATTACTCGATCAAGGCGTGCCAATTCATGGCGTTGGTCTGCAGGCGCACTGGAATCTGTATGATCCGTCCTTGGATGATATGCGCGCAGCAATTGAGCGGTATGCGCAGCTTGGACTGCAGCTTCAGCTCACCGAACTGGATGTATCGGTATTTCGCTTTGAAGACAGACGTACAGATCTCGTTCAGCCATCGCAAGAGATGCTGGAATTGCAAGCCGAGCAATACGAATCCATCTTCCGCCTGCTCCACGAATATAAGGAGCATATTAGCGCTGTGACATTCTGGGGGGCTGCCGACGACTACACCTGGCTTGACAATTTCCCTGTTCGAGGGCGAAAAAACTGGCCATTCCTGTTCGATGAGTTGCATCGTCCAAAGGAAGCGTATCAGCGTGTTGCGCGAATCATTGTACCCAAGTGACATGAAACGGATCAATATCGATTCGTTTAACCCACAGCATCTCGAAGAGATACTTGGGAGTACATATCTATTGGAAGGAGCCATTTGTATGTCTGAATTACCTAAACCGCATCAACCTATAGTTACCCATATATTTACTGCTGATCCGTCAGCGCATGTATTCGAGGATCGTATTTATATTTATCCTTCCCATGATCTGGATCACGACGGTCCGGTGAATGACAATGGAGATCAGTACAAGATGGAGGATTATCATGTACTCTCTATGGCGGACATGAATTCAGCCGTGACGGACCATGGCGAAGCTCTGCATGTGAAGGATGTCCCTTGGGCGTCCAGTCAAATGTGGGCTCCGGATGCCGCATACAGAAAAGGCACCTATTATTTGTTTTTCCCGGCTCGGGACCATGATGGCATTTTCCGCATCGGCGTGGCTACATCGTCTTCACCGACAGGGCCGTTCAAACCGGAGGAGCAATATATTCAGGGCAGCTTCAGCATTGACCCCGCTGTGTTTGTAGACGATGATGAGCAGGCTTATATGTTCTTTGGCGGGTTGTGGGGGGGACAGTTGGAGAAATGGCAGACAGGAAGCTACGTGGAACATACGGAAGGCCCTGCTCCAGATGCTCCGGCGATCGGCCCAAAAGTTGTAAAGCTGAGTGAAGATATGCTCTCGATGGTGTCGGAGCCGCTGGAGTTATCCATCGTGGATCAGGATGGAAAGCTGCTGACCGCTGGGGATGAGGATCGCAGATATTTTGAAGGCCCTTGGATGCACAAATATAACGGGAAATATTATTTGTCCTACTCCACAGGAACAACGCACAAGCTGGTGTACGCCATTGGCGACAATCCGATGGGTCCGTTTACATTCCAAGGTACCATTTTGCCGCCAGTCATGGGCTGGACAACGCATCATTCGATTGTACAATTTCGGGAAAAGTGGTATTTGTTCTATCACGATTGTTCCCTTTCTGGCGGCGTCGATTACAAGCGCTGCGTAAAGTTTTCTGAGTTAACGTACAATCCGGATGGCACGATTCGCATGATTGATCCGTATCCAGACAAGTGAAATGGATGTGAATAGGACGGTAACCCGTATCCTTTTACCTATAACTGTAGATCCTGAAGAGCCCTAGAGTGAATACGCATTTCAGGGCAAGGATACGGTTTTCAAAGAGGAAAATGCTTAAAACTCCGTGCCAAAGCACGGAGTTTTCCAATATATGGGCAGATAGAATGGGATTAAACTAGCTGCTGCGAACCATTAAACCACACGGATTTGATCGACAAGGTATCCGAAATAGTAGTTGTTGGATCACCGTCCACGAGAATAAGATCTGCGCGCGCACCTTCGGTAATACGGCCGCGATCGTGGAGACCAAAGCAACGGGCTGGTTTCGAAGTAGCCGATTGAAGAGCTTCGATTGGAGTGAACCCGGCTTTCACCAGCAGTTGCATTTCGTGGTGGACACTTGCCCCATGAGCAAGGCCACCAAGGTTTGGAACGGGAACCGGCGCGACATCCGTCCCTACCAGAATATCAACTCCGGCTCGGTGAAGGTCCATCACATTTTTAAAGCTGTTCTCCATATTGCCTTGTGGGAACGTATTGAAGCTTGAGTTCAAAATATCAATCCAATCAGAATTTAATTTGGAATGAACACGCGGATCATTGGCCAATTCGGATGCCGGATTTCCGATAATCGACGAATTCAACACCAAGCACGGTGTAACAAAAGCGCCTGAAGCTGCTATGGATTTCACTAACTCGGAGGTGTACTCGGGTCTGTCGATAAACAAGTGGCCCAAACCGTCGACTCCAAAATCGATGGCTTGTTGCGATGAAAGAGCCGTCAAGACGTGGGCGATGACCAGCTTACCGGACTCGTGGGCTTCTGTCACGGCTGTTTTTAGAATCTCGTCACTTAATACAGGCAGTCCAGGTGCACCCATGACCGTACCTTCTTCAATCATGATCTTAATATAGTCGGCCCCATTCTCGACTTGGGTATGCACATGTTTAATCGCTTCTTCGACGGTTGTCACTTGCGGAATTTCATCGTGATCGTGAGCGTATGCGGCTAACATTGCTTCCCGATCTGCCTCCGATAACTTCTCTAGTTCCTTTAATACGAATTCGGGTATTTCATCTCCATCCGGCAATAATTCATCCGGATGGCCACCCGGAGCGGTGATTGCTGTGCCAGCAGAACGGACATCTGCGATGTCATTCACATTTTTTAACTGAATTTCGCGCCCTCGTTTAGTAAAATCACCGTTCATTTCGAGTTCAGTGGTAACACCGAATTTTAGAGCATCTCGTAATCCGCCGATGGAAGTGTGGACATGTGCATCAATCAGACCAGGCATTAGAGTCGCATTTTCTCCATCGATAATCGTTGCATCCGCCGGAAGGTCTCCACCGACTGAAACAATAGATTTCCCTTTAATGACAACATGTCTAGGCGCAATGATTTGCTCCCCATCAAAGATACGTACATTTGTAATCACTGTAACTTGTTCTAACGCAGCATTTTGAGTTACCTTCTCCATTTGAATTCCTCCCAAGTGTTTGTTTCTCGAACAATTCGAATCATAACTGTTAGTCTTCTAACTGTCAACGAGCTAATATTTTTTTGACAAGCCAATAGGATCGCTGTATAGTTTACTTACTTACAATTAGATTCCTAACAATCACAGGAGGAAAGATTATGAAATCCCGAAAGGAAACACCTTATCTGGATTTATTTCAGATTATCGGTCTTAAGTTAAAGAAAAGAGCGGACGAGAGTATAAAAGAGCTGGGCTTAAACGCTCAACAAGGAAAAGTAATCAATTATATTTACGAAAACCAAAATAGTCATATTATTCAAATGGATCTTGCAGATCGGTTTCATCTAAGTCGGGCCAGCATTACAAGTATGCTTCAAGCTCTAGAGCAAAAAGGGTTAATCGAGCGTAAAATCCCGGCCAATAATGAACGGCAAAAAAACATATACGTATTGCCAAAAGCGATTGAACTGATTGAAGACTTTCAAGACTCTTTCCAAAAGGTGGAGGAAGAAATCGTCCAAGTCCTTACCGACGAAGAGAAGCAAGTATTAAAGAAATTGTTGATCAAAATTAATGAGAATATATAAAGAAGGCACTTCCCTATGAAATGATGGCTGATTAAAAGGTTTTAGTCCCACTGAAAGTCCCTATTTAATTAGCCTAATTCCAAAAATCGCTTTATATGACTATCTATAACGAGTGAATCCGCTTCGTTTGCACCGATTCCAAAGCAGTGTCCCCACTTGGATTCTATGGGTTGAAAAACAGCATTCGACATATGTTGAACGTCATACCTACTATCCTCTGGAGTGAAAAACAAATCACTTGATCCCGGCATAACGAGTGCAGGAGAGGAGATTTTACGTAATGCCTGTTCGAAGTTGTAATCGTCCATGGGATTATCGCTAATGTCTCCACTTATCCCTGTACGTAACATGGCAATCAAGTCATTCGCATCAAAAGATAAAAATACTTGATCCCAGTATTCTTCTGCGTAATGTTTCAATGAGCTGTATCCCTCGGATTGATACAATTTCTCCAAATAGTATGAATTTGAAAATCCCCAAGGGGCATAAACTCTTCCCATCGCTGCGAGACCGTCAACAGGTGGTTGCTTGTAAAGTCCTCTTTCCCATTTTGAATCCGCTTGTAGTGCTGCGATCATACTCTGGAATACCAGTTGTGCAAGTGGCCTCGTTCTCGCCGTTCCACCAAATGGTGCAATACGTTCGACCATATCAGGATAACTTGTTCCCCATTGAAAAACTTGCATTGCGCCCAGAGACCAACCCACAACTAGCTTGATTTTGCTGATACCGAATTTTTCAGTCATGAGTTGATGTTGAGCACGTACATTGTCATACATAGAGATGAGAGGGAAATTGGATTTATCAAAAGGAGCGGGAGTATTACTGGGAGAGGACGATAATCCGTTACCCAACATATTGGGCACAATGATAAAATATCGATTGGGATCTAGTGCCTTGTTCTCTCCAATTAACCATTCATTATCGGTGTGAAGACCAGCAAACCAAGTCGGATACACAATAACATTGTTTTTTTCGGCATTTAAGGTACCGTAGGTCTTATATGCAATAAATGCTTGAGGGAGTTGCTGACCAGATTGAAGCAATATATCTCCAAGGGGATACGTTTCATAATCTTTCATTGATGGATGCTCCTTCATAACCAAATTAGTAATAACTTGATTTTCACTCTACAATACGCTTATCATCAATTCAACGAAACGTTTTTGAAGGTAACATTCAATTTTTTTGAACAAAGAAGGTGTTCGATTATGGAAATACGCCAACTAAAAACCTTTTGGACTCTGGCTTCTACATGCAGCTTTAGTCGGACTGCTGAACTATTGAGCTATGTACCATCTACCATAACCATGCAGATCAAATCCTTGGAAGAAGAGTTGGGCGTAAAATTGCTGGATCGACTAGGCAAAAATGTCATGTTAACGGATGCCGGCCAACAATTCTTGCCTTATGCTACTAAAATCCTGAACGATGTAGAAGAGGCCAAGTGTGTATCAAGTCAGCATGGGGAAACGACAGGAACAGTTACTATCGGGGCAGACGAAGTTCTTTGTGCATACTTTCTTCCTGCGTTGTTTAAACGTTTCCGTAAAGACTTTCCAGACGTTCGTCTTTTATTTCGTCCCTTGTCCGGACAAGAGCTTAAAAATAGCCTAAGAGAAGGACTTACAGATGTGATATTTGTATTGGACGAATTCGTTGGAGGCAGAGACCTTCATTCAGAATTTTTGAAAGATGAGTATTTTAAAATGGTGGTTTCTCCAGATCATATGTTAGTAACTCGCTCCTCATTGATCATTGATGACTTTCACAAACAGCATTTTTTATTGACTGAAAAAAACTGTTCTTATCGCACTCCTTTTAACCAGTCCTTATTGAAAAAAGGCGCCGATGCTTTGACAGAACTGGAGTTTCATAGTGTAGAAGCAATTAAACAATGTGCTGTGGCTGGTCTTGGTGTTGCATTGTTACCTGAGATGGCTTTGAAGGAAGAATTAAGAGAGGGAAGACTAGTTGCTTTACCATGGGATTTATCGGGTGTATCCTTTTCCGCACAGATGCTCTGGCATCGTGAGAAATGGATTTCTCCTTCAATGGCTGCCTTTATTGATATCGCAAAGAGTGAGTTAAAAACAGTGGGGTAAAAACATGGTCATCTAGAAAGTCGCTAAATTAGCGATTTTAGTTCCATGGCCCAACTTAACATGAGAAAAGCTGTATTTATTAGTAAGTGTTCATTTGGATCGTTTAACTAAGCCCGTGTATGGAACCGCTGATCAGTGGTTCCATACACGGGCTTTTGTTATCTTTAGTTACTGTTTTGAAATACAGATTAAGAATGAACTACAAAGATTAATTTTATCTCATTTTTTACTGGAAATGTTTGCGCTACCATTGAGAATACAAACGGAAGTTGAGTAAGGGAGAGGTGAGAATAGGTGGGAGGCATTACTTTTGATCATGTATTTAAGCGGTATAAAGGCGAATCCCGCCCTGCCGTCAACGACTTTCATTTAACGATTGATGAAGGGGAATTTCTTGTCCTGGTAGGACCATCTGGATGCGGAAAGTCAACAACGCTGCGGATGCTGGCCGGGTTAGAGGAAATCAGCAGCGGAGAGTTATACCTGGATGGGAAATTCATTAATTATGTCTCACCAAAAGACAGGGATATAGCCATGGTATTTCAGAATTATGCCCTCTATCCCAATCTGTCCGTGCTCGAGAACATTGCACTTGGTCTGAAATTGCGCAAGACTGCGAAACATGAGATTGATACCCGTGTTAAACGAGTAGCCTCGATACTGGAAATCTCGCACCTATTGGACCGCAAACCAAGTCAGTTATCTGGCGGCCAAAAGCAGCGTGTGGCCCTTGGTAGAGCTATTGCAAGAGAACCACAAGTATTTTTGATGGATGAACCCCTTTCCAATCTGGACGCCAAGCTTAGAGCACAGACACGTGCAGAGCTGATCAAGCTGCAGCAGGAACTAAGACGGACAACCGTTTATGTCACGCATGATCAGGTGGAAGCAATGACGATGGGATCACGTATTGTTGTGATGAAAGATGGTGTTATTCAACAAGTCGCCCCCCCAAGAAAGCTCTATGATGAACCTGCGAATGTTTTCGTAGCAGGCTTCATTGGTTCTCCGCAAATGAATTTCATTAAGGGCACGATCGAAGTGAGCGATGGGTTCTATTACTTCTCCAACAAACGGATGAGGCTACTGCTTCCAGAAAACTGTGTCTCTCGATTAGAACGAAAATTTGGAGCGGTTAGAAACGTTATTCTGGGCGTGAGGCCAGAACACATCTCTCTTCGCCGTGGACGTATCGATGATCCTTCATTCCTACCAGGTATTGTACAGATGACTGAGGAGACTGGAGCCGATTCTTATGTCTACATCCAGCTTGGACATATCAGGCTAATTGTTAGAACAGAACCAGTCACACGATATGAATCGGATGAGATCGTATCGGTTGGACTTCAAATGAACAAGATACATTTTTTTGATGAGACTACGGAACTTGTATTTGGGAGAGATGAAACATGAAGAAGCGTTCATTGCCCCGCTATCTTCGCTTTCCGATACAAATATTGATTGTTGCTGCCCTGGTTGTTGGCGTTATCCGGTGGATAACCTCCGAGGAACAGGTTGTTTACTCTGGTAGTGTGACAGCTGATCAGCTACTTCAATTCCAGCCAGCAGGCGATAAAATCCCTTATGCCATCCTGATGCAGGGAGTAAGCGAACTAGAACGTTCTGGAGAAAACGGGAATGAAATACGGATCAATCCTAGTCAATATGACACAGCAGAACCGATAACCAAACTCAGTCAATCGAAGGAAGACGGAAAAACCGTGCTCAACTGGCATAACGAAGCAGGATCAGTAGATTGGACGTTTCATGTACCGAAAGCTGGCTGGTATGAATTTCATTTGGATTACAAGCCCTTAATGGGCAGTAACAGTTCCGTGATTCGGGGAGTAATGATTGATGGCAGTTATCCCTTCGAGGAAGCGGAACGTGTTGAATTGGAACGGATGTGGAAGGATGCTAAGTATCCGTATGATCGCAACGAACTAGGTATGCAGGTAAGACCGCAACAGACGGAACTGAACGAATGGATAAGTAAAGCAGTATCAGATTATTCGGTTTCCTCCCGTCCGCTGTTGTTTCGACTGGAGCGAGGGGAACACACGCTAAGATTAGTGGGCGAACGGGGTGGAGTTGCATTGCAACAAATGTCATTCCAAAGTCAGGAGCATGTCATATCGTACGAGGAATATAAGGGGGCATATCCTTCAGTATCATCTGATGCTTCCGACTGGTACATGGTGAGGGAAACAGAGCAATTTGAACGCAAATCACATTTATCGATTCAAACAGATCATTGGGCAGAGCCCTACATATCACCAGATCCCAAGGGACGGATCACCTATAATGTGCTTGGTGGAAACCACTGGAACTTACCAGGTGAATGGGTAGAATGGGATATTGAAGTGCCAACAAACGGTTGGTACGAGATTGATCTAAAGAACTTCCAGAACTATCGTCCAGGATTTAAAGCTTATCGTACCATCTCCATTGACGGCAAGGTTCCTTTCGAGGAGATGCTGAACTACGCAATTGACTATCATAAGGAATTTGAAATTACGACCTTATCCAATGTTTCCAGGGAACCCTTTAAATTCTATCTTAAACAAGGAAAGCACTCTATACGCATGACCGCGGATTCAACAAAGATGCAGCCAATATTGATTGCACTTAAGGATACTTTGTTACAGATCGCCGCTTTTGACCGTGAGATGAGGTTGATTACCGGAAACTATAGCAAGAGCGCGTCCGATTCCAATATCGACTCAACGCGGACATGGGAAATGAAAAAGTACGATCCGGAAGTTGAGAACAAACTTCAAGCTATTACAGACCGGTTGAACATGATTCGCCTTTATACCAATTCGGTCAATGAGAGGGATTCGGATCTATCACAGGCTATTAAAGCTTCGGTTACCATTCTGGAGGAGATGCTGAGCGATGTGAACGAAATTCCAAGCAAAATCAAAGAATTCTCCACGATCCAGGCCAATATCGGGACATGGATGTCGACTCTGACCAAGCAACCGCTACTTCTCGATTATCTGGTTGTGCGGACACCGGATGCTAAGACAGGCCTCAAAGAGCCTACTGCACTCTCACGAATACCTTATTCGTTAGCGGACTTCTCACGTTCCTTCTATGTGGATTATGATCTCGGAGGGCAAGAAGAAGAAGGTGCGTTAACGATCTGGGTCGGACGAGGGCGGGATTATGTTGATTTATTGCGCGAACTGGTTAGCCAGGATTTCACGCCCAAGACAGGGATTGAAGTCAATATCAATCTTATGCCAAATCCAAACATGTTAATCCTTGGAAATGCAGCAGGAGAGGTTCCTGATATTGCACTTGGAGTAGGAGAATCAATACCGGCAGATTATGCCATGCGGAATGCTGTCGAGGATTTATCACAGTATCCAGGTTTTGATGACATGATGAATCAGTTCATACCGGGTGTTACCAGAGCTCTGATGTATGATGGTGGAACTTATGGATTGCCAGAAGTACAGAATTTTCAATTGTTGTTTTACCGCTCGGACATACTTGAAAGACTGGATTTAGAAGTGCCTGATACCTGGGACGATGTGTTTGATATCTTACCCACTCTGCAAGAGAATGGGATGACCATGAACGTACCAAAAGCTGATTATTCCACATTGTTTCTGGAACATGGTACCGACCCTTATACACAAGACGGTCTGAAATCTAATATATTCAGCGACACTGGACAACAAGCATTTAAATTATGGACCGAGATGTTTACAAAATACAATTTGCCAATTGATATCCCGGCTTTCTTTCAACACTTTCGGGATGGGGATATTCCGATTGGGATATCTGATTTTAACACCTATGTTCAGTTACAAGTAGCTGCGCCGGAAATTACAGGACATTGGAAGGTCGCTCCGTTACCTGGAATTAAGCAGGAAAATGGTGAGGTTGTGCGCTGGTCTCCTCAAGGCCTAACTGGTGCGATGATCATGAAAAAAAGCGAGCAGAAAGATAAAGCTTGGGAATTTCTGAAGTGGTGGACTTCAGGAGAAATACAATCTCGATATGCTGCGGATATGGAATCATTTTATGGTATTGAATATCGCTGGAATACAGCCAATGTAAAAGCGATGGACTCTCTAAACTGGCCTGCTGATGATTTGAAAGCTATTCGGGAACAAGCCAGTTGGGCGTTGAACATGCCGAATGTACCGGGATACTATTTCTTGGGCAGGGAGATGGATTTTGCATGGAATCGAACCGTATTTGACGGCATACCAGCGGATGAATCATTGGAAGAAGCGCATTTGTCCCTGCAGCGGGAGATGGACCGCAGACAGCGGAACTTCGGCATCATGGGCAGAAGTTTGAATATTCCACAGATTACAGAGCCCTACGTATGGGAGGACACAGAATCGTGAAAACAGAGGTTGTTCCAGTGTTACACCCAACTAAGCCACCTTCACCTTTTGTATCAAAGTGGATGCGTTTTCTAAGAGAGCTTAGAAAAGATGCTTTCTGTTATCTTTTTCTGGCACCGTTTCTAATTTGCTTTCTCGTATTTATCGTCATTCCTGTCGTGATGGCGGCCACACTTAGTTTTACATCTTATGATGGATTTGGAAGTTTGAATTTTATCGGTTTTGACAATTTCATCGCATTATTTACGCAAGATATTATTTTTTTGACCAAGGCACTTCCGAATACATTTCTGTTTGCATTAATTGTTGGGCCGGGTGGTTATATTCTATCGTTCTTCTTCGCTTGGCTGATACATCAACTGCCTCTGCGGGTCAGGGATTACTATACATTAGTGTTCTATGCACCCTCTATGGCTGGTGGGGTAGCATTGTCGGTCGTTTGGATTGCAGCGTTCAGTGGCGATAGGGTTGGGTATCTTAATAATTTTTTATTACAAATGGGCTGGATTGACTCTCAAATCACTTGGCTGCAAGATCCCAAGTATTTGCTTCCTATTATGATTATGGTCTCCTTATGGATGAGTTTCAGCGTAGGTTTTCTGGCGATGCTTGCCGGATTACAAACGGTCAATCGCGAGCTGTATGAAGCCGGCCGCATCGATGGCCTCTCCAATCGGCTTCAGGAAGTATTCTATATCACTATCCCTTCGATGAAGCCACAGATGTTGTTCAGTGCCGTCATGACCATCGTGTCTACACTGAAGGCAGGCAGTATTTCGACCCAGCTTACGGGTATGGCGGTGACTCCTCAGTATGCCGGTCATCTGATCATTAATCATGTCGATGATTATGCATTCATCCGGTTCGAACTTGGTTATGCTTCTGCAGTGTCGGTCATGCTGCTGTTGTTCAGCTATTTTGTGATGAGGTTTGCATATCGGCTGTTCAACTCGAAGGAGGAGCTGTAAGTATGATAGCCAAATTACGAAAGCTCCGCTCAGTATCATCTTTCGATGTCATTCTGATTTTGTTGTTTACTTGCCTGGCAGTATTTATGTCTCTGCCCATTGTATTTATTTTCAATCATGCCTTTAAACCACAAAATGAATTGTTTTTGTTTCCACCTCAATTCTTTGTACAACAGCCAACACTAAATAACTTTGAAACGTTGTTTCTTCACGCTACCAATGCCTTGGTACCGTTCACCCGTTACCTGTTTAACAGTATGGTTGTTGTGTCATTTACACTCATCAGTGTAATCATGGTCAGTACAATGGCAGGTTATGTATTGGCAAAATATCAGTTCCATTTCAAGAAACTCATTATGGGGATGATCACACTTTCCCTTATGTTCGCACCTGAAACTGTTTCCATTCCACGTTATCTGGTCATCAGCGCTCTTGGACTGAACAATACGTATTTCGGACACATCTTACCTTCACTTGCATCACCGGTGGCGGTGTTCATGCTGGTCGGATTTATTTCCCAAATTCCAAATGATCTGATGGAGGCTGCAAAGATTGACGGAGCCAGTCATTTCGGTATATTCAAACGAATTATTCTGCCTTTATCCGTTCCAGCCATTGCAACGATATCCATTCTTACTTTTCAAAATGTGTGGGGTGATGTCGAGACCTCAACTTTGTTCATGCAAAAAGAGGCGATGCGTACTTTACCGTTCTATGTGAATAGCCTGCTTAGTGGGCTGCAGAACAATGTCGCAGGACAGAATATGGCAGCAGCAGCCGGACTGCTCATTTTTATCCCGAATTTGATCATCTTCCTGCTCTTCCAACGCAAGGTATTGGAGACGATGGTCCATTCCGGTATTAAGTAAAGTCATCAGTAAAGGAAGTAGAGTCGCGATGAAAAAATGGTTATCAATGGCACTCATAGGCTTGATTGCGTTAACCGTTCTGCCGAAGGCAGCTTCAGCAAGTCTTCCGTACTGGACGGCTTATTATGACAGTAACCAGTCAAACTGGTTCCAGATTCAGCCGATTTACAGACCAGCAGGTGCCTATTCTGCCGACTTTGGGGAACCGGTAGACCTTGACGTAGCCTCAGACGACAAGGTCTACATCGCAGATAAGAAGCAGAACCGAATCGTAGTGTTAGATCAGGATGGTAGTCTGCTACGTACAATCGGTGAAGAAGAAGGATCAGGACAGTTGTCTTCACCTGAAGGTGTGTTTGTCACACCGGACAATGCAGTGTATGTTGCGGATTCAGGTAATCAGAGGATCGCGGTATTTGATCAAAACGGGGTGTTTCAGCGTGATTTCAAAAAACCGAATACACCATTAATGGGGTCCGAGCACTTTGTGCCCGTCAAGTTGATCGTTGATCGTCGTGGTGTCATGTACATACAACTGAATTCATCTTATCAAGGGCTTGTTCGGTTAAATCCCCAAGGTGAATTCATGGGTTACTTCGGTGCTAACAAAGCCGATCAATCCATGCTCAACTGGTTGAAGAAACTGGTTCTCAATAAAGATCAATTGGCCAAGGAAAAGGCTGCGCTTCCTAAACCGATTACGAATGTCTCGGTAGACAAAGACGGCTTTATCTATACTTCGACTGCTGGCGGTGAGGGGAAGGGAGCCATCCGTAAACTGAATGCAGGCGGCGTGGATATATTCAAGAATAAGACGTTAGAGAACGGTCACGGTATTGTTGATGCTGCGATTGATGCTGATGCATTTCTCTACAATATTGACCTTGACTCTATGCACATCAATATGTACGACCGTAATGGGGAAGCGATGTTTGAGTTTGGTCTT
Organism: Paenibacillus sp. AD87; assembly: GCF_001659845.1. Classification (NCBI taxonomy): domain Bacteria; kingdom Bacillati; phylum Bacillota; class Bacilli; order Caryophanales; family Paenibacillaceae; genus Paenibacillus; species Paenibacillus sp. AD87. Next base: position 1,949,862 of record NZ_LXQN01000007.1, read on the forward strand.
GTCAATAAAGATACGCAGCAGTATGGCATATTGGGTTATCCGACAGGCATTGGGGTGGACAGCAACCATGCGATCTGGATCTCGGACAGCGGTACGAATACCGTACACAAATATGTGCGTACTGATTTGGGAAGAGATGTGCTGAAAGCGCTAGCTTTGTATGCAGAAGGGAAATACGAGCAAAGCAAGCCTTACTGGGAAGCTGTCTACGCCCGTAACGATATGTATAACGGCACCTTTCAAGGTTTAGGAAAAGTGCTTCTACATGAAGGACGCAACGAGGATGCGTTGATGTTTATGAAGGCAGCCTTTGATACAGAAGGTTACTCCAAAGCTTTCTGGAAGCTGAGGTTAGACTGGTTGCAGAACCACTTTATGATCCTGATATATAGCCTAGTAGGGGGTGGACTCTTCCTCCATTTTGGTATACGCGGAATACGTTTATACCTGCGGAAGCGGCCGCTTTCTGAGCGCTTGCAGCAACCTTTCGCTGATTTGAAAAATTTCAGTTATGTGATGTTTCATCCATATGAAGGATTCTACCGGATCAAGGAAGCGAGAATTGCACCATGGATTACGATAGCCCTGCTGTCTCTCGTGCTGGCCATCAAATTATGCACAATCTACTGGACTGGGTTCCTCTTTCATCCAGTTGAACTCTCAGAAGTTAATTTACTAAAAGAGATGGGGTTCTTCATCCTACCATGGATCACCTGGATTGTTGCCAATTACTTAGTTTGCAGTGTCAAAGACGGTGAGGGTAAATTCAGAGAAGTAATTCAAGGAAGTGTGTATGCGCTATCACCATACGTATTCTTCTCAATTCCACTTCTGTTATTATCCAACATCGTCTCACTAGATGAATCGATCATCATTCATGCCATGAATATGGTGATGGTACTGTGGCTTCTCTCCATGTTCTTTGTGATGACACAAGTAATTCACAATTTTGAATTTGTGGAAACGATCAAAAACTCGGCCGTTACTGTGTTTGCGATTCTGACGATCTGGATGTTTGGCTTCATTATATTCGGATTGTCCTTTAATCTGTATGACTTTTTCTATGAGCTTTACAAAGAGGTGAACATCAATCTATAACACACTCAAACGAAAATGGAATAGGGTAGGATGGACCGCCGTTATTGTGCTGGTGCTTGGTCTGATGCTCATCGTGTTGGTTATAAAACCATGGCAGCAGAGTACAACGGAGATTTTTGCCGCTACTGGAATACAAGTGCTGATACCAGAGAAAGCTTCCCTCTATCAAGGTGAAAGATGGAAGCCTGCTGCACAAGCAGATGGTTATGCAATTGCGGTAGATAACGATCAGTACGCCCTGTATGTGAATCCGCTCAATACGCAAATCTACGTTCTGGACAAAAGAAGCGGATACCGTTGGACCAGCAATCCGACTGAAGTTGAGCTCGCGGATGAGAGCGTCAAGGGGCAACTGTTGGATAATTTGCAGTCTCCGTTTGTATTAACCCATGTACGTACGCAAGGAGCAGACCAAACGGTTAGGGAAACATTGAACAGTAAAGCGCCCGGTTTAGAGACGACGATGATCCGTGATATGAAAGGACTTCAAATTCAATACTGGTTTCCTGACAAACGCATTGGTTTTGCTATTCAATACGAATTAACGGAATCCGGATTAAAGGTCAAAGTGCCGGCAGCAGGAATCCGCGAAGAAGGAGATCACGTGTTGTTTTCAATGGATGTCCTGCCTCATTTCGGCGCTGCTATGGCTAATGAAGATGGATATTTATTTGTGCCTGATGGTCCAGGCGGACTGATCCGCTATGATACGGCAAAGGCAAGCCTTTCCAAAGGGTACATCCATCAGGTGTATGGCCAGGAACTGACCAATGCAGGGAATATCAATTTAATGGTTCAGAACAGAGAGAATATCGCTTATCCGGTATTTGGGTTGAAACGTGGAGATCATGCTTATGTCGCTGTCATGAGGAAGGGCGAGGATTCTGCTAATGTAGTCGCAATGGCACCTGGACAACGCTCATCCTTCTACAATGTGTACTCGAGTCAAATCTACCGAGAAGAGTATTTATACAGAATGAGTAGGTTGGCTACTCCAAGCAAGGCTATTCAGAAGCAAAAATTGGACCTGGACCGTGAGGTAGAGTACCGCTTTCTGAATGGGGAGCAAGCTTCTTATATCGGAATGGCGAGTGCTTACCGAGATTATTTACAAGAATCCGGCCAGTTGGGAGAAGCTTTGGAACCGGTAGAACATGTTCCCCTCTACCTGAAATTGATGGGCGGAAATTATGAAAAGGCTTTTGGAAGAGTGCAGTATGTTGCTACCACTACGTTTGATCAAGCGACTGAAATTGTAGAGCGGCTGCAACAGCAGGGTGTCGCTTCGCTTAAGACCATATTTTATGGCTGGCAGAACGAGGGCGATTACAACATGGAGAAGCGTTTCCCAATTGAGAGTTCGCTCGGAGGTGAGACTGGTGCTAAATCCTTTGTCGCCTCGATGAAGAAATCAGGTATTGATGTTGCTTTCCAAGAGGACTTTTTATGGGTGGACAGCGAGTCATCATTCTCTGGCAAAACAGACGCCATTCGCGGTATTGATGGTACGGCTTATAACATTGATGGGTGGTATCTTGCTAAACCAGTATATACGGCAGTAAGTGCAGCAAAAACAATTGACAAGTTAAAAGATATTGGAGTAAACGGGATCCATTACAGCGGATTGGGCGAGATTCTTGTGCATGACTATGAGTTGTCCGGCATCCGTACAAGAGAATATACGAAGACCGTATACAATGGTTTACTTGATTACACCCGTAAGGAGTTGGGATCGACCAGCGTTGAACGCGGCAATGCTTATGTGCTTGGCAGCACTGATTTCATTGACGGAATGGCATCCTCCTCTAGTTACGATTTCATGATCGATGAGACCGTTCCATTTTACCCAATCGCACTGCACGGCAACGTACCTTACACATTTGAAGCAGGAAATCTGCGCGATGATGAGGATACCGAATTTTTGAAGGCGATAGAATATGGAGCGCTGCCATCCTTTTTCGTCACTCATGATGATTCCCGGAAGTTGAAAAACACACCTGTATATGGTCTATACAGCAGCAGATTCGACAAGTGGGAAAGCCGCATTGTAGAGGAATACGGACGATTTGATAGCTTAAGTGATCTTTATTCGCTTAGGATTGTTGATCACGAACAAATAAGTGATGAACGTTATATGACCACGTATGAGAATGGAACTCGCGTCATTGTGGATTATGCAGCCAAGAGCTTCAAGGTGGAGAAAGGGGCTGCCCGATGAGCCAGTTGCAAGAACACAAGAAGAAGGCGCTTCAATACCAATTCAAGCGCTATGGCGTTGGTTTGCTTTTCATGCTGCCCTGGATGATCGGATTCAGTGTGTTCGTAGCTATACCCATCGGTTGGTCAATGTTCATGTCACTACACAAGGTGGCGGTGGTGCCGGGCGGATTTAAATATGACTGGATCGGCATTCAAAATTACCGGGATGCTTTCCTAAAGGACAATGTGTTCCCGATCGAGATGATCACCTATTTTCAGCAAATGTTGTTGATGGTTCCGATTATCGTTATCTTCGCTCTGCTTATTTCGCTGCTGCTGAATCAGAAGTTTCCCGGAAGATTCATCTATCGCGCTTTATTCTTTTTACCTGTCATCTTCGCCACTGGTCAGGTGTTGTCGGAGCTGTTTACGCAGGGGGCAGGCGATATCCCCTTTCTGGATCAATACAATCTGGAACCGTTAGTGAAGCAATATGTCGGAGGCGAAATGGCGAAGATGATCATGGAAGTGCTGGGTCGCGTTGTCCTAATTCTCTGGTATTCGGGGGTACAGATCTTGATCTTTATCGCCGGATTTCAGACGATATCTCCATCTATTTATGAAGCAGTACGGATTGACGGTGCATCGCCTTGGGACAGCTTCTGGAAAATAACGCTACCTGCCAGCATTCCGTTTATAAGCCTTAATGTACTCTATACCATCATAGATCTCTTCACCTTCCCTCTCAATCCAGTGCTGAAGCATATTCGCGACAATATGTTCAAAGTGGATACCGGATACGGATATGCAAGTGCATTGGCTTGGATCTATTTCGGATTCATTTTTGTCCTGATCGCGATAGTACTCGGAATGTTCAGCCGCAGCATGCGCCAGAGGGGGAGAAGATCATGAAAGAAGAACTATGGTTTGATCGGGCCAAAAATAATGTAAGAGATCTGCTGTGGCGGAGAGAGTCGCAAAAGCTTAAAGCTCTGCTTATGGGCAGGAATTTGTCAGACGGGTTGTTAGCTAAACTGATCATTTATGTGCTGCTGTCTATTGTGGCGTATTTGTATCTACAGCCACTTCTCTACATGATCACCACGATGTTAAAGACGGTCAGTGACCTGTTGGACCCATCTGTGAAATGGATTCCCCGCGTCGTTACATGGGAGAACTTGACAAAGGCTTACGAGGGCTTACAATACCCGGAAGCATTGCGGAATACGGCGGTGATTGCTCTTACTTGTTCACTTGTTCAGGTGCTGATCTGTTCTATGACCGGATACGCACTTGCACGGCTGGCTATTCCCTTCAAAGGACTAATTACAGCACTGGTACTATTGACCTTTCTTATACCTCCACAGGTCATCATTATTCCGCTGTATGTTATTTTCAGCAAGTTAGGACTGCTAAATTCGTTGTTTGTATTCCTGGTACCTGCGATCTTCGGCCAGGGTTTAAAGGGAGCACTGTTTATTCTCATATTCCGCCAATTCTTCAAATCCCAGCCCCCTAGCCTTGAAGAAGCGGCAAAGCTTGACGGTGCATCTGCAGCCCGACTTTACTTCCGAATTATGCTGCCACTGGCTCAGTCCGCCTGTCTCGTCGTCTTTCTCTTTTCCTTCATCTGGTATTGGAACATGTATTATGAACCATCCATGTTTTTGGCCAAGGGATTCACACCGTTGTCGATACGTCTGGACAATCTGGAAGAAGTATTGAATCCCTCTCTGCTCAGCAGCCAGGAGTCGGTTAATAACCCGGTTACGGAAGGAACCAAAATGGCAGCGGCATTCCTCATTATTTTCCCGCCGATGTTGATTTTCATGTTCCTCCAGCGCTGGTTCATCACCGGAATTGAACGAACTGGAATTGTAGAGTAGATCACTACTGGGGAGATAAAGTGATTTTTGACTTCATTGGAAAGGGGGAATGCTGGCCGCTAGTGGCTGTGGACGGTCTGTATCTCTGAAGAAAAGAACACAAATAAGATCACAATGGGGAGGGAAAAGCTTGAAAAAGAAGCGGTTAGGAACATCAATATTGGCTGCAGTCTTGTCTCTGACATTTATGTTGGCGGGATGCAGTGGAAATTCAGGGACTAGCGGGAATAAGGAGAGTTCACCTCCAGCAGGGAATGACACTGTAGTAACGGAGACGGGTCAGGATGGGGATAGGGAGCCGGTTACGTTGAAGTTCATTTCCTGGAAAGAGGGCACTTATGACGAGTTATATGAACTCTTCCATCAGAAATATCCTTGGATAACCATTGAGCAAATTCCGGTCAATAAGCAACCGATCATGGAAATCATTGCATCACTTGAAGCGGCCGGCACGCCTGCCGATGTGACCGAGATCGATACCGATTTGGTGGCTTTTGAGCAGGGGGGTCTCATTGAAGATTTAACACCTTACATTGAGGAAAGCGAAATATTCCAGAATGCGAAATTTCCTGAGGGTTTCTTGGACACCATGACGTTCAACAGCAAAAGGCTGGCGATACCGATGGTTGATGTACCGATGTGGATCTTGGTGAACAAAGATTTACTTGCCAAGCATGGCGTCGATATGCCCTCTAATGATTGGAACTACGATGATTTCCGGAATATTGCTAAGCAGATTACCGATTCGAATGCAGGCGAGTATGGCGTGACTAGCCAACCAGAAATTCAAATGCGCATGCTCTCCAGTAAATCGATTGCGGATGGTTATGCTGCGAACCACCAATACATGAACGAAGATATGACACAAAGTTTGCTGAATACACCAGAGATCATGAACGAAGTGAAGTGGTTTCAGGAGCTGGTTACCAAGGATGGTTCCATGCAGAGCAACGCAGCCGCAGAAGCAGACGGAAATGTGACTAAGGATTTCATAAACGGTAAAACAGGTTTTGCAATTGGTGGCGACTGGGTACTTCCGACATTGAAGGAGAAGGCGCCTTTTCAATGGGATGTGCTTCCGTTCCCCAAAGGGAAAGTGAGCCAGCCGGGTTATTCCATTTATGGACCACTTGCCATGCTTGCGGGCTCCAAACAAAAGGAGGCGGCGTTCCTGTGGCTAAGCTTCCAATTCACGCCAGAAGCGCAGAAATGGAAGATTGACCAAGGGGCAAATGCGTCGGTTAACGATCCGGAAATTACCGCTTATTACGATGAAGCTCCAATATGGGAGGGGAAGAACATTGAAGCGGTAAAAATTGCACAACAAAATGCTAGAATCCAGTCAGGATTGACTGTCGTCGGATGGAGAGATTACAACTACAATAACCTCTTGAACGATATTATTTTTGGAGATCGAGATATTAACGATATTATTCCGGAAACCGAAGCCTGGAACAAAAAAACGCTAGAGTTACGCGAAAGTCTGAAGTAACCCGAAGGGGGAGTAATAACCGTTGGTCTTATGATCAGCGGTTATTCTACTTGATGTGATATAAGATAAAAGAGAGAACGAGATCGTTGAATTGACAGGAATTACTCCGCTTATACTTGAAGTAAGAATGAATGCTAGCTTACCAAATCATGTTATGGAGGGTACTCATATGATGCCAGATAGACAATTAGAACGGATGCTCGGGAAGTTAGTTCGATTTACCAAGACCATTGAACCGCTTATGTTTACCAAAGTGGATGAAGTGCCAATGAAAAAATACCATACAACAGAATCTCTATATACGATTCCAGACGAATCGAATTTTAAGGATTGCAAGAAGGGGGATATATGGGAAGGGGAAAAAACATACTGTTGGTTTAAAGGAAGCTACAAAGTACTCAGTAGTCTCGCCGGACAAAATTTATATTTGTATCCTCACATCGGAGGATATGAAATGATGATGTGGGTCGACGGTGTACCGTCTGGCATTTTCTGCTCGAAAATCATTGTGAACAGCCATGGTAACCATTACTGTGACATGTTAAAACAACAGGTAACAGGTGGCGAGAATATAGAGATCGCTTTGGAAGTCTATGCTCATCATGATTTTCCGGGTGTGGCACCTCTGGAAACTGAGAGTCAGGGTAACTTTACTTATGTGTATGAGAGCGTTGACATTTGTACCAAGAATGATGAAATTTGCGCATTTTATTTTGACTTAAAAACACTTAATCAAGTTGTTGCTAGATTGGACTCTAACAACTTCGTGAGAAGCAATATCGTTTCCCAACTGATCGAAGTGCATAAAGTATTGTACTACGATTACGACAATGTAGATTACGATACTTTTATGGGCGCTATACGAAAAGCACATCCGATCCTGCAAAAGTTACTAAAAAATCAAAATTCTATATCCGCACCAAGTGCCGGAATTATTGGACACTCTCACATGGATACAGCGTGGTTGTGGCATAAAGACGAGACATTGAAGAAATGTACTCGAACCTATGCCAATCAATTAAATCTGATGAAACAATACGATGAATATAAGTTTGTACAAAGTTCCGCATACCATACGGCAATGGTTCAGCGGCATTACCCTGAAGTATTTGAAGGGATCAAAGAACAGGTTATAAACGGCAGGTATGAACCCAATGGAGGGGTATGGATCGAAAGTGACTGTAATTTGCCTAATGGGGAATATTTAATCCGCCAATTTATTTGGGGACAACGATACACGCAGGAGAATTTTAATTACCGTTCGGATTGTTTCTGGTTACCGGATACGTTCGGCTATAGCGCTTCTTTGCCTCAAATTATGAAGGGCTGCGGAATAAAATATTTTTTGACAACGAAAATGGACTGGAATGATACGAATGTATTCCCGTATGACACCTTTATTTGGAAAGGACTAGACGGGTCGAGAATATTCGTACATTTTAATCGAACTCATATATGGCCTGATGCTGCAAGCTTGGTAGATTATGTTGCCGGGGGAGAGATGAGGGGAATTAAGGAAAAATCCGTTACAAACAAAAGGTTAATAGCCTATGGTTTTGGTGACGGTGGGGGAGGTCCACAATTTGAAATGATTGAAATGGCACGTCGTGTTCGGGATTTAGAAGGGATTCCTAAAGCAAATCACACTACAGTAAGCGAGTTCATGAAAGAACTCGAAGAAACTGCAATAGATCCGTCCATTTATAGCGGAGAATTATATTTGGAACTACACCGTGGAACATTAACCAGTCAACATAATATCAAAAGAAATAACAGGTTAGCTGAAATTTCATTAAGGAACCTAGAATATGTAACAGTAAGGGAAGCTATTAGGAAAAATACTATAGCCAGTGACGAGAAAATTCGTCCGCTGATGGAAGATATGCTAGTTAATCAATTTCATGATATTTTGCCAGGTACAAGTATCGCTCGTGTCCATGATGAATCCTTAGCTGAAACATCTGCAATCATTGAAAAATCGGCCGAGTACATTCAAGAATTGATTAAACCTAAGAACAAATCACTATCTAGAACGGTTATCAATACCTTATCTTTTGACCGGTGTGAAGTAGTGTATCTAGATTATACTGAAGGTTTAAAGGTGCAAGGAGATTATCTTCAACAAGTGACTGCCGACATTCACGGTAACAAGAAGCTAGCCGTAGAAGTCATGATTCCTGCTTTCTCTAGCATCGTATTAACACTGGAGGAAGGTGAGCCTGGAGGTGAAGCAGCGTTCGGTTTGGATGGGAATCAATTAGAAACGCCATTAATTAAAGTTACTTTTAATGATCAAGGTTATATTGAATCATTCTTTGACAAAAAAGCCAAGAGGGAACTCCGCGGTGAAGGCTATGCATTCAACACCTTCCTTATAGCTGAAGATGTACCAACTGCATGGGATAATTGGGATCTGGATGTGGATAGCCAGTATAAATTCGCGGATTCTGCTGCAATGATTTCAAGAGAATTGATTTCTAATGGTCCTATTGAAATACGTATTCGAAGCAAGTATCAAGTTACAGTGAAAACAACCATCATTCAGGATATGGTTTTCTATAGTGACAGTCTGCAAGTGAGGTTCGATACTTTGATTGATTGGCAAGACGAGCATCGTTTCTTGAAAACAGCTTTTGATACATCTATTTTTACAAATACTGCAAAACAGGAAATACAGTTTGGATATATTGAACGTCCAACAACAAGAAATAATTCTATGGAAAAAGCTAAATTTGAAGTGGTGAATCATAAATTTACGGATCTGTCCGAAGCAAGGTATGGAGCCGCCTTATTGAATGATTGTAAGTATGGAATCAGTGTGGAAAATTCAAGCATGCAACTCTCACTACATAAGGGAGGTAATCGTCCAGATCCTCGAGGGGATAAAGGCTTACATGAATGCAGTTATTCTTTCTTACCTCATGATGGTAGCTTTTGTGCGAAAAATGTTGTGCATCCTGCATATCAATTCAATATGAAGCCGCTTATTTTGGAAGGGGAATTTCAGCAAAACAGTCTTTTATCGATAGAGGCTGATAATATTCTCGTGGAAGCCATCAAACCGTTAGAGAATAATGATAGAGGATTTGTCATTCGAATGTATGAGGCAGAAGGAGCATATACAATCACCTCTTGGGATGTAAATATCTCTTTTGACAAAATGGAAATAACTAATATGTTGGAAGAAACGCTCGAAAGCCTGGATTCTAATATGGACCTTGTTTTCAAACCGTTTGAAATCAAGACCATTAAGGTGAGTTATTAAAATTTAAATAGATTTACAGAACGATAAATCCATCACTTGAGAAGCATTGTATTTTGTTTGACAGAAGGTGCATAGCCGAGAACCTTTTTATAAGCGCGGAAGAAAGATGAATAATCATGAAAACCTACGGCTGATGCTGCGGAATTGGCTGTTTGGCCCTGTGATATCAAGTTTTGCGCCATAATGACCCGTTTATGAATGACATAATTGCCAACCGTTGTGCCTGTTGCTCTCCGGAACATTTTGTTCAAATGATGTTTGCTGATGTAGAATGCAGCAGACAAATCGTCCAGCTTAATAGATTCGGTAATATGATCGTTTAGATAAGCTATGATTTTTGATACGGATTTAGTGGATGATGAAGATTCAGATGCCCCTTTGAGTGAATAGCTGCTTATCAATATTTGTGATAAAAGAGCTTCGAGACGCACGCGAAGCGACAATTCACGAATAGTTTCGTCAGCAAGTCTGGCGTCGATCAATTGTTTAAAAAAAGGAAACATAACCTGATTCCCATTATCCATGTAATAGATGTCAGCCGAACCGAAATCAGGATGGAACGGAGATAATAAGACTGACTGGTTTTCAAGAGGCAGAAAGCCAGGTACAAAATGTAGCGATATTCTCTCATAGGGAATGTCGCTTTCAATTTTGACCCCATGAAAAACGTGGGGAGCAATAAGCAGGAGGCTGTGGGGCTTGGGAACATAATTTTTGCCTTCTACAAGATAGCTCACATCACCGGCAACGAAATAGAACACCTCGTAGAAATTGTGACAGTGAAGAGCATATTGTTCAGTCTTCTTATGGTCTACAGCATGGTGAAGAATTAACGAGTCGGTATGGATATTGACAGTATTCATTCAGTCACCTCCTCCAATCGGTGTAAAGTTAGTCTAATAGATCGACGCTATATTTGCAATGTAATTGCTCCGATTTACAATGGAAAATCTACATGTCAGAACTATAATTAATTAATGTAGACACATTCCAAACGTAGAGAGGGAGCTGTTTTATGTGATTTTAGGTGCACAGTTGTACACAGTACGTTCTTTTCTTCAAACTGAAAAAGACATTAAACGTACATTGCAAAAAATTGCGGAGATGGGTTACACATCAATCCAGGTTTCTGCAATCGGTAAAAATCAAGCCGGAAACACTTAGAGCTATGTGCGACGAGTTATCGCTCCAAATTGCTCTGACGCATACGAGCCCTGAGCGGATATTGTATGAAACCGATCAAGTGATTGAGGAGCATAACATTCTTGGTTGCGATTATATCGGTATCGGAGCTATGCCGGATAAATATCGGTCACGGGATTGGTACGGATATTTCGCGAGTGACTTCCGGGAAGCGGCTCGGCGGATCGCCAGATCCGGAAAGCTATTCATGTATCACAACCATCATTTTGAGTTTGAGAAAACGGATGGCAAGCGTATGATCGAACGTCTTATCGAGGATTTCTCACCCGAGGAACTGGGAATTACTCTGGATACGTATTGGGTACATGCTGCCGGAGCTGACGTATGCGAATGGAGCGATAAATTAAAGGACCGCCTTCATTGCGTGCATTTGAAGGACATGGGTTCGGATAAGCAAATGGAACCGGTGATGGAAGGTAACATGAATTTCACAGGAATTTTGAAAGCGCTTGAAAATGCGAATACGAAATATTTGCTCGTAGAGCAGGACGTTTGTCAAACGAGTCCGTTCGATTGTTTGCAGACGAGCTACAACAATTTGGCTTCTCTTGGCTATCGCTAGAGGAAAAGGAGATCGATCATGAAAAAATTACGTATCGGTATTATCGGAATGGGAAATATGGGGTCGGACCATGCGAAAAAATTGATTAATGGCACCGTAACGGAGGTGGAGCTCACCACCGTATCAGACATGGATGAAAAGCGGATTACGGCTTCCAAGATGTATTTGCCGGAGACATTAGGCTATTTTAATAGCCCGGAAGAACTGATAGACAGTGGTCTTTGCGATGCTGTTATTATCGCTACGCCGCATTATGATCATCCAAGACTTGCGATACAAGCTTTCAGCAAAAGATTGCATGTCTTGTGCGAGAAGCCGGCCGGAGTCTATACAAAGCAGGTAAGAGAGATGAACGAGAAGGCGCAGGAAAGTGGCGTCGTTTTCTGTATGATGTTTAATCAGCGCACAAATCCAATGTACCGGAAAATGCGCGAGTTGGTGCAAGGTGGCGAGCTTGGGGCCATCAAACGGGTGAACTGGATCATTACTGACTGGTACAGAACTCAGGCTTATTATGATTCCGGGAGCTGGCGCGCAACTTGGGCTGGCGAAGGCGGTGGTGTGCTCATCAACCAATGCCCTCATAACATCGACTTGCTCCAATGGATCTGCGGCATGCCTTCGAAAGTACGTGCTTTTTGCCATGAAGGAAAGTGGCATGATATTGAGGTTGAAGATGATGTGACGGCGTATTTGGAATTTCCGAACGGTTCCACAGGCGTATTTGTAACCACAACCGCGGATTTACCAGGAACAAATCGTCTTGAGATTACGCTGGAGATGGGTAAGCTGGTCTGTGAACACGGTAAACTGACGCTGCATAAGCTCAGCCAGAACGAACGTGAATATTGTTTCGAATCGAAAGAGGGCTTTACATCGCCGTCGGTTGAAGTAACGGTTGTTCCAGCGGAAGGGGATAATAGCCAGCATATGGGGATCATCGCTTCATTTGCGAACGCGATCCTGGACGGAACACCCCTCATTGCGGACGGTGAGGAAGGCATCCATAGCTTAATGCTTTCGAACGCCATGCATTTGTCCAGTTGGACTGGCGAAACCGTTGAATTTCCAATTGACGAAGATTTGTATTTATCCGAGTTGAAGAAGCGGATCTCGACATCCAAACGAAAGATAGGGGAATCGGTACTATTTGATACAACAGGAAGTTTTGGTACATGAAATGGATGGAGAAAGAAATCTGATCGTTCGTAAATGCAGATGGAGGGGAGAATAACCCCTCCTTTTATTTGGCTGAAGAAGTACATCGTTTAAACTGGATGAGATATATAATTTCCATTTTTTTTACTAAAAAGAAGTGGGTATATTTAAACAGTGAACACGGGTGAATGCTTTTTTTGATATAGAAATCTTGAATGGATGGCGATATCCGTATTTCAGAAATGGAAGGGGAATAAATGAAGAGTTCCGTTTTCAGATTCCAGAGGTGGCTGGCACCCTATCTACTATGCATAGCTTTGGCATTGTCTGGATGCATGGGCAGCCCGGGGGCAGATATCAATGATTTTTTCATATCATCTAATCCTCCCAGTGAGCCGGAAGTGACACTCAAGTTTTATTTTGGCGGAGAGAAAAAAGCAGCGACCGATGAAGTATGGACGGCAGTCAGCGAGTACGTAAAAGACAAAGGACTGAATGTAAAGTTTTCTATTCATTTCATTTCCTGGCCTGAATATCCGGAGAAACTTCTAGTTATGGCTGCCGCCGGTGATCGATGGGACCTTAATTTTGATTCGGATTCTTCATTCAGAGAGATGGCTTCGCGGGGCTCTTATATGCCCTTGGATAAACTTTTACCCGAGTATGCGCCAAACCTCTATAAGAAATATCAGATGAATGGTAACCTGCGATCTACTACGATGAACGGAGATATTGTCGGAATGCCATGGTCTATCAAAATGAATCAACGTCCATATGCCGGATGGCGGGTAGATCTCGCAGAGAAAGCGGGGATTTATCGGGAACCGGAATCGGTACAGACGGTTCAAGATGTGGACGTACTCTTACATGAACTAAAGCGCGCTTATCCGAACAATAAAGTGACTCGTATAACAGCACTTCCATTCTATCTCGTGCGGGAGGAGTGGCTGGATTTGGGGTTTCATGGACTAGGTATTAATCTGAATGACCCTAATCATAAAGTGCAGGCCATTGAGCAGCAACCCTTCTATGTGGAAGCCGCAGCGATGAGCAAGAAATGGTATGAAGACAAGATTTTGAGTCCAGAATCACTGATTGACCGAGCAGACAGTTCCGATCAATGGCGCAATGGTAAAGTGTTATTTACACTTACCTCGCATGAATGGGCACATGCTACTGATCAGGGTTTTGTTGATCCAAACTATCGCCAGCAAATGTCTCTTCTGTACCCGGATAAGAAACAGGTCAACCGCAGTCCAATTTCGAACGTTGTTGCCATTAACCGTAACTCGGAGCATGCCGAATTGGTGCTGCAATTTCTCGATATGATGGAGACCGATCGAAAACTGTATGACTTAGTGATCTACGGCATTAAAGGCAAGACGTATCAGATGGACGGGGAACAGGTGGTTTATCCGCACAACTTAAGTGATTCGACAAGCAACTATATGGGCTGGGGCGGACAATGGGCGCTTTGGAATTCGCGATTCATCAGGTCCACGGAGACATACCCTGGGGATTTCTGGGGCGAGGAAGCACGGTTTGCCAAAATACCAGTCAATTTGGATTCGCCGTTAGAAGGCTTGCTGCTTAGTGATTATGCGATCAGCAAGGAAGTTGAAGAACGGGTTCAGTTGTATGAAGATATGGGTCGGTCCATTGAATTCGGATTGGTATCTGATGTTAAGGAGGCGGTATCGAATTACCGAATAAAACAACAGAACATCGGGCTTGATAAAATCATTGGCGAGGTGCAGCGGCAAGTCGATCTGAATCTGGCGTCGAATCACCCTGACTAACTTCCGGGAGGCTTACTTCATGATTAATGTGTTAATTGTTGATGACGAGTATGAAATTCGTGAAGGTCTTCGTAAGCGCTTTCCTTGGCATGAATATGGGGTTGGAACAGTCCGCTCTGCCTCCGATGGCGACGAAGCACTACAGATTGCACAGGAGTACAAAACCGATTTGATCATTACGGATATCAAGATGAACCGGATGTCGGGACTTGAACTGCTCAGTGAATTGCAGATGAGGGAACCTAAGGATTGGAAAGCGATTTTAATTAGCGGATATGATGATTTTTCCCTGGTAAAGCAGGCGATTCATCTGGGTGCTATCGACTACATATTGAAACCCATCAACATGGATGAAATGGAACGGATTGTGCGCAAGGCAACGGATCACATCAGGCGTGAGAGGTTAGAGGAGCAAAATAAAACGAATATTGCGTACCAGGTTCAATTCGCTGTTCCCATATTGCAAGAAGAACTCCTGCGTGAAGTGGTAGAAAACGAATATAATCCGTATCGAGAAACCCGCATCACTCATCGGCTGAAGTCCTTGCATTTGGACTGGATGAAAGAATCTCCCTTGCTGCTGATGGTCGTTGAAGGAGATGATCTGAAGGCGCTGGTCAATATGCAAATGCTGACGGCTGAGAAAGATCTTGTACTCTTCGGGATTGGCAATGTGGTCAGCCAGACACTGGCTGAAGAATTGAATGTACCCGCAGCATTGTTCAAGGATACCACGGACCGTTGGGTGGCAGTGATCAGTTGTTCTGATCCAAAAATACTGGAGTTATGCAAATCAGTGGCTGAGATCTGTTTGCAACGGATCAATCAATTCGTAAAAGTGAAGGCCAGTATTGCAGTAAGTGCTTTCCCGAAGGAGCTAAAGCATCTTAATGCCTTGTACGTTGAATGCGTTGAATCGTTAGAGCAGAAAGTCATTTATGGGGGCAATCGATTGTTCACTGAATCCGTTGATGGGATGGACGATACTGAGAATGAGAAGATGTCCATTCGCGAACCGGCGGCAGTGCTGGATCTGGTCAGGTATGGTACAGAGAAGGATATTACTGAATCCATGAAAGGTTTCGAAGACATGGTTAAATCATGGGAGCTCTTAAGTCTGAAGGACATTCAACAGCAAATATTCCAGTGGTTAATGGGCATCTATCGAACCGCCGCATCCGCTGGTTGGCCAGACCGTTCATGGGAACGCGATCCTATTGGGTTGTGGGAACGCTTGGAACAATATGACACTTTGGAATCCCTAAAGAAGCATGTAGAAAAAAACTTGCATCTGTTAGCAATTGATTTTCATAAAATGGATAACTCATCCAGCAGAATTGTGCAGGAAGCTGCAAAATTGATCCGAACCCGTTACAACGAGAATCTGTCGTTGCAATACGTCGCATCAATGGTTCATGTTACACCGATTTGGCTCAGCAAGCTGTACAAAAAAGAACGGGGTCATACCTTTCTGGAGGATTTAACAAGTATTCGGATGATACGAGCCAAAGAATTGCTGGGGGATATAAAATATAAGATTTATCATGTTTCATATGAAGTTGGCTATAAGGATCCGGTTCACTTTTCAAAATTGTTCAAAAAGCATGTCGGGGTGACACCGAAAGAATTCCGTAGATTACGGGGGATTTTGGATGATTAATGCTTTTCTTCGCCTGGCATCTTCCTTTCGTAACCGTATGATTTTGATCTTTCTCTCGATAACGATCATCCCCTTCATCCTATTCTCTGCATATGCCCATACCAAATCAATAGAAGGCATTCAGCAAGCCAATATTACATTCTCGATGAGTTATCTGGAGCAAGCCAAGATAAACGTGGAAACTTATTTAGCTCAGTTAAACGAAGGTATCAATAGCTTGATCGGTGACAAAACATTGCAGTATTTATTGGAGAGGCCGCCGTTAAGTCCAAAGGAAGAAGAGACGAACTCCGTTGATATGCTGAGTATCGTGTATGAAAAGAAAAAACAGATGGATGCGCTGCGGATTCGAGTATATCCACTAATTCCAGCAGATTATCCAACCTATATGAGAGCTTTGGAGGAATCTGCCTCGGTTGGTGAAGAAGAATGGTTTCGGCAAGCAGCGGACAGTAACGTGCCATATTGGCAATTATCAGTAAGTGATGGTCCGAATCGGGGCCCGTTGTTGTCTTATATCAAGACGTTCACAAGTCTGCACAGCAGGACGCCTCGCGGCATTGTGGTAACGGATCTGGCTGACAATCATCTAAGCCGATTCTTTTCACCTACCAAACGGCTGCAAAGGCAAAAATTTCTGATCATTGATGATAAAGGGGCCATTCTTTTTGATTCGGCCGGGAACGAATGGACAGGTGATGTTTTACCTTCTCCACAACTGCTGGCCAAGCGCAATCTGTATAACGAAGGCGTTGAGAAATTGTCGATCTATGATCAAGAGCATTTGATCACTTTCGTCCGGATGGACAGCCTCCCCTGGACGATTATCAGTCTGACTCCGATGGATGCTCTAGTGGAGCCCGTTATGGAGATGAATCGGCTGCTCCTTGTCATTATTATTGTCTATTTACTTGTATCCATTGGCGTCGTTATTTATCTTACCCGAAATTTCACACAGCCTGTCCTTCGATTGGTACGTCTGATGAAAAAGCTTGAAGAAGGCGATTTTGGAATGTACATCCCGCATCAGGAACGCAAGGACGAGATAGGGTGGCTGTTTCGTGGATTCGGCAGCATCGTACGTAAAATCGAGGATTTGATTGCGCAATCCACCCGAGCCGAACGGAGCAAGAAAGAACTTGAATTTCAAGTGCTCAGTCATCAAATCAATCCGCATTTTCTGTACAACACGCTGGAATCGATCCGCTGGAAAGCGGAGAATCATGGACGAAATGATATTGGTGAAATGGTGTCCGCATTAGGCAATTTATTGCGTCTCAGTCTCAATCAGGGCAAGGATATTACGACAGTTGGTCGTGAGATCGATCAGGTGAAGGCTTACGTGCAAATCGAACAGGCTAGAATCGGCATGCCACTGCGGGTGGTGTACTTTTTTGATGAGGATATGCTGAATATAACGTTCATGCGCCTTTTACTGCAGCCTCTGGTTGAGAATGCGATTCATCACAGCATACGTGGGAATTTCGAGCATGGCAAAGTTATACTCTCCGGACGAATAGAAGAGAAGAATCTGGTCATTGAAATTACAGATAACGGGAAGGGAATACCCGATTCAGTTATACAGGCATTGGAGGAGGAATCTGAGGATCAGAAGATGAATGGGCGATCTGGTGTCGGCCTGCGCAATGTAAATGAGCGGTTAAAGATTTATTTCGGTTTAGAGTATAAATTACAAATCGAATCCAAGGAGGGGATAGGCACCCGAATTACGATCCGGCATCCAATTATGAAGGAGAAACTAGAG
This sequence comes from Paenibacillus sp. AD87, assembly GCF_001659845.1. Lineage (NCBI taxonomy): Bacteria > Bacillati > Bacillota > Bacilli > Caryophanales > Paenibacillaceae > Paenibacillus > Paenibacillus sp. AD87. The sequence continues at coordinate 1,967,949 of NZ_LXQN01000007.1, forward strand.
AATGAGAATGGAGCATAAATCGGTTTAATTCTCCGTTTTACTTAAGCCATTTATGGCGCTTTTTCGATATGCTAGCGGAACTAATCCTATGTGTTTGCGAAAAAGGGATGAGAAGTAGCTCAGACTTTGAAAGCCACAGGCAAGTGCGATTTCACTTACAGATCTTTTGGTTTCCCTCAACATCTCACAACTTTTATGAAGGCGGTATCGAGTTAGATAGTTGTTGGGAGTTTGACCCACGTATTTATTAAATAAAGTACAGCAGCGGCTTCGACAAACGGCTCCTGAGGACGCAATGTCTTCAAGAGTTATTTTTTGCTCGTAGTTTTGATGAATGAATCGAGTCATTTGCTGAATATTTGTCCATAATTGCACATCGTGGCTATCTCCCACCTTCGGTTGCAAGTGATCTCCAATACCAGCACATAAAGATAAAGCCTGAGAAGTTAAGCGGAACGGATTTGGAGCAAAGCTATTATGCATTTCAGCATAGATCGCTTGAATGGATAACAATATCTCGTGCTGCCAGGAGATCTGTTCTGCTAGTAATACAAAATCATCCATGTTTGGACCAAACTTCTCTTCCCAGTAAGCTCGTATGAACGAACCTTCCCCGATGAGAGAGGAATGGATCACTATAACGATAAATGAACAATTACAATGACTGTGAGAAAAACCAAAATGCAAACGATGGCTATTCACAAAAATCCCATTTCCTTGCTCTAATTTAATGGTCTGTCCGTTAACAGAATACTCCATGGAGCCTTCCAGAATGTAAATGAACTCAACATCCGAATGCCAATGAGCGGCAGCTGCAAAATTATCAAATTCATTCAAGCTTCCTCTCCGGACATACAAGGGTAGGTCAGGTAGATTATAATTCAATCTTTCCGATAAATCAGAAAATACCTCTAAATTTTTCATCCAACAAAGCGCCTCCAATAAATATACGATTTTGACAAAAGTATAGCCAATATTTATGGAAAGGACAATGAATTTATCCTATCTTGATAATATGGATACCAACAGAGAGGAGTGGATGTACGTTAAAAAGAAAAAGCGCATACAGTTAACTACTCCTATGACGCGAGATTTTAATAAGGAATTAATCACGCTTGTCATTCCCATTGCATTACAAAATCTAATCTCAGCCACAGTCATATCAGCTGATGTAGTTATGTTGGGAATGATTAGCCAATCTACAATGTCGGCCGTATCGCTAGCGGGACAAATCACCTTCGCATTAACATTGTTTTACATGGGAATGGCTACGGGAGCAGGGGTTTTGACTGCACAATATTGGGGGAAGAAGGATGTACAAACCATACAGCGTATTCTCAGCACTGCCTGCTTGTTCTCATTTAGTATCTCTATTTGGTTTTTTTTAGTATCTTTTTTATATCCTGAAACGTTAATGCGTTTTTTTACAAATGATAGTGAATTAATTCGATTTGGTTCAATATTTCTAAAGATGAATTCGTTTTCTTATCTTGCAATGGGCATTTCACAAATGTATCTTAGCGTGATTAGAAGTATGGAAAATGCAAAACTAAGCGCTTGGATTAGTTCACTATGTTTAATGTTAAACATTTTGTTTAATGCGTTATGTATCTTTGTCCTTTTCCCAGACAGACCTGAAATGGCAATCATGGCGGTAGCTCTTGCTACAGTTTTAGCTCGATTTATTGAGTTGGGCTGCTGTGTTATATATTCAGTGACGAGAGGATCGATTCGTTTTCGTTTTCCCATATGGGATGGAATTCAGCGCAATCTCCTAAAGGATTTCCTGAAATACACCATGCCTGTACAAGGCAATTACATTGTTTGGGGAGGGGCACTAACTGCGACTGCCGCAATTATTGGACATGTAAGTGCTGATATGGTTGCAGCGAATTCTGTTGCATCCGTGGTTAAGAATTTAACCATTGTCCTGTGTGGAGGTATTGCTAGTGGGGGATCTATATTGGTTGGGAAATATCTAGGTAAAGGGGAGATCGACAAAGCAAAACAGGTAGGAAGCAGAATGAATCTTTATGCTTTACTATTTGGAATAATAGCAGGATGTACAATTATCCTGATAAAACCGCTTGTTTTCTCCGTAGTAAATCTAAATGTCATTTCTCAAAACTACTTGGATGGAATGTTATATATCAGTGCATTTTATTGTATTGCTAAATCCATTAATGCAACTAATATCTCAGGAATATTTACTGCAGGTGGTGACTCTAAATTTGGCTTTTGGTGTGATTCGATTGTAATGTGGGGTATTATTTTGCCGCTTGGTTATCTCTGTGCTTTTGTCTGGCACGTATCACCCCTGGTATTATATATCGTCATTAGTTTGGATGAGATCATTAAGTTGCCATTGGCATTTTACCGTTATCGCCAATTCAAATGGCTAAATAATATTACAAGGACTTTTTCACCAGTAGGTTAAGAAATAGACGGTCAAAGAATGTAAGGTCAACTAAAATAAATAGATTAGATTAAATTCAGAGGAGACTAAGGCATGAATATTACAGAACGAATGGCAAGCCGACAACTGTTTACGGATCACGATGCGAATTATCCACAGGAAGCTTCTGATCTGGCTCGGGCGCGTCAACGAGGAAAGGCACTATGTTATGAGATCAATCGCTTACATCCCGATGATATTGAAATGCGTAAGACTCTGATGGAACAACTTTTCGGTAGTATTGGTGAAAATGTTTGGATGGAACCTCCTATTCGGATGTCGTATGGATCAAACACTACAGTAGGCAACAATGTCTATATCAACTTTAATTTAACTGTTGTTGATGACTATAAAGTCACGATTGGAAACGATGTCATGTTTGGTCCGAATGTCACGATTGCTGTAACCAATCATCCAGTACATCCAGAAAAGCGCAAAGAAGGTGGAATGTTCGCCCTACCGGTAGTCATCGAGGATGGCGCATGGATCGGTAGCTGCGCTGTGATTGTGCCAGGAGTTACTATTGGTGCGGGTAGTGTGATCGGTGCAGGAAGCGTGGTAACCAAGGATATTCCTAGTAATGTTATCGCTGTGGGTAATCCCTGCAGGGTCCTTCGTGAAATCACCGATCATGACAGAGAGTATTACTACAAAAACATGCGTTTCGACCAAGTCGAATGGTAGTGGATAACCAAGCAAATAATCAAATCTAACGTGGGCCGACTTAGACGTTACCTGGTAAGGAGAGAATATGGAAGAATGATGCCATTCATTGTTGAAATCATTATATCTGTATGTATTTTGATTGGATTATATTGTGTAGTAGGTAGGTTATTGGAATCCCCACGAGTTGTCAGTTACGCAGAGCATCTAGAAGAAGAATTTGAAAGAAATCTTAATCTTTATGAAGACAACACAAATTGAATATTAAAGTATAAGATCTATAGATATAAATTGCTTTTATCCCCTTTTCGTAGACAAGAAAAAAAAGACATCTGTTAAGATGGACTTAATCTTGTCTACGAAAAGGGGATTTTTTCATGGATAAAAAAGGAAAATATTATCAATGGTGTGGCCAAAAGAGTCGACTTGTATATGGATTGAACTAACGCATTGGATAGTTTAAGCTTATTCACACTGGTTTATCATAGATCGTATTTAAATACATTAAAGAGCCGATTCTTTTCTTATGAGGAAATCGACGTTTCATTAGCCAAAAACACGATGACATTCAAATCACATTGAAATAGGGTGGAAACATGGATAAAGGATTTACATTAGCTAATCAACTATTAACGCTGCTTGATACGGAACAAAGATGGTTTACCTTAGCCGAAGTTGAGAAAAGTTTAGGTATCTCCGATAAAACCATACGTAAGATGGTTGAGGAAATCAGTAAGCAATTACCCCCTACGGTAACCATAGAAGTTTCTAGAGGAAAGGGAATCGTTCTTCTGCGTGATGGACGAAGTGAGACGATGAGTGAAGTGATTTCTTCAATGTTCAGACAAACCATCTTTTATCGACTGATGAATGTATTGTTCACGAATGTGGATCGACTGTCCGTGGAGGAGCTTGCCGGAGTCATGTTTATGAGTACCTCGTCATTGAAGAAACTGATCGTGCAATTAAATAATAATGATCTAAAAGCGTATAAGTTACGCATTACATATTCAACCCCGATGATCAAAGGGAATGAAATGAATATCCGATATTTCTATTGGAAGTTATATTGTGATGCGTATGAGTTCACAGGATGGCCCTTTGCGAATGTCGATTTTGCATATATCAATCAGTTAATCACAAATACAGAGAATGAGAAAAATATTGTGTATTTTATCAATTCCAAACGGAGATTATCCTTTTTGTTGGCCATTGTTGTGGAAAGAGTAGCTAAAGGGAAATACGTAAAAATCGACGAAAGTGCTTACCCTTGGGAAAAGGGGATGTTTTATATGCCTGTGAAGACCCTTGCCAAGAGTCTTGGAGAGAAGCTTTCCATTGATTTTCCCCATAGTGAAATTTACTTTATGCAATCCCTGGTCAGTCTCAGCCAATATCATTATTATGAAGGATCAGAAATAACGCCGATGAAAGAAGTTGAATTGCATAAGGACAAAGAAGAATATCAAATGGGTAATCTGCTTCTAAGGCTACTAGCCAAAATATACCCTAACTTGGAGATGGAAGAACGATTTCTATTGGAGATATACGCGTTCTTTGACAAGTTATTAATCGATAATGCAATTCCTGAATGGATGATGATTTCACAAAGTAATTTAACGGCTTATGTTCAAAAGGAATGCCAGCAGCTTTATCAAGAACTGCAAACCTGCATGCAAACGTGGAGTAAAGCTTATCCTGCCGTCTTGTACAATAATTTTCATTTAACCAAGCTAACCTTAATTGTTCGTTCCAATTTACGTTATAAAAGGAAAAGGGCCTTCTTGGTAATTGGAGAAGAATTTTCAATTCGGCATTACATAGCGGATTTGATCAAGAAGGAAATTGGGGATCAACTGATCATCAATACTTCCATAATGAAAGGGCTCTCCGACGAAATGATGCAGCAACATCAGATTGATTTTGTCATTAGTAATATCCCTGTTGCATTGCAGACCGTGCCTGTTGTTATTATCTCTACGATCCCGTCTAAAAGAGATCTGGACAATATTCGTAAAGAATTACTTTTATAATTTGATCAATTATTTCCCGTATCCTTCGTAAGATTTTGGTCTAGTTTGTTATGCTGAAAAATCTTATGCTCAATGTACTTTCCGAACAGATTTTCTTGAAGGCAAGCGGAAGAGATTTCGGTAAGCCTGAGTTCAACATTGAGAGTAGGAGGCAGAAATATGAGTAGGCATTTAGGCGCGAAAAAAGGAGAAATAGCGGACATCGTTTTGCTTCCAGGAGATCCTTTACGTGCAAAATTTGTAGCAGAACACTTTTTAGATGAGGCCAATTGTTATAACGAAGTAAGAGGCATGTATGGGTACACTGGATTATACAAGGGGATACGGGTATCAGTTCAGGGGACAGGGATGGGAAATCCATCGATGAGCATCTATGCAACGGAATTGATTGTCGATTATGAAGTGAAGAAATTGATTCGTATTGGTACATGTGGCGCGATGCAGAAAGAAATTAATATCCGCGATATTGTAATAGCCCAATCCGTGTCTTCAGATAGTAATATGACGGATAAGATCTTCCATGGCTGTAATTATGCACCTACAGCAGATTTCTCATTGTTAATGAAAGCGTATCAACAAGCACAAGCTAAACAAGTAAATGTCTTTGTCGGCAACATCTATAACTCCGATGAATTCTACCGTGAGAGCTTAGATCGACTTCACAAGTTTATGGATTTTGGTGTATTAGGAGTTGAAATGGAAAGCACAGCCCTATATACGTTAGCCGCTAAATATGGCGTGAAAGCGCTATCTATTTTGACAGTAGGTAGTCAATTGTTAACACAGGAGCACTTAACTCATCAAGAAAGTGAACAATCATTTTATGAAATGGTCGAAATCGCTCTTAACACAGCCATTGAGAGCTAATCTACCGATAAGAGTAGTGTAGTAAGAAAAGAGAGTGAGAAAGAAATGAAGGTAGTACTGTCTGGATTGCAGTGGATGATTTTTATGATCGCAGGTGCAATTGCTGCGCCAATTGCTATCGCAGATTTATATAACCTAACACCCATGGAGGCTTCTGGACTTATCCAGAGCACACTAATTACTTTAGGAATAGCTGGATTTTTACAAGGCGTCATCGGCCATAAATTCCCTATTCATGAAGGTCCAGCAGGGTTATGGTGGAGCATTTTCACTATTTACGCAAGTTTAGTGGGGGTATTGTATTCTTCGAATATTGCTGCCCTGCAAGCTTTAAGTGGGGGAATGATCTGTAGTGGAGTTTTATTTATCCTAATCTCAGCATTTAAGCTGATGGATAAAATCGCTCGTCTATTTACGCCAACGGTCACTTTTATATATTTGCTCTTATTGATCTTTCAATTAAGCGGTTCTTTTATGAAAGGTATGATGGGGATCACGTCCAGCCACACCTTGTTAGATGTTAAAGTGTTCGTGCTGAGTGTGATTGTGATTTGCATTACCTTTGGGTTAGGGAACAGTCGCTTTGTTTTGCTGCGCCAATTTTCAGTAATAATCAGTATATCGATAGGCTGCTTATTGTTTATCATATGCGACAAGATGCCGGTGATTTCACCGGCGGATACACTATTTAAACTGCCAAAACTATTTCCTTTTGGAAGTCCAAGATTTGATAGCGGGACAGTCACAACTGCCTTTCTATTAACACTATTGTTAATAACCAATGCGCTTGCGTCTATTCGGTTGATGGAGACCGTTATGAAACAAAAGAAATTGGACCATAACCGTTATTTGCGTGCCGGATTTACTTCTGGCATTACCCATTTTATTGGTGGCAGTTTCGGAGCGATTGGCTCAGTGCCTATTTCGGGAGCGGCGGGATATGTTGAACAAACAGGAATGAGGGAACGGAAATCGTTTTTAATTGGATGCATCTTAGTCAGCTCTGTATCCTTGTTTCCGCCAATAATGAACGTAATATCCGGTATTCCAGCGCCTATAGGCTATGCCGTTACATTCGTTATCTTTGTGAAGATGGTTGGATTATCGCTGAAGGAATTGAAGAAGGTTCTGCATGAAGAACGAACATTTGTTGTTAGCGGAGTTTCTCTTTTAGTAGGTGTGGGTTTAATGTTTATTCCTACATCCGCTACGAGCCATTTATCTCCGATTGTAATAGCCATTTTGAATAATGGGTTAATTTGCGGAAGTCTATTGGCGATTATTTTGGAACAAGGGTTAATGTGGAAAGATGCAAATCGATATGAGGATTCCAAAAAAAAGTATCGATAATTTGGAGGGTTAATTATGCATTATCTAATTTCTGTTGTTGGTCTGGTTATTGTTCTATTACTAGCCTGGCTTGCGAGTAATAATAAACGGAAAATCAAATATCGTCCAATCATCATAATGATTGTTATTCAGTTAGGTTTGGGATTAATTATACTAAAAACGAGTATAGGCGAATTCTTAATTAAAGGGTTTGCCGATAGTTTTTCGAAATTACTTGGATATGCCAACGAAGGAACGAACTTTGTTTTTGGTGGGATTGCCAATGAAGGAGCTCATACCTTTTTCCTGTTTGTGTTGATGCCAATTGTTTTTATGTCAGCATTAATAGGAATCCTGCAACATTACAAAATACTGCCGTTCATTATCAAGTATATTGGTCTGGTGCTAAGTAAAGTAAATGGCATGGGGAAATTGGAATCTTATAATGCGGTTGCAGCCGCAATTGTAGGACAGAATGAAGTATTTATTTCTGTGAAAAATCAGCTTGGATTATTGCCAAAACATCGCTTGTATACATTATGTGCATCTGCAATGTCAACGGTATCCATGTCCATTGTTGGTTCATATATGACGATGCTGGAGCCTAAATATGTAGTAGCTGCATTAATTTTAAACCTATTTGGCGGCTTTATCATTACATCCATCATTAATCCGTATGAAGTTACAGCAGAAGAAGATATCGTTGAAGTTAAGGAAGAGGGCAAACAAACGTTTTTTGAAATGCTGGGCGAATATATTATGGATGGATTTAAAGTAGCCATCGTAGTTGGGGTAATGTTAGTTGGTTTTGTTGGAATCATTGCTTTAATTAACGGGGTCTTTAGTGGCATATTTGGAATATCATTTCAGGGAGTTCTAGGGTATGTCTTTGCACCAATTGCCTTTATGATCGGTGTGCCATGGCATGAAGCGGTTCATGCGGGGAGTATCATGGCAACGAAGCTGGTTGCGAATGAATTTGTTGCCATGCTAGACTTTGTTAAGATTCAAGACGGTTTAAGTGGGCGTACTACAGCTATTGTTTCCGTTTTTCTAATCTCATTTGCTAACTTTGGGTCCATTGGTACTATCGTGGGTGCAGTAAAAGGGCTGAATGAAAAACAGGGGAATATTGTTGCTCGCTTTGGATTGAAGCTGTTATATGGCGCAACACTTGTAAGCGTTTTATCCGCTATAATTATCGGAATTATATTTTAGTTGAATCATTTCTATTTTGAATACCATTGAACTCGAAATGGAGCTGTTCCAAAAAGACAGTTGATGTCAGAGGGACATAAAAATTATCACATTAAAAGTCGCTAATTTTAGCGGCTTTTTTTTTCGTCTGTTTGCTCATATTCGGGACGACGTACCGGTTGCTGTCATATAGTCACGAGCGGTCAGACCGGGGTTTTCAACCTGAACTGTACATTGAATAATTACAGACTGTCAGTCCAATACGTCCGATCGAGGGAATCGGCTCACTCACCGATCAACACATTAAATTTAAGAAAGTATATATTGACAGCAGAAAAAATGTGTATTACATTTAACTCCGTACTTTTTAAACATTTATATTTAAAAAGTATCTTTGAATGAAAATAGGTACCATATGTTGGTTATTCTTCACTTCACAATGGGTTAGATCAGCGTCTACGGAAGTTACATATTTAGCATACATATTCAATATTTGATTTAGGGAGGACAATTTAGATGGCTTTATTATTTAAAAATCGGGGCGCTCTGCTGCTTCTGATGTTTAACCTATTTTTAGTTTTTGCTGGTATCGGTTTGGTCATACCAGTGATACCGCAATATATTACTATTTTAGATATTAACGGTACGATTGCTGGCATGCTTACTGCTTCCTTTGCATTTACACAGTTGATTTTCTCACCACTGGCGGGACGATTATCCGATTCCTTAGGACGCAAGCGAATGATTGTCGCCGGAATGCTAGTTTTCGCCTGTGCCGAAGTGATATTTGGGTTAGCCGACTCAGCTTTGCTGCTTTTTGTATCCCGGATGATGGGTGGCGTTAGTGGAGCACTCATCATGCCAACGGTTATGGCTTATGTTGCGGATGTAACCTCCGAGGAAGATCGTGCGAAGGGAATGGGATTCATTAATGCCTCGATCTCGACAGGCTACATCATTGGCCCCGGCATCGGGGGCTATATTGCCGAATTCGGCATTCGTGTTCCGTTCTATGCTGCGGGGGTTGCTGGTCTAATCGCTGCGATCCTTACTATGATTGTCCTGCCGGAATCTCTTTCATCCCTTGTAAAGGGTAATGGGAATAGCGACAAAGCAATACCTAATCTGGAACCCAAAAGAAGTCTAATTCAACAGTTGCGGTTTACATACCGCGAGCCCTATTTTATCAGTTTAATTATTGTGTTCGTCATGTCCTTTGGACTTGCCAACTATGAAGCGGTATACGGTCTGTTCGTTGACCATAAGTTTGGTTTCACACCAAAGGATATTGCCTTCATTTTCACATTCGGCTCTATTGGGGGCGCGTTGATTCAGTTAACCATTTTCGGTTGGATTATAAGCCGTTATGGTGAGAAAACAGTCATTACAGTCTGCTTGATCCTTGCCGGGGTATTTGTTCTGTTGACGTTGTTCGTACACCAATACTGGCTGATCTTCGCCGTCACCTTTGTTGTCTTCTTGTCCATCGATATTTTGCGTCCGGCCATCAGCACTCAAATGTCCATGGTCGCAAAAGAACATCAAGGATATTTGGCTGGACTTAACTCCGCTTTTACCAGCCTTGGCAATATCATCGGGCCGGTAGTAGCTGGACTGATGTTTGATATCAATGTTAACTACCCTTATGTGGTTGCCGGAATCATCCTGATTCTTTGCTTTGGGCTTTCACTGCGCACAGGAATAAAGCGCGTACAGCGTGTACGAACTTAATGAATTGAGCGGACTGTGGAGGATGGTCCAGAGATTAAGATTCGAATGTAAGGTTCGTTTAGTTGTAAGCAGGGAAACGATAGCTCAATATAACCACAAAAAGCATCCGATCAATGTGATCGAATGCTTTTTGTTTACTGCAATTTCGTGTAGGTTCAGTTCATTTTGCCTATACCTCACGATGTATGGTGCCATCCTCGTCGACTAAGGTCCCTAGAATATCAAAAACTAAAGTTTCGATCACCATACATTGATTTTGTTCGGGAAATAAGCTTTAGCTGAGTTTAAGCCACTTTCAAGCATGTTCACAAAAGGAGGACAATTCAGGAGGGCTGTGGAATAAATATACAAATTTACTGAAATTGGAGGTTATGAAATGACGTTTCCGACACATATTGTCTCATCAGGTGGAATTGTAGAAGATGGAAATGGAAATATCCTATTAGTAAAAGCCCATGATGATGGTTGGGTGTATCCTGGTGGTATAACTGAAGTTGGAGAAAATCTGATTGATGGTGTGATTCGTGAAATAAAAGAGGAAAGTGGAATTGACGCTGAGGTTAACCATTTAATTAATGTTGTTTCGAATACAGCGATACATAAGTGGTATGACGGTGTGACGGATGTTCCCACAAAGGTTATGTTTGATTTCGTGTGCAAAGCTGTAGGTGGAGAGTTAGCGACTTCTGATGAAACGAGCGAATGTAGGTGGGTTCCAAAGGAAAATGTTCTGGATTGGATTACATTACCCGCCATCCGCATGCGTTATGAAGCATATTTGAACTTTAATGGCTCTGTGAATTATATCGAATACGTCACTGGGAATATGTCAGAATGTGATGTCAAGCTTCAAAAGCGTGTTTAATTGTACGAGGGTTTGCGTTTAAAAAACTTTGCACTAACGAGTAACGATAGATCAATAAAATCAAGAAGGCAGCTAATCAACGTGATTAGCTGCCTAAAATCATTAAAAAATAATTTAAATTACCTAGTTCTATATCATACTAATTAACCATGTGATTGATGTATTGCTGTGATAATATGTCTAAATGTACTTACAACTGAATAGGCAAACCTATGGAAACGTAGGGACGCAAAGCTACAGGGACTAAAGTTTCAAGTTTTATGACAATGTCAGCCAGTTGCCAAAGAGTATATGATGCTTTTTGTTCTTTGAAGTTTATAAAAGGTGAAGTCTTCATCTTTTAATAGCTTTGCGTGCAATAAAACTACTCTTATGGGTAGTTTTTTTTGCGCATTTTAGGTCAGTTGTCATAACTATCATTCATCAGGAGGAAACAATTATGAAAAAAATGATTGCAATCGCTACATCTGCAGCACTACTCGTTGGCCTGTCAAGTGAAGCAGGGTATGCTGCAGCAAGTCAACTATCCAGTGTTTCTAATGCTACTGTGACAAACCAGGCAGGGGATCGTGGCACTATTGTACCCACTGTGGCATCCGTTAAACTGTTTGATTTATACGGAAAAGACATTTTAAATGCTTATAATGATGTCTTTAAAATGAACACTACTCATATTAAGTCAATCACTAATAATGGGGGGAACTACTCAAGTTCTACCATAAATAAGGCGATTGATGGAGATATAAATACACACTGGGAAACAGGTAAACCCAATTCTTCAACATTTACAAATGAGGTCGTACTTCTTTTGGATGAATCGACTACATTAAATAGAATCGTGTACGCAGCTAGACAAACTGGAGCTAAAGGGAAAGGATTCGCTCAAGAGTTTGAGATTTACAGTTCAATGACGGATGCAGGCGATGATTTCACGTTAGTATCCACGGGGGAGTATAAAGGCTCCACAGGTGACGTAGTTGAAATGAAATTTGCGCCAACAGCATTTAAGCGAATCAAGTTTGTCTTCAAGAAGGCAAATCAAGATTGGGCGAGTGCGGCTGAGTTTGCTTTTTATAAAGAAGATGCTCTGTCGGATAAGATGAACAAACTGTTTACGGATAATACATATAGTCAGGTTAGCGGAGAGTTTAACACAGTAGAGAAAATAACTGCTTTGGAAAATGAGGCAAAGTCCCATCCTTTATATTCACAGTTTAAAGCTCAGCTTGATGTAGCCCAAAAGATCGTGAGCGGTGAACTGCAAACCGCAGGAATGATCATTACAGCTGAACAACATGGCGATATGAAGAAGCATGCGCAGCAAAACTTAAGATTTAGCATGGGCACCAATAACCAGCCTACCGGACTTGTAGCTATGCCGGGCGATACGATTAACGTATATGTGGATGTCGATTCTACTGATAAAGTGCCTTCATTAATCTTTTCGCAGCAAGAAGGTGCTTGGAATAGCTGGGCAAAAGGAGTGCAATTGCGTCTTGGAAAAAATACGATCGTGGTACCTGAAAACCCTACAACCAGTGCTTACGCCCATGATGTAACAAAAGGTGGACCTATCTACATCGTTAATCCTTATACGTCTGAAGAACAAGGTCAAGCGCCTCTTATTCGTTTTGAAGGTGTAGAACGGTTCCCGATGATGACGCAGGACTCTGATCCGGCCGAATTTAAAGCTTTCTTGAACGATTATAAACAAAGATTAGATGCAGAAAAAGCAGCCCATCCGAACATTAAAGACCGTGAAATGATCGACGTAGTTGAAATGGTGAGTGATCGTATTATTTTTACAGGTACGGCTACACAAGCCTACAATGAGTTTATTACGAAGAGTCAAAATCCTGTGGCTACCTTAACGGGTTATGATGTATGGATTAATAGATTATTTGATTACTTTGGTCTAGATGGCCGCAGTGAGAACCATGATCCTAAGCTTATTCGAGAGAATATTAGATTAATGCAGCCGTATGGTGCGATGTATGCAGCAGGTGACCATACTGGAATTCAGGCTGAAACCGTACCTTTGATGCTACAAGATTTCAGCAAGGTATATCCAGGTTGGGGTTTATCGCATGAGATCGGGCACCGCATGGCTGTAGGTGAACGGGAGTATGGTGAGGTCAGCAATAACATGTTACCTATGTTGATGTCAGTAGAGCGTAATTCCATAGATACACGCATCCCATTTGAATCGGATATTTATAAATATGTTATTCAAGAAAATAAAGTAGCGATGGAACAGCAGGGTCTTTTTGCGAGACTCGGCGCATTCTGGCAATTAGAATTGGCCCATCCAGGGTACTGGGCGGAGTTAAATAGTCTATATCGAGATCGTAAAGTATCCCTTCCTAATGGGGAAAGCTCCAGACAACAATATTTAGTAGAATTCTCGTCAGAAGTATTAGGTCAGGATTTGAGCAGCTTTTTTGCTAGACACGGTTTTACAGTTAATCCCGAGACCAAAGTGAAGGTAAGCAAATACCCGGCGTCCAACAAGTTATGGTATTTAAATAATTCAGTCGTCCACTATGAAGGAACAGGGATCGCTAATAAAAATGTTCCTATCAACATCAATATTAGCTCGAATGCAGTAGCAAAAACGAATACGTTGACCTTTAATATGGATAAAGCCTACAAGGAAGATTTGCTGGGTTATGAAATATACCGGGACAATGTCTTAGTTGGATTTACGGGTACGGACCAATTTGTAGACACCAATGTCAATATGGCTCAAAACTATACCTATAAGATCATTGGCTATGATAAAAAATTGAATGCCCTGAGCCCGGTAGAGGTTAAGGCATTCAAACCAATGCTATCGGTTGAAGAGCATATTACGCTCAAGCTGAATCAGGCTTTTGATCCAATCAGCTACGTTAAGGCAGCGAATTATCAAGGGAAAGATCTTACCGATACTATCGCTGTAAAATCAAATAACGTGGATATCACGACAAAAGGAAATTATGAGGTTGTCTTTGAAATCAAGAATGAAGGAACTACCGAAACCAAAACGGCGCACGTAACCGTAACAAGTGATTATGTGTACGCCTCCGATCTGGATACGGCATCAGCTAGTGTAGGCTGGGGCTCCTTGAAGAAGGACAAGGCACCATCAGGTAGCGCAATTACTTTAGTAAGACAAGGTCTAGCTGCAATGTATACTAAGGGGTTAGGTGTTCATGCCAACTCTGAAGTTGTGTACAACATTGAAGGCAAAGGGTATGACTTTTTCGAGAGTTATATTGGTATCGATCAGGCTGTGAAAGGTAATGCAGCTTCCTCTGCAACGTTCGAAATCTACGTCGATGGGGAACAGAAATTTAGCAGTGATGTGTTCAAATCGAGTACAGAACATGAATTTGTACAGATCCCTGTAACAGGCGCAAGAGAAGTGAAGCTCGTCACAACCGATGCGAACCACAATGGAAATACAGCGGATCACACGGTATGGGCAGATGCAAAGTTCACAAATAATGCTAGCCTACCTACGTTAACGGTTCCTGAAGAAATGGCTACAGTAAAGTTAAATAGTGAGTTTGATGTGCTGAAGGGCGTAGAAGCATTTGATGCCGAAGATGGTAATTTAACATCACAAGTTGAAGTGAACTTGAATGGTTTCGATCCAGGTAAGTCTGGAACGTATCAAGTCCAATTCAAAGTGACTGACAGCGATGGAAATGCCATTACAAAGACACGACAAATCGTTGTTTACAGCGCCAGCCCCTATGCAAGCGATTTGAACTGGGAGTCGGCTAAAACAGATTATAATGTGGTTAGAAAAGATAAAGCCAGTTCGAACAATCCAATCAAGTTACTCGTCAATGGTGCAATTCAAGAGTTTGAAAAGGGAATTGGAACACACGCCAATTCGGAAATCGTATATAATCTTGCCCATAATAACTACGCCTATTTTGAAACGATCGTAGGTGTCGATCGCAATATTCCGGAGCAGAATAACTCTAGCGTGAAGTTCAGTATTCTGGCAGATGGCCAAGAAGTGTATAACAGTGGATTGATGAAATATGGTACGGAAGCCAAATGGGTTCAAATCCCGCTTGCGGGTGTACAGCAATTGAAGCTAATCGTAGATAATGCAGGTAACGGAAATGCTTCTGATCATGCTGATTTTGCAGATGCAAAGTTCCTTGTACTAAATAGTGTGCCAACACTTACGATACCGAAATCGATATCGATGAAAGTAGGACAAACCCTCCAGATCGATGAAAATTATAAAGCCGTGGATGCTGAGGATGGGGATTTAACTTCTAGTGTAGTGGTTACGGGAAGAGAGCAAGTGAATTTCAATCGAGTTGGAGAATATCCAATCACTTACACTGTAGCGGATAGCGATGGTAATGTAGTGACGCAAACACGTACGATCGCTGTCGTTAACATGGAGGATTACAAGTATCTGACAGATGTTGATTGGACTTCTACCCAAAATAGCTATGCTGCTCCGCAAAAGGATATTTCGATTAGTAATCATGCTTTGAGATTAACGGATGAGAATAATCGTGAAGTAATCTATGACAGAGGCATTGGAGCACATTCGAACTCTACGATTGTGTATGATTTAAGCGATAAGAATTATGATTACTTCACGTCCTATGTGGGTGTAGATCGGCAAATGTATGGTTCTGTCGGCTCTGTAAGCTTTGAGGTTTATGTGGATGGAGATAAGAAATTCGACAGTGGAGTTATGAACTCTAGAGATCCGCAAAAATTCATTGAAGTAGACATTAACGGAGCGAAAGAGCTTAAATTAGTCGTAACAGACGGTGGAAATGGCAATGGATCTGACCATGCCACATGGGGAGATACAAAGCTACATTTTGTCAACGCGGCTAGACTATATACTGAAGATCTGGAACAAGTTGTTACAGATGCTAAAGTGATTAATCTTGATGGGTACACAGAGGAGAGTGCTGCGGCGTTCACCGCTAGCTTATCCGCCGCCGGGGAGATCCTGGCTAATAAGGAAGTTAAGCAAGAAGAAGTGGATACAGCACTAGCGGCATTACGGGCAGCAATAGCTGGATTAACCGAAGTTGATTTAACTGCGTCGATTGTCATACAAGATGAATATTTAAGAGATTCTATTAAGACAACGCTAGGAATAACGGGAGATCTAACCCTTGGCGATATGCTGAAGTTGACAACATTTAATAGTAAATCTGGAAGAGTTAAATCCCTAGAGGGGTTGCAGTACGCAAATAACTTGGTGACGTTAGATATCACAGGCAATGCAATTACGGATTTCTCGCCATTAAAAGGGTTAACCAAACTCGCTAACTTGTTGGCAAATCCTCAAATCATTGAAGTAGGAGAGCTAACGGGCCCTAGCATTGAAGTCACAAATTTGGTTACAGGAATAGATGGTAATAAAGTGATCCCCTATTCAGCAAGTGTTAGAAACAATAAAACGTTTAAAGAGACACTGATCAATGTGAGCGAATGGGAACAGAACCCCGACAAGTTCACTATAGATATGTCCAATGAAGAAAAAGGATATTACACCTTTAACTTGGTATACGAGGTAAAAGGTAATCTTATAGGATTGATCTATATGATAAATCACCAATAAACTTTGCATGCATCCATTGAAAACCGCTAATTTAGCGGTTTTTTTTGTTTGAGGAGTCAAGTTCTTGCCCCCAACTGAGGACAAGAACTTGATTCTAATCATTAAACTCAACAAATACACACTGAAAAAATACCCTCAAAGGATAGTCTTAATATCCTACAGATCGGTCCTTAGATGTCCTTGATGGATGCCGTTTGCGAAATTCTTTCGCGAATGTCTTCTTCAGTTCGTGGGACTAGAAAATCTACCATCATTTCTGCGTTTGCTTGAACTTCCTCGATGAAAGGACGGAAACTCTGATTATATTCTTGGAACGCAAGTTTATAATTCCCATGGTTTTTTTGGAAAGCATCAGCCAAGGCTGCCGCTCCATCTATTGCGAGTGATCCACCCATGCCAGCAGCCGGAGAGGCGCAGTATCCAGCATCACCGACTAGCGCTACCCTGCCTTTTGTCCACGACGGCATTTTCATTTGGCACAGCTTGTCAAAGTAAAAAGTTTTTGAGTTCTTCACTTCTTCCAGCAATTCTGGCGTTCGCCAGCCTAGTCCGGAAAATTGATTCAAAATGATATCCCGCTGCTGTTCCTCGTTTCGGTAGTCGTAAGGGAGCTCCTTCTCCGAAGAAAAGCAGAGCACGATATCGGTTTTATTGTTATAAGAGTTCAGCATGACCGCCTTGCCCGGCTCGTTGTACATCTGTGTCGTATTCTCCCGGATCAACAACTTATCCACGATCGTGATAGAGAAATACGTTTTAAGAAAATGCGAAAATTCCGCTTCCTCGCCGAAGTATAATTTTCTGACGGCCGAATGAATACCATCACAGCCGAATACCAGGTCATACGAGCGCTTTTGTCCTCCTTTGAAAACTACTTCAACGCCATTACTTTCTTCCTTTAATGACGTAATGCTATCTCCGAAAATAAACTCAACGTCATCTTGGACAGCCTCGAACATGATATCCAGCAATACATCTCGCTCGATTTCATATTCATCTTCTGCAAGCTGCTCACGGATTTCGACTCTTTCAGTGACATCATCGGAATTTTTGAATTCCATCAATTCCATGTCTATTTTGTTCGACTGGATTTGGTCTAGAAGCCCCATACGTTTCGCGATGTCGGCGGTATTTTCGCGGATATTTACAGGTGTGCCGCCTTTTTTAAGACCTCCAGCGATCTCAACAACGGTCACGTTGTAGCCAAACTGCTTCATCCAGTAGGCTGTTGAAATTCCGGCGAAACTCGCCCCGCTAACTAGAATATTTTTTTTCATATTCGTTCCTCCCATGATCCATAATATTTCTAATGATGTTGTATAGAATAAAATAGCTTTGTGAACTGAATATGAATGTAGTTATGCAAAAGCAGCCGCTAAGCGGCTGCTTTTGTTTTTCAACAGCGCGGGGTACCTTCTGAAAAGAAATTTCGATTAGAAAGTATTAATGAAATTATCGGCAATTCCGATAAAAATACCTATGTGGATTATAGAATATTGCTCTGGGCAGGCTAGGTGCAAAGCGATTCATATACAGTTCATAAATGCATTTTAAAATAAGATGACTTCTTGTTAGAAACCTGTTTTACGAAAAGCTGCTTATTGCAGATAAATATGGAGGTAAGATACGTTTGGAATTGTTTGAATTTATTTTGTTGATGCTGGCGGCAGTCTCTTTATCCAATTTAGTAAACCGGTTTATCCCTTCGGTCTCCGTGCCTATTATTCAAATTGCGCTGGGGATGTTAATTACTTTGCTGCCCTTGCATTATGAACTGAAATTAAATCCAGAGTTGTTTTTGCTTTTATTCATTGCCCCGTTGCTATTCAATGATGGCAGGCATGCGGATAAAGAAGCGCTTTGGAAGCTGAAGAAACCGATCCTTTTGCTAGCGCTGGGTCTGGTGTTTGTAACGGTAGCCGTGATGGGATATTTCCTGAATTGGCTACTTCCGGTCATCCCGCTGGCGGCAGCCTTCGCATTGGCAGCTGCACTAGCACCTACCGATGCTGTGGCCGTGGGTGCACTGGAGCAGAAAGTGAAGATCCCCCATCAGACGATGCAAATTCTTGAGGGAGAGTCGTTAATAAATGACGCATCAGGGCTGGTCTCCTTTCAATTTGCCGTAGCCGCAATGGTCACGGGTGTATTCTCTTTCAAAACGGCCAGTATCAGTTTTATTGCCATTTCACTTGGCGGTGTGGTGTTAGGCCTTCTGCTTACCTTAGTAAAGTATGGTGTGGTGAAGTGGTTGCGCAAATTAGGGATGGAGAATGTCACGCTCCACATGCTGATTGAGATCCTGACTCCTTTTTTGATTTTCATGGCTGCGGAGGAATTAGGGGTCAACGGTATCCTGGCTGTTGTCGCCG
This sequence comes from Paenibacillus sp. AD87, assembly GCF_001659845.1. Taxonomy (NCBI): domain Bacteria; kingdom Bacillati; phylum Bacillota; class Bacilli; order Caryophanales; family Paenibacillaceae; genus Paenibacillus; species Paenibacillus sp. AD87. The sequence goes on from NZ_LXQN01000007.1 coordinate 1,987,060, forward strand.
CAGGAATCGCCCATTCTTTTGGTTACAAGAAAATGAACCCCGAGTTAGCCAAGCTGAGTATTGTATCCAAAAGCACCTGGTCGGTCATTATCTTTGTATTGAACGGACTGGTTTTCCTACTACTTGGAACACAGCTTCCTGATATTATCCAGACGATTTGGAGTAACCCGGACATAGGGAATTTTAAAGTCATTATGTACACACTATTATTGACTTTAGCTGTACTCGGGCTGCGTCTCATTTGGGCAATGCTAATGGATAATCCTGAAGGTGCCAAACCGCGCGAACCTTGGCGGCTCCGGTTGAAGAATGCGCTTATCCTCAGTCTATCGGGAGTCCGGGGAACGATTACACTGGCGAGTACCTTGTCACTGCCGTTTTTTCTGAATAATGGAACTGCATTTCCAGCCAGAGATCTGATCATTTTCCTCGCGGCTGGAGTAATCTTGTGGACTCTTCTGGCATCCAACTATCTGTTGCCGCTTTTATTAGGTAAAGAAACACAAACGGAGCAGGAAGAGGACGAAATTCAGGCAAAAATTGAGATTCTGAGGAATGTGGTTACCGGATTAAATGAACTGACCACGAACCAGAACCGGCTTGCGACCGCCCATATTATCAATATGTATACTTCCAGAATCCGAACACTTAGGAAAGATGAAAAGAAAGATCAGACACAGCGGTCCTTGGGTCTGTCTGTCATGAAATGGGAAAGAGAGAATACGTTGCTTGCTCTTGAAAAGAAAGAAGTAAATCCATATACAGCGTACAATTACCTTAAAAGAATTAACCAACTGTTGTTTATGCGCACAAGAGATGTCCGCTATAAAAAAGAGGTTTTTCCCATTAAGCAATGGGTCGAAATGTTCGGGATGCTGAATCCTGCCCGACTAAGCATTCGAGAAAGACGCGCTGAATTGACCAGACTCAAAATTCAAAATATGGCTTATGTCATTGAGCAGCTAAAAGGTCTGCTTTCAGAAGGCGAATCGGATATAGAGGCAATCAGCTCACTGATCTTGCAATATGAAAGTATACTGCTGCGTATGACCAGAAACGAATCGGACACATACTCCCGACGAGAGTTCGACCTGTCGATGCAGGATCTGGGCCGGGTCGGAATTCAACTGGAGCGAGACAACATTCAATCTATGTTTGAGACAGGGCGGATTTCAAGACAGGGCATGAAAGAAATGAAACGTGATATTCTCTTCATGGAGCATGATCTGCGAGAAGAGGCAATGGCTTAGAATTTATGAGAAGAGCATATGGAACAACATGTTAACCCGTTGAAAAACAAGTAACATCTGTGACAAAATATTGTGGAACAAAACCATTAAAGTCGCTATTATAGCGGCTTTTTTGTTGTATCGGCACATGTTCTTGTTCGAAGTCGAGGATGCTGAAATGGAATTTTACTATCCTATAAGTCCACTAATAACGATCACAAGACAGTTATAAAACGATTCTTTACCAATCGTTCTAGATATGTTATATTGTTGGCGTAGGAGATATAAACGATTACGAAGCAGAGAGTGATGGGGCTCGGTGTAAGATCTTACTACGTAGTTTTATGCCTATATTAGAATGCTCGTTCTCGATATATCAATATGTAGAAGGGATGAATTGAACATGGAGTATCGTGTATTAGGAAATACAGGTCTTAAAGTAAGCAGTTTTGTATTAGGTACAGGCACATTTGGTTTTTGGGGAAATAATACGGAAAAAGAGGCTGCAGTCATGTTGGATTAGGCTTTGGCTGGAGGCATTAACCTGATTGATACGGCGGACGTGTACTCCAGTGGTCAATCCGAAGAAATTCTGGGTAAGCTCCTACAGGGCCGCAGACAGGATGTTATTCTAGCCACAAAAGGCGGAATGCCCATGGGCAGTGGACTTAATCAATCTGGTAACTCGAAGTATTGGATCAAGCGTGCAGTCGAGGGAAGCTTGAGAAGGCTGCAAACGGATCATATCGATGTGTATCAACTGCATCAGCCAGATCTCCATACCGATATTGAAGAGAGTCTTGACGCGTTGACGGATTTGGTTCGTGAAGGGAAGATTCGCTATATCGGTACATCCAATTTTCAAGCATGGCAGGTAACCGAAGCACAATGGGCTAGTGAACGTAAAAATATGGCACGCTTCGTATCTGAGCAAGCCCCTTATTCCATTTTGAATCGGAGTATCGAATTCGATTTGCTTGCCGCGACCGCGAAATATGGAATGGGTGTCCTGGTTTGGAGCCCGCTTTCGGGTGGCTTATTAACTGGAAAATACCGCTCGGGAGAAGCGGCTGCTCCAGATTCAAGAGCAGCGGGATCACTAGGGAAACTTTCGGTTGTTGTCGACCCGAATCGAGAAGGAAATCGTACCAAGTTCGAAGCCGTTGCCAAGCTCCAAACCCTTGCAAATGAAGCAGGATTAACGTTGCCTCATCTTGCCATGGCTTTTACACAAGCTCATTCGTCGATTACCTCTGCAATAGTGGGGGCAAGAACAATTGAGCAACTGCGTGAAACATTAAAAGGCAGCGATATCCGGTTAAGCACTGATATCCTGGATGCAATCGACCCCATCGTTCCGCCGGGTGTGACCCTGGATGCTATGGAAAAAGGTTGGACACCGGATTGGCTACAAGCAAACAAACGAAGAATCCAGGCTTAATTCGACATGTCTTATCACTGAGATATGTTCAATTTAACTATCTCAGTTTGCCGAACAATCACTTAATGTATAATGATTATTTGAGGTGATGACGATGGCAAGATCCAAAGAATTTGAAGTTAATGAAGTATTAGATAAAGCAATGCATCTCTTCTGGACACAAGGATATGAGAAAACTTCAATGCAAGACCTGGTTGAGTTTATGGGTATTCATAGAAGAAGTATCTATGATACCTTTGGGGATAAACATGCTTTATTTATGAAAGCTCTGGAACGATATGAAACGAAGCAGACCAGCAGAATGAAGATTCTGATTGAAAAACAAAAACCAATCAAACAATTAATCCGTGAGATGTTTGAGTTTACTGTAAGAAACGAAGGAGAACCTCTGGGGTGCTTTTTGGTGAATTCAGGTGTGGAGTTAGGTGTATTAGACACTGAAGTTTCATGCTTCGTGGGTGAGAGTTATGCGCGAACCGAGGAATGTTTGACTAACCTTGTTCTGGAGGGGCAACAAACGGGTGAGATTAATTCTGATCTTGACTCGGTCGTTATTTCTCATTATCTAATGAACGCTTGGCTAGGACTGCGTACGTTGGTTAAGACAACAACAGATCAACAAAAAATAATGAATATTATTGATATGACACTGTCTGCTTTAGATTAAACAGCAAGTTAGATCTAACTGTTTTTTTACACATTAGAGAACGATCATTCTAAAAAAATATGTAGGAACCTAAGGAGAGATTATGATGAAATACACAGTGATTACTGGAGCAAGTTCAGGGATTGGATATGAAACGGCATTAGCATTTGCAGCACGTGGAAAAAACTTGATTTTGGTAGCTAGAAGATTGGATAAATTGGAGGAGCTTAAATCAACCATTCAGAGTATAGATCCCCAAGTAAATGTTATTGTTCAGACAAGTGACCTATCTGTTACAGATCAGGCTTACACACTATATAACAATCTGAAGGAATACCAGATTGAGACCTGGATCAACAATGCAGGGCTCGGTGAAGGTTCATTTATAGCAGAACAGAAATTAGATAAAGTTGAAACGATGTTACGAGTGAACATTGAATCCCTGACCATCCTTTCTACACTGTATGTGCGAGATTATGCTGAGGTTGAAGGTACTCAGTTAATTAACGTCTCTTCCGCACTCGGATATGCCATTGCTGTTGGTAGTGTTGCTTATTCTGCATCGAAATATTATGTTAGTGCCTTCACAGAAGGTCTTGCCAAAGAACTGGAACTGAAAGGTGCAAAACTAAAAGCGAAAATCCTGGCACCCGCGATAACGGAAACGGAATTCGTGAAGAGATCCATAGATGCTGAAGAATTTGACTACAAAGCAAACATGCCTAAGTACCACACGGCTAAAGAAATGGCGGGCTTTATGGTGGAACTGTATGATCACAACGAAGTGGTAGGGATCGTAGATCAGAACTATAATTTCAATCTGAGAGGTCCGATCTATCCAGTTATTTCAGAATTATAAATTCAATTCACATAGCTGTGGAATACATCAAAACAGCAGTGAATACCATTGGTGAAATTATTGACTACAACGAAAATCGGTAAGATAGAATTGCCCCATCGACTCGCAATGGCACACATGACAGAGAGGATACACCTCTGGGTGGAGTCCAAGATGGTGAATAAGGTCCTGAACTTTATATCTACCTTGTAAAAGAATTAGCTCAATTAGATTTAGCTTTCAACAGAGGAGCTACACTAACATCAAGCGTGAAACGTGGCGTACAACTGAACATTGTACGCCATATTTTTAGTCTAATAGCAGAGGAAGAGGAAGATGATGAGAGCAGCTCAAATACAGAAGTATTCCAAAACCATTCATGTAGAATTAAACCGGATGGACATCCCTCATATCGATAGTCGAGAGGTCCTTGTCAAAGTAAAAGCTGCGGGTGTCAATCCACTGGATATCATGAATATGAACGGCAGCGTTCGGATGATTGCCAACTATAAGTTGCCTTTAACTCTAGGGAATGAACTATCTGGTGTGATTGAAGCTGTTGGTGAAGATGTTTTGAATTTTAAAGTAGGGGACCATGTGTACACAAGGTTGCCGCTGAATAAAATTGGTGCTTTTGCTGAATATGCAGCTGTGAATGAAGATGCTTTATCCATGATGCCCGAGAATCTATCTTTTATTGAAGCTGCTGCCGTGCCGCTTACTTCCTTAACTGCGTATCAAGCGTTACATGATGTACTTCAAGCCAAAACCAATAAAAAGCTGTTTATTCCTGGAGGAACCGGAGGATTCGGTGCGATGGCTATCCCCATTGCTAAGTCCATGGGATTAACGGTTATTACAAGTGGCAGTGAAAGAGGCAGATCACGTACATTATCAATCGGGGCAGATCAATTCATTAATTATAAGGAAGAACATTATGCTGACATCTTGTCCGATATCGATTATGTGATAGACACCTTGGGTGCCGAAGATATCAAAGCTGAACTGGGTATTCTAAAACCACATGGGAAATTGGTATCCTTGAAAGCTGGCCCTAATTATCGCTTTGCCGTTGATAATGATTTTCCGATGTGGAAAAAAGCATTGTTTGGTCTGGCAGGTGCTCGATTGGATTCTTTAGCGCGTAAGAATCAGAATGAATACCGCTTTTTATTTGTACAAGCCAGTGGAATTCAATTACAAGAGATCACAAGCCTAATAGAAAAAGATGATATTAAGCCATCTATAGACTCAACCTACACGTTTGATGATATCGAAAAGGCATTGAATAAAGTGTCGACGGGTCACTCTCAGGGAAAAGTGATTCTGACCTTCTAAAGGTATTACGAAACCTGAGTCCCGTTACTAAGGTTGATGTTATTAATGAAGATCCCCGTTCTTCTTTAGATATTAAAGAAAGAACGGGGATAGATACATATATGACTTAAACAACTCCAACTTTTTATTGTTATTAATTGACCTGAATTGTTTGAACGTGTTATTTTGACAATAGAATTTAATTGTGTAACTTACAAATGGAAGAATTCCTAAAGCTTTAGAAAAGGCAGTATCGCAGTAAATGGTTCAAAATTGAAATGATAAAATAAAGGTATGGTGACAAAATGGAAAAGCAAAACTTGGACTGGAGTAATCTCGGATTCAATTACAGAAAGACAGAAAAACGATATGTTTCAAATTTTATAGAAGGAAAATGGGATGATGGAATTTTAACAGAGGATACCAATGTAGTGCTCAATGAATCGGCAGGCGTTCTCCAATATGCGCAGACATGCTTTGAAGGTTTAAAAGCCTATACCACCCAAGACGGACAAATTGCTATTTTTCGTCCCGATTTAAATGCACAGCGCATGGAGGATTCCGCTATAAGACTTCATATGCAACCCTTTCCAAAGGATAGGTTTATAGATGCTATTGTCGAGACAGTAAAAGCAAATGCATCATATGTACCACCGTATGGCTCTGGTGCTACACTATACATACGACCTACTCTATTCGGAAGTGGTCCTGTTATTGGGATTAAACCTTCTGAAGAGTATCAGTTTAGAGTATTTACTACACCAGTAGGCCCTTATTTTAAAGGAGGAGCCAAGCCCCTTACCCTCTGTGTTAGTGATTATGATCGTGCTGCGCCTTATGGTACAGGACATATCAAAGCAGGATTGAATTATGCCATGAGTCTTCATGCGCTAAGGACAGCCCAAAAAAATGGATTTGATGAAAATATGTTTTTGGATGCTGCAACCAGAACCAAGGTTGAAGAAACAGGCGGGGCCAATTTTATCTTTATAACCAAAGACAATAAAGTTGTTACACCTAAGTCAGAAAGTATTCTTCCGTCCATCACCAGACGATCTTTAATGGTCGTTGCTGAGAAATATCTCGGCCTTGAAGTTGAGGAAAGGGAAGTTCTTTTCGAAGAGGTAAAAGATTTTGCAGAATGTGGTTTATGTGGAACTGCAGCTGTTATTTCTCCTGTGGGTAAAATAGATGACCATGGTAAAGAAATATATTTCCCAAGTGGTATGTCAGAAATGGGACCTATTTCAAAGAAACTACTAGAAACTCTTACTGGTATCCAGATGGGAGTTCTCCCAGCGCCTGAAGGCTGGATTACAAACATTACTATTGGCGGGGCTTAATGCCCCGCTTTTTTCTATTGAAATGTAAGGGTGCATAGAGGGAAAATCAAGATACCTATTCGATTTCATCCTTTTTTTCGACACACATAAACGTATGCGAAGGAAATAACCATGTTGAATAAACATTGCCCATGAGATTCATTAAGTTCTCAATCACTATCTAACGATGTATTAAAACTTCATAAATTCCTTCGTTTTTATAGCAGAGATTTTTCATGTAGATTGTGTATGATGGTCTGATGAAAAGAAAATGGAAAAATGTATTCGCTTTACATAACTGGTGCCTCCGCAGAAAGTATTGTAGAGTTGTAGGAGCAATTACGCGATGAAGGTGAGAAATATGGAGATCAATAATATTCTTGTTGTAGACGATGAACCGGAAATTCGAGAAGCTCTCGTTATTTACTTAAAAAGCAATGATGTAGACGTATTTACGGCCTCTAACGGAGTGGAGGCACTGGAGATCCTTGAACAAGAAACGATTCATCTTATTATCATGGACCTCATGATGCCGCAGCTTGATGGAATCAAGACGACATTTAAGATTCGTGAAGATAAAAATATACCGATCATTATGCTCTCCGCCAAATCGGAGGATAGTGACAAGATTTTGGGACTTAATGTTGGAGCTGACGATTATATAACGAAGCCGTTTAATCCCTTGGAACTGATCGCAAGAGTCCGATCCCAGCTACGCCGGTTTACGAATTTAGGTTCCTTTCACTCCATTGGAGAAGAGATCATTCAAGTAAAAGGACTTGTGCTGAACAAAAGCTCCAAGACTGTTGAAGTGGATGGAGAGGACGTTAGACTGACGGCGAAGGAATACAAAATTTTGGAGTTGTTAATGGAAAACAAGGGCAGAGTTTTCTCGATTGAAGAGATTTATGAGCGCGTGTGGAATGAGCCGGTCTTTGCTTCAGAGAATACGGTTGCCGTACATGTGAGAAACATTCGTGAGAAAATTGAGATCAATCCTAAAGACCCAAAATATTTGAAGGTGGTATGGGGAATTGGATACAAAATCGAGAAAAAGTAAAGAAGATCGAAAGATTGGAATCGACCTTCTTGTCATCATAATCGCAGTTATTATAGGGATCTTTATACTTATAAACGAGTATTCATACCTGGGGTTGAGTCTGAGATTTTCAACTTCACGTTTCATCTGGGAATTGCTTTCCAGTATTATCTTGGGTTTGTTGGTAGCCAGACTGTTTCGTTATTTTAAGGCGCCGCATAATAAACGTTCCTTCTGGGATGGCAGTGTGTTGATAGATTATTTTCATATTTGGAGAACCGGCTTTAGAGCCAGTCTGCAAAATGGGAGACTAACGTTTGGCCTCATTCTTATGTTTCAGCTGACCGCCTTAGCCGGCATTTGTTTTTGGGAAGCAGTCACATATTACGGACAGGGATGGCTCATCCTTTATTTGTTGCTATTTGTGCTGTTTCTGGTTCCTTATATGCTCTCCAAGCTTGGGCGATTCATGGCCATCATCAATGGAAGTAAAGAGATTGCCAAAGGGAATATTCAGAACTCAATTCAAGATAACGGAAACGATTCCCTATCTGAACTTGCCGGCTATATTAACAATATGAAAGCCGGGTATCAAAGCGCGTTGGAACATCAAATGAAAAGCGAGCGGTTAAAAACGGAACTGATTACCAACGTATCGCATGATTTGAAGACTCCGCTTACTTCAATTATCAACTATGTCGATTTATTAAAAAAAGAAAATCATCCTTCGGAAACAACCCGAGCCTATATTGAAACGCTGGAACGCAAGGCGCTTCGACTGAAACTATTAATTGAAGACCTGTTCGATATCTCTAAGATGGCTAGCGGTACAATAGAGCTGGATATGGAGTATGTCGATGTGGCAACGTTATTGACACAAGCGATAGCAGAATCAAACACCCATATGGGACAAGCGTCGCTCGAAATTCGGGAGAGGATTGCCAAGTTTCCGATCCATGCGAATTTGGATGGTAATAAAATATGGCGTGTATTCGAAAATTTAATTAGCAACGCACAGAAATATTCGCTTCCAGGAACCCGCATCTATATTTATCTGGACGAGACGGATGATCTGGTAAGGTTCAAAATTCAAAACACCTCTGCCTATGAGATTGATTTTGATGCGGAAGAACTGTTCGAACGTTTCAAAAGAGCAGACGAATCCCGCCAGACAGAAGGCTCGGGACTAGGGCTGGCTATTGTGAAAAGCATCGTTGAGTTGCATGGAGGCAAGATTAAGGTCGAGATTCACGGCGATCAATTCAACGTTATTGTGCATTTACCCAAGAAGGGCTGAATGAATAAAAGATCACCAACATGATACACATGTTGGTGATCTTATTTTTTTGACGAACTAAATTCAAAGGTACTAACTCAATAACCCCCAACGAAAAGCATAGGCAACGACCTGTGTTCGATTTTTTGCACGCAGCTTAGTCATCAAGCTGCTTACGTAATCTCTTACTGTATACTCGCTGAGGAACAACAAGGAAGCGATTTTCTTGTTATCATAACCTTCCGCCAGAAGTTCGAGCACGGTAGACTCCCTTTCTGTTAAAGCGATGGCCATCGTTTTGGCGGTGTTTTCCTTCTCTTTCCTGGATAAAAACAAACCAATTCTCTTTCCCACTTGTTCAAGCAAATCCAGCTCATCCTTTGTGCAATTAAATGATTCTCCCATTTGGTCAAAAGTGACCCAGCCGTACAATTGATGATCGTGGGCAATCGGTATAAAAATAATCGAAGACAACTGAAATAACTGGATATGCTCGTCCCTTAAATAAGGTTTTGGGTCTTTCAAATAGATCGGTCTTTTAGAGTTGAAGATTAGATTTTGCTCAGTCAATTGTCCTTTCATGCTCTGAATTTTCGGAAGTTCTTCGCCAATGACCCCATAGAACTGGTTGGACCAAGGTACATATGCATAGAAGACACAGCGTTTATAATTGAAATACTTCTCACATTTTTTCAGGATAAAGGCGAGATCTGAAGCTCCCGAAGAACTGACTAGGAGTTGGTTTAATTGGTCCAGCAAACGCAGTTTTTTTAATTCTTCATTTTCCTCCGTTTCATGATTACCAGACACCGTATCAGCCCACTTATGAAAGCTATGCATCAGATACGAAAAGACAGATAACAGGAACATGAGCGGGTCCATCATCCGTTGATGTTTCAGTTGTATTAATAGTGTTATTAAAGCTTTTTCCAATATAATTTGAAGCCATTGTAAGCTTGCCATATTTAAAATGGTTAGCTGGGATTGAACCCAGGTATCCAAATAAGAAGAATAATGATTATCCATATGATCCAAGTCTGAATAAGTAAACATCTGAAAAAAGGATCTCATCAGTACTCCCGTTTCGTTCCGATGTGTCTCAGAGATGTTAGCTTCCGAGATCAGGTAAATATTTGTGTTTTCTTCGAGCTGTTTGCTATGCGTTTTGAAAAATAATACAAATTCCTGAAAAGTCATTTCAGTATATGGATGAAAATTTTGTGTCATAATAAGCCGTTCCCTTCAAGTGAAATACCCTACAAATGGGGGGTATACAATCCATTATTACACAGAACTTTATAGGATAGTATTTCAAAATTAAAGGAGTAAGATTGAGGAGTACAAGATCATGAATCTTACTATGAAGAAATGGAGCGGTTGAATCTTATGAAATTAAATGAAAAAGTAGCTATTGTTACAGGTGGTGCTAGTGGAATTGGTGAAGCCACCGTTCGCCTTTTCGCAAAAGAAGGAGCAAAAGTGGTCATTGCTGACTTCTCTGAACATGGTAAAGAACTAGCTGCCGAACTCAATGGGGAAGGTCATGATACGTTATTTGTCAAAACAGATGTGACTAAAGAAGAAGATATTAAACACATGATTAATGAAACCGTTGAGAAATATGGTAAGTTGGATATTATGTATGCAAATGCAGGGGTTGCCGATGACGAAGCCGCTGATGTATTGTCATATGATAAATGGAAACGAACCATCGATATTAACTTGTCAGGTGTATTTCTTTCCGATAAATATGCTATTGAGCAGTTCCTTAAGCAAGGAAATGGCGGCGTTATTGTTAATGCTGGCTCAATCCACAGCTTTGTTGCATTGCCTAAAACGACAGCTTATGCCTCGGCAAAAGGAGGCGTTAAACTGTTAACTCAGAATTTATGTACTGCTTATGCCAGTAAGGGAATCCGTGTTAACGCCGTATGTCCTGGATACATTGAAACGCCTCTCTTGAAGAACGTAGATGCAAAAAGCAAAGAATATTTAACTTCACTTCATCCACAGGGCAGACTTGGACGACCAGAAGAAGTCGCAAAAGCTGTGTTGTTCTTAGCCAGCGATGATGCTAGTTTCGTGAATGGTACGACCTTGCTTGTTGATGGAGGCTATACCGCACATTAATTCAGGTCAGATAAAAGATAATTTACCTGAAAACCAATTTTCAAATCGAAATAAACCTCTATATCATTGAAGACTTCTTCATTGATGTAGAGGTTTTCTTTTACATACGGCGGAGGCTATAGAAGATTCCTTAATTACCCTTTGACAGAGCATTAAGGTTTGCTGCATACTGACTTTATAAAGTTGTTTTATAAAGAAGGTTACAAAAAGCGCTGGCTAGATTAGAAGGATCTACGGAAATACGGGAGGTGAGGGTGTTGGTATATATAATTTTAGCAGTTATCATTTGGATTGGGGCATATGCGGCTTTGAAATTGTCGAATCAGCCTATAGAAGTGAAGCCAATTCGATCAATTAATGATTTCTTTGAATAGATAAAGGTTTTGCCATGAATACTTAATAAGCTAACTTTATAAAGACGAATAATAAATCCAACTTGAACTCGGAGGATTTTAAATGATTAAACTCGTAGTAACTGATCTGGACGGAACATTTTTGAATAATCAAGGTTCGTTTGATATTGAACTTTTTAATGAAGTACATGATGAAATGCAAAAGAAAGGAATAACGTTTGTAGCCTGCACGGGAAAACAGTGTGAACGAGTAGAAAAGTTGTTTGGTGACCATGGAAAAGGGATTTGGATTCTTGGAGATAGCGCAGCCAGAATCAAGAAAGATGGAAAAGTCGTCAAAGAGTTTAGCATTGATCGCACACTCGTTCTGCGAGCCATTGAAGAAATTCAAGGTTTTGATCCCCACATGACAATCATTGTATGTGCAAGCGATGCAGCATACGTACATTCCTCTATCTCTGATGATATGTACAACGTAGTTAAAGGCTCTTATGAACAAGTCATAAAAATGGATTCCTTCTCCGAAATCGATAGTGATTTTATCAAAATAACCGTATTTGATACAGAAGGCAGAAGCACAATGCTTAGAAAACATGTGGAACAGACGTTAAATGGCCAAATCTACATTGTCGACTCTGAAGCCAGGTGGCTCGATATTACTGCTCTTCATACCCATAAAGGCGAAACGGTAAAAAAATTACAGGATATGCTGGGGGTAACTGCGGAGGAAACGATGTCGTTCGGTGATGGAGAGAACGATGTTGAACTGATGGCAATTGCTAAATACAGCTTTGCTGTTAGCAATGCTTGCGAGAACACCAAAAAAGCAGCAAGTTTCATCACAAAATCTAATGAAGAAAATGGTGTTCTTATAACCATTCAAAAAATGATGGATTTACAGTAGGACTGCTCTAATCATTCAAATAGAAATTACTATATGACGAAGCCTGTGAAAAGGAGCGTGGGATATTTGCGTAAAAATGTATATTTGTCAGGCTCTGTACTTACTTCTGGGGAACGACGAAAGTTGGAACGGTTAAATACGATTATGGAAGCACACTTCTTAACCACACATCTACCACATAGAGACATAGAAAATCAATCTATATACTCAAAAAGTGGAGATGAAATGTTCAAATCTGCAGTTAAGGCAATAGAAGAATGTGATATGTTTGTCGCTGTTTTAAACAACAATGGCTTGAATTTAAGTAATACCTGCTGGGAGCTAGGTTATGCTTATGCGCATAAGAAACCAATCTTTTGTCTACATGAAGGTGAATTCAATATCAATCAATGGGGACATCTGATGTTGATGAATTCTTCAGTTGTTTGTCATAATGTGGAAGAACTCAAAGAACAATTAGATCTTACATTACAAAATGATAAATCTAAAGGAAGTAGTTCATATAACAAGAAATGATGTCATCTCAGAAAATGAACTAGCTGAACAAATAGGTGAGATAGAAGTATCCTCAATGAATGAGAGTGATCATGAAGGTCATAACATGATTAGTTCCAACACATATAAAGTAGGTACAAAACTATTTAAAATCAAAAACAAATGCTATAATAAAAAAATCTTTTTCAATTTGATCGGAGGCAGACCATTGTAGAATCTCATTCCTTTTCCTGAATACAACTGAATATTGAAAAGGATGAGTACAATGCTTACAAAATCATTTCATAGACTCTGGCTTAGTCAGGCTCTATCTACTTTAGGAGACATCTGGTACATTTTGGCGCTTGTCGTCACGCTTTACCATCTATCTGGTTCTGCTACCGTAACGGCTTTGTATCCCCTACTTAGAGTTGCTGGTATGACAATCGGCAGCATCACGGCTCCTCTTATCATGCGTAAGTTGCGCTTGAACCGCTTACTTGCATCTAGTCTTGGAGGGCAAACTCTTGGTTTGGCATTGCTCACCATATATATGTTTCTAATGGGCAAAGACAATCCTAATATTGCTATATTGATCGGAATGGTTTTTGGGATATCAATTCTGGAGGGGGTAGCGGGCCCAGTAAGATCTTCTCTTGTTGCTCTAACCGTGCCTGAAGCATCGTTGCTTAAAGCGAACAGCGTGCTAGTGGGTATTGTACAGTCTTGTTCTCTGGCCGGATGGGCGTTCGGATCCATGACAGTCAGTTGGCTTGGTGCAAGTCAAGTGCTGCTCCTTTCTACAATGTTATTAGGCGGTGCTTGGTTATCATCCTCCATGATATACGAGACCAGAAACAGCACACACCAAACACCAGTGGGTTCTTGGAGACGATCGCTTCAAGATGGATGGCAGAATTATTTTAGGTTACCGCAGTTACGTGTTTTGTTATGGATGGATGTATGGGAAGGCTTATTTAGAGGTGCATTCGCAGGGGCGCTATTGCTCGTGTTCGTAGGAGAACGACTACATGTGGGTGAAGTATGGTGGGGATGGATGAATGGCGCCAATTTAGGTGGATTCGTTCTCATTAGCATTCTTATGAGCCGTTTATCGAACGGAAACTGGAATCTAGGGGGCATGCTAGCGGTGGGCAGTGGATGCGTTGCTGCGCTAACACTCGCATTCAGTTTTTCTACTAGCCCGTTAGTGACACTCTTTATCATGTTCGCAATCGGGGCTTCTCAAGCCATAAAGGATTTAGCGGAACGTACTTCTTACCAAACAAGCGTTCCCGCTTCAGAGCTTCCACCGTTATTTGCAGCCCAATCATCACTTACCTCAATTCTATATGGTGTATCATTATTATTATCTGGTTGGTTAGCGGATACTGTAGGTATTCAAACGCTCTACATCTACGCATCAATTGGATTTTCTCTTTCCTTTATCGGTGCTCTTACGTATCGGAGGAATGGACCAAAAATAAATAGATACATCGATACGGAAGAAACGGTGAGTTAAGTATTCATGAAGTGAGATTTATATTCTATTTTGTCAGCTAAAAATGTTGAATCCTATGACGAGGCTATCCAGAACTTATGGATAGTCTTTCTTTATATAACATAGTCCCTTGATTTTTGAACAACAAAGCTTTCAAAATCCCCCTCTATCTCGATTATTGAGCGTCTACTTCAGATTCATTTCTTTCAGCAAAAACCTATCAATATTCACTTTGTTACTTTTTAAATATAAAAGTGTAAAATGTATGACGTAACTTTAATACACAATTATTTCAGTGTCAATACGCACTTTTAAGATAATTTATTTACGATGTGAATTGAGCATTCAGAATCCAACACTTTTTAAACAAAAATGTTGACAAAGTAAAGGTCCGAAAATAAGATAGAAGCATTCTAAAAATAAAATTAGTAAAAAAAGGATTTTGTTTCGATATTTTTTATGGAGTTGATGACTATTCATTCTACAGAAAAATTAATATTGCAGCAGCAGCAGAAATGGGCGGAGAAGGATATCCTGTTCGAAATGACATGTGATCGTACGCCAGAGGGGAATTTTCTCGATACATACATAGCCTTGTCCCAGCATGAAATGCTTATTGCAACAAGTCTCAAGGAACCGGATCACGAAAAGACCTTTAAGGGCTATTCGATCCCTGTCAAAAGTTATCCACGTCAGGATCCGCAGGAGGAGGGGAAATGGTCGGTTCAAACGTTGAAAATCAGTGAAATTGAATCCGTTTTCATTGTGAACCTTGTTGCATCCGGGATGCTTGTAATGAAGGCTCCAGACGAGCGAATCATAGCGGCGTTCACGAATGGACTGATGAGCAAGGCATCCAGGCTGGCAACAATCTTTACGAAGCTGAAACAGCAGGAGGAGGTGGACAGCGAGCTACTGGAGGATGAGGAGGCAAATGCCTCTTGTCCCAAATGCGGGAGGATTTACCCGGAAGAAGGTCGAGAGATTTGCCCGAAATGCATGAAGAAAAGCGCATTGATCCTCCGGCTGTTATCGTTTGCCAAGCCCTATAGAGCCTCTTTGCTGCTCATTATTGTGTTGATGCTTTTAAATTCCGTGACTGGGCTTGTTATTCCATATTTGACGGGTACGGCCTTATTTGATCAGGCGCTAAAAGGCGAAGGATATTTTGGCGGACAGGTAGGGCTAGTCATCTTGCTAGTCATTATTTTTCGCACTTTATCTCTATTATTTGGTGTCTTCTTCGGAATCATCAATGCGAGGCTGGCCGCAAACATTGTTTTTGATATAAAATCTGTCATTTTTACTGCAATGCAGCGCTTATCACTAAACTTTTTCAAGCGGAAGCAGACCGGACAGCTGATGACCAGAGTTAATTACGACGCCGCTGAACTGCAAATATTTTTCATTGATGTACTGTCCTATTTTGTTGTGAATGTAATGAATATCATCGGCATTACCGTCATTTTGCTGGTATTGGACTGGAAGCTCACACTGCTATGTTTTTTGCCGATGCCGATTGTTATTTTTCTGGCACGCCAAGTATTCCCCAAGCTGTCGAGGCTATCATGGCGGATGAACCGCCAGGTATCATCATTGAACTCCATCATTAGTGACTCGATCAAAGGTGTCCGGGTCGTCAAGGCATTTGGCATGGAGCACAAAGAAATGCAGCGCTTCCAGCAGGCAAATGCGAACTTCTCCGGCTCGGAGCAAAATTATAACCGTTTGAGCGGTACGATCTTTCCAGTACTTAATGGGCTGACTCAAATGGGCGGTATGCTCATCTGGGGATTTGGAGGATGGATGATACTCAAGGGTGAAATTTCGTTCGGGCTTATGCTGACCTTTGTCAATTATATGTATATGTTATATGGGCCCATTGAGTTTATGAACAATATTGTAGGCTGGTGGTCGCGTTGCATGACGGCTTCGCAGCGATTATTTGAAATTGTGGACGCAAGCCCTGATGTGAAGGAGAAGGAGAATGCGATTCGGATTCCAGTCATGAAGGGAGATATTCAAGTATCAAATGTTGTATTTGGCTATGAGCCGAATAAATCGATTCTGAAGAATGTTACGCTGCAGGTGAAGGCAGGACAAATGATTGGCGTCGTCGGACAATCTGGAGCAGGAAAATCAACTCTCGTCAACCTCATTTCCCGGCTATACGATGTGAATGAAGGTGCAATTACGATCGACGGAGTAAATGTGAAGGATTTGGCTGCTGAATCGTTGCGCTCCAATATCGGAATCGTATCGCAGGATGTGTACGTGCTATCAGGCAGTATTGCTGAAAATATTGCCTATGCCAAGCCGGATTGCAGTGTCATGGATATCGTTCATGCGGCGAAAATAGCCAACGCCCATGATTTTATTGAGAAGCTGCCGGACGGCTACGATACGATCGTGGGTACGGGCGGATACAATCTGTCAGGTGGTGAAAAGCAACGCCTCTCCATTGCGAGGGCAATTCTGCATAACCCAATAATACTGATTCTAGATGAAGCGACAGCTTCTCTGGATACGGAGACCGAGCTGCAAATCCAAGAGGCGCTGGATAAACTTATCAAGGGACGTACAACGATTGCCATTGCGCACCGGCTCTCCACGCTTCGCAATGCCGACTATCTGGTCGTGATGGATCAGGGCAAGGTTGTGGAAGAAGGAGCACATGAATCGCTAATGAGTACCGAGGGCGCTTATTATCAATTGGTGAAAAAGCATGATGAAGCATTAAAAATAAGCGAGGTGATTTCAGCATGAGTTCGTCTGCATCACAGAAGAAGACAACTCCAACCCAGGATACAGAGCTACAGGAGGAAAAGGGCGTGGCCGGTTCGCTGTCCGATGCCGCCGACATTCACTATCTCACAGAGGATAATGCAACATTTCATAAAACGGAAGGTCGGATGTTATCCGTAACGGTGGGGGAAAAGACGCATCCAGTCGTGTATGTACATTGCTCTTTCCCTCATACGAATAGACGCATGTATTTGTCCATCAGGACGGTTGAAAACAAGGAAATTGGTATGATCCACAGTCTTGAGGATTTTACGGAAGAGACAGCGCAGCTGTTAGAGGAGCAGCTGCAAATCCGTTATTTCACTCCAGAAATTAGCAGGTTGATTAACGTGAAGGAGGAGTTTGGCTACTCCTACTGGGAAGCAGAGACGACAGGCGGACTATGCCGATTCACAGTCAGAGGTGGTGGTGGCAACGCCAAGCTGGTAACCCCAGACCGACTGCTCGTCACTGACGTGGACGGTAATCGGTTTGTCATCCCAAATATAAATAAGCTGACAGACAAGGAATACCGGATGGTAGAGCTATGTATGTATGGTTAATCAAGTTGACTAGAGCGGACATGAAGGATGGTGAATGCCTATGGATTTGAATTTTTCGCTTGCAGAGCCGGATGTGAAAGCTGCTGTGCAGGCTGTCGGAACTGACATTGAATATTGTGTGCCCGCTAATCTGTCGCTACTTGGCTATCGTACGGCCGGATTTCTGGTTATCGGGCAGAATAAATGGGCTTACATTGAGCATGGTCAAGCGAAGGAAACCGGTATTATTGCTGACTCAAGGGAGTACAAAGTCATTCCGCTTATCGGAAATATTGTGCTGGAGACCGAAGATGAGCAGGGAAAGCGTATCCTCGTCCGCTCCTCCATGGAGCATGCTCCACGCTTCGGTTATATTGCACAAGTGCTGAATGATAAATCAGCAGCCCGCAAAGTTCGGATTTTCAATAATGATGAGGAAAACGTCTGTGTTAAGTGCGGTGATCGACTAGTGCAAGGAACCCGTGTATGCCCCAGATGCATGAGCAAGTCCGCGGCGTTCAAAAAGCTGTTCGGTGTCTCGAAGCAGCATTGGAAGGCGCTGGCGATGGGTCTTATTGTCATGATAGCGGCTTCCGCTATTGCACTGGCAGGACCTTATTTTCAGGAAATTCTGATTAACGGTGTCTTGCAGCCGTCTGACGGACATAGTCCGAGCATGAAGCTGTTCTATTTCGCACTTGCCGCCATGATCGGAGGACTTGTGGCCGGAGAACTGCTGGCGATTATTCGGGCACGGGTCATGGCGAATGTCAGCTCCAATATTGCCGCCGATCTGCGCAAAATGGTGTATGAACGAGTACTGAGCCTGCCGCTTGGCTTCATGACCTCTCAACGGGCGGGAGATATAATGAACCGGGTAACGGCGGATACAGACCGGATTCGGCAATTGATTCAAGAGCTATGCACAACAGCAATCTATCAAATGATTTTGCTGGTTGCGGCTAGTAGCTTACTCTTCAGCGCTGACTGGCGCCTGGCATGTGTTGTGCTGTTGCCTGCCCCTATTGTCGCCTACATGAATATGTACATCTGGAAACATGTGCTCTGGAAACTGTATCAAAAACAGTGGGCAATCTACGACCGGGGGAGTTCTTTTCTGCATGATGTGTTGAGCGGAATCCGGGTTGTCAAGGCATTCGGCAAGGAAGCCACGGAGATCAAAAAATTCCGGTCCCATAACAGTGATTTTGCTGCCGCTACGATAAGAACCGAGAGTCTGTTCAACATGCTGGCCCCGATAACGAATTATTTAATTCAGCTTGGCCAATATGTTGTGTTGCTGCTTGGCTCTAACATGATTTTGAACAATCAGATGAATGTAGGCGAACTGATCAAGTTCAGCATGTATGCGTCCATGGTGTTTGGACCGATCGCCTGGATGATGTTCATGCCAAGATGGGTCTCCAATGCGATGATTTCCATTGACCGCGTTTTTTCGGTCATTGACGAGCAGCCAGAGGTAGTGGAGACTGATAAAACAGTGAGACATACGATTCATGGCGAGGTTTCGTTCCGCGGTGTGTACTTTGGCTATAACTCCTATGAGCCGGTGCTGAAGGATGTGTCTTTTGATATTCGTAATGGGGAAATGATTGGGTTGGTGGGTCATTCGGGATCGGGCAAGTCCACCCTGATTAATCTCGTCTCCCGCTTCTATGATGTGAATGAAGGTCAAATTAAAATTGATGGTGTAGACATTCGGGACATCCAGAAGGATGACATTCACTCCCAGATTGGTGTCGTGCTTCAGGAGACCTTCCTATTCACAGGCACGATACTTGATAATATCCGTTACTCTAAGCCGCAAGCGACGGAGGAAGAAGTCATCCGGGCGGCCAGGATTGCTAATGCGCATTCATTTATTATCAATCTGCCGGATGGGTACGACACGCTGCTTCAGGAGAACGGGAACAATATATCCGGTGGTGAGCGCCAGCGTCTGGCAATTGCAAGAGCGATTCTGAATGATCCGCCAATTCTTATTCTGGATGAAGCGACTTCTGCACTCGATATTGAGACGGAAAGTGTCATTCAGACGGCGCTCCAGCAGGTAATGAGAGGAAGGACAACGATTGCGATTGCCCACAGGCTGTCAACTCTCCGCAATGCCGACCGGCTGATGGTACTGGAGAAAGGCAAGATTGCAGAAATTGGCTCCCATGCCGAGCTAATAGAGAAAAAAGGCATTTACTACACACTGATTACAGCCCAGAGGGAGATGTCGAAGAAAGAGCAGACGGGGTAACTCATCCATCTCAATCCATTTTGTAGTTTGTTCGTCACATGTATGCTCCGGCAGCTGCGTTGTACTTAGAAATAGGAGGAACGCCGATGACCTTAAACAGGTAACCGGCGTTTTCACTTATTTTTTCGGCATTTTGCTCTCATCCATGTAAAGCAGGTTCCAGCGGTGACCGTCCAGGTCGGCAAATCCTGCGCCGTACATCCAGCCGTCGATTTCACTCGGTTTGCCAAAGATGCTTCCTCCGGCAGACTCTACTTTTTGAATAAAGGTATCTACTTTTTCTCTGCTTTCAGCGCCAATGGAAAATATTACTTCAGCGCTATGGGAAGTATCTGCTGTTTTTGAACCTGTGAATTTCTCAAACGCCGACTCCGGGAACAGCAAAATCGTTGTTTGACCTATGGAAAGCTGGGCTCTCTCGTTCCCAACGCTCACCGCATGGAATCCAATTTCATTGAAAAAGGCAGTTGACTTCTCAACATCTTTGACAGGCAGGTTAATCCAGATCTCCTGTGACATGGTTGTAGCCTCCTAGAATATAATTTTAACTACGCCTACTATACTCTACTTTTGGCAGCAGATGCGAATCTTATCAAAGAAATAAATGAATGTTATTATTATGAATATTGAACAAATGGAGGGATTAACATAGATAAGAAAAAGTACTTTATCCTGATGCCACCGATGTTAATAATTGGACTGTTTATAATGTATTTTCTTCCAGTAAATCAGAGAGCTTATGTATTCTTAGTTCCTATTGTATTTTGGTTGATATACTATATCTGGGTATTTGTTGAAAGAAAAAAATATAAAAAAACAGAATAGAAATTATAGTTTGCGAGGTGTTAAAATGGTTTCGCATCAATTGCTTACTCACGATACAATTCTTGAATTATTGCCCCACATTAATACAGAACAGAATTTGCTTTTTTATAGTTATTTAACGCAACGTAAGGATAAGGCTCAATATGTTGGTCAATTTACGAATAGTCAACTTACAGCCGTATTAGCTTATTTTAGCGAACTATCCTTTCCTGCATTTTCTTTCTTCCGAGTTGAAGATCGTGATATCTTTTTTCCAGAACTCATTACTTTTACAAGAGAAACGATCCAACTTGACGAAAGTGCTGTATGTGGCACGATACTCTGTCAACGGGACCTTGAACTTTTTCAATCCTTCGGTCTCATCAAAGGAATTCCTCAGCGTTTTCTAACGATGAAACATCAGGATGAATCGAAACTCCTTGAAGCTCACATTGCAAAAAGGATAAATGAAAATGAATATTCTAAGGTAATTGATTTTTTACATAGTGGGGAAATGAGGTTTTTCACAAGAAGTGAGTTAGAGAATTACCCTTTTCTTGGAATTAAGGAAGGGGAAGATTTCATAGCTGTTGGTGGCTACCATTTTTATGACTCTCAGCTAGTAGAGCTTGGGAATATTGTTACCAGGTTAGATTACAGAGGCAGAGGATTAGCTAAACGCCTAACAAGTGAATTGACACACCTCGGTAAAAAACTGTCACCAGATGTTTATCTGGGCGTATTGGCAAATAACTTGCCTGCTGTTCGCTTATATGAAGGCTTGGGGTATCAAACAACAATGGAACTTTCTATTGTGAATTTTACTTTATCCACGACAAAAATATGGTTCTAATTATAGTCGCTATTTTAGCGGCTTTTTTGTTTTATGGGTATAAGTATTTAAAGGAATGGGCTTCTTTTGCCGTATATCGGCTTTTTCTTTGATCGCCGTAATTAAAAACATTTAAGCAAATACATGCGAATTGGGAATTAAATTCAGTATAACTTATTCTAGAAAAACGAATGAATACTTAATGTCATCTCTATATAGTTCGTAAATAACTGTGAACAATACGTTAATTCATTGACAATGAGTGTTATATTTATTAAAATTCGAAAGGGCATCAGGGTAAAGCAGATATGAATATCCTTATCATTGGTTTAGAATCTTAGCTTTTTAATCCTAATGACGAATATAGGAGCGGTAATATTACAATCCTATTACGATGATTAGGATTTTTTTTGTTTTTGCTCTGGAGAATAATTTGAAAGTTGGAGGCTGGCTTTAATCATGGACAATTGGTTCAAACTAAAAGAAAGAGGTACGACTGTTTCAACAGAGATCATCGCAGGGATCACGACTTTCTTCACAATGGTATACATAGTTATCGTAAACCCAGGAATACTCAGCAGCACAGGAATGGACTTTAACGGAGTATTCATTGCTACGGTGTTGGCGAGTATTGTGGCGACGCTGATTATGGGAATCGGGTCCAATTATCCGATTGTCATAGCGCCTGGCATGGGTCTGAATGCATTCTTTGCCTATAGTGTAGTTGCTGGATATGGGGTGTCTTGGCAGGTTGCACTAGGAGCTGTATTTATAGCAGGGCTTTTGTTTATTATTTTATCGCTTACTTCATTTCGTTACATGCTGCTTGATGCCATTCCTGCGAGTCTTAAGCACGCAATAACAGCAGGGATCGGATTGTTTATTACAACGGTCGGCCTGCAAAATTCCGGGATTATTGCCGATTCAGAATCAAATTTGATTACGATCGGGAACTTGGCAGAGCCTATGACTTACCTGACCATTATCGGTTTGATTATCACTGTTGTGCTTATGGCTTACAATGTAAAAGGTTATCTGTTCATCGGAATGGTGGTAACAGCGGTTCTTGCCTGGATCATGGGACTATTTCAAATGCCGGAGTCAATTGTATCCTTGCCTCAAGGCCTCACGTCAACGGCTTTCCAACTGGATTTGGCAGGCGTATTCTCTAATGGTTTGTATACCATCATATTCACGTTCCTGTTGATCACGCTGTTTGATACGACGGGGACAATGCTCGGCGTTGCGGAACAAGCTGGACTGCTGAAGGAAGGTAAATTTCCGCGCTCACGCGGCGCCCTATTGGCAGATGCCGTAGGGACTACCACTGGCGCTTTGCTCGGAACGAGCCCAACATCGGCTTATATCGAGTCCAGCACAGGGGTGGCTGCAGGAGGAAGAACAGGACTGACGGCGGTCACGGTAAGTGTGCTGCTTGCTCTTACTTTGTTCTTTACACCTATCGTAAGTGTCATATCAGGTATCCCGGCGATCACTTCTCCGGCACTGATTATTGTTGGTTACTTTATGATTAGCGTAATCAGCAAAATCAATTGGAAGGATCTCGAAGAAACATTTCCTGCCTTCCTGATTATCATACTTACTCCGTTGACGCACAGTATTGCGACAGGCATCGGCGTAGGCTTCATTTTCTATCCGGTACTCAAGCTGCTTCGCGGAAAGGGCAAGGATGTTCATCCGATATTCTACATTTTTGCGGTATTGTTCTTCATCCAGCTTGTATTCCTGGACCACTAAGAAACTGTTTAATCCAAAAAAGGAGAACTGCTTATAAAGGCAGTTCTCCTTTTTTATATGTAACCCTCGGTTTAATCCTTTAGAGAAGAATTCTTCTTCGTATTTAATACCTCAAATGCTTCTATTAAAAAATCCATAGTATGCTTAGGCAACAACGACTCATAGGGTTTTACGTTTTTATACAGTTCTTCGTTATTTACCTCGTCATTGAAAATGAGATTACGTAATGGAGTATCTGCAAATATACCGTGCAACTGCTGCTGTATGAAAGGATGGTCTGGTTTAAGATCCTTTACGATAGCTCGATGGACAAGCAATAACAAATTGTAAAGTTGTCCATCCAAGTACGTTTGCTTAGAGATATCCTCTGGAAACACCTGATCAATAATATCTATAGAGACATATTATACGTTCAATTAATGCTAAAGAACAATCGATTGCTTCTCTCCGCTGTCGAAGTGACTCTTCTTGAACTCTAATTATTTCATTGAAAGAATATTTCGGATTATGTTTAAAAAAACAAAGTTCTTGTCCCAAACAGAGGGCAAGAGGGCAAGAACTTTGTCTCATAACTGATTAGGTGTAAAAAATAATGAATATAATTAAACTTACTGGCAATTCTAACCTCAAGAAATGAATAAAGAAGTATCCAGGATGAGGAGGGGATAGTTTTGATTTACAAGCCAGCTTTATTGATCATAGATATACAAATCGGATCATTTATGAATCCTCTCTTTATACATAACAGTGAAAAATTATTAGATAATATCAAACAACTTATTACGTGGGCCCACATAAGTAAGATTCCAGTCATACTTACGCAGCATAATGGGAAATTAGGGACGCTTACCTCAAAAAAATCCTCAGGGTGGAGTCTTCATCCCGCCTTACCCTTGATCGCTCAAGATATGAAAATTGAAAAGGACTTTCCAGATTCATTTCAAGATACCACCCTTGAATCACATTTAAATCAGCTAGACGTTAATCAACTGCTGGTCGCAGGAATTCAGACTGAGATATGTGTTGATGCGACATGTCGTAGAGCATTTAGCTTGGGATATGACGTTATTTTAGCCAAAGATGGTCACAGTACTGCGGACTCTTCCTTTTTAATTGCAGATCAAATCATTACACATCATAATATCCTTCTACAAAACTGGTTTGTTTCTTTAAGCGATACCCAGGATATCATAATGTCGATTTCACGATGAGACCCTTCGTGAACACCTTTGTGAGACGGATCTAAAACTTAAGGACTTAGAGCAGTTTCGTGGAGAAATCCAGTCCTTTATTCATTATTTTGAGCAGTGGTTGCCGCGTTGGATGCTGGAATTGCTCATTTAAATACGGCTGATTTTTATAGCAGCGGACATAACGAAATGCTTATTGGCGAGGCACTTAAAGGCAGCCAAAGAGAGAAGGCTTTTTTATCTGTAAAGTTTGGAGCATTAGTGGCGCCAGACGGATTCATGTACGGCCTGGATGTTAGGCCTAAACATATAAAAAATTATCTGGCCTACACGCTAAAACGGTTAAACGTAGAATATATCGATCTTTATCAGCCTGCCAGGTCCGATTTGGATATCCCTGTTGAAGAAGTAATTGAAGCCGTTTCCGATATGGTTCAGGCTGGATATGTCAAACATATCGGATTGACTCAAGTTGATGCGGAAACATTAAGAAAGGCGAATTCTGTTTATCCAATTAGGATGGTAGAGTATCAGTATTCTCTGTTCAATCGAAAGATTGAACAGGACATTTTGCCAATTGCTAAAGAATTAGGCATTGAAGTTGTAGCATTTGGAACCCTGGCCCATGGATTGCTTGGCCGCACTTTTTCAAAAGATAAAGTTGATCCCAGCAATGCCCATATCACACTATTCTCCGAAAACAATATAGATAAAAACCTTTCTCTTGTTGAAGCTTTACTTGAAATATCTAAGGATTATCAAATGACAGTGGCACAGCTTGCTATTGTGTGGGTTTTAGCTAAAGGCGATGAGATTATTCCACTAATTGGTGCCAGGACAGTAAATCAGCTTAAGTAATCAATCCGGTCTCTGGATGTCCAATTTATTAAAAGTGACCTGAAAAGAATTGAAGCCGCAATTCCAGAGAATGAAATAGCAGGTGGGAGTTTCCGCAGATGAATTTTAAAAATGGTGTTGTGGTTCGTCCGTAAGTTAATAGATAGTTCCAGACCTTGAGGGTGGTAAACTCTCAAGGTCTTTCTTATATTCTCTCACCCAGTATCGATGTTAAATATACTGAAACCTATTGTTTTTTGACTATTATCTAACGTTTTTGATCTAGGAATCATCTGGTGATTTACATAGAATTACAACTAATCGAGGATAGGTTCTACAAGAAGGGAAGAATGATATGGGAGCAAAAGTCACCCGCAAAAGAGTACGAACACGCTGGCGCAAGCATGATACCGAGCTCACGCTGCTCGTGCTTCCGACCACAATCTGGTACATTTTGTTCAGCTTCTTGCCGATGTTCGGTGTCATTATCGCTTTTAAGAATTTCAAGATTCACGGGAATTTTCTCAGTAATGTTATAAACAGCGACTGGATCGGGTTCAAAAACTTTGAATTCCTGTTCAGTTCGAACGACGTCTGGATCGTAATTCGCAATACAATCGGTTACAACATGATTTTTATTATTCTGGGTATCATCGTGCCTGTGTCACTTGCATTGATGGTTGGACAGCTGCACAGCCGCAAGGCAGCCAAGATCTATCAGACGATGATGTTTCTCCCGTATTTCCTATCTTGGGTTGTCATTTCCGCGGTGCTTTGGGCATTCTTGAGCTATGACAAGGGGATTGCCAATCAAGTTCTGACCCATTTCAACCAGGATCCAAAAAATTGGTACATGGAACCATCGTATTGGCCTTATCTCCTTGTGTTTATGAACATGTGGAAGGGCCTCGGCTACGGGATGGTTGTCTATTTGGCGACAATCACAAGCATGGATTCAACATATTACGAAGCGGCCGTTATTGATGGCGCTAGCAAGTGGCAGCAGACACGGTATATTACGCTGCCCTTGATGAAATTTGTTATTGTGCTGATGTTTATCCTGTCTGTCGGAGGCATCTTTTCCACGGATTTCGGTTTGTTCTTCCAAGTGCCACGGGACTCCAATTCTCTCTATAACGTGACCACGACGGTCGATGTGCTTGTGTACAAACAACTCAAAACCGCGACGGTCGGTATGGCGTCCGCTTCTGCCTTCATGCAATCTGTACTGGGCTGCGGAATGATCCTATTCGCGAACTGGATCGTTCGCAAAGTTGATCCAGAAAGCGCACTGATTTAGAGAGGAGGCAGGAAGATGTCAACACAATCAAGCTACGATTCCGGTCTTGAAAAGTTTAACCGAGTCGGCAAAGGAACGAACATTTTTTTTCACCTCATCTTTATCATTTTAGCTTTGTTATGCGTAGTCCCTATCGTCGTGGTGCTATCTATTTCACTGTCTAGCGAAGCATCCATTCGAGAGACCGGTTACCAACTCCTGCCGTCGGCATTCTCGGCTGAGTCCTACAACTATATCGTTAAGCAGGGCTCGATGATTGTACGTGCGCTCGGAGTCTCCGTATTCGTTACGGTAATAGGCACGCTGATCGGCGTACTGCTCACCACTACGATGGGTTATGCATTGTCCCGTCCCCAATTTAAGCTAAAAGGACTTTTGACATGGATTGTGTTCATCCCGATGGTTTTTAACGGCGGTCTTGTCTCCAGCTATTACATCAATTCGACGATGTTGGGATTAAGCAATACAATCTGGGCGCTGATTTTACCATTAGCCGTTTCTTCCTTTAATGTCATCATCTGCAAAACTTTTTTCAAGACGACCATTCCGGACGGGCTGATCGAATCGGCTGAAATTGACGGAGCAGGTCAATTCCGCATCTTCTTCACAATCGTGCTCCCGATCTCACTGCCAGTTCTAGCGACGATTGGTCTGTTTCTCTGCTTCTCGTACTGGAATGACTGGTTTCAATCGATGTTGTATATTGACGACCAAAGCTTGTATTCGCTGCAGGCGCTACTGAACAGCCTGATGAGCAACGTTGATGCGCTGGCTAAAAACGCCTCGACGATGGGCATAAGCTACGCCGAGCTTGTCGCCACCATGCCCAAAGAATCGGCACGTATGGCTGTTGCGATCATTATTGTACTGCCCGTTGCTCTGGCCTACCCCTTCTTCCAGAAATACTTTATCTCCGGTTTGACGGTGGGTGCAGTTAAGGGATAAATCGAAATAAATCTGGAAATTTCAGGTTTATCATAATTTTTTCGCAGGATCGGTGCGTGTTAACTTAAGGGAGGGAATAGAGGAATGAGGACAAGGTTTAAAGCATGGATGAAAACTCCGCTTTTGATTGGAGTGGTAACGCTGGCTATCTTTGGTTTAACAGGCTGTTCCGGCTCAGACAACAATAACGCTTCAAACAACACGTCAGGGGAAAACTCAGGATCGAATGCAGGCGAAGGTTCCGGCGAGGTACCTACGCTGGTGTGGTGGACGATCGGCGGACAAGTGCCAGCCAATTTTGATAAGGCAATTGAGAAGATAAACGAATATACGGCAGAGAAGATTGGTGTGAAAATCGATCTCCGCGTTGCCAGTTGGGGCGATTGGGACACGAAGATCAATACGATTGTAAACTCCGGTGAAGCTTTCGACATAATGTTTACGAATAACGGAAAATACAGTCAACAGGTCAACATGGGCGCATTCACGGATATTACCAACCTTGTGCCAAGTACGGTACCGGACTTGCACAGCTATATCCCAGAATTGGTGTGGGATGGAACGAAAGTCGGTGGCAAGATTTACGCTGTTCCAACGTACAAGGATTCTTCATTAACCCAGTACTGGGTGTTTGACGATGCGCTCGTGCAAAAGTACAATGTCGACCTCGGCAGCATCAAGACACTACAGGATCTGGACAAGCCATTCCGTGATATCAAGGCTGGTGAAGGCAAAGGGTTCTATCCACTGTCCTTGACTCAGGGAGAGGGCATTAACGGTTTCTTTAATGACTATGACGATATGACTCTCGGCTTTCAGCCGATCGGCGTCAAGGCCGAAGATGAATCCCGCACAGTCGTTTCTGTTCTAGAACAACCGGATATACAGGAAAAGCTGAAGCTCATGCATCAATGGTACAAGGACGGCATTATCAATCCGGATGCGCCGACCAAGATCGAGGCCGACCCTTATCGCCCGTTCTTCAGTGCGCAGGCGTTCCCTGGTGCAGAAGTGAATTGGCAGATCTCTGCGGGTATTGATAAATACGACATGGTTCAAATTCTAGGTCCGATCTATACAACCAGCACAATCCAGGGATCCATGAACGCAATCTCTGCCAACTCCAAGTACAAGGAAGAAGCGCTTAAATATCTGGAACTGGTAAACACCGACTCCAAGCTGCGCAATATGCTTGCCTATGGCGAAGAAGGTGTCGATTTCGATTATGTAAACGATAATACAGTTGAACGGAAAACGGACTCGTGGCCGCTGGCGGCCTATACGCAAGGAACGTTCTTCAACATGGCTGTCACGAAAGGCGCACCCGAAGATCAGTGGGATCAGGTCCGTAAGCTGAATGAAGCAGCCACCTCATCTTCGATCCTTGGCTTTGCACTGGATATTAGCGAACTCGGCACTGAAGTAGCCAATGTGAAGGCTGTATGGAACAAATACAATTATGAGCTGATCACTGGCGCATCCGATCCGGAAAAAAAGATACCGCAAATTATAGAAGAGTTGAAGAAAGCTGGATTGGATAAGATTATGGAAGCCGCACAAGAACAGATCAACGCATATTTCAAATCATAATCCTTGAGACTTGCGACAATAACCCGAACGGAGCCGTTGTGGCCGTTCGGGTTTTCCAATCTTACTGGAGACATTTGCATTTAATTTGAGTTTATAACGGATTGATTTGTCCGACAAATAGCTATATGGTAAAACTATAAGTCTCAATATAATCCAACTGCTAAGGAGAGCTGCATGTTTTCCTTCTTTCAAATCAAAATCTACCGCCGCAAATTTATTGCTTACGCGA
The DNA here is from genome assembly GCF_001659845.1 of Paenibacillus sp. AD87. Lineage (NCBI taxonomy): Bacteria > Bacillati > Bacillota > Bacilli > Caryophanales > Paenibacillaceae > Paenibacillus > Paenibacillus sp. AD87. Next base: position 2,016,607 of record NZ_LXQN01000007.1, read on the forward strand.
TTTTTACGTTATTCATGGGTCTGATTTTAAGCCTATTGACCACGCTTGTTTTGCTGCAGCAGTGGTTAGAGAATGCGCAGAATCAAGCGGCAGATGCATTCTCCCGGGTTGAAAGCATTCTTCAAAACGATGCTGAGCGGATCGAAGCCTATTTACAGCGAGTTTACTCCAATAACGGTCTGGTGGCAGACGTTCGTTATTTTCTCGCCAACAGCGCGGAAGGTTATCTGACGGGAAGACTCCAGAACAGCCGCTATGATCAGCCTCTCGCATCGTTTCCAGAGGATGTGAAAGCTTTTCTCGGCAGTGGGCAGGAAGATATTATCCAGGTGAGTCTGCATACCGAGGAACGAGGCAACGTAGTACGTTTCGCCAGTAACGGTGCGACGAGCTTTTTGTTTAATCTGCCTAACACGGATGATATATTTCGAGAGACAATCCAAAGAGGTTTCGTCATCCGTAAGCAGCTGCTGGACGAAAATCAAATCTCACGCCAGCTCGGTGAGTTTCGTTTTTTGGTCAGCAGTGATGTATTATTCAAAGGCGTGCAGAACAATCAATGGATCGAAAACGGAGTCGTCAGCGCGGCTGGGGATGTCTATCTCATGGACGTTGGAGGCAGAGCCACCCAGGAATTATTCATAAAGGCTGCTTCAAAAGAACGTAGCAAGGGCTTTCTGCAGTTAGGCAAGCTGGACCGCGTGTTTTATGTGACCCATTCGTCCAATGCTTACGACTACCAATTCATCAGTATTGTAGACATGGCAGTGCTTTTCCGGCAAAAAGCCGGCATGCTGATTACCGTGTTCTTGATCTTTTTGGCAGCTATGGTCAGTTTTCTCCTGTTAATCGGATACAATCTTCGTGAAGACGCAGGTTTTTTGCAACGAATCATCTATTCCATCCAACGTGTAAAATCCGCCAATTTTACGCCAATCAGTCCGACCCGCTATCGAAAGAATGAGTACGGAATGATCGCGAGGGAACTCGACGATATGACGCATCAGCTCAACCAACATATTCGAACCGAGTACTTGCTAAAACTGAAACAGAAGGAAACAGAAATGAAAGCGCTTCAAAATCAAATTAACCCTCATTTTTTGTACAATACACTTGAAATTATCCGATCGTTTGCGTTGGCGGGCCGCGCGGTTGATACGGCTGAAGCGGTAGCTACACTGGGCTCGTTATATCGTGAAATCGTGAAGAACGAAGATATTATTCTGTTGGGCAGTGAGCTAGCTTTGCTTGAAAAATACTTAAAGATCATGGAATTTAAATATCCGGACAAATTCTATTATCAAATCAATGTGGACCTGGGACTGCTGTCTCTACCTACCGTTAAGTTCTGGATGCAGCCGCTCGCCGAGAACTTTTTCGTACACGGCTTCCATTCGGACCACGAATTTAATCTGCTTGTTGTGAATGGATTGGAAAATGCCCACTCATACGTATTGGAGATTGTAGACAATGGGAACTCGATCTCGGAAGAACGATTAGCTGATATCCGCCGCAATCTGTCTTTTGTCGGGGACTCGGCATCGGAGAGCATCGGCCTACGCAACGTTTATACACGGCTTCATTTTTTCTATGGGAAAGGCTTTACCATGCAAATTGAAAATAATGTGGAAGCTGGTGTCAAAGTTACCTTAACCATAGCGAAGGAGGCATAACGTATGTACAAACTTCTAATCGTTGATGACGAGCCGCTAATCCTGGAAGGAATCAAGCGAACGCTGGATTGGGAAATGCTTGGCTTCAGACAGATCGAGACCAGCGAAACCTATGGGGATGCGCTAACAAAGGCCGTGGAGTTTTGGCCGGACCTAGCAATCTTTGACGTTTGCATTGGCAAGGATCGCGGCTATAACGCCATTCACAAGCTTAATGAACTCGGGCTCCCGACTACCTATATTATGATGAGCGGTTATGGTGAGTTCGAATACGCCCTGGAGGCTATTCATTGTGGGGTTAAGGATTATCTACTCAAACCCGTTGAGCGAGCAAAGCTTCAAGCTCTGATTGAACGAGTCATCGTCGAAAATTTGAACGGTACGCTGGAGGGAAGAAATCTGAGCCACCGTGATATAGACCCCATATTGGAAGTGCGCTACGACAGTTTATCCAAGCTAACCAACCGCATTTTGCTAATGGTTAAGGCTGAATACAATCAAAATCTTAATCTCAAAGAGTTGGCGAGCCGTTTTCGCATGAACGGAACCTATCTTGGACAGTTGTTTCTGAAGGAAACCAAGATGAAATTTTCGGAGTACCTTATGGCTTACCGGATGTTATGTGCGCGAGATCGTATTCAGGCTACAAACGAGAAGATATCGACGATTGCGCTTTCCGTCGGTTACGCCAATCTAAACTACTTTTACACGCATTTCCAAGCCTACTTCAGCAAATCGCCTTCCGATCTGCGGAGAAAGGAGTAGTTCAGAAATGATAAATTCATGTATCTGGAATAGATTTATCAAGTCTGTCCTGATTACAATGATGTTGACGCTGCCTCTGTCCGGGTGTATCTCCATATCGGGCAAGAACGAGGAATTCGACAAAAATATCAACACAGTGAATCTGATTTATTATACGCTTGGCAATTCTGATCCGGATCTGAAGATGGTAAACGATAAAATCAATGAAGTGTTGGCTCAAAAAATCGGAATCACTATTACATATATCAAGATTGGTTGGCAGGAGTACAATGACCGGATCAATACGCTAATTTCGACGGGAACTCCTTTTGATATCGCTTTTACCACGGATTACTCAAGCTATGTTCAACGGGGAGCATGGCTGAGACTGGACAGCTACTTATCCAACTTCGGCAAGGATATGTACGACGCGATCGACCCCGTTCTATGGCAGGGCGTTCGCATGGAAGACGGCGGCATCTACGGTGTGCCCACGAATAAGGAGCTTGCGGTCCGTATGCAATGGATGTATCCGGAGACGCTTGTCCAAAAGTATGACATCGATATTACAAAGTACAACACCCTGGAGTCTCTGGATCCGCTGTTCCAAATGATCAAGGAAAAGGAACCCTCCTATCAGTTGATGGAGATGGACAAGGATTCCCAGAACTTCTTCGCCATGTACGGTTACGAATATGTGCTGGACAAACCGCTACCGCTCATGGTGCGTTCTCTGGATCCCGACGCGCATGTGATCAATATATTTGAGACCAAGGAAGCAAGGCAGGTGCTGGATACACTCCGCAGCTATTACGTCAAGGGTTACATCAATGAAGACGCGGCCCTGCGGGAGAGCCAAAATCTCAAACGCGAAGAAAGGGTTTTCTGGAAATCTGCGGGAGGGGGACCACTTTCGGAAAACAGCTGGAGCAAGGATCGCGGCTATAAAGTTGTTGCTTATCCTGTGACCCCGCCACTAATCACGACGGAATCTGTTCGCGGCGGGATTATGGCAATAAACGCAAAGTCAGCGCACCCCGTTGAAAGCGTAAAGTTTTTGAATTTGCTCAACACGGACCCGGAGATCCGCAATCTGTTTAATTACGGTATTGAAGGTGTGCATTATACGTTGGACAAGAACGGGCAGGTGCTGCTGAAATCTTCCGGAGACAGCGGCAATGATCCGGTATCAGAAGTCGGCTATGAAGGTGTGCAGTATACACAAGGAAACTGGTTCATTCTCAAAACGATCGGTGGAAAATATCCCGATCCGTTGGATAAGTGGGATCAGTACCGAGCAGCAAACGCGGAATACGTTACATCGAAGTTGCTCGGATTTACGCCGAATTTAACCAGTATGTCCATTCAGGTCAACCTCATAAAAATGGTTTGGGAAAAGTACTATCCAAGCCTGATGACCGGCAGTGTGGATGTGGACAGGGTACTGCCCAAATTTAATGAGGAGCTGAAGCAGGCAGGTCTGGACGAGGTGCGGACAGAAGTGCAGAGGCAACTTGACGTTTGGCGTGTTGATCAGATGAAGGAAATGCCTTTCGGTAAACCATAACAGCAACAGACATGCCGGAGGCACCCTCAAAACTATGTTTCAGAAATTCTTTCTTTATGCTAAAAGTAATGGCATTCACAGTGTTCGTCACAAAGCTCACTAACTTATTTGCCAATTGAAAGGGTGTTCAGAATGTGGTATATACTCCTTTGTAATCGAACGCTTGTATTTGTCTTTCATTGTCGAGTAAGATGTAAGAGATTTTAAAATACCCAAATTGCATATCGGAAACAGGTGTCTGGTCGCAAACATTACTTGTCGGCCAAACTTAAAAGGGAAGTCGGTGCGATGCCGACGCGGTCCCGCCACTGTGACGGAGGAGCAGGCAGCCTACTTAGCCACTGATTGAGATCAATCGGGAAGGCCGCTGCCATGTGACGATTCCGGAGCCAGGAGACCTGCCTGTTTCGACAGCACTGCTGTACCTACGGGAGATAGGAAGGTGTTAGATGAACCGTCATAATTTGCATAATTATGGAGGCGTCTTTCCCTATGCTTTTTCAGGGGAAAGACGCCTTTTTTGGTTGTCTACAGATGTCATGAGTACAGATGTCCACAAGGATGTGGGTTATGAGGAGGGAGTCCATCAATGCGGCATGAATTAGTCCATTTTTTGTCTCACGTAGAAAATGAACAAACGATGATCAGAGTCATTAGAAATTTAAATGCCGATGCATATGGCGACCTGCTTCATCATCTGGAATATACATCTCCAGACACACAAGAGCGCTGGCAGAAGATACTACGAAAAGTACTATGTTAGATTTGCTAGAAGTAGGACATTACAGAACATTCTGGCTGGTAAAATCGATGAGACAACGTTCCAAAAACAGCAACAAGACATTCGTCTGAAACATAATCATCTGCGAAAGTAACAGGAAAAAGGAATTGAACTCATTCTAGTCAATGATTCTAGTCATATTCTAAAACGCCAAAGTTTTGGGGACTAATTTCGATGCATAAAGAACGTAAGAAAAATCAATTGTCGAGGGAGAAAACGATTGTTCCAATTCAAAGTCGCTATATTATAGCGGCTTTTTGTATTACTACGGTTAGAAAGTAATGTTAATGAAGGCTTATACGTTTAGGCTATCTGCTCCTTAAAAAGCACCCTTTTGAAGACTCTTAAATGATTCTTTTATAATCCATTTGTTAAATGAATAGCATTTCCATTGAAAACAGCTGAACACGATCCATAATTTACAAGTTTACTAGAAACTTTTTCCTAAATCTAGCGTCTAATAGTATGACTTTTTGAGAGGATAACAATTACTTGGGAGCAGAAGGAGCCAAAGACAAAGCATGAATATGAAGAAGAAATTGTCCATTTTTACCGCTTTAGCCGTTTTTCAAGCATTTGCAGTCGGTTCAGTGAGTGCGCAATCAGCATCGCAAGATGACACAGCATCAGTAAATACGGCCAAAGTAGAATCGGTTGAGGTATTGAAGCAGGAGCAGCAGATCGCTGAGCGTGAAGTAAAGACAGGGAGCAATAATGCATCCACCAATACTCCGTCCACTAAAGGAAAAGAAACCGAAACTTTGACAGGCACTGAGGTAACACCTAAAACAGATATCGATAAATCCGCCATTGATGGCGAAGAGTCGACTACAAACGAAACGAGTACGAAACCTGTAAATCAAGAGGGAACCCCTGAGGATGTTGAAACGCCAGCTACGCCTGCTCAAATAGAGCAACCATCTATTGGTGGAAATTCTGCCGTTGCAGCAGGCGGCAATCTGACGTTGTACATGAATAGCAACAAAATGGAGCAGGATGGCAAAACGTATCTGGCTGGCCAGCCTATGACTGTAAAAAACGGCGTATCCTATGTTGCGATCCGTGCACTGGTGGACCGTGTGGGATACGGGGTCAAATACGATAACAAAACCAAAGAAACGATCATCATTAGTGGTGATAATGAGCTCCGATTCAAAACCAACAGCACGGTCTATACCGTAAATGGAGAGTCCAGAACGATGAAAGGCCCTGCTTATCAGCAAAAAAATACGTTCATGGTGCCGTTAACTTCCATTACTCAAGCTCTGAACATCACCTATAAAGTGAATCAGTCGGCTAAAACGGTTGTGCTGAATCTCAATACTAAACCCGTTGCAAGCTTTGTGATTTCCCAAAAGGAAATTTTTGCGGGCGATAAAGTGGACTATGTGACTTCTTCCAGTTCTCCAAATGGTCTGGATATCCTAGATGAACGCTGGACAGGTCGTCAGGAATCATTTGATCAAGCGGGTACATATACGATTTCATATCAAGTACAGGATTCCAATGGTCAATGGAGCGATCCCTATTCGATGACGATTCAAGTACTGAGTCCTAATCTTCCTCCTGTAGCCATGTTCACTACAGACAAGGAACAATATAAAATGGGCGAAAAAATAACATACATCGACCAAAGTACAGATGATGAAAACAGTATTGAAAAAACGGTATGGGAAAACAATTCGCTGGCCTTCTTTGAACCCGGTCCAAAAACGGTAACACTCACCGTTACTGACAATCACGGCGCGACGAACATGTACTCCAAAGTTATAACCATAACCAATGAGACATTATATTCATTTTCCGATTTCAATTTACTCTTCACGCCGGTAGGACAGAAATTCACCTTCAACGGTGGCGAAGTGACTTCTATGGAAAAAGTACCTTATACGTACAGGGATGAGCCAAGTCTGCTGATCCGCAGCAACAGTCCTGAAACGGTTAATACGGAAGGCATCGTATATAAAGAATCATCTTCAGGGCAGACCCGTTTCATGATTCATCATGTTAACAATACAGGCAAAAGAGTAAAAATGTATGTTATTGCAACCAATAACAACCCCAATCCGGTCGTATTCGAACAACAAAATATGGGCTTTGCCGGGCCTACACCGTATGCTACCGTAGCTGGGAAACTGTCGATTGATAAATGGTTCAAATCGATTCAGACCGGAGCCGATCAGAAGAAAGAAGTTATTCAACCTGGAGAAAGCAAACTGATTTTGACCGAGCTAAATAAAACTCCGATGAAAGAAGGACAAGTGATCTCACTCTATTCGGATGCTTATAGTGATTATTCCCTGGACTATAACGTTATCCTCGTCGAAGAAAATAAAGATCCGTTCGAGACTTTACCAATGCTGCCTGTGCTTGATCGTGACGGTGTGCACAATCGTGGAACGTACCCGAATGCGACTCGTATCATTACGTATGATCAGCAAGTGGGAGCCAAAGCAGCTCGTCTGCCACTGGGTGATAACGCAAGCGATCCCAATCTGGTTGGAACAGATCCAATGGCTTACACAGACGCATCCAACGCGGGTAATTTTGGCGTATTGTACAAAATCACGTTGAACAATGTGGCTCCACGTACGTTAATCTCGTTTAACCCTCGTGGAGGGAAGTACTCAGGAGTTGCTCTAGTGAACAATCAGGTTGTATCCATTGCCGAAGGTAACGTTGCTGTTAGCAATTCAAGTGAACAAAGCGTTCTTTACCGCACAGGGGCAACTGGAGAGGGCGTAACGATTCTTTTCTCTGCCGCGCCAGGAAGCAACCTGCCGGTCAATCTGCTCTTTACACCGCTCCCATCGGAGAAATGATGTAGTTGTCTCTCATAAGCTAGAACGGGAATGAATGATTGGGTTGGCGTATTAACTATCGAAAGAAGGACTCCATAAGGAGTCTTTTCTTTTCACTGGGGATATGAGGATATACGGAATGGATGCTGCTTAAAAAGCCATATTTAAAACCGCTTATTTCTACTGAGGAGGAATCAAATTCCGATGAATGTAGTCGTCAAGTTGATACGTGAATTCAAGGAGCGCGATACCCGGCGTTTGTTGAAAGATTATCGAGACAAAGTGGAGCTTATCAGGAAACGGAATTTGGAAGCTTGGGAAGATCAGCGTCTACAAGTGGAATCCCTTCGGCTGCAAGAAGAAGCACGATCAGGCACGCATTTGGATGAGCTGCTTGTTGATGCTTATGCGTTAGTCTGCGAGGCTGCGAAGAGAACACTCGGATTACAGCCTTATGATGTCCAGATTATGGCTGCTATCGCTTTGCACGAGAGATTTTTGATCGAGCAGCATACCGGTGAAGGAAAAACACTCTCTGCTGTTATGCCTGCTTATCTCAACGCGTTGACAGGCGAAGGCGTTCATGTACTCACTTTTAACGACTACTTGGCAAATCGAGATGCGGAGTGGATGGGTCCGATCTACCGCTTCCTCGGATTAACGGTAAGCTCGGTTCAAGCGGGCATGAGCCTGTTGGAGAAACGGGAAGCGTACGCCAAGGATATAACCTATGTTACGGCTAAAGAAGCAGGGTTCGATTATTTGCGTGACACAATAGCATTAAATGAAGCTGATACCGTACACCGTCCTTTCCACTACGTCGTCGTCGACGAAGCGGATTCACTGCTTCTTGATGAAGCGCGGGTGCCGCTAGTCATTAGTGGCGATTCGAGTGCTTCCAAGAATGACGGTATTCTTTTCGCAGAAGTGGCCCGGCAACTGCAGCCAGCAGAGCATTACGATTTTGACGAGTTCCAGCGGAACGTTTACTTGAATGATGCCGGTGCTGCGAAAGCGGAGTTGCTGCTGGGATGCGGCAATTTGTACGATAGTCATAATAGTCATTTGTTAACGTCATTGAATTGTGCACTGCATGTGGAATCAATACTAAAAAAAGACGTCGATTACATCGTCCGGGACGGAGAGATCGAGCTAATCGAAGAACATACCGGCCGTGTGGCCGAGAACAGGTATTTGCCGGACGGGCTGCAAGCCGCACTGGTGGCGAAAGAAGGGTTGCAGTGGAAGGCCGGCGGGAGAATTCTCGGTACGATCACTATTCAACATTTCATTAGCCTGTATTCGGGAATTTGCGGAATGACGGCTACGGCGTACGCTTCAGCAATGGAATTCGAAGATATCTATGCGCTGCAGGTCGTGCAAATTCCGCCAAATAAGCCAAACATACGGAACGACCACCAGCACCGGATTTACACCCATAAAGAAGTCAAATATAAGGCGCTTATACAAGAAATCTCTTCCGTCCATAGGGTGGGGCGCCCCATTCTTATTGGTACGTCAAGCGTCGAGGAGTCTGACATGCTGGCGGAGGCGCTGGCGATTTCCGGCGTACCTTGCCAGGTTCTGAATGCAAAAAATGATGCGAAAGAAGCCGAAATCATAGCTAAAGCGGGAGAAATCGGGGCTGTAACGGTATCTACGAATATGGCAGGACGCGGCGTCGACATTCGTCTGGGCGGCGGTAATCCCGCTCAGGCAGAAATGGTTGCCAAACTGGGCGGATTATACGTGATAGGTACACATGTGAACGAAAGCATGCGGATAGATAACCAGCTGCGCGGGCGTTCTGGCCGCCAAGGTGACCCGGGAGCTTCCGTATTTTATATAAGCCTGGAAGACGAGTTGATGCTTCGCTTCGGCATTCATAGACTGTTTCGCGCTCCCAAGCAGGATGAGGCTCTTGATGATGCGGCGCTCCGCAGCAAAATCGAGCATATTCAGCGCGTTATCATAGGCCAAAACTTCGATATTCAGCGGGAATTGAACTGTTATTCGGATATGGTGGAGGATCAGAGGCGAATTCTATACGAGGAGCGGCTGGAAATATTGAAAGGTGAGAGGAAGATGAGTCCTTCAGAGCAGCGGGTACGGCTTTTTTATATCGACGAGTTCTGGGCTGACCATCTGGCATACGTTTCTTACATTCGGGAAAGCATCCATCTCCTGAGTATTACCAGTCGCAACCCGATCGACGAGTTTCATACGCAAATCACCCAAGCATTCGAGCAAATTCCGGCTAAAATAGATCATGAGTCGGCGAATATGCTTAGAAAACTCGGAGGTTCGAATGATCCGGCGAAATGGGAACAGTTCGGTCTGAAGAGTCCTATTTCGACTCGGACTTATATGATCAACGATCAATACAGCCAAGATAAGCGCAGCTCATGGACCGGAACGACCGTATTGGCTTTTTGGGGCAGTAAGATTTTGAAGATGGTACTGTGGCCGGTACATAGGATGTCAAAATATTGATGGAAGCGTGACGATCGATGAACAGTAGAGAACGGTTTACGTGCGAACAGCAACATAGCAGACATCGGTTCAGGTACTGGGATCATCTCAAAGCTACTTCTGGAACGCGAAAGCTATGTAATCGCGGTCGAGCCAAATCAGGCAATGCGGGAAGCCGCTGAGCAAATGTTAGAAAGTAATCCGAAATTTCAGAGTACATCACGTTCTGCAGAATCACTGGGTTACCTGATCAGTCGGTTGATTTTATTGTCTGCGCTCAGGCATTTCACTGGTTCGATCGCTCCGCTGCCCAAATCGAGTTTCGCAGAATTCGAATTTACGTCCATAAAGCTTTTTCACGATTGTAAGCCTAGATGTTGATTTTAAGTCGTAATTCGGCCATCATAGACTCAGCTTGTTGTGGATCTTCATTCAGCAGCTTCCTGTATGTCAGCATCCAATTCAGCGTTACAAGCATATGATCGTATTCTTCCTTCTTGCGCTCGATCTCATTGATCTTCTGAAGAATCCATTCAATTACTTCTTGGTTCGTGCGTGCGTTCGTATCGTGATCCTGCAAAATCGTCTTCAGCTCGGCTAACGAGCAGCCGATACCTTGAAATTTCTTAATCAGCCGTAACCGCTCAATTGCTTCGTCTGAATAGTTGCGGTAATTATTCTTCTCTCGCTGAATATGCCTGCTATCAAGCAAGCCTTCCTTCTCATAAAATCGAATGGTGTGGGGAGTTAAATTCATCAAGTCTGCTAATTCTTGAATTTTCATATGAAAAATCATACCTCCAAACGCTTGCCTTAGAGTTCACTTCATAGTTTAGACTGAAGTCATATCTTCGTCAAATGCTTAAGGAGGCGTTAAAATATTATGCGTATATTTGTTACTGGTGCAGCAGGTTATATTGGTACAGCCGTTGTCCGCGAACTCATCGGTGCGGGCCATCAGGTAGTTGGACTGACCCGTTCTGAGAGTGGTGCTCACGTATTAGAAAGCTTGGGAGCTGAGGTGGCTCGTGGGGTGTTAGAGGATCTGGATATACTGCGCAGCTGTGCTGCCACTTCAGACGGTGTTATTCATCTGGCATTTAATCATGATTTCTCTAATTTCGCCGCATCACTGGCAACTGATCTTCGTGCCATCGAAGCAATGGGTGAGGCGCTTGTCGGCTCCGATAAACCCCTTGTTATCACAGCACATGCGAATGGCAAACCATCGGAGGATGCAGCACTTGCGTTTATAGAACAAGGCGTGAGAGCATCAATCGTCTCGCTTGCACCTTCCGTTCATGGAGAAGGAGATAAAGGTTTCGTGCCGCAATTAATCCGGATTGCTCAGGAAAGAGGCTCTTCGGCTTACATTGGAGACGGCTCTAACCGTTGGCCAGCGATTCATCGCTTGGACGCGGCACTTTTGTTCCGCCTCGCTGTAGAATCTGCGCCTGCAGGCTCACAACTGGATGGCGTGCAGGATGAAGGCATTGCATTTAGAGACATTGCCGAAGCCATTGGTCGTCATGTGGGTGTGCCGGTAGTAAGCATCCCGCCTGAATAAGCGCAAGCCATCTTCGGTTTTCTAGGCATGGTCGCGTCGCTTGACTTAGCCAGATCAAGTGAAGGGACGAAGGAGCTTCTCGGCTGGAAGCCTGTCCAGCATAGACTTCTGGCAGATCTGGAACAAGGACATTATTTCACAAAATAGCGTTAGATAAATGAAGTTCACAAAAATAATGATTGTATCTTGGCGTTTCGCAAGGGAATTTGAAGGAAGGAGAAAGAGATAAAGTTTTTGTCATTTATGACATCGTCATCTGAAAATGTGAGACGACAAGAACGTATATATAAAGAGAGCGTATTAATAGTCATAACCCAATCAACTAAGCACGAAAAAAGACAACTTAAGCTACGACCGTTTCCTGGTATTCTCCCGGGGAAGGGTCGTTTAGCTTCTCCTGAAATCAATGCTGGTTATAAAACAAAATTTACTCTCTCATTTGCACAAGAATTTGTAGCGATTGCAGAAAAGGATAAGAACAAGTCGCATTCATTTTAGTAGTGGGTTGGCCAAATAAATCCTGTTCGCTTATGCCCCATTATATAGACGATTTCCTCTCCAATACGGACTTTTATATTTCTGACTTTCCACTAATTACCTGATTACCTTGTCCAAGCGCAATGAACCCTCAATTCATATAGTTATAGCAAACCAAAAAAAGAGGTGAAGCTCATGGCAACCACAACAGGTATCCTAACGAACACAGGGACTACCCCAGCATCCACCGTGATCGTTAACATCGACAATGACAACCTTAGTTTTTCATCAAACGTGGTCTATCACATTTACGTATGGAATACAATTTTTAGTAAGGCTTTAATCTACGCCAACTCATTGAATATTAATGCGAACACTAGTCAGATTCTCAGTTTTAATATAGCAGGCAATTCAGCTTATGAAGTCCAATTCCTTGTCACTGGAAGTGCACCGACAGACACAATTATTACAGTATTCGGAACGGATTCGTCAGGGAACGTTATCCCCCATCAAAGAGTACTGCAATCCGAACTTACCTTTATAGCGCAGCTGAACCCGTAGGTTTTGCAGTCTGAAAGGATTTTGAGATGGTTAATATTCAAATTTCGCCTAGCACTAGCACTCAATTCGAGCCGACTATCGCGGTAAATTGGCTTAATCCTTCGGTTATGGTTGTTGTAGCCGTAGATCTTCGATCAGGTCCGCCCAATATAGGTTTATACAAATCTATTGACGCAGGTGCTACTTGGACAACAACGCTATTACCGCTACCCACAGGATTTGCAGGCATTGAAGCCCCACATATTGATTATATTTTTCCGAACACGTTCGTAGTGTTGGCCCATGCCTTCGATTCAGACGGTCTCAGCGGTTCGATCGTTTCCTATACTTCTGTCGACAACGCCTCTTCATTCGGAACGCCAGTCGTCGTGAACCAAGGGTTTGGACAGTTTGTGAATGATGATCAGGTGGTTGTTGTCACGGACAAGGCTGGATCAAGTCCCTTTTTTGGGAATGTATATACTGGTTATACGCATGATTACAACACACAATTCATACCAGGCAATACGATATTTTTCAATCGTTCCCTAAATAGCGGTAATACCTATTCCAGTCCTTCTCTGCTATCTTCGGTCGAGGAATTTGAAGAATTCCCCGGTATAGCAATTACATTAAATGGGATTGTTGTCGTGGGCTGGATCAATCAACCTCCCGGTAATACTGATCTTAAAATTCGCACATCCCCAGACGGCGGGGTCACTTTTACTCCTGAAACCATGGTTGATTCCGTTGTGGTTCCGCCAGACCCATTACCGGGATACCAATTTAGATGTCTGACATATCCTTCCCTCGCAGCGGATATTTCCAATGCACAGGCGACGCAAGGTAATGTCTATGCTGTATATCAAGATTTTCGGGAAGGTTATTCCGATATTTTTCTTGCTACTTCCACTAACTTTGGTGTGGATTGGGGGACACCAATACCCATTACGGGTAGCCCCGTGGGCTCTCAGAGCTTTTTTCCAGTTATCACCGTATCCCCTACGGATGGAGCAATATTTGTTACCTATTACACTAATCGGGTTAATCCCCTTAACATTGATGTTTATCTAGCTACATCGAGAGATGGCGGGATGACTTTTACGAACACCCGTATAACGACAACTTCCTTTGATATCACCGGCGATGTCTTGATTGGGGACTATATTGGCAATGCGATTGTCCCTCAAACAGGCCGTCTAGTGAGCGTATGGACGGACACGCGGACTGGTACGGAGAACATCTGGTTTGGTGATAATCAATGAGCTATTACCGCATGTAAATTAAGAATACCCTCATGTAATAAAGGATGCCGAGCTAACAAATGGCATCCTTTATCATTTTATATATAAAACTTAGCATTCTCCATCTCAAAGAACCTGATCGGTTACGATGCCAAGGGCGTACACACAGGCAATCTGCAGGGAATGTAATAAACTAATTTTATGCTTGTAGAGAAAGGGTGGGGAAATTGCCGGATGTAGGGATTGTAATGCCTGTGTATACGCAAAAACCAGACTTTTTGCGACAAGCTCTGGAGTCTGTTTTACAGCAGATATTCACCGATTATGAACTAGTCATTGTAATAGACGGTGACCCACAGATGGAGCCCATTGTCAAAGGATATACCGTCAGTGATCCGCGGGTATCCGTGATCTCATATCCGACTAATCAAGGTGTAGCTCACGCGCTTAATACTGGATTTAATGTACTTTTAAGTAATCCTGACATCAAATATTTAACTTGGGTATCAAGCGACAATATATATGATCCACACTTTCTGGAAGTTCTTCGTGCATCCTTAATTAAGGGACCGCAGTCATTAGGCATTGTATATAGTTCTTTTCAAAGCATAGATAATGAGGGGAACCTTCTAAGTGACGAGCACCATTTGGCTGCTCTTCGACAATATCAAGGCCAGTCCAAAGAGAAGCTGCTCGATTCTTCAATTATCGGTGTTTCTTTTATGTACAAAGCCGAACTCGCTAAAATTGTTGGTGAATACCGGATGCAGCCTGTTGAAGATTATGAATATTGGCTGCGCCTGGTGGAACACTGTGAGATTCGCTTTCTTCCGGTGGAGCTTATGAAGTATCGTGTGAATTCCCCTTTCAGTGTTTCGGCACAACTGCACACAACAGAGCATCATCGGAGATGGAGATATACCTATCACTTAGCCCGTTTACAGGCCCGTTGCCGTAGAGAAATCGCTCCTGTTTTAACGATCCTATATCCGGTACAGACCGCAGAACTTTCCCACATTAAAGCTGTGGAGGATATGTATGAACAGACTTTTAGCAACTATATTTTTCGGGTAATGGATTTGTCGCATGATGGCCAACCTACATCCGTACTTGCAGAGATTTCACATCCAATAACCGAGTTTATATGGATGCCAGGCGCATCTGTTCAGCATGCCGTATACCGAATGCTCTTAAGTGTAACTACACCGTACACTATAATCTATGGTCCTGAACCGTTTACATCCTATATGGATATCCAGTATTTGATGGAGAACCTGATTAAAAATGATCATTTGGCTATAAGTAATTATTATACTGAGGATCATACTCTAATCGGTTATCGTAATAAGGGTGTACCAAATGTAAAAAAAACAAATACTAACGAACTCTTCAAGAGCGCGGAACTGCTGGAGCTGTATAGTCAGATTATGATTACAAATACAGATGAAAAAGAGTGATAATATGAAAGTATTATTTACGTTCTTTAATCCAAGCGGGGGGATGGAAACCTTAAACCGGGTCCGCTGCGCAGCTCTAACTACAAGGGGAATTGAATGTCATATGCTGTACACTCATAATGGTGAAGGTCGGAGGAATATCCGCAATTTTCCTGTTCATCTAATCCACAGCAACGAGGATATTTCCAATTTACTATTTTCACAAAAGTTTGATTTGATTGTAGTCAACTCGGATATTGACCTGGCAGAGCAAATCAGAAATCTTGGTTATAGGGGCTTGATAGTGTTCGAGCTGCAAGGTCTGGGTGAATTGGAGGAAGCTAGAGCGGTTATCGCTAACTTTGCTGGCCGGATCAGTCTGTATACAGATGCTCTGCTGTATCCAGAGACTGCCCATTTGCAGCAGTTACTAGGGGAGTACCTTCCTACAATGCCGCATTACTGTTTTGATAATCCTGTTGGTCTTCCTTACTTCGAATATACAGTATATCCACCAAAAAATTACCCGGTTCTGGCGTGGATTGGGCGAATTCAAGCCAATAAAAATTGGAAGGAGTTTCTACAGATCGGAATACAGTTGCTGAGTAGCAAGCCAGGAATGTATTTATGGATTTTTCAAGATGACACTTTAGCTGATCCAGAAGAGAAAGCTAGATTTGATCAATTTATCGCTGAAACAGGAATTGCTTCCAAACTGATTTTGTATTCAAACATTCCGCATGAGCATATGGCCGACTACTTAAGTATTATCGGCGACTCCGGAGGTTTGCTGTGTTCCACCTCCATACTTGAAGGATTTGGATATGCGGTGGCAGAAGCCATGTTATGTCGTTGTCCTGTGTTGTCCACTGATTCGGACGGAATCCGCAGGTTGGTTATTCATAATCAAACCGGAAAAATATACAGCAGAGGGAATATTGAGGAAGCCGTTTCGGAGGCATTGTTATTGATGAATAATCAGGTTTTTAGAACTTCTGTTAGACACGAAGCCGAGGAGCATGTCCGAGTTAATCTGAACCCCGAACTATATGTTAGTAGATTCCTTACGATGTACACATCAATGTTAGATAAGATTGCCCATTAGAATTTATGGTTTAACTCAAAAAAATACGATTATTTGCAGTGGTTTAGAATGTGAAGTAAATGATGAATGTTTGTTTGATTACCCTGATTGATGCAATGTTCACTGCGTTCCCTGACTGGAATGAATCAAACGTTTGCTATCAATGGTATACTCAACAAAAAAAACGTTGCCTAAGTACGAAGTAGGCAACGACTTTTTGTTTTTAAATGTCTAACACCATTAATCTAAACTATCCAAGAAGGCTAATTTTCTCTGAATATAAGTTCGAGTTGCTTTAGTATCAATCGTGTTCATATATCCATGAACTTCTTTGCTCTCATGGATATCAGGAATATATAAATCTGTCTTGACCCCTAATTCTTTTAAGCGGTTATAATAATCTTCAGCCTGATCTGTGAATGTCCCCGTGTTTCCATCCGTTATAAAAGTTGGAGGGAAATTACTCGTCGCTCTTGGTATTACATTTAAGGATTGTAAGATATCTTTATCAGCGCTAACCACCGGCTGACCAATGTATGCACTTCCTGATTGAGCGAAAATATAGTCAGTCACGATGTCTTCGGTTACGGTTCTATGGCCCCGACTAAAGTCAAGAATGGGTACTTCTAATACTAAAGCTTTGATATCCGTAAGCTCTATGACAGGATTAATGTCGATTTCACTCGCATACTCAGCATTAGCTTGAATTGTCACAAAGTCTGCAGCGATAAATCCACCTGCGCTTCCCCCGCCAAAGATTACATTGTTCATATTAATTCCGTACTGTTTGCCATTTTGCTGCATATATTGCACCGCTTCTGATAATTGTTTTATGGGTGTAGGGTGTATATATTCAGGAGCTAAAGCATAATTTATGGTCACCACATTATAACCATGATCAACCATTAATTCATAATGATATAACATTGTATTTGAAGCCGCTCCTGCGTTAGGATCACCTCCAATTGAATCTCCCGCTATAAAGCCACCGCCGTGCACATAAAAGTATGTTGGACGTTCTTCATCCAATTGACCATCGGGTGTAATGATATTTAAAAAACTTCTTGGATACTTATCTCCATATTGAATATTCGTTGTTAACTGATATTTACCATCAATAGTTGTGGTAGTAGATGGTTCTGCTGTATAAGTATTTTCTGCTCCAGAACTGCTTTGCAAATATAAAGCAACTGGTTTTGGCGTAGCTGTAAATAATATTAATATGGATGTCCCCAACATTAAAACAAGGACGAGAACCCATTTGCTAATTCTCAACGTTAATGATTTGAAACTTCGATTCATTTTCTTATGCATGCCTAATGCAAAAATAATTAATGCAAACCCGGTTACTGCAAATGAAACTTGTGCAACTACAAATAATCCGATTTTATCAAATATCATCCAGAAGATTTCAGTAGCTATAAATAAAGCCGAGATACCTAACCAGGCACGATAGATCTTTTCATTTAAGTGCTTCTTAACGACTAGAATATTAACTACAGACACAACCATGGCTACGATTCCTAATGGGATAAGATAATTGATAAAAAATGACTGTGACCAAGACAATAAGATCGTAATTAACCCTACAATAACTCCGTATAACCTCATACTAAATTTCATTTTTAACCATATCCTTCTTTATATTATTTAATTGTGTATCAATCACAGATAAATATTGGTTTAATTCCTCCAGCTCTTTAACAGTGAGCTTATTTCCTAAAGGCATCAATACAGCCAGTATTTTCTGTCTCTCTTCCAACACAATGTGCTGTCCTTTTTCTGTTAATTCAAGCCAGACCACGCGTTTATCTTTTTCATTGTACTCACGTTTAATTAATTCTTTATCCGTTAATCGATTCACGATAGCAGTAATAGAACTTTTTTTGACATTAAGTGCTTTAGCTAAAAAACTGGCTGTGCAATGATCAGTCGTATTAATGACATTCAATAAATTAAACTGGTCTGGAGTAACACTGCTATCTTTTGAAATATTCTTTTGAATAGATTGCATACTGATTGAAATTGATATTGCTCTCTGAGTATACAGATCAATATGTTGTTCTAATTGCTTTCTATCCATATCCATAGTTAATTGCTCCTTTACGAAATTAGTTTCATTGTCTAATGGTTAGACTGTGAAACTAATATTAACAGCATGTTTTTTGTAAGTCAACAATTGAAAAAAAGGCAAATGTTATTGTTGGTTAAGATTCTCCGTTCTAAACACTTGTCGAGAGACAAGAACATAGCCCCATTTGAAAGTCGCTATTTTAGCGGCTTTTTTTATTTAGCGATACAAGTTCTTATCCCGCTTTCCTGGATGAGCTGTTGGAACGAGCCAAGGCACACTTCCTTAATATCTTATAAGAAATTCTTGAAATTTCAGAAATTTATCCGATAGGGGGGTGCTAATATACAAATACAAACAAAGACGAGGTGATGATATGCAAGTGAAATTGGCAGCGGACGCCATTCCCCTCTCCAAAAAGCGGAAGTCATGGATAAGGACGATCCAAAAATATAAAGTGATGTATGCTCTCTTATTACCAGCCTTAATTTACTTTGCCGTATTCAAATACATTCCTATGGCGGGAATATTGATTGCTTTTAAAAACTACAACCTGGCTTTGGGCGTATGGGATAGCCCGTGGGTGGGATTCAAAAATTTTACGGATTTTATGAACGGCGTTTATTTCTGGGACATCATGAAAAATACGATTGTTATTTCGCTCTATAAGCTATTGTTCGGTTTTTCCGCTCCCATCTTACTTGCTTTACTGCTCAATGAAGTTCATACCCAATGGTTTAAGAAAATCGTACAAACCATTACTTATTTACCCCACTTTCTGTCTTGGGTCATTGTATATGGATTGATGGTAGCCTTATTAGCCCCAGGTGATGGCCTTTTTAATATGATTTTGAAGGAAAGTGGTTTTCAGCCCATTTCATTTCTAACGGAGCCTACTTGGGGGAGACTGCTGGTCATCGCATCTGAAATTTGGAAGGACATTGGATGGGGAGCGATTTTGTACCTCGCCGCATTAGCAGGTATTGATCCAAGCTTATATGAAGCGGCTCGAATGGATGGCGCTTCCAAATGGAGACAGCTCTGGCATATCACTTTACCCGGCATTCGAGGAGTCATTATTCTGATGCTGATTCTTAAATTAAGCCATATTCTGGATGCTGGCTTTGACCAAATATTCATGTTTGCCAACACCTTTAACCAGGAGAAGATCGACATTATCGACACATGGGTATACCGTGAAGGGTTGGAGCGTCTTAAGATTGGCTTGGCTACTGCTGTAGGATTGTTTAAAGCTGTCATTGGATTTGGTTTAGTTTTGGCAGCCAATAAGCTCGCCAAAAAATTCGATGGGCAAATTTGGTGAGGTGGTTTTTAAAATGATCAATTTGACAATCGGGGAAAAAGTCTGGCAATCCGTCGTTTATGTGATTCTTATTTTCTTATCACTACTTTGCTTACTACCCTTTCTGTATGTGATTGCTGTCTCCGTGACGCCAGAATCGGAAGTGTTAAGAAGAGGGATTGTGATTATACCAGAATCTTTTACCTTTCTAGCCTATAAAGAAGTATTCATTTCTCATGGGATCTGGCAGGCGTATAAAATTACGTTGTTTCGAACGATTGTAGGCACGGTGCTTAATGTGTTATTTACGGTCTTAGCAGCTTATCCGTTATCCAAAAAATATTTGCCGGGACGCAGTCCGTTTTTACTATTCATTGTGTTTACCATGATGTTCAGTGGGGGGTTAATTCCGACTTATCTACTAATTCGCTCTCTGGGGTTGCTAAACAGTCCGTGGGTATTGATTATTCCAAATCTCATTAGTGCATTTAATCTGGTAATCATTAAAGGCTTTTTCGAGCAATTGCCTGGTGAAATCGAGGAATCAGCGAGGGTTGACGGTGCAAGTGAACTTCAATCGTTATGGCGGATCATTTTACCACTGTCTTTGCCCGTCATTTCCACCATTTCTTTATTTTACGCAGTGGGGCATTGGAACAGTTATTTTGATGCTATTGTTTATATCAATGATTCCAACCTCATGCCGCTTCAAGTAGTCTTGCGCAACATCCTTCTTAACGTCGCAACACAAAGCGCTGAGTCGCTCGCCAATTCCGGAGCTGTAAGTACATTCGCTGTGCAGATGGCTACAGTTGTTGTGACTACGATTCCGATTTTGATCGTTTACCCATTTTTACAGAAGCATTTTACCAAAGGTGTGCTCTTGGGATCCGTTAAAGGTTAAAAGTGTTCCAACCTAACTTATTACGGGGAAACCGTGATAATATACAAATACAAGTAAAGGAGAGGTCAATATGCAGCGTAAGAAGATTTCATTTGCTATTCTGTCGGCAATCTTAGGATTGGGAACGCTACTGTCAGGATGTGGGGGAAATGAAGAAGTTACATCGACAGCTTCGGGTAATTCTCAAGGGCAGTCTGGCCAGTTTGCAACCAAAATGAAAATCTCAATGTTTAACCAAGGCACTTTCAACGCTGCTGCTCCGGTACCTCCACGTGATGAAGATGTTCAACGTCAAATGTTGGAAAAAGAGATGAACATCGACTTGGATATGATGATTCCTCAAGCTGGGCAAGCAACAACCAAACTGAATACACTCATTGCAGGCGGAGATATTCCAGATTTGATCTTCTTGAAGAGTCGGGCTGATCTCGCGCAATATTACGACCAAGGCGTTCTTTCGGATTTGACACCGTATCTGGATCAATTCCCTGAATTAAAGAAACGGTTTGGCAACGACTCATGGGATGCAATGTCCTATCAAGGAAAAACGATTGGAGTTCCAGGCTATGATAATGTTAACGGTATCAGTCGAAGCTTCTTCATCCGCAATGATTGGCTGAAAAAGCTGAATATGGAGGTACCAACGACACCGGATGAGTTGTTCGAAGTTATGAAAGCCTTTACAGAGAAAGATCCGGACGGGAATGGTAAAAACGATACGTACGGATTTATCGGCGGTATGAATAAAGAAGGTAATCTGCAAACCTATGGCTTCGATAGCTTGATGTGGATGTTTGGTGTCAATCCTCCTTCGGCCGTTGAGATAAAAGATAATGAACCGGTATTTCTGTTTATCGATCCCAAAATGAAAGAGGCGCTTGCTTACATTAACAAAATGATGGCCGCCAACGTGGTAGACCCAGACTGGGTGACGATGAATTCACCTGATCTGTTGGACCAAAAGATGTTTAAGGGTAAAGTTGGCTTCATGATCAGAGATGCCCGTAGGCTGGAGCCGGATTATCAGCAGAAAATGAAAGAGATTAGTGGCGAGGTGCCGGAATGGATCGTCATTCCTCCGATGAAAGGTCCTTACGGGGATCAAATTGTAGAAAGAAAATCATTCCAAGGTAATTCATGGGCCATTTCCGCGAAAGCGGATAAGGACAAAATCATTCGGATCTTGTCCATGCTGAATTATCTCTTTACAGACGAAGAAGCTTATCCTAACTTTGCATACGGAATTAAAGGTATTCATTGGGATGTGGTGGACGGCAAGATCAAAAATAAAACCTCCGAGTTATCGAAGGAAATGAAAGAGAAGTACCTGTGGGTCGATCATTATAGAATGCCGCGCCGTGGTGATGATGCGGAGTACTTCAGCTTCCAGAATCCTAAGACGACGGAGGCTTTCAAGGACAATCAGCAATATGTGGGGCCAACGTTACCCGGAAATTTATTGACTCCAGACCCCAACGATACTTTGGATGCTGACCGAACTCGTTTCATTAATGAAAGCTTAGTTAAATTTATGACGGGCAAAGAACCTCTTTCGAACTGGGACAATTTCCTCCAAACGTTGGATACTAAGTTTGACATGCAGAAATATAAGGAAACAGCAATCAAACAATTTAAAGAGGCCGGCCTTATCAAGTAAAATAAACAAAGAGAGTGGCTATTCGTAGCCCCTCTCTTTATTAGCATATGCTATTCTTAGTTTACTATAGAATTAAAAGGAAGATGATGGATGCGAAGAAGAATCAGCTTGCCTTTAAAATTATTTTTTCTCGTGTTTGCGTTTGTATTAGGTTGCATCATCTTGATAAGCCAATTGTCTTATCGCTATGTCCAAAAGGAAATAAGAACCAATGACATTTTTTACACCAACCAAATCCTTGACAAGGTAGACCAGTACTTCACTGTTAATTTTTCTTCCTTCCAGACGATTCTCTTCTCAGTCGAAACATCAGTGAAAGCCAATATTGACAATGCGGAAGTGATTAAAAAGCAATTAAGAGAACTGTATGAACTCAATAGTAGTTACGTCAGTAATATATATTTGATCAAAAGCGATTTATCCATTCTAGGCGGAAGTACAGCTACCCGAATATTCGATGAACCTTTATCTGAAAGAGAACCTTTGTTTGATGCGGCTGACAAGAACAGAAGGACTACCTTTGTTAGTGAACCTTACAAATCGAAGTATTCCGGCTGGACCGTTACGATGGTTCGATATCTGAACGGTGCTCCGTTTCCAATGGCCATTGCGGTTGACTTGGATCTAAATGCCATTGAAGAAACCTTGTTCAAGATTAATAAACAAGAACAAATGAATCTGGCTCTGATCACAGCGTCAGGTAAAATCATTGCCGGATTTTCTGAAAATAAAGGACTACTGAATATTCAAGATCATACGTTTTCGATCGGGGAAACGTCAGCGGAACAAATTCTGGATACGACAGAAACAAGTCTCCAACTGCATACCATGGATGGCATTCCGGTCTCCCTTCTAAAAAAACCGACGGAGAAATTCAACTGGACCATCATCTCAATTAATGATGAATCACGCTTGAAAGCAGCTTTGTCCAGATTGGAAACCTATTATATTGAGCTTCTAGCTGCAGGTCTTCTCTTAAGTTTGATCATTTCTTTTTTGGTTGCCAAATATATAAGGAAACCACTGTATACACTCAAAACAAAAATGAAGCAAGTGGAGCAAGGCTTACTCACAACGACAATTACGGTTAATCGAAACGATGAGTTTGGAGATCTTTCACGAGCATTCGATCGTATGCTGCAGCAAATTGTGGAACTGATTCGGCGAGCGGAACTTCATAATGAACTTGAGCGGAAGTTGGAAATCCAGGTGCTACAGTCTCAAATTAACCCTCATTTTCTGTATAACACACTTGGTTCGATCAGCAACGTTATACGTCTCGGACAAATAGAGAAAGTAGATGTAGTCATCGGATCGCTTATTTCATTATTGGAATACGGGATAGACGATGCTTCAGAGAAGGTTTCCTTAAGTCAGGAACTACGTAATGTAGCGGACTATATTGAGATCCAGAACATTCGGTATAACCGAAACTTCCACTTGATTGAAAATATCGAAGCAGGGTTAATGGATTTTCCTGTTTTTCGAATGCTGCTGCAGCCTCTTGTGGAGAATAGCATCTTCCATGGTTATAACGGAGGGGGAATTGAGGGGCCTATTACGATTCATGCGTACAGGGAGGACAGTATCGTCATCATAGAAGTTGTTGATCAAGGCGAGGGAATTCCAGCTGATAAAATAAAGCATATTTTAACCTCAGAACCGAGTGAAATGGAACTAAAAAGGAAAAGAATCGGGCTAAATAATATTCATAGCCGAATAAGACTTCACTACGGAGAACAATTCGGGCTGCAAATCATTAGCATACCTAAGGAAATAACCCGTATACGCGCTTTATTCCCGGCCGAATTGCAAAAAGGAGATGCATAATGGTGAGAGATTATACCTGCTTCATTGTTGATGATGAAGACCTGATCATTCAAAGATTGGAATTGTTTTTTAATGAACTCTCTCATAGGGATAAGCGATTTGTTCTAGTGGGCAAAGCGAATAATGGGCTGAATGGGATCGAGGAGATCATAAAAATTAAGCCGGACATCGTCATATCCGATATCGTTATGCCGCGAATGGACGGAATCTCCATGATTGAGCAGCTCAAGGCGGAGCTCCCCCATACGCAATACATACTTTTGACCGCCTATTCATCCTTTGAATACGCCCAGCGAGCGATTCAAGCCAACGTATTGGAGTACATTGTAAAGGTTCCGCTGAGGGAAGCGGATTTGAATCGAGCTTTGGATAAGGCAGCTGGAATTTTAAATGAGTTTAAGAAAAAAGAAGCGGAATTTCAATCGTTAAACGTATCCGTGCTTGAAAATAAATATAGAGTGCGCAAGCAATTTTTTAACGAACTGATCAGAGGCGAAATTCCTTCTCATCGGGCATCGGATTTTGCTAATCGCATGCAGTTTCATTTCTTTCAAGCGAACTATTGCTGCTTCATCGTTGAGATGAATACGTATGAAAGTTTCCGCAACGAATACGCTGCCGCAGATCAAAACATCTTGAAATATGCGATTACGAATATCATCGAAGAAACGGTAATGAATGGTGGCAGTGGGGTAGCTGCGGATCTGTCCGATAATCGTTTTATTGGCTTTCTATCCTGGGAAAATAACCGCAGTGATATGGAAACGGAATATGCTTGCCTATCCTTGGGAGGGCAGATCGTCTCTCATTTGCATCAATATCTGAATCAAAGGGTATCCGTCGCTTTTGGTGGTCCACACCGAGGCTGGGAATCGATCAAACAGGCATACACGGAAGCTAAAAATGTGAGTGAGGATTTCTATTATCATACCGAGAAAGTAGTAAAAACACCGATGCATCGGTTCCAATACGATAATGACAAAAAAGCAGACTTTCAGCAGAAGCTGGCTGATTTTCTTATACGGATGAAAAGGAAGATTTCCAAGGAAGAGCTGGAGAATGCACTTGTCGATCTGTCTCAATTTGTTTCGGACCATAAAATCCACAAGTCCATCATGGCACCAATGATTAGAGACTTGTACAGAGACATTACCGTAAAGTTTAAATCAGGGAACAAGATGGCCACGGAAGTCCCAGACTT
This sequence comes from Paenibacillus sp. AD87, assembly GCF_001659845.1. Taxonomy (NCBI): domain Bacteria; kingdom Bacillati; phylum Bacillota; class Bacilli; order Caryophanales; family Paenibacillaceae; genus Paenibacillus; species Paenibacillus sp. AD87. Next base: position 2,041,959 of record NZ_LXQN01000007.1, read on the forward strand.
CCCCATGGAATTTATGGCTTTTCAGGAGCAGCTCGCTTATATTGGTGACTTCACATTCGAATACGTACACGCGGGCCAACTATTACATCGTGCAGAAATCATGAGTGCTATGCATTTTATCGAGAAAAACCTGAAACAACGCTTAACATTGGAGGCAATTGCGGAGGAAGTGAATCTAGCGCCATCGTATTTTAGCAGCTTATTCAAAAAAACAATGAGCGAAGGCGTGATCAGCTACATCAACCGTAAAAAAATCCATCTCGCTCTCGAGTTGTTAAACGTCCGGGATTATTCTTTATTGGAATTGTGTGAGGAAGTAGGCATCGTCAATGAAGGTTACTTTTGCAAACTGTTCAAAGAATATACGGGTGATACACCTAAGCAATATCGGATAAAAATGACACGGTACGAATCCAAATAAGGATACAAAAAATGTATGATTTTTTCGTGAAATCCTGTAAAAAAAAAGAGGCCAAAACCATTACCATGATAGGAGCATCTAATCATGGAGGTTATCAAAATGGAGCTTATGAAAGCAGATGTAACCGTCGTAGGTGGAGGTATTGCAGGGATATGTGCTGCCATTGCAGCTGCACGCCAAGGTCTGCAGGTTTCACTTATTAATGATCGGCCGGTGCTTGGGGGAAATGCGAGCAGCGAGGTCAGAGTTCATATCAACGGGTCGGCATATCTCGGAAATAGTCCATCCTATTATGCCCGCGAGGGCGGGTTGGTAGAAGAACTCAAGCTGAAGATCTTTCATTATAATCCGTTATATAACAAGAAGCTTATGCTTTCGCTTTCGGATACGGTCTTGCTCGACATGGTTTATGATGAGCCTAACATTTCTCTGTTTCTGAATACATGTGTACATGAAACGGGCATGGAGAACGGCAGAATTCAATGGGTGGAGGGCCTTCAATTAGCTTCTGAAAGAAAATTCCGTTTTGAAAGCCCAACCTATATCGATTGCTCCGGTGATGGAATTGTTGGATACCAAGCAGGCGCTCACTTCCGATGGGGAAGAGAAGCGAAGCATGAATACAAGGAGGAGCTCGCTCCAGAAGTGGCGGATCATTACACGATGGGCGATACGATTCTGTTTCAAGCCCGAGACGTAAACTATGCCGTTCCTTACAAAAGGCCTGGCTTTGCGTATGATATCACGAAGCTGGAGTTTTTCGATAGTATCAGAAAAGGATTAAACCATCGGTCTTTTCCAAGGAAAATCAACGGGCTTGGCGGATTGTGGTGGCTGGAATACGGCGGTCATATGGATATTATCAAGAATAATGAAGACATCGCATTGGAACTGCGGAAATTGGTGTACGGGATATGGGATTATATCAAAAATAGCGGTGAGTTTGATGATGTAGACAATCTCATCTTGGATTATGTATGCCCGATTCCGGGAAAGCGGGAGTCAAGACGGTTTATCGGGGAGCACATGCTGTCTCAGAACGATCTTACAGCAAAGACTCACTTCGAAGATGCTGTATCCGTCGGAGGCTGGTATATGGATCTGCATGCGAATAAAGGCATTTACGATGAAGGGCCGGCTACAGCTTGGAATTTTGTGCCGGGGTTGTATAATATCCCTTTCCGCAGCTTATTTTCACGTAATATTCCCAATCTCATGTTCGCTGGCCGCAATATAAGCGCTACCCATGTGGCTTTCGGGTCTACAAGGGTGATGGCAACCTGTGGTTGTATGGGGCAGGCGGTAGGAACGGCTGCTGCGTTATGCGTAAAATATGATACAGACCCCGCGGACATCGTCAAAGCGCATATGGATGATCTTCAGACGCAGCTGCTTCGAGACGGGCAAACGATTGTAGGGTTTCAAGAGCAGTTGGATCCTTATTTTGCTGACGGCTTAACGATACGTGCCTCGTCTCAGCGAAGCTATGATCATCTGCATCCTACCGAAGAGATCTCCTTGGAAAAAGCGTTATGTTTGGTCTTACCGATTCAGACATCCTTGGCTGAAAGCGTGCAGATCAAAATAAAAAATAGATCCGAGCAATCGGAAACGTTGCAAGTGAAGCTGTTTGGCGGGGAGCGGAAGGAAAACTATATTCCCGCCAGTGAGCTGAAAAGCTACAACTTGTTGATTTCAGCGGGTCACGATGACTGGATTACACTGGACCTCAGCTGCAAGAAGCCAGCTGATGACAAAATCTACATCGTATTGGAAGGTGCGGCGAGCCTTGCCGTACACGGCAATGTAGAGAAAATGACTGGAGCGGTGAGCTTCTATTATAGACCAGAAGAGCCCTCCAGACTGAAGAAGCTTAATAAGAGTATTTGCTTCAAAGACCTATCGCCATCCCAAAATATGTATAGCCCTGAGAATGTCGTCAATGGCTTCTCCAGACCTTATGGTCTACCGAACAGCTGGATTTCTGAACGTTCAGAAGGACAGGAGTGGTTGGAATTTGCTTTTGCAAGCCCCAAGAATCTGGATGAAATCCATCTTGTTTTCAATTCGCAGCTGAATTTGGAGCATTTCGACGATCCGATCGAGCCGTTGATTCAAGATTATGATGTGATCTTAACCTTAGAAGACGGAACCGAGAGTGAAATGAATATCCGTGGGAATTATCTTTCGTTGAATAAACATCAGGTGCATGCAAAAGGTGTAACCCGAGTCCGACTTGATTTCTGTGCAACGTATGGTTCGCCTTATTATGAAGTGTTTGCTGTCAAATTTTTTGCTCCTAAAAACGCTAAGTGAGGGCGGGTGAAGTCACGATGAAGGAATTTTTCCCTCGAAGAGGGCTGCCTAATGTCATTCAAAAGTTGGAAAATGGGGAAACAGTAACAATTGTCTATTTTGGCGGCAGTAATACACGTTCTAAAGGATATAGGGTCATGACGGCGGATTGGCTGCGAGGGCAATATCCCAATGCAGATATCCGCTCTGTGAACGCAGGCATTGATGGGACAGGATCGGACCTCGGCTGCGCCCGTTTGGAGATAGATGTACTGCGTCATCAGCCTGATCTCGTGTTTGTTGAATTTGTTGGTAATGATGGCGGAGTTCCCGAATCCAAGGCTCGGATCGAAGGTATTGTCCGACAGATTCGCAAGCACAGCCGGTTTACCGATATCCTGTTTGTGTACACGGTTAAGGAACGGGATTTGACCTCATTTCAATCCGGCCAATACCAGAAGGGCGCTCGTATGCAAGAGGAAGTCGCTGACTATTACGGCATTCCTTCGATTCATCTGGGCGTAGCAGTCAGTCAATTGGTTTTGGATGGAAAGCTCATTTTCACCTTAAGAGCAGACGTATCTATTCCCGGAGCCGTTATTTTTACGCATGATTCGATCCATCCAACGATTCCCGAAGGACATCAGATTTACACGGATACAATCACCCGGTCGTTTGAGAAAATCAGAGAGCTTCGAGATCACGTAGGAAAAGTCGAACATCACTTGCCGCAGGAGCCTTTGGTCCCGGCCAACCCTTGGGAGTATGCAACCATGCTACCACTGGATAGTCTTACTCATTTTTCCGCGGGGTGGTCTTACATGACCCCTGATGATTTTGCTTTAGTGCGCGAGTATGATTGGTTGTTCCCCGGTCTATGGCGAGCAGTCGATCCCGGAGAGACGATCACAGTGGAGTTTGAGGGAACTCACATCGGATTATTCGATATTGGGGGGCCGGATTCTGGCAGATTGAAGGTGACGGTGGATGAGGGTGAACCTTTTCTTATCGATCGATTCACTTCATATAACGATCATAATCGAAATCAATATGTTTACTTACCGGAGCTACCGAATGGGAAACATACGGTTCGCTTCGAAATCGATCACAAGAAGACAGACAAAGCGGCCGTGTTTGAGGCAAGTGGCAATGAAAGAGGTATGGAACATGTTCGACAACATCCGGCTTGGTATGATCAAACGGTCATTCAGCTTGGGAAGTTGCTATTGGTGCAGCCGCCATTATAATTGATTGGTCTACTTGGAAGACCTATATTCTATCTGACTGCAATGAGCGCTCAATTAGGATGTAGGTTTCTTTTTTTACTTAAAATCGTATAAGAAATTCTTAAAATGAAAGAAATTTCACGGTGATGTGACATGCTAAGATAGAAACGACAGAGCGGGATTAGCCAGAATGTTAAGGTTAATTGCTTTTTTACGATCATTTGATTAAAGGGGTATTACTTTTTGGAAGCGTTATCATTAATAGGAGAGGCTGTGAGTTGTATGGTCAAAAGGAAGCTGTTTTTCTTCATCGTTTTCATGTTGACGATAGTAGTTCCTTCCAGCCTGATCGGAATAAGGGCTGCTTATGCGGAGACCTTACCTTATCAGACCATTATCATCGATGACGGGAGCATTAAGATTAATGATGTTGTGACACCTGATGCGGGTAACGAGAACAATGGATATTCGGCTCCAAATTGGACCACAAGCACAGGGGTGAAGGGATATGATCTTTCCAGCACCAAATATACGAGTACAGCAGGCAGAACGATAACATGGAACCCACGCTTGGAAGCAGGAACGGCGAAAATATCATTCTACAAGCTGGATTGGGCGGATAAGGCTGATAGCAATGTGAAAATCGAAATTGTTCATAATGGAACGACGGATGTAGTCTTTATGGATTTAAGACCCTCATCTGGCGCTCCACCTGGTTGGGTTGATTTGGGAGAGTACTATTTTTCCGGAGTTGGTGAAGAATTCGTTAAATTGACCCGGTCTACCGGCACCACGAACACGATCCTTACGCGTGCGGATGCGGTCAAGTTCGAAGGGAATATAAGGCAGAAAGAACCACATAAGACGATCATCATTGATGATGGAAGCCTCACAATTGATAATGTCGTCACTGTTGATTCAGGCAATGTCAATAACGGGTTCTCTGCTCCTTATTGGACCACAAGCGCAGGAGTAAAGGGATACAATAATTCCAGTTCCAAATATACGGATGCTGTAGGTAGAACTATCACATGGAATCCGCGCTTGGAAGCAGGGACGGCGAAAATATCGTTCTATAAGCTGGATTGGGCGGATAAAGCAGATAGTAATGTGAAGATTGAGATTGTTCATAACGGGATTACGGATGTTAAGTTTATGGATCTTAGACCTTCGTCAGGTCCATCGGTTGGATGGGTGGATATGGGGGAGTATGAGTTTAGTGGTAATGATAGCGAATTTGTCAGGCTGACTCGAACGCAACCTACGACGGGTACAATTATTACACGAGCCGATGCAGTCAAGTTCGAAGGAAATATCCGGCAGCAAGCACCACCCTTGCCCCCGCTGCGGAGCCGCACATTAGCGAATCTCAGTTATACGGAAAAAGGCAGCATCGAAAATGCTAACTATAAGGCGACCTTCTATGAGGCAGCATGGGATGGGGGTAAATCCATCGTTCGTGACATGTTCTATAAGAACACGGACACGGGAAACTGGACGCCAATCAATAATGTATCGGAAAGACTTGAGGAGCAATGGGTTTTATTAGATGGGAATGCGGGCAGCCGAACCAATTACTACGATACGATGAACAAACGCTGGATTACATTCGATGGGGTCCATTTTCCCGACAGCCAGACGGCGGTATTAACTGATTCAGCGCATAACAGTGATTACGATTTTGAAGTGAACTGGTCCATGGCAGGGGATAAACCAGATGTTTCCTTTGCCTTTACGCCTCGCCGGGACGGCAATTATGTGATTGGATATCAGTCCTTCACAACAGAGGCAGTCTCGGGCATCAATGAAGTGTTAAATGGATTCAGGTCACATGCCAAAATGGTAGGTACAGTGGAATCAACAAGCTTGAGAGAGCTGAGCGCTCCGATGAGCCTGGTTGAGAAAAATGATGGTTCGGGAAATCCATTAACGTATGGTGTATTTGTACCTTCGGCAGAGCTTCCGGTTGAATTTGAACCGACGGGAGGCGTTACGAAACAACGGCTTGGCATGAGCCTGGTCAACAACGAAGGCAGCGTGCAGCCAATCTTGTATGCGCCTCAATTAGGAACTTATTCGCAAATGACCGCAGAGAGCACTTATCAATTTCATATGGGGCTAATCGCTCAAAAAAGCAATCTGTATGAATCCTACGCGGATATTCTTCGCAATGAGTACGGTTATTCAGCATACCGCGAAAATGTGTCAGATCAGTCGCTTACTGACGCGATGTTTAATATGATCGATTTACTTAAGATTGAGCCGCAAGGGGACGACTCTGTTAATTATGTCCCGTCACCCAGCGGGTGGTGGAGCCGTGCCAAGGGCTTTATTGATATCGAAAACGAGGATAGCGTCCGAACAAGCTCGAATGCGGTTCTTTTGGGGGCTTACTATTTGACTGGGGATGACCAGCTTTACGATACGAGAGCACTGCCGTCCGTCCAGTATGGCGTATCGCGAAATGGTATCGGTTGGTCGCCTACGCAGAAGAAAGTATACGGTGTGCCTTCCTTATGGAAAATGGCTACTCTGCCGTTCGATGTTTCAAGCGTAGCCGCCGTCAATCAGATGATGGGCACTTCGGCAGGAATTGGGGCGCTGGCACAGGAAGAGTACCTCATGCGAGACCCGGACCAGAAAGACCGGGGGCCTGTCATTCAACCCCTGATGATGTATCGTATGACGGGAGAGGCGCAGTATTTGCAGGCTGCCAAGGATGCAGCCGATAGTTATATCTTGCAATATATCGATACGCCTGCATCCGTGGATGTGAGTAAAAATGAGTTCATTTATTATTATAGCAAGCTGTGGATGGAGATCTTGGAGCTATATGAGGAAACTCAGGATCCCAAATACTTGAATGCCGCTTATAAGGAAGCCAAACGGTATGCAACCATGTTCGTTGCTCGTCCAGTTCCTGAAGGTAACGTTACGATTCCTCAGCCTGAGACGTATAATTACGCGGAGTCGTTCCATTGGCCGGAAAGTGGTAAATTTCAATATCCTAGGCTCAAGCTTCCAGAAGATATAGCCGGAGGCGTTCAAGCGGATCGTTGGCTTGTTTCACCGAGCGGATTGACGTTTGAAGCAGGAAGTACAACCGGCTATTATCGGATGAATGCTCAGGAAGCTCCATTCATGCTGAGATTGTCGCTCTATACAGGGGATAAACTGCTGCAGGATATTGCTCATAATGCGGTTATTGGCCGATATTCCAGTTATCCAGGTTATTACTATAAAGGCTTCGCCGTTAGCCAACTTGAACCGGACTTTCCTCTGGAAGGCCCCAGCGGGGCTACATCCATCTATTATCACCATATTCCGGGGCAGCTCGGGCAAACGATGGATTATTTGATCAGCGAACAATCATTAAAATCGAACGGGAGCATTACATTTCCTTCCGTATTTGAAACGAATTTTTTATGGTTCAAATATCACCTCTATGGGAATAAACCAGGTCAATTTTATGGTAATTCCGACGTTTGGCTTTGGATGCCCAAGGGGATTATTAAGACCAACCATCCTCAATTGAATTGGATAACGGGTGAAAGCGAGGATAAATTCTACATCGGGCTAAGCAATGCATCGTCAGATGAAGTTCAGACTCCGATCGAATTGAATGAACAAATCATTGGATTCAACCCGGCACAAGATTATACCGTAACGATCATCCGCGACAATGGTACACCAGAGCAAGCAGTTATGAGTGGCGGAATCATTCAAGCCACGGTTTCAGGTAAGGGAATCACCGCGATCATTGTAGAGGGTCTCGATATTGATGTGCCGCTGCATCAGGTCAGAACGGCTGATACATCGGATGCAAGTTATTTCTTTGATACCCACAGTCCAATTGATGCGGTTAAAGGCATGCTAATGGTTAAACCCGACGAAACGGTCTATGATGCTTATGTGCAGGCCAAAACGACGAAACCCGCGACCATTCATTATTCCTTGGATGGAGGGGCTACGTATACGACCGTCCCAGATACGATATACCCAATGGAATGGTCGATACGGGTGAATGATTTATCCCAAACTTTCACGTATTACGTGGAATCGGAGGGGAAACAGACCCGTAAGCGGACACTCTATCTGCCTGATGAGGTAACGGAAACTCCAGTCCAACCCGATGGGCAGGAGAGTTCATCTATCATAGTGGATAATACGGAGGCGGAGACAGAAGGCGTCTGGATAAGGGATACGACGGCTGACAACTATTACTATGATAACTATGTGTATGCCAAATCTACGGCTGGCACAGCGACAAGCAAAATGAGATGGCGGCCTGAGCTGCCGGAAAGTGTCACTTACAGTGTGTATTACAAGATTCCGCAAATCACCGCTGCAAGTGAAAATTGGGCAACGAATGCCTCATTTACCGTGTATTACAGCGGAGGCTCCGAGACGGTTACTGTTGATGAGACAACGGCGAATGGTACTTGGGTGCACCTAGGGGATTATCCTTTTGCTGCAGGCGATAGTGGGTACGTGGAACTAACCAATAAAGCCAACAAGTCCAGGGTCATTGCCGATGCGATCATGTGGGTGGACCCGAACAGGGTACCGCAATTGGAGTCTGCTGTGATCCTGTCTGATCGGAACGAGCTGCAGATGACTCAAACCGCACAGCTGAGCGTAACCGGCTATTTGGATAACGGTTTGATCGCTGATCTAACACAGGCCAATGTGCAGTATTTCGTTGATCGTACGGATCTGGCCGAAGTGGATAGCAATGGGTTGTTGACCCTTCTCAATCTCGATGGGGACACGGACCACATTGAGGTATGGGCTACTGTCACGATTGACGGAGTGACCTTAACCACACCACCTTTGAACATCACGATCAAGGACCTAACGGTTATCGTGGACAGTACAAATACAACTGGGTTATATACGACAGAAGGGTCTTGGAGTCAAAGCAATTTAGCCGGATACAAAATTGGGGTTAAGTCCCGTTACTCAACAGTTCAAGGATCATCAGCAACGTGGAAAGGCCAGTTTCCAGAGGGGACATATACAGTCTCGATCTACAAGCTCGTCCATACGACAGGAAACGATAATAATGTCAAAGTGGAAGTGAAGCATAAGACGGGTACCGAGGTCACCTATATCGATGCAACGGTCGGCTCATCGGGTTGGGTTAATCTAGGAACGTTCGACTTTACGGGTGACGGTAGCGAGTATGTCCGGTTAACCAGAGTTACTCCTACAACAGTAGACCCGCCAACGCTTCCTGCCGATATGATCTATACGAGAGTTGACGCAGTTATGTTCGAACGGCATTCCGATGGTTCAGAGCTGCTTGCAAATGAGGCGCCAGATGAACCGACACTTTCTGAATAATAGCGGTATAGCTGCTATGTGAAATACCAAAAGATCTCTTCACTATTGAAGAGATCTTTTGGTGTACAACAACTGTTTAATGAGAATCAGATTACATTACATAATGATGACAGATGAGTGCGTGAATCCATTTGCAAGGTACTGTTATGGTGTTTAATGTCCACCTGTATCGGAAGCCCAGACAGGATACCAGCCCAAGGCCGGATTTTCATTGTTGTACAGTACCAGATTGCCGTCATTTTGCATGATCAGCACATTGCCTCTAAGATTGGCTGGCACATTGTCTGTTCCATAATATGTCTTAGACCACGCCAGGTTATCCGACGTCCAATAAGGTGTGTTTTGCGGATCTGATATAACCAACTTACCGCTGAAATAATTAATCTGGAGTTTATGTATTCTTGTGTCCTTGGTTTTGCTGTTCCATATCATCTTGCGTGACTTGACGTCCCAGATCTGCGCATCACCATAATTATCAAATTGAAACGAAAACCTGATATTATTTGACACTAACCCTCCACCAGCGACGTTATACATCGTGTCATAAATCAGACGATCTCCACTGGCGGCGGAAGTCACAGGGGAAAATGAAATCAAAAACAAGAGCATGGCAATACATGATAAAAAGACTTTTTTCATAGAACATCCTCTTTTCCTGAATATGTTTTAAGTGACTTATCAAATATACCATATATTTTTCTTTAATGGATAAAATTTCAATAAATTGGCCACCTATCAAGAGACTGTCATGCGCAAACGGCCTGTTCTCTGAATGACCAGAACGCGATTCACTAACTTTAGCAGAGCTTCTGGCAACAAGGCGATATGAGGATAAAATAATGAAAAATGCTCGAAAAACGATACTTCTTTTTACGTTTTCGTCGAGATTGGAGCGACGGGCTATTAGGCTTCATGGTCGAGTACCCAACAGACTTACAAGACTGAGGAGAACAATATCAAGCACCTTACTCCATGTTTCATGCCCGCTTGGATCGTTGGTGAGTGAAGGAGGGTTCTGCCAATTTGTATGAAATATCGGGTTAGGTCAACTCTGGAGTCAAGTGTAGGAAATTAGGGGTTGCTGTGTTAAACATTGTTATTTACAAATCTTATTTCGTATATTATAGTTATTGGGGATAATGAATATCTGTAATATGCTCAGAGATGTAATTTCGGTGGTTAGAATAATATATGAACTAAAAAGCCTATAGAAAATCTCCTAAGCAGAACTTGTTGACCCCTTAGTCCCACAGGCAGGACTGAGACCTATCCCGACGTCAGCTGGAAAAAAAACAATATTCTTACAAATACGATTATAAAAGGAGTATAAAATGAATCCAAAACTACAAAGAAAAATTGAGCACTTGGAGAATATTGAGAGGTTCCCAGCAGAGGAGTTATTTAAGTTTATACAGCTTAATAAAGAGGACGAACTATTAGATCTTGGAGCCGGTACAGGTTATATAAGCTTTTCTTTTGCTAAATATGTGAAAAAGGTAGTTGCGTTTGATTACGATAATGATATTTTACAGTATCTAGAGCTAAAAGCTAAGGAAAAAGGGATAACCAATATTGAAACCACCGCTGCAAACTTTAAAGAAATGCCATTAGAGAACGAAAGATTCGAAAAAGCTGTTGCTTCAATCTCGTTACACGAGGTTCAACCTCTTTCATTGGTGTTGGATGAAATCCACAGAGTTTTAAAAGACAAAGGGATCTTTTTATGCATTGAATTAGAGAAGACGGAGATGACTAATGCTCCAAGGGTTTCATCGAAGGAGATGGAGGAAGAAATCGTTAAAGCAGGTTTTTCAGTTATTGATACGCTTCATCCACCAACACAAGTTGCTAATCAACCCGTCTATATCATTATTGCGCAGAAGAAGGGTTACTAGTGAATCTGCTTTCAATTGTAGTTGCCATAAGGGACGGCGAAGCCGTCCTTTTTGCTACATAATATTAAGTTCTTATTATGAGACAAGACAAGAAACTTGGTTGTATCCGGAAATAACAGAGGAGCTGAGAAACTTATCGAATTGATTATACAGGGTTTAATTGTAGATTCCTTTCTCATAATCGGAAACTATTACGAATGTCTTTTATTCTTTAAGTGAAGATCTTAATTCACTTTCATAATCGTCAAAGAAATTCATATATGTTCTGCGAGGCATTTCGATCATTCCCAGTTTCGTTCCGAGTGTCATAACCTGATCCGTTTTTGAATGCCCCTCCATGGATGTACTTATACTATCTACTGGATGGGATACCTTCAGATTATGTAGAGTATGTAATGGCTGCGAATGTTGGTTCATCGATTGGTGTGCTGATCCATTGGATTAAGAATAACAAACGCGAATCCCCGAAGATATGGCCGAAATAGTCATGCATCAACTATTGTCCAACTCCAACAGATAGATTAATTTGAAGTTCGGAATAAAAGTAGTGGGGCCTTCTTTAACCTGTAATTAATTCTTAATCTATCTTAAGATAGCTGTATATGCAGTTTGAATAGGATCAAGATTTGCATATTGATCAAATTTGGCGATGTACTAAAGATGAGGAGGACGATGTAGAATGGAATTCAAGTTTGGGAACGCCGCTATTCTTCTACCCCCTTTACACATTACAATTATCGCAATAATTATTATTCTCTTTTTAATAAAGTGGAGCAAGCAATTAGAAACAAGACGTTTTACGGTTTTCTTTTACTTTTTAATTAGTACTTTCATTACTTCCATTTATTCTCGTGCTACAACAGAAGGTGTCTTTCAGTTATGGATTCCCTTAGGATTTATAGTGGTTTTCTTTTACTTGTTTCGTAGCGAAAGAAATCATCCTTCTAAGATGAAAGCGAGTATTTTAGGTCTTTCTATAGCAATGTACCAGTTAATTCTTCAATATTTCGGATAGATTTTGATAATTATTGAACATAGTTCCAATACACGGTATAAAAAAGCGATGAAGCCGGTGACAGTGAGATGGAGATTTGAACTAGTTGTTCGACTCGACCATGGCTCCCTTACTTTTCATTATCGAGCGGTTAAAGTAGAATGCATATAGGTTGGGCGAAAATACGAAAATGATCACATTAAACGAAGTAAAAGAGAGGTTTGTACTTATGACAATGACGTTTAGGAAACTAAGTGAGCTATCGATGGAGGAAAATGTACGTATTTGGAATCTAGGATTCGAGGGCTATTTTATACAGATGGTCATGACGATTGATGCTTTGATGACCAGGATTGTTAACGAAGGACTTTCCTTGGAGAATTCACTCGCTATTTATGTGGATGGTGAACCTGCAGGGTTTGTCTTGAATGGATTTCGTGACGTAGATGGAAAGAAAGTGGCATGGAACGGTGGGACAGGTATTGTGCCTGCATTTAGAGGGCAGGGCATTGGCAGAGCACTCATGTTAAGAAATCTAGAGTTGTACCGAGAACAAGGCGTGGAACTTGCGTTACTTGAAGCGCTCACCCAGAATGAGAGTGCGATCAAGCTATATCAGTATGTGGGGTATGAAATTACGGATCGATTAATGATTTTACAACATACGGGTACAATAGATCCCCAATTATTGAAGCGATCTGTTGAGCATCCCTTTTCTATCACCAAAGGATTGCCCCGTGATGTATATGCGCTAGACTTCTATCGAGGTTTATCCGCTTGGCAGACACAATGGCCTAGCATGAAGGAGGGTGAATCTATAATCATTAGACAAGATAGCGAGCCTGTATGCTATGCGTTGTATAAGCGAACATTTGATCAAGAGGGTAAAATGGTAACCATTTCGCTCTATCAATGTGAGGTCCTTCCAGGGCGGGAAGATGCAGAGGAAATTTATAAGCTTGCTCTCAGTGAACTGTTCGCCCCGTTAGACTATGTTTGCAGACGAGGGACATCTAACCTGCGTAAATCCAATCAACCTCTAAACGATCTATTGATAAAATTAGGTTTCACAACAAATGTTGAGCAAGTGTTCATGATGCGAAATATGGACCTTAACTAAGATAAAAGAGAAACACATAGATAATAGTAATGTTGACTTACAAATTTTTTTAGCATTCGTTAAATACATGATACAAGAAATAAAGCAACACACATCATTAAGCAAACGGGACAAGATAGCGCAAGAAATAAGAAGACAGCCGATCACGATCGGCTGTCTTCTTGTTTAACTAACCGACAGGAGAGTTCATTGGCAATAGCGTCACTATGGTGCTCCAATATGCACAGATTTCCGAGAATATTTGCAAAATAGTATCGCAGGTCGCTACCTAAGATTAGAGATAAGAAGGCTGAAGAAGACCGTAACAGGAAGGAACTATAGGCTGTTTGTAGCCTTTTGACTAATGGACTGATGCGAAAAACCGTTAAATAGTGCAGTTTAATCATTGAAATGATTGAGATTTACTACATTTTTACATGTAGTATGAAGATGATTCAGGATGGAATTATTCATTCCGGAATCCCAGAAGTGCATAACTTGTCGTGCTTATGTTTTCTTAATTACATTCCAAGGAAGAGGTGTTTTTCATGAAAAAGTTAATGGATTTTAGAAAGAAAATGTCGGCCGTGTTAATGGCAAGTGGCCTGATATGCGCGATGCTGTTGCCCATTCAAGCGTCGGCGGCAGACATTGCTTTTAACGAACCTTTAAACGGCGTCAATCCTAATTTGTTCTATACCTCAGATGGATGGGCTAATGGTCCAGATTTCGGAGTGGGCTGGAAGGCGGTTAATCAGGAATTCGTGAATGGAATTATGGCTCTGCGACTTGACAATACTGGGTGTCCGGCCAGTTGCTCGGGGAAAAATTATGCTTCCGCTGAATATTCGACCCATGTGAAGTATGGCTATGGCCGGGTTGAAGCACGTTTAAAAGCGGCTTCAGGAGTCGGTCTTGTCACAAGCCTCTTCACGTATTCCGGGCAAGGAACAGGTACATCCAATGACGAAATCGACATTGAAATTTTGGGCAAAGACACGACGAAGATGGAAACTAATTATTTTACGAATGGCGTAGGCCAGCATAGCACGATTATCAATCTGGGGTTTGATGCCTCGCTCGATTTTCATAATTATGCGTTCGAATGGTCGCCATCATCCATTAAGTGGTATGTAGACGGTAAACTGGTCCACACGGAGAATGGATCACGTGGAACACTTCCGACCAGTCCTGGCTATATTATGGTTAATCTGTGGTCGGGCTCGGGACCGGCTGAAATATGGACAGGAAAATTCAATTACCCAGGTATGCCGGTACGTGCCTATTTTGATTGGATCAAATTTAAACCGGCCAACTGACGTTCGAAAGATGGAATTTATAACGAAACTTACAAATAAGGTGAAATAATCTGAATATAACTCTGAACGATATGGCAGAAGTTGAAGTCCTGAAGAATTAGCAGCGATAAGGTGTATATGAAAGGCACTACAGAGTTTACTCTGTAGTGACCTTTTAAAAAGCTGTCCCGGGTCAGTAGTGGCTCTTGGGATAGCTTTTTTATTTACAACAATGGAATATAGGTGATAGAGTTTTTTACAAGATATGTATTTGGTAGCGCTTACAAGAAAAGTTGTGGGGGGAGTTATGAATGCCATCTATCATGAGGGAAGAAGTGGTTCCGAAGGAAAAGGTAAAAATGAATAAGAATTATCCAGTTTATATCGGCGACACGATTGGTGTGACTATCCATTATCAAAAGCTTCATTGGCATAATGTTCTGGAGATTAATTATATCAAATCCGGCACGGGCTACTACATCATCAACGGTCAAAAATTTGATTTCCAGCAGGGAGATGTGCTGCTCATCAATTCGAATGATCTTCACTGCGCTTACGAAACGAAGGATCTTGTCATGACTGTCATTACGTTCGATTCGACCTGGTTTATTCATAATCTCCGATTCGATCCGGAGCTATTCAGCCCGTTCCGCGACATAGACAAACATTACACGAATCTAATCCACCGTGATCATCCGGCCATGGACAGACTGCGGTCACTTCTTCTTGAACTCCAATTGGAGCATGAGAGGGAGCAGCGTTCCTACGCTACGGTTGTATATTCGCTTATACTCCAGTTTCTGACTATAGTAAATCGGGAGTGTCGAATAGAGGGGATTTGCGGTAGTCAACACCTCATCAGTGAGAGACAGTATGAGAAAATACGTCAGGTGATTATGGTTATGGAACAAAACTTCGCCCATCCATGGACGCTGGAGGAGCTGGCCTCTCTTGTCTATCTCAGTCCTTCAAGGTTCAGCGAAATATTCAAACGCGCGGTCGGCATGCCTCCGATGCTGTACCTGATCCATATTCGACTGGAGCAAGCTGTCACAATGCTGGAGGGAGGCCATATGAAGGTAATGGATATTGCTCTGGAATGTGGCTTCCGCACGCTGACCAACTTTAATCGGCTGTTTAAAAAGCACATCGGCATGACGCCAAAGACTTCACAAAAGCAAAATCCCTAGAAATCAGTAATATAGTGCTATATTTTACTGGTTTTAGCAGAGAAATGAACTGGTGCAGGAGATACAATGAAGTGGCAAGCATCTCATAATTATGTTAATAAATCTAACACTAAATTAAAAAGGGGAGATGCCAATGCCGCAAGTGGAGATGAGCAGCAAAACGAAGCCGCTTGTTAAGAAAAGTCACCTGCACCGCTTTCTGAAGCAATGGGATATTCAACTTATGGTGCTTCCGGCCATGATGTTTATCCTGGTCTTCAGCTACATTCCCATGTACGGAGTGCTGATGGCGTTTCAGGACTACAGTTTATTCAAAGGGTTTCTGAACAGTCCCTGGGTAGGCTTCAAGCATTTTGACGCGTTTTTTGGGACGCCGGAGTTTTGGACCATTATGCGGAATACTCTCGTCATTGGCATGCTTAAACTGTGCATCGGGTTTCCTGCCCCCATCCTGCTCGCGGTGATGCTCAATGAAGTAGGGAAACATTCTTTCAAAAGAATTGTTCAAACAATCAGCTATTTGCCTCACTTTTTGTCGTGGGTCATCGTATCGGGTTTAGTGATCTCCATATTGTCTGCGGACAACGGCAGCCTAAACATACTGCTGCAGAAGCTGAGTCTTATCGATGAGCCGATTAACTTTCTATCGGAGCCAAAGTACTTTTGGAGTATTTTGACGGTAACGAATGTGTGGAAGGAGATTGGTTTCTCCTCCATTGTGTATTTGGCGGCAATTGCGGGCATCAATCCCCAACTGTATGAAGCCGCTTCCATTGATGGTGCGAGCCGTCTGAAGCAGATTTTTTCCATCACTATTCCGTCCATTATGCCAATTATCGTTGTGTTCTCGATTCTGGCTATCGGTAATTTCCTAAATGCAGGATTTGAGGACATATTGCTGCTGGGAGTCAACCCGGTTTTGCGAGATGTCAGCGACGTGCTGGACACCTATGTATATCGAATTGGCATTCAGAACAGCCGATACTCATATGCAACGGCGGCGGGGCTGTTTAAGGCCATCATCAGCGTTGTGTTATTGTCTGGAGCCAACTATTGGGCTCGTCGATCGGGGAACAGCCTTTGGTAGGGGAGAAGGGGGAGAGATACATATGAGGCTGTCGAATGGGGATCGATGGTTTGTTGGCATAATTTACGTCTCATTGGCTTTGTTTACATTTATTGCGCTATATCCGTTCTGGAACGCTGCCGTCATCTCATTTAACTCGGGGACAGATACGATGCAGGGCGGCATTACATTCTGGCCACGTGAATTCACGCTTGAAAATTATCTTGTTGTGTTTAAGGATGAGCGACTGATTGACGGTTTCATCATCTCGGTGCTCCGAACGTTGCTGGGTACACTGCTCTCCATTGTGGCAACAGCCATATTAGCTTATGGCATTTCTAAACGCGAATTGATGGGTCGCAACTTTTATATGGTAACTTGCATCATAACGATGTACTTTAGCGGCGGACTTATACCCAACTACTTGCTCATTCGGGAGCTGGGTCTGATGAACTCTTTTTGGGTTATGGTCATACCAGGCATTATCAGCGTGTGGAATATGATCATATTCCGGACGTTCTTTAAGGGAATCCCGCCCGGGCTTGAGGAGTCCGCCCGTATCGACGGTTCCTCGAACTGGGGGGTATTCATCCGAATCGTACTTCCTTTATCGGGACCGGTCATTGCAACGCTGTCGCTGTTTACGGCAGTGTATCACTGGAATGATTGGTTTGCACCAAGTATCTACATATCTAACACGGATCTTCTACCCATTCAGACTAAGCTTCAGCAGATACTTAATGCCAATATCATGATGGAACAGATGCAGAACATGGATGCTGCTGCACAGAGCCGGATGAGCGCGATGAAAACCGTAACTACCAAATCGTTGTCCATGTCGACGATGATGGTGGCAACCATTCCGATCCTCTGCGTCTACCCATTCGTACAGAAATATTTTGTGAAGGGCGTATTAATCGGTTCTTTGAAGGAGTAATTCAAGCAAATCCCGGCCAAGGATTTAAGCAACCGCTTTGACCATAGATGAATTGTGAAGGGAGCACTCATAATGAAAAAAGGGAAAAAGAACCTTCTCTCTGGCTTGTCAGTCACACTTATCATTGTCATGGCTTTAATGGGATGTTCGGGTTCAGGAGGTAATACTGCAAGCCAAGAGAAGAATTACCCAGTCTCGGGGGATACCTTTGTACTGGGAGAGAAACCGCTGGAATTCTCATTCTACGGCCATTATGACTGGTACACAATGCCGGAATGGGGTAAAGATGCTGCGACGAAGTGGATCAAAGAGAATAAAAAGATCGACGTCGTTCCGGTCAGCTCCGGTGGCGTTGCCAAGAACAAGCTCAGTACCATGATCGTGGCCGGTGAACTGCCGGATGTTATATGGATGGATCGTGGTGCGGATGTCGAAAAGCTCCGTTCTGAGGGGATGTTGGTCCCCATCGATGATTATCTGAATAAATACCCCAATCTGAAAAAGTGGGCTGGGGAGTCTACGCTCGAATTGCTTCGCTCACCTGACGGTAAGCTATATCAGTTCCCTAACTGGTATACGACGCAGCCAAACGGCAACGCAGGATATCTCGTCAATAAGAAGATTTACGAGGAACTCGGCTCGCCGAGCCTGGAAACACCAGAGGATCTGTACGTCTATTTGAAGCAAGTGAAGTCAAAGTATCCAGATGTCGTTCC
The DNA here is from genome assembly GCF_001659845.1 of Paenibacillus sp. AD87. Taxonomy (NCBI): domain Bacteria; kingdom Bacillati; phylum Bacillota; class Bacilli; order Caryophanales; family Paenibacillaceae; genus Paenibacillus; species Paenibacillus sp. AD87. The sequence continues at coordinate 2,060,442 of NZ_LXQN01000007.1, forward strand.
GCTGGAGGTTGGTCAAACTGCTGCAGGAGTGGACATCATGGTATCGGCGTTTGCAGAAAATCGCCCACATACATTCAACAGTATGATCGCCGTTCCACAAGGGGATCAACTCGTATCCCTGTTCACGGATCCTGTCTATCGTGAGCTGCTGCAGTATATGAGCCGTCTGTACCGTGAAAAACTTGTCACTCAGGATGCCTTCACACAGAAGCTGGAGCAGGTCGAGCAGAAGGTTATAAACGGCAAAGTAGCCGTTTATGTAGCGTCCAGTCCCACCGAGTTTGGCTCCAAGGGCAACAATCTGCTTAAAGCGCAAGACCCGGATGCTGGTTACATCATGGTATGGCCTGTACACAAAGCCGAGTTGGATCGCAACAAGATTTTCCCTGGCGATTATAAACAGCTGGGCTGGAATGTCAGCGTCATTACGAAATCGGCCAAAGATCCAGAAGCCATCTTCGCCTTCCTGGATTGGTTCACAGGTCCTGATGGCCAACGTACGATTATGTGGGGTCCTGAAGGATTATATTGGGATGGAACGGACGAGGAGGATATGCCGCTGTTCACCGACAAATTCACAAGCGACGCTAAAGGTCGTGATGAGTTAATGAACGCAACGGTCAACTTTCAATGGAACGGCAACACGGTCTATGTGGACAATTCTAAGATGAAATTCGAGTCTACTCTTCCGCCAGAGAAGCGGAATTTTGAAACGTACTGGCAATCGGAGATTACATGGAAGACGCAGATGAACACAACGGAGTTCGCCAATCTGGATCCTGCAAGCGATTCGGAAGAAGGCATTATTGCGCAGCGCGTGTTTGAGATTTATGAGCAAGTTAGAGCTAAAGCGATAAGCTCCACGACCTCGGATCAGGAAGTGCTTTCGCTTCTGGATAAGGCTGAGGCGGATGCGCAAAAATCCGGTTATGACAAGTTGTTGAAGTACAAAACAGCGAGATGGCAGGAGAATAAGGCGAAAATGGCAGCAGCGAAATAAAAGTCATGGCTGGAAGCAGTCCTTTCGTTAAGATTTTTGCGCGAAGCTTTCGCCCCAAAGTCTTGGCTGGCGGCTTCATTAGCCGGGCGACATAGGAGAGATCATACTTGAACTTTTACTTGGGAGTAGACGGTGGAGGAAGCAAGACATTGGCTGTCGTGACGGACGAAACGGGACGAATATTAGGAAGGGGAATCAGTGGCTGCGGCAATCATCAGCTTGGTGCTGCCTTTGCAGAAGGCAGTATAATCCAGGCCGTTGATGAAGCGCATGCACAAGCGGGGCTTGGAAGAGAGAATATCACTTACGCTACATTCGGACTTGCGGGAGCCGATCGTGAGGCAGATTTTCGCATATTGCGGCCAATAATAGGCGCAATGGGTTTCAAGAAATACCGTATCGTATGCGATACTGTCATTGCCATGAGAGCCGGCACAAGACAGACAGATGGGGTCGTCCTTATATGCGGAAGCGGGACGAATGGATACGGTGTTAACGTTGCAGGCGAGGAGGTTCAGATTGGAGGATTCGGTTATGAATTCGGCGATTTTGGTGGAGGTGGTGAACTGGCCGTCGAGGTGTTTCGGACAGTCATTCGTTCATGGGAAGGTAGGGAGCAGCCAACTACTTTGACGTCGCTTACATTGAAGGAGCTTACCTTCGAGACCGTGGAAGAGATGTACCACCGATTTTTGGACGATGGAAGAAGGGCACCACATACCCTGGCGAAACTGCTGTTTCAGGCTGCGCCTGGGGATGAAGTCGCAAGAAAAATATTGGAGAGGCAAGGTTTGGAGCTGGGGAAAGTCGCCAGTGCGGTTATTCACAAACTTGGGATGGGCAATGATTCCTTTGATGTTGTATTGGCTGGCAGCGTGCTAACTCGTGGAGAAGGAGATTATGTGGTTCGGTATATCGAGTCTCAGGTTACTACAGCAGCACCGAATTGCCGGTTGCGAATCTTGGCCCTTGAGCCAGCAGCGGGTGCCATCCTGCTCGCCATGGATGAGGACGGGGTGAAACCAGATTCCACTGTATATGACCAATTGCACCAAGGACTTGCCGTGAAGGAGAGGAATGTGAAATGGGCAGAGGATTAAAGGTTGCTGTTATTGGGGGAGGCTCTTCCTATACCCCTGAGCTGATTGAAGGTTTCATCCGTCATTATGATAGCTTTCCGGTTAAGGATATCGTGCTGGTGGATATTCCGGAAGGTCTTCATAAACTCACCGTTGTTGGCGGGCTGGCGAAGCGAATGGTTGAACAAAGCGGACTGCCGATTAGTATTACTTTAACTTTGGACCGCAAGGAAGGACTGCGGGATGCCCATTATGTATCGACACAGATGCGAGTAGGGTTGTTGGAGGCCAGAGCATGGGACGAAACGATCCCGTTGAAATATGGAATGCTCGGGCAGGAGACGACCGGAGCCGGGGGAATGATGAAGGCTCTGCGTACCATACCTGTACTCTTGGAGATATGCAAGGATATGGAGATGTTATGTCCTGACGCCTGGCTACTTAATTTCACGAATCCTTCCGGAATGGTAACGGAAGCCATCATGAAGCATTCCAGCATACGTTCCATCGGTTTATGCAATTCCCCGATCGCCGCCTACAAGTGGCTGTCTGCACTCTATCAGGTGCCTGAGGAACGCATCTTTTGCGAGTTTGTCGGGTTAAATCATCTGCACTGGATCAGCCGGATCGAGATTGATGGAGAGTCCAAGCTGGAGGAGTTGTTGGACACAGGAGGGAGCTACTCGGCCAGCAACGTGCCGCAGCTTGCTTGGAACGAGACGCTGATTCGCGCGATTGGCGCCATTCCGTCCTATTATCTGAAATATTATTACCTTCACCGTGAGATGTTGGCGGAGCAGCAGGCTGCGGCAGCCATAGGCGAGACGAGGGCTGAGATGGTCAAGCGTCTTGAGGATGAACTATTTGAGATTTACAAGCGACCAGAGCTAGTGGAGAAACCGAAGCAGCTGGAGCAGCGTGGAGGTGCCTATTATTCCGAGGCGGCTGTCAATCTGATGAAGGCGATTCATACGGATAGCGGAGAGGTTCTAACGCTAAACGTCATGAACGGCGATACCCTGGACTTTTTGCCACAGGATGTCAGTATCGAAGTGAATTGCCTGGTAACGAAGAAAGGAGCTGTTCCGGTACCTATTACACGAATACCGGATGCCGCAGTTGGCCTGATTCAAGCGGTGAAGACCTATGAGAGTCTGGCCATCGAAGCGGCGGTCTCGGGAAGCAGGGAGAAGGCACTGCTCGCCCTTAGCTCTCATCCGCTAACCGATTCCGTGTGTATATCAGAAGCAATGCTGAATGAAATGCTGGAGCAGAACCGCAAATATTTGCCGCAGTTCTTCCATGGGAGGTAAGGATCCCAAATAAAAAGTGATCATGTTTGGACGATCTCAACACTGAAAACCGGAGTGAAGAAACGAAGAAAGAGACTTTTCGTCTGCGAGTGGAAGTAGATAAAAGGAGCTGTCATTAGCACAGCTCCTTACTCAAAATCTAAATCTAAATTTCTTTAAGGGTTATTTTAGTTCTTGTGATATAAATACTGGTTTCGCTTTCAAATGCAGAATCCGTGCCAAGGATAATCCACAATTCTCCCTTCGCATCCGTTTTCACGAGAAAAGGTCGGTTTTTATTATTGAACGTTTTTACTTCATAGGTTTGATCTGTAGATGTACTCTTCGATAAATTACCGAGCACAAAAGCATCCTTTCCTTCTTGAGACTGCTGGCCCTTATCGATATTCATTTGATAGAAATAATCCTTATTTAGAATCGATTTGGGTTCTTGCTTAGTTACTCCAGCTTTTACATACACACTCTCTCCTGGAGAACCACCAGCACCCATACTATCCTTCGCTGCGTTAGTCGCAATATCAAAATCAAAGGTTACAAGATAGGTCTGATTTGGCTTTAACTTAGATGTCTTATCTATTTTTTTCTTCACGAACATGAATAAATCATCACTACGGTTAACACCACTCAGGTATAGTCCCTTTTGATTCATATTGATTTCTTTCGGTAGTGACTTAAACGAATAATTCAGTTTATAGATTGAACGATCCTTTTTGGGATAATCTGCGAATCCGGCGAACCAATGCTCGCTATTATTAACAAAATCCGATGTTATGGTAATTTCTTTACCCAACGAAATCTTTGAATCTAAATCAATTAAAGACACGAATGAGACATTATTTAAAAGCTCAATTTGTCTTTTTGTGAGATTTGCAGAGAATCCTTCAAGAACGTTGCTATACGTATTTTTGATGTGGAACTTACCAATCTTCTTCTCTAAATCCTTATATTCTTTATCACTGAGATGTTTGTTGAAAATAACGATACTCGGAATTTGATATGAGAGCTTGACATTTTTTAGTTTATTGTTCAGTTGCTCTGAAATCTTCATAGGAAGAATGTGGATTTCCTTAGTTGAATTAAGTTCTGCCGCATCGGAACTGTTAAAGTTAGTAAATGACAAAGCTCCTCCTGCTATAATCGTTGCGGCTAAAGTTAAGGCTATTTTTTTGTTACGAGTATTCATATGTTTTCCTCCTAGGATGTATTCAGCACCTCTAACGGAGCAACATGTCAAATTGTTGCAAAAGAGAAAATAAAGTTAATTTCATTACAATTTTAAAATAAATAGTGTTAGTTTCTTGAGTGCAAAATGGCAAGGAATGGGGGGCACTTATATGTGTCTATCCTAATGTCTTAGTGAATTACTAATAATATGAGATTATATCTATATATATTGTATTCAAAAAAACGCTATGCTACAGTGGCTTAACGAACGTTCGTTAGGGAAATTGGGTATGACGTCATGCCAGAGATTAATCAATTCATAAATACTGATAAATTAATAAATAACTAAATACGAGGTGTGTGTATTGTAATGAAAAAACTTTTATATCTCTCCATAATTAGCACAATATTAAGTAGTTTTCTTTTATCACCGTGTAATGTTTCAGCGAGTTCCAACTCCAAAATAGTTTTGGGATACTATGCTCAAGATGAAAATGCTTATGACTCTCTTATTACTAATTATTCTCACCTCACTCAAGTTTCTACAGACTCATTTACATTCGACTCGAAAGGGAAAATTCTTGGTTCTGCACCCAAGGAAGCTATTTCTTTTGCTAATAAGAAAAATATCGAAACGTTCGCAGCGGTTTCCAATTGGCAAGGAGATTATTTCAATGCGTCACTAGCTCACAAAATTGTAGGCGATTCGAAAGTAAGGAAAGAGGCTATCAGGAGTATTCTTAACCTAGTTAAAACGAATCAATATAAAGGTATTAATATTGACTTTGAGAATATTGATGCTAAGGATCGTAAAGCTTTCAGTAGCTTTATAGGAGAGATTTCTCAAACGTTACGACCTAAGGGATATCTCACAATGGTATCGGTTCCAGCTGAGTTTGAAAATGATCCTACTAATAGCTGGTCAGGTGCCTTCGATTACAAGGAATTAGGCAAGCATGCTGATTATATTCAAGTTATGACTTATGACCAGAATGGTCCATGGGGACCTTCTGGACCAGTAGCAGGTAAAGATTGGATGGAGGCTGCCATTCAGTACACTATATCTGAAATTCCTCTTCAAAAAGTAATTATTGGAGTACCAGCTTATGGATATAGTTGGAATGAAACGAAGAAGAATGGAGATATTATAGCTTTAAAAGATATCCCTGCTTTGATTGCTTCAACAGGCGCTAAACCAGAATGGGATGAGTCTTCGTCTTCAATGTCTCTCCGCTATCAAGCAGATGATGGTTCAAAACATGTGGTTTGGTACGAAAATGCAGCAAGTATCCAGGAAAAAACTCATTTAACAATAAAGTATAACCTCGCGGGTATCTCCATCTGGTCTATGGGAACTGAAGATTCAGGGTTCTGGCAAGCCATATCAGCTGGATTGAAAAAGTAAAGTATAAGATGAGTTGGTATTGATCATCTAAGCTAATAGATGAATAGATTTTGATCCTTGCATATTCGCAAGCATCAAAATCTATTTTTTTTATAAATCAATTGATGGAGCAGTATTTAAAACAATTAAAGTGAATTAAACCAACGTATGATGTGGTATTCATAAGGCTAACAACAATGATTTATACACGTTTAACAGACTGTGTTCAAAGGGGAAAGTCGAGGGACAAGAACATTGTTCCATCTAAAGTCGCTATATAGCGACTTTTTTGTTGAACTGAAGTACAGAGTGAACAACACTGGAGATATTTAGCTAAGAAGTAATTCGAGCAAAAAATTAGAATGAACAGTTTTACCAAACCATTTAACACTTTCAAGCAATGCAATTATATCTTCATTCCCTATCATTATAAGTAAACGAAGTGACGCAGGCAGCCGGCAAAAATCCACTTTTCTTATTAAATCTTTCGTTTTGTATCCTCTTAATTAACTTGACAAAAGGTAACTGGTTAGATATTTTAATACATAACCAGTTACCTATTTTGGAGGTGGAAATATTGGAATTTCCAATCGAAAAAAAAATCACACCTAAAGCCTATGTTTATGGATCAATTTTCACATTGTCTAACCGTTTGCAACTTTTAGGTGATAGAAGATATAAGGATCTTTCATTAAAACAAGCTTTTGTGTTGTGGAATATTTCTCTTTATGATGATTACTTTCTTAACCTAAAAGATATTGCTCAAATTGTCGGTACTTCGAGTCAGAATGTGAAAAAAATCATAGATATTCTTGAGAAAAAAGGTTTTGCTACAGTAGGAAAAGATGAAACTGATAGAAGGAGTTTACGTGTTGCTTTAACATCTGAGGGTAAAAAGTATTACTTGGAAAGAGGTAAGGAGGAAGAACAGTATATAGAGGAGTTATTTACTGACTTCGATGATGAGATGCTTATGGGATTGTATCAAGGTCTATATAAACTTATGGAAAAAACAGCTCAAGAACAAGGGGGAAAATAATATGGCAGTTTATCTGAATGAAGTATCGCGCACCTTTGGTGAGTATTTACTAATACCAGGTTACTCATCTGTAGAGTGTATACCGGCAAATGTTAGCTTACAAACACCCTTAGTGAAATTTAAAAAGGGAAATAAACCTCCTATGTCTTTGAAAATTCCTATGACATCAGCAATTATGCAGTCTGTTTCTGATGATACAATGGCAATATCTTTAGCAAAAGAAGGTGGACTTTCGTTTATTTACGGATCACAATCTATTGAAAGTCAGGCACAAATGGTTGCTCGTGTTAAAAGTTATAGAGCTGGATTTGTTGTTAGTGATTCAAATATATCTCCTGAAGCTACTTTAGACGAACTGTTAATGTTAAAGAAGAAAACAAATCATTCGACTGTAGCAGTAACAATTGATGGAAGTTCTAGAGGTGAATTAGTAGGCATTGTAACTAGCAGAGATTATCGAGTTAGTCGGATGACTTTAGACACTAAAGTTAAAGATTTTATGACACCGTTCGAAGAAATAATCTGTGGTAATAAAGATACCACATTAAAAGAAGCGAATAATATTATATGGGAACACAAATTAAATTGTCTTCCAATCATTGATGATGAACAAAGATTGATTTCGATGGTGTTTCGAAAAGATTACAATACTAATAAGAATAATGAGAATGAGTTGATTGATGAATCAAAAAGATATATGGTTGGTGCAGGCATTAATACTAGAGATTATGCTGAACGAATTCCAGCATTACTTCAAGCTGGAGTAGATGTTCTTTGTATTGACAGTTCCGAAGGATACACAGAATGGCAAAAGATTGTTCTTGAATACGTCCGGAAGAATTATGGTGATACCGTAAAAATTGGGGCAGGAAATATAGTTGATAAAGAAGGTTTCCGTTTCCTAGCCGAAGCTGGTGCTGATTTTGTAAAAGTAGGAATTGGCGGCGGTGCAATTTGTATTACACGAGAACAAAAAGGCATAGGGAGAGGTCAAGCTACCGCATTAATTGAGGTAGCGAAGGCTCGTGATGAATATTTTAATGAGACAGGAATCTATGTACCAATTTGTTCTGATGGAGGTACTGTACACGATTATCATATTACATTGGCGCTAGCTATGGGAGCAGATTTTCTAATGTTAGGCAGATATTTTGCCCGATTTGATGAGAGCCCCACTAAAAAAGTGAATATAAACGGTAATTATATGAAGGAGTATTGGGGAGAGGGAAGTACAAGGGCAAAAAATTGGCAAAGATATGACTTAGGCGGTGACGAAAAACTTTCTTTTGAAGAAGGAGTTGATTCGTTTGTACCCTATGCAGGAAGTTTAGAAGATAATGTTGGACTTTCTTTAAGCATAGTACGTTCAACAATGTGTAATTGTGGTTACCTGACAATTTCTGAACTACAAAAAAATGCTAAGATAACCTTAGTTTCTTCTACAAGTATTGTTGAGGGTAGTGCACACGATGTTCTACTTAAAGATAGTCGTCAGATATTGTAACACATCATTGTTAGCGAATCGTTCACTGAATAAATTAGATTTTTATATAAATGAGATGTAGCTTATATATGTTAGAGAACTGTGATCACAGTTCCTTAAAGTGTCGAGAAAGTCTTAGGGACTTTCTCGACACTTTATTTTTTATTTGGGGGACTCGAGAGACCGTAGAAGAGTAATTAATCCAGAACCCCAACCATTTCGTGTCACGGGACAAGAGCATTGTTTCGTTATTTGGCAACATCATATAGTTGTATTGCGTTCATTTAAGTGAGTACTTTAAAGGGGAGGATTATAATAAAAGTAAAATATTTATATTTTATTCTCAACATTATACTGATTATTCTAACATCAGCTTGCTCCAGCAGTTTGACTAGTTCAGGTTCACAGGAGGATCTTACTGAACCTTATAGCGTAGCGTTGGATGAAGTGATTTCAAATGATACAGCTCTTAATGCCGATATGGAGTACATTTCTCTGGTTTGGGAAGATGGAGTTATTTTGAAAAGTTCTGATAAACAAGTTATTGAAGAATACTTACAAAAAGAATATAACATGAAGATTTATAACTACACCTATGAACAATTAATAGAGCAAAAGTTATATGAGCAGGGGAAAACGATGCTTAAAGGCATTCTTCTAACCATTGAAAAGCAGAAGCAATCGATCAACGTAGATGAGATGACTATTGAGGTTGGGAAGTATCGTGCAAACGAGGGATCAATCTCTTTAGACATGAAACTTGCTTGCCGGCAAGGGCAATGGAACGTCGTTGAATATGCTATGATCAGAGAAAGTTAGGGAGCACCTTATGTAAAGAGCTGTTCTTTGGGCCGTATTTAAGAGTGGATATATCTTTCCTGTCTTTCAGGGAGGTAGTAGGGAACTTTATGTAAATGTACAAAATGTACATACTTCACGCCATCCGATCTGGGAAAAAAGGAGAATACCCCCTATGAAATCATCACCGAAGGAGTTTTATGTGTCTCATGACACTCGCCTTACCCGCTATGCTATCGTGTCCACAACCGTAACATTGCTCAGTGATGAACAGCTTCGAGAACGAGTAGAAGATGCTACGGGTCTTGATACTGGCATTGGTGGTGCAACGGCTTTGATGCAGATTGAGGAAACGCCCATCTTCGTGAAAATAATACCACTTACGGAAAAAGAAAGGCTCACTGAAAATGCCATGTCCACGGAAAACGTGTTCAAACTTCCTCCATATTGCCAGTATGGCATAGGTTCTCCAGGTTATAGTGTATGGCGCGAGGTTGCAGCCCATACCATGACCACCAACTGGGTGCTGGCAAATCACTGTGCGAGTTTTCCGTTAATGTACCACTGGCGGGTGTTAAAAAGTCCAGAACGACGAACTCCAATCTCTGATGAACTGAGCGATGTTTCCCGTATGGTTGAGTTTTGGGATACTTCAAAAATGCGTGACCGTATTGAGGCACTTGAACAATCCGAGTACAGTGTTGTACTGTTCTGTGAGTACATTCCCTACAACCTGCACGACTGGCTTTCCGAACAGATTGCTATTGGTGAGAGTAAAGCCGCTTCAGCACTATCCATGGTGGATTTGAATCTGCGATCCGCTGTCTCCTTTATGAATGCAAACAAGTTACATCATTTCGATCTTCATTTTAAGAATGTTTTAACCGACGGAAACCGTGTTTATATTTCGGACTTTGGTCTTGCGACCTCTTCTCGGTTTGAACTGTCCGATTCCGAATTGAATTTTCTTGAAGCGAACAAGACTCATGATGGGTGTTATGTGGTAACAACGTTAGTGAACTGGCTTGTAACGGCATTGGTTGGCATGGTAAACCGAACTGAACGTATAGACTACATACGCCGTTGTGCTGAGCGCGACGAGTTGCCAGAGCTGATGGATTCAGCAGCAAAGATTATCATGCGGTACGCTCCAATAGCCGTAGTGATGAATGATTTCTACACCAATCTTGTTTCGATGAGCAGAACTACGATTTTTCCAGTTGAGGAGATTGAACGAATCTGTAGTAGTAAGACTAACTAGACCCGACGGAATTCCAAGAAGAGGTAGAGATGATGAATACATTAAAATGGCTTCAAAACTGGTATTATGAAAACTGTAATGGGGATTGGGAACATTCATATGGTGTGAAAATTGATACAGTGGATAATCCCGGTTGGTCTGTTGAAATCAATTTGGCGGAAACTTATTTAGAGGATACGCCATTTGATTCGATAGAAGAAGAGAGAAGTGATGAAGATTGGTTCTACTGCATTGTGAGGGATGGAGTATTTCATGGTGCAGGCGGAGCAACGAATCTAGAAGAGATACTAGTTTACTTTAAAAATTGGGCTTCAAGCATAGAAAGATGATAATTACGGAAGTTATCGATGTGTTCTATCGAGCTGCCCTAATCTTGTTTTAGGACACTAGTGCCATAATAAAAAAACAATAACTTTAATGTCAAGGAACAAGACAAGTCCCATTGAAAGTCGCTTTTTTAGCGGCTTTTTTATTTTATCGCTACAAATTTGTGTCCCGAATCTTGGACAAGAACTTGTACCGATTTATTTCCGTAAAGGATACGAACGTGGTTTGATTACTGATTTGATGATTATTTAATAAAGTTTCGGCTGCATTACACCCATACGGCTTCTACTAATAAAATTAAACTGACCCCTCCGCTATTTTCAGCGAGAGAGGCCCGTTACTTGTCAATTGCAGTACTTATATGTTGTGCATGCCATCCAAAACAGCGATCAAGATGAAGAGTCGTTACTAGGCGATCTGTCAATTTTTTTGGTTCGTTCCGCCAGTTCAGTTATTGACTTAATATCTTGATCAGTTAATAGATCTAGAAAATACTTGCGTATTGCCTTTGAGACTATGGGAAGGGCTTCATCCAAGGCTGACTTTCCGACGGGAGTAATAATGACTTGCACACCGCGATCTGTGTCCAGTGGTTTCCTCAGAACTAGACCTCGTTTTTCCATACGCGTTAGATGATGAGATAGTCGGCTCTTATCCCAGTCCATCGAGTCAGCTAATTCCTGTTGGCGAAGTTTTCCATCCCCAAATTGGACTAAACGATCTAATACTCCAAAATCACCTTCTGATAGTCCTGTATATTCAGACATTTCTTTTACAACGTGACCAAAGACTCGTTTAAAGGAGCCTTTCCACGTATTCCATAGTCGCATTTCGTCTTCGTTTAGTTCATTAATATCCATGCCAATATAATACCATGGTTGACACATCAACCACAAGGTGGTACAGTTTGTTTTGTTAGTTGATACATCAACCAAGGGAATTGAATTTGTCTTTAGGTTGATATGTCAACCTATGAAAATTATTAAGTTCTGCAAAGGATGTAAAGAAGGAGTGAAAAATGCATAAACCTGTCGCCTTGGTCACTGGGGCAAACAAAGGAATCGGGCTTCAAATAGCGAAAGATCTCGCGTCACAAGGCTTTGCGGTACTCATCAACGTTCTCAAATGAGATACGCCAGTTCCTTTGGTGATTTAATCTCTAGTACTGACTCACCAGAAGATCTACAGATAATATAAGGCGTAACGCCTACAAATATAAGGAGTGTGTTATTAAATGGAATATGTGAAACTGGGACAAAGCGGTTTGGATGTTTCGAAATTAAGTCTTGGAACCATGAGCTTCGGCGTACCTGAACGCGGCAATACCCCATGGTCATTGGATGAAGAGGACAGCAGAGCGATCATTAAAGAAGCAGTCGAAATGGGCATTAATTTTTTTAGTACTGCTAATATGTATTCGGATGGAACAAGTGAAGAATTTCTTGGACGTGCATTAAAGGATTTCGCCCGTCGTGATGAAACCGTCATTGCTACAAAGGTATTTGTTCCGATGCGCAAAGGTCCGAATGCAATGGGACTTTCCCGTAAAGCCATCATGACCGAAATTGATAACAGTCTAAAACGGCTTGGAACGGACTACGTCGATTTGTACCAGATCCATCGGTGGGATCCTAATACACCAATCGAGGAGACAATGGAGGCTCTTCACGATTTAGTTAAGGCGGGAAAGGTTAGATATATCGGAGCATCCTCCATGTTGGCATGGCAATTTGCGAAAGCGCAGCATGTCGCGGAGCGCAATGGCTGGACACGTTTCGTTTCCATGGAAAATAGACTCAACTTGCTTTATCGGGAAGAAGAAAGAGAAATGCTCCCCCTTTGCAAAGATGAGGGCGTTGGCATCACTCCTTACCTGCCTTTGGCGGCAGGCCGGTTAACCCGGGACTGGAATGAGCAGACCTCGCGATCCGAGAACGACCAAATAGCAAAAGCGTTGTTTATTAAAACGGAAGAAGCTGATCGCAAAGTTGCTGAAAGAGTAGCGGAAGTTGCCGCTAACCGAGGGATTCCGCGCGCACAAGTTGCTCTTGCATGGTTGCTGCAAAAGGAAGAGGTCACAGCACCAATAATCGGTTCGACCAAAATCAGCCATCTTGAAGATGCGGTTTCGGCGTTATCGGTTAAATTAACGTCTGAAGAAATTACCCGTTTAGAAGAACTTTATATACCACATGCATTAGTATAAATTGGACATTTATCCTTTACTGATATACCGTCCTGAATCGAAATGCTCACCAACATTGATTCTATAAGTTAAATCTTTTGTAATAAACTCTTCTTGGATACGATCCTTGAAGAGTTTATTCGCTTTTTCGATGTGAAAAGTAGTTTGAAGACACTTGGGAGCCGACTAAAAAAAGGTAAACATGGTTTCAGGCACACCTTATAGTCAAAATTTCGGGGAACTTTCTGGAATAACCCCTAATCTATTGAACATGGATTGAATGATCGATAGCGCAAAAAATACGGTTAACAATTAACACGAGGTCAGCTGTATTAGAGAGGGTTTTCCATTTTGCGGAGATTAGAAGTGAAAAGGATTGTATCTTTCGGGCATAGAAGGCACGCAATTACTGAGTGCCTTTATTTTATGATTGGGTGTCAATCTAATTGATGTCCCTAAACCAAAAAGTACATCAATAATTTTAGAAATTAATATTTTAAATTTTCAAATAATTTAACTTTTTGGACTAAAGCAGCACCTAAGTTGATTTATAGATCAAGTATATTATTATCAAGACCGTAAATGTTCGCGGCGTAAAGTCCGTTTAGCCGACCACAGCCTCCAACCCGTAAGTACTGCAGCTACTAAGCATATTAAAGCGGATGTCATGAAAACCACGTGCATGCCCGATAGAAAAAGATCGGGGCGGCCCGGCACAAGTCCTGTAACCCTACGACCAGCCAAGTTGCTCATAACACCAAATAGGGTGGTAGTAGCAACCGTAATTCCCACGACCATGCCCATATTGCGGACGAGCGAGTTAATGCTCCCTGCAATTCCGAGCTGGGTTTTGGGCACTTTCGACATTACCAACGAGTTGTTCGGTGATTGAAACAAACCGCTGCCGAGACCGAGCATACCAATCCAACTCCCAACCAGAATGATAGAGCTGCCGCTATGAAGTCGTGCAAGTCCGACTTGAGCGATAACCATCACAATGAGTCCTGCGAAAGTGAGCAGCTCGGAACCAATTTTGTCCGATAGTGCGCCACTGAGTGGAGCTACGATTACCATGACAATCGGAAACAGCATTAGCAGGAGCCCAGCGTGGGAGGGTGTAAGATTCAAAATACTTTGCGTATAGAACGGTGCGATGATGTTAAAACAAAAGTTGGCCACAAATACCAGAAAGCCGCATAAAATGCTTAAGCTGAACAGCGGATTTTTAAACAGGGTGAGCTTTAGCATGGGTTCTGGTTTACGAATCTCAACGAAAAGGAAAATAACAAAAACAATGGCGGAGATGATTAATGCAGCGACGATACGCATATCTCCATAACCGACCTGCTGCCCGAGCAGTAGACCTGAAAATAAAGCTATGATAAATAGAGGGAATAGCAACCCCCCTGCCTTATCGATACGGACCTTCAGTTTGGTGCGATCAGCAGGAAGTACCTTCCACCCAATCGCAATTGCGATCAGCCCAACCGGAATATTTACCAAAAATATATACTCCCAACCCAGTCCGGATACGATAAAACCGCCCAGGCTCGGTCCAGCTATACTGCCAAGGGAGACAAATGTCCCGATCAACCCCAATGCTTTTCCACGTTCTGTTGTTGGGAAGATGTCTGTAATGATGCCCTGGCTGTTGGCCATCGTCATCGCTGCGCCCAGGGCTTGGAGTAGTCGTGAACCCAGGAGAAGCGGCAGGCTGAAGCTGAAACCACACAGAAGGGAACCAAGCGTGAAAATAATCATACCCCATTTGAACACTTTAATTTTACCAACAATGTCTCCGAGCTTGCCGAAAAAGAGGATCGCTGCACAAATGGTCATCAGGTAAGCGGTGACTATCCATTCCGCTTCAGCGACTGTCAGATCCATCCGCTTCGCGATAACGGGCAGAGCAATATTGACGATGCTGCCGTCGAGCGTCGACATAAATGTAAATAAATTCAGGACTATCAGGATGATCCAACGTCTTTTCTGGATAACTGGGTCATCTTGATAAGTGATGAAACGATTCTCGTCTTCCAGTTTCAGTTTCACTAAATAATCACTCCTTACTATCGTCAAAAACAATTAGTTGCATTAGCAACTAATTTGGTTTTGATTATACTTTAAGTTAGTTGCGTACGCAACTTGCATGAGGTAAAATTTTTGGATACAAAAGATTTTAAGGAGGTACTGGGTTGAAGAAACCTTCGATTGGCAAAATGTTGTCCTACGTTCATCGTATTAACCAAAAAGAATTGGCTGGTATATTAAAACCATTTGATATCGGCGGGGGCGGGCACCACAGTTATCTTAAGGCGATCTTGTCGAATCCCGGGCTCAACCAGGACCAGCTCACAAATGAAGTGAAGTTCGATAAAGCGACTACAACCCGTTGCGTCAAGCAGCTAGAAGAGGCTGGATACGTTTACCGTTCGGTGGATGCTCGGGATCGTCGTTCTTACCTGCTTTATCCAACGCAAAAGGCGAAAGATTTCGAACCTGTGCTGAAACGGATTTTGGATGAGTTCAGCCTTCAGATGACGAATTGTTTGTCCGAAAGCGATAAACAGCAGTTTGCCGACCTGCTGAAAAAAATTTACGACAGCAAACAGGGCTAGATTATCAAGTTCATAGCAAATGACGCGGATATTGCCGGAAAGAATGGATCATAACCACGACCGGGTATCTGGGAATTTCCCGAGTGATCGGATCATGATCCCGGCTCTGTCAGTTGTAGCCACGATTTGCCTGATCGTACTGCTTGTCGGCATGTTGCCGGCTTGATTGAATGGGCTTGTATAAAAGCTGGGTTCGTCCGTTATACCCAGATTGGGTTTGTGGGTATATTAACTGCAATAGAGATAGCCCAAAATCCGCCCACACTAAATCCTAAAATGACTATGCTTGAGCTGAGCTTTTGGCGAGAAGGTAATATTAATGATGAAAGTATTCCTCGATTTCAATAAAAATATTTTATTTTCAGTATCGTACTCAACATGAAATTCAAACACAGTGTTCCAATATGTTGATTGCTCCGTCTCTTTAATTCCCTTTACATAGCAGCAGTTGATTCAGCTACATTGTTTTTCTTTGTCAGCGGCTTTTTCCTCAGTGTTCGATCATATAAATAAGGTTTTCCGTGATATTCCCATGCATTCTTTTGCTTCTCCTTTTTATGTATATCAACTTTTATCTCCAAATTAGCAACATGACTCTGGAATTCAGAAGCAATTCGTTTACACCATTTTAGCCCACTTTCTTCAGATGCACTAAAATGAACGCGTAAAAGAAATCCGTTAACCGTTAATTCAAACTTATATAAATTCATATTATGTATCCTTTCTAAGTAGAAATATAATCCAGAACAAAAACACTATAATTACATCATAACAGGAACGTACGTTCTGTTAAAGCGGTATTTATATTAGCTGCTAATTGTTGGGAATAGGAGCATCGTTATTTCTAATACTCATAGACACAATGCAGAAGTCAAATCGCATATTGACTTTCCTTGTTCTTTATTACCGGGTACTCAAGCATGTCCGATTTTTGTAGCGGCTGGGAAGATTAGGGTTGGTGAAAGAAGAGAACGGTCAGGGGCAGGTTAGTATAAAAATGGCTGATTTCTCCAAATGACGTTAGAATGGTTATAAGCCAATATTAGAGGAGGAAATCCATGCTTGATATTAATCGAATTAAAGAGCTTATTCCCCATAGATATCCCTTTCTTTTGGTCGATAGAATCTTAGAAATTGTTGAGGGAAAGAAAGCTGTTGGAATCAAAAATGTGACTTTCAATGAACCTTATTTCCTTGGTCACTTTCCCGATTATCCTGTCATGCCTGAAGTCTTGATTGTAGAAGCACTGGCACAGGTGGGTGGTATCGCTATTTCCAACGTAGAGAGCAATAACCATAAGATAGGGTTACTGACTGGTATTGATAATTGTCGGTTCAAAAAGCAAGTAAAACCAGGGGATCAACTCCATCTGGAATTCGAAGTGACCCGAGCCAAGGGACAGATTGTCAAAGGAATAGGCATCGCAAAGGTAAACAATGAATTGGTTTGTGAAGCAGAAATAATGTTTGCATTTAATTCTATTGAGGCATTCAACTAACGGGCTGGTTAGCGCAAAGATATGATAAAATGAAGTTTAAAGATATTTAAAAGCAAGGTGGGATGTATGATGATAATTCGCTTGGCCACGTTGGAGGATGTGCCTCAGCTTGTTCAAATGCGTTGGGACTTCTCGGAAGAGGAAAGTGTGGATACTGCGGTCACATTTGAGGAATTTAACCAGGTTTGTAGTGAGTTCTTGGTGAAAGCTATCAAAAGTGGAGATTGGTATATTTGGTTTGCAGAGATTAGTGGAAGTCTTGTCTCACATATGTATATGCAATTAATACATAAAGTTCCGAGGCCAGGGAAATCACCAGATCCTTATTACGGTTACGTTACGAATGTTTATACTCGCCCTGCTTTCAGGAATCTAGGTATCGGCTCAGAAATTCATAAAGCTATGGAAAAATGGTCAAAAGAAAATGAGGTTGAGTTTCTTATACTTTGGCCAAGTAGTGAGAGTGTAAAGTTTTATTCAAAAAATGGTTTTTCTCGATGTGAAGAAGCCATGGAAAAGCACTGGGATTGAGCAGTAGGTAAGAAAAATGAATAACAGCTGATCAAAAGATAGAGAGAATCCCTGACTGATTTTATGGAGGTGTAAGTATGGGATATAAAATTGAATTTTTCCGAAAACATTGACATGTGCACACGAATGCATATAATGAATTCAGGGGGTATGACAATGGGATTAAATCTTGATCCAAATAAATGTAAAAAGCTGATAGAAGACAATATTGATATTGAGTTTTTTCGAGCGGTACTTGATCCAGTGCGGAGTGAGTTGTTAATTTTCCTTTCTGCAAATGGTGAAATGACAATCGGTGGTATTGCAGAATATTTTCCACAGAATCGTTCAGTTATTTCTCGGCACCTTGACTTCATGAGTCGTTTTGGTATCGTTCAAAGGAGAAAAGAAGGGCGAGAAGTTTATTACAAAACGAATAACAATTTCATTGTAGATAAATTTGAACAAACAGCTAACAATATGAAAGCACTCATGAATTTGCAATAATGCAGTGCTTTTTATATTAATTTATATATGCATTTGTACACACGTATACACGATGAAGATGTTTATTTTAATTCAATCAAAGATGCATGATCTGGATTATCGGAATATGAAGTGAACTTGCAGGGTACTTTTATAACTTTTCCTCTGTTGATATTCAGATAACAGCGAACGCTACTTAGCGATTCGAGAGTGGGTGGTTTGTATCCGCAGCAGTTATAGCAAACAGCTAACAATATGAAAGCACTCATGAATTCGAAATAATGTAGTGCTCTTCATTTTAATATATATATGCATTTGTACGCACGTATACATGAGAGGAGTTTTTATTTTGACACAATCAAAAAGAAAATGGTGGGTTCTAGCCACGGTTAGTTTAACCGTATTTATGGCCATGTTAGACATTACAATTGTCAATGTTGCATTACCAGATATACAACAAGCTTTTTCATCGAGTTTTTCAAATCTACAATGGGTGTTGAATGCCTATACTTTAGTTTATGCGGCAATGTTGTTGCCAGTTTCAAAATTAGGCGACATTATCGGACGTAAAAAAGTCTTTTTATTAGGATTGGGTATTTTTATGATTGGCTCTTTAGCCAGTGGATTGGCAAACAGTGATATTTGGTTAAACATCTTCCGTGGATTTCAAGGAATTGGTGGCGCAGCTATGATGTCATTATCATTAACGATAGTTACTTCTTCATTTCCAGAAAATCAAAGAGGACTTGCACTAGGTATTTGGAGTAGTGCCGTTGGGCTTGCTATTGCCGGTGGTCCTTTGGTCGGTGGAGCATTAGTCGATGCTTTTGGTTGGAGATCTATTTTTCTTGTTAACATTCCAGTTGCGATTGTAGCAATTATATTAGGAATGTTTGTGATTAAAGAAAGTGAATCAAACAAAAATGGACGAATTGATATTTGGGGACTGATTTTCAGTACAGCGATGATTTTTACGATGATTTTAGCCTTAATTCAAAAGTCAGTGAATGGAGACTACGCATGGACTGATTGGCACATTTTAAGTCTACTTGGATTATCACTTATTTTACTTATAGCTTTTATCCTTACCGAAAAAAAAGTAGAACAGCCGATGATTGAATTATCTATTTTTAGAAATTGGACATTTAATGGGGCTAATATCGCAGCTTTTGTATTAGGTGCTGGACTATACGGAGGCTTTACCTATTTAACCATTCTTATGCAAAATTACATGGGTTACTCGGCTTTTGATACAGGTGCAAAAATGTTACTCATTAGTGGTTTTACGATAGTTCTTGGTCCAATTGCAGGAATTATCTCGGGGAAAATTGGTAACCGTTGGTTAGTTAGTGGAGCACTATTTATCGGTGCAATCGGAATATTTGTTATGCGTTATATGATCAAAGCTCCGTTTGAGTGGAGCTATCTGATGCCTGGTTTTATTCTTTTAGGTATTAGCAATGCTCTAGTTAATCCACCTATTACTAATGCTGCTATGAGTTCAGTTGATAAAGAGTATGTAGGTATGGCTTCTGGTATTTTAAATGTTTTTAGACAAGTGGGTATCTCCTTTGGTGTTGTAATGCTTGGAATTAAATTAACGGAAGGTTATAACGCTTCATTGTACACAAGTATCATGAATTTAGCCAATATTCCTACCGAGTTTAAAAATCAAATGCTGGATGTTTTCCATAAAGCTGGAGCTTTTGGGGGTTCACAAGTTTTTGATAGCAAGCAAGCTGAAGCATTTAAAGCTATGCCAGCTTTTGATGAAATGAAGTCGCTCGTGTTTAATGCTTTTAATTCAGGTATGCAAAATGTAACACTATTGATTGGTATTTTCTTAATAATTGGTACATTGGCGAGTGCAATTTTGATTAAAAACAAAAAGAATACACAGAACGGGAATTAATTTTCCTTCGAGAGACTCGCAAAGGAAATGATGAATCCTTAATTTTACTATATTAAGAGGGAGATTAGAAATGAGAACAATACTGAAGTTTAGATGGCTGGTACTTGCGGTCTGGCTGATTGCAACGGTGGGACTGATGGTTACCGCACCGGGGATGCAGGATCTGGTACGAACAAAGGGGCAGATTAATGTTCCAGATGGGTACTCTTCGACCGTAGCCCGCGAATTAGAAAAAGCCATTGGAGAGAACGACAGCTCTGGCACCAGCAGCGGAATGCCAACTGTGCTTGTATTCCATAAGGATGGAGGGTTGTCAGCTGAAGACCTTGCAGAGGTGAAGGGCGGTATCAACAAGCTTAAGAGCGATGGGAAATCGATCGGCGTGTTGTCGGTCACGACCCACTTTGATACCAAAGGGCTGGCAGAGCAGATGGTATCAAAGGATGGCAACACCATCATTGCCCTCGTGAATGTCGAGGCCGGCGACCGTGAGATCTCTGAGCTTCGCAATGGCCTATACGAGGCGATCTCGGACGTAAAAGTGGAGCATTATTATACGGGTAACTGGCTGATTTCCGAGGACGTTCTCCAAAGCTCGCAAGATGGACTTAAGAAAACAGAATTCATTACACTTGGTTTTATTCTAGTTATTTTGTTCGTAGTATTCCGTTCGGCCATCGCACCGTTCGTGCCGCTTGTAGCGGTAGGATTTACTTATTTAATTTCGCAGTCCATTATTGCTTTTCTGGTCGAATACTTCGACTTCCCGTTGTCTAATTTTACGCAGATCTTTTTGGTCGCCGTATTGTTCGGTATAGGAACCGATTATTGCATTCTGCTCATCAGCCGCTTCAAGGAAGAGCTTAACCATAATGGCGGTGATACGACGGAAGCGATCGTCAATACGTACCGTACAGCAGGAAAAACCGTATTGTTTTCTGGATTAGCTGTATTGGTCGGTTTTTCGGCTATTGGCTTCTCTACGTTTATGCTTTATCGTTCGGCGGTTGCCGTTGCGGTCGGCGTAGCTATTTTGCTCATCGCATTATTTACGATTGTACCGTTCTTTATGGCGCTGCTCGGAAGCAAGCTGTTTTGGCCGGCAAAAGGTTCTTTGGAGCATAAGCCAAGCAAGCTATGGGGAGCGGTCGGCAAATTTTCCTTGAAACGTCCATTATGGGCGCTCATTATATTAGCTGTCATTATTGTCCCGTTCTTAACAGCTTATAAAGGCACGATCTCTTTTAATTCGTTAGACGAGATTGGCGATAAATACGATTCGGTTAAAGCTTTTAACATCATATCAGACAGCTTCGGCCCTGGGGATTCACTGCCTACAACTGTAATTGTCAAAACCGATAAGCCGCTGGATACACCTGAGGGGCTTGCTACGTTGGAGCAAGTAAGCCGAGAACTGGCAAATACGCAAGGCGTAAAAGCCGTGCGCAGCGCTACTCGCCCTACAGGCGAGGTTATGGATCAATTTCTTGTCTCCGATCAAGTGGTGTCTTTGGAGGATGGCCTTGGCCAAAGCGGCGAAGGCTTAGGTAAAATTGGGGATGGGCTGTCAGAAGCAAGCAGCGCCTTGAATGAAAATGCAGTAAAATTAAATGAGGCAGCAGATGGCCCCGGGCAGCTCGTTGTAGGTACCAATAAGCTGAAGGATGGCATTGTGCAGCTTGGTGATGGCTTGAAACGAATCCAGCAAGGCTTGAAGGACGGCACGGTTGGTGCGGGCGAGCTTAGCAAGGGCCTGAAGCAAGCGCAGGCTAGTGCCGAGCAGTTGGCTGGCGCAAGCAAGCAGCTGCAGGTCAGCTATGATAAGCTGGGCGGAGGTCTTGGAACATTGACAGGTGCTTACACTGCCATTGCATCGGACCAAGCGAAGCTTGCGAGTGGTTTGTCAGGGGTCGAGCAAGGGATTTCAGATCTTCAAGAGAGCTACCCAGAGCTGCAAAACGATGCAAATTACAAACAAGCGCTAAGCACACTGGCTCAACTGCAAGTGGGAGCTTCAAGCATTAGCGGCCAATTGAAACAGCTGAACGAGCAGCTTGCCGGCATTTCATCTGGCATGACGCAGGCCAATGCAGGCTTCTTACAGGCAGTAGAAGGACAGTCGTCACTGGCTGCGGGTCTTGGCAAGCTGGCAGCTGGACTGTCCGAGCTGCAAAAAGGGATTGCGCAGGCCGCTACAGGCCAAGGACAAATCGTCTCTCAGCTACCAAGCGTAACACAAGGATTTAACGAGCTGACCGATGGCCAGAAAGAGTTGCAAGCGGGCTTTGCTTCACTTAATGCTCAGCTTGGCGGGCTTATAACCGGCCTTGATCAGAGTGTAGATGGCTTGACTGAGGTAAAAGATGGGCTCGCTTCGGCAGGAGGCTACCTGAATGGCCTTGCCGGATCGCCGAATAAACAAATGACGGGCTGGTACATCCCGGAAGAAGCCATTGCGAACGAGGAATTCCAAACGGCGCTTGATGTGTATATGTCGGAGGATCGTCAAACAGCTAAGTTCGATGTTGTATTTGGCAGCAACCCCTACTCCCAAGAAACAATGGCGCAAATCGACGGTCTTGAAGCGGCTGTAAATCGCGCAATTCAAGGCTCTGCATATAGCGGCGCGCAGGTGGCGAGTGGCGGTATAACGAGCATGAACAACGATTTGAGCAACATATCGAAACAAGATTATTCGCGTACAGTTATTTTGATGTTGATCGGAATATCGATTATTTTGATCATTTTGTTCCGGTCGATCGTCATGCCATTGTATATGATAGCCTCACTGCTGATTACCTTTTATTCCTCGATGGCGATTGCAGAGGTCATATTTGTACGGCTGTTAGGCCAATCGGGCATCAGCTGGGCGGTTCCTTTCTTCGGCTTCGTCATGCTGGTAGCACTCGGCATCGATTATAGTATCTTCCTGATGGATCGGTTCAAGGAGTACCGCCATCTCTCCCCGCAGGAAGCTATTCTTGAAGCGATGAAAAACATGGGAACAGTCATTATGTCTGCAGCGGTTATTCTGGGCGGTACGTTTGCGGCGATGCTCCCTTCTGGCGTAATGTCACTCCTGCAAATTGCAACAATTGTGCTTTGTGGACTGTTTATATACGCTTTGCTCATGCTGCCGCTATTCATTCCCGTTATGGTCCGTACGTTCGGACCAGCGAACTGGTGGCCTTTCATGGGCCGCGGGACGAATGAGGAGCAAGAGACTCGTGCACGCGACGGGCATCAACTGAAGGAGCAGCATGTCTCCCATGATTCCATGTACTAAATAAATAGAAAAGGATTACCTAGGGCATGTATCAACGGCTCGGAGGTAATCCTTTTGTTTAACGCTGCTCCTCATAAAGCATTTAGAATTTTGACTAGTTCCTGTTTTCAATCTATACTATAGCTAGTTTCAATATAAGGGGGAAGTATCAAGTGTCTGCTGTTGTTCTTAGCTAGTTAATTGCATTAGGTTTATTTCATTTAATTTGCAGAAATCCGCTTATTTAAGTGGTTTATTTCTTCATGTAATAAAATGGAATAACCCCTGCATTAGTTAAGAACATGGGACATCGACTACTTCTAGTTGACTGCGGAACCGTGCTCTCATGCATGGTTTTTTTACATTAAGCCTATTTTGACAAGTGTCATTTGTTTGACATTCGGTTGAATTGGACATCATGTTATCCGTTAGTCAATTCTCTACAGGGGCAGAAGATGAACAATTTGTTCATTTTCTGCCCTTTTTTTGTTTTGAAAAATAATGAGGAAGGAAGTGAGATCGAAGGCACGTCGGACACCTGTTTGCTTGAGATTTCTTAGGAGTTCAAAAAATTGCTCTATTGAGTAACCTATATTAACTAGATTGGTAGGTAGATTAATTTGGAACATAATATGATCATAATTGCTCAAGGTTTAGCCGAAGAACTACAACGTGGAAAGATCCGTCATCTAGAGCAAGGGTATATGACGGATGATGAACGTGGGTGGTCTGGTGCGGATGTACGTCGTATAGAGGTTACTTATGAAAATGGTCAAAAGGAGAGCGTAATATTTAAAGAAGCTGCTCTAAAAGAACGCATGGCAATGAAAACGTTAACTGACCAGGGCCATCAGAACACGCCCGCCACTTTTTCACTAGATCTAGAAACAAATGAGCCTAGATGGATGGCGATAGAAGACTTGGGTAGTGTTAAATCTCCTCCGCCTGGCGTAGACTGGTCGCCAAGAGTTTCGGAGGCATTAGCCAGAATCCATGCCCTTAATATGCATAGAGGTTCGGAGATGCTGTGGCTCCCCCATGCTGACCGTCATTATTGGGAAAATTATTTAGTTACACAAGTGTCTGTGGACCATTTTCAAACGCTTATAGAGCAGAACCCCGAATTTTACAGGGAATTTGGCGCGTATCTGCCATTATTACGTGAAAAAGCCAACGCTTTTGCACGTGATATGGCGGCTTTGTACGATGAGAAGGAAAGCCTGACTCTTACGCATGGAGATTTGCAATCGGTAGACGGTTCCCACATCCATTATTACAATGGAAAACCCTATTTTATTGACTTCGGGTGGTGTTATTATGCGCCCTTTTATATTGACTTGGCTAGTTATTTTAACCTTGAGGATGCCAAAATTTATTACAAGGAATTAATTGCAAACGGTATATTACTTAGCTATGATGATTTTTATGAAAGATTGAGGGCAGCATTTCGTTACTCGGGGTTGATATACTTATATCCCAGTATTAGACAATGGTCTCTCGGACCTACTGAACTAACGGGTAAACGTCTACTTCATATGTTGAAGATTATACTTACAGGCGAGTTTCCAGAGCGTAGGATTGATTACTCTAGCAAGCTTTTCTCAAAGCTGCTCAATGAACATAAGAACGGTACACTTCATAAGCTCAATTAAATTGTTTCATCATGAGATTGCTATTTAGTAGTACGTTTTCGTCCCAACAAGCGGGGAACCTACGGCACTCTCATCAAGATGAAACTGGACCCGTCCGGAGAAGGAATTAAAAGCTTTTGCCAAAAACGAGCTTGAGCCGGGCGGAAACGCAGAATCGTCTTCGAGCTTGAAGAGAGAGACTTCTCATTTTTTTTCACATCACTTCGTATGGTTATGGTTAGTATACTGATTCCCTCGTTTCACTGTGTCCTTCATCTTTCTTTTTGCGACAAGTATAGACAAAAACAGGAGGGAAGCTGAGGGGCACAAATTTAATTCTCTCAATATCGAATAAATCAGCCAATCGTTTCTTCATATGAAGTGAGTACTGGTACAACACTAACATCCCTCCAGGTCGAAGCGCTGTATGCATCTGTGAAAGGATGTTTTGTTTCATTTCTCTGGAAAAATTAAAAAATGGTAGTCCGCAAATGATACTATCCAACTGATGCACATGTTCTTGATTGATCCTTTTCAAAAGATAGGATGCATTCGAATGGAACATGAATTCAGGATATGTGTTCTTCAGATTACTCCTCATTTTAGGGTCTCTCTCAAATAAAAACACATTTGCAGATTTCGGTAATTCTGCTCTCATAAGACGTGTGATGACACCTGTTCCTGGCCCCAGCTCTGCAATCGTTTTAACTTCATCCCATTGTACAGACTGGACGATTTTATGGGCTAGAAATTTGGAACTGGGCAGGACACTTCCTACTCGTTTGGGGTTCTTTAAGAATCCTTGCAGGAAAAGAAACGGTTCGGATGTTTTCAATGCGGTATCCTCCATTGTTGAATTCAATAATGTTTCACTGGATGTTGGAAGGCAAGCTTAACTGGAACGTAAATACGTTATGTGAATGTTGAAGCGTTAAGGTACCCTGATGTAACTCCGCAATATTTCTTGCAATCGAAAGACCCAAACCAGACCCCGTTTGAATACCTTCGCTGCTTCTTGAATAATCAACCTTATAAAATCGATCAAACAGCTTACTTTTTTGCTCTATTGTGAGCGGCTCACCTTTATTTTCGACTTTAATGATAATGTACTCATGACGCATACTCATTCGAATATGAATCGCACCAGGTTTCAAGGAATACTTCAGGGCGTTCATAAGAAGATTATCGATGGCCCGAGCAATCTTATCACTATCCACGCAGGCCATGATTGGGGAATCGCCAATCTCTTTCTCAATATGAATTCCATTCTCCTGAGCTAAAGGTTCAAATTCAAACAGCAACTGGTCCAATAGCTGATATAGGTCAACCTTTTTCAAATCCAATTGGGTGTCTACTGAGGTTAGACGTGTGTATTCAAATAAGTCATCGAGCAGCTTCTTTAAATGCGTTGCTTTGTTATGGGTGTTCTGGATGAAGCGGTCATACTCTGCTTTGTCTTGAAATGATTCTGTTCTTAGAAGCTCAATATAGCCGATGATGCTGGTAAGCGGTGTGCGCAGGTCATGTGAGATACCCGTGATCATGTCCATCTTGGATTTCTCTAGCTCGCGCTCCTTAACCATCTGCAGCTGCAACTGTTCAGTCATGTGATTAATGTTGGAAGCGACTCGCCCAAGTTCATCTTGTCGATTAACGGGCACCCGGTAGTCCAGATTTCCTTCTGAAATGAATTGCAATCCTTGCTCCAAGTGAATAATATCTTTAACCATTCGACGTGTTAAAAATAGGAAGGTTAAGATAAAAGTTAATATAAAAATTGGAGTAATGACATACGGAAGCGAATTGCGAAACCAAGCCTGCTCCCAAGCTTTAAAAACATCTATAGATAGGTAAATGAGCATATTATTAAAGACAGCTGCAGCAATGGTACTCAAAATAATTCGGATCAAAATGTTAATCTGTATTTTCTTCTTTCGAGTTCGATGAGAAGGGTTAGATCGTCTAATCAAGTTTATAACCCACTCCCCATACCGTTTTGATATACTGAGGTTCTCGTGGATTCACTTCCAGTTTCTCTCGCAGATTGCGAATATGGACCATAACCGTATTATCCGAATACCCGTAAGGTTCTTTCCATACGGTTTCGTAGATCTTCTCGGAGCTGAATACTTGTCCAGGATGGCTGGCAAGCAGCACCAGAATGGAAAACTCCAGTGGAGTTAGTGGAATGTCATTCTCCTTTAACTTCACGGAATGTTTACTTGTATCAATGACAAGGTCCTTGATCAGGATAAGTGAATTGAATTCTGCTTTGCCAATCAGTGTTTGGCGTCGTAGCTGAGCCTTAACGCGAGCTAGTAATTCTAACGGATTAAACGGTTTGACCATGTAATCGTCAGCCCCGGTAGTCAGGCCTGTAATTTTATCTATGTCCTCTTCTTTGGCGGATAGCATAATAATGGGAGAGGTTGATACTTCTCTTATTTTGAAGCAGGCTTTGATTCCGTCCATAATGGGCATCATGACATCCAGTATAACGAGCTGGACCGATGTAGTTTTGATAATATTTAGTGCTTCTTCACCATTGGTTGCTTCAATGACCTGATATCCTTCGTTACGTAAATAGACATGAATGACATCACGGATGTCGGGTTCATCATCAACAATGAGAACGGTACTCACAATCCAACACTCCTTTTAGACTGTTTTAAATAAAATTTTAAATCCTTATAGAGAGGATAATATCAGTGTAAACCATAGCCTGAGTTGTTTAAATTGTTTCCTTTTTGCGACAGACATAAACGAAGGCAGGAGGGACATTCAAGGGCGCTAATTCTATCTTTTCGATGATAAACTTTTCGGATAGTGTTTTTTTCATTTGAAGTGAATATTGAAAGGCGATAAATAACCCCTCGTGTTTGAGCGCCTTATGGATCTGGTCTACCAACGAATTCCTTAATTCAGACTCAAAGTTGAAGAAAGGCAACCCGCTAAATACACAGTCCAGTTGCTCAACGCCCTCTTGCTTCATGGATTCCAATAATCGAGAGGCATCTGGATAACAGGGGAATGAAGGGTATTCAGTCTTCAGATTATTCCTCATCGTCTCGTTCATCTCAAACAATAACACTTGAGTCGAATCTTGTGCCTGTTGATGAATATAACGAGTGATGGCACCTGTGCCCGATCCGAGTTCGGCGACTGCTTTTACCTCTAGCCAAGGCGCTTGGTTCACCATTTTGTTAGCGAGAAACCGGGAACTGGGTATGATGCTGCCAACATGTTTTGGGCTTTGAAGAAAGCTTTTCAGAAATAAAATAGGTTCATTGGAATTCATTGTTTGTGGTTCCTCCGTATACGTGATGGTATGTTATCAAAATCGATCAAAATTTTAATAAATGAAGTATTGATAGAATGGGAGCGCCGAAGTAGATTCCCGCTGTAAAATACGTTATGGTCCAAAGCAAAGCACTGGAATATGAAATGAGAGCAAATTTCCGATACTGAACGCCGCTCAGTCCAATGACCAGAGGGAGAACATATCGCACGATTGGAATGAATAAACCGATGCACATCGCCCAATTGCCACTCTTATTCAGAATCAGTTCAGCCTTAACGAAGTGTTTATTATGTTGAAATTTGTGTTTTATCTTGGGCCCAAATAACTTCCCTGCAAAATAAGCAAAGGTAATGGCAGTTAATAGTCCTGTTAAAATGCAGAAGTATGTGATACATGAGCTGATAACACCCGTGTGACTCAAAATAGCACCACTGATAATCGTGATCTCATTCGGAATTGGAATGCCAAATGGCCCTAATGAGAAGGCAAAATAAAAAATCAGATATCCATACTGATGTAGTAGCTCTAAGATCGTATTACTGATCATTGTTTTGCCTCCTCTCTTGTCGATATAGAAATCATAATGAAAAAAACTAAGGAATTAATAAGCATAATTCTGAAGAAAATCTAAAGATTACATAAGCAAAGCGATACAACTACGGTACGTTCAAGACAAAAAAGCCTTGCCAACTTACTAGCAAGACTTGATAAGGTGGATATATTCAGGAGTGGTGATCAAGTGGCACAGTCACAACAATAATGTTGTTCGCATGATTTAATGTTAACGTGCCACCTTGCAGCTTAATCATATTTCTGGCGATAGCTGAACTACTTGCGTTTCTTTTAAATTCAACTGAGTATCATGGGAAGAGAGCCACGCATACCGGGAATAAAAGCGAGCTCAGTTTGATTACCAATGTTGAGGATAACGCAACGAACAGAAGTTGCCTGCGTCTAATAGCTGGTTGGAAAAATATGAAAGGAGTTGAATGAGGAAGATGACAGCATCATTTTCACATGAGCCCAAGGGATACGAATGTCCATTCTGTTGTGTTTGGGGTATCGAGCGACCTAATCAGGGAACAAAACAAAGGGATATCATCTATCAGAATGAAATGGTAACGGCATTTATAGCGAGCAAATGGTGGCCAAACAATAAAGGACATGTTCTTGTTGTTCCGAATCAACATTTCGAGAACATCTTTGACCTCCCTGCGGATTACGCTGTTGAAATTCACCGCGCGGCTCAGCTTACAGCATTTGCAATGAAAAGTACATATGGATGTGATGGGATTTCTACGCGCCAACATAATGAGCCTGCTGGCAATCAAGACGTGTGGCATTATCATCTCCATGTTTACCCTAGATATATGAATGATCAACTTTATCTGTCAAAGGGTTCTCCATCCGATCCAGATGAACGCTCTTTCTATGCTGATAAGTTGCGTTCTTGGATAAAGAAAAACATTTAAGATTTAGGATAGGATGATAACTCTAGTGGGAAATGAATCTAAGATTACGTGGGCCCTACAAGAGAAAAATAAGGTTGATTCAGTAAGCTAACAGGAAACGACATCTCAATAAAACTAATGAGCAGTCTGCAGTTCTGCAGGCTGCTCATTTGATAAAAAAAGAAACGATGTATGACTTCGCTCCTGGAGAGGGGCTAGGCATAAATCGTTATAATGGGGGATTACTCCAGCCTACATATGCTACTCTAGAACGTATTTGGCAATGGTTTCACTCATGTGGATATAGAATGTATTTGCATCGTGAAAACGAACATCGGCTTGGTGAAAAAGTGCGTCATCGATTACAAAAGAGTTTTTTATTTTTAGTGTATTAGAGTCCAGAATATAGTAGGCGGCTTTCTTAGGCTCCGGTTTAGATGAATCATACCAAGCTTGTGTTTTGTCGACGGCTCCGAAGACAATGCTCTGATCATTTAGTCGTTGTAACAGTCCTTGTGCAGGTAAATCAGTAAACGTCTTGGTCGCAATCAATTGATTGTTAGTATTGTACAGACTAAGCTTATTTTTCTCTTGAATCAGAAAGTTATTTCCTAAGGATACGTAAAAAGAATCGTACATATTATGCGCATACGTTGTACCGAAAACGGCATACTGTGCTGGCTTAGGCAATGGTCTGATCCATTTTTGTTCCCCGTTAGGCTTGTAGCCGTGCAAGGTTTCCACTTCCATCTTTGCATCGTAAATGGGAACAATCACAGTTCCGCCACTTAGAACTTCAAAGTCAGCATGCACAATATTGACGTGATCCTGCGGTTGGACAGCGGAAATAATCTTCTTTCCTGTAGGAATGGAGTAAATATCAATTGTCGTCGTGTTTCTCGGAGCATCAGAATTTAACAATCCGACGTAGTTCCCCTGAATATGTCGTACGTGGCCAGGAAACTCCCTTTTGATAAGCGGCTTGCCTTCCTTTGTATAAAGAGTAATCACACTGGTGTCTTTTGTGAAAGTAACCACGGCTATGCGCCCATCTTCTAGGACATTGAATTGAAAGTGCTCTTTGAATGTTTTTACCCAGCGTGGCTTGTTATTTGAATCCAGAGAGATCAACTGGTATACCTTCTTGTTACCGGAATTTACCTCATCGAAGTAGTAGACGTCACCGCTCTGATCTATTTCAAACGAATTGTAGGGCATAGGCGATTTATGAATCCACTTCTGTTTTCCAGTTTTGTCGTCTATCGCTAATAAGGAGTGTACGGATTTAGTTTTGCCGGTAGAGCGATCTGACTGATACAAGAATGTATATGCAGTTTGAGAGTTAGTCTGTTCTGACACGATAGGGTAGACGATATTTCCTGTGAAATAATAGTTCTTACTATGTATTTGGGCTGTCGTATCGGTAGGTAGGTCATAGGTCCACTCTGGCTTTGGAAGTTGCTTGTAATCAGAAGCGAGAGTGGGGATAGGGGCTAAGGAAATAGTAAGGAACGCTGTTAGAGTAGTGATTAGAAAAGTACGTTTGGTGATCCTTTTCATGATATGAGGTCCTCCTAGTCACGATGTAATAGCTGATATTCTTCTGAAAATTGGATGATCTTGTCTGGTTTATAGCATGTCGCCACATCAATGGGAGATTTACCTCTTAAATCAGTGACATGGATATCTGCTCCGCGATCTATTAAGTACCTCTAAATATCTACTGGTTCTTTGCATGGAACAACCACCTGTTTGGAATAGTTCCATAATACAGCTAAAATCTTAAGCGAAAACTATAAACCCTACAATGTTTTTTTACATCCCTCCTTACTTTTGGTAAAATTAACCTTTCGATTATAACATATAATGTACATGCTTCCCAATCCGGAACAAAAAGTGGTGATGATTTAAAAGAGGAGGGCAATGCAAAATGGAATTCAAATTTGGGGACGTTTCTATTCTTCTCCCCCCTTTATACATTACAATTATCGGAATCATTATTTTTTTCTTTTTAGTAAGGTGGAGCAAGCAATTAGAAACAAGACGTTTTACAGTTTTCTTTTACTTTTTGATCAGTACTTCCATTATTCCAATTTTTTCTCGTTATACAACAGAAGGTGTCTTTCAGCTGTGGATTCCCTTAGGATTTATAGTGATCTTTCTGTACTTGTTTCGCAGCAAAAGATATCATCCATCTAAAATGAAAGCGAGTATTTTAGGACTTTCCGTAGCAATATACCAGTTAATTCTTCAATACTTCGGATAGATTTTGATAGTTCTCCTCCACTATTCAGGCTCAAAAAAGCAATTTTGTAGCAATAATTCATACATTTTAATGGGATGGAGCGGTTGGTTGCATGATTTCCGAATTGTGTATAAGTATATTGAAGAGAAAAAGGCATGGACTATCCTGTGTATGCTTGTCGCAGGACAAGAGCATTATTACATTCAAAGCCGCTAATTATAGCGGCTTTTTTTGATTTAAGTAACTAAGTTCCTATCCAAAGATGAGCACAGTTACAAGGTAGAATTACAAAATTGTAAGGTAGATGTAAGTTGAATCGATAGCTCAGGCCAACCTGCCAGGATAATATTGGAACAAACAAAAATAGAAATTTTATAAGGAGAATCGAGATGAGGCTGTTTGAACTGTTGCTTTTATTATCAAACATCGGCTTGTTTGCATTAACATTCCTATTAAAGAAAGGACGGCGTACAGTATTCATTGCAAGCGGGATCGCCACATTTTTACTGGTCATTCATTGGACGGTGGAAGGATATAGAGTTCAGCTATTTTTCTCATATTGCATAACGATCATTTTTTTAGCCATTTCAGGTTATAGCTATTTTAGAAAAAACGGCCCCCAAAAAATCCCGCGATTCTTGTTGGGTTCAGCTTATACCGCTATAGCGATAATGCTGGTCGTAACAGCGGGTCTCATGTATGCTTTTCCAGTATTTAATCTACCTGAACCGACAGGCGAATTTAAGGTGGGAACGCAAACTTTTCATCTCGTGGATACTAATAGGGAAGAGATTTTCGACAAAGCCAGAGATGGTAAGAGAGAGTTGATGGTTCAGGTATGGTATCCGGTTAAATTTGGCACCGGTAAGTACGCCCCCTTTATTCCCGATACTCCAATTTTACGTTATATGGCCGCGAACTATGGCCTTCCTGAGTTTACTCTTCAGCACTTGAAGTACGTGTCCAGTCATGCTTATTCGGGCGCCGAAGTCTCCTCGGCACAGACTTCATATCCGCTGGTCCTTGCGAATCCGGGCTTTGGCTCGTCCAGGTTCCTCCATACGTCGCAAGCTGAGAATCTCGCGAGTCACGGATATATCGTGGCAGTGATTGATCACACCTACAATACATTTGCAACCGAGTTTCCGGACGGTCTAATCACGACCAGCACAACCAACGACTTATTCTCTCCCGACGATGATTACCGAACGGGAAGAGAAAATCGCGACAAGTTGGGAAAAGTGTTAACCGCCGATGTGGCGTTTGTGCTAGACCAATTCGAGCTCATCCACTCGGGACAGATTCCAAGTCCTTTAAAAGGGAGGATTGATCTCGGTCATGTCGGGGTGTTCGGTCATTCCATCGGCGGAGCGACGGCCTACGACGCTTCTTACGATCCACGAATCACAGTCGGAATAGACTTGGATGGAGGGTTGTATCGACTGCGTGACAGCGAGGATCTGCGAAAGCCGTTTTTGTTCATCAACTCTGAAAGCTATTTCGAAGAATTAAACAGGGTGATAAATAATCGGGTCTACACAGATGCAGAGCTTAACCGGATGGGATCAACAAGAGAGTGGATGGATCAAGTAACGGAAGATAAAAAGTTGGAGCTTGAACGGATGCGCGAAACGGTCGACGAAGGAGGACAAATCCTCTATATCGAAAATACAGAGCATTTGAATTTTACCGACGTACAGTTCATTTCTCCGGTTTTCAATATGCTGGGCATTACAGGAAAGATTGCTCCTGAAAGAGCGAACTCCGTTATCAATGCCTATATGCTGGATTTCTTCGATATGTATCTGAAGAATCAAGGCGGAATCTTAATTAAAGGACCGGATAGCCGTTTTCCGGAGGTGAAGTTCGTAACCTCGCTATTATAAATTACAAACAGGCTACCGATTTTGATGAATACAACAAAAAAGATGACTTCGATTTCCCGATAGTTATCTTTTTTTTTGTATTCAAAGATTGATTCCGTTCATCACCGGAATCACGTTATCGGAGTACATGTCCTCAATTCGAAATGTATTATGGAATGCCAGGGCATACACAACGGACAGGTTAGATCAATGATTAAAATCAACAGAAAGAAACCAAGGAAGTTGACTAACTAGATAGTTAAACTTCAATATGATACTATTATTTTCGAGTTTTTGAGATCGAACAATCTTGTTAGGTTGGAGGGAAACATGGATATTATTGAATTTCAACAATGAGTCAAGGAGTATTATAAGCATCGCAACTGGTCAGATTTAGATATCTTTGTTCGTATTGGATTTCTTGCTGAGGAAACCGGAGAAGTAGCCCGCGCAATTCGTGCACTAGAGATTGGTAGGGATCGTCCGGATGAGGTTGCAGGCACAGTTCAAGAAAAAAAATCTGAATTAACAGAAGAACTTGGAGATGTTTTAGGAAACCTTATTGTAATTGCAAATAAATAAGATATATCGCTTGAAGATATCCTAATGTCGCATAAACAAAAGCTTCAGGAACGTTACTCAGAAAATTAAAGTAAACGGGAGTGCAAGAACATTGTCCTATTGAAAGTCGCTATTTTAGCGGCTTTTTTTTTGGTACAAGTTCTTGTCTCCTAACGGGCAGGTTAGTCCAATACCCATCATAATAAAATAAAATTGACTTCGTGTACACACGAAGCCTTAGACTACCATTTAAGGTCAAACATGAACTTTTGATGCTGATTTGATATGTTCCGGTATATCGTATTTTTCTCCGCATTCGGGATTATTGTTAACTGGATTCCAGGTATCATTCAATTGACCAGCCAAGACACTTTTGTAGTAAGCCTTCTTCTCCTTGATGTGCATTAATTGAAGGTTGTACTCATGGATCTTCGTTTCAAGTTCTTTCTCTTGCTTTGCAACAAGTTCAGCCCTTTCAGGAATCGTCTCATCACCTTGCAAACACATTGCAATGTAATATTTAACTTCTGAAATCCGCAATCCTGAAATACGAAAGGAGTGTACCATTCGCAACCAATCCAGATCATGGTCTGAGAATAAGCGATTGTTCCTACTGTCTCTTGAAACGAAAGGAATTAATTGTTGGTCATCATAATAACGGATCGTATGTTTTGTAAGTCCAGTTATTTCAGATACATCTTTTACCGTATATTTTGGTTCATGTAATGTCTGACTCAAAATTTCGCACCTCCATACTATTGACTTCGAGTTACTCGAATACTTTATGATGTCATTCTACCAATGTTGTGAGAGCTCATCAACTGGTAATCTCCTTTTTTATTTCCAGTTATCAAACAAGAGCAATGAGTATTACTTGGTTGAGTCATTTGAGAATAGAATAAATGCTTTAACGTTAGATAACAATTACTAAAGTTTATAAATAAATAATTAGAAAGAGGTTTGAAAATGAACGAAAACTATAAGCACTTGCTTGAATCCTACACATTCAGGAATGGAATTACCCTTAGAAATCGGGTTGTAATGTCGCCTATGACCACTTGGGCAAGTAATGACGATTACACGATCTCAGATGGTGAAGTGAAATATTATAGAAGAAGAGTGAAAGGCGTAGGTCTAGTTATAACAGGATGTACGCATGTCCAACCTAATGGAATAGGTTTTACAAATGAATTTGCAGCTTATGACGATAAATTCATCCCAAGTTTACGTAAATTGGCGGATGCAGCAAAAAGCGGGGGAGCTGCTGCGGTACTTCAAATTTTCCACGCAGGCAACAAAGCACTCCCGAACCTTATACCAAATGGAGAAGTAGTTAGTTCCAGTGCTGTAGAGACGGAAGCAACTGGATTTGCTCCTTCTGTTTTGCCGAGACAACTTTCGCACGATGAAATATTGGAAGTGATTCATGCGTTTGGAGAAACAACAAGAAGAGCCATTGAAGCAGGGTTTGATGGAGTTGAAATTCATGGGGCGCACGGATTTTTACTTCAAAACTTTTTCTCTCCTTTCTTTAACAGACGTGAGGATCAATGGGGAGGATCACTTGAGAACCGCCTTCGTTTCCCACTAGCCGTGATTAAGGAAATGAAAAACGTCATCGAAAACCATGCTACAGAACCATTTATTTTGGGCTACCGAATCTCTCCTGACGAACATCAAGAAGGCGGTTTAAGAATGAAAGATTCCTACGTATTGATTGACCGAATGATTGAAGCTGGTGTTGATTACGTTCACGCTTCACTAGCTGATGCTCTTTCTTCAAAGCCAGTCGATAGCCACAATGAAAAAACGTATCTTGAGTTAATCGTTGAACATGTAAATAGCCGGGTTCCCTTACTGGCTGCGGGTTCAATGGTAACGCCGGATGATGTGGCAAAAGGATTAGAGCAAGGTCTTAGCCTAGCTGTGATCGGACATGCGTTAATTACAGATCCAGACTGGGTTGAAAAGGTTCAAAGTGGACAAGAGTCCGAAATTCAAACTGCTATTGTGGCTTCTAAGGTTAGTGAGCTTGAGCTTCCGGAAAAACTTTGGGGTGTCATTCAAGCTTCAAGTCCATGGTTTAAGATCGAAGAATAACATTTTTTATCTCTATCACGTCAAGCAGGGTATTCTTGTTAGATGAAATCTAATGGTTGATAAATTACAGATATTGTAAATGAAGAAGAACATGGTCCCATTGAAAGTCGCTATTTTAGCGGCTTTTTTATTTTATAAATAATCAGTCTTCTCCTCATTTATTCACTAAGTAACGGGCAGGATAGCAGACACTCGGGTGGTATTTGACGAGAAAACTAGAATCTTCACTTCAGACGAAAAGCAACTAAAGAGGCAATTTGGAAGCGATTAAATACCAGAGTAAGTAAAATTATGGTTAATTTTCGTTTCCTAAATTTATACAATAAATAGTTTTAATTCTGATATAATAGAAACTTCATGATTTAGATGCTGAAGGGAATGATAGATAAGAATGAGTAGGTGGGATGTTTCGTTTTATTCCGTTGTATTTGTATGTGTGCTGGTGATGTTGTGGAATGAACAATCTGTTTTTCTTATCGTAGGAACGGTGCTGGTCGCCATAGTTATTGCGTTTACGATTCACGTTATCTACCCAATGGCTTGGGAAACCAGGATGGACCGTGTGGAAGTTTTTTTACGTAAAAATCATCATACGGCCTATATTTATATTTATTATGTGACTGCGAACAGACTGGATGATGAAGTCGATATCACGATGGAGAAACTAAGAAAACAGACGACGAAAAAATCGAGGCAAGCGATATATCAGGCAGCTTACGGTGCTTACCGCAAGGACATGACTGCGGTTCGGCAAGCGGTACTCCAGATGCGCAGATCAGATTACCGTACATATTACGAGACGTTTTTGCTTTTGGATGAAGAGAAGAGTGAGCAAGCAAGGGAGCATCTGAAATCGATTAGAAGACAATGGATGCGATCTGCGCTTCTTGCTGAAATAGAACGCAAATTGGGTCGGCGCGAACTGGCTATCCAGCACACTAAGGAAGCGATGAATGCGTGCAAAGGTGTACAGCGATACATGCTGTTTAAAGAATATGAAAGGTATTATGCAGATGAACAACAAGCACAATAAATGAACTACACTCGCGGAAGGCGTTGTAGTTATTAATAGAATGATGGTGTAATTTACTTTACGGTCGGGAATAAATATCGATGGATATGAAACTGATCAACTTTGAAAGTGGCAATATTGGTGTTATCCCCTTCGTTAGGCAAGATAAGTCCATCTTAAAGATGTCTTTGATCCCTTGTCGACTAAAAGGGGGTAATACCAAATTCAGCTGCTTTTTTTTGTTAACGGGCAGGTTGGAGATTAGCAATCCATAAGAAACAACCCAACTTAAATTATGGTAAAATGTAGTAAATGTAAAATGTAAATATCCCTCTTGAAAAAAGGAGAACTGAAAATGAGAAAACTCGTTCTATTTCTGCACGCATCGCTTGACGGTTTTGTAGAAGGGCCGAACGGTGAAATGGACATTGGCTGGGTTTCCTACGATGCTGATTTGGAGAAACACGCGAAAGAAATTCTGAGTACTGCCGACACTGTCATTTGGGGGCGTGGGACTTATCAGATGATGCACAGTTACTGGCCATCTGTGCCTTCAAACCCATCAGCTTCGCAGCATGAACGGAATCATGCCGAGTGGATCGAAAACACAGCCAAAATCGTTTTTTCCACGACGCTGGAGAAAGTTGAATGGAATAATTCCAGACTCGTGAAAGAAAATGTCGAGGAAGAGATCAATAGTCTCAAACAGCAGCCAGGCAAGGATATGGTCATCCTCGGCAGTCCTAGGTTCGCACACCACCTTATGCAGCTTGATTTAATTGATGAGTATAAAATTACGGTTTCTCCTGTCCTGATCGGTAAAGGATTGCCGTTATTCCAAGGTCTCAAGGAGAAGATCAATCTTAAGCTAATCGAAAACAAGACCTTTGATTCTGGAGCCATAGGCCTCGTTTACCAGACGGTAAGATGACCTTGTCACTGAAAGTGATTACGCTAACGGGAACGATAGTTGAAAATAACCAGTCTAGTTCAATTAGTGGAGACAATAAGGGAGGAAATACAAATGGAATTAGGGTTAAAGGATAAAATAGCACTAATTACAGGCGGCAGCAAAGGGATCGGGCTAGAGACAGCAATTGTTCTAGCAGCAGAAGGCGCAAAAGTAGCAATCGTTGCCCGCAACGAAGAGGCGCTTCAAGCTGCGGCGAAACGTATTAATCAAACGACAGGGACAGATGCACTAGTCATCTCTGCAGATATTTCAGTAGAAGAAGAGGTGCGAGGTGTGGTAGAGCAGACTGTACAGCATTTCGGTGGATTGGATATTTTGATTAACAATGCTGGAACGGCTGCGGCTAATCCGTTTGAAGAGGTTAGCAGCGAAAGCTGGTATTCAGATCTGGATTTGAAATTGTTAGGAGCAGTCCACAGTTCTAAGGCAGCAGTATCTCATATGCGTCAAAGAGGTGGCGGTTCCATCCTTAATGTGACGGCGACTGTAGGGAAGACACCATCTGCATCGTCTTTGCCAACATCAGTCAGTCGGGCGGCAGGACTTGCACTAACGAAGGCCATGAGCAAAGACCTCGCCAAGGACAATATTCGTGTTAACGCCGTATGCATCGGTCTAATTCGTAGCGATCAGATTGAGCGGATGTGGAAGGCTTCAGCACCAGAGCAGAGTTGGGAGGAATTCGCTTCTAACCCCATTCACGGTATCCCACTCAAGAGAATAGGCCAAACAGAAGAGGCGGCAAAAGTGATTGCTTTTCTTGTGTCGGGTGCAGCCTCCTATGTAACAGGAACTGCTGTGAACATAGATGGTGGTACATCCCCTGTATTATAAAAATGTAGGGGTATATGTTGAAAAGCGTGACTCAAAAAAAGCCCTAAATGAGGGCTTTTTTTGCTTGGGAATTAGTGGCGAGGGACAAGAACTTGTCCCGATTACCGTATTGGACAACAACATGGGTAAACGTTGTTTTTAATGGATCTTCATTATCGTAAGCAATGGTTGATTCTGAGAATCGTTCAACAAGTCACCATCCTAAAGAAAGTACTAGAATTTCTAAGTGAGGGTAAGGGCTACAAATAGATTGAACTTGGGGGTAAACAGTGTTACTCTAAAAGTCTGTGTTTGACAATACATTTAATAATAGTCACCATTTTAGTTGTAAAGAAAGGTAACACTATGATAAAAGTTGATAACTTATCCTTCTCATTTCCACAAAAGGAACTATATAATAACATTTCATTTACGTTTGAAGAGGCACAACATTGCGCTTTTATCGGAACAAGTGGCAGTGGGAAAAGTACACTGATAGATATACTGATGGATCCGGAAAGATATTTGTTCGATGGCAAGTTAGAGATAGACCCAACTTGCAGAATTGGGTATGTAAGTCAGTTCTTGCAAGTCGAAAAAACGAAAGAAATGACCGTTTTTGAATATATCGGAGAAGAATTCATCAAGATACAAGATGAAATCACAGCCATTTATGCTGAAATGGAAACCACATCGGATATGGATTCCCTGATGGAAAAGGTTCAATTGGCTTTGGATGCCTTCGAGGCGATGGATGGGGATAATTTCGAAAACACCATTAATAAGCAGCTAAACCTGGCCAACCTCATGAAGCTCAAAGATCTTAGTATAACCGATGTGAGTGGTGGGGAATTCAAACTTATTCAAGTGATGAAGGAAATGCTCAGTCGTCCAGACTTAATGATTATGGACGAACCCGATGTATT
The DNA here is from genome assembly GCF_001659845.1 of Paenibacillus sp. AD87. Classification (NCBI taxonomy): domain Bacteria; kingdom Bacillati; phylum Bacillota; class Bacilli; order Caryophanales; family Paenibacillaceae; genus Paenibacillus; species Paenibacillus sp. AD87. The sequence continues at coordinate 2,100,643 of NZ_LXQN01000007.1, forward strand.
TTTAGACTTTGAAAACCTAAATGCGCTTAAAAAACTTATTAATTCCCACAAGGGAATGCTGCTAGTTGTTACGCACAACCGATATCTATTGAATCATTGTTTCAACAAAATTATACACCTTGAAAACACGGAGATCCAAGAGTTTGATGGGCGGTATATCGATTATAACTTCTCGTTGCTTCAGACTAAGATCGAGCTGCAAGAAATCGCAGTTGCTGAAGCTGAAGAAATTGAGAGATACGATCACATCATCGACAATCTTAGAGAGATCGCTACGTATAATTCGGAAGCCTCCAGAGGCAGAGCGTTAAAAGCCAGAGTCAAGTTTCAAGAGAGATTGGAAGCACGTCGAATAAAAGAGCCATTTGTCGATATCAAGCAGCCGAATATCAGTTTTGGTATCAATAAGGAAATGGAAGACACCGTTGTGGTTAACGTCAATAATTATAGCGTTTCCTTTGACGAGTTGCTTTTGGAAAATGTGAACTTCGAGATCAAATCGACAGATAAAGTAGCCCTGATCGGTTCAAACGGTACCGGGAAAACGACTTTACTCCGAGAAATCTTTAAAAATAATCAGGATTCCATTAAAATAAATGCTGACGTTAACGTGGCTTATTTATCTCAGGTTCAAGGCGAAATGCTAAAAGATTCGAATACTATACTAAATGAATTCATAGATGCCGGGTTTAAAACTTATGATGAGATTAGATCGTATCTTTCAAACTATGGCTTTGAAGGAGAAATCCTGGATCAAAAGATCGAATCGTTATCTGGCGGAGAAAAAAACATGCTTCAATTGGCTAAAGTTTCTGCCAGTCAAGCCAACTTACTGCTTCTTGATGAACCGACAAGCCATTTAGACATCTATACACAAATCGCATTGGAGAAAGCTATTGAGGACTACAAAGGTGCGATTCTCATGATTTCTCATGATTTCTATTCTGTTGTTAATGGTATGGATTATGTTTTAATTATTGAGGACAAGACGATTAGTAAAATGAGTATACTAGAATTTAGACAGATGATTTATGCGAGTCATTTCAATGAAGACTATCTAGAAACTGAACAAAAGAAAAAGTCTGTTGAAATGAAAATAGAATTGGCTTTAAAAGATACTAATTTTGAACTTGCAAAAGTATTGGTTGATGAGCTAGAAGAACTGATTAAGCTGCTATGATGAACACATTAAAATGGCTTCAGAACTGGTATCTTGAAAACTGTAATGGTGATTGGGAGCATTCATACGGTGTGAAAATTGATACTGTGGATAATCCCGGTTGGTCTGTCGAAATCGACTTGACAGATACTTATTTTAGAAGATGTGCCGTTTGAGTCAATTGAAGAAGAGAGAAATGAAGAAGATTGGTTCTATTGTGTTGTGAGAGATGGAGTGTTTCACGGTGCAGGGGGAGTAACAAATTTAGAAGAAATACTAGATTCCTTTAAAACTTGGGCTTCGAGTATGGAAAGAAGTTAATTATGCAGTAACCGAGGATGAGACCTTGAATGGCTAAATGCCTTTCAAGGTCTTTTTATATTTTTATTAAGATATATCCAGTTTACTTCTCTATGGTTTTTTGTTTACTATGCAATATGTGGAAGAGATCCCCGAATGCTTATAAAATAAATAAATGAACATCTCTTGGAAAGTAAGCATATTCTAAAGCTGCTACGAAGGAGTTTGGAAAACCATGAAAAATACAAAACTCAAACGCATTAAATTGGGAGATCTATATGCCATACCTCTGCCTAATGGTAAATTTGCATTCGGAAGAAGATTTAAAGATGCAAATATAGCCATCTATAACTATATGGGAAACACCTTTGAGGATAAGCCTCAGCAAGAGAATTATCAATTTATTGTTGAGGTTTATGATGATGTTTTAAAATCAGGTGACTGGCCTGTCGTAGAAAACCGACCTTTTGTAAATGAAGCAGAGGCTTGGCCACCTCCTGCATGTGTCATTGATAAGCTTACAGGTGAGCATTCAATTTATTATATGGGTGAGATTAAACCTGCTGACATAAAAGAATGCGAAGGATTAGAGATCGCAGCAGTTTGGGAAGCACAACATATTGTTGATAGTATAATGGGGAATAATACATGGCATAAGGATCTCTCTAAATAAGCTGATTCTAAAATAGGCTTACGACCGATTCCAATTATTTCTACCTGGGAATCGTTTGTATAAATTTAGGCTTGGTAATTTAGTGGACCATGAAGTCCATGGAGATAGTGAAAGGAGACACAGATGTATAGTTACGACGAATTCACCGAAGATTTAAATCTAGGACATGAAATAGAATTTATCTTGAATGATACCCATTTCTTAATTAGTTATAATGAAAGTGGTTGGTACTGTATTAAGGAAAATGAAGAAGCACAAATTAAGTACGAATCGGTTGAACAACTATTAAATCAAGTTAAGATTAAAGGTATAACATTAAAAAGTTTATGGGGCAATATAATTGTGAGTGACGTATTTTGACTGAAATTATTCAACAACGTTATTTGTTAAAAAGCCGCTTGTGTCGAGGACAAGAGCATAGTCCGCTTACCGATTAGGCATATATCTAATCGACTTTCGTCTGTTAATTCGTTAACCAGGCAGGTTAGTGTAACTTTCAACTTTTAGATAACATATAATTTAAACAGGATTCTAGACATGAATACATTCAATGGAGGGGCTAGATTGAACAAGTATGTGTTACATATTGTTGCAAGTGTAATTTGTATATTGACACCTGCTGTTGGTCTCTTATATGGTTTGTGGGATAGCCACCAACCCAAAATAGGACCTGTAGGAGACGGGAAACCGAATTGTCCTACAATACCTCAATGGATATCTATTGTCTTTTCTTTTATCTGTGGAATAGTTAATCTACCTCTAGCCATAATTCGATACAGACAAAACATAAAGCCTAATAAAGATATTAAAAGTTAATGCCTGTTACGCTAACGGGAAAATCCTCAATAAGCTATCAGGCGGGTACGTTATAGTGAATGAAGCAAAATTATATACTTGACTCTAGTGCATTATAGTGGATATTATTTCCATACATTGATGATTAGGAGAATAGACGATGTTAATTTTAGAATTAAAACAATCTCACCATCACGGAAAACGTTAATCCATTCCTTTAAAAATTTGGGATGGGTTAACGCTATTTGCGCTTACCATCCTACGATATGCAACGCGCAGGACTTAGGTCTAGCGCGTTTTTTAATTTTTTGTTACAAAAGAAATGGAGGAGTAAAAATGGCAATCATGACAGATTCAAGAGGTAATATTTTTTTTGAATTTATTAATATCGAGTATGATAAGGTCACAACAATTACACTGTATGCTCCACTAACACATGCTCTAATCGTGGCGAGGTACCAAGGAAAGTATCTCTTCATGCATAATAAGTGGAGAAAGAATTGGGAACTGCCGGGAGGTATTATTGAAGCTGGAGAGAATGTTTAACAATGTGTAATTAGAGAATTATTTGAGGAACAAATCAAAATATTGATACGGTTGAATTCAAAGGTTTAATGAAGTTTAGACTTCAGTCAAGTTTTCATGGACCTGAACGGACAGAGTATGGAGCTCTGTTTGTGGGTGAACTGTACCAACTTGATGATTTTGTTGAAAACGATGAAGCTTCTTCAATTATCCTTTGGGATGGTACATCAGAGATTGGTGATATCGCTGAAATAGATAGGAAGTTAATTGAATTCGTGTGATATGAACAGATTGAGGGCTCAATTCGAAATGTATTATGGAAAGGACTATCCCAAAAAGATGGCCTTAAACTTACCGTTACATGCAGAGCGGAGAACCAATCGGAATCTCAATGGAATTGCCAGCATCATGATGAATGTAATAAAGAAGTAATTTATTTCATGATTTCTTTTACATCTAAGCAAATCTCAATGTTGGTTATGAGCAACCCAGATAAAGAGAACATACAGCTGCAAAAGTCGGTTGATAAATATGTGTAAAAATTGAATCTCTAATGTCGAGGTACAAGAACATTGTTCCATTAAAAGTCGCTATTTTGCGGCTTTTTTATATTATCGGTACAACTGAAAATCGCATATCTAAATCCAATGATAAGGATATTTCCCAATTTATTATAGATGAATACCTAAAATTCCTTTCTTTATGCCTACTTCTGAACGAAGCCGAAGATTAAACGTTTGAAGAGCTTGAAAGACTCCTAACAAATCGAGTCTGGCTATTCATAATAAATGGCCTCATAAGGAAACTCTAACTTATTCATACGATATTCTTTGGGCGACATGGACATATATTGCCGAAAAACTTTGCCGAAATAGCTGGGACTCTCAAAGCCGCATTGTTGGCCAATTTGGGAAATCGGAAGTTCCGTCGTGCGGAGTAGTCTAATTGCAACCTCAATCCGTCTGTCTTTGAGATATGCTAGCGGTGATGTTTTCTCGGATTTCTGAAATAACCTGCACAAGTAGTGTTTATTGATATCGCAATGGCTGGCCAGCAGATCGAGCGTCAATGGAGATGCATAATTCTCTCGGATGAATTTTTTACATTTCTCAATCGTTGTTATTGAAAGGGCACCGATATCCTTCTCCGCATCCCGACTCGTCTGCACTAGGATAAGCAACCACCGATAGATTTGCATGGACAAGCGATACTTGTCCGTAATTTTCTCTTGATGAATCAAATGGATAATTTGCCATAACTCTTGAATCAAGGGAGAGTCCGCGTTTCGTCGAATGACATGTCCCTCATTATCATGAATCATATCCCAAATTCGGTTGGCTTCATCCCCACGAATGTTTATCCATATAAATTCCCATGGTTCGTTGTTCTCTTGCTTATAGTAATAGCAATGTTCTCCGGAGATTTTAACAAGTAGTGCATGTCCCTTTGGTAAAGGAATCGTTTGATTTTCAATATCCAGATAGCCCTGACCATTTAGCGTGTATTGAAAAACAACGTGCCCCGGGTCAGGTCTATTATCACTTGGACAGCGATATTCCTCGCTGGAGACGGTCTGCCATCCAATAGAGTCCAGTGTCATGATTGATGTATCGTCATTACGAAAAGCATAAGAGACCGTATGAACCATACTTTCATCTCCTGCCTAAAAAAGTCAATTATATTATATAATACGTCACATTTTTTAGATTGTCTGTCTTTTTTTAGACCTGTAAGATAAATGTAAGCGGTAACAGAAGAAGGGGGTGACTGTAGTTTGTGACCATTTGACAACCAGAAGGGCAGATCGAACTTGAGATTTCATGGGGCTGCCTTAATGACAAAAAGATATCTTTCCCCAGATTCTAAAATGAATTTTTAGATAAGGAGGAGTTAATCCGATGAACCGAAGAACTTTTTCCACCCAGAAATCAATGTTTGTATCTTTATTAGCACTCCTTATGGTTATTTCACTGGCTATCCCCCCGGCGCCGGTGCGTGCAGGGTCATCAGCAAGTCTGCCGGGTCGCCAGGCAGAATATCTTAACCGGGGTCTGGTTGCGGTTCTTGTAGACAACGGCGTTTTTTTAAGCTGGAGGTATTTAAACAATGATCCTGATGAGATCGCTTTCAATATATATAAAAACGGAACTAAAGTAAACGCATCGCCCATAAGCGATGTGACGAACTATCTGGACACAACTGGCTTCGACAGCTCCCAATATCAGATCTCCACCATCGTTGCGGGCAAGGAGCAAATGCTGCCAGAGGTTGTATCGGTCTGGCATAATGATTATTTGCCTATTCCCCTGGATAAACCGGCTGACGGCCGGACCAAAGACGGTGGAACTTATTCGTATTATGCAGGTGACGCTTCCGTTGCGGACTTGGACGGCGACGGCGAATATGAAATCGTCTTCCTATGGAGTCCGAGCAATTCCAAGGACAATTCGCAGGCAGGTTATACCGGCAATGTCTATATCGATGCCATCAAACTGGACGGCACGAAGTTGTGGAGGATTGACCTGGGCGTTAACATTCGTGCCGGAGCGCACTACACGCAATTAATGGTGTATGACCTGGATGGAAATGGAAAGGCCGAAGTTGTTGTCAAGACGTCGGACGGCACGAAAGACGGCCAAGGCACGGTCATTGGCGAAGGTACGAAAGATTACCGAAACGAGAGCGGATACATACTGTCAGGGCCGGAATATCTGACGTTGTTTGACGGTGAGACTGGCGCGGCCGTATCCACCGTGAATTATGATCCGCCAAGAGGCAATGTCAGCGATTGGGGCGACGGCTATGGCAACCGTGTAGACCGCTTCCTTGGCGCCATCGCTTATCTGGACGGCACGAAGCCAAGTGTCGTGATGAGCCGGGGTTATTATACCCGCACTGTGCTTGTTGCTTATGATTATGTTGGTGGGGAACTCGTCAAGCGCTGGACGTTCGACACAAACGAAGCAGGATCACAATATCAATCACAGGGCAATCATAATCTAAGTGTGCTGGATGTTGACAATGACGGCAAGGACGAAATCATGTTTGGCGCTCTAGCCATAGACGAAGACGGCAGCTTGATGTACAGCACCGGACTCGGCCACGGCGACGCTATGCACGCCGGCCAGCTCGATCCAAACCGTGAGGGCTATCAGGTCGTAAGCGTGCATGAGCATTCGGATGCTGCATACGGACTGGAGATGCGCGATGCGGCAACAGGTGAAATTCTCTGGGGGGAGAAAACAGGTTTTGACACCGGTCGCGGGATGTCGGCGGATATTGATCCGAACTATCCGGGATACGAATCATGGGCTACAACCATTACCAATGGGCAGAGCGTTTCCGTAACTAATACCTATTCGGCTGCCGGAGAGGCTATCTACACGGTGGAGGAAGGGCCCAAAACCGCCAATTTCGCCATTTGGTGGGACGGAGATCTTCAGCGGGAGCTGTTTGACCATGAATGGGATAACAGTACAGCCAAAGGTATCCCGCTCATTTATAAATGGGATTACGAAAACAAAAAGCTGAATGAAATCTTCCGGGCGACCGGTACGTTAACGAATAACCATACCAAAGGGAATCCGGCTCTTCAGGCGGACATTCTGGGAGATTGGCGAGAGGAAATTCTGCTGCGGAGCGAAGATAGCTCGGAGTATCGTCTCTACACGACGACCATTCTTTCAGATTATCGCATCCCTACGCTGATGCAGGACCCTGTATATCGACTTGGCGTAGCCTGGCAAAATGTAGCCTACAATCAGCCGCCTCATACCGGCTTTTATATTGGAGCGGAAGCTACAGCATTCCCTAAAGCCGATCTGGCATTAACACGCGAAGCAGAAATGCCGGAGCCGGTTTACCGCTTTGATTTTGGTACAGAGACAGCGTCAGGAAATACGGCTATACAGGACACGTTATACACACAAGAGACGGGATACGGCTTCAAGGATACAAGCGGTGTTACCGTAGGAGTAAACGAGGTTTCGGTTGCGACAGGTACGACATTTGCTGTTGACCTGCCAAATGCCAATTATAAGGTGACGCTACGGTTGGGCAATGATGCGCATGACTCGAACGCTGGAGTCAAATCCGAATTTGTCCAGAAGCTTGCCGTAACGAATGTGACAGCTGGAGCACCGTTGGAGTATTCCTATGATGTTGCATTGGTGGATGGACAGCTCGATTTCTTATTCACCGGTACAGCCATAGACATTCAGGACATCCTCATCGAGAAATATCCGAAGAAAACGGCCGGTGCGGCAACAACGATCTATATGGCTGGTGATTCAACCATGCAATCTTACAGTGAAATGCAGGCTCCTCAAGAAGGATGGGGTCAGCAGTTCGGACGTTATTTCTCCAATTGGGCAGTCGTCGTGAACGATGCAATCGGCGGCCGAAGCAGCAAATCCTTTATGGTAGACGGCCGTCTGGATACGATCCTGCAGCGAATCAAACCGGGGGACTTCTTCTTCATTTCCTTTGGTCATAACGACGCCAGTGTAGGGATACCGGATCGGTATGCATCACCGGAGGACTATAAGAGTTACTTGGCTCGTTATGTAAACGGTGCCAAACAGCGCGGCGCTACACCGGTATTGCTTACTCCGGTTGGACGCAGAGATTTCAATACGGTGACTCAGGAATTCAACATCAGCTTCCCGGCATACGTGCAGGCTGCCAAAGAAGTGGCGGAGGAGCTTGACGTGCCGCTAGTTGATCTCAGTAAGTTGAGTATTGCGTACTACGATAAAATTGGTAATACAGCTACGGAGAAAGTATTCCTTTATGCTAATCCGGGTGAATATCCAAAATACCCGAATGGGATCAATGATAATACCCATTTCAGCAGCTATGGTGCGCAGAAAATTGCCGGACTCGTTGCTGGTGCGGTCAAAGACATGGAGCTGAGCATTTCATCGCTGGTCATCGACCCGGATATTTCCGAACCCGAACCAGAGCCGGAAATCCAGCTATATGAGGAGAATTTTGAAGGCGATGCTGCCGACTACCAGTATGCGATGGTTAATGCCACTGGTATTGCAGGAACCATGACGGGTACGGTGGTTGAACAGTCTGGTAATAAGGTACTGTCCGTCACGGGGTCAGGATCGGGCAATCGGGCCAAGGTATTCCGTCTGTTCGATGCCGTAAACGGCGATCAGGTGAAAGTGAACTTTGACTGGCAATCCGGTAATGTGAGTGCCTATCCGTCAGAAGGTCATCTCACGGTCCAGGATTCCAACGAAAATGCCCTGTTCACGCTGTTTACCAAAACCGGAAGCACCAAAATTCATTATTATGTCGGTGCATATAATCCGGACTACGGCACAGGAGATACAGCTATACCCGAAGGGGGAACGGCTACTGAGATTTCCAAGAACCAGTGGGTCACTGTGGATGCAACCGTTAATTTTGCGAAGAAAACGCTAGATCTGACATTAACAAATCTGGCGAATCCGACAGTTACACAAACGATTAAAGATATCCCGCTGAGTTCTGGCGTATACGCTGACAACGTCAGAGCGATTCGATTCCTGGGCACGAGAAAAGGTGGTGGAGGCACGTTGAACTGGACTACCCAGATTGACAACGTGCGGATTGAAGGCACGAAGCTTCCTTCAGAGGGCGGCGATCAGACGGCCTTAATCGCTCTGTACGATGAGATCAAAGCACTTGATCTGTCGAATTATACAGAAGCATCGAAAGCCGTGGTGAATCGGGCTTTGGTAACTGCGGAAGCGATATTCAATACGGAAGCCACCCAAGCTCAAGTTGACCATGCGTTTAACATGTTAACTGTTGCAAAGGATTCATTGACAAGTGAACCGAGCGAAGAAATAAACGAATACAAATTTGATTTTGGTTCCGGCGGCGCTGCCGAAGGATACATCAAGGTAGATGCCAAAAGAGCGTACATCGAAGGCAATGGGTACGGCTTTGCCGATACTGCGCTGACCAAAGATGAAAACCGGGAGACCGGGGATGCGCTCAAAGAGGATTTCACACGGGTAAACGGCACCTCCTTCCTGGTGGAGATGGAGCCAGCCAATTACCGGGTAACGATGACCATCGGGGATGCGGAGGAATCAACCAGCGCAAATGTTGTTGTAGAGCAGATGACAAAGCTGCCGCTCACAACCATTGCCAAGGGCGAATTCAAAGAAATTACGTACGACATTGCCCTGATTGATGGAATCTTTAACTTCAACTTCACTGGAAATGCACCAAAGATCAATGCGCTGAAGCTGGAGCGTCTGCCAGATCACAGTGCAAGCGATAAACCTGTTATTTATTTGGCCAGCGATTCCACTGTGGCCAATTACGCGGAGAACTATCGTCCGCAAGCGGGCTGGGGCGAAACGTTGGGTCGATATTTTGATCCAAATGAAGTCAGTATTGATAACCGGGCAGTTGGAGGTTTGAGCAGCAAGACCTTCCTGGTCGGCGGATATCTTAACGATATTTTGCTCGACATTCACGAAGGTGATTATCTGTTCATGCAGTGGTCTCATAACGATTCCACGCCGTCCCGACCGGAGCGTTATCTTACGCCCGAGCAGTTTAAGGTATATTTGAAAGAATACATTAACGGTGCTCTGCAAAGAGGGGCGATCCCGGTTCTGGTTACGCCAGTGAATCGTCGTGATTTTACCGGAGAGGTGCTGAACAAAAGCTTCCCGGAATACGTACAGGCGATGAAAGAAACGGCGCAGGAAACAGAAACACTCATCATCGATCTGAACCAGGCCAGTTGGGAGCATTTCCAGGAGCTTGGCACAGAAGGAACCAAATCGATATTCATGTGGGTAGGCACTACGGAAGACAATACACATTTGCAAATGAACGGTGCAATCAAGGTGTCTCAACTCGTGGCAGGCCTTGTAAAAGATTTGAATATACCGTTATCTGATTTTGTAACGCTGGAAGGGGAGTCACCGGAGCAGGAAGCCCCGCATACTACGGCAACTGTGGAAGGAGAATCGCAGAACGACTGGTATACTTCTCCAGTACAAGTAACCTTCACAGCAAGCGATGAAGATTCCGAAATTGAAGGGACTTATTATCAAATCAATGGTGGCGAAACGGTGAGTGGCACACAGTTGACCCTAACTGAAGAAGGTACACATACCATCACCTACTGGAGCGTCGATGTTGACGGTAACAAAGAGAGCGAACAAACTTTGTCCATTTCCATTGATCTCATACCTCCAACCATTGAAATTCATGGTCAAACCGAATACACCATTGATCAGCACGTGGAAATTGGCTATACAGCTTCCGATACGGTATCCGGTTTGGTAGAACCGGAGGGTGTGATCCTGGACACTCCGGCGTATACACTCGAACCCGGCCTGAACCAGGTTACGGCAACCGTCTCCGATTTGGCAGGCTGGGAACAGACGGTAGAATATCGTTTTGGGGTTATTGCTACATTCGACAGCCTGATCAATCTGACCAACTCCTTTGCTGATGAATCGATAGATCCAAATGCCGGCGTTCTTGCTGATCAGCTTGCGAACAAGTTACAGCAGGCCAAACAGGCAGCAAACGATCGTGAAGGAGCAAAAGCGCGTCAACTGCTTGCATCCTACGGTAATGACGTTCAAGCAGCTAGAGAAACCGTATTTACGGATGAGCAAGCAAGTGTGCTAATGAAGTGGGAGGAATGGCTCCATCAGACGACACCACTAGCAAACGGGGCTCCTGGCACTCCGGTGTTATCTGACAATAATGGTTACGACACGGGGCTCAAAGACGGTGACTATACGGTCACGATGAATCTGTGGTGGGGAAATAACGGCAATCAGTTTAAGCTGTATGAGAATGGTGAATTGATTAAGGAAATTTCTCTGGTCGATCAATCCCCATCCGCCCAATCTGTTCAAGTTGATATTACTGGAAAGAAAAACGGCACCTATATCTATACTGGAGAATTGATCAATGCACTGGGTACAACCATGAGTGTTCCGCTTACAGTCGTCGTCATGGACGCTTCCCCGGGGCAAGCCGTTCTGTCGAACGACAACTGGGACGGTGACGGCAACTTTAATGTCACCATGAATCTGTGGTGGGGAACAAACGCAACCGAATACGAACTTTACGAAAATGGTGTGTTGGTTGACACACAATCTCTGCAATCTCATTCACCTGGTACACAGTCTGCGGTTACCGCAATCTCCGGAAGGGTACCTGGAATCTATGAGTACGAAGCTGTACTTCGTAATTCTTCAGGGGAAACCAGATCATACAAATTAAATGTGACGGTACGAGAGTAAGTCGAAATGTTTGAGGCATCTCCAAAAACGTTAAGTGATTAGAATCGAAGTAAGGTAAGTATATAAAAGTGCTACTCCTCATTATTTTGAGAAGTAGCACTTTTGTTTATTTTGAGAAATTGAATGGCTATGCATAGCCGTTCTTTTTGTTCTCAACATAGATGTAATAATAGAAAGCCAAATGCACGAAATTGACTAGCGACCATACAACAAGCCATATGATTGGAGATGACAGGGTAGTCCAGATGCCGAACCAAGGCAGCACACGTCCTCCTCCGATAAACGTCACCAGAGGGGAAAGGGAAAAGAGAATTAGAATCGGGATCAGCCTTCCGAAAGTTATTAGAATCAATTTGCTGATCGTTAGGTGTTTGTTCCTCCGACGGATGCGTAAATAAGCATATACGCCCCATATAAAGGTAGCCAGGATCAGCGCAATCATGATTGTTTCCATATTTCTGCCGTTCAGAAAAGAGATTGTGGGCTTCTCACCCCTCATTATATTCGCGATTCCATCGATAAAATCCGAGTAATTCACAAAAGCGTTTAATCCGGAATTAAACATCACCGTGATACCCATCTGATCGTCCAGATAAACCATTTCTTCCGACTTGTACGTCCAGAAAATGCCACTATGGGAGATCGTTTGGCCGCCGGACTCGTCCTGGTCAGCAAGCCACCCCATGCCGTATGGACCGATGGCTCCAGCTGTATGATATTGTTTCATCAACGCAGGGGAAAGCAAGCTGACGTGATATTGGGCAAGCATCCATAGGGACATGTCTTCCGCAGTTGAAACAATGCCGGCGGGGCCATCAATGAACCAAAGCGGTTCCGATTGACCTATGGAACGTCCCAAACTCAAGTAATGTCCTAGCGGAATTGTTTTATTTTCATAAATTTGCTGCGTCGTGGTGACGCTAAAGGTATGGTTCATTCCTAACGGTTCGAAAATATGTTTTTTCAGGTAATCCGAAAAGTATTCACCGCTGACGCTCTCCACGAGGTTCGCCAGCAATACGTAATTGGGATTATGATAGCTGTATGCTGTTCCTGGGTTATGGGCAAGTTGAACCTTGTTTAATAATCGGTTCGTCTCATTCAGCGATTGGAATTGCGGATTTCTCGTCATATCGGGATTTACTTTGTCATTGAGACCACTGGTCTGATTCAATAAATGACGGATCGTGATGTCATGAACACGGGGATCCTGAGGAGAAAGCTCGGGGAAATAGGAAGCGTAAGTCGCATCCAGATCAATCATGCCTTTGTCCGCCAGCTGCAGAACGGCCAAGGCGGTAAAGGACTTACTTAACGAAGCAATAGGAAAAGGGGTGTCTCCCGTAACGTTTTGACCATCCGCGAATGTCCCGTAGCCTTTTGCGTAGTAGACCTCATCATTATTGGCAATGGCGAGTGAAGCAGCCTTAATGTGATTGGCCTTCATGCTCCGATTCATATATTCGTCGATCTCCTGCAAGACTTCTGTCCTGTCTCTGGCTACATTGGCGGATACGAGGTTTCCACACATGGTAGATAACAACAATAAGCAGCTAATTGTGATATACATTCTATTTCTCAGTTTTAACATGATAACACTCCTTGAATTCAAGATAAGGAAATGCTATCAAATAATTTTCAACTATTTATCAACTTGGGTCCCAATGCTTACCGTCACGCTTCCGCCGCCGTGAGATCCGTTTGCGACCTGGAGACTTCCTTCATGTTTTTCGCAAAACACCTTGCAAATGTAAAGACCCAACCCGCGATGTTCGGACGAATCCCACACTTCGCCACGGTAAAAAGGGAGTACAGCCTTAACCAGGGCTTCGTCCGAGAAACCAGGACCGTCGTCTGAAACGGTAATTTTCATCGTGCCTTCCTGAAGGTCATAACGAACGTTCACTTGACTGGATGCGTATCTCACCCCATTGGCGACCACATTTTCGAAAATCTGCATGACAAGATAGGGATCCACATGTATTGAAGCATTATCATATTTCAAAGAAGAGACGAAGCGTATACCGAACTGCCTTGCTATTTGTTCGCCGCTGTTGTCCAGTAAAGTCGTCAATGAGATCGTATCCATCGACTTGAAGTTCAACAGGATATCCTCCAGTTTCTGAATCGAGTTCATGGCCTCGGCATAGCTCTCCAGACGCAAGATGTGAAGGTTCATGGTATGGATCAGGTCCAACACCTTTTCTTCCGATAACTTCTTCTCAGGCAGATAGGTGGCGAGAAACTCAGCGTTCCCTTTTAATACCGACAGGGGGGTTCTCAGATCATGGGCAAAAATCGCATTGAGCTGCTTCCGCTCCTCAACCGAACGCCAGAGCGTCTTGACGTTTTTCTCCAACTGTGAGCGCATGTTTTCAAATACCGCGATTAACTCGCCCATCTCGTCCCGGCTGTCATAGGATATTCTGAAGCTTAGATCGTTGGCCGAAATGCTTTCGGATGCTTGCTTTAATAGCTCCAGCGGACGTTTTAGTTTCCATCTGTAAAATAGAACTGCCATGGTGACAATTCCTGTGGCCACGGTTAGCAGCACAGCCGCGACGAGAGAGGGCAGCACCCAATCCGTTTCTCCAAAACGCTGCCGCAGGTTCTCTGCCCAGGAGAACTCCATGGTTATGACGACCAGCACAGTAATGAGCGTGATCACGCACAACAGGATAAAAGATTGCAATAAGGTAAATCGCTTTAGCAGCAGCCTATTTATGAGTTTAGCCATTTGTATCCGACTCCCCAAACTGTTTCGATTCGGTTATCGCAGCTGTATTCCTTTAATTTGGAGCGAATACGCCGGATATGCTCCGCGATCACGCTGCTGTCGCCTAGACTGTCCATGCCCCAAATAGTTTCGTACATGCGTTCTTTTTCGAACACCATGCCGGGATGCGTGGACAGCAATTCGATAATGTCGAACTCTTTTTTGGCCAGAGGAATTCGCTTCTCCCGGTAGTAGAGTCCCCGGGCTGTAAAGTCAATAACCAAGTCTTCGCTAAACCTTACCGAGGATTTGCTTTGGGTTCGCTGTTCCCTGCGCATATGCGCTTCGACCCTGGCTCCCAGTTCGCGAATGCTGAAAGGTTTCAGGATATAGTCATCGCCTCCGGCCCGAAATCCGGCTATTTTATCTGTGTCTTCGATTCGAGCCGTTAAAAATAAGATCGGGCAAGATACAAAGTCTCGAATTTTCTCGCATAATTGAAGGCCGTTCTGCTCAGGCATGTTGATATCTAGCAAAACGAGATCGGGTTGTTGTTCCACCTTCCGCAGCGCCTCCCGGCTGTCCTTGGCCGTTATGACGGAATATCCATTTATTTCAAAGTAATCGGTCAGCAACTTTCGAAGATCTGCTTCATCGTCCACGATCAGTATTTTAGGCATTAATGCTCCGTCTCCCATATCTAAATGTTTGCATTCAGCATAGCAAAAATCTTCAAGCAATGTAATCTCCATTGAAATCGGATTTTTCACCTGGAAATCAATAAGTATTCTAGGAATAAGATATTGAAAATTTTTTTATTTGGTAAATGTTCCAAGCATATGGTATAACTCTTCTTTCTATAAAAAAGAAATACAATAGATTTGATAAGGTACAACGTCTTGATGGAAAAGAAAAAGGTCCCATCAATAAATAACAAAATAGAATCTGCCAATACCCCATGTTAACGGTGAATCTTAACAGGGGGGAGTTAGGCCAGCTATGAAATTTCAAAGAAGAGGTATAGATGATGAATACATTAACATGGCTTCAGAACTGGTATTATGAAAACTGTAATGGGGATTGGGAACATTCATATGGTGTGAAAATTGATACAGTAGATAATCCCGGTTGGTCTGTTGAAATCAACTTGACAGATACTTATTTAGAAAAAGTACCGTTTGAGTCAATTGAAGAAGAGAGAAATGATCAAGATTGGTTTTACTGTATTGTGAGGGATGGAGTATTTCATGGTGCAGGAGGAGCAATGAATCTAGAAGAGATACTAATTTACTTTGAAAATTGGGCTTCAAGCATAGAAAGATGATAAAAATGGTAATGTTAAAAAATACATATTGATCATATTATGGAAATCTAAAGAAACACCCTAAATGTCCCACATGCACATGATTGGAAGCTTCATAGAAGTCTATGGAGATAGTGAAGGGAGACTCAAGATGTATAGTTACGATGAATTCACTGAAGACTTAAATCGTGGACAATAAATAGAATTTGTCTTGAATGATACTCATTTCTTAATCAGTTATAATGAAAGTGGTTGGTACTGTATTAAAGAAAATGAAGAATCGCAAATTAAGTATGAATCCGTTGAACAACTATTAAATGAATTTAAGATTAATGATAAAACATTAAAAAGTTTATGGGGAAATATCATTGTGAGTGACATATTTTGACTAACATCGTCAACAACGTTATCTGTTAAAAAGCCGTTATAGTATGGGAGGTCAGTAATGGTAGGAAAGAAAAGGGTTAAAGTGAAGTTAGGAGATGTCTTCGCGATAAGACTTGATCAGACTCGTTATTGTTATGGACAAGTTGTTTCTGAAGGAAGGATATCAGATTGTATGATTGTATATGATTTGATATCAACGGAACACCCAAAGGTCAGTGAAATCACGTCAAAACCAATCATTTTCTTAATACAGACTGTAAATTCTAGGGTTGAAGATGGTATCTGGAATGTGATTGGAAATGGGCCGATATCAAGCATGACATTTCCGTTGTACAAAGTGGAAACTGAAGATGGACATATGTTAGTAGATCATAAGGGTGATGTTGTAAATGAAGACCCCAGTACTTCAGAGATTGAAAATGTCCCCGAGTTGGAGTCCTGGTCACCTGTTAGTCTAGAAAAAGCAGTCAATGCTAGGTTTGTAACGGGAGAATGGGACCCATATTATAATGAGTTAATTTACAAATATTAGTTTATGTTTAATTTAACATTGATGCTGTTTGATCAGTACTTAATGGTTAATGAGGTACGAAATGGAGGCGGAGGCAAGGGTTCACAGAAACTAGTATTTATACATTCGATATTATAGAATCTTAAATAGAGGGAATTATTCCAAATATGGGTTTTAATATTCTTGGGTGGAAGATACAATGCTTTGAATTACTATGAATAAGAGGTGGAAAACAGCTATGAAAAATAGAAACATAACAGGTATTGTAGTCGCCATAATTTATTGTGTTGTTCTTTATGTTTTTTTAACTGATGCCCCCCCTGGTGAAGCTCCAAATAATCCGTTTTGGGTTTATTTAATGATTCCAATTGGATCTATTGTAATTACGTCTCTTTTTGATTATGTGATCAAGTTCGATTTCTTCAGAAAAAAGAAGAGTAGTAGAAAAAAGTAAAGAATAAATGGTGCCGCGGGACCTTCGATTGAAAAAATTATGCAACTACTTAAATTATGAATGAAAGAAGGTATAGAAGATGATACGAGAAATTAAAGAGCAGTTCACTGAAGAGATCCTTGCCGAAGCAATAAAGCGATATGACATTAATAATGACACCGTTCGTTTATTGGGCGGTTATGAAAGCTTTGTTTATGAATACCAGAAAAACAATGAATCTTTCATATTAAAAATCTCACATACAATTAGAAGATCAAAAAATAACATACGGGGTGAAATTGAATTTTTAAATTTTTTGGCGAATAAAGGACTGGCGGTTTCAAATGCTGTTCCATCGACCAGGGGTAATATGGTTGAAGAAATTGCTACAGAAAATGGTTCGTTCCTAGCCATCTCATACGAAATGTCTCTTGGAAAAGAAGTGTCGGATGAAGATTGGAATGAATCGCTTTACGAAAAATGGGGCGAATTTCTGGGGGGAATCCATCATGCCACTAAGAGTTATGAATGTAGTAATCAGGCGTTTAAACGACAATCCTGGGACCAAGAAGTTCAATTAAAAGCGGAGAAATACCTGCGACCTGATGATGTAATGATTTCAATTCTAAAAGAAAGATTAACGAAACTTACTTCTCTACCCAAGTCCAGAGATACATACGGTTTGACTCATACTGATTTTCATCAAAGTAATTTTTATCTGCATAACGGAGACATTTATTTGTTCGATTTTGATGATTGTGGTTATACGTATTTCGTAAACGATATTGGGATTACATTGTATTATGCACTTTCTTATCCGTTTAAGGAATTTGAAAATAAAACGGAATATTATAAATTGTTTTTCCGCCATTTTATGAAAGGATATCTGAAGGAAAATACAATCCAAGAAGAAGAAATAGTATATTTACAAGATTCTATTAAACTTCGTCATGCATTGCTGTATGTTTATTTTCATCAAGCAAACGATGTGTCAAATTTGAATGAAGAATCAATGAACTGGTTAAAGGAGCTTCAACGAGTAGCCGCTTCTGATGAACCTATGCTGCCGATTGATTTTGTTCAAGAATTTAAAAGCATTTATAATGGTATTCATTAGCCTGGGAGCCTCGCATTTTACTAACGTAGGGGCTGACTCAACACAGCTGGCTCATAGGGGCCAGCTGTGTTTTTAAACTTATATTTTTTTCGATTAAAAATGGTGCTACTTAGTGTATGATACAAGCATTTTCTTACTTACTAAAATATCGAGACTCACGGCAAAAGAATAAACAAATGTCAAATTGGAGGAGGGCCAGTCGACTAACGCTGCATCAGAGGCGCAAAATCAATAGTCCGGTGCGGCGTACTTCGTTACGTCCGGCTCGAATACCACTCCATTGGACAAGTCCAGCTCCACATGGGTGGTTCCGCGAACATTAGTCAGCACGAGTATGCGCGAGCCAACGACGGGGAACGCGGTCGGCGCTGGTGCGCATGTGCGCTGAGACGATAATAGGAGCATCGTTGACGATATAGCTTACCTCCACCGTGAACATCGGGAAATTGAAGAGCCAGCGGTTAGTGAAGTTCACGGGAGTCAATGTCCTGCGAATGACGAACCCTCCAAGCGGAGGCGCTGGATGTTCGCCTGACGTCGCGCGGCGTGGGCGATTAAGCCGGGTAACTGAAGGAGCACGATAGCCGCCATAAGGGCGAAGCCAGCTCCGACGATGGCGCCGAGCTCTGGCGGGATCGTCGGCGACGTCGCTATGGCCGCGCCGGATTGCTTGTCAGCGTCCAGAGCAGGAGGACTCCCGCCTCTGTAACCACCCCTCCTGCGATCGCTAGTGTCGCGAAAAGGCCGGCCACCCTGGTCTGTCCGAACTGCTCGACCGCTCGCGAGTACACTCCACCGGTTGCACCGATCGCGACGAGCAGCAGCACTACGGCGACGATCACCATGACCGGATGACCGAGGAAAATGCTGATCGCCGTTGTCGGCGCCAGGCCGAGCAGTGCTCCGAACGGCACGGAGCCTGTCAGTGCCCACAATGCAGCAGCTGTGAGCAGCCACGGTAGTATCGGAGCCGCACGTCCTACGCGATATCCTGGCCGGAGCATAGTCATTCTTCCGTTCCTGTCCATGGTGGAGAACAACGGTATCGTCTCAATATGTTTTTGCTGCCCGTGCTTCTGTTGACCCTCCGCAGCATCCCTCATTGGCATGGCCCTACCGAGGAAGATACTTTAATCGTATATATTTTATAAGGGAAAGATGAATAGTTGTGAGCGCTATCACAATCTAGGTGCCGTACTAAAAATTTCAAATTTCTATTAACTTTATATTTAGCCATACACACCTTCACCTCCAAAATTCTTGTCTATATTTTATCACCTATACGTTGTTTACTGTAGATACCCAATTCAAAACAAGGAGCAGACCAATAGTGGTATCTGACTGATAGAAGGTCAATGTGATGGATTAAAAGAATATCTCGAAGAAGCCTTCCTAGAAAATTGGACAAAATCTACATCAACCTATCGAAGAGCGATAGTTGTATAAGCGAGATAAAATCAGGGCCATCCGGCGATGGATGGCCTTTAACTTGCCGTCACAGACAGCGAGGAGAACCGTAGCACAAATAGAGGCAATTTCTCTGAAGAAAAATTTGCAGAAGTCTGTATATGCAGAATGCGGACCCTTAAGAGTAGATTAGGTCAGGAATATATTGTGTAAACAACTTATGCGCGATTTTTTTATTTTTATACAACATATGGATTTGGTTTGAATGACAGACTCATTCTTTAGAATAGGGCGTAATCCCTCTTGAATATAGGTTCTCCATTAACTTGAAAAATTCTTCTGACGATAAATCCTTTTGACGCTGGATCCAAAGACGAAATAAAGAAAGGGAAGTTGTCAGATAAAACTCAATGAAGTATGGCGTAAAGGAAGGGTTTTGCGGAACATTTAATTCCAATTGATCCAAAGTGATTTCTTTTTTTAAACGTTTTAAAAAACGTGCACTTCCATAATCACCCAAAAGGGCATTAAGAACCAGAAGGTGTTCTTTATTATCCAGACAATAGAGCGTATCTTGAACTGTATGCATCGATAGCTCTTTATTCGCCATTTCTTTTTTCATTTCATTGAATAAGTCATTTTCAACAGAGTCTAACAATTCGTAAATGTCAGTAAAGTATTGATAAAAGGTGCTGCGGTTATATCCTGACTTATTCGCAATTTCCTGAACTGAAATTTTCTCAATCGGCTTTTGGCTATATAACTCACAAAAAACTTCTACAAACTGTTGTCTTGTTTTCTCCGTTATTTGGGGTTGCTTTTTCATGTTTTCCTCCTACTAGCGAATAAGAATATCATCCGACAAATAATAAAAAACTGATGGTTGATCAAGGAATAATAAAGATTTACAATCACATCATACAACATGTTGTCGGATAATCAAAAAGTAAATGTTAATAAGTAGGGGTGGCTTAAATGTCAGTAAAACAAGATAGAATTTTAATTTTTGGTGCAGGTGTCATCGGGAGCATGTATGCCATTAAGCTTATTGAAGCAGGGTTTGACGTTACCCTGTTTGCACATTCTAATAGATTTAAATCATTAAGAGAAAATGGCCTGCAATATAAAGAAAAAGATAGAGTTAGATCGATACAAGTGAATGTCATTGATACGCTCGAAAATGACGATATATACGATTTTATTTTCGTTACCGTTCGTTATAATCGGTCCGAATCAGCGTTGTTAGCGCTAAAAGATAATCAAAGCAAAAATATAGTTACGATGACTAGTAATTCAATTGGATTTTCTTCGTGGCTGGATATCGTAGGGGATAGACTTTTACCCGCTTTTCCAGGCTTCGGCGGACAGATTAAAGATGGAGTATTGCATGCTCGATTTCTACCAAAGATTATAGCGGCAACTGCATTTGGAGAAATTAATGGTGTAGTGACAGAACGCATAGAAAACCTCGCAAAATTATTTAAAACAGCAAAACTTCCTTACGTTATTAAAAAGGATATGCAAGCGTATCTAATTACACATTCCGTATCAGACATTGCCATGTTAAGCTTTTTGCATTCTGAGAATAAGATCATTGACAAAAAAACAGCCAGAATCAGAAAGACGGCACGCAAAATAACAGTCACTTTAAAAGCGCATCTAAGGGCAATACAAAAAGCTGGCGTTTCAATTGACCCACCAATGCTTAGAATGGTGCTTAAATTTCCAAACTTATTTTTGGATCTTTTCTTTATGACATGGCTACGAACTAAAATGGTTAAGGATATGATGTTGCCGGATTATGCGAATAATGCTAACAATGAGATTGTGCAGCTAAGTAATGATTTAATGAAATTTTTAAGTCAAAATGATATCAAATCGGTAATCCTTGACTAAACTAACGGGAAACGATAATTGAACAACAACAGCGGCAGTCTAAGACTTTATTTATCAAGTCTTGTTCTGTCGCTGCTTTATTTATTGGAACCATTCTAAAACTTTATTTTCACAGTCTTGGAGGCAATCAATATAACGCTTATGCGACGCCAACTCGATCATATATAGAGCAATTTTTGACCACATCTAGGATACAGACCGAAATGATTTCATCCCTCTCTCGCTGTATACTATCCTTTAGGGTATAGACGTAAAGCAGATACGCTCCATTACCAGTAAGAGGTGGCTAAAGGAGTGTATCTAGCTCTTGTTAAAGTTTACTTGAATTCAATTCGACCGATTGGATTTGGATCTTCTGACAAAGCCTTTTGAACTGCCGACCAGCTGTCATGTTCAATATCGAGCGCATGACAAAGATAAGCCCATGAGACCAGCTGAATTAAGGCGACATGTTCTGGATTTTCATCTGTTGTTTCCGTAACTTCATAACCTAGAATTCCGCCAAGTGAGTGTTCTGCACCGAATAGGGTGAGCAGGCTCTCGGACCCTGGGCTTAAGAAGTAGGGGTCGGACATCCATTCCGGGCCGCGGACGGTCAACTGATACTTTTGCGGGGTGTAGTCCTGATCCCCGACGATCACAAGTGTGGGTGTGGTCATGTGCGTGAAGCTCACGTTCAAGTGCGGCATATTCTCGGCCGCGAACGTCGTCAGGCTGTCGCCACCTTGTCCAGCGGTGGCAAACAGCACGCCCGCTTTGATGCGCGAGTCAGACAGGTCCACGTCCTTCTTAGTTTCTGGGTCGAGGACTCGCAATCCCAAGAGATTGCCCGCCGTTTGGCCACCGAAGGAATGTCCAGCTGCTGCTATTCGGCTTCGATCCGCGCGTCCACTGAGACCTGGTACGGCAGATTCAATAAGGTCTAAATTATCTAGGATTCGCTTCATGTCCTCGACTCGGTAACGCCAAATCCGTGGTTTACGAGGATCGTCATGAGTAAGGCCAACCGTTCTCGAATCGAGGAACGTAGGTTGAATAACCACGAAACCGTGAGCAGCCCAGAAGTCCGTCAAAGGGCTATAGCCGTCAAGCGAAGATCCATTACCGTGTGCGAAAAGAATAATTGGCAAATTGCCTCCAGTTGTTGGGGCGGATATTTTCACTAACAAATCCTCACCGCGACCTGGGGCTTCTAGTGCGATCGACTTCACAGAGACGATGGTAGAGGGAGCGTTCATATTGATTTTCATACTGAATATTCCTTCCTTTCTCTTAAAACAATATTTATGATTTCGCCTTTGTTCTGTTATAACAGAACTTAAGTGGAACGTTGTTCCTATTATATACGGAACGATGTTCCACTTGCAAGGTGTTTATTAAACTCCCCTGTATATTGCAATAGACAGCTCCTGAAAGAGATGATGGACAATGAGCCTTTAACACCCAAAGTATTATTAGATTACATTGAATTATGTAATGATGGGATTCTACAGGCCCTGTTTCAATGTCCAATTTGAATATAGAATACTCTTTAGTTTGAAGCTATGATTATGTCTTGTTAATATGAAGAATAGGACAGTAGCTAAATTCCATTGACGTACTATAGAATTAACTTATGGGGGATATAACTTATATGAACGATAAAACGGAAGATCGCAGTGAAGGATTGGAGCCTCGTCAGCAGACAGTTCGAAGCGTGCGTGCCGATGCACAACGCAACATTAATGCCTTGCTCCAATCAGCAATGACAGTGTTCGCAACCTCGGGGGTAGACGCTCCAGTTCGTGAGATTGCGGATAAGGCTGGCGTAGGGGTTGGAACTGTTTACCGTCATTTTCCACAACGGTCAGACTTAATTGAAGCTGTTTTTCGTCAGGAGATCGATGCTTGTGCAGATGCTGCGGTAGACTTAGCTGATAAATATAAACCTGTTGAGGCACTAGAGCGATGGCTGTTGCGTTACTTGGAGTTCATAGCAACTAAACGCGGACTCGCTGCAGCTCTACATTCTAGCGATCCGGCATACGAAACCTTACCTATTTGCTTTGTAGAGGAATTAAGTCCAGCTCTGAAGACTTTGATTGAAACAGCAACAGCTGCAGATGAAGTACGTGCCAAGATTACACCAGATGAATTGTTGTGGGCGGTAGCAAGCCTAAGTACGGCAGTAGACAACGATGATATAGAGCATGCAAAAAATATTGTTTCTCTTCTTGTAGATGGGTTGCGTTACCGTGCTCAATGAAGGGGATATCGAAAGCTTCGGTATGTAGTAAAATGAAAATTACACATGGTACCAGCTCCATTACCTAAGCACTTAGGGGGATGTTATAAAATCAATATGTCGAGAGACATGAGCATGGCCCTGTAAAGCCGCTATTTTAGCGGCTTTTTTATTATAAGGAACCAAGTTCTTTTCCAAAGTTGAGCATCCTTCCCGATTAGATAATTATCTAAAAATTTTACGCTTATTTCTAACGAGGAGAAGTCAATAATATTTAAAAATGCTCTGGCCAACATACAGTTGAAATTTCGATAAGGTAAGGTTGTGCAGCGTGTCATGCGTGAGGGGATAATTAATTTGTTAAGTCCATCAAACGCTTTGGGAGGCACAAACGGTACTTCGTGTACCAATTGCAAGTTTTCTTGCTAGTACAGTTTCTTTTCAAGTATCAATGTCATTTTTTGCCTTAGTAAATGCTATTGTATTTATCGCTATATTGGTATTTTTCCCTTCCATGCCTGTTAAAGAAAGACAATCCTACGGAGCTCAATTATCGGTGTTAAAAAAACCAATGATTTGGCTTTCTATTGTTGCTGTTATTTCACTAAATTCAGCGGTATTTGGAGTGTATAGTTATCTTGCTGAGTATCTTAGAACCGTTACAAATATCTCTGGCAAATCAATTAGTTTTATGTTAGTCGTATTCGGAGGGGCAAATATTATAGGAAATATTGTAGCAGGGAAGTTGCTTACGAAGAATGCCATCAAGTCTGTAGTATCCTTTCCTTTTGCACTGGGGATTGTTTACATCATATTATTCTTATTAGGTCAATTTACTGTACCTATGGCTATTATTACTTTTGTTTGGGGAGTACTGGCCGGTATAGGATCTAATATTAATCAATTTTGGATTTCATCTGCAGCTCCTGAAGCACCTGATTTCGCTAATGGATTATTTTTATCATCCGTTAACTTAGGAACAACAATTGGTACAGCTGTAGGTGGACTAGTTATTTCAGGATTAGGTATACAATACGTTGTATTAGTGGGCGTATTATCGTTGGTATTAAGTATGTCATTTATTATGTTAAGAAAAAACATGTATACTTCTCCAAAGCAACTTTCTAAATAAGTGGTTATTCATTCATTAATGAAAAACTCATTGTAAAAATGTATGATAATCCGACAAGCCAAGATTTTTTTATTATTCCAGCAAAGATAGGCCAAACTTTTAATCAATACAGCGAAGAAATAAAGAAAGAGGCAGTTCGTTTGAGAGTGGAAGAAGTTTGGGTTTTGAAATACTTAAATAACAATTTAACAAGGAGTTGAGTTTATTGTGACTAAACAATATCAAAGGTTACTTGAGGGGAAATTATATAAAACGGACGATCAGATCCAAGAGATGAAAAATAAAGGGCGGTATCTGTCTAGATTATTTAATCAAACCTCAGAAGAGGAAAGTTCACTAAGAAAGGACTTAATTAAAGATCTATTTGGTAGAATAGGTGAGAATTATACAGTAAAGCCACCCTTTTATTGTAGTCATGGGTCCCATATTAATGTAGGAAACAATTTTTTCTGTAATTTCAATTGTATTTTCTTAGATCTTAATACGATTGATATAGGAAATAACGTATTCATTGGTCCAAGAGTTAGCATTTATACTGCTCTTCATCCCATTGATAAAGAAGTAAGGAATACAGGATTAGAATATGCCTTACCCGTAGTCATAGAGGATGATGTTTGGATAGCAGGAGATGTCGTAATTAATCCAGGTGTAACAATTGGCAAGGGGAGTATTGTTGGTTCTGGTTCTGTTGTTACCAAAAATATTCCTGAAAATGTTATAGCTCTTGGTAATCCCTGTAGAGTTCATAGAACGATCACAGACTCAGATAAAGAATACTGGGATATAATGTTAGCCGAGTACAAGAAGAGTGTAGAATAAAATAGCGAAGCAATCTTCATATAAAAGTTCAAAATTGTCGCGAGACAAGAACATTGTTCCTTTCAAAGTCGCTAAAATAGCGGCTTTTTTCGTTTTAAAGAACCAAATCCTTGTTATCTAAAGAGCATTATAATTTCGATCTTGGTAAATGAGGCATAGAAATACCGGAATGAATCGCAGTGTAGCATACAATCAAAAGTGATTCCTGGTAAGCAAGGGAAATTTTTCTTGGGCGAGTTGTACTTCTGACATTAATGTAACGGTAGTTAAAACAGTCAATAATCAATCTGAATTGATTATTTCTACGCAAATCGTTAACATAGGATTCGATGTCTTGAAGGTAAAAGACATAAGTAATCAGAGAGACGGGGATTATAATGAATAACGCAAAAATTTTGATCATTGAAGATGACGCACCCATTGCGGACTTACTCTCATATGGACTATCATTGGAAGGGTTTCAAACGCGAATTGCGACAAATGGAGCAGCGGGAATGAGTGAAATACGTTGGTTTCAACCTGATTTATTGCTTCTAGATTGGATGCTGCCTGATCAAAGTGGGCTAGATATATGTAAAAATGTCACCTCAGAGTTTAATATACCAATCTTCATGATTACTGCAAAGTCGGATATTACTGATAAAGTTCTTGGCCTTGAATTTGGCGCGGATGATTACATTACCAAACCTTTTGATCTTCGTGAGGTAGTAGCCCGGATCCGGACCATTCTTCGTCGCGTTGAGCAAGCAAATTACGGAGTTAAAAACGATTCAGATGAAGGTTTAATTCACTTTCAGGATGTTAAAATAAATGCTAATGAACGGGATGTGAAAAAAAACAATCAATCCGTTGATTTAACTCCTAAAGAATATGATCTGCTCATGACACTGGTCAGGAATCCAGGGAGAACCTTTACGCGTTCCGAATTGCTTGACGTGGTATGGGGATATCATTTTGCAGGGGATACCCGTACAGTCGATACACATATCCAGCGCCTTCGTAAAAAACTCGAAGCCATGGAATATATCGTGACGGTATTCGGGATCGGATACAAGTTCAAGAAGACAGGTGATTAAGCTTGATACGTAAAATCAGCCTTAAATTTCTGCTCGGATTTCTATTAATTTTCTCCTTTTCTTTTGTCGTATTGAATCAAACGGTGAAGGAGTTCATTCGAACAAGCAATCAAAGTTTGATTACGACCGAGTTGGTAGGGCTTAAAAACAACAGCAACGTTTACGTCCGTCAAGCGTTCCTGATTAATCACTTTTCAAATAATGAACTGTATTTCGGAGAGATGGCCGAGGAACTGGGAAAAAACCTGAAGCATGCCAGTGGAAACAGCGTTGGCGTATATACTGTGCAGGGCGAATTGCTATATGCTTCGGATAAGTCAACGTTTACTCTGCTGGAGAAAAACGATTTGGAAGAAGCAGTTGACGGCAAGACAGCATTTACCATTCGTTCCGGTGAGAACCAAACATCTGTATTGTTTTCGTATCCTGTGGTCATTGATGGGTCCAAAGTTGGCATTTTGCGATTTTCCAAAGATTTTACTCTAATGTTCCAACAAAGTAATCGAATTCTGGATATTACGCTCTACATTACGTTGGCGATTTTTGCAGCAGCCTTTCTCTTTTCATACATTCTATCCAGACATATCACGCTTCCGCTTGGTAAACTTACCCAAGCATCGTCCGAGGTGAAAAATGGGAATCTGGATATTCGCATCCGATTTAAACGCAAGGACGAAATTGGCCGGCTCGCCGAAAATTTCAATGATATGGTTTATCAAATCAGTCAGCAGATTAACATCATCCGAAAAGATCGAGATCAACTAATAGAACTGAATGAGCAGGAAAAACGTTTCTTCGACAACATTACTCATGAACTCAAAACCCCTTTAACGTCAATCTTGGGGTATGCCGAGTTAATCAAAGCAAACGGAGAGCGTGACCCAAAGTTTTTTGAAAAAGGCACCAATCACATCATCGAAGAGAGCAAGCGTCTACATACGATGGTATTGAAGCTCCTAGAGGTTTCGCGGGGTCAGGCGTATGAACTGGAAAAAGTTGAAGCGGGATCTGTACTTCGGGCTGTTTGTGATTCGATGGTTATTCGTGCTCAGCGCTATAAAAAAACAATTACATTCAATCTTGAGAACGAATTATATGTGATGGCACAGAAAGACAGAATGCGTCAACTCTTCATTAATCTGCTGGACAATGCAATCAAATATAGTTTGGACTTCTCGGAAATAGTGGTAAAAGGTCTTCATGTGGACGGGAAAGTCCGTTTTATTATTTACAATCCAAGTGATCCAATCGATGCCGAACAGCTCTCTAAGCTGTTTGAACCATTCTATCTGGCTTATCCCAAGGATTCAGAAGAGGGCAGCATCGGGCTGGGGTTAAGTATCGTCAAATCAATAGTGGATGAAATGGAAGGTTCAATTTCCATCGTCAGCCAGGATAACCATACCACAGTTACTGTAGAATTTAACCGTTTAAAATCGGCAAAGGAGAGGAACAGTCATGGCTAAATATGGTGGACGGGGGTTAATCATGATTGTTCTGTTTTTCCTTCTGATGTCAGGCTGCAGCACCGGAATACAAAGCGAAACTATTGTTATAAACGACAACGAAGAGATTGATCAAGCGCCTCAGGACTCAAGTCCGGTTCAAGTCAAAAATATCTATCGCTTGTCAGATGAAAATGCTGATACGGGGTATTGGATGGGCTGGACCTCAACCGACTCGCTTGTTGGTGCATTCAGGACTGCAGGCTCGCCTGAAAGTTTCTTGCTTAAACGATTGACCCATCCGTATGAACAAAGTGAAAAGATGACGGAGATCAAAATAAATAATACCCGAATGGCGCTTTCGCCGGACGGTAACCATGTGGCTGATATTCGCATGACGAGAACCGTTGCAAGTTTGAAATTACTTTCCATAAAGGATGGGAAAGAGACGGAGATCGATACATTCAACTCGAAAGGTCAGAAGTACTTGCAGGACATGTCCTGGTCTGACAACAGCAAATATATAAGTTATCTGATCTTGGACGCCGCTGAAAGAGAAAAAAACAGCCTGCGGATCTATGACACGAAATCTAGGGTAACCAAATCTTACGCACTAAATGAATTCAAAGAGGGTGAAACGCTTCTTGGCGTTCAAGTATCCAATGATGGCCGCAGTGGATTAATTACGCTGTATGATTCCAATCATTCGGGCAAGAAAACCATTGTACTTGGCAAACTGATAGATGATCACTTTGAGCCCAAGTACAAACGCCAAATTGGAGAAAATCAGATGACCTGGATCGGGAATGATCAGTTTTCTTTTCTGGGAAGTGACAGCACGCTGTACGAATACGATCTGCGAAACGGTGAGCTCTCCGTTATTCTGGAAAGAGTGACTGTATTTGAATTCTCTCCAGACAAAAAATTTATTGCATACTCGCTACAAGATGAAGATGTTGTTTATGTCGGCAAAATGCAAGGAAGAAATGTGCTGTACAATGAGCCCGTTTACCATGGTATTGTACCGGTGAATATGAAATGGAATTTGGAAAATACAAGTTTGTTTCTTCAAGGGCCCAAGATATTTGCGAATCCGAAAATCATTCAAAATGATTCCACAGAGGGCCCTTCATTCATTATCGAATTCGAGTAGCATCACTCCATTCAAAAACCCTTTTTACGGACCATTATCCGTAAGAAGGGTTTTTCTTTGTCAACAAGGATGTATCTGTTATGACAAATTGTTTACATCTTGATCAAACTTTGGCGACATCCACTGATTATATTAATTAAAGAGATATAGCCCATATACAGACAAGGAATGAAACATAATGAGTGGGAAACTGGATCAACCGAAGAAGCGTTATATGCCTGGAATCGATGGTTTACGAGCCATTTCTGTCCTGGCTGTCATTGCTTACCATTTTGATTTGAAATGGGCGCAAGGCGGATTACTGGGAGTAAGCGTATTTTTTGTCCTGTCCGGCTACCTGATCACGGATCAGCTACTAATGGAGTGGAAAGTGAATAAAAACGTAGCGATTTGGAACTTTTGGATGAGAAGGTTTCGTAGACTATTGCCTGCTATGTTAAGCATGTTCATTCTGGTTGCGTTGTGGTTAATGGCTACGAACCCTGATAGACTCCTGTCACTAAAAGGAGATTTTATCTCTTCTGTTTTTTACGTGAATAACTGGTATCTCATATTTCATAAAGTTTCCTATTTTGAGAGTTTTGGTCCTGCTTCGCCTTTTGGACATCTCTGGTCACTTTCCATCGAGGAACAGTTTTACGTCGCTTGGCCCATCTTACTGTTCATCGGCATAAGGTTTGCACCGCGGCGTGGGAAGCTGCTGTTGAGCATCTTGGTATTGGCTTCCATATCGGCGATGGCCATGACTCTAAAGTATGTGCCAGGAGAAGATCCTAGCAGAGTTTATTACGGGACAGACACCAGGGCCTTCGCCATACTGATTGGAGCCGCCTTGGCGGTTGGATGGTCGAGCTGGAAGCTGAACGAGAAGATTTCACCTGCAGCGCGTACAACGCTTGATATGATCGGCGCGTTAGGATTGCTCGTGTTAGTCATACTGATTCATCGTACGAATGAGTATGATGATTCGTTGTACCAGTTCGGTTTTCTCTATCTATCCTTGGTCACGGCGGTAATTATTGCAACGTTGGTACATCCGGCCAGCCGTCTGGGCAAAATCCTTGGATGTCGACCACTGACTTGGCTTGGTAAGCATTCTTATAGCCTCTATATCTGGCACTATCCCGTCATAATTTTAATGCGACCAGATGCGAGTAGTGAAGGGCTTGGATTTACACAGATCTTACTGCGTCTGACCATCATTGTAGTGTTGTCCATTTTATCGTACGAGTTCATTGAAGAACCGATTCGCAGGAGACATTTCCTTACGAAATGGCGTGATATTTGGCGTCATGATCGATTTAAACCAATGATCGGGTTGAGTGTAACGCTGATCGCCTTCTTCATCGCTCAATCCTGGATAACCAATGCAACCAAGGTTCAACCTGAGCTGGATCAACCTGTGAGCATTCAAAATACCGTGCAAAATGACGATCAGCCAAGCAACAATCATAATCAGCAATTCATTGATGACAATCAACAAACGAGCCATGACGATGCATTCGTCAATCCACCCAATGAAGGGGAGGGCATCACGCTTATTGGTGATTCCCTTACATTGGATGTGGATTCATATGTGAAATTGTTGCTTCCCGGCATCGTGGTTGACGGCAAGGTTGGTAGACAGATGTCGCGTGCTCAAGAAGTTGTGGATGAACTGCGAGCAAAAGGACAATTAGGAGACCACATCATCATAGAACTGGGAAGCAATGGAGTCTTTAACAAAAGTAAACTTCGATCTTTGCTGGATTCTTTACAGACCAAGCAGATTTATCTCGTAACCACAAGGGTGCCCAAAAGTTGGCAGAATACTGTCAATGATGCTTTGAAAGAAGTTGGAAATGAATATCAGAATGTAAAAATTATTGATTGGTATTCTGCCAGTGAGAACAGAAGTGAGTTATTTGCCCACGATGGTGTTCATCTAACTCCGGAAGGAGCTCGCTATTATGCCTCTCTACTGGTTGAACAGCTCAAACAAAACTCATAGTTAACCATACCAAGAGAAATGAAAGAAAGGATGAAATGAAAGATGAAACAAAGAAATATATGTATGGTGTCTGGGCTTGCTCTCCTGATCTTTGCCCTGGGATATTTGGGCTTTCACTCACAGGCCTCTTCCAAAAGTGAACAAGAAAAAACGAATACTCAATCCTTTGAATCATTCAAGGATGCCCCGAACTTAACTCAGTCTCAACCCAAGAACGACATGAATACGAAAGAGGCTGAACATTCGGAATCTGCGTCAATCAGCGGGGAAGGAGTTACGGTCATAGGAGACTCTGTGATTGTTGGAGTTGAGCCCTACCTGAAGGAAATGCTCCCGAAAATAACTGTTGAAGGAAAGGTCGGCAGACAGATGTCCCAGGCCAGAACAGTAATAGAAGAATTAAGTGCACAAGGAAAATTGGGAGACCACATCATTATAGAACTTGGAACCAACGGTCCGTTCTCAAAAGATCAACTTCGCAGTTTGTTGGCATCCCTTGCTGAAACAAAGCAGGTTCTAGTCATGACAACCCGAGTTCCAAAAAGATGGCAAGATACCGTGAATTCGAACATTAAGGATGTTGTTAGTGAATTTGATAATGCAAAAGTATTGGATTGGTATGCAGCGAGCGAAGGGGAAGAAGATTATTTTTACAAAGACGGGGTGCACCTAAAGCCGGATGGCAGCAGATTTTTTGCTTCACTTCTCATACAGGGCTTGCAGGAAAAGTAAGTTGAATTTTACAAACGAAGACGAAAAAAAGGAGTAACACATGTCGCTAAAAAAGAGAAAAATCGCAGCCATACTACTCATCATTCTGTTTGCATTTGTCGCTTTTGGGCTTTATTATTTCTTGTCTATTTATAAAGGGTTGGAAGGCTTAAGTAAAACTTCGGAAAACTCCCCCTTTTTTGAGGGGATGGAAAACGATGAGAAAGTCGTAGAACCTCCGAAGTGGTTAGGCACAGAGGCAGTCAATATTTTATTAATGGGAGTAGATGCTCGCGGAAACAAAAAAGGCGAGATCCCCAGATCTGATAGCATGATGGTAATTTCCTTAGATCCTGTGCATAAGCGTATCCATGTATTCTCTATTCTCCGTGACACTTATACCGATATCCCGGATTATGGCAAAAACCGCATTAACACTGCGATTACGCATGGACCTAAGGCGGCCATGAGTGCTGTAAGTGAGTTGCTTGGTATTCCGATCCAATTTTACGTGTACACAGACTTCCAGGGATTCATCAAACTTGTGGATGCTGTAGGAGGAGTTGATTTTCATGTCGAGAAGGACATGATCTATAAGAGTAACGCTGATAAGCATGAGTACGATATTAACCTGAAAGAAGGAGAGCAGCATTTAGACGGGAAGACAGCACTTCAGTATGTTCGTTTTCGTCATGATGCCCTGTCCGATTATTCTCGAACGAAGCGCCAGCGTGATTTCACCGATGCCATCGTCGAAAAAATGAAAAGCACAACGTCCATCATGAAGCTGCCGTCCATACTGGAAGAAATCAGTCCGTATATTGATACAAATCTGTCGGTTAACAACATGTGGCAATTGGCATCGGTCGGATATAAGTGCAAGGTGGAGGCAAGTGAACAAATCCCGCCAATGAAGTTGCTCAAGGAAACCTATGTTGGAAAAGCAGCGGTACTGAGTGTAACAAGCAGCGATGATCTAAAAGAGTATGTTCGGAATATTATTGAAGCCGATGAGCCAGATCCCGATGAAAAAGGGGACTCAGCACATCAATAATGAATTAGGGACCGGAGGCATGGGAAAAAGATAAGGTGCAGGCAGAAATCGTTTTGAGCCCAACCGCGCCATTGCGTAGTAAACCCCATTTGAATTCGAGTGGGGTTTACTGCATATTGCTCAAAAAGAAAAGCTAAAGCCCCCAGGAAAACTCCAATGTCTTCCAAAAGCGTATCACTGAGCGGACTCTCCCTGAGTGAGTACGTTGTATCACGGGACCTATGACGTTTTTAATGGGATCTAAAAAGATTTCCATGATATGCATCTCAAGTATAGCTCATTAATCCGTTTGCTGTTTCTGGATAGATCTGGCCCTTTCGCACGTTGACTTGAAGACTACAGGGTGGGAGGTAGGTACAGTCGTGGTTCAGAGTTTGACGCTATTTGAACATAATAAATAGCCCACCCAAGGGTGGACTTTTCGGACAGAATTTATGATAGATTCATTAGGGCTTTTATTTGGGTGTCGGTGCTGTTCCGGAGGAACTGAATATCTGGTCGAAACGTCGCATAAGTGATTCCAGTGGACCATTGGGTAAACGTGCAATAATCCAACCGATTCCCACTGTTATCACGATGACGAGCAGGTCACCAAATGGGATTTCACCTAGGCCGTAATCAATTTCCAAGAGGGTAAGTACCCAAACCACGACAAACTGTAAAGCATACATCGTGAGGGCCACGCGCCCGACTGCTGCAAAAGGAGTTAAGAGAACGGTCATTTTTTTCGGTACCAGAAACAAAAGTCCTACGACTAGAGATGCTATACCAAGTCCGATAAGCGTTTGGAACGTTGATGCGGTATGCGGAGCTGTTTGTAGAAGCATTAGCCAGAGCGGCGGATCTGCATTTAGCGGCCAGATGGCATATGGGTCAGGCGGGCTGGCGTTTGAACCTTGAACACTAAGGAGCCACGACTCAAAGGATAATCTTAGGTCTGGAAGAAGGTAAGCACCCAGTACTTTACCGATAACGAGCATAATGAAACCACAGATTGCAATTGACATTGCTGTTCGCTTGTTGGTGAGGTTGAAACGCGCAATCGCCATTCCTGCAACAAAAACAGGGGTAAGTGCGAGAGCAGACATCGGGCCACCAGCAATATCTTGAAGTAAAAATGCATCCGATATGACGCTCATTCCCATAAGCATGAGTGGAGGAGCCAAAAACATCAAGGCAAGCGTGGTGTACACAAGTACGCGAGTCGAACGGTAAACCAGTGTTAACGCCAGCACGAACAAGGCTGCGTAGGCAGGAAGAATGATACCATAAGGGGTGTTCAGGAGAATGAGCATATATCCGATCAGATCGATGAATACTGCCCGAGCAAGCATTTTTGACCGAAAAGCGGTTGCATCCGTTCCACGCTCCTGCACACGTTGAGCCATAATAGAGAAGGAGATACCGCCACAGAGAACAAACAACAGCGTCGTGTTACCAGACACGAAGGCATTCCTTTCATTTAAGGCAAAATGCTGCAAAAACATTCCGATAACAGCCAAACCTCTCGCTGCATCAAGCGCGATAAGACGTCCTACCCCACGCGAATGTTTAGGTGTTGGCTTTTCCTTGAGATCGGGCACGATTTTATTGTCGGATTCATCCGACGACTGCAAACTAACTGACAATTCCAATTCCTCCTTAATTGTTTTTAGGTGCAATAATTGCTTAACCTTGTATATCCATACTTTCCCACTATATCGAGCAGTTGTCGCGAAAGTTTGATCAACATGTAAACAAAATGTCACAAGAATATCCTGTTACTTTGCAACAGGAATGTATACTAGGCTTCTCCCTCATATTGCGGGTGCCTCCGAAATCACTGCCGTATACGTGGCGTGCCCAACAATCCGACTACGGAAATGGACCTTGCACTTTGGCAACTTGCAGCTGCTGTCCACAATGATGCAGCCGCACGTAGGCTGTTGTTCTCCATCTTCATTGCGACACGAACTTGCTGGTGGCTATTGAGGTTCTATCGGCCATGCTTCCTCGTCCGACGATTATACATTGTGCGGCAGGCAAGGATAGGACGGGAATCGTCGTTGCACTGACTCGATGTAATATCCAATCATTTGATGATTTCTGCGACGGCTATATTTTTAATGGCTTAACCCGAGAAATACTCAAAATTGTTTGGGATATCGTGGAGGTTTGAGTCCTCTCGCGGTACTTGCCAAGTCCCCATTTTGTAGACATTGAAAAAGAACCTAGACGGCAAACTGGCATCGGTACTCTACCGGCGTCAGTTTTTTTAGTTTCCGTTGCCTGCTCCCCCAATATCACTTAATGATGATATACTTACCTCATGAATTATGATATTGATAATCAATATCAATTAATGGCTGATATATAGAAAAAGTGTGATAAGGGAGCGCGGATAGATGCAAGAAGAAGCAGAAGCAAGCCAGGTATTTACACCGGAGATGATCGATACGATGGCCCGTATTTGGACACGTTCGATCATTACATTAATAGATGTACGCTTTCAGAATGTAGCGTCCCAAACCCCTTTGGAGCAGTATAAAATGCCTAGTAGCATGTTTATCTATGCATATGGAGGAGAAGCGCAAATTCAACTGAATGAAACCACATTTGGAATGGAACGCTTCGGTTTAGTTCACGGCGGGAAAGGGAGCCTGTTCAGTATTTCGCCTAAAGGGGAGATTGTGAAGACCTTTATGGTGTTCTATAAAGCAGAATCACCTCTTTTTTTCAAGAGGCACCTGCAGCAATTACTGGAGGAAGTGAATCCATTTGTTCAACAGTTTGGTTATACACCAAGTAATCCTATCTTGCTACTCGATTGGTTTCAACAGTTGATGAATGGCTGGAAACGCGGCAAGGCGATGGATCAGCTGCAGGCCAAAAGTTTTCTATATCAATTGGTTCATGGGGTATACAGAGATTTTGAGAGTGGTGAGATTCGGTATCTCCAGCCAGATCCAGCCTGTTCTACCAAGATATATCTCGATAAGCATTACATGCAGCCGATTATGTTTCAAGAAATTGCCGATATGTTTGGGATCAGTGGTGGGCAATTGACGCGGCTGTTCAAAAAGAAGGAAGGGATGAGCTTACAGGAGTACCTCATTCAGAAAAGGATTGAGGCTGCCTGTCATGACTTGAAGCATACAGAAGCAACCATTAAAGAGATTGCAACAGGAACTGGTTTTACAGATGAGAAAAATCTGTTTCGGATGTTTAAGAAGTATTACAAGATGACGCCAAGTGATTATCGGAAAATAAACGCACTATCCATGCAGGTTGATGGTATTGATAATGATTCTCATTTTACTTACTATGAGAGGGAACTAGCGGGTCTAGTCCAGTCTTATAGAGAAGGGGAATCAACTATGTTTGGAAAAGTAAGGAGTAAAGAAATGATCTTGGCGGCGGCAATGAGCTTGATGTTTTTATTGTCGGCATGTGCGTCGGGAACGCCATCGAATAACGGGGGAACGGTGAATCCAATCCCTGCGCAGACACAACAGACAACACAATCGGAAGTATCGGATACGAAAGCTTCAGAAGCAGTTTCGCAGACGAGAACGATATCCACAGTTAAGGGTGACGTCAAGGTGCCTAACAACCCTCAGCGTGTTGTAGTCGATTATTTAGTTGGTGATGTAGTGGCTCTAGGTGTAACTCCACTAGGTGTGGCGAGAGCGGCAAGGGACGGGAAAGAGGCTGTTTTTGCTAACCGGATTACAGACTCCATTAAAATAGCTATGGAGCCGGAAGATGTCATGACTCTTGAGCCTGATCTGATCATTTTAGCATGGGGCGATGAAAATTATGAAGATTTATCCAAAATTGCCCCGACAATTTATGTCCCTTATGGTGATATGACTACAGAAGAACGGATACATTTTATAGGCGATGTTTTGAACAAGCAGGAAGAGGCTAAGGCTGTTTTGAGTGCTTATGCCGGAAAAATCGAAGAAGCGAAGCTAGCCCTTCAGAATGCAGGTCTTTCAGACGTGACAATTACTATGGGGGAATTCAGTGATAAAAGTAACTACATCGCTGGAGCCAAGCATGCGGTTGGCGACCTTGTTTATAATGAACTTAAAATGAAGGCACCGTCGAAAGTTCAAACTGATATTATTGACCCAGATAAATATTGGGGAGATATCTCTATGGAGGTCTTGGCTGCTTACATAGGGGATTATCTAATCGCTATAGGAGATACGAAAGTTCCTACTGATAATACGGTCTGGAAATCGCTACCTGCTGTGCAACATAATCGGATCGTAACGGTGGGGACATCGTTATCTTGGTCCACGGATATAATGACTTCCAGTGCATTGATTGATCATATTGTAAATCAATTGCTGGCAATGGCTAAATAAGAGTTTTGACGAGGTATAAAGAAGTACTCCAATTTACAAATATCTGTCAGTAGGTAAGGAAAGGAAAACGTGATGAAAAACAAGCCTGAACAAAAACGCCGTGGGGCGGTGAACTTCACCATGTACATGGTGGTAGGGCTTGGATTAACGGTTCTCATGTCGGCGGCGTCGATTAGCTTCGGCGCCGCCGACATGAGGTTAGCGACTGCATGGGAGGCTATTTTCCGATTTGATCCAACGCTCACTGAGCATCACATTATTCAAACCCTACGTCTTCCGCGTACCGTAGCCGATCTGATCGTCGGGTGCAGCCTTGCGGTATGCGGGGCTATTATGCAGGGAACGACGCGCAATCCGCTGGCCGACTCCGGGCTGATGGGGATCAGCTCTGGGGCAGCATTCGCGATTGCTCTTTGCCTGGCCTTTCTGCCGGGTTATTCGTATGGGCAGATGATGCTGTTTGCTTGTCTGGGAGCAGCGCTCGCGACCGGAATCACTTACTTCATCGCGTCAATGGGCAAGCGCGGGATGACGCCTCAGCGGCTGGTACTGGCAGGACTGTCCATCTCCATGCTATTTGGTGCACTCAGTCAGTATTTAGCGATCAATTATAACTTGGGTCGAGCATTGACATTCTGGACAGCAGGCAGTACAGCAGGGGTCAAGTGGGGGGAATTGCTGATGATCTCACCGCTATTTGTTGGTGGTGTACTGCTGGCGCTGGCGCTATCTCCTTCTGTTACACTGCTCAGTTTGGGGGATGATGTGGCAAGTGGACTCGGTATTCGTAGCGGACTGGTCAAGGGATTATCGACGATTATTGTGCTCGTGCTGACTGGATTGGCAGTTGTCGTGGTTGGCCCGATCGGTTTTGTTGGTCTGATTACCCCACATATTGTGCGATACATGGTCGGTGTCGACTATCGTTACATTATTCCGGCGGCTGCGCTATATGGTGCGTTGCTGACCGTGTCAGCCGATCTGGCTGGACGCTTGATCAATAAGCCGTTCGAAACGCCGATTGGCATTATATTTTCTATCATTGGTGTCCCGTACTTTCTCTTCCTGGCTCGCAGACAAAGGAGGGAATCTGAATGATCAAGCAGCGTTATACGATTCAACGGGGCATCATCATCAATGTAGTGCTTATGGTGCTCATCCTTATGTTTGCTATCATTAGCATGAATTCTGGCAAGATGAATCTTTCACCGCTAGAAGTGTTGAATGTTCTCGTGGGAAACGGCACCGACAAGCAAAATCTGATCGTGTTTGATTTTCGGTTGCCACGAATCGCACTGTCGATCTTGGTAGGTCTGGGAATGGGAGCGGCTGGGGTCGTGATGCAGAGTTTGCTGCGCAATGACATGGCTAGTCCGGGGACACTGGGGATTAGTTCGGGATCAGGTTTGTTTGTATTGTTCTTTGTCGTATTTATCGCATCGACAGGAAAGGGCTCCTTTATTGCCCTGCCACTACTGGCCTTTGTTGGTGGATTGTTGGCGGCGGGATTGATCTTCTTATTATCCAATCGCCGTGGGCGAGATATCTCGTCAATCGGTTTGATCTTAACCGGGGTCGCGCTCGGTAGCGGGTATGAAGCGCTGACCACCTTCCTGACACTCAAGCTGAATGATTCGCAGATGGATTTCATGCTGCACTGGCTGGCGGGAAGCTTGTGGGGCGATGATTGGCGCTATATTTCCGTACTGGCACCATGGGTCATCATTTTACTCGGCTATATTTTCTACAAGTCTCGCATGCTCAACACCCTCCATCTGGGCAATCAGACGGCAGAAGGGCTGGGTCTTGCCGTGAAGCGGCAGTTTTTGGGGTTGTCGATCGCTGCTGTTGCTTTATCCTCTGGCAGTGTGGCCGTGGGAGGAAGCTTCTTCTTCGTTGGTTTGATCGCTCCGCATATGGCAAGAAAACTGGTCGGGCCCGATCACAAATTGCTCGTTCCGGCTGCCAGCCTGACCGGTGGATTAGTCGTGGTGCTGGCTGACACAATTACGCGCACGGTTAGCCTGGGGGGAGATGTGCCGACGGGAATCGTCATTACGGTCATCAGTGTTCCGTACTTTCTTTATTTACTATCGAAGGCCAATTAGGAGGACGTCATGGAGAGTATTACAGCGCAACAAATCGATATTGCCTATAATGACACGCTTATCGTAAAAGAACTGGATTTGCAGATTCCGCGTGGACAGATTACCTCGATTATTGGCCCCAATGGTTGCGGAAAATCAACCGTACTAAAGGCAGTCGGTCGGCTGCTCAAGACGAAAAATGGCACGGTTTATCTGAATGGTGCTGATATTTGCACACTGTCCACCAAAGAAGTGGCCAAGCAGATGGCAATTCTGCCGCAGACGCCTACTGCACCGAGCGGTTTGACGGTCGGTCAATTAGTGGCCTATGGGCGTTTTCCTCATCAACGGGGCTTCGGCAAGCTCTCCAAAGAGGATAAGCAAGTAGTTGCCTGGGCCCTATCAGTTACACAGCTTACAGCGTTTGAGCATCGCGAGGTCGATACGCTCTCTGGCGGTCAACGTCAGCGCGTATGGATTGCGATGGCACTCGCCCAGCAGACCGATCTGATCCTGCTGGATGAACCCACCACCTATCTGGACCTGGCACATCAGCTTGAAGTGCTGGAGCTGCTCTATGAACTGAATCGCAGTCAGCAGGTTACGATTGTGATGGTGCTGCATGACCTGAATCTGGCAGCACGCTTCTCCGACTATATGGTGGCGATTCGTGATGGTCAGGTGGTGGAGCATGGCTCGCCAGAGCACGTAATGACGGCACGGACGCTACGTGAGGTGTTTGCCATCGATGCCGAAATTATGCTGGAACCACGAACGGGGCGACCGGTGTATGTGACGTACGAGATATTGCGTGATAAGCGTAGAGACCAAGGGGCGGATCAAGGATTCTTAAATGATAAGGAGCAGAAGGAGAAGATAGCCACATGAAAATCG
Source organism: Paenibacillus sp. AD87 (assembly GCF_001659845.1). Lineage (NCBI taxonomy): Bacteria > Bacillati > Bacillota > Bacilli > Caryophanales > Paenibacillaceae > Paenibacillus > Paenibacillus sp. AD87. The sequence continues at coordinate 2,141,087 of NZ_LXQN01000007.1, forward strand.
CATGGCGTGTCCTGCTGGGCGCACGAAAATACTGGATGCAGTTAGGCATTGGATTTGTCGGTGTCGTGCTGGCCACAATTGCCGGATTTTATTTGCCCTGGGCGCTCCGTTCGTTGACACAATTGGCAACCGAAGGTAGCAGTCAGTTTGCCGCAGAAGCATTGAAGATTGGTTTATTGCTACTTGGAGCCACCTGTTTGCAAGCCATCGGAACATCACTGGCAGGCTATATGAACCATTATGCCGCACTTCATTACGTGGCGGATTTACGAACAAGATTGTATAGCAAATATCAGCAGATGAGTTTGCGCTATTTCCATCGAAGCCGGACGGGTGACTTGACCGGGCGCGTTGTGAATGATGCGATGGAAGCGGAAATTTTCATTGCCCATGCTATACCTGACTTTATCGTTAACGGACTGACCTTTATCGGAGTAGGCATCCTGCTCTTGACGATCAATGTGAAGCTGGCACTGATCAGTCTGATCACGATTCCGTTGCTGCTTGTAATCACGGTATGGCAAAGCAAGCACTTGTCGCCGCTGTGGGGAGAGAGTTCCCAAGCTCGGGGAGATATCGCTGGAAAGGTGCAGGAAAATTTATCGGGCATGAAAGAAATCCAAATTTTCAATCGACAGGAGGAGGAGCGAGGCAACGTTTCTCGTCTGGCTATGAAATATTCGAAGACCTATTTACGCGCCAGTTTGTTCTATGAAACCTCTTTGCCTTTGTTGGCATTTGTGACCACACTGGGGACTGTATTTGTCGTGATACTGGGCGGCAGATTGATGGCAACAGGCGAGGTAAGCATTGCTGATATCATCGGATTCATCGCCTACCTGGGTATGTTTTATCAACCGATAAAGTCTTTTTCCGGCTTGGTGGAAATGGCCGGGCGAGCCTCCGCTGGCCTTAAACGGGTATATGATGTGCTGGAAGAAGAGGAAGACATAAAGGAGAAGCGAAACGCAGTCCATTTGCCGCGTGTACAAGGACAGATCTCCTTTCAAGATGTCACATTTCTTTATCAAGATGGTGCGCCTGTACTAGAGGGGCTGAACCTGACCATTGATCATGGAAAGACAGTAGCGCTTGTAGGCACCACAGGAGTAGGTAAGTCGACATTGGCCAGTCTCGTTAACCGATTCTACGACCCGCAGGCGGGATCGATTCGAGTGGATGGCATCGATATTCGTGATGTGACGCTTTCCAGCCTGCGTAACAATATTTCAATGGTGCTGCAGGATACGTTCCTGTTTGATGGCTCGGTGTATGACAATATTGCTTATGGATGGAAGGACGCGACCCGGAAAGATGTGATTGCCGCAGCTAAAGCAGCTAAAGCACATGAATTTATATCTCAGATGGAGCAAGGCTACGATACGGTAATTGGTGAACGCGGTGTGCGTTTGTCCGGAGGGCAGAAACAGCGCCTTTCGATAGCACGGGCGATTCTGCGCAATGCACCAATCCTCATTCTGGATGAAGCGACATCGGCGCTTGATACCAAGACCGAGCAAGAGATCCAACAGGCACTGGATGAAATATCGAAGGATCGCACAACACTGGTGATTGCCCATCGGCTATCGACGGTCCGTCATGCCGACCAGATCGTTGTGCTGGAGGGTACAGAGATCGCCGAGATGGGTACGCATGAGGAACTGCTGCATAGCGGAGGTATTTATGCACGATTGTATGCGACACAAGCCTCTTGAACGTAACCAATACAAACAAGACAAAACAGGAGAAGGACAGGACGAAGATGACTGTATTATATGATCTAACAATTGTGGGCGGCGGTCCGGTCCTGCAGGACTGTACACTGCGTTATTAGGGGAATGCACGATATGAAGGTTGGTACAAGTTCGTGTCCCGAGCCAAGGAGAAGAACTTGTACCGATTGCCTGAATGGACAAGAACATATTCCGATTACCGATCAGGCATGTATCTAAACGATTTTCGCCTGTCAATTCGTTAATCTAATGGGTGGGATTGCTCAATGTTGTTGATGAATACTTTTCATTGCAGGGGTTATAGAAGTGTTCGGTGCTGCTTTGTTACTCGTTTTCGGATGGAAAATTGAGCATTTTAAATGTCGAAGGAGGAAATAATAAGCGGAAATAGACCCCTATTGATAGTATCCTCATTTAGTAGATAAGAAACAAAGGCTATCTTATAAGATAGTCTTGATTTTGTTTAACGAAGGAGCTTTTTTCATGGCTAAAAAAGTTATGAAGCGACAACAATTGATCAGTTATATTGGGGCGCAATTTTTATCCTAGAGTGGATGTGCTATTTAAATCTGTCGATTAATTTTTGACCATCCTTTGCCGGGTTTAATGCTGCATAGTGTGCAAAGGATGGATCAGGAATATTTTGTGCTTGTCTGCTATATTTGCCCGGAGAGACTCCGGTAATTTTGGTGAAGGTTCGAATAAAATTGGCATAATCGCGAAACCCCGATTGGAAGCAGGCATCCGTAATGCTCATCCCGCCGGATAGGTAATATCTCGCCAATTCAATACGACGGTTCATGATGTAAGAGCGGATCGTTAGTCCGGTATGCTTTTTAAACTGGCGGCTGATATACGTGCTGTTCATATAAAATGCCTCGGCAAGCTTGGGAAGCGTAATCTCCTGGGAAATGTGCGCTTCAATATAATCCATTGTTTTACGTACCATTTCTGGCATGATATCGATTGGTATAGAGGACTTATTGTGGAACGAATTGTTAATGAGAACCAACAACTGTGCAATGACTGCATTGGTTTTAACATCCGTTCCATATGCATTTGAATCAAGCAATTCCTCCAGTTCGCTAGTTAAATGCAAAATCTGCTTCATATGGTAATCATCTAAGTGAACGATGTTCTGTTGTCCCTTTGGACGATGATCAAAACATGCGGATAGATTGGTTGATAAAGTCGACAACTGACAAAGATATGTTTTTTTTAGATTGATAGTAATTCGTTCATATTCGGTTCCATCCAAAATAAAGGCGCGATGCATTTCCTCCGGAGACATAATAAGCAAATCCCCCGGCTCCAGATGATAACATCGGTTCTCCACATAAAAGTTGACATTGCCGCGAATAAAAAGGTAGATCTCGTATGCATCATGTCGATGATAGATTGTTTCCAAAGGATACGTAGTTACGCGATGAAGATATAAAAGCTCGGACTGGATGGGATCGTAAAAATATTCAGTGGATCCGTTCATATAGCACCTCCTTGTCCTTTCGCGCAATAAATAGAGCGGAATACGCAATGAAAATGTAATCAGCTTTACCTTAAACTGTAATCAACCTAACATGCTGCATCTGCTATTGCAAGCGTTTCCCTGCATTTTAAACCTGGATCTGGCAAATCGCAGAGCGGCGATAAGATGTATATCAAACTCAAATGGAGGAACGACTGATGAACTACAATTCTGCTTCAAATGCGAGGGAACAAACGGAACAGAATCATGCATCTATAGCTGCTGTGAAGATCAGTAAGGCCATAGGGAAACTTCCACCAAATAAAAATCCTTTGGTTGCTCATAAATTTGGAGCCGATCCGTATGCTCTGGTGTTCGAGGGGCGTGTCTATCTGTACATGACGAGTGATAAGCTGGAATATGATTCTGAGGGCAATCCGCAGAAAAACAGTTTCCACTCGATCAACCGCATAACAGTCATCTCTTCAGACGACTTGGTTAACTGGACAGATCATGGGGAGATTCATGTGGCAGGGCCCCAAGGCGCAGCCACATGGGCCACTCAATCCTGGGCACCAGCCGCTGCCCATCAGATCATTGACGGGCAGCATCGATTCTTCCTTTATTTTTCAAACAATGCCAGCGGCATCGGCGTATTGTCAGCCCCGAGTCCGGTCGGGCCCTGGACAGATCCTATTGGAAAAGCGCTCATTACCAGAGAGACTCCGGGTGTTGAGGATGTGACGTGGCTGTTCGATCCGGCCGTGCTGGTAGATGATGATCACAGAGCTTATATCTATTTTGGGGGTGGCATACCGGAAGGGAGAGCAGAGAGGCCGGATACCGCAAGAGTTATGCCATTGGGTGAAGATATGACCAGTGTGGTGGGCCGGGCGAGGGTTATCCCTGCTCCGTACATGTTTGAGGATGCGGGGATTCACAAATTCAACAATATCTATTATTTTACCTACTGCTCTAACTTTGACGAGGGTATCCGTCCGGAGGGGAGTCCGCCACCCGGCGAGATTGCTTACATGACGAGCAGCCAGCCCATGGGGCCATGGACGTACAGAGGAACGATCCTGCGAAATCCGGGTCACTTTTTTGGCGTTGGCGGCAACAACCATCATGCCATATTTCAATTTGCGGATCACTGGTATATTGCTTATCACGCCCAGACGTTATCACAGGCGATGGAGGTTCCTGATGGTTATCGTTCGACACATCTGAACCAGATTAGCTTCAACGAAGCAGATGGTCGTATGAACGAGGTGGCCGCAGATTATGAAGGTGTTGAACAGATCAAGCTGTTCAATCCTTATCAGAGGGTAGCTGCTGCCACAATGGGATGGAGCGCAGGGGTGAAGACGGAGCGATTAAGTACATCAAAGCCTACGGCTGGTGCCGATTCTGAGGTTGTTGTTACCGAGATGGAAAGAGGCAGCTGGATTGCGTTATCGAAGGTTGATTTTGGCAATGAAGGGGCGGCATGCTTTACAGCTGCAATCTCTAATGAAGGCGCGGAGGCGGTGCTGGAGCTTCATCTGGATCGCCCTGATGGACTGCTGATTGGGCAGCTTGTGATTCCGGCATCGGGTGGATCACTTGAATCGGGCATATCACCTCGATGGAAAGAGCATTCAACCGGGATTACAGATGCACAGGGAGTTCATGACATCTATATGGTGGTTGGGGGAGCAGTGGGCAAGCAAGGCATCAGTATTAGGGAATGGAGTTTTGAATAAGCAAGGAACTAGACTTGGGCCTAATTTATCTGTTGAGATTGTGTGTCCTATAAAGCTAGAAAGGAAGAATGGGCAACATGCATGCAAATCCAATTATTTGGGCCGATTATCCGGATCTCGATGTGATTCGGGTTGAAGACACGTATTATATGGTCAGCACAACCATGCATATGATGCCAGGCTGCGTCATCCTGCGTTCCTATGACCTGATCCATTGGGAAGTGGCTACGCATGTGTACGACAGACTTGACGATACACCCGCGCAGCGGCTGGAGCAAGGCAGGCAGATTTACAGCAAAGGCATGTGGGCAGCGTCGCTTCGATATCACAAGCATAAGTTCTATGTCATTTTTGTGGCAAACGATACCCATAAGACATATTTGTACACGGCCGATACGATCTCGGGTCCATGGGCCAAGCAGTATGTGGAAGGCTTTTATCATGATTGCTCTCTGTTTTTCGACGAAGATGACCGAATTTACCTGGTCCATGGTAATGCCGAAATTCATTTGACCGAGTTAAGCTCTGATCTGTCCGGCCCCAAGCCCGGTGGAGTGCTGCGCATGATCGTAAAAGAAAAAGAGCCTTATTTCCTCGGTTACGAGGGGGCCCATTTTCACAAAATTAATGGAAAATACTATGTGTTTCTGATTCATATTTCACAAGCTACCGGCCGAAGAACACAGGCGTGTTACATGGCGGATTCCCTGGAAGGCGAATTTGTTGGCGGAGAAGTGTTTAACGACGATATGGGCTATTTTAATTCAGGTGTAGCCCAGGGCGGAATCGTGGATACACCGGATGGCGACTGGTACGCTATGCTGTTTCAGGATCACGGGGCGGTTGGCCGCATCCCTGTGCTGGTTCCGCTTCACTTTGAGAACGATATCCCGGTGTTCCCCACGGAAGCGCCAAAAGAGATCGTTGTGCCGAGTACGAGACCGGATCACGTCTACAAACCTCTAATTGGCAGCGATGATTTTCACTATGAAGCGAATGCAGAAGGAAAGGTACGGCTCAAGGATGTCTGGCAATGGAATCACACTCCGAATGATGCGCTCTGGTCGGTAACCGACCAGCCTGGGGTGTATCGGATTCAAACCGCACACATCAGCCCCAATCTGACCTTTGCGGTTAATACGCTGACGCAGCGTGCAATGGGCCCTGCCTGTGAAGCAATCGTTACGCTGGATGGCAGCAGGCTGGAGGATGGTGATTATGGAGGCTTGTGTTTCCTGATCGGTACATACGGTTTAATTGCGCTGACGAAGACTGAAGGGCAATTTTACCTGGTCATGCTGGCAAGAAACAGCGAGGACTCATCGATATTTGGCAATCTGGTTGATACGGAGCCTGCCACCGAGTATGCCAGGATACCTGTTTCAGGATCCGTAGTTACGCTCAAGGCTTTTGGCAACTTCGTGAATAATCAGGACGACTGTACGTTCTCCTATCTGGAGGGGATAGAGTGGAAGCCGCTTGGCATTTCCCACAAAATGATTTATAAGCTGGATCATTTTATGGGCTGCCGAATCGGGTTGTTTTTATATTCGACGAGAGTGACCGGGAGCAGCGCTGATTTTTCGAATTTTAAATATGATGTGATCGTGTCGGAGGACGAGAACAAACATGCATAGAAGTCGCCGAGCCGGCGGCTTTTTTTATAATATCAGAAAGGTTAAAATTCCTGATGTTGCCAAAAAACGTTGTCCATTACAGACGAATGGGGGTGCATGATGTGCGTATTTCTGCTTTAACCAAAACAAAGTGGGTTGTCATTCTGTTGCTCAGTGCATGTATACCAACAGACCATACGAGCGGATATTCAGGACAAAGCATGCCCGTGGTGGATGGGCAGCCATCCGAGGATCATTCCATTTTCGGAAAATACAGTTCTCCTGTAGAAGTATCTTTTGTCAGAGAGGCCGGGGATGATCTGGAGCGCATGATCAGCCAGATGCCGGGAGAGACACTGCTGGACAATCGCTGGACCCGGTTATATGAGCAAGAGCTTGGGATTAAGCTTCGCTATGACTGGATCGCCAAAGGAGATATGTACGGTCAGAAGCTGGGTGTTTCCCTCGCTGCAGGTCGAATTCCGGACGTTGTGAAGGTAAATCCATACCAATTAAGGCAGCTGAGCAATGCGGGGCTGATCCAGGATCTGTCCGAGGTGTACACAACGTATGCTTCGCCGCTTGCGAAGAGCATATTGGAGGCGGAAGGAAGCGGGCCTTTTGACGCGGCAACCATCGATGGCAAGCTGATGGCGATACCTGAAACGGCCTCCTCCATCGAGACAGCCCAGTACTTGTGGATCAGAACCGATTGGCTTGAACGTCTAGGACTTCAGCCGCCTGAGACGATGGAGGACGTACTTGAGATTTCGAAAGCGTTTACACAAGAAGACCCTGACGGCAACGGCCAACAGGATACCTACGGCCTTGCACTAACGAATCATCTGTGGGACCCGGTCATGGGGGTTGCCGGTCTGATGGCAGGGTATGGTGCATACCCGAATATATGGATTAAAGATGCACATGGCAAGCTCGTTTATGGCGGCATTCAGCCTGAAGTCCGGGAGGCGCTGCAGGTTCTGCAAACGATGTACCTGGAGGGGCAGCTTGACCCTGAATTCAGCTATAAGAAGGGAACACAGGCCGTACGACTGATCAAAAACGGAAAAATTGGCATGCTGTACGGAGAACAATGGACACCCTTCATGATTCAGTCGAGCCGAGAGAACGATGCAGCAGTGGACTGGCAGTCTTACCCCATTGCCGCAGAATCCGGCAGGCAGGTTAAAGTGCCACTTCGCACCAATACCTGGCAATATTTCGCCGTCAGGAAGGACTATGCTCATCCTGAAGTGGTGATGAAGCTTATGAATCTTCATTTGCAGACCAACTGGGGGGAGCAGGCGCAGTATGAAACGTACTACAATGACGATTCCAAGGCAGTGTGGATGCTATCGCCGGTGACCCCCTTTCCGGGAACCAAAAATCTGGATGCTTACCGGCAAATTCGGGAGGCGCAGCGTTCCGGCAATCTTGCTGTTCTTCAGGATGAAGCATCCGCTATTCAAAAAAGAATCGAAGCCTATGCGACAGAAGGTGTCGAAAGCGGCTGGGGCTGGAATCAAACCTACGGACCGACAGGCGCATTTAGCATAGCTGATGGTTACGAGCGGAACGGACAGCTTTTATATGACCAATTCACGGGGGGGATTACAGAAACGATGGTCGACCGTCAGATGATCCTGAACGATCTTCAGCTTGAGGCATACATGAACATTATTCTCGGCAGACCGATTGAAGAGTTCGACCAGTTTGTGGAGAGTTGGCTCAAGTTAGGCGGAGAACAGATCACAACGGAGGTTAATGCGTGGCTCAAAACCAAAACAGCACTGGAACGCTGACCGCTCCTCAATGGTGCCTTCATATGCAAAATGTGCAAAAAGACAATCCAGCCTGTAGCAATGGAGGGGAGTGAGTTGATTAAGTTTCCTGCCCAATCCTGGCGCAGCAGCATTTTCGCCCGGTTGGTTATCACCTATCTGATTTTTGTTCTTCCACTGATTCTCCTGGGCCTGTATCTGTACAATTGGAGCTATGACAATGCCAGCCAGGAAATTTCCTCGTCAACAGAAAGACGGCTTACCCGATATTTGGATGAATTGAATCGGGAAATTGAATGGCTGGAGTTGCAGCAGTTTGACATCGTTGAGGACAGGAAGCTGAACAGGCTCGCCATTCTGTGGGGAATGATGGATCAGGTAGAGCGCCGCGATACATTGAATTATTTGTCCGAGCGGCTGGCTACGTTCAAGAACAGCAGTGCTTACATCAAGAACGTTTATGTGCATATCCGCACGATTGGCAAGAGCATCTCCGCCACCCATGGCATCGATGATTATGACAAAGCCTCCTATGAATACTTTAGCTCCGGCATGCAGGGGAAAGGCGCGCGCTTTACGGTGAAGGAGGACACCATGAATCTGAGTGCCGTGCGCCTGACTGGCAAGAAGGGAGAAGAACCGCTGTTTGCGGTCCAGGTCGAGCTGGATACGGAGCAATTTCAAAATGCACTGACCCAGCTTAATCTGTACCCGGACAGTGGCTCCTTCCTCATTGAGGAAAAGACGGGCCATATTATCACAGACGTTTCCAAGCGTGACTTAATCCTCCCTTACTACCGTGATCACATCACCGATAGTGATCATGGCGGCTTTCAGGTGAAGGTCGAGGGTACACGCTATTATGTCAGCCAGAGCCATATGGGCCCATTGGGCTTATCGGTAGCAACGTATTTGCCAGAGGAAAGTGTGAAGAGGCCGCTAAGCAAGTTCTATCATTGGGCTTGGCTGTTTGCAATGACATCCTTCGTCGCGATATCGGCTTATCTCTATTCCAGCTACAAGCTGATTCACATTCCGCTGCTGCTGCTCGTCAAAAGATTCAAAAAAATGGAGACAGGTGTACTGGACATTCCCATCGTGCACAAGCGCAAGGATGAATTTGGCTTTCTCTACTCCCGGTTCAATCAGATGCTTGAGAAGCTTCAACTACTTATCGATCGGGATTTCAAAAAGACGATGATGATGCAGCGCGCCGAATTGAAGCAGCTTCAGTCGCAGATTAATCCTCATTTTTTGTATAACAGCTTTTTCATTATCAATTCGCTCGCAAGAACGGGGGATACAGCGCGGATTGAGCAATTTGCCAACATGCTTGGTGAATATTTCAGGTTCATTACCCGAAATGGGACAGATCATGTAAGACTGGAGGAGGAAGCTGCCCATTCGAGTGTGTATACGGAAATTCAGAAGCTGCGTTTTTCCAGACGAATACAGGCCGACTTCGGGGAGCTGCCACCGGATATGAAGCAGATTCGTGTTCCCCGGTTAATCATACAGCCAATCATTGAGAATGCTTACGAGCACAGTCTTGAAAAAATGACGGATCAGGGCATGCTTAGGGTCCGGTTCAGCATGAAGGGGAATATCGCTGAAATCAGTGTAGAGGACAACGGGCATGAGTTGACGGACCTGCACATTCATGCGCTTCAGGAGCGTCTGCTTGAAGATGGCAACTCGGATGAAATGACCGGACTCATGAATATTCATCGGCGCCTGGTGCTGACATTCGGGGAAGGAAGCGGCCTGTTTTTGGCCAGAAGCGAGCTGCAGGGATTGAAGGTCACGATTCGAATCCGAAGGGAAGGAAGGGAAAGCGAATGTATCGACTTTTGATTGTGGATGATGAGGAAATTATTACGGACAGCCTCTACGAAACCTTTGCAAGCCATATGCCGGAACGGCTTGATGTATGCAAGGCTTATTCAGCCACGGAGGCATTAACGTGGATGGAACGCACAAGGATCGATATCGTGTTGACAGACATTCGTATGCCTGGCATGAGCGGTCTTGAACTGACAGAACAGATCCAGGCTTACTGGTCGCACTGCCGCGTCATTTTTCTCACCGGCTACAGCGATTTTAATTATGCCTACAAGGCTTTTCAAATGCCCAATGTACGTTATTTACTCAAAACGGAAGGATATGACAAGATCATGGCTGTGGTTGAGGAGGTCATGCAAGAGATTCGGCAGAGTCACCGCATGCACGAATTGCTGGAGCAGTCCCAAGAGGCAACCTGTCAGCTGGAGGTGCTTCAGCAGGAAGAGTATTTGAGGAACGTGCTACAGAACTCCACACCATATGTGGCAGGTTGCTCCAGTGAGATTCAGGATGAATGGGCAAGGCGAGACATGAGTCTTCATCTCTCGGCCCCTGTTTACATTGTGATGGGTCGATTTGATTATAAGGATAAACCTCTGCACCTGGAGCGCGTACAGATTCAGGCATCAGCGCGAAGGATCGGTTCTTCCCTGATGGATGAGCACACCCTTCACGCCAGCGTAACAGACCATTATGGAGATGTGGTATGGCTGGTTCAGCCAAAACATCCGGAAGCAGAGCCAGGCCATTCACTGATCCGATATCTGGAGGGTATACTCGAATTGGTGCAGGAAGCCTGCATGGCTTCACTTGGCATATCGGTGGCTTTTGCGTTAAGCGGGAAAAGCTGCAACTGGTACGACATTACTCGGCAATACGAGCGATTGAGGCAACTGCATTGGATGAAGATTGGTGATGGCATTTCCATGGTGCTTACCGATCATGATGATGCTTTGCCGAATCAGGGCCAAAGGGAGCTCACACGGGTCAGCAGCCGAATTGAGGTCATGTCAGGGTATTTGGAAACGGGACGAATTCAGCAATTTTACGAAGTGTTTGAAGAGCTGGCCAATGAACTGCTTCAACAGGATGTGACGATGGAGAGGGCGATGGAAACCTATTATAATCTGGCGCTGTATCTGTATTCGACTATCAATCGATGGGGACTGTATCAGGATATTCCCGATCAGCGCAGATTGCTTCGTCTGAGCGAGTACGCATCTATGAAGGACGCGGTGCAGGTGCTGTATCAGGCAACCGACAAGCTCGTACGCTTCAAGGGCTCGGATGAGCAGGAGCGAGCGAATGCGGTCATTTATTCCCTGTGTACTTACGTCAAGGAGCACCTGGAAGAAGATCTTTCCCTAGTGAGGCTGGCAGAGCTTCATCATTTCAATCCATCCTATCTCTCCCGTTTCTTCAAACAGGAGATGGGCATCAACCTCTCCGAATTTATTGACGAGCTGCGAGTTAGAAGAGCAAAGGAACTGCTCAGGAATAGCGATCTCATGGTTCGGGAGGTTGCACTCCAGGTTGGTTATGAGGCAGCGCATTCCTTTACTCGTTTTTTCAAAAAGGTGACAGGCATGACTCCCCAGGAATTCCGGGAATCCCTTTTGGTCCGTTAAAATAGAAGTAGATATGAACAGAAGCAAGACCTCAGGTGAGATGAACCTGAGGTCTTGTTTCTGTTTTTGTTTGATGAAATCCTAAAGGGGTGGCTCCACAACTATGCGGTGAACGTTTTTTGCTTTCGATAGACATTGGGGGTCTCCCCGGTATATGCTCTGAATTTTTTATAAAACCAGTCTGTATCCGTATATCCAACCTCGCTGGCAATTTCGTAAATCCGCAAATTGGTGGATATCAACAGAAGTTTGGCTTTTTCCATCCGCTGCTGCATTAAATAATGATTAAAGGATATGCTCTCTTCCATTTTGAATTTTTGACCAAGATACGCACAATTAAAATGAAGCATGTCGGAAATCCTCTTTAGTGTAATGTCACTGCTCAGATGATCGAGCACATAAGCTTTTACCATCTTGATCACTTGGCTGGAATGCACGTGCTTGCCTTCCAAATGAACCAGCGATCTGAAGGCAGAAGGAAGTCTCTTCGCGGGCTCCGAATCAAGCCTGGACTTGAGCCGATCCAGACTGTTCAGGAGGGCGGAGGCATGGAACGGACCTGGCAAATAATCGCTAACCTGATATGCTAACGCTTTGCGTACAAGCCTGAAATGATCCCCTCCTCCCATGAAAAGGATCGGAATCTGGCTTTTCTTTCGAATATAGTGGCATAACCACAAACCTGCAGCAGCAAATCCCCCGGTGCTCACGAGCACGACAGAAAATTCTCGACCGGCCAAAGTTGACAAGGCGGCGCACGCAGAGACCACGCAGTCTCCGATGACGTGATCGGAGTTACTGCGCCGCAGCAACTTCTGCAATTCTCCGTGCGTGTGGCCGCTGAAGTCCACAAGCAAGATGTCATGCATGAAGCAAAACCTCACTTTCGCTTGATTTGAATCTCTCTGAACCACTCTAAAACCCTCGGTCCTTAGTATGACTCATGTCTTTATTTCATTATGGGAATAAAAGAAAGCGCATACAATGTGCATCTCTTTGCGGAGGGACCATTTGTTTACCAATTCAAGCCGAAAATGCTTCAACCTGGATTCAAATTGCCAAAACCAATAGTTTGACAGGGTAAGCCCCTTTACTTTAACGGGTTGTTTGCGCTTTCATTCAAGAGCTACACTTTGATAGAAAACTGTAAAACACATTCAGGGGGGACAACGATGAGAAAAAAAACGTACATGCTGATGAGCCTGGTCCTTGTAATCATGCTGTTGATTACCGCGTGCAGCACTGGCTCCAGCGCACAGACAGAGCCGGAAACGAAGGCGCCGCAGGCGGAGCAAACTACGAATGAAACAGAACCTAAGAATGAGACATCAACGCCGGAGATGGATTTTGACATGGGGGGAAGAAAAATCAAGGTGGTTGCCTGGTGGGACATGAAAATGACCGATAGCAACCCGGATAACATTCAGCGAATCGAGAACTTGGAAGCACTGAAGAAAAAGCACAACTTTGACATCGAATACATTTCGATTGATTTTGGCGAATACCAGGAGAAGGTTGTGGCTTCCCTGATGGCGGGAGAACCGCTGGGCGACATTGTCCGGCTGGGCAAAAGCTACGCTATTCCGGCACTGACCAAGCAAGACTTGTTATGGCCCGTGGATGAGTATACCAAGAACGAAAAGGTGTTCAACCAGAAAACGACCAACGAATACATGCAGTACGAAGGTAGGGGCTACGGATTTACCGAGGATCAATCTTCATTTATAAGTGGCATTTTTTATAATCGCACGCTCATGCAGGAGCTAGGAATGAAGCCGTTGCAGGAATATGTGGACGAAGATCAGTGGAACTGGGATACGTTCATTGAAGTAGCCAAAAAGGCAAACAAGGACCGCAATAACGACGGCAAGCTCGATACCTGGGGATTGGCCCAAAGGGGACTGCTTGAACCGGTGCTGTATTCCAACGAAGCCTCACTGACCAATGGTGACAAGCAAAATTTGGATGATCCAAAAACAAAAGAAGCACTGAGCTTCGTTTCCAAAATGGCTACCGAGCAAGTCGGCAGAGCCTCGGAAGGCGGGGATTGGACTGAACCGGCCACGTTCTTCCGTCAGGGCAATACGCTAATGTATTCGGGCGCCATGTACGAGATCGAAGGCATCAAAACAGATATGCAGGACTATGATATCGGCTTCCTGCCTTTCCCGAAAGGGCCAAGTGCAAGCGCGTACCACTCTGGCGAGTCGCAATATCAGGCGCTGACGATTCCAAAAGCAGTCGAGCATCCCGAGCAATTGATGTATATCTGGGAAAAAATCAATGAGATCGATTCAATCTACGATTACCCCGGACAATCGACCCTGGAGACTCACTTGGCGGACGAAGCTGACATCGAAAATGCCAGAACGGTTGCTGACGGCATGCTGGTGCTTGACCACAATACGTTCCCGTCACTGCCTTTCTGGGATTTCAACGGTGAGCTGGTCGATGGTGTTTCCGTTTCAACCGTCATTGAAAAATACAAGACGCCGTTCCAGGCAGCCATCGATGAGGTATACAAGCAAAAGAAATGATGCTGTCCTCTCCGGAACGGATGCAAAGCCCTACGCACTGTCCCCGGAGAGTGACACACCATAACCATGCTCCACGCCATAAGGAAGGGGGACATATTGGAACATGCGGTCACGAAAGAAAAAAGGATTGATTCTGCTGCTCGCCATTGCGTTGATCTTCTCCATATGGAGCATTTACCCTGCGCGGGATCGTAGTCCGGGCATCGTTCAGGCGCGCGAGGATTTTGAAGCCGTGTCGGGTACAGACGATCCACGCAGCTATGAACATTATCTCTCAACGCATACAAACGCAGACAAGCCGGAGCAGACCGTAAGAATCGAAGGAGAATCTTTCATTCAGGCTGCGGACGATGAGTTCGAGGTTGTCAATGAATATGCCGGACTGGATGGGAAAGCGGTCATCACCCCGGAAGTTGGCACTATCAGCTGGGAGGTCCCTGTACAGGCGAGCGGTTTATACCAGATCCGCGTTCATTATTATCCCGTCGCGGGCAAAAGCTCCGGCATTGAGCGGAAGCTGACCCTGAACGGAGAGGTTCCGTTCAGGGGAGCCGATGTGCTGCTATTTGACAGGGTATGGGGGAACCGCGAAGACAGCGTGCGAAGGGATGATCGTGGCAATGATCTCAGACCACGGCAGGTGGAGAAGCCCGTTTGGCAGCTTGCTGCATTCAAGGACAGCGCCGGTTACTTCGAGGAGCCGTACCAGTTTTATTTTGAAAAGGGAAACCAGAAGCTTTCGCTTACCTCGCTGCGCGAAAGCATGGCGATCGATTATATCGAGCTGTACAAGGAAGAGGACATTCCATCTTACGCAGAGCTGCAGGCCACTTATGAATCGGCAGGATTCAAGCCAGCGGAAGCTGTCATGCTCAAGGTACAGGGAGAACAGGCGGTGAGTAAATCGTCACCAACCCTTGCCCCCATTTCGGATCGGTCGAGTCCTTCACTTGAGCCCTATGATGTATCCAAAATTCGGATCAACGCCATTGGAGGCATCAACTGGAAGCTTCCCGGCGAATGGATCGAATGGGATGTAGACGTGCCGGAGGATGGCCTGTACCAGATTGCACTCAAGGTGAAACAGGATCAGCTTCGCGGCGTCTATGCCACACGAAGTCTGATGATTGACGGGAAGGTTCCATTCAAGGAAATGGAACGCATTCGCTTTAACTATAGCCCCGAATGGCAGACACGGGTTCTTGGTGAAAGCGAGCCTTACCTGTTCCAGCTCTCAAAAGGAACACATCGCTTGCGAATGACGGTTACGCTGGGCGATATCGCTCCGCTGCTGCGCACGGTGGAATCCAGCGTGCTGGATCTGAATGAGATGTACCGCAAAATTTTGATGATTACCTCTAACAATCCTGATCCTTTGAGGGATTACCAGCTTGAACAGCGCATTCCCGAGATGACCGAGGTATTCCAGCGGCAGGCCGACATTCTCCGTTCCGTTGCCGACTATTTGGAGAAGGCGACAGGTGAGCAGAGCGACAAGGTAGCCGTATTGCATGCGATGGTCGTGCAGCTGGAGGATATGGCGGCAAGACCGGAAACGGTGCCCAAACGTCTGGATACCTTCAAAATCAACGTGGGCGGGTTGGGAACATGGATTCTATCGGTTCGTGAACAGCCTATAGCACTGGATTACCTCCTGGTATCCTCACCGGATCAGAAGCTGCCCGAGGCTGAGGCAACTGTGCTGCAACAGATGAAGCATGAAGTGGGTGCCTACGTCGCTTCCTACACGGAGGATTATGACAGCATCGGCAACATGGAGCAGAAAAAGGATTCCATCACCGTATGGATTACAACCGGACGTGATCAGGCACAGGTGCTGAAAGCTCTGATTGATGAATCCTTTACACCGGAAACCGATATTTCGGTGCAGCTGCGCCTTGTTCCTCCCAACATCCTGCTGCCTGCAACGCTGGCCGGGGAAGGCCCGGATGTGGCGATGCAGATGGGCGAGGATATTCCGGTCAATTACGCGATGCGTAATGCGGCAGCCGACCTGAGCGGATTCCCGGACTTTGAGCAGGTTGCAAGTCGATTTCGCGAGAGCGGATTGACGCCTTACCGCTATAACAACGGGGTATATGCTCTTCCAGAGCAGCAGCATTTTCCGATGCTGTTCTATCGCAAGGATGTCCTCAACGAGTTTGGCTTGGAGCCGCCAAAAACGTGGCAGGACGTCTATAATGCCATCTCGGTGCTGCAAAAGCACAATATGGAGTTCTATTTGCCAATCGAGGATACAACAAACAATGCCAACATGATACCCAACGCCACCTTCGCCATGCTGCTATACCAGAACGATGGCGACTTCTATAAGGAAGATCAAAAGGAGAGCGCGCTGAATTCAGAAATTTCCATGGATGCGTTCAAGAGGTGGACCCAATTTTATACAAATTACAAATTCCCGCTTAAAGCTGATTTTCCAAACCGCTTCCGTACTGGGGAGATGCCGCTTGGTATCGCGGATTACACAACCTATAACATGTTGACCGTTATGGCGCCCGAGATCCGCAATCTGTGGGACTTCACCATCGTTCCGGGCACGCAGCTGGAGGATGGTTCCGTAAGGCATGAGGTGGCAAGCACGACGAGTGCAGTCATGATGCTGGAAAACGCAAAGAACAAGGAGGCTGCATGGTCGTTCATGAAATGGTGGACCGACAAGCAGACCCAGATTGAATATGGCAGGGAAATGGAGGGACTGATGGGAGCAGCGGCGCGTTATCCGACCGCCAACATCGAGGCATTAGAGCAGTTGCCCTGGCCGGTTAAGGATTATCAAAACCTGGAGCAGCAGTGGGAGTGGGTAGAGGGCATTCCCCAGGTTCCCGGTGGCTATTTCACGGGCCGACATCTCGACAACGCGTTCCGTAAGGTGGTCAATGCAAACGAGAATCCGCGTGAAGCCTTGTCCGATTATGTTCTGTACATCGACGATGAGATCGAGCTCAAGCGCAAGGAATTTAATCTGAAGTAGAAGGAAGGGAGGGTAACGGTTGCAGGCAGAAATCACCAAGACACCCGCTGCGCCTGCCATCAACGCCAGGCAAGCGAGCAGGTGGTCCCTTTTGAAAAGGGATTTGTACCTAAGCAGACACTATTACGTACTGATGGCACCGTTTATGCTGATCTTTTTCTTGTTTACGGTCATTCCGGTCGGACTCTCGCTGGGCCTCAGTTTTTTTCACTTCAATATGCTGGAGCTGCCCCGATTTGTCGGCTGGCAAAATTACTCGCGGCTGTTCCTGAACGACGATGTTTTTTTAATCGCCCTTAAAAATACGCTGCTATTTGCCGTTATTACGGGTCCTGTCAGCTATATTGCCTGCTTTTTGTTTGCGTGGATTATCAACGAGCTGTCGCCCAAAATTCGGGCCATCATGACGCTTGTGTTCTATGCACCTTCCATTTCAGGCAACGTTTTTTTCATCTGGCTGATCATTTTTTCGGGAGACAGCTATGGATATATGAACGGCTTTCTGATGCGCCTCGGCGTTATTCTGGAGCCGATCCTGTGGCTTGCAAACGAGAAGTACGTGCTGGCGATCGTCATCCTCGTACAGCTGTGGCTTAGCCTTGGCACGAGCTTTCTCGCCTTTATTGCGGGCCTCCAGACCATCGACCAATCGTTGGTTGAAGCGGGCACTGTGGATGGCATCAAAAACCGCTGGCAGGAGCTATGGTACATTACACTGCCTTCCATGAGACCGCAGCTTATGTTCGGCGCAGTGATGCAAATTACAGCCTCGTTCGCCGTCGCCGAAATCTCCATCGCGCTAGCTGGCTTTCCAAGCGTCAACTATGCGGCACATACCGTCGTAACACATCTGATGGACTACGGCACCATCCGTTTCGAGATGGGCTATGCGTCCGCCATTGCGACTGTTTTGTTCGCCATGATGCTCGGAACGAACATACTGACACAAAAAATGCTGAGAAAGATAGGTGAATGACATGACCAGCAAGGTACGCGCCGTCTTCGGCATGTCCAGAAAACTGAATCGGTCATTTACCGTCAGCCTGATGTTGTTTGCACTGCTGGCTCTGTTTGGTTCATTCATGGTATTGCCGCTGATCTACACGGTTAACAATGCCTTCAAACCGCTGGATGAGCTGTTTATTTTTCCACCGCGCTTTTGGGTGAACAATCCGACGACAGAAAATTTTGCAGACCTGATCAATCTGATGGGTAACTCCTGGGTTCCTTTAACCAGATACATTGCCAATACGCTGATTATTACGCTGCTCGGAACGGCAGGCCATATTCTGCTGGCTTCCGCAGCCGCGTACCCGCTGGCCAAATACCGGTTTCCCGGTTCAAAGGTGCTGTTTACCATCGTCATTCTGTCCCTGATGTTTTCACCACATGTCACGGCGATTCCGAACTACATGGTGATGTCCTGGCTAGGATGGATCAACACACATGCATCCATTATTGTGCCTTCGCTTGCCTTTTCCCTGGGACTCTTCCTGATGAAGCAGTTCATGGAGCAAATACCGGATGCGCTGTTGGAGGCCGCAAAAATCGACGGGGCTAACGAATACCGGATATTCTGGAGTATCGTGATGCCCAATGTGAAGCCAGCCTGGCTCACGCTTATGATTTTACAGTTTCCGGCGTTGTGGGGGACCGATGGCGGAAGCTTCATTTACAGTGAAAATCTGAAAACACTGCACTATGCGCTCAGTCAAATTATCCAGGGAGGAATTGCCCGTGCAGGCGTCGGCGCTGCGGTAGCGCTTCTGCTCATGATCGTGCCAATCGTCCTGTTCATCATCTCCCAGAGCAGTGTCATGCAGACGATGGCAACTTCCGGTATGAAAGAGTAGAAGGGGGGCAGCAACATATTGAAAAACATGTGGAAAAAATGCGGATGGCTCACGATGGGCCTTGCCTGCCTCCTGTGCTTGGGAAATGCGGCGGCAACGGCTTTTGCCGATGGTCAGACGGATGCGTACAACTACTCCTACTGGGGAGAAGCGGTTCGCTCTCCTGCCGCGTATGAGGCGACCCGAATAGTGACGGGCACCGAGCTGAAGATTGGCACATTCAAAGAACCAAACGACATGCATGTCACAGCCGATGAGCGAGTTTACGTGCTGGATTCGGGCAACAGCCGAATCGTCGAGCTGGATCGGGAATTGAAGCTGAGACGAGTTATCGATTCATTTGATCATGACGGACAGAAGGATTATTTCAAAAATCCGCAGGGAATGTATGTATCAGACAATGGGCAGCTGCTCGTTGCGGATTCGGATCATCAGCGGGTGGTTCATCTGGATGAGCAGGGGCAGTTGATCAAAATTGTGGAGCAGCCGCAATCCGACCTGCTGAAAGCGGACTTTCAATTCAAGCCGCTTCGGGTTGTTATGGATAAAGGCGAACGGATTTACGTCATGGCTGAAGGTGTTTTTGACGGCTTCATGGAGTTTAATTCCGACGGTTCCTTTGCCTCGTTTATCGGAGCCAACAGGGTATCGGTCGACCCGGTGGAGTATCTTTGGAAACGATTCGCAACCCGTCAACAGCGCAGCCAGATGGTCATGTTCACACCAACCGAGTTCACCAATATGGACATTGACGAAGAAGGATTCATCTATGCAACGAGCGGGGACCAGAAGGGATTACCGATTAAGAAACTGAATGCGCAGGGCGCGGACATCCTGAGAAGGGAAGGGTACTATCCGCCGCAGGGGGATTTGTTGTACACCAATGAGAAAGGGCCTTCCCGGCTGGTTGATGTGGACGTGGGGGACAGCGATATGTATTCCGTGCTTGATGCCAAGATGGGGCGAGTGTTTACCTATAACGGAGATGGATATTTGCTCCACATGTTCGGAGGCATCGGCAACCGGTTGGGACAATTCAACACTCCTGTTTCGCTGGAGCGTGCAGGAGACCGCATGCTTGTGCTGGACAAAGCGCTCGGCGAGATCACTGTATTTCAAACGACAGAATATGGACGCACACTGCATGAAGCGGTGCGAAGCTATTTCAATGGAGACGAGGAAGGATCTGCGGCAAGCTTTGCGAAAGCGGCAGATATGAATGCCAATCTTGAATACGCCTACGCAGGCATCGGAAAAGCGCTGCTGCGTCAGAAGGATTATGCAGAATCTGCGCAATATTTTAAGCGAAGCATGGAGCGGGAAGGGTATTCCAAAGCATTTCTTCTGTTTCGCAAAGAGCTGCTCCGCGAGCATTTCTCATGGATCATGTCGGGACTGTTTCTGATTGTTGCCGTGCTGGTAACCGTGACCATCGTTCGCAGACAGAGAAGGGGGACAACAAATGCAGGCATCAAGTAGACAGCTGATCCAATATCCGCTGCATCTCATATTTCATCCGTTTGACGGGTATTGGGAACTGAAATACGAGCGGAATCAGAGAACAACGCTGATGATCGCATTGGCCATTTTGGGTTTGTTGACAATAACAACGATCCTTCAGGCCCAATACAGTGGCTTCCTGGTTAATTTCAATAACCCGAAACGATTGAACAGCCTGCTGGAAATGGTCTATGTCATTGTTCCGGTGCTGTTCTGGTGTACAGCGAACTGGTCGCTCACCACACTTATGGACGGAGAGGGCAAATTCTCGGAAATTTTCATGTCCACGTGTTTTGCACTGGTTCCGCTGATTTTGATTCAGTTTCCTTGGATTTGGCTCAGCCTGATCATTTCCGGGCAGGAAACCGCCTTTTTTTATTTCTTTAACATGGCTGCCACGGCTTGGACGGTATACCTGTTATTTGTCGGCAATATGACGGTGCATCAATACTCACCCGCCAAAACGGTGCTGACCATGCTTCT
The DNA here is from genome assembly GCF_001659845.1 of Paenibacillus sp. AD87. Lineage (NCBI taxonomy): Bacteria > Bacillati > Bacillota > Bacilli > Caryophanales > Paenibacillaceae > Paenibacillus > Paenibacillus sp. AD87. Next base: position 2,162,265 of record NZ_LXQN01000007.1, read on the forward strand.
GACGTTGGTTGCCATGGCCTTCATGGCATTTCTCTGCCTGCTGTTCTTCAGTCTGGTGCAGCAGATTGTGTCCTTTGCAGCCACCATCTATCAGGAACTTGTACTCCGGGGCTAAGGAAGGAGAATGGAGATGAATTTGTACGTGGCTAAAAAAATGATCGCGATCCTGCTCGTATTCGGCTTGCTTCTTGGCGGGTGTCAGCCCGCTTCCATGCCTGAACCCAGGATGTCTGCGAGCTCGGATGAACAAGCGGAAGTGCCTGCGCTGCCGCCCGGAGAGAAGCTGGCCTCATCCTTCAACGATACACGTCTTCCGGGCATGATCGGGCTTGCCCAGAATGAAGCGCTGCAGCTGTTCATCCAGGAAGAGACAGCCGAGATTGCGGTGATTCACAAGCAGAGCGGGCAGATCTGGCGCAGCAATCCGGAAAAGCGCAAATTGGATACGCTTGCGGCGGGCATCAACAAGGACCTGCTGTCTTCGCAGGCCAAGCTCAGCTTTTATAACAGTCTGGGACAGAGCAGCTCGGTTAACTCCTATACGGATAGTGTAGCCCACCAGCAGATAAGCTACGAAGTATTGCCAAATGGCGTTCGGGTGAACTACCAGTTTGGCAGTAATGAGAGCTCCATAGAGGATTTGCCTGTGAAAATCAGCAAGGAGCGCTTCGAGCAGAAGCTGCTTGCCGCGCTCGATAAGGCCGGGCAGCGTGCCTTAAAGGTCGGCTATGCCGAGGACAATGACGAAGGCGTCTACGTCCGAATCGACAAGGCGATGCAGGGACTTCAGCTAACGCGTGCCCTCAAGGCTTTTGAGACAGCCGGTTACACACCAGAGGACCTTGAACTGGACAATGTCGAGCATGGCATCGAGCAGGAAAAAAGCGGACCACGCATGTTTATGTTATCCATCGAATACGAGCTGGATGACGAAACACTGGTCTTACGCGTGCCGGCATCCGGCATTCATTTTCCCGAGCAATATCCGATCAATAGCATATCGGTGCTGGATTATTTCGGTGCTGGTGCAGCGGACGAAGAAGGTTCCCTGTTTGTACCCGACGGTTCGGGAGCACTCATTCATTTCAACAATGGCAAGGTTCAATATCCCGCCTATCAGCAGGACGTGTATGGACCGGACCTGACGATGAAGCTTCGTGAAGTGGACTCGACTGAGGAAAAGGCCAGGCTGCCGGTTTTCGGACTGATTCACTCGGGCGGTGCGTTCCTGGGCATCATCGAGGAAGGTGCGGCTACAGCCGTTGTTAATGCGGATATCAGCGGAAAACTGAATAGCTACAACAATGTGTATCCAAGCTTTTACGTTGTGAACAAAAGTGATGTGACGCTTCAGGCGAGCGACATGGTACGGACACTGCCCAAGTTCCAGAAGAAGCCGACGGCATCCGATTTTGTCGTTCGTTACGCCTTTGCCGGAGCAGAGGATGCGTCCTATTCCGGTCTTGCCTCTCTGTACCGGGATTATTTAACCCGGACGGACGGCCTTCCGGCGAAGCAAACGGCTGAGGGAGAAAAGGGCATTCCGTTTTACCTGAAGCTTGTCGGCAGTATGACCACCCAAAAACACCTGCTGGGTATACCTTACGAATCGAATGAGGCGTTGACCACGTTTGAAGAGGCGCAGCAAATCTTGTCCGAGCTCAAAGAAAAACACGTATCCAACATTCAGGTGCGCTACGCGGGCTGGTTCAACGGAGGACTCCTTCATCGTTTGCCGGATTCCATCAAGGTGGATGGGGCGGTGGGAGGACGTAAAGGCATGCAGGCATTTAGCGACTATACCCGTGAGGCCGGGATCGGCTTTTATCCTGATGTAGCGGTCCTAAACGTGCATGCGAAGAGCGGCTTCAAGCCTTCCTCGGAAGCTTCCCGAACACTCACGCAGGAGCCAGCGGTCCTATATCCGATGGACCCGGCAACACAGCGGCGTGACCGGGATCGACAACCGGCATATATCCTTTCTCCAAACCTGCTGGGTGATGTGACCGAAGACATGCTAAAAGCACTCCAGCCATATGAGACAGGCGGCTTGTCTATGCGTGATCTGGCCGAGCAGCTGAATAGCGATATGAATCCGAAAAAACTGCTGGACCGAACCGGAGCGCAAGTTGCTGTCACGGAGGCATTGAAGCAAATTACACAGCAGGGGATGCCTCTTGTGGCGGAGGGTGGGAATGCTTATGCGCTGCCATATGTGACGGGGTTGACGGATGCGCCGATGTCCAGCAGCCACTTCAAGCTGGCGGATGAAGAGATTCCGTTCTTCCAACTGGTTGTTCACGGTGGCATCAGCTACACCGGAGCAGCCTACAATCTGTCAACGTATACCGATGCAAGACAATATGTGTTGAAGCTTGTTGAGTATGGAGCAAGCCCCTACTTCACATGGTTCAACGCGCCGAACCATGTCGTGAAGGAAACGGATTACGACGATCTGTACGCCGCCCATTACGAGCAGTGGATGGACCTGGCAGCCGAGATGTATGAAGAGGTCAATCAGGCCAATCGTTCATTCGCCGGGCTGAACATGGTCGCACACGAGAAGCTGGCTGAAGGGGTATTTCAAACGACATACGAAAACGGAGGCTTCGCTCTGGTGAATTATAACGACTTCCCCGTGGAGGCAGCAGGCCGAACCGTAGAAGCCAAAAGTTACGTGACAGGTGGTGAGCAGCTCTGAAAGCGCTACTGAAAGGAAAGTGGGGACGCCGAACCTATGCTCAGCAGAAGGCGGCCTGGGGAGTGATCTATGTGCTTCCCTGGCTTATCGGCTTTGTCCTGTTCTTCTTTGTTCCGCTGCTGGCTTCCCTGCGCTACAGCCTGAGTTCAATTCAGGCGAACGCGCAGGGCATATCCATCCAGTTCACAGGTCTCGCCAACTATATTCAGGCGCTGACGGTCAATACCAGCTTCAACCGAGCGCTGATCGGATCCATAACGGATGTATTCGTCAATGTGCCGCTCATCGTTATATTCAGCCTGTTCCTTGCCGTCATTCTCAATCAGAAGTTTCCGGGGCGGGCCATAGCGCGGTCAATCTTTTTTCTGCCGGTGATTTTGGCATCAGGCGTCATCATGGCACTGGAAAGCACCAGTCTGATCGAGGCCGTTAACCAGAGCAGTATGGGTGGCAGTGCCCTGGGCACATTTGAGATCGAAAACCTGATGCTGGACGCGGGGCTGGGCGAGTGGGTTGTCATGTATCTGAGCGGCGCCGTAGATCGCATTTATCAGATCGTCAGTCAATCAGGCGTGCAGATTCTTATCTTTTTGGCAGGCATCCAAACCATATCGCCCCAGCTGTACGAGGCTTCCAAAATGGAAGGGGCTACGGGGTATGAAGCCTTTTGGAAAATTACGTTCCCCATGGTCAGCCCGCTTATTTTCGTTAACGTGATCTATACCATTGTCGATTCCTTTGCCAACAATGCTATGACTACCCTCATTCGCGATACAGGCTTTGTCAAATTTGATTTTGGACTGAGTTCAGCCATGGCGTGGGTGTACTTCGTGGCAATTGCCGTCATTCTGGTCATCGTATCACTTATTTTCTCCAAACGTGTCTTCTATCAAGATTAGAAAGGGGGTTGACCGGGTTGATGATATCAAGGTTGCTGTCACTTGAGCAGTGGAAGAGCTGGCTGTGGTCCGTTGTGCGGTTCACGCTGATTACCGGGCTCTCCTTCGTGATCCTGTTCCCGATCTTCCAGAAAATATCGACGTCCATCAAGGATAAGAGCGACCTGTATTCGGCCGTCGTGGTCTGGATTCCGCAAAATTTCTCCATCGACAATTTCAAGCAGGCCATTCGTGTCATGGATTATTGGGCCACGCTGCTCAATACGTTTGCACTGTCTGCAACAACGACCATTTTGACGACGCTTTCCTGCGCGCTCGCCGGATATGGGTTTGCCCGCTTGAAATTCAAAGGAAGCAATCTGTTGTTTGCTGGAGTCATCTTGACTATTCTGGTTCCGCCAACCACCATTCTTATTCCGGTGTACCTGAACTTGAAGAGCTTTGATCTGATGGGACTGATGACGCTGATCGCTGGCAAACCCGCAAATCTGCTGAATACGTACTGGCCGTTTATTCTGACTGCCATAACGGCCAATTCGCTCAAGGCAGGGCTGTATATTTTCATCTTCCGCCAGTTTTTCAGAGGCATTCCCAAGGAAGTGGAGGAAGCGGCTTACGTTGATGGTGCTGGCATCAGCCGCACTTTTGCACGCATCATGCTGCCCAATGCGATACCGTCGATTGTTACGGTGCTGTTATTTTCCTTCGTTTGGCAATGGAATGACAGCTTCTATACGACAACCTATCTGACGTCCAGCAAAGTGATGTCCACCCAGCTGTCCTCGCTACCGTATAATCTGGCCCAGCAGGTAAGCGATGGTGCATCCAAAGCCGATCCTTTTTATCTAAGCATGATACAGGATACCGGGATTTTACTGGCCATCTTGCCTTTGATCATCATCTACCTGTTTGTACAGCGTTATTTCGTGGAGAGTGTTGAACGCACGGGCATCGTTGGATGATGCTTCTCCATCAGAAGGGCTACGAAGGCGAGCCCAATATAGTTCAGTGAAGGAGGTGATGCCGTCTGTTTTCACGTTTGACCATTCAAGCTCAGGAGGGATTATGTTGAAGAAGATGTTGAATTACTGTAAATTTATGCTCATTCTGGCTTTGCTGCTGTCCATCACGCCACTCGGATCGGGTCGCGCGGACGCGTGGGTTGGCATGCCTATGGGCAAGCTTCACGTCAGTGGGAAAAATCTAGTGAACAGCAGTAACCAACCCGTCGTAATGAGTGGCTGGCATCAGCCCTCAGGAGCCTACTGGACCTACCAGAATAGCAACTATTATCTCACTCGAAACGGCAACAACCGCCATGCCGCTACATTGGCTTATCTGAAAGACATTACCGATACATTTACAAGTACAAGTCCTAAATACGGAAGCAGCCACGGCTGGAATATGAATCAGATTCGTCTGTTCATTGACCGCGAGGACATGGGAGACGTAGCAGCAGGCACTTATAATTTTGCTGGTGTACAAACTGTAACGCAGAACGTCATTATCCCTTATATCCAATATGCAAAAACGAAAGGTGTCTATGTTACACTCGGACTTGACTTCACATTGAAGGATGATCAAGCTACGACCGCAGCCAATCTGCAAAAGTTCAATCAAATCTGGGGTTATCTCGCTTCTCGCCCGGAAATTAAAAGCGCAGACAACGTACACTTTGAGCTGATCAATGAGCCAGTTAAATCGTACGCTAACGGACATTGGGGCGGCTACAACGGCGAGAACGACTTTGTGGATCACTGGAATGATCTGCGCAATTTTCAGAACTCCATCATCTCGACCATCCGCAGCCAAGGCGCGGATAATGTTATCTGGGCCGCTGGTTTGGGGTACAACCAATTCTATAGTCTGACAGCAAGCCATCCTTTAACAGATCCACTGAACAATTACGGTTATGCCGTTCACTGGTATCCGGGGTACGGAGCGCATGACAACATGTCCATTCTGCAAGATCAGTGGAATACGAATGTGAAGGCTGCGGCTGATAAATATCCGATTAACATCACCGAAGTCACGTGGTTCAAAACAAAAGCAGGCGATTCCGAATACTGGAATCTGTTCAATGGCAGCAATGAAGGCTTCGGCAACAATACGAAGACTATTTTCAACGCGGCAGGCAATGTCAGCATTGCAGCACATATGAACGGCTTCATTTTGGATGCTGGGGAACGAAGCTCCTTTGCCGATCCGACGGCAGGCCTAAAATGGGACGGTGATGCTTCACGGAGCGCGATGGGACGTTTCCTGTTCGAATGGTTCTATGAACGCGCACAGTCTTACCCGAACAGTGGCACTCCATCAACCGGATTGACGCCGGGGGCAACCTACAAGATCGTGGCTAGACATTCGAGTAAGGTTATTGATGTACCGGGTGGGGTAAATGAGAGCAATTTGCAGCTTCAGCAATGGTCTGATTTGGGTGGCAATCCTCAAAAGTGGGTCCTGACCCAGATTGCTAGTGGAATTTACAGTTTGACGAGTGTAAATTCGCCCGATAAGGTCATCGACATTCGTAATGGCACCAGTAACAACGGAGAGGCAGTACAGCTCATGAGCAATTTGAATACCACCGCGCAGCATTTTAAAATCAACGATCTGGGCAATGGCTATTGGAGTATTATAAACGTCAACAGCAATAAGGCCATAGAGGTCGCAGGCTCCTCAACTGCAGACGGTGCCAAATTACAGCAAAACGGTTTTACAAACGCAACCAATCAGCAATGGAAATTTGTCGCAGTTAACAATTAAGATGTATCTCCAAAAGCCCGGCTTAGCAAATTTAAGCAAGGCTTTTGGAGTATACCTGAAGTTTATTAGCGTGCTTCATAATATGCTTCAGTAACCCAATTAAACCCTTTGTTGATGGAAAGGATGATGGATGTCCATGCTCAACAATTCAGCGGATTCGGCAAATGAAAAGGAAGGTCCGACGGCACCGTGTGACCCTGTTGGGGTTGCTGAAGCTGGGAATGAGCCGCCGGTTAATCCCGAGTCACAGGCTTATCGTGATATGATCGGTAAATCTCTATTGAACAAAGGAAACAACACTAGATTGAAGGCTGCTATTGAAAAAGCAAAACGCGGCGAGCCGGTCACCATCGCTTACATTGGCGGCTCGATTACCCACGGCGCAGGCGCCGTTCCTCTTCATCTGAATTGTTACGCCTATCGCTCGCATGAAATTTTCAAGCATATGTTCGCTCCATCGGATGACAGTCCGATTCGTCTGATCAAGGCAGGCGTAGGCGGCACGCCCTCACAGCTGGGCATTGTCCGCTATGATCGGGATGTGCTGCGGGACGGGACAGTCCAGCCTGATATTGTCATTGTGGAGTTTGCCGTCAATGATGCAGACGATGAGACCCAAGGCATTTGTTACGAGAGCCTGGTGCTCAAGGCACTTGGCGCTAACAACAAACCAGCCGTCATTCTGCTGTTCAGTGTGTTTGAGAATGACTGGAATCTCCAGGATCGCCTGACTCCTGTTGGCTGGCATTATGATCTGCCTATGGTGAGTGTAAAAGATGCTGTGGTGGAGCAATTCCAGTGGACGAAGGAACAGGGCAATGTCATTACCAAAAAGCAGTTTTTCCATGACATCTACCATCCGACCAATGCCGGACATCATATTATGGCCGACTGTCTGGGCTGGTTGTTCGACGTAACGGATCGATCCGCCCCGGACGAGGAAGATAACGCGAATGAAAAGCCACCGCTGCTCGGAAATGCCTTTGTTGACACGAAGCTGCTTGACCGTCTGAATGGCGACAGGATCGCCCGGATTGAGGCGGGTGGGTTTCGGGAGACGGATACCGATCTGCAACTGACAGAGATGGATGATCATGCACACGGTACACCGCTATTTCCTAATAACTGGATGCATACGGGGCAGAACGTAGCGGGTAAAGACAGTTTTAAGCTGATCCTCCGGAGCAAGCGCCTTATTCTGGTGTTCAAGGATTCCGGAAGGGCGGATTTTGGAACCGCGAATATTAGAGTGGACGGAACACTGATGAAGACAGCCGATCCGCATCAAGTGAACTGGACACACTGCCATGCCGTAATCCTGTACGATGAAAAGCATTCCAGAGAGCACACGTTGGAGATTGAGATGGCTGAAGGCCACGAGGGCAAACGATTTACGATTCTGGGATTTGGTTATGTTGATTAGTCACAACATCCTGTTTAGCAGCAACGAAAGAAGCATGTTGGAAGGGGAGAATATGATGATAACTACAGCACCAGAAGGGTATGACCAGTACAGGGAAAACATACTACACGGCAACATGGAAATGGTGGAATATTTCTCGGCAACCGTTGGGAACTCGCGCAAAACAATGGTGTATACTCCACCCGGATATTCCATTGAGTATACGTATAACGTCCTCTACCTTTTGCATGGGATCGGTGGAGACGAAGCCGAGTGGCATAATCATGCCAATCCACAAGTGATTCTCGATAATCTGTACGACGATAAAAAGCTTGAGCCGATGATTGTCGTATTTCCTAATGGCCGAGCAATGCCAAACGACAGGGCTGAGGGAGATCTGTTTGATCCTGAGAAAATAAAAGCATTCGAGACGTTTGAATCCGATTTACTTCACGATTTAATTCCTTTTATTGAATCGAATTACCATGTTCGGACGAAAAGGGAGAACCGGGCAATTGCAGGTTTGTCCATGGGCGGAGGCCAGTCTTTAAATATCGGATTGAACAATCTGAACCATTTTGCCTGGATCGGTGCGTTCTCCGCAGCTCCAAACACCAAAGCCTCGGAGCTGCTCCTCCCGAATCCATCAGAAGCATCATCGCTTCTCCGTTTGCTCTGGTTGTCCTGCGGTGACCAAGATAACCTCAAGCAAATCAGCGAACAGTTGCACGGTTATTTGACACAACACGAAGTACCTCATATTTGGTATGAGGAAAGCGGTGGACATGATTGGCCTGTATGGAAGAACGATCTGTATCAATATTCCAAATTAATTTTTCAATATTAAAAGGAGTGGAAGGAAAAGCCTATAACGAGTTCATGTTCAAGAAATAGACAAGAACAAAAAGACAAGAGCACTCCTATTGTGTTTTAGACAGGGGAGCGCTTTTGTCTTTTATTCTGGTTTTGACCATTCATATGAAGACAACTCCCAATGAATATCATTGGAAGTTGTCTCAAGGGTTTTGCGTTTATTTGCGGTACGATTTTAATATGAGGACATCAACATTTATGCAAGGAAAAGTGTGGGGCGATTGGACATGTTACTATTTTAATGGAGCTGTGAATGTGGTAACACTCTGGGCAGGAAGTTGAGCAGTAAAGGAATTGCCAGTGACGTTTATCGAAGAGCCGGTTGCCAGATTTCTAGTGCTGTCCGTAATCCAGGAAGATACGGTTGAGGCATTCCCGTTCTGCAATACAAATTTTTGGTTTACGGCGGAAGTACCTCGGTTGATTGCTACGATAACCACCTTGTTGTCTCCTTTGTAAGCAGAGATAAACGTCTGGGTATCCGGATTTTTCGTCGCTTCAACTCTTACAAAGCCTGGTCGAACAAACTTGGAAAAATGGGCCATGTTATATCCCCGTTTGCTTATGGTGCCATCCTCTTTCATGGGACCGTACTGTCTACGAATATACCACCATACATACGCCTGGAAATCTGCCTCTACCATCGCATTATGGATGTGATAGGAGACATCCAGCGCCTCTGGCCAATTATCTGCTGAGTTTGCGTTACTATTAGGGTAATATACCTCTGACATCCAAAGTTCCTTTCCTGCACCTTTTTGTTTAAAAAGTGGGTAAGGGAAATTGTTAAATTGTGTACCATACGTATGTGCACCCAAAATGTCCATGTTTGCTAAAGCTTGAGGATCATTCAGTATGGGATCTGACATTTCTTTTAGGTAGGAGAAGGATTCTGGCGCCATTACTTTCGCTCCTGTAATGGAGCCCGCATAATCTTTCATGAATCGAAGCATTTCTTGAGGCGTCCACCACGTCCAATCATGCGCATAATCCGGTTCATTTTGTACGGAGATTGCATAGAGATTAACACCGTTGGATTTCATGTAAGAAACAAAGTCATTAAGATGCTGTGAATACGCAGCATATTTATCGTATTTAAGTCGCTTGGCCGTGGTGTCCCCATTACGATTGAATGTCTCCACCATATCACTTGGAGGATTCCATGGTGACGCAAAGACGATTGCCCCTTGTTCAATCGCTCGTTTTGCGGTAGGCAATTCTTTATACCAATTGTTTTTATTATCATCAATATAAACACGCAAAATTGAAAAACCCAGCTGATTTTGTCCATTACCAAATGCTGTATCTCTTTGCGATGGTGTCAAATCTCCTATCCAGGCCGGATGATTGATTCCCCCAAATCCCTTGATAAGCTGCTTTTGAGAGGACAAGTTTACAGTAACATCGCTGGCAGCCGAAGCCTGAATTGGAGTTAATATCAGCGGCAGGGCAGTCAGGAGGGCCAAAAGAATACTAATTGACTTCTTCAATTTGAATAACAACATGTACACTCTCCTCTAGAACTAAATTTTATCAACCTGAGTAAGCAAGCCTAGATCTTATTTTGGGCAAATAATTTTCTTGTATCACCCTCTTTCATACAAAAATATATAAATATATAGTATAATTTATATATTTTGTATTATTGTGTATTTAATTCTACGGGAATATATAAGGGATTTAAACCGGACAGATTCCAGTTTTTTGTGCATATAAGAGACTCACGGCCGTAGCATGAGTCTCTATCTGATAACTGATGAATTCATAATTTTGTTCATTTCACCAAAGAAGTTACGTCCATACGGTCGAGTCAATGGCAACTTATGTGATGCGAAGCGTAATCTGTACGACGATTTTTTAAGGATAAGGCCGGGGGCTATTTGGCTGAGCTGGTGTGTTCATCGTGAAGCTACAGCTAAATATATCCATTCTGGCTTGATGGCAGCGGAAGTACCAGGAGTTCGAGGGGATCTGGCAGCTTGTTATGGATTTTGTGCTACAGATACTTAGCTGGCTTACGGAAGATGATTCCATTAAGCAAACACAGGCTGAATGTTTTGCTAAAGCTAAAAAAAAGGAAAGCACTTGGGGCGGCCAAATGTCTGCCTCGTAAAAATTTGGTGGACGTTGAGCCTCATGCTCTGAACATGCTGGAAATGTTCCTGTCTCGAACGGGGAGAGTCAATAGAAAATTAAAAATTGAATTCGATCTATTGACCGATGGTTAACTTTTACATTATATTTCTAAATAAGCGTTTATATTGAAAATATTGGGTTTTTAATTTGGGAGGAGGTATATTTTGGAACTTTCAATTAAGACGATCCGATCAGAAATGTATAATTACATAAAAGATAATCAAATAGTCATTTCTCATTTTGCTGAGAGAGCAGGTATTAATCCAGGCTCTTTGAGTAAAATTATGAACGGGGTTATTCCGGTCCCTGTCCGGACCCTCGATCAAATTACTGAAGCTATGAAATTAGAACCTGGAGCATTATATGAAATATATATATATGAATTTTTTAATGAGAGTTCACCGGATTGGAGAAGGTGTAAACCTTTAATTAATAGATGTGCTGAACTGAATAAACTTGATTGTCTTGATCAGTTGGTTAGTATAGTGATGGACAATCTAAATTATTTACCTATGCTATTTGACGTGGCTGAAATTCTGAATAACAAGAACTATAGTGAAGCTGCTTTAATTATATATAAAAAGGTTGCAGAAAGTGAACGCTTCCAACATGCCGAGCGTTTGGCTACTTGCCAATACAGGATATTTAAAAATTCTTTAACTGATAATCAAGAGATCAATTTGGAATGCGCAACACTGTTTGAACCCTTTATTAAAAGGTTGGGCGAGGCAGAACAATTGGATGCATTAAAGGACCTTATAAATCTCCTCATGTCTTTGCATAGGTGGGATAAATCAAAATACTTAGCAGAAGAAATGGGTCGTATAGCAGAAAACCTTTATCAACAAAAACATAAAAGAACTCATAAAAATCCAAAATTAACTAAAACTGAAAAGCCTCTATTTGGTTACATTCTTTACTCTAATCTAATTCTAGGTACGATTTCCGAAGAAAAGAATGATTTTGAGAATGCCATAAATTATGTGACTCGCTATGAGGTTCACGATTGGATTGTAGAGACAGATGAATCCGCTGAGGCTACTAAATATCAATTTGCAGAGTGGGCGAAAGCTAATAGATACTTGTATAGGCTTATTTCTGGAGAAGTGAGTATACTTAAAGAGTATGTTGAATATATCTCTTCAAATGAAAATGAAATACTACGAGCTCTATTCAAAATTGTGAAAGCAGCTGAAATGTATAAACTTAATATAGACAGTATTCTTGAGCGTTTTGAACAGGTGATATTGAATCAAATTAAGGGAAATGGTCAAGTGGGAACGTACACGGCTGAGATTATAGACGATGGTTTAGCAAATTTTTTAGCTGATGTGGGTTCTTACTATACTAAAAAAGGTGCATATAGGATTGGAATTAATTACGTCCTAGAGAGTTTGGCAATATCAGCTAAAATTAACAATACCGCATGCATGGTGAGGTGTATATGCATGTTTGAGAAGTTTCGTTATTTTATTGATGAGACTTCGTTAAAAAGATATACGACAATCATGACGATTTACGAGGAGGGTTTAACATGAAAAAAAAGTTGTCCTTAGTTATGCTGATTTTGAGTTTAGTAATTACTTTAGTACCATTAAGTGCGTTTGCTTCTGACGAAATACCACCTGTTCCAATACCGCTATATTCTCCAAGCAGTCATGGTTCTGGAGGTTGGTAGCTATTACAATTTATAAATGTCTTGGGGCACCCAATGGGTGCCTTTTTCTGTTTTAGTAAGAAATATGATGTTCATTTTTTTCTCTAACTTTTTACATAAAAAGATAATATATAACAGTATAGGAGTGTGATACTGTGAATGATCGTTATTTAACAAATATAAAACTAGAAGTTGAAAGAGAAAAGTTACATAATCTCATCAAACACCACGGCTTAGCACATCCATTAGTGATCAAACAGTCTCAATTTCTTGATCAGATCATCAATGAGTACAATAATAAATCTAAAAAATGTAAGCATCCTCAGGTGAATGATGGTTTAAAGAGTCCAAAATGATACCCATATGAAGCAAGACAGGCAGAACAGAAACTAAGGTAAAAGTAACTCAAGTATACAATGATTCTACAAAACAGGAGATCAATTCAGAGCTTAGAATGAATTATGAAGATTACACACCAATGCAAGAAGGTAAAGAGTATATATTATTTCAGTGTGGAATGAAAAACTTGGCCGATATTGGGTTAATGCTCTGGAACAAGGTAAGCATGAGGCATCCGGAACGGATCTAGCAGAAAAAACCATGTAAGCTACGAATGACCAATACAATGAACTGAAGAAAGTTTATTAGAAAAATATACACAATGACTATATCGGGTTAACCAAAAGTAGTGCCTAGATTTCAGGCACTACTTTTATTGTTAGATTGAATAATCTGAACCATTTCGCATGAGTCGGTGCGTTCTCCGCAGCTCCAAACACCAAAGCTCGGAGCTGCTCCTCCCGAATCCATTAGATGCGTCATCGTTTCTCCTCTTGCTCTGGTTGTCATGCGGTGACCAAGTAACCTCAAGCAAATCAGCGAACAGCTGCACGGTTATTTGGAGCACACGAAGTACCTCATATTTGGTATGAGGAAAGCAGTGGACATGATTGGCCTGTATGGAAGAACGATCTGTACCAATATTCCAAATTAATTTTTCAATATTAAAAGGAGTGGAAGGAACAGCCTATAACGAGCTCATGTTAGGACCAAACAATGAAACCAGAAAAGAGGCTGTGCTTCCTGAGAAAACCACCGCTTCTGAATTCATTCATGTAATTAGCGCTTTCCCTTTTTTCTTAACACTACTATACAAGTAAATCTTCATAGTTTACTTGAAAATTCATCCAAGTGCTGTTTCAAAAAACAGACAAGAACCAAAAGACAGGATACGAAAAGGCAAATCGCGGCTCTAAAAGGGCTCCCCTTAAATAGCTTTCAACTGATGAAGGGAAAGGAAGCAAGAAGCATTACGAGGTTAAAAGTTGATCTTCCACAGCACTTACACAAAACAAGCCGGAATTCCTTAGCGTACGGAATTTCCAGCTTGTTTGATTTAGCGTACGTTTTTCGGACGACTAGAAATTATTTTCTAAAAGGGAGCTGCAAATACGAATCATACTGTCCGCCGCAGTGAATAATATGCTTACCATGATTTACCGGTGGTGCGGCAGGTGTACCCGGCATTATGCCACCGACTTCATCCTTGGCGCTTACAATAAAGCGAAGTTGCTCTCCCGGATAAAGGAGCATTCCAATTGGGAACATCTCAATTTCAATCTCTACAATCTCACCCTTGTGGAGTTTTTCTTCACGATCAAAAGTATAAGCAGGTACTTCATTTGTACTCTTTTCTTCATCAAGGTGTCTCATTGATACACGAAGACGACCATTGCTTCCTTTATATCTTAAAACACTTCCGCCGCGGTCTGTTAGATCATGCATCCTTGCAGTCATATTTGGAATTACAAACTGCTGAAGGTGATTTCCGAATTTATCAAGCTTATAGAGATATACAAGTATATCCATATCATCGCTTCCATCAACTTCAACATAAAGTTTTGCTTTAGGATAACCGACAAGTTCTGTCTTTTCCTCTGCTTTATAGAGGAAGGATGCCTGTGCAGGAGATGCCTCACTGTCATAAATTGTAGGTATATCTGTTTGGGCAAGTGTTTCTGAAAGAGTACGAGTAACTCCGTTAAGATACATCTTCTTGTAAACCGTTCCTTCTGGTGGGAACGTTTCAGCTTCTATACCTTCGTAATGACCGCCTTCAAAATCATGAAGCGCATACCGCACCACAGGTGTTTTCTTCCAGCCATTATCTATTCCCTTAAGGAAATGGTCGAAGAATTTAAGGCGATCTTCCTGCTGTTCTTCCTTGTAGAAATCCGGCCATTCCTGATTGTCATGGATACGAAGCCATTTGTTTTCCTTTGGCATATTTCTCCAAGCACGAAATGTGCCTGGTGTGTGCAATGTATTGCTGTAACTTGCTACAACATAAGCAGGGCAAGTTATATTCTCGAATCTAGCAATTTTATCCTCCCATAAGTCACAGTTGGAAAATGGATATTTAAGTCCTTCATCATGTACATCTTCTCTCCTAACAGCTTCACCGGCATGTACATGGTTAACCTGCAGACGAGATGCAAAGTTTACATCAAGTATACCACCGCGACGAATGAGGTCACGATAGGCATCTCCCAAGCCTTCCTCCGGATTTATTGCTGCAAGGTGGGGCGGCTGCTCAGCAGCAATAAACCACTGTGAAAATGCAAGATACGAAGTACCGCTTGTAGCGACCTTTCCGTTACACCATTCCTGTTCTGCAAGCCATTCAATAAGATCATAGCAGTCACGAGCCTCTTGTGTACCAATCATAAATATATCGCCTTCAGAATGAGCAACTCCTCTCGGATCAGGATTGCAAACTGCATAACCATGATTGCACCAGTAAGCGGGGTCACTGCCTTCGAACTTATGAAGACCCGAAAGTTCTGAATCAGGTATACCAATCATACCAAAAAGATTTGTGTATCTTGGGGCTGTGCCGGCTGCCTTTCCATAAGGACTCCAAGAAATAATAACAGGAACCTTTTCTGCTCCAGAGGGGCGGAAAACATCAGTGTAGATGGTAACACCATCTCTAAGTTTTACCGGTACATCTTTTTCAAAAATCACATCACACGGCAGTGGCATAAAACGTTGATCTACTTGATAGCCTTTCTTTAGCACCGTTGTACCCGGGTTAAATTGGCTCAGTATACCGTGCTCTACTCCATCATCGATATATTCGAATGATGGGTTGAATAACATCATTTCTTTTACTTTATCCATAGTTGCTTCCTCCTTAAAATTGAATTGCATTCTTTGATTTAAAAATCTTCTCTCGTTAGTTGATATCGTCCCCGTGCATCAAAACGTTATTCGCATTTTAGAAAACCTCGTTTGGGGTACGGAAGAAATTTACCAGGCTTGTCCGGATGTAACAAAATAACATATATGATATTATCAACCTTCATTTTGAGGGGAACATCCATGTTGATGATTATCTCTTGATTTCCATAAGTGAAGTAGTCACGACTATTTTGCTCAAACCTTATACAGTGTCATGGGGATGTGTTGGTTTCAACTTTGCATGAAAACTCCGATTATTTATATCGAATTTTGCTTAGCTTTTATATTCGTTTTAATTTTGCCTGTATCCCCTCCCAGATGATAAGTTATAATAAACGAACAACCTGTTGTTTATTACACTTCGAATTATAAAATTGGAGAAGTCTATGTTCAATAATTAAAAATGCCAAATGTGTTGGTTACGGAACACCTTTAATGATTGTGTTGGATAAAATTAAGGAGGAATTTACTTGCGCAATATTAACCCTGATTTACGTGTCATTCGGACAAAAGAATCCATTCGACAAGCACTAGTTGAACTAATAAATGAAAAAGGTTTTAAAGCAATTACGGTTAAAGACATAACAACGAAGGCGAACATTAATAGAGGTACGTTTTATGCTCACTATCAAGACAAATTTGATTTAATGACTAAATGTGAGGAAGAAATTATGCTTGATATGTCCAGAATTACAAAACAAAACTATCCAAGTGTTATTGCCGCACTTGAAAGTGACTCTGAAAAGTTAATTCCATTTTCCTTAACCGTTTCAATATTTGAGTATTTAAATTTGAATGGTGGATTTATGAAAGCTGTGTTAGGTCCAAACGGGGATTTAACATTTCAAACAAGATTGAAACAATTTATGTGGGAAACACTCTATGGAAATAATCCAAACTCATTTGTAAAAGAAGAAAATCTTCTTGTTCCGGGACAATATTTAGCTGCTTATATGGGGACTGCAATAATAGGGGTAATTCAGCAATGGTTGGAAAGTGGTACGAAAGAAACTCCTCAAGAAATGGCTCGTATTCTAACGACCATATCAGTTAATGGTCCATTCTATGCAGCTGGTTTAAAAAAATAATTCAGTACAAAATCATTCATTGTAGAGAACGCCGAAAACAGCCTGTGTTTATAAATGACCGCTAAATTTCATTTCAAACCGTTGGCAAAAGCACGTCTACGATGATGGAGGAACGATCAACCGGCATTATTACGAAATGGCCGTTCTGACAGAGCTGCGCAATTACGTTCGTTCCCATTGTCGGGAGCCGTCAGTATAAAGATTTCGAGAAATAACTTGTGCCGAAAGAGGATTGGAAAGGTTATAGAAACTCTGATGGAACTTTTCTTGAGTTTGTAAGATAAGAAGATGTAATTGAGGGGAAATCTTGATAATTATTATTCACATCTTATTTTTATTAGCATATCTTAAAGTAACACCTTTTTTTCTTCATTGGTATTCCAAAACCTCGCTATGGCGGTGTTTTTGTTTGTCGAATTGAAAAAGGGTGATACTCTTGTTCTAACATAACTCGTGAATACGATAACAAGACGAGATTGAACTAAACTCTCTTGTAGAAACCTT
Organism: Paenibacillus sp. AD87; assembly: GCF_001659845.1. Lineage (NCBI taxonomy): Bacteria > Bacillati > Bacillota > Bacilli > Caryophanales > Paenibacillaceae > Paenibacillus > Paenibacillus sp. AD87. The sequence continues at coordinate 2,179,534 of NZ_LXQN01000007.1, forward strand.
TCATTTTAGCCGTGTCAAATTAAACATTTCTGAATAGCTTAATATATATCGAAAATGAGGGGGAAGAAATATGAGTGAAGTTGGATATGAGTATGGCAATGGAAGTATCGGAGGGTTTGGTGGAGGTTATAGTAGCACAGGTGCAATATTGGTACTCTTCATCCTGTTAGTCATCATTTCTAAAGCATTCTTAGTTTAATATAGTAAACTTTAAAAAATTTCCGCTACATTTCCTTGGCGGATTTTTACATAGAACCAAGTAAAGGCTAAAAACTAACCCGGATAATTGGAGAAATGAATTATAACGATTGCCGGAATGGGTAAGAACATGTTCCCATTACCGATTAGATATCTATCTAATCTTTTTTTCCTCAGCGGAGGTGCTTATAAAACCTGCTTTTTATACCTTTAGTTAGGAAGCATGAACACTTTTACAATTTCACAAAAGGACTCACCAAAAAACGAGCGCATCCTGAACATGGATTCGCTCATTTTTCTACTATCCGTAATCCTATTCGTCTGTATCGGTCGAAGTATCCTCATTGAGCTTTTTATAATCCATTCCCCATGTTTCCATCACACTAATGATGGGTCTCAGCGTATTACCTAAATCGCTCAAGCTGTATTCGACTCTGGGCGGTACCTCCGCATAGACGGTGCGAATGACGATACCGTCTCCTTCCATGGAACGCAAATTTTCGGTCAATACCTTTTGGCTAATTTCCGGAATACTTTTGCGAAGCTCACCGAACCGTTGGGTTCCTTTCAGAAGATCTCTCATGATAAGTAATTTCCATTTGTTACCAATCAAACCGACAGTTGTTGCTACAGGGCATTCAGGCAACTCTTTTTTGGTAAACATTTAAGCTAATCCTCCAATAGTTACTTTTTGGTTCCTATCTAATAAAAAGGTGCCTACTTTCAAAACGATTATAATGCTTATATTATAAAGCTGTCGAGGGAAAAGCAACTTGAATGAAAGGAGGGAACATGTTGCAAGAAAGCTTGGGAATGCAATTGGCAACCTATTTCTCAGACAATTGGAGTGCTTTCTTCGCTCTGGGGCGAGAGCATATAGAGGTCAGTTTACTGGCATTGCTTTGTTCTGCATGGATCGGAATTACACTGGGATATCTGACCATCACATACAAACGCTCGGAAAAGTGGATTGTATCGCTGATTCAGATTCTGCGGGTTGTGCCTAGCCTGGCAGTTTTACTCCTATTAATTCCGTTGATGGGCACTGGCATGAAGCCAGCATTGGTTGCTTTAATCTTATTGGGGGTACCTCCCATATTGATGAATACCATTTCCGGTTTGAATCATATTCCTCTATCTGTTCTTGAATCTGCTAAAGGGGCGGGGATGTCTGATCGTCAAATGATGTGGAAGATCAAGTTCCCTCTTGCTGCACCACTCATTCTGACAGGAATCAAAACAGCTGCCATTGAAATTATCGCCAGTGCCACCTTGGCTGCCAAGATCGGAGCTGGTGGATTCGGTGAGATCATTTTCACCGGTCTAGGACTCAATCGAATCGATTTGCTTCTAATTGGCGGGGGATCTGTGGCGATATTGGCCATCTTAATCGGAGTCTTGCTTGATATATCCGAACGAATTTTATTTCGATATCAATTTTTGCAAAGGTAGGAAAACGACATGAAAAACAAAAAGAAAAAAATATATATCATAACTTCACTTATCATCGTATTATCGCTCCTGTTGAGCGCCTGTGGTGAGCAAAAAAATCAGCCTTTGGAAAATAAAGAGACATCGATTCGAATCGGCACCAAAGATTTCACTGAAAATCTGATTGTGGGATAACTTTATGCCTTGGCCTTGGAGGATACCGGCTACCAAGTAGAGCGTGTATCTAACATTGCGGGATCTGTGATCCATTCTTCCATTGTGAATCAAGATATTGATATGTATCCGGAATACACAGGCACCGGTTTGTTAGCCATCCTGAAGCTGGAGTTGTTGACTGATCCGGATGAAGTATATGCCAAAGTGAAGGAAGAATACAAAAAGCAATTCAACTTAACCTGGCTCGACTATTCCAAAGCCAATGATGGAGCAGGGCTCGTCATACGTGCAGAAGCCTCGGAACAATGGGGAATTAAGACGATTTCTGATTTGCAAAAGCATGCAACCGAGCTGCGATTTGCCTCTCAAGGAGAAGTGGATCAGCGTGCCGACGGTATTCCAGCATTGGAAAAAGTATATGGCAAGCTAAACTGGAAGTCCTCCAAAGTCTACGATAATAGTCTGAAATATGAAGTGCTTAAAAATAATGAGGCAGATGTTGCACCTGCATATACGACGGAAGGACAACTCGTAAATAAAGATCTGTACATCCTATTGGAAGATGACAAACAAGTATGGCCCCCTTATAACTTAGCTCCTGTCATCCGTGATGAAGTACTGTCTGCACATCCAGATATTGCTGAAGTCATCAATAAGATCAGTTCGGCACTGGATACAGACACGATCACGGCACTTAATGCCAAAGTCGATGTCGATCAAGAAGAATATGAAGACGTCGCAAAAGCCTTCTATGAATCCATCCAATAAACGTAGTGGTAACATGGGGCCACCAGCCATCAAATTTCATAATGTGTGCAAAACATATTCAAAATCCAATGAATACGCAGTGAATCATGTCAATTTGTCTATTGAAGAAGGGGAGTTTATTACCATACTGGGCTCCTCTGGATCTGGAAAAACGACGCTTTTGAAAATGGTAAACCGTTTGTACGAACCTTCTCAGGGGAACATTAAGCTGTTTGGAGAAGACATTGTATCCATAGATCCCGTGATGCTAAGAAGAAGAATCGGTTACGTCATTCAGCAGGTGGGGTTGTTCCCGCATATGACCATCGCGAAAAATATCGCTACCGTACCTCGTCTGTTGAAATGGGATAAAGAGAAAATCGAGGAGAGGGTCTCCGAACTACTGCATCTGGTGGGACTGGACCCTCGGACGTATGAACATCGCTATCCTTCACAATTATCGGGAGGGCAACAACAGCGAATTGGACTCGCCCGAGCTTTAGCGACCAATCCTGCGATCATGCTTCTGGACGAGCCTTTTGGTGCTTTGGACGCGATTACCCGTCTACATTTACAGGATGAATTATTGAAAATTCATGGAGGGTCGAATAAAACCTTCCTGTTCGTCACACATGACATTAATGAAGCGTTCAAGTTGGGCACCCGGGTCATAATTATGAATCAAGGGAAAGTGTGCCAGTTTGACACGCCTAAAGAAATCGTTAATCATCCTACAGATGAATTCGTAGCGTCGCTTATTCAATCTTCAAGGGAGCAAGAACGTTTCTGGGAGGCCTTAGAATGATCGATTATGCCATCAAACATCCAGATAAGTGGGGAAGCGCACTGTTCGAGCATGTGGAGATACTTGTCATAACCATGGTGATCTCAATTATTGTCGCCGTGCTTCTAACCATCGTAATCCTGACTTCCGACTGGGTGTCACGCATTTTCATTTATGTTTTTTCCATTTTGTATTCCATCCCCAGCTTGGCTTTGTTCACCATCATGATTCCTGTGACGGGACTGGGTACAACGACGGCAATCATCGTACTGATTCTATATAATCAATACATTCTTCTGCGCCACTTTATCGCAGGTTTGAATCATGTGGAACAACCTATTATTGAGGCAGCTACCGGGCTGGGCATGAGTCGTATGCAAATATTGATTCAGATTCGGGTACCCTTGGCGATTCAAACCCTTTTTACAGGACTGCGACTTGCCTCCGTATCTACGATTGGCATGGCGACCATTGCTGCATTCATCAATGCTGGCGGGTTAGGAACGATCTTATATGATGGTTTACGCACCATGAATATCGATAAAATTCTGTGGGGAAGCATCCTGTCCGCAGGACTTGCCTTGGCGACAAATACATTATTCATTCAGTTGGAAAAACGAATCTACATCGGAGCGGGGAGATGAATTTTGATGAAAGCAGTTGTACTGGAAGGTGCCTGTGCACCTGAAGAACTAAAAGTACGGGAGGTTCCCATTGCCGAAGTTAAACCAGGCTGGGTATTAATCAAGATCAGAGCATTTGGCATTAACCGCTCGGAAATGTATACAAGGCAGGGGCATTCATCATCCGTTCAATTTCCCCGGATCATTGGTATTGAGTGTGTGGGGGAGATCGAGGACGCATCCGATAGCACTTTCCAAAATGGACAGCATGTTGCCTCTCTGATGGGAGGGTTGGGACGAGAATTTGATGGAAGCTATGCCGAGTATGTTTTGATTCCTTCAGAGCAGGTGTATCTCATTCCTGGTGGAATGGAGTGGACTACGCTCGCTGCCATTCCAGAAATGTATTACACGGCATATGCATCTTTATTTGAAAGTCTTCAATTAACTAAAGGAGAAGTGCTTCTCATTCGAGGCGGGACCAGTTCCGTTGGTCTGGCTGCCCTCCAGCTTGCCAAAAGTGTAGGAGCCACCGTTATATCGACCACTCGTGACAGCGGAAAGCTGACATATCTTCAGCAGGCGGGTGCGGACCTCGCATTACTTGATGATGAACATTTTACGAATAAAGTAGTTGAAATTGCTCCAAATGGAGTGAACAAAGTGTTGGAATTGATCGGGACGGTGACCTTGAAGGAATCTTTGAAATTGGTCTCAGAACGAGGAATCTTATGTATGTCAGGCATATTAGGCAATGAATGGACCCTCGATTCCTTCGAACCATTGATTGATATACCAACAGGTGTTTTCTTTACGGCTTTTACAAGTGAAGTTATTAAAGAAACGGTGCTGGTCGATCTATTTATTCATATAAAGGACCATGCACTTATTCCGCCCATTGCTAAAGTGTTCAAACTAGAAGCAATAGCAGAGGCTCATCTGTTAATGGAGAGTAACTCAGCAAATGGCAAAATTGTAATCACGAATGAATAGGATGTGCCTAAAAGAAAGGAAGAATAAAAATGAATTTCAATCCTAAAAAAAACAGCATTATTAATTATTGATTTGGACCCAGAGATGGTGCGGATTATGGATATCAAGTGGTTATTGCAACGGATGGAACCTCAACTATTAGGGAGGAATGGCAATACTATGCAATGAACAATGTGGCCACTAAAATGACAACTGAAGAAATTGTAAACCGCATGAATTTAATTTAGTTCATTTTGAAAACGAAAGTACACAGGGTTATTCTAATGGAGGAAACGATTATGAACAAACAGAGCATCACTTACGACCTTGGGACGTTGCCAGAGGGAGCAAAACTTTATTCCGTGACTGCCAGCCCGACTATTATGGACGGGCGGCAGGCATTGCGTGTTACGCTGACTGATGAAGCTTCAAAAGGTGAACCCAACATTGATTTTATCGATATGCCAACATTTTTGAGGATTCCTGGAGATTTCAAGAATGGAACTATATCAGTGAATTTGTTCAGCAAGTTACGAGATGATGCTCCTCCATATGCACGTGGGTTCGCAGGCCTGGCGTATCGCATAGGCAACAGTGGGGATGTCTTTGAAGCGGTCTATCTTCGCCCGTTAAACGGTTTGAAGGTAAAGCCTGAGTCGCCTCGCGACAAACGTGCCGTTCAGTATTTTTCATACCCTAATTGGAAGTTCGACCGGCTGAGGCAGGAATACCCGGACGGTCGTTTCGAAGCGGGAGCGAACATCGGGCCTGCGGAATGGATTAATCTCACACTGGAAATTGCTGAGACCTATCTAACAGTATTTGTTGATGGAGCCGAGTGCATGTCATTAGATAAGACTAAGGCTGAGGTAACCACGGGGGATATCGGTTTGTTCGTAGACATAGGTACTGAGGCTTTCTTTTCTGAGCTTCGCATCACACAACGTTGAAGAATTTCGGAAAAATTGCCCGGGGACAAGAACTTGTTCCTATTCATAGGAAGGTTAATTGAATTTTGTCACATACTTCAAGTATGCGAACGATAAAAAAGTAAGGTTGACTTACAAGATTTAAGACAGGTTACAGTCTCTTTTTTTACAAAACCTAACATCATTCAATGTGGATAAAAACTAGAACTTCAGACTTCATTTAATTCGTTAAAGCTAGTAAAAACACAGAAAAAAAAGAAGAGGTCGAACCAGTAGGTTCTGGTGACCTCAAATACGTTAGATTAGGTTGTTAATTCATGAGAGAAATATACCGGCTAAAGAATAGGGATCTTGCTATGCCTGACAGACATTCAATACAGGTAACGATCTATTCTTTTGCGCTATGTGACAACAATTGCTTCAGATTGTCATCAATAAATTGATTATCGGCACTGTTGATTCCACGACCGGCAAAATGGCCCCATTTCGATTGTATTGGGTTAAAGGTAGCGTTGGGTATGCGCTCAGCTTCGTATTCATTGTCGTCCGCTGTGCAGAAGAGATCCGTGCTCCCCGGCATGATACAGGCAAGAGCTTTTATGCTCTTGAGCGCCTTATCAAAGTCTCCATTATAGGAGGGGTTTGCACTGATATCTGCATGTTGGCCTGTCCATAACATGGACAGAACATTGTGCGGATCCATATTCATAAAGCTCTCTTCCCAGACACCAGCTACAAAATCCTCCAATGTGTCAAATCCCATCTCACGATAAAGCTCCTCTCTATAAAACGCATGCGATAGTCCCCATCCTGCATAGACCCGGCCAACGGCGCGCATGTCAGTAGAAGTCAATTGGTTTAGTTTACTTGAGTCGAAGCGGACTGCAGATAGCAGGGAAGCTTTTACACCTTCCAGAACTACATATGTGTGAGGCCAAGGTTTGGCGATTCCCCCGAAAGGTGCAATTCGTTCGACCATCTCTGGATAACTTGCACCCCATTGAAATGCCTGAATGCCGCCCATGGACCACCCTACGACGAGAGCAATCTTTTGAATGCCAAATTTCTCGGTCAGCAGTTGCTGCTGAAATCTAACGTTGTCATAGATGGTTACCTGTGGAAAATGAGCCCCATCGAATGGATGAGGTGTGTTACTGGGAGATGAAGATAGTCCATTGCCCAGCAAATTTGGAACGATAATAAAATATTTCTCTGGATCCAATGCCATCCCGCTGCCAATTAGCCATTCATTTTGAACATGTTGATCCCCAAAAGCCGTTGGATAGACGATAACATTATCTTTCTGTCCATTTAATTTTCCGTAAGTTTTATAAGAAAGAAAAGCGTTTGGTAACGTCACTCCTGATTGTAAGATTGCATCACCCAAATTAAAAATTTCATAGTCCATCGTATGGTCGCTCCCTTCAAAATGAAAAACCACATGTTCACTGTGATCTCTTGTGCTCAGTATAAAGCCGTGATACCATCAATAAAAGTGAATAGAATTCAAGATAGTATTCAATATTATTGAAAGATGAAGGGGGAGCATCGGATGGAATTGCGTCAACTGAATACGTTTTGTACGGTTGCAACAACATTAAATTTTACGCGGGCAGCAGAAGTGCTGAGCTACGTTCCTTCCAACGTCACGATGCAAATTAAAGCATTGGAAGATGAGCTGGGTGTTCGCCTCTTTGATCGGTTGGGCAAGCAACTCGCGCTCACTACTGCGGGTAAACGCTTTTTAACACACGCCCAAGGTGTTCTTGAAAAAATGGAGGAAGCTCGTAGTGCTGTTCATGACAATGAAAATCTAAGTGGCACCCTAACGATAAGTGCCAATGAGGTTATTTGCTCCTATCGGCTTCCGCCTGTCTTTCAACGGTTTCGTTCGCAACATCCGGGAGTTCGTCTGATCTTTCGCTCAGTTCCAAATCAAGAGCTCAAGCAAACGCTTTTTGAGGGAACCACGGATATTGTTTATATGTTGGATGAACCCATTCGCTCGAGTGGACTTTCCGTGGAACCGCTGCTGGAAGAACATTTCAGATTGTTAGCTGCTCCAGATCACCCGCTCGCCAAACGAACTGTGCTGCAATTGGAAGATTTTCATGAAGAAGTGTTCCTGACCAATGAGAAGGGTTGTCCGTATCGAACTATGTTTGACCGGTCATTTGAGAAAGAAGGCGTTGATAGCATTACGTATTTAGAGTTTCAAAGTGCTGAAGCCATTAAAAAATGCGCAATTTCTGGAATCGGTATTGCCTTTCTTCCTGAAATCGTCGTGGAAGCTGAAATTGAACGCGGAGAACTTGTTGTCCTTCCATGGGAAATTCCGGATTTGCACGTGTATACACAGATGTTGTGGCATAAAGACAAGTGGCTTTCACCAATCATGTTATCTTTCATTGAAGCAGCAAGGGATGTTTTTCGTTTACAGAATGAGAATAAAACCATATAGCCTATGTATAAAAGAGGCATCAAGAAGTATTCTGATGAATTCTTTAATGTAAACAAATCCAAATTCCACTTCAGTTAATCCATTTTCTCTACATATTTTTAATAGTATATTGAGGTAAATAAAGTGATCATTCACTTTGATAAATCCGAAACTGCTTTGTCGGTATTATTTTATGGCTTCGTAAGAATTACAAAACCATCCAAATATGGGAGTTTAAAACAGATGTTGTGCCGTAATTAGTTTTATGAAAGGAAAGGAAGGTATAGGTGTGAGTATTTATTACGCTTCAAGCAAAGAGGATATCACTAAGGATGCACTCCAGGAGTTATTTCTTTCGGTAGGATGGGAGTCTGGCAAGTATCCAAACGAGCTTTTACAAGCAATCGGAGGGTCTCATTCAATTGTTACCGCTTGGGAGGGAGGAAAGCTTGTCGGTTTAATAAATGCTTTGTCAGATGGTGTTTTAACGGTATATTTTCATTATATGCTTATTAATCCGAGTTATCAGAGTATAGGTATAGGTAAGGAAATGATGAATATAATGCTAGATAGATATAAAGGGTGTAAAACAAAAGTATTAATTTCTTATCCTCATGCAGTAGATTTCTATAATAAATTGGGCTTTAATACAGAGGATGGAGCTACACCAATGTTTATCTCAGAATTGATATGATTGAAATAACGGGGAACGTTAACTCAATAAAACTAAGAAGAAGACATCAAAGTAATCAGAGAACGGGAATATTATATTAGAGTGATGATGTATCATTAAGCTATCGGGCAGGGTAACGTGGAAACATATTTCTCATATTCAATTCCATGTTATGGTAATATAGAGCTGGATTTAGAAAAGTGTACAAGGGTGTGTAAACGAAATGGCTGAAGAACTGTTCATCTTTCTAGCGTGTATAATATGTTTCTCGTTAAGAATGGATGAATATAAATAGTACATATGGAGGTAATTAAGTTTGAAATCTCACTACTATCTCAGTTGGTTTAATGATTTCTTTCCAGAGAAGCTGGTCAAGTTGTTGCATGAGGATATAACAGACAGAAAATCGCTTGTTATGATTAGCGCTGATCCGTCTGGTTATACAGGTGAGCAAATTAACTTTGATGATGTTTCTGAATGGACATGGTTGAATCAGGCTAATATTATTTTTGATGAATATCATTTCATTGATTACCGCATGCAGAAGGAAGATGCCCGGCGATTCATTCAAAATGCTTCTGTCATTTTTTTGTGCGGTGGATATCCTGCTTTGCAGAACGATTTTTTGGCGGAATATGAATTATCGAATGTTATTAAGAACAGCAATGCCGTTATAATGGGTGCCAGCGCCGGTGCGTTAAACATGGCTGCAAAATGGTTAAGCGTGAATAACACTGATGAAGTTGAAACAAGTACTATTTATGATGGTATTGGCTTTGATCATTTTGCCTATGAATCTCATTCTCAACGCGACTACGCCACGTTTGTTCAAGGCTACCTGTTCCCCTTGTCTGAAGAGATTGATGTTTACGCGGCAGAGCAGGAGAGCGCTATACTTGTAAAGGACGGCAAAATAGACATAATGGGTCCTGTATATTTAATTTCCCACTCAAAGATTCAGAAATTAGTTGATACGCTCTAATTAGCGTGAGTGGCCGTGAACTAACAGACTTAATTCCTTTTATGTATAAAATCAAGGCTTACAGCGAATCAGCTCAGATCTCCTCTCTATGCTCGGCGGATGCTATCTGCTCATTTTATTGAACTAGCGGGAAACTCTAGTTGAATAGCCCGAGTCTAATACTTTATTTTATTTGAATACAAGGAAAAAATCCTTTTACAATCATTGTCAGTACGTTATAATACAATCACCAGGTGGATTACCCAACATAAAAAGTGAAATATTGTAATTATTTAGTGAAGTCCACCATGTAAATTTAGGTTGGATTCTCTCCTTTTCACAGTCATGTAGTCACCCACAGCTCGTCATAGTCTTGATCCGCTTATTACATAATAGATATCGGAGGAGGTGTAGTTATGGTCAAGAAAAAAATTTCCAAAGCCCTCAGCGCAGCTTTAATCGTTTCTATGCTGGCTACTGGCGTAATAGTCGCTCTTCAAGGTCAAACAACGTTTGATGTAGCGAAGTCAGCTGGGGATAAAAAGGTTGAAGTTATTAAATAGTTAATTCATTTACCTCAGCTTGGTTAACTCAGCTGAGGTTTTTTCATTCCCATTATGCATTGAAAAAATGAAGATCTAGATGGAGTAAGAATAGAAAAATAAATTGTAGGGTGACAAAAACATTACACAAAATGCTTCAAAAAACTGTCGATAATCTAAAAATGAGATCGACGGTTTTTTTGTGTGACCGATTTTTAGATGGAATAAAAATGAAGGAAGCATAAAATACGAAGCAAAAGTAGTAAAAACCAACTTGCCGTAACAGGCTGGGAAGTCCTCGATTGGGAAAAGCGAATGCTATGAGACTATGGAAAAAAGGCAATTCAATGAGTATACATCAACAAGAACTCCATGGGGAAAATAGAGGGAGATGAGCGTATTGTATCTAAAAGCATTTGATCTAGATTTACTTATATAATTGATGATGAAAATGTTGAATCAATAATGAAAGAAGAAAAATGCGAATATGACGATGCGACAAAAAAGGATTACGAGTTAAATTGGAAATGGAAACGGCGTTCATTTAGTTTGGAGACGCGTTGTATAACTGCTATGTTTGAACGTTTATTCGGAAAACAAAAAACGAAAGATTGTTGGAAAATTCTTGTGGATTGCGTTGAAAATATTTCGGATGAGAGGATTATTAATGATTCAGGAGTCTGTGTAGTACAAATCAAATTTAATTTGGATGACTTCAGCGTAAAAAATGAGACGGAGAAAAAAAGAACAACGCTCCAATTGCTTATGAATGGAATAGAAAAACTGGTTTTGGATAAAAATTGGGATATTACACCATTTAAAGAGACTGCTCTGAAAATTGAAGAGTTAGGGTATGTAAATGAGTGGGTCTGGAAGAAAGTGTTCAAGAGTCCTAAAAAGAACTACAGTGCTAAGGTTATTTGTCAACACAATGTAGAAAGCATGGATATATATCTTTCTATTATGCACCGAGACGGGACACAAATACTGTTAGAAAAAGTAATTTCAGAATTTCCGGATGAATTTGCATATGCTAGACATCTAGGTGAGCTTAAATGGATATCTGATTCTGAAGTTGCTTTAATTGATGAAGATAATGATGGGATGGTTTCAATAAATCTAGAGAAAGCAAAATAAATTATTAAGGAATTTGCAACGCGATGGGGGGCAGGGAGACGGCACTGCTGTCGGGGGACAAAAACATAGTCCCATTGAAGTCGCTATTTTAGCGGCTTTTTTTATGTTATCGGTGCAAGTTCGTGTCCCAAGCCAAGGAGCTAATCCCTTTAACGAATGGTTGCTCATAATCTCGCTTCCTTCCTAATCCTGTTTTCAAAAGTTTTAAGCAGCGGGATATTACGTGAGTCAGTGGACTTAAATGAGCAACTCCAAAATACATCCCTTTAATGAAATTTGTTCATATATGAGAAACTGGAGTATGATGTGGGAAGGCAATTCTGATAATCACCATATAAATAATTTTATATTTATTGTTAACCATACAGGTAACGAGTTAGCAAAAACCCAATGTTTTTCTTTTTAGCTATGGTTCAAAAGGGTTGTCCTTTGAAATTTCCTGTAAAATTAATGCCACATAACTTCCTTGAAGGGGGACATCTGTTTTGGATGAGCAGTTTCTAGATTTATTGGCCCAGAAATATGATACGGAAGAAAAAATTATAACAGAGATCATCAATCTTGAAGCGATCTCCAATCTCCCGAAGGGAACCGAGCATTTTGTCAGTGATTTGCATGGGGAGTTCCAGGCTTTTCAGCATGTACTAAGAAACGGTTCGGGTACCGTCAAAGAGAAAATCAAAGAAATATTCCGGGAGGTTTGGACGGATCAAGAAATCAATGATTTTGCGGCGTTGGTTTATTATCCGGAAGAAAAAATACAGCTGGTTATAGGGGAACTGTGCAATAAACAGGCTTTGAACCAGTGGTATAGACAAACGATTGAACAAATGCTTAAGCTTATTTCTTATGCCTCTTCCAAGTATACGCGCTCGAAATTGCGTAAAGCTCTGCCGGAGCAGTATGTATATATTGTAGAAGAGCTTCTATACAAGACGGATTCGACCAACAATAAGGATCCTTATTATGAGGAAATATATCGGCAAATTATATCCTTGGGCCAGGCGGACAAGCTCATTATCGGCCTTGCTTATACAACCCAGCACCTGGTGGTTGACCATCTTCATGTGGTTGGAGATATCTATGACCGGGGGCCGGACCCCGATAAAATTATGGATACGTTAATCAACTACCATTCTGTAGACATTCAGTGGGGGAACCATGATGTCCTCTGGATTGGTGCCTACGCGGGTTCTCTGGTCTGCCTTGCGAATATTATCCGGATCTGTGCCAGATACGACAATCTGGACATTATTGAAGATGTATACGGAATCAATCTACGCCCACTGCTAAACTTGGCGGAGAAATACTATGAAGACAATTCGCCCTTCAGACCGAAGCTACAGGCAGGCCATACCGTATCGGAGCAGGAAATTCTGCAGATCACCAAAATTCACCAAGCCATTGCCATGATCCAGTTTAAACTTGAAATCCCGATTATCAAAAGACGTCCATACTTTAATATGTCTGAAAGACTTTTGCTGGAGCAGATTGATTACGACAAAAATGAAATTAATATCTGTGGTAAAACGCACCTGCTGAAAAACACCTGTTTCGCAACAGTAAATCCGCAGAATCCTGAACAATTGCTGGAGGAAGAACGCCAGGTGATGGAAAAGCTTCTGTTCTCCGTTCAGCATTCCGAAAAGCTGGCCAGACATATGAATTTTCTCATGAAAAAGGGAAGCCTTTATTTAAAATACAACGGGAATTTGTTAATCCATGGCTGTATTCCTTTGGATGAAGAAGGAAATATGGAAGAAATGCAGATTGAAGACAAGACATATGCAGGCCGTCAATTGCTTGATGTTTTTGAAGATTATTTGCGTTACGCCTATGCGCATCCGGAAGAGACAGAAGATCTGGCGACGGATATGGTATGGTACATCTGGACAGGGGAATGTTCCTCGCTCTTTGGAAAGAGAGAAATGACCACTTTTGAACGGTATTTTATCCAAGATAAAGAAGCACATAAGGAGAGAAAGAATCCTTACTACCATTTACGTGAAAATGAAGAGACCTGTCGAAAAATCTTGCTGGAGTTTGATTTGAATCCGGACCATGGACATGTCATTAACGGCCACACGCCAGTCAAAGAAATTCGTGGAGAGAACCCTGTTAAAGCAAACGGAAAAATGATCGTGATTGACGGCGGTTTTTCCAAAGCCTATCAATCCACAACGGGCATTGCCGGATACACCTTGTTGTACAATTCCTTTGGCATGCAGCTCGTCGCCCATAAGAAATTTAATTCAAAAGAAGATGTGTTATGTAACGGAATAGACGTGTTATCTGTAAAAAGATTAGTGGACAAAGAACTGGAGCGGAAGCTGGTGAGGGAAACCAATGTCGGGGAGAAGCTTCTGCAGAAAATCTCAAATTTGAAGGATCTACTAGAATATCGCTACATGAAATGAAACGATTACTAAAAGTACACATCCGGATCAATTGTTTGAGTGCAATCTGACGTAGACGCTCGTATGGGGCAGGGAAGTAATAATACCCTGCCTGTGGGAGCCTTTCTTTTTTCACAGAGCGATTTAACACGAGGCAGGGGATATTGAAGAATGTAATAAAGGTACCGATGGAAGAAATCGATGCGTTTTTTTAATTGGAATAGATTTTGTGAATACCCTCAATTCGTTTGGTTAACTCGCTTCTTACATGTTCAGGCTCGAGACATTCGCATTTGTCCCCAAAGCTAAGTAAATGAGTATATCCATGGTCATTTGCAATGAAGGGGAACTTTGCTATCCACTTAACACCTTCATAGAAGCGAATGTTGTTCTCTCCACAGTACTCGCTCATATAAGGAATAAGTGATTGGTCAAAAAGCAGAGTTAAATGTATAATTTCTTTCTCCGTTATATCTAAAACCTCGTCTTCGATTTGTCTTTTCCTAAATGTATCATGGTGAGTAACAAGAGAAGAAATGCGGGAAACCTTAAACATTCGGAATCCCCCTTTCTCTGTACAAAATCCTTGCATATACCACACTGAATTTTTCAATACTAGTCGGCAAGGCTCAATGGTGAGTTCCAAAGGAGTCATACCTTCAAAAGGATCTAGATATTCAAATGTAATTAAGCGGTCCGCTTCAATTGCGGTTCTAATTTGCCCCAATTCAGGTGGTTTGACATGAGTACTTCCGAACCAAGGTGAAGGATCAAGTGTTATTAGTTTATCTACCAGTCGATTTTCATCTTCCGAGATCAATGATTTCACTTTAGCAATAGCGTTCAAGACTTCATCGCTAGAAACAGTTGAATGGATGCTGTTTAATCCAAGTATTAAAACTAATATCTCCGCTTGCGTAAAGATCTTCTTCTCAAATTTGTAACGCTCCATAATACTGAAGCCACCATTCACACCAGGGGAAGAGGTGATTGGAATTCCGGCTTTGGTAATGGTTTCGATATCTCGAAAGATAGTACGAGGAGTGACCTCAAACATTTTCGCGAATTCAGAGGAACTCACTTTTTTACGTTCTAACAAAAGTAACACTATCGATAAAATCCTTTCAATTTTCACGGAGATCCCCCAAAATTTTTAATCTAATTATGACATAAAGATGTCATAGTTTCACCTGTAATATATAGAAAGTATGAGCATTTAACAAAAGAAATGGAGAAAATGTATCTATGAAATCAATTGCTGTATTCTGTGGTTCCAAAGAAGGAAAATCTGCAATATACAAAGAAGCTGCAATAGAACTGGGTCATGAACTAGCGAGTCGCGAAATCACCCTGATTTACGGAGGCGCTATTACTGGGCTCATGGGAGAAGTTGCTGATGCAGTGTTGGAAAAAGGGGGCCGTGTAATTGGAGTGCTTCCTCATTTTTTACAGACTCGTGAGATTGCGCATAAAGGTTTGACTGAACTTATTATGGTCGATTCTATGCATGAACGTAAAGCCAAAATGGCTGAATTAGCAGATGGATTTATTTCACTCCCAGGCGGGCCGGGGACATTAGAAGAATATTTTGAAATATTTACTTGGGGCCAGCTTGGTCTGCATCAAAAGCCTTGTGGTTTATTGAATGTTAATCAGTACTTCGATCCCATTGTATCCATGTTTAATGTTATGGACCGAGAACGTTTCATGCAACCGAACGTTCGGGATATGGTCTTAATAGATCAAACTCCGGAAGGGATACTTAATCAATTTTCAATGTATACTGCTCCTCCTGTCAGAACGTATCTCACGGAAAAACGTACTTGATTAACTATGCGTGTGAGGGATCGAGGGTTTCAGCTGCTGGGGAAATCCACAATTTGCTCCATGCAAAGTCTTTTCTATAAACAATGGCGGTTGTTTGTATGGTATGTCCCGACCACCTGAAAAATTGCACAAAAATCGGTCTTTCCTACGAAAGCATTAAGAAAATCATTTACTCTAAAAAATAGATTCACAGTTTGATTCTGAATCAAATTCAGTATATTTTTAATCAGCACCTTTTGTTACCATAAAAGTAAAGGGGTGAGGTTAAATATGGATAAAAAGATTAAACAACTATACACACAAGATATATTGAGACAGTCCGCGCAATGTTTTGGAATACGTGAAGACTCCATTTTCGAATTAAATGGGTTTCAAAATTTCGTTTATTCCGGGGTTATTGGAGATCGAGAAGTTATTTTAAGAATTGCCCATGTCACACATCGAAATGAATTATTAACAAGAGCGGAACTAGATTATATCATGTTCCTGGCTGATCGAGGAATGAAAGTAGCGAGGCCCATTCAGTCTTTATCCGGGGATTTTATTCATATCATTGACGAGTCCTTTGTTGTGACAGCTTTTGAGAAAGCACCCGGCAGAAATGCAGTAATAGCCGAGGAGAGCAATACGTTTTATGAGAATATCGGTCAAATGGTCGGGAAAATACATAAGTTTTCACTTCATTATTCGTCCCAACATTCACGCTTTGAATGGAATGATAATGCCCTATTAACCTCATTCAAGAAGTACTGTCCGTTAGAATTACACGATAACTTTGATCGTTTAATTACTGAAGTTAGCGCTCTACCCAAGGAAAAAGATACGTACGGTCTTATTCATGGGGATATCAGCCCTGGAAATTATCTTAATGATGGGGACAAAGCTATTATTATTGACTATGACGATGCGGAATATAGCTGGTTTGTTTCTGATATTGCTACACCATTACTTTATGAAATTCCTATTCCGTGGGTTGTGTCTGGAGATGTAAGGAGGGAGATTGCAAAGCGTTACTATTGCAACTTTTTAAACGGCTATTGTAAGGAAAATACTGTGAGTCAAAGTTGGTTAAACAAAATCCCATTATTTATTAATTTAAGGCAAGCTAGAGTATTAGCCGCGTTCTATAGAAGCAGAGATTTTAACGCTCCTGATTGGAGCGAATGGGATGAGCAAGCCCGACGCTTCTACTATGAAAATTTGTTAAATAACACTCCCTATATTGATATGGACTTTTTGTGTTAACGGGTACGATACTTTAACAAAGCCAGAAAAGGAAGGGCCATCCCATAAAGGATGGCCTTTAAACTTGCCGTTACAGACAGCACGGAGAAACCGTAATAAGTGTGATTCTAATTAACTGCATAGAACCTAAGAGTTATAGATTCTCAGCAAGAAGAATGTCTCTTATTAACTTTAAATGAACTGGTATGCAGATTTTTTGATTAAGCAGTCTAGATTTGATTATTGAAGTTATCTAACCCGATCTGACCTAGCATTTCCATTTTACCGCGACTAAGTAACTGGTTCACTATTCATCTTTTCGTCCTTAGCCAATTTACCTGTTCGCCTGAATTGGACATAATATAATGCAGCTACGGCAACGATAAGAATGGGAAGTGTCAGGAAAATATTGCTATATACGAAAGTTGCACTGTTTTGTGGTATCGGATTTAAGTTAATGGTCGATGTGTCCAAATCTAGTATCTTGCCGATAACAGCTGTTGATGTGGCCGTAGCAATAAAAGTGACCATCGAGAATAATCCCATCCCTACGCCGATATTCTCTTTTGAGAGTGTACGTGAAACCGTGTTTGACATTGCAATTTGCATGAACGATTGACCAAGAACACCAAAAATAAGAAAGATCGCTATAAATACTGGCGACATACCAACGACTGAAGACAAAGAGAGAAAACCGATAATAAGAAGTGCAGCTGCAGTAAACACAAGGAAACGATTTCCCTTATCATCTGCTAATTTACCGCCTTGTCGACCCAAAAGCGCTGCCATTAAAGACGACGGCAACATAACTATTCCGATGAAAACCGGTGACAAGTGGTTTACAGAAGAAAGTAGCTGAGGTGTAATGAATGGAAAGGCAAAGCCAATCCCGATCATGACGAAGGTAATAATTAGACCGAATGAAAACGGTTTGTTTCGAAATATGGCCGGGTTTATGAATGGGTTTGGAGTATAGCGTATACGTAGTACGAAAAAAATGAAAATAATAATCCCGCTTAAGGCAAGCCAAACACTTCCGTTTGTTAAAGCCAGTAACAAAATGGCTATGGTACCGGCCAGAAGTATTCCGCCAATATAATCCATTTTTCTGGAAACTCCCTTTTCATCATCTAAATATTTCCGATACATCGGCAAAGTAAGTAATGATAAAAGCGAGATTACAAATAGTACCCGCCAGTTCCATGTACTGCTTACCACGCCGGCAATGATGGGACCAATGGCCAAACCCAATGAAAATCCGATTGCAACGGTACCTAATGCACGACCGCGCCTTTCAGATGTAAAGTAACGAACGGGTACAATCATAGAAATCGCCGGAATGACTGATGCACCAGCTGCCTGTACAATTCGCCCCACAATGACCATCCAATATTCACTAGCCACTAAGCCGATGACAGACCCAATTGCAAAAAGTAGTAGGCCAAACGTCAATAAATTCTTCAAGCTGTATCTGTCTGTCAATTTACCGTAAGTTACCGAGCCAATTGCGTACACAATCATATAGCCTGTGATGATCCAACTCGCTTGCGATGAAGAAATTTGAAATTGTTTACTGATATTAGGGAGTACAATATTAAACATGGTTGCATTCATGACGGATATGATGAGTGTAAAGACAAGTAAACCAAGTAATAACTCTCCTTTATTTTTTTGAACGCTATGATTGGTTTGCATTGGAATGCCTCATTTCTATAGGATAAAACTGTATTGATGAAATAACGAACCTGTATTCCTTTGATGATAAAAGTTTCATCTGAATAAACCGACAATGTAATGTTTTAAATACTTGGCTGGCAGAGATGGTCAACGCTAATTTACTGAAAAGTCCTCAATGATGAGGACTTTTCAGTTTTTCTGGATATATTCTAAATTTCACTTTGTTTTTAATCTTGCTCCCACAGCCGCAAATGACGGTATGCTTCAAAATTATAATTGGCTGTTGGCAATTGGGGCATACATGATGATGTGGGTGATCGTTCAGCTTCACCACTTCCTCCGTACTTGACTCCGCATTGCATGGAGTACTTATTTTTCAAACCCTGTTGTGTGCAAAAAAAAAATCGTAAACACGCATAAGATACTCGGAATTTTTCATATCATTCTTTCCTATGCTTCAACATCTTGGTTTACTTGATTTCCCCTGTTGCCATGAGAACTGCTCTCCCCAGCGTATGACTCAGCATGGTGAATCCAAGGAGAGCTGGCGTGGAATTAGGGGCGACACTAATATTTTCGACGTCCAGCGCATGAACGACAAAATAATATCGATGCGGACCGTGTCCCGCTGGAGGCGCTGCACCGATAAAGCGTTCAAGTCTCAAATCATTCGGTAGTTGCAAGGAGCCTTGCGGCAAACCGCTGGAATACTCGTCACCTGCGCCTGTAGGTAGCTCGGTTACGCTGGCAGGGATGTTGATAACGGCCCAGTGCCACAACCCCGATCCAGTTGGGGCGTCCGGATCATATGCAGTTACGACAAAACTCTTTGTCCCGTCGGGTGCACCCGACCACTTCAAATGGGGCGAGAGATCTTTACTTCCCTCAAGTGTTGACATCTCCGAATAATGCTGGGTTGGTAGAGGATGTCCCTCCATAATGTCATTACTCTCCAATTGAAAGATTGCTACTTCTGGCAATTTGGAAAATGGATTGTTGTTCATTGTAAATTACCTCCTTTTATTTTCATTTTCGATAATACATTAAATAATCGATTCTGTAAATAATAATCGTTTTTATAATTCACTATCGAATTTAATGTTTGTTTTTTATTGATAACGGTGTAAACTATCTACATACAATTACGTAGAATTATAATGTGTATGAAGGAAGGTGCTGCTTCATGGCCAAAAGGAATGGTTCGTCCACCTTAAGCGAGAATGTCAGGAAGAAACTACAATCCGATATTTTGACTGGACAATATGAACCGGGTTCTCCATTAAAAGTTGCGGAATTAGCTAAAGGTTTCGAAGTCTCAGTTGCTGTTGTTCGCGAAGCGTTGACGCGATTGGCGACTCAGGGTCTGGTACAGCAAAATCCTAACCACGGATTTTCAGTAAAGACGGCGTCGGAAGAAGAACTGAACAACATCATACAAGCGAGGTTAATCAATGAATCCGAAGCTTTACGCCTATCCATCGCCCATGGTGATCTCACATGGGAATCCAATGTAATTGCCGTGCATCACAAGCTATCGCAAACGGCTGAGTACAAGGAAGTGAATGAAAAGCTTGTTGTCCGCGAAGAATGGTCCGAGATTCATCGTCAATTTCATTACGAGCTTATTGCCGCATGTCCGAATCCAGTTCTCTTGGATATCTGCAGTAACCTTTGGGATTTGAGCGAATTTTATCGACATTGTTCCCCCCCGCAACAGCAAGTCCGCGATGGGCTCGCTGAACATAAGGCATTAGCAGATGCAGTTCTTAGCCGCGATGGTGAACGTGCTACACAGATCTTTAGAGCACACATCCAACTAACCGCAGAGGTCTTATTCGACAACCAATAAGTTGTTTATAAGATTCAAAAGTTTAAATCAAAACTTATCGGTACCTGGGGAATTGGATAGAGACGGAGATACTTAATATTAGCATTAGCGATTTCTTGGTTAATCTAACTATTTTCTATGGAGGTGAGGCTATTGAAAACAATCGGGGTAGGGTTCTTATATGCATGGCTCTATGCAAAGCCAGTAAAGGATATGGCAATGCTTTGCATAGAGCTTAGGGACAATCACATTGCCAACGACAAATCGTAATATTCTACTAACTGGCTTTGCACCTTATTGATTTATTAAATAAGGAGTGAGGCTCATGAAATATTCAAATGCCGAGTTTGTTTTTCCCGAAGAACTGCTACGTATCATTCAAGAATACGTTCAAGGCGAATTGATTTATATCCCCAAACCCAAAGAGGCACACCTAAAATGGGGCGAGAAAACACAAAGCAAAAGTAGGGTCTCTGCTCGAAACGCTGAGATCAAATCCTTGTTTCGCAATGGAGTCAGCATAGAGGATTTGGCGGCTCAGTATTTCTTGTCCTACGAAAGCATAAAGAAAATTGTTTATAGTAAGAACTAATGAAACCCGCTAAATGGTCGTATCGACGGTTTAGCGGGTTTTGTGCAAAGTTGGATTAAATCAACTTATACATAGTAACCGCACCTCTACATCGATAAACTCAAGTTAAGGTTGTTGGGATGAAGAACGGCCTGCTTATACGAAGGGGTGTAACGAATGAACGAAATCATGAAGAAGAAGCTACTGGGCAAAAATGAACTGCTGATTAACATGGTTATCGAACGCGCAAAAAGAGATTTTCTAGACGATATCGCCATTATTGGGCTTACGGGTTCATTTAGCACCGGGGACTTTCACGAGAAGAGCGATCTTGATTTGATTATTATCAACAATACAGAAAGGGGATGGGGAATATCCGATTGCTTCATCTTGGATGACGTTGGATATGACATCTATTGCACGCCATGGGATTCAAGAATACAAGAGCAATCCACATTAGAGAGTCCCACCGTATCGAGCCTAACCGAGCTCAAAATACTCTACTATGTTAAACCTGAGGATTTGGAGAAATTGAATGACTTCAGGCAAAAAGCTCTTGATGCACTTGCGAGTCCGATAGGAGAAGAGTGTCTTAATCGAGCAAAAAAATGGATCGATCTGGCTAAGCAAGCATACAGCGATACGATGCTAGGTGAAGATATCGGTTCAGTGCGACATGCATCTGCCGACGTTCTGTACAATCTAGTTAATGCCTTGGTCAGTATGAATAACACGTGTATCAAACGAGGAATCAAGCGATATTTGGAAGAGATACGCTCGTTTCGCTATGTTCCTGATGATCTCGAATCCTTATACATGTCAGTCATCGAAGCTCATACCATTGAAGATATCCGAATAGCATCATTTCATATGTTGAATAGCGTTACAAGGTTACATAGTACGATGTGCGATAACTTCATTGTTAAACCTGCACCTAACTTTGATAATCTGAGGGGAACATACGAAGAATTGTGGTGCAACTACTACAATAAAATCTTGAACAGTGTTACAACAAATGATGCTTCCTACGTCTTTCTTTCGGCCTTTGGAGCACAAGGGTATCTTGATGAAATGGCTGTGGAGAAGGGGACCAAGAAATTTGATCTTATGCAGTACTTTGATGCAAGTGATTTACCAGTAATGAAAGAGAAGTTCATTGAAGTGATGGATGAATATCTAGACGAGTATGATAAGGTGGGCAGAGAAGTCAAACGCTTTACAACCTTCGAGCAACTATATGAATATTATTTAAATCATTGACCTACCTTATAAAGGGCCGTGGAGAATTAGTTTCTTTACGGTCTTTTTCATTTTGAGTTTATCTAGATGGATAACGAATCTGATGTTGAAGGTTTGTAATAAAATTCATAAAAAGTATAATAAGAGTATTACATATAAGGAGCGTGAATAGTATGCGAAAAAATACTATGACTATACAAAAGGAGAATAATATGAAAATAAAAAGGATGATAACGTTTGAAAAATATAAATATATGGATTCTTGCGCATGTAGACGCAGGAAAGACGAGTTTAACTGAAAGATTACTTTTTGAAACGGGTATCATATCTGAAATCGGCAGTGTTGATAAAGGAAATACGCAAACAGATTCTATGGAAATGGAACGACAACGAGGAATTACCATTCAATCTGCTGTCGTTTCCTTTACGGTTAATAATGTGAAAGTGAATTTGATTGATACACCAGGTCACCCAGAATTCATCTCTGAAGTTGAGAGGGCTTTGCGAGTATTAGATGGAGTCATCCTTGTCATTTCATCTGTCGAAGGTATTCAAACTCAGACACGAGTTTTGATGAAGACACTTGCTAAATTGAAAATCCCTACAATCTTTTTTATCAATAAAATAGATCGTATGGGTGCAAGGTACGAATCGTTACTAACTGAGATCCATGATAAATTGACACCCCATGCTTTATCAATGGGCTTTGTTAATAATATCGGTACATCAGCCGCGCATATGGAATTGTTCACGGAAAACAATCAGAAATTTATGGAGGGCCTAGCAAATCGTTTAGCTGATAATAATGAACGCTTTCTCGAACGATATCTTTACAGCGCTAAAGACTTAGCCCCCGATGACTTTGAATCAGAGTTTCTAGAGCAGTTCAAGCAAGCACAGCTTTATCCGGTGCTATTTGGTTCAGCAATTACTGGTGAGGGCATTCCCCATTTGATTACAGCCATACAGAATTGCCATTCTTCCGTTCATTATGAAAATACTCCTTTTACAAGAGGGAGAATTTTTAAAATTGAACGTGGAAAAAACGACGAAAAGATCGCTTACGTACGAGTTTTCTCTGGTGAAATCAAGATACGTGAGAGTCTTTCCTATTATCGGATGAATCAAACAGGAGAAATTATTAAATTTACCAACAAGGTCACGGGGTTGAAACACTTCTTTTCTGGAAAAACAACAGATGGAACAATTGCTGCAAGTGGAGATATCGTAAAGATTATGGGGTTAACAGACTGCCAGGTTGGCGATGATATCGGTGTTCCTTCCAATGAAACGACTGAAACTCTGTTCTCGCCGCCTAGTTTAGTAACAACGATCAAAGCCTCTGACGAAAACGAGACCATTCATTTATTCAGAGCATTGAAAAAATTAGCCGAACAGGATCCATTTATTCATATCAAGCAGAATTCTCTTCAAAGGGAGCTATCTATTCATCTTTATGGTGAAATTCAAAAAGAAGTGATTCGGGATCAACTGAAAAAAGACGCTCAAATCGATATCGAATTTCTTGTGACACAGCCTATTTATATTGAAAAGCCTATCTTTACAGGGGAGGCAGTTGAGAGAATGGGAGACAAGGGAAACCCATTTTATAGTACTATAGGCTTTCGTATTGATCCGAATCCTCGTTCAACCGGTATTGAATATCATCTAGAAGTAGAGCTTGGCTCCCTACCTTTATCGTTTCATAAGGCAATTGAAGAAACCGTCTATGAGACGCTTAAGCAAGGACTATATGGTTGGGAAGTTCGCGATCTAATCGTGACACTTACGGATACCGCCTATGCAAGTGCAGTTAGTACAGCTAGTGATTTTCGAAAATTAACGCCTCTTGTGCTAATGAGAGCACTAGCTGAGGCAACTACTCAAATTTATGAACCCATTCATCGGTTCGAATTAGAGGTTCCTGCTAATTATCTAAGTAGGATTTTATTTAAACTAACTCAAGCCTCTTCAACCTATCAGGATCCGATTCAGAATGACCAGGTATTTATGATATATGGCATGATCCCGATTAAGAATATTCAGTCATTCAAGAACCAACTTCCGGGTTGGACCCAAGGTGAAGGTGTATTGCTATCCGAATTTTATGGCTATGAGCCCTTCGATGGTGAAGTGCCATCATGTACAAGATACGATCATAATCCATTAAATCGGAAGGAATATCTCTTACATGTCTTGAATTCGGTGTAAGCTGATAAAGCGAGTAAAAAGCAGCGTACAAGTGGTGTACTCTGCTTTTTCTTTGATTCATTTATAAAAGAACTAGACAGTAGAGTACCTTCTACAAACGTTTAACAGTGTTATTAGCAGAGGCGGAAATTGTTATGATAGAAATCTGGAGGCGAATGAGATGCTGGAATTAGAGTTTACTACTATAGAGGAGTGGGATGAAGCATTGTGGGCGCGGATGGAGCGAATCTATCACGAGGCTTTTCAAAGCGGTGCTAAGACAAAAGCGATTCTGCGCAGTATGCTTGACCGGGGGATTGGTTATTTACACACGGGCGTGCATCATGGAGAAGTGGTTGCGATGGCTGTTACTGGACTGGAGGGGCAGGCTGCGGACCGCATCCTGATCATCGATTACCTCGCGGTTGATCAGAAGCTGCGCGGGTTGGGCATAGGGACCTGGATGCTAGAGCAGCTCAGAGCCTGGGCGTTAAGGGAACACGAGATCAAAGGTATGATTATCGAGGCGGAGTCCGGGACAACGGAGGCTCATCAGGAACGCATTCAGTTCTGGCAACGCAACGGGTTCATCCTGACCTCCTATGTCCATCAATATAGAATGGTGCCAGAGCCGTATCAGGCAATGATGTTTCCGCTGGATAAAAGCACGCATGTGCCTGATGATGGTGAAGCACTATTCCGTTATATCAATGCTTTTCACAAGGTTGCTTACCGGAAGAGTTAGACTGCATTCAAGGGACCTGCAGGAAATTTCCGTAGAGATTAGGATGGAAGATGATCAGTTATTGACTGCATGGTCAATAACTGATATATTAATCCCATGAGCAGACCAAGAGAATTTGATGTCGATCGTGTATTACACCAGTCTATGGAAGTGTTCTGGAATCAAGGCTTCAAAGCAACTTCTTATGAGGACCTTACGCGTACCACAGGAGTCAAAAAGCAAAGTTTGTACTGTGTTTTTAAAGACAAGCGATCGTTGTTCCTGAAGGCGCTGGCACTTTACCGTGAACAGGTTATAGCGAAACTGAAGGAGATTGAAGCCCTGGATTCGTCTCCCGGTGATAAACTGGATGCCTTACGATATTCCCTTTTAGACGATAAAACTAACTGCCAAGGGTGTCTAATTGTGAATGCATCACTCGAATTCGGAACAGATGACGAGCAGGTCACACGCGAAGCTGAACTCATGGTAGAAGAGATTCAACTGGTATTAGAGAAGATCATAAGTAGTGGCCAGAAACAACAGTTAATTTCCAACCGGTATACGAGTATAGAGCTTGCATCTTATCTAAATAACACCATCCTGGGTGTGAGAGTTATGGAGAAATCAGGTTCATCCCGTGAGCAGATCGAGATGGTTCTGCGTACTTCATTTGGCATGATCATGTCTTGATCTTTTTTTTGTGAAATTCTTGACTGCGAAGTCAAAAATAATTAAGGCGGATTAATACACCACGAAACCTTGAAGGAGGTGGGGCTTTTCGATAAAAATCGTGTATTGATTCATTTGGAAGTAACGTCTAGCTGTTAACCAGGCTGGTTGCTGTTTAACATCTCCTAGGTCAACTATATAAAACTAAATATGTGGAGGTTATTATGAATTTTTCTCAATCCGTAGAAGCATTGTTCCAACCTATAGAGTTAGGTCACTTGAAGTTATCCAATCGGATCGTGATGGCGCCGATGACGCGTCAGTTTTCTCCGGACGGTATCCCGGGTTCGAATGTTGCTGGCTATTACCGCCGCAGAGCAGAGAACGCAGTGGGGCTTATTGTGACGGAAGGGACGATAATTAATCACCCGGATGCATCTAATCAAGCCAATGTGCCGCACTTTTATGGGGAAGCTGCAATGAATGGGTGGGCACATGTTGTATCTGAAGTACATGAAGCTGGAGGTCGAATTATTCCACAGATCTGGCATATGGGAGCCAAGGGTCATGTTAATGATTATTCGGAAGCTGAGATTGCTACAATCGTTCAGGAATTCGCAAAAGCAGCCTCAGAAGCGAAACGCGTTGGGTTCGATGGTGTTGAAATCCATGGAGCACACGGCTACCTGATCGACCAATTCCTGTATGAGAAAACCAACTCTCGTACGGATCGTTACGGTGGAGATATGATGGCTCGCACACGTTTTGCAGTTGAAGTGATTGAGGCTTGCCGTGAAGTAGTGGGACCGGAATTCCCGATTGTACTGCGTTTATCTCAGTGGAAGACAGATGATTATCAGGCTAAATTGGCTGAAACACCGGAATTACTGGAGCAACTCCTCGCACCGTTGGTTCAAGCTGGAGTCGATATTTTCCACTGTTCCACACGCCGTTTCTGGGAGCCGGAATTCGAAGGGGCTGATCTGAATTTTGCTGGATGGACCAAAAAACTGACTGGCAAACCGACAATCACCGTTGGATCGATTGGTCTTGATGGTGACTTTACAAGTCTGTTCACAGAAGGTAAAGGCGCAAGTAACGTCGGTATTGATGGATTGGTACAACGACTTCAGAATGATGAGTTTGATCTGGTTGCGGTAGGACGTGCTCTTCTGGTCGACCCTGAATGGGCTAAGAAAATTCAAGAAGGACGTACCGATGATCTGCTTCCATTTACAAGAGAGGCGATGACCGTACTTACTTAATTGCAGTTATACTCATTAGGAATATGTATCTTATGAAGAATAGCAGTGACAGACCAACGTAGTGGTTGGACTGCCCCCATAACGTGAGACAAATCAAAACACCTTCGAATGAAACCTTATCGTAAGATAGGGAGATCATCTTGGAGGTGTTTTTGTAATGGCAATGTCGAGGGACACGGGCAGGATTGTTCAATAACTTCACGAATACTTTAAAATGGATAATTTTCGTTAAGTTTAGTGTTAGCTGAAAGGTACGCAAAAATAAAATGATGAAAGGCGGATTCTATTGAAGCCAGGGATTATAGTTCTTCTTAATGGTGCTTCAAGTTCTGGAAAGACAAGCATATCTAATGAATTATTAACTCAAAGTGATATCCCATTTCAACATTTATCATTTGATAATTTTATTAATGGGCTATTTCATAGTTATAAAGATTTTATTAACAACACATATCCGAGTATGGAAGCAAATGGTGCAGAGGATGGACAATTAGTAAATCAAATTCTTGCAGATCCGTTGATTTCATTATACTACTCGACAATAAAACTATTTTCTGCGATGGGAAACAACGTAGTTGTAGATTCTGTTATAGGTAATGACAAATGGTTCAATACTTGTATTGAATTATTATCAAATCACTCTGTCATGTTCGTAGAAGTTAAATGTTCAAAGGAAGAACTTGCTAGAAGAGAACAACTTAGAGGAGATAGGGAGATTGGTTTAGCAAGTTCACAATACGATAATGTGTATAGCTTTAATGAATATGATCTTGAATTTAATACTGAAATAATGAGATCGAGTGAGTGTGCCAATGAGATATTAAATTTTATAAGATCTAATGAAGAATACACTGCTTTTAAGAAGTTGATTAAGGGGAAAAGTGTAAGTAAGTAGTTCAAAGAAGGCATATCCATCAGCTAACATCATATTTACGCTTCGGGTCATTCGGCTCTCGGTCCTGCTAAGCTAACGGGACGAGAGCTCAATAAAATCATGGAAGCAGTCGGTCATTATGATCGACTGCTTTTGCAAAAAAACAGGCAGATTATAGGGGGATTTATTCCCATTTGATTTTGAAAAGGATAACTTATTGAAAACCTGAATACCTTACGGAGAGCAGATTTATGGAAGTTAGACAAATGGCAACAGCAGTCTTAATACATCAAGAGCATGTTTTGATGATGAAGAAGGCTAATAGTAAGATTTTTAATTTTGAATTTTGGAGCGGTCTAAGGACATCTTGAGTATGAGGAACTAAGCTTCCCGATGAGAGCAAGGGTGTAACAGAGGAAACGGTGGGTTGTGAAATAAAGAGGTGGACTTTGTGTAGACAGATAGTGATCGGAATATTAACAATACTACACAGAGTATTAATGCAGGGAATTGAAGCAAGAAAGTGTTCTGGAAAGTTCGTTTTCGTAACCTTGTGAAAGGCTCAAACGCGAACCAGAAGTGCTTGCTTCCAATTGAACGGTTTTACTATATAGGAAGCTGAATTCTGGCGAGAAAATATTCAACGAAAGTATGTGAAAATTTAACTTTATTAGGACTTTTGTTAATGGGAAAATCATTGACTTAAGCCCTGATGGGAGAAGGGAATGATGTTTGCGTGAACAGCAAGGAAACCAACGGTGCTTCGTACGAAAGTGTGACAGATCAGCAGCTTCAGGATCAGTTGAAATATTATAAAGAACGTGCTCCAGAGTACAATGACTGGTGGTACCGTCGAGGCACATTTAATCAAGGAGACGAAGCCAACCAAATCTGGTTCGATGAGATCAGTACGATTAAGAATGCTTTTAAAGCTGAACATTTTCATGGTGACTTTCTTGAACTTGCGGCGGGGACTGGCACTTGGAGTAGTCTGTTCTTAAAAGAAGCCCTTATATTGACCCTTGTAGACGGTTCCGAAGAAATGCTTTCGCATAATCCGGTAGTATCTGAACCCAATGTAAGAACGATCATTGCAGATCTTTTCAGTTGGTCTCCGGATCAGTTATACGATTCAGTTGCTTTTACTTTTTGGATATCTCATTTACCCAGAGAGAGACTGGCGAGCTTCTTCACCATGGTATCACGCTGTTTGAAGCCCGGAGGGAAAATGTTCTTTATCGATGATCGAGAAGTAGCAGGAACCCGTGAGTCTCATGTAGTGGGGACATCTGGGCAAACGATGGTTCGGAAGCTTAATAATGGTGATCATGCTACTATAGTGAAGAATTTCTTTGGCGATAAAGAGATTGAGCAAATTGCTGCTAGTGTGGGAATTGAATTGCATGTCCATTGCACCCCTAAGTACTTTCAGTATGGGATAGGGTCCAAAACTGTCTAAAGCAGTAATTATCCCATACTTAATGAAGTAATCACTGAACTAACGGAGCAATTTAGTCCAACAAATAAAGGAGCAGTATCGCCGGTGGCGACTGCTCCTTTATTTTTTACGCTAATCCAGTAGTGCTCATGCATACCAAATTGGCCAAAAGACCCAGCCCAGAGAACAAATTACCATCGATTGCCGTAGTTTGCCCTCTAAAGCCCTATCGTCGAGCAGATGGTTCCTCATAGCTTTGCAAGCCTACGTCGCGCAAAGTTCTTCCGACATAGCCTAACTCTCGACGTGCAGCGGCATCATTGACGGTGAACTCACGCCCAATCATGCGTATCATCGAGCGTGAGATCGGCGGATCGCCATCTTTCCGCGTGATGTCCCAGATCGTGTCGAACAGCCGGCCAATGGCAGAGACGAGCCAGTAGGACAGCGAACGCATCTTATCGATGGACAAGCCCTGCAAGTTCGCAAGCGAGGCGACGAACTCACGGAAAGTCTGCCCTTCCTGGTCCTTGATGAAGAAGGCATGACCGCCTTCTCCGTGTTCAAGAGCGCATTGTATGGCTTCAACCACATTGTCCACATGGCAGGTTGAAAAAGGGTAATCGCCCCGGTCGATGAACGCGAACTGTCCAGATCTGACTGCTTCGGGAAGCGCTCGGCTAAATGGATCACCAGGCCCCCAGATAGCCGGTGGGCGAAGTGCGATCGTGCGAAAGCCGGGTTTGTTGGCTGCCAGAACCAATGAATCTGCCCGTGCCTTGCTCGCCAGATAGGCGGAGAAGTGGTTTGGGAAAGTCTGCGCGCTTTCATCAGCGTCGCGGATGAGCGTACCGCCGTTATCCATATGGATCCCCGCCGCGCTGATGTAGACGAATGTCTTCGCACAGGCGGACTCGGCTGCCTTCAGCAATGCTGCAGTGCCATCAACGTTGGTACGGAAGAATGGTTCGCGAGGCCCTGAAAAGCGGAAAAGGGCGGCCGCATGCACAACCGCATCGATGGCCGGTAACACGAATGGCGTGCTGCTTTCGAGATCAGCATCGACTGGCGTCGCACCCATGGCCTTGAGTTTGGCGTGAGATGATACAGAGCGTGTGAGGGCGAAAATCTGGTGACCATCCTCCGCGAGCTTCGGAATCAGGCGGCCGCCGAGCAGGCCGGTGCCTCCCGTGACGAGAATTTTCAAAGTGATCATCCTTTCGGTTCGGAATTCAGGATAGTCCGCCTGGTGCCGCCACGGATTGAGGGTATAGCTCAACCGATGCGCATCCGGTCAAAACCAGACTAATACCGAACAATCGATCATCGAACTGTGGAGCGCATCCTTCATAGAATTTTACTTCTCTCCATCTTACGATTATTTATCTAGCGATATTAGCGAAGTGCTCCAGAGTACGAACCAATTGGGCTGTATAAGACATTTCGTTATCGTACCAAGCTGCGGTTTTCACCAATTGATGGTCACCGACAGTCAGAACTTTTGTCTGTGTGGCGTCGAAGAGCGAACCGAATGTGATGCCTTTGATATCGGAAGATACAATTTCGTCTTCCGTGTAGCCGAAAGTTTCTGGATCGGAAGCTTCTTTCATAGCAGCGTTAACTTGCTCAACCGTTACCTTGGTATTCAAAACGGCAACGAGTTCAGTCACAGAACCTGTTGGTACAGGTACACGTTGAGATGCACCATCCAGTTTACCCTTCAGTTCCGGAAGAACCAGACCAATGGCTTTTGCGGCACCGGTGGAGTAGGGAACGATGTTCTCCGCTGAGGCGCGCGCAGCTCGGAAATCTCCTTTTGGATCCGGAGCGTCAAGCGTGTTTTGGTTACCCGTGTAAGCGTGAACGGTCGTCATCAGCCCGGATTGAATACCAAACTTGTCGTGTAGAGCTTTAGCCATAGGGGCCAGGCAGTTGGTTGTGCAGGAAGCGCCGGAAATGACGGTTTCCGTTCCGTCCAGTGTGTCATGGTTCACGTTGTATACAATCGTTTTCATGTCTCCTGTAGCAGGGGCGGAAATGACGACTTTCTTCGCTCCGCCTTTCAGGTGTAGCTCGGCCTTTTCTTTTGTAGTGAAGAAGCCTGTACATTCGAGAACAATATCAACGCCAAGTTCTCCCCAAGGAAGCTCTTCAGGATTCCGCTTAGCCAAAACCTTGACCTCTTTGCCGTTTACTTTGAAGGTTCCGTCATGGACTTCAATGTCACCGTGAAAAGTGCCTTGCGTCGTATCATATTTGAGCAGATGAGCTAACATTTTAGCGTTCGTAAGGTCGTTAATCGCTACTACCTCGACGCCTTCCACATCTTGAATCCGGCGAAAAGCGAGTCGTCCAATTCGTCCAAAACCGTTTATACCTACTTTTACAGTCACTGAAAATCCCCCTATAAGTTTTATTTATTCCAACAAGCCACTGCCTGCAATGAAATAAAAATGACCCAGCGCTATTTCATTCTAGGATGGCATGTTGTATAATCTGAAAAGAGACCGTTAGGTATCTTTATATTAGCATGATATTAGTGAATTGCAAGGACGAATTGGATAATTCGTTTAAAGCAATTGCAATAAAATACGGTTCATACGGAGGAGATCATGAAAAAAGGGGACAGAACACGGAAACACATCATTATGAAATCGGCTGAAATTTTTAACCAGAGAGGATATGCCGGTACATCGCTAAACGATATTATTGCCGACACAGGAATTAAGAAGGGGGGCATTTATCGACATTTTGCTAGTAAAGACGAGATAGCGCTTGAAGCCTACAATTATGCTGCCAGTATGGTCGCCAGTAAATTTTCTGAAGCGGTCGATCAAGAGCAGTCTGCGTCAGGAAAGTTGGTTGCATTTTTTCGTGTCTATGAGAATGTCGTCAACGATCCCCCATTTATTGGTGGATGTCCCATGCAGAATACAGCTGTAGAAAGTGACGATACTCATTTGGAGCTTTGTGGTCAGGCAAGGCAAGGGATGCATAACTTCTTGGATATGATGAAAAGTATTATTCGTGACGGTATTCAAGCTGGAGAGTTAAAGGAGGATCTTGATGTGGATGCGCTAGCATCATTTGCATTTTCCTTGTTGGAGGGAGGGATTTTGCTCAGCAAGTTGGATGGGGATAACAAGCACATGCTGATGAACAAAAAAATTTTCTCTTCCTATTTGCAGGAATGCTGCTTAAAGATTAGTTAATCTGATGTACTGGCACATCGGAATAAAGCTGGGCATCATCGATGACAACTCAAGTTCAGAATCTAAACTTTCGATGGATCGTCTCTTTTAAGTATAAGCTGTCTTATGCAATAGCCCGAACGGGTGGTTTTTATATTTTTCACGCAGTTATAAGAAAGAATGTTTTTTTTGTTGCAGTAATGTCGAGGGACATGAACATCATTAAGCACCGAAATACATGAAAATGTTCACATTGTTGCGGGACAACTGACACGATAAAAGTAAAACATAAGTGTTTAGGTATAAAGAAAAATGTCGAATAAAGTGATTGCTAACTAAATTGTTATGTGATATTATGATCCAGTAAACGTTTACATCAATAAAGAATTGAATATTAGCAGTGTTTGGCTGTTACTGGTAAAGCAGGCATGACCAAAATGATTTTGCATTTTCCTTATGTGAGTAGGGGGACGCATATCGTTTTGGTCTTTTTTATATCCAAATTCAGAAATGAGGCAAAGGTATGGATTATCGCAAGTTGGGACAAGAGATTACGGAATTGGTTGGAAAGAAGGATAATATCGCTCGGCTTACGCACTGCGCAACCCGACTTCGGTTCGAACTGCACGATATCTCCAAAGCGGAGACAGAAAAACTCAAAGCTCTTCCAGGTGTCATTACCGTTGTGAACAATGGTGGACAATACCAGGTTGTCGTGGGCAATGAGGTGCAGCAGGTCTACCGAGTTATCACTCAGCAGATGGGTTCAGCAACCCAAAGTGCGGAGTCCAAATCAGATTCCGGCAAAAATAACGGACCAAAGCAGAAACAGAGCTGGATTTCCAGATTCATAAGCGTAATCTCGACGACATTTACTCCGGTAATACCGGCAATTATTGGCGCGGGTATGATCAAAGCGATATTAGCCGTACTTGTGCTGACAGGCCTCGTAACTACAGAAAGCCAAAACTATTATATCCTTAACACCATTGCGGATGCGGCGTTTTATTTCATGCCTATTCTGCTGGCTTATGGAGCTTCCATTAAGTTCGAAACAAGTCCAATTCTGGCGATGACAGTTGCCGGTGTTTTGTTACACCCGGGATGGAGCGCCCTGATGGCGGAAGGAAAAGACGTGTTTTTCATCGGTGTTCCAGTTCGACTAACCGATTACGCAGGCTCCGTGCTGCCAATTATTATTGTCGTTTGGCTCATGTCTTATATTGAACGTTTCGCGGATCGAGTATCGCCCTCAATGATCAAATTTTTCACGAAACCGATGATTGTGCTATTGATTACAGCACCTCTTGCATTGGTGGCGATCGGGCCTTTCGGAACGTACCTTAATGATCTGGTTGCGCTGGGTGCAGAAGCGATTAATGCCAGAGCCAGTTGGCTGATTCCTTTGTTAATGGGAACTTTGCAACCGTTCCTGATCGTGACAGGCACTGCATGGGCCATGACGCCGATTGCAACTAGCCAACTGACCAAAAATGGATATGAAATGATCAACGGTCCGGGAATGCTTGCGTCCAATATTGCTCAAGGTGGGGCTACGCTTGCTGTAGCATTAAAAACCAAAAACAAAAAACTGAAACAGCTCGCTGCTTCTTCCGGTTTCACCGCTGTGCTGGGCATCACGGAACCATCCTTGTACGGTGTAACACTGAAACTGAAAAAACCCTTGATTGCCGCAATGATTGGTGGTGGCGTAGCAGGGATATACGCTGGTCTGACTGGATTAGTGCGTTATGCCTTCGTTTCTCCTGGGCTTGCCGCGTTGCCTGCCTTCATTGGAAGCAATCCGATGAACATCGTTCATGCCATTGTGACTTGTCTGATTGCTTTTATCGTTACCTTTGCCCTGACATGGATCATTGGTTTTGAAGATCCAGTAGACGATGAAGAAGAAGGCAATTCCAATGTTAACGATGACAAGATGCTTTCCGGGCAGCCTGTTAAAGACAACACGGCCGGCACGCAGTCTGTTGCAACAACAAATGCAAATGTACCGAGCCAAAATGAATTACGCCCACTTACGATCGCCAGCCCGATGCAAGGGGAATTAGTCCATCTGGACCGTGTACCAGACGATGTCTTCTCTTTGGGATTATTGGGTAAGGGCGCTGCAATTATTCCTGCAAAAGGAGAACTGTATGCACCAATCACAGGTGAAGTTACGGCTTTCATGGACTCCAAACATGCGGTCAAATTAAATGGTTATGATGGAGAAGAGGTACTCATTCATATTGGAGTGGATACCGTCAACCTGAAGGGGAGACATTTCGACTCTTCCATTAAAGTGGGGGATCGGGTACAACGGGGTGACTTGTTGATCAGCTTCGATATCGATGCCATCAAGGCGGAAGGATATGAAGTTATAACCCCGATCATTATCGCCAATTCGGATCGTTTCCCGGATATTAAGCTGGAGAAGCAGAGTCCTGTGGAGGTTGGAGCGACTATTATCCACCTTTCATAACAAGCTTAATACGGTCCGTCATATATCTTGATCAATATTAAAATGAAGGAGTGCTTGAGATGTTATATCAACACATCAAACCATTCCCCAATGAATTTCTGTGGGGAGGCTCTACCTCTGCTTATCAAGTGGAGGGAGCCTGGAACGAAGATGGCAAAGGCCTGTCCGTCATCGATATGTGTGATCATCCTGCTGGAGCCGCCGATTTCACAGTTGCAAGCGATCACTATCACCGATTCAGAGAAGACGTGAAGCTTTTTGCAGAGCTGGGCCTCAAAGCATATCGTTTTTCGATTGCATGGACTCGAATCTTGCCTTCAGGCACAGGAGCTGTTAATGAAAAAGGACTCAATTACTATCACCAATTGATTGACGAATTGCTGCTCCATGGTATCGAACCCATTGTGACCATGTACCATTTCGACTTACCTTACGAGCTTGAGAAAACGGGAGGATGGAACAACCGGGAAACGATCGATGCTTTTGTCGAGTACGGGCGTATCTTGTTTGAGCATTACGGGCATAAAGTGAAATATTGGTTGACCATTAATGAGCAAAATACGATGATTCTTCATCCGGGTGCCATTGGCACACCGAAGGGCGGACGTTTGCTTTCCAGTAAGGAACTGTATCAGCAAAATCATCACATGTTTGTGGCTCAAGGCAGAACGATGCGACTATTTCATGACATGCTCCCGCAAGGCAAGATCGGTCCTGCATTGAACATGACTTCGATGTACCAGGCAACCTCCAGACCAGCAGATGCAATCGCTGCACATAACTGGGAGACGATTCGCGGATGGGGTTTTCTCGACTTATCGGTATGGGGACGGTATAACCCATTATTCTGGAGTTATTTACATGAACGTGGCATTGAGCCGGTTATTGAGCAGGGTGACATGGAAGATATCCGGTCTGGCCGCCCCGATCTGGTAGCAATCAATTATTATTCGACGGCAACCATTGCCGCCAGTACGGGCGATGCGTCGGATGTTACAGCTCGTGCGGGTGATCAGCAAATTATGCTTGGCGAGCAGGGAGTCTACCGTGCTGCGGAGAATCCTTATACGGAAAAAACAAAGTATGGCTGGGTCATTGACCCGGTTGGCCTGAGGCTAACATTGCGTAAGGTATGTGAACGATATGGTCTCCCGATTCTAATTACGGAAAATGGTATAGGAGCTCCGGATGTACTGGAGGCAGATTACACCATTAACGATACGTACCGGATTGATTTTATTGAGAAACACCTGGAACAGATCAGACTGGCTCTGACAGATGGGGTAGATGTGATTGGTTATTGCCCTTGGTCCGTGATTGACGTGGTAAGCACTCATCAAGGTTATGGGAAACGTTACGGCATGATCTATGTAAACCGCGGTGAACAGGATCTGAAAGACTTGAAGCGCTTGAAGAAGAAAAGCTTCTCGTGGTATCAGGAGGTCATTAAACAGAATGGCAGATGTATCGGAAACTCGGATCAGGCGGTCACGAAAGAATAAAGGATCGTGATGAATGCATGAGAGTAATCAAAATATTGAATAACAGCTTGCTTTTGACCAAAGATGAACAGGGACAAGAAATGATTGTCATGGGAAAAGGCTTGGCATTCAAAGGCAAAGTCGGCGAGCGACTCGATGAGGAGCACATCCAGAAACGATTCATTTTGCAAAATAATCCGTCTGCCCAGGCTTACGTACGAACCATCGAAAACATGCCAGAAAAACATGTGAATGTCATAAACAAACTGATTTCCAATGCCAAAGAAAAGCTGTCTCTTGATGATCAAATCTTCTTTACGCTTATGGATCACTTGTCGTTTGCTATTGAGCGATGGAAAAAAGGGGTAGCATTACAGAATCGCATGTTATGGGAGATCCAGAGGTTTCATCCTGTCGAGTTCGAACTGGGGGTTGAATCCGTTCAGATGCTGAATCTAGAACTGGGTATTGAACTGCCGGAAGAAGAAGCAGGGAATATCGCTTTTCATTTCGTGAATGCCCAAACACATGAGCAGAATATGGAGCGCACGATGCAATCCGTTAAGATGCTAAAAGATATTTTT
This sequence comes from Paenibacillus sp. AD87, assembly GCF_001659845.1. NCBI lineage: Bacteria > Bacillati > Bacillota > Bacilli > Caryophanales > Paenibacillaceae > Paenibacillus > Paenibacillus sp. AD87. The sequence goes on from NZ_LXQN01000007.1 coordinate 2,216,811, forward strand.
AACCTGATTCAATACACCTTTGATATACAATTGAACAAAAATTCCATCCATTATGTGAGACTCGTCACACATTTGCAATTCTTCATCCAGCGTTTACAAGAAGGGCGTCTGGGCAATTCGGCGAAAGATTTTATATTTCAACACATGGCGAAGGAGCATCCGCTTGAATACAAATGCGCGGAGATGATCAAAACCTACGTGCAAAACATGCTGGATATCTCCATATCGAACGAGGAATTATTATATTTGATGATTCACATTGCTCGAATTGTGCAGGAGGAGCAAGGTGACGAGGGAGGATTATAAAACAAAGCTAAAGTTATATTCCCTTACTTAGGAGGAGCGATTCTCTGAACATCTGATGCCCTTGATTTCTGGCATGTTCATATGCCTTTTAGTACACAGGAGATAAGATACTTTCTAACTATGACCGTTTTCCCGTATTCTTTCGGGAAACGGTCTTTTATATTTGCAAAAATCTATTCGTATGGTGCCTGTCGATGATTGATTTATGAAAAAAATAGTTTTCTCCTACTTTTTTCATTGAAATTTGGGTTCACTTCAGACCGGATTTTATTTACGATTCATGAAGAAAAATATCCCAAAGGAAAGGAGAAGACAGCAGAAAATCCAGAGGCAATAATGATGAATTCTACATTTAAGCGAATCAGGAGGCAATAGAAATGAAGTAGTGCTATAACCTTGTTAAATGGATGGTTATTCGTGTGTTGGTCGTAAGCATCTGTGCGGTTATAAGTTACGTTCCCGGCAGGGTGGCCGCCGATGATTCGGTTATCCATACTCAGCCAGCAATCTTGGGGACGGTAAGCCCGTCAGGATTCGTACATCCTTCCGTGGGTTTCACTGGCGATGCGCTGAAGCTAATGCAGGAGAAGGTTGCCATTGGTGCAGAGCCATGGGCGAGCGCGTTCGAGGACTTCAGGAACTGTCCCAGTGGATCGCTGGATTATGATATTCGAAATCAGAGCAAGCTGGATAAAACGAAACCGGCATATGATCGCTTGCAGGTGTTTCCATTCAATATCATGAAGGAGTATTCAGATTATATGTGAATTGTTATAAAGGGGAAGGCAAAGGCATACACCAGATGGACAATGGTATTTTATGGGCGGATTACTGGTCTCTCGCTGAACGGCCGGGACATTTGCGACTGAAGGGATTCAGACCTATCAAGGAAGGTGGCTTTTTCCGGGCTGGCAATACGCTATCTCAACGTTACCTCATGACGACAGGGCTACAGGTGGATACCAAGCTTGATCTGGCGGGAATGTCGGATGGACTTCGAGCGGGCCTGGTTCATTTTAATGGGGGGGTGGATTATGCCATGGGTTCTGCGCAAGGGTATAGAGTCTGGTGTCCGTTGGGATATTTGTTGTAAATATGACTAGTTCCAAATTGACTTTGCTTGCCATGATGAACGAATTACGATTTCGAGGAATATAATCATATTGAATAGGCACGGATAAAACCTCTCTGCTAAACAGGCTCAGGCTGCCGAGAATGTCTCGACAGCCTGGAGTTGCTGAATTAGCAGCTTTTTTTGTTTCGTTTGATATCCCTTTTATACAACCCTCTCAAGTAAGGTCCCAACCTGGTTTGCCATGATATGAGGTGGATACGGCATCCCGTTCGTGATCCACCATTCCACTATTCCTACAAAAGCTGTTCCCATAAAGGAGCCCACAATCAATTCATCCAATCCCTGGTTTCTTTCTTCGTTCATATTTACTTCACCTTTATATTCTTCAATAAGAAACTCAAGGAACCGGGCACGAAAAGAAGGAGCTCCTTTACTCGCCAACATCGTTGAAAAGAATAAATAATTGCGCTCAAAGTATTCGAAATAGACCAGATTCGCTTCACTCCACTCCATTTCACATGCATATTGGTTGATGTCCTTCATGTTGTTAATATGCTCTTCAATCAGTTTATCCAGCAGATCAAATTTATCTGTGTAATGCAGGTAGATGGTTGCCCTGTGAACATTTGCCCTGTTGGAAATCTCCTGGATCGTAATGGAATCGAAATTCTTTTCTGACATCAATTCAATGACGGCTTTTTTTATCGCTTCCTGTGATTTGAGTATTCTTCGATCTATTTTAGGCACGTATTTCCACCAAGCTCTCTTAGTTAATAGTCAATTCAGGGGATTTTGTAGAGTAATCGACAAACACAGATCATTTAACGATTGTAAGTGCCTCGATTCAATATAATATTATACACATGTCGTGTAAACGATCAAAATCGCGTATGACTAAACGACTACATTTCGGCAGAGAGAACCCTGAACCGGTTCGAATGGAGAGGATTCGTAAAATCTGGAGGTAACGGCTGAAACAGTAGATCATGAGACGGAGGAAAACAGCGTGATTCCCATCCATATTATTGTTGGCGGCAGCACGTTTACAGCAACTTTAAATAACAATGAAACGACACAAGCCCTGATAGCGCAATTTCCGATGACCATCCAAATGAAAGAACTGAATGGGCTAGAAAAGTATAATGATCTGCCCGAGGAGCTTCCTGCTGCATCTACCGAACGCCCTGAAACCATTCATGCCGGTGAAATTATGTCCTGGTCCGGAAACACTTTGGTGCTTTTTTATCAGACTTTCTCCAATTCTTATGGCGGTTATGTACTACTCGGAAGTGTTGACGATCCGTCTAATTTGGCAGCTACGCTTGGTTCAGGGCATGTACAAGTCACCTGGTCGCTTGCAGAATAAACCGCAGGAATGTTTCCAGAGGTAAAGTTATCTAGAGAAGGAAGACTACTGATTAGTTTATCTATATGGAAAAGGAGCAAAGTGAAATGAAACCCAAAGACATTCTTGAACGAGATAAAAATGGCGAGTTAATTTCTTTAAATGACCCGGAGTATTATAAAATTCATGATCTTATTGTTGAAGCACAGAAAATTACAATGCAATTAAACAACTCATATCATGAAGCGAAAGAAGTCAGAGGATTGTTTTCGAAATTAACGGGAGTAGAGGTGGATGAATCGTTTGGACTTCTTCCTCCTTTTTACACGGATTTTGGCAAAAATATCAGAGTGGGAAGAAATGTGTTTATCAATCATGCTTGTACTTTTATGGACAGAGGTGGGATAACCCTCGAAGATAACGTATTGATAGGTCCAAAAGTTAACCTGATTACCATTAACCACCCGCTGGAACCAGCCGAAAGACGCTCCACGATATCTACTCCAATAGTCATCAAGAAAAACGCTTGGCTTGGGGCAGGCACGATGATCATGCCTGGGGTTACGATCGGAGAAAATTCTATCGTTGCTGCAGGTGCAGTGGTCACCAAGGACGTTCCACCCAATACGATTGCTGCAGGTGTTCCTGCGAAAATTATAAAGAATTTGGAATAGAAAGGCTCATGTAATCGGGAAAATATAGAAAAATGTAGAAAGACATAAAGTTACCAACCTGACTGAGGAGTGACATCAAGTAATGATGGTGTTCTGAACTGGGAAGCGTGAGGAAAAGCCAAACCCAATCTTCCGAAAAACACGACATTCGTGAGTATAAAGGGTGGTAACCATGGTCAATTTGTCTCCTACTGGATGCAAAAGGAAGACAGCGCGCCTAAGATTACAGGACAGGAACAGCTTCAGCAGGTTGTTCAGGCACTGAAAGAATGGATGTAATCAGTACAAAAATATAAAAAGGACCGTAAGTGTCATCTTCCATCGATGAATGCTTTCGGTCCTTTTATGTTTAACCTGTACCTTAATGCCTGGCAGCATCTTTATAAAAATATCTAATGAACGACGGTATCGGTTTACGCCTCTCTTTGTTAACGTCTTCGGAAGGCTCCGCCGCGTGCCAGAGCGAAGAAGATGAGCAGGGCAATAATTGAGCCAACGATGGCGGGAATAATATGAAATCCGCCAATCACCGGCCCCCTTGGTCCCAGCAATTCCGTACCTAACCAGGAACCGATAAAACCCGCAATAATGTTCCCAAGTACACCGCCTGGTACGTCCCGCCCAATCAAGTTGCCGCTTAACCAGCCAATAAGTCCACCAACAATGAGTACCCAGAGCAGATCCATGGATTGTTCTCCTTTCTTCGAGTTTATTACAAGTTATGTTGGACTCAGTGGAATATACCTCACCTTCCAGTTGGTGGAGGAATCTAAAGTGTCTGTGCTAAGATGAGGGTAAATTATGATTCAAGATGGGGAGCAAGGCTAAAAGGGGTGCACTTGAAGAAGATACTTGTCATTGACGATGAAGTCGCAATCAGAGATTTGAGCTCGTAATGAGAAGAGAAAACGACGTCGTTCAAACGGCTGAAAACGGTAAAAATAGCCTTGCAGCTGCTGGATGCGGTACACTATCATATAAAGGTAATATCATTAAAAACTGCTTTAAATTATGGATAGATCTTTGTGTTATTAAATTAACGGATAAAGAAGAGAGAAATACTTAACATCAAATTTTGGTTATATCGTTTTAGAAGAGTTCTACTAGCAAGTCATAAGTCCAACTCCATTTTTCTTCATAATCGGTTTTTAAGCACCCATTTTAATTCCGTGGAACAATTCAAAAAAACGGCCGCTGTTCGCATCGTTTGCGACAGGGCCGTTTTTTGTTTTTCGTAGGCTAGCATCAATTGCTATTCATTCTTGCCAAACACTCATAGGGTCCCATGGCTTGATTTGATTACCATATTTTCCGGCCAAAAAAACTTTCATGTCTTCCAGCTTAGCAGGCACCTCGTTCCAAATTGGAAGGGGTGGTAACCCTCGTTTGCTTTTCAATAGGATGTCCACTGTAACATACAAGCGTTCTGGCTGAATCCAATGAAGGAAGCGGGAAATATCAATTTGCTTGGTCAGGGACAAGGCATCAATTTCGTCATTGTAATGCTTGTTGAACTCGCTGATCAGGTTCAGGAGGTAGTCTCTCTGCTCCTTCACGAAGTCCAGGCCGCAGATGGCGCCATGTCCTGGAATAACGATTTCGGGTTTAATTTCATCAATAATGCGGTCAAGCACTTTAACCCAATTGAGGGTTCCCTCTTCGCTGTATGCCGTACACCCGTTAAACACCACATCGCCGGCGAACAGCACTTTTTCTTTTGGCATCCACAGCAGCAAGTCACTGTCAGAGTGGGCCGGAGCAACATTGTAAATCATTACTTCCGTATCGCCAAGACGGATGTTTATATCGTCCTTTATCTCAATATTCGGGAGCAACCATTCTACGCCTTCCAGGTCGAATCCTTCAAATTCCGCTGCAAAAAACCGCTCGCCCGAAGTAGATTCCGGAGAATCCTTTCCTCTTCTGATGACGCTGTCCATCCAGGAGATATTTTCGGTAAGACGCTCTCTGGACGCTTCCTTGTGCATAATAATGCAAGCATCTTCAAACACTTTGTTTCCCCAGGCATGGTCGCTATTATAGTGCGAGTTCACCACATATGCGGGAGAGCCGCCGTTGCTTACTTCCATAAAAGCCTCTCTCATTTCCCGCGCATGGAACAAATCGAAGAACGTGTCATACACCAGCCCTTCACCCTTGTTGATGAACCCGGCATTGGCCCAACTGATGCCGCGATACGGCGAAATACCGGCAAAGACGCCATCTGCGACTTCAAAAAATTTAACGCGAGGTTTTTGAATAATACGTCCATACTTCATGAAAATTCTCCTTTGCGTACATGTTTTGGGGTAAGGCATACTGACTATTCTTATTGTAGAGAATGGAATGCAGAAATGCAAGCATGCACTTGCACGCACACGTTCTATGCAATATGATAGTAACAGAACAACATCACACTACATGGATGGAGGCGCTTAACCATGAAACTAGTAACCTTTCAAACCAATACATCCCAGGAACCGTTGTTTGGGCTTGTAGTAAACGAGAAATTTGTCGTGTCTTTTGCCGCAATCATGAAAAAGCAGGGAACATTCGTTGACAGTCTTGAAAGTATGGACAGCTATCTTCATTATTTGCCGGCAAGTGATGATGCCGCTAAGGAAATGATGCAATATGTTATCGAACAGGTGCAACAATTCAATGAAAATGAAATCAGCCCGATTGCAGCAGTAACCCTGCTACCGCCAGTTCCAAATCCGGCTGCGCTTATCGATTTCGGGCTGACGCCAAGACATCTGAGAAATGCTGGCGTAAATCTGCTGCGAAGAGAATATACAGGGCCGGAAAGAGAAGAGCTTACACGTAAAATTGCTGAAAAATTCCAGCAAGATCTGAATAAAGTAACTTTCAGTTATTATAAGTGTAACCATAATGCATTAATTGGCGATGGGGATACGATTCATTGGCCTTCGTACTCTTCCTACCTGGATATCGAGCCGGAGCTGGCCTTTGTTACAGGGAAGGGGAACTGCATTGCAGGTTATGTTATTTTTAATGACAGTACTGTCCGCGATGTGCAGTGGCCGGATTTCCAGGCGATGACCGGACCGACGCGCTGCAAAGATTTCGATCGCAGCAAAGGAATAGGACCATTTCTGGTAACGCCGGATGAAATCGACAACCCGTTGGTATTGGATGTGGATGTACGCATCGGGGAGAGACTGCACTGGAAGGGAAGCACATCCGAGTATTCGGCACACCCTGCAAAAGTGATGGAGGAGGTTCTCAAAGTTTTCACGCCACTCCCGGGCACGATTATAGGAATGGGGACGATACCGGATTGCTGCGCAATCGAGACCGAAGAATGGCTGTTGCCCTCTGATCGAATCCAGATTACATTTGATAAATTAGGCACGCTCACGCAATTGGTACCTGATCATGTCAAGATTACGGAACCAAGCCGCTGGGAAAAAAGAAGCGAATTGCTTTAAATAAACGTTTATGAAAATGATGAACCCCGACCCTGCTGCATATGCAAAACTTGTAGTAGAATAGGTTTAACATATGCAAAAGGAGAAATACAATGCAAACTTCAGACAGAATCATTGAAGCCGCGACACAGCTCATCAAAAAGAATGGCTATCGGGGAGTAAGCACCAAAGCCATTGCAACGGAAGCTAAAGTCAATGAATCTACGATTTTCCGGCAATTTGGAAGTAAGCAAGGCATATTGGAAGCCATCATTGAAAGACATTCGGATATTCCGCAATTTGAGAAGCTGTTAAAAGAGGACGCGACCGATAATCCGGAAGTCGATTTGCTGAATGTAAGTCAGCAGTACCGATTGTTTTTCCATAAAAATGCGGACATCATTTTGATTGGCATCCGCGACAAAGGAATGTTTCCCGAATTGGACAGAGTGCTGGCCGATCCGCCGGTGAAGCTGCACTCCTTGCTGGTTGAATATTTTGAACGCCTGCAGAAGAAAAAAGTTATAGCCAGACAGGATGAGCGCCTTGCCGCCATGTCTTTTCTCTCGATGTGCTACGGATTTCAGATGAGCGAGCTGATTCACGGGCAATATCAGTCCCAACTCGTCACCGAGGAAGATTTCTACAAGCACAGTGTCTCATTGTTTGTAAAAGGAATTTTGTCTCAGTCATAAGCTTTGTTGATTTATTCAAATATGCCAAAGACTGCTTTTGCTCGACTAGCTTTACCATTCGTTTCACATTCACAACAAATGCTGTGAGGTATGTCTGTATTCGCATACGAAATAGACCTCGGTACTTGGCTGTTGCCATACCGTGTAACCTCTTCATCTCAGCATTTTTATACTCAATAACCAGTCTGTATTTATCAGTAGTTACTCAAAAAAGAATCACTTCCCAAAAGTTATACGGGAAATAGGAGTAAGAGTCCACCTAATTATTAGGCGGACTCTTTTAGTTATTCTTATTTGATGATGGATTTTTCTAAAGAGCAACATAAATGAGGTTGTTTATTTATAATTTCGGAGATGAATTTCGATCGGTACTCCCATGGAGGAGATCACCTTGGGATAAGCACTTATGTTCAGTATTATTTTGATGAAGATACATGTATCTTCATTCTTTTTAGGCAATGCTCTGTCAGATATTTTGCATCATATTAATATAGAATTTCCAATAAAACAGGAGGAGAGTAGGGAACTTGGAAAGAACTTAAACCGATTACCGTAATGGACAAGAACATGATCCGATTGCCGATTAGAAGTATATCTATTCTATCTCTGCCTGCTAATTCATTAAGCTAACGGGAAGATTAGCGTGGTATATTTAATTTAAAGTTCTAACAAGGAGGTCGCAAATGAATTCGATAACCTCGAAAGAGTTTGAAGCTGTTATTAAACTCCCTGCGAATATTCGATATGAATATTTTATAAAGAAGGTTACTGATTCAGAAGAAATTTGGGGGTTGTATGATGACGGTTGGGCAATGTCTTCAGATGATAAAGAGAGATTGCTTATTTCATTCTGGCCTAGGAAAGAGTTTGCAGAGTACTGTGCTTATGAAGAATGGTTAAATTATAAAGCACATTGTATCTCATTAGACGAGTTCATTAGTGACTGGTTACCCAATATGGTGGAGGATCAGCATAAGCTGTCGATCTTTTGGAACAGAGATGATTCTGCAGTTCTTGAGATTCAAGTGCTACTAAATGATTTAGAGAAGGAACTCGAAAAGTATTGATCCATCGTTACGCTAACGGGAAACGTTCCAGAGAGCTTGAAGGAAATGAACCGGAGAATGTTAGGCGAATCGATCAGATTGATGAGATGATCAAGGACATTAGTAAGATATTTGTGGTTAGAGCCGGACACAGCTCAATAGAAACAAACTCTATATATCTTAAAACAGAAGATTCTATTTTCTGGCATGGGTGCTTGTAGGGGAGAATGCATGTTGGAGGAAATATATTTCATTATTATCTGAAGATAAGCAGAAAAAAGGCATCTCCTGAAGGAGATGCTTTTTTTCTTGAGTAGAAACATTGTTAGGATTGCTACTGGGAATCATTCTTCCTAAATCGAGGAAGTATAAATATATTACTCTCTTTTTTCATTATCTAATCGCCGACGAAATACCAAAGCCGAAACAGCAAATATAATAAAAGATAATATTGAAGCAGCAGTAACCATCTTCAACACATTTCCTATTGGAGGGTTAAACAACAGAGCAATTGAGATGATTAAAACAGCACCTGTTAAACCCATTCCCAAAATCGAGATCGCTAAAATCTTGTTCATCAAATCACCTCACAAGGGATATTATACCATTTAAAGAGACTGCCCTGAAAATTAAAGAGTTAGGGTATGTAAATGAGTGGGGCTGGAAGAAAGTTGTCAAGAGTCCTAAAAAGAACTACAGTGCTAAGGTTATTTGTCTTTCCGATTTAATGAAAATCTAAGTGAGAGTGGTGATCTCTTTTGAGTGATTAAAGATAATGAGTGATATGGAAAGATCCTTTGATAAAATGAAGTTGTGGGGGCCTCATAGTAGGAGTATTAGCTGTTATTAAAATCAAATCCACATGAAATCTTTACATAGTGAAATCTTTCTTGTTGAGCAAAAAAACGATATTTTGAGATATTCTAATTGAAATTATGGTGTTACTGAGATTAAATACATTACGTGGCCAAGATATAAATTTTTATTCAAAATTATTTAAGCTGCGACCGTTTCTCAGATTTTACCGGGGAACGGTCGTTTTATTTATTACTAAAGTCGCAAACAAGGATCATCATGCTGCGTTTGGAACGCCTCTTAAGACTCCCCCTCCCTATAACCCCTGCCTGAAGGGCCGGTACGATATGACTGCGGTCGGAAAAACTGGTCAAAATGATGATTCGTGTATCCGGATACGCTTCCGATATGAAGCGACTGGCTTCAATGCCGTCCATTATTAGCATGTAGAGGTCCATCAGGATAACATCAGGTCGGAGTTTGCCATTCCATATTTAGAATGAGAAATAAAGTAGATGCGCAAATCGAGGGCGAAGTTAAACTAACGGGCAGGATAGTTTAACATGAAAGCTGGCTAGTATATAAATAGTATAAAATCATTTTGGCCTAATACCTACGATGAAAGAAGAAAATGAAAAAGTTTATTGCGTGTCGAGGGACAAGATCTTATACCGATTACCGTAATGGACAAGAACATGATCCGATTTCTGATTAGATAAATGTCTAAGTAGTGGTGGAGGATCTTATTTAGAACGCGCTATATTTTTGTGCGGATATTTTTATTTTTTGTCCGCCACATGTGTACAATAAATAAAAAAGATGATACATTGAAATTAGTTTAATCCCTTTTAAAACAGGTTTTTTTGGAGGATTCTTATGTCTCCTGTACGAGGACATACGTATATCGAGGAGGGAATGGGATGTCAAGTCAAGCCTTGGACCAATTTTTAAGTTCGAACATCGAAGATCTAAAGACTAAAGGTCTATATAACGTCATCGATACGCTGCAGGGTGCAAATGGTCCTGTTATTCGTATCGACGGAAAGTCCCTAATCAATTTGTCTTCCAATAACTATTTGGGACTGGCAACAGATTACCGCCTGATTGATGCTTCAGTTAAGGCGTCGCAGACATACGGGGCAGGCGCAGGGGCTGTGAGAACAATTAATGGTACGATGGATCTTCATATTGAGCTTGAAGAAAAACTGGCCCGTTTCAAAAAAACGGAAGCTGTTATCGTTTATCAATCGGGATTTAACTGCAATATGGCTGCTATATCCGCGGTAATGGACCAGCATGATGCGATTTTATCCGATGAGCTGAACCACGCTTCAATTATTGATGGCTGCCGCCTGTCGAGAGCCAAGGTGATTCGCTTTAAGCACTCGGATATGAATGATTTAAGACAAAAGGCGAAAGAGGCCAAGGAATCCGGTCAGTACCATAAAATTATGGTCATCACGGATGGGGTTTTCTCCATGGATGGTGATATAGCAAAGCTGCCCGAAATCGTGAAAATAGCTGAAGAATTCGATCTGATTACTTATGTGGATGATGCCCACGGTTCGGGCGTTCTCGGAGCGGGTGCGGGAACCGTGAAGCATTTTGGATTGTCCGACCGCATTGACTTTCAAATTGGTACTCTTTCCAAGGCGATCGGCGTTGTCGGCGGTTATGTGGCGGGTAAAAAGCAACTGATTGAATGGTTGAAGCTGAGAAGCCGTCCGTTTCTGTTCTCGACATCGCTACCTCCGGCTGCAATCGCTGCTTGCAGCGCTTCTGTCGACATTTTGATGAATGACAAAGAGCTGATCGAGAAGCTGTGGGAGAACGGCAATGATTTGAAAAACGGCTTGAGCCGGTTTGGATATGATGTAGGCCAAAGCGAAACGCCGATCACACCTTGTATCATTGGCGATGAAGTAACCACCCAACAGTTCAGCAAACGGCTCTATGAAGAAGGCGTTTACGCCAAGGCAATCGTGTTTCCGACGGTCCCGAAAGGAACCGGAAGAATACGCAACATGCCGACAGCTGCCCATACCAAGGAGATGCTCGACCAGGTGATTTCTGTTTATGAGAAAGTTGGCAAGGAAATGAAGCTGATTTAGCTGCATTCGCGGGAGTATATTTCGGGAGGAATGTCTTATGAACAAGATTTTGGTGACCGGAGCACTGGGCCAAATCGGTTCTGAGTTAGTTGTTAAATTACGTGAAATTTATGGTGCGGATCACGTCGTTGCTACGGATCTCAAGTCATCTGCCCACGAAATTACCCGATCCGGGCCATTCGAGCTGCTGGACGTGACGAATGATAAGGCGATGTTCGAAATCGCCAAGCGGTACGAAGTGGATACCGTCATCCATTTGGCTGCGCTGCTGTCGGCTACCGCAGAGGAGAAACCGCTGCTTGCCTGGAATTTGAATATGGGCGGATTGATGAATGCACTTGAAGTATCCAGGGAGCTCGGCTGTCAATTTTTCACTCCAAGCTCCATTGGATCTTTTGGTCCTTCGACTCCGAAAGTCAATACCCCGCAGGATACGATCCAGAGGCCCAATACGATGTACGGCGTGAACAAAGTGTCCGGCGAACTACTTTGTGATTATTATTTTTACAAATACGGCCTGGATACTAGGGGGCTGCGATTCCCGGGTTTGATATCTTATATGACGCCTCCCGGCGGAGGAACGACGGATTACGCCGTGGAAATTTATTACGCAGCCGTGACGGCTGGCCGGTATACATCTTATATCGCCAAGGACACAAACATGGACATGATGTATATGCCGGATGCCCTGAACGCTATCATCGAATTGATGGAAGCGGATTCTTCCCGGTTAATGCACCGAAATTCATTTAATGTCACCGCAATGAGCGTGGATCCGGAGGCGATCGCTGCAGCGATTCGGGATGAGTTTCCCGGCTTTATCCTCGATTATGACGTTGATCCGAAGAGACAGGCGATTGCCGATAGCTGGCCGCATTCCATTGATGCGACGGCAGCGAAAACAGAATGGGGATTTCATCCCCGCTACGACCTGAAGGCCATGACGAAGGATATGCTTTCACAGCTAAGCGAGAGACAAATGCTTCGCAAGGCTTAAAGTGATTATGAATTCGCTGTGCAAAGCGAGTTGAAATACAAAAGAAGCTGCATCAAGAGGTTTGGCGTTACTCGGACCTTTTGTTGCAGCTTCTTTTTTCATCCTCCAGCCCAGACATTTCCGTGGTCTGTGGCTTATCAGATAAAGAACACGGCATAAAGTTTGCAACAGGACGGACCGAGGTATGCAAAATAAAACACAGAAGTGAAAGAAAGGGAGCTGTTTATTTCGCGGGACAAGAACATGTTCTCATTGCGATAGGCGTTTATCTAATCGTTATTTTGCCTGTTAATTCATTTATAGATATAATGCAGATGTACAATGACACAAAGTTACCAAACAATAAACAAGAGAACCCTTTCAGCCACATTAATAAAAGAATAAAATGATAGTTTCATTAATCAAACAAGGAGTGTGCATATAATGGATTCGTTTTCGAAAGAAACAAAAGATAATTCTTACGTAGTAATTCCGTCAGAAAATGTAACTAAGATACAACTTGGAGATCCATGTTATATTGGTTATCAACTAGATGGGCAAGAATTCTGGGAATTAACGGGTGTCTCTTATACGACTGAAGTATCTTCGTTTAGAAGTTCGTAAATACCAATACCATATGGCAGGACATATGCATCATGCCTTATTACCGCTTAGCAAGCTGCTATAAGTTAATTTTCTATTTTGAAGAAGGAAGGGGATAACCTTGCAGGAGTACTAACTGACGCCTATAGAAATAGTAGCGATCCGTTGGGTTGTAGCACATTTTTCAAGGTAGTTCCTTTGTTTCGTGACAGTCTAATTGAAATCGGTATTAAAGAAGGTGTGACTCATATTACTGATGGTATAGTTTCAGATGATACGATTTCACACGTTGATCTAATAGCCTTTTACAAAAAAATAGGCTTTACGTTGATAATAGAAAGTTACATATGGTCTATATAGAAGCAATGATAAGATTAATTTCATTGAAGGAGGTTCGAGATGAGAAACGAAGAATGTTGTCCTGAATGTGGAGGAACAAAATTAGGGGAGGGCAAGTCGCACGGCGAAGCTAGGGTATATCCTATGAAAAAGATGCTAACATTAGGATCAGATGTTACTCATGTAATTTGTATAACGTGTGGATTTATTTTAAAAAGTTTTGTTAAAGAGCCACATAAATTTGAGGATAATAAATAAAATTGTACTGCAAGAAAGGGGACCAACAGATCAAGTTCTAACTCTGCTCAGTTAAATAAAGACTAAAGGGCATAATTGCATGAAAGTAGGGAACTTTAAAAAAATTCAGTCTTTGTTGTCGAGGGACAAAAACATGGTCCCATTGAAGTCGCTATTTTAGCGGCTTTTTTATGTTATCGGTACAAGTTCGTGTCCCGAGCCGAGGACATGAACTTGTACCGATTGCCGAAATGGACAAGAACATATTCCGATTACCTATTAGATGATTATCTTGATTTTGTAAGTCTTGTAGGACGCAATATAACGATTATGGCGGCTAACACCAACTCGATCATATATGGAGCAAATTTTGCTGCACATATGGGATTCAGAAAGAAATGATTTCATACCTCCCTTACTGTAAATTGTCCTTTGAGTATATACGTAAAAGCTCCTTTACCAGTGAGAGGTGGGTAAAGGAGCATATCTAGATCTTATGAAAGTTTACTTGGATTCAATTCGACCGATTGGATTTGGATCTTCTGATAAAGCCTTTTGAACTGCCGTCCAGCTGTCATGTTCAATATCGAGCGCATGACAAAGATAAGCCCATGAGACCAGCTGAATTAAGGCGACATGTTCTGGATTTTCATCTGTTGTTTCCGTAACTTCATAACCCGGGATTCCGCTAAGTGAGTGTTCTGCACCGAATAGGGTGAGCAGGCTCTCGGCCCCTGGGCTTAAGAAGTAGGGGTCGGACATCCATTCCGGGCCGCGGACGGTCAACTGATACTTTTGCGGGGTATAGTCCTGGTCCCCGACGATCACAAGTGTGGGTGTGATCATGTGCGTGAAGCTCACGTTCAAGTGCGGCATATTCTCGGCCGCGAACGTCGTCAGGCTGTCGCCACCTTGTCCAGCGGTGGCAAACAGCACGCCCGCTTTGATGCGCGAGTCAAACAGGTCCACGTCCTTCTTAGTTTCTGGGTCGAGGACTCGCAATCCCAAGAGATTGCCCGCCGTTTGGCCACCGAAGGAATGTCCAGCTGCTGCTATTCGGCTTCGATCAGTGCGTCCACTTTGTTTTGTAGAGGAATTAAGTCCAGCTCTGAAGACTTTGATTGAAACAGCAACAGCTGCAGATGAAGTACGTGCCAAGATTACACCAGATGAATTGTTGTGGGCGGTAGCAAGTCTCTGTACGGGAGTAGACAACGGTGATATAGCGCATGCGAAAAATATTGTTTCTCTTCTTGTAGATGGATTGCGTTACCGTGCAAAACGTTAACACTTCGACAGAATCCTTCTTTTTTACTGCGATGGTTTGATCAGAGACGCACTAGTGAAACTATGCTAAATATAACTTTTGTTGAAAAGTTTACTAGTGGGCTCTGTGATGGGGATCTTGAAAAGTAGTAAAATGTCGCAGGACAAGAACAGTGTGTCATTTCGGATTAGATGACTATTTAAACAGTTAGATGATGGAAATCAACGCGCGTGATAAAAGCAGATTACCATAGATAATAGCTAAATTAGATGAGTGTTATTGGCTAGTTTCGGCACAGTCATTTTTAAGATCCTAATTCACCTTTAACAAGAGCAGAGGCCGTTGTTATTCTAAATAAGCTTCTAGGTCGCGAGCCAATTGAGGGAAGTACCATTAAGTGGAACGACGTTGCCGAATGGTTCTGGACGTATGGCGATATTCAAGCCGCTTCCAACGTCAATGTAGAGGATTTACTTGCAACGCAATAGTGGTTACTAGAGAGCACCTAATCAGGTGCTCTTTATTTTTTCATTCTGTACAAGATGATTTAATTTATAGAGACAGCTATTCTTAAGCCGCAGCTCATCTCTATTTCTGTATATATGCGTAGAGGAAAAAAAACGACTTATATTTGCGGTTATTTATTCCACCATTTGCCATTCGCAAATATATAGCATATATATCGGTGGCTAGACTCTAAATGCATCATGGATTAAGATTATTTTAGGTTTATAAATCGATCTCATCCAGCCGAAATTATTATTAAATTCAAAAATATCCTTTTCACGAAACGCAAATATAACTCAGATAGGTGTGCATCATTATTAAGATTTTAAGAGAGTACATAACGCAGTCCCCTTTAGAGTTGGCGGTGTTCATTGAACTGTCTATTATACTTGCAGAAATGGTGCATCGTGAACACGAGCGGAATAGGATAATTGGATACCTTAGCCCTGACCATATCAGCGTACAGTGGGAGGGGAAAACAGCTCAAGTATCCTGGCATACGGAAAGTCATGCAGCTTATCGTTCTCCCGAGCAATTTGCACGATTCAATCTGGTGCCGAATGAACGCAGTGATCTTTACGCATTAGGGGTTATTCTCTATGAGCTGTTAACCGGACATTTGCCTTTTCATGCTGACAATGATGAAGACTGGGGTACCGTACATACCCGCAAGGTACCTCAATCTTTATCCGATATTCGACCGAGTTTAGACGAAACACTGCAAGCTATACTGATGAAATTACTTGCCAAATCACAGGTGGAGCGTTATCAGAGTATATATGGGGTGCTTGAAGATCTGAAATTGTATCAGAATATGATGATAGATAACGATGGAGCGTTTAAGCCATTGGAAGTGGGACGTTTAGATAAAATCCGTACGCTTTCCCTATCCGAATCGTGGTATGGACGTAGTGCCGAAGTGGTGCAAATGGAGGCTGGGCTGGAGCAGGCTTTTCAAGGAATGAATGCCTTTCGTTGGGTGATAGGCAAAGAAGGAACGGGTAAAACGGCGCTTGTCCATAGAATCGAACAAAACGTCGTTCGACATGGTGGCCGGATGATCGCTATGAAAGTGGAACTTTCCCAAAAAAATATTCGATGTGGGCCGATCCTTCAGGGAATGCGGGAATGGGTCTATCAACTGTGGAGTGAGCCGATTGAAATCATTACACGTCTGAAAGCCAAACTACAAGCCGGTTTCGGTCCAGAAATGCAGGTAATCGTATCCTGCTGGCCTGAGGCCAAGCTGTTGTTCGACAACGATGCGAAGGTAGCACATATCTCGGACGATGCGAAGGCCTGGGAACGGTTTGAAGAACTTCTGCCCGACTTGATCTGTTGTATGGCTGAATGCAAGCCACCGTTAGTTTTATTTATGGACAATCTGCAGTGGGTCGACAATGGTACACAAGAGGTAATTCGTGAACTTGCATTATCACAAAAAGCGCATGGGTTATTCCTAATAGGGGCTTATCGTACGGAGGAGTTGATCACTTCCACGGGGGATGTAGCGAATTTTAATCAAGAGGATTTGCTGGCTTGGTTAACCCATAGATGCCGTGCCAATCCAGAGGAACAAGTGACTCTGCCACCGCTGGCTTATGAGGATGTGAGGCAGCTGATCTCTGATGCTCTATATGAGAAATCCGGTCGCATTCAACTTCTGGCGCGGTCTGTCCACGATCAGACAGGTGGTAATCCTGGCTCGGTTCGTCTCTTGCTGGAGGGATGGATAAAGGAGAACAGACTACGTTTTGACGAAAGACGACGTCAGTGGGTATGGGACTCTGAAATAACCCGGCAACTAAGCAGATCGAAAGAACATCTGCGTTTGTTGGAGGTAGGCTTCTCCAAGCTCAAGGAAGATCGTAAGGAGTTCTTGGCTATGGCGGCCGCAATTGGTCCGGTATTTCAGTTAACACTCTTGGCCGAAGTGTGCGGCATATCAGTGGATATGGTATTCCTTAATCTTCAAGAGGCGGAAGCTGAAGGGTTTATTTATCGGGAAGACGAAGCAGAGCAAGAAGATGAACAGGATTTGATCTATGTGTTTGCCCATGAATTCATTCACCGAATGGTATATGCTTTCGATTCAGGACGCAATATCCACCGACACCGGGTAATTGGACGGTTCCTACTGGATCGCACTCAGGAGTCATACGATGACCTGTCAAGAACAGCGATTGATCATCTGAACTTGGCAGCTTCGGCATTATCAGACCAAGAAACGAAGCAATTGATTGAGTACAATCTTCAAGCGGGACAAGAGGCGTTGGCAGCGGCGCGCTATGCAAAAGGGAAGTATTATGCAGAAAATGGGCTTCATCTGCTGGCAATATGCAAGGCGGAAGTACCAGGTATACTCGATGTCGATTTGCAGTTGGTATTAGCTTGGACGGAGTATATGGGTGGCAATAGCGCACGGGCGAAAGAACTGTTGGTGGACTTGAACCAAAGCAGCGATCGACTGAGCCGATCGGAGCGACTCAAAATCTGGGCACCTTTGATACAATTTCATGCATTCGTGGACAATGAGACTGCGGTTCAATTTGGAATGGAGGCGCTAGGCTCGTACGGCTGGAAGCTTGGGAAGAAGAGTTCCCTGTTGTCTATCGCCAAGGAAATGGCCTCGACCGCGGTCCTCTTACATCGAAAACGGGAGAAGCACCTTCTGCTGTCCAACCCACTTGACGAGGATTATGAGGAATTATGCCATTTAATGGAGCTGTTGTTTCTTCCATTACTTACACACGATGCACGATCGCTACTGGAATTGTATGCCCCATTTATTCGTTATGGGTTGCATAAAGGGGTGAATGAGTCGTTAGCATCAATGATCGGAGGATATGAGCTGATTGTGCAAAGGACATTTCCGAGCTTTGCTCGAGCGACTTCGATTGCTGAGGGGGTGTTTCTGCAAATTGCGAACACCTCTACATTGAGGAAAAAGCATGTTTTTACTTTTCTGAGCGGAATGATCAAGCAAATGGACAGTCCTTTGGAATCTTCTGTTGTCTTGTTCAATGCGATGCGTCAAGGGATGGAAGCAGGCGATCATGACTTTGCTAATTCTGCCTTAATTTTTTGTGTTATGGGTAATCATGGGAATGCATATGTCATAAATGAATTGCTCCGATACTTTGAGGAGAACATGCGACAGATTGCCGACGACAAGATACTGGAAATGATGCTGCTGACGAGTAGTTACACAGCAGTGCTGCAAGACGATTCTTTGATCGACAGTTTTGTTTCTATTCCACTGGTGTCGACTGACAGTGAGTTGGATCACCGGGGCGAAGACAACTATAGTTGCGGTTGTCGGCTTGAGGTGGCGTTGCTGTCGGGCAGGTACAGGGAAGCGCTGTATTGGTCGCAACGAGGAAGGGTAAACGAATTTCATTTGGATTGGATGCGAGTTCGTAAACAACGTGTTTACGAGAGTTTGGCATTAGCTGGATTTTATTTTGAGACGAATAGGGAGGATCGTAAGCGGATTCGGAAGACCATACGCGCGCAATTGCGATTGATGAAGAGTTGGCGAGGATTTCTAGACAGTAAGTCCTCCGCATATTTGCTAATCAAAGCAGAAAGTGAACGAATTGCAGGGAATTCGTTTGTCGCCATGAATCAATATACGGCTGCAATTAAGCGAGCGAGAACAGAAAAATACGTATTGCTCGAAGCCATTGCTTGCGAACGGCTTGCTGTATGTTATCAAGATGATCTGCTTAGCCGATCCGGAGCGGCAATTACGATGATGGATGCTTGTGCGGCATACGCCGAATGGGGAATCACCTCCAAAGTAACTCAAATTAGAAGCAGACACGCTGAATTGCTGGACCCGGTTTACAAACGTTATGAGGGTCCAGTATTACAGGAGCGAGCACATATGACTCAAACCATCACAGAGGTAGCTTGGCAGAACGGCCCCAAGATAGGTGAAGGCTCGAAGAGCGAAGAGCAATTCGAGCTTTTACAACGAATCATCAATGGGTTAGCACAGACGAGTAAGGCAGACTGGAGGTTAAATCTCTTAAAAACGGCTCTAAGACAAACCGGAGCAGAGCGTGGTCTGTTGTTGAAGCGTCAAAATAATGAGTTCATTATTGAAGCTAACTCTTCTTACTGGATTGATAAGGAAAAAGAAGCCGACCTGTATGCGGAGAGCGTCTTACGTCATACAGCGATGACGGCGCAACCGCTAATTCTGCATGACGCGCTTCAGAGTTTTTGGGTGAGGGATGCTTATATTGCAGCAAAAAAACAGAGGTCGATTCTGTGCATGTCAATCGATGTTCCGGGAAAACAAGCTTCCTATCTACTATACTTGGAAAATCGACAGATGTCGGGTGTGTTTACAAAGAGGGATGTTCAGATGATGGAGCTTATTGCGACACGGATCATTTATCTCAAGATGCTGGAAGACGAAACTGCGGATACAACATTCCCGAAGGCTTTTGACAGTAACGCTTTGTCCGTGGTGCCTTGTCTCATACAACCAGGGCTGACTGAACCGCTGACTGAACGAGAAACGGAAATTATTAAAGCGATTGCAAAAGGCTTGTCGAACAGGGAGATTGCTAATCTCTTTGGTATAGCAGAGACGACGGTCAAGACACATAGTTCTAGAATATACGGCAAGTTGGGTGTAAAACGGCGGGGACAAGCTGTCGTACGTGCTAGAGAGTTGAAATTAATAGAGTGACAAACAAGGAAGCGAGCCTGAAAGGGCCGTTTCTTTGTTTGTTTTCAAGCAGACGACAACTCGAGTTCTTTGGTCATTTGTCGAGGGACATGAACATATTCCCATTGAAGTCGCTATTTAAGCGGCTTTTTTATTTTATTGGTACAAGTTCGTGTCCCGAGCCAAGGACAAGAACATAGTCCGATTACCGATTAGATGGATATATAAATGAAAAGCAATGTAATTAAAACCTCAATAAGCAGCATTATGCAGGACAGTTTTCGCATTTCAATTTAAATGAAGATCTGAGTAGAAGTGTTGTGTCTCTTTTGGGTGACAGAAACACTGAATGCTGTTTTTAGTCAAAGAAACCAGCTTCAATGATCGGAAGTACTTCAATTAAAACAGTGATCTCATTTGAATTAGATAAAACAAACTTGTAAAAGCACTTTAGCAAAGAAGTGAAGAGGCTGCTGGATGTGTCTTTTGGTTCATTTATTTTTCCATCTCCTCACATGTGACGTTTCGTTCGGTGATGTAGCAACCTTCAGTAAGCACGCAAGCCAGATCTGCTGGAATGCAATGATAATGAAGAAGGGATTGCTCAAAGCCTTGAGAGGTCATCTCAACTAGAGGTATAGTTCCGTCCGCCAAGATTTCTATGCGTTCAACGCAGCCTCGTCTAGAAAACACAGTATTATTGGTCATTCTATGGTAAAAGATATACCATTGATCTTTGATTTTACAAATTGAGCCGTGATTATTTCCACCAGGGTATTCAATGGCATTGTCTATAATTGTGCCTCGGTATTTAAAAGGGCCAGTGGGTGACTCGCTAGTAGCATAATCAATCCTACTGCCAACTCTCGGAGAATAAATTAAATAATACGTATCTCCTATTTTACGAGGTGAACAAGCTTCAAAAAAAGAGAATGGTTCTTCAGTGGGCAAAATGTCATCAATAAATGTATTTTGTAAAACTTCTATCATATTTTCGTTGTTGATTTCGGCCATAAACGAACAGCGACACAACCCTTAGAACCATGAATGTATGCATAAAGATAATATTTTCTATCCTTTTCAACAACATCCGGAGCATATAGTTAACAATAAATATTTTATAGGAAGAGCATGAACCGTTCCTTAATTATTGAGACCGAGATTAGCACTATTGAGCCGCTAAATTTTTTATTATTGCATCGTAGATTTATGTTTACGAAATGTCCTCGGAGTCATTCCATGTATTCTTTTAAACTGACGGGTGAGGTAGTTGCTGTCGTTAAAGCCACACTCATAAGAGATCTCGGTGATTGTAAGGTTAGTTTGCTTCAACAGTGTACAAGCTCGTTCTAGCCGGAGTCGCTGAAGGTAAGCGATTGGAGTGGTTTGATAATAAGACTGAAAGATCCGATTAAGATGTCGGACAGAAATCCCCGAACGAGCAGCTATTTCTTCCAAAGTTACTTGTTCAAGAAAGTGATCCTCAATATATGAAATGGCACTGGCGAGATGCATTAGACTGTTAGCAAAGCCTTTTTCCTGATGATCGTACTGTCTAGATAAGAACACGACAAGTTCCATAAATCGGGAAACGAGCATCGTTTGATGGCCAGGTTGTTTGAGTTCATATTCTGTCACCATGGTGGAAACCACTGCTGAGACATATTCTAAACTCGCAATGGACATGTTCAACTTACTTTTATATGAATTATTATTCCGATAGAATGGCTCCAAAATAAAAAGTGCCTGATAACCGTTTAAGGAGCGTAAGTCAGAACCGGCCGTGTTTAACATTTCTTGTTTATACATCACATTGCATATTTTGAAATCTTGAGGGGCTTTATACGCATGCTGAGTACCGCCATTCAGGACAAAAGCATCTCCTTTCTTAATAAAAGTTTCTTCATTATTAACAACATGTGTAGCATGACCTTTCAGGACAATGACAAGTTCGGAGAAATCGACATGTTGATGTAGCGACATTTCTTCCTCATGCCCTCCGTATTGAATAAAGAAGGGGAACTTTTCGTCTGTTGTAAACCAGTTTAAATATACATCACTCAATTTGAAACCCTCCAATCTTATGGGATTTTAGTCTATATTATGCTGTTAATAATCTGATAATCAAGTCTTTATCCGAAGTAGAAGTAAAAAAAATACTTAATCCAATAAATAGATATCCTTCGTTAGTGGGAAAAACTTTGATTCCGAGCATGTCTGGAAAACTTATAGGGGCTTTAATTCTACTAAACGCCAAAATTAGGATCTTGAAAATCGAAGAAGCCTAGTTCATTTATTTCTTTTACATGATGGATAAAAGATAATGTAAAGCTGATATAGTCTTCTCTCTATCATTTGCATAGATAATTTAATTGAAGTCTTGTAGTCTGTCTACAGCGAGAAATAATGTCCTGAAAATGCTACTTTCAGGCCGGAAAGTCAAGGAAAAAGGACATTGAATTGAATTATAATACGAACTGAATAATTTTTATAAGGAGTGATTCAGTTTTGTCGGTTAATACACAAATTAATTATTGCAATCCTATTATCAGTGGATTTCATCCAGACCCCAGTATCTGCCGGGTAGGGGATGACTATTTTCTTGTTACAAGTTCGTTTGAATATTTTCCAGGAGTACCGCTGTTTCATAGCAAAGACTTGGTAAACTGGGAGCAGATTGGCCATGTTTTAACAAGGGTAGAACAATTGAATCTCACAAAAGTGAGAAGCTCGGGTGGAATTTATGCTCCAACTATCCGGCATCACAAAGGGACATTTTACATGACTACTACAAACGTATCCGGCGGTGGCAACTTTTATGTGTACACTGATGATCCGTGGGGGGAGTGGTCTGATCCTGTTTATGTCGATCAGTTGGGGATTGATCCTGATCTATTCTTCGATGAGGATGGCACAGTTTATTACACGACCTCTTATGACGCCAATGGTCAGGGAGCATACCAGAGTCGTATTGATATAAAATCAGGAGAGCGCCTATCGGAAGTGAAATTGATATGGAAGGGAAGCGGAGGGCAATATCCGGAAGGCCCACATCTCTACCGGGTCGGCAGCTGGTATTATCTAATGATTTCTGAAGGCGGTACTGAATACGGACATATGGTCACAGTAGCGCGGAGTAAGAGTCCGCAGGGACCATTCGAGGGTTGCCCCCATAATCCGATCTTGTCCCATAGAAGTTTGCTTAAGCCTGTCCACGCAACTGGACATGCAGACCTGGTACAGTCACCAGACGGCGCCTGGTGGGCGGTATTCCTGGGGATCAGACCGATTGGCTACCCGATGCACCATCACCTTGGTCGTGAAACGTTCCTGGCACCGGTAAGCTGGACGTCAGAGGGTTATCCGATGATTGGCGACAATGGGACTATCAGCGATAGAATGACGGTAATAAACCTTCCGCAACAACAACTGTCAGAATCAATGATTACGGTACGCGATGATTTTGATGACGAGTTGCTGGCTCCATACTGGACATTTTTACGTACACCAGATCAGGAGAATTGGTCGCTATCAGAAAATAAAGGTTGC
Organism: Paenibacillus sp. AD87; assembly: GCF_001659845.1. Classification (NCBI taxonomy): domain Bacteria; kingdom Bacillati; phylum Bacillota; class Bacilli; order Caryophanales; family Paenibacillaceae; genus Paenibacillus; species Paenibacillus sp. AD87. The sequence continues at coordinate 2,240,451 of NZ_LXQN01000007.1, forward strand.
CTAACGCTTCACGGCTCCCCTGTTACGTTGAATGAAGCAGATTCACCGGCATTTATCGGTAGAAGACAGCAACATTTTGCTGCACGGTTTGCTGCACATCTGACGTTTGAGCCGCAGCAAGACGGTGAAGAAGCAGGTCTTACTGTATTTATGAATGAACGTTTTCATTATGAGCTTGCGTTGTTGCGCACTGAGGGCGAACGAAAGCTTATCTTCCGGAGAAGATTGGGTACGCTTTGGAAGATAGAGAACGAAATTCCATGGTTTTCTGATACAGTTATTCTCACAGTCCGTGCTGACAAAACACATTATGTTTTTGAATTTTCACAAGATAACGAGGAACCAGTTGTATTCGGCAGCGGAGAGTGTGGACTGCTGTCTACGGAAGTGGCTGGTGGATTTACAGGTGTGTTTATCGCTATGTACGCAACAGGGAACGGGGCACATTCTCTCTCCCCTGCTCATTTTGACTGGTTTGATTATCAAGCTTATTAATAGGATTGGAGTGTGTTTGAAAATGGCAATAGAAGAAACGTCTTCCCCCTACTGGAATCCTGATCTGCCGCTTGAAGAGCGAGTGAATGATTTAATTGGACGTCTTACTCTGGATGAAAAAATAGATCTCATGCCTCAATATCAGATTGCAGTCGAAAGACTTGGAATTCAAGCATATAAGCATGGTACAGAAGCTGCACACGGCATGGCTTGGCTGGGTGAAGCGACAACCTATCCGCAACCTATTGGTCTGGCGTGTACCTGGGATAAGAAACTACTAAAGCGTATTGGAAATGCAATTGGTGAAGAGGCGAGAGGATTCTATAAGCAAAACTCAACCCATAACGGCTTGACTTTATGGGCGCCGACGGTGGATATGGAGCGTGATCCGCGCTGGGGCCGGACGGAAGAAGCCTATGGAGAAGATCCAGTACTTGCTGGCAAATTAACTGCAGCGCTAACGCAGGGCATTCAAGGTGAGCACCCGTTTTATTTGAAGGCGGTTGCGACATTGAAGCATTTTATTGCTAACAACAATGAGGTGGGTAGGGGAGAGACCTCTATCAGTCTCGACCCGCGTAATCTACGTGAATATTATTTGAAGGCATTCGAGATTCCATTCAAAGAAGGTGGCGCCAAGTCTATGATGACTGCATACAATGCGATTAATGGCGTACCAGCGAATCTCAGCAATAGCGTAATCGATATCGTTAAACGTGAGTGGGGAATGGACGGGTTCGTGGTCAGCGATGCATTTGACGTAACCGGAACAGTCAGAGATCATCACTATATAGAATCTTTACAGGAAGCGGTAGCCCGTTCTATCCGTGAAGGCGGTATTGACAGCATTACTGATGAGGCCGGCGTGGTAACTGCGGCTATCCGTACGGCGCTTGCGGAAGGGCTGCTTAGTGAGAACGATCTCGATATCGCGTTGCGTAATACCTTCCGAGTCCGTTTCCGGCTTGGGGAGTTCGACCCGGCTGATCGGAATCCGTACGCAGGCATTGACGAAACAGCAATTCTTGGGACTGGGCATGCCGAACTTGCACTTGAAGCTGTACAAAAGGCAATAGTACTGTTGAAAAATGAGGATAATATACTGCCTCTTCAAGTGGACAAGTTGAACAAAGTTGCAGTAATTGGTCCATTGGCTGATATCGTGTACAGTGATTGGTATAGCGGTACTATGCCGTATACCGTGTCCCCACTGAAGGGTATTCGCGATCGGTTGGCGGAAGCAGGGAACAACGGCGAAGCGTTATTCACCCGAGGTACTGACCGCATACAGCTGAAGGCAGTAAGCAGCGGAAAATATGTTCGCTTAGGTGATGATGACAAAGCAACACTCGTAGCCGATGCAAACTCGGCAAAGGAAGGCGACGTATTTGAGGCAACCGATTGGGGCTGGGATAGCCATACAATCATAGCGGAGCGGAATGGACGTTACCTGAGTACAGATGATAAAACTATACAGGCTTCTTCTGGTCGGATTTGGGATTGGTTTACGAAGGAAGAGTTTAAGCTTCAAAAGTTTACTTCTGAAGATAACTTAACAACTATTAAAACCTGGAACGGGATGCCGGTGACTATTGGGGATAAGAACGGAACACTTCTTGTCGGAGATGGACAAGCTGCTGAAACCGCGAATGCCATTAACGTGGGCGGCTCTGCTGAAATCAGGCAGGTTTCTCCTGGGTCTACTGCTGAGAAGTTTGCGCTTAAATATGTAACAAACGGTATTGAGGAAGCCGCTGAAGCAGCGCGTGATGCAGATACAGCAATTGTATTTGTCGGTAACCACCCACTAATTAATGGTAAAGAGACAACAGATCGTCCAGATATTTCACTACCAGAATATCAAGAAAAACTAGTGCAAAAGGTGTTTGAAGCCAATCCAAATACCATAGTAGTGGTTGTAGGTAGTTATCCATTCTCCTTCAATTGGATACAAGATAAGGTTCCGGCCATTCTTTACACTTCCCATGCTGGTCAAGAACTTGGAAATGGTGTTGCTGATGCACTGTTTGGAGCCATCAATCCCTCCGGCCGATTAAATATGACTTGGTATAAGTCAGTTGATCAGTTACCACCTTTCATGGATTACGATATCATTCAGGGAGGACGAACGTATCAGTATTTTGAAGGCACGCCGCTGTATCCGTTCGGCCACGGTCTTTCTTATAGTAATTTCCAGTATGAGAATCTTCGGCTTTCTACAGATCGGATTAAGGCAGAAAAAGATTCAACTGTGGATATAACCTGCAGCATCACCAATACAAGCAAATATTTAGGTGAGGAAGTGGTACAGCTCTACGTGAAGTCGGGGAGTTCCCGGGTGAAACGCCCTCTTCTTCAGCTGGCAGATTTCCAGAAGATATTGCTTGCACCAGGCGAGACAGCGGAAGTAACATTCCATCTACCGACAGATTCGCTTTCGTTCTGGGATGTGACGCGTGAGCAGTTCTGTACCGAAAGCGGCGTTTACTCTATATTGCTTGGCTCCAGTTCAGCGGATTTGCGTCTGGAAGGCTCTATTATGGTTGATGGTGAAATAATTCCGCCTCGTGATTTGACACAATTGACACGGGCAACCAATTACGATGGTTATGATGGTATTTACCTTGGTGAATGTACTGAGGGCGGTAGTGCAGCTGTCGTAAGCGGTACAGCAGGATGGATAGCTTTCAAAGATGTAGAACTAAAAGAAGGAGTTTTTGCGGCAGAAATGAGAGCAGCGGCTTCAGAAGAAGGGATTGTGGAAATCAGACTCGATGGTCAGGATGGTGTACTTGCCGGTAGATATGTCATTCTCGCCGAAGGAACTCGAAACTGGCGAAGCTACACCTTTGCTCTAAATGGGGCTACCGGTCGCCATGATATATACTTTATTCTGCAAGGGCCAGTAGCACTTAGCTGGTTCCGTTTAATGAATTGAACAGAGGATTCATTTGGTAAATAAAAGCCCCGCAGAAGTTTGCGGGGCTTTGCATCGTGTAGCAGTATCTGCGTGAGATACGGCAAATGGAATATGTTTGCATCAAAGAGAAGAAATAATATAACTAAATTTTTAAGAGGTCTATTTTGTGCTATTATTTGGCGCGATTTTTAAGGTTTTGAGTCATTTTGTACTGTAAAATTTAAAAATGAAAGCTGAAACAATCAATATAATACAACTAAGTACTTATCGCTATATATTGATCACGCTTTCAAAAAAGCATACTTGATTTATTGAAATAGTGATCTGAAAAGGATCGGAACTTCGGTAAAAATTCACACGGAGGTGAAGTGACGGAGAGAGAAGAGGAGACAGTATTGATGCAAACAAAGTTTACTATGTACCGGTACTGCTAAGTATATTAGAAACTCTTGTTGAAATCGCTTACACCTAAAATATATCTAGGGGGATATTAAGTGAAAATCAAAAAAACACTAATTCTACTACAGAGTTTGCTGGTTGTTTTTACATTAAGCGCATGTTCCGGCGGTAACACAAGTGGAAATGTTAATGGTGGCACTAATGCTACTAATAACACACCTAACAATGAAACAGCGACACAAGCGCCTACTAATAATGCAACTGCTAATAATAGCCAAAAAGAAACGGATACTTCTGGGAGTAATGATCAGGCCACACCGGAGATGGATTTTGATTTGGGTGGCAAGTCTGTGAAGGTCGTAGCTTGGTGGGATATGACTATTCCAGAGGATAATCCGGACAATATTCAAAAGAAGAAAAACTTAGCGGAATTAGAGAAGAAACATAACTTCAAAATGGAGTATGTAGCCATCGATTTCGCTGAATATCAGAAAAAAGTCACTGCATCTCTTTTGTCCGGCGAACCTATCGGTGATATTGTGATGGCGAGCAAATCCTATACTATCCCTACGTTGGTGAAACAAGATCTGCTGTGGCCGGTTGATGAGTATACCAAGAATGCTAAGGTTTTTGATCAAAAAATCACAAACGAAGCCATGCTGTACAACGGTAGAGGATACGGCTTTGCGGGTGTAGCTGCTGGTGCCAATGGAATCTTCTATAATCGTACACTGATGAACAAGCTTGGAATGAAGCCTCTCCAGGAATATGTCGACGAAGGTAACTGGACTTGGGATACTTTTATCCAGGTAGCAAAAGAAGCAAATAAGGACACTAATAATGACGGGAAATTGGATTCATGGGGACTTGCCGGAGGCTCTTTGCTGGAGCCGGCACTGGCTTCTAACGAGACGGGATTGACTAAGGGGGACAAACAGAATCTTGATGATCCTAAGACGGTTGAGTCTTTAAAATTCATCTCTCAAATTGTAACCGATAAGGTGGCAAGGGCTACTGAGGGGGGCGATTGGACAGAGCCGGGGCAGTTCTTCCGTCAAGGCAATACACTGATGTTCTACGGGGGACTGTACGAGAAGGGCGGACTCAGTACTGATATGAAGGATGCAGATATCGGATTCCTCCCGTTCCCGAAAGGCCCGCAGGCATCAGCATATCATACACCTGAAGGCAATCCTGCACCGTTTGTAATTCCTAAGGCGGTTGCGAATCCAGAGCAGCTCGTATACATCTTGGAAAAAATTAATGATATTGAATCTATCTATGACTACCCGGATCAAGGCTGGTATGAGAGCATGTTTACAGACGTGAAAGACATCGATAATATCATCTCAGCTGTTGATAGATATTATCTCGAGCATAGTTCGTTCCCGAATCTTCCGTATTATCCTTTTGCCGATGATCTCAGTGCAGGTAATTCTGTATCAACTGTCGTAGAAAAATATAAAGTTCCGTTCCAGGCAGCAATTGATGAAGTCTATAAGAAATAATGATTCTGTTCACTCAAGCAGCCCACACGGTCTTTTCCTAGGCCGGGTGGACTGCTTAGAATTTATCTTCTAGCGGTAGGGGGAGAAGACTTGAGCTTTAACAAGCCAAAGAAAGTGACAATCATAGTATGTATTATCTTGTTGTTTTTGTCTGCAATCACCATGATTCCTTCAAGGGAGAGCGACAAAGGTCGTGTCCGAGCTATGGGCGGTTTTGAAGCAGTGACATCAACTGGTACCGAAAATAGTTACGATAGCTACTTGAGTCGTTACTCCTCCGAAAAGCATCCGGCGGAAATTATTCGTGTGGAAGGCGAAGACTATATTGATGTTAGCGGTAACGGATTCAAGAATGTTGATCAGTACGAAGGGTTGGACGGCAAGGCGGTAATCATGCCGGACAGCGGGGGTATAAGCTGGAATTTTAATGTGCACAATCCGGGGATATATAACATTCGAATTCATTATTTCCCGCTCGCAGGCAAAAGTTCGGCTATTGAGCGGAAATTAACGATAAATGATAGCGTGCCGTTTACAGGTGCAGATAACCTGTCGTTTGATCGGATTTGGGGCAATCAAGATCAGGAAATACAAAGAGATGACCGGGGAAATGATCTGCGGCCAAAACAGATTGAAAAACCAGAGTGGGTATTAACCTCTTTTAACGACAGTGAAGGTTATTACGAAGAGCCCTACTCCTTCTTCTTTGGAAAAGGTATTCAAAAACTGTCGTTGGAATCTTTGAGGGAACCAATGATCATCGACTATATCGAGCTCTACCAAGAAAAACCTGTGCAGACTTATGAAGAGGTGAAAAGTGAGTATGCAGCGGCAGGTATCCAAATTGCTGATGATCAAAATCTAGTGATTCAGGCAGAGGACGCAAAGCGTAAATCGTCACCTACCCTTGCACCTCTGTCAGATCGTTCCAGTCCAACTGTAATTCCATATGATATTTCCAAGATCCGGATGAACACAATTGGCGGAGTGAACTGGAAACTTCCAGGCCAATGGATTGAGTGGGAAGTTGATGCCAAAGAGGATGGTTTATATCAGCTTGCGCTAAAACGTAAGCAAGATCAGCTTAGAGGTGTGTATGCCACGAGAAGTATCACGATTGACGGGGAATATCCGTTTGCGGAGATGAAGAACATCCCTTTTAACTTCAGCATGGGCTGGCAGACGGACATTCTCGGCAACGGCGAAGAACCGTATTTATTTCATTTAACACCGGGGATACACCGGATCAGGATGACCGTTACACTTGGAGAAGTTGCGCCGTTGTTACAGACTATTGAATCCAGCGTCTTAGAGTTAAATGAGATGTATCGTAAGATTATTATGATTACGTCGAATACACCGGATTCCTACCGGGATTATCAACTTGATAAACGGCTTCCTGACATGATCGAAGTCTTTAAACGGCAGGAAGATACCATCAGAAGCGTTGCCGATTATCTGGAACAGTCGACAGGGGAGCGTAGCGATAAAGTTGCAGTGTTGTATACTATGGTCCATCAATTGGAAGAAATGGTAAAAGCGCCGGAAACCGTAGCCAGACACCTCTCTTCCTTCAAAACGAATGTTGGAGGACTAGGCACTTGGATTTTATCCATCCGGGAACAGCCGCTTACGCTGGACTACATGATCGTTTCCTCACCTGATGTCAAGTTACCAAGAGCTAACGCAACATGGTGGGAGAAAGTCAAGCACGAAGTCGGTTCGCTAATTTCTTCTTATACAGTGGATTATGACAGTATTGGGAATACAGGGAAGGCTGATCGTTCTGTTACAGTCTGGACTACGACCGGACGGGACCAGGCACAGATCATGAAGGGCTTAATTGACGACACCTTTACGCCTGAAACCGGAATCTCAGTCAACTTGAGATTAGTTCCAGGTAATATTCTTCTGCCGGCTACACTTTCTGGCGAAGGGCCTGATGTTGCCATGCAGATTGGGGAAGATATGCCTGTCAATTATGCCATGCGCGGGGCAGCTGCAGATCTGACAGCCTTTGATGACTATGATGAGATTGTTACTCGGTTCAGGGATAGTGCTCTAACTCCATATGAATATAATGGAGGGTTATATGCACTTCCAGAGCAGCAGACGTTTCCTATGCTCTTTTTTCGCAAAGATATCCTGAATGAATTAGGATTGACGCCGCCCAATACATGGCAGGATGTCTACAATATGATTTCGGTTCTCCAGAAGCATAATATGGAGTTTTATCTGCCAATTGAAAATCCGACAAACAATGCAACTCTCGTGCCTAATGCTACCTTCTCCATGCTGCTTTATCAGAACGGTGGGCAATTTTACGGTGAAGGGGGAGCAGACAGTGCATTGGATTCGGATATTTCCATGGAACAATTTAAAAAATGGACGCAGTTCTATTCAAACTACAAGTTCCCTTTGCAGGCGGACTTTTCCAACCGTTTCCGAACCGGAGAAATGCCGATAGGTATTGCCGATTATTCAATCTATAACATGCTGACAGTGCTGGCGCCGGAAATCAAAGGTCTATGGGACTTCAGCATGGTACCAGGCACGGAGCAAGCTGACGGTAGCATTAGCCATGAAGTAGCCAGTCACACCACTGGAGTGATGATGCTGAAGAACGCTGCGGACAAAGATGCAGCATGGACATTTATGAAATGGTGGACCTCCAAGGATTCACAGGTAATGTTCGGACGCGCAATGGAGGGACTACTGGGTGAGGCGGCACGTTATCCAACAGCCAATATCGAAGCACTTGAGGAACTGCCTTGGCCAATTAAAGATTATCGCAATCTGGAGAGCCAATGGGAATGGGTTCGGGGGATACCGCAGGTTCCCGGAGGATATTTTACAGGAAGACATTTGGATAATGCGTTCCGCAAAGTGGTAAACGAACATGAGAATCCGCGTGAAGCATTATCGGATTACATTCTTTATATAAACGATGAAATCGATGTGAAACGGAAGGAATTCAGGTTACCGAATGCGATGGAGGCAGAGAAAAATGGAAACTGAAACGAATAAACAAACTAGACCGAATCTCTACCGTGCCAGGCATTCCCGGTTATCCCATACATGGCAAGAGTTAAAGCGGAACAAGCACTACTATTTGCTAATGAGTCCTTATATGATTATCTTCTTTCTTTTTACAGTCATTCCTGTCGTGATTTCTATAGGACTTAGTTTCTTTAATTTCAACATGCTGGAAATGCCCAGATTCGTAGGCTGGCAGAATTATGCCCGACTACTGCTAGATGATGATGTCTTTATGATCGCTCTTAAAAACACTTTTTTATTTGCGGCAATCACTGGACCCGTGAGCTACATCGCCTGCTTCCTGTTTGCTTGGATCATAAATGAGTTGTCACCTAAAGTACGTGCACTCATGACTCTGGTGTTCTATGCACCTTCGATCTCTGGGAATGTGTACTTTATCTGGTTAATTTTTTTCTCGGGTGATAGCTATGGTTATTTGAATGGATTTTTGCAAAAATTCGGATTTATACTTGAGCCAATTCAGTGGCTTTCAAATGAGGAGTACATTCTACCCATTATCATTGTGGTTCAACTGTGGCTTAGTTTGGGGACCAGTTTTCTGGCATTTATCGCTGGGTTACAGACGTTGGATAGGTCGCTGATTGAAGCCGGTGCGATTGACGGGATCCGAAACCGCTGGCAAGAGTTGTGGTTCATCACTCTTCCCTCGATGAGGCCCCAATTATTATTCGGTGCTGTAATGCAGATTACCGCTTCTTTTGCAGTGGCAGACGTTTCCATCGCACTTGCTGGGTTTCCCAGTGTCAACTACGCAGGACATACTGTTGTGACCCACTTAATGGACTTCGGATCGATCAGGTTTGAAATGGGTTATGCATCAGCTATTGCTACCATTCTCTTCTGTATGATGATCGGTGCTAATAAACTGACCCAGAAGATGCTCAGAAAGGTAGGTGAGTGAGCAGAATGAGAACGATGCTGCTTTTCCGGCGGACCAAGAAATTGAACCGTTCCCTGACAGTAAGTGTTTTACTCTTTGCATTACTTGCTGTATTCGGCGCTTTTATGGCATTGCCACTTATCTATGCAGTAAGCAATGCGTTTAAGCCCTTAAACGAACTGTTTTTGTTCCCTCCTCGGTTTTTCGTGACCAACCCGACCACCGAGAATTTTAGTGATTTATTCAACTTAATGGGCAATTCTTGGATCCCGCTATCGCGATATATTACGAATACGTTGCTTATTACAGTTATTGGCACTGCCGGACATATCCTGCTTGCTTCTGCCGCAGCTTACCCGCTAGCCAAATACCGCTTTCCGGGTTCTCAAGTGTTGTTCTCAATTGTGGTATTGGCTTTAATGTTCTCAGGACAGGTGACCGCCATTCCCAACTACATCGTTATGTCATGGTTAGGCTGGATTAACACTCATGCTTCCATCATCGTTCCGTCGCTTGCCTTTCCGCTCGGACTCTTTCTTATGAAGCAGTTCATTGAGCAAATTCCCGATGCTCTGCTGGAAGCGGCGAAGATCGACGGAGCGAATGAATATCAAATTTACTGGAAAATTGTGATGCCTAATGTTAAGCCTGCATGGCTTACCCTTATGATTCTGCAATTTCCTGCGCTATGGGGCAGTGATGGGGGGAACTTCATTTACAGTGAAAATCTAAAAACGCTTCACTATGCTTTGGGACAAATCTCGCAGGGTGGGATTGCCCGCGCTGGGGTGGGGGCGGCTGTCGCGCTACTCCTGATGATCGTCCCAATTACACTCTTCATCATCTCACAAAGTAGCGTCATGCAGACGATGGCTACCTCAGGGATGAAGGAGTAGAAGGGATGAATACTCAATGCTGAAAAAATTGCTGAACAAAAAAATCTATCTGTTACCGCTACTGGTTTGTCTGATAAGCGCCAGTCTGGGAGGGACCACTGTAAGTGCTGATGAAGCTCCTTCTTCCTATAACTACTCTTACTGGGGAGATACAGCAGCCTCTCCAGATGCTTACCAGGCAACGATAATATTAAGAGGCGAAACTCTAAAAATAGGGGCCTTCAAAAATCCAAGTGATGTGTACGTTACCTCGGATAATCAAATTTATGTGCTGGACTCGGGCAATAACCGTATTGTGCTTATGGATTCTGCTTATAAGCTGATTCGAATTATTGATTCCTTCAACCATAATGGACAGCAAGATCATTTTTCGAATCCGCAAGGACTGTTTGTTACTGAAGATAAGCAATTGTATGTGGCGGATACGGGCAAACAGCGCATGGTCCATCTGGATGCCCATGATCAACTAGTAAAAGTGGTTGAGAATCCGCAATCTGAGCTACTGAATGATAATTTCTCGTTCCAGCCTACTCGGCTTGTCGTGGATAAAGCCCAGCGGATTTATGTTATGTCTAGTGGGATTTTTGACGGGTTTATGGAATTTTCTTCGGAAGGAACTTTTACTTCATTTATCGGGGCGAACCGGGTTACGTTCAGTCCATCAGAGTATCTGTGGAAAATGCTCTCGACACAGGCGCAGCGGAAGCAGATGGTCATGTTTACACCGGTAGAATTTACGAATATTGACATTGATGATGAAGGTTTTCTCTACGCCACAAATGGACAAAAAGCCGACAATGTTAGAAAGTTGAATGCACAAGGCAGCGATATCTTGCGCAGATTAGGCTATTATCCCCCTGAAGGTGATATTCGTTTTACTAAGGTGGACGGTCCTACACGCTTAATTGATATTGATGTAACCGACAGTGAAATCTACTCTATTTTGGATGCAAGCAGAGGGAGAATATTTACCTATAACGGGGACGGATATCTCATGTATGTGTTTGGTGGATTGGGAAATCAAATCGGTGAGTTTAATACGCCTGTAGCGATGGATCGGGTGGGGGACGATTTCATGGTTATTGATAAGGAACTCGGGGAGATTACCATTTTTCAAACCACGCAATACGGAAGAACGCTGAATGAAGCGGTTAGAAGTTATTACAGGGGTGAGGAAGAGAAGGCGCATCAGCTTTTCGAGCAGACAGTCAGTATGAATTCGAATTTGGAATTTGCTTATGCGGGGATTGGTAAAGCATTAGTTCGCCAAGGAGAATATGCTGAGGCGATGAAATACTTCAAGCGGAGTATGGACCGTGAAGGGTATTCCAAGGCTTTTTTACTCTACCGCAAGCAAGTACTGAGAGAGTATTTCCCTTCAATCATGTCCTTGCTTTTGGTACTCGTAATTAGTGGATTCATTTGGAGACAGTACCGCAAAATAAAGAGGAGAAAGAAGGTGGTCTCCGTTGAATAGAGAGCTTGTCAAGCACCCGTTCTATTTGATTATGCACCCCTATAACGGTTTCTGGGATTTAAAGTATGAACGCAGTCAGAAAACTAATCTAATCATTTCTTTTGTTATTTTGTTTCTAATGGTAATAACGAATGTAATGCAGCGGGAGTATAGTGGATTTCTCGTTAATTTTAGCAATCCGCAGGAAATGAATAGTCTACTGGAAGTCATTTACATTATGCTACCATTAGTGTACTGGTGTGTTGCGAATTGGTCACTCACCACGTTGATGGACGGCGAGGGGAAATTTGTTGAAATATTTATCTCTACTTGCTTCGCTCTGATCCCGATGGTGCTGATTAATCTTCCATGGGTTGGGCTTAGCAATTTAATCGCAAATCAGGAGACTGTATATTATCATTTCTCGGGCAGTATCGCTATTCTCTGGTCCCTATATTTACTGTTTGTGGGTAATATGACAGTCCATCAGTACTCACCGTCAAAGACTATAGGGACTTTGATATTATCTGTCGTTGCCATGGCATTCTTGGCCTTTTTAACCCTGCTATTTTTCAGTCTGATTCAGCAAATTATTTCATTTATATCAACAATATATCAAGAGATTGTCTTAAGAAGCTAAGGAGGGGCACAGATATGAACATGCTGAGAAATCTGCTGCTGGCAGCTGCGCTCCTGTGCGGATCGGTGCTGACAGGTTGTTCAGATTCCATTTCAAATGTTGAAACAGAAGCGGATACATCCGCTGTCCATGCAGTAGCTGCAAACAAACCTGTAATAGTCTCCTTTACAGACACGCGTGTCACTGGACTGGCGGGAGTCGCAGAAAATGATCGGCTGCGATTATTCCTAGAAGAGAAGACTGGAGTCGTAGCCGTACTTGATAAAAAAAGCGGCGAAGTGTGGTATAGCAACTCGCCGGAGCGCGATACGGATACATTAGCTGCTGGTGTGAATAAGGATTTATTGTCCGCCCAATTAAGTATTGATTTCTATAACAACTTCGGGCAGATCAATACGGTGAATTCTTACACGGACAGTGTCGCCCATAACCAAATGACGGTAGAGAATATCCCCAGAGGCATTAAAGTAACGTATCAGTTCGGGAAGGAGGAGCAGGGCATAGACGATCTTCCATTAAAGCTCAGCAAGGCACGTTATGAGGAGCTTACTGGGAAGCTGGATAAAGCAGGGAAGCGTAATATGATGATTGCCTACACTGAAGATGCAGAAAAATCCATCTATATTCGGAATGATACGATGCAGGGACTTCAACTGCAGCGGGCATTAGATACTTTCTCTGAATTAGGTTATACCCCGGAAGATCTGGAAAAGGACTTGAAGGAGTTTAATTTGCAACAGAACCGTTCAGAACCGAGAGTCTTCTTGGCTTCGATTGAGTATACCCTGGATGGGGATAGTCTCGTTGTAAAAGTGCCGGCCACTGATATCCATTATCCTGAAGAATACCCAATTCATAAAATCTCACTGTTAAGTTATTTTGGAGCACAAGGTAAGGATGCAAAAGGCTCCATGCTGGTTCCGGATGGATCGGGGGCGTTGATTCACTTCAACAATGGAAAAACGCAGTATCCGTCTTACGAGCAGCTTGTATATGGAATAGACAAGACGACGGATACGTTGAAAACTGGGACAGAAGAGAAGGTTAGATTGCCGGTCTTTGGAATGATGCGGAAAGATGGGGCTTTCCTCGGCATTATTGAAGAGGGAGGGCCGATTGCAAGTATCCGTGCTGATGTCAGCGGCAGGTTGAATAGCTATAATTTCATCTATTCCAGTATCACCTTAATAAATAAAGGTGAGGTCTCATTAAGTGCAAGCGGCCAGGAGCGTTCCTTACCAAGGTTCCAGGAGCATCCGCCGAAGACGGATTATACAGTCCGTTATGCTTTTCTGAACGGAGAAGACGCTTCTTATCCGGGAATGGCCGGGTACTATCAGCAATACCTGCTAAAGCAAGGTGGACTTCCTGAACTGAAGCCAGGCAGCAGTTCTGACGCGTCAGTGAATGTACCATTTTATCTAAACTTGGTCGGAAGCATCACCAAGGAGAAGCATTTCCTTGGGATTCCTTATAGTACGCTTGAACCGCTTACTACACTGGAACAGGCTAAGCTTGTAGTCGAGGGGAGTCAAGAGCGGAATATCCGAAATATCAGACTACAATATTCAGGCTGGTTCAACAACGGCATTGACCATGAAGTTCCGGACCGAGTCTCGGTGGACGGAGCTATTGGTGGAAGTAAGGCACTGCAGAATTTCATCGACTTTACCCGAGATAAAGAAGTAGCATTCTTTCCGGATGCCGCTATAGCTGAAGCTCACTCCAGCTCCGGTTTTAATTTAAGTAAAGAAGCTTCTCGAACGTTAAAAGGTGACCCAGCAACCATTTATCCGCTGGAGTTGGCCTTGAATCGACGTGATATTAATAAAACTCCTTCTTATGTGGTATCGCCCCGTTATATCACCAAATATGTCAACTCTCTGCTGGATGGTCTAGAGAGCTACAAGCCGGAGGGGATCTCCCTGCGTGATCTGGGAGAACAGTTAAACAGCGATTATCGGAAAGGTCAGCAGATCGATCGAACCGAATCACAAGGAATCTCAAGTCAAGCTTTGTCAGCAATCAGCGACCAAGACCTTAAGATTATGGCGGACGGCGGCAACGCCTACGCGTTACCTTATGTAACTGACATCACGAATGCGCCGATGTCAAGCAGCGGTTTTAAGATTGAAGACGAAACCATTCCGTTCTACCAGATGGTTATCCACGGATACGCCGGCTATACAGGTGCTCCCTATAATTTATCTACTTATACAGACATGCGGCAATACATGCTAAAGTGCCTGGAATATGGTTCTGGTATTTATTTCAAGTGGATGTATGAACCTAGCTATGCAGTAAAGGACACCGAGCACAGTGATTTGTATGCTATCAATTACAAGCAATGGCTGGATGAGGCTGCACAGATCTATTCAGAAGTGAACGGGGTTTTAAGCCGAGTTCAGAACAAGCGGATGATCTTCCATGAGAAGCTGGCCGAAGGTGTTTACCGGACCAATTACGAGAACGGCGTATTTGTTATTGTGAATTACAATCAAACAGCGGTACGTGCTGACGGCAGTGTTGTCGAAGCCGAAAGCTATATTACAGGTGGTGCATAAAAATGAAAACTATTTTAAAATTACGGATGCGTAACAAGACCTATGCGGAGAAAAAGGCGATCTGGGGCTTCTTCTACGTCTTGCCGTGGCTGCTTGGATTCCTTTTCTTTTTCTTTGTCCCTTTGCTATCTTCCATAAGATACAGCTTTAGTTCGATTGCCGCCAATACGTCAGGGATCACAATTAATTATATCGGCCTGCAAAATTATATCGAAGCATTAACGATTAATACTAGCTTCAACCGTACGTTAACGGAATCTATACTAACTATTGTTGTTAACGTGCCGTTGATCGTCATCTTCAGCTTGTTCCTTGCTGTATTGCTAAACCAGAAATTCATCGGGAGAACAGCAGCGCGGGCAATTTTCTTCCTGCCTGTCATTCTTGCTTCAGGAGTTATTTTGAATCTGGAAAGTAACAGTCTGGTACAGGCGATCAATGATGCGGGTTCAGGCGCCAAAGCAGTCGGTGCGTTGCGGAGCTTTGAGTTGGAGGAGATGATGCTCCAGGCGGGGGTAAACGAGTGGATTGTTAATTATCTGACCAGCTCAGTGAACCGGATATATCAGATCGTCAGCCAGTCAGGTGTGCAAATTCTCATCTTCCTGGCAGGTATTCAAACGATTTCCCCTCAATTATATGAAGCATCGAAGATGGAGGGTGCGACGGGGTATGAGGCCTTCTGGAAGATAACTTTTCCGATGGTCAGTCCACTTATCCTCGTCAATGTCATTTATACAATCGTAGATGCGGTATCCGTCAATGGCATGACCAATCTCATTCGCGATACAGGATTTAGTTCATTTAACTTTGGACTTAGCTCCGCTATGGCGATGATTTATTTTGTAGTAGTTTCTATAATATTGTTGATCAGCACATATCTGATTTCCAAGAGAGTCTTCTATTATGATTAAAGGAGTTGGGTGTATGCATGTTTCCCAATGGTTATCAATCGAATTCTGGAAGAAGCGGCTGTGGTCACTCGTCCGGCTAGTCCTGATTGTAGGGCTATCATTTGTGATTTTGTATCCCATTCTTCAAAAAATAGCGACATCGATGAAAGATAAAAGCGATCTCTATTCACCAATAGTCGTCTGGATTCCAGAGCATCTGACATTCGATAACTTTCGGATTGCAATAGATATTATGGATTACTGGAAGACATTACTGAATACATTCGCCCTTTCAGCAGGAACAACAATCCTTACAGCCATCTCCTGTGCTTTGGCAGCATACGGTTTCGCCCGGCTGAAATTTAAAGGGAGCAATTTGCTCTTTGCAGGCGTTATTCTAACGATTCTAGTACCCCCATCAACCATCCTGATTCCCATGTACCTTAATTTGAAAGGATTTACGTTAGCAGGTCTGATTCCGCTCATAACTGGCAAGTCAATAAACCTATTGAATTCATACTGGCCTTTTGTTTTGACCTCAATGACGGCAAGTTCTCTGAAAGCAGGACTATATATTTTTATACTCAGGCAATTCTTCCGGGGTATCCCAAAAGAAGTTGAGGAAGCGGCTTATATTGATGGTGCCGGTGTGGGCAAGACATTTACTCGAATCATGCTGCCCAATGCCATACCTCCACTTATTACCGTGTTACTCTTTTCGTTTGTATGGCAATGGAATGACAGCTTCTACACTACAACCTATCTGACTTCAAGTAAAGTCATGTCAATCCAACTTGCTTCCTTGCCGTTTAATTTGTCGAGCCTGACTGATGGAACCGCCTCTCAGGCAGATCCATTTTACTTAAGCATGGTACAGGACACGGGGATTTTGTTGGCTATTCTGCCGCTCATTATTATTTATATTTTCGTTCAGCGTCACTTTGTTGAGGGGATTGAGCGTTCAGGTATTGTTGGATAATTAAGTGAAATGAAGTAGCTATGATTTGGCTGATTTATATCGCAGATTAAAGGAGGTTGCCGATGAAAAAAAGCGAAAACAAATCAATACGGTGAAAAATGCCGGTTTTAACGCTGTACGTGTTCCTGTTACATGGAAAGATCATATGGATAACGAGGGAAATGTAAATAAGTCATGGGTGGACAGAGTGGAAGAGATTGTAGATTACGTACTAGACGCGGGTATGTATTGTATTCTGAACGTACACCATGACGGCGGAGAGGATGGCTGGATCCAAGCTTCAAGTGCTAATTGAAGCGTAGGTGAATACCAATTCTTAATTGCAATGTCTGTTACCCTCATTGCTAGCGTAGCGGTAGGGGGTGAGCTCGTTGTTTCAATCTGAAGTCGACAGATTTGATTTAATTAATAAATAATAGCGTGTTTGTATAAGGAGATACAATATTGAGTATTAGGCAGGTTGAAGGCTCTCTGGAAGGCTTTGCGGAGTTCAGTAGAAGGGTTGCCGCAGAAGGTGCAGTATTATTACAAAATGCAAGAAACATTCTTCCTCTTAAAGACGGTGAGGCAATCGCGATATTCGGTCGTGCCCAGATCGATTATTACCGCACGGGAACGGGTTCGGGCGGCAGTGCTAATGTACCCTATGTGACAGATTTATTGAATGGGCTTCGGAGCAAAGCAGAAGTAGACGTAGATGAACGGCTGGCTGCAATTTATGAGCATGGCGTCAACAGGAAATGCCATTGACCGATGTGATCGTATCCGAAGCACGAAAGAGTTGCGGAAAAGCTGTTGTTGTTATTGGTCGGACGGCTGGGGAAGACCAGGATAATGCGGGACGAGGCCAGGAATACCAGCTACAAGTCGAACTGATGTCACCAGACAACAACTGGGCGCAAAGCGCTTGTAATGTGATGATGAATGGTGAACTAATGCTCACTGTGTTGACCAGCGGCACAGAAGGCCGCTGGGTCCGACAGAAGTTTAAAAGAATCAGTTTGGAGCAAGGACTGTATGAGCTCAAGCTTAATCATGTAAAACCTGGCATGAGTATTAACTGGATTGAATTTAAGCCGTGTTAGGTAATCGCTCTTGAATTTATCATTTGATCTTAGCACATGATTGAATATGGCGTATTTTAGGATAATCGTACCTTAGACTATCGCTATTGTTTTAAAGAAACTGCTTTCCGCTTTGAAATAAAGGGGCTGTGTCTATAAGTAGAAATTCTACTTTGGGGCAGTCCCTTCGCATTTTTCGATAGTAGGTACTTCTGTGAGAATTATAATTAATTAAATGTTTAGCTTAGCATCAATATCATTAGCTGAAATTCTCCTGGATAACATTTACAAACGAAACACGTTATTCCTTTATTTTCTGTCTCAAATACGGAATGGAAGAATATACGACCGGGTTCAAAAAATACATATGTAGGATTGCTTAATACTTGTCCATATCATCCTGTTTTAAGTCTCTAGAATTAAGGTTTTAGGACCGAGAAGAAAAATATAATACTAGTTGGGAACAATATTACAGAGGAGTGGTGCTGGTTTGTCTGTTAAATTGAAACAAGTTCCGTCATTAAAGACGAAGAGGGGTCTCTGGTATCGGATGGTACAACATAGGCTCCTGTGGTTTATGTCAGTACCGTTCATTATATGGGTTTTTGTGTTTAGTTATTTGCCATTGTGGGGATGGACGATGGCCTTTCAAAAATTCCGTGTCGGAAAATCGTTTTTTGAGCAACAGTGGGTTGGTCTCGAAAATTTCCGAATGTTGCTTCAAGATGATCAATTCTTTAATGCTCTTCGCAATACACTCGCGATGAGTTTGATGGGGCTTATTGTAGGCTTTACAATTCCTATAATATTTGCAGTCCTTTTAAATGAAGTTCGTCACTCATTTCTGAAGCGGTTCGCACAGACAGTTTCATATCTACCGCACTTTGTCTCCTGGGTTGTTGTTGCAGGCATTGTAACGAAAATGCTTTCAGCGAATAACGGTGTTGTTAATGAAATTTTAATGAATATGCATCTCATAGACCAGCCTATTCAGTTCATGGCGAAAGAAAGTATGTTCTGGTACATAGTGACAAGTGCAGACATATGGAAAGAAACAGGGTGGAATGCAATCATTTACTTGGCGGCAATAGCAGGTATTGGGCCTGAACTGTACGAAGCAGCTCGCGTTGACGGTGCCAGCCGAATACGCCAGATCTGGCACATAACAATGCCTGGAATCCGTTCTACAATAATTATTTTGTTAATTATGTCTATTGGCCACTTGCTCAGTATCGGATTCGAGAAACAGTTCCTTCTTGGCAATAATTTAGTAAAGGAGAAATCAGAAGTGCTCGATCTCTATGCCCTTAATTATGGCCTGGGATTGGGGCGTTATTCCTTCGGTACAGCAATCAACATATTTAACTCTGTCGTAAGTTTATTCCTGCTCTTTGTGGCTAACGGCATTTTCAAAAAAGTGACCAAAGAGAGCATTATGTAAGGAGGGCTTTAGTTGGAAAAACGTAATCGATTAGTTGCTTCGTTTCCAGATCGGTTTTTAGACTTTATCGTCTACTTTGTAATTTTATTAGTTACGATCGGTACGATTTATCCATTTTTGAACGTGTTGGCCATTTCGTTAAATGACTCAACTGACACCGTTAGAGGTGGTATTACAATCTTTCCACGTCAATTTACACTTGAGAATTACTTGCAGATTCTCTCGTTTACAGGACTTATTACCGGTTTCAAAATATCCGTACTACGGACATTAATTGGAACTATACTCGGGCTCATAAGCTCATCCATGCTAGCCTATGTACTTAGTCGTTCTGAATTTGAAGGACGCAAATTTATATCCACTTACCTTGCATTGACGATGTATGTTTCAGGCGGGCTAATTCCCTTTTACCTTTTGATGCGAGATTTGAATCTCCTAGGAACATTCGCAGTGTATGTACTGCCTGGTATGGTAAGCGCCTTCAATGTATTCGTGATTCGTTCGTTTATTGACGGTCTCCCCTACGCATTGCAGGAATCTGCCAGGATTGATGGAGCCAATGATTTCACAATCTATTGGCGTATCATTCTTCCGCTAACTACACCAGCACTCGCAACAATTGCTCTGTTCTTGGCAGTCGGTCAATGGAACTCATGGTTTGACACATACCTATATAACGGATCGAACAAACATCTGACTACACTTCAGTATGAGTTAATGAAAGTATTACAGAGCACGCAGGCTGGCGGCGGTAGTGGTAGTGGTAATGTAAATGGGCGAACCATGAATGAAGTAATGAATCAGGTTTCGCCAGAATCCATCAAGATGGCTATAACTATCATCGTTACTGTGCCAATTCTGCTTATCTATCCGTTTCTCCAACGTTATTTTGTCAAGGGTATGACGCTTGGAGCAGTAAAAAGTTAGTGTTAATTAAGAGGTGTATTGACAGGCTAACCTGTTTATACAATATGTAGAAATTAAAAAGGGGGCAATGTATGTGAGGAAAAAGGGAACAGCAGGGAAAATCGCTATGACGCTTATGTTTACAATGACGCTGCTGGCAGGTTGCAGTGGAAACAATGCCAATCAAGGTAGCGGAAACGTCACGACGAATAATGCTGAAGGAAACGCAGTGAAAGAAAGCGATACATCACCTATTACCTTTTCTTTCTACAGTGTTGGCGCTAATTGGAACAATATGCAGGATGATGTCGGTAAAGAAATCACAAAAATGACTGGTGTTACATTAGATGCCGAGACTGAAGTAGGGGGTAGCGCGCAAAAGTTAGCCTTAATGGCAACTAGTGGTCAGTACCCGGATCTCCTCAGCGCAACAGGAGATTTAAACAAGTTTGTTGATGCCGGGGCTATGATTGATCTGACTGATTTGATTGATCAGTATGCTCCTAATATCAAAAAGTTGTTCGGCGACCAATTTAAACGTCTTCGTTACAACAATGAGGACAGAGCGATTTATGCTATTCCGACATATTCAGCAGTGGACGGTAAAAATTTCAATGCAGGAGGCGGCTTCGAACTTCAACACCGTGCTGTTAAGGAAGCCGGCTATCCTTCGATCAAAACACTTCAGGACTACGAGGATGTAATCAAATCTTATCTTGAAAAGCATCCAACCGATGATAAAGGTAACAAAAACATCGGACTCAGCCTCAATGGAGATGACTGGCATATGTATATCACGGTTACGAATCCGGCTGCTGAAACGACAGGCAAATCGGATGATGGTGAGTATTACATTAATCCCGAGACTAATGAAGCAATATATCACTTTCGAACGGAAGGTGAGAAAGAATATTTTAAATGGCTGAACCATATGAATAACGTTGGATTACTGGATAAAGATAGCTTTGTCCAGAAAAACGATGAATATTTGGCGAAGATTGCTTCTGGAAGAGTAATTGGGTTGACTGATGCTGACTGGGGTTATGCAGATGGTGAAAGAGCGCTTAAAAAGGATAGTAAGTTTGACCAAACATATGGACATTACCCTGTAATGCTGTCCGATGAGTATAAGGACAATCGTTTACAGTCTACTGGATTTATGGCTGGATGGGGTATAGGTATTACGAAGGAATGCAAAGATCCCGTTCGGGCGATTAAGTTCCTGGACTTCCTCGCTTCTGAGCAGGGTCAAATTTTGCTCAATTGGGGTATAGAGGGTAAGCATTACACTATGCAAGATGGCAAGCGTATTGTTCCTGAAGATGTTCAGAACCGTGTTGTAAACGACAATACGGCATTCACAAAGGATTCCGGAATAGGTCTATATACAAATATCGGCGCACATTACGGAGACGGAGTCAAAGATTCTAGTGGTAACTACTATACAAAAAGTTTCCCGGAATTAATTGTTAATAGTTATACTGAAGCTGATAAACAAACTCTTCAAGCATATGGCGTAACGACTTGGGCGGATTTGTTTACAAGTGAAGATGATTTACCGGTAAAAGCTTGGGGCGCTGCTTGGAATATTCCTGTACCGACTGATGATGAATCCAATATTCTGGCCGTCAAGATGAAGGACATCTCATGGAAAAGAATCCCTCAAGCTATTTTGGCTAAACCAGAAGAATTTGACCAAATTTGGGATGAGTATCAGCAGGAATTGATTGATGCCGGTGTTGAGAAAATGGAAGCTGGATTTACGAAATATGTCCAAGACCGTGTTAAGCTTTGGAATGAATAGCTCAGAAAGGCTTTCAAAATTCTTTGCTAAATGCTCTGGCAGTAAAATGGAAAAAGCATGTCTGCTATAACTGACTAATGCAAGTTTCTCCATCAGACGTACCAATTTATAAAAGTCGTGATATGCTGCCTTTGCCGCATCATCACGACTTTTCAATTCATAGCTTTTTCTTCGTTCCATAGAGAGAATCACATGTTGTTAGATCCAACGGAAAAAGAGCTCCATTTGCCAATAAAACAGTTGATGATTTTAAGATATCAGGGATCATTACATTGCTAATAATAGGGATATCGGCATGTTAAGAAAACCTGAGCCACTCCGGCAAAAAAGGCACTTATACGATTATGTTCATTAACAAATGATTGTTTAGTGTTTTCAATAACAATATCATCGAGAAGGGTTTCTTCTTGGTTTAACTCCGAGAAAGGCCCTACTTTTATTGCCTGGATTCCAAATTATAATACAAAATTCATGCTTGTATGTCCATTTGATGCTGATCTATGGCTGTATAATTAAGGTCTATTTTCGTACAGTGAAATATAATCAGTATGAAATTTAATATATCAAAAAGGAGGGATTTATAGTATCAACGAAAATCTTGTAAGCGGTTTTATAAATCTTGTTATCAATTAAACGGTTTGAATTGTTTTTTCGTGTTGTACTCCACCAATACTTAGGTTTTATCAAGGCTGTCTACTCCGTTTTCAGAATCATTCTACTTTTGACGAATTAGCACATAAAGGAGGTAATTCTTTTGAAAGCGAAAAAAATATTAACAGTATTACTATGTATATTGGCATTAGCGTCTACTTTGGCAATTCCAAACACTACGGTCTATGCAAATTACGGCGCTCCAGAGGGGTGGAGAAATCTTCCGGATTATTATGTATTTAAAGATAGTTTTAGCGGGTTCGCAGAGAGTAGTGGCGGTTTAGAAACTGTAAATGGTGGGTTACCTGTAGATTCACAAGAAACTTTTGAAAATCTACCTTCATTGAGATTTAGTATTACAAATAAAATAGATTGGATGGCGGCTAAAATTGTTATGGCCGGATGGAATACTCATGACATTCATAATTATATCCCTAACGGTTATCTCGAATTTAATGTTAAGGGTAAAGTAGGAGGAGAACAATTTAAAATCGGTGGCGACGATCTTGTTGCAAGGCGTGCATCGGGGGATGAAAGAAGTGTTTATAAATCAATAACCGATTATGTAACCGTTACCACGGAATGGCAACACGTAAAGATTCCTTTGAAGGATATATATAATGATCCATCCTTTGATTTGGATGAGTATAATACGAGATCTGTTGTATTGGACAGAGTGAACGACGATACATTTACTGTTTGGTTAAACCAAATAAAATTAACATCACCTGATAAAGAAAAAGCATTTCCAGCTATTAAGGTGAATCAGGTGGGCTTCAGAAATTCATCAGAAAAATATGCCTATGTTTCCGGATTTGAAGATGATTTCAATGCTACACCCGGAACGCAATTTCAGGTGAAGAGAGTGTCTGATGACACAGTTGCTTATAGTGGGCAATTGCTTCTCGTTAAGGATTATGATATCGATTCAGGAGAAAGAGTACTAAAAGCTGTATTTACAGACCTTACTGAACCTGGGGATTATTATATTACTGTTGACGCAAACGGAATAGCTAAATCACTTAATTTTAAAATAGGGTCAGAAGTATTCAAACCTCTATTGGCCGATGCGGCAAGATATTATTATTATCAACGTTCAGGAACTGCGCTTGATCCGGAATTTGCCCTGGGTTTTCCGAGGGCAGATAAAACACCTATGGACTCAGCGGCTCCTTTCGAATCCAATTCTGCAGTTACAAGAGATGTAACAAAAGGATGGTTTGATGCTGGAGATAAAGGTAAATATGTAAGTGACGGAGCACTGGCAGTAATGACTCTGTTATGGTCATCCGAGTTATATCCGGAGTCTTACACTGATAATCAATTTAATATTCCTGAAAGTGGAAATGGTGTTCCTGATATTCTTGATGAGGCTAGATGGGAAGTTGAATGGATACTAAAGATGCAAGATCCTGTTAGTGGAGGTTTTTACGCAAAAGTTGAGTCAACTAATGATGATGATAATATGAGAGTAATAAGAGACAAGAGTGGGAATGTCACAAATCTTAGACCAACAAACGATACTGCAATTGCAGTTGCTTCGCTAGCTCATGCTTCAATTGTTTATTCAAGCTATGATCCAGAGTTTGCTGATCAATGTTTAGAGGCGGCCAAGAGTGCCTGGACATATCTAGAGCAGAATCCCGACAATGTTAAAGGGCCAACACGTAGTTATGAAACAGACTCAGACAAGGAGTCGAGGCTGACTGCATCTGCATCATTGTTCAGAGCAACTGGTGAGGCACAATATAACGAATACTTTTTGAATAACTATACACAAAGTAAAAATATATTTGAAAATTCGGAAGCGGATTCTGCTGGGTTGTGGAATTATGCATTTTTCTATTATATGAAAGCGAGCCACCCTAACGTTGATGCTGCAAAATGGTATAAGGATGAGTTTACGATATGGTTAAACAAAGGACTGAATAGATATAAACAGAGTGCTTGGAACAACACTATATTTGAAGGTAATTATTACTGGGGCAGTAACAATATAATAATGGGTACGGGTACAGAAGCTTTGATTGGTTCCACGATTCTCGGAATCAATACTAAAACTGTTAATAATATGGCACTTTCAGCATTAAACTACATTCTAGGAGCTAACCCTTTACGAAAGAGTTTTGTAACGGGATATGGGGAAGATAGTCTAAAAACCGTATATGGAATATTTAACCACGATCTAAGGCCGGATGTACCAAAGGGTTTTATCCCGTTGGGACCTAATAGATACAATAATACAGGTATCTCAATCTTTCCTGCCAAAAACTATATGGATTCAGCAACTGAATGGACCACAAATGAGCACTCGATAGGTTCAGCTTCGAATTTGGTGTTTATCACTGCATTTGCTAACAGTAATCAAGCTACAGCTGTTAATCATGCTCCAGTGTTTGCGTACAGCAGTTACACTGAGGAGATTGAAAAAATTGCAAATGAGTATCTTCAATAATATAAATATATCTACAGATTCAATCTACTTGAATTTGCATGCTTCACAAACTTATCCAATATATTTATAACAAATCCGAAAGTATCGGTCGGAAGGAGTCAATGGGAAAGCATCCCTTGGCTCCTTTTGTTTTAAACTTGATAATTCTAGGGCCGACATCTTCCGAAAGCAGTTTGATGACCTGTTCCCGAGAGAATAAATCACATGAGAGTTACCACTTCGAGGTCAAGCCTCCCGGCACACGGGTCTATTTAGACCATGTGGTCACGTACGCTAGGGCAGAGGACCGCGATCGAACTGAAATACCTGAAGCGCAAACTGGAGGGAGAGTTCTTCCAATGACAGCCGCTGTTTCTACATCCTTTTAGCTGACGCTGAAGATGAATGGAGGGAGGACCTATCGACCATATGGTTGGGCCTTCCTATGCTACAGAGCTCAGATATATGTTGAAGGATGCGAATGCAAAAGGGTGCAGGTAATATTAGCTGGGCAACTGAACAATTAGTTAGCGAGCTGATTAAAAGAAAAGTAGGTTAGACGAAAGCTCCTGCATCAAAAGCTTGATCTTTGCAAAAATGAAGAGGCTGGCAATCACTGCTCCCTGTTTTGTAACCATTTAACCGTTCCAATGAGACCTAGGAGTCCGATTAAGAAAACCAGTAAATAACTAGTACCCAACAAGGGAAATAAAGATACTCCGCTTTCCTGCAAATGCAAAGCAGGTACAGACCAAGGCAGATAAGCTCCAATGGCGGTAGGACCAAACACCAATGCCAACATTAAAGTTGTAAATGCAAAGCCGATCGGTACCAGATAACCACGCGATATACAGGCCAATAGGGCAAGAGGAGCACTTAATAATAGGTGGAGAGCACCAATCATAAGTATTAAGAACAAATAATGTTGAACAATTGCAAACGAAAAGCCAGGAAGTCCGATTGAAAAACCAAGTATTAAGGCCGAGCAAATCCTTGAAGAACCAATCGTTAATGGGTACAAGTTCTTGTCCTTTAACGGTACAAGTTTTTGTCCTCCGATGTAGAATGACATAAAGTTACCAACCATGAAATCCCTTATATAATAAGGTTTTTTTATTTTTTGGTAGGGAATTTTGTGTCAATTTTTAGTGACATAAAGTTCCCTACCAGGCTGGAATTTGACACAAAGTTCCCTACTGCCCTGGAGAGAAGGTTTAAAAGATTAAATCTTTTTTTGTTCAATCGTATACGAAAACAAAAGTTACAGATAATTCTCCCCAGCCTGGGAATTCAACGTAAGGGAATGAAGGTATGCGGAAATTCCTATACAATGGGCTTAATCAACTATTTTTCTGAACAAAATCTCGATAGCTATGTTATTCGTATCTTGATTGAAGTTACAATTAACTAGGATCGGAAGTAAGCTTAGCGTTTTCAAATCATTGATGATACGAACAATGATAATTGGAGAAACACTTCCTTAGTATGAAATGCTCACTTTTGTGAGGAATAGCAAGCATGAAAAGTAAAATGATCTTCAGTAGCAGTAAGGATTGAAGTCATCATAACAATGGATAAAATAGTTTAAACAAGTAACCGAAATTGATAAGTAGCTATTAATCTGTCTTGACTATTTTTAAGAGCGATTGATATACTAAACGGAATTCAAACTTATTGTTTCAAGCAAATAAGAAACAAATCAATTACATACAACCGTTTGCGAGGGAGCCTTAACTGGCTGAGAGGGTGTTAAACCGACCTTACCTGATTTGGATAATGCCAACGTAGGGATGCAACGATGAAACACTGTAACTGGGTAGCTAATGCGTATCCCCTTATTTTAGTGTATTTGTCTGCGAAACATCCTAATGGATGTTTCTTTTTTTTATGTTATTAAATAGAGAAAGAGGTGCACTAGTTACGAAAACAGTTTTGACAATAGCTGGCTCTGATCCAGGTGGTGGTGCAGGAATACAAGCCGACCTAAAACGAAGACTTGTTTGGGCTTTTATGGGATGAGTGTCATTTACAGAAAAAATCCCAAAAAAAACGACAGGTGTGGTGGGTATCTTCGAATCTGACCCGCGGATTGTGGAACATCAAACAGATTGTGTATTTACAGACACAATACCGGATGCCGTCCAAAATTGGAATGGTGTCTAATGGAGCCATTATCAGAGCCATAGCAGGTAAAAGGTGCCTATGCCTTAAAAGGCGGGCATTAGCCTCAACGATGCGGATCACCTTCTTCTGATCCATGGAGAACCTTATTCGCACAGAGCAAACGATTAGATAATACAAATACTCATGCCACGGCCGTGTAGGGAATAATTCATAAAGAAAATTGAGAACGAATGAAAAAAATAAAACAGATATACGTAACTTTGGACTGGAGGAACAGATATTGACTATTTCAGAGCGACTCTACCAAGCAGCACAGCCTGTGTGGAAAGAATGTCTTGAGCATCCCTTTGTGAAAGGAATCGGGGATGGCTCCTTAACTGTTGAACGATTTCGTTATTATTTGCTACAAGATTACTTATACCTGTACGATTATGCCCGTGTATTTGCACTAGGCATCGTCAAGTCACAGGACCCCAAATTGATGCAGTTTTTTAGTAAAAACGTAGACAACATCCTAAATGGTGAGATGAAAATTCATCGTTCTTATATGGAGCGATTAGGAATTACAGAGGATCACGTTTTTCAGGTAAAACCTGCACTGAAAAATGTAGCCTATACTAACTATATGCTCTCTGTTTCCCATGCGGGCGGCATAGCAGAAGTACTTGTATCCATTCTGGCCTGCTCATGGAGCTATGCAGAGATTGGTCAAATCCTTGCCCAAAAACCAGGTGCAGCTGATCATCACTTTTATGGAGAGTGGATTACAGGATATGCTTCTTCTGAATACAACAGCAGCAATCAATCCCTTGTGACGTTAACGGATAAGTTATTAGAAGGCTGTAGCGAGGAAACGTACCAACGGATGGAAGATGTTTTTGTGATGTGCAGTCGCTTTGAGCTTGATTTTTGGGAGATGTCATGGAGGCTAGAGTCTTGAGTTCACTGACATTTCAGAATGTGTCCTATCATTATGATGGTGAGTCTGTAGACATTATTGACAGGTTGTCTTTTACGATTGAGTCAGGCTCCTTCCAGTGTATCGTTGGCGCCTCTGGTTGTGGTAAAAGTACGATATTCCATCTCATTAACGGGCTGCTTTCGCCAAAATCTGGTTCTATCCTGATTGATGGGTCACCAATCGGAACTAAAAAGCATTACTGTGGCTATATGCCACAAAAAGATCTGCTGTTCCCGTGGAGAACAGTAGGAGAGAATCTTGCGTTGCCCTTGGAAATTATAGGTGGATACACCAAGGCACAGTGCAGGGAGCTTATTGCTGAATCGTTGAATAACGTGGGCTTATATCATTGTCATGACAAGATGCCCCATGAACTTTCAGGTGGGATGCGCCAGCGGGCTGCTTTCGCCCGGACAATGCTGACGGGTTCCGACTTGCTACTGCTAGATGAGCCGTTCTCTGCCCTGGATTTCTTAACGGGTATTACGATGCAGGAATGGCTCCTTGAGCAATGGGAGCAGCACAAAAAAACAATTATCTTCATTACCCACAATGTGGATGAAGCTTTATATCTTTCGCAAAGAGTATTAGCTGTCACAAGCACTCCTATATATCAATTAACATCAATAGATGTTCCTAGTGGTTATCCCAGATCAAGAGAATCTATTGCTACACCAGAAATCGCAGCATTGCGAGAAAACTTGATCCAGACGTTAAGGAATAATGTGATCCTATGAAAAAATCATTCTATAATCATAATTTACCTGCAATTATTGTTGTATTTGCACTATTGATGATCTGGCAACTGGGAGCGATGGATCTGAATGCTGCTTATATTTTACCAAGCCCGGTTCAAATATTTCAAAAAATATGGGAGCTCCGTCA
This sequence comes from Paenibacillus sp. AD87, assembly GCF_001659845.1. NCBI lineage: Bacteria > Bacillati > Bacillota > Bacilli > Caryophanales > Paenibacillaceae > Paenibacillus > Paenibacillus sp. AD87. Next base: position 2,269,411 of record NZ_LXQN01000007.1, read on the forward strand.
ACCCTTATTCACGGTTCATCTGCCTGCTACTCTTCTAATTACGAGCTTAGGTCTCGTGTTGTCTATCATCCTGGGTGTCGCGCTAGCAATACTAATGGATGTCAGTGTGTTTTTGCGTAAATGTCTGTATCCGATTGTTGTAGGTTCTCAGACCATACCAACTACTGCGATTGCTCCATTATTTGTTCTATGGTTTGGTTATGGCATATGGAGCAAGGTGCTGGTCGCTATTTTAATAACATTCTTCCCAATTACGATTACGGTATATGATGGCTTACGCAGTGCCCGTACGGATATGAAGAAACTTCTCCTTACATATGGTGCCACGCAACGGGATATTTTTCTCAAACTCAAGATTCCTTTTGCACTGCCCTATTTCTTTTCAGCCATCAAAATGGCAATTCCGATTAGTGTCATTGGGGCAGCCATTGGAGAATGGCTAGGCGCGCAGAGTGGTCTGGGATATTTTTCGCGCCGAATGATGACTCAGCTTGACGGTGCTGGTGTGTTTGCACCCATTGTATTATTATCAGTCCTTGCTATGGTTTCGGTCGCACTAATTACATTGTTAGAGCGCCGTTTCGTTCGCTGGCGCGGTGAGTCATAAACAGATATGGAGGCACGAATTTATGAGAAAAACAGGGATCATTCTTACTTTAACATTTATCTTATTAGCAGTTACTGCTTGTACACCTCGAAACACAGCTCCACCTTTATCCTCATCTCTTCAGGAGTTACAGGAGGTTAATGTGGTCCTGGATTGGTATCCAAACGCTTTGCATGCGTTTCTCTATGTCGCCATGGAGAAGGGATACTTCGAACAAGAAGGCTTGAAGGTAAACCTGCAATTCCCTTCTAACAGCAATGATGCAATTTCACTTGTAGCAGCCGGAAAAGCGGATGTTGGACTGTATTATCAGCAGGATGTCATTATCACAAGAGCGAATCAGCAAGTGCCAGTTAAATCTATCGGCGCTGTTGTACAAGCTCCACTGAATGCAATAATTTCTTTAGCGGAGAAGAACATAACTTCTCCACAAGATTTAAAAGGCAAAACGATTGGTTATTCGGGTACTGAGTTATCTGAAGCTCTCATTCGTAGTATCATGAAACATGCAGGTACAGACAACAGTGATGTAAAAATGGTTGATGTCGGCTTTGAGCTTATGAGTTCGATGACCACAAATAATGTGGATGCTACCATTGGTGGCTTGATTAATCATGAGGTTCCTCAGCTTCAGGAGGAGGGCTTCGATGTTAATTGGTTTACGATGGAGAAATACGGTGTACCATCCTATTATGAAGGCATTTTTGTTGCAAATGATACCCTGATTGCATCTGATTCTGATATGCTGACTAAATTTCTGCGTGCTTCAAAAAAAGGATTTGAGGATGTGAAGGCCGATCCGGAGGCTGCATTACAAATCCTGTTAGATCATCAGAGTGCAGATCATTTTCCGTTATCCGAAGATGTTGAGCGTCAAAGCTTAGACATCCTTCTTCCTTTGATGGAGAATGATAAGGCTGAATTCCTGAGCCAGGATGATTCCCGCTGGCAGGAAAACATAGATTGGCTACAATCAGAGGGGCTAATCAAGACGAAGCCTGCATTAGACGATGTTCGTGTAGTAATCCCGTATGAATAGTATCTTCATAAGAAATCGACTCCTTATTCAGGACCGTTCTCTACTGTCGTGAGAAGAGGACACACAGTTAGTTTTATTAGAGAGCAGCGTCCATAAACCTAAACTGGATGTTGCTCTCTGTTTTCTAACAGTTGTGCTTTTTAAAGAATTTACCCGCTCTTTTATTGTGGAATTGGACATTTTTTCTTTTCATATCCTTTTTTTTATTGTCGAAATGAATCTTCCTAGTCCTAGCCGTTCCCGATTACAAAATCTTCAAGCGAACGTTGGTACTAGATATCATGTTGTTGCCAGCAGTAGAATTGACATTCATATTTGGTACATACTGAAGGGCAGACTGGTAATTCCTCTTCATGATTAGAGGCTCTGCCTTGAGTTTGCCAAATATTCATGCATTGGCTTAGAGTATTTCGAGTTCTTGTTCAGCATGCAAGAATATGTACAGGTGATCTGAAAACCCTGATTATTGCAGACCTGAAATGTCAAATGGCTGAGAAATTTATATTGGATTGGATCCTACTTTGAATGAATGTGTAAGCGGCTTAAGCTGATATATTTAAGTTAAACTCAATACGAGTTTAGGATTGGAAAATCAAGAGTTAATAAATAAAATGCAGAGAGGTGACCATCTCAAAGTGAATATTACTCCGTTTATTCATCGAGTTATTGAGACAATTGAAGCTCACAGTGTAAAAGAACCATGGGGGTATACCCGAGATCTTGTAAGCAATCAAACTCCAGACCTTTATGGAACGGCAGATGCCGCTATTATTTTGTATACACTAGGAGAATTACCAAAAGAAAAGTCAGCCTGCAAACAATGGGTGGAATCACTACAAAGCTTCCAGTCTAGTAATGACGGTTTATTTCATGGAATTGGCCATCACCCTATACATGGTACTGCCTTTGCTATCTCTGCTCTACAACTGTTTGATGCTAAACCGAAGTATCTCTTGACCGCATTAGAGTCTTTGAAGGATCGGAACAAACTTGAAGCATTTCTATGCGGATTGGATTGGCAGAATCAGCCATGGGGAGATTCCCAACAGGGGTCGGGTATCTTTGCTTCTATGGTATTAAGCGGAATGGTAGACGAAGAATGGGAGAATTGGTATTTTGACTGGCTCTGGGAGCATACTGACCCCGCGACCGGCTTATGGAAAAAAGAAGCTATTGTTGACCTGAATGGTCATCCTATTGGGGCACCGCTCTTTCACCATGTTGCGGGTTCGTTTCACTATTTATTCAACCTAGACTACCGGAAAAAGAAAGTCCGTTACCCTGAACAATTAATCAATACCTGTCTGGATATGTTTAATGGTCAACAATTCCCTTTGTCGGAGCAGGAGTTTTCCTTCAATGAACTGGACTGGCTGTATACCTTCATCAGTGCCAAGGAGCAAACAGAGCACCGAGCGGAGGAGGCAACGGCGATGATTAGCCAGGTCTCCGAACAATTTATTCAGTTCGTTTTGCGTAAATCCACTGAGGAAGGACCTTATGGAGATTTGCATAGTTTATGCGGTGCCGTATGTGCCTTGGCACTTGTTCAATCCGTGCTTTCCGAACGGGTAATCAGTGACCGACTCTTGAATAAAGTATTGGACCGTAGGCCCTTTATTTAAGGGTAATATAGAAATTATGATGAACTTAAGATAGAGACAGGTATTAGTTGATGCCTGTCTCTTTGTTTTTTTCGCCCGAGAGGGAAGCCGGTGACAGATGCAAAGGGTACCTTTATGTAATCATTCCATTATGGTGAGGAGGAACATATCCTTCGTGAGCATATGAAAATCATAGACGAGAGCGAAAATCAGGTCAGTTGGAAGTTTGTGTGGAATCGCGACCTCACCCGGATTTTGTTGGTCCACGTTAATGGAAATATCTGGATATCATTATGGGTGCGGCACGTAGCCGGAACATGAAAGTCTGGATTCTAGACGATTCTCATTTTCCCACAGGATATACGCGGCGGAAAGAATTAAGACGAATCATCCCCAGTACCAAAAGAAATTTCTGAAAGTAAATGAGCAGGATTTTGTCGGAGTCCAATTTCATAACAGACAACAGACTATTCGCTTTTGCTCGTTTCCAGAGAATTAATCTGCAAATTTGATGGATAACATGCACTCTATTCGCCATCAAATGTACGTCTCAAGTTGATGAATAGATAGTTTATGTCTCCGAACCAATTCTTCTCGGACGCATTGTGGACTGATTACTGTAACATTGGGACCAAATGACAAAAGATAGGAATATAACCATTCGTCAAATTCCAATTCGGCTGTTACCACAAGTCCATTCTGTTCCTGTGTGATAAGAGATTCTTGGAACACATCGTATACTCGGTAAGCAACTTCATTAGGAAATAACAGTTTAATGCTTGCTTTATTTTCAGTCCAATCATCATTAATAACATGGGGAGCAGTAGCCTTATTATCGTCCTGTTCAAATATCTTGGATTGAATATTTAATTGTGTAATTCTGGTTATCTTAAACAAACGGTGATCCCTTTTATCATGACAATATCCGTACAAATACCAATCTTTATGCTTATAACGTAATTTACTTGGATTAATAGTCCTATACTTTTTATCTCCAGAGGAGCTTATATATATAAATGACAGAGTTTTATTCTCTAGAATGGATTGTTTGATTTGGTTAAATTTAAGCTTATCAGAATCATGATTGCCCCATCGGGAAAAGTCGACATCAATCCAACTGTCGTTTAACTGAAATAGCTGGCTTATCTTCCTCATCACACCGCTATCCTCTATTATAGGAACAGCTTTAATCGTTTGAAGACCAAGTAATATTTCTTTTTGTTCAGACTCAGTTAATAGTAATTTATTCAATATAAAATTATCCATCAGATGTATCCCACCCTTTCGTCCGGTAGTAGCATAGATCGGTACGCCAGAAGCACTTAAGGCATCAACATCTCTATAAATAGTACGGACTGAGACATTGAAGTGTGTGGCTAATTGGGAAGCTGTTACTCGTTTCGTTTCCGTTAGCATAAACAATATTTCCAGTAATCTGCTGCTATACATTTTTGCCCCCTTGTACTAATGTAGTTAGTTTTTAAGGAATTTATAATCCTTGAAGTTCAGGTCAATAATTTGGTGAAGTATCCTGTCATTTACCTTAGAGCTAACAACCTTATTGACTAGTTTTTATTAATTTGTTCTTTCTAAATATCATGACACTCGATGTCAAGGTTTGTGTGCTACAATTTTCATATCAATATAAAGGAGGTTATTACAGTGACAAAAACAGATCAAGAGATTATCACTGGGATTACTAAAAAAATGGGAGAGGCACAGACGGGCGATGAAATCACAGAATTTTGGCACAAAAACGCAACATGGTTTGATCTGCAGTTCTATAGTAAAAAGGGATTTGAAAACTGCAGAAACGAATTTCGTGAACAATTTGCCAAAATTACAAATGTACGCACCGGATTTCTTGAAATTGAGGCATATGTTGATGGCAGTGTTGGCTTTGTCCAAAGTATCCAACACTTTCAATGTGACAATGTAGATGGGTCCTCCTCCACCGAATTTCTTACCCGACAAACAGATGGATATATAAAAGAAAATGGTGAATGGAAATTGATCCATCAACATGTATCATTACCGACAGATTTTCGAACAGGCAAAGCTATATTTAGTACTGAACTATAACCTTCTTGGTTTAGAAGAGCTCATTATATCATATAAACCTTGACATAATTAGTCAGGGTTTAACGGATTATTTGAAATGGTCGATTATTCCACTGATGTTATTCGCCACTGATTATGATAAACAATATTAAACTTTTGAACTTTCTGAATTCTGAAATTATGAATATTGTTCCATTGGAAGTCGTTAATTTGGCGACTTCTTTTGTTTAGAGGAGTTTTCTTAGGTTCTCGAGGTAAAAGTATATAAAAGATAATAACAATATTCTGAATATTTGATTATGTTCCGAGGCAAGATTATACCCTGACAACCATTGTCAGGGTATGGATGCTATACTTTGATTATAAAGTTTACCAAGAAAACAGATTTGCTTAACGAGGTGTCATGATTAGAGGAGGAACAGATTATGAAAATGAAAGACGGATTCTTTTGGGGCGGCGCGACTGCTGCTAATCAATTCGAAGGCGGTTGGAACCAAGGTGGCAAGGGGCCTAGTACATCGGATATGATGACAGGTGGAACCCACACGACACCGCGCAGGATTACACCTATATTGGAAGAGGACACATATTACCCGAGCCATGAAGCGGTTGATTTTTATGGACATTATAAGGAAGATATCGCAATGATGGCAGAGATGGGCTTCAAAATGTTTCGCATGTCCATCAACTGGTCCAGAATCTACCCGAATGGATACGATCTGGAGCCAAACGAAGAGGGATTGCAGTTTTACGATAATGTCTTTGCCGAGTTGAAAAAGTACAATATTGAGCCGCTCGTCACGATCTCCCATTACGAAACTCCGTTCGGCCTGACACAGAAGTACAATGGCTGGGCTTCCCGTGAAGTTATCGATTGTTATGTCCGATATTGTACAACCATCTTCAATCGGTACAAAGATAAGGTGAAATACTGGCTGACGTTTAACGAGATCAACTGTTTAACGATGCCACTGGGTGCTTATATGTCAGCAGGAATTTTGTTTGAAGGCAAAGAGACACTGGTTGATGGAGTGGATGATCCACAGACGCGCTTTCAGGCGCTGCATCACCAATTCGTAGCAAGTGCCAAAGCGGTTAAGGTTGGACATGAAATTAATCCCGATTTCCAGATTGGCTGTATGGTTGCTTTTTTGACCACATATCCAAATACTTGCAATCCGGATGATATATTGCTTGCACAGAAGAAAGACCAAATATCCAATATGATCTGCGGTGATGTACAGGTTCGGGGAGCATATCCTGGTTTTGCCAAACGTTTCTTCGCAGAGCAAGGGATCCAGATTGATATGAATCCCGAAGATGAAAAGACACTGCGTGAAGGGTGTGTTGACTTCTATTCCTTCAGTTACTATATGTCGATGGTCGAAAGTGCAGATAATTCGCTTGAAAAGGCAGATGGTGGTAATCTCATAGGCGGCCTTAAAAATCCATATCTGGATTCCTCCGACTGGGGCTGGCAGATTGATCCGAAAGGATTACGTTATACGCTGAACCATCTGTATGATCGTTACCAAGTACCATTGATGATTGTTGAGAATGGTCTCGGTGCAGTCGATGTGATAGAGAATGATGGCTCCATTCAAGATGACTATCGGATTGATTATCTTAGAAATCACATCGAACAAATGAAAGAAGCGGTGGCTGACGGCGTAGATCTCATTGCCTACACGATGTGGGGATGTATCGACCTAGTCAGCGCATCCACAGGAGAGATGAAGAAGCGTTATGGCTTCATTCATGTCAACAAAGACAATGATGGTAAAGGTGACCTGAGTAGAACACCGAAGAAGAGCTTTCACTGGTACAAAAAAGTCATTGAATCAAATGGTGAAGATTTATAATCAGGCGTAAGTAAATACCCGCTTGTCCTATAGATAGGGACAGGCGGGTATTTATATCTGGTGAATAAAAACTTTGACTTACTACGATTCGATGATTGAATCAGGATCTTATTCTTCAATAATTATTTCTTTATCCGTTACTACTGCTTAAATTTCTCGTCCGTATGCTTCGAACTGTGTAAGTGCTGGGAATAGTGCAGGATCATTAGATTGAATTAACTCGCTAAGTTTCACCCATTCCACTTGTCTTGGTTCCAAGAGAATAGCCTGTGCTTTTCCGGATTTCTCAAGAGATGAAGTTATAGAACTGCCATCAGAAAAAGACAAGGTAACCTGCTTCCAGTAATTATCATGGGGGAAGTCAGCTCTCAGGTACAATACGATCTTATCAATTTCAACAAGCCGTCCAAAATGAAGTGTGAATTCTGCATCTAGTCGTTGATTAATTCCCCATGATTCAAATGGCCACTCTCCATGTGAATAGGTTACCGTATTGCCATTGATTGCATTTCGGGCAGCAAAGACGGCCTCACCACGCGTCTCAACATTAGCCGAAGCATGGGGGTACAACGTTGAGTTGGTATGATGATCATGTGAATTTGCGGCAAGGTTTTTGTAGGAACTAATCTCCTCATTGGATGCAACCCGTACAGTCAGCAAATGTAGTTGACCCGTAAATGACTTGGGAGAATATGAGGTTTTCTTCTCATTAAAAGGGATGCTTAGACGGTACTCTTGCCCAGACAGATATACAAAATCCGGATTCAAAGCATCATCCAGCTTGAAATACAAATAGACGCCGTCCCTGGAGCTTCTGAGCACAATAGAATCTCCTGGTTGATACGGTTGATCATATACCAGATGAGTATGGTTCGTATCGGTATGTTCGGCAAGGATAGTTCCATCTTCACGCTGTACTTCAATCGTTAAATGAATCATAAATACACCTCGGTTTGTAAGATTAGGAATGACATTAACTTTAAGGATGTAAACAGCTTTCATGACACTATGGGACGGGTCCCAAATATCAGGATGCGTCTAACAAAAACAACGTTCTATTTACGCGAATTAAGTTGAGTAACCTCTATGGATTAAAGAGCTACCGAAGCATAAATACGGTGATTTCCTCCCGCGAAGATCCGCGATTCGTATGTACAATCTACTCATAATCCATATTTTTTCAAAATTGTAGCACTCGTCTCATAAACTCACAAGAGAAATTTCCCAATTTAACGGAGAATGTGAAAAAAATAGTATTTGCCCACTTTTATCATCGGATTTTGGGTACACTTCTAACCAATTTATCTATATCTTCATGAAGAAAACATTCTAAGGGAAGGAGATATCATTTTTATTTATGGAAGCGTTTACTTTTAATTCGACATTTTATTGAATCAGGAGGCTGTGAAATGAAGCAGTGCTGCAAAATTATAAAATGGATGGTTATTCGTGTGTTAGTAGTAAGTCTCTGTTTATTTATAACTACCGTTCCAAGCAGGGTATCCGCTGATGATTCGGTTATCCATACCCAGCCTGCAATCTTGGAGACGGTAAGCCAAGAGGGATTCGTTCATCCTTCTATAGGTTTCACTGGTGATGCACTGAAGCTGATGCAGGAGAAGGTTGCCATTGGCGCAGAGCCGTGGGCGAGTGCATTCGAGGACTTCAGGAACAGTCGCAGTGGATCACTGGATTATGATATTCGGAATCAAAGCAAGCTGGATAAAACGAAACCCGCATATACCAAGATTGACAATGATGCAAAAGCCAAGGAAGCCAAGGTGGATGCAGAAGCGGCATTTACCCACGCAGTTATATGGGCTGCTACAGGTGATGTTCGTTACCGTGAGAAAGCAATGACCATTGTTCGTCTTTGGTCCCAAATTGATCCGGGCAATCCAAAAGGATTTACAGATTCGCACATTAGTATCGGTGATGCCATGGTTAACATGGTTAGAGCTGCCGAATTGTTGCGGTATACGGAGGGCAGCGGGGAATGGGCGTGGACGGAAACGGATACGACGAATTTTACGCAGAACTATCTGATGGCCTTCTACGATGGCAACTTCTATCATAACAATGGTCGCTGGATGAACCAGCATGGTATTATCACTCAGGCCTATATGATGGCTGCTATTTTTTCGGATAATCAGCAATGGTACCAAGAGGCAGTGGAGTGGGCAACAGCCAACAAAACCGCAACGTTCAAGGGGCAATCCGGTGATATTTTTCATCAGATTCGCTATGTCACACAAAATGAAAGAACGGGTGCACCTGTCGAGCCCCATGTACAACTTGTGGAAATGTTCCGCGACATGGGCCACGCTTCAGGAAATACGTCCACATTATCCATGATTGCCTACATGACTGAAATCCAGGGTACTAAGGTCAACCCGGACCCGGCTTCACCAACATTCGGAGAAGTGACGGATGCTTCAGATGGTGTAGGAATTTTCGAATTCCTCGATAATCGGATATTGGCTGGAGCGAATGAACTTGCCAAATATAATCTGGGTTACGATATCTTGTATACACCAGTTAACATTAGCAATGCTGTTGTTGGCGATCCAACAGGCAATTACGCTGATACCGTCAGTGATAACGGCAGAGGATTGGGGTACGCGTCCGAGGTCACATACGGATACTACATGCATCATTTGACTCAGCCACTGGATCCTGGCGATGAACGGATTAAATATCTGGCACAAGCTATTGAAAAGCAAGGTGGATTAAAAGCGATTCCATCTTATGTTCTGTTACAGGGGACCAGTGACTTGGCGACAGGTGAGGTGGTTGGTCCACCAAAGCCACTAAGCAATCCCCCGTATATAGAAGTGACAGCAGCATATGACCGCTTGCAGGCGTTCGATTATATAGGTAGGAGCGAAACCACCAGCACGAGTACGTTTCAGGATATGGACGGCATGCGTTCCGTACTGTATGACGTTCGCTATGAGAATCAGTATACATGGTATGACCTTGATCTAGACGACAGTTACAACGAAATTACGATTCGGGCTGCAAGCAATTCGAGTGTGGGCACCAAGGTGGACGTAATCTTGTTGGATGGTGTAGACGGACTTGACCGCACTAATGTTACGACAGCTGATCTTGCCAAAGGTGAAGTACTAACTACCTTGCAGGTACCGAATACCGGATGGTGGACCAATTATGCGACGGTCTCAAGCAAGCTGAGTAAGCCTTTGTCAGGTAAGCATCTGATCGCATTCAAGTATTATGGCAGCGCAAACGCACTGTCATATCAGATTGCGTTTGACTGGTTCGCATTCTCGGATGGCTATGCAGGCGATGAACATCCAGCTCTGTCAGGTGTCCTCTCCGGAGAAGCTACTAAAGCTTCAGACGGTGTGAATCTGAGTGAAGGAGGGGCAGTCACATTCGGCAAAATGAATTTTGATAGTGGTAACAATAGTATTGAATTACAGGCCAAAACAACAGATCCGAATGGCAAACTGCTGTTATACAGCGGGGAAACGCTGGTAGCATCTTACAAACTGCCAAATACGAGCAATGCCATGGTCAAATTCACTTCTGAAGTTGCATCAGCAGACTTGGCTAAGATCAAGGGCATTCATGACATCACTCTAAGGTATAGAGGCAACTCGCCAATTACACTTAAGACATACCGGAATATTGAACGGAATCGCTTGGCGAACGTAGAGACAACTGGCAGTCAAGCCAACTTCATTGCCGATCAGGCTATTCCGATTTCCGGTACATTTGAGATAGGTAGCGAAGGCACCCGCTCTTATATTCTGACAAAGAACGAAAGCATTGTTTATTTGAGCAAGGCCGCGCTTCAAGTGGATCGTACCAAAGACAGCATTGTTTCCTTTACGGTCAGAACTAATGGAGTGGCCAAATTGCAGCTGCAAAGAGATTCATCCACTCCCCCTTTTGCTACAATCCGAGTACCGGATACTAAGGGCGATTGGCTTCGGGTAAGCACTAACATATCAAATAAATATGTGAAGTCGGATGACTACCCAACCTATTTGAAAAGTCTTTTTGTTTCCATCGAGACGGACAAGGAAGACACGGAAGTCAAGCTGGGCAGCTACACGCTTGATCCAGCCGATACCTCGCCAGTAATCAAGTTGACAAGTGAACAAGGGTTTGAACTTACAAGCGTAGCGGCCTACGAGAATGGCGCAGATATGAATTTGAAGGTATCCGTTGAAGATCTAGACTCTGTGAATGTATCTTTATCGACGGATAATCAGGATTATATTGACAGTAGTGGACTGAATGGCAAGGCAGGCGGAACGTTAATTGTTAAACCAGCCGGACTTGCGCCAGGTGAATATGTCTTCCATATCTATGCGGAGGATGATACATCCAATTACGTCGATAAGGAAGTGAAGTTGTCCATATACCCTGAAGAGGAGAATAAGGCCCCTGAAGGATTGACCGCAGCTTTAACGGGGCCGACTTCCGTACTTTTGAACTGGCAGGAAGTCAAAGGAGCAACTTACTACACCATCTATCGCAAGCAAGGAGCTGGGGGCACCTATACCAAGTGGAAAGAAACCACTTCGACTGATTTGAGCGATGCTGATCTGAAATCCGGTACGTTGTATGCTTACCAGGTAGCAGCTGGAGGCAATGCCGGAGAAACGGAAAAAAGCAGTCCTATAGATATAACAACCCTTTCTGCGATTCAGGTTACGCAATCGATGGTCAAGGCTTCATCCAAACAGTGGGATGCAAGTGACTCAACAGGAATTGGAACTCCCGAGAGTAATGGATGGCGGGCATTTGATGGCAATATAGAAACGGCACCTGATGCGTTGACCAACCCAAGCTGGATTCTGATTGATTTAGGTCAAAACAATGCACCGATCTTGGGCGGTGTGAAATTTTATCCGCGCAGTACACATCTTAATCGGATGAAGGATGCAGTGATTCAAGGCTCGAATGATGGTACAACATTTGAGAATCTGTACACTATTGGGACCATCTCTACTGCTAAGTGGTATTTTGTAGGAATGACGAAGGATAAGGGATATCGATATCTTCGGTATTACACACCTAAGGGCAATGCCAATGTAGCAGAGCTTGAATTCTACCAAAAAGCAGTAGACGTACCCGCGCCTAACCAAGCCCCCGTTTTTGCCGATTTGGCTCCAGTGACGGTGACGGCAGGTCAAGAGGTGAAGCAGACGCTTGTCGCTACGGACCCGGAAGGGGATTCCATCACGTATGCGGGTATAGATCTGCCAGAAAGAGCGCAGCTGGATGCAGCTACAGGTGAATTCAGCTGGATACCAGAAGCAGCAGGGAGCTATGTGCTCCAATTCAAAGCGACTGATGCTAAAGGAGCAGCAACCGTTGCTACATGGACCATCACGGTAAAAGAAATAGCAGAACCACAGCCAGGAACGGAAAATTCGGCTACGCTACACGGACCATTAACAGTTGCACCGGGACAACCGGTGGACTTGAACATCGGTGTACATGGCGTCACGGATGGTTTCACAACGGCACAATTGACCGTAACTTACGATACGTACAAGTTGCAATTTCCAACAACCGAGGACGAACAAGGACTTACTGTTCTGGCTGATGGAGCTGTGTCTTCTTCAGAAGAAGGCTTGCAAATCATCGGGACAGGGGTGAAACCGGAATCCGGTGAAATTCTCCTTATTGTGGCTAACACGAACCAGAATCAGATTACCGATTCGAGCAATCTTATCGCCCTGCATGGGCAAGTGAAGGTAGACGCTACCACTGGGAAAGCACAAGTCAGCTTAAGTAATTTCGAAGTTTCCGCAGACGGGAATTCTAACATGTTGGATACCTCGACAGCATCAATCGCTATTCAGATTCAAGTCGATAAGACACAGTTAACAGCTGCAATCAAGTCTGCACAATCCCTGCATGACAAGGCAGTGGAAGGCAGCGATACAGGAAAGTATCCGGTTGGATCCAAAGCAGTGCTCCTTACAGCCATCGAACATGCAAGTGCGGTAACGACGAATGAGGGGGCAACCCAAGCTGAAGTAGATGCCAAAGTTATAGAACTGAATCGGGCGGTTGAAGCATTTACAGAACTTGTAATCGGCGTAAGCAAAGCTGAATTACAACAGACGATCTTGCAAGCACAGCAATTGTCCGCAACGGCTGTTGTAGGATCATCACAGGGGCAGTACCCACTTGAGGCCAAAAATGTATTCGATGCGGCAATCCAAAGTGCGATGGTGGTTCGCGACAACACTGGAAGCACTCAGGCCGAAGTGAACACAGCAGTCACTGCTTTGAAAACGGCCATTACTACATTCAGGAGTAGTGTTTATACTGCAACGCCTCAGCCGACAGACCATACTGGGTTGGCAGTTCAGATCCAATCCGTTCAAAAACAACTGGACAAAGCTGTTGCTGGAACAAAGATTGGTCAGTATCCTCAACAAGCCATTTCCATCCTGAAAGCTGCTCTGAATACGGCAAATGAGGTAAAAAACAATGCTGCATCAACACAATCAAGTGTTGATGCAGCATTGGTAAATTTACAATCTGCTGCAAGTACATTTGCTGCTCAGATGATTACTCTTGTACCAGGCCAGACTCAAGTCAGTATCAAAGATCTCTCTATCATTGCGAAGTATTATGGAACAAAATCAACAGATGCAAGCTGGTCCGATATTGAGAAAGCAGATCTGTTCGATGGGGGTGAGATCACCATTCGTGAGTTGGCTGCTGTTGCTCAGATGATTGTTGGTGACTGGCTGCAAAATAAATAGGTATGAGCAAGGGAGGGCGCACCTTGTCGCCTTCCTTCTGATCATTCATGTGACAGGGAGGGTCTCTATTGAGATCGAAGACAAACGTGAAGAAAATGGAAATGAGGAAGGTATGGACAAGTTTCTTGGTGTTACTGACGATCTGTACAACGAGTGTGAATGCAGCCACAATAGAGCAGTTAGCGCGTCCAAGCTTTGAGTTAAAGCTGAAGTCTGTTAACAACAAACTCGTTGAAGTATCGGTCATCGGGCATGACCTTGAGGATCTGTACGCCTATGAAATGAATCTGGAGTTTGATGCAGATAGACTTATTTTTTCGAAAGCAAGCGCAGGAAGTGTTGGATATACGGTCGTGCCGAAAGCGGAGGGGAATTATCTCAAGATTGCCCATACCAAAGTGGGCAGCGTAAAAGGTGATAGTGGGGATCAACTATTGACGACCCTGCAGTTTAATGTGCAGCGTGCCGGTAACAGCAAGATTACACTTCAGAATATCAAGCTGGTGGACTCAAAGCTAAATATGTCTAACATGACACCTGCACTGCAGGAGACCATACAGGCGGAATCAGCGACCAGCTTTAGTGACATAACGGGGCATTGGGCAGAGGCTTCCATTCTAAAAGCGGTGGAGGCCGGATTTATCGACGGGTATACTGACGGCACGTTCCGTCCCAAGCATGAGGTCACGCGCGCCGAATTTGCTGTTATGTTTAGCAGAGCACTTAAACTTGATGTGAATGAATCAGATGCAACTTTTGCCGATGTGAACCAGATCCCGGCTTGGGCTTCCTCTCATGTGCAAGCAGCAGTGAAGAAGCAACTTATTACCGGTTATGTCGACCACACCTTCCGACCAAACGCGAAGATGAGTCGTGCCGAGATGGCATCGGTTGCTGTTCGCGCACTTGGTAAGACACAACATGATGTGACTTACGTGAATGAATTTACTGATGCGGGCGATTTTTCTTCTTGGGCGAAACCTTTCATTCATGAGGCTGTAGAATCAAGCATTATGCAGGGGATAGGGAACGATCGTTTCTCGCCAAACACGAATGTGACCCGCGCAGAGGCAGTTACCGTGATCTTAAATGTGTTAAGGAATTGAATTGGTCACAGGATAAAGGAAAAATGTGAAGAAAGTTGGATTTACCCTCTTATTTCATCGGATTTTGCCTGTTTTTATCTGGAAATTAACAAGTAGAATACATTTGTAAGCGATTACAATTTTATTTTTTCCACATCCAGATTAAAGGAGTGATTTTATGCCACAACGGTCTACAAAAGCAAAGCTCATTAGTATTATGCTAGTCATCATCATGCTTCTGATCCCTGCGTATAGTGTACTTTCATCGGAAACGGCAGAAGCAGCAACATTTACTCATCCTGGAATTATGCATAATGCTACGGATCTCACTAGAATGTCTGCCAATCAGAACACCGAACCTTGGAAGTCAGCATTAGCAAATTTCAAAACAGATAGCAAAGCATCCTCATCTTATGCAAAACAAGGACCTTATAGTACGGTTTGCAGGAACGATTCTACTTCAACATGTACGAGTACAAATTATGGAAATAGTGCCTTAGAGAACGATGCGAGAGCAGCTTATTATAACGCTCTCCTATGGAATGTGACCGGAACACAGGCGTATGCTAATAAAGCCATTGAGATTCTGAATGCTTGGTCGAGCACATTAACTAGCATTGCTGGAACAGATGCACAGCTTGCTGCAGGTGATAATGGCATTTTTCTTGCCAATGCAGGCGAATTGTTACGATATAGCAACTCAGGCTGGGCTGCAGCAAATATCACACAACTGGAAAATATGTTGACCAACGTTTTTTATCCTCATATTCAATCCCCCGGGGATGCAAACTGGGGTGGATCCGCAATGAAATCCATGATTTCAATCGCGATATTTACGAACAATCAGACGATGTTTGATTCTGCAATATCTAATTTCAGAACGAATGCTTGTGCTTCTGTGACGAGAAATGTTATGTCTACAGGGCAGATCTCCGAATCAGGCCGAGATCAGGTTCACGCTCTTGGTGGACTTGGCAACTTAACGGTTGTGGCAGAAATCGCCTGGAAGCAGGGTGTTGATTTGTTTGGAGATGGAGATAATCGACTCTTAGCTGGCTCGGAATATTGGTCCAATTATAATCTGGGCAATGAACCAACTTCATGGGATTCAACATACGGACGTTGTACCATGGGGCCTTGGAGTGGCATTAATGGAACGGGAAGAAGTGATACCATCGGATGGGCTCAAAATGAAATAATATATGCTCATTATGTAACACGCAAAGGATTGACTGCTCCGTTCACAACCAGTTACATGAATGGAATGCCTGCTACAAATACGGATGCAGCTCTGCTCACATTTGCGTACAGACTGGGTACCACTACCGATTCAACAAAGCCATCCGCACCGACGGGTTTAACTGTTAAACCGTTGTCTGACAAAGTCATTAATTTGAGCTGGACACCTTCAACGGATAATGTTGCTGTGAGTGGTTACAAAATTTACAGGAATGGGACCATTGTGGGATATTCACCAACTTCGGACTATACCGACGCTGGACTGACTGCTTCTACAGCTTACAACTATCAAGTAAGTGCTTATGATGCGAAGTCAAACACATCTACAACAAGCAGCACGGTAAGTGCTACAACACTGTCATCTGCGAATGCACAGATCCCATTTTCTTCTCAGGATATTGGTAGTGTAGGTGTCGCTGGAAGTTACAGTTATAGTGCCGGGACCTATACAATCAAAGGGGCCGGAAGTGATATCTGGGATAAATCAGATCAGTTTAGATTTGCTTATGTGCCGTTAAAGGGAGACCGGACGATTACAGCTCGCGTTGCCAGTTTGACGAATACCCATTCATCTGCAAAGGCAGGAGTCATGATTCGGGAATCTCTGTTTGAGGATGCCAGCAATGTGTATGCTGCTATGAAACCAGGACTCGCCGTATTCCAAAATCGGACGGCACCTGGCGCAATCACGAATTCTACGACGTCCGCAACCGTGAGTGCACCGTATTGGGTCAGAGCGACCAGATCGGGGAACACCGTAACGACCTACATTTCTGTGAATGGTGTGACATGGACTCAGACAGGTACGTCATCCATTTCTGCTGCAAGTACAGCCTATGTAGGACTTGCGGTGACGTCTCATGCAAACACGACGCTTACAACTGCTACATTTGACAATGTAAGTGTTCAGTAGGAACAGTTGATCTAAAACTAGCCAAATTCATTTCTCTAAATCTTATTTCAAATGAAAAACCTCCAAATTTCCGCTTTCGCTGCGGGTCTGGAGGTTTCTTCGTTGAGCAGGTTTTGAATGCTATATTTCATGGCTCTCCAATCCGCTGTTTTTTTGATTTAACTTATACTTCAAAGGTGTGACCTGATACGTTTTTTTGAAACACGAGATAAAATGTGAAACATTCTGGAAGCCTACGTGATGACTTATGTATTCCACCGACATAGTTGTCGTTTCCAGCATATGAGCTGCTACTTTAATTCGTTTGGCAGTAAGATACTCGCTCAAATTGCTTCCAGTTTCATTCTTGAAAAGCCGGGACACATAGGATCTTGTGAAATGCAGTTGGTCTGCCAGCTTGTTGAGAATGTTAGATTCCATATAATGTTCATCCAACCACTGCATAATAAGCTCAGAATGTTCTTTCTTGCGCCGAGTAAGACTGGGTTCCGATTGATCTATAGGGAAGATCCTTGCCATAGCACTAAGAAACTGAAGAACGAATACGGTAATTTCCTCCCGGGATTCACCTTGTTCCATGTGAGCAATTTGTCCGTAATCTTCCATACAGTAGCTAAAGAGATCCATATCTCTGCTTAAGTCAAATGCGCGCTCAATCCCACTGGAATAGCACAAACGGTCAAACCATTCTCTGCGACGTGGATAGTCTTTTAAATACTGATCTATAACCACATGATCTAAATGGATCACTGCTCTTTCGTAATGACTTTCATGAGTTACTTTAGCAAAGACTTTGTGTATTTCGAATGGCTGGAATACATAGAGCATCCCCGGCTTAATTGGATAGGTCTTGTTATTCATGACCACTGTGCCCTTACCTTCAAATACGATCAAAAACTCGCAGCACTGGTGCCAATGATAAAAACTGCTATTTGTTTTACTTGTTCGATGACGGTCTGTCCAGATCAAAGGTTGTCCATGAAATGGAACGGATTCAAAACCAACTTCCATGACAATCACTCCACACCATTTTTACTAAATTGTAGCATTGCTTTCTCGTTTGTCAAAAGTGCAACAGAACGTTATTTTCTTTAAACGCAGCAAAACTTTCACGGATTCTAGCATGTTACAATAATGTCGTTTTAACAAGATAAGAATTATAAATCCATAACAGGAAAGCGGGAATTGGAATGTTAAACATAGAACAGCAGAGTGTCTGGCTGCAAGATATTGAGCAACGGATTATTCAAAAATTAGATTGGGTGAGCGAAAAATCCAAAAATAAAATCCCATACACTACCGTAAATGGGGTTCATGATGACCGATCTGTCGAAAATCCTAGTGGTACACATGCCGACGGGATAAACTGGTGGACCAATGGTTTCTGGGGTGGAATGATGTGGCAGATGTACTACAATACGGGTCAAGAGAAATACAAAAATGTTGCAAATATCTCAGAAGACAAGCTCGATGCGGGCCTTCAGCAGTATTACGGTCTGCATCATGACGTGGGATTTATGTGGCTGCCAACTAGTGTCGCAAACTATAAACTGACCAAAAACCCTGAATCTCGCAAACGGGCGCTTCATGCTGCCAACTTGTTGGCAGGACGCTATAACCCGATGGGAGAGTTTATTCGCGCATGGAACGACATCAGCGGAGAAGATACTAGAGGATGGGCCATAATTGACTGTATGTTTAACATTCCCTTACTCTATTGGGCAACGGAAGAAACCGGAGATCCACGATTCATGCAGATTGCCCTCAAGCATGCGGATACGGTCATGAACACATTTGTACGTCCTGATGGTTCCGTCAATCATATTGTAGAATTCGACCCGTTTACAGGGGATGTTATAAAATCATATGGTGGGCAAGGGTATGGTGAAGGCTCTTCTTGGACGAGAGGTCAGACGTGGGGATTGTACGGTTTTATGATGAGTTACATTCATACAGGCAAAAAGGAATATCTTGATACGGCGAAGCGCATTGCTCACTACTTTATCGTCAACATTCCGGATAATGGAATTATTCCTGTTGACTTTAGACAACCGAAGGAGCCAGCATATGAAGATTCAACAGCTGCAGCAATTGCAGCTTGCGGACTTATTGAGGTTTCAAAGGCAGTCGAACTTCATGAGAAGGATCTATATCTGAAACCTGCCCTTAAATTGCTGAAAACATTGGATGAAGACAGAGCAGACTGGACCACAGATTGCGATTGTATCCTCAAAAATGGATCAGCTGCGTATCATGCCAAAGAGCATCATCAATCTATTATTTATGGAGATTATTACTTTATCGAAGCCATTTATAAGTTAAAAGGAACCGACTTGTATTTCTGGTGAACTGTTTAAATTATGCATTTAATTATATTCCGTTGAGAATGAAAACGAGGGCTTGCTTACATAGCGAGTCCTCGTTTTTGGTTAACATTTTTATTACAAAACAAAGTTGTTTTTCCGTACTAACGGCGTTGGATTTTACCTCATGGGTCATTTGGATTCCATGTTAAGATGATTTCACAACAAACAAACACATAGACGAGGATCTGGAGGAGGCCTTAGACAAGGTGACGACAAACACGAAAATTCAAACGTACAATGCCAAGAGCGTAAAGAGGACATCTACATTATGGGCTTTGATTAAACGAGACTGGTTCCTTTATCTGCTATTAGTTCCCTTTTTATTATGGTATGTCATGTTTGCATTCAAGCCGATGTACGGCATACAGATTGCATTCAAGGACTATAGCATATTCAGAGGAATTCAGGGTAGCGAATGGGTAGGTCTTCAACACTTTCAGGAATTTTTACAAAGTGAATATTTCTACAGGGTGTTAAAGAATACACTGATTATCAGCTTGTACGCATTGCTATTTGTATTTCCAGCACCAATTATTTTTGCTCTACTTCTCAATGAGGTCAAGAGTTCCAAATTCAAAAAAGTTGTGCAAACGTTTACTTATATGCCCCACTTTATATCGGTTGTTATCGTAGCGGGAATTGTTACTAATTTCCTGGCTCCCGGAAACGGTATAGTCAACCTCATTATTGAGAAGTTTGGTGGAGATAAAATTTACTTCCTGGCTGATGCGAGTTTCTTCCGAACCATACTGAACTCCATGAACATTTGGCAGGGTACCGGGTTTGCGGCCATCATTTATATTGCTGCGTTATCCGGTGTTAATTCGGAACTGTATGAAGCCGCTGTTATTGATGGAGCAAGCAAATGGAAACGTACACTTCACGTTACGATCCCAGGAATCCTTCCAACGATCATGATCATGCTCATACTGCAGATCGGTAGCTTGCTCGAAGTAGGGTATGAAGCCATAATTCTTCTCTACCAACCGGTAACTTACGCAACTGCGGATGTTATTAGTACCTATGTCTATCGTGAAGGTATCGTAAATGGAAGGTATGATATGGCTGCGGCAGTAGGATTATTTAACTCAGTCGTTGGATTTATTCTCATCATTGCTGCAAATAAACTGAGCAAGAAATATACAGAATCTGGACTATGGTAGGTGATAGCTTATGATGGAGAGTCGTGGAGAAAAAGTATTCTATGTATTCAACTATATTATT
The DNA here is from genome assembly GCF_001659845.1 of Paenibacillus sp. AD87. Lineage (NCBI taxonomy): Bacteria > Bacillati > Bacillota > Bacilli > Caryophanales > Paenibacillaceae > Paenibacillus > Paenibacillus sp. AD87. Next base: position 2,290,172 of record NZ_LXQN01000007.1, read on the forward strand.
CTGGGGTTGTTCGCCTGTCTGACCCTGTATCCGTTCTTATATGTCCTGTCTGCGTCTATAAGTTCCCCACAGGCAGTAGTGTCAGGAGAGGTTCTTCTGTTTCCAAAAGGAATTACGTGGGAAGCTTACACTTCAGTGCTGGGTGAGAAAGGGATTTGGACCGGTTACGGCAATACGATTTTTTACACGGTTGTCGGCACATTAACAAGTATGATTTTGACGATCTGTGGTGCATATCCACTGGCGAAGAAAAGGTTGAAAGGCCGGACAACGATTAATTTGATCATTTCTTTCACACTGATTTTCAATGCTGGTATGATTCCGATGTACCTGAACTTCCAGAGTCTTGGTTTGCTGGATAATCGATTTGGCATAATTATCGGGTTTGCGATAAGTACATTTAACTTTGTTATTCTGCGTACATTCTTTCAATCTCTTCCTGAAGAGATCGAAGAGGCGGCACGCATTGATGGTGCGGGGGATATAGGTGTGATGATGCGTATTGTCATTCCACTTTCGAAAGCTCCGCTGGCTACAATTGGTTTGTTTTACGCCGTAAGTAGATGGAACGGTTACTTCTGGTCAATGATCATGCTGCGCGATGAAAGCAAGTTTCCGTTACAGGTTTTGCTGAACAGACTTGTTGTACAGATGAAACCATCGGAGAACATGATGAACGATGTATCCTTTACAACTGGAGAAACTGTCATATATGCTACTATCGTGGTTGCCATTATTCCGATTATTGCGGTGTATCCATTTATTCAGAAATATTTTGTTAAGGGTGTCATGATTGGCTCGTTAAAGGGATAAGGAATATCCGAATGTTGTCCCATCCGACTGCATTTTGATATAGAAGTTTGACTATCACAGAGGGGGCATTTGTGTGAAAAAGAAAGCAGCATTATTAATGGCATCTCTATTGTTGAGTGCATCCGTACTCGGAGCGTGTAGCTCAGACAAAACCGGGAGCAATACTCAAACTCCATCCCAAAGTTCATCAAGCCAAGAATCGGCAAATCTGAGCATCTTCTATTTTGATGATGCGGGTGTAGTCAAGATGGACTCACCTGTTCTGAAAAAAGCAGCTGAACTCACCGGGGTAACCTTGAACAACGTGGCTTCTGCTGGCGGAGAAGAGAAACAGGCCTATAACCTGATGCTAGCTTCTGGAACACTGCCGGATATCGTTAGTTATTACACGGCGGACCTGAACTCTATTGGAGCCGAGGGTGCATTGGAACCACTGAATGACTATATCGATAAACTGGCGCCGAACTTCAAGAAGTTCCTGGATGAACATGAAGAAGTGAGAAAAACAATTACCGCTGCTGACGGAAATATATATGCTATTCCTTTTGTTGCTGATGGTAGCGCTTCCACCGGTTGGTTTATCCGTCAGGATTGGCTGGACAAATTAAAGCTGGAAACACCGAAAACAGTGGACGAATATTACGAGGTATTGAAAGCCTTCCGTGATCAGGACCCGAACGGAAACGGGAAGAAGGATGAAGTACCTTTCATGCAGCGGGACAATGTAGTCGGAGCGTATAGCTTGTTACCTCTATGGGATGCCTATCATTCTTTCTACATTAAAGATGGAAAAATCGTATATGGCCCTTATGAGGATCAATTCAAAACAGGGATCGAGAACATTGCCAAGTGGTATAAAGAGGGCTTGATCGATAAGGAGATCTATACTCGCTCCAAAGCACGGGAGGTTTTGCTGGGCAACAATACCGCAGGTTCCACACATGACTGGTTTGCGAGTACAGCCAACTTTAATCAATCTCTGAGCAAAGATGTTCCAAATCTCGACTTTATCCCGTTTGCTCCGCCTGCAAGTATTTCTGGAAATGTGTATGAAGTAGGCAAGCGTGCTCAGCTTAGCGGATTCGGTTGGGGCGTTACGGCACAAAGCAAGCATATCGAAGATGCAGTAAAATATTTTGACTTTTGGTGGAGTGAAGAAGGACGTCGATTGTTCAACTTCGGGATTGAAGGCGAGTCCTACACCATGGTTGATGGCAAGCCGAAATTCACAGAGGAAGTCTTAAGCCAACCGGCGGTTAATGGCTATTTGGTAGAAGCCTTTGGCGCACAATTGCCGAAAATGGGGGCATGGCAGGACTTCTCTTATGAAGAACAATGGACGAATGAAATTGCTTTGAAAGGCATTAAGGAATACCAGGATAAAAAAATTATCTCTGATAACTATGTACTGCCAACATTGAACTTCACAAAAGAGGAGCAAAAACGTCTAGATGCGTTGAAAGGCCAGATTGATACGTATTTTGCAGAGAAAGCCCAGACCTGGGTCATGGGTGGTGAAAATGTGGAGGCCGGATTTGAGGCGTACAAAACTCAACTGAAAAATCTCGGTGTAGAAGAATATATCCAAATCTACAACGATGCTTACGCTCGTTACCTAAGTATCCAATAGTGACATAACAGTGTAGTAGCAGCAATGGAGAAGCCAAACGGCTTCTCTATTGCTATATATTCTTATGCGGTTAGTACGGTATACTATGAATTATTGATTATCGGGAGAATGAATATGAAAAAATGGCTATATTCAACTACATTCCGAGAGCGCATACAATTATCACTAATTTTGTTTACGATGATTGCTGTAGTTGTCTGCGGAGGAACATCTTATCTTATTGCCTCCCGGGTACTGGAGAACAAATCGTATTCCCTTAATCAGGGGATTATCGATAAATCAGCGCAATCTTTGGAGGAAAAACTGCGCAAAATTCGGCTTGCCGTGCTGACTTTTATGTCCAGCGATCAGTTTAATCAGTTGCTTAAGGAAACGGCAAAGGGCGGAGAACTCAGCTATTATGATCATTTCAAGTTGAATCAGTCACTGCAAACGCCTATTTTTCAAATGAAGCTCATTGAGCCAGGCATCACGTCTATCTTGGTTAACACTCCTGTTGGCGAGTACTTTTCTAACCCGGATAATCGCACTGGGGGAATTCCATTCTCAGAGAGCAACGTTTATCCTTTTTTAGAAAAGGGACATCTTCCAGGATGGGTGGAGTCACATCCAGATGATCTGTTTAGAACTGGTCAGAACGTACTCAGTTTGATGTTTGTGCCTATCGTACAGAATGCACCGGCAGATACACATATAGTCGTTGATGTGAGTGAGAGTGCCTTGAAGGAGTACTTGCTCAAAAACAGTGGAGATGCCATTCCTGTTGTATTTACCGAGAACGGAAAACTAGCATTTGAAGCCGATTCCCTCTCCAGTCAACTGGCCGCCGACTCTAATTTCAGAGGCCGATTGAAGGATAATAAGGGACATTTTGAATATACGGTCAACCATATTCGCTATCTGGTGAATTATTCCACGGTGGCTTTTCCGGATAACTGGTTAATTGTGCACCTTACTGAACGAAATGTACTTTTGAAAGATGTCCGTTTGATTCAACTCGTCACGATCAGTGTCATCGTTATATTCGGTCTATTGGCATTGCTGGTATCACGAAAATTAACAAGTTTACTGCTGCGTCCATTAAATCAATTACAATCCGTCATGAAAAAGGTCGAGCATAACGATTGGTCCGTTCGTTTTCAAGGGGAATACAAAGATGAGTTCACTCATGTCGGCTTCAGGTTTAACAGCATGCTGGATCAGATTGAACTTCTTACCAGGCAGCGACTGGATGCACAACATGCCGAGCGAATCGCCGAGATGAAGGCGTTGCAGGCTCAGATGAATCCGCATTTTTTGTATAATACGTTAAATACCATCCTGTGGAAATCTCACTCCAACAAACAAGAAGAAGTCCGAGAGATGATTATGTCCTTATCGGCTCTGTTCCGTGTCGGATTAAACAATGGGGAAGAGCTTACAACGGTGGGGAAGGAGCTGGAGCACGTAACTCAGTATTTGAAAATTCAAAAGCTATGTTATGCGAGCCTATTTGAATACACGATTGAATGTGATGAGGAGATTAAGCAGCTTTCCACGCTAAAATTGTTGTTGCAACCGTTGGTAGAAAACAGCATCCTGCATGGTTTCAAAGACTATCGAAATGAGGGACGGATTCATATTAGGGTTACGGTTGTCAATGAGTTCCTGCAGATGAAAGTGATTGATAATGGTCAAGGCTTCAACGTCCAGGAGCATGAGGCAGATAATCCGCATTTGGATGTGTCGGATTGTGAAGGTTTCGCGCTCAGAAATATTGGTAAACGGCTCTCCTTGTACTATGGAAGCAGAGCAGAATTCAATGTAACCAGTACACCATATATACAAACTAGCATCGAAATTCTCATTCCGCTTGAAATCGAGGGGGCATCTTAAGATGAAGCACACATTTTCATTGGTCATTGTCGATGATATTCCTGCTGTCGTTGATGGTATTGCACATGACTTGCCTTGGGACGATTATGCCATAGAAGTAGTGGGTACCGCGTATGATGGTCTGGATGGATTAAAGCTCATTCAAGAGAAACAACCCGATATTATCGTTACAGATATCCGGATGCCGAAACTGAGCGGCATTGAAATGATTGAGCAGGCGAAGCAATCGGGTGCAAAACTTATTTTCATCAGCGGATATTCAGACTTTAGCTACGCACAGCAAGTACTCAATCTAGGCGGGTTTGATTATATTTTGAAACCTTTTACACCGAATGAATTGTTGGAGACCATATGCAGAGCCAAGGTGCAGCTGGAAAAAGAAAAAGAAAGTCGTCATCATCTCATGGATGTGGAACGGAAATTGCGGGAGAGTATGCCCTTGTTGAGGCAGGAGTACCTGAATCTACTGGTGCGTTATTCTTCCCATCCGGAAACGGTGAAGGAGAAGTGGGATTTTCTGAATGTCAACATGAATGACCATTATTTCACGGTATTTACCGTGGAGATGGATAATTATTACACGAATAAGGCCGGTGTAAGTGATGTTGAATTACAGCGATTCTCATTACAGAATATTTTGGAGGAGACGATTCGTACATTTACCGGGGCTGTTGTGTTCAGGGACGATATTAACCGGTTCGTATGTATTGTGAACGATCGTGCGGATGACAATGAGGAAATGCTGAAAATCGCTGAAGCCTGCCGAGAGAATGTGGAGAGATACACGCGTTACTCTATATCCATTGGCGTCGGCACCAAGGTCGAGCATATTCACGAATTACCCATCACGTATCAGCAGGCCATGTATGCCTTGTCCTATAACTTCTACACTGGAGGTAACAGTGTATTCGCTTATCCAATCTATGCTGAGAATCACGCGACTTATGTGAAATTTTCGTCGGAAAAAGAGCGTGAGTTGGTATACTTGCTTCGTTCCGGGGCCACGAGCAAAATTAATGAGGTACTGGATGGCATTTTTAGTGAATGGAAAGACAGTCAGGCCATGCCTACACCCGATAAAGTCAAAATGTTCTGGATTGAGTTAATGGTCAACGTTCGTAATGCCATCAACGAAGATCTGGAGTTAGTTGAACCACATTTCTTCGATCGCAAGATTCATAAGCTGACATATGATACAGATTCACTGACCGAGTTACAGTCCATCGTGGCCGAAATTTGTCATATGTATTGTGAGAACATAGGCAAGAAGCAGAAAGAGACTGCACATGTGGTCATTAATGAGTCTATCGCCTATATTCGAGAACATCTGCACCTGAATGCATCCGTAGCGGATTATGCCAAACAGGTACACCTAAGTACCAGCTATTACTCCAACCTGTTCAAAAAAGTAACCAACCAATCGGTATTGCAATTTGTGGTGCAAGAACGAATTGAGAAGGCAAAAATTTTGATTTTACAGGGAATAACGCTTCAAGAAGTCGCCATGGAAGTTGGATACGAAGAACGATCGTATTTCAGCGACGTCTTTAAGAAAAAAGTAGGCATGACACCTTCCGAGTTTAAGAAGCAATATCAAAATTAATCATTGGAATCATATCATAAAAAGGCAGAACACTAGGGAGAAATTCCAACTCCTGGCGTTCTGCCTTTTTTGGAATTCAGTTGTTTTTGGGTACCATTGCAAGTGGATTTTGGCTTCTCATGCCACTGGAAAATATATAGGATACACATAGATAAGGTTTTTGCGAGGAAGTGAAAGATGCAAAATGCTGAGATACCCTAGTTTAGCTCAAGCATTTATAAAATTTTGTTGAAAACGCTTTACTTCTTAACTGAAATGTGAAATCGCTAGTTGATCCCATAGAACATATAGAGAGGAATGTTGATATGCTGAACATTACAAAACATTGGGAAGATCCAACTACTCTACACGTAAATCGGGAGACAGCAAGAGCCTACTACATCCCGTATCATGATGCTGTGAGTGCCAAGACACGAAAGAGGGGCAAGTCACCCTATTTCCAGACGTTGAACGGCCAATGGAAATTTCAGTTTCATGCCAGTGTCGCTCAGATCCATGAAGCTTTCTATCAAAAGAGCTATGATGCTAGCGGATGGGACAATCTAATAGTCCCCTCCTGTTGGCAAGTAAACGGATACGATCAGCTTCAGTATATTAATTATAACTATCCGATTTCATGTGATCCGCCATTCGTACCCGACGACAATCCTGCAGGCTTATATGTAAAGGATTTCGAGGTGCCATCGGAATGGGATGCCAAAGAACGATATGTCGTATTTGAAGGCGTGAATTCCTGTTTCTATCTCTGGGTCAACGGTCAATACGTAGGTTACAGTCAGGGCAGTCGGATACCGGCAGAATTTAATCTAACCGAATATCTTCAGCCTGGATTAAACCGTATGGCCTTGATGGTACTCAAATGGTGTGATGGAACCTATATTGAAGATCAGGATATGTGGCGTTATTCAGGGATATATCGGGATGTATACCTATTGGCACGGGACAAAGCACATATTCGTGATGTTTTTCATAAACAGCAATTTGCAGCAGCGGGTAATCAAGTCACGCTGGTGTCCGAGATTGAAACCACAGGCCGCTTGTACGTGAAGGCTGAACTTAAAGATGCCTCAGGCAGGCTGGTTGCAGCAGCCGATGGTGTAATTGAAGACAAAGGTGCGTTAAAACTGGACGTGGAGAAACCTGGGATGTGGAGTGCAGAGAATCCGGTCCTGTACGATTTATATTTGACAGCAGGGGATGAAGTGATTCTCTCTTCTGTAGGTTTTCGAACGGTAGATGTGCATGAAGGCGTATTCCGGATCAATGGCAAAGCAGTCAAGCTCAAGGGAGTCAATCGGCATGATTCCCACCCGGAGCTGGGGCAGACCATTCCGATGGAAGCGATGATCGAGGATATCAAATTAATGAAGCAATACAATATCAACACGATTCGGACAGCTCACTATCCCAATGACCCACGTTTCCTGGAATTATGCAATGAGTTCGGTATGTATGTCATTGATGAAGCGGATCTGGAGTGCCATGGCATTGGCCAAGCGGGTAATTTCAAAGATGGCTGTTACCAACAATTCTCAGCTGATCCAACATGGAAAGAAGCATTCCTAGAACGCGCGGTTCGCATGGTAGAGCGTGACAAGAATCAGGCCTCAGTCATCATGTGGTCACTGGGTAATGAATCAGGATATCACGATAATCATATCGCTATGGCCGAATGGATTCGAAGCCGCGATGAGTCCAGACTGGTGCATTACGAAGGAACCGCTGCGCAATTTGGAGGACATCCCAATACCCAATCACTGGATGTAGAAAGCAAGATGTACTTTACCTACGATGAAGTACGTAAGTATATCGAAGATGAGAACAGCCACAAGCCGTTGTTCCTATGTGAATACAGCCATGCCATGGGTAACAGCTGTGGGGATCTTGGGGACTATTGGGATCTCATCTATGCACACCCGCAGCTCACGGGCGGATGCATATGGGAATGGTCTGATCACGGAATTGCTTCCAAGACAGTGGATGGTCAATCCTACTATTCCTATGGTGGAGATTTCGGAGATTCTCCCCATGATAGCAACTTCTGTATTGATGGCCTGGTCTCGCCAGATCGAAAGCCACACTCAGGTCTGATCGAGCTGAAGCAGATTCATGCTCCAATTCGTGTAGAAGCTATAGATCTGACGCAGGGGTCATTCAGCGTGATCAATCGTCATGACTTTGTAGACCTGTCTCATATTGGACTACACTGGAAAATCACATCGGATGGCGTCACTGTAAAGCAGGGACAAATCTGGCAGCTTGAAGCACAAGCCGGAAGTGAGCAGCGTATTTCGCTTCCGTATGACTTTACCGCATTGAACGGTCAGGCGGCGGAGCTGACCCTGTCCTTCTGGAACAATCAGGAGACCACTTGGGCGAGTATGGGGTATGAGGTCGCTTTTGCCCAGTTCATCATTCATGAAACTCAATCCCTTGCCCGAATGCAGGAGGAGATTACGACCAAACCCATAGATTATCGCCATGTTCATGCGGATGAGCATCAAGGAACATTAGTGATGACAGGTCATGGATATCGGTATGAATTCAATCTGCATCTAGGAGCTTTTTCCAGTATTACACGGGAAGGGCTGGAGATGCTTGAGAAACCGCTTCGTTTCCACATTTGGCGTGCACCGATTGATAACGATACCTATATTCTGGGCAAATGGCGTGAAGAAGGGTATGACCGTGCCAAAACGAAAATATATGGAACAACTTGGGAGCAAACGGAAAACGGTGTGTCACTAAGTGTAAAGTACTCTATAGGCGCTTCAGATCGGTATCCGATTCTGCATGGTGAGGCGATCTGGAATGTGCAACACAACGGTGTAATCCAATTGCAAACCCGTGTGAATGTACGTGAGAATTTCCCTTATCTGCCGAGGTTCGGACTGGAATGGATCATGCCTGCCGGGAATGAGGAAGTTGAATATTACGGGTATGGACCACATGAAAGCTATCTGGATAAACATCGGAGCGCACGCAAAGGCAGATATCTTACACGCGTAAATGATCTCTTCGCGGATGATTATGTAATGCCACAGGAGAATGGGTCTCGCTTTGGAACGGAATGGGCGATGGTTACAAATTTGCTCGGTATGGGTATGAAATTTGCTTCTTCCCAGCCCTTCTCTTTCAATGCATCACACTATACACCTGAAGATCTAGCTACTGCTTCACATACGTATGATCTTGAACCGAGACAGGAAACGGTCGTTCAGCTGGATTATAAAATGAGTGGCGTGGGTTCATCGTCCGTTGGTCCGCAATTGCTGGATGTTTATCGATTGGATGACAAAGCATTCACCTTCGAACTGTGGCTGAAACCGATCTTCAAAGAAGATGAATAGGCATGATAGTCACAACATATGGAGAGGAGCTGGAAAATGAGCATGGTCATGGAAAACGCCTACAGTAATCAATCTGCGATATGGTTCGACGAGCCAGCGAAAGAATGGAACGAATGTCTGCCCATTGGTAACGGTACGTTGGGGGGAATGGTCTATGGTGGCATCACGAAGGAAGTTATTCAATTGAATGAGGATAGCTTATGGTATGGCGGGCCTACGGATCGGAACAATCCGGATGCTGCTGCACATCTGGGAAATATTCGTGACTTACTTATGGAGGGGCATCTTCAGGAAGCTGAACGTCTTGCATTGCTTTCCCTTTCGGGAGTTCCTGAATCCCAGCGTCACTATCTGCCTTTGGGTGAACTGACGTTAACCTTTCGAAATGCATTGCCAGGGAAGATTAATGCACCTCAGTCTTACCGCCGTGAGTTGAATCTGGAGGAAGGACATGTTGCGGTAACTTATATTCAGAACGGAATATCACATCGGCGGGAAATATTCACTAGTTATCCTGACAATGCAATGATGATTCATCTGACAGCTGAACAGCCAGGAAGCATCCATGTGGATGTGCAGCTGTCCGGAGGTGTACGCAAACGTCATATGGATGGAATGATTCGCCTAAGAGACAACTCTATGGCGATGCATGGAAGTACAGGCGGGGGCGGAGTCAACTACGCGGCAGCCATACAGGTACAGACGGTTGGAGGTTCAGTACAGATCCTGGGGGAAACCTTGCTGGTGAAAGACGCGGATGAAGTCTTCATATCACTTACCGCGGCAACATCATTTCGCTACGATCAACCGCTAGAGGAATGTGATACGCGTCTGCTACAGCTTACTAAGTATTCCATAGATACGTTAAAAGAACGGCATCGGAAGGATTATCAGGCATTATACCATCGGATGTCACTCCAGTTAGGTCCAGTAGATAAGGAATTGGAGCATCTGCCTGCCAACGCACGACTGGAACGTGTACAGGCGGGAGAATCGGATCATGGGTTGGTGGGTCTGTATTTTCAATTCGGTCGCTATCTTCTCGTAGCGAGCAGTCGGCCCGGATCATTGCCCGCCAACTTGCAGGGTATATGGAATGAACATCTTACGCCGCCATGGGATAGTAAGTATACGATAAATATCAATACCCAGATGAACTATTGGCCAGCCGAATTATGCAACCTGTCTGAATGCCACGAACCTCTGTTCGATCTGATTGAACGGATGCGAGAGCCTGGGCGACACACGGCCAAAGTCATGTATGGATGTGAAGGGTTCGTCGCTCATCATAATACGGACATCTGGGCAGACACCGCTCCACAGGATACGTATATGCCAGCTACACATTGGCCGATGGGCGCGGCCTGGCTATGTCTTCATATGTGGGAGCATTATCTGTACAGTGGCGATTTGCCATTTCTGGGACGGGCTTATGAAACGATGAAAGAGTCTGCTGTCTTTTTCCTCGACTATCTGAGTGAACTTCCGGATGGGAGACTGGTGACGAATCCGTCTGTTTCTCCGGAAAATACCTACATGCTACCGAGTGGGGAAAAGGGGACGTTATGTTACGGTCCGGCCATGGACAACCAGATTCTACACGAGTTATTTACAGGTTGTATCGAGGCATCGATTCAATTGAACAAGGATCAGGAGTTCCGAAATCAGCTGGTTTCGGTACGAGATCGCCTTCCCGGGATCGAGATCGGGAAGCATGGACAGATCATGGAATGGCTGGAGGATCACGAGGAAGCAGAACCGGGACACCGCCATATGTCTCATCTGTTTGCCCTGTATCCTGGTAATCGTATTACACCTACGAATACGCCGGAGCTAAGTCGTGCTGCACGTGTAACACTCGAACGTCGCTTGGAGAACGGAGGAGGTCACACCGGGTGGAGCCGAGCATGGTTGATTAATTTCTGGGCCCGGTTGCTTGATGGAGAACAAGTCTATCAAAACCTGATATCTCTGTTAAAACACTCTACGTTACCGAATCTGCTGGATAATCATCCGCCATTCCAGATTGATGGCAATTTTGGTGCGACAGCAGGTATTGCTGAAGCGTTATTGCAAAGTCACACCGGAACGTTGTCGATTCTCCCGGCTCTGCCTCCGGCGTGGTCTGAGGGGAAAGTAAAGGGGCTGAAGGCGCGTGGTGGCTACACCGTGAACATCGAATGGTTTGCAGACGGACGTCTAAACGGCAGCATTACAGCTACACAGACCGGGATGTGCAGTATTCAGGCACATCAGATTAACGAGATCAAGCAGCAGGGAGCTGGGGCTAACCTGTCCGACGATATAAACACAAACGGCGAGCCGATAACGTTGGAACTGGAAGCAGGATACACTTATGAGCTGTTCGGTAGATACCGTATCTGATTACACTGGACAATACGCATGATTACAATACGAAAACGAATAGATAACGGAGGGGTATGAATGAATATTAATTTTCAGGGAAAATCAAAACCACTGAATCATATATGGTCTGCGTGTGTTGGGGCAGGCAGAGCCAATGAAGGGCTTCGTGCAGACTGGCAGAGCCACTTGTTCAAGGCAGTGAAGCATGGGGGATTCCGATACTTACGATTCCATGGTTTGCTTCACGATGATATGCATGTATACAAGATCGTTGATGGACAGGAAGTGTTCAATTTCCAGTATGTTGACGCACTTTTTGATGCGATGCTGGATCAGGGGATTCGTCCTTTTGTTGAATTTGGCTTTATGCCAATAGATCTAGCGTCCACGGAACGAACTCAATTTTGGTGGAAAGGTAATATTTCACCTCCGAATGATTATGCCAAATGGGCAAATTTAATCTCAAAACTGGTTGAACATTGGACCCAGCGATATGGTCTTGAGGAAGTAAAGAACTGGTACTTCGAGGTCTGGAACGAGCCGAACCTGAGTGCATTCTGGGATGGAACGAAGGAGCAATATTTCAGGTTGTATCAAGTGTCTGTCGCAGCAATCAAGGCTATAGATGACCGTCTTCGTGTCGGTGGACCGGCTACGAGCAATTTTGTTCCGGATGCTAGATTCGATGGCGAATTAGAAGATATCTCCACCCATTTAACACTGGTGACGGAAGACCTGGACTCGCTTGAATGGAAAGGGGTCTGGATCGAGGATTTCCTCGCTTTTTGTGAGCGAAAGAAACTTCCGGTTGATTTTATATCAACTCATCCATACCCTACAGACTTTGCTCTGGATGGACATGGTGAGTTTCTAGGAAGGTCCCGACATGCCAGTTCCACCAGAGATGATATTGAATGGCTGAAACGTGTGATCGCAAGCAGCGCTTATCCAGATGTCGAAATCCATCTCACCGAATGGAGCAGCAGTCCTTCTTCGCGAGATTGCAGTCATGACTATTTGCCCGCAGCCGCGTATGTGGTCAAGACGAATCTTGAAGTGTCTAACCTGATCGACTCCTTGTCTTACTGGGTATTCACAGATGTCTTTGAAGAAGTTGGCGCAGGGCCGGCGGCTTTTCATGGCGGATTCGGAATGCTGAACCTGCAAGGTATACCGAAACCAACCTTCCATGCTTATTCATTTCTGAATCAACTTGGAGAGCATGAACTTGCACGAAGTGAAGGTACGGTGATTACTCGCACAGATAACGGAGAACTTCGCGGGTTGTTTTACAACTATCCCGAAGACTATAAAGGGACGGTACCCATGTCCGTATATCCTGATCAGACCGTAGCGCAAACAGCACAGTCTTTTGGGAGCAGCAGATCGTTTAATGTGGTCGTGGAGCAAGTTACTCCGGGGGCGCAATATGTATTGAGAACCGTCGATCGCGACCATGGCGTTGCTGTGCAGTTGTGGAATGAGATGGGTAGTCCAAATTCCCCGAGCAGAGAGCAGACCGAACAGCTGATTGCCTATGCAGATCAATTGAACGAGAGGCAATTTACGGCTGACAGCAACGGTAGACTAACACTCGATTTTAACATCGGGCCTTGGGCTATTGCCTTATTGTCCGAAGAGGTGTAACGGCAAATATGTTTAAGGGAAGGAATTAGTAATCATGGTGAAAACGCAGGAAACCGGCTCTGTGCTGACATTGGCCAAAGATTGGGTAGAACGCGCGGTGGTGGGAACTGAACCGGGACAATATGCTGAAAACGATTGGAAAACCATTGTCACACTGGTGGAGGCAGAAGAACAAACACAGCGAGAGAAGAATAACATCTACCATCTACTCGAAGGAATGGACCAATTCCTGAGCAGGGTACATTGTTCGAACCGAGTCATCAATGAAGAGAATAACCTGCTTGAATATTCAACGTATCGACGAGAGCTTACCCGTCTTGTATTCAAAGCCCGGGTGACACTGCTAATAGACGCAGAGCAATACACAGAAGGTGCAAAGGTAGCCCTGACGGATCAGATTACACTAGCAGAGGCGGCATTGAATGGGACGTATACGGCACCATTTGTCCGTAATCGCGCTTTTATTGAGCCACGACCGGATGAGGATATACAGGCCGTGACCGAACATTGTACGATGGCACCCAGCTATAACATGGGCACCTATGGGCTCAGACCTGCTATAGAATGGTACACCTATCAGCATATTATGGCAGACTGTTATGAGACGGAGAAGGTATACGCATCTTCCATTGGATGTGTAAACGAGAGTACAGCAGATCTGTCACAGGGTGACCTCCTAGCTGTAGAATTGGAGTCAGGCAGCATAGCCTATTTGACATTCGATTTGCCTTCTCTAGGTCAACGCAGGCTTCGTCATGCCCGTCTGCGACTTGTTAATCATCATACCGATGGGAAAAACGTAGATCTTTATGCCTTAGAACATTCAAATCATCACTTCCAGACACTGGAGCAGTTGACTTACCGCCAAATTGAACGACAACCGAAGATGCAGCCCTCTGCGGATCAGTATCTACGTTCGTTCCAACTAGGCTTCGCTGAAGGTTTCAGTTATGCCGATCTATCCGAGTATGTCATTCGTTCCATGGAGAAGGGAGGAAAGCTGCAGCTGGCACTGACCCTGGGAGAGGGAGAGCTACCTTGCGGATTCTACACCTGTAACCACCCGGAACAACAGAAAAGACCTCTGATTGAACTGTTCTGGGATGAGGTGCAGGAGGATGTTTGGCAGCAAAAAGTAAGAGAAATATGCCAGCGAGCTAAGCAAATCCTGGCGAATGAAAAGCCCGGTAGCGAACTGGGACAGGTTGACCCCGAAGCTTATCAGCAAGTACAGCAGGAATTGTCCAATGCGGAATGCTTAGCCCTCTCACAGCTAAAGACAGAAGAGGTGTCTGAGTCTGGCAGTGCACTGGTTCGTCTTCTCAACGCTATGCGTCATCTTAGGCACAGCCGGGTTTTACGAAGCGATTTGCACGGAAAGTGGAATTTATTTTTCACCACTCAGGGATTGACCGAACTTCGCGAAAAAACGGTACGCAACGACGAGCTCGAACGTGAATTTCAGAAGGTCAGAGAATGGTCTGAACGGAGAAGTCTGGCTGATCTGCAATCGTACGCTTCCGTGATGCAGGACGAACCGGACTGGACTTTGCTGAATAAACAATTCGGCTTGTGGACTCGCTCGCGACTGCTTACCTTCACCCCGCCAGAAAATGCAGCATCGGCATCTCTTGCCTTCGTTCTTCCTTCAGAAGACAACGAGGAGCATGACAAACTGGGTCATGTCTGGATTGATCGTGTAAGCATTCTGCCTGCACATGATGCCAATTTGGAAATTGAAAATAGTGGATTCAATGAAGGGAACCAGCTTCCGAACCACTGGACGCCCGTGGCAATCAAGGGAAAACCAGTATTGCACTGGGAAGACCGCGAGGAATATGTGCAGGATGGCAGTCATTCCATTTATCTGGAAAACCCGACGTCAGGAGACGAGGGGGCCTGGATTTATGACAAGGATATCCCGCTACAAGGGGGAGTGAACCATACACTCACGTATTTTGCAAAGGTCGAAGGAAAGTTTAAAGAGGGTGTTCAGGCTGTGCTCACATTCAAGGATGCAGTCGGCAGAGAAGTGGGTTCTTTCCACGGCATTCATAACAAGAAATCACTACCGGGCAATCCAGAGCTTAAGCTTACGGTATCTTTTCAGGCGGATGCGCTGATGTATGCCATGACTGGCGAGCGGAGTTATGCAGAAAAAGTAAAACTGCAGCTACTATGGTTGCTTAATGATTATTGTCAGGGAGTGGAGTCCTGGCTTGTTCATAATGTACGTCCTGACGGGCTGGATGCATACGGTGCAGTACAGATCGGACGTGTCACTACGCTGATTGCCACCTCGTATTCACTGATCCGGGATGCGAATGTATTCTTACAGGAGGAATACGACCGGATGATGGCTCAACTGGATTATCTGATCCGTGATCTGATGGATCTGCGTGATCGAACAGAACTTGGAGCTTATCGCGCCCAGCAGGGAACCAGTAACTGGCATACAGACATGGCGGCAGGAGCGGCGATGCTCGCACTGGCATTTCCGGAGATGCCACATGCAAGACAATGGCTGGATAATGCCAGGTTAATCCTGAAGGGCCAGCTGGACTATCACATTAACGAGGATGGCTCCTGGCCGGAGTCAATCCGTTATCTGTTCGCTGTCATCCAGCGTTATGGTACATTCGCCAAGACACTTCGCCATATGACCGGAGAGAACTGGTTTCAAGGTACTCGATTCAGCAGTACCTTCAAATATGCGTTGTCGGTACAAACGCCGCCCTATGTGTTTTTTGACAACAAAATCAGCACACCTAACTTCGGAGATCACACGCTCGATAACGGAGGCGGCTTCGCCGTTCTTGGGCTGTATGTGGATGAGATCATCTCATCTGATCCAGAACTTGGTGCACAGGTATATGAGACCTGGATAAGAGCTGGAAAGCCGTTATGCGAATTCGGCGTGGAATCGAATATGCTGGAAAACTTCTTCATGCCATCTAGCATCGATACTTTGGCCTCAGATTCAAAAACACTACATTTGATATCGCAAAGTTTCGAAGATATTGGCTTATATCTTTTCCGCCAGAACTTTAATTGTCCGGATGAAGGGTATCTGTCGGTGATCTCAAGCCGGACACCTGTAGGGCATGGACACCATGACCAAGCTTCCTTTATCTGGTATGTAAATGGGATTCCACTGGTGGTCGATCCGGGGGTAGAAAGTTATTTTGACAGTACATTCGTCTGGTATAAAGGCTCTTCATCCCATAGCGTAGTACAGTTCCGCCACAATGGATACTACGTGGATATGCCTCGGGTGAGCGAAGTCCAGCATCTACTCACATCAGATCTGCTGGATGAAATAACGATACGTATTCAGAGTCCAACAGGAGCAGGCAACCATACTCGTCATATTACATATATGAAAAATGGACTGGATGCTTTGATTTTATGGGATGTGATCCGGAATGCGGAAGAAGGGACGAGAATGAATCTGCCTTTAGCAGCTAAGTCAACGTCCATTAAAGGTCAGCGTGCCTTATCCAGCGGGCATTACGGTATGGATTTAGAAACAATCAGTCTGCTTCCTCAGTGTGCTGATATCATCCAAGAGTGGGGAAGAAGTTATCCCATTGCACCATTGGTGGAAGGAAAGTCACAGCTGAACTATCTGAGAATAAAAGCTGGACGCAATGAACCACTACTGACTGTTTTATTTGCTCATCCAACAGGTTGCGAAGGCCTGATAACTGAACCGATTCAGTGCTCGGAAAAGCATGCGTTAGCTTACCAGATCAGGAAAATGGATCGTGTAGAGGCCATATTAGTTGTTAACACGAGTGACGAATTTGTAACAACTGAGCTGAGGTATAAACACACGTTGATGGATACAAGAAATAAGGAGATCATTCCGGAAATAAAGAGCCAGATTAGGTTATCGCTCAATGGCGGACAACTGCGCGTATTGCTTCCACATTCTAACACGTAAATTACAATCGCTAAAAACTGAAGTCATGTTAGGCGTAATAAAGCAATCACACAAGAAAGCTATTTTGCAGGACTGAATGTGTCAATTCTGCAAAATAGCCCTATGTTATATATTTAAGGTGCATGATGGAAGGATGGATCACGCATGTGCTACAAATATCATATCGGGATTGTTTTCTCCTGATGATCCAGAGCACCTGTCTATTCCAGCAAAGTTTATTGCATTGTAAACATAAGGGCGTAATTCACTCCATTGAGGGCATGATTGCGTGAAAGTAGGGAACTTTGTGTCATTTTGGTAGGGAACTTTATGTCAATATATGTCGAGGGACAAGAACATGGTCTCATTGGAGTCGCTATTTTAGCGGCTTTTTTATTTTATCGGTACAAGTTCTTGTCCCAAGCTAAGGACAAGAACTTGTACCGATTGCCGGAATGGACAAGAACATAGTCCGATTCCCGATTAGGTGTATATCTAAATGTAATGACAGCAAAGGAAAAAAATTAAGCCAAGTAAAAGGATGGACCTGACCCAGCAGCAAATCGCCCATATCCTGGATATGCCATTAGATACTGTAAAAACACAATTACGGAAGGGACTAGAACATTTGCGCAACGAAATGGCTCAAGATTTTCTCGAATGAGACCTGGATACATTCCCCCTGCAGTTAAGACAACAAGCGGAGCACCAGTTTGCCGTTTCACCGGATTATGATCTAAACGTCAATGACTATCAAGAGAACACCATGAGGGGCACAGGGAAGGGAGAAGCGGTATTTTTATGGGTTAAAAGGGTTTAAAAGGGGAGTGATGACGCCGTTTCTACCACGCTCTCCAGGGACGGCAACTTGCTAGGCTATGCCATTTTCACTGGACAACGAGACACGGCTATCTGAGGAGAAGCTCAAACAGCAGGCTGAACAATTCCTGGAAGATCATTATCAAGGCGCACTGCGTGATTTTCTGTATAGTGAGATGGAGTGGATGGAAGCGATGTTTGGCTACACACGACAGCAGAAGGCGATGGGGCTGCAGCTTCCTGAGACGGGGGAATATTGCATATTAGACAAAGCCGTGTACACGGATGGTGACGATTAAGTCCATCTTTTTTTCGCCCCACGAAGTAGAGGACTAATTTATACTGCATCATCACAGGAGGAGGTTCCAACAGCCTACAGGGCAGAAGTTGTCCCCTCTGGCCGAAGAACTCTTGATGAGTGGCCAGGTGAGTTCCCGCTCGCACGAAACCTAGAATAGTGGGGACTTTCGAGTGTGATATTTAATTTGTTCCAGTAAGCTAACAAGCAGGGTTACTTTTAATACAGATGAAAAGGGACCAGAAAGTGTAGAAATTTTCTGGTCAGAAATCTAAATTCTGAACCTGAAGCTGCTGATCTTTTTCCATTCCATCGTACCGTAGCATAATCAAATTATTCTGATGAATTCAGAAATACTTCTTCCATGTAGAGCTTAGCGTAATCAAATACATACGTTCTTGATTTCTGATAAATAGAAAATAAACCATTAGTCATTATATAGAGTTAAAATTTTCATTGTAAAATTTTGAAAAATAAATATAATAGTAAATTGTTATATATTAAAATTGTCTTATAAGGGAGCGAGAAAGTGATTTCGAAAAAGGTAGCATTAAGTATGGTTTTTATTTTAGGTTTTCAACTGGTGTTTATTGGTTCCTATGTGAGCTTTGCAGAGGACAATGTCTCAAATGAACAAGAAATACAAGAACTAAAGGAAAATAATGAGATCCTTAGGGCTAAAGAAACAGCCCATGATGATTCGGAGATTCAAGATATATCGGATTCATATGCAGTTCAATTAAAAAAATGGAAGCAAGAATTCCCTGATTATGAACCTCAAAAGACTCCTAAAAATAAATCACTCCTTCAGTCAAAACTAGCCGTATCTTCTAAAATATCTTCCACTCATGATAATGAAGTTTATAAACTCCAACCCAAATATTTAACCAATAACTTCTCATTTTCAATGATGGCATCAACAATTACAAATGGAAATACAGTTACAACGATGGGGAACTTTCGTAAGCCTTCGGATCTTAGCGGGATGAGTTGGGAATCTATAGACCACTATAGTCACCCAAATTTAAAGTATCCAACCGATAGTGATTTTTCAGACGTCACTTTAAGTTACACTTACAATTTATACGGAAACGTACCGGACATGAATTCGACCCTTGCACCTGCACTAACAATAGAAACAAATGCTGGTGAGATTTACTATGCTCGGTTGTGGAATTATGTCACCAATCGACCTCAAGATGATTGGGAGCAAGAGAATAATATTATATTTCCGGCGGGAAGATCAGCTGGTGTAGCCACTGGTACACAAGGAAATATAAAGATTGATTTTAATAATCTTTATGCTGGCTGGCAACCGTATCAAAAAGAATACAAAGTCATAACTAATAAAGATGGAAAAAAAGAATATCTTGAAGAATGGGTTAAAAATCCAGACTGGAGAAAAATACCCGTTAATGACATTAAGAAAATCATGTGGGCTTATGTACCAACTCAATACGATGGTACAGCAGCCAATGAATATTTAAACGATTCTGAAAAGTTCATGGTTAAGATGACAAACTGGAACGTGTCCGGGAATGATTATCTAGGCGCGGAGCCAAAAACTAGACCGGCACAGGCTCTTCGCATTACTGATGATTACGATGACATTTACAATTTGACTCCCGAACGAGTCGTATCAGATTATCAAAAATTAGGATTTAACGGCTATGTGACCATGTATGTGGGTGCATCACATTACTACGACAAAAAGTATTCAAATGGTGCAATGGAAGTCATTACAGATTACCCATTCAATTCAGGATTTGAACAGTGGTATGACAACTATATTAAGAGATTGAGTGAGCATGATTTCAAGCTTATTAATTCTATCTCTATGGAAAGTGTTGATGCTCCTGCTGACTGGTGGCAACGTACATGGGACAATACACCAGCTACAAGTGGGTGGGTACCCGTTCCTCATCTATTAAGTTTTACAAATCCAGACGTACAGAGATTTTATAAAAAATACGTATTAGAGCTAGCAAGAATGTCTGTTAAAAATGGAATGGAGCCAATGATTCAGGAAGGGGAGCCTTGGTGGTGGTTTATGGAGGGTCTGAAGGATAAACCACCCACATTTTATGATAAAGCTACCAAAGATCTTTACCAAAAAGAGACAGGTAAACGAATGTATGAGTTTAAGTCTAGTTTGGAGTCAATTAAAGGTCACGAGGATATGCTGTATTGGTTGAGGAATAAAAACGGTGAGTTTACATTAATGCTCAGAGACGCAGTAAAAAAAGTGTACCCCGATGCAAAGTTTACCGTGTTGTTCTTTACTCCTTCTGTAGTTGACCGGGATAGAGTACCTCAAATGATGAGTATCGTTAATTTCCCTTATAAACAATGGAAGTATCCAAATCTAGATTTCTTCATGCTTGAAGATTACGATTATCTGATCTATGACCAAAAGGACAAACACATCAAATCGTTGACATATGTACAATCCCATCTTAAATATCCCGTTGAGCTCATTCATTATTTTGCAGGTTTTGTTAACGACGTTGAGCATTTAGGTGTTTGGGACAATATTAATCAAGCTATAAATGATGGTTTTAATCAAGGTTTTGGTGAAGTTTATGTTTGGGCTTATGCACAAGTAAAACGGGATGGTTGGACTTTGCCAGATTTGATTAAAGTCAATAAACCAACAGGTCTATACGAAAAACCATTTAACCTAACACTTTCAACAACGGCAGACAAGATCGTGTATACCAGTGATGGTTCGAAACCTACTTTAACCCATGGAACAGTTTATACTCAGCCCATTCATATTTCAGGCTCAACAAATATAAATGCTGCTGTCATTAAAAATGGACAGATCACACAAATCTACAATTTCACTTATGATATCGGGATAAAAAAATATGAATACGATGCATTTAATAGGATCATTTCTGAAAGAATTGCTAAAGACGATAAGCTTTATATCATAGACTATATTTTTGATGCACTTGGTAACATGATAAAACAAGATCGTATGATTATTGATAACAAATAGGTTAAATAGGAGATAATGAATTTGAAAAGAACAAATCTATTACAAACGATAATATCGTTTTTGGTGATAATCAGCTTAGTGTTGAACCCATTTGCAGATATCAAAGTTTTTGCTAATCCAATGGTAGGAGAAAACGTTCAGGAAAACTCATTTAAGAGTATCTCATCTTTTGCTAAATTTGATGAACAACAATTAAAAGAAATAGAGTCTTTATTTTCAAAAGATATGCTTTTAGTTGCTGCTTATTACTATTCGGATGTGATTTCTTTATTGGATACCGATTCACTAGTAGTACTATTAGACTTGAGTAAAGAAAAAGTTATTCAAATTATAAATGGATTATCTGAACCCGAAAAACAATTATTATCAAAGTACACACCAGTATCCATGCAAGTGTATAACTTTGAAAAGAATGAGAAAGCAACAACAGCATATTGGAATTCGATTCAAAGTCCTACTAAAGATTTTCCCACAGTAACCGATTCAGTCTACCAAAATAATACTGGAGATATAAAAGACGTTGAAGACACAAAGGACGTTAAAGACACAAAGGACGTTGAAGATTCAAAAGACGTTGAAGACACAAAGGACGTTAAAGACACAAAGGACGTTAAAGACACAAAAGACGTTGAAGACACAAAAGACGTTGAAGACACAAAAGACGTTGAAGATTCAAAAGACGTTGAAGACACAAAGGACGTTAAAGACACAAAGGACGTTAAAGACACAAAAGACGTTGAAGACACAAAAGACGTTGAAGACACAAAAGACGTTGAAGATTCCGTATCTCTGGATTCACAACCATTTATGATGCAATCGTTAGGCTCGTTACCAGATCGATTTAAGTTTACAGATCGTAACAGTTCGTTTGTGTATCAAAGTGACACTAGCTCAGATGTCAACTCCACTTATAAAACTTCGACGCAAAGTAAAGTCGATTTATACCTAAAAGGAAAAGCCAATTTGGATTTTTCCTTAATCCGTACCTATGATTCTATAAATGCAAAAACGACAAACCCATCGTATGAAGCGACGCAAGTTTGCGACCAAGGGAATAGTGATTTTGATACCACTTCTCCAGCTTCAGATTGCATGGGAAATACAGTAAGTCAGACAATTGATCAATTGACAAACACTGATTATTATATCGCGACAGGTTGGAGTATGTCTCTACCTGTCATGCACACAAGTTATATATTTGAGTCCATTCCAATCACTTTTCAACCGGGTGTAACTTATGATTCGTATAATCGGAGTTACAATTACGATCACGGCGTTCGCCGATTTTCGCTCGAAGATGGTACTACTTATGAATTTAATTTGAATTCGGAAGATGTGCAAAAGCATCCGGAAAACTATCCTTATGATAATGTTGTTTATCAATTAGATAATGACGGAAATCATGCACTAACTATAAATGATCAAGTTACGTACGCATTTAATGATGAAGGTGAGATATTATACAAGAAGAATCAATTCGGGGATCGAATTACGTATCATTATTCTAGCGATGGTATTAAGATTATTGATTCGGTTGGTAAACACATCGACATTAAAACTAACAACGGGGTCATTGAAGGTTACACAGTAGCCTCATCAAACGGAGATCAATTGTATAAGATGTTGTACGATACAACCCTAATTGATCATACCGCTTCTTTAAGGATAGCCGTACAAGATCAAGTAGACGAATATGAATTGCAAGAAGTTCCGGCTTCATATTATCAATTGAATGCAGTGAAAGATACACTAAATAATCGTACCATTGAATCTTATTCTTATTATTCACCAGATGTGAATTCCCATGCGGATTTCAATTTTGAAGATGATTACTATTATAACTTTGACGAGAATTATAAACCGATTCTCGACCAAGAAGAAGCAGAAGCGAGTCAAATCTTTAATCGTGATCGAGCAACGTACGGTGAGATTGAATACCTTCTTTTAAAACAAGTTGAAAATGATCAAGGGTTTAGAACGCATTACAGATATTCTTCCTATGATAAATCTTGGTCCCTTCAAGAAAAATGGAGTGATCAAGCAGAACTTCGCGGAACGATTCGTAACTATCTTGACGCCAACGTATTGACTTACATTGGTTATCATCCAGTCAGCTCGGTTTATTACACCTTTACAGACAACGAAGACAGCTTGAAATTCCTTCAAAAAACGATAAAAGGGAACACGAAGGATGCTCAAGAAGTATGGAATGTTTCGAGAATGGATGAGGAGCTTGCTTACTTCAGACTTTCAAATAGTTCGTTTCGTACTGGGGACAACATTACTACAAAAACAAGCTACAATTATGGTGACTATGTATCAACTACGACAAATCGTTATACTCCGAACACTTATGGAACATTAAAAGAAACTTATGCCACGACGGAATACTCAAATGTACAAAACGCACTAACACACTCTTTTGGCGACGCGGATACTGACTTTGCAAATACAGAAGTAACATCGACATTTTACAAAGACGGATTCAATCCATCCCTGGTTAAAATGTTTACCGATGGATTGTCTTCAGATCCACGCCCTGGTAATGTGAAAAATGAGCTCTATTGGGGAGATAACACGTCAGTTATAAAAAATTACGCAGCTATGCAATCATTCCAATATGACAGTTACGGCTATCCCAAAAGGGTCGTTGATATCTTAGGTAATGTAACGTCTTACTTATATAATGGCCCATTCCATCAGGTGAGCTATTTGGAAAAGACGGCTGCAGACACAGACAGTTCAACAAGACAATCTTTTGATTACAATGCAGATGGTACCGTTTATAAAAGTACTGAGATTAAAGTTTATTCTAATCAAGGAAAAAGTTCGAGAGATACACTCGTTACAGAATATCTCGATTACAATGCCGTTCACCAACCCACGCACATTAAACAATCAAGTTCAGGGGATGGATATGGAAAATACCGAGAAAGTAATCAGTTCCTTGTTTATGATGATAGTGGCTTAAATGTAACGAAGCAAACTGCATATTTAACTTTAAAAGATGGATCATCACCAGAACCGATCAGTTACTTGTATACGTATGATCCCTACGGGCGACAAACATCTATGACATATCCTGATAGCAGTAAAGTCCAGTTTAGTTACGATATTCAAAACCGAGTTATTGGAGAAAAGTATTTACCAGCCGACGGGAGTAAGGCCTTGGATTATACGTACTCATATAACAACCGTAACCGAGAGATTACCGCAACAGAGCCGAGCGGGATTAGTACTGTAACAGCTTATACTCCTTTTGGAGAAGTTGAAACTCAGACAGCTGTCTCAAATGGAAACACAAGAACATTGGTAGAGAATATCTTTAATAATAGTGGCGTTTTATTAACTTCTACTTTACCTTATGGAGATGAGAAACAGAAAACCATATATAAGTATGGTTCTAATGGAGATCTTGCTAAAGAAATTGATCCTGAAGGAAATATTACAAGCTACTCTTATGGTAATACCGTAAAGGAAGCTTCAACAATCCTCCCAAAAAATTCAGTTGAAATTGTGCATCCAAATGGTAAGGTAGAGGCTAAACTCGATACTCTATCTGGACAAACCACAAGGATTCAAGAAAAAAGTGCAACTAAGAATAGAGAGACCTTATTTACGTTTAACTCGCTAGATCAGAACACGAAAACAATTGTAAATATGGATGATGGACAGCAGATCACACACTTCAGCTATGAACCAAGTGGCAATCTGGTAGCTATGAAGGATGCTGAGGGAACAAATTATACGTACACGTATGACGTGAGTGGCGCACTTACAAAACAATTCATAAATGGTGAATTACAACAAGAAAGCACTTATAATGAGTCGGGTTGGCAGTTATCATCAAAAAAAATACAAAAAAGTGATACACCCGATCTAAAAGATACAATTAGAGAAAAACACTATGAATATACACCTATTGGGTTACTTGCTAATTATAAAAATGAACTCAATGAAACGCATTCTTTCCATTATAACGGATATGATCAGCCGGAGTTAATTGATATTAGAGATGCACAAGATCACACGATTTATAGTGTTAATAAAACGTATGATGCGAACAACCTCATGCTCACCTCGCTGAAATCAAGTAGCGAAAACGAGGCTATACAATATTCCTATGATACATGGAATCGTTTGAGCTCTCAAACGGTCGGAGGCCATAAGTATGATTTAACTTATAACAACTCCGATCAATTAGAAAGTCTAGCTTATCCAGATGGTAAGAGTGTCCAGTATGGATATGATACTTTAAATCGGATCTCTTCTGTCTCTTATCCAGATATGGGTACGGTAAAGATAAACTATACCATTGGTGAGGATTCCAGTCGTTTAACGACCGAGTTTCCGAATCATCAAAAGCAATCCTTTACACTTAATGCATTTGATGAAGTAGTTTCAAATCAGTTTGACGGTTATAATCAGCAAATTAACTATGACGGATTCAGTAATGTAACTCAGAAACTAACAAATTCTAAAATCACTTCATTTCAATATGATCAACTGAATCGTATTCAAATGGAAAAGGGTAATCTAGGAAATAAAACCTACAGGTATGATGTTAAAGGAAACATAGCATCCACTGAAGAGGATAATCCAGTCATCTTTAAAGAAGGAAGCACGGACTTACAGTATGATGGGCTGAATCAACTGGCTAAGGTAACTACAACGAATGGGCAAGATGTTGAAACTTCGACACGATACACCTATTATGGGGATGGACTCCGTGCGACTAAAACTGTTGAGAACAAGAAGACTCAGTATATTTACTTGAATGACCAAATTATTGAGGAATTAGATGGTCAGGGAAACACTAAGGCGAGAAATATATGGGGAAACACATTACTATTCCGTGTTAATGGTTCGCAAGGTGGCTATTATTACTACAACGATCATGGGGATGTCGTCGAGATTAAAGATTCGGCTGGAAACAAGCTGAATTCGTATGAATATGACATTTGGGGCAATTTAGTTTCAGAACAAGAAGCGTTCGAGAATTCATTTAAGTACGCGGGAGAAATGTACGATGAAGAAACTGGTTATTATTATTTAAGAGCTCGATATTATGATCCCCATGAAAAACGATTTATTACTGAGGATACGTATGAAGGCGAATTGAACAATCCACTATCTTTGAACCTATACACGTATGCATTAAACAATTCACTTAGATATGTAGATCCTAGTGGTCATATGGTAGAGCCTTATTATGCTTCAGAGCTCAGATATTTTCTGAAGGATACGAGGGGCAAAGGGTATAAAATAAATAGTTCCAATTATAAACTTTATAAAATTACGCTTCGAGATCGATATAACTTTAATGATTTTAAACGGTTTGATTTCTTGTACGATATGGCTGTAGGTGTAAGTCCTTATTCTAAAAAAGAGGGGGATATCGGCTGGGCAACTGAAGAGTTAGTCAATTCGCTCATTAAAGGGAAAGAAGCAGAATATATTTTAGCACTTGCCATGGGTTTTGCTGGTGGCAAAGTTAAAGAACAAAAGAAGTCAACCACCCAAAATACTACAACTCTGTGGGATATTAAAACGAATGCTAAAGCTAGCTTAACTTATAACTTCAACGGAGATAAAGTCAAAGCTTATCAAGACAGCCATGGATATTGGTGGGCAAAAGATACTACTGGCCATGCTGATTCTGCATTCAAAGTCTTCAAAAAGTCAGGCAAAGAACTTCATTGGGTTGCTGACGCAGATAAGTATGGTAACTGGATCAAAAATAAACACAAAAGTCAAACTGGTACCGTGATAAAACTTAAATAAAAAAGTTCTTCCAGTAAAGAGAAGAGAAAAAACTCTTCTCTTTACTGGAAGAATCCAAAAAAAGAGGTGTGTTAATTGGATCTTAATGACCAGTTAGATGAATTTTTAGATAATAATTTTATGAACTTAGAATTAAAAAAACCACTTTTCTATAACTCTCATATTGCAATTAGGTATGAATTAGGAGGAGATCTGGAAGGTAAAAAAAGGATTGATAGAGTAACTCTTAGGGCATTATCAATATTCAATGAAATTTGTGAAATAAACGATATGATTTATTTGACCCTTTTTGTGGATAGTTGGAGTGATAATCCTGTCTCATGTTTTGAGAAAAATGTATATGCTAATCTTAATTATTATTCCAGAACCAGAATAGAAGACATTGATAAACGAGAGTTAGAATATCGTTATAAAGATCCTGAAGATCACGATGATGAAACCATTACACTGCAATATTGCACGAAGACAGAGGTGAAAAATCTAAAGGTAAAAGATTTATTTGAGGCAGTTGCACACAGAGAATCAGAACCCGAATCACGAATAGAAGGGGATATTTATCTAATTAATGAAACTAAAAAATGCATATTCCACATTTATGACAGTAGGGGGATGGATATTGTAGCAACTGACACATTTACATTACGTTCAGTTTATGAAAAATACTACGAATGGATATTAGATTTTGATCGTAAAACAATCGATCAAATTTTCAATAATCAAATTTAAAACCATTAGTTACAACAATTTTTTTGCACAGTGGATGTAGAAGGATAAGATTCTTCTGATACAGGGTCAGCTTCGTCCGGTTCATCACCTTATTCTTTATCGCGATTCTTGTGCTGGAAACGATCCAGGCCCTTACCTTCCTGGGCAGCTTCGATATCAATGACGCTCTTCAGAATTTAGTAGGCGCAGCTCTCGGTTTCGGGGCGTATAAGCTTGGTTTCCGTTACCGGAGCATCGGGCGCAATCTGGTGGCCACGGCTATAGCGGGGTTGGTTCTGTTTATAGCTATATGGGGATTAGGGGCGGCGGTAAACAAAATAACAACTAAAGTAGAGGGTCCGTTTACAGCGATCACGGAATGGACTGACACCTCGGGCAATACATCCAGAGACAAACCGGACAGTATTCAAATCAACGGACAGAAGATACCCGGTCCGCGATGGTCAGGAGATTTTGAATTATGACGGAGATTATCAGCGTACTAATCCTGAACAGTACCCTATGGAATACGAGATGCCGGTTGAGCCAGGGCAAGAGCTGAAGATCACGCTTAAGGGCGAACTGAAAATATGGGATGTCGGGTATAAAAAGATGCAGTATATCTGGACGTTCATTTGAACGGCATTGAAATAGATCATGTTGGCAGTCGAATTATATTCTTTTTTCAATCGGTCGAGTATGGAGATTCGAGTGGTCCGGATAAATGGACATATGTACAAAATACGAGTTTTGTGAAACAGTTGTTATGATTTTGGTCTTGATCATTGCATTGTTGCATTGCATCCCATAATCAACTACTCAACTCGCTTACACTTACAACTCATGGATAAATGTGGCTTTTTCTTTTTATAACCCCCGAGATATTTTTAATTTCGTATGGATAAATATGCTATTCAAATATAATATGCGCCCATTACAGCTTTATAATGAGCGCATATTATACCGAATTTCTTTTGATTCTATCCTACGTCATTTTTAATTCTAGTGCACCCAAAGTTCAATTATGCTGTTCCAGGTATTAGATTCATTTCCTTGCCCGACAAATCGAATGAATTTGGCCTGAACCGGTTCAAATTCAAATGTTTCATAAGCCGCCTGTTTTTGACTGGCCACATTACTCAATACTTTTTGGTAATTAATACCATTAGCTGATATCTCCAAATCGAAATAATTGGATCGCGTATGTCCATTATAGAATTGAATGCTTACCTGCCCTACTTGAGTCTGTTGCTCAAGCTCCAACTGCAGGTATTGTCCTTTTCCATCTGCAGACCATCTGGAGTCTGGATCACGATCGATCGTATGAATCGGCAGATTGCCATCATCTGCACTTGCCGTAACTTTGGTTACGACAGCGAACGGTCCTTCCGGCTCGGCCATAGGCTCTTTGACTTCAAATTTCTCCCGTGCCTCGACCGTTACGCCATTAAAGACGCAGCTCACGATGATGTCGACCTTTCCTGCTTTTACCGCATGGAATGTAGTTCCTTCCGTATATCCGATCGTATCATCACTTGATGTGTACGTCACAGGAACATTCAATTCTGCGATGTTTACGATCTCTCCATTATCTAATGTTAGAAACGAGGATAATTCTCCGCTTCCGCCTGCGCTGATTGCATTACCTGCGACTCTCCAGCCGGGTACTGCTTTATTGGGACTTATAGAGATATTCTCTGGAAGTACGGGTGTATCAGCTACCTTAAACTTCACTCTTACGTTCTGGTTGTGACCCCGATAGGATACAGTGATCTCTCCAGTTCCAGTAGTTCCTTGCGGTTGCTTAATTTTAACCTTTGCCTCCTTCGCAAAAGCTTTTGCCGAGATGATCGGCGTTTCGGTAGTGCCATAAGGCAAAGTATGAACGTAATCCGTTCTTAAGAACTGCATACCCCCTATAGCTTCGCCATTCACCAACAGGGATTGAAGCCCCAGATGAATATCTTTGATTCGTTTCTTGCTCTGATCCTGATATAAACTTTGCGGGGATAAACGATCGCCCTGCCCAATGCCTTCCGCCATATCAAATGGCTGCGTATTCGCATCCGGAATGGAACCGACAATGTTGACGTTCACGCCGGTGTCCTTTCCTTTGGTTCCAATGACATATCCATTCCCGAATTGTTCTGATTCTACAATAACACCGGATTTACTAGGGTGTGCCGCCTGACCGGTCGTATTCCAGAACACACTTTCCGTGGTTACCACTCCATGACGATTCGTTTCGGATGATCCATAATCCCGTGTAATGGCAGAGATCCCGTCCCCGTTAACTACCAGGTTATCGATCAGGTTTGCCATGCTTAAATACATATGAAAATCAGTTAATAATGAAGGTTTCTCAGAATACGAACCTTGCAGGACATTCCCGTTCGCAGAGAAGTTGGCATATGTGAAGCTATGTCTAGCTCCTATTGCCTTACTATTCTTAATGAGATTATCATTGCCAATAAATTGATATAAATAACCATTTCCATTCGCTCCACGATACTGCGGGTACTGCATGGTTACATGATCCACAGTGACGTTCTTCGTACGATCCAGAATAATACCCTTGGATAACAGATGATAATCTGCATTGCCAGCTGGTTTATAGGTGTTAATATTTCGAATCCAGCTGTTGGCCACTGCAATCACATTGACAGCTTTAGCATTATCGGCTTCATATCCAGCAGTCCCAACGACTTTGAAGTCATCTTCACCAAGCCCCGACTTCGCATTTTGAATGTTTGCGATCGAGAAATCCTCCAAACCTACTTCGACAATCGGATCTGCGGTCTGACTAATCGTAATATCATCGCGGAGCTTCATTGGATAACGCGTCGGAATGTCTAGCGTAATCGTTTTGTTCTCTGAATCTACGCCCACGATTTGGCGATAGAATAGCGGTTCTACTTTCCCGAGACGGGACGACCACTTGTTTTGCATGCCAAGTTCCCGTAAGAAACCCGGCGTCGTTTCGAATGAAATGACCACGTAATCATTCACCGCAAACCCGCTTGTGTCCTCAACGGGTAGCAGGACGGTTGGATCAGTAACCGACTTGCGAAGTTTCGTAGAAATTCCGGTTTTCTTCCAATCTCCGTTACCGATCCGGATAATATCCTTGTTTTTCATATTTTGCTGTGCATTATAGATATGAGTCTTGTTCATCCCGTCACCTTTCAGGACTACACGACTTGCAGGAATGTTTAGTGAATAATCCTTGCCGTCCTGAGGGTTAACCTGATATGTACCCTTGGGAAGATACACGACACCCCCACCTAACGCAACAGCAGCATCAATTGCCTTTTGAATAGCATATGTTGCGTCACGGCCCCCTGAAGGATCGGCAAAATAAGGTGATTTGGTAACGTCAATACGTTTGTTTTTAGCCGTTTTAGGTAGTTCTGTTTCCCCACGCCGATAACCGGCATACGAAAAGTCATGCAGAAACCTTCCCTGTTCGTCTTTAAATCCTGGATACCAATCGTTTGGATAGAGCCTGCTTCTACCATCCGTACCCAGAGATAGATTATCACCAGCACGATCAATAGATGGCTGTGAGTCACCCTCTGACGCTCGAACCTCCTGGGTTCCAGGTACAGACAATCCAACAGTCAACGTAAATGCCAACAATAAAAAAGGCCACTTTCTACGCATGCTTTCGTTCTCCTCCTTTTGAATTTCAGAGTATGTGAGCGGTTTCAAGAAACCCTATAGTCACCTCCGATCCTGCTCAAGCAAGAGTCATGTGCATGCCAACTCAGCATGTCATATCCGATTGTAGAGCACGAGGGAACGAAATTACATCAACAAAAACGACACTCCAATGCCCATTTTATACAATATAAGGATTTATTTAGAGGATACAGCGCGATTATATCGCTCTAACGCCTGCTGCTGAATCTCAATCGCACGATCAATCTGCAATGACTTAATTTGCTCGACGTACGTATCGAAAGCATCCACCGGCTCAATACCAAAAATGATTTTCAGCGACATCTCGTCCACCACTTTGTTCACTTCCTGCATGATGACAGACATCTCCGTGCTTTCTTTCTCGGTTTTGGGCAGGGTTGGTACCTGATGGAGAACAGCATCCGTGCTGGACCATAACTGCACCGCCTCTTTCTGTTCCGGCAAAATATAATATTGCTCCATATATCGCGTATCCTGCACAAATGGACCGAAATAACTCGCTCTGGTGTACATCGCAAGCGCTTGCGCCGGCGACCACTTATCAGGGTTTTTCAAAATAGTCTCGGTATACGTCGGATACCCGTCCTTCATCTTAAAACTAACACCTTCAATACCAAAGTTGAACAGCAAATGTCCCTCAGGCCCATACCCGTAGTCCAACATTCGTGCTGCTTCTTCTACATGATGACTGTTGCTGGATATGGCGACTCCACTGGAACCGATCGCGGGAGCAAGTTGACCAAATTTCGGGCGATCTCCTTTGTTCATGACAGGATATGGCGCTGGCACAAGCTTTGCATGGGGATCTGTCTCCTGCAAGATGGGTAGCCATGTACCAATCCCTGCTCCTGCATTCCAGATACTCGCGCCGCTGCGTCCTGTTAACATGTTTGTATCCTGAGTCTCCGAATCGACGGTAGCCAGGTTCTTGTCAATGAGTCCCTCCGTATACCATTCACGAAATAAGGATAGGAAAGCCTTATATTCAGGTTCTTGTGCCCCAAACTTAATTTGGCCATCTTCCACGTAGAACCCCTTTTTTATGCCAAAAGCGCCAATAAAACCGCCGCCTTCGATACCAAACAACGGATTCGGGACACCTAGAAAAGTAAGCGGGGCGTCAGCCCCCTTTTTGTCCTTAAATGCCTGAAGCATCGTATGCCATTCATCAATCGTGGTTGGCACCTCAAGTCCAAGCTCATCCAGCCAATCCTTTCGGATAATCGGCCCTTGATAGGTTCGCAGCTTATCATCTCCCTGAATAAAAGGAAACGCGTAATAACTTCCGTTCGCTGTGCGAATCTGCATATCAATGTCTGGATGTTCGGACAGGTACTGCTTCAGATGAGGTGCGTATTGATCCATAACATCGTTTAATCGCAGAATATATCCGTCTTTGATTGCTTTCTCCGGCCCACCGGGGTAATTGCTCCACTCATATTCAATCATATCCGGCAGCTCTCCCGACGTAAGCAGCACATTAATTGCTTCTTTGGCCTGATTGGCGGGAGGCCGGATGAATTGAAGGTTGACTCCGGTTCTCCGCTGCCACTCCTGAAAAAAAGGAACTTCATTGAAGCTGGACTTTATGCTCGCTGCATTGCCATTCAATTCTGCCCAGTAAGTTAATTTTCCATCGTTATTGGGTGAAGCAATTGAGACGGTCTGGTACTCTGATGAGCCGGAACGTTCATCCAGCTTGGCATCTGAATCTGTTCCGTTCTGATCGCAAGCAGTCAGCATGCCAAGCAGTAGGATGAATCCTGTCACCTTTGCTATGAATGCCAACTTCCTCTTTACGTTCATGTTCCGGTCTCCTTTCAAATCAATCAACTGATTTCTTTATATTTACCTGGCGTAATGCCTTCGTATTTCTTGAATACCCGGATGAAAGTTGCTGCATCGTTATACCCGACCATTCGGGATATTTCTGTAATGGATTCCTGTTTATGCTCAATCATTTCTTTAGCCTGTCGGATACGGCACTTATGAATGCAGTCCAGCAGACCCTCACCTGTCTGATTCTTGAAGAGTTTGGACAAGTAACTGCCCTTCAGCTCAAAATGCTCACCAATGGCGTTGACGTTCAAATTCACGTCTGTATAGTTACTCTCAATATACTGTGTGACTTGGGTACTGAGATGACGCAGGGAATCCTCACGTTCTTGTGATACATTCGTTGCGCGCTTGTCAGCGGCATATGAACATACCTCCTCAAGCAAGTTCTGCAATGCCTCCTGCATCTCCTGAATGGTATCCCCGGCAATAATGTCCTCAATCCGATGCGGGTATTGGGTTAGCGTATGGTTATCCCTGTCCCCCAGATCATTAATAGCCTTGATCATTGTACCTACCAGGTTAAAAATCAGGCAACGTGCAAGTGTGAGCGACATAATCGGTTTATCAAAATTCCGCTCTGTAATCTCGTTCATATAAGCGCTGGCTTGGTCGGTATCTCCCGCTTTGATGAAATTAAGAAGCTGCTGTTCCACCTGAAGCGGATAGTAGTAGCCAAACGGGTCATCCGCCATCGCATCACTGCGTACATCACCATAGGTAATGATGCCTTTCTTGCCAAGCACCATTTTGTATTCCATCGCGTCTACTGCCTCCTGGTATGCTTCGGCGATGCCAATCCATGACGTATGGCGTCCACTGATGGAAATCGTCAATTCCATATCATAGCGCTCCAGGAAGCGCTGCGCTTCTGCCGCAATGTGATGAAGATCCTGGTTCCAATCCGAAGAATCCGCTTTCATATTTACAAGGCAAACCATCATATCATCAACTTCTGCTACATATCCGACGTGCTGACGCTCTGAAGCCAGTTCTTCAACCACATTGGAAATAATGAGATGGATTAGCTTGTTTCGTTCGTTGATATCAATACCTGGCAGCTTTCCATAGAGATTCTCTTCATTCTCGATAACAAATAGGATAACAGCAAATTCACTTGAATACAGCGGCATATGGAAGGAACGGAATGCATCTTCATAAGGCACAAGCGTATCCTGTTTGCCTTTGAGAAGCCGATTAATCATATTGGAGCGCAGCACCTGCTGATGTTTCTGCAACTGCTGGGCAATCTCATTCTTTTCTGAACGTGTGTTCATGATGACCTTCTGAATAAACCGAAGTTCGTTCCGATCAGCAGGTTCGTTCTGACTATTTTTGTCTTTTAGTGATTCCACGAGCTGTTGGATTGGGGAGTAATTCCGGCGCATGAAGAACCAGGTCAGTACACCCGCACTAATGAGACTCACCACGATGCTGATATACGTAAAATTGCGGACATACACTGCCTTTTCCCAATATAGGCTGCTGGGAATAATCAATGCGTACTTGAGATCGGACACCGCAGAGTCCATGTAGAACATCTCCGACTTGCCTACCTTGGCGTTATCCAATTGAACCTGATTGCCATTCATGAATGGCTTCAATTCCTCTGACCCCGGATGATTGCTCATCAGAATCTCGTTATTCTGGTTCAGAATCAGCAGCGTGGCATCACTAAAACCCGAAATGCTCTCAATTGCTTCCTGGAATCTTCGCGTATCCGCCATGACGACAACCGTACCGGTCTCCTGACCATTCAAATCATCAGGCAGACGTGTAATGTACGCAATGGAAGACTCGGCCGGAGCGGCATTCTGATGTGGCAGTATGACGAACTGATTCGTCTCTGCACCCAGGACCTGATCCCGCCACGCTTCGAAAGACATTGCACCTGTGTTATGTATGGTATGAAATGCCGTTCGCATATCCCGAATATTACCTGAACGGAGAATGGATTGATCTTTTTTCCACACGACGTAGAATTCATCGATGGATGCGTAGGATGTTTTATAGAGACGGAGTTCCTTTACCAGTTGGTATGCCGTATACGGCGCCTCTTTGGCCGGCTGATTGGAATACATCAACGTTTGCAGATTTGGGCTCCACGTCATCTCCATGTTTAACCGCTTCATCAGATCAACTTGTGTATCGATCGTATATCGCATCTGCTTTAATAAAGAATCGTTGGCCCGATGTATTTCACTCTTCAATGTCTCATTTGCTTGCATGTAAATAACCAAACTGATCAGAATCGGCACGATCAAAACAGCACTGTAAGAGACAAGCCAGGTTACAATTATGCTTTCTCGTTTTTGCCACAAGTATCGAATATTTAGCAACAACTCATCACCCAACTCTTCGTAGTTTATCTATGTTTGGATCAGGAATTTATTATAACGGTAAGAGCGCGATTGGGATATAGATAAAAAGTTCAATTCGATTGACAAAAAGGGTAGCCACCACCGATTTTCCCCGTCAAATCAAGCACAAATAGCCCGAATAGACTAATTTCGTCTATCGGGCATTCGGTATCAATTCGGTATCAAGTTGAGAATGTATTTTAAATATTCTTAGAATTTTTTTAGAAAATGCGATGCTTCCAACCGTTTAATTTGGCACTCGCTTCGACGTAGAAATAGTCACCGTAAATGAGTGAGACATTTACGTTCTGACCTGCCGGTTTATGACCGGTTCCCTCCAGAAGCATACCTTCGTGCTCAGAAAGATCCCAGGTTCCATAATGATCACGCAGGGAACTCAGGATACGTTTGGCAATAGTGGCATAGAGTCTGCCTTCCGGATCAGGAAGTATATCTGCAAGCTCAAGCAATCCGGAAGCAGCAATGGCACCAGCAGAGCTGTCCCGTGGAATCTCCTCCCCTTCTTCCGGCTCAGCACGGAAATCCCAATGCGGAACGCTATCCTCAGGCAGGCTGGAAATGAAGAAGTTCGCCACACGCTGTGCAGCATCCAGATATGCCGGGTCCTCTGTATAACGATACGTATTCGTTAATCCATATAAAGCCCATGCCGCTCCCCGACTCCATGCCGAATCCGGCGCCGCTCCTTGTCCACCTATCGCTTCTGCCCGTTCACCTGTCTCGGGATCAAATCGAATGATGTGATGCACAGAACCATCATCCCGCACAAATTGCTTCATGACCATATCCGCATGAGCTTTGGCGATATGGCTGAAACGAGGATCTCCACTTTCCTCAGACGCCCAGAAGAGCAAGGACAGGTTCATCATGGTGTCGATGATCGACCAGCCCAGCATGTCTCCATTCCAAGCACGGATGAAGCTGCCTTTAGTATTGAAGCGGCCAGCCAAGAAATTGGCGGCAAATAAGGCACGCCTTGCGGCATCGGCATCTCCAGTGAGTTTGTATTTGATGACAGCCGTAGGCAGGAAATGAAAGCCCACGTCGTGATCAAAGTAGTTATTTTCGAGAAACTGTTCCGATAGCCGTTCATCCCAATTCCATGCAGCCTCTTTATATTTCTCATCACCCGTCATGTCGTACACAATCCATAACATACCCGGCCAGAATCCCGAGGTCCACCAATCGATTCTCATGTCGTCATAGATGCCATTTGCTCCTGCGACATGCGGAGACTTTTCACCTATGGCTGCAAGCATCTGATCGGCTTTACTTTTAATCTGATCCCACACGTCTTTGTTCACTTCATTTAATACGCTCATGTAACCTCATACCTCCTTACCGTTATTAAATTCTCTGGATTAACCTTTCAATGAACCAACCATGACACCTTTCACGAAAAAGCGCTGCAAAAACGGATAGATGCAAAGGATTGGTATCGTCGCTACCATAATCGTCGCATACTTGATGGTTTCCCCGATCTGGAAACGATCCCCAGCCGAAGCACCGGCCGACATACTCTCCGTGGAATTGGCGATCAGAATCTCACGCAGCACCAATTGCAATGGGAACAGTTCTCGACTTTTGATAAATACAGACGCATAGAACCATCCGTTCCACTTATCGACTGCGTAATACAGAATCATCACGGCAATGACTGGCATGGACAACGGAATAATGATCCGGAACAAAATGGTGAAGTGATTCGCTCCATCAATCTTGGCCGACTCTTCCAGGCTGTCCGGTATGCCCATAAATGACGTTCGCATGATGATCAGGTTAAATGTGCTGATGGCAAAAGGCAGAATGGTTGACCACAATGTATCTAACAGGCCAACACCTTTTACGACCAGGTACAGTGGAATCAACCCGCCGCCAAAGAACATCGTGAACACGATAAAGAACATGAACACCTTGTTCCACATCACGTTTTTACGGGATAGCACATACGCACCAAGCGCAGTCATGAACAGGTTGACGATAACGCCGAACACAAGAATAAACAATGTATTACGGAAACCTGTGGCTATACCTGGATTGGCAAGTACACTTTTGTAAGCTTCCAGACTAAAGCCGACCGGCTTCCACAGGAGACCTTTGTTTGCTAACAGCTGCGCCGAATCACTTAAAGACGCAAATAACACGTAGAGCAGCGGATACAATGTGACGATGACAAGCAGGATTAGAAATGTATAATTGAAGATCGTAAAGATTCGGTCAAACCAACCACTTTCCTTAATCAAAGTTACCACCTCACCATAAGCTGTTTTGACTCACTCTGCGGCTGATATAGTTCGCCGAAATCAGAAGAACGAGATTGATCACCGAGTTAAATAGACCGACTGCCGAGCTGTAACTCCATCCGAACTCCAACAATCCCTTTCGATATACGAAGGAAGAGATTACGTCAGCCGTTTCATAGGTCACCGGATTATAAAGGAGAATGATTTTCTCGAACCCGACATTCAGCATATTACCCATCCGGAGAATGAACATGATCGTAATAATAGGCAGCAATCCGGGTAGCGTAATGTGAAACATTTGCTTGAGACGGCTCGCTCCGTCTATCTTCGCCGCTTCATACTGCTCCAGGTCGATGCTCATCAACGCAGCGATATAGATAATGGATTCCCAACCGATCCGCTGCCATATTTCAGACAGAACATAGATCGGACGGAACAGCTCCGGCTTTTGCAGCATCGCCTGACCGTCATATCCAAGCATCATGATAAGGCGGTTGATTAAACCATCCGCGTTCGTGAAGTCCGTAATAATACCGCATATGACGACGAGAGAGATGAAATAAGGCATATACGTTATCGTCTGAACGACCCGCTTGAACGCGCGCTTGCGTACTTCGTTAATAAGCAGCGCCAGAATAATCGGTGCGGGGAATTCAAAGACCAGCGTATATAAACTGATAAGAAGGGTGTTCTTCAGAACACGCAAGAAATAATAACTGTTGAAAAACTCTTCAAAGTGTTTCAGCCCAACCCAATCACTCCCCAAAATGCCCTTCATCGGAGAATAATCTTTAAAGGCAATAATTGCACCGTACATCGGACCGTAATGAAATATTAAATAATATCCAATAACGGGAATCATCATGATATATAAATACTTGTTCATCATGAAGTCCCGCACGAACCGGCTTCTAAAGGATTGACTATTGCTCATGATGTACCTTTTCACCTCTTTTCAATCGGGAGGGCTAGAGCCCTCCCCTTCTACAATTACCGGTTGTTGTAGCGTTCGAGTGCTGCTGTTTGGATTTCAATAGCTCGATCCAGATGTAATGATTTCATTTTCGCGACATAGCTCTCGAATTGATCCACTGGTTCGTTACCCAGAATGATCTTGATGGTCATCTCATCGACCAATGTGTTGATATCATTCATGATGGTCGCGTATTCGGAGCTTTCTTCAGGTGT
Organism: Paenibacillus sp. AD87; assembly: GCF_001659845.1. Lineage (NCBI taxonomy): Bacteria > Bacillati > Bacillota > Bacilli > Caryophanales > Paenibacillaceae > Paenibacillus > Paenibacillus sp. AD87. The sequence goes on from NZ_LXQN01000007.1 coordinate 2,329,342, forward strand.
AGGTGTGATTGAAGGCAGATTATACTTGGCGGCCTGTGTATTCTTCCATACATCAATGGCATCACGCTGAGTCTGTAATGCAAAGAACTGCTCGGCATAACGTTTGTCTTGAACGAATGGACCGTTATAGCTGCTGCGGGCATATAGTGAAATCGCTTGTGCAGGAGCGAGTTTATCCGGATTCTTCAGCAGCAAATCCGTGAATTTCGGATAATCGCCTTCCATGTTATAGCTGACACCCTCTTCACCAAAGTTGAAGAACATGTGCCCTTCCTCACTGTAGCCGTAATCCAACATACGAACGGCAAGTTCCGGGTCCTTGGCTGCCGTCGTGATGGCAACCGTACCTTCCGAGGCATAACCCTGATTAAGCTGGCCGAATTTAGGAATATCCCCTTTGTTAAGTACCGGATATGGTGCAGCGACCAGAACGGCATCCGGATCATTTGCTTCTACGAGCGGCTGCCATTTGCCGATACCTCCGCCTGCGTTACCAACACTAGCGCCAGTAGCACCCGAAGCGAGGTTACCGTCAACGGATTTGGTATCCGCTGTCGAGATGTTTTTATCAATCAAACCTTCTTTGTACCATTCCTGGAATAACGTCAAGTATTCTTTGAAACCTTCTTCCGCAGGACCAAATTTGACCTGTCCGTCTTCCTGATAGAACCCGCGGTTTACACCGAAGGCGCCAAGGAAAGCACCATTACCGGAATCGTTAAAGAAACGTGGTTTACTTACTACAGAGAACGGAGCGGCTGCGCCTTTCTTCTCTTTAAAAGCTCTCAGAGTTGTTGTCCACTCATCAATCGTTTCCGGAACCGGCAGTCCCAGCTCATCCAGCCAATCCTGACGAATGATAGGTCCTTGGAAGACACGTAGATACTCATCTCCCCGAACGAACGGGAATACATAGTAGCTGCCACTGTCCGTTTTGACCATCTTATCGATGTCCGGATTCTCCTGCAGGTATTTCTTCAGATTCGGAGCATATTGGTCAATCAGATCGTTCAGTTTGAGGATGTAACCATCATTGATGGCTTTCTCCGGTCCACCGGGGAAATCTCCGATGAAATTGTACTCCAGCATGTCTGGCAAATCCCCGGATGCCAGCATCACGTTAAAGGATTCTCTGACCTGACCTGTCGGTGGTGCCGTGAATTTGAGTGGCACGCCGGTTTTTTCCTGCCATTTTTGAAAGAATGGAATTTCGCTGTGCGAATTTTTGACCCCGATCAAGTTTCCGTTAATTTCACCCCAGTACGTAAGCGTCTTATCCGTTTGAATCGGATAGGTTGTTGCTTCCGTTGATCCGCTTGGTGTCCCTTTTTCAGCTTCGCCCGTTTTACTGTCTCCGGACGAACACCCCAGGATCGTTGTACCTAATAACAGGATCATCAAACTCGTAGATAACACTTTTCTTCTCATGGACCTTATCCTCCACCTTTTGGGAATGTCTGTGCTCTACCTCAGAGTAAGGGAGAGCGCATTGTAGCGATATTCGCAAAAGATGAAATGACATGTTGATTTCGTCAGAACCAAATGATCATTTAGCCAAAACGATAGACGAATTCTCTATATAATCTTCTTCAATGCCTTGATTTTGCAGTGTTGGCGCGGGATTGTGAGTGTACTTCTGACATCACAAAAAACAGACCATGAACACTGTTCATCGTCTGTAACGTGGGTGAATATGAGTGGATTGGATATAACGAATATATTACGCCAGGGATCGATTTCTCATTTTTAGTCCCAGACGACTTCGGTACCTGCGATAAAATCATGTATTGCACGTTTGTCTTCTCGTACAGCAACCATGATGACACTCGCAATGAAACCAATGCCAAATGTGATTCCATATACCAGTCCTGCAACAACAACTCGCATGAGCATGGTTCCAATTCCAGGGGGCTCATGTGTATCGTATTTTCGAATTCGAATTCCGCAAATACGTTTTCCTATCGTTCGGCCACTCCATAATACAGGTAATAAAATGGAATATAATCCACTCAGTAGTTTAGCTAAAGGCTCGTCATTATCAAAATTTCCTGTCAGTACACCTACAATAATGGCTAAAGGGATTGAAACGATAATTCCATCTAACAAGTTTGCTCCTAATCTAACCCAAAAACCTGCTTCTCTCAAATGAATGCCTCCTTTCATATGGATTTAGTTGAATGTATGTAGACACATATCCATGTAGTATAACAGAAAAATATTCCATTAAGTTCTTAATCATCCTTTTCAAGGAATGAAGATAGGCCCCTCAACTTTTGTTGAGAAGCCTATCCATGGCGAACCGTTTAACTTTTTAATCTTTCGTTATATTTCTGTTCAGAATTACTTTTGTCCTTCCAAAATCATGTTACCCAAACGATCCATAAGCTCCATACGTCCCATAGCCGTATAAGAATAATTGTAGTTATCTACGCTGGAGATTTTATAAATCTTCCCATCCTTGACGGCATTCATGTTATTCCACACCTTGCTGTCTTCCATTTTGTTCTCGCTATTCTCCATCAGCACCAGCTGGTCCGGATTGACGGAGATTAGCGCCTCTATACTAATCTGTTTTCCTCCCCAGCCTTCGGGCTCAGGAATACCTTCTGTACGTTTTAGTCCCCACTCGCCGTACAACATCTCTGCCGCACCTTTATTCGAATAGATCACCAGATTGTTAGGATAGGTTTCGATGACCGCAAAAGATTCACCGTTCACAGCCGATTCGAGTTTTTGCTTCCACTCAGCCGACTTTGCATCATATTTAGCCAGGAACTCATCCTTTTTGGTTTCTTCTCCGAACGTATCTGCCAGGAACGTCAGACGTTCTCTCCAATCATAATACGAGTAAGGCAAAACAATTGTCGGTGCAATCAAGGATAAGGTTTCATACTGATCTGTATTAAAATCCTTTCCCAGAATGATCAGATCCGGGTTCGATGCAGTCACCGCTTCTATACTGAATTTGCTACCCAACCACCCCAGAACCACAGTATTTGCATCCAACTTGTCTTTAAGGGGTGGAGTGATCTGATCCTGCTGCCCATAATCGGCGCTGGTTGTAGCGACAGGCGTTTTGCCAACGATCAATAATTCCTCTGTTGAGCCGGACAGATCCACAATCCGCTGCGGATTAAGGGGAATCGTAACTTCTTCTCCATTTGGATTGGTGATGACTTTCGTTGTCGCTTGCGCCGTTCCCTCTGACGAACTAACCTCCTGACTGCTTGTCTGTTCAGTTCCGCAAGCCGCAAGCATCAGCATTGAGCATAATGCAATCCATATATGAATTCGTTTTAACATTTGAACTATTCTCCTTTTGAGTCAAATCATCTATCTGGTCTGGACGACTGCGTGCGTCGCTATACCTTTACCTGCCATCCCTCGGCATCATGCTGTAATTGCCACAGACGCGAATAGATGCCCAAGCCTTGCACTAATTGCTCATGCGTTCCTTGTTCCACAAGCTGTCCTTGATCCAGAACAAGGATCTGATCCGCATTTTGGATCGTTTTCAAACGATGGGCGATCAGGATTACCGTTTTGTTCGCGACAAGCTCATTAATCGCTTGCTGTACTGCGGCTTCATTTTCCGGGTCGAGTGACGCCGTAGCTTCGTCCAGCAATACGATGGATGCATTTTTCAATAACGCACGTGCAATCGATATACGCTGTTTTTCCCCACCAGATAACGTCGAGCCGCCTTCGCCCACTAACGTGTCATATCCTTGAGGCAAACTTGCGATAAACTCATGACAGCAAGCCCGGCGTGCTACTTCTTCAATCTCTGCCTGAGTAGCCTCTTTCTTCCCTACACGTATGTTGTTACCGATTGTATCCTGGAACAGATAGACGTCCTGGAAGACAACAGAGATATCCTCCAACAGTTTTTCCGGGTCCATGCCGCTAATGGGCTGCCCGCCAATCGTAATGGAACCTGACTGCACATCCCAAAAACGCGCAATGAGACGGGTAACCGTACTTTTACCACTGCCGGAAGGCCCTACAAGTGCAGTAATCGTGTGCGGAGGGATGATAAACGACAAATCCTTCAGTACGGGAAGCTCATCATCATAACCAAAGGTTACTCGGTTAAACGAAATGGCCTGATTAGGCTTTACGCTGCCTGTTCCTGTCATTGGTGCCTCCTGCTGCACTTCCATAATGCGCCGTGCACTATATGCGGAGTACCGCATTTCGCCATAACTCATCAGCGCAACGGTCAGAGGTTCAAACACTTTCGTACCGACCAGCAAAAACAGCAGAAATATTGGCAATGTCAATTCCCCACCTGCAAGCAAATAACTCCCCGCCAAAATCATCCACGTCATGCCGGAACGCGCAAGCAGCATCGCCCCCATAATCATCGGACCCATAATGCCTTCCAACCGAATGGATGCCGACTTCAACTCGTCAAAAGAACGACGCAGTCGTTCAAATCGTTCTCCGCCCATATTGTGGGCTTTGATCTCACGAATACCGGTCAAATACTCTTGCAGCCGACTGGCCGCTTCGTTCTTGGCTCTCACATGATTCTCGCTTAAGCGAGCCTGAATGGAGTCTGTCATCCATAACAAGGCCACCCCCAGTGGAACAGCGATGAACATCGCAACTGCCATTCGCCAATCTACAAACAGCAGTCCAACAAAAGCCAGCACCGGCAGCACAATTGCGCTGATGAGCTGTGACAGATTGTGAGAGATCGTATGCTCTACCTGTCCGTAATCACTCAGAATCAGATTGGTTAGATCTCCCGGGTCTCTTTTGCCGAAGAAACCCAATGATAGATGACGAATATGTTCAGCCAGCTTCAAACGTCCCGTTGCGGCGAGGCTGTATGCTGCCCGATAGGTTTTATCATAGAGAGAAGAGTAAGCCGCATACTCCACCAACAGCCATGCAAACAGAATGCAGCACACCATCCACATTCGCTGGATGTCCAGTCCCTTATCCGGTTCAGCGAAGGATTTGTATATCGTATTGAAAATATCAACGAGCAGCGCAGCCGGAATGATCTTGGCAATCCCGTCCAGAATGGCGGCTATGATGGATGGAAGCAGACTGCGGGGGTTACCACCCGATATGTTGTATAAATAGTTCCTCATTGCTTCGCACCTCCAAGCTTCCAGGAAGCAGCATGAATATGGGCCTGCCACATCTTCTCATACAAACCGTCTGCCTCACGTAATTGATCATGTGTACCTCGCTCAACAATGGTACCCTGACGAATGACCAGGATCTGTTCAGCTGCCCGAATCGTTGTTAGACGATGAGCAATAATCAGTACCGTTTTACCTTGAACCAGTTGGGCCAGTCCTTGCTGGATCTTATGTTCATTCTCTGCATCCGCATATGCTGTCGCTTCATCCAAAACGAGAATGGGAGCATCCTTGAGTAAAGCTCTCGCAATGGCAATCCGTTGAGCTTCACCACCAGACAGGTACGTACCACCTTCTCCAATTTTGGTGTCATATCCCTCATCCAGCTTCTCAATAAACTCATGACAACAAGCTGTTCGAGCCGCAGCAATGACATCATCCCGCGATGCAGCTGTATTGCCCATGCGGATATTTTCCTCAATCGTATCGTAGAACAGATGTACGTCCTGGAATACAAACGAAACCGTCTCCATCAGCTTCTCTGTCCCCATTTCCTGAATGGGAACCCCACCAATCGTAATTTCGCCTTGCTGCACGTCCCAGAAACGCAGAAGCAGATTGGCAATGGTAGATTTTCCGCCACCCGAAGGTCCAACCAATGCCGTCATTTCTCCTGCTTTAGCTACAAAATCAACTTCTTGAAGCACAGGTTTGAACGCTTTGCTATCCTTTTGTTCATACGCAAAGGATACCTGCCGAAAAGCCACATCATATGTATCGGGCACTAGCGGAGTGAGAGGTTCCTGTACAACCGACTCAGCAAATACAGCCTTGATCCGATTCTGACCTTCTACGATCTCACGCATGCCACTACCCAGATACATCAGTTTCAAGAGTGGTGCGGACAAACTTGGTGTAATGATTAGAAATAGAATAAAGGTGATCGCGAAAGACTGATTGCCTGCGTTTTCGCTTGAAAGTAAAATGCCGATCGGAACAATAAAGGTCACCAGCGAAATAATGATGATGAAAAACATGCCATACGACGTCTTGCATAAATCGGTTATTCTCAACGAGATATCCCGATATCTCGTTACTGCCTGTTTAAAGGTGAGAAACGAGTCCGATGTAATACCGAATACTTTTACCGCCGGCATTCCTCTTACGTATTCAACCCCTGTTGAGTTCATTTCTTCAATCGCATACTGAAAATCACGATATGCCTGACGTCCCCGTTCACTTCGGAAGATGCTGCTTTGCAGCCAGAACCCGATAATCATGGGAACTAGCAAGACCAGTGCCATACGGTAATCTAGCCAGAACAAATAGCATAGTAGCACTAGTGGAATGACGATCGCACTCACCAGATCGGGAAGCTGATGCGCGATGAACTTCTCTATTTTCTCAACGCTAACTTCAATGATTTTTTTCAGCTCACCTGTCGCAGTTCGAGTGTGATACCCCATCGGCACTTTTGCCACATGATCGGCAAGCTTTACTCTGAGCTGGTACAGGATGTTGAATGCAGCGATATGCGAGCACATTCCTCCAATATAGAGCGCGATAAGACCCGCGATTAGCGCTCCAAAAGAGACGAATCCCCAATACATCAGCAAATCCCTGTCCAGGCCAGATGGCTCCCGAGCATGGATTAACAGTTCTTCGACGATTTTATACACTCCGATAAATGGAACCATTTGCAGCAGACTCGATAAAATCGAGAAGATACTTGCTGTAATCAGCAAACCTTTCCGCTCCTTGGTTACTTCCATTAAACCGGATACTTCAGATGTGGTGTTCATCCCGCTCCTCCTGACATTAATAATCATTCTCAATATCGCGTAGTGTTATATACGCCCAATTAATATCTCACAGCACAGCGATCAGCTACTACCTCAAAACGGAGCAAAAATACCTCTATACGGATAATAAATGGCATCATTCTGATTTATTTCATCTAAAAATTAAGGCAAACAAAAAAAGACCATATGTGACATATGGCCTCTTACCGATGAAGAATGGCTAACTGCGTGAGGAATAATCCGTGGCAGAAAATTGATCTTTTTGAGAGATCCTACCACCCCTCTGCTTCTCAAATCTTATTTGAAATTTCCATGTTCTCTGCTCGCATTTTATACCGTTGTATAACCCTATTTTCTACTACTGCGTAAATCACCCCCGCAAGAGCAAATAGCCAGATGGAAGTCGCTCGGTTCAGATAATACGACTCGATCATGTAGTCACTGAACATCTGATCAAATACCCACGAGCCTAGTAACCCACAACTGACACTATATATAAGCACCCTGGCGATAATAAAGGGGACATATTTACGCAGAAGCCATGAAATTGGACTTACAACTACAGTATAAAATGCGAATACATATGGACTAAAGGTGATAATAATCAGTAAAAAAAAGATGTGGCCCGCATTCCGCAAACCATAATACTCGCTCGTTCCAATTTTGAACCCTTCCAGAAATTCAAGTGCGACCACAGCGCTCAGCATCACGATAACAAACTCAATCCCCAAAACCAAAAAACGTTGAACCACATTCAGCAACAATCCAAATCCCCTCCCCTATCTAAACACCATTCGTAGGCATTAGGTTACGGGGTGACATGGATTGGTTACGGCTGCTCGTGAAAAGCTTTCCAGAATGAACCCTCTGTATTAATGATATCCTTGATCTGGGCAAAAGGAATTGTAAATGTCGGAAATCCCGCGACATAAGGAGCGATTTCATAAGGGCTAAAGTATAGATGTAGTGCATCCGCTGTGACAAAAAAAGGCTGATCCGGGCTGATTCCCTCATAGGTGTCCGGAAAAACATAAGAGTACTGTGGATCATTCTTGATCTGATCTCCTACGATTTTGCTAAGCACCTTCACATAATCACTGTTGGGTTTAAACAAATCCTTGAGTTCATACATCTGACCACTACTCAGATTAATGATTGCATAGATCATCGTTGGCATGCCATGTGCTGCACCAGCCGGATAGTTATAACCCGTAAGTTTGAGTTGAAGCAATTGCTGCTGGTAGAACGTAATATCAAAATCCCCTGTATACGTATAATCCAGCTTCTGATCCGCAGGGATGGGCTTCACTTGGGAAAGTGCCTTTAACTTCGCATTTAGTGCAAGTTGAGCAGCTTGATCGGTTAACCCTTCCACCTGCGGATAATACACGAGGTAATCAGGGTTTGGCTTATATTTCTCTTCCCTTACACGATAAGGTAGGTGAAGCGGAACAATCGTATTTTGCCGCCAAATGATCTGCCCGACCCGATTTACATAGGATACGCGTTGATCCACATACGCCTTGATCAGATCGGGAGCTACTAATTCAAGTGTGCCCGAGCCTTCAACACGGGGGTATCCTGATGCAGGTCGCCCATTTAGATCCAGAAAGAACGTTTGTGTTCCATTCGTGGCTGAAGCCAGGCCTCCCTTGTAATTCGATACATCCGTATATACAAAATCCGAAAGTTTTCTACCATTGACATCTGCAATTGCATAGACCGAACCTAGAAAAGACTGTTTGGGATCAATTGCTTGCCCCAGGGCAAACCGATGTTCTCCCAGATCTCGAATATCATTGTAGGCGGGTTGGATGGTAAATGTGCCCTGAGTATTAATAACGCCATAGATGGAGTTGTAATCCTCCGCTGTATTCACAATAGCGTACCCACCACTGAACGGAAATGCCGAGGTAAAGCTCGGCTGAATTCGGACATGACCACTTTCGTCGATATAACCGTATTTACCCGATGCTTCTTTCTGAAAAGGAAGTAATCCGTCACCCAGAGGTCCTACATAGGCATATGGATACGTCGCCAGCCGCTGACCATTTCGATTAATTAACGCATATTCATTATCTTTGATCTGCACAACGGCCTTGCCATCCTGAAAATCGTTCGCTGAAGCGAACTGCGCCCGAATGACCTCATTTCCAGAGGTGTCCAAATAACCGTAACGACTGACTTCCCCGCCTGCCTGACTGCTGTCTGAAAGGTAAAATAGCGCTCGGCCGTCCTTCACATCGGCAATAAACGGATATGCCCGTTTGGTCAATACTGCGCCTTGTTCATCAATCATCTTGAACCCTTGGGAATCAATGACAATGGCCCGACCTTCTGTGAAAGAATTAATGGAATCGTATACAGGTTGAACGACAAATTGCCCGTTAAGATTGATGATGCCAGTCTTCCCGTCTTTTACGACGACAGCCAGGCCATTTCGTTGAAAGTCTTGGGCATCGTCAAGTATCGGTTCAAGACGAATACGACCTTGGGCGTCCATATAACCCCACCGGGTTCCAGTTGTTGTTCTAACTGATATCGGAAATAACCACGTCGTTTCACGCGGAACCTCTGTGCCTATGGCTTGCCTAATCTTCTTTTCCAGCTCAAGCAGAACTTCCCGTGAAGGGTAGGGGTCACCGAAACTTAGCGCTTTTTGGACCGAAACGAGTGCAGCAGGAAATAATCCGGCTTTATACTGAGCGTCCGCAAGATAATACCAATAGAAAATATAATCTGGATGTTGTTCTGCCAATTGTTCGTAATACTTTACTACCTTAGGGAAGTAATACGGATATACATCTGTTGCGGGAACCCATTTACCATTCTGCCAGCGGATGATTTCGACCCGATAAGCTTCACCTGTATCATGAATCCAGAGTGCAATTTCTACTTTGCCATCTCTGCCGTGGTGACCCGGCATATCGATGATTTCCGCATGGCTATAATACAAATCTTCTGGCGCCTGATCTGTCAGTCCTGATTCCGTCCATTCGTATACAGCAAGCTTCGACCAGATCGCACCGATCTGCCAGCCGACAATGAGATTGTTCCTCGCCGTGGATGTCACCGATGCCGCTGTCAGCAAGGTAACACCATAACCCAAGCCTTTCGTCAAAGACATCTTGATCCAGTGACCCTGGTAAAATTTCAGAACTAGCAGCATCAGTTCTCCGCCCTGCTCATATACAGCAGCAATTTCCGGCATTCCGTCTCCGGTTAAATCTGAAGCATAAATGGCCGGATGTTTGACCGGTTTATCAATGGTGACGACAGTCGCGTCAGCCGGGATATGTTGATTGACAATTTGCGTTAACAGAGGTTCGCTCATGGACATGCCTGTTTCCTCCTTAAGACAGCATTCGCCTAATGGTATGGGTATGCATCATAAGCGGGGATATGACATCTCAGCGAATATAACCGTTAACTTTGAAAAGTTGAGAGCGAATAGCAAAATCTTATAAAAAAAGAGCAGTCGTGAAGACCGCCCATTTTATTTGTAACCATTTTTAAGGATCTTGCAATAACACTTTCTGTCCGTTCAACATCAGATAATTCACTTCATTTACCGGTATTGTTTGAGGTGATATCCACTTCATCAAATTGTCGTCAATGTTCAGGAACCCCGATTTGGGAAGAATGCTTGTGCCATCGTTGAGATAGAGTTCCATATGAAGATTCTCAGGTGTTATTCGATTGACGCCTTTGCCCATGAGCGTAACACCCAGGGAGGAGACTACAATCTCTGTACGTATTTCATCATCCAGCGTAAGAGTTGCTTTTCCAGTTTTGCTTAAAGAATCCTGTTTCAGATCAAAAGTTGTTTCCCATTTCCCCGTAACGAACTGATCATAACTAGTAAAATCTCCTTTAAGCTGAAGCTTTTTGAGTTGACTGATATCCGTTATATCAAAAATATACTCCTCATAATCCCCACCGTATCTAGTACCGCCTTTGATATAAGAGCCATAGGAGACACTATTCATGGGGATATCCTGCTTGTTCCCTTGATCATCAGTGAAGAAAAAATAACCATGATTGTATCTACCCATTTCGTCATCTGGATTAATCTGAATATGCAATTTCCCATCGACGAAACCAATATTGGATATATACATCCAATTGATCGCCGGCAACTTAATATGGGTTTGATCCTGACGAAGTACATGAATGGATTCCTGTTCACTTAATTCCAGAGCGGATTCACCTCCCCACCCGCTAATACTGTCTTTGAGTGGATCAAGAGTGTCATATTCGGTCTGCTGCTTCTTACTCAGGAGTTCTGAGAGATTGAGCCCAGAATCATAGTTCTCCTCTTTATTTGCACCTGATAAAAAAGAACTAATCTGGACACTCATTCGATTGCTGAGCCGTTTTCCCTGAACCAGAAATCGAATGATCGCAGTCTTCTCAGCAGGATCATACTGTACTAACTTTGCATTATGTGACCGACCACCTGATACATGAAAATCATATACATCAAGTGAAGAGTTAACCCGGTCTTCCTTTAGATCCTTGAGGGCCACATAAATTTCTGTTGTGCTGCCGTCTCGAACTGCACCGAGAGTCTGCATGCGTATGCCCTGATCTTCACTGGTCTTATTCACGGGACGAAGAATGTTGATTCGATCTCCACTCAAAAATTGCAGAATAGATGAAAGATCAATTACTCCCATGGCCGCTGCTGCGCCTGTAACAATAGTTAAAGACAGGATGGCTGCAATGGGAATATAAATTATTTTAGGGACTCTCCTTTTATACAGTTGTGTGCTATCATTCTGTGAATTACGTTGAGAATTTGCCTCAAGGCCCACTTTTTCATAGAATAATTTCTTGATATGGGTTAGATTCTGTTCCGTAAAATGATCTCCTGGATTCGATATTGGAATCACCTCCTCTATTTCTTCTTCAACCACCACTTACGCAACCACTGTTTCGAACGATAAATTTTGTTATTGACCTGTCTGACGTGCAAAGACAAAGCTTCTGAAATTTCTAATGGCTTCTGACCTTCGTAAAACCGACGTTTCAGGATTTCCCGGTCTGGTTCAGGAAATGATTCAATAGCCTGCTCCAATTCAAGTTGCCTTTCTTTACTGATTAATTTAGAGAGAGTGTCCTCAGTTTGAACAAAATGAATGCTCTCCTCATATGAAATCTCACTTCTGCGATTCCATTTCCGGTAACGATCAATGGCTTTGTGCTTCGCAATGGTTGCCAGATAATTTTTCAAACTACTGCGCTCGGGCTGGAAAGAAAGTGGATTTTGCCAAAATGAAAAAAAGGTGTCTGCTACGCATTCTTCGATTTCTTCTGTTGAGGCATTATGTAATATGGAATAAATAATTTTCCACAACAATCCAGCATAGTTATTCATCACCCATTCCATAGCTTCATGGTCACGTCTAGCGACTGCTTCCCTGATTTGTTCTTCCTTCATGCTCACCCTCCCTTCCATATTAGATTCGATTCAAAAACCTAATTTACTCAAATAAAATAAAAAGAATTGCAGAGGCTCATGCTTCCGCAATTCTTTATGTGTCATTCCGTTCAGGATGATTCCTGAGTGCTGAGCTGTACATACTGTGTGAGGCGGCAATAATGAAGCAACATAAGCTCCTCATTACCGCTCCCCAAAGCGATTTTTCGGCCCTCTTCGATCATGTGTTCCAAAATCTCACGAAGAAAAGTCATTTGAAATCTCGAGGTCTCTACAATTAATTGTTCCAACACATCAATATCTTTCAGTGTGAATTGGGATAATCCGCGGAGCAACAGCTCTTCTGACCAGCTGCTAATCTTCTGCATCAACTGATTATAGTCTTCCAACTCTTCCCGTCCTTCCATAACCCGTATCCAGTTTCAGACTGATCACTGTTGGACCCTTCAGGAAGCTGATCGGGTATATCCGTTGCTGTTCTATACGCACAAAAGCATAAAAGTGTTCGAGTGTTCCTGTCCCATAACCTGACTCCAACCTTTTGATCATGGTCTCCCATTCCGTTGAATAAGGAAGAGTCAGATCCAACGTCTCCCCATGGTCACTCTCCATCGTTAGAATAAGGTCCTGTGATTGCTTCTCGAAGCGATGCTCTACAATCCGGGCAACCTTGATCATCGCCAGTCGTTCTTTCGGAACGGAAAACAACTCAAATGAGCGTGCATCTTCAGCGAGTACGGAGGGTATATCTTGCATGTACTTGCCCAGATTCAGCTCTTCCACTGATGTTCGTGGCAACAGTGTAAGCTTTGCGCCTTCCCCGGAGGAGAGTCTATGCTCTTCATTTACTTTCACCGAGCGAAACTGAATCTCTTCCCCGGCAAATTGACGAAAAGTCAGATTGGGCAGCCATGGAGTGAAGGAACCATAATGCTCTGTATATGAGAATTGATTATCTTCATAGTATACAGCCCGCACATCGCTGTACGTATAGATTTCCGCATCATCAAAGCAATAGAAATAATAAGTGATTCCACGGTAACCGGAGCGTGTCTCCCATGCATCAGCACCCAGTCCATACAGATGCAGCTCTGGAACCGTATAGTATTTACTTCGGAAACTGCCAATGAGCTGACTCTGTTTGAATGCAGATACCTTCTCTTGTTCAAGCACCTGTAATGCAAGATACAACTTGCTTACCCGATCAAGCACCGATTGCATGGAGAACCGTACGTGTCGGTTAAAAAACAATTGCAGTTCCCCCTGAATCCCGCGTAAACTCCGCTCAACGTCAGGAAGATAACCACTATGGGCCGCAATCGCCAGTGTCTCCAATTGAGCCATATACGATTGCGGTAGACGAGCAAGTCCCGTCTTTAGCAGATCTGCCAGCATGGAACGGCATTCCCGCACCGTTTGAAGTGAAAACGTGGTATCATGGACTCTTCCACTTATGGCTTCCGTATCATCCAAACCTTGTTGCATCCGATACCGCAATAATGCTTCAAGTTTAGAGATATTACCGGCAGTTTGTTTTACTTTGCACAGGGCCTTAGCCAGACTAGCTTCCTCTGTAAACGAAACCTCAATTTCTTGTTTCACCAGACGCACCGTTAGAAGAGAATCTTCCAATACTTCAATCTGCTCGGGATATCTTAATCGGAACAGAATCTCCTCAATCAAGGAAGAACTATATGATTTAATCAAAGGAGCAAGATCGGATTCAACCATCCAGCGGAAGCGTGACTCCGTTACCAGACCAGACTCAGGTTCCAACTGTGCTGATGACGCTGCTTCACCCTGATTTAATGTATCCTCTGTCTGATGTTCCCGCTGATAATACAAAATCGAAATCAGTATATGTTTGCAAATATTGTCTGCCGGACAGGAACACTCCCAATGATCTAGCGTATTTTCAAGCGAACAATGTGTACCATCACTCAACTGACAACTCACAGAGGCTTCATTCCAAATGTATTGCACAGTCAAGCCATTATCCAACTCTTTCAGAGACCGTTTGTACAACCCTTTGTTGGCATTTCGAATCAAATAATCCTCCGTACACAGCTTCGAAAACATCCGAAATTTCAGTTCAAATCCGCTCACGTGATCAACGACCTGACGCTCTTAAAATATCATAGATCGTCTCACTGAACACACGACCTGCAATTTCACCCAAAGCAATGGACTTGTGATCGCTATAATAGTAGTGTTTCTGACTGCCAGGTTTAAAGAAGTGCAGAGATTCCAGCGTGATATCTTCCAATCCTTCATAATATGAAATGCTGGTACCACTGAAGCGCAGTTCTGCGATAAGATCTCCATACTCTTTGTAAAATTCATGATACCAGCCGCCATCCTGTGCTGGACCTTTGATCCATCCGTATTTCTCCAGTGCTTTGGGGAATGCGGTGGGAGAGAAATCCGACTCCGGCAAGCGGTCATATTCAACCTTGTTTTTGTCTTCATCCTCAGGCACATGAATTTGACGATTCAGCTGCTCAAACGGCTGCTTGATCTCATAATCTTCCAGCTGCGTTTTCCATCCTTCGAGCGTAGATTGGTCAAGTTCGAGTGGATGAATCAATCCCACTAGAGATCCCGAAGGCAGCTCGTATTCATCCTCATCGACGGTATTAAACGTTCCATCCTCCATATAACGGAACGTGGTGACCAACTGACCATCTTCATATGTGCCCCATATCAGACCTACAGCAAATTTCTGCATGATTACATTCTGTACAAACAATGCTGTCCACTCATCAGCAGACCACAGCCGTTGTTTTGACAAAGATTCTTCCAGACGTTGCTCCTGGATGTTAACCATTGTTTTGAGATCCTTCTTCAATTGTGTGAAACGCGCCTTAGATTGTGTTGCAAGTTCAGCATCATCTTTCTGTGCAGGAGCAGGTAGACTCTTCACAGATTTACCCGTTTCTTCATTTACAACAACGACCTGCAGATCTCCATTCACTTTAATCAGGAATGAACGCTCCCCGTAGCTCAGCTGCATCGTTCCATTCTTATCAAAACCAAGTGTGGTGACGAGTCGATCTTCCAGTTGTTCCGAGGTGAGTCCCAAATTTTCCGCTGCCAGCTGCAACGCTTCTTCAGCCGCACCCTTAACCTGGCGGTTCTTCACAGTGCGTTTAATCTTGTCAATCGCCATAAGAGCAGAAGGTTCCTTAAGATAGGCCAGTACTTTTACAGCATCAGCCGCAATGGCGCCTCGGCTGTTTTCTGTCCATTCCTTAATTTGGGGAGCCAATATATTCACAATTTGAGTATCGCCAAAGAGTGCCGAGAGGTACATTACCCACTTCTCCTTCGCAGAAGCACTCTCCTGAATCCACAACTGCAGCAGCTCGCTAGCAAAACGTGCGAGCGATTCCTCGCTTACATACTCACGGAGTTCATTCAGTCTTTCGTTCGGCGCAGATGTATGATCTATTGATTGGACGAAGATATATTGCTTGATTCGATCATCTAATGGTTGATTGTCCTCTGAACGTATCAGAGAAGGAAGATCGTTCAAGGAAAACCAACTTAGTCTGGTCAGCTTTTTGGCATCTGCCTGATCTGCAAGTGCCGCATGAGCATACTCTGGACTTTGATCCGCGGTATCCAGCAGAATTTGAATCAGGTTCTTCCATTCGGCAGACTTCTCACCCTTCAGAAGCTCAAGGTATATATCCTTGCTATTATCCAAACTGCGGATGGCGCTCAGAGCCATTTCTTTCACACCCGTTTTTTTCTCCGAACGATATATTGTCGTGTATAAGTCCTGGTCAGGAATCCGATTGAATTCAGATAATGCCACGCCATTTGCCTTTTTGGATGAATCCTGCAATCCGGCACGAATTGCTTCAGCTACCTGCTTAGTCGACAGCTCTTGACGTTGTTCAAAGGTGATTTCCAAAATTAAGATGCGCGTGTCCGTGGGTAGTTTCTTGTACTGTCCCAGAGCAAAGTCCAGATTTTGCTGAATGATCCGTCGATATTCATCCTGAGGCATCGATTTGTACTTATAATCGGTCATACCGTTGAGAGAAATCAGACTGGACAGCAATTTCTCTTGTTTTACCTCTGGATCTTGGCCGTAAAGTTCCAACAGCTTCTCACCGCTAAACGCGTAAGATTGATACATATCAGAAACAATATCCAGTGTCCACTCGGGATACGTGGTCAGAATCACGAACCGACGCATCGCCTCCGAATCCAAAGGCAGGAAACTAATGCTGATCAAGTTATGAACGCGCCTTTTGTCACGATTCAGGTTATTAAACAGTCCACGACTATTCGGATCTTCCCAGTAGTCCTCAAGGGAACTCTCCCCGTTTAAATATCGTGCAATCGCAAGCCCCTGTCTGCCTCCATCTAACGGATGCCGAAGAGCACTGAACACGGCTTGCTCAACAGTTTCATCCACTTCTGGTACTGCGATTCCATGGTCCTCCAGCACTTTTTGAATACACAATTTGAGGAATGGGGGTTTTAATATGTGGTATGCACGAATCGCTTGCTGCGGATCATTCACAATCGTTGATTGCAGAAATTGCCATGGTATGGTGTAAGCTTCGAGTTCATTACGCAACATTTCGATGAGATGATATGGTTCATCCAGGGGCACCAGCCCTGACAGCAATTCGTTGGCATTTTTCGTTCTTGTATCCATACTTAATAAATAGCGCCGAACTTCAAGTGGATAGATCTCATGTAATTGGTTTATGGCTTCGAGCAAAATAAGACCGGTCTCACTTTTGTCTTCAAGGAAACGTTGTTTGCCGCCACTGATGTTAACCAAATATAACAAAGCATTGCTCAAAAGGATCATCGTCTTGTCGAACTCACTGTAAGACAGTTGCTCCTTTTTGGAAAGAGAAGTGTTCGAATAGTTCTCAGCTATAACCTGATTATGCTTCTCCCGGAGAAATTCATCATTTAATTCATATGCAGATTTGTTATGTTTTGTTTGAAAATTGCAAACCACCAGTGGCTCAATCAATGTACGCAATTCGTTCCGCAGCTTACTTGTATCATGGGTCATCACGTGTTGAAATAATGCAGGCAGAGATTGAGTGAACTGTTGTACCTGGGCAAGATGAGAAGGGCTATCATTGAGATCTGAATAGAGTCGAAGGAGTATCATTCCATTGATTACATCATGGAAATTCCCCTTCAGTCTGCTCTTTAATTCATCCAGAATTTCCTTCTCTCCAGCATAGCGATTGATTTTCTCCAAACGGGACAGCAAACCGCCCATCCGATCATGGGTTTTGCTCTTTCCACTCAGTCCATAAGCTTCCGAGTCGTTTCCAAGGCAGAGCGTAAAACCATCGGTTCTCCACGAATTTCTTCTGGAATAATTGGATTCCATATGAATTACAATGGCTCCCGCTCGAAAAAAGATGTCTCCGTCATCTTTTTTGGCAATTTTCATGAGTACTTCTATCGTCTGGTACGCATAATGGCTGGAACCTCCCATCATATCAGGAAACTTATCCGTCGTTCCCATCACATAATCTATGATTTCCGGACTCCGATCCGTTTTCAACGAATATTCATTGGAACACACCTCTGCAAACTTCTCCACCAGAGCTTCTACTGCGCGATCTGCAGTTAACATTACACATTCCTCCTCGAATATGAGTTTATAAATGATCTTATATATAACCAATTAAGTAATAATTTCGCCAATCCAATCTGCCAACTCATTGGGTGTAATCGCAGCAACATGTGCACCCATATTGGATAACGTTTGCGCAGCATGTTTGTTGTACACGGTATCTCCGTTAAAGTCGAGTGCGGTCAGCACAAGCAATTTGCAGCCCGTATCCAGAATATCCTTACATGCCTTATACATGTGCTGGATCGGGTAACCCTCCTCCAAATCGCTAACGAGAATGTATATTGTTTTCCCAGGATTTTCGATTAACGTCTCACCATAACGGAGTGCCTTGGTAATATGCGTTCCCCCGCCAAGCTGCACATTCATAAGCACATCTACCGGATCTTCCAGCCTGTCACTCAAATCGACAACCTGTGTGTCAAAAATGAACAATTTTGTTCGCAGTGCATTCAGGCGATAGAAAATGCTTGCCATCACCGAACTGTATATCACTGAATCCAACATGCTTCCGCTCTCATCCACACCAATGATGATGTCCCACTTGTTGTGAGACTGGATATTCCCATCAAAATATAGACGATCAATTACAAATCTT
Organism: Paenibacillus sp. AD87; assembly: GCF_001659845.1. NCBI lineage: Bacteria > Bacillati > Bacillota > Bacilli > Caryophanales > Paenibacillaceae > Paenibacillus > Paenibacillus sp. AD87. Next base: position 2,347,910 of record NZ_LXQN01000007.1, read on the forward strand.
CGATTGTTTTTGTCATAGTTCTTCAAGTTCTTGGTAATCGTCTGCTTGAAATTCAAATTGCGCAAGGAACGCACTGAACTGGATGCATAACGGCTGCGTTTCCCCATAATGCTCGCTTTGGTCTGAGATTCGAGTTTGCGTCGCAGCTCTTCAACCACGACTCGTACGATTTCCTTGGCGCTCTTTAATACGTCGCCTTTCATTCGTCCTTTAAATTGCATAATGTTCTTGAGTAGGTTCATATTGGGTTCGAGGGATTCCAGCAGCTTTTTGTCCGTTAACAATTCCGTTAGGCCATAACGGTCAAGCGCCTGTTTCTCCAAAATTTCTACCGTTGATTTCGGGAACAGTTCCCTGACCTTATGCAACCATTTGGGGACGGTAAGGTCCGAGGGGCCCCTTCCTCCCCCTTTTCTATAACCCTGCTCTTCACCGTATTCGCGATTATACAGATATCCGAGAATCTCATCGACTTCGGTATATTTAAAATCATCAGGGGAGTAGTCATCTGCATTGGACAGTCCTTCTTCGGAGGATTCACCCAGGATAAGGCGCCAACGGTTTAAGGTTTCTGCCCGGTTCAGCTCTGCATTGTCTTTCACCATTTCCTTGGTAGTATTGAGCTCATTCAGATCAGCTTCCATGCGTCAAACTCCTTCCGAAGGGCTTCATCCCATGTTTTCGTCTGGATCAGCAATCGCTCGTCAACGGAAGGCCATGACATCTCTTCGTTCTCTACCTGATGCAAGTTCGCAACCCGATCCGCAATCAGGCCTGTCTCCATTGGTGTGAAGTAAGTAAACGCCAAACGAAGTTCAGGGATCATACGAATAAACTCTTCATAATCAAGCTTCTCGATCATATAGTTCAATTCTGATAAAAGCTGATCTTCATACAGAAAAGCGTCCCGTGCTACAGAGAACACACCCTGTAGATAAAGTGCAGTCTGGCGAGTCTGTTCCTGCGATCCCCGGATATATGCACGTGCTCGATCCACGATCTCTTCTCTATGCCTATCGCCAAGTCCTGAAGATATGGCAATACACACCCCCTCCAGCTGTGCCGGAAGCTGGCTGTCTGACAGAAGTTCATCCAGATGTGCCCTGAATGGTTCATCCCGGAAATGCTCTTCGGACGATTCTGCCAGCATGGCAAGCAGCTTCAGTCCCTGGACAATCGCTTCATGTTCATCCGGATTCGTTCTTGAGAGCTGCATCAGTTTGTCCACGGCATTGTTATAGGCTTCGGACACGAGGTTGAGAAGCTGCTGTTCCTCAGACAACCCAAGAAGTCTGCGATGCTGCTGAATTCGATTCAACATATGCAGACTTCCGCACAGTGACAAGAAATTCCCATCCTTCCGGAGCGCTGACTTTACTTGTTCATACAGCTTCATTGCGCTATCCTGCAGGCCCATGAGCAGAGCCAGCAGCATGGATTTGGCGAGGTCACCGCTGTGATGATCCGGTATTCCCTGCATTTCCTCTTCCATCTTGCGCGTAGCGGCTTCCCGAATTGTGCCTCCATAGAGCGAGTTCTCGATTAATCGAGCCTCAATTCTGGAGGAATAGGAATATACCCACGTCTCCCGAACAAGGTTCATGGCACGCTGTGCAATCCAATCCGGGCCTGATTGTCGCTTCGCGAAATCCGGAACGAGATAGACCATACATTGAAACAATTGACTTTGCCGACGATGATCTGGTTTGGCATATAAATCAAGTATCTTCTTATGTTGGCCTGTAGTACGAATATGAAGTTTTGATTCTGTACAACGTTCTTTGAAATCCTCAACGATCGGAATACAGAATGGGTTGGGAGCCACTTTTCCGATGACATCCCCGGTTAGCAATCTGTGCAGTTCTTGTATTGGTTTGTCTGAAGCTAACGTAAGTTCACCCTTAACAAAGGAAGAAAGTGTTGCATCCATCAGCTCATAGACTCCACCTTCCCTTTTTCCTCTCAGTCCTGCGAGTCCTTGAACCATGCTGTATGCCTCAATAGCGTCGCTGGTTGATACATGTTCATGCCCTTCCCTCAGCTTGCGGGTTAGTCGTGATAACAAGTCCAAAGCGGTCAAATTGTACACGGAGTTCTTTTGCTGAAGCAGCTGAGTCCATATCTGTTCGTAATAATTCACGTAAGGCATGCCGCTTGCATACCCATTCAGCCGATCCGCTTCGGCAAACGTGTAGACCATGGGATACATCTGCTGATGCACCGAATTCTGAGCCTTCACAAGCTCTTGCATCGTCATCTCTTCTGAGTCCGTCTCATGATTCTCGGGCATCAGCAGTCCATACGTATGAAATCCGCCAGTAATGACAAGCACACGTTCATGCTCCTGCCCAGCCTGCTTAATACGACTTCTCATATGAGCTTCTCTTGCCAAATCACCTGTACTGTGCAAGCGCTCTGCTGAATAACACATCCGGGATAAGGTGCAGTACGTGAATACATCCTGTACAAATGCCTGTGTTGACTTCTCCAGACCACCAATTTCAAATACGCTCTCCCACAATTCATCGAAACTTCGACAGTTTGTTTTCTGGCATAAACGGTGGATAAACTCAGACCCTGCAAGCAATGTCTCGTCTTGAATGGATATCTCCCGCTGTTCTGCCTTGTTGGGCTTGGAGAAATGATGATAATCCAGGTCGATAAAAGTTGCAGGGATGCTCAGCCGAGCTGCTTCTTTCAGCGCTACATATTCAGGAGAATAACGAAGCATCGGATAATAACAGGCCGCTCTCTCCTCTTCACTCTCATAGGTGTAGTAAAGACTGACAGGAGGTACTGTCGCCTCATCAGACAGAACTTGAAGTAAGGGATTGCCGCTCTCAGGTCCTTCTATTAGAATGATATCCGGCTTGTATTCTTCAATTAATCGCAGCAAATGATAGGAACAGGCTGGACTATGATGGCGTATGGGAAAATAAAGCGTTCCGTTGTTCAGGTTATACACCTGGGACTCAAATAGCGTCTTTAACTGGGCAACATCCAGATCCGCTTTTCCTCTTAACCGATCCATTTCTTTTCCTCGTAGTAATCCTTCCAAATTCCCTCTTCTCTGGACCGCTCCTTCACGACCTTAGAGAAGTAGGTTTTGAGGATGGACAGATCCTTGTCGCTTTCTTTCGCTATCGTCCCCAACATGTTTTGCACCAGCCGATCCAATGCGATTCCCTTGTCTTCGTAATAATAGGAAGTCATTGCACTCTGTACATAAACAGATACGGCTTCAGCCGTACTCATGGACGCTTGGGGCGTATCCAACTTGTAACCTTCCCGCGTCATTCCTGTGCGAAGCTCCATAAATGTCGTGGCCAGCAATTCAACCACATCCGAATTAATCTCGGTGTCTATTCCGCTATGTAATAATAGGCTTCGCGCCTGGGATTCAATAATTTTGGCTTCCATTTTCACACTGCTAATCGGTTTGATCGTCTCAAAATTGAAACGGCGCTTCAGCGCACCACTCATTTCATTGACACCTTTATCGCGAATGTTCGCCGTAGCAATCACGTTAAACCCTGGTTTGGCAAACAGCACACCACCATCCAGCTCAGGTATACTCATCACCTTGTCACTCAGAATACTGATCAGGCTGTCCTGTGCTTCAGCGGGGCAACGTGTAATCTCCTCAAAACGAGTAAGAATTCCTTTCTTCATTCCGTTATACAAAGGTGAGGGCACAAGTGCGGCTTCGGACGGACCTTTATCCAGCAGCATGGCATAATTCCAGGAATATTTAATCATGTCTTCGGTTGTACCTGCCGTACCCTGAATCGTGTTCAGACTGGTACCAGAAATGGCCGCGGTTAGCAATTCACTTAACATAGTCTTGGCTGTCCCAGGCTCCCCTACCAGCATTAATCCCCGATTGCCTGCCAGTGTCACTACTGCACGTTCAATGAGAACATCGTTGCCATAAAATTTCCTGCTAATCGTGATCTCTTCTCCATCCAATATGGCTGGCTTATCCCTACCAATAATAAAATCACGCACATATGTAGGGGACAACAGCCAATTTGGCGGACGTTTTCCCGTGTCTTCTTCTCGTAATGCCTTTAATTCTGTCTCATATAGTGTCTCGGCGGGCGGCTTAAGCATCTCCATCGTCAAGGTTTCTCCTCTCGCATAAACAGATCGTATGTTCTTATTAAGCTTTATCTTATCACAGCAGCCTCTGAACGAACGTAGAAAACGCCAAAAATGGTTGAAACGTCCTTCTTATCGGCATTCTTCCTGAGCCAATGGACATAGTCCGTAGCGTAATTGTGAATTACTTATATCGCTGCATTATGGCGACTGCATTCAAAACTAATTTGAATCAACGTTGTTGTAGTAGAAAACTTCATATTATAGGCCATACGACCCTATAGTTCATTAAACGCCTCGTCATATGGTTCAAGCAGCTTAAGTCCAATCGCACAAAAAAACACAGCCAAGTAGTCTGTGTCTTTACTTCATTTCTTTTGATTTTATTTCTTATTCCATGTGATATTCTATCTAAAATAAGTAGGCTTTTCATACCATAATTGTTAGTCAAAAACAAGGTTTCAATCGCTCCAATATTGAATATATAGATGGTGCAGGCTTTTCGTATGAAGCCACCGAAATAAACATATGATCCCTTAGATAAGATGCGTAACATTACGAGCTTTTGATGAGAGGAGATTAACCATTTGAGTACTAATGAAACTTCACAGCCTGAGTTCTTCACCAGAGAATTTACTCAGAACCCTTACCCCGTATATGAAAAGCTGAGACAGAATGATCCCATTTACAGAATCCTGTTCCCTCAGGGTGATTTCGGTTGGATTATTAGCCGATATGAGGATGCAGTCGAAGTATTAAAAGACAACCGTTTCAGTAAGGATGTAGTCAAACGTTATGGACCCGATCAACAAAATATATTCGTGCATAACATGCTTTTTTCCGATCCACCTGATCATCGCCGGTTACGTGGACTCGTACAGAAGGCTTTTACTCCCAGATTGATTGAGGGCATGAGAAGCCATATTCAAGATATTGCTGACGATCTTCTGGATAATCTCAATTCTCAGGATAAAATGAATCTGATTGATGAGTTTGCTTTTCCATTACCGATCATTGTGATCAGCGAGATCCTGGGCGTACCTCTTGAAGATCAGGACAAATTTCGTCTGTGGTCCAATTCCATCATCGATGCGACAAGTGCAGAGCATTCCGAAGTGTTTGAGAAGCATGCCAAGGAATTCATTGATTACCTGAATGCTTGGTTTGCCAAAGTACGCGAGCAGCCGGGTGACGATCTGATCAGCCAGCTCGTTGTAGCAGAAGAATCTGGAGAACAACTCACTGAAAAGGAACTGCTCGGTGTAGTTGCTCTGCTGATCATCGCCGGACACGAAACAACCGTTAACCTGATCGGTAATGGTGTACTTGCTCTATTGGAGCACCCGGAGCAACGCGACCTGTTGATCAAGCAGCCTGAATTAATCCATAACGCCGTAGAAGAAATGCTGCGTTATAACGGACCGGTTGAGTTCAGCACATCCCGCTGGGCATCCGAGGACATTGAATTTCATGGACATCACATCGCTGAAGGCGAAATTGTTATTGTAGCGCTGGATTCAGCCAATCGGGATGAAGCGAAATTTAAGGATGCCGATGTTTTTGATATCACTCGCGAGAAGAGCGCACATTTGGCCTTTGGCAAAGGCATTCATCTCTGTCTGGGAGCCCCTCTCGCGCGACTGGAAGGCGAGATTGCCATTAATACGCTGCTTCGCCGCTTTCCTGATATGCAGCTGCAGACGGATGTTAATGAACTTGAATGGAGACCCGGCATGATTGTTCGAGGTGTTAAGGAGATCCCGGTACAGCTTAAATAGTTATGTATTTGAAGCAAGGAAAGCGAGGCACCTGACTGCATGGAAATAAACACCATTGTTTTAGTCGTTTTTTTATTTCTTATTCTTATCTTATTAGTTCGCGTCATCAGCTTGCAGACCCAGTTGAATGAATTGAAAAGGGATGTTGAACGTCTGGAAAATGGTTCAGGCAGTACCGCACACTCCCCTCTCAGTTATAACGAATCTGCAATGAACGTATCTCCACTTCCACCGGCACAGGCTGACCTGACTGAACTTGATAAAGAATTGCAGGCACTTGCACAACAGGGCAAGAAAATAATTGCAATCAAAAAGGCTCGTGAGGCGAGAAACCTGTCATTGAAAGATGCCAAAGATTACGTTGAGTCTCTTGAACGCCTGTAATAAGTGAGTTTAGATGGGCTTCCCAACTCCCCGCAAAGGTTTTTGCTTTCAGTTGTTTCATGTTCAACTGGAAACAACGATCTTCGCGGGGAGTTTACTTTTCTCAAAAGACATGATAAAGTTATTTCAATATTTATAGAAATAAGAAATAAAGACGAAAGGACCGATTTTGATGCAATCCAATCCGATTGATATTGAACAGGCTGTGAAAATTCACAAAGCTCTTGGAGAACAAACGCGATATAAAATCATTCAGATCCTTTCAGGTGAAAGTAACCTGTGCCCAGCTGATTTAGAGAATCGGCTTGTAACGGTAGCGCTCTCCACTTTATCTCATCACCTGAAACAACTTTCCGATTGTGGTTTGTTGACCTCACAAAAGAAAGGTACGTATATTTACTACAGTCTGAATACGGACACTGTACAGAGATTCGTTCCATATCTGTTGGAGAAGTAAAATTTTTGTTTTATGTTTCCATAATACTAGAAATATAAAATCATTATATTGGTAATGCTACCTGGTCCGCTGAGCCTCATCGTAGTCGTATAAATACCCTTTTGCCTTAACACCCGGTACATTTGATAGATTAAGTACTCGCTTTGCCTCATTGGTAGATTAGTTTTTTCTTAATCCTGTTCTCTCGTCTTTATTTCTATATTTCTAAAGATATAATAATTATAATCAGAAAGAGGTTATATACTCATGTCTAACATATGGCAAATCTATGTCCTAGCCTTGGTCAGCTTTCTTGTAGGGACCTCCGAATATGTCATTGCAGGCATTCTAGATCGGATCTCGGACACCATGAATATATCGTTGATTGCTGCGGGACAGCTGATCACAATTTTTTCGCTCATTTATGCACTCGGTACGCCCATCATTATCGCTTTAACATCCCGCATGGATCGACGAAAGCTGCTGCTCTACTTTCTGGGACTTTTTGTCGTTGGTAATGTCTTGGCCTACCTGTTACCTGGATATGGACTCTTTATCGCTGCACGTGTCCTCATGGCGCTGGGAGCCGGAGTCGTCGTTGTAACAGCCTTGACAGTCGCTGCCAAAATAGCGCCCTCAGGCAAACAGGCCAGCTCTATCGCAACGGTCATTACGGGGTTTACCGCATCCCTGATCGTGGGAGTTCCATTGGGAAGAATGGTTGCTGCAGCTTGGGATTGGAAACTTATTTTTGCAGGTATCGCGATTTTGGGTGTGATTGCCATGATTGTTATTGCATCTACGATCCCGCCATCTGAAGGCGAAGCACCCGTTCCTTTGAAAAAACAATTAGCGCTCCTCAAACAACCTCGTATTGGATTTGCGCTACTTGTCAGCTTTTTCTGGTTAGGAGGCTATTCTATTGCGTATACCTACATTTCACCCTACTTGGTATCTGTTGCAGGCATGAGCGAAACGTTGTTAAGTTCCGCTTTGCTGGCTTTTGGAATCGCAAGTCTGATTGGTTCCAAATCTGGAGGATACAGCGCCGATCGTATGGGAGTAAAGCGAACACTCATCCTGGGAATGGCCCTGCATGTCATAAGTCTGCTGGTGCTAAACATCACGGCTCATTCAGGTATGGCCATCTTCATTGTGTTGATCCTATGGTCCTTCTCCGCTTGGTCTTCCGGCCCAACACAGCAATATAATCTGGTTACAATGGCTCCAGAATCGTCTGGAATTATGTTAAGTCTGAACAGTTCCGTAATGCAACTAGCCATGGCTGCTGGTGCAGGTATTGGGGGAATCGCCGTCAGCTCAGTATCATTGTCATCCATCACCTGGATTGGAGCTGCAGGAGTGCTAATTGCAATGATCATCATCATTCTTGCCTATCGTCCGGCAATGGCCACAACAGCACAGAGCAAATCTTCCAATGTGGCATGATTGAGCTTAAGTTTAAGAATAAAAATGATAAAACGCAAAAAGAGAGGCACTGTGAAATTACAGTAGCCTCTCTTTCTTATTCCAGTCTGATTGGTGCCTTATTGTGCAGTTACAGCACCATCAATCGGATAAACAGCGCCATTAATATACGGAGCTTCGTCTCCTAGCAGGAAGGATACCAGATTGGCAATCTCTTCAGGCTTACCGAGACGACCGGACGGAATGCTGTCAAGGGTCGCTTTGAATACTTCAGGATTATCCTTACCAAACTGAACCACCATTGGAGTTTCAATCGTACCTGGGGCAATGGCATTCACGCGAATGTTTTCTTTACCATACTCAATGGCCGCTGTACGTGTTAGTCCAACTACGCCATGCTTCGTCGCTGCATATGGTGCAACTGCTTGAACACCCACAATACCTGCTGTAGATGCCGTATTGACGATTGAACCACCACCTGTTTTGAGCATTTCGGTAATCACATACTTCAATCCGTAAAATACACTTCTCAGGTTAATATCAATGATTTGGTCAAACTGCTCGATAGTATGCTCAATTAGTTTAATACCAGGACCAGCGATCCCGGCATTATTGAAGAACATGTCGATTCGGCCGAATTCCTCGATCGTTTTGTTAACATAATTCTCTACCTCGTTCGCCTTGCTTACATCCGTTTGTACAAAAATGGCTTTACCGCCCAGCTTCTCAATCTGTTTTACAGTTTCCTGACCCGTCTCTGCCACGAGATCAACGACCACAATAGACGCGCCCTTCTCTGCCAGCTTCAGTGCAGTCGCTTGGCCCAATCCACTTCCTGCTCCAGTGATAATTGCTACTTTTCCTTTGTGACTCATTTTGATCTCCTCCATGTGTGTTCGTCATCTGTCATCGGATCGGTTAATTCGATATGAAGCGGTCTTGCATCGGAATGCAACATATGTAGGGTGAAAAGCTTTGAATCCTGCCTGACTTTACCTATTTTAAAGGAGTTTCAATTTAAAAACAAACCATATAATATGAATGCATACTATAATATCTATCACAAACTAGACATCTCAAGAAGGGGAATTCCTTAATAAAAGCGTGTAACATTCCCCTTCTTTTTGGTGAGATGTACAGTTTAATTTCATGCATTTACATTGTCAGGTCGACGGTTGAACATGTTGGGATAATGCTAAGGAAAACCTAATACTTATCTTAGCAAATTGGTTTTGGCCAGCTCAATCAGCTCATCGCCACGCCCATTCAGCACCGCCTTCATCATCCATAAGGTGAAGCCTTCGGCCTGTTTTATATTAATCTTCGGAGGCAGGGACAGCTCCTGACGGTTCACCACAACATCAATCAGAACAGGGCCATCATGCTGCAATGCACGCTCTACAGCCTCTTCCAGATCAGCCGGATCTTCAACCCGTATCCCCTCGAGACCCATCGCTTGAGCTACCATGGCAAAGTTGGGATTTACGAGCTCGGTACCGGATTCAAGCAATCCGGCAGCTTTCATCTCCAGTTCAACAAAACTGAGTGCACCGTTGTTAAACACGACAACTTTAATCGGGAGATTATGCTGTTTAAGCGTCAGAAGGTCACCCATCAGCATGGCAATGCCGCCATCACCGGACAAGGAAATCACTTGTCTTCCCGGATCAGACACCTGTGCTCCAATTGCCTGTGGAAGAGCATTCGCCATAGTGCCATGACTGAATGAACCTAACAATCGACGATTGCGGCTCATTTCAATATAGCGAGCCGCCCATACCGTAGGTGTACCTACATCGCAGGTGAAGATTGCATTTTCAGCTGCAGCATCACTGATAACCTTGGTTAGATACTGTGGATGAATTGGTGTTTTTCCGGGTTTACCTACGGCAAGCTCATCCAATTCTTTACGAACTTTCTCGTAACGTTCCACACTTTTATGCAAATGTTTGTCGCTATGCTCTTCCGTCAGATAAGGTAATAATGTTTCAATGGTGGCCTTTATGTCTCCGCACACTCCATAATCGAGCTTTGTACGGCGACCAAGGTGTGAAGACTGAATATCCACTTGGAGTACAACCGCATCTTCCGGGAAGAATTGACGGTACGGAAAATCAGTTCCCAGCATCAGTAGCACATCACAGTCCATCATGGCATGATAACCAGACGAATATCCGATTAATCCTGTGAGGCCCACCGAATACGGGTTATCGTATTCCAGGTATTCCTTGCCTCGCAAAGCAATAACCATAGGGGATTTCAAGCGATCACAGAGCTGCATCAGAGGTTCACGCGCACCGGCGCAGCCTGCACCACACAGCAACGTAATTTTTTTGCCTTGATTCAGGAATTCCGCCAGTTTCCGCAGTTCAGGTTCGGAAGGGTGAACAACAGGCTGTGTCGCATGATATACATGCTCCGGCACAGGTAGGTCAGCCGCTTCTAAAGCCGCTACATCACCCGGAAGTATAATGACGGAAACGCCTGAACGCGCTACTGCGGTCTGCATTGCCATCGTAAAGGAACGCGGCATCTGTTTGGCTGTTGTGATGACTTCACAATAATGACTGCATTCCTGAAACAAATACTCTGGATGAGTCGCCTGAAAATACTCACTCCCGATCTCATCACTCGGAATATGAGCAGCGATGGCAAGTACCGGTACACGGTTCCGATGACAGTCATACAGACCGTTAATCAAGTGCATGTTTCCCGGTCCGCTACTGCCTGCACATACGGCGATACTTCCGCTCACTTGGGCATCTGCCCCGGCCGCAAAAGCAGCAACTTCCTCATGGCGGACATGAATCCATTCAATTTTACCCGAACGACGGATGGAATCGAGTACCGCATTCAAGGAGTCTCCAACGATACCATAGATGCGTTTGACGCCTGCGTTCAATAGTGCTTCGACCAGAACGTCTGCAATTGTTTTTTTCATGACAGGTCGGTCTCCTTTATTCGCTTATTTTGAGTTATGTTTCCACCGCGTTAAACTACCTATTCTTTTACCCCAATCTTTTGAAATTAGAAACAAAATCATATGTATTTATGGATATATACAAAAATCCGCTTGTCATGGACTGACAAGCGGATCATGGGTTGTTACGCTTTAAAAAGCGGTTCATTGCATATTTAGTAATTCATTCACATCCAAGAATCAGTATTAAATGGCAGGCATCACATTGCCGCCACTGACTGGGATATAAGCTCCTGTAATAAAAGAGGACAGGTCTGATGCCAAAAATGCTACCGCATTGGCAATTTCCTGATCTTCTCCCCTACGTTTCAACGGAACAGTTTGAATATAACCCTCATCATGTCCCGACTCATTGTTGCGATCACGCTCACTGATCGTCCATCCAGGCGCAACCTGGTTGACGGTAATCTGATATTCGCCTACCTCTTTCGCCAACACACGGTACAAACCGTCCATGCCGCGTTTTCCTGCTGTATATGCAGATTGAGTAGCAAAATTTTGCATCGCACATTCCGTATTGATACCAATGAATCGACCAGCTCTGGCTTCTTTCATATATGGGATGAATGCTTTGGCAAGATACACACTCTGCATCACACATGATTCGAACTGGCTTATATAATCATCCGGTGATTGTTCCAGCACCGTTGTCCAGGCATATTGGATGACTGCATTGGCAACCACGATATCGACATCGCCGAGGCTGGACTGAATTTCATCCCGCAACCGAAATGCCGTTTCCTGCTTCGTGATATCGCCCTGAACAATGACCGTTTTTCGACCGATGGCTTCAATCTCAGCTTGAAGCTCTTTAGCCTTCGTTTCATTATTTATGTAATGCAGCGCGAGATCAGCACCACAGTCTGCTAACGTACGAGCGATGACCCTTCCCAATTGACCAGTTGCGCCTGTCACCAGTGCCGTTTTACCTGTAAGATCCAATTTCATAGGGACAGTCCCCTCCTTTGAGCAACGTGTAATTATGAAATCTTGCGATGAAGAAAGAAGGATTTTAAAATGATGTAACCATCATTAATCAAACTGGAAAACGCTTTCGAAGTTCATGCTATTTTCGGTTTGGTTCAATGAGACTCATCATTTTATTAATTTCCGTGCTGAATGAGATCGATTTCCTGGAAGCGACTAACTTCTTTTTCCCACCGTTCTTCCACATATTTGCGGTGAACCGGGTGATCATTATATGCATCATATGCAGCCTGATTGGCGAATACCATCGAAAAACTGTAATCAAACTCGTTCTTTTCGCTCACCTGACGCAGGACCTGGAATTGCTCTACACCGGGAATATTCGCCAGTGCATCCGCACTTTCTTTCAAAAATGCCTCTGCTTCTGGTGTATCTTTACCTGCGTAAAGTGTAAACGTTACCATATGATTGATGTTGCTCATCTCTATTTCCTCCTCCAATATGTCTGACTCTGTTTCCTAGTGTACATCCGAAACTATTGTAAGCGCAATAATTGGTTGAATTAATTTTAGAGGAATTGAATATATATGGGTATTAGAATTACTTTTAAGTCGGAATTACATGGGTTTACCTATCGGCATGTATACAAAAAAACCTCAGGATTAATCCCGAGGTTTTCTTGTAATGGTTTGGACAACCTATTTGATGTTGTATTTACGGTTAAATTTATCAACACGACCACCGATGTCCACGTTTCTTTGTTTACCAGTGAAGAATGGGTGGGATGCGGAGCTAGTGTCCACACGAATTACTGGGTAAGAGTTACCATCTTCCCATTCCATTGTTTCGTTCGAGAATTTAGTCGAAGAACTCAGGAATTTGTAATCAGCACTTGCATCGAAGAAAATTACTGTTTGTGTCTTTGGATGGATATCAGCTTTTGGCATAATCTATTTACACTCCTTTAATATGGGTACTTCTTAGAATAGAACTAAATTTTATTATACTCTTTTTTTGGACGAAGTACCAGTCGGAATTGAAGAAACGATAAATATTTTATAATTCACTATGATTTGCACAGGTTTCAGAGTTCAAGTTAAGCCCTTCTCCAGCACATTTAGCATATATTCCAATGCTTCCAGTTCATCTCTTCCCCGTGTCTGCAATCTCACCACACTGCCATGTCGAATGGGGAGAAGCGCCATTCCGAGCAGGCTTTTGACATCTACACGATGCTCATGATTCGCATCCATAAATGACAATGAAATATCCGAGGCAAAACGCGACGCTTGCGAAGATACAGACATCAGATCATCTCGGTGGAAATCAGAGTGAATCATAAATTCATGTGTTCTCACAACCTTCAGTTCCTTTCGCTAGATGCTGATTAACCCATTTGGTGTGTATCATTTTATATATTAAAATCTTCAAGCATTATACCACGTTATGGAAGCTTGTTTAATCCTTTTATGGCGAAAAATACAAAAAAGAAGCCCTAAATATCAGGGCTCCTTTGAACTAGATTCATTTGCCGTTCGGATACACCATTACTTTCAGACTGCCACTTTTGTTGTGCAATGCCCGTTCCATGGCCTGCTGCGTCTCCTCAAGCGAATAACGGTCAGTAATCAGGGACATTACATCATGCTGGCCTGAACTCAGAAATTCAATTCCCGCCGGATACGTATTGGCGTAACGGAAGATTCCGTATATATCCACCTCGTTGTCCGCGATAAAAGGAACATTCAAGGCAATTTCGTCCTGTGCAGGCAGTCCTACAATAGCAAGCTTGCCTCCTCGCCGGAGCGAATATAATGCCGACTGAAGCGCCTTCGGATTCCCCGCAGTTTCCCAAGCCGTATCTACACCGACGCCGTTCGTTAAATCACGGATCACCGCCTGTGCATCCTCGTTCCGTACATTAATGGTATGGGTTGCGCCCATACGACGAGCAGCCTCTAACCGCACTTCCTCCAGATCGGTGACGATGATGCGTTCTACGCCAAACGATTTGGCAGCTGCAACGGCCATCAATCCAACAGGCCCCATGCCCATAATGGCAAGTGTAGTGCCCGGAGCCAGTTTACTGCGTCTTGCAGCATGAATGCCAACCGAGAAAGGTTCATTCATGGCTGCTTCTTCAAAAGACAGATGATCCGGGATCGAGAAAACCATATCCTCCCGAATGGTCATGTACTGTACAAATGCCCCATCCACCGGAGGCGTCGCCAGAAATTGCACATCGGGACACAGATTATAACGACCTTCTTTACATGCCGTGCATCGTCCGCAGGTTACCCCGGGCTCAATGGCTACCCGATCTCCTTCTTTCAACCGTGAAACTCTTGAGCCTACAGCCGCTACAATACCTGCACATTCATGTCCAAGTATAATCGGTTTCTCAACTACAAATCGGCCAATTCTACCATGTTCAAAATAATGCACATCCGATCCGCAGACGCCAACGGCCATCACCTGAATGAGCACCTCGTCTTCAGCCGGCTGTGGTACAGCCTGTTCCTCAATGATGATGTGCCCAGGCTCTGTCATGACAGCAGCCTTCATGGTTACGGGTAATTGATGATCTCCCATATGTTCCCTCCTTTTCGTGTATGTCAACGTTGTTCTTTCCTCTGAAGAAGATTCGACTGTTCTAGTTTTCGTATCCAGATTAATATATCGTTCTTCCTTGTTCATCGGCAATACCACTTTTGCGATAGAAGTACGTATTGATCATATCTCGCCATTCCTTGGCGTGCTCCGCCTGCCCTGCCTGTAACGCAGACACCTTATCAAATACATTTGGATCAATCTTGCCTTCCAGCTGTCTCCAGGTCTGTGCTAATGCTTTCGCCTGCTCTGCTCCATCAAAATGTGTATCATAAATGTGCTGAATGACCGTTTTGCCAGAATTCAGAACATGCGTATACGGGACATGGTGGAAAAATAATAGCAGCTCGTCCGGACAGGAGTCTACGGATTCATATCTTTCGGCATTTTCGCGGTGGTATTGGGAAGTGTATCCTGTTCCACTGCTCACTGTCCGGTCCACACCAATGCCATCACAATCGGCAAAATGATACGTGCCCCACTTGGAATATTCATAGCCATCCACATTAGGCCCATAATGGTGCTCCGGATTAACCATCCAGCCTACACCGAGTGGTGCCGTATAACTTTCGTAGATATCGAGCGAATTCAAAAGCATGCCAGAGATTAGACGAACGACCTCTTCGTCATGTCCGAATGTAAGTCTGACCCACTCCTCCGCAATCTCTTCCGATGACAGCTCTGGATTCCAAGCAAGTCTTCCATATCCATATAGATTCGCCTGAGCGAGCGGATGTCCTGTCCAGCAAGCATCTGCACCGATATTGGATACTGCGGCAAAGCCGCTGTAGGGCCTGTTGTACAGAGAACCGTCAGCAATGCGTTTGATTTCAGAACCCGGCCCCTTGGCGAACGTATCAAAATCCAATACTTCTTTCCACTGTGGAATCAGATAACACAGATGCCGCTGCTGACCCGTATACTCTTGCGTAATCTGGAACTCCAATACCTGATTTGTGTTCTCCATTGCTCCGAACAGTGGAGATACGGCCTCGCGAACCTGAAAGTCCATTGGCCCATTCTTGATCTGCAAAATGACGTTATCCGCAAATCGGCCATCCAGTGGTTTGAAGTGGTCATATGCCGCCCGTGCACGATCCGTGGAGCGGTCACGCCAGTCTTGTTTACAGTTATAGACGAAGCAGCGCCATATTACCAGTCCACCAAACGGGCGAAGTGCCTCGGCCAGCATGTTCGCTCCATCGGCATGATCACGGTTATATGTGAAGGGTCCTGGCCGATTTTCGGAATCCGCTTTGATCAGATAGCCGCCAAAATCCGGGATTGCCGCATACACCTTGGCTGTCTGAATGTTCCACCATTCACGGACCTGTTCATCCAGCGGATCTGCCGTAAGCAATCCACCAATCTCGATCGGACTAGCGTAGTTGGCGCTAAGGAACAATCGGATACCGTACGCTCTGAATTGGGCAGCAACCTTCGCAACATCGCCGAGGAAACGTTCTGTCAGGAACAGGCTCTCAACCTGATGAACGTTAACGTTATTGATTGAAATGGCGTTAAGGCCTGTAGAAGCGAGCAATCTGGCATAATCTCGAATACGCCCGAGGTCACGAGTGAATTCTCCATTGTCATAGAAAATGGATTTTCCAGCATAACCACGCTCAATGCTTCCGTCCACATTATCCCACTGATTGATCATGCGTAATGCATTAACAGGCTGCTCTGAAATGTAGCTTAATCTTACCTCAGCAGGATGCACTTCGTTTGAGTTTCCTTGCTCCAGAACAAGCTCTCTCAACAAATGAAAAGTACCATATAGAACACCTTGAGGGGTTTCAGAACCAATAAACAGCCTACCCTGCTCTTTATCTTCGCGGATAATATAACCTTCTCCCTGCACGGTAGAGCGTTCCGTGTCGCTGAAGGCCTGAGCCACGGCTTCTGAACCCGTCCATGTGCCAAGCCAGATCCCTTGTGCCTCCTGGTGGGCTGAATCCGACTTGCTCACTTGACTGACAGTTTCCTGAATAACTTTCGGTTTGATGCCAAACAGCTTATCCAGTCCCTGAGTCAGCTCGGCTGATGCTGTTGATATAATTTCCTGATCTTCCGCTACAGTCACGATATGACTCCAGATAGGGGCTGATTTTTTGACCGCTTCTTTTACTGCGGTTTGACTTTGAAGATATCCAAGCCACGCATCATATTGCGGGCCGGAGATATTGGATTGAACGGTTGTGTTGCTCATTGTACAGCCTCCTTGCTGGCATAGATCTGTTCCAGACGATTACCTTTGCCTTCGAGCAGCCATAGAATCGATGTTACACCGCGCGGGTAATACTTGCTTCCGACCGCCACACCGGCCAGGATCTGGTCACTCCAACACCAGTAGGATTCCTCTGGATGCAACAGCCAGTTTACATGAGCAGCGTCAGAAGCCTTCCCTATTTCATCCCATTCCACGCCCAGCAGTTCTCGTGCGATGAATTGGGATAGATATATTTTGCTGAGCCATGAGTTATTGCTCGTAGAGGATAGCTTCCAGCCTCCATCTTCAAACAGACAAGTACCAGGGACAAGAACTGTTTTAAAATGGGTCCGAAGCGCTTGCAGGTAAGGCCCGAAACGGCCATTTACATCCAGCGCGCCTTCACAGCCGGTGAAGTATGGGAACACCAAGCCTTCAATGGCTGGAATGATGCGGGAATCATTATTTTCGGCGATCACTGCCGGAATGTAGCCACCGTCGGTTAACTGGGCTGCTATACTGGCTGCACAGCGATCCGCCTGACGTCCTGCATGATGAGACAGTTCAGCCAGCTTCTCTGCAGCGAACAGCTTCTCCAGTGCAACATAGACGGCCCAGCATTTTCCTGCCAGATAGATGTTGTTGCGGGATTGTCCAAGTGACACATCCAGGCTGTCGTAAGTGGTAATCTCGGCTCCGCCCTTGGTACGACTGCTATCCAGCCCCATTAGACCATTGCGTTGGTGTTCATCCGGATGATCCCGGTTTAACATGCTTTCGAAGCAATCCCGAATGACGGGCAGCATCTCCTTAACAAATTCCCGATCCTGCGTCTGTTCAATATATACAGTTGCACAGCAGAGCCAGTTGACCAGTTCCTCGTGGCTCATTTGCGAGAAGCAGTCATCAATGCCCACGAGTTCATACGCCGAGTGCCCTGGACGTGAGAGTACATTGGCTACGCCGATATCATGCGTGAAAGTAATGCCGCCCGGATATTCTTTCTCTTCGCCCGGGAACCGCACTTGATCTGTATAACTGTAGCGTTTCACAAACCACTCTAACTCGTTACGCACGGTCCAAGGGTTTAAGGCAAGTTCAAAATACAACTGATCTGCGGTCAGATCAAGTGTGTTCATCATCCGGTATTCGCCTTCATTTACGATCCAGAACGGCTCTCCATCCGCATCCAGCAGTTGTGTACTTGCATAATAGCTGTGAATGGAATGGGCAAGCATAAATGACTGATCTTCACTCAAAGCAGCTACTCCGAGACGTTGCTCAATTTCCTTACAGGAAGCAGTCAGCTCGTTGAAACGGTTAAGCGCATATTTCCCGGCTTCCTGGATATCTGCAAAATAACGTGTATACCAATAGGTCGTGTCCATACCCGAAGTAACGATCCCGCCGCGATAAAAACAGACGGCAAATTGGTACGTACGCTTCTCTCCGGCGGGAACGTCCATCAACAACGCAGCTGTTTCACCTAGACCGAAGGCCAGATTCTCACGATGTTTCTCCTGCAATATCTTCTCCAATGTAAATCCTCGAGCAGGCCATAGACCCTCATCCGCAGATAAAATGGCAGTTAGGCGACCTTGTCCAACCCCGGTTAATGCCCCACCCTCAGGTCCTCCGATGATACGCATGGCTGAGTAAGGATCATTTCCCTGGTAGCCAAAATATGCTTTACGCGACTGGCGTCCTTGCGTGTTATCAATTGTTATCTCCACCAGCACCACAGGCACAAGCGCATCCATTATTGCTTCACGATCACCACTCAGCGGTTCGGGTACAGGACGCACAGGTGAGTAAATACGGAAAGTCAGATCACCCGCCGTCCACGTATCTGTTCCCGAAGTAAACTCGCGCGTAATCTCTTCATCGCGGAACGCTGAAATTAGCGGGCGTGTTCCCTGTGCTGCCGCTGGTGTGCTCGATCCTTTTTCTGTCGAGGCCGAAGACACCTGATCTGAATCCGAATTGTCCACTTTCTCTACATCATATCGAACACTTGCATCTTCAACGGCTTCGAAAAATGGTAAAGCTTCGTAGTTCTCACTGTCGCGAGATTGTAAACCAATATATACGTTCTGATCTGCTGGCTTGCCAAGCTCCAGGCCTAGTCCGCCTTTGGCTCCTTTGTATCCAAGCGTAAAGCTGGCAAAAGCCCCGATCGGTGAGTGATGGGCATTATAAAAAATGGATTTGGATGTGCTCATGAACGATGACCCCTCTCAAAATGGTTTGCATACGTTTTCATTAGCCCCATCCTACCATGGGCATTCCACCGTAGACCATGGTCATATCAATCGGATATTTACCCAAATCAAGCTAATAGACTATAATATATATAAAGCGGTTACACCTGTTTCTATTTTTATTAAGGGGGTCTTCCATGTCTTCCACCTATTTGCCTCCCGCTCTGGGAGAGAGTATGCATGAGGTGTTTTACCCAGATGTACAAACAACGGTGAATTTGTTCGCTATACATTTGCGAAGTGTCGGCGCGAATTGGGATTATCCAGCTCACGAACATCCACAATATGAGCTGAATTATGTAACAGAAGGCGAACAATATATGACCGTGAACGGCAATCTGTATATTCAAAAGGCTGGCGAATTGCTCCTGATTCCTCCAGGAAGCATTCATTCCAGCCTGAGCCATAACGGCAAGGGGTTTACGTATTTTTGCATGCATTTTGATATCGATGATCAGTTATTTCTCTCTTTGCTTGCACGAATCAAGCAGGTTTTGTTCGATGCAGATAGTCCGGTTACCCGCCAGATCGAGCCTGTACTTCGCAAATTAATGTCTTCTGCAGATAACCGGGCGGCGAGTACGATGGTGCAGCGCATGCAGTTGCAATCGGCGGTATTTGAGTTGTTCGGCCATTTGTGGGAGGCTGTCTCTCAGGAAGCAGCTCAAATGTTTACGGACGGATATGAAAAAATCGAACTGGCCCATCAAATTCGTAATCGGCTGCAAGGACTGGTGAGTCAGCAATTCAAGCAGGGACGTGAGTCCGACAGCCATTATGGCATTGATGATATTGCAGCAGAGCTGGGCATCAGTTCCTCACATTGTAACCGTGTATTTCGGCAGGTATATGGTCAGTCTCCGCGTGTATATTTATCTGAAATGGTTCTGCATGAAGCCAAAGTTCTGCTGGGTAACCCCAAGCTTTCGGTTCAGAACATCGCTGCCATGCTAGGGTACAAGGATATTGCCCATTTCAGTCGTCAATTCAAGCGCTGGTCAGGGATTTCACCCACACGCTACAGACAGGAACAGCCTGTTCCGGAATGAGCTTCATCCATTGAAGATCATTCCAGTATGGCCTCTACGTTGTATATGATTAAACGCCGGTTCTTTTATTTCAAAAGACGTTTAATCGTCTTCAGCTTGTTATCGTATGGCGGATATAAAATCGACAAGTTCAATCTGGTGCTCTTTTTGAGCACACTTTTCATATGAGAGAAGGTCTCCAGGCTATAACGCCCGTGATATGAACCAAGACCGGAATGTCCTACCCCTCCAAAAGGCAGACGTGGGTTGGCTACATGGGTAATCGTATCGTTAATGCATCCTCCCCCAAAAGAAACCTCGCGCATCACTTTATCTTGTAGTTGTGTATCTGATGTAAAGAGATATAGCGCCAGCGGTTTCGGCCGCTTCTCAATTCCTGCAATCGCCTCATCAATATGGGAATAACTGATAATCGGCAGAATCGGACCAAAAATTTCGTCTTCCATCGTTGCCGCTTCCCACGATTCAGCATCAATAAATGTCGGTTCAATAAAGCGGTCTTCCTCATCGGATTGACCACCATAGATGACGAGGGCTTGATCGCGTTCAATAAGGGTAGTGAGACGTTTGAAATGCGCCTTGTTGACGATTCGCCCATAATCTCGATTATGCTGAATATCTGTGCCAAAGAACATTTCCACTGCTGCTTTCATTTCGGAGATCAACGAATCTTTCACCTGTTCATGCACAAGCAGATAATCCGGAGCGATGCAGGTCTGACCCGTATTGAGCAGCTTTCCCCATATAATACGCTGTGCAGCCACTTTGATATCTGCATGCTTATCCACGATGACTGGACTTTTACCGCCAAGCTCCAGCGTCACTGGAACGAGATTTTTGGCAGCGGCCTCCATGACAATTTTGCCAACGGGTACACTTCCTGTAAAAAAGATATAGTCAAAAGGCGAATTAATAAGCGCCGTGGTGGTGTCTTTGGCTCCTTCGACCACGTGAACGTATGCTGGTTCGAATACCGAGCTAATCATCTCGCGAATAACAGCTGAGACGGCTGGTGTGTTCTCTGATGCTTTGAGGACTGCCGTATTGCCTGCTGCCAACGCACCAACCAGGGGTTCAATTAACAGCTGGAATGGATAGTTAAAAGGTCCAATAATCAATACCGCACCATAAGGCTCAGGAATGATATAACTTTTCGACCCGATCAGCGTGAATTGGGTTTTGACTTTGACCGGCTTGACCCATTTCTTCACTTGCCGAATGGTGTGCGTGATACTATCCAGCATGAATCCAATCTCTGTAGTATACGATTCGAACTCACTCTTGCCCAAATCCTGAAAGAGCGCCTCAGTAAGACGGGACTCATACTTCTGAATCGCCTGTTTCAACCGGGTTAAATGTGTAATGCGAGACTCGGCCGAACGAGTAGCCCCTGAGCGAAAAAACTGCCGTTGCTGCTGTAAAATTTCTTCGACTTCATGTGCGCTTAATTCCTGCATGACACTCATATAATACAACTCCTCTTCGAGTTAATGATGATTCGTTTAAACATACGAACATTTAGCCCACATGCCTAGGCATGTTAACAACTCTTGCTTATAAGCACTCTTCTTCCAACGCGCCAACCAGTTCCTTCAACAGCTCTACCGAGGACCTTAATGAAGCGGAATAATATCGTTGTGTGCCCTTCTGTTCTACGGAGATGAGCCCTTTTTCAAGCAATAACTTGAGATGATGAGATATAGCAGGCCGGGATAGGCTGAACTGCTCTGTAATTTCATTCACTGTCATGCTGCCCTTCTCACTAAGAGCAAGTAATATCGCCTGACGATGATTGTCGCTAAGTACCTGGAATAAGGGGATGCAGGTTTGAAAAATAGATATTGCTTTTTGTCCCATGGTTTCACCTCTATTATATGTCTACAGTTATCACAATTGTCATGTCTGTTGGTTTAAACATTTGAACCTAATGACTATAGTTTACTCCAGCATCCCGCTAACAGCAAGCCTTGTGCGATAAATTTTAGACTAACTTATATAAAGCGCTTCCATACTACCATACAAGTATGGTAGTATGTTCTTGAAGGAGTTGAGATTATGGAATATCCCCCTAGGTCTTCGTCCAAAGCCGAATTATTATCATCCTTAATTAACCCGTCTTCTCTGAACAAACAGGCATTCTCTTCTCGTGAGGCGGTCTATACGACGTTGAAGCAGTTGATTCTGAGTTTGAAGCTGCCTCCCGGTACCGCCATCTCGGAGAAAGAGATCTCGCTTGAGTTCAATGTAAGTCGGACCCCTGTTCGAGAAAGCTTTGTCCGATTAGCGCAGGAAGGTCTGCTGGAAGTCTATCCGCAGCGAGGTACCTATGTATCTCTGATTCAGGTTGATCTCGTGGAGGAAGCACGTTTCATGCGTGAGCAGCTTGAGCGTGCCGTCATACGGCTCGCGTGTGTCCAATTTCCAGATGAACACATGAAAATATTGGAGCAGAACCTTGCGCAGCAGCAGGAATGCATACTTGAACCGGATGATGAACGAATGTTCGGATTGGATGAGGAATTCCATAGTACTCTCTTTGCAGGCTGTAACAAAAAAAACACCTGGTCCGTGATCCAGCATATGAACGTGCATCTGAACCGGAGCCGAATGCTCCGTCTGTCTTCGGATCATCATTGGGATCATTTGCTCGAACAGCATCGATCCATGGTTCAGGCGATACAACAGCACGATGCCCAAACGGCAGAGCACATTATGCAGGAACATCTGCATTTGACCGTTACGGATCTGGCTGTCCTGCGGGATACATACCCTTCCTATTTTCAATGATGATGGATCTACCTGTTCTTTAAACTAATCTTGATGAGGTGAATGTGATGAGAATGGTTTTTCGCTGGTTTGGAGAAGGCAATGATACCGTGACACTTAACCACATCCGGCAGATTCCCGGAGTCGAAGGCATTGTATGGGCGCTGCATGATGTTCCGGCAGGTGAGGAATGGCCCATGGACAAAATTCTGGCAGTCAAAGCTGCTGCAGATCAGGCCGGGTTACATCTGGATGTCGTTGAGAGTGTTAACATTCATGAAGACATCAAGCTCGGTCTGCCTACACGTGATCAATATATTGAGAATTACAAAAAAACGATGGAAAAACTCGCCCAGGTAGGCGTTAAAGTGATCTGTTACAACTTCATGCCGATCTTTGATTGGCTGCGTACCGATTTGCATAAGGAGATGGAAGATGGCTCTACCGCCCTCTTCTACGAGAATAGCAAAATCGCCGATATTGAACCGCTGGAATTGGTTCGACGCATTACCGAAAATTCCGCATTGACGATGCCCGGCTGGGAACCGGAACGATTGCAGTATTTAACAGGTCTGTTCGAAGCCTATAAGGATGTAACAGAGGAAGATATGTGGGAACACGCTCGTTATTTCCTGCAGGAGATCATTCCTACTGCTGAACGGTTAGGTATTCGAATGGCCATTCATCCGGATGATCCGCCTTGGCCGATCTTTGGTCTGCCGAAAATTATTACGAGTCAAGACAATGTTCGCAGATATCTGAACTTGTATGATAGCCCTTACAATAGTGTAACGTTGTGCAGTGGCTCTCTTGGAGCTAATCCAAACAATGATATTATCGGTATGATCCACGAGTTCAAGGACCGTATTCCTTTTGCTCATATCCGTAATGTAAAAATCTATGATAATGGAGACTTTATCGAGACATCCCACCGCAGTCAGGATGGAAATGTCGATATTGCCGGTGTTGTGGAAGCCTATCACGATATTGGATTTGAAGGTTATGCACGACCGGATCATGGACGTCATCTCTGGGGAGAACAATGTAGACCGGGATATGGACTCTATGATCGGGCTCTGGGAATTATGTATCTGTGGGGCGTTTGGGACTCCCTGCAAAGGAGGTCAAAAGCATGAGTGAATTTACCAAAGAAAGATCAACTCGTCTGGAAGGCAGAACAGCTGTAATTACTGGCGGGGCAGGTGTTCTATGTCGTTCTATGGCTGAAGAGCTCGCGCGACATGGCGCAAGTGTAGCCATTCTGAACCGTACCGTATCCAAAGGGGAAGAAGTTGTTGCAGCAATTGAGTCTGCGGGTGGAAAAGCGATCGCTGTAGCTTGTGATGTGACCCAGACCGATAGTGTAATAGCGGCAGCAGCTGTTGTTCAGGAGAAGCTTGGACCTTGCGATATCCTTATTAACGGAGCGGGTGGCAACCATGCCAGCGCCAATACCACGAATGAAATTTTCAGACAGGAAGATTTGGAGCAGCCGGATATCACTACTTTTTTTGATGTAAGTGTCGAGGGATTCCGTCAGGTGATGGATCTGAACTTTGTTGGGTCCCTCATCCCTACCCAAATCTTCGCAAGACAAATGATAGAACGTGATGTTCCAGCTACCGTCATTAATATTTCGTCCATGAGTGCCCCTTCGCCCATGACCAAAGTTCCTGCGTACAGTGCAGCCAAAGCGGCGATTAACAATTTCACGCAATGGCTTGCGGTACATCTGGCCGAATCGGGAATCCGAGTAAACGCCATTGCACCAGGATTCTTCCTGACTGAACAAAACCGTAATCTGCTGCTTAAGCCGGATGGCTCGCCGACCGAACGTTCAAGTAAAATCATTGCGCACACGCCAATGCGCCGCTTCGGCAAACCGGAAGATCTTCTAGGCACGCTGATGTGGCTGGCAGATGAACGTCAGTCCGGTTTTGTTACAGGTACGGTTATTCCTGTAGATGGTGGGTTTATGGCTTACTCGGGTGTATGACCTCTATTCTATTTACTATTCCATGGATTTACCGAATTAAAGATATGTAACGAATGATTAACCGAAGCCTGGAGCACTTAGCCAGGTTTCGGTTTTTTGCGTTCAAGAATAAGATTATCCAGCCTAGGAAAAGCTTGTTATAGCCCACAAATATGCTGGGTGGAATTAAAGAATGGCTTCAAGCATTCACATTTTCAATCTGTAAGATGAAGCGAAGGAAGGTGATACATACATGATGGAAGAAACATGGGTTGTTGCTGTGCGATCGATTATCGCCTTTCTGACCCTGATCATCTATACCCGGGTGCTGGGCAAACAACAAATGGGCAACTTGACGTATTTTGATTACATTAACGGTATTACGATCGGTTCCATCGCAGGTACATTTGCGACCGATCTATCTTCCAAGGCGTGGATTCATTTTGTGGCCTTGACCATTTTCACCATTATCACGATTATTTTTCAGTATATTACGCTGAAAAATCGTACCATCTCCAAACTGATGGACTCTGACCCAACACTGATCATCCAGAATGGTAAAATTCTCGAACAAAACCTGAGTAAAATGCGTGTGAAATTTGACGAATTGACCATGATGCTGCGGCAAAAGGATGTATTTGACATCACTACGCTGGATTATGCCATTCTTGAACCAGACGGCAGTCTCTCTGTTGTGTTGAAACCAGAGAATCAACCGGTAACCGCGAAGGACATGCATATGCATCCTGCCAAGAGTAAGCTGATGACCGAGATTATCATTGATGGCGTGCTGATTAAGCAAAATCTGGAGGAACGAAATAAAGATACGAACTGGCTCAGCGAGCAGCTTAAGAAGCAAAAAGTGACGATACAGGATATTGCTTTTGCCGCCATATTGCCTAACGATAAATTGTATATTGATCTATTTAAAGATAAGATCACCGAAAAAATCGATATGGGCGATTATGAGGGGCCTTTCTAAATTTACATGAAGGAGGCGATTGAATGAAATCGCGTTTCTGGTTGCTGTATGTGCTTCCGATCTGCCTCATTCTTGTGTTCGTTGCGATAATGGCAAGCGGAGCCCTTCTCAAAAAGCCCTTTGGCTCTGATGATCGCTTGCTTGAATCTGTACAAACATTGCAGAAACAGGTTGAGGGCAAAAAATGGACTGAAGCCAAGTCCCAAATCGATTACGCGATGAAAGCCTGGGACAAGATCGTCAATCGCATACAGTTCAGTGTGGAGCGTGAGACGATTTACGATATTCTGGGTACCCTTGCACGGATGAAGGGCGGTATTGCCGCAGAAGATGATAAGGCGATTATGGAAGAAATTTATTACTTTTATGTGTTATGGGACAATCTTGGAGATTGACACGAAGACACGCAAAAAGGCACTCTCCTTTATAAAAAAAGGAAGTGCCTTCTCTGTTTTCTAAACATTACGCCCGCGTAATCCACGGGATTTTGACGTGCGGACCGTGCTTTCTTTTCGGAAAAAGAGCGTCAGTGCTCCCTTCGCACACCACAGTGCAAACAGTGCAAACAATGTTCCCCAGAACAGTGCCGGGAGAAATGTCTGCTGAGCCAGATTGGCTGCATCCCCTGCCCGGGACGGCTGTGTCCAAGACATTAGCCCAACATACATAGCACTAACTACGGACTCTTCCAGTGTGAGGAAAGCCAGTAACAAATAATAGAATTTCGCGATTTTGGCACCAAAGATCATAATCACAACATTCAGAGCACTAAAGCCTGTAAGCCAGAGCATGCCGAATTCTCCCCTTACGTAGAAGAGAAGCGACACAAGAGCTACACCCGTCATAATGCCGAGCCCCCACATGTGCCGTCCTTTCCGGTAAAGATAGAATAACAGCCAGGCAAAGAGAGATGCCGTGACATAGCCCGCCAAGGAAACCAATATAGATCTGCCTGGTGTCAGCATGGATGAATATGTAACGCCACTGTGATCAGCGTATAACTCAATGCGCAATACTTTGCCGGATAACAACAGTGTTACCAGTGCATGGCCAAATTCGTGTATCATCGTATCCAGGTTACGGAACAATGAAGAAAATGGTATAAAGCGGGTCAGTAGCGCTGAACCCACCAGAAACAGTATGGTTTTGAGCCATTTATTCAATCCGGTCCTACCTCCCTTGCCTCCGAGTAAAAATACCTATCACTATACTACGTGGCTACACTTAAATCGTTTCGATCCATGAAATGCGCGGCGCAATATTGCATCCACCAGCAGAAACTCCGGTTATGACCTATGAAAAAAGAAGACAGATCATATCGACCCGTTCCTGTCTCCAGTGTGGCAAGCAATCTATTGCGCATCTGCGACAGCGCATAAGTCACAAATCGATCGGCTGCCTCATTTTGTATAAGTGTAACATAGGCATAAAGGGAATGATCTATCGGCTCATCGAGCGGGCTCACACCAGCACAAGAAAACTCGGTACGTACGCCCGCTCTGTGAAGCAAAGTCAAGGCATCAACTAACTCAGCATCCACTTCGACATCGTTCCAAATCTCCGTTCTCTTCGCTGCCACGGTCTGCTTCTCGCGTTCCGTCCACTGCATTAACTCCAGCTTGCGTCTTCTCCAAAGATGGGCAGGCTGCTGGCTTAATAGTACTTCCTGTTCTTCATCTGAATCCATAAGGCGTTTCCTCCCGTTCCCCGCATGATCTCCGTCACCTTGAACAACGAAAAGAGCACATCCCTGTGCTCTCTGCGTGGCCAAAGGCAAAGGAATGGCTGTGCCATTCCTCAGCATGTTGTATTATTGTACCTTTTTCGATGACGGGCATCAAATGGGTTCTCTTTTTTCGTAAATTCAACTTGTTAAAGTAGCAAAACCGCTATTCATTCAGTGCCAGTTTCAGTGCCTCCAAATTCTGCCGCATTACGCCGATGTAATCCATTCCTGTAGCGATCTCCTCTTCCGTCAACCCTTCAATCGGGTTCAATACAGCTGTTTTGGCTCCTACTTCGTTGGCGATAGTCTCTGATACTTTGGATGAAACCAACGTTTCAAAGAAAATCGTCTTCACCTGATGCTCCTTGGCAAAATCAATAACGGATGCCATTTGCGCTGCGGAAGGCTCTTGTTCAGGAGACAGACCGGCAATCGATACTTGCTGCAGACCGTATTCCTGTGCAAGATAACCGAACGCAGCATGCTGTGTGATGAAATCTTTACGTTTGCTGTCTGCTACAGCTGCTTTGAAATCCTGATCCAGTGACTCCAGTTTGGCAATGTAGGCATCGGCATTTTGCTTGAATTGCTCTGCATGTTCAGGCGCAGCCTGTGCGAGTCCAGCCTCGATATTCCGCACTTCCTTCACGGCAAGTGCAGGTGACAACCATACGTGGGGATCAAGTCCACCGTGATCATGATCATGTGTATGTCCTTCTTCTGCCTCAGCGTCATGATCGTGATCATGCTCATCTTCTTCCGATCCTTCGAGCAGATCGATTCCATGACTCGCTTCCACTTGAAAGAGTTTGGCATTGCTCAGACTATCCGTAACTTGATCGATCCAGGATTCCATTCCTGCCCCATTATAGACAAGCACATCCGCTTTTTCGATGCTCGCAATATCCTGTGGTGTCGGCTCCCAATCATGCGGCTCCATACCCGCTGGAACGAGTGTATGAACATTAGCCAGATCACCTGCTACATTTTTGGTGAATTCGTACATCGGATAAAAGCTGACTTCAACGTTCAGTTTGGCTTCTTCGGTCTCTGCAGGTGCTGGCGTGTTAGCCGAGCTGGTACTGGAATCGGAAGCGGACTGATTTTGTCCACAACCGGCTACGATAAGTGTAAGACTGAACAATAGAGCGAGAGCAGATTTTTTATTGAATTTCATGTGGCGTATTCTCCCTTGAATGTATGAATAGAGTTGCACGTTGTTGTTTTCTCTCTTTACGATGACGTTTACGGTTATATCGTCCAATCAGCTTTTGTGCTGATATGCCAATCAATAGAAAGACCAACAGGATGAGAGCAATCGTTCCTCCCGGTGGTGTGTTTAGATGGTAAGAGGTTGTCAGTCCGCTAAAAATACCAATTAATCCGGTGACGACAGCAATAAAGATCGCTGCTGCAAAGCTGCGTGACAATCTCAGTGCCAGGGCAGCGGGCAGTACAATTAAAGCAGACACAAGCAATACGCCGACAATCGGCATGGCTGAAGCAACAGTCATTCCTGTCAGAATGGCAAATGCAAAGGATAAACCTTTAACCTGAATGCCTCCAATGGAAGCTGTCTCTTCATCAAACGTTAAATTGTACAGTGGCCTTCTGAGTACGATGAAAAAAATCAGTCCGATGACGCACACAGCCGCCATAATCCATAACTGCATATCACTAACGGCAACGATGGAACCGAACAGGTAAGAGCTGAATGTCTTGGACAGATTGGTTTTCAGACTCATGAGCACCACAGCAAGGGCCAGACCCGACGTCATAATGATCGCTACAGGCACCTCGCTATATGTCAGGTAATTTCGCCGGAGTTGTTCCACCAGCAATGCGCCGATAATCGCAATCGCAAATCCACAGATCACCGGATCAAGGTTCATCACAGAACCCAGGGCAACGCCTGCCAATGAAACATGGGATAACGTATCCGCCATCAGCACCTGCCGTCGCAGCATCAGATAAACTCCTAAAATTGGAGCAATAACTCCGATCAGTCCGCCTGCCCAGAAAGCACGCTGCATGAATTCGTACTCAAACACTGCCATTCCTCACTTTCTTGCCGCTCCAGGGTAATCGTCCGGTCCAACCGGTTGCCCATCTCTTCCAATCCATGGGTGACCATAATAATGGTCAGTCCATGGACGTCTGCATAATGGCGCATCAGATCATAGAACCCTTCACGGCTGCGCCGGTCCATGCCTGTAGTCGGCTCATCCAGTACAAGCACCTGCGGCTGGCCTGCCAAGGCTCTGGCAATGCAGATTCGCTGCTTTTGTCCACCAGACAGTTCGCCAACCCGGGCGTTGCGGTATTCCCACATGCCGACTTCCCGCAAGCTGCGTTCCACAATGGCTTCCTGCTCGATTGTGAATCTGCGGAACAAGCCGAGTTTGCGGTAACATCCGGATCGCACCAGTTCGATCACCGTACTGGGAAATCCACTGTTGAACGATGCGACCTGTTGGGGTACATATCCGATGTTCAGCTTACTGCCACGTACGGACTCCGCATTCATATGTACCGTGCCGCTCCAGGGCTGTAACAGCCCCAGCAGCAATTTCAGCATGGTTGTTTTCGCAGAACCATTCGGTCCTGTAATGCCGACAAACTCCCCCACATGGATATCCAGCGACAGTTGGTCAATGACTGGCTCTTTGCCGTATCCGAATACCACATCACGCATGGAAGATAAAATCATAGCTTTACCTCTTTTCGTAAATATTACGATTTAAAAATAACAAAAAAATTATCTTGTTTCCCGGTGAATGGTCATTTTCTTTAATCGTGGTGAATACTTCTTCAATTCGATCCGTTCCGGATGGTTACGCTTGTTCTTGGTTGTTGTATAGTTGCGATCTCCGCACTCGGTGCAGGCTAAGGTTACAATGACTCTCATGGATATGGCCTCCTTTTATCTAATTAATTCGTAATAATTACTATTTAATGAGTTTAGCCCATGCTTTTATGTTTGTCAACTCCACGCTGGAAATGGATCTTTCAGTTCTCGCCAGTTCATTTGCATCTCTTCTTCTGTAAGAAGCGTCTCATCTAGCGTCCGTTCGATCTCCGCTCGGTCCATGTCAATCCCGATAAACACCAGTTTCGTAACCCGATCGCCCCACTGCTCATCCCAATCCGGAATCGGCGGAAGAGTATCACCAAAATGCATTTGTCGCTCTTCGTCACTCATCGCGCCTACCCACAACCCGGCTGGTCCCAACTGCTTGGATGTTCCCGCATGACTGAACGATACCGCCATATGGTTACGTGTAGCCAGCCACATTAAACCTTTGGAACGTACAATACTATCAGGCCATTTCGCAATCCAACGCAGCAAACGCTCCGGATGAAACGGACGTTTCCGGTGGTACACAAATGAGTGAATGCCATACTCCTCTGTCTCGGGTGTGTGCTCTTCCTTCATTAATTCGCGGATCCAACCCGCAGACTGGCTTGCTTTTTCAAAATCAAACCGTCCGGTATTCAATATCTCCCTCGGGTCAATCTGTCCATGTGTGGTTCGAATAAGTCGGGCTTCCGGCTGCATCGCGTGTAGTGCTTTCTCAAGTTTGAGTAATTCATCTTCCGATACCAGATCACACTTGTTCAGAATCAGCACATCACAGAATTCAACCTGATCCGTCAGCAGATGAACGATCCCTCGTACATCGTCCTCTCCGGCTTCCTGGCCCCGATCCTTCAACGTTTCTTTGGAATAGAAGTCGCGCCAGAACTGGGCAGCATCCACTACTGTCACCATCGTATCGAGCCGCGTAAATTTCGTTAAATCGATCCCCAGCTCTTCATCGATATACGTAAATGTTTGGGCAACGGGGACTGGCTCTCCAATACCAGTCGATTCAATCAATATATAGTCAAAAGAACCATCCAGCGCAAGCCGCTCCACCTCTTTCAGCAAATCCTCACGCAGCGTGCAGCAGATGCAGCCATTGGACATCTCCACCAGCTTCTCATCAATACGTGACAATCCACCACCATCCCGGATTAAACCAGCGTCAATATTAACTTCACTCAGGTCATTCACAATGACAGCGACTCGCATATCCTCTCGATTATGAAGCACATGGTTAAGCAATGTCGTTTTGCCTGCGCCCAGATATCCACTTAAAACAGTCACCGGAACTCGGGGTAGTACTTGTTGTTGTTCTGTCATTTCAATTACTCCCTTCCATTTATCCTCTTAAAACTAAAAAAATCGGAATGCTATGTAGCTTACACTCGACCGATGGGCTGAAAAATAACCATTACTTAATAGTAATTATTACGATTAACAAAATAAACTATAACTGAACATCGTTTCTTTTGTCAACATTAGAAGTTTTTAAGGTCCAGATATGTAAATCGTAAAAATGTTGATTAATTACTGCGAACGAGTATGATGGCGACGGTACAAGCATATATTTTACCAAAGTCCCGGTTCTGGAGGTCTATCCCATGAAAATGGCAGCCAATCTTAAGCTCCTGTCATTCCTGATTCCCTGCGCATTTCTTGTTCCCGTGTTGATCACGATGGCTCCCAATCTGAAAGAAGCTTGGAACAGTGAAGCCTTACAAAATATGAAAACAGTATTCATCAGCATTTTCCTCGAAGCAGCTCCATTTCTGCTCATAGGGGTGCTGTTATCTTCGCTAATGCAATGGTTTGTATCTGAGGAAATGATTCGCAAACTAACGCCTAAGAACCCCGTCGGAGGCGTGCTGGTAGCGGGTCTGCTGGGAATCGTTTTCCCCATCTGCGAATGTGGCATGATTCCGGTCGTTCGACGGTTGATGCATAAAGGCATGCCCCCCTATATCGCGGTGACCTTTATTCTTAGCGGCCCTGTAGTAAATCCAATTGTCTTTACCGCGACCCTGCTCGCTTTTCCTTCCCATCCCGAAATTACGATCGCCCGTATGGGACTGGCCTTTGCTGTAGCAGCTGCGATCGGTGGTCTGGTGTATATGTTCGTCCGCCAGAATCCATTGCGTAAACCGAAGGCTACAGTGACGGAGGTCAAGACACATCCCGGATTTAAAATGGCACAGAATCATTCCCATTCTACCGATCATGATCACGTGCACGATAAAAACTGGCGCAGCTTTTTCATCCATGCGGGTGACGAATTTGTTGATATGAGCAAATATTTGGTGATTGGTGCTCTAATAACAGCCTGCATTCAAACCTTTATCAGCCGCAGTGATCTCATTTCTCTGGGTAACGGGCCTGTTGCCTCCTATGCCTTCATGATGGGTTTTGCGTATGTATTGTCTCTCTGTTCGACATCAGATGCATTCGTAGCCTCTGCCTTCTCTCACACATTTGCATTAGGACCGCTGTTATCCTTTCTCGTTCTCGGTCCAATGCTTGATTTTAAAAGCACATTGATGCTGCTCTCCACCTTCCGCACCCGGTTTGTTATTGGCCTGAGCTTGGCCATTATTGCTTTGGTTTTCGCAGGGTCGTGGTTGATTAACCTTTTGGCATGACAGTTTTGAGTATAATATCTGATCAAAAGAGGTGCTTACATGAACCATCCTGGTTATACAGTGACCAAAGCTCCGGTTACCAAATCTCATCCTATCCAATGGCATAACCTGATTCGTGCGCTGTGGATCGGCGGGCTCGCTGTATACATCATTCATTTGAATACAACGGATTCTCTTCATTATTACTTGGCGCCGACAATGCAGCGATTGCTTCTCTGCTGCCCTGTTCCCTTTTTATTTATTGCCGTCATCATGGCCTGGCACGGACTGTTTGGTAATAGCGAGATCCATTGCGATTGTGAGCATCCGCCTCCTTCAGGATGGGTACGCAGCTCGCTAATGTACGGATTGATTGCCATTCCATTAGTACTT
This sequence comes from Paenibacillus sp. AD87, assembly GCF_001659845.1. Classification (NCBI taxonomy): domain Bacteria; kingdom Bacillati; phylum Bacillota; class Bacilli; order Caryophanales; family Paenibacillaceae; genus Paenibacillus; species Paenibacillus sp. AD87. The sequence goes on from NZ_LXQN01000007.1 coordinate 2,381,399, forward strand.
GGTTTTCTTTTGCCGGATCAGGCACTAGGCAGTTCCATGGCCAGTCAAAAAGGCATGTCCCTAACCTATGGACCTCCGGAGATTCGTCGAAAAGAACCCTTACCAGATGCAGCAGAATTGGATATTAAAGATCTATCCAAAAAAACTGCAAATGTTGAATCATCTGTGCCTGCCACGAAAGTACAATTCGTTCCTCCGGATGAGTATAGTCGTGAATTTGCCGAACTGGCAGAGAAGTTATATGCGGAATCAGTCATAAAGGTATATCCTGAAATCTTCTCCGAGACATTAGGTTCGATCGATATGTTCCAACGACAATTTGCAGGCAAGGCTATCAGCCTTACCGGGTTTGTATATCGAGACAAAAGTATGGAGCATGAATCTCATTTTGCATTAGGGCGATTTCTCGTGATGTGCTGCCCAGCAGACGCGGCACCCTTTGGCGTGATGATTCATGTCCCGAATGCAGACAGCTATCCTACAGACAGCTGGGTACAAATCGATGGTACCATTGGTTCTGCTCAAGTGAATGGTGAGGACACCATTGAGATTCGGGCGTCGAAGGTAACTCCGGTCGATCAGCCATCTACCCCATACATTTATACCAGTGCAGATTCAGTTGTGACGTATGATGAATTGCAAAATAAATAAGAAAAGCCCCGAAGCTATGGAATGCATAACTTCGGGGCTTTAAATTTTATTCCGGCATCAGGTTAACCTTGTATACCTGATATATTATTCAGTTACGATATCATGCACCAATACAGGAGCATCCGCATGATCTGCAATAGTAATGTTCTCTTTGATCTTCGCGATTACGTCTGCTACGTCTTCACGATTCGCATGGATGGTTACGAGTGATTCACCAGCTTTAACCTGGTCACCCACTTTTTTGTTGAGCATCAAGCCCACAGCAAGATCGATCTCGGATTCTTTTGTTGCACGGCCTGCGCCGAGCAGCATTGCTGCAGTACCGATTTCGTCAGCGACGATACCAGCTACATATCCGTCTTTATCCGCTGGTACTTCAACCAGATATTTCGCTTGTGGCAAGCGATCTGGGTGATCTACAACTGAAGCGTCTCCACCTTGATTTGCCAGGAAGTCCTTGAATTTCTCCAGCGCTTTACCGTTCTGGATCACTTCTTTCAATTTCTCCTCAGCATGCTCCAGGGAGTCTGCTTTACCAGCAAGGAATACCATTTGACGTCCAAGCGCCAGACAGAGTTCTTCCAGATCCTTCGGTCCTTTACCTTGCAGCGTAAGAATGGCTTCTTTCACTTCAAGCGCGTTACCGATAGCGAGACCCAGTGGTTGGGACATATCGGAAATGACAGCCATTGTTTTACGTCCTACATTGTTACCGATGCTTACCATGGCATGTGCCAGTTCTTTCGCATCTTCTGTGGTCTTCATGAATGCACCAGCACCCGTTTTGACATCTAATACGATCGCATCGGCACCTGCTGCAATTTTCTTACTCATGATGGAGCTTGCGATCAGTGGGATGGAGTTAACGGTAGCTGTAACGTCACGCAATGCATAGAGCTTTTTGTCTGCCGGCGTGAGGTTGCCACTTTGACCGATAACGGCAACTTTATGTTCGTTAACGAGGCGGATGAACTCTTCTTTCTCAAGCTCCACGTGGAAACCTGCAACAGATTCCAGTTTGTCCGTTGTACCACCAGTGTGACCCAATCCACGTCCGGACATTTTGGCAACTGGAACATCCAGAGCAGCAACAAGCGGTGCCAGTACCAGCGTTGTAGTATCGCCAACGCCTCCTGTGGAGTGCTTGTCTACCTTGATACCTTCGATTGCGGACAGATCAATGGTCTCGCCCGAGTTCACCATGGACATGGTCAAATCTGCGCGTTCCTTATCAGTCATATCCTTGAAGAATACAGCCATCGCCCAAGCGCTGACTTGATAATCAGGGATTTCGCCTTGTGTGTATCCTTGAACAACAAAATCAATCTCAGCTGTTGTCAGTTCTTTTCCGTCGCGTTTCTTAGCAATAATGTCTACCATTCTCATGATGATCTCTCCTTCGTTGTGGGTGATTTGTATAGAACACTTTGTTGTTAGTCCGTTACGGACCCGGATCGTTCTTTCGATCGCTGTTGTCTCCAAATTTCTTTGAATAACCTTTTATAAGGTTGAAACTTGGAGACAAAGGCGAACGCTTCGCTTCTTCAGAATCGATTCCGGTTCCTCCACTACGCTCGTGGAACAAAAGTTTCGATTAAAATCAATTGATACTAATAAATTAAGTGATTTTTACAGCGTAATTGCTGTATCCAGTGCTACTACCATCATGTCGTTGAACGTTTTTTGGCGCTCTTCGGCGGAAGTCTCTTCACCTGTCAGCAAGTGGTCACTTACAGTCAGGATCGTGAGTGCATTTACGCCAAATTTGGCTGCGAGTGTGTACAGTGCAGTTGTTTCCATCTCAACGCCCAGTACGCCGTGCTGCATCAATTTCTCAGTCACGGAACGGTCATCACGATAGAAGGAATCGGAACTGAACACGTTACCGACATGGATTTTCATGCCTTTGGCAGTTGCGCGGTCATAGGCTTCTTTCAACAGGGAGAACGACGCGATCGGGGAGAAGTCATATCCACCAAATACGAGTTTGTTCATGCTGGAATCGGTACATGAAGCTTGAGCAAGGATAACATCACGAACACGTACATGTTCTTGCATACCTCCGCAAGTTCCGACACGAATCAGGTTTTTTACACCGTATTCGCTGATCAGTTCGTTAGCATAGATGCTGAACGATGGAATCCCCATGCCCGAGCCTTGCACCGAGATACGGTGTCCTTGATATGTACCCGTGAATCCGAGCATTCCTCGAACTTCGTTGTAACAAACAACATCTTCAAGGTACGTATCTGCAATAAATTTTGCACGCAATGGGTCTCCTGGCAAAAGGATTGTTTCTGCGATATCTCCGGGTTTAGCTCCAATATGTGTACTCATGATTAAATCTCCTCCAGTTATCCATATGATTGAATGAAGGCCAGGAACCGGAACAGCCGAAGCTGTCCCCGTGGTTATCCTGTCCAACTTTATGTTTCAAGAAAATAACAGCTTTCCCCAAGTTCAGTTAAAGATAAAAATGTTGACTATTTCAAATCCTTCAGGAAGCTTGTGCCATATTCAGGCAGTTTCACTCCGAAGTTCTCAGCTACTGTTGCTCCAACATCCGCAAACGTACTGCGCAGTTCAAGCTTTTTGCCCCCACTGAAGCGTGGAGAATACACAAGCAGTGGCACATACTCACGTGTATGGTCCGTTCCGCGGTAGGTTGGGTCATTACCATGGTCAGCTGTGATGAGCAGCAGATCATCGTCTGTCATTTTGCTGAAGATCTCTTGCAGACGAGCATCATACTCTTCAAGTGCTTGAGCATAACCTTGTGGATCACGACGGTGACCGAACAGGGCATCGAAGTCAACCAGGTTCAGGAAGCTGAGTCCAGTGAACGCCTCATCCATCGTTTCGGACAGTTTGTCCATGCCATCCATGTTGGAGACGGTACGTACAGACTTGGTTACACCTTCGCCATCGTAGATATCTGCGATTTTACCCAAAGCAATCACGTCAAATCCACCATCTTTAAGTTCATTCATCACGGTACGGCCAAAAGGTTTGAGCGCGTAATCATGACGGTTAGCTGTACGCTTCCAGTCACCCGCTTCACCTACAAATGGACGAGCAATAATGCGGCCCAGCATATACGGATCTTCAAGTGTAATTTCACGGCAGAACTCACAGATCTCATACAGTTCCTTCAATGGTACAACGTCCTCATGTGCCGCAATTTGCAAAACCGAATCCGCGGATGTGTATACGATGAGCGCGCCAGTTTCAACATGCTCTGCACCCAGCTCATCCAGAATTTCCGTGCCGCTGGCCGGTTTGTTACCGATCACTTTACGGCCTGTTTTTTCCTCAATGCGTTGAATCAACTCATCCGGGAATCCGTCTGCGAACACGCGGAATGGCGTATCAATGTACAGGCCCATCAGTTCCCAGTGACCCGTCATGGTGTCTTTTCCTCTGGATGCTTCCTGCATCTTGGTGTAAAAGGCTTTTGGTGCATCCGCTACAGGCACACCTTCAATTTCCTTAATATTGGACAGTCCAAGACTGGCCATATGCGGCATCTTCAATCCTCCGCGTTCACGTGCAATGTGACCAAAGGTATCGACATCGAAATCATCGAATTCCGCTGCATCCGGCGCTTCACCAATTCCCACTGAATCCATAACGATCAGATGTACTCTTTTGAATGTTGACATAACTTAAGCACTCCTTCCAATAAATCCGGCTTTTACAAGAACAGTCCGGCGATGATCGCAGACAGCACGCTGACAAGCGATGCACCGTAAAGCAGTTTCAGACCGAAGCGGGCCACCACATTACCTTGTTTCTCATGAAGTCCCTTCACCGCACCGGCAATAATACCGATAGAGGAGAAGTTGGCGAACGATACGAGGAAGACGGATACGATACCTGTTGTTCTGGCAGACAATGTAGTCTGTTTGGTCAGATCAAGCATGGCAACGAATTCGTTGGATACCATTTTGGTAGCCATAATACTTCCCGCTTGAATCGCTTCTTTCCACGGAACACCCATAATGAAGGCAAATGGTGCAAACACATAACCAAGCAGTTCCTGGAACGAAATGCCGAGCACTGCACTGAAGATCCCGTTAACCAGTGCGATCAAAGCAACAAAACCGATTAACATTGCTGCTACGACGATGGCAACTTTGAAACCATCCAAAATGTACTCGCCCAACATTTCGAAGAAGGATTGTTTTTCCTCTTCCTGTACTTCCAATATATCTTCTTCCTCGGAAACCTCATAAGGATTCACGATGGAAGCAATGATAAAACCGCCAAACAGATTCAGTACAAGTGCCGTAACCACATATTTCGGATCAATCATGGACATATAGGCACCGACAATCGACATCGATACCGTGGACATCGCCGAGGCACACAAGGTGTACAGCCGATGTTTCGGCAGCAACCCAATTTGTTTTTTCACAGAAATGAACACTTCAGATTGCCCCAATACAGCCGAAGCAACCGCGTTATATGATTCCAGTTTGCCCATTCCGTTGACTTTGCTTAATACCAGACCAATATATTTTATAACAAAAGGTAAGATTCGGATATACTGCAATATCCCAATGAGCGCTGAGATGACGACGATCGGCATCAATACACTGAGGAAAAACGGCGCGCCCCCACTGTCTGCACCAACGGTAGTCAAGCCACCGAATACAAATGAGATACCGTCATTTGCATAGCCAAGCAAACTTTCAAATACAGTCGCGAAACCGCCAATCAAAAACGTCCCGATTTCTGTGTTCAACAATGCGTATCCCAATATAACTTGCAAAACAATCATGATAATTAGTGGACGATATCGGATCTTCTTCTTACCGTTGCTGACCAGATAAGCTAGTCCAAAGACAACAAGTATACCAAGAAGGGCAATTAGGAATTTCATTCTATCTCTCCTTTGAAGGTAGTTAAGCCGGATGATCATTCAGCTCAAAGGTTTCCCATATATGTGATGAATTAACCTTTCAGAAAACGGTTGAAGCGCTTACAATAAATTCGGTTTTTTATGATTCTCTTTTAATTAAAAATATAAAAATTTGGATCAGCTTTAAAACTTGTTCTCCACATCCATTTATAGATATGAAGAACAAGTTAAACCCTTTTAAAGCATCCAAGCATTCCATCTAGTGGAATTTATCGAGCTAAGTTACTCACGATTTAATAATTAGATGTAGATTGTTCGCCTTGCATGATTTTCACACCGGAACTTGCGCCAATCCGAGTTGCTCCTGCATCGATCATTTTTTGCATGTCTTCCAGACTACGCACGCCGCCGGAAGCTTTAACGCCTACATCTGGACCTACGGTACGGCGCATCAAAGCGATGTCTTCTGGTGTTGCTCCACCCGTAGAGAAACCTGTGGACGTTTTGACAAAATCAGCTCCAGCTTTTACTGCTGCCTGACATGCACGTACTTTCTCTTCATCCGTCAACAGACAAGTTTCGATAATGACTTTCACCAAAGCTTTACCCGCTGCTGCTTCAACAACTGCACGGATATCCTGTTCAACAACGTCATCTTTACCATCTTTCAAAGCACTAATGTTGATGACCATATCCACCTCAGTAGCACCTTTAGCGATCGCGTCTTTAGTTTCGAATGCTTTGGTCTCGGAAGTGGAAGCTCCCAGAGGGAAACCAATAACGGTACAAATATCTACGCCAGTACCTTGAAGCTGTTCAGCAGCATAAGCAACCCAGCCTGGGTTAACACATACAGAAGCAAATTGATATTGTTTCGCTTCTTCGGTCAATTTGGCCATTTCACTTTGTGTTGCATCTGCACGAAGCAAGGTATGATCTATCATTTTGGCTAATTGTGGTGTAGTCAATTCAATCTCCCCTTATCTGAACTAGTTATTTTCTATATCCCTACCCTAACATGAACATATGTAAAAATCAATATGAACTTTTGTTCATCATTGAAATCTTAACACATTCCATGGAAACTTCATTAAACAAAAGGCTTCCCTCACCAAGATGAAATCGTACAGTATAGCTTCTGTCTAAGAAAGCAAAACATCCGCCCATGTCGCGTGGCAGATGTTGTCATCCATTGAATTATAATCGGAGCAAAGCCTGAGCTGTGTATTGATCTGTTACCAAAATGTTGGCGTAATGACCTTTGAGCGCAGCATGAATGGCTTCTATTTTACGTTTTCCCCCGGCCACGAGAATCGATTTTTCCTTATTTCGCAGCTCGGCCAGGTCAATTCCGACGGTTCTGTTGTTAATCTCATCACTGATCAAGCGGCCCTCGGCGTCAAAAAAACGTGAACAAATGTCACCTGCACCTGAATGCATCAGCAATTGCTGTTCTTCATCATTAAAGTACCCCAGTCTGAACAAAAGTGCATCTTCCTTCACTGTACCTACGGTAAACATGGCAATATTCGCCTGTCGGCCAAGTTCCACGATCCTGCCAATATGTCGGTCTGCTTCTACCATTTTTTTGACTTCAATGTTGTCGAAGATCACGGGCAAAGGCAAATATCGGGGAACCGTATGGAAAGCTTCCGCAAATAAATGAACAATTTCTGCCGCATACGTATTCACGTGGGAATGACTTACGCCTCCCTTAAGTTGAACCACTTCCACGCCTTTGACTTGCTTGGGACGAAGCTGACGGGCTACGGCGTTCATGGTTGTCCCCCAGGTTACCCCAATAATGTCCGCATCTTGCACCGTATCTTGTAAGTAATCTGCTGCTCTTTTGCTAATATGTTTCAAAATTTCTTCATCACTCTTCAACGGGGCAAAACATACAAGCGCAGTATCCAGATTATACTTGGCCTTGAGTTCCCCGGCGATAATGTCGATATCCTCCAGCGGGTCCATAATTTCAATGCGAACGTAACCGCGATCTTTCGCATACTGAAGTAACCGAGATACCGTTGGACGTGACACGCCCAGCCTGACCGCAATATCCTGCTGGCTGTAATCCGACTGATAATACAATTTCGCTGCTTCAATGCTTAATCGTTGCTTCTCCAGATCCATTCCCATATGCGCTCATCTCACTCATTCCTATTATCGTTCGATTCACCTTACACCAATGTATTATACATGATTGAGTACCAGGTCACTATCCAGGTATAAAACGTTATAAACGATGCATACTACATCGGTCGCTTATTAATGTCGGCCCTTTTTGGCAAAAAACATCATAGAGAGGAAGAACCGAATGTCTACATTATTGTATATTACTGCCCACCCTCATGACCATGAAACTTCCTTCAGCATGGCTGCAGGTAAAGCGTTTGTGGATGCATATCGTGAAAGCCATTCCTCGGATGAGGTTATTCATCTGGATTTGTATCGCTCGGATATTCCTCATATTGATGCAGATGTATTCAGTGGTTGGGGGAAACTTCAATCCGGCAGCGAATTGACTTCTGAAGAAAAGGCTAAGGTTCAACGTTTGAATGAATTATCGGATCAATTCGCCTCTGCTGACAAATATGTTTTTGTAACACCGATGTGGAACTTCTCTTTTCCTCCAATTATGAAGGCTTATATCGACTCCATCTGCGTGGCTGGTAAAACGTTCCGTTATACGGAACAAGGCCCGGTTGGATTGCTTTCCAACAAAAAGGCACTGCATATTCAGGCTCGTGGCGGCATTTATTCCGAAGGGCCTGCGGCTCAGATGGAATCTGGTCATCGTTACCTGAGCATTATCATGTCTTTCCTGGGTGTTCCAAAGCTTGAAGGCATTTTTGTGGAAGGACATAACCAATATAAGGAACGGGCAGATGAGATCAAACAGCAAGCCATTGAAGAGGCACGTACACTCGCTAAACAGTTTTAACCCTTAACTAAACAAATACAGCAACAAACACAAAACCCGCATGCCAACCCATGAATTATTAATTCCATAGGGCGGCATGCGGGTTTTTATTTTTTTATAATAAACGTTAGAGCTTTATTGATGTCCAGCGCTGGCACGGCTCATGGTTTCAAGTTTGCGAGTAATGGCATGGCGGTCCACTTTCAGTCCCCAAATGGCTTCAATAATCTGTTCTTTCTCTTTGGGACCCTCGGCATTTTTCAGTTGCATTAACAGATCATGCATCTGTTCGTTAATACCTTCAAATTGACTCCAAAGATCCTGTCTAACCTCGGTTGAATCCAGATGATGATTAGCATCCACTTCTTCTTTCAATGCTTGCAGAATGGCCTCTTTCCACTCCTCATCACCTAGCTGTTTCGCTATGTTCAGGAGATCCAGATAATCGTCAACAAGAAGTGAGTTCAGTTCAGCATGTGTTTTCATCGTTTATTGCATCCCCTTTGCATCTATTTACCCAGTATTATACTCGGTATTTCGGGATATGCAATACTTGTCGAAAAAAGTTAGTTATTGTATTAGGGACTATTGGATGATTATGGGTCAAAATGAGTGCTTTTTATTACCGAACTTTCGATCTATGTTTAGCTAAAAAGTAAGCTTATGTTCTTGTACCCTTTCTATAAGCAACCGACACAATATAAAGCCGATTACCACATACAGACCAATCATGCCCACAATGCCAATCCAACCCAGATGGCTGTAAAGTAGTCCCCCTCCAGTTCCGCTGACACTTGATCCCACGTAGTAGAAAAACAAATACAAGGCATTGGCCTGGGATTTATGCTGATCTGCCACGAGTCCAACCCAGCTGCTGGCGATGGAATGTCCGCCAAAGAAACCAAAGGCAAACAGGGCAAGTCCAATTATTTTGACCCAAAGTTCGGGGTGAATGGTACAGACTGCACCGGCCAGTATAATACCTAGCGCGATTCCAAGGACATTCGATCTTCCATACCGATCTGCAAGCCTACCCATCCAGGTGCTGCTCAACGTACCCATAAGGTACACAACAAAAAGGCTACCGACGATGGACTGGCTAAGATGATAAGGTTCTCCTGTCAATTCAAATCCAATGTAGTTGAATAACGTCACGAAGCCCCCCATCAGAAGAAATCCCAATCCGTAAAGGCAAAGTAGACGTGGATTCCGACACTGTGACCACAAAAGCGGAATGATCTTTTTGAATCCAGGAGTCGCTTTGACAAAATGGCGGGATGGCGGGATGACAAGCCAGAAAATAACAGCCGCACATAGGCCAAGAATACCGATAAAACCAATTGCAGCACGCCAACTGAACCAGTCTGTGATCACGCCGCTGATAAAACGACCAGCCATACCCCCGATCGAATTTCCGCTGATATAGAGGCCCATGGCATACCCTAGACTGGCAGGCTCAATCTCTTCGGACAGATATGTCATGGCTGTCGCGGGCAGCCCGGCAAGTGCAACTCCCTGGAGAATGCGAAGCAGAAGCAGCTCAGTAAATCCAGGGCTAAACGCGCTAATCATAGCAATAATAGATGAGACAACTAAAGCAGTCGTCATAATGAAACGTCTTCCCAATGAATCAGATAAGGAACCGATGAATAACATGGTCAGTGCCATGGCAATCGTCGTAACTGAGAGGGTAAGACTGGAATGTGCAGGCGAGATCGCAAATGCCTCGCTAATCTCGGGCATCAGGGGCTGGAGGCTGTATAGTAACGCAAAAGTTACAAAACCTCCGGCAAACAGCGCAAGACTAATGTTACGAAACGTCTTAGTTCCCTGCTGAATCATGATATTCCAACTTTCTCGGCAGGAAAGCTCCATGATCGGCTGCTGACTGATCGCTTGGCTGAAGCCTTCCATTAATCGTTATTTGATGAACAGTTTACGCTCCATATGAGTCAAAAACTCATATCCATCTGGAGTTACAACAACCGTGTCCTCGATTTGGAAGCCACCAGCGCCGAGCTCATAATATGGTACCTCCACACACAGCACCATGCCAGGCTCCAGTATGCGCTGGTCACCAGGAGAAAGAGTCATGTCGTCATACAGTTCCAAGCCAATGGCATGACCAACATGCTGTCGTCGGTAATGCGGAATTCCCTCACGCTGCACGCGAGACACAGCCGCATGAAAGACGTCGGAAGCCTTGACGCCAGGGCGTACGGTTTCAAGTGCCGTCTCCCATCCACTTTTTACTGCATTAAAATGTTTTTTCATCCAGGGAGTTGGCTCTCCTGCCACAACGGTACGCCCTGTATCTCCCCAGTATCCTTCCAGTTGCAAGCACAGATCAAAGCGGATCTGATCGCCTGACTCGATGGTATGAAAATAATTTTCGATGAGCGGCAGCGCACTGCGCGGACCCGCTCCTACCGCAGTCATTGCAGGAGTCCCACCTGCTTTCATCACAGATAGCCGATAATGGTCAGCAAGCTGCTTCTCATGAACACCGGCTGCGATCAGATCAATCAGCTCTTGCTCAATCCGTTCATTGACTTGGGCAGCCTGTCGGAGCTGCTCGATTTCGAAAGGCGTCTTAACCAAGCGGATTTGGCGAAATAGCTTGTACGCGTGAACAACTGCTCCTTGAGGCGCATCCTCCGTGATCCGTGCCAAAAGTTCAGGAGCGATTCGCATCTCATCGATTCCAATCGGTTGATTCTCGATGTCGAGTTGTTTCAGTGCAGCTTTAAGCGCTTCTATCGGCCCTGGATGAATGACTGTCGTTTGTAGCAGAGAGTAGAACAGATCAATGTCATCCGTAGAAGGTTTGCCTTCGATCGAACCTTCCACGAAGAAGTCACTGTAGGCAAATATATCTACTCCAGTGATACCGAATTGGGCCACAACGCCCAAACGATTCGTCGGAATGACGATACATGGCCGAGCGGATCGGTCGGCAGGTAGAATGGCGTAAATCTGCATGGTCCAGTTGCTTGCGCGTAGCTGGGAGCCGATGACATAGTGAATATTTTCCGGAGTTGTTGCGATCAGGGCACGAAGTCCCTGAGTTTTCATTACGTCTTCCGCCCGGTCCCGGTTGAGACCCGAGCTGTGGGATATATGATTTGAATTGTTCATGATTCAGACCTCCTTTTGTTTTTCCTGCCCCCAAACAAACTTTCAAGTCCAGGTACTGAGCGCAATACCAGCTTGATGATCATGAACAAGGCCAGTGCAAAAGCGATAAGTACGACAGATACAACAGCGATCGTCGGGTCCTGCCACTTTTCCATATAAAGAAACAGTTGTATCGGCAGAGTGTAGCTGTCCTGACGAAGCAGCAGTAGTGCAGCCTCTACCTGGTCAAAAGTGAAGACAAATGCGATTGACCCTGAAAGGAGCAGAGATAGTCTAAGCTGTGGCAATGTGATTGTAAAAAAGATACGCAGTGGCCCTGCTCCAAGGTCTGCTGCCGCCTCTCGGTGTGCGGGTTGCAGGTTGGCCAATGCACTGCCTACAAGTGTTAGCACGAATGGAAGCACGATGACCGCTTCACCCAAAATAAGAGCGAACAATCCGCCTGCAATATGCATTTTGGAGAACAAAATTAGATACGCAATACCAAGCGTAATTTTCGGCATAACCATTGGGGATACAAAAAAGGCTCTTAAGATGCCAGCACCCGGGAAAGGGTAATGTACGATAGCCAGCGCCGCAAGTGTTCCGGTAATCAGCGCCAGCAATACCGCTCCAGTGGAGGCAATCAGACTGTTCTTGAATGCAACGAGAAACTGAGTCTGCTCTCCCAGATTCGCATACCACTTCAGGGTAAGACCTTCCGGCGGGAATTTACTGGCCGATCCGGAACCTACTGATGTCAATAGGATCATGAGCAGTGGCAACAGTAAATAAACTGCTACAGCCCCTGCAAATATATAGAGCAGCAATTTAGTGAACCTTTTCGACTTAACCATAAGCCTGCTCTCCCTTCCGGGAACGACGGAACATCAGCATTTCGGCTCCTTTATTGACCAAAAGTGAAACGATGATGGAAGAAACGAGCAAGAATATACTTGCTACCGCAGCCATCGGCCAGTTGGTATCCAGTGTTCGCTGGTAAATAAATACCGGCAGTGTCATGACTCTGCCTCCGCCAATCAGTTGGGGCGTTGTAAAGGCCGTGAGGCATAGCGTGAATACAATCTGTACCCCGCTAGCAATACCTCTCGCTGATAAAGGCAGGGTAATCGTGAGGAATGTCCGCCAGCTTCCTGCTCCCAGATCCTGTGCAGCCGCTTTTAGCGAAGCGTCACTTTGCGACAATACATTCAGGATCGGAAAGACCATGAACGGCAGAAAAATATGAACAAGAGCGACGACCACACCAGTCTCGTTATATATCATACTGAAGCCATCATCCGTGATTCCAAGTCGTATAAACAGCCAGTTCATGAAACCCTGTTTGGATAGCAGCAGCTGCCAGCCATAGGATCGAACAACCGCGCTGACCAGCAGCGGAAGAAACGTAAGCAGCAGCAACAATTGCTTCATGCCCGGTTTCTTCAGGCCGGCAATACAATAAGCTAGCGGGTATGCAAGCAGCAGGCTCCATAGCGTGACCTTGAAGGCAACGCGAAATGTGGTGCCTATCAGCTTCCAATAGTACGGATCGGACAGAAAAGCACGATAGGCATCCCACTCCCAGCCCCGGATGAGCTTGCCATTTTCATAGATATCAAAGCTGTACCTGCCAAAGATGAGCAGGCCACCCAGATACACGATGCCCATCAGGGTCAGAGCGGGTAGCAGAAGAAGCAACTGGGTAATCCACCGGCGGTTTTTGGATGAATACAGATTCACGATCCGATCCGTAACCCGATTCATATCCCTTCCTCCTGTACCGGATTAAGCAGCAAAGGTTCGGATAACAAGAGCGCTTCCTCCGGATCAAAGCCAATCTGGATTGGCTCCCCCGGGCTAAAACGTGAGGCTCCCCGCTGATGCAGTACACTGGCCTGAACCAGAAACCCCTCAGCAATCTGGATCGTGTAACGAATATTTGCCCCGCCATACACTGCTTCTATGACACGTCCATCCAGCTTGTTCAGGCAAGGGTTCGCATCCTCTCCAAGTCGAATATATTCGTTGCGAATGGACAACGAGTGCCGGTCACCTATTAGGGCAACCGGGGTGTCCTCATTTGTCTTCACCAACAGCGAATACCCGAAGCATTCAACCCGGATTCCATTCGTATCCTGTCCAAGCACCGTTGTTGCCAGAAGATTGGTATCGCCGATGAACTTGGCCACGAAGCTGTCTGCCGGTCTTTCATAGATTTCATCAGGCGTAGCATATTGCAGCAGCTTGCCAGCGCGCATGACGCCGATCCGATCTGACATGTTCATGGCTTCATTCTGATCATGCGTTACAAAGATGAACGTACCGCCGAACTCTCGTTGTATGCGTTTCAGTTCGCGCTGCATATCCAGACGCAGCTGCATATCCAGTGCGGAAAGTGGCTCATCGAGCAGCAAAACTTCGGGTCTGTTGATTAACGCGCGAGCAATGGCTACGCGTTGAGCCTGCCCCCCGGATAACTGGGAAACAGCTCGTCTGCCATAATCTCCGAGCTGTACCAGCTCAAGCATTTCGTGTACCTGCTTCCTGATATCGGCTTTCGGTAACTTCTTCACCTTTAGCCCATAGGCGATGTTGTTGAATACGTCCATATGTGGGAATAGCGCAAGCTGCTGAAAAATCATGTTGCTGTTGCGTCCGTAGGCCGGGATGCCGGTTACATCCCGACCTCCCAGCATAATGCACCCCTGATCCGGCTGCTCAAGTCCGCCAAGCATCCGCAGCAGTGTTGTTTTGCCACAGCCACTCGGACCTAACAGGGAAACGAATTCTCCCTTCTTCACCTGTAGTGACACATGGTTAACCGCTGCTCGCTCTCCGTAGGTCTTTGTGACTTCTCTTGTTTCAATGGAAATGAGTTCTTGTTCACTGCTCATCTCTGTTTCCCTCCCGTCCATAACGGGTTCGAAATAGAACCCGTTATCATGGTTTGTCTGAAAACCATCATTTATTGAAGTTTGGTTTTGACGAGTCGGTCCCATAGATCCTTCCAGGAAGAGCTGTTTTGAGCAAGAACATCCCAGTCAGGACTAATCCCGTTGCTCTGTGTTTCCACGGAGAAGGAAGGATCGTCCTTGTATTTGTCCGGAACGGCAGCAGTCGTGCTGGTTACCGGTGTACCTGTTGCTTCTGCATATTGTGACAGCGCCTCTGCGCTCAGCAGCTCGTTGATAATTTCGTTGGCTACACGTGTCTGCTCAGGTGTTGACCCCTTCACAACCTGAAGTGTGTACGGGAAGGAAATGGCTCCTTCGCTCGGATACGCTACAGCGAGTGGAGAACCGCCGTCAATCCATGTCTGTGCAACCTGTGCACTGAAAGGAGCAATCAGAGCATCTCCCGACTCCAGAAGAGCCTTCAACTGGTCATTGGATGTAACCAATGTACCGATCTGGTCACTGTGATCTGCCCAGAACTGGAATGCTGGCTCCGGATTCTCATACGATGCGCCAAGCTCCTGTCCTTTGACTGCAACAAGTGGAGAGATATAGGAATAGAACATGTAGTCCCAAAGTGCCGTTTTCCCTTTGAATTCCTCGTTATCCCACAGATCATTCCAGCTAGTTGGCGGTGTTTTTACAAGGTCTTTGTTATAGATAAGCGCGAAGCTCGAAACTCCCCACACGACACCCTTGTTGTCAGGCTTGTGGAACTGCTCCGGGATATCCTTGATATTGGTCACGATGCTTGTATCCAGTGGCTCCCACATATCATCGTTCAAGCCTTTTGCCGTCGCATCTGCGTTGAAGTAACCAAAGTTGACAACTGGATTGTTGGGATCAGCCTGCTTGCCAGCGACCATTTTCGGATACATGACTGCATTGGATGATTCTTCAAAAGTAACTTCGACATTTGGATGCTCTTTGACGTAATTTGCAACCACTTCTTTTGGAACGACATCCTGATTGGAGCCAGCCCAGATAAACATGGTCAGTTTAACCTTGTCTCCGCTTCCTCCAGAAGAATCGGGCCCTCCTGCTGTATTGCTGGAGCTGCTTGCTCCACCGCATGCAGAGAGAACCAGTGTACCGGCCAGTGTCAGTGAGGCGAGGCTGAGAAAGCGTTTCTTGTTTGATTTAAACATGAGAATTTCCCCCATCGATTTAGTTGGTTTATAAATGTGACAAAAATTAATTCGTTTTTCCTTGATGTACCTTATCAATGCAATCCTATTTTCTGACGCAACCCTTCCATAATGCCTGATATCTCATGTGGAGATACGGATACGGTCGCAGTTTGCTTCTCCTCCACGGCTCCCATGGTCTGACGCTTCAGGTAGTCTCTGAGTGCCAGCGGAACATTCAGCAGCGCCTGATTCAGCGATACTTGCATCTCGTCAGTCCATATGGCCTCGAACTGTTTCCTTGTCCAGCCATAATCGAATTCTTCCTGCTGCCGTTCCCGCTTGGCCCGCAACTGTCTGGTCTCACTCACGTTCAGGTTCCGGCCTTCTATGACGACACCATACAGTTCAAGAGCTTTTTCCGTCGATACCAGTCCTCTTCTAACATCCTCCAGAACCAGCATTGGATCCCGATCAAATGGATCGCCATATCCACCTCCGCCCTGTGACAGGAACGTCACCGTCTCTCCGGGTTGGAGCAGCAACTCATCAATTCTTCCCAGATGGTGTTCACTTGCACGTCCAGCATTGAGAATCGCTTCCCCGTGGGTACCAACACCTCCGCCAAGCCTGCCCCACGGATGAAACTCCATACGCTCCATATTTCTGGCAGTCATTACGGTATCTGGTGTAAGAATTTTGACACACAGGTCGATTCCGCTTCCACCACGGAAGGTTCCAGCACCAGCAGAATCAGCACGAAGGCCATAATGCTCTATGAGCACAGGCATTTCGGATTCTACTGTTTCTGCAGGAATGTTTCGAAGATGACCCACGGCAAAATCCATGCCATCAATTCCGTCCTTCATCGGTCTTGCTCCTGAACCGCCACATATCGGCTGGATCACGCCAACCTTTTTTTTGCCATCTGACGCATCTGTCATCGCCATCATAACGATGCATGCCTGTCCGGCTCCTGCGGCGGGAACCTTACTTGCCTGAGCTTTTCCAAGAGCACCTGTGATGACATCCATTAGCCGAATAAAGGTAGCTGCTCGTGCGCCAACCGCCGCCATCGGCTCCGGGTTGAGAACTGAAGCCGGTGGTGCGTAATTTCGAACCATGCGAATCATGCCCGAATTCCATGGAATTGTTGGATCGAGCGTACGGAAATAACGAATGAGTGCGGGAACCAACATGTAATGCCCCTGTTGATTGTGGGTAGGAATATTGAACGATGCTCTGACCTGAGGGTCGGTTCCGCTAAAGTCCAGATGAATATCACTGCCCGCGATTGTCATTTTGCAGCGCAATCGGATGGGATAACCGCCAGGACCTTTCTCCAGATAGTCCCAAAACTCATACGAACCGTCCGGGATCTCCTGTACGATGGCGCGTGCCTTTAACTCAGCGTATTCCAGCAAATGCTCAATGCCCTGCTGAATTCGCTCTACTCCGTAGCGGCCGATAAGCTCTTCTAGTCGCTGCTCCCCCCGATTCAAGGCTGCCATCAGTGCCTTGAGATCACCGAGGTTTTGCTCCGGAATGCGGCTATTGTCCAGAAACATGCGCAGTATCTGCTCATTAAGAACGCCTGCTTCATACAGCTTGACTGGCGCAATTCGAATGCCTTCCATATGAATATCGTAGGCGCTTGGAGATACGCTCCCCGGTACCTTACCACCTACATCGGAAGAATGAACGAAGCACATGCCGTATGCGATAATTTCACCATTGTGAAAGTAGGGCTTGATCAGATGAACATCCGGTAGATGTGTCACCATGCCTTTGGTGGAATAAGGATCATTGCAGATGACCAGATCGCCTTCCTTCCAGTCTGTAATGCTGTTTATGGTCGCCGCGGCGGGGATGCCAAGGGACAGATTGTAACCCGTCTCCAATGGTGACCCAAACGTTTCCCCGGATGGTGACAAGAGGTAGGTTCCAAAATCGCCCGTTTCTTTAACAAAAGCGGTGAATCCCGTGCGCAGCACGACATTGGCCATTTCCTCCACCGCAGCCTGAATCCGGTTGTTGAAAATTTCAAGAAAAACCTTGTCGCCAATCATTGCTCCACCTCCCCAATCACATTACCGTTACCATCCCGGTATACCGTAAACCCAGGCGGGATGAAAATGGTTGTATCATATTCCTCCACAATAACGGGCCCAAGAATGGGCATATCCAGTGGGATCTGTCCCCTCTTTAGAACTTTTGCTATTCGCTGTTCGTGGTCAAAAGTGATGATCCGTTCTTCTGCTTCACTCTCATCGAATGGCAACTCTGCCGGAGATGCTGTGCTTTGGGTGGGCAGAATGCCAACAATGGTCGCTCTCAGACTAACGAACATCACATCAGCTTCCGGCTGGCTGATGCCAAACACATTTTGGTAGTACATATGGAATTTGATCCTTGCTTTCTCAGGATCGGCGATTTCTTCGGATGTGAGCGTAACCTCCAAATCAAAGGCCTGACCTTCGTAACGCATGTCGGCGCTGTATAAGCAATAGATATGTTCCAGTTTCACTCCGCCGCGGGCTTCCTCTTCAACCCAACTACGCCCTTGATGCTCCAGTCTGGTGTATAGATTCGCTAACTCACCAGGCTCAAGCGTGTGACTGTTTTTGTGCAAGGTATGAACGAAATCATTGCGAAGGTTTGCAACCGTGCAGCCCATGGCACAAAGTGTTCCTGGAGATGGCGGGATCAGCACTCGGCGGATGCCCACTTCACGCGCCATGAGAAAAGCATGCATCGGCCCAGCTCCACCATAGGCGAGCAGCGTAAAGTCCCGGGGATCAACCCCCTTGCGTGCCATGAGCGGAGAGAACTGGGCATACATATTGGCGGTGGCCACATCAAGAATGGCCTGTGCAGTTTGCGTGGGACTTAGTTCAAGCCGTTCGCCAAGATTGCCCAGAGCACGTTCTGCAAGCTCGGGGTAAAGATTCATCTGTCCGCCAAGGAATCGATCAGCCTGCAAAATGCCCAGTTGCAGATAAGCATCCGTTGTTGTTGGCTCTTCTCCCCCACGATGATAGGAGGCTGGACCCGGATTGGCTCCTGCGCTTCGTGGTCCCACCTTGAGTACGCCTACGGAATCGAGCCAGGCAATTGAGCCCCCACCCGCTCCAATCGCGGTTACATCCACAGCGGGAATGATGACTGGAAAATCCCCAACCTTATTCTCGGTAGAATAGGCAGGCTCTTTATCGATGAGGGCAACATCAACGCTTGTCCCGCCCATGTCGAACGTGATGACTTGATGAATACCGGCCTGCTCAGCAATATGGGTTGCGGCGATGACGCCGGAAGCAGGTCCGGACAGAAGAGTACGTACAGGCTCTTTGGCCGCTCTGGCCGCCGTCATGATTCCACCATTGGACATCGTGGACAGCAGATTGGCTTTCAGACCGTAAGCGCCAATTCCTTCTTGCAGACGCAGAAAGTATGATCCCATGCGTTCCCCAACATATGCATTCATAGCTGTGGCGAGTGTACGTTCGTATTCACGCTGCTGCGGCCAAATGGCACTGCTTCTGCAGAGAAACAGGTGCGGATGACGTTCCCTGATTAACTCTTCCGCGTGCTTCTCATGAGCAGGATTGACATAAGCGTGCAAGAAACTGATCGCCAAGGCAGTAACCCCCTCTTCCACCAGCTCGTCTACCGCTTGAAGCAGTTGCTTCTGATCCAGTGGTTGAAGTATGCTACCGCTCGCAAGTGCTCGCTCATCCACTTCCTTAACGAGATGTCTTGGAACAAGCGCATCGGTCTTGTCACCATACAGATTGGTTGTATCCTCGAGTCGTAGCCTCCGAATCTCGAGAATATCCCTGAACCCTTTGGTGACCAACAGACCTGTAACTGCGCCGTTACGCTCAATTAGGGTGTTAACCCCAAGTGTTGTTCCGTGCACAAACAGATCGATCTCATGAAGATCGACTCCGCTTTCCTTGAGCTGATCAAGTGCATTAAAAATCGCCTGTTCCGGAGCTACTGCAATCGATGGCGTTTTCAGTGCCGCAATCACCCTGCCATGATTGTCCATAACCAGGGCATCCGTGAATGTGCCTCCGATATCTATACCTAATCGATAAATTGTTTTCACAAGCTCAACTCCTTTATCACCGGGTCTCATCCGAAGTTATATTAAGGTTCTGCATGGCAAAATATCGTTTGACATCCTCAATCATCTGGTTAATATGATTCACCATTGCCGCTTCAGCCTGTTCCGGGGAGCCTGCTGCTACTGCCTCAAGAATCCGCTGGTGGTCCACGACCAGTTCGCTACCTACTCTTTGCCTAATATAAGCTGTTTCCAGGAAATCACGGCTTGTCTCCCAGACGAGTTCAACCGCATGCAGCAGAATCTGGTTTTGAGCCGCATAAGCCAGTAGCCTGTGAAATTCCCGGTCCTCCTCGTAAGGAATAATATTCTGGGAAAGCAACTGATGCTGGGTAGCAATAGAGGCTTCCAGTAGCACTATGTATTCTTTGGAGGCTCGTTGTGCTGCCAGGGAAGCAATTTCCCGTTCCAGAGCCCTTCTGGCTACAAGGACATCAAGCAGAGCCTTTTCACCGGAATGGTTCAGCATCTGAATGAGCTGGGAATTTACACTTTTTTGCTGTAAATCCTTCTCCAGAATCTTGATTCGTTCCAGCCCCTGTTCGGTCAGAACCCTTCCCCTCCGGCCCTCCAGTATCGTGAAACCTTCAACGTCCATCTCCATAAGTCTTCTTCCGATTGTAGCCTGACTTAGACCGTACGTTTTGCCCAGGGTATGAACCAACGTGCTGGCCCCGATGGGAGCGCTCGCGTCCCGAAGCTGCTTCAGCAGTTCGTATTCCAACTCCAATTCGTTTAGCTCAGGACCCACTAAATTCACTCCTCATATATAAATAATTGTAGTTTTTTGTTGTTACTCACTGATGATTAACGACAGTATACCTTCAATCGACAATAATTTCAATAATTCTTACCCAATTACTATGTATTATTTTTTCCACCATGTACTCCCCGTTTGATCCAAAATAAAAAAAGAGCAATTCACATCCTGTATTCCAGATTTTTTTCTGGAGGACGTAATCTGCTCTTTGTTGAGATAACCTTTAAATTTAGTTTAATTATAAATATTCATTTACGACTTGAGTTGTTGCAGTAGCTGTACGCGGTAGGCTTCACTTTCAAGAGATTGGATCTCCTTGTATTCTTCCGCAGTAAGCACTTTAGGCTCCCCTGCTGCCTTGGCGATCATGTACACCTTGGCGCTTTCCTCCACCACCTGGGTGCGGTAGTAGGCTTCGCGCAGGTTTTTACCTGTCGTGACCAATCCGTGGTTAACCAGAATAAGCGCTGTGTGCTCTTCAACCTTGGCAGCTACCGCATCAGCAAGAAGTTTGGTTGTGGGCAGAACATAAGGGACAAAGCCAATATCGCCTACCAGTGCCGACTGATCAGGGAACAAATGAGGCAATTCATCGAAAACGAGACTCAGGGCGATGGTGTATGCCGGATGTGTATGCACAATGGCTTGAATGTCAGGGTTGACCCGATAGCTATACAGATGCATCAACACCTCGGAGGAAGGGCGTGTTGATCCGGCACGTGTCTCTCCTGTCGCAATATCAATCGCGATCCATTCGTCAGGTTCCAGATCCTCTAGTGCGTAACCACTCGGCGAAAGAAGCATCGTTCCTTCGAAACGGGCGCTCAGATTTCCCCCAGGTCCAACCACCAGTCCATGAGCAACCGCTCTGCGGGCATATTTGGTCAATTCTTCCCTTACCTGTTGTTCAGACATGTTCTGCTCCACTCCTTTGACTTTTCTTTTTAAGCATTTTACAAAATGCTCATCTAATTGGATTTGCTCGCCAATGTTTGATTCAGGTGTTGGTATCTTACGTAGGCTTCCTGCCATCTTGCGGTGTCTTCTGGCTCATAGGTTTCGGGAGAAAAGGAAGAAGCCATAACTTCTCGCACCTCGGACAAGCTGCTCACTTCGCCATGTGCCAGCAATTGCAGCATGCAATTTCCGGCTGAAGTTGCCTCGGCAGGACCCGCTATCACCGGAATCCCTGCTGCATTCGCCGTAAATTGACACAATAAGCGATTATGCACACCGCCACCGACCATATGAATCAACCGTGGCCGAGTGCCTGTAATTAGCTCCAGTTCATCCAGAGTCTGTCTGAACTCCAGTGCCAAACTTTCGAGAATACAACGCACAATGGCTCCGGTCGATTCGGGTATTGCTTGCCCGCTGGCACTGCACTGTTGCCGGATTCGCTCTGGCATGTCGCCTGGTGCCAAATACACCCCATCACCGGGCGATACATAACATTGATGAGCGGTTGCCGAAGCAGCGAGCTGGACCAGTTCCTCATGAGTAAAACGTTGATTCTCCCGTTCCCACTGCCGTTTGCACTCCTGCAATAACCACAGGCCTGAGCGATTCTTCAAGGTTCGCACTTTGCCATTTACCGTGCCCTCATTGGTGAACCCTAGTTGACGGCTAAGATTATCCAATACAGGACTGTCGCGTTCCACCCCCATGAGTGACCAGGTGCCACAGCTAATAAAGGCAAATTCCGAATCGGTCGCAGGAATGGCTGCTAATGCAGATGCTGTATCATGTGAACCTACAGATATCACTTGCATCGGTCCAGTCTTCAACTCTGCACACAAGTCATCTGTTAACTGCCCCAGCACCGTGCTTGGCTGTACGAGAGGTGGGAATAACGTCTCCGGGATACCCAGTCGGCCAATCAATTGTTCATTCCAACGGGCCTCTCCTACATGCAATAATCCGCTTGTACTGGCAATTGTGTACTCGCTGGCCTGCTGACCAGATAGATAATAATTAAACAAATCCGGCATCAATAACATGCGCACATCTGGCCGCAGAGCTTCCGAGTGCTCGCGCACACTTCCAAGTAGTTGAAATACGGTATTTATCTGTTGTGGCAGGACACCGGACATGGAATATAGCTCTTCTTCATTCACCATCCGCAGGGCTTCTTCCATCCACTTCGCATTACGCGTTTCCCGGTAATGGCGGGGGTTGAAGCATAATCTTCCCTCCCCGTCCACTAATCCATAGTCGACTCCCCACGTATCCACAGCAATGGAACGGACCGGTTGGGAGATGCCTTGCATGCCCTTTACAATCCCTTGTTTCAGTTCGTGGAAAAGTCGCAGGAAATCCCAGTACAATCCGTCTCCCAGCTGTACAGGATCGTTACTGAATCGATGCACTTCCTCTAACGAGAGCTTACTCCCGTCAAAAGTCCCACGGACTACTCGGCCGCTTCCGGCGCCGTAATCGGCAGCAAGCACATGTGTTGCTTGAGTTCCCATCTCTCATGCCTCCTTTGCTTCCGCGACAAGCCTTTTGGATGTTAACGATACAACGGTCCAAAGACGCTGCATGCCCGGTAATCGGCACTTTCTGGTTCACTTGTGCCGAACAGTCCCCAGGCACGCG
The DNA here is from genome assembly GCF_001659845.1 of Paenibacillus sp. AD87. Lineage (NCBI taxonomy): Bacteria > Bacillati > Bacillota > Bacilli > Caryophanales > Paenibacillaceae > Paenibacillus > Paenibacillus sp. AD87. The sequence continues at coordinate 2,404,528 of NZ_LXQN01000007.1, forward strand.
GACGGAAAATCTCGGATTCCGGTACATTATGCATACTCACCGGGATACGAAGCATGGAGGCCAGTGTCAGCAAATCCCCTCCGATATGTCCATATGAGATGGAGCCATGGTTCGCGCCCCATTGATTCATTACTTCATAGACCGAAGTAAAAGCCCCTGAGCCCGTCAGAACAGGTGCAAACCAGGTGGATGGCCAAGTCGGATCTGTCCGTTGATCCAGCGTATCATGCACAGCCTTAGGCAGGTCGACGGTGTAACCTTGAGCCACTTGCAGTACCGGACCAAGTCCTTTAACCAAATTGAGACGTGTCATCGTAACAGGCATACCGCCCTTGGTCAGGAAATCAGCCGAATAGCCGCCGCCCCGGAAATATTCGACGGATGCCGGCCGCCATGAGGTCGCTTTCAGGCAATCCTGAACCTCTTCGTCTGTAATTTCCCAGAAAGGCTTGAGCACAGGCTCACCCGCTCTTGATTGTTGCCCTGTACCATCCAATGCCGCAGAACCGGAGTTGATCAGATGGAGAATACCATCCTTTGCGTTTCCTTCCAGCTGATGCCCTGTCACGCGTTTAACCGAATCCGGGCTCCAATAGGTGCGTACATCTGCGAAGATCTGCGCGGTATGTGTAAGCAGGGAACCAAATAACATCGATACACCATTCAGGCTGTCATTCTCTGTTGCCACCAGATAAGGAGAGCGTTTGCCATTCCAGTCAAAGGAAGAATTCAGGATGGATTCCAGAAAATCTCCGTTGGGTGAATGATCCGTCCACTGTCGTTGTCCCTGAAACCCGGATACAATAGCGTGGTGACCCATGGATTCCTCAGTGAATCCCAGCTCCGCAAGCTTCGGATTTCCAGCCATCAGATCACGTACGATCTGCGTCATTTTCACAACCGTTTCCCATTCATACTCTTTGCGTTTGCGATCTGTCTGCAGATGGGCAGGATTGTTGTCCGCTCCTTCACTACAGTTCTCCTTCACCCAAGCTAGCGCCAACTTATACTCCTCAGGATCATAGATTTCTTCTTCTATACGACGAGTCAGTTCACTCATATCCACATATTCGTTCCGCATGCCCAGATACTCCTGGAAAAAGGAATCGTTCACGATGGAGCCGGCAATACCCATGGATACCGATCCGATGGACAGATAAGCACGTCCCTTCAAGGTTGCAGCGGCAAGACCCGCACGGCTGAAGCGCAGCAATTTCTCACGAACGTCATCAGGAATCGTCGTATCTCCTCCATCCTGTACATCCTCTCCATAGATACCAAAAGCCGGAATCCCCTTCTGTGCATGGGCAGAGAGTACTGCTGCCAGATATACTGCGCCCGGACGTTCGGTTCCGTTAAAACCCCAGATCGCCGTAGGAATGGAAGGAGACATATCCATCGTTTCTGTTCCATAACACCAGCAAGGTGTAACGGTAATGGTTACGCCCACGTTGGAGCGACTGAATAGTTCCGCTGCTGCCGCTGCCTCGTTCACGCCACCAATACAGGATTCGGCAACGACGCATTCTACCGGCGATCCATCGGGATACCGAAGTTCTGCTGCGAGCAGCTCGGCAACGGACGTCGCCATGCGCATCGTCTGCTCTTCCAATGATTCACGAACACCCTTGCGTCTTCCGTCAATCGTTGGACGAATACCAATCTTGGGAAATGCCTGCTTATAACGATAATCCTGATGTGTCATACTAAAACGTCCTCCTTCAATGGTTTCATAGAATAGGTACGAATTACTTGTGACTTGTCCGTGTGTAGTTTGATGGGGCATATTAGGGATTCTGTTCCTTCTCTTCACCGATACCCGAGGTAATACAGTACCGTTTCATGCCAACGGTCCATTCTTTATCTTGTTATGAATGCGTTTACAAATACTTGATTAAATAAACCGCTCTATATTATTGACTCCGTTATGCTGTCCTGTTATGGAGTGTGAAGGAAGCGATATGAGCAAAAATGAAGAGCGGTTAGACTGAAATAAATCAACTTTTTTATGATTAGGGTTATCGGTAACCCTAAGATAGCATGAGCCTATCTTGCTGTCAATCGGCATTATCCTATAGAATGGAAAGACTATGTTGCGGAAAGGTTAGATCCTATTGATTACCATTTATGATATTGCCAAAAAAGCCAACGTCTCCGCCATGACCGTCTCCAAAGTCATTAATCAAACAGGTCGTATTAGCCCGGCGACACGCGAGCGTGTACAACAGGTCATCGAAGAACTTGGTTACATACCCAACTCGAATGCGCGCAGTCTTGTGCTGCAACGGACTCAGATGCTGTCATTGTTGATTACTGATATTACTAATCCTTTCTATACAACGCTGGCCCGGGGGGCTGAGGATGCTGCCAATCTGCGTGGTTACCGCCTCCTGTTCAGCAATAGCGACGAGGATTACGACAAGGAGAAAAATTATGTGGAAACCATTCTGTCGACTCGCGTCGATGGTGTGCTGTTTGCACCTGCAGGGGACCGCTCGCTGAATCACTTGAAGCAGCTGCAGGAACGTAGCATTCCGTTTGTTATTTTGGACCGAACTGTTCCGGGAATCACATCTGACGTTATCGCTGGGGACAGCCGAGATGGGGCGCTTCAATTGATTCGATATCTGACGAATCTGGGTCATCGCTGCATTGCTCTGGTTAATGGTTCTTCCGAGGTTTCGACTGCGCGGCTGCGAGAAGAAGGATATATGGAGGGACTCCGGGAAGCCGAGCTGCCCTTTGACGAAGGCTTAATCCTTCGAACAGGCTACCGGGATTTCAGCGATGAAGTGGGTATAGACAGTTTACTTGCACATCAGTACAAACCTACAGCCATATTTGCAGCAAACAACATGCTCGCCATTGGCGTCATTCGACTTTTACGTAAACGGGGGCTGCGTGTGCCTGAAGATATCTCGGTCGTCTGTTTTGATGACCTCGATCTGGCTTCTGCCTTTGATCCCTTTCTCACGGTTGCTGCACAGCCTGCCTATGATTTTGGTGCCATCGGCATGCAGATGCTGATCGACCGAATTGAAGGTAAGGCTCCTGAGGAACCACAGACCGTCATTATGCCATCGGAGCTGCGTATTCGCGCTTCGGCCTCTGTACCTTGCGAATAAAGAGGAAAATCAGTCGTAGACCAACCCTGACTTGAGAGAAACTGTTTTGTTGAAGCAAATACAAACAGGACGCATCGGAGAATATTTCTCTGATTGCGTCCTGTTTTTTTATTGTACCTCGTATATTTGGATTCTATATAAATTGAACTAAGCATTTACACAAGAACGTAGAGGACAGAAATAACCTGAAGAAGCGGAGCGTTCGCCTAAAAGCTTTCTGAAAGAAAGCTGCATCGGAAGCATACGCTTATCCTCGGATTTTCCCCTTTGAAAAAGGGAATCCAAAAAATCTGGGGATAACAGCGATCGGAAGGTTGTTCTGGCATCGGAGTGGCAAGAGTAAATATTCTTAGTTAATTTATCCCTCGGATTGAAGAGCCAGAGCGACTTCCCGAACCAGACCCGGGAACCAATCCATTAATGCTTCGAATGTATATCCCGCCTGCTCTGCTTTGGATGTATCCATTGTCCAGGATTCCGAAATTCCAAAGGGTGACATGTCTTCTTTGATCGTTTCGGTCAATACCTGTGATTGCATGCCTGTTACCGTTTCGATCAAATGCATCATGGCGGAAAGTGTTATCGCCCCTTTGGACGCTGCATTCACAGGTCCAGTAATGGATGAATGTCCAAGCCAAGCGAGAAATCTCGCGGCTTCGGTGGAATTGATAAATCCAATCTCGGCGTTCGGATTGGGCATGCCGATAGGTTTTCCTTTTTGCACATGTTCAATATGAAAATGAAGTCTTCGCGTGTAATCATCAATCCCGAGTACAATTGGTATGCGCATCGCTGCCACCGGGAAATCCGCTTCCTGGAAAAACACAGCTTCCGCTAGACGTTTACCCTCGCCGTAGGAGAAATCTTCGTGGCTTCCGTATTGCACCGGGTAGGTGTATGGATCGAAATCGGCTTCGGTAAATCCAGGTTTGGGCTCTCCATATACCGAGAGCGTTGATGTCAAAATGTATCTTTGGGTACGTCCCGCAAAAGCTTCACAAGCCGACTTCGCGGCATCTGGCGAGTAGCAGATGTTGTCATAGACAATATCCCACATGTCGGTCTGGGCAACCTCGGCAAGAGATTTCGGGTCTTCACGATCCATTTTAATCCGGTTGACCTCAGGCCCAAAGTCTACATCCGTTTTGCCGCGAGTTGCGACTGTGATCTGAGACTTTCCTTCCCACAGCAAATGATCAACCAGACGTTTGCCGAAGAACCGTGTCCCACCAAGTATAAGTACTTTTTTCATCCGATAAAACCTCCTAACCTGTTCTGGTCATGCGTATCTTATTAAAACCTTCATATGAATGAAGTGCTGTCTGTGCTGTTGCAATTCAGGTATGTTTACCGGGATTTCACAATATGGAGCATCGTATGTGCTCCCCGCTGGAATTCGTATGAAGTTTTCTCTTCAGAAGTAATATATCCGCGTTCTTCCAGTATAGCCTTTAGTTCATCCATGTGCTCATAACGTTTGCCAGACAAGTCTACTGTAGGGAAGATACGCAGCTCCCGCTTGGTTACTCGCAACAGCTCAAGGATCGTCTGTAGATGGAATTCGGCATTCAGGCGATCTGCATACGTAAACAGGAAATGTGCTGACAATGTTAGGTCGAATTGTTCATCGGCAAAAGGTAACTCCGGCAGTACAGAAGCAACATAACGGTCAGGGAAACGTTTCATATCCGCTACACAGTCTCTGATTGCACGTCTACGTTCTTCTTTCAAGCCTTGAATAGAACCGAAATCATCCCATCTATATTTGTCTTGTACTTGTTCCATTTGTTTCATCGTATGTTCAATATCCTGAAGTCCCTTCACTTCCAGTTGGCTGATTTCATGTTCATAGGCGATATCCGCTGCCATGGGATCTGCACCCCACTCTCGCGCATGGCTACTGAATGAACAAGCCCCACCGGGACAATCGAGAATGGACTTACCTTTAATTTCTTCTACGGTCAGGTTGAACATCTTCATATATTCCTCGAAGGTTCGCCCGATAAAAATAATCTGTGCCAACTCCAGGCCGGCTACTCTGCTCTTCTGCTCATCTCTGCTCATCTCGTCTCAGCTCACTTTCCAGAATTAATCGTTAGGAAAAACAAGACCAATCTGCTGCCGGATCTGATCCATCACCTGCATGGTAACATAGGAACGTTCATACGTGTTCATGTCCGATTCCTTTTTGCCCTGCTGAATCAGCTTGACAAACTCCTCCACCTCATAATACATCGACGGATGAATTTGCTCGGCAGTGAGTTTTTCCACCGTACCATCATTGTAGCGTATCTCCGCATGTTCGGGTGAACCAATTTTGTCAATGAGGATGCTGCCGCGTTCGCCCATAATTTCACTTGGAACGTGAGAATTGGAGATTTTGGAGTACGTCACTACCGCTTCCATCTCATCATAATTCAGAATAACACTGCCTTGTCCATCTACCCCTGATTCCAGCATCAATGCCTGGGACTGAACTTGTTTAGGCTCGCCAAACAATGTAATCAGTGGATAGAGACAATACACACCAAGATCCATTAACGCTCCATTAGCAAGATCGGGTTTGAACGCATTCAGGACGATTCCTTCCTTATACTTGTCGTACCGGGAAGAGTACTGGCAATAGCTCGCTACATATTTACGTACCGGGCCAATTTTATGTAGGTGAGATTGAACCATTTTGAACGAGGGAACAAGGGTCGATTTCATGGCCTCCATGAGCAGAACTCCATGTTCTTTCGCTGTATCAATCATACGACGGACCTCTGCTCCATTGGCGGCCAAAGGCTTCTCGCACAGTACATGTTTGCCGTTTCTCAAAAACAACTCTGCCTGTTCCGCATGAAAGGTATTCGGTGTAGCAATGTACACGGCATCGAGCCCGTCACTCGCAGCCATCTCTTCGAGGCTAGTAAATCGAAGCGCAGCTTGATATTGATCTGCAAATGCATTAGCTTTATCTTCAGTTCTTGAGTACACGGCGGTCAATTCGAATCCTTCGACTTGTGCAGCGGCCTCAAGAAGTCTCTCTGTAATCCAGTTGGTACCTACCACTCCAAAACGAACCATTCAATCTACCTCTTTCGTAAATAAATTTCACGCTTAAACAGCTTGCCATCCTGTACATTGTAGCCTATATTTCAACCAGATTGAAGGGATGTCCATTTCCAACATATTGATATCTTGCTTTTTTGTTTGAAACTTCGTCGATCTCCATAAATCAGGGGTATAATGAAACTTGAGGTGATTCTTTTGGAAAGTCACAATTCCTATCAAACAGATTCAGTTCCTATAGATGACAAACAGTGGAATGCCATTATCCACAACGACAGCAACTTTGATGGGGAATTCTATTATGGTGTCAAAACAACAGGTATCTTTTGCCGACCTTCCTGCAAGTCGAAAGCACCCAAATATGAGAATGTCTCTATATTTAACAATCCCGAAGAAGCTTTGGCGCGACATTTCCGTCCATGCAAACGGTGCAAACCAACGGGCGAGCGAGTCCCCGACCAGGAATGGATTTCCGTTGTAACAGACTATATTGAACATCATTATGCCGAGCCCCTTACACTTGATATTCTTGCAAATGTGAGTCACGGTAGTCCGTATCATCTGCATCGGGTGTTCAAACGGATTACCGGCCTAACTCCGGTGGAGTATATTCAGGAAAAAAGAGTCACTGAAGCCCGGAAATTGCTTGAAAGCACCCGGCTTACCGTCACAGATATTGGTCGACAGGTTGGCATAGCCAATCCGGCGTATTTTATTACTGTATTTCGAAAACATACAGGATGCACACCTGCCAATTATCGTGAACAAAGGCGTGATCAATTATGAAGACCAGCTTAGTATACAAAGTACCCAAAACGTTGCTGAACAAAGGAACCGGGTTCCTTAATGGTTATACGCATACGCTGAATCCATACACAGGCTGCGCCTTTGGCTGTTCCTACTGTTATGTAAGGCAAATGCCCGTATCTTTATTTCGCAAAGAGCCATGGGGGAGCTGGGTTGATGTGAAACAGGAAGCCGCCAATGTGTTTTCCAAGGAGCTGAAGCGTGCGAAGTCGAAAGGTAAAGTCACTATTTTTATGTCATCCAGTACAGACCCGTATCAGCCCGTTGAATATAAGGAGCAAATCACGCGGTCTTTGCTAGAAGTCATGGCTGAGCATCAACCCGATTTTATATTGGTTCAAACCCGAAGTCCATTGGTGACCCGAGATATCGATCTGCTGAAAAAGTTGGGTGACCGGGTCCGGGTTAGCATGACCGTGGAAACGGATCTGGATGATATCCGCAAGCAGTTCAGTCCTTCAGCTCCGCCAATCGCTGGCAGATTGCGAGCCCTGGAACAACTGCGAGATGCCGGTATCCCCACACAGGCTGCTATTGCGCCAGTATTACCCAGCAGCGAGAATTTTGCAATCATTCTGAGGCCGCTTGTTGATCGTATATGCATTGATGATTACTTTATGGGAGATGGCAGTGAGGGCAAGCGAACCCGGAGACTTGGCATGAAGCCACTTTACGAACAAGTGGGCAAGGAAGATTGGTTCAGTCCTGAAGCATACAAAATGGTAGTCGAGCGAATGAAGGCGCATTTTGAGGAAGATAAAATCTGGATTAGCCAGGCTGGATTCGAACCCTAAGCATGCCTTGATATAAAGTGAAAATAGCCCTGCTTCCCTCGCATCGGGAGTCAGGGCTATACTTCTAACTTAATCGATTATTGATCAAGTGTGTATAATGGAAGATCTGCCGGCAGTGAAGCTGGGCGCTGACATGTGCTGTCCATTTTATAAAAAGTCTGCTCATCCGAAGAATCATGAAACGCCCACATCGCTTCAAGCACATGGTAGGCCAGCTCTCCACTTGCTCTATGAGCACGTCCGCTGCCCACGGCATAAGCCATATCTGCAACACCGATGCCACGTGTATTTTCCTGATATCCTGGCAGAAGCGGTACCTCAGTCCATTCCTCATCACCTAGCAAGCGGTAACGAACTGGACCACCGAATGTGTTTGGATCAGGAACCTGTAGGGTTCCATGCGTGCCGTATACTTCAATCGGTGGCAATACACTTCCGCCAAATACGTCAAAACTCGTAATCAGCGTGCCGATAGCTCCCTGCTCAAATTGCAACAATCCGGCTACATGCGTCGGAATTTCAACAGGGATGCTCTGACCCCGCTTTTTCTCACTCGTGATCGTCCGCTGTTCCATCGCTTTGCCCGTCATGCCAGCAATGGACTTGATTGGTCCCAGCAATTGTACGAGCGCAGTCAGGTAATAGGGCCCCATATCAAACATCGGCCCGCCACCGGCTGCATAGTAGAACTCCGGATCTGGATGCCAATGCTCATGCCCACGGCTCATCATGAATGCGGTAGCGGCCACAGGTTTGCCAATGACACCATTCTCTACCACTTTGAGTGCCGTCTGAATGCCTGAACCAAAGAACGTCTCTGGCGCACAGCCTACCAGCAGCCCTTTGCGCTTAGCCGTTTCCAGGACCGCCTGACCCTCTTCACGTGTGACTGCGAGTGGTTTTTCCACGTAGACATGTTTGCCTGCTTCGAGCGCTCTCAAGCATACATCCGCATGAACGGCAGGGATTGTCAGATTGATAATCAAGTCGATCTCAGGGTCTGCCAAAATTTCATCTACCGTGTATACGTTAGGAACATGATAAGCAGCCGCCTGCTCCTCTGCCCTGTTCCGATCTAGATCTGCAACCGCTACAAGATCAAGCACCTCAAATCGGTGACAGTTCTCCATATAAATACCACTGATTTTACCGCAGCCAATAATGCCTACTTTCATTGTTTTCATGCGTGGACTCCCTTCGTGTTCCCAATTGATATAGCGCTTCCAAAACAACTTAAGACCGCTGTTATGTGGGTCAATATATTTATCTCAACGGATATGAATTAGGTTTAAATTAAATTAGTGATTTTGGTTATCAGCCATTCCTGTGTAAACTTCAGCCACTGCTTCCTTGCGGCTTTGTGCAAGAGCTTTGCCTGCGGCAGTCCATTTGAAACCACTACGCATCATTTCAGTAACTTGTTTCATCTCCACGATATCTGCATGGTGTCCGAGCGAGTTGTAGAACACACGGCCTGCACCCCAGCGTTTGGTCCAAACGACGGGCATATCTACTGGGCCATTCGCTGCATGCGGACCGTTAACAATTGGGAAGCGTGTCGTTGCCAGCACTTCCACAGCAGGGTCCACGTGCAGGTAGTACTGTTCGCTTTTCACCTGGAAATCTTCAATATGATCCAAGAGCGGACTGGAACCGCGCTTCATGTTTACCGTGTACTCCACGCCGTCGTTCCCTGGATGCGCAACCCACTGCCCACCCGTCATGAACTGCCAATCGACGTTGTTGCGGAACGCATCACACATCCCGCCATGAAGACCCGCAAGACCCACGCCGCTCTGAACAGCCGCAGATACGTTATTGACGAGTTCCTGTTCAATCTGCCCCATCGTCCACAGCGGAACGATCAGATCCAGACCCAGTAGTTTCTCTGCATCCGCATATGCTTCCAGTGCATCTGAGACTTCAACCTCGAATTGTTCTTCCTTCAAAATGCGTTCAAAAATCGCTGCTACCTGCTCTGGTTCATGTCCATCCCAGCCGCCCCATACGATTAGTGCTTTGCTCATCACCCATCACTCGCTTTCCGGAAGTTAAGTTATTGTCATTCTCTATCGGACCTTATGCAAACTCAAGACCTCTCCGAGGCCAACATCCTAGCTTAAATCTAGCTTATTTATTTCAAATGAGTGCCAACATGATGTCCACTTCACAAATCAGTGGTTTAATGCTTACATTTCTTCTAGCGACACCCAGCGACGATCTGTAACGGAACGTTCAACAGCTTCTAATACCGCTTGACAGGCAACTCCATCGTGGAAACTTGGTTCAGGCTGCCGTCCTTCGGAGATCGCGGTCACCAGTTCCAGCATTTCATGTGTGAACGTGTGCTCGAATCCAATCGTATGTCCCGCAGGCCACCACGCCTCAGCATATTTGTGTGCCGGATCAGTCGCCAGAACACGGCGGAAGCCCTGCACATCTTCATCGTCCTTCGTAAAATACACTTCCAGTTCATTCATCCGTTCAAAATCAAACCGAACGCTGCCCAGACTGCCGTTGATCTCAAAGGAGTTGGTACTGCGATGACCTGCTGCAAAGCGTGTAGCCTCGAAGCTTCCGAGCGCACCATCTGCAAATCGTGCCAGGAACAACGTGGCATCATCTACCGTCACTTCGCCCTTCGGAGCATCTGCGTTCGAACTGCCTTTGGCACTAAGTCCGGTCATTTCCGAAGCCAGCGGCCGCTCTTTAATGAACGTTTCGCTCATCCCGATTACTTCCTTGAATTCACCCACCAGGAAACGTGCAAGATCAATTAGGTGTGCGCCAAGATCGCCATGTGAGCCGGAACCGGCTACTTCCTTTTGCAGACGCCATACCAGCGGGAACGAAGGGTCCATGATCCAATCCTGAAGGAAAAACGCACGGAAATGATAGATTTTGCCTAGGCGTCCGCTTTGCACCAACTCTTTAGCCAGCTGCACTGCTGGAGAGAAACGGTAGTTGAATCCGACCATGTGCGCAACTCCTGCTTCTTCAGCAGCCTGGAGCATTTCACGCGAATCAGCTAGCGACAAAGCCAGCGGCTTTTCACAGAACAGATGTTTACCCTGACGAGCGGCTTCCAGTGCGATTTCCTTATGGGCATCACTTGGAGCGTTAATATCGATCAGATCGATATCATCACGCCGCACCAGCTCGCGCCAGTCCGTTATACTTTCAGACCAGCCGAACTGACTGGCAGCCTCCTGAACTCCCTGCTCGTTCCGTCCACAGATTACAGACATCTCCGGCTGCAGCGGGGCAGACGGGAAAAACATCGGCAGACTGCGATAAGCGTTGCTGTGGGCTTTCCCCATAAATTTGTATCCAACCATTCCGACACGAAGACGCTTTGACATGGTCACTTCCTCCTTTGGGATAAAGCTATACAGGTTGAACTAAAGAGTATTTACACTTGCCACTCCGATGACAGAACAACCTTCCGATCGCTGTTACCCCCAGATTTTTTTGATATCCTTTTAGAAGGCAAAATCTGAGGATAAAGGCGAAGCGTATGCTTCCGATGCAGCTTTCTTTCAGAAAGCTTTTAGCTTCGCTTCTTCAGGTTTTTTCTGTCCTCTCCGTTCTCGTGTAAATGTTTAGTTCATTCTATATAGCCATGTATTAATTACGGATTGAAGAGGCACGGATGATCAGCTCTGTAGGCAACAACTGCCTTGCTGTTTCTGAGGGAACTTCGGAATTCACTGATGAAGCTGTTGCTCCCAGTGATCCGTGAATAAGTTTGGATGCGGCCAGTTCTCCCATTTCATAAAAGGGAACCCTGACGCTGCTCAGCGGCGGAACCGCCATCTCGGCCGCATCGGAGTCATCATAACCTACAAACGCAGGGAAATCCTGAACCTTGATCCCACGCTCACGCAAACCATGCATAACACCGATTGCCATCCGGTCATTCGCGGCAAATACAGCGTCAATCTCGTTAAGCCGGGCTGCAATGGTGGCAGCTGCCTCCACCCCGCTTCGTCTGCCATAGTTCCCCTCCAGCAACAGACTGGAATCCATATTCATTCCGGCCTCATTCAGTCCGATTTGAACGCCCTGAAGCCGCTCCTGACTGTTGGAATAACTATCCGGACCATTAAGAAAGGCGATATTCCGGTAGCCCTGCTCGGTAAGGTGACGGATTGCCAGCCTGCTGCCCTCCACATGGTCGGCATCCACTTCCATGAATGATTCACCTGCAAAGTGCTGGCTCATAATGCAAAAGGGGTGTCCTTCCTGCTGAAGCCTCTGCATGGCTGCCAGTTCCCCATGTTCATCTCGTGCGCCGAGAATAATGCAAGCATCCACTTTCTGACGGCGGAACAGATCCGTATAATTCATCACTTCACCCGGTGTCCTGAACATGACCAGCAGGTCCATGCCGTTGTCCCTGGCTTTGCTCCCAATGCCACTCAGCATTTCCGAGAAGAAATACGCCGAGAACAAGTGTGCTTTCGGGACGTAGGGCAACACCACGCCAAGGTTACCGCTTTTACTTCTCGCAAAGCTGCGGGCCAGTGCGCTGGGGACGTAACCCAACTGCTCGGAAGCTTCAATAACCTTACGACGGGTTTCCTCTTTAATAGGACCAACGCCATTAAGAACTCGGGATACTGTAGCTTCCGAAACACCGGCAAGATCAGCCACTTCTTTACGGGATGCCATGGATCTCACCTCCTTCATGTTTCCTGAACACCTGCCAAACCGATGCAGTGTATCAAATGATTATGTACGCGCGTACATCTTCTCATGTGTTGTAACCGTTGTCAATGCTTTTAACACAAAAAAAGATGAGGATTTGTGTAAACAAATTCCCCACCTCTTGCTTACTATATTTTCTTGTAACTTGTCCTATAGTACCTTCTGATTCACATGCTTTCACATGGACTCATGTTGGGGCAGACCAACTACAGTGCAGACCTATATCAGGTCGTCACACCGTTACCAACAGATGATTGACTGAACTCAGCCTGTTCCATAATAGTGACATGACTTTGAATGCGATCTGAAGGCTCAGGTGTAGATTGAAGCTGCCGCACTTTGTGCAGCACTTCCTTATTAGGAAGGAAATGCTGAGAACGGATGAAACGAATCGTTTTGGTTTTGGCACGCATGACGATGGAATCGGTCTCTGCCCGATCATCCGCGAGGTAACGCACTCCCCCAAGAATCTCACCAGGGGTAACACCAGTTGCTGCAAAAATAACATCTTCCGTGCCGATCATATCCTGCATCGTTAATACTTTGTAAGGATTGTCGATTCCCATTTGCAAGCAGCGCTGGAACTCGTCTGCGTTCGCAGGCATCAGGCGACCTTGAATCTCGCCTCCCAGGCAGGATAAGGCGGCTGCAGCAAGCACACCTTCCGGTGCTCCTCCTGATCCGACATACAGATCAATACCTGCCTCTGGGAACGCAGGTGCCATCGCGCCTGCAACATCACCATCGCTTAGGAACTTGATCCGCACACCAACCTTGCGCAATGTCTTGATTATGCTTTCATGGCGAACACGGTCCAGAATCATGACAGTTAGATCTGAGATGTTTTTGTTCAATGCTTCAGCGGCTTTCTCCAATGTCACCTCAACCGGATCTTCGATACTGACCTTGCCCACCAGAGCAGGCCCTACAGCCAACTTCTCCATGTACATATCCGGTGCGTGGAGCAGGTTGCCTTTTCCCGCCACTGCAATAACCGATAAAGCGTTGTTTAGGCCCTTGGCTACGATCTCTGTACCTTCCAAAGGATCTACAGCCACATCAACCTCGGGGCCCTCAGCGTTGCCGACTTCCTCGCCGATATACAACATGGGTGCTTCATCCATTTCTCCTTCACCGATTACCACCGTGCCGCGAATAGACACGGAATCGAACATGGCGCGCATAGCCAAAGTAGCCGCCTCATCTGCACTATTCTTGTCGCCCCGCCCCATCCAGGGTGCTGAAGCTAACGCAGCCAATTCTGTTACTCGGACAATTTCCAACGCCAGTTCGCGTTCCATTTTTCCCACTTCCTTTCCAGTTTCCAAAAGCATACATTGAAAGCGGTACTAAATCCATCGCAAATCCATATGAAATTGATCTAAAACGGGAGTAATAACCCGATTTTGAGAAATCACCCCATTCTGTCCCTCATCGATAAATGAACACATTTACACAGCTTTGAACATGCCATTTTACGAGTCTTATCCACCGGATTATATCTGGTTTGAAGCAGTATATTTCATCTTATATTTTTCGATATTCTATATTCATTGCGTTGAGTGTTTCACAGGAATAAATCAGAGTTAAAATTTCGTATAACAATGGTTTATGAACATATAAGTTGCAATTATAGAGAGGAATCTCATCCGTTCTCAAGTTCGTCGAAAACGATTTATAATAAGACCCCTACAACCGTCCTGTACTCTTAAAGGAACAATATTGAAGACCATTTAAAAGAGGTTTTTTATTCAAAGATTTGAACTGGAAATTCACCTAAATCCAGCTGTATCCGCCCCTTAAACATGGTTAGCAATATAGATACAGCTTATGGAGGTCATCGAAAATAATAAGTTTACATAATAATTATTATGTTGTTTAAAATTCGATTATTTTTATTTCCCCTCAAAAGGTCTATTTTTTCCTCAGCTTTGTGTCACATAAATAAGATCTGACTCTTTGCTCAAACTATGTAGGTTAGCAGGTTTCTGCCTCAGCCCCCAACATGGCAAGTGCAATTTTCAGAAAATCCTCTTTTTGAATCTGCAAATGACCATATCTAAAATGATATCCCCAACGTGTCTGTCCCCGAGTAAGGATCAGTTGGTCCAGCAAATCAGCGATTTTCACCTGCTGACAAGGATAATACTGAACATTCCTCCGATACGGTACAAAGGAATCTGACACATGGTACGTGTATACATGATCGTCTATTATGCGCCCTATGGCGGTGAATGCTTGAAGTACCTTGCCTCCTTGCATGCTTGTTCGCGGCGAATAATAGATCAGCCAGTCTCCTGCATTCATTTTGCGCAGAGAAGCTACCTTGCCGTGACAGAGCTGGGCGAAGCCCCCTTCCACTCCTTTTTCCACATGTGATGCAGACACAACGCCGATCCAGTATCGGTTTCCTTTTTCAGATTCAGCCTCAACATCTAACTGAGAAGCCAAGAGCGCATTCGTATGAATCTCCATAATTCCTTTGCTGCTAGCTATCAAACCATGCTTTTCCTGTTCATTCATCTCTGCACCAGTTCTTCCCATGCCTTCTTCAGACGCTCAAGCTGCAAGAAATGATGACGATAATGTATCTCGACCAATGCAAACCATTCCTCTGCATTCAAACCACCGAAGCTTGGATGTGCCAACGTACATTCCTGTGTTGTTTCTTCCAACAGCACTTCCAATCTCCGCATTTCATCCCTCACCTCATTAAATCCTTGAATTATTGATTCTCTTCCATCCGGTTGTAGTGGAGTATACTCAGGAGAATCAGGAACGTGGATACGTATTGGAGGAAAACTTGCTTGTGCAAAAACAGCTTTACCTGTTTCTGTCTTGCCCTGGTTTTGCTTCTTATCCATGTCCTCCTCTGCGCTTATACAAAGTTGAACATTGGCTAAATGCATTTTCATTGCAGACTGAATTAAATGCTGGAACATCTGGCCCACCGACCACTCAGTCTCACTGGGTTTGTAGCTTAACTGAGCATCGCTCATCAGCCCCAGTTCCTGCAAATAACGTTCCAACGTCAGTTCAAAATCACGTCGAATCTCTTCGTTGTTCCTTGTTATTGTCGTTTCCATACAAATACACAACTCCTTCAATCGGTTATAAACCGATCATACACAAACACTACTGACAACGTTATGTCAGTAGTGTTTAAGAAGATTGCATGCTTCTTCGCGAATACGGATTCTTAACGATTCAGGCTCCAAAACCAGAGCCGAAGCTCCCCAGCCAAGTATCCAACGCAGTACATCTTCTGGATGCCTTACACGAAAATCTGCGTATAATCCATCTGTTTGCAGTTCTGCTTTCTCCATATAGTAATTATTCGCTTCAATCACTCTATCTGCAATTCGACCATGAAACCATACACGGACATGAACATCACGGTTGTCAGCTGGTGAGTAACTATGAATATTAAAACCTGGAGGAAGATCGAATGGATCTGTACTAATCTCCAGGTCACTCATGCGGGATATACGAAAATGACGAATCTCCTGTCGCAAATCACATCGGGCAATCAGCATCCATGAGCCTTGCATCCAAAGCATCCCGTAAGGGGAGGCCATACGGATGGTCTTTTGCACGGTTTCATTAATAGTTCCAGGTTTATGATAATGAAAACGGATTTTGAGCTTTTGCTGCATTGCCTTTCGGATGATTCCCATATGTTCGATCTCTCGCTCGCGTGCATCACTGTCCGGTGAACGAAGTAAACGGATACCCTGTTGTATCTGTCCCACCTCTTCCCGAAGAGGCACGGGCAGGATAGCTTCAATTTTGGAGCGGGACGTAAGGGATGTACTTTTGTAGTAGTTATCGAAGCGTTGTTCCACAAAATCAAGTCCGATGAGAAGTGTTACCGCTTCTTCAGCTGTGAAGCTGATTGGAGGCAAAAAGTATCCTTCCATAAGTGAATATCCTACTCCGGGTTCTCCTACCACAGGAACTCCTGCCTCACATAACGCCTGAATGTCTCTATATATGGTTCGGACACTTGTTTCAAACAAGAGGGCTAAATCTTCCGCACGTTGAACCTTCCCCCGCTGCAGCTCAAGTACAATGGCCAGCATACGATCCGATTTGTTCACGAATCACCCCTCCTTGTGTGTAATATCAATTACACCATCTTCATAGGACATTTATTATAAGTAACATATGGACAAATGAAAAGTATACAGGCGAACAAGTTTTCGCAATGCCCGAATCGAACCATTTTCCTATGTTGTTTCATTAAACAACAACAAAGACCAACCTCAGAACATAGGTTGGTCTAATAAAAACTCTTATGATATTGAAATTCAGAGAAAGCTCTGACCTTACTACTTCCATGATCATTGGGTAGAACCCATTCTATCGTGCTCATCGATCACCTTGTTTACCGCTCGTATTATTCCTCCATACCCGGTGCAGCGGCACAGGTTGCCGCATAATCCCATTTCGATCTGTTCCTGACTAGGCTGCGGGTTGCGGTCCAAGAGAGCCTTGGTAGAAATCACCATTCCGGGTGTACAATACCCGCATTGGAAGCCGCCTTCTTCCACAAAAGCCTGCTGAATTGGGTGCAACTTCCCTTCCTCTTCACCATACAACCCTTCTATTGTTGTTATCTCGCTTCCAACACATTGATAAGCCATAACGAGACAGGAATTGACCGGCTCTCCATCCATCAGTACCATACATGCACCGCAACGACCAACCTCGCAGGAAACTTTCGTTCCGGTCAGATTCAGTTGCGTCCGTAGTACATCTACAAGACGGGTTGTCTGGGAAATGTGCAATTGTTTCTCCTCGCCATTCACAACGGCTGTCCAGAAATCGCCCAAAGGTTCAGTCATGATGAGCTCACTCCTTCCTGAAGCAAGACGCCAATTGGTTTGATCAGTTGATCGCGCGGAACCGGCAAACGATTAACCCACACCCCTGTAGCCTGATGAATCGCAGCGGTGATGGCCGGAGCAAGCGCCACCGAACCAATCTCGCCGATCCCCCGTGGTCCAAACGGATCGTCCTCTGGCAGATCTTCAATTGCCTCCACCTCCAGGTTGGTGTGAATGTCGCGAATCGTCGGAATCAGGTAGGTGTCCAAATTGGTTGTCATATAGCGACTGTCTTGCATCACGGCATCCTCGGTCAATGTAAAACCCAGAGCCATTACACTTCCGCCTTCGATCTGTCCGATGAATCCCATTGGATTGATAACAGGGCCAGCAGCCACCACATGCCTCGTATCTAGCAATTTGGCTTCTCCGGTTAGCGTGTTTACCTCCACTTCTGCCGCTACTGCCGCATACGTATATAGATAATGCCCACCCACAACATTGTCTGGCGTGGTCGGATATTCAAATTGAGTATCAAAAATCCAATCTTCTGCTTCTCCATGTTTTGCTAGATCAACGTAAGAAACAACAACTCGGGAATTCATCGCCGGTTCATTCGCTGTAACTTCTGAAGAAAGCTGTCCCTTTTGCCATACTCCCTCAATTCCAGTAATCAGTTCGTCAGTCGGAATTTCTGACAATGCAGAGGCCACCGATAAGATTTTGGAGCGGAATGGTGCCTGTAATCGCTGAAGAGCCATCCAGGCCATCGTCGTTGAACGTGAAGCGGTGCTTGAACCACTGTGCGGCACTCGATCCGTATCCCCAATAATAATACTCAGATCGGATGTTGAGCAGTAGAACAGATCGCAGAGCATCATTTCAAGCGTGGCAATAAGTCCCTGACCGAATTCTTCGTAGCTGAATGCCACTTCAATCTTACCTTCGGCATTCAGGGATAGACGGCCTCCCGCCGGATCGGGAATGCCATAACCCAGTCCTGCTCCGTGCATCGCGATGGCTGCCCCCACTCCACGTTTAATCCAGGGAGGCGAAGCAGGATTTGCCGGGGGATACTGATGCTTTTGCCATAACTCCGAACCATCCATCGCCTCCCATACTTGCGACAGTCCATCCGTGACCAGGATCCGTTGATTCAATGGCCCAGGATCGGTTTTTCCCCTCATGTTACGTCTCCGAAATTCCCAAGGGTCCATATCCATAATCTCGGCGAGTCGATCCATCTGACCCTCCATTGCAAAGATTGCCTGATTCCCGCCAAATCCACGAAACTCTCCCGACACTCCATTATTCGTGTACACCGAGACACCCTCCACATCTACATGGGGAATCGAATAAGGCCCGAGGCAGTGTTCTGTGCAAAAATTCAGGACAGGTGCCCCTAGCGTCGCATATGCTCCGGTGTCTGCGGTAATGCGGACTCGGTGAGCCTGGATCATGCCTTCACGGCTGATTCCGGTCTGCATTTCAATTTTCATCGGATGACGCTTCAAGCCTGCACGTACGGATTCTTTGCGTGAATTGTGCATTTTCACAGGACGTCCGGATCTTAATGCAAGCAGTGCCCCATAAGGCTGTACATTCAGCTCATCTTTCCCTCCAAAAGAACCGCCTATCGGGGACGAGACCACCCGGATATCTTCTTCGGAACAGCCAATGATTCGGGCAAGCTGCATCCTGTCCTTGTAACCATGCTGTGTCGCCGCGTAGACAT
Source organism: Paenibacillus sp. AD87 (assembly GCF_001659845.1). Classification (NCBI taxonomy): domain Bacteria; kingdom Bacillati; phylum Bacillota; class Bacilli; order Caryophanales; family Paenibacillaceae; genus Paenibacillus; species Paenibacillus sp. AD87. The sequence goes on from NZ_LXQN01000007.1 coordinate 2,423,582, forward strand.
GGAGTCTCCCACTTTCATCAGGAACAAATAACCCGCCTTCCGTCTCCATATAGGCATGCATCTGGCGAGGGGTATAATAAGTCTCACTCATAATATGTTCGCATGCAGCAAAACCCTCATCTACATTGCCTCGCTTGATTTCGGTACGGTGCAGCACATTGCCGGGACCATGTTCATGGAGCTCAGGTGCACCGGGTGCCAGTGCAGCCTCTGGGCTGTCCAGCGGAGTCCATTCTTCATACTCAACCCGGATGGCATCCAGCGCGAGCGCTGCACGTTCCGGGGAATCCGCAGAAACCGCGGCAATGGCATCACCCACATAACGAACGACATGCTCGCAAAATACAGGCTGATCCGGAGTTGCAATGCCAAACAGGTTCAAACCGGGCACATCTTTCGAGGTAAGTACGGCAAATACACCCTCCATAGCCTCCGCTCCGGTAATATCGATAGACAATATGCGGGCATAAGGGTAAGAGCTTCGAAGGACCCTTCCGTGGATCATATCGGGTCGCGTCATGTCTGTCAGATATTGAAGCTGTCCTGTTACTTTGCCTACCCCATCTGGCCGCAGATGCCAGCGTTTCCCACTATTATCCCGATTCAACAGCATGATCTCTCTCCCCTTTCTCTCCTCAGAAGCTGTTGGGCTTACGCTTTGGTTCTCCAAAATGGTTTTCATCTATGAGCGAAGTGCTTCCCAGAGTTCGGCACCGAGCATATTACCTGCCGTTTGCTTACGGTACTGTTCTGTAGCGAATGCATCGCTATAAGTCACGAATTCCCCCATAACCGAGGCAGCTAAAGATGAAGCTTGCATAACTGAAGTCTCCCCGCCAAGAAGCAGCTTTTCCGACTCCGTAAGTCGCATGGCCATGCCTGAACCTCCACCTGCAGCGATCGCTATCTTATTCCAGCGGCCATCTGCATCCACTTCTCCCTGAAATGCAATCGTCACCAGCGATGCTGTAAAGGTCTCCCGCCGACCCAGCTTACGGTAAAATGAAATTTCACGCGTCGCAGATGCCCGCTCGCTAGTGACATCAGGGAAAGGCGTATGTTTCATCGGAATATGAATGGAAATTAACACATCATTCGGATTGCGACTGCCGTCACGACCACCGTTCAGCCAGGACGAAAGACTGCGGAACTCCATGCCGTTGTCCGTCATCCAGTACAGCTGTGCATCGTAGACAAGCAGTGCGGGGATGGAATCGCCTACTCCCGATACAATGTTTCCGCCAATTGTCGCCACATTCCGAATAGAAGGAGCAGCTATGGCATTCATTGCAGACTGTAATAAGGGCAGCTGTTGCAGAAGAACGTCTGTGGCACAATGACTTAGTCGCGTCAGTGCTCCAATGACTAGTTCATCTCCATCCACATATACGCCGCTTGCACCTGGAATACGGGCAAGACTGATCATATGCTCAGGTACAGGAACAAGGCCGCCCTCCCACTGAGTACGCAATAATGTGGCCCCTGCTGCAAAACAATATTTCCCGGACAGTTCACTCTTTAAAGCTTGAAGCTCATCCAGATTAACGGGTTGCCAAACCGTTGGCTGAGCTCCAGACCCATATGCCGGCATGACCATCCTTCCATCTCCCTTCTCTACCTGGAATCTGTCTTCGGGACGTTGGATATGAACGAATGATCCAAATAATTCTTCAAATCATATGGGACTGCAACAATAAGGTCAATTATCTTCACATCATTTTGGATAAATGTATAAATAGACTCTTTGATTTGTGCCTGATGCATTATTAACTCTCAAAAGCTAACACAAGCCATTTCATAACCAATTAGATCAAAACAATAAAGAGGCCAACCAGATGGTCTGGCTGACCTCATTACTTCGATAAATAATACACAAGGATTCGCTCCTTCTGCCTTTATTTTCAATCATCTTATGCCATTCACATAATCCAAAATACGTTCCAGCTCTGGTTCGGTATCCGCATCCCAAAAGCTAAATTCAGACAACGATACATGCGTGCCTGCATATTTGGCATTGCGCATGATTTTTCGCGCCCCCTCATCTCCGCTAAGCGACAAGAGAGGCCCCAGCATATGCTCACGAAAGGCGACCGGCGGCTTGCCTCCACCGCCATCCGTAGCTGCTGCATAATCACACAGTTTGTTGACGGCTAACGCCTCAGCAACCCTGTTAATATCTTGTGCCTGCAATAGCGGTTGATCCGCCAAAATCATCATCACACCTTCTGGCTTGTATGCTATAGCAGACAGAATGCCACAGTGAAGGGACATGGCGATACCGTATGCATAATCGGTACAAATTGCAATCTGGAGCCTCATCCTCGTATCTGGAGTACAACCATATGATGCTGCATTGAGCCACATGGAGGGGATCCACGCTAATGAATCCTCGGGTTTGACCACACAGATAACTTTCTCCAAATCGGATTTCAAGGCAGCTTCCAATGTCCATGCGGCCAAACATCTTCCATCAGGCATGACGATAGACAGTTTATCCCGCCCCATTCGGCTGCTCTTACCTGCCGCTAGCACGATGCCCGTCAGTCGCATGTGCAATCCCCCTCTGTACGTTGCGACGCTCTGCGGCAACAGCTGCTCTTTTACAGGCAATAAGTTCTGCTGCGATGCTGATTGCGATCTCTTCCGGTCCATCGGCACCAATGGTCAAGCCGACGGGTGAATGCAACTGTTTTAATGGAGGGAGATCGTTCAGCAAACGTGCTGTCCTTGTTCTGGAGCCCATAATACCAAGGTACGCATAATTCCGATCCTCAAGTAATTCAAGAAACTCCCGTTCTCTCGGAAATTGATGACTCATCAATACGATATAATCCCCGCTTTGGATATCCAGTACAGGTATGATCTCACTTGGGAAACCGCGAACAAACTCAACACCCGGAAAGCGTTCAGCGTTGCACAAGGTTTCTCGCCAATCCGCTACAACCACACGAAATCCTGCTGATTTGCCCAGACGGGCGACCGGGATTACATCATTTTCGGCTCCAATGATAATCAGACGGGGTTTGGGCACATATTTTGCAGAGATCTGTAAAGGGATATCCCACTTCTCCACCTCAGTCAATCCATCCCTCTGAAGATCACTCTCTCCAGAATTAGATCTGAGATCATCAGCTTCGGACGATTGAATAACGACCAATGATAGTCGCGGTATGTCGTCAGTGATCATTGTATTTATTGGATTTAGAGAAGCTCCCTTGACAGCTGGAGAAGGGTATAATGATGTCTGCCTTTCTGCACCCTCAGCGAGCTGAATCACATAATGAATTCGCGTGTATTGATCGTAGAATGAACGGGTTAGCTCCACAGCTGATCCAGATTGAAAATACGTATGCATTTGAGACAAGATCGACCTGAGTTCAGCACATACCGGCTCTAGCAGCACTATAATTAACCCGCCGCAGCCAATCGTTTCCCCCCAGGACAGATCATCTTCCGGACGCATATCATACTCCACGAATTCCAACTGCTGTGTATCTAGCACACGGTCCACTCTAGCCTGTAGATCACTCTCCAGACAACCTGGACTGATACTTCCATACATCACACCTTCTTCGGTCAAAAGCATAGAGACTCCCTGCTTACGGTAAGCATGACCTTCTACCTTAACCGCTGTTGCGAGAACACAGCGCGGTTCCCGCGCTGCAATTGCACACAGATCATGCATTTCCATCGTGTCTCCATCCTTTCAGGGATTTGAATTCGAATCCGAAGAAGTGATTCTTGACCTTTTTAGCGAAGATTGAAAGTCCAACTTTTGCTCAGATAGTTCATTGGGTGAGTTTCATACGGCTGCGTTCGATTAGATGCGTTTCATCAATCTTGCAATACTTTTATCCGATTCACGAAGCACGATGCTACGATCAATCGTTTGAATCTTCCGGTTTTGGAGCACGATGCTTCCATCGATAATAACGGTGTCTACACAGCTGCGCGTTGCGGAATAGACCACTCGGGAGTACACATCGGTCTCATAGGAAGGGTAAGTATGAAAATCATCCAGATCCAGCAGTAACATATCTGCCTTTTTACCCACTTCCAGACTGCCGATTTCCTTGGACATTCCGAGCACTTCTGCTCCACCCATCGTCGCCATACGCAGCACCGTACGGGCGTCCATCACTGTTGGACCGTGAGGCACCTTTTGAATGAGCGCGGTCAGGCGCATTTCCTGGAACATATCTAGATTGTTGTTGCACGGCGCACCATCGGCACCAATCCCTACCGCAATCTGGCGATTCAGCAGATCAGGAATATCCGCTATACCTGAGGACAGTTTCATATTCGATCCAGGGCAGTGGGTGACTTTTACCCCGCGTTTGCGAATAATCTCCTTCTCTTCCTCACTCAGCCACACACAGTGGGCAAGCACCAGTCTTGGAGTAGCCAGACCGATATGATCCAGATAGACAATGTTGCGCATGCCACGTTCGTGTTCTACCAGTTCGATCTCGCCAAGATTTTCGGAGGCATGGGTGTGCACTTTCACATGGTACTTATTCGACAGGTCACGTACCTCAACCAATAATTCTTCGGTGCACGAGACGACAAAGCGTGGACAAAACGCATACTGAATGCGGCCACCGCCGAATCCGTTCCATTTCTCCAGCAAATCGACACTTTGTTGCAGCGAGGTAGCCGTATTTTCACGCAGCGGTTCAGGAACTTCATCCCCGTGATCCATCATCACTTTGCCGGAAATCACCCGAATGCCGCTCTGTGCCATCGCCTGAAAAGCCGAATCGGTATGATGCACGGTCTCCATATCCAAGATCGTCGTTGTCCCGCTGGAAATCAATTCGCCCAAGCCTAGCATCGCCGAGTAATAGACAGACTCTTCATCATGCGCTGCCTCAAGCGGCCAGATGCGTTGACGAAGCCAATCCATCAGTTCCAGGTCGTCCGCACGTCCGCGGAACAAGGTCTGACACAGATGAATATGCGTCTGGATAAAACCTGGAAGCAGTACTTTGCCTCGAGCATCAATGACCTGATCTGCCTGAACATCGATATGCTCTGCAATTTCTTTGATTTTATTGTCCTCGATCAGCAAATCTCCCGTAAATACATCCTCTTCTGCATTCATTGTGACGAGTTGTGCACCTTTTAGCAGGATCGTTCCCATGATAATCTCCCCTATCCGTATCTATCTGCGTAATTTTTATTAATTCTGATCCTGCATTTTAAAGAAAATCTTCTTTGGATCTATGCATGATGCTTTACATAAATCACGCTACCATCCGATAGCCATGCCATCTCCCCTGGGGTCTGCTGCCCCGCTGATCATGCCATCTTCACGGATGACAATCCCTTGTGACTGCCCCATAATTCCGTCCCACGGCGCTCTGGCTTCGACGTTATGTCCCCATCGGGCAAGCGTGTCACATACGTCGTCATGATAGCGGTTCTCTACTCTCAGCGTGTCACCCTCTTCACCCCAGGTACGCCCATACACCCAACGCGGTAGCCCAATGGCTTCCTGAATGTTCAGACCATAGTCCAGCACACCCGTAAGAACCGATAACTGTGTCTGGGGTTGGCCCTCACCACCTTGCGTGCCTACGAGCATATAAGGTTTCCCGTTACGAGTGACAAGACCCGGCATTAGGGTGTGGAATGAGCGTTTATTCGGTTCCAATACGTTGGCGTCCTTCGGATCAAGTGAGAAAAAGGAACCGCGGTTCTGCATGATCACACCCGTATCCCCAGGCACATAAGCAGCGCCAAAATCAAAGTACAGGCTCTGAATAAACGAGACGGCATTGCCTTCATTGTCCACAACCGCTGCGTAAGCCGTATCCTGACCCATCATTTTGGACAGAAAAGGCTGTGCCACAGCAGGTGTAGCGGACTGAATCTCGTTCCATAACTCATTTCCATAAACCTTGGATAACAGATTTTCCAGCGGAATATCCCTGAACTCCGGGTCTGTGAGATAACGATCACGGTCACGAAAAGCCTTTTTGACCACTTCAGCCATCAGATGATAAAACTCGGGGGACGTACGCGCCACGGAAGAGAGATCAATATGCTCCAGCATATTCAACATCATCAGCATCGAGAAGCCCTGTGAATTCGGCGGCATCTGGTGAACTTGATAGCCACGGTAATCGGTAGTGATCGGCTTCACCCACTCTCCCTTGTGAGCCGCGAAATCCGCTGGGGCAAGCATGCCGCCATCCTCACGAATAGCCGAAGTTAGCTGCTCCGCCAGTTCCCCGGTATAAAAAACATCGCGTCCACCTGCCTGAATCAGGCGAATGGAAGAGGCAAGATCAGGCTGCAAGAGTAGATCGCCTTCCTGCAAAAGTGTACCAAAAGGGGCAAATACCGCTCGCAGCGGTGTATGCCCCATAATGAAATCCTCATCACGTTCCAGCCACAGATGCAGATTTCGGGATACAGGACATCCCTTTTCCGCGTATTGCGCAGCTGGTTCAAGTAACTGTTCCCACTTTAACTTCCCGTAGCGGGACCAGACTTCCCACCATGCATCTACCATTCCAGGAACGGTAATCACACTAAGCACACCTCGCTGAGGAATGGTGCTCATCCCCATCGCTTTGAACGTGTCGGCATGAATGCCTGCTGCTGAACGACCACTTCCGTTGTAGGCCGTTATATCACCACTTGTTCCATCGTGAATTAGAAAAAAAGCATCTCCGCCAAGTCCTGTCATGTGCGGGTAGACTACGCCTAGTGCAGCACTAACCGCAATCGCTGCATCATAAGCGTTACCACCTTGCTGGAGAATTGAGCTGCCAACCGCACTCGCCAAATAATGCGGGGAGGTAACCATCACCTCCCTGGATATCGGCATCTGGTTCAACATAAGACGCCCTCCTTCCCAGCATACACATCCAACGCTGCCTGCACGGCCTCCCCTGCTGGCAAGGCGTGACGATGACGCAACAGTACAGCTTCCAATGCGCCCAGCACATGAAGTACATTTTTGCGCTGGCAGCTGAATCCCATCGTACCAATACGCCAAATCTTGCCTTTCAATGGTCCAAATGAGCTGGCAATCTCAATACTGAAATCGTTCAGAAGCATGCTGCGTACCGACTCTCCGTCTATGCCATTCGGAATTTCGATACAAGTGACCACTGGAAGTTTACTGGACATGTCTCCATACAGCTTGAGCCCCATACCCTGAATTCCCGCGACCAACGCTCGTTCATTGATCCGATGTCTCTGAAAACGGGCATCCAGACCTTCCTGAAGCAAAATTCGTAGTCCCTCGTGAAGACCGTAGAGCATCGAAGTTGCCTCTGTATGATGGTTCAACCGTGCTGAGCTCCAGTAGTCTTGTAATTGGCTTAGGTCAAAGTAATTACTGGCAATCGTGCGCCCTTCAGCCCGAGCACTTGTTGCATCCCGGAGCCCTCGTTCGACGGTTTTGCGGCTCATCAGTTTCTTCTCCACACGGCTGTTATACGTTAATGGCGCCATCCCGGATGGAACGGACAAACATTTCTGCGTTCCTCCCATGACTGCATCCAGATGCCAGGCATCTGTCTCGACAGGTGTTCCGCCAATTGTGGCAACCGCATCAACCACAAGTAAAATATCCAGTTCACGACAGGCTTTGCCAATCTCGGCGAGGGGCTGCATTTGCCCGGTTGATGTCTCGCCGTGAACCATCGCGACCAAACTTGGCTTATGTGCATGGATTGCCTTGATTACCTCTTCGGGATCAAATACCGTTCCCCATTCTGTTTCAAAAAAGATAACCTCGGCACCGCAGCGTTCCGAAATTTCAACCAACAGATGTCCGAAACGTCCATAGATGGGGATGAGCACCTTGTCCCCTGGCTGAATCAGACTGACCAGCACGGCTTCAATCCCAGAGCGGGATGTGCCATCAACCGGATAACACCACTCATTGTCTGTCATGTATAGTTCACGCAGCATGGCCATCGTCTCATTCATCAGGGAAGTGAACTCCGGATCAAACTGCCCCAGGATCGGGAAGGATAATGCCCTCAGAACTCTTGGGTCGACTTCAACTGGCCCCGGTGTCATGATCGTCCGCAAGGACGGGGACAATTCTTTATAGTTGGACATCTTCACTCAACTCCCGTAACCGTATTTATAGAGTAGCTGAACCAGAACCCGGAAACCTTTCACTAGGTCCTCTTCAGCTGTATATTCAAGGGGATTATGGCTAATTCCATCATGGCTAGGGACAAAGATCATCGCCGTGGGACAAGTCGGCTGAAATATCTGCGAATCATGTCCTGCGCCGCTTGGCATGTGTATATAGGATAACTGCTCCACTTCACAGATACCTCGAATGTCTGACGTAATCTGTTCATTCATCGGAATAGGTGTGACAGACAAGTGCTCCTCCCAGTTCAGTCCGAGCTGTTGCTCGGCTGCGATTCTGCTAAATTCCTGTAGCATATTGTGCCAGCATCGATCAATGCTCTCTTGCCTGATATGCCGGATATCGAGCGAGAATATGGCCCGGGATGCAACGACGTTACCCACGCCCGGATCAGCTTTTATTCGTCCCACTGTGGCTACAAGTGGTTCTCCCGCTTCAAGCGCAATGCTTCTTACGGCTGTAATCATCTCGGATGCACCTGCAAGTGCATCCTTGCGCCAGGCCATCGGTGTAGTTCCGGCGTGATTAGCTTCGCCACTTACTGTAATGCTAAAGCGTTTTTGGCCTACAATATCCGATACAATACCGATCGAATGGCCCAATCGTTCAAGTACCTGGCCTTGCTCGATATGAAGTTCGATAAACGCACCGTATGTGTGTGAAGCCGTTCTATAGCTGCTATCTGGACCAAAGCCTGCATCATGTATTGCCTGTGCAAAGGTAATGCCTTCTTGATCCTTCAAGTGCTGAACTTCTTCCAGCCCGCTTACCCCCGTTATACTTCGTGATCCCCAATAAGCGAAGGGGAATCGACTACCTTCTTCCTCACATAAGGACACGACTTGAAGCGTTCGTTTGGGTGCCCCGAAATGTTTCTGCAGATACTCTAGCGCGAGCACTCCCGCAACTACGCCATATGCACCGTCATACTTCCCACCATGCACTACAGTATCGATATGGGACCCCGTAACAATCGGCGCCTCTTCCATTCCTGTTCCTGAACCCATACCTCTACCGTGCAAAGTTCCATACAGGTTGCCCGATTGATCAAATTCAGGAGCCAAACCTTTCTCCTGCATTTTTTCTGCAAGCGCATGCTGTGCCTTACACCATGCTTGGTCGTACAACAGACGTGTCACACCTCCCCGGGCATCAGCGCCATAGGCGGATAACCAGTCAAGCATGCCTTTCAGCTCCACCTGCTCCAATTGCGGCAAAGGATGGGTGGGACGTTTCGTTCCAGACGATGTGTGTACTTCAAAGTCGTTCATGACACCTCCTCCGTTCCTTCAACAACAACTTGAACAGATGAGTTAGCACGGATAAACCGTCCCACAGGTTCATCCGATAATCCTGTTTTTGAACTGTATACTCGTGTGCCCCGGCAGAACACATCGGCAATGCTGGAGGAAAACGTGCGTCCCACATAAGGACTCTGTTTATGTGTGTAGTGCAGGTCATCCGCATTTAAGGTGGTATTCTTCTCCCAATCAATCAGTACCAGATCCGCGTCCTTGCCGATGGCGATCTCACCTTTGCTCTCTAATCCAAGTCTTCTGGCAGGTTGCAGAGCCAGAACTTTTCCGAGCAGCGGAAGGGCTACATTTCGCTGAAGATGTCCTTCCTCCAACATGAGCAGCAGCGTGCTTTGCGCACCCGAGATGCCACCCCAGATTTCAAAGAAATTATCAGATTGTTTCATCGATGGCGGACAGGGTGAGTGGTCGGATGCAATAACATCAATTAGACCTGCTTCCAGCGCATCCCATAACCGATCTTGTTCAGCCTGACTCCGCAATGGCGGCGCACACTTCGCTACAGCTCCCAACCGGACAATATCCTCATCTGTCAGAGTCAGGTAATGCGGACATGTTTCAGAAGTTATATCCAGCCCGCGCTGTTTTGCTTCTGCAATCAGATCAAGCGCTTCCCGTGTACTGATATGAACAAAATGCAGTGCACATCCGGTTTGCTCCCCATATTGCAGTGCTTGTGACACCGCCTGAACCTCTGCTCCTGCTGGGCGAGATTGCACGTAATCCATCGGGCCGATTCGTCCATCTGCAATACTTCTGGCCCCCAGTTCAGCAACCATCGTCTCGTCTTCGGCATGAAGCGCCAGCACACGGTTTAGTTTTGCGATCTCGTACATGCCATTCAAAAGTGTATCGTCATCCGCTCTGGCGAAGATGTCTTCCCCTTCTCCGCCAGGTTCGGACATAAATGCCTTGAATCCCGCCGCCCCCATATCAGCCAAAGGCGCAAGCTCACCCCGATTGCCGGGAACAAGTCCTCCCCAAAACGCATAATCAACATAGGATTGACCGTCGGCTGCTTTCATTTTCGACTCCCATGCCTCTGGTCTTATCGTTGGAGGGGCACCATTAAGCGGCATATCAACGTACGTCGTAATTCCGCCAGCAGCCAGTGATGCTGATCCAGATTTGAATCCCTCCCAGCTCGCGAGTCCAGGTTCATTGAAGTGAACATGAATGTCCACAGCCCCTGGCATCACTGTGAGGCCAATTCCTTCTATTATTTCAGTATCTTCATCACCCACCAGGTGTGAGGACAAAGCTGATATTTTTTCACCAGTAATCCCAATATCCAGTTCTTCCACGCTATCTCTCAACACAACCCGCGCCCCCCGGATGATCATGTCTAATCTTGTCATATAGATGACCCTCCCCTGATCAGAACCTGATTCGTATATTTCAGCTTCCCCGGTATGTACTGTAACCTCCTGGCGCAATCAACAAAGGAATGTGGTAGTGACTTGCAGCATCGGAAACGGCAAACCGAATCGGTACAACCGTCCATAATGCCTGCCCCAATTCTTCAAGAGATCGCTGTGCATAATAACCCTCAACGTTGAACTGAAGCTCGTAGACCGCTTGCTCAAGCTTCCCACCTTCAAGCAACGGTGCATCCAGACGCCCATCGGCATTGGTCAACGATTCAGCAACTTTCATTTTGTTTTCCTTCTCGCCATCCCTATGCAATACAAAAAGTTCAATCCGCACACCTGCGGCCGGAACACCCTTGGAAGTATCCAGCACGTGCGTAGTAATCCGTCCACCGGCCACCGACATCATGCCTCCCTTTCTTTCTTCAAGCCCCAATTGTCAACATCTAGATCATCCCTTGTCATTGAGAAGCCCTGAAACCCATAAGGAGGTTTGGCCTCGGTGAATACTTTGCCTTCTCCTTCTTTTACTTCCTCCAGCACCGTTTCCCATGTCCGATTGTTGGATTCGAATGAAACCTCACTGAGCTGTCCAAATCGACGCAATAGCCTTAGTCCAATCTGATAAATCAGATGCTGAATGGATGCCGAACGACACACATGGAATACGGCAGCAGCTACATCTCTCACCTGCTCCGCCGCTACATAACCTCCTCGCTGATCGTCCATACCATCTCTCGGGTCCTCGTAACGCCAATTGATATTCAGGAAAATGAACAGTGGACGGTCCCATGTCTCGGGTAAGGTAGTGTACTCATCCTTGACGAAACCGGCAAATTCACTGCCTTTGACCTTAATCAGCCTGATATCTGCGACACCACTGAAATGATTGCTCAGTTCAACCTGATTTCCTTTTCGCTGCGCTTCAATTGCAGCCGTCGCCCGATCATTCTGGGAATACCGGAATACCAGCTCGCTTGCACGAAGGCTTCCTTCTTTGCGAACAGGCACATCTTCAAAAGGAATCTGATCTGCCGTCATTTGCACTTTGATCATCTGTGGATATGTCTCCAGAAAACGTCGGCTGACGTAAGCGAGAAAACCTTCCACCGTAGCTCCGTAGTAATCCGCAGCATGTTTCAGGATGAAATTCTTCATTGAATCCGTTGCAACGACGCGAGAATTATCTCCTTCGATAAAAGAAGGCAGAAATTCGTCGCCTTGCACGGCTACTTTAATGTTTAATCCGAACAGGATATTATTACGTCCAGTAAATGGAGATTCCGGTATGGCCTGAATACCCGTCAACGGTTTGGCGTATGAGCGGTACATCCATACATCTCCTTTGCCGTAATACATGGTCCGTTGCTTTACTTCGGATGGCTTACATTCAAACTCATGTTCATGACCAATCTGCACCAGCCACTGCTCCAATCGAATGGAAGCAATCTTGAACACTTCCTTCAGGGCGGTCTGAAATTCCTCCTCTCTTCCTCTCCGATTGCGCTTCCGCATGGACTCCAGGATGGACTGAGCTGTGTGACCTTTCACGGCCAATATAAAAGGAAAGCCGAATTGGCTTGTATATTCTTTGTTTAATTTACTAAGTTCGTGATATTGCTCCGGCGAAAGTGAATTAAGCCCTGCACCAGCCTGTTCTTGAACAGAATTGCTGCTCATGCTGATCCGCGCACCGAGATCCGGGTGATTGCAAAGCAACTGCAACTTGACCTTCTCATCGGATGTCTGAACTGTGTTCTTCATGACATTCATCATGTGTTCAAAAGAGTCAAATGGCCGTGAAGGCCAGGAACGCTCCGCCACCCAAGGCGATTCTTCGAATAGTCCGCCAAACGTATGCACGAACTGTGTGATAGACCAGTTGTTAACGAGTTTAATGAAGTCGCCCATGTTAGAACCTCCGGTCTTCTGTGGATTGTTGTTCTTCATTTTAGTTGTCTCTTCGTACAGTGACAACAATATTTACGTAATTTTGTAATATAACATAACATCAGTTATGTGATTTGTTAGCAATGCACGGGATTTGGTTGTTCAAATGTAATGAAAAGCTAAAAAACCGCACTTCCTCAAGGAAAATACGGTTTTATCTGACATGCCTGTTTCATTGTCATGCTGCACAACACTTGTTCTGGATAATGATTATGATATAAAAATTGTATTAAAGGGGTCTACTCTTCAGATTAATGATGCTGCGAATACGGCCTTGCCGTAGTTTTGTCCCGCACAAACTTACGGAAGGTGAACACGAGCTTTAATTTCAGCAAATCATTAGTCTTCTTAAAGTCCATTTGCAGCAAACTTCCGACTTTCTCCATCCGATAGGTAACGGTATTCCGATGCACAAATAGTTGCTTCGCAGCTTCGTTAATGAGTCCGTCATTCTCGATAAAAGATTCCAACGTATTCATCAGTACCTGATTGGGATCGCCGTCCCTGGCCAGTAAAGGCTCAAGTACTTTATTGCAGTAATTCTCCATGATGTTATCTGGAACATGTTGGAACACATAGGCGAATTCCAGCATCTCAAACTGGAGAGCCCGATCCTTCATACCGAATCGGCGAGCCAGTTGGCGAGTATCCAGACATTCCTGATAGGCTTCGCGTAGCGACTTCGGCTCATGCTTCATTTTGCTGATCCAGAAACGCGGTGCAGATGCTCCCTTGGCTTCCTGTGCTGCAAGAACATCCCCGAATCGATTAAGCAGGAATGCTGATAATTCCTCTCCATAATCCCTCCCCGTTGGACAGGTATAGATGGATAGTATGCCATCTTCGATCTGAAAATGCTGTGAGGCCGTGAATTGCATAAGCGGATTGTACTGCAACTCACGGTGGATCTGCTTCAACAGCTTTCCTTCTGCAAAAACAGACGGTTCCAGTGTGATCAACACGCATTGGTAGGTCCCCTGAAATAGATGAACGCCTTTATTCTCGCTGAGCTTGGTGAGTTCATCTACCGTCATTTTGTTATCTAGATATTGGGTTAACAGCGTACGCATCTCATCCTGAACGGTGGGGTTAATGTGTTCTCGATAGGTCATATCCATATAGAATGCCAAGACATCCGCAGCCTGCTGAAACAATTCTTCCTCCGCTCTAAGTGACAGCGCCGAGTCTGTGAAGACAAGCAAAAATCCGTATTCTTCATCATTCTGCTTGATGGGTACCCGGTGGCAGCTTCCCTGATTCCATTTCACTCGGTGCATGACGGATTTCCAAGGCCAACCTTGTACTACAGCATCTCCCGCAATACCTTCGCTACCATAGAGCACATGTCCGCGGGAGCCAATAACCGCAAGTGGATAATTCAACACGGTAGCTAGTTCGGCAAATACATTCCGATGCTGTTGCTGCTGCAATGCAAACTGCATCAATTTTTTTTGTTTCTGCACCACCTCGTGCAGTAAACGATTGCTGCGTTCATGTTCAGCCTTGAATAACGCATTCATCTGGTCGGAAAATGTAAACTGAAACGGCAGTTCCAGCAGCGGTAACCGCAGTCGATCTGCTTCCTCGATAATACCTTGCGGAATGGCCTGCCAGAAGCGGCCCAATTTAATGCCAAGCCCAGCACAACCGCGTTCGTTCAGGCGGCGCATCAAACGAAGTGCATCGGTCTCGTTGTCTTTCATAATAAATGCGGTTGTGAACAGCAGTTCTCCGGATTTGATCCAATCCGCTATATCTGGAGCGTCCATGACGTTAACGGATTTCATCATCCGCGAAGTCCCTTCCCCACCTGCAACCAGTTTGGCCTCAGACAACGGGTATACCTGTAAAGCCTCTTTAACCGTGAGCTGCATGGACATTACCTCCCATATATATAACGCATGAAGCCATTTATATCCTTGATTTGGAATTGAACAAAGGTTGAACACTTGGTTTTAACCATTTTATTGAAATAAACCTTGATTGTTGTTAAGTATTATAACATCATTTTTATTTTAATAGCTTACATGAGAAAAAAATAAAACCCATGACACAATTGCAGCAATCGTTGCGCAACTGGCATAGGTTTTATTTTTAAGTTAATACATGTTGAATTACAAACGGAAAAGATCAGATTCCCAATGTTTCATGACTCAGCCATAATTTCATCCGGGACAGTACCTCTTTCATATTCAGCGGTTTGCTAATATAATCCGAGGCTCCTGCCGCGATACATTTATCACGATCTTCTTTCATGGCTTTGGCAGTCAGAGCAATAATAGGGAGCTTCTTGAGATTCAATCTCTCACGGATCTGGCGAGTGGTCTCATACCCATCCAACTCTGGCATCATGATATCCATCAAGATAATATCTGGATTCGCTTCTCCGCTCTCTAACATCTCCAGACACTCGTAACCATTCTGAGCTGTTATCACTTTCATGTCATACTGCTCAAGGGCATTTGCCAAGGCATAAACATTTCGAATATCATCATCGACAACGAGAACCTGACGACCATTCAATAATGATTCTTCAAGTGGAGTCAGCAACATCTCGATTTTGGTTGAATTCATTTCTGAAGCACTGTTTATTTCAGGAGCAGTCACAGCAACCTCATTCAAGAACAATCTGGAGTTCTGCATAACCTCAGGCTCTTCCCTTCTAAGCGGGAGGAATAGGGTGAAGACACTTCCTTGTCCTTCGCGGCTTGTTGCCGAGATTGATCCTCCCAACAGATTGGCAAGGGATTGAGAGATCGACAGTCCCAGTCCGGTTCCACCGTATTTTCGGGCTGTGGCTCCATCGGCCTGTTTGAATGCATCAAAGATCTGCAGCAGTTTGTTCTCCGAAATACCAATTCCGGTATCACTAACCGAGAAAGCTATAACATCCGTCTCTGCTCCGTTCCCTTCAGGATTGGACAGACTCACTCTGGAAATAGTTAAGGCCACTTCTCCTTCATTGGTGAATTTGAATGCGTTGGAAAGTAAATTTCTCAGAATCTGATGTAACCGCATCTCGTCGGAAAAAATCGTTTCCGGCAGAGGGCTTTGAAGCTGAATACGGAAATCAACTCCTTTTTGCTCAGCCGTTTTCAGGAAATATTGATTCATCGCTTCGGGCAGGCTTCCAAGATAGACATCATCCAAGTCCACTTCCATCTCCCCGGCCTCCACTTTGGAAAGATCGAGAATATCGTTAATCAGATTCAACAGGTCCTTGCCTGATGCATGGATCACCGAAGCATATTTCTGTTCTTCACTGTTTAAGTGCTGATGCTTGTTCTCAGCCAAAATCTCGGACAGAATCAGCATACTGTTCAGCGGAGTACGCAGTTCATGCGACATATTCGCCAGGAACTCAGACTTGTAACCAGAGCTTGTCCGTAACTGATCCGCTACTTCTGCAAGTTCACTGGCAGAGGTCTCAGCCGCATTTTTCTGCAGTTCCAGACGCTCGTTCAACATGTGCAGTTCTTCTGTCTGCATATGTAACTCTTCCGTCTGAGACACCATCTCTTCGGTCTGTGCCTGCAATTTCTCCGATTGTGTCTGCAATTCTTCATTCAGTACCTGGGATTCATCATACAAATGCTGTAATTCCATGCGTGTGACGGTGGAATGAAGCGAAACCCCGAAGATTTCGATCAGTTCGGTTAGCAGCTTTGTTTCCTTAGGTTCGATTGGCTTCATGGAAGCCAGTTCGATTACAGCTATCGTTTTACCTTCAAATACCACAGGGGCTACCGTGAGTGATGCAGCTGACGCATCACCAAGACCCGATGAGATACGAATATAATTTTGAGGCAAGTCGTTCATTTGCAGAACCCGCTTCTCAATTGCACTCTGACCAACTAATCCCTCACCGGGTGCAACGGACACTTTACCAAGGGAACGCTCTTTCTCGCCATCTGCTGCATACGCAGCTACACGAATGAGACGATTCTCTTTCATCGCATATAACACGCCATACGGGGCTTCCAACAGGATAGCGACCTGGTTTAAGAACAAGCGTGACAGTCCCTCCAGGCTCGTAGGGTTCTGCAGGAGCGTGGCGATGTTGGCAACCTGATCCTTAAGTCGATTCTGTTCCTGTACCGTGTCCAGCAATATATTGGTCTCTTGGCCCAAATCACCGACTTCATCATGTGTTCGGACAACAATACGCTGTGTAAGATTGCCGCCTTGGGATATGTCGGTGATGGTTTGTTTGACTTCACGCAGGGTTTTGACGATATTACCCGAAATGACAAGCGCTGCGGCAACAGATAGTCCAGCAACGACAGCCCATAAGGTGTACATAATTGTAAGCAGTGTGGAGCTTCGTTCGGCGAGCTCGGTCACCCGACTCTCCGTGAGGCCCATCTCTGTGTTGCGGAAGGTTTCAAACTGGGACCGTAACAGATCAATTTCGCTTTTACCCGGATCGGAATGGAAAAAATCAATAACTTTCTCCTGATCCCCTTGTCTTTTTAGGGCTACCGAGGCTGTTCCGGCAACATCAATCCAGCGGACAATATGTGATTTGATGTTCTCCAGGCTCTTCTGCTGGGATGGGTTATCGCTAACCAGCTCATACAGTTGGGCATAATTGGAGTTCCATTGGGTCATCGCTTGGGTGTATGGCTCCAAATAACTTTCTTCCCCGGTAATCATGAATCCCCGCTGTCCTGTTTCCATATTCAGAACATTTTTCTCAATTGCGTTGGTCAGGTTATGCACTTCCAGGTCGTGGTGGCTGATAAAATCGATTTCCTTCTGCGATGCATCAATTTGGGCAGATAACACCAGCAAAACAGCACCAAATAACAACACAACCACTAGATAGCCCAATAGAATTTTGGAGCGTATCGTGAATCTTCTCTTTTTCGACAACGCAGAAACCTCCAATGAAATAAACAATTCCGATCGATTAAAAAAACAGTCGCATATGTAGTTTATATGTATACGTATAGACTGACAAGTATTAGTTCACGAAACCTCACGAGCTAAAAAACGACCTGCGGATGCAGGTCGCTTGTTTATTAGAATGAAGTTCGCATGATAATGATTGATTAGGCTTTCGGAGCAATCATTTTCGCTGGATCAACATACTGATTGAATTGCTCTTCTGTAAGTAGACCTGTCTGCAATGTTGCTTCTTTCAGAGACAGTCCTTCCTTATGTGCAAGCTTGGCAATTTTGGCTGCATTCTCATAACCGATGTACGGATTTAGAGCGGTAACCAGCATAAGCGAGTTATTCAGATTATGTTCAATCTGACTGAGGTTAGGCTCAATACCCACCGCACATTTATCATTGAATGCAACGATGGAATCAGCAAGAAGCTGAACAGATTGCAGGAAGTTATAGATAATAACCGGTTTGAACACATTCAACTCGAAGTTACCCTGACTTGCCGCGAAGCCAATCGCCGCATCGTTCCCCATCACTTGCGTAACCACCATAGTCATCGCTTCGCTCTGGGTTGGATTCACTTTACCCGGCATAATGGAACTGCCCGGTTCGTTCTCTGGAATACGAATCTCTCCCAGACCACTTCGTGGGCCACTAGCCAGCCAGCGAACATCATTGGCAATTTTCATCAGGTCAGCTGCAAGCGCTTTAACTGCACCGTGAGCGTAGACCACTTCATCATGACTTGTAAGCGCGTGGAATTTGTTTGGCGCGGATACAAAATCCTTGCCGGTATGCTTGCCAATTTCCTTGGCTGTATAATCACCAAAGTCAGGATGTGCATTAATTCCGGTTCCCACAGCTGTACCACCAATTGCGAGTTCTTTCATATAATTAACACTATCCCGGATCATCCGTTCACTCTTATCGAGCATCGCTTCCCAGCCGCTGATCTCCTGACCGAGTGTAATTGGCGTTGCATCCTGAAGATGGGTACGTCCAATTTTGATAATATCTTTGAATTTTTCCGATTTGTCTGCAAAAGTGGCTTTTAGCACCGCGATTGCCGGCAAGAGCTGATCTTCAACAGCAAGTACACCTGCAACATGCAGAGCCGTTGGGAATGTATCATTGGAGCTCTGGGACATGTTCACATCATCATTCGGATGCAGACGTTCTTCCTTGCCCTTTTGTTCCAGCAGCTGGTTACCCAGATTGGCAATGACCTCGTTTACGTTCATGTTGGACTGTGTTCCGCTACCCGTCTGCCATACCACGAGCGGGAAATGATCATCAATCCGGCCTGCAATAATTTCATCAGCAGCATAAGCGATTGCATCCGATTTGGCAGCGGATAATTTACCTAATTTATGGTTACTGGCAGCAGCACTTTTTTTCAAAATGGCAAGAGCACGTACAACTTCCATCGGCATATGCTCGCGACCGATCGGAAAGTTCTCCTTGCTGCGCTGCGTTTGAGCTCCCCACAGCCTGTCGGCTGGTACTTTCATTTCACCTAACGTATCTCTCTCAATGCGGTATTCCACTTGCTTTTCCTCCTCCAAAAAGATGGTTTGGGTCTCTACAAAAATACGTATACATTCTTTTCTTCACAGCATCTTGCATCTGTTGATTCAAAAGTCATCTTTGGGATTTATGCAAAATGCTTTTATGAGCAAAGCTTGTGTATCTTGTCATATTATACATGATTGCCTGACCGGTTTTCACCTTTTCGACAAAAATGTAAGCGTGACGCAAAATGTCCGAGTATTTATTTTTGCGGTTTAATCGGATAAAGACGGCTGGTTTGCTCAAATAATTCGCCCGGCTCAAGACCAATCAGACCGATTTCTTCAGCAGGAATGCCTTGTACATTCGGGGCATTAACCAGGTTCATCTGTGGCTCAGGACAGAAGAATCCGCCAGTCATATTGTTATTCCAGATCATCCAGTGCTTGTATGACGTGCCTACATCGTATACCAGCTTGTCACCGGTACGATGATCGGTAAGCTCCATATAGTTTCGCCCATTCTGCGGTTCTGCAGTGTAATGGTTGTCCATGGCTGCAAAAAACGGACTAACACCCTCACCCTTTAATTGCTCTTCCTGTGGTGTAAGCGGTTGAAATTGTCCCGTAGGCAAAGAACGTTCATTTAATTCACGACGCTGACCAATCGTTATTTTGGCCGTGTAATCGGATGCATGGCTTTCCGGTGCAAAAGGTACGCTAATGGCTGTATGGAATGCGAACAAATTCGGCATACGTTCCTTCCCGTTATTGCGGACATTCAATTGCTGCTGAAGTCCCAGACTACTCAGCGAATAACGGAGTGTCACTGTAAAGGTGAATGGCAGGTATTTGTAGAACACATGTCCTTCTTTCACTTCCTGACTAAGCAAAACATAACTCTCTAGCTCGTTAGATCCGTAGCCCTCAACCTTCCACTCGGCATCATGCAGAAATCCATGCAGATGGTTGCCTGTAGCTGGTTCGTTTATAGGTAGTTGATAGACTTCGCCGTTCCAAGGGAATCGACCATCCTCATAGCGATTTGGTGGAGAAAGAATCGGTATACCGTAAACGGCAGGTGCAGCCATAAACTCGTCCATATGTTCCTGGTCTGGCTCACGCAAATAACGCAATCCCTGCTCTGTATCACGGAAAGCAACAAGGTTGGCACCCACGCTCGGAATAACAGCTGCTTCGAATTGATTAAAACGAAGCCAGACGGCTGGTATACCTCCAAATTGTTCTTCGAAAGCTGCATTTTGCTGTGTCATCGTTATATGTACCTCCTGCATACTAAGGTTATATTATACGGCTCGACTATATCATGACCGCGCACAAAATACCAATCTATGATAGAGAACAAATTCATGATAGAACGACAAAAAAGACAGCTACGATGCTCCGTGGCTGTCTCCATCCCCTTATGTTGCCGTACTGAAATCATTCAAGATTTCAAAGAAATGCCCATACATGGCATCGGCTCTATTAATCCACATATTTGCCGTGATCCGGGACGGCGGTCTGTTCAAAATCAAGATCGAGTCGCTCCAGCGAATCTCTCAGCATTTCTCCGGTTAAGGAATGACCGTGCCCGGTAACAGCAACTACGGGCTCCAGTCGTCGAATATGCTGAACTGATCGATGAGCCGCTTGCCAATCCGTCGTGAAATATGCGGGTGGACCGTGCAACTGTTTGTCCTGAAGCAGCACACTCCAGAGCGATTCCTGTTTCACAGTGACGATCGCGTCTCCCGCAATCAGGATACGGTCTTCTTTTCGAAATAGCGATACATGGCCCGGTGTGTGACCGGGAGTATGCAGCCATTCCCATCCAGAAACACCTGGGATGGAATGATCATCCGGCAGACTGAATATCCGATCATCGAGATTAATAGCTTCATTAGGATAAGCAAATGACAGCCGTGCCATCAAACCGCCACCTACAGTAGGGTCCGCCGGAGGGTAATCTTTCACACCTGTCAAATAAGGCAGTTCCAGCGGGTGTGCATACACCGGGACACCCCAGAATTGTTCGAGTTCGATGACGGTCCCTACATGATCAAAATGACCATGTGTCAAAATAATCGCAGACGGTGGACCAGGAAAGCGTTCAGTTGCAACATGAAGAATCTGATCAGTGAAACTGGCCATTCCAGTGTCCACGAGCACCCAGTTCCTGCTTCCAGGCTCCCCGATGAACACAACATTAACGAACAGTGTACGCAGACTGAGGATATCGTGCGCGACTTCTTCAAGTCCCGTCATTCCTGCTGTAATCAGATTGTCAGATGCCATTCACGGTTACCTCCCATTCAGGCGGATTGTCTCTCTGGTTCCATTCATCTGTCATAGACTTCCCTTTTCTGGAGTAACTATTCCTTATTCCCAATAAAATAGACGGTGGACGCCCTGTTTCAGGCATACACCGTCTAGTATAATCAACTACATTCCATATTAGAACAAGAACCTCTCGGTCCTATTATGCCGGGTAAGCATCCAGTGCCGCATCAAGCAGTTGATTGTACATATCATCATCGTTTTCAAGCAGCTCGTCCATACGCAGCAATTCATCTTCATCACCGGATTGTTCAGTGAAATGCAGACTATAGTCCCAATCCTTGCCGTTCTTGCTCATAAACGTAATCTCATAAACTGACTTTTCGCCTTCTGCACGAAAAACCGTATTTCCTACATAATTCTTCTCATCTTCACGACGCATCTCTGCACGAATAATCTCAATATTCACAATCGTTCTCTCCTTTAATCTATCTTCAGTTGCAGGTCTCCACAATTTATGGTAAACCTAGTTTGGTAATTATTATTGGTTAATTGTACAATATATATCGTAGCAACGTATACCTTATTCAATGAGGGAACCTTACTGACTCCTTACATACCTGTAATGAGGACTATAATAACAAACAGCTACGACATTATACCAAACAGGAGGAACAAATAGCATGAACAATTTTGAAACGAATTTACAACAATATGCCGAACTGGCAGTCAAAGTGGGTGTCAATGTCCATCCTGGGCAGACGCTCGTAGTAAACGCACCCATCTCGGCAGCGCATTTTGTGCGCTTGATCGTCAAAGCCGCTTATGGCACAGGTGCCAAGTTGGTCAAAGTAAACTGGAGTGATGAGGTAATTACACGTCTTCACTATGATCTCGCACCAGAGGAATCCTTCTCCATTGAACCAAAATGGTTTGCAGGGGAAATGACCGAACTCGTAGAAGAAGGTGCCGCCATTCTGCATGTTATTGCAGAAAATCCGGACCTGCTTGCCGGTGTTCCTCAAGAACGCATCGTGACTAGTCAGAAAGTTCGCGGTAAAGCGATGGAGAAATATCGCTCCTATCAGATGGCAGACAAATTCAGCTGGTCCATTGTGGCAGTTCCTTCCCCTGAATGGGCAGCCAAAGTATTCCCTGATCTTCCGGCTGAGCAGCAAATTGATAAGTTGTGGGATGTCATCTTCAAAACCGTTCGCATTGGTGAGCAGGATGCTGTCGCTGAATGGCAAACACATTTGCTGAATCTCGACTCCCGTGCTGATCTGCTTAACGAGAAGAAATACAAAAAACTTCACTATACTGCTCCTGGCACAGACCTGACTATCGAGCTTCCTGAAGGCCATCTGTGGGTATCTGGTGGCAGCATCAATGAGCAGGGACACGTCTTCGTTGCCAATATGCCTACAGAGGAAGTGTTCACCGCTCCACTGAAAACCGGAGTTAACGGTACAGTTCGCAGCACTAAGCCACTGAGTTATGGTGGCAATCTGATCGACGGCTTCTCCATCACTTTCGAAAATGGTCGAATTGTCGATTATACTGCTGAACAAGGACTTGATTCATTGAAAAGCTTGATTGAAATGGATGAAGGCGCACATTATCTGGGCGAGGTAGCTCTCGTTCCACATCAATCACCAATTTCGGATACGAATATTTTGTTCTACAACACCCTCTTTGATGAAAATGCATCCAACCATCTGGCTATCGGTAACGCCTATGCCTTCTGTCTAGAAGGCGGCAAAACGATGTCCAAGGATGAATTGATCAGCCATGGCATGAACTCCAGTCTCACTCATGTGGATTTCATGATTGGATCAGGAGAAATGAACATTCATGGTGTCACTTCCGAAGGTAGCGAAGAGCCAATCTTCCTGCAAGGCAACTGGGCTTTCTAATTTAGCCGATGTAAATTAAACGATGTAAATGAGAGAGAGGGTCACTCCTCTCTTTTCCTGCGTATGCGGGGCATTCATGATATGGAGGAACTTGATATGTTGAGTTTTGAACAAAAACTGGATCGTTATGCTGAACTGGCTGTAAAAGTTGGAGCCAACGTTTAGCCCGGACAAATCTTCGTTATCAGCGCGATGATTGATACAGCTGAATTCGTGCGTTTGTTGGTGCGCAAAGGCTACGAGGCCGGAGCAAAGAAAGTTATTGTCAAATATGGAGACGAAACTGTCAATCGGCTGCGCTTTGAAATGGCGCCTGAGGACTCTTTCCAAGATGCACCGAAATGGCATGCCGCTGAACTTGAGGAGTTGGCAGCGAACAATGCTGCGTTCTTGACCATATTGTCATCCAGCCCGGATCTGCTAAAAGGCATCGATCCAGAACGCATTTCCACCCATCAGCGTACATACGGACAGGCGATGTCCAAATACCGTCAGTATCAGCAGGCGGACAAAATGAGCTGGACAGGAGTAGCCTGTCCTTCGCCGGATTGGGCCGCCAAAGTCTTCCCTGACCTTCCCCCTGCCGAGCAGATGAAACAGCTCTGGGAAGCCATTTTTGCTGCTGTAAGAGCTGATCTCGAAGATCCTGTAGCGGCTTGGGAGCAGCATATTGAGCGTTTGGAGCACAAAGCAGTTGCCCTGAACAGCAAAAAATATAAAACGCTGCATTTTGTTTCTCCGGGAACCGACCTTACCGTTGATCTTCCTGAAGGGCACATTTGGGCGCAGGCTGGTAGCATTAACGAACAAGGTACACGTTTTGTCGCCAACATTCCGACAGAGGAAGTATTCACCGCGCCGGCTAAATATGGGGTAAACGGCAAAGTGTCCAGTACCAAACCACTCAGTTATGGCGGCAGTATCATTGATCGCTTCTCTCTTACGTTTGAAAAAGGACGCATCATTGATTTCCACGCCGAAGAAGGTCAAGATACACTGGAAAGACTCATTAATATGGATGAAGGTTCCCATTATCTCGGCGAAGTCGCTTTGGTGCCCTTCCATTCTCCAATATCGGAAAGCGGTATTCTCTATTACACAACGCTATATGATGAGAATGCTTCATGTCACCTCGCTATCGGCAGTTCATATGCTTTCAATATCGATGGTGGCAAAACCATGGCAACCGAAGAGCTTGCAGCTCGCGGCATGAACTCCAGCATTACTCACGTAGACTTCATGATGGGATCGCCGGAAACGAACATTTACGGTGTTACAGCGAATGGCGAGCGTGAAGCCATCTTCCTGAACGGCGATTGGGCTTTCTAAGCCATTTGTATCTGTTATTCTACGATTATTAAATAACACATAGAGGCTGTCCTACTGACCATAATTTACTGGTTAGTGAGGCGGCCTCTTTCTATTTCGGCTATACTTTTTCTGCTTCTGTCGGACTAACCTCCCATTGTATCGCTTCCATATAATGTTGTAAAATGAAATGATACCAATGTTTGTGGATTGTTCACCAGAAAGGAGAACATCATGGCCAATCGGCTCCAATTACTCTTAGCCTCAGATTTCCATAATTTGGGCCCCCAGCTTCAAGAGGAAGTGTACTACGAATACTATAATATGGTACATGGTCTCATCGTTTACATCATCAAAGAACGTGCTGCAGCAGAAGATATCATTCAGGAAGCTTTTATCAAAATCATTAAGAACAAACCTATCTTCGACAACGAAGTCAAACTGAAAGCCTGGTTGAAGGTTGTCACACGGAATACCGCCATTAATTATCTGAGAAAAAATAAAAATAACCGTAACCAACTGGATACGGATAGTGTTTTTATAGATATGGAGACGATTAATCAGACGGCAGCTTCCGTAGAGAGCACGGTGGAGACTCAAATGATGCAGGAATCCATCGAGTTCTATCTGGAACAGCTTAAGCCGGAATATCGTGTACTTGTGGAGCTGCGCTGGAAAGAGGGTCTTTCCTATCGGGAAATGGCCGATCTGCTTGATACATCCGAAGAAATTGTGAAGCAACGTTTGTTCAGAGCCCGCGGAAGTATTAAGAAGAAATTACATAAGGAATGGGGTGGAAGCATTGAGCAAAGGCAAGTCCGATAAGCATATTGATTCATTCGATTCAGAGCTGGAAGACGATTTTTTCGATGCCGCGTTTGATATGGCTTTTGACGAAGCCTTCCATCAGGCTGTATCTGCTCCCCTAGATCCAAAGAATACAAATTCCCAAATTATGCATGATTCCTGGCTTAAAGTTGAATATGAAATTAATAAGATTAACGCACGCAAAAAAAGAAGGCGGACCTTGCGGCTTTCTTTCGTTATCGCCGCTTCAGTCGCCTTAGGTGCAGTTTTATTCAGTGTTCCTACGGACACACAGGCAGTGTCCCCTTTTGTGCAAACGATCAAAGATTGGGGTAATGGAATGAAATCCATTATCATTAAAGACCGCACAAACGAAATTGTTGGATTGGATCCTTTAGCCGCAAAGACGTCTGTACCACCTGAGCGTGGTATTGAGGACGCTCCTCAAATTTCCCCTGAAAATTATGATGACAATCCCTATGAGTTCGATATAGATTCAACACAAATTTTGGTTCCTGTTGAAGTAACTGAAGAAGAAGCACGCTCAGGGTTTATTGGTGACTTTCTACTTTCAAATGTAATCCCCGAGCGATTTACCGACATCAAGTTCGAGCTGATGCTTGATGCAGAGTTGCCACTTCCTATAGACAGTAATATTAAATCAAACCATATGCGAGTACTCTACTCTGGTAAAATCAAAGATAGACAAGAAGAAATATTACAATTTGATTATGCCTGGATCCATCCTGGTGAAGTAGTTGAAGGTCCTTTACTTCGAGAGACAAGTGTCGTTAAACTGGGCGACGGTAGCGAGGCTTTTATGTCAATTGGCCCTCGCTATAACACTTTTCAATGGATGATGGGTTCAACCAACGTCAGCTTGTTCGGTACTCTCAGCGAAGAAGAGATGTTATCCATTGCCAATAACCTTCAGAATCAAAGGTTTCCTTGGAACAGTCATTAAAGTTGACTAGAAAAGCACATTTGATGATGTATGTGAGCTTGTTTCAGTTTTAGAGCCATTATTTACGCTGTGAATGCTCACCACACGGTAATAGTAACCAGTTATAACAGTCCAGCTGGAGCTTGCATCCAATGCCGAAACATTATTTTTCGTGACAGAATTCGATTGAAATGTGACCCAATCGGATCCTGTCCATCGTTGGAGACTATACTGTACCGTTATACTGTTCATTTTGGTGTAAGTTGTTGTCGTTGTACTTACCAATGCAGTGAGTCCTCCTATAGGAATAACATTGCCACTTGCTTGATAAATGTTCTCGTATTGAGCCAAGCTCTGAATGCTTTGGCTCTCCGGTGGTGGTGCGGTTAAGGCTACGGGGTTAAAACTCGAAATATCTGGAGTAGCTTCGACTTTTCCGTCAGGTATTGCTAAGATCATGGGTAAAGTTAATGCGGCTGCTAATGTCACCTTTAAGAAAGGCTTCAAACTCTTTGTCATCATTTAGTTCATTCCTCCAATTTCATATTTTGGATATTCATAGGTGTTTACGCAATATGAAACTATATGGTTTCAAAAAAATTCCTTTTTAAAATAGTAGTGTAGAGTTATGGAGAATTTTGGCTCAAAAGCGTTATAGAATTTAGAAGAAGATAATTCTCACATGAAAGATACACAAATCAGGAGAACCTCTTGCGTATACATCAACCCAAATAAATACACCGTCATTTTATGCCGATATCATCATTGCATGCTCCATTGTCGCAATAACGATGTTCAGACCAAATGACAGGCTACAAAATGATCCGCTCCAACGTTCCGATACGCTGGAATTTGCTGCTTGCAGATATCTTTTGCCCATGGACAACGTGTATGGAACTTGCAGCCAGTTGGCGGATTCACCGGACTGGGGATATCCCCTTTAAGCACAATTCGTTCCCGTTTCAATTTGGGAATCGGCACAGGTACTGCTGATAGCAAGGCTTTTGTATACGGGTGCAGTGGATTGCCGAACAACTCATCTCGGGAGGCCGTCTCGACCATGGAGCCCAGATACATCACTCCAATGCGGTCACACAGATGTTCTACCACACTCAGATCATGCGAAATAAACAAGTAAGCAAGGCCACGCTCTTGCTGAAGCCGTCTGAACAGGTTAATAATCTGAGCCTGAATGGACACGTCCAGTGCAGATACCGGTTCATCTGCAATGATCAGTTTTGGATTCAAGATCAAAGCTCGCGCAATCCCTATCCGCTGTCGCTGTCCACCAGAGAACTCATGGGGAAAACGATCAATATGATAAGATGATAATCCGCAGGCTCCGAGTACCTCCTTGACGAGATCACGAACCTCGCTTGCGTTAGCCAACCCGTGATCCAATACAGCCTCCCCGATCGCATCACCAATGCGAATGCGCGGGTTCAGTGAACTGTAGGGGTCCTGGAAAATAAGTTGAAGCTGCGGACGGATCTTCCGCACTTCCTGCATAGATAACTGATGCAAGTCAACACCTTGAAAACGAATCTGTCCTTCCGTTTTTTCCGTTAAGCGCACGATCGTTCTTCCAACGGTGCTCTTGCCACTTCCGGATTCACCCACTAATCCAAACGTCTCGCCTTCATGGATTGTGATGCTGATATCATCGACCGCTTTCACATGGGCTACTGTACGATTCAATAAGCCTTTGCGCACTGGAAAATAGGTTTTGAGATGTTCAATTTCCAATAGAGGTTCAGACATGACTCAATGCCTCCTCATACAGAAAGCATGCAGCCTTCTGTCCGGGTCCAAGCTGCTTCAGCGTCGGCATTTGCGTGGTGCATATCGACATACAGTGCTCACAACGATCAGCAAAATGACAGGAATCTTTTAAGGACAGTGGATCAGGTACATGTCCGGGTATTGAATACAATTCATCCTGCCGTTGATTGATAATGGGCTTGGAGCGTAGTAATCCCTGGGTATATGGATGTTTGGGAGATTCAAATAATTGCACCACTTTCCCCTCTTCCACTACTTTGCCTGCATACATTACAACGACATAATCCGCCAATTCAGCTACAACGCCAAGGTCATGCGTAATCATCAGAATGGAGGTTCCTGATTGGGACTTGATGTGCTGTAACATATCCAATATCTGCGCTTGAATGGTCACATCCAGTGCAGTTGTTGGTTCATCCGCGATTAACAGTTTCGGGTTACATGAGATGGCAATGGCAATCATAATGCGCTGCAGCATACCTCCACTCAGCTCATGCGGATAGCTGTTTGCAATCTGTTCAGGACGTGAAATGCCAACTTCGGCAATCAGCTCAACCGCTCTGGCACGAGCCTGCTTTTTACTCATTTTCAAGTGTACAATCAGCGGCTCCATTAATTGCTCACCGATCTTCAGCACGGGATTCAGAGAGGACATCGGTTCCTGAAAAATCATGGAGATGTCATTGCCCCGGATGGCGCGCAGTGAGGATTTACTTTCACGGAGCAGATCCCGTCCACCAAACCGGATCGCACCGCCAACCACCTTACCTGCCGGTTCCTCGATCAAACCCATAATTGACATGGCGGTTACACTTTTGCCACAGCCCGATTCACCAACGATGCACACCGTCTCCCCTTCACGCACATTCAGGCTTACGCCGTCGACGGCTTTGACATTGCCTTCTTCCGAGTAAAAATGAGTTTCAAGTTGTTCAATTTCAATCATATTTTGCATGAGGCGTGCTCACCTTCTCTTCTGTTTGGGATCTAATACATCTCGAAGACCATCACCAAAAATGTTAATCGCAATAACGGTCACGAAAATGGACAGCCCTGGTGGAATCCATAACCACGGATGCTGTTGAAAATCAATCATGTTGTTGGCCGCATCGATCATATTGCCCCATGTAGGCGTTGGCGGCATGACACCGAGTCCAAAAAAGCTGAGTACTGACTCGCTGAGAATGGACCCACCGATATTCAGAGTCGCCATGACGATGAGCAGCGGGACAATATTGGGCAGAAGATGGTGAAACAGTTTGCGACGGTCACGCAAGCCAAGAACAACAGCAGCCTGCATGAATTCACGCTCCCGCAAGCTTAACATCTGTCCCCGTACCATTCGGGCCATACCGGGCCAGTTGACAAAGCTGAGCATCAGCATGACGATATACATTCTGGAATCCGGTGGAACTTTCCAATCCGATAACAACGCGCCGAAAATGAACAGCAGCGGCAATCCCGGAATCGTAAGCAGCAAGTCGGCAATCCGCATAATGACCTGATCAACAATGCCACGATAATATCCGGCGATGGCTCCAAGCAAGGAGCCGATAAATACGGATAGAACCATGGAAGCCAAACCAACAGTGAGCGAGATACGACCAGCCATCAGCACACGGGTAAGCACATCCCTACCAAGCGCATCTGTACCAAGCCAATGATGAATGCCTGGACCTTGTTTCATCGCCGCCATATTGATCTTGTTATCGGTATAAGGTGAGAACAGCGGTCCAATGAAACAAGCCACAAACATCAACAAAACCACGATGAATCCGCCAACGGCAAGTTTGTTCTTGAGCAGTCTTCGGAGCGACAATTTCCATAAAGAAGACTTGGTAGGAACCTTTAAAGGTAAGGCAGCTTCTGCGGCATTTCTCGTTACAGACGATGAAGAGATTGTCATTTTCATAGCCCCCTATTGCAAACGGACACGCGGATCTGCGATGTGATAGAGCACATCAGACAGTAGCGTTCCAATGACGGTCAGGATGGCGATAAACATGGTAAAGCCCATCAGCAGCGGATAATCACGCAGTGAGAAGGACTGCATATATAACTGGCCGATACCGGGCCAGCTGAATATTTTCTCAATAATCAGTGAACCGCCGAATAAGGACGGCAGCTCGAATCCAATCAGTGTAATTGCAGGTAAAAGAGCATTGCGCAAGGCATGGGTATATAACACTTTGCTTTCTTTTAAACCCTTAGCTCGCGCTGTTCGAATATAATCCTGCTTGATCACATCAATCATGTTGCTGCGGAAGTAACGGGTAAGTGAGCCTACCCCGAGCAGGGTCATGACAATTACAGGCAAGGTCATGTGCTGAATCACCTCTTTGACATAGGCCAGACCGGTGGCATTACTTCCTGTAGTCATCATGCCGCCTGGAGGCAACCATTTTAAGTCAACCGCCAGCAGTTTAATCAAAAACAATCCGATAAAGAAGGATGGCACGGACATGGCTGCAAATATGCCTATCATCACGAAGGTATCGAACCACGAGTACTGCTTATAGGCAGCGATCACACCGATAATAACCGCGATGAACCAGGTCAGGAACGTGGTCACCGCAGCTAACAGGAATGAATTCCAGATATATTCGTTGAACAGCGTGAGTACTGGCTTTTGTTGTGCCAATGAATATCCGAAGTCCCCGTGTACAGCATTTTTCATCCAGATGAGATACCGTTCGATAACGGGCTTGTCCAGTCCATATAATTCGCGCAGTTCGGCCTTGCGCTCAGGACTCAGCTTAATGTTGCTGGAGATGTAATCTCCAGGAGTAAGTGCATACAGGCTGAAAATCAGAACGGAAGCGGCCAGCAAAATAAGAACCATGTATGTCATCCGTTTCACAATGTAAGTGCTCATATCAGGCTCCTTATCAATGCGTCCCCTGCATCTGCGACATCGCAAACACAAGGGACGTTTTGTTTATTTCGGTATGGATGTTTCTTGATTCATACCACCGCTTATTTCAGAGACCATTCCGGCAAGCTGGTTGCAATCCCGCGGTATGGACTGACAGAGAGCCCATCGATCCGACCGTTATAGGCATAGACTGTTTTTTTGTAACTAGTGAAAATGACAGGCAGCTCATCGTTGAGCAACTGGTACAGCTCTTTGTATACTGCCTTGCGCTCCTCAATGTCTGTCGTAGCCAGACCTTTGTTGTAAAGCTCTTTCACTTTGGGATTGTCGTACCCTTTCAGCTCACCATCCACAAATTGCAGTACCCCGTCTGAAGGATCCGTTAGCATCGGTGTGGAGAAGGAAGCCACGTCGTAATCGCCGCCCTCCACTTTGGAGACAAGTGAGTTGAAATCCGCGAAGACTTCAGGCTGGAACTGCACGCCAATCGCCTCGAAGTTTTCTTTGGCTACAGCAATGAAGATATCCGTGGCTGGACTTTTCGTTCCGAGGAAATGCAGGGATAACTTTTTCCCGTTTTTCTCACGGATGCCATCCGTTCCAGTCACCCAGCCTGCGTCGTCCAGCAATTGATTGGCTTTGTCCGGATCATAGCCGTATGGATTAATACCTTCTTCCGTATAAGACCATGAAATAGGTGAAGTCGGGATGTTGGCAACAGCTCCTGCCCCTTGGTTGGCGTCCACATAGATGGACTGTCGATCCAGGCCATAGGTGATGGCTTGCCGCACTTCTTTTTCCTGAAGCTGTTCATGTTCCAGATTGAGCTGTAAATATCCGTATGTACTTGGTGTGTAAGGCAGAAGGTTAAGGTATGGGATATTTTTCAGCTTATCGATATTCTCCTGGGTAGCCGTGAACGAAGTGAAGTCGATCTCTCCGGTCTCAATAAACTGCCAGGTGTCTCCTTCCGATGTTTTATATATGAAGTGCTCGGTTTTCGGTTTGCCCTTGTAGTAGAATTCGTTGGCAACGAATCGAACTTCCTGACCCGGAATGAACTTTTCGAGTTTATAAGGACCATTGCCTACAGGTGTTGCATGAAGATTTTTAATGTATTCAAGCTTGCCGAATTGATAGTCTTTGCCGTAGTAGGCTTTGGACAACACTTCTGAGCCCAATGTAAGCAAAGCAGTTGCGTTAGGCTGTTCCAGCGTGACCGAGATCGTTAACGGATCAATGACCTTAATACCCTCAATATGATCTGCCTTTCCTTCGGTATACGCTTTGCCGCCTTTTACCTTGGTGGAGAAAATATCGAATCCACCGTCATACGACTTGTCATGCAGAATGGTCCATGTAAAAGCAATATCATCTGCGGTGAGCGCGGAGCCGTCACTGAACTTGGAATCTTTTCTCAGATGAAACGTGTATGTACGCTGATCGTCGGACACATCCCAGCTTTCAGCAAGATCAGGAACAGGCAATCCCTTCTCATCTACGGTCACGAGCGAAGCAAAAAGCAATGAAGCAACGTTGCCATCATATCCGCTCTGATGGAAGTACGGTGTGAAAGCCCCGCTGGGATCCGTAAGTCCCACAATCACCGTATCCGTCCGTTTTTTTGCCGTCTCAGGTAATTGATTCAAGTCCGTCGCCTGAAATGGTGCATCCAGTGCTGCTGAAACCGGAGTGGCTTGTGTACCCGGATTCGTTGTCCCGCTTCCAGCAGTAGTGGTCTCTGCTCCCCCACCTCCAGCACATGCCGATAACACAATTGCACTACTGATAATTAACGATGCCACAGATAAACCTTTCACTCTCATAAAATCCTCCCCAATTCATAAATGATCCATATTTTTCTCGCTCAGCCGTTCCTAATTCCCGAAATAATCCAGAATATATATAATTCCTATGAAATTAGTAAGGTATAAGTTCGATAAGCCCTATTATAAGAACCTCATTTGGTTCTGTAAATAGAGAACCACAAAAAAATATTTATATTAAACCCATTAATATCCACTTTAAAGCGATAAAATAGCCGTATGTTTTGCGCGGATTTCCTGAATAAATTTCAGTTCGTCCACAACAAACATACGGCTGCATCAGAGGAATACTTTTTTTCTAAAAACCACATTTTGATAAACGTTATTGCTCCAAATAATTCATGACATTCGGTAAAATTTGCTCCAGTGCATGAAGACGAAGTGAATACTCAACCAGGCTCTCTCCTTCAAAATGAGCATAGACCAACCCTGCTCCACGAAGCTTGGAAAGATGGTCATGAGTAATTCCTTTGGAGAGCTTCAAGTGACGAACAATTTCTATGAACGAACGCGGTCCCTGATGCAGAAAACGCATGATTTTCAATCTATTCTTCTCTCCCAAGCTACGAATCACACGCAAATGATGGGTCGGAATATACTCATGGTCTCCCATATACAATCTGGAGGAATAGTGGCACAGCAGAGTATCCCCAAAATGCAGGATGACATTTAGCGGCTGAAAATGAAATTGTGGTACAAGCAGCAGTCTCTCCAGCCCCTTCATGTCCCGGAACATCAACCCGTTGGTCGCATCGTCGAGTACCTCTTTCTGAGGAGATTGACTTAACTGTTCCTTGCGGTTCAGAACCTCCTGGCGCAGATGTTGTAAGATTATGGGATCAAGCAAGCGAAAATATTGCTCATTCCACCCGGTTAAGACATAGGTCATCTTAGTCTGGAAAGCAGCGATATCATCTGTATACGGGAAGCTGTACTGACTAAAAATGTCATGGAGTTCAGGCACTGTTCGTTGGCTGAACCATTCAATAAAATCCTCCGGCTCCTCGGCTTCCACTTGCAAACAGACAAGCAGATACATCCATTTCCAATCATCATCCACGTTCATATTTTGCAAGACAGCAGCAAGCTCAGGGGTTAGTTGCCCTTCTGTCTCTTGCGCCCAGGCTATAGATAAATCAATCTTTTTATGCGATTTTCGGCAAATATATGTATGCAAACTAGCCATGAATTCAAATACAGGCGTAAATCCAACCTCAATGCGATAGCTCAATCTCAACCTCTCCTATCTTGCAAAGTCGTTCCATTATACCCTGTTTGCAGCCGTGCATGCTACGATTATAGGGTAAACAAAAAGCCGCACAGTGAAATATTCCACCGTACGGCTTCTCAATAGACCGGATCTCCTGTCTCCAAAAATAATACCTTGGATCAGGCTCCTTCGCCTTCAACCATCAGTTCCAGCTTAATGACATTCACACGTGAAATCCGCTTATGTTCGGTCTCTTGAATAACAAAGACATATCCACCATACTCTACCGATTGCCCCACTTCTGGTGGGATGGCCTCTACTCTGGAGTATAACCAGCCGCCAATCGTGTCATAATCCGCCCGGTCCATATCCAGCCCAAAGCGTTCACTAACTTCTTCAATCAGCATGAGGCCGTCAATGGAATATTCCATCTCATCCACTTTCTCAATTGATGGACGCTCTTGGTCAAATTCGTCCTGAATCTCGCCCACAATCTCTTCCATGATGTCTTCAAGCGTTACAAGGCCGGAGGTTCCTCCGTACTCATCAATCAGGATGGCAATCTGTGTCTTGCTACGTTGCATCCGCTTGAGCAGGTCACTGATCGGAGTGGAATCGGGTACTGCGAGAATCGGCCGAATCACCGAGATGGTATCTGTAAGCTGAGATCGCATCAGGTCTTTAATGTGAATAAAACCGATAATATGGTCTTTGTCACCGTTATAAACCGGATAACGGGTACGCATGCTTTCACTGGCGATTTCCAGATTTTCCAGCATGGACTGATTGGCATTCAGGCAGATCATTTCCGTCCGCGGAATCATAATTTCACGGGCGGTTGTTGCCGTAAAATCAAATATATTATCAACAAGTGCCAATTCAGTATTGTCAATTAAACCGCTCTTATTGCTTTCTTTCATCAGAATGCGTATTTCATCTTCACTATGCGCTGAGTCATGCTCCGAGGCCGGTGCCATGCGAAACACTCTCAGCAGGCTGTTCGCCATACCATTCAATGCCCATATAAAGGGATACATTAATTTGTAAAAGAACGTAAGCAACGCCGCAGACCATAACGTGATCGTCTCTGATTTGCGGATGGCCATCGTCTTGGGAGCAAGTTCCCCGAGTACAATATGCAAAATCGTAATAATAACAAAAGCAATCGCAATGGAAATTCCGTGTACGTATACCGGACCCATTCCAAACGCAGTAAACACGGGCTCTAACAGGTGAGCAATCGCTGGCTCTCCTAGCCAACCGAGTCCAAGTGAAGCAAGCGTTATGCCCAATTGACACGCGGATAGATAAGCATCCATGTTGCGTACAATATTGGAAGCATAAATCGCATTTTTATTGCCTGTTTCCACCAAAGCTTCAATCCGGCTACCACGAACTTTGACCATCGCGAATTCTGCCGAGACAAAGAAACCATTCATCAATACAAGCAAAGCAATTAAAAATAAATTTAATATACTCGGTAAGGGGTCACTCAAATTATCATCCTATTCGCCGTCATTCTTCGGCAAATAGGTCCACCTCCTTCGAAAATGTAGGATATTTGCCATTATGCCGCTCATATGCAGTTTCAACTTCCCAATGCGTTCACCTCCACCTTCTTCTGTCGATTAACAAGGATATGCTTCTTTTATTATATAATTCTACACTACACAGTCAATCCGTGTCCTATGACAACGAAATGATGCATACAGGCTATTTCGTTAACAAATGTACCGAATGCGCAGTTTTTTTTACGTTTTACTAACAAATATATGCATCTTCTTGCTTACGGTTTAACTTTTCTCTTACGCTCAGTTAATCATTCAGCGATATACTTCCAAATAGAACAACAATTTTTGATTCCGGAGGTATGTACATTGAAAAGCCATCATGCTATGAAATGGAATGCTCTACTACTCAGCGCGGCTGTTGCGATCACAGCCGTCCCCTGGCAGGTCAACGCTGAACCCGTATCTGCCCAGCAACAGACGGCCCAGGCCGCATTTACCATTTTACCTATCGACCGCGCTCAGATTCTCGCAGGCCAAAAGCTGGATTTCCGGGTTGAGCTGAACGGTGCCAAGCTGAATTCGAAAGACATTAAAATCCAAGTTAATGGCTTGTCACCGGACAAATACTTCGGCAAGTCCGGAACATGGACAACCAGCACCGACCTGAGTACAGAATACACCATACGGGATGTTGCCTTCAAAGAGAGCGATTCCATCGTGGTAACCGCCGAGACAACTGCTACAGGCAAGCGTACATATTCACGGGTCGTATACCAAGTGTTCGATCCTTCCAAAGACACAGCCACACTGACAAACGGTGAGCAAGCCAAAAATGTCGTTCTGATGATCGGCGATGGCATGAGTGCCAATATTCGTACCGCCGCACGTGTTGTATCCAAGGGTATTAACGAAGGCAAATTCAAGGGTTGGCTGGAGATGGAACAAATGGATGCCATGGGTATGGTCACCACGTCTGGCATGGATTCCATCGTCACCGATTCCGCCAATAGTGCTTCCGCTTATGCAACCGGTCACAAAACAGCTGTAAATGCCGAGGGTGTCTACCCCGACAATACACCAGACCCTTTTGACGATCCGAAGGTGGAAAACATCGTTGAGCTGGTGAAACGGACACGTGGCATGGCTACCGGCCTTGTAACGACTGCGGATGTGACAGATGCGACACCTGCTGCGATGGCTGTACATACACGTAAGCGCGGAGAACAAGAAGCGATCGCCGGCATGTATCTGAATGAAGCCAATCGACCGGATGTAATTCTGGGCGGTGGACTGGAGTGGTTCCTTCCAGCAGCTGACGGCGGAAAACGCAAAGATGGACGCAACATTGTGGAGGAGTTCAAAAAAGAAGGATATACCTATGTTACAGATGCAACGAATCTGGACAAGTCTGCCTCTACCAAATCATTGCTTGGATTATTCCGCAAAGGCAACATGAACGTATATTATGACCGGGAGTATACTCAACCTAACAATACAGAAATTGTAGGAAAGGATACAGATCAGCCAACGTTGATGGAAATGACCGACACAGCTCTTCAGGTACTGGAACAGAACAAAAACGGATTTTTCCTGATGGTCGAAGGTGCATCGATTGATAAACAGGCTCACACGATGGATTTTGAACGTTCCGTATGGGATGCAATTGAATTCGATCAAACGGTTGGTCGGGTTAAGGAATATGCGAAGAAACACCCAGATACGCTCGTTATCGTCACATCCGACCATGGTCATTCCCTTACCCTCAACGGAACGTATAACACGGAAGCCGCCAAAGGTAAATCGGGCGATGAACTCCGTGAATTGATCGGCACATATGCTGATTCCAAGTTCCCGACGTATGTGGATGCAAACGGAGATGGCTTCCCTGACAATCCGGATTCCGAGTGGAAGATTGCTGTTGGCTGGGGCAATATGCCGGATAACAATGAGGACTATCTTGCTAATCCGGTACCAATCAGCCCTACCATTCAGGACCCTAACGTGAAGGACAAAACATGGTATATCGCTAACCCGGACAAAGACCCGGACGGTGTTCACTACACGGGTAACCTGCCTCATGATGAAGGCCAGGAAGTCCACACATTCGACGATGTGCCAATCAATGCCTCGGGACCAGGGTCCCGTCTGTTCTCCGGATATCTCGATAATACGGATGTGTTCCGTAAGATGGTAACTGCATTGAAGTTGAATGCGTCCAAGTAGAATAACGGTTGAACTAACAAAAGAGTATCCTAGCTCATGCTCAGGCATGGCGGGATACTCTTTTTTCATAATTTTATGGATAATGAGGATTAGCTAGCACGTTTACTTAACGATTCGCTTTACTGCTTCTACTGATTTTATTCTCTTTCTGATGCCAACTTATTCTCTATAGGATCACTACGTTCCCATTAACGGTGTCCCAGCGCCACGGCGTGTCTTCCCCTTTGCCAATCTGAAGACCGCCAATCCAAGATGTATCATGTCTTAATAGTGCCCAATCTGCTTCTCCGTTCAGCACCTGAATACCGAGTT
This sequence comes from Paenibacillus sp. AD87, assembly GCF_001659845.1. Lineage (NCBI taxonomy): Bacteria > Bacillati > Bacillota > Bacilli > Caryophanales > Paenibacillaceae > Paenibacillus > Paenibacillus sp. AD87. Next base: position 2,461,743 of record NZ_LXQN01000007.1, read on the forward strand.
CGGTCAAAGAGAAGACACCGTGACGGAATTCATCATGATGCTGCTGGAAGTTAGGAAAAGCTTGTACACCGCTTAATTGAAGTAAAGCATGAGGTTCCTCCGTCATTCTCTTCAGATGAGCCCAGTACTCCAGATCACCCATTCCCAAGATATGCAGTTGATCTCCAACATGCTTGAATAATGGATAAGGGCTATCCACGCCCTCTCTTACGGCCTCCAGTGTGGATTGCTCAATTATGCCCAGTCCGTTCGATACAGAAGGCAGACGGGACAGGTGGGCCTTGAATGCAGCATGTGCAAAAGGGAGCACCGATGTATTTTTCAGTAAGTAGTCCTTGTGATCCTGAATGTCAGATGATACATACGCTCCCCAAAACTCGCTACCAGCCTTGATTTCCTCTGCCCCCATCACATGCCAGGTACCTGATAAACGTCCGATCTGTGAGGGTGTAAGTTGCCCAAGTCCCCGAAAATGTTCAATATCTGGATAGGCATCGATGCATAACAGATTCAGCTTTGTATTTTTCAGGTCCTGTTCCTTGAAATAGTGCAGCAAATACGATAACATCGCCTGATCATAGAGGTCATACTCAAACCACAGGACGATCTCTTCGTGCTGATGGAATGACTTAAGCGTCTGCTCAAGTTCCTTAATTTTCAAATATTCAGTCTGTGGGATACCCAAGTGCTGCTCCAAATATTGTGCACGTCCACTTCGATCTTTCTCATTCCTCATATTTCTTGTTATCGGTCCAAATGTATAGAGCTCTCGCCAGACCAGAATTTCACCTTGAATCCCGCTTTGTCTTAATCGATCTGCCGCATGGTCACCATTCATAATGTGAAGCATCCCTTTTCCTCCTTCGTATAGATCACTAAATACTGAAATCACATCCGCCACAGGCAATGAACGTCTGAGCCTGGATCTGGCATCATACAACCGTTTCTTTAGAGCCGGAACATTAACCCCGAGGAATTCCGACATTTCCTTGAGCGAGTAGCCCTGAAAATAAAACAGTTCAACAGCAAGCTGCATGGAAGTAGGCAAAATGGAAATCGAATCTCGCAGGAGACGATGCACCTCTCCTTTTAAAGCCTGTTCTTCAGGGTTATGAGTCTGATCCTCTTCTTGAATAACATCCTGAATCTCCAGGACCGGGACGGTGCCATGCTGCTTACGCCTCATTAGACGGTAACACTGTCTCTCCACGATGACTTTGAACCACCCGGGAAAAGCATCAGGGTTGTCCAGTTTGGACAAATTCGCAAAGGCCTCCGTGAACGCCTCTTGTACTACATCTTCGGCCAGGAATGTATCCCCTAATTTTTGATAGGCTACAGCCAGTGCCATCCCGCGAAATTGCGTCACCAGCTGTTCATATGCCTCGGCTTCGCCCTTGATTGCTCCATCGATCCATATCTTCAATATGTTTTGCTCCTTCCTGTGCGCTTGCTGCTTGATGTATTTATCTTTAAGTGCCCTGATTTGAGAAAAAGGTTACTTCTGCTTATGTTTAATTTTCTATTTGATTATGCTCTTTATCATCATATAGGAAAAGCTGCCCCGTTTGCGGAATAACATCCGCAATCGAGACAGCCTCTGTATGGCCGTATTATATTATGTTCTTTTTTTCCTACAGATTAACGTCTGCTCGGTTGTTGCGGATAGTTTCCGATCACACCTGGATATTGATACAACAACGGCTCATCGAATGTAGCGTAGTCGAAATTGACCATCAGAAGCATGATCCGTTTTCCGCTGTTCGGGTCACTGATGATGATATGGTCACGACCAGCGGCTTCCAGAATGCCTTGGAAAATGCGGGCATTCCACTCTTTGTTACCTTCGTATGTCATGTAGAATGTTCCACATTTGCCCAGGTTAAGCCGTAAAATATTTTCGATGTAGGATTGTTCAAACTGTGGCGCAGTTGTGGTTACAACTCCACCCGTAGGTGTCATTGGAGCACCGCTTGATACGAGCGGAGGTACGCCTGTGGAGCTAGGTGAAACCATGCCTGGTGTTGGGGACATCATCGGCATACCGTTACCGATTTTATATGATGTTCCTTGGACTTGCGAATTGGCCTGTTGGCCCATAACCTGTGTTGGTTGATAAGGCTGGTTAATCATAATGATTCCTCCCAAAATTTAATATACGGTTGGACAGTCTTCGCCTGTCGGACTGAAGAAACAATGCGCCTTGAAGCGGCCTGTATTTTGCTGGTCATACCAGGTTGGCGGACATTCTCCCACCGGACGGAAAAACCACAGGGAGTTGCTGGCTGGCCAGAAGCGTTCACCATTAATGACACGCTGTGCCAAGCGTATTTCCGATTGTCTTGCCCGTTGGTAGAAATATCCCTTTTGCGTAGATTCGAAGCCACCCGGGTTCTGAAACACCATTCGATTAATGTCCCGAATATCACCGAAATCCAAGCAATCGCCGAGCACCCGGTTGACACCCACATTGCCTACAAGCAGCATGCCTTGTTCGCCGTCACCTTCAGCCTCCGCTCTCATCAGTCTAGCGAGCAGCTTGACGTCTTCCGAGTTGGCTTTAATAACAGCCATATCCTGTTTCCTCCCTTGTTGAACCTCTTCATCACCGTATATCGTATTGTGCAGATGCCCATTCGGTGACACGATTTTATCTTTTTTCCATAAAAAAAGCCCGGAACCTCACCCTATGTGAAGTCCCGAGACATAACATTTCCTATATAACCCGCCTATTCAGGGCTTGGCTTGAATCCAGTAATCGTAAGCATGTACGATATTGCCTTTGTAGGCTTTATACTCACTTAACAGATCGGGAAGCAGTGCCAGCTGGCGTTCCATTTCCGCTGCTCCCTTATCATAAAATGAAATATGTCTACCTTCAAAATTCTCTTTCATCTCCACCGAGATCAACAGTGGTTTACCCAAACGATCCGCAATTTTCATTTCCTGACTGACGACGTCGGCAATTCCATTGGAGCCTTCAGCGATGTTACGGAATGCCATCAGAGATATGTGATCCAGCGTTGTGATCATGTATTCACTGACAGACATGTCTCTTCCTGGTAACGGGAACGTATCTAGCCAAACGGCCAGATCGGCACTCGTTTCGAGATCGCTGTCCTTTTTCGTCTCTTCATGGAAATAAGCAATATTGGCAGCCCATTCGGTCAGCAGCGTATCCCGATCATTTTCCCATTCAGGTAAGGTGTATGGTTCAATATCGAGATGGATTCCCTTAAAACGTTCATCCGGTTCAGATTCGGCGTTATAATTTTTCACATAATCGATCAAGCGCTGTATCCGTGACCGATTTTCCTTTTTACCCCAGATTGGATGGCCGCCCATGGCATGAACCTCAATACCTTGAGCCTGTGCGCGTTTCACAAAACTGCGATAACTGGAGTACGGTTGATCCAAATCAAGCCGGACGTATAACCAATTGATGTTTTGCTCTTTGGCGAACTCCAGAATGTGATCTCCACCGTCATTCGTAACTTGAGAAGCCTGCCAGATATAGGTTCCCCGGATTTCCGGTTGATTGGATGGATTCTCCGGTAATGGTACTTCCTCTGGCTCCAGCTGCCCCCAGTACACGATGTCATGCACAGCTGAACCTGCGTAGGAAGCATGATCCGTGAATGCAGATGCCACTTCCTTTATGACACTCTCCAATTGCGCAGCGCCTTTGCCAGCAAACGTCGTGAACTCTTCCCCAGGCATAGGCTTGGTATTTACCCCAACGGTAATAGAACCATTTCTGGCGTCCGCCCATATCATTTCCTGTTCTACCAAACGTATAATTCCATTGTTTCCTTGCGCGCTGTCACGGTAAGCGAGCAGCGTAATATGATCAAATTGTCCGATAAACCAGTGTGACAACGACTCGTTATCCGCATCGTCAGTAGTTCTGCTGCCCGTTACAGTATAAGAATCGAGCCAAAAAGGCAAGTCGACATTCACTTCAACCGCCCCAGCCTGCTTCACCTGTTCCAGCAAGAGCTTCATATTGACAACCCAGGATTGGACCAGCGGCTTAGCATCTTCTTTCCACTGTGGCAATACATAAGGTTTGATATCCAGGTGAATAGCGTCAAATCGCTCTTCCGGCTTTGCAGCGAGGTTATAATTACTTACCCAGGATGCCAGCTTGAGCATTGGACCTTCACGACCACTCACTGCCCATGACGGATCTCCGCCAAGAGCTTCAACTGCAATTCCAGCCTTGCTGGCTTTGGATATAAACGTATGATAGACATCCTCTGACAGATTCATATCCACATTCACATACAGTCTGTTAATCTTATGTTTAGCTGCATTGTCCAGCAGCTCGTTTCCTCCATCACTGACAGACTTGGCCTGCCATACCCAGGCTGCTCTTATATCTGCGTCAGCCTCAGCAGTGGATTCAAAGCCTGTCATTATAATCCCTCCAATCAGCAGTAATAGCCAAAACACTTTCCGGGATGAGTTCCCGAACATATTCTCCCTCCATTCCTGTACTGTGGTAAAATCACATTTATTATAGCAACCGAGTTACCAAAAACAAATAAGCCCAAGTGCTTAACTTGGGCTTATTTCTGCTATGTTTTCAAAAGTTTACAATTGACCGGAGAAATCCCGGTACTAGTCCTCATATATCATTTTTCGGGTCATGCCCCCGTCAATAATCAGGTTGGTCCCTGTGACAAAGGTATTGCTCGGATCGGACAAATATAAACAAGCGCGGGAGATATCCGAAGGAACACCTACACGCCCTGCCGGGTGCTGTTCATGGTCCTCTGGCTTCAATTTCTCCACATTTCCTGTCTCAATCCATCCCGGACTGATACAATTGACCCGAATTTTGTCTTTACCCAAGGATACGGCCATCGCATGTGTCAACGCCACGATAGCTCCCTTGGACGCAGCATAAGCCTCTGTTTCTGGCTCTGACATCAACGCACGTGTTGAGGCCATGTTCACAATTGCTCCACCATTTTCGTTGTGCTTCATATGTTTGGCCGCTTCCCGGCTTGCGAGAAAGCAACTTCGCACATTGGTATTGAGTATATCGTCCCACTCTTCCAGCGTTAGGTCATAGGGAGACTTCCATCTGGATACACCCGCATTGTTTATGAGCACATCAATCTGTTTGAATTCATCCATTGTCGTTTGAATGAGGTTTGTTATATCCTTCTCTTGACGTACATCACACTGGACAAAGATGGCTTCTCCGCCTTCATTGCGAATCGAAGCTGCCGCAGCAGCCCCTTCCGCTTCCTGATAGTCGGCAAGTACGACTTTAGCCCCTGCAACCGCATAGGCCTCAGCTACACTTCGACCGATTCCTTGGGCTGCTCCCGTCACAACCACAACTTGATCTGTAAATGACATCATCATTTCCTCCTCTATTGGGATGGTCCATTCATTACATAAGCCTACATCAACTCACCGAATATGGACCATAAATTGAATAAAGTCTCTTCTTATATAAAAACACGTTAGCCCCATTAAGAAACGCTTGTCCATAAAAGAAATTAAAAAAAGCTTACGCCACTTTGGCGCAAGCCAGCCGGTTTATCCGCGTACACGCTCTGAATACAAACGATTGTAGCGTTCAAAGCCTACATAACGCGTTCCCTTGAAAGAGAGTCGACCTTCATCTCCCTCGGCGCACAAGCCGTACTCATCACCATTCACTTTGAATTCGAGACGATCCCCGCTCTCCACTTCAAATGTGATGTAATAAAGCGTACGGGCTGTACTTCCTGGTTCGGAGTGCGACTGACTCATCTGCATTCTCCTGCTGGTAATACGGGAAGGTACGGTAAGCAGAGGCTCTGAGTTATTGCGACCCCATCTCCATACTTCTTTCCCTACCGACAGAAGAACAATACCTATAATCAGGACAAATACTACCGGAAAGACGGTTCCAAAAAAATCAAACATCCAGGATGATTCAATGCCCATGTCTCTCCCTCCGTTCATCAAACCTAGGACAGCCGGAGTCTTGACCCGTCTTCAGTAATATATATGCACGATAACACGGAACTTGTTATTCGGATCCAAATCCAATATGTATTAACATATCAATGCTGATCTTCCTAATGAATTCCTTGGCACCAACTGGGATAGCGCCTTGATGAATGAACGTTATCCCAGTTGAAGTACCTATCCCCTCTCTATGCTAATTGAGTAATAACCAGATGTGCCGATACAGGTCTTGTTCCGCCGGCAAGGGGGGGCATGGTTAGTGCCGTTGATTCTCCAGCTGGATTTCGTACAGTCAGTATGGAGTTAATTACTGTTGTTTGCACGATAGCCATCCCAGGCATTTGCGTTGTACCTGTTGCCCGACCGATTACGGTATAGGCGAGATCAGCGCCATTGAGTGTCAATATAAGTTGCCCAGCCTCGTTCATACTTCCTTGAAACAATACAAGATAGGAGCCTATTGCTGCTAGATTAAATGAGCTAGGTCCGGTACGAGTAATTGTAGTCCCGCTTGTAGGCCCATCTTGCGGAAAACTTACATCCGTGCCCGGAGCAACCGTTGCAGCATTGTCTGGAGGCATCAGCGCAAAGAAATCAGCAAATCCCAGAACGCCTCCGACTGCACCTGTAGCTCCAGTAACACCCGTTACTCCTGTGACGCCTGCTGGACCTGCAACACCAGCTGCGCCTGTCGCTCCGGTAGGCCCCGCTGGACCTGCCACTCCTGCAGTACCCGTGGCTCCGGTGGCACCTGCTGGACCTGCCAATCCTGCAGCACCTGTCACTCCGGTAGGCCCCGCTGGACCCGCCACTCCTGCAACACCCGTGGCTCCCGTGGCACCTGCTGGACCTGCAACACCAGCTGCGCCCGTGGCCCCAGTCGCACCGGGAAAGCCTTGCGGTCCAATAGCGCCAGCTGGGCCAGGCACACCCTGAGGTCCTTGTGGACCCACAAGTCCTTGTTCCCCAGGAATACCCTGCACGCCCATCGGTCCGGCTGGACCAGCCAGCCCCTGTGGACCCATGGCTCCCGCTGGTCCAGGTTGACCTTGAGGTCCTTGTGGACCTGGAGGGCCTCCGGCCGGACCCTGAGCTCCAGCTGGTCCTTGCACCCCTTGCTGTCCTTGAATTCCCTGTGCGCCCTGAGTACCTTGTGGTCCTGTTGGACCAGTGACCGTAGGCGTAATAATTTTCACTTTAGGCGGCGGACATTTTACCTGAACTAATTTTTTAGTCACCTTCACTTTGCAATTTTTTCTTTTAGATTTGCAGGGATATACCGTTACCTTTTTCCTCTTAGATCGCTTCTTCTCTTCTGAACTGCTCATCGTGTGGACACCTCCCTATAGACATAGTTTAACGTACGTATGTGGTTAGTTTGGTGTATGGACGAAAAACCATATTCAACTAAACTACAACCTATATTTAGGAAAAAGAGGCTATTAACATCGTAGATTAGCCCGATTATAGATGACTAAAATTAAAAAAAGGCTCTGATCGTAATAGTATATAGTTTTGATTTATTATGTTTTGGCCAATTATGTATCTTTCTCTTATAAATCTCTTTCGTGATTTTGATTCCATAATCAAGAGGAAATCCGCTCAAAAAAGAAACATCCCCGCTTGGAGATGTTTCCTAACAATCGGACTGTCATATTCAGAACATTTGACACTTTTTCTATGAGTCTAAGCGTACATCAGATCCATGAATCCGCGAGTGACTTCTTCACCATCCGCTTGCTCCGGTTCATCTGCCTGTGCGTGCTTCGCCATGCAGGCTTTGACTTCTTCCTCAGTGGTACAACGGTTGGCATCATCACATGTGTAGCATAATTGGAGCATGTATCTGGTTAACTCGTCCGCCTGCGTGAATTGAGCTTGTTCATTCGTTCTCATGTTCATCACTCCCATCTCTTCTTGAATTCAATATAACATCATTTGAAGGGATTTATTGTGATTTAATTCACAAAGTAATTAAAATGAAAAGAAACCCGTAGGTTCCCTTTCTTAAGACGTTTTATTCGAACTCAATTATAGTACTTTCCAACGCACACCGCCGTCTACGGTTTGCAGCAACAGTGATCTTTTGGCATCTGTATTTTCGACCAAAATCCAGCCTAGTTTCGAAGAAACCATTTGGAGCTTGACGATCTCAGGGTACTCTTTAAGAATGTTTTCCAGTACTTCACTTGTAGGAAGTGCTTTCCAAGTCTTGCCGGCATCTTTCGTGTAATAAGTCTTGCCTTTCTGCATGACCCAGCCTTCCAAGGGATTTAGAAATGTAGGAGTCAGACCGCGATTGATTCCGGTTTGTTTATTCAGACTGAACGTTGATAACTGCCAGCTCTCTCCGCCATTTGTTGTGAAAAACCCGTTGAATTTGGTGCTTTCCCCTTGAGAACAGGATATTGACATCCAGGCAGTTTGAGCTTCCCGTCCAAAAAACTGTGGCGAGCTGATGTTAAAATTACCACATCCGTTAAATTTGTTTCGGTCAAAGAATGACGGGCCCGACTTCCAATGTTGGCCACCGTCCGCTGTAACGTACAATTTCGGCGTACCGAACTCTAGAGCGGTCAAGAACCCGTGATCCGAGTCCGAGAACGTCATCCCAGTTGAATAACCCCGTGTAGGGATCTCTGCAGATGCTGGTTTACCATCTTCGTCACTCGAAGTCATCTGATTCCAGGTAATACCGCCATCTTCGGTAAGATACAATTTCTTGTCTTGCTTGCCAATGGAAGTATCCACTGTTGTCAGTATCCAGCCTTTCTCAGGAGAAACAAATGTAATGGCCGTCACTTTATCCGTCTTCGATAAGGAGGACAGACTCCAACTCGCTCCACCATTATTCGTGCGCAGCACCATCGTATCTGTTCCACCCATTCCTTCACGAACAATCCATCCATGTGTACTATCTACAAAATAAATGCTTTGTCCATATTGCGGATTAGCCGGAAACTGAACATTTTCCGAAGGTGAGATGTTGGTCCAGGTACTTCCCTGATCCTGAGTATAATACAGACGCAGGGCGTTCCGCGTCACTCCCCACGCTAATCCACCGTTACCATTAAGCAACTGGAAATCGGTTAAACGGGTCTGAATTTGATATTTGGCTGTATCCGAAGCTTGTGTACTGTTTGCGGGGGGAACAACAGTTAAGGTCTGGCCCATATTCCCGTTATCTTCTTGCTCCTGCGGCGGCTCTGCCACCGGGGTCTCTCCCGAATCGGTGCAAGCCGCCAGCAGAGCAGCTATACCGATAGACAGCAATGCTGTCTGCGCGATTTTGATCCATTGCGAACGCAAGTGGTTTCCACCTCTCTCATCCAATAAGCAGGCGCGCATGCCTGTCCATTCATGTTGTTTTTACGATTCATCTGAATCCACTGCTCCTATTCTAACACAAACGATGTCGAAAAGGTTCATCTCCACTCTCTGGAAGCAGACAGCGATCATTTTACTGCATCTGTTTCTTGTATAAAACATAAACCAGGTTTTCGACGAAATCCTCCGTAAAAAGACATGAAATGTGAAAAAGTTTATAGACATGGCTCGCTTTTCGCACGCTTATCCCTTAATATGGATGGAAGTATACCCCAAAAAGGAGAGGATATGAAAATGGTAAACAGTGCAGCGCTCAAACCAAGTCGTGTCGTTATTGTAGGCATGGGTGCGGTGGGAACAACAACGGGATACACGCTGATGTTAAGACAGCGTTCGTCCGAGTTGGTATTTGTGGATGTGAATCATGATAAGGCTACCGGCGAAATGCTGGATATGAACCACGGTCTCCCATTTACTGGAGGCGTTAAAGTATGGGCAGGCGATTACTCCGACTGCAAAGACGCAGACATCATTATTATTACTGCAGGTGCTTCCCAAAAACCAGGAGAGACTCGCATTGATCTACTGAAGAAAAATGCGAGCATTTTCAAAGAGATCATTGAACGTATAACTGAGGTTAATTCCCATGGTATTCTTTTGATTGCAACGAACCCTGTAGATATTTTGTCCTATACTTCTTGGAAACAAAGCGGTTGGCCCGCTTCACGCGTAATTGGTTCTGGTACTTTGCTGGACAGCGCACGTTTCCGTTACCTTATTGGTAAAAACAAAGGAATTGATCCACGCAGTATTCACGCTCATATTATCGGGGAGCATGGCGATTCAGAAGTACCGGTATGGAGTCTCGCCAACGTTGCAGGAACGAATCTGGATCTGGATGAAGAAACACAACAAGATATCTTCGACCGGACCAAAAATGCAGCTTATGAGATTATTAATGCCAAAGGTGCCACTTCCTATGCAATTGCGCTCGCTTTGGACCGTATTGTAGCTGCCATTCTGGGCAATGAAGGCTCCGTACTGAACGTTTCCACATTGCTGGAAGATTACAATGGCGTATCCGATGTATATCTGGGTGTTCCATGTGTAGTTGATCGCAACGGTGTGCGCGAGATTTTGCCACTTCCTTTGAATGAGACGGAGAAAGTCGCTTTCCAAGCCTCTGCTAACAAATTGAAGGAACAGATTGCCGGACTGGAGTAAATCCAATTCCAGGCCTGTGACTAATCACGTTATTTAATGAGTAAATAGCGTTAAGGTTGTATAACCGAAGGACCACCTGTATCTTCATTGCCAAGATGCGAGTGGTCCTTTGGTCTTATTAATAGCTTACACTGTTGTATATCGTTAAGTTTCAATTGAAGGTCAATGTCTGGGTAGTATATCACCCTATTTCATATGGAAAAGAAAAGTAAACATTGATTTCAATTTAAGTTTACATAATAATTATTCTGTAACAATAAAAAGGGAATTATTTTGTAATTTCAGATCGCCTCTCATTTTCCATTAAAAGTATTAATAATCCACTCCATCAAAATGCAAAAAAAACCTGTCGTTTTGGACAGGCTTCTCTATCATTACTTTCTTCTATTATATAAACAAAGCTTATCTTTTACATATCAGCCACAAACGCGGGAAGTTTTACATCCAGCAAGGCCATCGCTTCCTCCTTCTCCCGGCTAGTCACGTGGGTGTAAACTGTGGTGGTTTGAATGGAGGAATGACCCAGCAACTCCTGAACCGTTCGCAGATCTGCTCCACGTCTAAGCATCATGGTCGCGAAGGAGTGACGCAGTTTATGACTGGAATAGTGCACACGCTGATTGGAGGCTGATTCCTGCTGAAAACGTTCAAAGGTTTCAGTCGATATAAGCTGAATACTGCGTATCGACAATCGTTTCCCCTTTTGCGAAACGAATAATGCCTCTTCCTTCGCCCGCCATGGATCCAGCCGCTCCTGAAGAGCCTGGGATAACAGTTCGGCAACGGTCTCAGGCACAGGCAGTTTACGCCATTTCCGCCCCTTACCGAATACGTCCAGCGTGCGCCGTTCCGCATTATAGTCTTTGCAGTTCAAGGCATGAACCTCTCCAACCCGCAATCCCATGTATCCCATGAGCAGAAAAATAGCCAGGTTTCGTGTACGATACTTGCCTTCGACCGATTGCAAAAATCGTTCCAAACCGCTTTCATCAAGGAAGACGGGGGCACGATTTTGCTCGGTTTTGGATTTCTTGATTCCAAAAGCAGGGTTATTGGTCACCAATTCAAGCTCAATCAATGACTTATAAAAACAGTTCACCGCAGCGTGTTTCCGATTACGCGTCGAGTCACTTACCCCTCGTTCCCGAGCTCGGGACAAGAAGGATAACACATGAAGTTTTTTGACCTGCTCCAGTGACTTTCCATGAATAGAGACGAGAAATTCAGCAACGTCACCTGTGTATGATTTTACCGTATGTCCCGTGTAGCCCGCATCTTTCATCCATATATGAAAAGCTTCAAGCTCATCGGCGTATTGCTCCTGAATCTCTTCGGTCATCATCTGTGTTCGTCACCACACTTCTATTTATTAATCTACAATTACGACATCGATTAGTGGAATGATCGCTTCGGGTTGTCCCTCACTGCGGGTGAGTACAAATGAAGGTAGTGGATTTTCGTGCAGTCCATTCACTGATTCACAGATCTGAACATACAAGTCCAGACGCAACGTCTCGCCTTCACCCGCAACATCAATTACAGGCCATGCTTTCTCTGCACAGGATGGCCAGTATGCCAATTCGTTTACCGGCACGATACTTAATTGTTTAATTTCAGGATGCACACAGTATATTCCTGTGGTCTGAGGTTCATCACCCAGCTTGTCTACCGAAAGTATAGTTCTCGAATGTTCATCCGGAGCCGAATATATCGAATAACACCAAGGTGTTACTCCCCAGGCAATCGCCATGAGACCTTCCTCAAGCAAGGTGTCCGAAAGGTCACCCTCACTGAATTGTTCAATCAGATTATGGTTTCCAGAACCGATCAGATCTTCTACACGTTTCGCCATACGAGGCAGATCTGCGAGAATAAAGCCACCACTACCGTACGAGTCAAACACATGATTATCCCGTGTCCAGACCGTCTCGGGTACTTCGTTCATCTGCACAACTTCGGCTGGAAACAGACATATCGCAACAGTTACCACCTGAGCATATTTCACCATGGCATGCTGCTCGGGCTCCAGTGGTCCCTCTGCGATGCGGGGTGTTTTGACATGCAGTGAAATTCGCAGCTCGTACTCCCCTTCTGCAAAGTCACCCAAATTCAATACGATCGGATGATCTATTCCTTCAATGGGAGTGAGTGAGCATGTACTGTCTGGTCGCAGGGTAACTGCATATTGTACAAATCCCAGCTCCTCCCCATATATGATAATGGCATCTTGCCGATCCGGCGGTGCATCCATATACTGCGCAACAACCGATACCTTGCGTCCATCCTTCAAACGGCGCTGCGGATCAATATCCAATTGAAATTTGTTTGTGTCATCTGGATGTGAAAGGATTAGCTTTGTCTCGGCAAGTACGGCTGAGTCAGCCAATGCAAAACCGAAATTCGAATTATGGTGATGTTGATTGGTATGTAATGGTGTGTTCATGATACATCCCCTCTCCTATGTCTGATGGCATATCACACCCCCAAATATATGTCATATTTGCCCTGACCGCAACCCCGGTTCCGCTCACAAGGATAGATGTATTACTTATTAGATACCCAAATATAGCCTTATCTATCTCTGCTTTTTTTTGCATTTCATGAACTGCTCTCACAAAAAAAGCCCCATACCGCGCCGCTTTGGCGATGCAGTATGAGACAATGCAGTTGACTCTATTAACGTATAGTTTCAGTGTGACAAATTAATTTACTAACCTTTCAAGATATCTCTACAATGTAGGAATCAGCTATGACAGCTATTTCCCCTTTGTTGTTTTGAACGTGTCCGATATACGCCGTGCCGGATTCAAATGACTATGATGACGACCGTAGGCAAAGTAGATGATTAAACCAATAATTAACCAACCGAAGAACGTAATCCAGGTGAGAGCTGCAAGACGTGTCATGAGATACATACAACCAACAGCACTCAGAATAGGAATCAATGGGACGAAAGGCACGCGGAATCCCCTTTTGAGTTCCGGGTTGTTTTTACGCAATACGATAATTCCCAGACTTACAACCGCGAAAGCAAACAGTGTTCCGATGTTGGTCAACTCCGCCAGATGGCCAAGTGAGATGAAACCCGAGAATAAAGCGACGATGATCCCAGCAACCCAAGTACCTGTAGCAGGTGTTTGGCTTTTGCCACTGACTTTGGAGAACACCGGAGACAATAGTCCGTCTCGTGACATGGAATAAAGCAAACGTGTCTGGCCGTACATCATTACAAGTAATACAGTGGTAATTCCCGTAATCGCTCCAAGCGAAACAATCCAGGACAATCCTTTCAACTGTACAAATTCAAAGGCAAAGGCAACCGGATCACTCACATTCAGCATGTGATAAGGTACAATCCCTGTCAGGATCAACGATACAACGATGTAAAGCACCGTACAGATCGCAAGGGATGCAATAATACCGATTGGCAAGTCCCGTTGAGGACGTTTCACTTCTTCCGCAGCCGTAGAGACAGCATCGAACCCAATGTAAGCAAAAAATACCGTTGCCGCCCCTGCGGTTACTCCTGAAATACCGAACGGAAGGAACGGTTGCCAATTATCCGGCTGCACATAGAACACACCCACACCGATGAAGATCAGCACCACGATAATTTTAATCGCTACCATGATTCCGTTAGCGCGAGCAGCCTCTTTCACCCCTCGGGTGAGCAGGAATGTAATGATTAACGTGATCGCCGCTGCGGTGATATCAAAATAGGTTCCCTTTTCAGGACTAAATGCACTGGTGAGCGCATGGGGTAATTGCAACCCGAATCCGGACAATAACGTTTGAAAATATCCAGACCAACCGCTGGCAACAGCCGCACTCGCAAATCCATACTCCAGAATAAGATCCCATCCAAGAATCCAGGCAATGACTTCGCCAAAAGCGGTATAGCTATATGTATACGCACTTCCTGAAGCAGGCACACTGGATGCAAACTCCGAGTAACACAATGCAGCGAAGGCGCAGATAATACCTGCCAGCAGAAAAGACAGTACCAAACCGGGACCTGCATATTTTGCAGCAGCAACGCCTGTGAGTACAAAGATACCCGTACCGATGATCGCACCTACCCCGAGGGTCATCAGATCAAGCGGACCCAGGACCCTCTTCAACATGTTGCTTTGGTTCTCTCCGGTGGCAATCGGTTTTTTTCTAAACAGGGAAGATCGATTCTGGTTTTGGTTCATACACAGTTTCCTCTCGTATTGAAAATGATGAAAGTGTCTCTTTACTTCAAATATTTTGTTTGAGTCATCTGTTCTATGAAAAAGTCCTTTGTTCTATCTTACCGATCAACTACAAAAATCTATTGATTTCTACACTTTGTCGCGTTGCTTTGTTAAATTTATTTTTGGGTGAAGGTATATTTTGTGCGTTCTAGACGAAATTTATCATGATCTGTTGGACAGGGGCGAATATAAAAATCGATTTAAAAGAAAACTGCGTATAATTTATATTATGCGCAGTTTTTTAACAGCTTTTTTCTTTACCAAAACATCATAAACTCGTTGTTACATGCAACTATGCAAATACAGTGCCTTTTCGGCTCTTTTTGCGGTTTATTCCTTGCTCCCCCTGTCCTGTTGCACGATAAACACTACGCCAAAGAGCCGCATATCCGTATGCGGCCCATCACTTGTAACGCTATTAGATCTATAAACGAGATGAGAACATCCACTCTATTCATTCCGGAAGAGAATCACCTTTCACTCACATGGATCGTCTAACTTATGAAAATACAATTCGCTCTGCATCCGACATCCGATATTGAGATAGCAGATAACCCTTGCTGTCCAAAGCCTTCCGCCGGACCTCATTCAGATCGACATGCAGCAGCTTGCCTTCGCGCTTCACCGGCCGACCTGCTACAAACACGGTATCCACATTGGATGGATTGGCAAATTGAACGACGGCTCCAACCGGATCATGCACCGGGAACAAGTTAAGATCGGTGGTTCGGATCATAATCAGATCTGCTTCTTTACCTGGCGTAAGTGTACCGATCTTCCGCTCAAGTCCCAGAGCCTTCGCCCCAGCAGAAGTTGCAAATCTTAGAACTTGACTGGATTGAAGATTTAGCTCGCCAGGCATTTCACCCTGCAGCAAAAGTTGTTCATTTTCACGGGAACGTTCAGCTTGAAGTGCAAATTTCATCTGGGAGAACATATCCCCACCCGTCGATGTTACAACATCGACTCCGAGCGTTGGAGTTCCTCCATTTTCAAGGAAGTACCCCGTTGCCGGATACCCATGCCCCATCATCATCTCTACTTCTGGTGTGACGGACAGTGAGGCGCCGCTATCGGCCAACATTTTATACTCATCCGTATCCATCGTATTTCCGTGTACGACGTTCAGACCTGGGCTCAGTAAACCAGCCTCATACATTTTACTTATCGAACGATCTACGGATCCCCAGCTTCCAAAGCCAACATGCATTGAACATATCGCATCAAGCTCTTGAGCAAGCTGAATTTCCTTCACTGTGGTATCCCAATGGCTGAACTCCGGACCACGAATTGCAAGGCCGAACGTGAGAAGCTGATCCCGTGAAGAAAAATACTGTTCCTTGACTCTTCTCACATCATTCGAATACGTCATCTTGCTCTCTCTGTTCCAGTAGGGCGTCTCACCCGGTAGACCATAAGCGAAAACCGACCGAATACCCGCATCCTGAAGTCCGCGAATCAGTTCATCCGTATGCTCCGGGGAATACGGCATACTCCAGTCAAGCACCGTGGTCACTCCTGCATTAAGCGCTTCCAAAGAACCGAGCAAATTGGCGATATAGCTGTCTTGTGGCCGGAGTTTACTTCCCATCGCTCCATAGTAGAGATTCTGCAGATAGACCGGCAGTGACCAGTTGGTTCCCGCTGTTTTTACAAGTGATTCCCATACATGCCGGTGCGTATCTACAAGTCCAGGGAGTATGATCATCTCCGATGCATCTATTACTTCCGCTTCAATACAACTCAGGTCGGGCCGGATAGCAGTTATAAGAGAATCCTCAATAAGAACGTCCGCCCGTTTATACTGACCTACCGACGAATCCATAGACAATACACAACCATTTTTCAGTAGATAACTTGTCCCCACAAGACACATCTCCAATCATTGTTTTTTGTTGGATATACGCTTGAATCCCGGATGTTAATCTCTGATGATGAAATGACTAGCTGAAATATTTTAAGTATATAACCATTATATAGAAGAGGATGGAAACATTCAATTTTGATTACAAAAAAACCTATTGAACATTTCCCGGTTGTCGAAAAGTACCGCAAATCACTCTATGCATACTCCTTACTCTCATACACTTTACTCTTGCTGCTGATCCTTCTTCTGTTTTGCCCGAAATCTTCTAACCTTCATCAGATTACCACACATCTTGTCATCACAATACTTCTGGGTTCTACTGCGCGTATCGTCATAGAACATCCAACGACAATCCGTATTGTCACAGATACGAATCCTTCCCCCATCCCCTTCAACTAGGGTGATGGCAAAATCGGCTGCTACCTCAGCCATGACCTGCTTCCATTGAGTTCCTACAGGAATAAGTGAAAGCTTAAGTCCCTCATCTCCAACGTTCAGTTTTCTTATGACTTGACCTTCCTTCATCATGGAGTTAAGCCATTCCAGGTCTTGGTTCGATAATGCATTTCCGTCAGATAAACGAGTTGCAAGAGCCTGCAATTCATTTCTAAAGTTTCTCAAGGCTCCCTCCTCTTCCGGAGAAGCAGGTACAGGTGCAATCAGTTGCCATTGTTTGATAAATCCTTGCTGCCATTCGGTTTTGCCAAGCCTGTCCTCTGAACGATCCCCACCACGCCAGTCATGGTAATCACTGTTCACAAAATCAGTCCATAGTCTATCCATACGTACCTCCGATAAAATGTAACTACCTAAATTTAAAAAGATAGTTACAATTATTCATGTTTGGGCTATATTAATTGTAACCACATTTAAGCACTTTAGCTAGTTACCATGAATTCATTTTAGGGAGGAAAAATCAATGACTACAACAGCAACAGAACTATTGCTCATTCAGAAAGATGATACCTGGGATCAATGTAACTGGATTGTGCCTTTATCCAAGGCACTCGAAGGACTGACTGCTGAACAGGCAGCCTGGGTTCCATCATCCGGTGGATTAAGCATCTGGCAGTTGGTTAACCATATGTATTACTATAATCATCGTTTGTTGAGTTGTATTCAGGGCACAACACCCTCTGGTGCACCTGCCGAAAACAATGAATCCACCTTCGGAGATCCGGGCGACCCTTCTGATACTGCTGGCTGGAGTGTACTTATGCAAAATACAACGCAATTAGCCGGACAGCTTCGTGATCAGCTCGCTTCATTAGAAGAACCCGATCTTGAAGCCCCGTACATGGATACGGATGAAAAATGGGCACATGAGCTTGCCCGCTGGGTACTCCACGATGCGTATCATGCAGGACAGATTGTATTACTACGCAGACAACAGGGAAGCTGGAATATCATATTCTAAAAAAACACTTGAACTGCTAGCGCTTACACGAATAAGATGAACTTATTAATGTTACAGCTTGTTCAACACACTATATAATTGAATAGGATCTTCGGGGTAGGGTGCAATTCCCAACCGGCGGTGATGTTCTTCGGAACCAGCCCGCGACTCGCTGTTTGACCCGATGTAGGGATTCAGCGACTGACTTGGTGTGACTCCAAGGCCGACGGTACAGTCCGGATGAGAGAAGATCAACACATTGACATGCCGTTACGGAAAGGCTTATTTTCGTACGACATGTCAATGATTGAGCCCCCGTTTATTTGGTGTATACCAAAACGGGGGCTTTTGTCGATTTTGCCAACTGAAGATTCCGTGTTCTGACGAAGGAGTCCTGAATATGGAAAAGACACAACCTGCATCAACAGTTTACCGCAAGGAACGAAGTAATACCGGATTCTGGCTCGTCGTGCTCGGCGCCGCCCTTTGGGGTGTAGATCCACTGTTCCGTATTATTTTGCTCAAAACGATGACCTCCACACAGATTGTACTGGTGGAACATATTATTGTCAGCCTTGTGGCGATTCCCGTGTTATGGAAGTTCCGGGCCGATCTGAAAAACCTGCGTGCTCGCCACTGGATTGCCGTGATATTTATCTCCTGGGGAGGATCTGCTCTCGCCACGGTATTGTTCACCCTGGCACTTACGCATAACGATCCCAACACCGTTTTGTTATTGCAAAAGATGCAGCCGCTATTTGCGATTGTTCTGGCTAAGCTGCTGCTGAAAGAAACATTGCCTCGCCGCTTCGGTGGACTGTTTATCATTGCACTTGCAGGAACATACCTGCTCACGTTCGGATTTACCCTTCCCCTTGGCAACTGGGACAATTGGGTTCATGCAGGTAGCCTGTTATCACTGGGTGCAGCTGCATTGTGGGGCGGTTCAACAGTTATGGGGCGGCTGATGCTGGGGCAAACCCGTTATGAAACGGTCACCTCTCTGCGCTTTGTCGTAGCCTTGCCACTGCTGATCTTTATGACGTGGAACGAAGGTGCTGCCTGGACATTCCCTTCCGCTACAGGTGAACAGGCGGCTGTAGCACTTAATATTCTGGGTCAGGCATTACTGCCAGGGTTACTGAGTCTTCTGTTATATTACAAAGGGCTCTCCTCCACCAAGGCCTCAGTCGCAACGCTCGCAGAACTGAGCTTCCCGATGGCCGGTGTACTGGTAAACTGGATTGCATTCCGCACATTAATTACATGGGAGCAACTGGTGGGCTTCATCCTCATCTGGATTGCCCTATTCGCCATCTCCAAACAGCAAGAACGATCAGCGACTCCGGCTGACGGTGCACCAAAGCTCCGTACGGATTGAATTTTATATAAAAGCAAATCAATTAAGGCACTGGACATCCTTTGAGATGTTCAGTGCCTTTTGTCTTTTCGCTATTCCGGTGGTACGATGACTTATGGAATAGTAGATTAAGTCAATTTAGAGAGGAACGATCATCATGTCTTCGTCTTCATCATTTTCGTATACATCTTACGATGCTATAGGTTTGGCTGAATTGGTTCGCGCACGGGAGATATCTCCTGTCGAATTGTTGGAAGCGGCGTATGCACGCCTGGAAGAAGTGAACCCGCAGCTCAATGCAGTCATTCGAACATATGAAACACGTGCACGTCAAGAAGCGAGTATAGTTCGCCCGGGAGAGCAGCCCTTTGCCGGCGTGCCCTTGTTATTGAAAGATATCTCTCAATCCCTGGAAGGTGAAATTCTCACCTCGGGTTCTCGTCTTCTCAGTGAGCATCGTGCGCAGCGGAATTCTAATTTCGTTTCCCGTCTGCGCGATGCAGGCTTCATTAACATTGGACATACCAATACGCCGGAATTTGGCCTGAAAAACATTACCGAACCCCGTCTTCACGGTCCAACTCGAAATCCATGGAATACGAATCACTCACCCGGCGGTTCAAGTGGCGGTGCCGCTGCCGCAGTAGCCTCGGGTATTGTCCCCCTTGCAGGAGCAAGTGACGGTGGCGGTTCCATCCGAATTCCTGCTTCATTCAGCGGCTTGTTCGGACTCAAACCTACACGTGGACGGACACCTGTTGGACCAGGGGTTGGCCGTCAGTGGCAGGGTGCTTCGATTGATTTTGCCTTGTCCCGTTCCGTTCGCGACAGCGCTGCTTTACTGGATACATTGCAAGTGATTCAACCGGAAGCTGCGTTTCATGCTCCCCTCTTCCCAGGCAGCTATCTGGCTGATATGAACTACCCTCATCAACGCAAACTGAGAGTTGCTTACACGACAGCTTCGCCTGTAGGTACACCAGTGAGTGAAGAAGCCAAACAAGCTGTATATAAGACAGTCCGCTGGCTGGAAGAACAAGGTCATGAGGTTGAAGAAAAACTAAGTCCGGTTAATGGTGTCAAATTAATGGAGAACTATTACATGATGAACAGCGGCGAAATGGCGGCGATGATCTCTTCGATGGAACGTTCTATGGGTAGAGCATTAACCTCTGATGATATGGAGATCGAGTCCTGGGTTCTGGCTGAAGCCGGTAAAAAAGTATCCGCTGCTGAATTCGTACATAGTTTGGCCGAATGGGATGTTGCCGCAGCTCAGATGTCCACATTGTTTGAACGGTATGATTTTTATGTCACACCTGTCAATGCTTTTCCAGCACCCAAAATCGGCGAATTGACACCTCATGATGAACAAATTCAGCATCTGATGCGTATTAGCGATTTGGACAAGATCCAGCAGCAGCAGTTGATTTATGAGATGTTTGAACCAAGTCTTACCTACACTCCGTTCACTCAGCTCGCGAATCTGACGGGTCAACCCGCCATGAGTGTTCCTGTGCATCTGACTCCTGAAGGCCTGCCCATGGGTGTACAGATTATGGCAACCAAAGGCCGTGAAGACTGGTTGCTTCATCTGGCTGGTCAGCTGGAAACATCCGAACTATGGGTCGGCATGAAGGGTAATCCACTGTTTCCAGCATAAACGCTGAATACAACCTGTATCATTTTCAATGTGAGCCTTATGTTTGCCAATGTGCATGAAAGCCATGTCAGCTCCGCATACTGAAAGCAAAAACTGCGGAGGAATGTGACGAATGAATATGAATACAACGGAACGCCATAAACAGTCTGTTCGTATCCCGGCCAAAACGGGTTATGCCGTCAAGGTAAATAAAGGTTCATTAATTCGGGTGACCGATTTGGAGGGGCAGCAGGTCGTTGATTTTGTTGCATATGATGCTCAAAATGCCAATAATCGACTAGACCCAGGTGTAACGATGGACGTACTGCGGTCCTACCGGATCAAACCAGGACAGTCCGTGTATTCTAATCAATATCAGCCGTTGCTTAAGATCGTTCGTGACACAGTTGGTGTTCATGATTTTTTCAACTCCGCCTGTCGTCCGGAAATGTATGAAGTATTATATGACAAAAAGGATCATGCCAGCTGCTATCATAACCTAAATCAGGCTCTTGAACCGTTCGGGATCTTGCCACCGGATCAGCATTATCCATTTAATCTGTTTATGAAATCGGTTGTAGATGATCTGGGAAAGATTGATGTCGTAGCTCCAGACTCACGGGCTGGTGATTATGTTGAGATGGAGGCATTGACTGATTTGGTTATCGGTTTATCCGCCTGCCCATGTGAAGAAAGCTCATGCAACGGATATCATTGTACAGCCATTCAGCTGGATGTAGAGTCCATATCAGATTAAGCGACGCAAAGCTTGTTCTAATTTGCTCCAGACGGGAATACGATGACTTGTACCCATATGTGTGTGACTTACCGGTACAATTCGTCGAACCCGTTAAGGAGTGAACGCGTATATGTCTGTACTGTTTAGTTATATTATTCTGGGAATCTCACTATCCGCTCCAATTGGTCCGATTAATGCCGCTCAGTTGGATCGCGGAGCCCGCCACGGATTTATGCATGCCTGGATTCTGGGACTGGGAGCCATGTTTGCCGATTTGGTGTACATGCTTCTGATCTACTTTGGAGTTGCCCATTTTCTGGACACGCCTTTCATGCGCTCTTTTCTTTGGTCTTTTGGCAGTTTTATTCTGGTGTATACCGGTGTGGAAACACTATCTAAGTTAAAAGACGGCATTCAGGCCTCTTCTACAGCAGAAGCAAGGGTTGGGAAATCTTTTGTCTCTGGCTTTCTCATGGCCCTGTCCAATCCCCTGAATATTTTATTCTGGCTCGGCATTTACGGCTCTATCCTTGCTACAACCGTAAAGCATACCGACACCGCTCATCTGCTACTATACAGTTCTGGTATTTTCATAGGAATCCTTGTCTGGGATGTCATCATGGCTGGCATGGCTAGTCGATTTCATAAACGCAGCAACGAAACCGTTTTGCGCTGGATCTCCATTATCTCAGGGATCTGTCTGATCGGATTTGGCCTGTACTTCGGTTTTGAAGCTGTACGATCTATCTTTTTCTGACATAAAAACTACACTGGACAGTCACCCAACGCCATCCGCATTAATACGTTAACGGTATCATGTGGAATGGAGTTGGGGAATCCATGGCAGAGCTGTACAGTGCCGATGAAATAAATGCATCATTCAAAGGTCTGCCCGAATGGCAGCAGGACGCTTATTCAAAATTTTCCAATATGATTGCAGATGAGGATAATACGTATCCTTGTGTTCCCGGAAGGATCGGTTTTCTCTCAGGACATTTGAGATATGGATTCACCAGGGATCCGCGTACACAAGCTTCTGCTGAAGACATGGCGGAATTACTTCGTCAATATGGACCTGTTTCTCGGGATACGGGACATTACGCTTCTTTGGTTGTCATTTGCGAGACACCGGATGATTTGAGAAACAACACAACGGTGGAGCAGTATCAGTCCTTGTTCTGGGAGATGCTTAACCGGGTAAGCTCACTCGATACTGCCTCCTGGCCTGAACATATTTCGACTGATCCGCATGAAGCCACATGGGAATTTTGCTTTGGCGGGGAGCCTTACTTTTGTTTCTGTGCCACTCCCGCGCATGAGCTTAGAGCCAGTAGGCACTTCCCTTATCTTATGTTTGCTTTTCAACCAAGGTGGGTGTTTGAATCCATTAATGACAACACACCTCTTGGCCGGAAAATGAAAACCTTGATTCGTAAGCGTTTGGCAGCATATGATGCCGTTCCTGCTCATCCTTCGCTCATGTGGTATGGGGAGCAGGATAATCTGGAATGGAAACAATATTTCCTGCCCGATGACGAGCAGACCCCTTCCAAATGTCCCTTTTTGCGCATGAAGCAAGCCATTAGCAAATTGACGAAATAGCTGATACCAGTCACCCATTCAGGGGTTTGATGGCTCAGTAGATGGCGAAGGTTGCGGTTTGCGTACTTTGTTAACAATGTAAGTAATCAAGGCTATCAATACAACAAGACCTATACTTGCCAGCAGACCTCTTCTGCTGGCTTTTTCCATAGCCGTGCCAGCTACTGCTGCAAGTATAAGGACCATGGCGATCCATACTTTGATGCGATTCCAACTTGTTGGCTTCATTTTCTTGATATACGTGATGCAAATCAGAAGCCAGGTATACATTAATACCAAGCTGCCTGCGGTTGTTACATATTCGAATAGGCTCTTAGGCATCCATAATGCCAGGAGAGTAGAAAGGATTAATCCGGCCGCAGTGCATCCTAATGCATAAAGGGGCATGCTCTTTTTTCCCCAAGTCTTCGTAAACACCTTCGGTGCATCTCCGTCCTCACCCAATTTAACCAGCATGGATGTAATCGCATAGATTGAAGCGACCATCGTGGAGAACCCGGCGATTATCAAAATTCCATTGAGAATATGAACCACGACCGTAAATCCAATCGATGACATCGCTTTGACGAGAGGACTCTCGTCTGGTGTTAATTTAGCAGCAGGAACCAGAAGAAGGATTAAGGCAATTGCCACAACATACAGCGTACTGACGGTTAATAACATCACTCTGCCTGATTTCACTGCATCCTTAGGTTCTTTCAGCTTGGCTGCCATTAAACCCATGACCTCAATCCCGGCAAAGGCAAAAAAGGCATAAATAAACCCGGTCCACACGCCTTTTATTTTGTGAGGGAACCATTCATTCGTTATTTTCTGCGGCGTAATCTTTACATCTAACCAGCCCAGACAAGCCGCTGCTGCAATCGCGATAAAAGCAACCGTTGCAGCTAACTTGATTACTGCAAGCACATTTTCTGTTTGAGTTAACCCTTTGGCTCCCAATGCGGCGATGAACAATCCAATGCATGCATATACTGCCACAAACACCCACAATGGAAACTTTGGAAACCAAAATTGAGAGAATAATCCGAGCGCCGTTAATGAACTGCCCATGATCAGCATTTCGGAAGACCAATACATCCATCCGCTTCCGAAACCGGCCCATGGGCCGAACGCTTCACCGGCATATGTTCGAAAAGCCCCTTCTTTCGGATCTTCTGCCGTCATCTGAGCTAATGCTCCAAATACAAAATAGGTCCCCGCAGCAGCCAGCACCAAAAGTACAAGCACGGATAAACCGGACCAATGAATAGCCAGACTTGTTCCGAGGAAAAATCCGGTTCCCAGCGTACACCCTGCTCCAAATAAGGAAAGACTAATCCAGCTCAGTTTCTCTTCTTCTTTTTGATGCACATGACTTTTCATATGTATCCTCCTTCATGCGTACCCCATTACGGTTTACATATGATGGAGGTTTTATGTCATTAAGGTAAAAAGAAATGAAACTTACTTTTATTGAGTTTACATAATAATGTTTACGTTAACTAATTTTGTTGCTGTTGATGCGTCGATACTTTTGGTAACAGATCTTAAGTGATTCTTTAAGCACCTATAATTAAAGAAAAACCCTTCGAACTGTAAAAAAACAGTTCGAAGGGTTTCTTGTTAGTTTCTGAAAACAAACTTCTCGTTTAGTATGGCGAATCTGATCGGTGTATGTTCTTATCGGTAATAACCTGCATTATGCAGTTTCTATTTCTTGCCTAACAACTGTTGAAGCTCATCCAGTTCTATCTTGGCTTCCGGTCGGAAGCCCTCACTTTTTACATATTGTGCAAGGCTGTAAAGTAACTGGCGCCCTTCTGTGTGGTAAATCAATTTATCATAATTTAGTGCTCCGACCAGCAGCCTGCCTTTTCCAACTTGGCACTCAAACAGCAGCCCCAGCTTATGATTACGTTCAAAATTATCGATGGTTTGAACGAAAGGTTGAACATTCTCTGCGACCTTATCCAAAATAATAGACCGTGAATTCATAACGATATGCCACCAAGGATAAGTGGAATGGGTCTCACTTGGAAAGTGCTTCAATGCAGGGTGTGCGTTATTGATTAGAAGTCCGAGTGTACCGATGGGAACTTGCTTGTTCATGCTTTCCGAAATGGATCGGAACATCGGATAACACCAGAAATCGGTACAATATGTGCCTTCGACTGAACTGTCGTTATCTTCGAGTGTTGGGAGCAGCAGCACGCTCTCACCTTTTTCAAGTAAGGCAATTACTTCATCGGACAATTCCTTATAAATATAGTCTTGTTCAATAGCTGTCACATCATGATCAGGGTATACCCATAGGTCATATTGTTTCCGAATATCGGTACCTGGAATATGCAGGGATAGAGTGATTGGCGTCATCTTTTTCACATCAGGCAGCTTGAACTTTATTTGACTTATTTCAAACCAAGTTTCTCCAGAGATAAAGGAAATCTCGTCTTTTCCTTGTGCAATCCGCTGATCCGAATCACGCATTTCCCACTCCACAGTCTGACCCCTCAATGAATCTGTTCGGTAGTACCTTAATTGAATATAGGCATTGAAATCTTCTCCCGAATTGTAGTTAAATTTCTCGAATCGGGCCAGAAGGACTGCATCGGAGCAAAACGTTCTCCACTCCTCGGGAGTAACCACCCCTTTCGAATCCATGAAGGCATCCAAAATACCTACCAGTGCGGTCCCCTGTCCACTAAAATCCTGAAGATCGAGCAATTGAAATCCTGCCAGATGATTGGATCGAAATGCCGCCTCAAGCTCTTCCTTATAGCAGGCTACTGCAAGTTTTCCAGAACTTTTGAAAAAGGGTTCAGCCAGATGTCCCATTCCTTTGGATTGCAATCGTTCCCGAAACACCTCGAAGTTTTTTGCCTTCAGTGACCCGGTATACTTCTCGATCTCTTCATAATTCGGGTACATGGCATATTGTCCAATTTCATGGGAAATGACGGGTAGATGCGGAATGAGCTGTTCTTCAACAGAAGCGGCTTTCACGGTCTTGGCTTCCGTTCCATATTGAATTTGAATCTCCGATTCATCTGCTTGAATTCCCTCATTCTCCGAAACTGTCCTATCTGGCAAGATCATGTCGTTGTAGTCCTTCAGAGTACCAGGCACGTCGGTTTGAACATGACCCAACGGGGCATCACACATGGCATAGGAGCCGCGGAAAAGTCTATCTTTGGAAAAACGTACGCCACAGTAAAAATCTTCTTCCTCTAGAATCAGCGGAGTGAACTGAAAATTGTTTGAACCCTGGGTGTACAGAGGGCGTGGATCAAATGCTCTATACGCTTTGATAATGGCATTCAGTCTTTCTTTACTGCCCCAAAGTTCATTACCGAGTGACATCATTACAAAAGAAGGGTGATTCCCAAACGCCTTGAGCATGGCGAAGCCTTCACGAATGAGATAGTCCTGTTCAGCCTGATTATGCTGTGGGTCGAGTTCATCCGTGATTGTACCCCAGAATGGCAATTCAGGCTCCATATATATACCAAGCATATCTGCAGCGGTGAACGCTGCTTCAGGCGGACAACAGGTATGAAAACGATAATGATTTATACCATATGATTTGGAAATACTCAGGATTCGCAGCCATTCATCCACATCGGTTGGCGCGTAACCTGTAAGCGGGAAGATTAGACCATCATGTTTTCCGCGAAGAAAGGTCTTTCGACCGTTGATCGTAAAAGCATCTCCATTAGCTTCAAAATCTCGCAGTCCTGTTATGATTTCGGTTGTATCCAGCACATCGCCATGTTCCCCCAACAGAGTAAGGGTCAGCACATACAGATGTGGATCTGAATCACTCCAGAGCAATGCGTCGTCTCCCATCTTGTAAAGCACATTAACTTCGTTCTGGCTGCATGGATAGGTTTGCTCATTCACCACATGATTTCTGTCTGATGCCACATATCCATGAGTCTCTTTTAAAAGGGGCTTGAAGGTTCGCGCAGTAACGGACAATACAGTACCTGATATCGATTTGGACAATGTACTTGTGATTCTGAATGTTCGCTCTTTAGCATTGGGATAGATCTGTACCTCACCCATATGCACCTCGTGGTAAAATTGAATCTCCAGCTTCCCGGTAATTCCGTTCCAGTTGGTCTGAGTATCGACGGATGTAAGATGCCCGCCTTTCGTCGGATAGTCCGTATTATCGACCCGGATGATGAGGGTGTGTTTTCCCTCCGATAGCCCTTCCGGTAAGATATACACATGGGGGGTGTTGAGGCTATCCTGCACTCCAACTTCTTCACCATCGACCCATAACTTGGTTATGCGCGTGCGTTCCAGATACAAACTGCATTTCTTGCCAGCAAGCGTTGAAGGTATATCAATCTCCCTTTTCAGCCACACCCATCCTTCATATGCATATTCATCAGTCAAAGACCCGATGTGAGCCACATCATTCTTTCTTCCTTTGCGTGCATGAGAAGTCGAGTTCGGCAGCGTTATGGTATCGTCAAATGGGCCTTGAGCGCCTTGTTTATGTTCATCCAGTTGAAGCTCCCAGCTTCCCTGCAAGTTCATTTTGGTTAACATGATCTTAGCTCCTCTATACTTTATGTATGCAATCTATTCTTCTGTTTACGTATTTCTATTATATAACTGTAATCTTAGTCCACCCATATAATAAAATTTATGCTGAGTATAACAATATGGAAATAATCCAAAGGTTATCGCTGACAAGTTCGTCTCTATAATGACTTAGAAATTCAAAAAAAGTCGCCTAAAAGGCGACTAGTGCTACTTATTTGAGTAGTTCAATTCTCATACGCTGTTAGATCTGACAGTCCCGGCATGTTTACTTGGTTGTATAGGCCTCTGATTCCTCATACAAATCCGCTGGCAAGGGCTGTATGAAAGGCGACCAATCGCCCGTCGTGTACAGATGAAGGTGATGCATAGCGCGCGTACACGCCGTATAAAGAAGCTTGCGTTCATTGTCGCGGCCATAAGCTCCAGACGAAGCATCATAGACCAAGACTGCATCGAACTCGACACCTTTGGCAAGGTACACAGGAATGACCATTACACCTTTTTCAAAGTTGAACGTTTCCTTCGTAACGAGCTGCAACGCTTCGCCTCCTTGAATCTGTAACGATTCATGGGCCTTGTGGCTTTCGGCGGCGGTCTTCGTAATAATAGCGATGGAATCAAAGCCCTCGGCTCTTAGCGCAGCGATATCTGCCACCATTTGTGCATCCAGCTTCTCTCTGTCGTTGCTTCTCGTCAGCAGGGGCTTTAGGCCTTTTCTTTCAAAGGGTACAATTTCATCTCCGTCTGGAAGCATCGCTCTTGTAAATTCAACGATCTCCTTCGTTGAGCGATAACTGCGTACTAGGGAGAAAAGACTTGTTTTGGCTTCACCGTAGAGACGGACTAATGGTGAATCAGCTGCGGCCAAATTAGTAGCCTGCGTGAAGATCGCTTGCCCGAAATCGCCGAGCACGGTCATACGGGCACGGGGAAACAGCTTTTTGAGATATTCATATTGAAATGTTGAATAATCCTGACCTTCATCAACGAAGACATACTTGATTTCCGTGTTTGTCCGGACACCTTCTATCAGTTCTTTTACATACAAGTAGGGAGTCGCATCCTCATGGAACAACTCGTTCCGGAGCAGGCTTTCCTTGGTTTGACTGCATATCTCAGGCCATAGCGAGGGGATAACCGTAGCATTCGTTTTCTCCCGATAAGTGGCTTCGTCAACAAACAATTCGCCATATATACCTTTGATATCAACAAACGAGAATTTCTTGATACCTTTTCTTAGTGGGCTAAACCGTTCTTTCACGATCTTGCGGCCGAGCAGTTCCTCCTCCTTCTGGGCAAAGTCAAAATCACCTTCATCTTCTCGACGCTTCTTGCTTATTTTCTCACGAATTTGGGCGTACTGTTCCGCGATATCAAATACTTCCTTATCTTTATGCAGTACTTCGAAGATATCCGCATACTGATCGTTGTCGAGATAATTCAATTCTTCCTGTACCCATGATTCTTCACGTTCCATACGTTCCAGGGAAGCCAGCTCTTTCAGCAGCCACTCCTGCAAGAGTACAACGCGATTTAACAAGGGCAGGGAGCGATCATAACCGTAAAATTTGTCTCTCATTTGCTCCGCCGTAATCAAATTACGATTTCGAAACCGAATGCTGTTGAATCGCATGCCTTCCTGCCCCAACCAGTTTCCATAGTTCTGCAAGGCCTGCAAAAAAGCATCTGAAGCTTTATATTCGATTCCTTGAAGCCGTGCCTCATAGCCTGGAGCTTCATGCGCGGTCAGTACATATTCAATCTGATCAAAAACATCCTCCGGACGCAACGAAGAGCCGAGCCAATAGTCGAGAAATTGTTGAAAAGTGGTCTGCTGCATATTATCTTCACCGAGCTCCGGAAGGACAGTGGAAATATAACTGCCAAACATCGGATTCGGTGAGAAAAGAACGATCTGATCAGCACTGATCGTCTGGCGGTGTTTGTACAATAAGTACGCCACCCGCTGCAAGGCTGCGGAAGTTTTACCGCTACCAGCTGCTCCTTGTACGATAAGCATTCGGCTTGTGTCATTACGGATAATGGCGTTTTGTTCCTTCTGAATGGTTGCCACGATGCTTTTCATTTGTGAATCCGCACCTTTGCCGAGCACTTGCTGCAACAATTGGTCTCCAATCGTTTCATTTGCATCAAACATGTTGTTGATTTCTCCGTTATGGATCTGAAATTGCCGTTTGAGCTCTATTGTGCCATCGATTCTTCCGATCGGCGTCACATAGGACGCTACGCCGGGGGAAGAATCGTAGTACATGCTCGCGATCGGTGTACGCCAATCATAGATCAGAAAGCTCAATCCATCTTGGTCGACAAAAGAAGATACGCCGATATAGATCTGATCGATGTGGGCTAGACCTTTCTCCTGAAAGTCGATGCGGCCAAAATAGGGGGACGGGAGCAAACGTTTCATGTTATTCCATTGCTGCGTCAACCGCATGTGACCACGTTCCCGCTCGGCCAATACCGCAGACTGCTGGTTAATGGTGTAGAAGGTCTCTTCGAAATCTTCATGGGTGCTAGTGTTGATCGTAACTTCTTCCCAAAAGCGCTTGCGAATTTCCGAAGCCTGGTCACGCATTCCGGCAACCTCTGGCTCCAATTCTGTGATTCTGGCCTGCAGTTTGCTCCCTACAGACTCTAGACGTTCCTGTTCCAGCTGCCAATCTTTTGTTTGCATCTCTCTAACCACTCCTTTTCCTATTTTTGGGATGAAAAAGAGCATTGACAAATCAAAATTCCAGATGTAAAATTAGAGTAGGGATAAAAATAAGTACATACTTTAATTTTGTTTGCCAATGGCGCTAACGATTATATCATAGCGTTATTTTTCGTTCAATTCTTTTTTTCGTTTGCCAAAAGATGGCCTTTGAATTTATCAGGGGCCATCTTTTTTACGTGTTTATTGGGTTTCCCTCTTCCCCTTTCTCTAACCGGACAAATGAAAGCACATAATGACAGGTTCTTGAATCAGTCTTCATCTATTATAGGAATCAAGGAGTGGTTAACCGTATGAACTGGATCGAATCATTACAGCTAGCTATTGCATATATGGAAGAACATTTACTCGAAAATATGACTATGGAGAAAATTGCAGCTCAAGCTCATATTTCTCCCTTTCATTTTCAACGTACGTTTGCCTTATTAACTGATGTTACGGTAGCCGAATATATCAGACGAAGACGGTTAACCTTGGCAGCAAATGAACTTATACAGAGTGATCACAAAATCATTGATCTGGCGCTCAAGTATGGATATGACACTCCTGAATCTTTCTCCAAAGCTTTTCGGAGGCAGCACGGAATTGCCCCCAGTGAAGCACGTAAGAACAGTACTTCTATCAAATCGTATAATCGTTTGGTTATTCAATTAAGTCTAAAAGGAGCAGAACCAATGAATCACAGAATTGTTGAACAAGCTGCGTTTACATTAGTAGGGATAAAGCAGGCTTTCTCTTATATCGATGGGGAAAACTTACGAGGCATAGCCAAAATGTGGCAGGATGCGTATACGAGTGGTACAGAAGATCGTTTATTTGATTTGAATAATGGTGTAATTCAAGGATTGCTAGGCGTCTGTGTGGATCAGAACGAAATCCAGGAGAAGCAGATGGAATATTGGATTGCTACGGCTTATGATGGTGAAGTGCCTGAAGGATTATCATCCTTCACAATTCCAGCTTCTAAATGGAGTGTCTTTGAAGTTGAAGGTTCGATGCCAGAAAGTATGCAGCGTTTATGGAAGCAGATTATTTCTGAATGGTTTTCTTCCAACCCTTACGAGCATGCGGGTATACCTGAACTTGAAGTATATCCAGGACCTCACAAGCCGCCACAAATCTGGATACCGATAAAATAAAGAGAATGAGAATTATAGTATCCGTTCTTGCCCTCAATTCGGACAAGAACGGTATCCATCTCCATTGAACACTTCACTTCATTTTAACGATGACCTTTCCTTTGGCACTTCCACCTTCAAGATACTGAAATGCTTGCCCGACATCCTTGAAATCATAAACCTTATCAATCACCGGTTTAATGAGACCTTCCTCCAAGTAACCCTTTATTCGCTCTAATTGCAACCCGCTTGGTTTCATAAACAGAAAATGATATCTTGCTTGGTTTTTCTTCTCAAGAGTTGTAATCTTATGGCTCACAATCGATAACAGTGCTGTCTTTAACCAGCCTAATTTGGCTTCTCGCCCGAATCTCGCGTTCGGCAAACCGGAAATAGATACTATTTTCCCATTCGGCTTAAGTACTTGGAAGGATTTTTCCAGCACCTCGCCTCCTATCGTGTCATACACCGCATCATATCCCGACAGTATTTCTTCAAAATTTTCTTTACGATAATTGATAATACGATCGGCACCAAGGGATTGGACCAATGCGTAACCTCTATCGCTGGCAGTAGTGGCAACATAAGCTCCCATTAATTTGGCCAACTGGATGGCGAACGTGCCAACCCCTCCTGATCCTGCATGAATTAATATTTTTTGGCCTTTCTGGAGGTTCAAAATATCGTAAAAGGCTTGATATGTCGTAAGACCGACCAGTGGTATGGATGCTGCTTCTTCAAAGTTTAAGTTTTGGGGCTTCAGCGCGATGTCTTCTTCATGGACAGCAATGTATTCAGCCAAAGTTCCAATTCTGTCTTTACGAGGTCTGCCATATACCTCATCTCCAGGTTTATAAGCGTTCACCTGTTTACCAACCTTGACCACAACACCGGAAAAATCATTTCCAAGGATCAATGGCATCTTGTAATTCAGCAGGAGCTTTACCTTGCCCTCTTTTATTTTAAAATCAATCGGATTTAAGCTTGCTGCATGAATTGCCACCAATACATCATGATCTCCGATTTGAGGAATAGGCATTTCTTTCTGTATCAAGGGAACATTCTTCCCGTATTTCTCAATTACCATGGCTTGCATTTAAATCACTCCATTACGTTTAAGAGTTTAAACATACGAACATATTATATCTAACACGTTAACAAATCAAGCATAATATCGAGATCTCCAGACTGGAAGCTGGAATAAGGCTTACCTCTCTTCCAGTCTGAAGTCAAAATCCATCGTAATACGCGTTAAATAACATACCATAATCTTAGGAGACAAGGACCGCACAAATCTTTTTAATTAGGGTCAGTTAGCGGTAAACATCCTGCCAGAACTGCTCCACCGTCAGGGTGGTTACTTACCATAAGTTCGCCTCCATGTTGCTTCATCATTCGTTGTGAGATCGTTAATCCTAATCCACTGCCTCCAGTTGCACGACTTCGAGACGTTTCCCCACGATACAGAGGTTCAAAAACGCGCTCTAATTCTTCGAAAGAGAAGCCAGGTCCGGTATCACGGATAGTAAACCTAATTTTATTGCCGTCTTTAAAGCATTGGACTGTTATTGCGCCACCTGATGGCGTATATCTAACGGCATTCTCCAATATATTGTTCATCGCACGCTCCAATACATACGAATCTCCGTTAATACAACAACCGTCAGTTAATTGGTTTAAGATAGAAATATGTTTCTGCTCAGCTTGTGGACTCACACTCTCTATCGATCTTCGGAGGATCTGTGTTAAATCTAGCGTTCTCGTGTTAAGTTCACTTTCTAAGTACTCCATTTTTGTAAAAGTGAAGAGGTCCTCAACCAATCGATCCAATTGAGCGGATTTCTCTTTGCATACGGCAATATATCGGGTGACCTTCTCCGGTGACTGAGCTATTCCTTGTTCCAATCCATCCAAATACCCCCGCAAGGCAAACAACGGTGTGCGTAAATCATGTGCAACGGCTGCGGTGACAAATCTGCGTTCTTCCTCAAGCTCCACTTGTTTACGGTGGGATTGTTCAAGCCCCTTCACCATAACTTCGAATCCATCACGGACTTCGGCAATTTCCGCGATTCTGGATTTAGGTAATTGGACTTCCCAATGTCCTGCTGCAATTTGTCTGGCCGCCTCGCTCATTTTCTCAAGAGGTTTAAGGAGGAATCTTCTCATTTCAACTCCAACCACAAAGAAAGAAAGCAGCAGTCCGAAAAATGCCGCAATCGTTGGAACTCCGTTGGATTTAGGAAGATAAAGAACAACCCTCCCCAGCAATTCCCCCTCCTTTATGACAGAGAACTGTTCGGTCGACGAGAATCGACTGTGACGCTTCGGGCTGGAACGATATATTTCCGAATTAGACGCAGATTCAATCTCCACATCCATCTTTGCTTTGCTCAACTCAGTATGAAGTTCGTTTTGCCAACCGGTATCCGTCCATTTATCCGTACCAACTTCAATCATGTGGATCATCTCACTGAGCGTTTCATTTTGCTGTTGGCTTGAAGAGATGCTAAACGACTGAGTGTCCATAAAGTGAGCCGTGACAAAAAAGATCCAAGGCAATGTAAGCAAGAAGAATAAACAAAGCATAGTAAATGTACGAATACGGAGTTTTCTCATGTTACACTCCCTCAAAACGGTATCCTACTCCCCACACGTTGATGAGGAATTGTGGATGGTTTGGATCGGATTCAATTTTTTCGCGAAGCCGGCTAAGATGAACCCGAATGGTATGCCTGTCGCCTACACCTTCCCAAAACTTTGCAAGCAGTTGTTCGTAGGAGAAAACCTGCCTCGGGTGCTCCGCAAATAATCGCAACAACTCATATTCTTTAGGTGTAAGCTCGACTTTTCCTCCTTCGACTAGGACTTCTCTTGCAGTCAAATTTAACTGGATGCGTCCATAATCTAAGATCTTCCCTTCCATGGGTTTCCTGGAAGTAGTGCGCCGCAAAACAGCTTTCACTCTGGCAACAATTTCCCCAGGCGAAGCCGTTTTGACGATATAATCATCTCCTCCGAGCGTAAGGCCACGGATCTTGTCCACATCATCACTGCGAGCACTCAAGAAAAGAATTGGAACATTGCTGTCCCCTCGAATTCGACGGCATAGCTCAAATCCGTTTTGTCCGGGCATCATAATGTCCAGTACAATGCAATCTATGGAATGCTGTTGCAGTATGGCCCAAGCTTGTTCCGTATCACAAGCAGTCTTTACGTGAAATTGGTCATTCTCTAGAAAGTCCCTTAATAGCTCGACGATGCTCTGATCATCATCTACAACAAGTATCGTATGATACATACTCATGCTTATCCCACCTCTGCCATCTAGTTTATCATTTTTTCTTCCTTTACCAAGTCGAGACTAAATTCTGTGATGATTTGTTTATAGTTTTGTGACCTTTCTAGGACTTCCTTTGAGATATTCGTTTGTTACGATTCTAACTGTGAGTACGGACGACTTATATTCTAATTTGTCCAGTCGAATGGCAAAAGGCTAAATTGACAAGAAGAATATCACATGCTGAAGAATCTTTTGACGAAATAAAGATAAGGGGATGGATGAAATGTTAACTGTTCAAATCGTGTTATTTGATGGCTTCGACCTATTGGATGCCGTTGCACCTTACGAAGTATTTTGCGCCGCTTCCATGCATACCGACAACGCCGTAAGAGTAGAGATGGTCACGGCTGAAGGTCCAAGACCAGTGACTAGTGGTATGAATGGTTTGACAATTGAAGCGAACAACACTCTTGACCCGGAACGTGGGGGTATCATACTTGTGCCTGGTGCAGCCGGTAATGTTGCAGGAGATGGTCCAGACTCGATTCCTGCCATTCTTGGTAAAGCCATGAATACGGAATTGACTACAATGATCAAGACAGCTCTCGACCACAAAGACATCTTAGTCGCTACAGTCTGCGGTGGTTCCCTCTTGTTAGCTATGGGAGGACTCCTGGAAGGAAGATCTGCTGTAACACATCGTTTGGGTATGGATTTACTTGGTGCGACTGGGGCAATTCCTGTCCCGGCACGCGTAGTGGATGATGGTAATCTGGTTACTGGCGGCGGTGTGACCTCGGGGCTTGATGTTGCGTTGTATCTGGTCGAACGTGAACTGGGGCCACGTATCGCACACGAGATAGAGCAGTTGTTTGAGTATGAGCGAAGAGGAACCGTTTGGAGAGCAAAAGGCATTGCACCCAGCACTCACAAGTCGTTGACGGACAACGAACCGAACATTGTAATGAATCAAACGGTAGTGACCTCTGGCATATTGCTTAATGAGAAAACTCAGACAACCGTCTTTGATGGGAATTGGGACACAAAAATCGCTACACCTGTCGGTAAACTGGAGGTCAAACTCTACATAAAGACAATTTCCGATGTGATCCAGGGCACAGCAACACAAGGTAACGAAACAATCCCATTTTTGAACCCTGTACTCTGCGACAACAAGTTAACCTGGAGCCTGTCAATTACCAAACCTATGCGTTTGAATCTGAAATTCGAAGTTGCCGTGGATGGAGATCAAATGAATGGAATCGCTAAGGCTGGCCTTCTTCCTGCTTCCAAATTAACAGGAAAACGAATAAACTAGCCTGGTTAGCTATGCGCACAAAAAAGAGTTTCGGGGGTTGTAGTTTGATATGAAGAAACAAGGAACGTTATACGGATGGCTGGCCTGCGTCAGTATTTTATTTATTGTGTATGTTCTAGTGAAGAACTATTGGATAGACCCAGAAGCTTCAAGCTTTTTAAGCCATAAGACCGGTTCGAAGCGCGAGCTTCATCTTCCGATCTGGCTGAATGTCATGTACGTTCATGTTGCGTTTGCATGTTTGGCCATGGCGTCTGGATTACTCAACTTCTCTAATCGGATTTTTGAAAAGAGCCGTAGGTTCCACCGTATAAACGGTTATGTTTACATTGTGTCCGTAGCGCTTGTTGTACTGACTTCCGGTTATATGGCCCCTTACGCTACTGGAGGAAAAATAAGCAGTATCGGTTTCAATGCGCTTAATATCATCTGGCTATTCATTACAATTACCGCTCTCATTCAAATTAAACAGAAACGAATGGTTCAACACCGGAACTGGATGATTCGAAGTTATGCCTTTTGCTTCACGAACATGTTGATTCACCTCATCACTTTCCTTTTTCATCTGGGATTCGGGTTGGCTTATGTTACAAGCTACACTATAAGTATTTATGGCTCTATTGCTTTGCTGCTAGTTATTCCAGAATTCATCATCAGAATGAACTTCAAATTGAAAACAGCCTCCGAATAATTTTTCGGAGGCTGTTCTGCATTCTAGGTTGCATTTGCCATGAGTGGAGCTTTACTTAGTTAACATCAGCTTACTGTGGCAGTCAAACGGATCACGGTTAACTCCGGTTTTGCGAAGAAGCGAAGAGGCATTCGGGTGGTTCCAATTCCTCGGTTGACATATAGCTTTAGCGGCTTGCTTTTGCCTTGCAAAGAGTATAGTCCTGCGACATATTTGTGAGCTAATGCAGTTGTGATAAGCGGTTTGATCAAAGGAATTCTGACTTGCCCTCCATGGCTATGGCCGGACAGCTGCAGGTCAATCGGATATGCGCTCAATTGATCCGCAACATCCGGTTCATGAACGAGTAGCAGGTTGAAATCCTCTTTTCGGAGCGATTGCAGCGTACGCTTAACTTGCGGCTTTCCAAGCAAAAAATCATCAAGTCCGGCTATGTTTATTGTATCCCCTGTGGCGGTACGAATCGTGTGCACCTCATTGACCAATACGGTAAACCCCGCGTCCTCCATATACTGCTTATACTTTTGGCTGCCGCCGCCTCCCCTGTCGTGATTGCCGTAAACCGCATATTTTCCGAGAGGTGCATGTATTTCCGCTAACACTCGTTGTGCTTTCTTTCTATTAGCTGAGCCAAAGCGTGTGTAATGATCCATTAAATCTCCAGTAAACACCACGATATCTGGCTTCAGACGATTCATACGATTAACTAAGGATTGAAGCTGATCCACCGAATAATCGGGACCCAAGTGGGTGTCAGAGAATTGCACGATTTGAATTCCATTCATAGATATTGGCACGAATTCATTGACGATATCCAGGCGAGTTACTGCCAGAGCTTTAGGTTCAATCTCCCTTGCATAACAGCCGCTTCCTAATAGAACAAGCAATAATGCAATGGTGATCTTTCTCCATTTCACTTCGTCAGGCTTTCCTTAATCTCATTCCAAATCGGATTGTCTGCCGTACCGCGTACTGGCTGCTCTCCTTTTTCAATGGCATCCCAATACTTCCAGTTGGGCTTCTCACTGCCTAATTCATAGTCCATCCCATCCCATGTATCTTCACGAAATGCATAGAAAGCCCAATGCCATCCGTATTCATTAAAGATAGATATCAGATCCGCCATGTAGCGATCTGCACCTTGAACCATTCGGTTCGTTCCGAATTCCGAAGCTATAATCCGGTTCGCAGGTATGTTATGATCCGAAGCCCACTTGGCGACTGGCTCGACAAATTGTTTCAGAGTCTGACGGTTAAACTCTTTTTCCGTCTCATCATCTCCAACCTTTACGCTCCCCGGATAAGAATACGTAAATCCTTTTTTCTTGTTCTGGCTTGTCATCTCATAAGGCTCATACATATGAAAAGCATACAACACGTTAGGATCATTAATCGGTTTCAGATACGTAAAAGCCCAAGGTGTTGCGTAGAGCCCCGAATCCAGAATAATGGGAGTTGTCTGGTCTACCGTCCTGATCTCTTTGGTTATCGTGTCATAGAGTGAATTCAGATCAGCTGCGGTATGTTCCACTTTGGTATACCACTCTGAATAATCCTGCGTCCAGAAGTCATGAAAACCCGTACCCGTTTCCGGATGAGGCTCATTAATCAGGTTATAGCCGATGACGGCAGGATGATTCTTCAATCGTTGTGCAAGATCCTTCCAAAACTGAGCGGCCTGCTTGTGATATTCAGTATCATTCCAGATCCGATCATCATTTTTAGCCCCGTTGAACTGCCGCCAACGATCTCCCGGTAAGCTAAGCACCGTAATAATCACTTTCATCCCTTTAGCTTCCGCGGCGTCCAGATCCGCTTTGAGTCGGGCAAAATCCTCTTCCACGATACCTTCGTACTTATCCGAGCTGCCTATCAAAAAATCTGCGTTGATATTGGCATCTGGCTTGTCGTTAAACAAAAAATCTCGATCCTTACTCCACTTATCGGGCGCAAGCCGTACAAACTCTATGCCCTGTTCCTTGGCTGCTTCATAGTTGTCAGGGAGGGATGTGGAGTTCATAAAATTAGTCCCTTTTCGCTGTTCATTCCAATAGCTCATTTTCTCCGAAGGAACGGCCTCCTTCTCCTCCTGACTGCTGTTCATCCCTGAAATCTCCAATGGCTTTGGAGAAGCTGAATTAGAACTGCATCCAGCTAGTGCAATCAAAATGGCCGCTGAGAGTAAAACATTTTTTTTGATAGGCCAACTCGATTTGGTTGATATTTTCTTCAAAGTCACTCACCTCGATAGCCATCTTACCCGTTGTCTGTTACGCCAATATGACAAAACGAGCTATTATCCAATCGGAGTTCCATCGGGCAGTTTGATATCTGGTTTTAACAGAACGACATCCCCTTTTTCGGGTATTCCTCCCAGAACCAATACTTCTGATTTAAACCCGGCTATCCGGCGCGGTGGAAAGTTGACTACCCCTATGATTTGTTTCCCGATCAGTTCCTCGGCTGCATATCTTTTAGTAATTTGTGCACTAGAATTTTTTATTCCAATGTCTTGTCCAAAATCAATCTCAAGTTTGATCGCAGGCACTTTCGCTTCTGCAAAAAACTCAGCTTTTGTAACGGTTCCGACGCGAATATCCAGTTTCAAAAAATCATCAATGGTAGCCATATATATATTCTCCTCTTCTACTTGTCTAATGGTTAAAATAATTCCTGTAAATTCATGTCAAGTTCGATACTCAGAAACGTTAGAAGTGGTATAACGCAATGATTTTGCCCAAAAATACACCCCCATGCCGAGTACTGTCATCATCCCGCCTATAAACTGAAACAGAGAGATGATTTCTCCCAGAAATACAAAGGCGAGTATGATGGCAAGAACAGGCTCTCCAATAATACCCACAGATAAAGTCGTTGCGCCTAAAGATTTCAATAATAGATTAATTAGTAATTGTCCAAAGATGGTTGGAATTATGGCAAGCAACAAGAAATACATCCAATCTGAAGTGTTATATCCGGTCAGGGAGATATGATTGAATAGACTGTAGATAAGCAAGACACTTCCCGCAAGGAAGAAAACAATAACGCTGTACACATTTGCATCGATTTTATGACTTACTTTTTGTCCAGCAAGCATATATGCCGAAACCGCGATTGTACCTAATAAAGATAATCCATCTCCGATCAGTGCCTCTCTTGACACCCCGATGTCGCCCCATGCGATAATGACTGATCCTGCAAGAGCAGTGACCATGCATAGGATGGTAACCATATTTGCTCGTTCCTTGAAGATGAAATATGACCCGACCATTACAAATAAGGGCTGCAACGATAAAATGACCATGGAACTTGCAACAGAGGTATGCACCAATGACTCCATCCAGAATAAGAAATGTAACCCGAGAAAGAGTCCGGCTAACAACACAACACTCCAATCTTTTTTGCTCATCTTAAGGTTTCGAAGACTTTTCCAAGGTACAAAAGGAAGCATTAGTATTACAGTTATGAACAATCTGTACATCCCAGCTACAGAGGTTGGCGTCTCTGAGGACTTTATCAATATGGAAGAGATAGAGATGGACAAAATGCTGATAAAAAGCAGCATGTACGGATGAGGCGGATACAACGATTTATTCATTTCTAAACTTGCTCCTTCAACATGTTCTATCCAAATTCTGTGCACAGGATTATGGTGATAAAACAAAGATTGGATATAATAATATCATCGTTAATGTTTTAATTGTGTAATAATATCGCTATATTATATATAAATATCATCATTCGAAAGGACACATTTAAATGTCAAAGCAGCTTCACGAGACGATTCTTTTCCCTGATGCTTCATTTCCATACATTATGTACACAGCTAATTCCGAGAAAATTATTCCTGAAGGTAGGGGATTTAATGACCTGCATTGGCATGAAGAGCTACAGATTACATTGGTTACTCAAGGAAGGTTAGTTATACAGGTAAACGGTGTTGATCATGAGCTATTGGCTGGTCAAGCTATCCTAATTAATAAGGGAGTCCTGCATGTTACGACGCATCTGACTCCTAACGGACAATATGTGAGCTTTAATTTCCCTGAAAAGCTATTAGCCTTCTACGCGGATAGTGCCATGGAGAAAAATTATGTATTACCTTATACGGACTCTGCCCTGGTTTCGCTGGTAATCAAGGGCGATGCAGAATGGCAACAGATTGTGCTAGATATGTTATGGGATATGAAAAAGAGATTTGATATGAAAAAAAAATGGGGATGGGAATATGAGGTTTCCATCAAAACCGTACAATTGTGGCTAATATTGATTCATAATATTACGCTTTCCTCCGAGGAAGCGCCCAAATATGTAAAACTTCAGCAAGAGCGCCTTCAACTCATGCTCAGCTTTATCCATCAACAATATTCAACGAATATCACACTGCAAGAAATTGCTGATACAGCACATCTGAGCATCTCGGAGTGCACACGGAGTTTTAAGAAGACCATTCATATGACACCGTATGATTACTTAATTAAGTACCGGATCAAAAAGAGCATGGAGTTATTAATTTCAACCGATTATACAGTAACCGAAATAGCTCATAGGGTTGGTTTTAATCATGTAAATAACTTCATTCAGTCTTTCAAAAAACATCAAAACCAAACACCTAAGGGTTTTCGGAATTCGAGTAATGAGATCAAACATTAAAGAAAGAATTGATCTGGTGCAATTACTTCACTTTTCTTTTAACAGGAATATGCAGGCACAAGCAACAAAGGCAAGTATGCCGCTTGCGGCGCTTGAGATGGAAAAAGCTCTTACATAATCCCCAAGGCCGGCCTCGTCAAGAGGCGAGCGCAGTGCTTCAGAAAATAACATGCTGATCATTGCCACACCCAATGTGTTCGCCAAATACATAAAGGTTGTGAACAGCCCTGATCCGGTTCCTGCCGAGGCCGCTGGCACGCGATTCAAGATCGTATTGGCGAGTGGGGTTGTGGCCATGCCCAGACCAAGCCCGTACACCAAGAGAATCAATATATTGTGGTAATGGAATAAATGAACGGCATCCGTATGCAAAGACCACATCAGTAAAAATACACTTCCACCCATGGTAAGTGTACCTGCTTTCAATACCGCATCTCCCCACCTTTTCACCATCCGCGAGGACAATAATGAAGTGGCGAAAAATCCAAGGCCTAGCGGCAAAAAAACAAGACTGGTTGATTGAACATCCAATTGTAATCCCACCTGAACATAATAATTTAAGATGAAGAAAAAAGAGAACATGCTCAGATATACAACGATTTCTGTGATAATACCTATCCGAAACGAACCTATTTTGAAAA
Organism: Paenibacillus sp. AD87; assembly: GCF_001659845.1. Taxonomy (NCBI): domain Bacteria; kingdom Bacillati; phylum Bacillota; class Bacilli; order Caryophanales; family Paenibacillaceae; genus Paenibacillus; species Paenibacillus sp. AD87. The sequence continues at coordinate 2,504,088 of NZ_LXQN01000007.1, forward strand.
TGGATAGCTCCATTAACGGCGTGCGTCCTGCCTCTTCCCTCCGTTTCTGCCGAAGCACGAATAGGAATAGCAGCAAGAGTGAGCCAAACACACAGCCCCAAGTCCATAACGGCCATCCTGATTTTTGCCCGATCGTTAACGGATAAATGAGCATAAGCAAGCCGAACATGACCACAGCCGTGCTGAGCCAGTCAATACTCTGCCTGTAATGTCCCCGAGATTCGGGAATGATACGGAGTCCTGCTAGTACAAGCAATCCTATTGGCACATTGCATAGAAAAACGATCCTCCAGCCAAGATTGAACAGGTTCCAGTCCACTAATATGCCGCCTAATATGATACCAAGTGTAAAACCTACACCGATAACAGCACCATAGATGGCAAAAACAAACCCTTTTACGCTCGCCGGAAAGCTGCTCTGTATAATCGACAAAACCTGGGGTTGGATCATCGCTGCAGATAGACCCTGGATGATACGAATGGCAATGAGTATCGTTGGATGAGAAGCCAGGCCACCGAGCAGACCCATCAGGGTGAAGCCTAATACGCCAATCCATAACATGCGTTTTCGACCATATATATCCCCAAGTTTCCCACCCAGAATCAATGCAACTGCAAGTCCTAACGAATATCCAGAAAAAATAAGCTGGGCCTCGCCAAAGCTTGCTTTTATGCTGGATTGCATCATTGGAAGAGCCACCTGTATCATATAATTGTTCAACGAAATCAGCAGTGTTGGCAACAAAATCAGAATTAGAGCCATCCAGCGGCGCGGGTCCACCTGTGGTGCTGTATATGCTTCACTTGTAACTGTAGCAGTTGATTTATGCATGATTATGATCCTCTCCTATCCTTGTCCAATTGATAATAATTATCAGTTATTGGTAAGAGAGGGTCTACCTGCAAAGGGATTTTCTATCCCTATAGAAGGAGCGTGGGCAAACAAAAAAAGGAATCTCAACATGATCCTCATGTCTGAAATTCCTTCTGAATTGCCCTAATCGGTTTTTATATCCCGTTGAGGTAACATTTTGAGGTGCTCACTGGGGTTATATCCATAAATCTTACGAAAGGCTGTCGCAAAATTACTGACATTACTATAGCCAACGGATACCGCCGCTTCTCCGACATTCATTCGCTGTACTTCCATATAATAAAGCGCCATTTCCATTCTTTGCTTGCGTACCAGCTCAAATACAGTCATGCCAAAGCGTTCGCGAAATCCCTTTTTAAGCTTGAATTCATTGATCCCGACCTTTCTGGACAGCTCCTGAATGGATAAGGGTTGTTCAAAATGGCGAATAACCAATTCCCTGGCATAATCAAGATTCGCCATATCATCACGGCTCAGGAAGCTTTTTTCATTTAGCACCTGATGCCCTTCTACTTCACCAAACAATGCTATCAATTCCATGGATTTGCTCTCCATGTACAACCTTTTCAAGGCTCCATTATACGTGCAACTCAACATATCCGAAACACATCGATGGATCTCCGGTGTATTGGGATAGTTATCAATGTTTCCTTTATAGCGCTGCAGCCAGGACTGCATTTTCTGTTCCTCGGTTATATCTGCCGCATAATGCAACAGTTCCTGCGGGGATAAGCGAATTTCAAGCATATGATGCCGGACGTCAGCTTTTTTCTCTTCATATACCAATTCATCCTCGAAAAATAACACGTTGCCTGTCCAATGATGGGTATAGCTTTCCTTCCCTTCCCACTCACAATAGATATCGCCATTAAGACAATAACTTATCTCAAATAACGGACAAGCCTCCTGAATACGAAGTTTCATATCCTGGACATAGGTCACATCCGTTATAACAATTTCCATACCCGGACGGATACGTGTTCTGTGTATGCCTCCTTGGCCCATCTCTAGCGGAATCGTAATATGTTGCTCCCATGTCTGAAGCCGGGATTGTGCTTGTATCAGACCAGTAAATTGATCAAAAAGGCTGTGTACCTCGCTGTTAACTATATATAGAGTCAAAAAGACACCTTCTTATACCCATTTAGAAATTCTCTGCGCTACTTCCTCTTTGCTAAATTCAATATTTCCCGAAGCCTATAGATAGGAATATATATATCACAAAAATGGAGTTTATCAAAGATAAACTCCATCACAATTATTTGAATTATGCAGAAATCAGGCATGTGCTAGAAACAACACCTGAGAACGCATGGGACCTTATGACTTAAATCCAACATTAAGTCCATATACCGGATGAGGTACATACGGCTCTTCCAAGCACGCCATTTCTTCTGATGTTAATGCAATCGACAGAGCTTCAGCTGCATTTTCGAGATGAGATGTCTTCGTAGCGCCAATAATCGGAGCTGTAACCGGATTCTTGTGCAGCAACCAGGCAAGAGCGATTTGTACCCGGGGAACGCCGCGTTTTTCGGCGATTTCTGCAACCCGCTCTACTACCAATTGATCGGTGCTGGCTGTTGCATCGTATTTTGCCCTTTGAACCTGATCCGTCTCGGAACGTTGTGTTGTTTCCTGCCAATCCCTGGTCAACCGGCCAGAAGCAAGTGGACTGTAAGGAATTACACCAATTTTCTCTTCCTGACAAAGAGGCATCATTTCCCTTTCCTCTTCACGGTAGATCAGGTTATAGTGGTTCTGCATCGATACAAAGCGGGTCCATCCATTTCTCTCGGCGACATATAAAGCCTTTTGGAATTGCCATGCTGACATGGCAGAAGCACCAATATATCTTGCCTTCCCTGCCTTCACCACATCATGTAATGCTTCCATGGTCTCTTCAATAGGGGTATGGTTGTCCCAGCGGTGAATTTGATACAAATCCACATAGTCCGTTGCCAGCCTCTTGAGGCTCTTGTCGATCTCACTCATAATTGCCTTTCGAGAAAGTCCGGCGCCATTCGGACCATCATGCATGCGGGAAAAGACTTTTGTTGCAAGGACAATTTCATCTCGATTAGCGTAGTCCTTGAGAGCCCGACCGAGGATCTCCTCACTTGTTCCGCCTGCATATACATTTGCTGTATCAAAGAAATTAATACCTAACTCCAAGGCTTTCTGAATGACGGGACGACTATTCTCTTCATCCAGCACCCATTGATGAAATCCACGCCCTGGTTCACCAAATCCCATGCAGCCAAGACAAAGTCGAGATACATCCATGCCTGTATTTCCTAATTTCACATATTCCATTGGTTAATCCTCCTCAGACATTTAGGTTGAGACAACGTTGTAACGCATGAGACAAGAATAACAAGAAAATAGATGCATTTCTTTGCTGCTAAGCTCATTGGATTTGTTTATTTAGCTCATTTGTCTCGAATAAGGAAAAAGCGTTTCACGATATTTTATCGCGAAGCGCTTTACTCAACAGTGGTACATAGTCACTTATGCTTAAAGTATGGACCGATTAAGCTGGCTTTATGTTGTTTTTCCCTCGCTTCGTTTGCATTGCTGTCTAAACTCCGAGGGTGGAAGCCCGACCTGAAGCTTAAACACTTTGGAAAAATGGGTAACGTTTTCGAAACCTGTTGAGAAACAGACATCGGTAACGGACAGAGACGTCTCGGCCAACAGTTTCTTGGCTTTATCCAGCCTCTGATTACGAATCCATTTCAAGGGTGAAGTGTGGTAGAGGGCCTGAAAATCCCTTTTGAAGGTAGACAGGCTTTTGCCGGACAAATAAGCCAGATCACTTATGGAGATGGGATTGGTGATATTCTCCTCCATTATTTTGCCGAAGTTACTGTTTTTATCATGATTCGGTTGCAGAAGTTGGTGTAAGAAATGATCATTGGCCTGTGCCAGATGAAACAGGAGTTCCATGAATTTGAGGCGGATCAGACCGTCCTTTACCTCATCTGGATTTTCGAAATAGGGTTTCAATGACGCTATATAAGAGCGAGTGAGTTCATTGACCGGAATAATGGACACCGGCATGATTTCATTCACGGTATCCGTCGGTTTGAAGCCAGAAAACTGAATAAACTCCGCAAGCATATTTTCGTTCAGGAAAAACATCATATAGTCCAGTATGAACTCTGATTCTTGTTCACCCGACTTTATGTAATCAATGCGAATTGATTTGTGAAGAAACACCATTTCATTACTGCGTACAGTGTACTCCTGATCCTTAAATCGAACCGTGTACATGCCTGATATAACGAACAACAACATATGATCTTTCAGAAAAAAGGAGCCTGTTGTCCCTTGTGTGTGTAAACAGAATTGAATGACGGATAACCCATTCTGTTTTAAGCTTCCTTGTTTGTCTGGTGCACGTTCCAGCTCTTGTGGTGCCTTGATTATCTTTCCGTTTCTCATGGACATGGATAGTCCCACCTTTTTAGCTTTTAATAATAGAATAACAGGAAACGGAAATCAATGTTTTTGGGCTTCTCTAACCTACGTTAGTGCTCTGACAACTTCTCCACTGGAGCCATTTTCCGTCAAGGTAGCAAGATTAACAATTTTATCAACAACTGAATCCGGTTCCTTCTCACCCCTTGGATTTTGTTCAGTTCTCAAATTGCCCGGATCGAACATATTAACCAATATTCCATGTTTGGCTTCCTCAATTGCTGTCGTTCTCATTAATGCCTCCAGCCCTGCTTTGGCAGCTGAATATGCCCCAAATCCCGGATAGTTCAGATTGGCCATTATGGAAGTAATGGATACAATGCGTCCATACTGCTGAGCTCTCATGATTGGAAGAAATGTTTTGGTCACCAAAAATGGACTATATAAATTGAGGCGGATGTTATCATCCCATGTTTCCAATGTCATATCATGAATGGGGATGTGCGCACCTGTACCCCCTGCGTTGTTGATCAATACGTCTATCCGTCCTGTCTGTTCCAGCACTTGGTCACGGAGGCGCTGAACGTCATCCTGATCCGTTATATCCGCAGGAATGATCAAAGATTGGCCTCCTGAGTTTTTTATGATCTGTGCCACGTCCTGCAATTTTTCTTTTCGACGTCCAACTAAAACAACTTGTGCTCCCTCTTCAGCCAGTTTTATCGCCACAGCTTTACCAAGGCCGGTTCCTGCACCTGTAACAATGACTACTTTATTCTTCATCAATACCATCTTCAATCCATCCTCTCAGATTGTTATTATGAAGCGAACAATTTGAATCATTTTCTAAAATGGCGTACTTAAAGGATAAGAGGAGAGTTCTCCACTTAACTTCTATTAAATATTAAACGGAGAGTTCTCCTCTTGTCAACATTGTGACTTTAAGACAAGTGTCAGATATGGCGAATGTGATGGATGGTTTCTACAAAAAGAAAAACAGCCCCGTGATTAGGGCTGTAGGGCTGTTCATTGAAAATGTGTGTGCACTCATCGTTCAGAAAGGATCATCTGCGAAACAGAGTCACGTTCGACACACTGTATATTGATCCTATAAGTAGACTCAACAGCCTCTCCTTTTAACATTTGAATGAGTACATGTCCAGCAAAGGAGCCTGCGTCTGTTTTGGGTTGTCGAAAAGTCGTAAGAGGTGGATTTAAGTATTCGGATACATGTATGTTATCAAATCCAATAATGGATAGATCTTCAGGTATGGAGACCTGATGTTCTTTAAAAGCCTCTAAGCCTCCAATGGCCATTTCATCATTTGCAAAAAAGACTGCCGTTGGAAGCTCTCCCTCCATTAGCAACTTGGCTGCGTTGTAGCCACCTGTTTTCAGAAATTGGCCGCCAAGTCTCCAATTCTCATTCTCTTCCACCCCTGCTTCATGCATAGCTCTCAGATAACCCTGATATCGCATCAGATTACAATCCGAACTTAAAGGTCCACTAATATAGGCTATTGCGCGATGACCTTTATCCAGAAGGAAACGGGTTGCCATATAACCACCCTGCTCATCATCCATCAGAACATTTACAATATGCTCACTTTGGAGTTCCCGGTCCATCACAACAATAGGAAAACCCGTTTCAGCAGCCTGCAACAACAACTCATCTTCAATATTTTCAGCGATTACAATCACGCCGTCCAGCCTTCTCTCTCTGATAAAGCGTGCGGCTGTCGATCGCTCTCCGCCTAAAGAACTGCATACGATCAGATCATATCCCTGACTTATGGCGCTGGATTCAATTCCACTCACCAAGTCGGAAAAATAGGGAACGGACATATCATGAACAATAACACCAATCGTTTGTGTGTTTTTTCGCTTTAATTCGGATGCGGCTCCGTGCTTGATGTAATTAAGCTCACTTGCTGCTGCAAGCACTTTCTGTCTTGTCTGCTCACTTACATGTTTTTTGCCGTTGAGTACATAGGATACGGTTGAACTCGCGACACCCGCTAACTTTGCTACATCTTTAATCGTTATCATTAAATACTCCCCAAGAAGACTGTTATTGGTTCACTGACAAATGAATTTTTATATCTTTCACCGCATTTTAACACAGTCATCTTGGGAAATGCACAAAAAGATACAATCATACTGGAATTTCAGAATATATTATCGATCAGGTCCAAATACAAGATTTGAGGACTGTTTGGCTTGTTCAATAACATCCATCACCTTCTCGCTATGCTCAAGCATAACTGTAACTTTCTCCAGATCTTGTTCACGAATCATACGCTCGAATTCAACAAACTCGTCATACATGCGATGAGGATGATCCTTATCATCTACCCGAATCGGCGTTTCCTTATGAAGCGCAAGATCAAAGGATTCACATTTGTTGGCCGAGCTCGTCATATGGATATATCCTTTATTACCCTGGATGTTCATTGCATTGGGGGCCGTGCTGTCTTTGGAGCCTATGCAAACACATTTGAACTCACCGTAGTCCAAAAGCAACATACCTGAAGTGTCAATCCCGCGTTCCATGTTGGCCCAGTATTCCACCTTCTTCGGGCTTCCGAAAAGCCCTACGACCAGATGAATATTATACAAATTAATATCCATCAAGGCTCCACCAGACATTTCCAGATTAAATGCCGGCAGCACTTCTCCAGCCTGAAAAGCCTCATAGCGGGATGAATATTGGGAATAGTTACACTCCACAATTTTGATGTCACCCAGTTTGACCAGATTCTCCTTCATAGACAAATAGTTCTTCAAATATTGGTTTGTGATGGCTTCGACCAACACTAGCTGTTTTTGCCGTGCAATCTCTTTAAGTTCAAGAAATTCTTGCAGGTTGGAAGTGAACGGCTTCTCACAGATAACATGTTTGCCGCCCAATAACGCTTCTTTGGCATATGCATAATGAAGATGATTCGGAAGTCCGATATAGATCGTATCCACTTCATCATTCGTAATCATTTCGCTATATTCTGAATGTATTCGAGCAATTCCATACTGCTCTTGCAGAGTCAGCAATTTATCCAGATGACTAGGTCTGGAACATATGGCCTCCAAGGTAATCGCAGGAATTTCATGAATAAAGCTCAATAGATCCTTTACAATCATTCCAGCTCCGACAATTCCGAGTTTCATATTAGCTACACTCCTCCATACCTTTTTCTAATATTTCCATAACCGCGATCGTTTCTTGGTCTTGAATCACTTTTTCTTTGCCATGGTTGATGGCTTCATAGATATCGTCGTACACTCTTGCATAATCGCCTTGTTCAGAAGTTACTTTTTCTTCATGGTATATTCCTGCGTCATCCAGATACGTCAGTACACCATAATGCTGAGGCAAATCCTTGCCAAAATCGGCATGTCCTTTGGGAAGGTAAAATAACTTTAGATGTTCCTCTTGACGATCCTCTGTTTGTTTTACGAATACCCCCTTTTTGCCGTATACTACAAAACTCGGGCGGGGCTTCAAACGGAAAAAGCTGGATTTGACTGATACTTTGAGTGAAGCGTAATAAAAGTCCAGATCGAAATAATCATTCATTCTGCCAGGACCCAGCAATTGACGAACATCGTAATGTATCTTGTCCGGTTGCCCGAAATAGGATAATACCTGATCAATGGTGTGAACACCGTGCCCGAATAAATAACTTTTGTATTTGGAAAAATGGGTGGTAGCATTCGGGATCTCCGGTCGATAATAATCGTAATGCATCTCCACTTCCAGCAAATCGCCAAGCTTTCCTGATTCAATCACTTTCTTGGTTGTCAGAAAATCCGAATCATACCGTCGGTTTTGATAACATTGAATCAAGAGATTTTTTTCTTTGGCGTATTGGAAAATGGATTCGGTTTCTTCTTTGGTCAGCATAAAAGGTTTTTCAACAAGTACATGTTTTCCGTGATCCAGTGCCATCTTTGCATACTCATAATGGGATTCGGTATGTGTACAGACCACGACCAACTGAATGTCATCGTCATTCATTAAAGCTGCAAGATCATCTGTATACAGAACACCAGGAGCTTTCTCCCATTCTGTTTTTTCAGGATGCCGAGCATATATCGTTTTTACTTTCAAATGATCTCGATTCAATGAAAAAGGAAGATGATAACGATTTGTACTTTTTCCATTGCCAATGTAACCGATAGTTAACATATGAATTCCCCCTTAGGCTCTTTTTCATTTATTATAGAAGAAGAAAATCCTCCGGAGGAGCTTTGGAGAAATTACGGTACATTTGACCAATGTTATGTATTTCTAATGCCCTCTCTTTAAACAAAATGTTTACTGGACGCTCTACATCAACGTTATTTCAATGAATCCGGGGTGAACCTGTTGAAAATATTGACCCAATTAACAGACATGAACAACTTTACACCAAATGAAAAAAGCATCGCTTCTTATATTTTGACTCATAAGGAGCTAATGCTTCACCTGAATATTCAAGAGCTTGCCAAAGCTACATACACGTCACATTCTGCCATCAATCGATTGACTCATAAGCTTGGACTTTCGGGGTTTAAGGAGTTCAGCATTAAGCTTGCTCGAGAGTTTCAACAAGATGCTCAGAACATCTCCAATATCGATCCCAATTATCCGTTCGCTCTCGGTGAATCTTCACTCCAGGTGGCAAAAGATATAGCTGAACTAATGAAAGAAACGATTGAGAAAAACTTTGCTTTTATGGATGAAGCCTCTCTAACAGAAGCAGCCGATTTGCTGGATCAGGCGAAACGAATCTTCATCTATGCGTTGGGGGATTCTCAAATCCGCGCGAAGAGCTTTCAGAATAAATTGATTAAGATCAATAAATACGTCGTGATCACAACAGAGCTATCCGAATGGGCCTATCACACCATAAATCTTACTCCAAAGGATTGTGCCATTTTTCTGACCTACCATGAAAAATCGCCGATTTTCCTAAAGGCAGCCCAACATTTCTCGCGTGAAAAAATTCCATTTATCACGATTACCGCGAATCATCAAAGTGAGTTGGCCAAGATGAGTACGATCTGTATCCAGGTGCCGAATGACGAAACAAAACATGCAAAGATCGGTACATTTTCATCACAAATTGCCTTTGATTACGTATTAAACGTGATTTATTCCTGTATTTTTCAAATTGACTACGGCAAAAACATGCAAATGACTACAGATTCGTTGAAGAATTTCCAGTTGGATGAGTGATATGCAAGGAGTTCCTCAGTAAAATAAAGACTAAACTCAATATCAAGAACAGGAGTCCGCCTAATACGACGTACTGTGTACCCATTCCTGAAATAACGAGTCCTCCAACAGATGTGCCTGTTGCTACCCCCAAATTACCGGATGCTAGAAACAATCCATTCGAAAATTCGGGGGCTTCCGGTGCTGCTGATGTGATCCAATATTGACTAATGTTATTTCCTACAGCAATCATTATTCCAAAAACAAAAACAATGAAAGCCATAGGTCCAGTGAACTCTCCCATTAAGAATAATACAATGTATACCGCTCCCAAGATGAATGGGAACAAGGCTACAGATTTCAAGGGATTCGTAGTAAGCACTTTGCCTGCGACAATGTTTCCTAATATACTTGCCCCGCCAAATATGAATAACATTAAACTAATTGTGCCCCCATTTACATTCGTAATGGTTTCAAGATACTCCGCCAGATAACTGCTCACACCATACATCGCTGCATTAATAAAAATGACACCAATAATGGAAAGCCATGTTATTGATTTTTTTAAAACACTTAATTGTGATCCATAAGAAAGCCTTTGCTGAACAGGCATTGAGGGTACAAAGAGAAGCACAGCAAAGAATGCGATAGCGTTCACGATCGTAAAAAATAGCATGGCCATCTGGATTGAAGTGCTGCTACCAATAAAACTTGAGATCGGTGCACCAAGTACCATTCCTCCCGTTACGCCCATAAATACTTTGGAAGTTGCTCTTGGAGCGTCTTCCCTGTTAACGGAGGCTGCTGCCGCTGTCAAAGCGATGGAGACATATACCGGGTGTAAAAAAGCAGGAATGACGCGGGCTATTAAGGCTACGTTGAAGTTTGTCGCAAATATGGACACCATATTCCCCAGCACAAAAACACCAAGTACCAGCAACATGACCTTCTTGCGATTAAAACCCGAGAACAATAACGGCAACGTAGGACCAGATATTGCAACAGCAATGGCAAAGAGACTAACGAGTAATCCTGCTTTGGATACACTGATATGAAAGTGATCAGCCACTAAAGGTAATATTCCCACGATACCCATTTCAGTATTTAAAATACCGAAGACACCTATGGTTAATATAAAGATGAATAATGTTTTCTGTTTTTCCATAAAAATTGATCTCCTGCTTCCTATTCGTAGTGCATTCATTTTGCTTAACTCGTTGAACTGGAAATGTACATCAACTAATTAATGATCATATGTATATTATTATAAACAAGATCATAACATCTACAATTATTAAATACGTCCGATTTGTTTAATAATGCACATGACTATTCAATCTGTTAATTAAATTTGAAGAGGTAAGGAATTGGACTAAACTATAGCATTCATTTGATATACGTGCGCTTCATCATATAGCACCTGGAAGTTCTCTTGTGTTGATTATTTTATTTCCTATTGCAAAATGAACCTCGTGTCATTATTATTAAAATGACACGAGGTTCATTTTGATGAAACGGGAAGGAAGTGTGAAATGTCACCCAGACTAACAGATACTCAAAAAGAACGGAGAAATCTGCAAATACTTGAAGCAGCCAAACGGGTGTTTACCGAAAAGGGTTATGGTGCAGCGACGTTAAAGGATATCATTCAGGAAACTGGAATGAGCCGGGGCTGGATTTACTTGTATTATCAGACCAAAGAGGATATTTTCGAGGCTTTACTGGATTATCAGGACGCAGATTATGAACAGTATATCAATCAGCTAATGGAGTCCTCTTCCTCCATATGGGAAACGGTGACTACACTTTATTCCCAGCAGTGGCAGGAGCTCCATCGCTCTCCCCACGGAGGATTGATGCCTGCGTTCTATGAGTACTTTCTGGTCGGGTGGCGGGATGTGCCACGCCGCGAGCTGCTTCTTGAACGATATGAAAAGGGAATCGCACAGTTTGCGGAGCTGCTTCGGATCGGTGTGGAACGTGAAGAGTTCTCACCTGTCATGGACATCATGGATATCTCCAGACTTGCTGCATCCTTTCAAGAGGGAATTATGACCCACTACATCACAATCGGTCCTGAAAAAGCGAACACTCGAATGCAGTATGAAGCCCTAATGCTTTATTTAAAGAGTCTGCTCCATCCAATATCGATCAAAGAGTCGTAACATTAGGGGGAAAAGGAATGAAGACGCTTTTTCGTAATCCAACGTTCTGCAAGCTGTTCATTGCGGCTTTTACGTCACAGCTAGGAACCGTGATTGGAAATATGGCATTCGCCTTTTATTTGGTAGACAGGTACAGTGAGCGCCCATCACTCGCTACGATGGCGGAGCTGATGTATTCATTGCCCACCTTGGCTGTGTTCTGGATCGTCGGAGTCATCGCTGACCGATTCGACCGTAAGCATATTGCTGCCTACAGTGACTGGATCAGGGCAGGACTTACCCTGCTGTTGTTATTATTTGTTCATTATGACTTGCTGTTCTTCTGTTTTTTAATGCTCTTTTTACGCAGTTCGATATCCAAATTTTTTGGTCCCGCTGAAATGGGATTACTGCAAGGCAGCATTGATCAGGACCAATACGTTCAGGCCTCTGGCCTCAATCAGATGATCATGGGTATGTTTATGCTCTTTGGTATGAGCTTGGGCGCAGCAGCCTATCATTTTATAGGCATTCAAGGTGCCTTTATCATCGACGGCGTTAGTTTCCTGATCTCCGGTCTTCTGTTAGCTTGGGGAGATTTCCCCGAACGTGCCCGTATTCCCAACGGAAGAACCTCTATTCGGGAACTACGACTATCACTTCTCTTTAACGATTTTTGGCAAGGCCTTCGATATATTGCCGGGAATCGATTGCTTATTGTACTGATTAGTGGGTTTCTATTTTTCGGTATTGTAAACGGTGTCTTCTCTGTACTCCCCATCTTCGCCATGAAATACAAGTTAAGCCCCGACAATTACGTTGTTCATTCTTCGCTCATTACTGTCTTTTTGGGGATCGGCTTTCTGATTGGAAGCATCATCGCTCCTCGCTTAATCCAGCGCTTCACAAGAACTCCGATTTTGATATCGGGGCTGTTCATTTCCAGCTTGCTGATCGGAGGACTTGGAACAACCGTGCGGATTGAAGTCTATCTTTTTCTCATCCTGTTGGCGGGAATTGCCATAGCTCCCATTAACATTGCGCTGGGCAGTTGGATGCCAGAGCTTGTTCCTCCGCAGAATATGGGCCGAGTTAATTCATTGATCGAGCCGATTATGATGCTTGGGCACTCATTGGCTTTGGGAGGTATCGCCCTCGCCTTTCCAGTCTGGTTATCGGTCACCTGGCTTCATTACACACTGGCATTCTGCACGATCGCCGTCAGCTTTTTCTATCTAAAATTCCTGCCCTCCCTGGTTCGTAACCGATTGGTTTATGCGACGGCTGAGAAGGCCAGCGCAAATGGAAAAGAAGCCTAAACAAGATTCACCTGAGTGAATACCTGCCAGCCTCTTTCTTTTGAAAATGGAAATGTAGCAATAAGAACTACACGGAGTGTCCTTCTGTTGGTTTGACTTTTGAATGAACCCTTGTCGCCCATAGGATCAACACAGAGAAAATCATGATAGCGATACACATCCAGTACACATGACGAAATCCGAAGATTTGGGCAAGAATACCTCCACCCATGTTTCCCACAAGACGACCAATAATAGAGCCATTGTAATAGAGGGTCGTGGACTGTCCCGGTGAATGAGGCAACAAATCCGTGAAATAGCTTAGTCCATTCCCCATCACAATGGCTACATATATTGCCTGCAGGAGCTGCGCCGCGATAAGCTGCCAGGAATGGGTGGATAGACTTAAGATGGCGTAATAAAAAAGCCCCACAGAACAACCGATGATCAACAAAGTGTGGTTTGATATCTTCTTGCCCAAGGAACCTAATACAAGCATGATAGGGATTTCCAAACAAGCAGAGATACTAACGACCAATCCAACTTCCATCGGTGTACCCTGAAGCTCATGAACAATAAATAACGGTGTGTTGATGGTGTTCATCGCATTTACTGCAAACAGGAAGATAAAGGCGATAAACGGCAGCATGATTTTTTTGTTTTTCAGCGATGAAGTGTGTACGCTTTTTACTTTATCCTTATTTTGCTGGACTAATTTTCGTCTTTGTAGAAAAAAGAAAACAAGAAATGCGATGGTAATATAGATAAAGGACGTGCCCAGAAAGAGACCCTTATATCCAAGTACACCCAATATAACTGTACCGACAAGTGGTCCAATCAGGAAGCCTAAGGACACAAGTGAACGTAATATAGACATCGCGAACGTTTTATCATTGTTTTGACTTGCTACTGCCGATTCCTGTGCATAGGCGTAAATTTGCGGCATCGCAGGTGCGCCTAATCCACTAAAAAAAGTTATGACAACCAACAGAATAATGAATTGATCAAACACCAAATATGAAGCGTATCCCAACGCAGACGATAGCATTGCCAAAATAATTAACCATTTCCGATCCAAACCGCGATCTGACCGTTTGGCAATAAGCGAGTTGACCAGTACTCCACCTAATGAACTTACTGCCATGAAAACGCCAAAGGTTCCCATGCTCATTCCCAAAACTTCGGTGGCATACAAGGACAGATATGGCTGAGTAATTGAAATACCTATTCCGACCAGCAGAATGCAAATGATGAATAAACGATATCCTTTTATCTCAAACAGATTTTTAATCCGTGTAAACAAATTCTCACCTCCAGTCAGAACGCATTTCGTTAATAGCGAGAGAACGATTTTTCATTCTGATTCTCCTCTCTAAAAAAGTAAGGCTGTTGCCGTGTCTCTGTCATCCAATTATGCACCAAATGAATTTAAGACCGATAACCAATTCATCGCAAAAGATTGCCTAATCTTCTCAAGACCATTTATATATGGGATCTTCATGGTTTATAATTGGGCTATTCCGTTGAAGGAGTAAGGAGGATATTATGTCTAAGCCCATATATAAGCAACAGGAAGATCTTGCCCGTGTTATTCAGCAATATTCAGAACACGAAGGTTTAAATGAAACTGCGATTCCTTCTTTATTTTTTATTCGTCGCTCAGCAGTGACCGGTCCGAAGCATGCTGTTTACAAACCGTCCTTGTGCATTATTGTTCAAGGTGCAAAAGATGTATGGCTTGCCGAGGAGCGCTTCAGATACAGTCCAGCCGATTATCTTGTGGCCTCCTTGGACCTTCCGGTTACCGCACAAGTGGTTGAGGCTTCCTCAGACGCTCCCTATTTGGCTCTAAATCTTGTATTTACGCCGGAGCAAGTGCTGGATGTATTACGCGATACCGAATTGCGAGGTAGGCGGAAGGAAAATGCCAAACGAGGCATATATGTCAGCCCGACGGAGTTAACGATGTTGGATGCCCTAATTCGATTAGTCCGGTTGCTGGATAAACCAAAGGATATCTCGATATTGGCCCCTCTCTATATCAAGGAAATTCTCTACAGAGTTCTTGAAGGTGAGCATGGAGGCATGTTAGAGCAGATTGCACTTGAAGGAAGTGCTACGTACCGCATCCGAGATGTGATTGAACGGATTGTTAGTAGTTATAATCAAACGTTTCGCATCGAGGAGCTTGCGGAGATTGGAAAAATGAGCGTGGCTTCACTGCATAGACACTTCAAAGAGGTTACCGCCATGAGTCCTATTCAGTTCCAAAAACAATTAAGACTGCAGGAAGCAAGGCGTCTGTTATTGTCTGAATCGACGGATGCTGCGGATGTTGCTTTCCAGGTCGGCTATGAAAGTCCTTCACAATTCAGTCGTGAATATTCTCGCATGTTTGGTTTTCCGCCAAGAGAAGATGTAAAACGTCTACGAGCAATGACCCATTCAAATTAAATGCACACCAAAAACCCCTCAAGAAATGATCTTGAAGGGGTTTTGATTTGGCTTTTTAGAGTACTTTCTCCAAGAAGCTGATCGTCCGTTCATTTTTTGGATTCCCGAATATTTCGACAGGTGTGCCCTGCTCTACAACATATCCACCGTCCATGAAGACAACCCGATCCGCAACTTCACGGGCAAAACCCATTTCATGGGTCACGATAATCATCGTCATACCTTCGCTCGCAAGATCCTTCATTACACCAAGGACTTCGCCTACCATCTCGGGGTCGAGCGCCGAAGTTGGTTCATCGAATAACATAACGTCCGGATTCATGGCAAGCGCACGAGCGATTGCTACGCGCTGTTTTTGTCCGCCCGAAAGTTGGTTGGGATAGCTGTCAGCTTTATCCGACAAACCAACCCGATCCAGCAAACGAAGTGCCGTATCGCGTGCTTCCTGTTCTTTTAAAATCCCAAGTTCTCTGGGGGCAAACATAATATTTTTGAGCACACTGAAATGAGGAAACAGGTTAAAGTGCTGAAATACCATACCTATGTTCTCGCGAGCTTTGTTAATGTTCGTTTTGGGATCATTTAAATCTCGATCATCTACGATAACCCGTCCTGCTGTGATCTCATCTAACTGGTTAATACAACGCAAAAACGTACTTTTACCTGAACCTGAAGGTCCAATGACACAGACAACTTCACCTTCGTTGACCGATATATCGATGCCTTTCAGCACATGATTCGTGCCAAAACTTTTCTTTAATCCTTCTACTTTAATTTTACCCACGACGAACCCTCACCTCCAGGTAGTCAGCAATTTTAGTCAATGTGATGATAACAATCAGGTACATAATCGCAACAGTCAACCAAATGTCGAAAGAGGCAAATGTTCTTGCGATGACAATCTTACCGGATTGCGTCAGCTCCACCAGGCCAATAACAGACAAGATCGACGTATCTTTCAATGTTATAACCATCTGATTAATAAATGAAGGAATCATAACCCGTATGGCCTGAGGGATTACAATCTTTATCATCGCTTTGCGATAAGGAAGCCCCAATGAACGGGCGGCCTCCATCTGTCCACGATCAATCGATTGAATACCCCCGCGAATAATTTCCGTTACGTACGCTCCTGCATTCAGACTCAACGTCAGAATGGCGGCCAGGAACAGTGGCATGGTGAAGCCCATCGCCTGAGGAATCCCGAAATAAATAAAGAATGCCAGGACGATCAACGGTATCCCGCGGAAAATATCCACAAATACAGTAGCAACACCACGAAGGAACTTATTTTGACCCACTTTCATAAAGCCAAAGATCAAGCCGATGATAAAAGCGAAAAACAGCGAAATAATCGTATATAAGAGGGTATTTCCCAGACCTTTGAACAGTGCCGGCAGAGATTTTTGGACTAATTCCCAACGACCTTGGTTTGCGACAACGGCATTTTCACCAAGATATTTCTCGGTAATGCGCTTAAATTCACCGTTAGCCTTGATATTCACTAATCCTTCATTAAACATTTTCAGAAGTTCCTGGTTTTGCCCTTTACTTACTGCAAATCCGTAGGAAGCCCCGTCTTCTTTCTTGGTCACGATTTTCAAACCGTTATTCTGATTTGTCCCGAATCTTAGAACTGGTTCATCTTCAAAACATGCAATCGAGTTTCCAGTTTTCACATCATCATACATTTGCGAAGAATCGTCGAATGGAACAATGGTAAAACCATATTTTGAGGCGATAGACTCAGCAAAGCTGTATCCTTCTGTGCCCGTTTTCACGGCGACCTTTTTTCCGCGAAGATCTTCGTAGCTTTTTACAGTATCATTATTGGCACTAATCCCCATAACAACGCCTGATTCATAGTAATGCTCTGAAAAATCAAACTTTTGTTTGCGTTCATCCGTGATACTCATCCCGGCAATGACGCCATCCACTTGATTTGACTCAAGAGCTTGCACTGCCGCATTAAATCCCAGGGCTTTGATTTGATAATTGAAGTTCTGGTCTTTGGCGATCGCATCCAGCAAATCCATGTCGATGCCTACATAATCCCCATTTTCATCTTGATATTCAAACGGTGCAAATGTGATGTCCGTGCCGATCACATAGGTTTTACCTGAATTAGAGTTTGCATTGGCATCCCCCGACCATCCGGATAACCCCGCCACTAGGAGCAGAATTAGTGATAGTAGAAAAAATGAGACCTTGGTTGTTTTCATATGTCCTCCTCATCTCGGTGTTCTCCGAATCTTAATCATTTTCTTGTCATTGATGTTACTGTCGTACATTTTTAGGTGTCTTTGCACATTATATTGTTATTATTTGCAGTATATTAACAATCAATGCTTTCCCTAACATTCTTCATGTTCCTCCGCAACGTTTTATTTTACATCCATTTAAAGATCCACGTTATATTTACCCTTCAGGACAGGTTTTAAAAACCTAAAATGAACTTAAATAAAAAAAGTCGCCATATAGGCGACTCAATAACAGACAATATGATGATCTTCCCATGACAATTGCCAAGGTATTTAATCTTTCTTTATAAGAATGGACACTTCGGGTTATTCTTCAGCGAAAAATTTCGAAAGTGGATTTTCCACTTTTTTATCCAATGTTACCTTGCCCGTCTTGTCCAACATATAATACTGATAATAAGCGCTGCTGAATCCAATGGATTCTTGCATCTTCATCATAAATGGTTCAAGACTCCCACTGCTCAGATGATCTTCATTCCAGAAATAGTGCAGCATCAAACGATTTTGATTATAAGGGTGTTTGATCACATAGGCTCCCGCAGCAGACGGTTGGTTCATAGTCGTTTTCCATTGAAACCCGATATGGCTAGCACGGTCCATAATGCTGGATTTTAATGCTTGTACAAAACCATTTGATTTGGCGTTACCAAGTACAATCAGGTTGCTGGTAGCTAGTTCTTTTTTCATTTTTTGCTTCAATTCCTGCCGGTCCTGGATCAGGTCATACTTCACTCCGGTTAAATCCAGAAGAGTTGTCAGTTGGTTTACCATAGCTTCCTGTTGTTTGTTCGCTGCCTTGCTCACCTGATCACTGAGCACAATGGCTAACCGCTCACCTTGAAGGGCTTTATCCATCACACGGCTCATCGTTTCAAAAGGTAAATTCGGAACCTGAGTTAACGCTGATCCATACAACGATTGAAACTGATCATGCAGGTATGCCGTTTTCTCCTCATTCGACAGTTGATATTCGGGCTTCAGCGTAAAATTAGGCTCATATAAAGCCGTCTTCATATCATTACGCGCCTCCTTCCCCAGTACATCTTCTATCGTTTGCAGAAGTCCGTCAATCGTAGCGTTTTGGTACACATAGCGTTTAAAATACTCTTTCATAAAGGCATCGAATTTCTCTTCCCCGACGGAACGGTACAATTGATATATCGCTTGACGGCCTTTATCGTAATAAACTGGGCTTGCCCAATCTCCAACCTCGTCATTAGTTGAAGCAATAGCCTTATCCACAGTGGAATCGTCAAATTGGATGGACTTGAACCCATTCATCGTATCCCCCTGCTTCTCAGAAAAATAAACTTTGGAGAAATCTGCAAAGCCTTCGTCCAGGAAAGACTCTGTCTCCGAATTATTCCCGATTAACGCATGAAACCACTGGTGCGCGATTTCATGCACAAATACTGTGTCTTGTTCTGGAGCAGAATTTATTCCGATTTGCCCCATTTGGATAACTCTTGAATATTCGATAGCTACACCTTCTACATACGATTCAACAATCCGGAACTCAGGATAAGGGTATTTACCGTATTTATCACTGAAAAAATCAATGGCTTTGAATGCTTGATCAACATACCCATCAACGATCTTT
Source organism: Paenibacillus sp. AD87 (assembly GCF_001659845.1). Lineage (NCBI taxonomy): Bacteria > Bacillati > Bacillota > Bacilli > Caryophanales > Paenibacillaceae > Paenibacillus > Paenibacillus sp. AD87. Next base: position 2,523,339 of record NZ_LXQN01000007.1, read on the forward strand.
TTCTTACCTGGCTGGTTGTCAAAATAATAATACTCTACGGTAAGGCCATTCCGGGTTACGCTGTCCACTTTGAAGTTCGGGCTGGCAAAGAAAGCAAACTCCCTCGTATTCTCGGCTACGGTGGATACCACTTTGCGTCCAGTCTCTGCATCATCCCGTGTGGTTATCGTACCAGGCATAACTACCTGATATTGATCGGGAACATTGAACTGAACTTCATAATCCGCGGAAGTATAATAATCCGTTTCAAATGTTTTACTATAAGGTTTGCTATCCCATTCATGCTTGGCCTCATCATAGACTGACATTACAGGGAACCAATGAGCCCCATTGATAATATCTTTGTAATACGATAACCGCTGTGAGCCATAGGGAATCTTCAGATTAAAGTGGACATGAACCGACACGGATTCACCAGGCTGAAGGGGTTGCTCCAATTTCACCGACATAGCTTGGTCTTTATTACTGAAATCAAGGGCTTGCCCACCGATCGTCACCTTCTCAATATCAATTCCTCCAAGAAAGTCTTCCGGTTTCTTATCAGGATTATTTTTGCTAATCTCTTCATTGGAATGTTTAAACATGGTCGTCTGTGTCGATTCCGAAAGGTTGGCATCAGCATAAGTATGAAAAACCAGTTGCTTCAATGTATCTTTACTTGTATTTCGGTAAGTAATGGATTCACTCCCCTCTATGGTCATCTTCTTCTCATCCAGCCGGGCTTGAATTTGATATTGGATAGGCGCTTGAGCCTGAATATCTTTTGCGGCCTGTGAAATAGCAGATACAGGAGCTGCATTAGCGGCAGCACTACCCATACTTATGATCGGGCATGCGGTCAGAATCATAGCGAGTGCGCTGATGGCTGTTATTCTGATTCGATTTGATGTGAATGAACGTGAATGATTGATATAAATCTCTCCCTCGAATGATTTTTGAAGCTCAGAGGCAAGTATAGAAGATCAACCTTACACTGGTTTAATACGTATCTTAAATTTCGTTTAAAAAAAGTAGCTGTTTGCATTAAATGAGTCTGACCTTAAAAGCAAAAAGTCGCCATTTAGGCGACTTTTTTTTGCTTTGTGACTCTTTCCGATTTTCAATTAAAGGTGTCACATCCGAATTATATAATCAGGTACGAAGCCAAACATTCATCTCTCCGGCTTGTCGATTACCCCATAAATAATAAGGGATTGCTTGGAGTTGTACCGGTTTTAATTTTTTGTGCAGCGGCTGGTATGGCTGATTCTCCAACCAAGTTGATTCATCGACAAGTAGTCCATCAACTTCTACAGTAATGCAGCCACCAAGCAGTTCAGGCGCATTGTGTTCTCTCAACTTTGGCTCCTCGGCAAATGAGAGTGAAGACAGTGGAGATCCATTATCCACTTGCTCCAGACAATAAACGAGCGGTCCGCGTTGGATGGCAGCTTTGCCAGCGTCCGATCGAATCAGAGGATGTGCTGCAATCAATTGGGTTTCCAGTGGCAATATCCACTGTACTGTATCACCATCGGACCAATTACGTTCCATTTTCGCATAACCATTTTCCTTACGATAATGTTGAGGTTCCCCGTTGATCTTTAATATTGGATCTTGGCTTTGATACCACTGAGGAATTCGGAGTGCAATCTCAAATGGTGCGGCTTTAGCATGATTGGAAGCAATAGAAATCGAAAATTCCACCTTCCCCTGCCACGGTAATTCAGATTGTTGGTGTACTGTCAATTGCAAACCGTCTCCTGTCACCCATTGTAGCTCACTGCCAATAAACAAGTGAACATACACCGTTTTTCCGTCATCGGTTACGTCGTAAATGTAATCATGAAGTGAACTTAATAAACGTGCCACATTAGGCGGACAGCATGAACAACCAAACCATTTCTGACGTACGGGCTTTACGTGATGTTTATCTGGATTTTTCTCACTCGCATCCGGGTATACCTCTAGTGGGTTTACATAGAAGAAATGTTGTCCGTCCTTGGACATGCTGCCAAGTACATTATTGTATAGTGCTCTTTCCATGACGTCAGCATAATCACTTTTGGCTTCCAATTGCAGCATCCGACGTGCCCAGAAAATCAGCCCAATGGAAGCGCAGGTCTCCGCATATACCGTATCGTTAGGCAAATCATAGTCGAACGTGAATGCTTCCCCCAAATGTGTTGCACCTATGCCCCCGGTAATATACATTTGCTTGCGCGTTGTATTGATCCAGAGCCGTTCGCAGGCTTCTCGCAAGCTTGAATCATTCGTGAAGCGTGCCAAATCGGCCATGGCGGTGTACATATACACCGCACGAACTGAATGACCTACAGCCACAGATTGTTCTCTCACAGGAAGATGAGACTGATAGACCTCAAGATTGGGAGTTCCTTGCGACCAAATATTCTTCCTTCCCCGGCGTTCCCATTCTTCCACAAAATAACTGGGTTGGTTGCCGCGTTCATTAATGAAATAACTGCTCAGATCCAAGTAACGCTGTTCTCCCGTAACGTTGTACAGTTTAACTAGGGCTAACTCTATTTCCTGGTGCCCGCAATACGCCTGAATTTTACCTGGCTCGGTTCCAAACATGCTGTCAATGAGATCAGCGAATCGACATGCGATGTCAAGCAATCTGCGCTTCCCTGTCGCTTGATAATATGCAACTGCTGCTTCAATCATATGACCGGCACAATATAGCTCATGAGCTTCATACAGATTGGTCCATTGTCTTCCAGGCTCTTTAATGGTGAAGTAGGTATTTATATAGCCATTTTCATGTTGAGCTTTACCAATCAGGTCAATCACTTCATCAGCGATGCTCTCCAGCTTGGGATCAGGATGGTTATCAAGCGAATAAGCAACCGCTTCCAACCATTTGTAGAGATCACTATCCTGAAATACCCATCCCCCGAATTCACCTTTCTCCAAGCCAGCTGCAATTCGGAAATTACGGATGGCATAGCTCGGCTCCGCGCCTTCGATTCGGTCATTTAGCGCTTCCCATTGATAAGGAATGACAGTCTGACGGACTAATTCGGAGTATTCTTTCCAGAAGGTGTCTTGAATGGCTACTTTGGCTTCTCGCATTATGGAATTCCTCCTATAAAATTGACTCTTGTGGTTTTCAATTATAAGCTGTGATTACATGGGAAAATAGAATTGAATTGAACTTTTTTCTATAGAATTTAACACTAATAGGAGGGCTATCTTTCTTGAATGGAGATGGAATCATAGAGCTTAAAGTTCCCCAACTCCCCTATTATTTAGGAGCAGGACGTTCTGAATATGAAATTGGAGATCATCATCCGAACCGAAAAAAGCTTGGTATCTACGATGTATTGATTGTGGTCAAGGGAGAATTATATATTGGAGAGAATGATCAACAATGGACTTTGGAAAAAGGAGATTCACTAATCCTGCTGCCAGAAGGAGAACACTATTCGGTCAGGCCGTGTACACAGAAAACGCTGTTTTACTGGCTGCATTTCGAGCATGTTGAAAAATGTGAAAGCTTGCTAACCTCTTCTGATCATGAACCGGAGTTGCAAGATTCCTCCAGACCGTTTGGCAATCCTTATACGTTAAGGCTTCCTAAACATTCGAAATTAGCCAATCCACAAGCGGCTTTCAATCTTCTGGAGCAATTATTGACACTAGAAATGGACAGCTCCTTTTGGCAGGAGCAGCGCTTACTAGGTGAATTGCTTTCCATGCTGGAAGAAGGCAGCTTGCGGGCTATGGATTCCGTGCAGACACGATTAGCAGAACAAGCAGCAATATATATTCAACAGAATTACAAGACAAAGGTCACGAATGAAACGTTGGCAGCAGCTCTTCATTTTCATCCCAACTATGTTATCCGTTGCATGAAGATGAAGTATGGTAAAACGCCAATTGAATATTTAAATGAACTTCGTTTAGAACGTGCAAAGCGATTACTGGTTACTACAGACTGGTTGATCGACCGCATTGCGGAAGAAGTGGGCTTTCGTTATGCTCCATACTTCTCATCCTGTTTCAAACGGTATATCGGGTTGTCTCCGCTTCAATTTCGAAAGCAATATATGATTACTTAATGATGTGAATCCTGAGATTCGACACTATAATGTCTGCGTTGCCGATGTTTTCTGGCGTCGTAAGGTCATGATGATTAAAGATGCAGCTAATACCGCCAGGATGACTCCGAGCGTTTGAAATCCTATAAAACTGAATGTATCTCCCATGACAATGCCAATCAACAACGACGACAAAATGGTACCCAGATATCTCGATGTATTAAAAATACCTGAAGCGACACCGATCATATCTTTGGGTGTGCTCTTAAACAAAGCTGCCTGCATCCCGACACTGTTCAGCCCGTTACTTATGCCGAATACAGCTAAGGGCAAGATGACACTCACCACGGGTGAATTTTTATCCAATGCCACTATCAAGATGGAACCGAACGTCATTAACACCGCTGAAACGATCAAAGCTGGCCGCGTACCTGATTTGTCAATCCAACGTCCGGCGAGAGGAGAACTGATGAGTGAACATAAACCGAGGGTTAGCATCATTAGTCCTGTATGAACTTCGTTCAGATGGCGTACCTGCTGTAAATAAGATGGCACACCAAAAAACAGAGCGTAAAACAGAGTGTTAACCAGCATAAATTGTACATTAACCCAGGTCATTTCAGGATATTTGGAAAATACTTTCAGCGGAATAAAGGGGGACGCTGTTTTCAATTCATGTCGGATAAAACTTGCTAATGCAAGCAAACCGATTCCCCCTGCCATAAGGTGCCAGGTTGAAAGATGTCCGGTTGATTTAACGGAAAGCAAGCTCATTAGCAGAGTCACCAATGCTACGGTGAACAAAAGTATGCCGGGCGCATCAATCAGCAGGAACCATTTTCTGATGGACATGTCGCCATAGTTGGATTTAAGTGCCGCTTCTTTGGGAATGGTTTTCCAGGCGAATATAAAGCTTGCTATCACCAATGGAATATTCACTAGAAAAATACTTTGCCAGTCCCACCAATGAATCAATAAACCGCCAATAAAAGGGCCTACCGCGGCTGCACCAGACAGGAACATCGCAAGGATAGACAGGGCAGCTGCCTGCTTCTCAGTAACGTGGATTCTTACAATCGCCATTCCGACGGCTACCATCATGCTTGTTCCAACAGATTGAATGATCCGGAATACGATAAGCCAAGAAAAGTCTGGAGATAACGGAGCTAACATGGAGGAAACAAAGACAACAACCAGACCGATAAGGAATATCTTTCTGCGGCCGTACAGATCACTGCACTTGCCCATGACCGGTTGAGCCACAGCACTTGCAATGTAAAAGGAAAAAATAATCCATGACACGGCCGTAACATCAAGTGAAAACTCCTGTTGTAGTCTTGCAATTGCTATAGAGATCATGGAGGAATTGAGCGGATTCAGCATGATTCCCAAACCCACAGATATCATTAACCATATATTTCGAGCGTTCATTACGTATATCCCCCCTTCTTCTGTTGTCATCTTAATGGAATCCCGTTATTTATTCCAACGCATTTTATGTTATAATTTGATGAACCAAAAGGAATAAGAGAGTGGTGCGAAATGGAACTTCTTCAGCTACGCTATTTTCTAACGTTAGCCCGATGTGAACATGTTACGGAAGCTGCGGGCAAGCTACATGTCACTCAATCCTCACTGAGCAAAACGATACAACGTTTGGAGGATGACTTGGGTGCACCGTTATTTGATCGATTGGGCAGAAAGCTGCGGTTAAATGAATTTGGAAGAACATTCCTTCGACGGACAGAAAAAGCACTATTCGAATTGGAACAGGGAAAACAGGAAATTGCTGATCTCTCCAATCCGGATCACGGTACACTTAACTTGGCAGTCACTACAGCAAGCACATTACCAGGAATCTTGCGGGAATTCCGAAAAAATAAGCCGAATGTTCAGTTTCATGTACAAATGGTTACTTTGGAAGAGATGTCCATCCTTCTCCACCGAGGCGAAATTGATTTTTGCCTGTCTTCCCCTCCAATCCAGGGGGATGATATCGAATGTCAGATGCTGTTCCAGGACCCAATTGTAGTAGCTGTGCCTCTCGGTCATCGATATGCGGATCGAAGCAGCATCACATTAGAAGAGCTTAAGGATGAGTGGTTTGTGGGGGTGAAAAAAGGGTATGGTATTCGTGATCTGGTGGACTCCAAATGTCAATCCGTCGGATTCGTACCGAAGTATGTTTATGAAGGAGATGAGCCTGCAAGATTAACTGCACTTGTGGAGGCGGAGATTGGGCTTGCCTTTATACCCAATACAGCAAGAAACCCGCAGGAACGAATTGTATATCTCCGGATCGAGGATCAGAACCTTGTGCGGGAAATTGCTTTATTGTCGCATAAAAACAGATATATATCGAAAGCAGCTATCGCGTTTCGCAGCGTAGTCATAGATTATTTTAGTGCAATGGGCAAACCAATTGCTGAATGACCATTATAAAGACCCCGCTCACCAACGTAAGTGAGAGCGAGGTCTTTTGTTGTAAGATATCCGTCATGCCTATTTCCGCCAAAAGGTTGAACAGTCTGCCTTCTCTGTGATGTTGAAATCAATCATTCGTTCCAGTAATGAAAAATCAACCGGCCCATCCCACCGGATGCGCACCAACTCTTTCGTATGATCATAACCAGCTTTCGCAATTTCATCGGAAAAATGATTAATCCCTGCCTTTTCAGGCGCCATAGCCAAATGATGTTTGGATACACTAAATCCAATAATAAATGTGCCATGATCGGTAAACATGGGCTGATTCCACGCTATTTTAGGTACTAAATTGGGGTACTTCTTGATAATCCATTCTAAAACTTCTTCCGTACGATCCCGATGTCCCAGGTTATCAATTCGTGCTAGATATTCTGCAAAAACGTCCATATTATCTTCTCCTAACCCAGATTTATTTTGCATACTTCATCTCATATTATCATGAAAATGAAATTGAAAAACCCTTTGGTACAGATTCGCCAAAGGGTTGAAAAAATATACGGTTTATGACTCTATATAAGTCTCAGAAGTAACGATATTTATCATAACATATCAGCATATGAATAGGCTCTGAATTCATGCAAAACGTTTGGCAATTGCTACACATAACACGACACCGATATTTACTGCAAACATGGACCAACCAATGGACTCGTGGAGTACGAGCGCCGAAAGCACTAATCCGAAGAACGGTTGAAGCAGTTGTAGTTGTCCTACCGCAGCTATCCCTCCCTGAGCCAGGCCACGGTACCAGAACACAAAACCAATAAGCATGCTGAAGAGGGAAACGTAGACAAGACTTAACCATGAAGAACCATGAATATCCGACCATGAAGCAGGCATGTAATAAACTGAGAGCAACACTATAAAGGGAAGCGATAGCACAAGTGCCCAAGAGATTACTTGCCAGCCTCCTAATCTCCGTGATAGTCGTGCCCCTTCCGCATAACCGTAACCACATACGATTATCGAAGCAAGCATAAGCGTATCACCAATAGGCGACGATGTTGCTCCTTCTGTGAGCGCAAAGCCCACAACAAGACTGCTGCCCAGAACTGACAAGATCCAAAAAGCAGGTCTTGGACGCTCACCGCCCCGCAGCACCCCAAATATCGCTGTTGAAAGTGGTAACAGGCCGAGATAGAGAATTGCATGTGCAGATGTAACATACTGAAGAGCTATAGCTGTAAGCAGCGGAAAACCAACTACTACACATAGTGCTACTACGAATAAAGGAAAGATATCACCTCGAACTGGACGCTGTTGTCGGAAAAGCAGCAACAGAATTCCAGCCAACACCCCAGCAATAGCAGCTCGACATACAGTGAGGAATACCGGATCGAAGTCTATTACTGCTAATCGTGTTGCAGGAAGTGACCCACTGAAAATAAGTACGCCCAGAAAACCATTGATCCAACCGTTTCTCTTTTGGTTCATCAAATCAACTCCATATTATCCTAATTAACTGTACAGTTTAGAAATAATGCAAAAAATCAATTCATAAGTGCACTTTTATGATTGATTTGTATTATATTAGATACAAATCATCTCGTACATCGAATATTTATTGATCTGTATGGGTACAGATTAGAACAGTCATTAATAAAGTTAGGAGCATAGGAATGAGCAATAAAAAAGAATCTATTGTCGAAATCATCCGTTCTGAGATTGTTGATGGTTTGATTGGACCCGGTGAGAAGCTGCCTTCCATCCGCAAGCAAAGTGAACGATTTGGTTGTAGTCTTAATACCATTATTGGGGTATATCAAGAGCTTGAAGATCAATATCTTATTTATTCACGCCCAAAGAGCGGTTATTTTGTCGTAGCCAAGGAAGCCCTTCTCCCGTTATTGGAAACAAAACGAATCGATTTCGCATCTGCTGCTCCGGATTCATCTTCGATCCCTCAAGCTGAATTTCGTCAATGTATGAATAAAGCTCTGGAACTATTTGAAGCATCTATATTCACCTATGCAGACCCGCAGGGGCTGCTGTCTCTTAGGCAAGAGCTCATTAAACTTTTTCAAAAACAACAGGTGTTCCCTTCGCCGGAGCAGGTGTTTATCTATTCAGGTGCTCAACAGGCATTACATCTGCTAGCTGGCATGCCTTTCCCCAACGGCAAATCTAACATTCTGGTTGAACAGCCGACATATTGGGGCATGCTTGCAGCACTTAAGACACAAAACCAAACCGTCATTGGTATTGAGAGAACTCAAGCAGGAATGGACTGGGTAGCTTTGGAGCGGCATTTTCAAAGTAATATGATTAAATTTTTTTATACAATCCCCCGTTTCCACAATCCGTTAGGAACTTCATATACGGCGAAAGATAAGCAGCGGCTGGCCGAACTTGCCAAGGCCTATGATGTTTACATCGTTGAAGACGATTATCTAGCAGATCTTGAAACCAACAGCAAAGCTGATCCAATTCATGCATATCACGGTGCCAGCCATGTCATTTACCTCAGAAGTTTCTCCAAAGTGCTGTTGCCTGGATTAAGGATCGCTGCTGCCGTTGTGCCCGATTCGCTAATTCCATTAATGCAATGGCATAAACATGCAGCAGATTTAAGTACCTCAGTTTTGTCCCAAGGTTTTCTTGAAATTTATATGAAATCGGGTATGTATGATCATCATGCCAAACAGATGAAAGCCTTGTACCATGAGCGCATTAGGTATGTAAAGGAAGCTTCACAGCGATTACTTCCCAAGGAGTGCTTATATACTGTTCAATCTTGTGGAGGACTCTTCGCAACGATACGCCTTTCCGATTCCATTAACATAGAAGATTTAATCAAACGGTTGGAGAATCGTGGCGTTGACGTTCTGGCCACTGATAATCAGTTTCTCTCATCGTTTCGCAAGCTGAACTTGCTGCGTCTTAGTATCATTCGTACCGACGAAAAAGCGATTGAAGAGGGAATCAGCATCATTGCAGAAGAATTAAATCATATGCGTTTCACAAGCAACGCTCCCAAGCCATTTTTCCGGTTGTAAAATTCAAGACAAGGTGTCGAGTTATTGTCCCAATTGGAGAGCAATAACTTGATACCTTGAATCAAAAAAAAGCCGCTATGAAAGCGACTTCTGATGGCCTAAAGAAGAAATGACACGTGCAATCGTTTGCGGACTCTCCTTACTATTCGACTCAAGCCACTGGTTAATAACTCCCATCGAACCATAAACCATGTAAGTAAAAGAATAATCCATCGTAAAAAGGTCCTTCCTGTTTAATTCTTCTCCATGCCTTTGCAGATAATCTTCAAGCAAAATCTGTGATAAAAAACTATTTTCTCCTCTGTCCGACATTAGGATTTGATATATGGTTTTCTTGTCTTGAATGATCTTCAGCAAGTTAATCATGGATTCTTCTGTTGTACAGAGACTTTCTCCCTGGCGTAACGTTTCCATAATTTCTTGATTAAATTCATCCTGCATTACTTCAAACAGCTCATAGGGATCTTTATAGTGCAGATAGAAAGTGCCACGGTTGATCTCTGCCTGTTTACATATTTCAGTGACGGTGATATGTGACAATTTTTTTGTTTCTAATAGACCCAGAAAAGTCTCTTTAATGAGATCGATCGTATATCTAGTTCTTCTATTATTTTTGATTCCAACCATATACGCACCTCTTTTTTCATCTAATCAACAAACTCAAGCCGAACTGTTGAATTCATAACACTACCTCATGCATTGATTATTGAGATTGTAAAGATGAGTAGATTATACTTACACAGCGACATTAAATCAACACATGTTCATTGAATGAAATGATCAAGAAATTGAATTCCATTTTTAAGGAGTGTAAATAAAATGACAACCATCTCAAACCAACCCAAAATTCTAATTGTAGGCGCTGGGGCAGTTGGATTTTCTGTTGGATACCATCTTCACTTATCCGGTACTGACATTACCTTTCTTGTTCGTCAAGGTCGAAAATCCACCTTTGATCCTCCGCAAAAACTATATTGTTATGACGATGCGACATTGAAAAACTTTAGTCATTATAATGTCATTGAAGATGTAAAAGATATACAACCTCAACAATATCAATTTATCATTATTACACTAGATGGTAATGCCAGTCGTACTCCAGAAGGCATAGATCTCTTATCCAAGCTGGGTGATATTGTACGTGATTCTACAACGACTGTGATCATGTGTGGGTTTGGAAGTGGGATTCGTGAGCATTATCTTGAGGTTATGCAAATTCGGGAAAATCAACTGCTAAGAGGAATATTGGGCACGTTGAGTCATCAATCCACTGCTAATTTGCCTGTACATGAACCAACAGATCCCAAACAGATTGCCCAGTCTATTGTTTGTTACAAACACCCCTCAAACAGTGTCGGCTTCCAGATCGAAACGAATAATAAAACGGCTGCAAAGCAATTTATCGCATTATATAATCGCTCCAAAGTCTCACGATGTGGTCAAGTAAGCCCAGCGATGTTCAATATTTACTCAAGTATCGGCTTCCCCGTATATGCCGCTTGTGATATTTTAGGTTGGCCTAACTTCTCCACAGTTATAGCCAATAAAGAACTTTGGCGCCTCGCTTGTCGTGCCCAAGGTGAAATAGCAACCCTGCCCCAACATGGCTTAGTCGGTAAGATTATGGGTGTAGTGATGGGATCACGCATGACGGGAAACATCCATCTAAAAATGGAACGGGATATGCTACCATTAGATTATCAAGCATTCAATCGTTTCCATCATGGGGGTAAAGTGCGGACTCAAGATATAGAATCTATACGAAATTCAATTGTAGAAGGGCAACGTCAAGGTCGCCCAATGAAGGCTTTGAAGGAATTACTGCAACGAGTGATCGAACACGAGTCAGCAAATCAAAACAAGTAAAAATAAAGAGGTCCGTGCTAGTATGCACGGACCTCTTCAAACAATGAATCAAGGACTACTTCAACGAAAGCAGGCTGTCCGAGATAAACTTCAGTTGACCTTCAAGTGATACAGGGTCGTTGTAAGTATCAGAGGTCGGATCAAGCTGGAACACATGGCCCTCTTTGACCGCAGTTAGGTTTTTCCACACCGTATTATCATACACAATCTTCGGATCGGTTGTATCTCCTGACCACGGGCTGGTGAAAATGATGTCGCCTGCATATTCCGGTAACACTTCCATCGAGATTGAGGCCCAGCCTGTGCCACTGTCAATTGCCTCTGTCTGAGCCCTTTTTGGTGCCTTCAGGCCAAATTCGTCATAGAGTATTTCACCACCACGACCGTAATTATGCCCAAATACAAATAATCCTTTGGCGTATGGATTCAAAATGGAAACTGTACGATCTCCCACAGCGGCAAGTACTTTTGGCTTCAACTCATTGATCTTCGCTTCCCATTGCGAAATCCAGTCTTTTGCCTGGGCTTCTCTATTGGTTAGTTTACCCATCTCCAACATGAGATCCTTGAAATTGCGCTTACCATATTGTAACTGTACCACTGGTGCAATCTGCGACAACTTGTCGAGACCCTCCATACTGGTGTATGCGATGATCAGATCAGGCTTTAGGCTGATCAGTTGCTCGGCTGTTGGCTGCTCTCCCAGATCTGTTGTCCCCTCACTTTTGAGCTGATTCTTGATGTACTTGTTGTTTATGGCGCCTGACGTTGCACCGACGACTGGAGCATCAAGTGCAACAAAGTACCCTGTCGAAAATGCGGTCAGATCGATAATCCGCTTCGGATCCACAGGTACTTCCACTTCACCTGCATCTGACTGATATGTAACAGTCTCTCCCTCGGCACCTGTTGTGGTAGCGGCATCAGACGCAGAAGTGGAGTCGGTTGATGATTCCGTGTCCGCAGCTCTGGTTGTTGTGGTCTCCCTTGTATTGCTTGTCGTTGCGGCCTGACCGCATGCACTCAGTAAGAGCAATACAATCAATGCGGATATAATCCATATCGAATTTTTTCGTTTCAGCAAAATAAACCCACCTTTTTTCAAATGATATTGATAATCGTTATCAACGATACCATGCAATAGTACATTTGACAAGATGCTTTCATATTCGACAAAAGACAAAACAAAAAAACACCTACAAAGGCAGGTGCTTCGACGCATATAAATTAATTTTAAAACAGGCTGCTTCCCAAATACATTAACGGTTTAATCATTTAACCCTTTACCATCCAGAATTTGCTGTGTAGATTTCTCAACCCTTGACACGCGTGTTTTGGATTGCTTTGGTTGCGAAAAATAAAAAAGGTATGCCCGTTGACGTCCAGGCGTCAATGCTTCAAATGCCGTTTTCAAAGCAGGATTTTCATTCAGTTTAGTTTGAAACTCTTCTGGAACATCATATTCTGTATTTTTTTTGAGTTCCACTTTCAATCCGGCCTTTTCAACCTCAATGGCTTCAAGAATGTACTCTTTCAGGATAGTTTCCATGTCAACGATTTGTTGAAGATTGGTGAACCGGATCTGGCGAGCAGCTTGTACATTTTCTGTTTGTTGAATTAGAATACCCTGCTTATCCTTTAACAAGGCTCCTTTATGGAAAAGAAGCGCACAATACTCCTTAAATCCATGTATGATAACGATGTTTTTATTCTCCAACGTGTAACAAGGATGCATCCACTTATAGTCTTCTGTCAGGTTGCAGGAAAGAACGATCTCTCTTAGCTTCTCCGATTCTTCTTTCCACTTCTTTGCTTTGTTTAAATATTCATCCACCTTGGGATTTGTTTTATTAGTTGTCATCAGGGACCATCCTTCATCATGCTAGTCATATTATTGTGTTTTCTAAAATGATTCTTCTCCTACATATGATTGCCAAGAAAAAGCAGTTAATTTCATTCGAAACCATGTAGTGTCGCTTAAATATGATGACACCATTTGGCGTCTGGTCAACACTAACTATTATTTAACTCATATACATATGTCCTTTGTCCCACCTCTTATCCCTTACTAGGAAGCCAATATTAAAGAAACCAAAGTGAGAGAAGCCCCTAGGATTTGGCGTATTGTAAAATTGCCGCCGCTGCACGGATTCGCAGATCTTCTTCTTCGCTATGTAATGCTTTTTTTAGAACATTGAGCGCTTCTTGAATAGTGCCTTCATCTACTCTAACTGAAGAATCATTATCTCCTTCAGTGGTTTCAGAGGTGATCGAAACCCAAGGTTCCAGTTGAGCCTGAGAAATTGGATGTTCGAATTTCGCAATGATTGAATAATGACTTACAAGTGCAAGTACTTTGTCACTTAACTCTGCTAAGGGAATACGTCCCAGCCAGGTAACACCTCGTCGATGACATATGTATTCCTCTCCGGTTCCGTTGGAATCATCGTAAAAATAATCGCCCAAATCCCCAACATATGCCCATTCATCATCGTTTATTAAAACATAGTCCCCATCCTGCATGATGTAGACAAAAGTATGGAGCGTATCCAGGACATCACGAAGTTCTGCCTTTCCTATCCTGTAGCGTTGAACTAGTTGCGCTTTCCATTCTTCTGTAGGCTCGTGCTCCAAATCTCCTGTCGCCGGCCAACCAATGCCGATAAAGTTATTCTCCAGGAACGACGCGGTCCAGTCGACCTCTTGCAATGTAGATTGTATATGAAACAGATTCATATGATTTCTCCTCTATAGTGATTTCAAGATTTAAGACTAAGTATATACTCCAGACATTCGTCTCTGCATTAAAATCAATCAAAGATTGAACTTACTGCTAGTACAAAGCTGACTCTGGTTCCGTGGCATCATTCAATACTTGACTACCTACTACACGTTGTAGTAAATTGTATCTACTACGTAGTGTAGTAATAACCTTCGATATGGACGCATAACGAAGTTAAGGAGTGTTCACCGTGAACCATCTTCAAAAATTATCGGATACTGAAATGGAGCTGATGGAAGTGATCTGGGAGTGTGATCCACCTGTCACCTCCACCGAACTGCTGAACATGTTTTCCCAAAGGGGTAAAGCTTGGAAAGCGCAAACGATCTCCACCTTTCTCTCTAGGCTAGTAGACAAAGGGGCCCTTACAGCTACAAGGGATGGACGTACCAACAAGTATGTCCCCTGTATTTCGCCCGAAGACTACAAGCTATTGGAGGCACAACAAGTCCTGGATGGATTATATCAAGGCTCTGTAAAAAATTTGATTTCAGCTTTGTATGATGGCGACAAGCTTTCTGATCAAGACATTGCAGAGCTGAGACAATGGTTTTTAGAAAAGTAGGTGTAGTCTATGAATACCATTCTTGTATTACTGTCTACGCTGACTGTTGCCGGAAGTGTCGTTGTCGCTTTCATTCTGTCTTTGCGCCTTGCTCCCTTTCAAGTCGTTCCTGCAAAATGGCGTTTTGGAATTGGGAAAATGGCTTTAGTTTTGTATCTATTGCCCATCTTTCTGGTCTTTAATTGGATTTTTTCGTTGTTCACATCCAGTACTACAGTAAACGAGTTACCCTTAAATGTTCAACAAGTGTTACCTGGAGCATTCAATCCGACTCCTGCCATCCAGGTACAGACCATTTCAGCAAATGTAGCTCTCGCTTTAATATGCTTATGGGTAATCGGGGTCATAGCTTTTGCAGCATGGCAAACATATTGTTATCACAGGTTTCTCAAGACATTAAAACTTACGCGAACTATCGTTCCGAAGAACAGTGAAGTTGCGATGCTGCTCCCTGTAATCAAGGAGAATCTGGGTCTCAAGAGCGAGGTTCGGCTTGCTTACAGCGCTCTAATTCGCAGTCCTTTTCTAATTGGATTGAGCAAACCTACTATTTATCTGCCTCTGAAGAATTCTGAAAGTGTGGATATCGGTATGGTGTTCCATCATGAACTGATCCACTTGAAAAGGAAAGACCTATGGATCAAGGCGCTCATATTAGTAGCCCGTGCATTGCATTGGTTCAATCCATTGGTTCATATGCTTTCCAAAGATATTCATACATGGAGTGAACTGTCCTGCGATGAAGAAGTTGTAAAGGGAATGTCCCTTGCGGATCGTAAACGCTATGGGGAAACCATCCTGAACGTAGTGGCAGGATCAAGGAATTTACCTATACAATTCTGTTCCTCTTTATCCGGGGACGGCAAACAACTAAAAAGGAGATTAACTTTTATGCTTAACGTAAAGAATGTGAACAAGAAAACCTTTGTTATAGCGATATCGACGCTATTTGTTGTTGGTGCAATTAGTACAGTGACAACGGCTTGGGCTTCCAGCAATACTCCGAGGGTGGTTGCGAGTGAAGAAGATTCCGCAGTAATGCGCCCATCGCAGCAAACGGCTGTCCGTGAAGAAGCTCCTGCAGTAATAACACGTCCATCAGCTCAAGCGACAGCTCGTGAGGAAGTTCCAGTAGTAACACACCCATCAGCTCAAGCGGCAGCTCGCGAGGAAGTTTCTGTGGTACCACATTCGGATGACCAAGTGGTAGCCCGTCAAGAAGCTCCTATAGTAACGCGTCCATCAGCACAGGCGGTTGTGCCTGAAGAATCTCCTGTGGTAGCACGTTCAGCAGCACAACCCACAGTTCGTGATGAAGCAGCTGTAGTAGCTCGTCCATCGGCTCAAGCGGCAGTTCGTGAAGAGGCTTCTGTAGTACCCGCTCAAGAATCTTCCCGTCATTAAAACCATTTCCATGAAATCACAAAATAAATAGGCTTGATATAAAGATTCTAAGAAGCAGCCTTCGCTCAATTGTTGAACGAAGGCTGCTTCATTATTGTAGAAAAGATTAGTTTCGCTTGAGACTAACCGGCTACCTTCTCAAACGACAAAGACCAACAACATTTTGTTGTTGGTCTTCCCTGTCTTTTCTTCTCCGTTCAACTTGCCTCATCACCGATAACTATGGTGAATGGCCTCGACACGACCCCAATCGCGGAAACGGCTGTATTATTACTGTTCTTTATACACACGTACATAATCCACTTGCATAGTTGCCGGGATATCGGACGCGTTCGGAGTACGGCCACCGTCGAAGTTTCCGCCGACTGCCAAGTTCATAATGAGATAGAACGGCTCATCGAAAGGCGCGTTCGGGTTGTTCGGTGCAGCTGTGGAATACCACTGCTGGTTAGTGACTTTATAGAAAAACTTGCCGTCGACATACCATTTAATGTTGTCCTCTTCCCAGACAACCGAGTATACATGATAATCATTGGCAAAAGTTTGCCCTTCTGGGAAGTGATAATCGCCACCCGAAGACTGGTTCACCGGCCATTGTCCGCCAAAGTGTACGGTACCGCTTACAGATCCAGGCAGACGTCCTCTCGCTTCCATAACATCGATTTCACCTGATGCAGCCCATGTGCCGTATACAGAATCTTTTGGAAGCATCCAAAGTGCTGGCCAAACGCCATCACCTGTAGGAAGCTTAGCACGAAAATCTACTCTGCCGTACTTCAAGGAGAGTTTATCCTTGGTGTTAATCTTACCTGAAGAATACTGTGCATACCGATTCGGATCCTGCGGGAAAGATTTGCTATCGTTCATGGCTTTGATATTCAGTTTTCCGTCCTGTACATATACATTTTGGGTGCTATTGGTGTAGTGCTGCAGCTCTGCATTACCCCATCCCCAGGTAGCCGGATCGTTATTGAGATAATATCCTGTTTCATAGTTCCATTTACTTGTATCCAGCGTAGTTCCGTTGAATTCATCCTGCCAGATGAGATTCATGCCCGCGATAGCTGGGTCGGTTGGTGTTCCGATGGAGATATCCTCTTGATCGGATACATCCGGACGCGGAGCATTTGGATTACCGATGAAGGTATAGTTGACGAAGTTGTTGCCAATATTTCCACCCGCCTGTCCGTTCAGCGGATATCCGATACGGATTTGCATATTTTCCTGGATTGGCTGGAACCAAAGACCATAGATATAATCGGCCCAGTATCCCCACTGATTGGCATCAGACATATTGTTGTAGCCATTAGCGGAGTATGCAAACTTGCTCTGACTGGAGTTACTCAACTCCACCCATTGCCCATTGATGTTAATCTGGTATACAAAGTTGCCCAGTTCCTTGGCGATTGGCGCACCCCCATCAATTTTGGGAAGTGGAATTCCAATGGAACCATTCGCATCTGCTGTGAAGGTTGTTCCTTCGTATGGCGTAATGACATATGAATTTCTTGTAGGTTCATTAAACGTAATGGTATAAACAAGGTTAGCTGAAGAAGTCTTTGATTCCAATTTAACGTTGATCGACTCCGTTACGTTAAACCAGTACCCTCCACCACCGTCGGTGAATTGGCCGAAGTTATGATCATAAATCCAGCCGCTAGCTGCATTATTGTCAATATCAATCCATGTGCTACTGTTTACAGGTTTTACATACACCTTCAAATCATCCGCTACGGCTTCATAGGTTACCGCAGAATCATTGTTGAACGTTGGATATGTAAAGCCTGCACCGCCTGTGAAACTTGCTGTAATTTGCGGCCCTTGTGTTGGATTCATCGCTGTGATCGTTGTTTTGTTAATGTTTTGGAATACAAGTTGATATTCAAGCTTAACACCATTTGCTTTGGAGTACAGTTGAATTTCGGTTGTTGCGGAAAGGGTGAACCAATAGCCATTGAAACCACCATCGCTCCAGTGCCCCCAGTTTTGGTTATAGATATAACCTCCGGCTTGATCAATATCAACCCAGTTGTTACCTACTTTCACATTGACACCCACATCACTGTAGACATCATTCCACGTAGCGGAGCCTCCATTGAACTTAGGCATAACAAATCCGTAGCTGGCTTTGCCAACGCCAGATTTTGAAATAACAGGTCCATCTGCTGGTGAGAAGTACTCCATTGAGGTAACTGTCGTTCCAGCTGCTTGAACTTTTGAAGTTGGCAGCACGCCAACACTAGCCAGCATCACAACCACTAAGAACAAACCAAGTACCTTTTTCATAAACCGTTTCTCCGTAAAGTGAGATGGTTTCATAATTGCCCTCCTTTGATAGGATAATAGTTTCTCCCAATCTATGCGTATAAAGGTAATCGCTTACATCGGGGAATATCTTTATTCTATCGAATAGGATAATCTGCTGAAAAGGTACAATTATTTTTGTTATATCCCATTTTTTTGGGTTTTGATTTAATTTATATATTTGTACTGTGATATTGCACTTCACGTTCTACCTTTTGGCGCATCATTTGTCGATACTCTGTGGGTTGAATTTCCATCACAAGGCGGAACGCTCGCGTAAAGCTTTTGTAGCTTTCATAGCCTACCATAGCAGCCACTTCAACAATCTTATGATCGGTTTCGGCTAGGAGACGCCGTGCTTTATCCATGCGTACATCTCTCAGGTATTCGGCAAAACCTTTGCCAATGTTCTTCTTGAATAGATTTGAGAAATAGGCGTAATTAAGCGACACATGATTGGATACCATCGCGAGATCCAGCGGCTTATGATAGCTCTCGTGTATAAAACGGATGGCTTCATTTAGATCCTGAGAATTGCGATAACTGTGCTTATATTCAAAATAGAACTGATTCAGTCGAAGCAGCTGCTGTTGCAGCGCTTGAATATAATCGCGCATCCCCGGATAATCAAAGAGATTACGCAAAGATTCAAGATCCAGCGCTTCTTCACCCATGTAGGGACGAATAACTCGTTCGTATTCCTCCATCATCTGCACTGTGGCGCCGCAGAGCTGTTGGGTATAACGAATATGATAGCGTTGCAGCACATTTTTATGAAATATTGCGGAAATGCCCTGAGCAATTTTACCACTATCGTCGGTCCCAACAGACTGGAACAGTTCATACAGTTCTTCATAGGGAAGTTGCCACTGCTGCTCCATATGCTCAATAGCTGCTGGCAGGATGATATATTGATCTGGAAACAGATAACTATGTTGTAATAGCTCATGTACTTGTGTATAGCTGCCGGGCAACATCTTTAATCCTTGCTGCGAGTCAGTCATAACGGTTATGGCATCGATCATTCCTTCCTTGAGTGCCGCTGGCAAAGCATCCGGATCTATCGCTGCATCCACTGCAAGGATCAGATACGGGCTGTGTTGCAGGCAAACGCAACCTTGTCTACCGAACACACTATAAGCAATAGCTTCCATGCTATGGACGCTGCTGGAACCCGGCTGGTTGATCCAACATTTCTCTCGCAGCAAACATAAGCGATAATTGTGCCAAAGCGAAGGATTTTGTTCCTGGATTTGGAGGATCCAGGCCTCATCGTTTAACGCTCCCTGCATAAACATTCGTAATTCTTTACGATCTGTCTCTCGGGCGAGACGGGAGACATGCTGCATGTTGTACGTAAGCGTCTGCCGTGTCTGGATTTCTTGCCATACATGCTCTAGTGAAGTTTGCAGATCCTCTCGCTTCAGAGGTTTTAACAAGTATCCCTTTGCCCCAAGTTCGATGGCTTTTTGAGCATATGTAAAATCACTATAACCGCTAATAATGAGGTATTCCACCTCGATGCGCTCCTCTTTGGTCTTTGCCATCAGTGCGAGTCCGTCCATGTCCGGCATCATAATATCAGTAATAACGATGTGAATGTTATGCTGGCGCAAAAGGATTAGCGCCTCCATCCCACTTGCGGCAGAGTATATGTTGTTCAGCTCCAGAGGAAATTGATGCAGCATCGCCTGCAGACCGTCACGTATGTGCTTTTGATCGTCCACAACCAGAATATTGATCACTCCTACCACCCTCCAAGATTTACATTTTCCCAAGGCAAATGTATCGTTACACAGGTATAAGCGCCCTGAACACTATCAATCCAAAGACCATAATCCTCGCCATAATGAAGCTGCAGCCGCTTATTCACATTTTCCAAACCAAGTCCATTCTTGCTGGTAACAATCGGCGAATCCGAGTCTCCCCGCAGTGCCGCTTGCAGTCGAACTAACATCTCCGGGTCTAACCCCTCTCCATCATCTTGTATTTTAAAAAGCAAGCGTTCATTCTCCACTGAAACGGTGATCTGAATACACACACTCTCGCCTGATGGTGCAGCGTGATGAACTGCGTTTTCAACGATAGGCTGCATGCACATTTTAGGAATTGCATAGCGGAGCACCTCCTGCGGGAGATCTGCCGTCAACATGATGCTGCCGCCTTCCATTAAATTAATAAATTGAATATAACTTTGAATGTTGGCAAGTTCCTCGCGAAGCGCAACCGTATCGCTGCGCCACTGCATGCTGTAGCGAAGTTGCGAACCTAATGATACCAAGGAATTCGCAATAGCAGGTTGTCGTTGAACCTCCGCGAGCATTCGAATAGATTCCAGTGCGTTATACAAAAAATGAGAGTTGATCTGCGAATGCAGGGAATGCAGCTGTGCGTTTTTGGCGATTAATTGTTTATCCACGACCTGTGTCATCAGACGTTTAACCTCATGTAACATTTTGTTGTAGCTCACAGCCACCTCATCGATCTCATCCCCTCTTTCGTTCTCATCTAGGCCGGTATCAATCGTTGCATCCAGTTCTCCTTTTCGTACCTGACGCATTGAAGCCAGTACGCTGTCCAGTCGTCGGAAAATGCGCCGAGTTGTATGTGATACGAGCAGCATGATGAGCAGCAGAACACATAATGTAATCGTTACCACAAATGCATACCAGCTGCGTGGCCCCTTCATCAATGCCTGATGGGAGGCGATATCGACCACATAAGTGTTTAGCGGAGCGATGTAGCGGTACAGTGCATAGTAGCTCTGATCACCTACCTTAATCTTAACGGGACTTTCATGTGGCAGTACATCCAGCTGGCGATGAATACCGCCAAGGATTTCCTCCAGTCCTTCTCCGGCTTTTCGAGAAAACTCATGCTGGGGATTATAGACATATTGGGGAGGATCGCTTTCGTTCATCAAAACAGAAAAGAAGTCTCCCTTACTCTCCTGGAGAAGGTCGCTGAAAAACATACTGTGTGGAACGCGAATTTCCATAATACTAGGCCGTTTTTTCTCCTGACCCTGAAGGCGAACCAGCCGGTAGTATGATAGCGTATGTTCACCATCCTTAAAAGAAAATAAGCGGTAAGCCGCACCACCTTCATCCCGAAGCTTTGCCCAGTAATCCTGCGGCCAAAATTTTTGATAATGATAGATTTCTGGCCAGATTTCATACAAGTTCGGGTTATCCACGTAAAAGCTGAGCTCACTGATCATTGCATTACTTTGAATGATGTTTTGCATTTGCTCAAATTGGTTTTGCTTAAATTTCACCAGTCGTAGTCCATCCACAAGCATATTGGAATGAATAAAATCCACAAATGACTTTTGAGTGAGCGCCGTGTTGGAAGCGTTATCAATGATGTCCATTCTGCTGCGCAATTGTTCGTTTAACCATGAAACATGGCTGTTGCCCGCTGACATAGCGTCCTTGTATAGCTGGGTTTCCTGCATGCGAATATATAAAAAGGATACTAAAATAACGGGAATGGCAATCATCAGGCTAAACGCCAGAAACAGCTTTTGGGATATACGGGCATTGCGGTAAAGTTTCCTCAATCTAGTCAGTAGGTAATTCACTCTGAAATCCTCACCACCTTTGTTATACCATATATTACAAGTTAGCTAATAGAGAGCGAGGAGTTAGGGAATGATTACTCAGCCATCTTGGCTTTTCTCGCTTCCAGCTCGGTCTGACGGTATTCCATTACCTGATTAAAACCGTAATTCACACGGCGGGCCAAGAAATTCTCGAAAATTTTATCAAACGCAGCTTCATCTTTGGCAGTAATCAGTTCAGGTAGAACTTCTTCCCAATTCTGAGAAATACGCGACCAGGATAAGGCTATATCGGAATCTCCAACAGGATCTATTCCCTTATAGATGCCGCTGTCCATATCCGCCTGTTTGTTCGCGAACTCCTCCATTTGCTTAACGGATGCCGCCTTTTCTGGTCTCCACTGGTTAACGAAAGCAGGGTTGCGCAGCATCCAGTAGGTATCCATGATACCGTATTCCTTTTCCAGACGCTCCCTATCTGAGTCAAGCAATTGGACCATTTCCGCCGTCAACTGCGGTTTGCCATCCCTCATTGCCCATGTTTCGCCTTCTTTACCCAGAAATACATCCCTTTGGCCTTCTTCACTCGCTAAATAGCTCAAAAATCGGATGGCTCGTTCAGGACTCTTGGTGGATTTACTAATCATCGTAACCATCCAACCGTCCATGTTACCAGGGAACAATCTGGCGGAATCACCTTGACTGTTTTGCGGGCCATCCACAGCGATGTAGTATGAGTTTGGATATGCACCTGCCGCCAATATCGGATTGATAGCCGCCATGCCAGTCCACTCGCGAATCATCATAAAATAACGGGAATTACTGGTTTTTTCCTCTACCTGAGCATTCGAATCTACTAGAAAATCTACATTAATCAGGCCACGCTCATAAGCTGTACGGAAGGTTTTCAACCAGGTGATATAGTCTGGGTCGGTCATACGGTCGTTAAATTTGCCGCCCTTTTCATGCGGAATAGCCAGCAAGTTTTGCAGGTACTCGGTCATCCCATAAGAGACATTCCCCTGAGCAAAGAAGGGACTAATGAGCTGACCTTTATACACAGAATACTGATCTTTTAACAATTGTAATGCGTTCAGAAAGCCTTCCGGAGTGCTCAAATCGGGTCTACCCATAGCCTCATACAGATCTTTTCGCACCAAAAAGGTTTGGTTCGCAGCCGTCAAACCGGTTGTCTGCATTAGGCTGGGGCTGTATGAATCATTTGGAATGCCATATGTATTGCCGTTTTCCTGACGATACCACTTCAGTGTACCGTCCCCCGCGACCTTGAAAAAGTAGGGATCATAATGCTCCGCCAGTTCATTTAAGGCATATACCTGATCCCCTTCCCACAACTTATTAATCGCACTTTCCCACGAGCCTATTGTCATCAAATCAGACAGCTTACCGGAAGTCATCATGAGCGCAATTTGTTCGCTGGCTTCGCCGGATGGCACTTCGAATTTGATGTTAACACCTGTTTTCTCTGTTACAATTTTGGAGGTCATGCTCTCACCCCATGTGTGCCCATACCAGTTCGCACCTACAAACCAGGTTAAATCCACAGGCGTGGTATCAAGCTTCCATGCGGGTTCATCGGGGTTCGACTTGTATTCAATCGGCTGTTGTTTAGGATGAATGGGCTGTGGGAGTGATGGATTTTCAATTTGCTCTGATTGGGAACACGCGGCCAAAACCAGCATTAAGATTATGGTCCCATAGATGACCATGCTGTGCTTAATGGAACCGGGTTTCATTCCACATCCTCCTTTCTTGACTACAGTTGTGAATTAACCTTTGCATTAATCATCCTATCACCGATTTTACTATCCTTGGATCGAAATGGAAATGCCGCTGACTACCTAAATATTGGTTTAGATAAGTTCTAACTCAGGCACGGCTATTTAAAGAGGATTATTACTCTTTAAATAAAATAAAACAAAGGCAGCTGATTACTCAGCTACCTTTGTTTTATTGCCTTCGGGAGAGTCTTCCAGTTAGGTTATAAGTCTCACTCGTAAGCGCCGATATTCACAGCAGCCCCCTGTACTCTCGGTTTCCCCTCAATGTCCAGTGTTCCGATAATTGCGTTGTCCGTGTTCCCGGCATCAATCGCTGGAGATGTAGATTGAAGATGGAAATCGTATCCTGAAGCATTCACAAATTTGGGATCGATGAACAAGGAATGCGCGTCATTGCCAGTTCCCGTTTTATAAGCGGAGAATCCTGTGTAATCTTTATTTTTCCAAGTCCAGCTGGCTCCATTGCTTCCGGCAGGGGCGAAATAAAGATTATAATCCACAACGTTTCCGGAATTTTTGGTGTATTCATTGTAAATCAATACATCTGTAGAGCTGGCTACAAAAATGTTGTTCTTAATTACGTTATTTTGTGTGTCGTATTGAACGTAAAGCTGGCCGCTGCCATCGCCAAGCGTGTCATTTTTGTATACGGTATTGTTAACGATCTTACAGTTTACGGTGGAGCCGCGTTTGGTATCATACCCGCCCATGGCGATGCCAGTGAGTCGGTTGTTGTAGACTGCGTTGCTGCGAACAGTAATATTGCTGGTAGATTTACCGGCATGCTCGGACGCAATCTCGATACCGATATCATTGTTGTAGCTGTAGTTCTGTTCAATAATACTATCCTTGCCACCATCGACATAAATGCCATCGGCCGCATTACTGTTATTCGGAAGTGACTTCCCATACGAAGGATTATTGTTGGAAGTGATATTGTAGACTCTGTTGCCCTTCACGAGTCCGTTCCGTACCTGATCGTAAGTCGTATTCGGCGCTTTACCCTCATATCCGATGAGATCAATGCCGATGTTGTCGTTATCGTGGATGACATTATTCGTCACCGAGAAGGTGTCCACGTTACCGTTGAGAACCAGGGATTCGCTGGAGCCGAGCACAAGATTATACAGTTCATTACCATTAATCGTAATATCGTGAATGGATTCCGGTGCCTTTGTTCCATATACGGCGATCCCATGTGCGTCACGGCCAAGGAGATCACTGCCGGTTGGGGTGGCCGTGTTTTTGATATCATGGACTTTGTTACCAGACAAATTGATAAAGCTGCCTGATCCGTGAACATAAATGCCTACGGGCATGACGTCCTTGGTAGCTGTAGTATAATTGCGAATTTCAAATCCCTGAAGGGTAACGTAATTCACATCGGTCAGGTCAATCAACCCTTCAATCCCGCTAACCGAAAGTCCTGTACCGTCAATAATCGGAGTCTCCGTGCCATCGTTAGTGAATACAATCGGCCCCTGTGAAGCGGAGCCTGAGCGGGTGATCTTCAGCTTCTGGTTGTACACACCGCCACGAACATGCACCGTACTGCCTGCAGGAACAGCATCCGCTGCGTGCTGAAGCGTCTTCCATGGAGCGCTGCTCGTTCCCGCACTGGAGTCATTTCCGTTTGTCGCCACGTAGTAATCCGTACCTGCTGCGGCAGCAGATGAGGACCATTCAATGCCTGAAACCAGTCCTATCCCTACCGCCATACTTAATCCCACCAGCAATGTTTTACCGAATTTCAACATATTCTCAACTCCCTTTGATCAATTTGGTTGTGTTAGATTAAAATCAGGATTTATTGTTCATGCTCAGCCTGCAAAAGAAGAACAGCCTCCATCGTCGGCAGGCTTCCTGTGCCACCAATGCCAAGTGTGGACAATGCTCCACATGCATTGGCAAATCGCAGCAGTTCATCACTTCGCATCCCAAGCAAGTATCCATATATGATTCCTGCGTTGAAACAGTCTCCTGCTCCTGTCGTATCGACGGGAGTCAAGGTGTAAGATCCGGCCGATATTCTACTTTCGTCCAGTTGACGTAGTGTAGCACCTTTTGACCCTTGTTTGACCGCTACAATTCCTGCCACACCAGGAAGCATGGAATCAAGCACATGGCTTACCCCAGCGGCAGGGAAAATGTGCAGCAGTTCATCCTCGCTGGGAATAAACAAATCAGTTACCGTCAGTAGTGCACTTATGCCCTCGCGGTCCCATTGATTGGATACATCCCAACCGGTATCAAAAGACGTGCTGATTCCATCTGCCCGCAATCTTGTAAAGAGCTCTCGCCAATGAGGTCTCATTCCATCCTGCAAATAATAGGAACCAAAATGAAGATGTGCGGCCTGCTGTAGCAGGGACTCCGGGATATAATCCGGTGTTAACAATGGGATACTGCCAGCGTAAGTTAACAACCCGCGGTCATCGGGTGTGGAGAGCGACAGAGTTACACCTGTCTTGATGCCAGACAATCGGGTAACATGCTCTGTATTTACGCCCATACGCTGCAGCTCAGCTATACAGAATTTTCCGAAATCGTCATCTCCCACTACGCTAACGAATCTCACATCCGCTCCCAGGCTTGCCAGCGCACAGGCCGTAATTGCTGAAGAGGAACCAAGTACAATCTCGAAGCCATCAACCATTTTCTCCACATTCCATTCCGGCATGACATCCGTTCCCGATACAATGACGTCTACATTTAGCTCGCCAGCAATCACAACAACGGGACTTGTTTGTTGTCTCTGCATCATTTCAATACCGGAACAAATCCCTGTTCCGCCTCATACAGTTCATCGAACATACTTCCGATCTCCTCCAGGGAGCATACAGCAGCAGTTAGTGGATCGAGCATCAGTGCATGGCGAGCCATCTCCCTGTCACTCCTCCGCACAGCTTCCACTGCCAGGTCAAAAAAAGCCATGTTCGAGCGGCACAATGCGGCCAAATGCTCGGGCAGTCTTCCAAAGCGACAAGGCTGAATGCCTTTCCCATCAACGAGACAGGCCACTTCCACCACACCATCAGCCTGCAGATTTTCAATCAGCCCCCGGTTAGGAACGTTACCATAAATGACCTTCGGCTCATTCTTCAATACTGCTTCGATAATAATGGCTGCATATTCATTACTGGATTTCAGCTCAAGCGGTGCCGTTCCCTCAAGCTGTGAAACGATCTGCTCATCATTCTCTCTCCGCCAGATCGGCCAGTTGTCAGCGTAGAATCCCGTAGCTCCGTTATAACCTGAGTTGCAGTGCTGGTCGATAAGTGATTGGCGTTTACGGTAATACGGGATATATTCCGAGAAATGGCCGCTGGATTCGGAAACGAATGCACCCAGGTATTTCATCGTATCAAAGCGGACCGGGTCCTGCCGCAGCAGTTCAGGAGTTTGTATTTTCTCCAGTAATACTGGATACAGATCTCTCCCGGCGTGGGACAGCTCCACGAACCAGGACATGTGGTTAATACCTCCGGCTTTCCATGACATCTCTTCATATGGAACTCCTGCATATTCAGCCAGTTGAGCCGACGTGTTCTGGATAGAGTGGCATAGTCCCACCACCGGAATATCCGTAATGCGGGAAGTCAGGAGTGTAACCGCCGACATCGGGTTGGTATAGTTTAGAATGATGCAGTCTGGGCAGAGCGCTTCGATATCCCGCACGATCTCCATCCAGCTGGGAAGGGTACGGAGTGTCTTGAACAGTCCCCCTGGTCCCAGAGTATCGCCAATGCACTGCCTTACCCCATATTTCAGCGGAATTTCATATTCATAACGAACCGTCTCCAGCCCGCCTACTTCAATTTGATTAATCACGAACTGTGAACCGCCGATGACCTCTCTACGATCCGTAGAGGCAATCACCTCCCACGTCTTCCCTGTCTGTTCCACGATCTGAAGCACCAGCCTGCGTGCCAACTCAAGCCGCCGCTCGTCAATATCAACCAGGGCAATAGTTCCACCCTCCAAGCCTTCAATCAGCAGGATATCCATAGCGATCTCTCGTGTAAATGCACTGCCTGCTCCGATAATTGAGATTTTAGTCATAACTCTTCTCCTCACCCGTTATTTCATGCCCGTCATAGCTAGGCCTTTAATAAATTGCTTCTGGAAGATCAGGAACATTATAATAACCGGTATTGTAATCAATACCGCAGCTGACATGACGACGTTGTAATTGACCTGGTGCGTTCCGTTAAAATAGACCAATGCCAGCGGAACGGTCATCTTGCTCTCATCATTTAATACAATCAGTGGCCACAGATAGTTATTCCAGGAGTTCATAAACGTGAATATTCCCAACGCTGACAGCATCGGCAGAATAAGCGGCATAACGATGCGAAGCATCAGCCTGAATTCGCCAGAACCGTCCATCCTTGCTGCCTCCAGCAGCTCCTGTGGAATCTCTTCTATGAATTGTTTAGCCAGAAATACGCCGTAGGAGCTGACCAGATTGGGCAAAATAATCGCCAGCAAATGGTTAACTAGTCCAAGCTCAGCGGTGATCAGATACGTGGGAATCATAATAACCTGAAAGGGAATCATCATGGTTGCCAGGATCAGAATGAACAGCAGTTTCTTGCCTCTAAACTGATGCTTGGCAAAGACATATCCAGCTAGAGCGCTAGTAAACAAGGTCACCACCGTTATGATGACGGAAGTCACCAGACTGTTCAGCAGCCACGTGACAAACGGCGCCTCGCTAAAAACCGTTCGGTATCCGTCCAGACTCGGCTTACTTGGAAAAAAACCGGCGGAACCTGAGACGATGTCCATGTTACTTTTCAGAGATGAAAGTACCATCCAGACATAAGGCAAAAGCATAACACAAGCTATAACTGCAAGAACTGCAATAGTAAACCCTTCCCACAGGTTGAATTTACGCGGCATCGGCTTCTTCTCCCCTCTCCTCTCAATGTTCCCATTGCGTGCGTCCCCATCGAAGTTGCAGCAGCGTCACAAGCAGGATGATCATTAGAAATACGGTTGCCATAGCAGATGCGTACCCCATATTGGAGCTGGAGAAGGCCTGTTCATAGATTTGCAGTGACAGCACTCGTGTTTCGTTAAAGGGTCCGCCCTTGGTCATAATCTGAAATTGTGGGAAGGCCTGAAAATAGGAAACAACTGTCGTGATGGAGACAAACAGCAACGTTCTACGCAGCAATGGCAGTGTGATGTGAAGAAAGACATGCCAGCGGCCCGCCCCCTCCAGCGTCGCTGCTTCATAGTACATATCCGGGATAGAATCCAGTCCAGCAATGAAAAGAACGATATTATAGCCAATATCAGCCCATAAGGTCATCATAATGACGGAGTAGAGCGCATAATGCGGATCACTAAGCCACTGGATCGGCGCCATATTCAGCTTGGCGAGAATCATGTTAAACAAGCCATCATTGTAATTGAACATGGTATTCCAGACGATGGCCGTTCCCGCTAGCGGAGCGATCGTGGGAAGAAAGAATATAGTCCGAAAGCCATTTTTAAGCCAAGGGATGCGGACTCGCTGTATCGCTGAAGCAATCAAAAGCGTAATGACAATGTTGATCAATACGGCGATAAATACAAATTTGAAGGTTACCCACAGTGACTTCAGAAAGATGGAGTCCTGGAACATGCGAATATAGTTTTCCGCCCCCACGAATATCGCGTTTGAGCTGAGCGGGTCATACTTGAATGCGGATAAGCCCAGGCTCCATGCGATGGGAAGGAAAGCAAACACCCCGAACAGAAGCAAGATCGGTACGAGTGAGATGAAGATGAACCTTCGTTTTGCCCTGTAAGCTGTTGACTTTACCGCTGGGTTAACCTTGTCCGCCTTGTTGGTAGATATAGCAGTACTCATGCCCCAGCACCCCTATCACTTATGTTGATCCTGATTATCATTGATCGTCTGTTCGATGTTCGCTAACCCATCCTTGACACTCTGCTGTCCACTAGCCATCAGCTGGAAATTGTCGTTAACCTGTTTGAAGAAGAAATCCCGGTCTGCTATAGGGCCGATCCATTGACCTAACGCCAATATGTCCAGCGAAGGCTTTAGATGAGGATTGTTCTTCAGGAATTCCGAGTTTTCGGCAATTTCTTTTTTGGCTGGTACGGTAAAGGTGTCCGTATTCCATGTCGAGAGGTTGTCCTTCTCAGAGATGAATTGGATGAAATCAAGCGCAGCCTCCTGCTGTTTGCTTTTCTTGGATACCGCAAGCCCCCAACCGGATTCGGCAGCAAAAACGGGTGGATTTTCCGTAAAAGAAGGCACGGAAACGTATTCAAAATCATCAACCTTATAGTTGTTCTGTCCCGCAGCAATCGTCCAGGGACCACGATAGGTCATGGCTGATTTCCCCTGAAAAAAATAGTCAGAGGTATCCAGCTCACCGCCGAACGTGGTTAAATCCGCAACTTTGTCATCGGCCACTAGCGAGACCAAGGTGGACATCGCTTTCTCCGCCTCCGGTGAGTGGAAATTAACATGTTCGTCTTCACCCATAAAACTTGCACCTTGCTGCAAAATAAGGGATAAGAAAGTAAACGTAATATTGTCTGCTGATACAAAATCGAAGCCTTTGACTTTGATGACATTGTTCTCACGGACAGTCAATTTTTTGGCGTAATCCACAAGCTCTGTCCAGTTGGACGGTGCGTGATCGAAGCCTTGGTCTTTGAGCATTTGCGGGTGAATCAACATGCCGCCGTTCTCAATGTTGTACTCAAGTGGAAGTCCGTATAGCTTGTTATCTCGCAAATATCCCCCAAGGGGAGCATCATAGTACTCTTTTTTTACATTTTCACTATCAGGGATTTCGACAAGCAGATCGTTCTTGGAATATTCGGGCACCCATGTGCCGAAAAATTCGGCAATATCGGGTGGTTTCTTCGCGGAGAATGAGGCTTTCAGCTTCTGGCTGTATACATCATATGGAAAGGTCTGATACTCGATCGTTATATCGGGGTGTAAGGTCTGGTATTTGGATATTAATTTCTTGTATGCGCCCACAATGGCGTCTTCCTGATGACTCCAAAAGACCAGATTCACCTTACCTTGCGGGTCTGCGGATGTATCGCCGCCTGAAGAGGAGGAGCTGGAACAGCCCGCTTCAGCGAATACAACACAAACCATCGCAATGATCAGCATAAACTTGGAAAAATGCATTCGCATATCCTCCCTTGTCCTGCAAATTAGCCAGCATGTGAAGGGAAGGGCGTTTGAGTATTACGCGTATTTAAATAGAAGCAATGTGGTCTGTAGTTGTATGTATCGCAATCTGATGCTCCCGGCACGCCTGCTCAAACCATCCCTCCGGCTGTTTATTCGTAATTACTCCTGTCACCTGAGTTAAGGGAGCAATCGTAAACAAAGCACTTTTCTCAATCTTGCTTTGATCGAATACAGCAAAAACTTCGCTGGAACGTTCCATTGTTAATTGGGCAATACGAGCTTCAAGCTCGGAATGCATCGTAAAGCCGAAATTCTGCGTTACTCCGTCCACCCCGAGAAACATTTTCGTAATGTTAATTTTGTCGATCACACTTTCCGCCAGCGGACCGCATAATTCGTAGCTTTTAGACCGCATAACGCCGCCAATGACCACGACCTGAATATCTTCGGCATCAGCCAATTCATAAGCAATATTCACCGCGTTGGTGACAATCGTAATATTACGGTGCTTTTTGAGTGCTTTTGCAATAAAGAACGTCGTTGTACCTCCCGTCAGGCAGATAATGTCTCCCTCTTTAACAAGGGCTGCCGCCGTGGCCGCAATCCGTTCCTTATCCATCCGTCGGAAATCGCGTTTTGCTGCAAAAGGCAGCTCCGATACCGCCGACGTCAGGCCTCCTTCATATATGGCTCCCCCATTTGTTCGAATAATCTCGCCCGCTTTTTCAAGAGCGTCCAAGTCACGTCTTGCGGTTGCTTCCGAGCAGCCAACCGTCTGGACAATCTCTTGCAGCGATATTTTTCCATGCGATTTAATCAGTTCCAATGTTTGTGCTCTGCGCAGTTCACCCTTTGAATATTGCATAAGTCTCTCCTTTAATATGTCTGGGCCTGCATGATATCCGTTAACTTCAGCCCGTGCTAGCTCTATTGTGTAGGATGAAAGGATGGATTGCAATATGTCGACGTGAACTGCATCCCATAAGAAAAGTATCTCTCTAACGGTTATTCATGAGGGATATGAAGCTGATTTTCAAAACCTTTAACCATCATAAAGGTATAATTTGCACCTGATGTTCGTACTCCTCAAACAGAAAATAGTCGATGTCACCTGCTTTAGAAGACATTGCATTCGTAGCAGCAGCCGCGACAGCCGTACGCAGTCTGGACTCAGCCGAATCGCCGCGCTCTCCTGCATATGCCATGCCGGCAACAAAGGCGTCTCCGCAACCTACCGTATTCACAGGCTGAATGGTTGGCGGCTTCACCATATATGCTTTTCCGTTTAAAATAGCCAGAGCACCGTCACTGCCGAGTGTTATGCACACCTCGTCAATGTCTTGATCCGCCAACCTGTGCGCTGCACGGGCCCATTCGCTCACGTTTCTTGGCTTCTGCCCCAGCCATTCGGCCAGCTCCTGCTCATTCGGCTTCACGAAATGGGGTGTTGCACTCAGCCCAATGGTGAAACTTGTTCCACCTGTATCCAGAAAGGCTTTCGCGCCTGCTGAACGAACAATACAAATCAGTTCTGCGTACAATGTGTCCGGTGCACCTGGGGGTAAGCTTCCAGACATAATAACTGCACTAGACTGGATGGCGAGCTCCTGTACTTTTTTCTTGATCGCTTCAACTTCAGCTTCTGACATATTTGGACCCTGCCCAAGCAGCTCGGTAGAGCTACCACTGGAATCATCCACAATGTTGAGGCAGACTCGTGAGTCTCCCGCTGATTGGATAAAAGCAGTCCGTATCCCTCTTTCAGTCAGATTTCTCTCAATAAATACACCGTTATTGCCGGCAATAATGCCTGTAGCTGTGACTTCACCGCCGAGCTGCCGGATCACCTTGGCTACGTTATTGCCTTTGCCACCTGGCTCATTAACCTGTCTTGTCACCCGATGCACTTGACCTACGCCAAACTTGTCAACGTACAACGTCCGGTCGATGGCCGCATGGAGTGTGACCGTGGTAATCATCGGACTACGCCGGCTTTGCCAGTGCTTCCACATAACCGTATTTTCTCCATGGCAAGCCGTTTAACTGCTTCCTTCGCCGGAGCCATGTATTTACGTGGATCATTCTCTTCTGGATGGATTAAAAATACATCCTTGATAGCTTCGGAAAAAGCAATACGCAGCTCTGTGGCTATATTTACCTTGGACATCCCCAGTGCAACCGCTCTATGAATCTGTTCAGCTGGTATGCCCGAACCACCGTGCAGCACCAAAGGAACCGATACTCGATTCGCAATGGTTTCAATTCGTCCAAAATCTATGTTCGGCTGTCCCTTATAAATACCGTGTGCGGTACCGATTGCTGGAGCCAGTGTAGTTACACCAGTACGTTCAACAAACTGCACGCAATCTTCCGGATCTGCTAGGGAAGCATGCTGTTCCTCGACGACAATATCGTCCTCAACGCCGCCAACCTTACCAAGCTCAGCCTCCACGTTTACGCCAGATGCCTGAGCAACCTCCATCACTTTACGGGTTAGGTTCACATTTTCTTCAAAAGGATACATGGATGCATCGATCATAACGGAGGTATAACCTGCTCGTATGCATCGGATAATTGTTGAAAAATCAGTGCAGTGATCCAAATGAAGTGCGATGGGGATATCCGTCAAGTCCGCTGCGGTTTTAGCCGCATGAGCAATGTAATCTGGTCCCAAGTGGTTGACTGTGCCCACCGTGGTTTGAATAATGAGCGGTGACTCGGTTTCTACAGCCGCTTCAACGACAGCCTGAAGCATTTCCAGGGTATGAACGTTAAATGCAGCGATGGCGTATTGATCCCTGCGAGCTGTTTGCAGCATTTCAGTGGACGAGATCAGTGGCATATCCATTCCCCCTTTTAAGGTTTCGTCGTTACATAGCGACGATTTGAACGATCCTGCACCTCCCTTCACGGGTCAGATGAGTATGGGAAACATTTGATAATTTCTAGCTTGTGATCATAATAATCTTTTTATTTGATTAAATCAATCATTATTTTGGAAAACTATTGCAATTTAGAGGGATATAAAGGCATAATTATGATTAACACAATCATTTAACTATATATTTGATCGAAAAGATCACAAACTGAAGTTATCAATCTAAATCATTCCCGGGAGGTATTTTTATGAGTTTGACGTATCGTGAAGTAAAAGAACAATATAAGGCCCTACAGCAGACCTACAACTATTTACTGGCCAAGCGCACGGAATTTACTGCCTTTGTCCAAGCTCAAGCGATTACCTCCGTAACCTTTGTTGGCGCCGGGTCCAGCTATTGCTTGAGCGAAGCGGCCGCTTTTTCCTTCCGTTTGCGTGCTGGCCTGCCTGCAATGTCACTTGCCGCTGGTGATCTCATGCTCCATGCAGACCGCTATCATCCCATGCTGGAGGGTAGCCTGATCATAGCGCCGTCACGATCTGGCAGTACGAGTGAGGTCGTTGAAGCATTGCGTTTACTCCAGTCCGATCAACGTATTCCATTATTAACGATTTCTTGTGTAACGGACTCGCCGTTATCTAAAAGCGCTGATTTCCCTCTGGAACTGCCCTGGGCTTTTGACCATAGCGTTTGCCAGACCCGCACAGTAACCAATCTGTATGCAGCCAATCTGCTGCTTGCCGCTTTTCTTGTTGGTGATGAGGAGCTGATTATCGATATGCAGGAAGCGATTCATCAAGGTGAAGCCTACATGGCACGTGTAGAGGACAGCATCCGCCGTGTCTCCGACTTCAATTGGACGAATGCAGTCCTGCTTGCAGACGGTGAACTACAAGGCCTGGCAGCCGAGGGTGCCATCGCTTTGACCGAAATTGCCAAGACACAAGCCCACGCATACCATCTTCTTGACGTTCGGCACGGGCCGATGGTCACCGTGGGTTCGGATACTTTAGTGATTGCTGCCTTGTCGGACAGCGGTATTGAGCATCAACGCAATCTGTTGAGGGATATTAAGGAGCGTGGAGCCACCATTATCACGTTTGCCGATCGGGCGGCGATGGGCATCCCGAAGGAGTTCATCGACCTTGAAATCACAACTAGTCATCCGCTTAATACAGCGGTGCGGGGTATTCCTTTCATCTTCATCTCGCAAATCGCTGCTTTGGCTAATGCCGAACGTCATGGTATTAACCCGGATCAGCCCGATGGGCTGGTGGCCTGGGTCAAGCTATAAAAGATAGCTTAGTTCTTTCAATTGGCTTGGAAGGTTGGAAAAGGGGAATTTCAGAGGGAGATCCAAAGACTTCTATTCAGCAGAATAGAAGTCTTTTACTTGAAGGTCAAAAATCAATTTCATGCGTCCTGTGAGATAATTAGGCAAACATTTGATATGAATGATATAACGCTAGAATTATGATTTGGTACATAATAAACATATAAAAAGGAGGGCTTTAACATGGAAAATGTAATACTTAACAATGGTGTGGAGATGCCCATTATGGGGTTTGGTGTTTATCAAATTGCAGATCAAAATGAATGCGAACAAAGCGTTTACGATGCCATTATGGCAGGATATCGCTTGATTGATACAGCTGCCTCATATCTGAACGAAGAAGCCGTTGGTCGAGCCATTAAACGAAGTGGTGTCCCAAGAGAAGAATTATTTATTACTACAAAGCTTTGGGTTCAGGATACTGGATATGAAAACACTAAAAAAGCATTCCAAAAATCTCTGGATCGATTGCAATTGGATGTGTTGGATCTGTATTTAATTCATCAGCCTTTTGGCGATGTGTACGGCTCTTGGCGCGCTATGGAGGAATTGTATCGTGAAGGAAAGGTCCGTGCTATTGGAGTTAGCAACTTCCAGATGGATCGTCTGATCGATTTAATCATTCATAATGAGGTAGTTCCTGCAGTAAACCAGGTTGAAACACACCCTTTCAATCAACAAATCGAAAGTGCTGCTTTTATGAAAGAAAATAATGTTCAGATTCAATCCTGGGCGCCTTTTGCTGAAGGAAGAAATGATCTTTTCCAGAATGATGTATTGCTATCCATTGCGAAAAAGGTGAATAAATCTGTTGCACAGGTCGTTTTACGCTGGTTGACACAAAGAGAAGTCGTTGTCATTCCGAAGTCTGTTCGTAAAGAGAGAATTGTTGAGAACTTCAATATCTTTGACTTTGAATTAAGCCAAAATGATATGGAATCAATTACTGCATTAGATACGAAGCAAAGTCTGTTCTTTTCTCATAACGACCCAGAAATGGTGAAGTGGCTCGGTACACGTAAACTTGAAATCTGACCCTTTCTATCGATAAAAAAGTCGCCATTTCTGGCGACTTTTTGTGTTCATGCCCTATTGAACTGTTTACTACAACCCAATAAACATATTTCTACTGAACGGTCCCCAATTTCCACCAGTGAATCCGGATCTCCCCTCCAAATTGACAAAGCATGGAAGCAAAATATAAAGAACACCCATAGTCGCGTTAACATTGAAGGTTATAACAAATCTCGTTTTGGAATTATTAATAGGAGCGATCATCCCCCGATCAGCACGAATCGAATTTTCTTTCCCGATGGCTTCTCCCATTCCTAGACTGGCTATATCTGATGGACTAGCCATATTACTTCTTATCCAATAGTTCGATATGTTTGTTGCGGATGCTAAATCCGCTGGCTGATCGTAAGTCACTACAATCTGATTGGATGCGACTTGCCTAACCTCCACAACTACAGGATGAGGAGTCATAGCTTCCCTTTCTCTCCCGCCCACGTTCTCGATCCAATAAGGATGTGATGTATTCGAATGATGATTAATTGACATAAGATTAAAACCTCCATGACTGACTTCAATAGTCATTTGTCCTGAGATAATGTATGTAGGTGAATGACCAATGGTGTCTTACAATGCACCCCAAATCACCAGCCATAGCTTCAAATCCTCAGCACCAAAAAATACACTTCACACAATGATAAAGTGTTTAGTGTATTTGGTGTTAGCCTATTACTCTAATATAATAATAGGGTTGACGAGTATATTAAATTACATTATTTATTTAAAATCGGTATTTCCCCCAGCAGGTTTTTCAAGTTAATTGAATCCCATGGCAAATGCTCTGTAATACCCAATCCCACGACATCAGTTTCTTCCGATAGTTCTTTGAGCAAGTGAAGGAGCTGAGGGATTTGCAAGCTTCCTGCAGGAGAGAAAGTATACGGTCCTTCAGGATTAGCGAATAATAACGAGCGAAAAGCCTTAGGATCAAGCACATCTAGATCCAGGTGAATAGCCAGATGCTTAATGCCGCTTTCTTTGATCCACTGTTTGATGGATGCTGTACTTTTCGTTAATTCTTTGACTCCGGCAGTTTTAATGCCAAGTCTTTGAATCATTTCAGTATCTGATTCTGCAGTCGTTATACCTAATCGTTTAAAAGCTTCTGAGATCACTTCGTATTCCTGTTCTGTAGGTGTTGCCAACCCCGCGATAAAGACATTTTCAGGTTTTAGAGGGATTTTTACATGTTTTGCAAACTCTTCATCCCCTTCTCCCAAAAGAT
Source organism: Paenibacillus sp. AD87 (assembly GCF_001659845.1). Taxonomy (NCBI): domain Bacteria; kingdom Bacillati; phylum Bacillota; class Bacilli; order Caryophanales; family Paenibacillaceae; genus Paenibacillus; species Paenibacillus sp. AD87. The sequence continues at coordinate 2,560,835 of NZ_LXQN01000007.1, forward strand.
TACCCAGAGGTAGCGTATGTCCGTTATCATAACCCGCGTAACCAACCAAATCACTGTGCGCATCGATCCAGATCAAGCCTAATTCTCCATTATACCGTTCGTTTAAATAGGCAAACGGAGCTTGTTCGACCAAGCAGTCTCCACCAAACATGACGATGCGGTCAGGCTTGTGAGCATGAATAATATGCTGTGCTGCTTCCAATTGTTCAATGAGCTGTTTTCTCCCATTTACACCATTCTCGTTTTCCAGTGGAGTTCCATCATATGCTTGTACAGGAACTTGGATCAGGGGTTGATCATTATCAGGAGCCAGCCAGGCAAGCAGTTCCGCCCCAAAAGAGTAGTTAGGATTATTTCCCCCTTGCCATTGAGGCATTAACAGACGTATTGTTTTTTGATTCAAGTTTTTCTCTCCTTTACTTCAAAGTAAGGTTAGTATAAACTGAACGCAAATCAAAAAGTAGTACGCACTATTATGACAGGTACTACCCGAAAGGATAGCATAAATATGAGCATGGCTGAATATCAAGGTAAGGTTAAACATATTCAAGATACGCCTTTTGGCTATACATTGTCTGTCATTGGCGGCAAATGGAAGATGGTCATTATTTATCTTTTGGCAGAAAACCAACCGGTACGCTTTAATGAACTGAAAAGACAAATTGGAGCGATTACGTTTAAAACACTGAGTTCACAACTAAAAGAATTAGAAGCGGATGGTATGGTCGAACGGAAAGAGTATCCACAAGTCCCGCCTAAAGTCGAGTACAGACTGACCGATAAAGCGGAAACGTTATTGCCTGTTCTGGAAGGTCTATGTGAGTGGGGAGTACAAAATCAAAGTGAAAGAGATGTGTTGGAGGATGATTAACTTTAGAAATAAAACCTATCGCTGTACCTCGGAAATTGTCATGAGCTTACTTAGCGGTAAATGGAAAATTTCTATACTCAATCACTTAACTAAAGGTCCCATTCGGTTTAATGAGCTTCAGCGACTTCTTCCGGACGCAACTCAACGCATGATTACAATGCAGCTCAGAATGCTTGAAAGCGACGGCCTGATTATTCGCAAGGTCTATCCGGTTGCACCGCCAAAAGTAGAATATTATTTGTCCAATCTGGGTGAGGAATTGGCCCCCATGCTACAGATGTTGTGCAAGTTTGGCACGACTTATATCGAGAAATTCCCCGATGAAGTATCTTGCGACAATGATAACTCTCGCCGCGACATTGTTAATGTAAATTAAAGTAGTATAATTTGACGGCAGCAGCTCTGTACGAATACGCTGCCGCCGTCATTTCATCTGTCACGGATGGTTTAAGGCATTACAACACCAGAAATTGCGTTCCATACCCCTTCCCGGCAACCAAAGCTGCTTCCAGCTCCTCTTGATTTCCTTTAGCCAATAACACCACATTTTCAGGATACAGCTTGCCTAACAAAGCCCACTGTACAAGTTCATTTCTGCCTGTTGAAATGAAATGGACTCCATCATCCGTATTTGTCACCAATCCGGAATGCGACAGAATGTCTGCTACCTGATGAATGCTGGTCGATGTTCGCTTCACAGTAGCATCCTTGGAATGGTTGTTCTTTTCAGGCCGATATGAAAATCGATGTCCCCTGAAGAGCTGACCGAGATCCACACTAGATTCTACACTAGATGATACATGACCTTCCCTCTCCAGTCTGAAACGCAAGGTTGTTCGATCTGAATGTGTATTCGGAAGCAGCCGTGCGATGGATGGAAAATCACTATGATCCTCTGAAATGTGAAAGTGATCCTTGCTGCCAGGTATACCCGTTCCTGCTTCGTCGCGTGGTGCAGCATAATAATCGTCATATTCATATTCAAAAGAGATGGCAACTAAATCTTTTGTATCTTCAGTCTCAATGGTTTGTACCGGATGCCACTTCAGAAGATAACGTGCAGCCGTACCAGCCGACTCTCCCAATCCAGCGGGCAACACAGTTCCCAAAGGATATTGAAAGCCGTAACCAGCAGAGGTCAAACTCGAGCTAAGCACACTCTGTGCATATTGAACAATCGCCTTGTGAGTTAATTCCTTCCCGATCAATTGAGTTAAAAAAACCTTACGGGCAGGCTCCAGAAAACGTAATCCTTTGAATTGCGTGTGTTCCATGACTTCAAACGGTACTTGTTCCCAATTGGCAAAGGGAAGTAATGCATCCCGCAGCAATACAAATTGGTGCAAGTATTCATTATATAACTGCATAACTCTTGGTCCCCCAGCGGGACCCCAAACCTGAGCAATAGCTTCCTGTATCAGGGTATGACCATAGCAATGACTTCTAAATTCCAGCTCTCCTAGAGTTTCCGGTCCATATTGTGCCAGTGCCCTCTTTTCAGAATTAATCTCTCGTGCCCAGAGAACCAATTGTTCACCGATACGTGCCGCCTGTGCCGTAACTTCAACACCTGCCTTATCCTTCAAAGCCAAAGGTCCAAGCGGTAGTGATGAAAGATCACCGGAGATCGCCAAATTGGCCTGAAGGCTGTCCAATAACACCGAAGGATTACCGTCTATCGGTTCGCCCAGCTGAACCAGTATCGCCTCAAGCAGTTTATCCAGCTCTATGACGACCTCTTTTGCTCTATATATGCCATTAGGCAATTTCCAATCCAAAGCCGCATTCTCTCCTGGTCTAATTGAATCCTGTGGATATGTGCCAATGAGAGACTCCACATCTATTGCGTTTCCCCATACGATCCGTTTATCTTTCAAGTGAAGTTGATACGCTGGCATTTTTCCCACCCCTTCAGTACGATTTTTATATTGAACGACAATTCAATTTGCCCTTCGAATGTTAGATTATCAGGTGCCCTGATCGTTGAATAGTACGCACTTTTTTGTATGATCCGATCATTTTTGTGTCGTAGGATACTTTTTGATCCTGCAAAATAAAGGGTCGATTTGTACGACAAACAATGCATCACCTTTCCGATCCTGTGTATTAGAATGAAATACAAGCATTTCAAAAAGAGATGCCCCGGCTAATCTGCATTAGCGTGGGCATCTCTTTATGTTCAACGACCTACTTTGCAGCATATAGGGCCGTCTTAAACTATTTGGGTACTTTACAACGTTTCGACTATTCTCCGCGAACAACACGAAACCCCTGATCCGGACCAAAACCATTTGCATCAAATTTTCCTCGAAAAGCGATCTCGTTATTGTTGACACCACCGATCCAGCCCCCGCCTTTTATTACCCGAAATGAAGCCATTTGGCTCTCAGCATCGCTGTACCAGTCCCAGCACCATTCTCTTACATTGCCAGACATATCGTAGATTCCAAGCTCGTTGGGCTGTTGGGTACCAATCGATTTGGTTTTGGTTTTGTTGCTCTCTATGGCAGGCCAGTTCCAGTCTCCAGTTAAGATTTTGTCCCCGGCGTTCTTCCAATACCATGCGACTTTGTCGGCGTTGTTGCTGCCGCTGTATGTGTAATTCTTGCTCTCCTGACCTCCGCTTGCGGCATATTCCCATTCCGCTTCTGTAGGCAGTCGGTAACCGTTAGTTCCCTCATTAATCGTTACTGTCCATTTTATATTATCGTTATCATTCTTATTATTCAGGTCTTGGGTATCCTTATCGATGTTGTAATGCGGCTTCAAGCCCTCTTGTATACTTCTTTGATTGCAATATTCTACCGCGTCATACCAACTCACCATTTCTACTGGTAATTGATCTCCTTTGAATCCAGAGGGGTTGTTTCCCATGATCTCTTCCCACTCTTTTTGAGTTACCTCATATTTTCCGATATAAAAGTTCGAAAGAGTCGCATTTCTTCCAGAAAAATTGGACTTGTTGTTCTTAAACGTTCCACCTTGCACGAATACAAGGTTATCCTCCGGTTCGGGTTTATCCTGCGAACAAGCACTCATCACTACCATCGTTGCTATTAAAAAGAACATTAATAGCTTTCTCATTGAACAATCTCCTTTAAACTAATGGGAAAATAATTGGCTATGATACCTATCATTCGTATCCGGCAACGTCGAAGGCCATTTGTCTGACTTAAACGGCCTTCAACATATCCGGACTGATGGTAGATCTGAGGAAAAGGCATTGAGCCTGTCCCTAATGTATAAAAATCTGTTTTACTTACGTTAAATGGGGTTGCTTACCGTGGATTACTTACCACACCGTTACGTTGGAACTTCCGCTGCTTTGATATCCTTCTGTCGCTAACACCTGGTATGACCAACTGCTACCCAGATTCATTCCTTTACTTGCCCATGCGTTCACATGGTTGCTGAATGTAATAGCGGAGTTAACCCCGGTCGCTCTCTTCGATTGTCTTACGCTCCAGTACTGGGCAAAGGTTTGTGTACCGTCAATGGAAGGTGCATTGTATCGCATCGTTGTATAGATGTCATAGGTTCCTCCGTCACTGGTGACAGTACCTTTAAGCGTTCCTGTTGGTCGGTAAGTGCCCCAGCTATCTACAACGTAATATTCAATGAGTGCATTTCTTGTCCACCCGTAAAGTGTCAAATATCCATTACCGGATGGAGACCAAACGCCAGCATTATAATTAATTGTCCGGTTTGGAGATCCAACATTCCAGCCTTTACCGACGACAAAATTACCGCTATTCTGCCATGTCACACTGTAATTGCCGCCTGATCCATTCACGGCATTGACCGTACCGCCGCCATCGGTCCAATTTTGCCAATAATCTGTCGCTGCACTTGAGGTTGCTGCAAACACGCCAAAACTCATGGAAGCCGCAAGAATGACCGTCAACATTTTTTTGCTAAATTTAAACATACTCTACCTCCCAATATGATTGTATTTGCCCTATCGACTGCTTTCGTCTGATTCTCGGTTGAAGTTTTCAATTACCATTTGATGCAATTATTTTTTTACTTTCACCTCCTTTCTGACTAAATTATAGAATGATAGCGGTTACATAAAAACCTGACAAATTAAAGATTAATCTCTAATATGTTTAGATCTATATCTGCTTTCCTTCTAAAAATCGACTTGTACCTATAAGAAAACAAATATGCAAAAAGCCGCCCAGAAGGGCGGCTGTGAAAGTGATGCTGAGGATATTAGTGATGGATAGACTACACATTAATAAATTATTTTAGCATTACGGACCAGTCTGGGTCTTTGTACCTTTTATCCACTACACGTCTTACCAGGATAAGTTCCTCCGGGATGTGGTCTAACCCCATAATTCGATATTCATAAGGCTGTTGATGATTGCGATCCCCCATGCTAATAAACCCCTCTCTCCAATTATCGGTAAGCGTATTTTTTAAAGTTGACGCTCCCCTCTTATTAATGTCATACTGCTTGCCTGCTGAATCGTATGCTTTCCATTCTTCATTGTTTATTTCGTTATCCATTTCCCCGTAGAACGATACGGCTGTTTCAAATGTGGCATCAGGGTTTTGTGAGTCCTCAAGCGACGTCCCAACCAACTCTATGCGGTCTGTTAATATTTGAAAAGATTTGGGTTCTATCAGCTCCGATGGCCTAAAGGAAATTCTGCTACCGTCTGTTTCCGCGACCGAGTAACCATCCAAAATAAAACGATATGGTTCATGCTCTGGCAAGTACTTGAAAATATAACTCCAACGAATCTTCCCGTCTCCAATGACTGCATAATCAGTAGACATCAGACTAACCATGTCACCATTCTTTCTCGAATTTACCGAATGAATTTCTTCATTCTCTTTAGTTTCAAAGTGAAAGCTCAACATCTGCTTTTCCCATAAATCACCGGGTGACCTTGCCATTGCAGCATCATTAAGTTCAGTCTCCAGTTCAAAACGAACTCCTTGCACCATTCTCGTTAACCTCTTTAAAGTGACTGCCATTCCGTGTGGCGTTGTGTAGCTACCAGACAATTCTTCTATTTTCGTTTGCTGGTTAGCCTCTCTCATATCTATATCAAAGCTAAAGTTCCAATCTCCTTCAATGGAAGGCTCATTCTTGTTGCCAAGCGTCTCGATATTCCCTTCTATCGTAATCTTGTCTGTCTCCAATGGCTCATTGAAGAAAGCAACCATATAATAAAAATCATTTGTGTACCCCATATCGTACATGGTGTCCAAGTCTTTACCATCAGCATCTTTAATTGTAATGTTGTTCAGATCTCCAAGGAGTAACTTATGGCGATCGTGCTTACCTTTTTTATCAAAGAGTTGAAGAGCCATCGTCACTCGGGTAGGGTCTGCAACAGCTTCATCAATTACCAGCGTATAACCTTTGTCCTTTACTTTGATATGAGGATTATGAACTAGTCCCAATTCTTGTGCCCGCAATAGTCCAATATCTGGGTTATCCTTGGAAAATAAAGACCGAATCATCTCACCAAATGTTGGTACGGAATAAATCGATACCGCTCCCAAGATGAAAAAGAGGGCTATAACTGCTGCTGACCATCTCCATTTTTTATGGGGATATTTCTTTTTTACCTTCTGCTCAGAAATGGAGGAAAGTGCGTTCTCCATAGCAAGTTGTACTGTATCAGGAATGATCAGGTCTTTTCTTTTAGCATTTAATAATTGCTTGATCTCACGGTCAACCGGATCATGAAAATTCATATTTGCCCTCTCCTTCCCCTAGAACGAGTTCTGATAATTGTCGTCTGGCCCTGAATAACCTTGACTTTACTGTTCCTTCAGAAACTTCAAGCACTCTAGCTATTTCCTTGACCGATAAGTCCTCGATATAAAAAAGTGTCACGATGGTTTGAAGCTGTTCATCCAATTCGTCAATTACCTCAAACAGCTCAATTTGTTCAAAATCCCCCTTATAAGATGTCTTTCTCATATCATAAGGGACAAGGGATACTCGCTTTTTTTTCTTAATAATCCGATTACACTCATTAATTAAAATCCGAATGATCCAAGTTTTAAAATAAGTTGGCTCTTTCAGTGTATGTACATTAGAAAAAGCTTTAGCAATGGTCTCCTGTATCGCATCTGCACAATCTTCATCCGTTTTAACGATTGATCTTCCTATAACAAATAGGCTTTGTTGAACAGCACGTATTAAAAATACAAAAGCTTCCTTATCTCCTTGTCTTGCAAGTTCGGCTTTTTCTGATAAATCCACCAATGCTCCCCCTTTCCTTCATTTCTTCTATTCATTAGATCATCCTATACTTGGTTTGGTTCACGAGAAAACAATAATCTTTTTTTTCCAATTCTACCCCGTATCTTTTTAATGACTTGATTCGTTTACAAAGAGATACTTTATTTATAAATTTCTTTCTACGGAGGATTAATATTATGGAAATTTCAAAGGGAGTCGAAATGCTCCATCTGGACTATCATGGGAATGTGATACACCCTATTCTTTTAAAGGATCAAGAAATGACTATTCTAATAGACACTGGTTTTCCAGGTCAATTTGAGGATTTACGTGTGGCAATGGAGAAGGCTGGCGTTTCAATAGACCAATTAAATGCAGTTATTTTGACCCATCAGGATGTAGATCATATAGGGAATCTACCGGAGATTTTACAGACGCGTGGCAAAGCTATTAATGTATATGCACACGAATTGGATAAGCCGTACATCCAAGGGGAACTGCCTCTGATAAAGGATGGTCACCTGGAGAATCCCCCGAAGGGCACAGTAAACCATACTTTAATAGATGGTCAGGAACTGCCGTTTTGCGGCGGGATTCGCGTTATTCACACGCCTGGGCATACACCCGGTCATATCAGTCTTTATTTGAAGGAAAGTAAAACTCTCATTGCCGGGGACTCCATGTACAGTGTAGACGGTATGCTTGGTGGAATTCACGCCCCGACCACACCGGATATGATTGCAGCAAAGCTCTCGTTGAGAAAATATGCAGATTTCGACATTACATCTGTCATTTGTTACCACGGGGGATTAAGTGATGTAAATGTGAAAGATCAGATAGCAGAACTCATCCAAGATTAAAGTTTCAATATACACTTTTGGAGAGTATTATTCGGTTATATTAAAACCAGACTGCTCATTTTGCTGTCATTATAAATCGTAAAGACGATTCTTCAGGTGCTCGCCACCCGTGGAACGTCTTTTTTCGTTGAAGAGAATAAGTAAATCATTGGACATTTTTGTTGCAAACCCATTATTGTTCGTATACAATAAAACAAATTAGTTGTTCTATAAATATAGAACAAGAAAGACCAGGGGGAAATTCGAGCTATGAACTACAAAGTGGAAGTTGATTTCGCGCCCATTTATGAATGTGTAAGTAGCCTGACGGTTTTCATGAGCAAACAGAATCATAATGCTCTGGATGCTGGAAAACTATGGGTCAGAGAAGTACAAGATCGGTTCGCACCTTCCAAACTACAACAAATGCGGGAGACGATGAAACTTGTAGATGATTTTAGCCTTGCACCTTATATTTGGAGTTGTCCCGGTGAACGCTCAGTGAGTGGTTTTTTGGATTGGCTTGAAGACCTAACCACGGGCCAGCTATATGACATCGCTGCTAATGTGAAGTTGTCCGTTCCCTCCAATCTCCCGGAACTGCGCAGCCGGACATCCGAAGCGCTGCGTGAATGGGATACCCACTATTTCAGCCAAATTGATTCGGCGATTATCGAAGGTCTCGCCTTAGAAGCTGAAACCAGACGGTCCAGTTTAAACGGAACCAATGACTTAGAGGTCTATGAGGAGGCAACAGAAGGTATGCGTCTATACCCCACCCCTCTGCTCAAACAAGTGATTCTAATCCCTCAATATCATGCTCGTCCCTTTGTCACCTCAGCCATCTTTGATGAAGTGATTTTCACAAGTTACTCTGCCGATATTCTCCCACCAGCAACGGGTCGGCCTGAACATCGGTTGTTGCGTCTAACACGAGCTTTGTCCGACGAGACCAGATTATATATCCTCCGCCTGTTGGCTGGAAGGCAGTTAACATTCACTGAGATCGTTAGCAAGGTTAAACTTTCTAAAAGTACGGTTCACTACCACCTGATTTCATTAAGGGCAGCGGGGCTTGTCATCGTGCATTATAACCAGAAAACGACCTCTTACAGCTTGCGTTTAGAAGCTCTCAACAAGCTTTCGGAACAGATTTCAGCTTATATTGAAGAATGATGATCATGCCCTTTAACCTACGCACACGGAGGAACACTCATGCTTAAGCGCAGTTATTATGGTTTACTAGCGACTGTCACTCTGAGTTCATTTGGTGACGTATTTGGTCTTCTGGCTATGGAATGGCTTGTCTATGAAATAACTGCATCTAAGATGGCCATGGGTGCGATGGCACTAAGCTTTAGCATTCCAGAAGTGGCCATTCGGTTGCTCGGCTCGCCGTTAGCCGATCGGTTACACCGAGGGCGGTTCATGGCAGTGCTTGCTTCTGTTAGGTTGCTTGCTCTCTTATTACCGCTGAGTCTGGGACTCGCAGGCCACTTGCAATTATGGCATCTTTTCCTGGCCGCAGGACTAAGCGGGGCATGTTCTGCCCTATTCATGCCCACCGCAATGGCAATTATTCCCGGAGTATCAGATAAACACAAATTGGTGCGTGCATTCGCGGTAATCGACGGCTGCCGTAATGCAGCTGCTTTGTTGGGCCCAGCCTTAGCCGGAGCTCTTACTGCCGTAGCTGGGGCGTTGCCAACGCTGGGCATCAACGCCGTTTGTTACACCGCCGCCATTGCCACGTTGCTCTATCTGCCCACAATGCAGAAGCCAGTAGCAGCTAAGTCCTCATTTTCAATTAAGGCTTATTTCAGAGATATCCATGAAGGTTTCTCCTTTTATCGTAGTTTCCCGGCCATGCTTTCGATTATGGGAATGGTTTCGATCAGCAACATGTCTTCTGTAGCGATCTGGACGATGATGATTCCTTTTGTTCGTGAAGTGTTAAATCGGGATGCCGCTGCTATGGGTACACTCACCACTGCTTCAGCATGTGGCACATTAATAGGACTTTTGGTCATCTCGTGGATGGGTGAAATCAAAAGACGACGGACAGTTATGTTGTGCAGCCTAGCCGCCATCGGGCTTTTTAACGCCTTACTGGGCCTATTCCCGAGTTATCCGTTTGCGCTCGTTGCCTTATGTGCCGCTGGTGCAGCAGGACCTTTCTTTGGTTCTCTCAGTTCAGCTTTGCATGGTACACTTGTCCCCGGACCTCTTCAAGGCCGAGTCAACTCAATACGGGTCCTCATTGGTGGCGGACTACAGCCTGTAGGTGCTTTTGCAGGTGCAGCGGTTGCAGAACTCTATGGTCTGCCTTTCTTATTCTTGTCTTTGGGTCTGCTCCCCTTGCTTTGTTCGGTCGCCGCAGCTTTCCTTCCCAACCTGAAGAATTTAGATGGTGATTTATCTACTTTACAGAATAGAACACAATTAAATTCTTATAACAAGGTAATTAACACATTATAGGAATATCATTTTTTTAAAATAGGTGAATCTCTGGATTAGTTGTGTGTATCCGCTATAGCTGACTTGTAATCTACAAATCGGATACACACCGCACAAAAAAGAACGACAATCCCGATCAAGGTTTTGTCGTTCCTCATTCATTTAAATTTTCTTTCCTATATCTTCTCCGCTACAGCAGTTCGAACTGAAGCTGAGGTTCTGTTATCTCAGTTTTCCCTTCCAGCTGTACAGCGCCATATCCCAATTCCAGAACCGCAGCAATTCGCTCGTTGCCTAACACGCCAAACTTTTCAGCACGACTCCGGTCGTACATCCAGTCATGCAACGTACTGCGCACACCCAGGCCCTGTTCATGGGCAAGCAAACGAAAATTTTGGATCAGACAGCAGACAGCTGCAAAGTCCTCTTCCCGCTTATGATGATCCGCCTCTTCCTTCACCAGAACCAGAAGATACGCTGGAGCGTGCTCCTGCATTCCCTGCATGAGTTTCCCATTACGATTATCGGCAAAAATAAATCGCCACGGCTCACGAAGTCCATCATTTGGCGCCCACACGGCGTGATTGAGCAATTCAAGGATTAGCTCCTGTGATACCGGTCGATCCAAAAAATATTTCGGACTGTGTATGCCCCCTTGCAGATCGGACAATTCCATATTTACATCCTCCCCTTCTACGTAGTCTGACCCTGAAATACAGTCCACTTTTGCTCAGCTGGTGTTCTTTTCCGGCTTCTTGGCGCTTTGTCGTAATATCCCATATGAAGAATGCCAACAAATCTTTCATCCTCACGCAGTCCAATTCCTTTGAAAAAGCCTTCATTCTGAATCATGGACTCTGTATCCCACAGCATTCCTAACCCTTGTTCCCATCCCAGCAGTTGGAAGCTCTGCATCATCCCGCAGGCAGCCGCATAATTGCGGTCATTGGTCAGACGATCCGGTCCTACAGTCGACATAACAATGACATGAGCAGGAATATCGGTAAACCTCTTTTTAAACACATCCAGCAGTTTTCCCGGAATCAACTTGCCGAACTTGCTCTGCGACATCTGTTCCAGCATGCAGTCCACCAACCGTTTGCGTGCTTCGGGAGTTCCGGCATAAACAACACGCCATGAGCCAGATTCAACAGATGGTTGAAGCCGTGTAGCCTTGTGCAGCAATTCAACAACCAACTCCTGTTCCACCGGTGTAGAATTACATTTACGAATACTTCTCCGTTCCCTGATCAATTCTGCAAGACTCAAGTGTTTCACTCTCCTTCAGTTTATCTGGATTCCATATCCATGCTGCTGTCTTGAAGAAATTGAAGTATTATTTTCAGCTCCGGTTCCGAATATTTGTCCAAAGAACGATAGAACCGTTCAGCCTCAAGTACATGTAAACGTTCATGTAGTTCAAAGATCTTCTTGCCTTGTGGTGACAACCGGAAATAGCTCTCCTTTTTGTTGTCATTCATTTTCGTACGTTTAACGAATCCTTCCTCCAGCAGTTTGTTGCCGATCTTGGTAATGCTTGCTTTGGACAAATTCATCGCCTCGGCAATACCCGTGTTGTTAATAGGCTCATGCTTGCCAATGCAATCTATCATATGAATCGCGGTCAAATGCTGAGGGATTTTGTCCATGCTTTCCCGCTGGGCGATACTTAGAAAATGTTCAATTTCCGTATCCTTGTGATTCTCATATACATGTAAAAAGCGGATAAATTGGTCATACAGTAACTGTTTTGATCGATCGTTTGAATCCATTCTTCAATCGCTCCTTATTTACCTATAAATAATAAAAAAACCTTAAATAATGAATCTAATGCACTAATTCAACCGCAAATAGTTTACTTGTTAACAATAATATATCATAAGTGAGAACAGTTATCAACTATTTCCTCTGGTAAAAGAAAAAAATTAGAATTAAGCCCTTTTCTCAACTGTGGAACAAAGAACTAAAAAATATCACCATGACCAAAGGTGAAACGACAATACTTTTGACCATTAACTCTAAAAAGATACTGGTTAACCAAGAGGCAGTTTCTCTGGATGTTCCTGCGGAATTAAACGATAACACCACCTATGTCCCGGCGCGGTTTATCAGTCAAACTTTAGGCGCTGACGTGCAATGGAATCAACAAACCAGCCAAGCAACTATTACTCTTGATGGTAAGCAACTACAGGTAACGATGGCAAAACCCAAAGTGCAAGTGCCCAATACAAAGAGAATAACGGCCAAACAACAGCAAATCTTCGTTGACAAATTAAATGAAGCGACAAATCTGTCGTCCATTAAGCAAATTCGGACATACTTTAGCGCCTATTTTACAGATCGTTTTATCAATCAAATTATTCAGGATAAAGGGCTGGAAAGTAGATCATGTTGAATTTTCATTAATAGACGAGATACTTAATCCTTAAGATCATCTCTCTTGATAAGAGAAATCCATTAACTATTGAACAATTTTGCTTTTTCAAGTACTATCAATCTAAACAATCTAAACAATTTAAACGATCATATGTAACTGGCGAACACGGTGAACCGTGAGGGAGCATATGGTTTTGTAATAAGCCGTACGCCTGGGCAGAGGTAAGGAATATTTATTTCCTTGCCTCTTTTTTTATGTTGAAAGGGCGATGTGAAAATGAGAACTGACACACTGATCTTAAATGGACAAACGGTAGCGGATTTTATGAAAGAAGACATGGCCTCGAAGGTTGCCATTCTGAAGGAAAAAGGTATTCAGCCTTGTCTCGCAACAATTCTCGTCGGAGATGATCCTTCTTCAGCGACTTATGTGCGAATGAAAGGAAATGCTTGTGCTCGATTAGGCGTGCATTCTATTAAGGTCGTTCTTTCTGCGGATACCACCACGGATGAATTAATTCAAGAAATTAACAAGCTAAATGATGACCCTTCCGTACACGGTATTTTGCTTCAGCACCCTGTCCCGAATCACATCGATGAAAGAGCAGCTTTTGATGCCATTAGCATCGAGAAGGACGTTGACGGTGTTACGACTCTCGGTTTTGCACTTAATGCTTTTGGAGACGCAGAATTCCCTTCGTGTACACCACAGGCTATTATGCGCATTTTGGATTTCTACAATATTCAGATCGAGGGCAAACATGCAGTTGTCATCGGAAGAAGTCCAATTCTGGGCAAACCTGTCTCAGCCATGCTGCTCAACCGGAATGCAACGGTGACGACTTGCCACTCTAAAACCGTGAATCTGGAAGAAATCGTGAAGCTTGGCGATATCATAATTGCAGCCGTGGGCAAACCGCTCTTTATTAAAGGAGACTGGATTAAACCAGGTGCTGTCGTTATTGATGCAGGTTATAACAAAGGCAACGTCGGAGATGTGGACTACGAAGCTTGCTTTGTTCCTTCTTCAGCAATTACACCTGTACCGGGCGGTGTTGGTCCTGTAACGATTGCGACGCTCATTGAACATACGATTAAATCTGCCTACAAGCTGTCTGAAAATGCATAATTGAATTAGCCAAAAAACAAGGTCCCTCCAGTTGACGAGGGGCCTGTTTTGTTTTTGAATAAGCTCGAATTGAAAATAAGAAAATATATAGATCTTTTTTTCTCTTTTTACAAACGGACCATATCTATATTATTATGAACAAGGCTTAGGAAGGAGATAAACATAACTTGAAACCTTTAGTACAGCTCCTGCATTTTGGTTATCATCAGGCGATGAGTTGCATTTTTCCTGTGGCGATCTTTGGAACGTTGGCCCTTTCTAGCGTAATTCAGATACCCTTTCTTTATCGCTATGATGCCATTCTGCTTGTTTTATTAGCAGTACAATACCTTATGTACCGGAGCGGATTGGAAACACGTGATGAAATCAAAGTCATATGTATATTTCACGTGATTGGATTGGTACTGGAGATGTATAAGGTGTGGATGGGATCCTGGTCATACCCTGAGCCTGGTTATACCAAGCTCTTTGGCGTTCCCCTTTATAGCGGATTTATGTATGCAAGTGTAGCAAGCTTTATGTGCCAAATATGGCGCAGATTGCGTATGGACATGACAGGCTGGCCTGGGTTTGCATCTTCGGTTCTGTTAGGAGGAGCCATCTATATCAACTTTTTCACACATCATTTTATTCCCGATTTCCGTTGGTGGTTGACCGCTCTGGTATTTATTGTTTTTCGTAAAACATGGATTATCTATCGGGTACGATTAACTACCTATCGAATGCCGTTAACGCTCGCTTTTGTCATCGTAGGTTTTTTCATCTGGACTGCTGAAAATATAGCTACATTTTTTAACGGCTGGAAATACCCTGACCAGCATGACTCCTGGCAACTGGTCAGTTTTAGCAAGATCAGTTCGTGGTTCCTTTTGGTGATTATTAGTGTCATCATTGTGGCCCAACTGAAATATGTCAAAGCTAGTCGAAAATAATGAGTAGGAGGATACAATGGAAGACTTTATTTTGTGGTTGAAATATGTGTTATTAGGTATCGTACAAGGGGCTACAGAGCCTATTCCGGTTTCTTCAAGCGGACATTTGATTATCGTTCAACGACTGCTTGGCATGCAGCAGAACGGATTATCCTTTGAAATTTTGACAAACACAGCCTCACTGATTGCCATTATGTTTATTTTTCGGGAAGATATCAAAAAACTTATTGTAGGAGGCTGGCGATTTCTAGTCTCTCGCAATGCGGAGTACAGAGCAGATTTTATGTTTTGTCTATACATAATCATTGGTACTCTGCCTGCTGCGATTGGGGCTGTGCTATTCAAGGATAAAATTGAAGAAATATTCACTTCTGTCTATACGGTTGCGATTAGTTTACTGATCACAGGGGTTGCGCTGTGGCTTATTCGAAACCTTCGCGGGCGCAAAAGAGATGGGGATTTGTCTGCGAAAGACGCAGTACTGGTGGGTCTGGCTCAAGCGGTGGCTCTTATTCCGGGAATAAGCCGCTCTGGTGCAACAGTGATTGCATCTATTGCTGTCGGGATGAAACAAGAAACGGCGTTGAAATTTTCTTTTATGCTCTACATTCCGATCAGCATTGGCGGGGTAATATTAGGGGCTTCTGACATTGTAACCGATCCGCACCGAGCGCAGTTAGCTATACCTTACATTTTAGCGTTCATTACGACCCTTATCGTAACCTACTTTTCAATGAGATGGTTCATGGGAATTATGGCAAGAGGGAACTTGATTTACTTTTCATACTATTGCTTCGTAGTCGGAATTCTTTTACTTATTTTTTTGTAAACCCGAATTTTCCTTGTAACGTATAAGGGAACAACCCTAAACAATGGGTTGTTCCCTTTTTATTGTCTTCCAGACTTGACGATCCCGCCCTACTCGCAGGTTCCGTACGAACACTCTTTAACGTTCTCCCAGAACCATGGCACCCATGCCATTCGGATCATCAATTTGTTTATGGGTTACGAGTTCTCCTTTATCGTTGAATCCCTTCATTTCATACGGAATTGTTGCAGACGAGGGCAGTGATACAAACCAGATAATGCTTTCCGGCCCCACCTCAACCAACTTGGCTTCGGCAACTACTGGTTTCTCATTTCCCTCAAACTCGACTGTTACACGCTGAATAGCCGGGTCTAATATATGTCCAAACAGCATAGGGAAAGGTGTCGATATGTGACTCAATTCAGGTATGCTCATGTAATCCAGTGCAGACGTGAATTGAGATGATTCACCAATGGAATATCCGCCACCCCATGCCCACTTCCATCCGAATATTATTTTCCGAGCATACTCCATCTGAAGATTGCTGTTATTTTCCTGACCCGTTTTTTGTTTGAACAAAATTATGCCGCCGTCTACCGGTTCTTGATGAATGATTTGTAATGAATCATCATTATTTCTAAACTTTCGGATCGCTTCTTCAGCTGTTTTTCCTATAGGAATATGCATGGTTTCACTCATTCCCATTGCTTTGGACATGCGCCGATCGGCTAGTCCGCCAGGTCTGTCATTAACATAAAAAAATGCGATGCACGTTATGAGCAAAAGTAAAATGACTATCGCAGTAATTCGAATGATTCGTTTGCTTCGCATTTTTGGCATTACGATGTCCATTCACTCCTTAAGATGACGATGACGACTATTCGCCCTGAACCGTAGATAAGGAAACAAGGACCGGACTAGCGAAATCGGAGGCTTCTTCCCCTTTGGGATTGTGAAGACGGAATAAAAAAGCGTCACCTTTTTCTGATTTCCAGACCATATAATCGTTTATCCCTTTTTCACCTGAAGCTTGAAGATAAAGCTCGGCGAAACCAAGCGGGTGCTCAATCAACTCGCCACTATAATCAGTCACCGCACCGAATTTTTCCAAGTTCTCCTGCCCAGTTGTCTTAAGCTTTTCCAGATCATAATCCGAGGGCAGTGGTTCAATATCCACATAGTAGTCCGGATTGCTTGTCAGCGACAAGCGGCCTTTGGCAGCATCAAAAGAAAACTTCTCGAACACGTACAATGTAAAACCTTCCCCTTGATGCAAGGTGGCCGTTTGTGATGAATTCCCCTCCCCTGTCATCAAATCAAAACTTTCTGTTTGCGGTCGTGTCGTTTCAGATGTTTCCTCATTTTCTGTGGTTGGAGCTGTAACCGACTCATTTGTTGGTGCTGATGGTTCAGAGATTGCAGGCAGCTCTGTTTCTCCAGAGCAAGCTGTAAGTGCAAGAGACATGACAAACATCGGGATTATAATCAAAACAGAACGAAGTTCTTTCAATTGTATCACTCCTTACAAGTTTAATGGTCAATATGTTATTACCCGTGGAAGCGAATGGAAACCATATGATTGCCCCTTCCACCTCTGAACAATAAGTTATGTTTAAAACGAAAAAAAGTCGCCATAATGGCGACTTTTTACGTAAATTAGATTTTACAAACTGTAAAATTAATCGAACTTATAGGTCCAAAACGCTTCTCTTCCAAACCGATTTCGGATTTGTTCATCATCCAATTTCCCCTTGCCAACAAGTTCCGGCGCTTGGAATTGTGAACGGTGAGCTCGAATCGAAGCCATTTTCTTGGCAAGGAATCCGCTCACGTCTTCAATCACATCCGCTTTCCCGATGCTCTCTTCGTGATTGTTCGAGAATGCGCAGCAGTACACAATAGGTCTCTCCTCTGCGGGCAATCGACCAATCGTTCGCGTAACCGCGGCTCCGGTTGCATCATGATCGGGATGCACACTATACCCCGGATAGAAAGTAATGACCAGTGAAGGGTTAAGCTCCTTGATCAGGGCCAAGATGTGGCCATCTAGCAGCTCAGGGTCTTCAAACTCGATCATTTTATCATGAAAACCGAGCATCCTTAAGTCTTGAATACCAATCGCATTGGAGGACTCTATGAGTTCATCCTTACGGATTATTGGCAAGGTGACCCGGTTGGCAAATGGAGGGATGCCCATATTACGTCCCATCTCCCCTAGAGTCAGGCAAGCATAAGTGACTTGAGCACCGCCTTCTATGTACTTCGCCAACGTTCCCGAAGCAGTGAATGCTTCATCATCGGGATGGGGAAACACAACTAAAATGCGCTGATGTTCAATCTGTTTGTTATTCATGCTTATTTGATCCTCCGCTTTCATCAGAACAATTCCCGACTAAGTTGTAAAGCTACAACCAGCTTTCCTTGACTATCGTGACCAGCCAGAATGAGTCGTTCTTTTTCCAGCTCGTCAATGTGTGTAAGTCCCTCAGCGTATATCCAGCCGTGAGTGGTTTTTAAACCAACTCGGTATGGGCCTGTGCCCGAGATAGATCCTTGCGTATATCGTATGACCGCATTGGAAATGAATGCCGACCCCGGATGCCTTGTGCTATCGAAGTGACTGGCGTAAGCACCTGACGTGAGTTCGAGGTGTAAATATAGGTCCTGATCGAGAAGTTGATTGATCCGGTGTTGGATGTCTTGAGGCTCTATTGGCTGCATGGCGGCCTCCTTTTTAGTAAAAAGTAACGTTCTACATCCATTTTAACATATGTCCCGTGAGAATAAACATGGAATGAGTAAGCGAATGTTTGGAATACTCTCTATTTACTGTTTTCTAAAGAATCCTCTTCCTTCTGCACGGGTTCGGAGCACTCTCTTCTTAACAGGGCAATTTCATGTCGATAAGGTGCACTTTTATATTTTATTTTGCCAATCGACGGCGTCTCAAGCAGTTTCGGAATTGACACGAGTTGGGGATGATGTACGATATAATCCAAAGTCTGAAGTCCGATATGTCCGTGCCCAATGTTTTCATGGCGATCTTTCCTCGATCCCCGCACATTCTTGGAGTCATTGATATGCAGTACTTTTAATCGATCAAGGCCAAGCACCTTATCAAACTGCTCAAGTACCCCATCAAAATTATGAACAATATCGTATCCGGCATCATGAACATGACAAGTATCCAGACATATGGAAATCCGTTCATTCCGTTGCACGCCATCGACAATCTGTGCCAGTTCTTCAAAGCTTGTTCCGCACTCTGTTCCTTTTCCCGCCATCGTCTCCAACGAAATCTGTACCTCCGGGTGATTATCGTCTTGTAATACTTCATTTAATCCCCGGATTATTTGTCGAATACCGATGTCCAATCCAGCATTTACGTGGGCCCCGGGGTGAAGAACAAGCTGATTTGATCCAAGTGATGCCGTTCGTTCGATCTCGTCTCGCATGAATTGTACGCTAAAATCAAACACCTCTCGTTTGCAACTATTCGCCAGATTAATCAGGAATGGAGCATGCACGACAATATTGGAAATGCCATGCTGCTTCATGTGCA
Source organism: Paenibacillus sp. AD87 (assembly GCF_001659845.1). Taxonomy (NCBI): domain Bacteria; kingdom Bacillati; phylum Bacillota; class Bacilli; order Caryophanales; family Paenibacillaceae; genus Paenibacillus; species Paenibacillus sp. AD87. The sequence goes on from NZ_LXQN01000007.1 coordinate 2,580,020, forward strand.
AATGACCTGCTTCTATATTATATTGCGAAATAGATTTTCGTTTCGAATTCTGCGGTGCGCCAGTGTACATCAGAAAAGTAGATGCACCGTAAGAAGCGGCTTCTTTACTAGCCTGGAGAAGCATCTCTTTTCCTCCAAAGGATACATGCGATCCAATCAGCAGATCACTACTTTTCATCATTACCAACCACCCTCTCCTGTTGAAACCATCATTCAATTATCAATGAAATGGGTTGGATTGGCTAATGGGAAATGACGGTGGTGAAGGAGATCAGAGGAAGGCATCATTTGGTCGCAATAACTTACATGTTTAAGGCAAAAAAGCCGCCAATTGGCGGCTTGATATGCATTTCAGTTCTCGTTACAACCATTTTCATTCTCAACGCTTGGCTTCCGGTTCAGGGAGTAACCGATACGTTATCGAAGTGTGTATGCTTGTTTGCCGTTCTAACACCGATTTTGCCATGCGTGAACGGATTCAAGCTGTTGTCCGTATAATCGATCTTCGGAGTGACCATATCATCCACATAAACTTTGATGTTTGTACCATTAACGGCAACTTTCATATGATACCAGGTATTGGTGGAATATGATTGCGCGTTGCTCTTGAGGAGCGCCCAATTATAATTCATCTTGCCCAGACTGACTCCGCTTGTGGTCAGATAAGCATAATATCCTTGTAAAGCATCATAATTGTTCTGGCCTCGCTCTGTGCCGTGGGATGGATTGGACACTCTGACAAGTAACCCCCCGTCTCCCCCTGAGTCAATCATCTTAATATCCGCCTCGACCGTATAATCTGCCCATCCTGAATCTCCAAATGTAGATTTGGCAGGTCCGGTGCTCGCTGCACTGTATTCACCGTTCTCTACAGCCCAGGTTCCTTCAAACCGTGTCCATCCATTATCGTCGCCGTCGTTAAAATTATCACTTACACTTGTCACATCAACATTCTTCTGAAACGTCATTCTTGAGAAATCAGCCTCGCCTGTTACGAATTCAACCTTTAATTCTCGTTGTCCAGCATTTAAATAAACTTTTTTCTTCGATATGTTTTTCCAATTATCCCATCCACCCGTATTAGGTACATTGACGATACCCGTTAAGTCGGTCGAACCATCCCACACTCGGATCTGAGCCCCGTCCAACGAGGTAGCCATGCGAAAATCAATATCGTAATATCCACTTGACTCCACGTTTACTTTGTATTTATACCATTCTCCCGTCTGATTCCAGCCTAAGTTGAACAGTCCTTCGTTATTCAGGCGAATATCACCAGCATCGGTCCGATAGGCCCCGCCCAGGTTCCCAGCCGTTGTATCGTGATAAGCGACACCTTCGCCTCCTTTCATATAATGAACGGCCTCGATTGTTCCTGGAATCGGCTTGGAGGCATTCCATGCACTGCTTCCGTTCACATCATTGTTAAAAGCAGTATAGCCGAAGTCCGCATGTGTATCCTCTGTCAGAACACCAATTTTGCCTGCTCCTACATTGGCGGTACGCGTTGCTTTGAACATACCATCTACGTAGTATTTAAACGTTGATCCCGATTTTTCTATCCGTATGTTATGCCATTTCGAATAATTGAAGTCGGCAGGCAGATCGAATGTTTGCCAAGCCTGATCCACACCGTTAATTCGGAAAAATGTCTCAAGTCTTTTGTTTTTCGAACTGATCAGCGCAACACCGTAGTTGTTCTCATTCGTATAGGAGAATGTAGCGCCGTATCTCGGATTGGTGGACGTTCCCCGATTCATTTCCTTCATGTTAAATTCAGCCGTATAATCCGATGCGCTGCTCAAAGCCGTCACTTGTTTATACCAAGTTGAGCTGCCCATTGAATTTTGCCACATGAGTTCCTGATTGTAGATGCCCCAATTACCACCGTTCACGTTTGACCAATTACTTCCGATTGCAGAACGATCGAAGTAGTCATAGAAAACAGGCATTTCTGGATTGGGTTGATCCGTTGAAGTCGGACCTTGCACGATCATCTTGTCGTTGTTCCATACAATTCGGTCCATGTTCAGATGCCGCAGCGGTCCAATGATTCCGTTACCTTCCAAATTGTGATACATCATATAGTGAGTGTCCAGATTAGGTCCTGTTACTACAGTGTTGTGTCCCAATCCCACGGTTGGGCCCTCTGTACGAATTAATACCGGGTTTGTGCTATCGGTAACATATCCGGACCTCGGACCTGTGGTGCTAACAGCCACATCGACCCGATATCCTTTGCTAAATACATGGTTACCTGTATAGGTCATATAGTATTTTCCATTTCGTTTGAAGACGGTTGAACCCTCAGTCCAGCCTCCCATCCCCACTCCTGTTGACGCACTCACTCCGATCTCAGTTGGACTGCTCATCGGTGCTGCGTCTATGCGGCCCTGTGCGGCATGATAGAAGCTGAACGAACCATCATCGTCAATGAACACATTACCGTCAATCGACTTTCCAAGGTTGCCCGTTACTACATTGAAGGGTCCGGTGGGACTTGTGCTGCTCAGCACGTAATGACCTTTACCGGCAGGTGATGTATACATATAGAACATGCCATTCCAGTAAACGACTTCAGGAGCATAAGCTCCGTGCGTAATGGGATCTGTTGCAGCTAATCCACGGTACGACCAATTCACCAGGTCTTTGGAGCTCCAGACTTTGACACCGTCGTCCGTATCTCTTGTGCTTACATACAGGTAATAGTATCCATTAAATTTCAATACATAGGGGTCCCCGAGTCCATATTGTCCCCATTCATCCGGTAACGTTTGCGGATTTTGATAGGCTGTGGCAGGGAGTGGCACCGACGAAACCATTAATAAAATGACCAATATCGTGAACATGAATCGACGACTCTTCCTCACATGATTTCCTCCTAGTCTGTTTTTTGTTATCGCTTACAAATACATCAGGGTTCTCTACTTGCGCTTCTGTCTTACATCTGAAGAACTTGTTTTCTTCTGCACAACGGCTAACCGTTATAACCGTATGTACAGACATAATCGAATCTCTTCAGCGGGTGTTGAAATCTAGCATAAAGTAAGCAGTTACAAATAGAAATAACATTTCGTTGTCATTTATTTGGCATTTTGTTGGAAAAAAGTGCTTATCTTTTTTTAGAACTCACTCGTTCATATAAACAAGAAAAAACCTCAGGAAAACTCTCCTGAGGTTTAGATATCTATCCCGTTTCTTACGTATTAATTCAACAGCGGGATAACGGTGAGGCATAAAAGATTGATCTCGCCATGTCCACCTGAAATTTGGATTGTGTTAACATTGCCTGGCTCCAAAGGAACGGTGATATTGGTGATCCCACCGAATTTCTGCAAACCGCCAGTAGATAGCGCATTCAGCAAGGAATAGTCCTGGTCATTAATCGTCAGATGCAATTTGGCCAGTCGTTCACCTGTCGCATAATGAAGCTCAATCGATGCTCTGCCACCTTCGCCTCCATCTATATTCTTAAACAAGGCGTACGCTTCTGAGGATTGAAGATTCCCGACCACGGTTTGACCGGATTGCATTGTCCTGATTTCAGCTCCTCCAAAAACCTGACTTGCTGCACCTGCATAAACCTTCTGTTGCCGTGCAGGAACCGGGGCTGGACCAACGGACGATACACCTTCTCTTGTCTGAACCACAGGTCTGATGGAACCATCTTCATCGAACTCCAGATAGTCGATACATACGCTGCGCAGCGTACCTTCTCCAGAGATTGCTTGATTGTGATAAAAAAGGTACCATTGTCCTTTGAATTCCACTACAGAGCCATGGGTCGTGGAACAGCCGGTCGGTTCCAGGAAAATGCCTCGGTACGTCCATGGGCCAAGCGGATTCTCGCTTGTTGCGTATCTCATACGGTTGTTGTCTTCCAGATTGTCCGCATAGCTAAGATAATAAAGATTGTTTCTTTTGAACACCCAGGCCGCTTCATGAAAATCCTCAAGTCCTTGCATTTCTGTCATACCGTTCTCCAGTGACATCATATCTTCATTGAGCTTGCCTCCCAGACAGACACTGCCGCCACCATAGTAGATATAGGCGCTATTGTCATCGTCTACAATTACACACGGATCAATCAATGCAAACCCGCCAAGCCCCTCGATATACCCTTGATCCGTAAAGCCATGCGCTGGATAGCGACTGGTGGCAACCCCGATCTTCCAGGAATCATTCCAGTTCGAATCACTTGGATGCGGATAATAGAAGTAATAGGTCCCATTCTTGTATGCACAGTCAGGCGCCCACATGAACCCGCCCTCCGGTCTGCCCCAGGAAACGTCGTCTGAACGGAGTATTTCCCCTTCGTCCAACCAGTGAACCATATCCTCCGAGGAGAAAACATGATATCTGTCCATGAGATCGCAACCTCTGGCTGGGTCCATATCATGAGATGCGTAAATGTAAATTTTACCGTCGTTCCATACATGGGCCGAAGGATCTGCTGTATATATAGATGTGATTGCTGGATTCATGGATGTAGTCTTTTGGCGTGTGGTTTCGAAGCCAATATCATTAGTAGTCATTTTTAATCCTCCTGAACGTATACGAACTTGTTAAAATCATGCCATTTGGGCTCTATTGATGACTTGTTGGATGGTTTGCCGTCACTGGAATCTGGTTTTTGAACATGCGATTGATATCCCCTGCAAGTCGGAGATAAAAGTCTGAAGATACGGCAACACCGTCGGCATCCAGCGTTAGAAAATATTGATTGGTTGGAATCATGGAGCTGTTCTCTGCCATCTTGGCAATAGCCGTACCTTCATCGTACTCGTCAAACATCGCGATATATCCGGTATTGATACCGATGCTCTTCAGATTGTAAGCCTGCCTCCACATGAAGTCTCCATGCAGACGCGGATTCTCGTTTCTTGGGCCACCAGTCATGTTCGACCAAGCCGAACCCGGCCAGATCACTGGCTGATAGTCAATTCCATTTTGCTGTGTGAAAGCCAGATCAGGTTGAAGCTGATTCGTTTTGAAGCTGTCCGCTTGCTGAATATTGCCGAAGCGGGCAACGGACCAAGGCGAGATCATATCCAACGATTTGTAGACGTTCATAAAATCAGATCGAGAGTCGTTATTTCCCGTTCTCCAATACGTAGGTACGCCACCGATGACATAGATCCCCTGGTTTTTGAACCAACCGATCAAATCGGCCGCCTCTGCTGCAGTACCCGGCCGATCCGTGAAGCCAATACCCCAGATGCAGACAACCATTTTGCCATTCTGCTTCGCATAGGCCGAAGATGATGGCAGGTGCATGTTGTTCACAACGTTGGTCGTCCAGTCATGCTTAACTGCCTGTACCCAATTGCTCGCATTCATGCCCGTAATGTCATACATGACATAGAACTTGCGATTATAAGATTCCGCGGCATTTTTAACCTTGACGGCTACGCTGTCCCGGTTGCTTTTCCAGTTGTTAGGTGTGTCACTCTCATCTGCGCCGAACCGTTGCAATGCTGCACCGTCGATATTGTATGTTTGCATCCACTCAAAATGTTTGTTGACCGTCTCCTGATCGTATGAGGAGAACAATTTGGCAGGAGAACCATTACCGAGGTTCGCCAAACTTGTCTGATACAGCTTGGAATATTCGCGAAGGTCTGGATATAATTCGAAATTCACGTTGCCATTTGCTGATGGCGCATTGCTATTTTTGGACCAGTGCACCCAGCCCCCGTTCGGTGAACCGTCTCCGGCTGCGTTGAACCAGCCTTGATACCCGGCATACAATTTGCCTACGACATCGCCTCCGCTGCCTGCGGCGGAAGCACTGAACTTGAACCAGAGTAGATTGAACAAATTTCCGGTTCCGCCCGTGAATTTAAGGTAGACTGTGTGTACACCAGTGGCACCACTGATTGACCCGGACTTCGTTTGCCAGGATTGCCACCCGCCCGTACCTGGAACAGCAACAGTTCCCGCGAGTGTCCCGTTTAGGCTATCCAGACGAACCTCAATGGTACCGCCACTGTTATTGCTGGCTACTCTCACGTCGATTGAATTGGCACCGCTGCCAAAATCCACATTGTTGAATACAATATAATCGCCGTTGTCGATAAATGCGACATTTTGCCCGCCCTCGCTGGAACTTTCCAGCTGGACTCCGGATTGACTGTTATAACTGGAGGCCTGCGTTTGATTAAACGCGGAAGCTGCCGATACGATGGAAGGAGACATAGACAAACACAACGTAAGAATCAATAATGCCGCACTTGCAAAAGCCAAAACCTTCTTGTTTTTTTGCATGAAATTTAGCATAGTATCCCCCTATTCATTTTAGTTGCGCGTGAGCTACTCCTGTTCTTCATCCGTCCACGAATGCTTCGGGCCCCAGGACAGAAGCTCTTTCACCATTCCATTACTAACAATGGCTTCTCGATTAGAGAAAGGTGTACGTAGATCTTTTACATCGGGATAAAAGGTGGCGAGCAATTCTGTCGTTGGGCGATCACTTAACGTATCATTAGCAGTAACATTAACGTGAACAGCCCCATCATAATCGGCGTGCAGAGCAGCCAAACAAGCATCCACGGCATCCCTGATATCAATGTAGCTCCAACATATGTGCTTGAACGTTTCTGCCTTCGCAATAGCCAGATGTCTGTACTCTCCCGGTCCCACAATCATTGAAAAACGGAGGGAAATCACCTGCATCCCGCTTCTCCGATGAAACATCTCTGCAGTGACCTCATTAACAATCTTAGACAGGCCGTAACATTCCTGTGGCTGTTGCGGATGCTGTTCATCCACCGGGAAATAATCGGGAGAGAAGGGTTTGTTGGCCCAGGCAAATCCGTAGGATGATTCACTGGAGCCCATGACCACCTTTTTTATACCGAGCAAAGAGGCTGCTTCCAGCACATGGTATCCGGAAAGTGTATTATTAGCGAAAATGTAGCTGTGAGGGTAGTGAAGCGGCGCAGGAATTGCGGCCAGATGGATGATCGCATCCACTCCGGCAAGTGCTCCCACGACTTGACCATAATCGTTCAGATCGACAATAATCTGTCTGCAACGCACCCGGTCAGACAGGTGTTTATCCAGCGATACGACATCATGACCTTGTAATTGCAGCTTCTCAATGACCTGTGAACCCAGCTTTCCGCCTCCGCCTGTAACTGCAATCGTCTTCATTCCTATATCTCTCCTGTCTGTTCTAGTCACTTCGTTAGGGTCGCACCAATGTCCCATCCGCTTTGCGGTCTAGAGGATACGGCCGATGATATTTGTTGTGATCCCATGAGTCACTTAGTAATGATCTGGCCTTCACTTCATCCAGTTCAATGCCCAGTCCCGGTTTGTTGGAAGGATATAGATATCCGCCCTCTCTGACGATATGTCCCGGAAATGCCTGCAACTCATGAGGTTTAAAATGATTGATTTCCTGGATACCAAAGTTCCACAGGGCCATATCCAGATGGACAGCAGCTGCCTGGTTAACAGGATCATTCTCCCCACCCTCCTGCCAGGCTGTTCGTACTCCGTAGGCTTCGCCCAGCGTAGCGATCTTGCGACAAGCGCTGATTCCGCCTGCTTTCGATACCCGAACTCTGATAAAATCGATCAACTTCTCTTGAATCAGACCCGTCCACTCCTGAGGATTAACAAATAATTCTCCCACTGCCTGCGGCGTAGCACTCTGTTGACGAAGCTGTCGATACCATCCGATCTGTTCCGGAGCAAGTGCATCTTCCAGAAAGAAAAGATGATAAGGTTCAAGCCGCTTCGACAGCTGAATGGCATGAATGGGGGATAAATGCTCATGCACATCGTGAGTAAACTGAATCCCATTACCAAATTCCAGGCGCAACTTCTCGAACATGTCAGGGATGGCATGCAGATACGCATGTTCATCGAATACAGGACCGCTGCTCCAGGGCTCGCGTGGCAAATTCGCGTCCTTGCCGCTGACAAATCCCCCGCCACCGTAACCCCCCATCTGCACTCGAATGACCGTGTACCCTTCTTCCATAAAACGAGAAACATCTTCTTTCAGCTCGCTGATATCAGCACCTCCGGCATGGCCGTAACAGGGAACTGCCGAACGGCAGGCCCCTCCTAACAATTGATATACCGGCAGATTCGCTTCCTTGCCCTTGATATCCCACAGGGCCATGTCAATTCCACCAATGGCCGTATGAAGTATTGCCCCATTTCTCCAATATCCGCTCATATGCATGAGATGCCACAAATCTTCAATCTGGGATGCATCCCTCCCTATGAGTAATGGTGCCAGCAGTTGTTCGATGACCTGAACCACCGCTTCGGGATTATAAAGATCGGAAGCAGAACCCAATCCGTAAAGACCATCCTGATCCGTCGAAATCTTCACAATGGTCCAGCTTCCGTCGTGCCTTGTACGTATGCATTCTATCCGTGTAATTTTAGCCATGCGTTCACTCTCCTCATCTGCTCCATTTCAATCCTATCGGAAGGTTTAAGGCAAACGGTTGTATAAACGATACAGCAGCACTGCGGTCTCAGCACGTGTCATTGTATCTTCCGGATGGAAGCTGCCATTGCTTCCTTCCATCATTGTTGATCTGGTTAATGAATCAATGGCATCGCGGGCATATGCCTTAATCAAATGAGTATCTTTATAGTCATTCAGACCGGATTCACCTTCAGGAAGAGGCTGCATCCCTATAACTTGCATAGCTCGGTAGATCATAACCGCTGCTTCTTCCCGGGTAATTGGAGACGCTGGCGAGAATCGATCCGCGCCTGCCCCTTGAATGACGCCCAGCGTTCTTGCGGTATTCACGGACTGTTCGTAATAAACATGCTCAGGTACATCCGCGAAGCGTTCCACCTTGCTTCCCTGATCAGGTTGTAATTCTAAGGCATTGGTAAGCAGAGTTACGAAATCCGCTCGGCGGATCATGGATTGAGGCTGATATTCTGTCGGTGTCATTCCACGAATAACCCCTTTGGACACTAGAACTTCGATGGCATGGCGGGCCCATGATAGCTGCTGTATATCCTGGAATGTTCGATTATCCTGAGTAATTGCATAAACTCCGTTTTGCCATGTTTTGAAAATCATTTGTTCCGATTTTTTATTGAACTTCCCATTTGGAACGGAGATCATTTGCCCGTCATCCGAGATACGTCGTACTGCAAGTTTTTCCGGGTCCAGCGGTTCAGTTACATTAGGCTGATAAGGTAAACTTACTGTGATTGACGTAATGGAATTTTGCCATGCAACGGAGTTGCCATCCGACATCACAGATAATGAAATCGCAGGCCGCCCCCCTAAGTCTGATTTCATCTTGGCACTCCAAGTGCTTCGGTCAGCCTTACTTAATACCAAGGTAATACGCTCTCCAATCGTTCCTTGGGTATTGGCCAGCAAATTGCTCGGAACCAGCAGCACTCCCCATGCTGTTCGAATCTCCAACCAATGGGTAGATGGTGTTTCCTGTAAAAAGCTGGATGGAAGTGTCAGAGCATACCCTTCAGCACCATCCACGGATTCGATGTCTACAATCAGCTTCTTTTTCCCGTCCTGATCAGAGGTGATGCGGTTGAATGCATCCTCCATCATCTTGTTGGTGAGCTCGGCTGTTGCCAATGCAGCAGCTTTATCCAGCTTGGGCTGAAGCTGCATTGTAGCCCCAGGAGCGGCAGATATTGCTTCATTCTCCCCTCCAGTCGGAGAGCCCCCTCCAGCACTTGGCTGCGAACCCGAGCCTGGCCGTGGATTGGGTCCCCCAGGATTCGAATTGGAACCTGATGTAAGAGCAGCGAGTCTTACGAGTAATGAGGACTTCAACGTACCGCCCGGTAGCAGAGTGACAAAGTTGGTTGCTGTATCTATAGAGGTAACATCTTTCTTTTGCTCCGCAGTACGAACACTCGACTCGGCCGATTGCTCCAACAATGTCACGTAATCACCCGTAAGCAGATACAAGTTTCCGAATAAACGTGCATCTTTACTTGTACCGATCCCTCCATTAAACTCCATAAATCCTGATCGACCTTCGCCATCGTTTTCATTGACAAGTAATGCAAAACCGATAGGTTTGTCAGGTTGGAACGAATATCCTTCCTGATGAAGCGCTGCAAAAGGCAGCGTAATTTGATAATGAGTAATATGGGTCGTCTCGTCCCGGGTAATGTTTGCTGAAGCGGATTCCAATAATCCTGTAGCAACCCCTTCCGGAGCTCGCCATCTCCATTTCGTGATGACACCTTCCTGATTCAGTGCAAAACCAAGCTCATTCACCTGTTTGCTGGCCGCACCATCCTCTTTGCCAAGGTCAATACCGAGCTGTAAACTGTCTCCTTGCCATATATCGCCATTGGTATTGGATTGATGGTGAATATCGTCCTTGACGTCCACCTTGAGAAGCAAATTTTCCGCATCCCAACTTGCTTTAGCTTGAATGCTGAGATCATTCGGACCTCCCCAGCTTCCACCGACGCTGTTATAATGCTCCGGACTGGAAACCTCAATGAATGGCAGCGTTCCAACAGCATCTTTTTGTGCCGCAAAGGATTGTGACAGTTTGACTGAAGTTTCGTAGCGGAACCCGTTCTCAAGCGTTACTCTGAATTTGAGCAAGTCACTTGATATATAAGGAAGCGCCACATCCATGCTTTTCCCAATACCCAGCCCCTGAAATCGTACTGGCTTAAACATCGCCTGATACACACTCGGTTCAATCAGTTCGATCTGCCCTTTAAGCAAAGCCTCACCTGCAACATTAGTCAAAGTCAGCATGCTTCCGGGATCACCTGGTCTGGATGGATCATACCCAAGCTGGTTCAGTTTGAGTGCCAAAGGAAACAGATTAGTACCCGTCACTTTTCCAGGAGGTGCCTCATTCTCCATCTGAAAACCGCCATTAAACAGGTTGTTGGATATCACCATCTTCTCTACGTTTGGACCTGCAACCACATGATTTGTACGTGGCTGTTGAAAATAGGAATTGTAGAGGGTAATATCACCACCGATTGCGTTAATGCCGATTTCACCAACGTTCGTGAAGTTTCCCTGCTGTATGCGGATATCTCCTCCATGTATATCAAAGGACCTTGTTGTGTCTCCCCACATGGACGTATTGAAGAACACCGCTTTGGAACCAAAGTCTGGCCCAACCTCCACGTATACCTTGTCTGTTGTACTCATGGAAACAAGCTCTGTATTGATAAACGAAAGACCAGCTGTTCCCGCATGTTGTAATACGGCTCCCTTTTTACTGCCATCCGTGCCATGACCAATAACGACGGCTTCAGGCCCTCTTCCATTCTGTTCTTCAAAATGAATACCGTACTTTGATCCGTATACAAATGTATTGAAAATAACCTGATTCGTGACATCCCCAATACGGAAGGCGTCAAGATTCTCTTTTTGATAATTCCAAATTTGATTAAATTCTTCATCATTCGATGGATGATTCGGATAATTGTTCCGACCATAATAATGCGGATTGAACTGCACATTCCGCATGTATCCTCCGTCTGACCCGCCACCAAGATATATGCCTTCCTTGAGCGGTGATCCCGCTACATAATCGATATAATGACCACTTGTATCATAGGTGCCGAAGTCGACAGCCTGATAGGGATTAACCAAAGTTGTATCGATCAGGTATACGTTCTTCCCTTGACCTTGCACAGTCCAGGCATAAGGCTTCACCGGATTGGTATCAGACCATGTTTGTTGATCGTAATAGACGGATAATCCGCGTAACCCCGATGCTTGCTTCAGCTGAATGAAGGCATCGGCATCCGGAGCATTTTCGCCATAGTTCGTAAAAATAACGGTTCCATTCCCGATCGTATGATGAGGTACATCATAATTGCCCCGCAGTTCTACGGCAGTCGGGACCACCAAAGCCTGCTCAACGCGGTATATGCCAGCAGGCATATAGACCGTTCCTCCACCTGCAGCTTCGGCATCATTCAATGCCTGTTGAATGGCTTGCGATGAATCCGTATTCCCTGTGTTATCAGCCAAATAGGGCTGGCTCACTACGTTAAACAACTCGCGAGTACCCGGCTTGGGCTGCACAGCAATATCCACTGAAGGAACATTAGGGATCGTTTCCAACACCAAATTTTCTTCCTGGTGGATGTTCAGTTCCGCCGAGGTACTTTCATCGTTCACTGCAAGGTTTCCTTCGTGTCCGGAATGTATGGCATTGATTGTGGCCACATCTCCCTGAAGAAGCAGGTGCCGATCCGGCTTGGCGAAGGTAGAACTACCCAGTATAAGCGAACCACTTTTGGCAACAATGGCATAATCTCCGCTTCCTTCACCCCAATTCTCGAAAGAGCTGCTCTCAAAGGACAACGTTCCACGCCCTTTATTCACCACCGCATGTTTGGGCTCCCCGCCCACCGTTACGCTGTTAAACTGGGCAATGGAGTGAAAGCCTTCCGTTGCATAAATGGCAACAGGATTCGGACCAGCACTCGCTTCGAATTGGCTATCTGTCACCAGCAATCCATAATCATTGACGCCTTCAATCTTCAGCGCTACGTTGCAGTCGTCGATCTGAATTTTGTACAGCTGCGCATTGGCTGTTTCAAGGCTTCCTGTTCTTGTCGTGATTCGTATCCCTGTCTTATAACCCGAGATATGAATATTCGACATATACTCCCAATCCGAGCGCCCCATTACGATACCTTCTGATTGCTGTATCATATATTCACGCAATTGAGATTGCTCAGGTGCTCCTGGTAAACCAGAGTTCGCCCATACATTCGGGGAAAGGTGAAGCTCTTCCAGTCTCCCAATGTCTGTTGTGAAATCCAGAAAGATACCGGTTTTCAGTGTGGTGCCGTATACATCCTTCACATAATGAAGTTCGTTCCATTCCGGGCCAATCTTAATCCCCTGGTACGCATTGACGAGTGTTACATTTTTCACCGTGGCACTGTCACCTGGAAGCTGTTCCATCGTCCATGGATAGGCCACCGGGTTATTCATATTCTGTTCGGGATACCAGATCGACACATGTGTTACCCCACTAGAAGGTTCCATCTTTATGAAGCTGTTCCCGTTAGCTTGACCTTTGCCGCCGTATACAGCAAGGATCGTACCTTTGACTAACCCGCCATGCTCGTCGGGATTCCCCCAATCGCCGCGAAGCGTAACGCCTGTTGGAATAACCAGCTCTCCGGTTAATTTATAGGTTCCAGATGGTACGAACACAACTCCCCCACCTTGATTTCCGGCTACTGCCAGCGATTCTTTGAATGCTTGAGTATCGTCTGAGACCCCGTCCCCTATTGCTCCATAATCGGTTACGCTTCGATCTGCAATGACGATATCTGATGTAGGGAATTCCGTATCATAGACCTTGGTCTGAATACCCGACTGCTGCTGAGGTTGCTTATGGACGGTTACTTTCGCCAGATGAAGTTCCGGATTGTTGGCTGGTGCCCCTGCGCCGCTAACCCCGATTCGGAAATCCGCATCATGGGTGCGGTTACCGAAATTGGCATCGCTGAGCTTGAAGGTATGTGTCTTCCAGGTTCCCGTATTTTCATACCGGAACAAAGGGGCATCCTTGAAATTGGATTGCTTCGAATCGTATTGCAGAGACAACGCTCCACTATCGCTATCGTAATATTCAACAGTGACGAACACGTCCTGATCGGTATTTTCAAACAAATATTCATCCGCAACATTAAAGTAAAAATACAGGATGTTATCGGCCGGATTTGTTGGATTCACCGTCTGATTGGTTTTCCAATAATCCTTGCCGTCAAACGTCCCCACTTGAAGACCTGCTGGAGGTCCATCGCCGGGACGAGCCGTTATGCCCTGCTGCACAGGAGTTTCCCCCAACGTAATACTTACCGAGTCAGGTGACACATCATTTAGATGGACGTCTCCCTGTTCAGTAACATCTTCCCCCTCTGCTGCCGCGTGTGTGGTTGCTGGTGTGATGTATAGCCCTGAACATAACATGACAATAGTCAACAGCACTGAAATGGTACACCTGGCACCTAACCATAATCGTTTGTTCACAATCGTACCTCCCATTAACTTGATCATGTAATCAAGCTGCACGAAAACAGGGTTGTCGTATGTGGAACATGATGCATCCGTTTTCAATTCGCAGCAGTGGAGAGAACTCCAAGACTGAATTGTTTATTTTAAACGTGTTGTGGGTTGAATGCCGATCGTCTGAATTTTTGCTGATCCCACATTCAAAGCATAACTTCCCTCATCCGCTACTTTCATGGCTTCACCTTGATCTTCAACAATTGTACTTTCGTACACCTCCTTAGCCTCAAACGAAGGCGTTACCTTCAGTGAAGTCGTCTCCGATGACACATTGAACACCCTGAACAGCATGTCATCATTTGCCTCGCCCCGTTTAAGCGCACTAAAAGCGAGATGATCACCCTCCCATTGCAAAAACTCGTGGGCAGCGGGTAACGTACCACCATGTACCCCTGTCTGTTGAACAGTCCAGGGAACCGGGAACTGATACGCTTGCACATAAGCATCGGACTCAATAACATCCAGATCATGTGAGATGAGCTCCATTTCCAGAATGTGCTGTCCGAGACATTGGGCCTCCGGCGTTGCAAATACTCCCCAATCCCCAAGCTCACGTACCCCACGCAGCAGTGTCACAGCAATGGTATTCTGATTAGCCAATACTTCGTACTCATTAAGACCTTTATTCGCAATCGTCAGCCCTTCACGACCATTGCTGATACTGACAAATGCATTTTGATGCTGCGCATTGCTGGGATTTCTCCATTCCGCTTCCGGCTGTATCGGGCGTTGGGCCAGTTCGTAAATAGAGTCAACGGTAACATGACTTGCTTCGAGTCCCGTTTGGAACAACATGCGAATTCGATGATCCTGAACCGTGTTATCGATATAGCTTTTAATGCCAACCGAACGAGCCGTTTTTTCAAGGATCAGCTCTGTACGAATGCTCACTTCTCTAGTTTCGTCCAGCCGTTGGGATTTCCGGTAACGAAATGGAACCATGGAGCGGATCTCTTCATCCAGCAGTTCATCTGCGGAGGCCGGAAGCTTCCAGTTATGCACGATCTCATAAACGGCTTTCAGTGGTGTATGATGTACCAGCTTAATCTGGGCAGGCAGTCCCTGCGTAGTCAGCGGAGCTTCCTGATCCGGTTGTCTGTACATATACTCATTTCCGATATCCCCCGTATCCTCATAAATACCAAGCCCTGTATAATTACGACCGTTCACTTTATCCAACATGGTAAACGATCCATCCCCCGCAATCTCGATCCGCACATAATCGTTCTCCATCACTTGCTCTTCTGTAACAAGTTCAGTGGTAGTCAGTTCGCTAAGCGTATTCTCTCCAGAAACACTCTTAGGCACAAGAGCAAAAGTATGATATCCAAAACCCGGGATGTCCTGGACATGAAGCTCTACATCCACTTGATATGCCCAGTAAGGTTGACGGAATCGATTATCCGGCAAATCATATCCAAATGTCGGTCCAACGAGTGTGATCACGGCTTCCACTTGCATGCCTTCCGCGTTCAATACAACCCAATCGTTCGGGTCAAAGGCTTCATATTCGCGCTTAAATTCCTGATACTTTTCATGCGGAGGCTGGTGGTCAAAGTAACGTCGCTCAACGTCCATCCTAGTTACAATTACATTGGATCGACGATGTCCCGAAGTGTTAAACACTACAAAAGGCAACGCACAATCTGCGTCAAAACCAGATGTATCCACGGATTCAGCTATTGTACGAGCACTCTGAACCGATATGGCTTCAGCCACTTCTTGCGATTTGGCAAATCGGGTCATCATTTCCCTATGAACCTCGTCAACACTGCACCCGCAGATGCTGTCATGAGGATGATTCTTCAGTAACGTCTTCCATGCATATAACAGCTCATGCCGTGGATAAATGCCTGTGTACAGAGAGGCCATGACTGCCAGCGGCTCAGCCACTTTCTCCAGTAACGTCTGGCTTTTTACATTTTGCTGTTTGATATACACCCTTGCTGAAGCAGTATTTACAAGTGTGATCCAGCCGTCGGTCCATTGGCTTCGAAGTTCACCGCGAATGACGTCCAATGATTGTGGTTTCGCTTTTTGCAAAGCCTGAATGTACTCGGGAAAGCTGGAATGGCGAAACGTCACATCTGGCATAATCTCGGTAGCCATCTTTAATGCTTGTGTCAGATCCTTCTGGAGCGGCTGATGATCGCATCCGTTCATGAACAGGAGTTCCGAACTTGAAGCAAACTCTTCTGCTGCAGCCAGCTTTTTGGCCCAGTAAGCTTTGGCCTTCTCTGGTTCCACTGGAATCTCCATGCCATTGTTGTACCAATTGGCGAACAGGATCGCCAGTACACGAGTACCATCGGGTGATTCCCAATACATCTCCGAGTATTTGGAGGTATGCTCATTGCCAGACTGAATTTCGTTATTGAATCCAACTGGCTTCACTCCACGTCCATATACAGCTACCTCAATGCCTGCTTGGCTAATGAGCTGTGGTGCCTGACCCATATTGCCGAAGGAATCGGGGAAATATCCGATTTTCGCATATCCTCCCATTTGTTCTGAGGCTTGAATCCCAATTAACAGATTACGTGCATTGGCTTCACTGCTGACGAGGAATTCATCTTGAAGGATGTACCATGGACCAACGATCAGCTTGCCCTGCTCAATTAACTTGCGAACCTGATTCGACCTGTGCGGCATGATTTCCAGGTAATCCTCCAGCACAATAAACTGCCCATCCAGATGGAAATTCGTAAATTCTGGGTCATTTTCAAACGTCTCGATTAAATCCTCCATGAGCTGAACAAGCAACATTCGGTGCTTCTCGAAGGATAGATACCACTCCCTGTCCCAGTGAGAATGTGCGACAATATGTGCGGTTTTTGTAGTCATTCATTTCATTCCAATCTTGTATGATTTAGTTGTTGTGTATTTACATTTTCACTGAACCTACCGTCATGCCCTTGACATACATCTTCTGCATGAACGGGAAGGCAAGCAGGATTGGAATGACCGTAATTAAAGCCCCTGCCATGAGTTCATTCCATTTCTTAAATGAAGATGAATCCAAATACATGAGTCCCATTGGTAACGTAAACATATCCCGGCTATCCACGATGATCATCGGCCACAAAATATTGTTCCAGCTTCCGATAAAGTTCAGAATCGCAATGGTTCCGATAGCGGGCAACGCCAATGGCAGATAGATTCTGTAGTAGATTTTGAAATTGTTGCATCCATCCAGGACGGCGCTTTCGTATAACTCATGTGAGATTGTGCGGAAGTAGCTGGTGAATAGAAAAATGGCGAAGGGTGCAGCACCATTAATCATGGGCAGGATCATGCCAATATACGTGTTTTGCAGCCCCAGATTGGTCATGTTGATATAAAGCGGAATCAATGTGGTTACCCCTGGAACGAGCAGCAAGGCAATAAACGTGTAGTAGATGAATTTTTTGCCCCGATAAACAAATTTGGCAAACGAATAGGCCATCATGGTATAGATGAGAATGACGCCTATAATCACGACTGCACTTACGATCACGCTGTTGATGAAAAACTGATAGAAGTTCAATTTGTTCCATACGTCACCAAATGTGGACCACAATGGTGCAGCTTGTGGAAACGGACTCTGTGGATTGGCTAGTGCATCCTGTGATGTCTTCAGCGAAGTGCCGATCATCCAGACAAAAGGATACAGGCAGGTCAATCCGTACAAGATTAGAATGATATGCTTAATATATTTGACCATGTGCTCCTCCTTTTAGATGTCTGCCTTGAATGAGCGAATACTGAATATGGCAATGGCACCTGTAATCAGAAATGATACCCATCCGATAGCGCTGGCCAGACCATAATCATTGTTTAGAAAAGCTGTACGGTACACGAGCGTACCAATAACCTCCGAACTGCCAGCCGGTCCGCCGCCCGTCATGATGAACACATTCTCAAAGGCCTGAAAGGCTCCGTTCACCATCTGAATGACGGCAATAAGCGTAATTGGCTTCAGCAACGGCCAGGTAATTTTCAATATCATGGTTGTTTTCTTGGCACCATCCACACTTGCTGCTTCATACAGCGTCGGATCAATGGAAGTCAGACCAGCGTAATACAGAATCAGCGTACCAGGCAGACCGCCCCAGATTGATGTCAAAATAATACCGAGTAAAGAAGTAGATGAACTCCCCAGCATTCCACCAGGTACTGCAAGGAAATCCAAGCCCATCCATAAGAAGAGTGAGTTGAATGCTCCACTAGGTTCAAACAAGCCTTTCCATACATAAAAGATAGCTACGCCAGATGCGATCATCGGCAGAAAATAAATCGTCCGGTACCAAGTTGCTGCCTTCGTATTTTGCAGCACAAAAGCCAGCACAAGTGCGATTGGAACGACGACCACAACCTGTGAAACCGCAATAATCAGATTGTGCAGAACGGCATTATAGAAATTCCGGGTTACAATCGGATCATCACCGAGCAGGAACTGACGAAAATTCGCCAGACCTTCAAACCTTGCGGTGGAAAAATCGATACCGGACCAGTTATAAAAGCTAAGCATGATCGAGAATCCGACCGAATACACGCCGATGGCAAGAAACAAAAGTACGCCCGGCAGTAAAAAGAGATACGGCATCCACTTATTTCGACTTTTTATCATGATCAATCACCTTTTGCTCTCAATTTGGCAATCGCCAGCCCCTTACGGGGCTTGCCGATTGCTTTGGTGTTCTAGTTCCCGCTCGCTTTCAGACTTTCCATGGTGTCGTCGAACTTCTTGGCGACTTGTTCAGCAGTCATCTTTTTCTCGATCATGGATTGCATGGACTGGGCATACACTTCCCACTCTTTGTGCTTGCCACGATACGTATTGATCGCTGGTGAAGCTTGACTGTAAGGACCAGGCTCGGCAGCGAATGCATCTGAAATGGATTTCAGGTTCGGGTCCAGATCATTTGCACGATCGCCCAGATTCAGCGCAGGTACTGTATACGCCGCATTAGCAAAAGCAACAGCAGCATCCGGATCCCCTGTCAGGAATTTAATGAAATCAAGCGCTTCAGCCTTGTTCTGCGAATCTTTATTCACTGACAACATCGTTAACGTGAACGGATCAGTCGTCCAGCTGTTAATTTTCGATCCTTCAAGCGGTGGTACCGGGAAGGTGAATATATCGTCAGGACTCATTCCCATAGCCAGTAACGTAGACATCGTGAAGGAACCACCGAGATCGAAAGCGGCTTTGCCAGCAGCAAACGCCTGGTCTGCTCCATCAATATCCGTTGACAAAATTCCCGGCATAAGCAGATCTTTGTTTGCCAGTGTCTCCATCGCTTTCACTACCGGCAGATTTGAAGGGTCGCTTAGTTTAGACTTTCTTTCGAGCAGATCAATATAACCTTGAGGTTCGTTCAGCATGATGGACAGTGCCGAACCGGCCCAGTTCTCCCACAGATCAGGCAGCTTTGCACCAAACACAAGCCCAGGAGTACCTGTTTTCTCTTTGACAGTCTCCATCATGGTGACAAACTCTTCCCATGTTTTTGGCGCTTCGGCTGTCAGCCCTGCTTCTTCGATCAGCTTCTTGTTACCATAGAAAGTAAAGAATCCTCCGATATCAAGCGGCAGTCCGTAGAACTGGCCAGTCTTCAGTGACTTTTGAATTGTGGTGGCGTTCTTGTCTTCTTTCCAGGAATCAACCTGGCTCTGTGTGACAATGATCGGGTCCATTGCAGCACTGTAGTAGCTGTTCAACAGATCATCGTCGACTTCACCTGACAGTTCGAGCACTGAGTTCTCGATAGAATCGCCTGCCGTTGCCCACCAGTTCACAATATCCGGCAAATTTTTGGAGTTGGCTGCCGCCTGGAATTTTTGGCGATACGTATCATCTGGTGTAAAGGTCTCGAGTTTGACTTTGATTCCTGTTTTCTCTTCATACAATTTCGCAGCTGCTTCAATCCCTGGCGTGTAAGCAACCTTCCACGTCCACATCGTCAGCTCTTTACTCGCTTTGGGTTCCGTCCCCCCGGACTGCGCATCACCGCAAGCGCTTACAATGAGTGAGAAAACAGTTAACAAAGTAACGATCATGCCTGCTCTTTTTTTCATCCCGCAACCACCCTTATCTTTAATTTTGGATCGTTTCTGGCTTAATGAATATTCCACGACAACAAATTGGCGTTAAAAACCGCTGCACCCCCTTTTTCGAATTAAGGAACACTTGAGAAAAAATTTGTGGCATAGATAAGATTGTCAAGGCTCATTGGAAACGCTTTATCCAACGAACTTTAAAAACAATATAAACAACATACTTTTACTTGTAAATGTTTATTTTTAGATACAACTTAACAAATTGTATTTCTAATAAATTGTTTATTCATAAGGTTTTTTTATCATATTTGTTCGTAATTTCAATCTTCTTGTCTTACTCACTTGTTATTGATTTTTAGCACTTGTATATGTTGTATTAATATAATATATTTAGAACGAACTAATAGTGAATGGAGATAAAATGCGATGGTGAGAACCTTCAAGCCAATGTACAAGAAAATCGAGACTTATATCATTGACCAGATTCGAAGCGGAAATTGGAAACCGGGCAGCCGAATTCCTTCCGAAAATGAACTGGCTGAACAATTCAGTGTGAGCCGTATCACGGTGAAAAATGCCCTTACTGCTCTAGTTGATAAAGGAGTGGTCTACCGACTTCAAGGCAAAGGCACCTTTGTTAACGATCACAGTCCAGAGGAAATTCATAACATCACTTCAGCGGTAAAAGAGCAGCTCACAGTACCAACAATCGGGTTCCTTCTCCCCCGTCTTGACAATAGGTTCACCGCCAATCTGCTGAGCGGAATTGAGGACACCCTTTCAGAGAATGGCTATCAATTGTTATTTGCCAAGACGAATGATTCACAAGAGACAGAGATTCTCAAAATTCAGGAAATGAAACAGGCAGGCGTCAGAGGACTAATTATCTATCCCGTTGAGGGTGAGCACTATAACAATGAGATTCTTGCGCTTACGCTAAATCGCTTTCCCCTTGTCCTTCTGGACCGCAATCTAAAAGGGGTGGAGACCAACTCCATCAGCTCGGACAACCATGAGGCAGCTATTCAGGCGGTTAAGCATCTTCATGAGCTTGGGCACAATCGAATTGGCTTTATTTCCACTCTTGCTGAGGGAACATCAAGTATTGAGGACAGATTGCATGGGTATGAGAAAGCCTTGGAGGACCGTCATATTCTGATTGATCGCAGTATACAGATGACACGTCTGGCCATGAGTGCCAGCGATGAAGAGGTTATCATGATGATTCAGAAGTTTTTACAGGCAAATCCGCAGATGACGGCCCTTCTATCCTCCAATTTCAGCCCTCATGTTATTCAAGCGGCGATGCAGATGGGAATCTCTGTACCAGAAGATTTATCTGTCGTGTTCTTCGATGATGTCGAATTTCCGGAGTTCTGTATCATTCCGCCCACGGCTGTTGTACAGCAGGAACTTGAACTCGGACGAGAAGCGGGCAGAGTCATCCTGAAACAAGTGGAGAATCCAAACAGTGAGTACCTTCAAGTTAAATTACCTACGATGCTTATTCCCAGACAATCAACAGCAAAGGCGAAATCATAGCTACCGTTACTTGGTGTTCAACAGGATGAATTTTCTGAAAACGTTTATAGTGGCATTAGATAAAGCCATTTCAATGCCTCAAATTGTTTTCCACATAAATCGAAGGACCCTTCCATTTCAGAAGGGTCCTTCGATTTATGTGAACCATGACTATTGTAAATTTGCGGAAGTAACATTCTTCCAATGATTATTCGTTCCTATTTCAGCATGCTTTCCAACAAAGGCCATGCTTGCCTCCGAATCATTCATTAATTGATATCTCATCCAAGCTGTCAAATAACCTCTATGCTGCCCGCCATCCTGCTCTATCGCTGTATGTGCAGCGCCCTTAGCCATGGCCATCAAGACCGGAAGATCCGGACTGGTATTGTTCAAGGCCAATTTGTTGGAGTCTGACGGGGAGATGATGAAATCTCGGGTTCCTCCTATAACAAAAAACGGAACCTTCAGCGCTGATGTATCATACACGTCCTCTGGATCACAATATTTCAGCTCAGGCAGAGCAATCGATACAACCGTTTTGATGAGATCCCCGTTCTCAAAATTCGTGTGAGCGTTAATCACACCCGTTGATCCCTGCGAATGCCCTGCCGCACCGACCTGATCTTTTTGAATCCTGTGATAGAACGGGCTGACCGTCGCTTCATTTTCACTGAGCATATATTGAATCGCAGCCATAATTTCTTTTCCTGTACCCGTGGTTTGACTGTATGTATCAATGACAATAAATCCCCAACTGGCCAGGTGTCTTAACAACTGATCATAATTGTCAGGTAATGCCCCGGTTCCGTTGCCCCAAGCGATGAGTGGGTGCAAAACATCCGTTGATTGCGGAGAATAAATCCTGTACAGCTTCTCGCCTTGCTCGTCCTTGATTTCCAGCGTATCTACCTCGTACGTGCCGGGTAGAGCATATTTTTCTTCAACACTTCCGGCTTCAAAAGTAGCAGATACCGAATTTACGAGGATGAAGGATAGTACGCAAAATGCAGCGATCAAAATACCGACAACACCCGTTATCCATAAAAACCACTTGCTCCGAATTACTCTTTTCACTTGTGGCATACAATCTCCTCTCACATTAAAGCGGTATTCGTACGTAAAACATACCACAGGTATAGCGCTTTTTGTTTAGAGATATTTTTGTTACATCAACCTTTTCGCATTTCATAATAAAACACCCACGAAAAACTGAACATGTCTTCATGAAAAGCCTTCGATATGATGTTTCTTAGTTAATGGTCAATACTCCAAATGTATGACTTGCAAAATTAGGAAAACGTGCTAATATAAATTCAAACACCGTTTTAAACATTGTTTAAATAACTTTATTGGAGGTTTTACATATGGAACCAGACAAGAAAAGTGAAACAAAAGAAAAGATTATGCAAGCCACACTAGAGTTCACCAAACAAAGTGGATTTGAAGGCATCACCATACGAAAAATTGCCGAAGCCTCTGGCACAAATGTATCCCTGGTTAATTATTACTTCGGCTCCAAAGAAAATTTGATCAGTGAATCTATTAAAATGATTCTGAGTGGCTTTCAGCATACCTTTGTTATACTCGATGAATTATCCATTCCCGCCCGAGATCGATTAAAGCAATTCTTAATGGATTATTTACAAGTCATCCGTGAATATCCCGAATTGTTATCCAGAATTATTCTTATGGGTTCAGCAGATTTCTCATCTCAACAGGAATACGGTTCATTCTTAAATTTATTGGGGTTCCCCAAAGTTCAAAATACGTTAAAAGAGATAACCGGAGAGCAACAACCGGAACGACTGACCACAATGATGACGCAAATTTTTGGGGCGCTTTTTCTTCCGGCACTTATGAGTCCTATTCTGGAAAAAGGAGCTTCTGTGAAGATTGCTCCGATAGAAGCACAAATTGACTTGCTCTTTGAAAGATACTTTCATTAAACGACATTGATGGAGGCGATTCAGTTGAACATGTTAAGAAAACATTGGCAGGACTTGGGATTGATCATTGCATTCTTTGTATGCATTTATCTCATCTTGGATTGGGGAACACTTCCGCGCATTAAAAGCATTTTATGGTTAAGCTTTATTGCCATACTCCTGCATCAATTTGAAGAATACCGATGGCCGGGTTACTTTGCAGGCTTGTTTAATAAAGTATTGTTCCAAAGTAAGACACCTGAGAGATATCCGTTAAATCAGCAGTCAGCGATGATTATTAATCTGATTATCGCCTATGTGTTTTATTTGCCGCCTGTACTCTTCCCTTCCGTTGTATGGCTGGGTCTGGCACCTATATTCATGGGATTTTTCCAGATTATCTGGCATGGCATCTTCGCTAATATAAAAGCAAAAAGCATATATAATCCCGGATTATTTTCAGCGATATTTCTGCATTTGCCAATTGGAATCTGGTACATTAAAAGTGCCTATGAACAGAATATGTTAACACCAACAGACTGGCTTTGGAGCATGATTTACTTTGTCGTAGCTGTCTATGTTTTAATTGTTAAAGGCAATATGTGGCTAAGAAACAAAAACTCCGTTCATCCTTTTTCACAGAAACAATTAGGATCTTATACTAAAAAATAAACCTGTGACTTTAATATAAAATAAACGCATCGCGTCTATGGATTCGATGCGTTTTACGTTTCTCTTTTGAAATGATTGAATTTCTAAATGTTGAACTTTTCCGTAACTTCCTGCACTTCTATCTCATTGAAAAGAAATGGAGTATTCATTAAATATTCTCTGATACACGCTTGTGCGTACGGCTGCTCATCAATTAATCGTGATGCTTCTCTAGGATCGGAAGAGTGGTGGCTGTAATTCTCAATTATGCACATGATAAAGAAACTTTCCAGAACCTCAACATAATCTCTTGGCAGTGTCCTTACACTTTCATAACCTCTGATGAACTCCAAACGTTGTGCGGGGAAAAGCCCTAATATTGTGTTTGCTATATCGTAAAGATAATATCCGTAGCCACATCGGCCAAAATCAATTGGATTAGGTTGTTCATCGTTGAATACGATGTTACCAATATGTAAATCTCCGTGGATGATTCCGTAATGCTGTGGATTCTGATCCAAGTTTGCAAGTTGGGATAATATTTTATGGGATGCTCTCTGATATGTCTTCCATGCCTGATTGGATAAAAACCTTGTGTAATAGCGGCTCAGCTTGGACATATCCACTTTAAAACTCTCTTCGCCCCATTCAGGCCGATCAAAATCAACAGAAGGCACAAAACGGGTAGTTGCTTCATGGAGTTTTGCGGCCATAGAGCCCATACGGTATGCACAACGTTTATTAACCTCATTTCCATCCATATGCTCTCCGTCCACCCAATTCATCATCGTGATATAAAAGTACATCCCCGCTTCTTCTGCCTCCATGGACAAAACATACGAGCCGTCGCGACTCGCCACACCCTGAGGTACGTGGAGATCATCAGATGTGCCCAATGATTGGAGCAAAGTAAGTTCTGAACGGATAGCTTCTTTACTTAGCCGATTGGAATGAATGCGAAGCAAATAGCTTTTCAATCGAGATGTATCGATTTTGTACGTGATGGTATCTGACAACTGAATGAAATGTATACAATCCCATGCTAATTCATACTGATCTAATGCCCTTAGACATACACTTCTCGCCTGAACGAGCAAACATTCAAGTTCTTCATGCGTCCCACTTTGAAAAAAAGTCATCATTGTCCTCCTCATTCATCATCCGCAAGCGAATCTAGATGTACAACGAATTATACAGAACAGACCATTGGGGGCGAATATAACAAACGATTTTAAAACATTTTTTACATAGAATGCTGTTCACGAAGAGCATTTCCAACACAAAAAAAGCCGCCATTTCAGGCGACTTTCCTAAGGTGCAAGTAAGCTATACCATGATGGAGGTTAACGTCTGTGTCTACAAAATCTCGAAATCCAAGCCGGCTTATACTGGCGAATGAGTATACGATTTTCTAAGGAACTCCGGACATCTTATTTCGCCTTCAATTGCTCTTTCTGAAAAGTAAGGAACTTCAGACACCTTATTTCCTGAAATAGCTGACAAAAACGTGCAAACGGCTGTTTTATTATGTTATAGCGCGTCTCAGGTTCCTTAGATTTCTATGATCACTTCGAACCCTTGAATAAGACGCCTCAGATTCGTTAGCTTTAGCGTTCCCTCCATGCTCTGCACCAACCACTCTTTATTTCCTCGTGAACAGAAAAAAGATCCTAAGATTTCGGTAGATCCGTTTGAGTCAACTGGGCTGAAACTTCCCATAGACGACGGGCTTGCTCTGGGTCGATGGCATAGTCCTTGACTCCAAAGAAGGCTCCGTCCGCAGGAGCTGGCTCACTGATGTCACAATCTTCGCAATACACGCCACCTTTTCCATCAAGTTGCGGAGATGTCGCTGCCCATACTTGCGTTGCTGCCCCTTGCTCAGGCGTTTTAAAGTTTGGATTAGCGACTTGACCAGACTCATCAATCCAACCCAATGAGATCATTTCCTCTTTCGGCATATGTCGTTGCAGCGGCGTCAGAATTCCACCCGGATGTACAGAGAACGCACGCACTCCCTGATCTGCACCGCGTCTATCCAGTTCGACGCTAAACAGAATGGTTGCTGTTTTGGACTGTCCATAAGCAGGGAACTTTTCATAGCCATTCTCAAATTGCATATCGTCCCAGCGAATTGGTGAGAAATGATGCCCTGTTGAGGCAACGGATACAACCCGTGCTCCTTCATGGCTGACGAGTGCCGGCCATAATAAGTTCGTCAGGGTGAAGTGTCCAAGATGGTTCGTAGCAAATTGAGCTTCCCAACCCGGGCCTACGCGAGTCTCTGGACAAGCCATAATTCCCGCATTCAGGATCAACATGTCGATACTCCGGTGGCTTGCCAGAAAACGCTCGGCAAAAGCACGGACGCTAGTGAGATCTGCGAGGTCCAGTTCATCAATCTCTACATTATCTAGCCCTGCAAGAGCCTCTTTGGCGATGGCTGGCCGACGTGCGGTCACAACAACCTTGGCTCCAGCACGAACGAGTGCACGTGTAGTTTCCAGTCCCAATCCGGAATATCCACCCGTGACAATGGCAAGTTTTCCGGATAAATCCGTGTTATTCAATACTTCCTCAGCTG
Source organism: Paenibacillus sp. AD87 (assembly GCF_001659845.1). Lineage (NCBI taxonomy): Bacteria > Bacillati > Bacillota > Bacilli > Caryophanales > Paenibacillaceae > Paenibacillus > Paenibacillus sp. AD87. The sequence continues at coordinate 2,606,793 of NZ_LXQN01000007.1, forward strand.
TCGTGCGATGGTTGAATCCGGAACCGATTTTATGTTGTGAGGTTTTTGAATTATTATCCTGGTTCATCAAAACAATCTCCTTCCAGATGTATCTTCTTCAAGTTTACAGCTTAGAGTGTACTCTAAGTCAAATATAACGAATTCCCCTACTTCAATGCTCCAAACCTTTACTAATACAAAAAAAGCCCGGTTCATCACCGGGCCTACAATCAAAAGTATAAGGTTGTATTTCAATTATATTTTTATATACTTCACCCATTGCTCATACAGTTCAGTCTCACTGCATTGAAAGATCCCTTCGAAATCTTGAGGACTGCGGATTAGTTTGTTCAATGCATCTACTCCGTATCGCTCAACCACAAATTCCACCATCATATAAGAGAACTGAAAACCTTTCATCGTTTCAAAATCCCACGTATCGTTATTTAATTCATCAAAAGATGGAATCGAATGATTGCGTATGCTATCTTCCGTTGATCCTTTAATGAAATCTTGGGACATCTGTTTCGCCTCATATCCATCAATGCCCTGTCTGATCCATTTGGGAGCTGCAGGATTAATATCGCTGATTAGCCACATGGCAAACAAGTGGACTGTGCCTTTCAGAATGGATTGATACGTATGCTCCGGTCCCGGCTCCAATGGAGAGACAATTTTCAGAGTACGCCCTTCATATGTGCCCATAAACCAATTCGGGGCATCTGTTTCGCCGACAGCTTGATGGAACGTTGGCAGATCAGGATAAATTTCAATAACTACCTTTTGTGATGGATGATGTTTATATTTGGTCGACACTCGTTCAACACTATTGTTGAGCTCATCGAACAAATCTTGATGCACTTTTGACGTACGATCATTCGTATCTTGGTTTTCACCTTTATTTACAATGGAAATCAGTTCATGAATAGACATGATGGCAATATCCCCCCACTCTTTCAGTTCTTTTCTTAATTTCTCCAAAGCCCGGTACAGTCTGTTCTTTACTGCGTTTTCCCGTCGTCCAACAATCTTGGATATTTCGGGCAAGGTGCAGTCAACGAAAAAGCGTAATGCAATAATCTCCTGATCAATCTCATCCAACTTTTGTAACGCAGAGCCAATATCAATTCGAATATCAACATGTTTCGTAAATTCAAGAGAGATCGATTGCGATTCATAATCTGTAAAATCATAAGGAGATTCTTTTTGTCGTGATAACCTGCGATATTCGTTCTTCACCGTGTTCTGAGCAATCTTAAAGATCCAGGTGAATAAATTTGAGCTTCCTTTAAAGCTGTGAATATTTTCGACTGCTTTCAAAAATACCTGTTGGGTCAAATCATCTGCAACCAACGAGTTCAATTTCAGTGAGAAGTATTTGCTGATTCGTTGACGATATTGCTCATACGTGTTCTCAAAGATGGTGATGCTTTCCTGTTCATCCGGATAAACAGGTTTCGTGTCACGAGCTCCTGACATGGTGGGGAACCTCCTCTTGATTTACATATAATTAGACACCGGAGGAAGCAAAAAAGCCACGCATGAGAAAAAATAATTTTGACTCCCTCACCTCTTTGATATGAATTCTGCTAACTTTTGAAGTAGAAAACAAACAAAGGCAGCCGATCGCACTGACCGGCTACCTTTGTTCTTTAATGAAACATAAATTTTAATCCTTGCTTATTTCAGCTCGATGAAGCTTTTAATTGAGTCTGCATGAAGACCAGTTCCTCAGCTAATTTTTCTAGCCGACTTAAGGCTTCAGTATCTTTAATGTTATTCTCAGCATCAAAATGATCACTATTCAGATATACATAGCTTGGGGCGACATAGGAGCGGAAAAAGCCGGCAATCGGTTTTAATTGATTTTCCACTACCAAATAATGCTGATAGGTGCCCCCGGTTGCTATAAAACCCATCACTTTATTGTAAATGCTCTGCACGGGCAGAAGGTCGAATACATTCTTCAGTACGCCTGTCAGAGAGGATTGATATATTGGTGTGCCGATAACGTAAAAGTCAGCATCAATCAATTTTTGGACCACCAACTGGGTGTCTTCATTGTAATCCTCCAACTTGCGACCATCGCAAAATTCGATCCCTTTATAATCTCTTAAATCTATGAGTTCCACTTCAATTTCTGGATGATTATTTTTTACGAATTGGAGTACAGCATCCACACCCACTGGTGTCTTTGATCCAATCAGTGACCCGGATAATCCGATTAATTTCACAACATTAACCTCCTATGATTTCTTCTTCATCATCAAACTATTCCATGGTTTCCAACGCACATTCCTTCATCACATGAAGCATGCTGCCTAGGGTGATTTTTTCTAACTGCTGCATTAACTGCTGTTCACTTTCTATGAAAATGTTTGCGAGCTGAATATCTACCTCTGCTGTTATATTCCCTTTTTTCATAATGGATGGTTTGGGGATCTGAAGCGGCTTGGAAGACACCAGGGTGTACACATCTTTCAAGGTTATCTCATACGGGTCTTTAGACAAAACATAACCACCGTCAATACCTTCTTTTGACTTAACGTATCCCACTTTTTTGATCGAGCTAAGGACTCGGCGTATCCTCGCCGGGTTCACCCGAATCCTTTCAGAGATCTGAGTACTGGTTAGTTTCTCATTTTCATGTGAACTAAGGAGAACCAGAATATAGATGACAACACTTAGCTCACTGTTCATAGCTGCCTACTCTCCCAAAATAATGACTTCCGTCTCCAATTCAATATTAAATTGATTACGTACTGTTTTTTTAATTAATTTGATTAATTCTAAATAATCCTCAGCAGTGGCGTCATCTGCATTAATGATAAAACCAGCATGCTTCTTGGAAATTTCCGCTCCCCCAATGCGAGTGCCTTGTAAATTACACTCTTGAATGAGTTTTCCGACATAATGTCCCTCTGGACGTTTGAATACACTTCCGCAAGAGGGAAATTCAAGCGGTTGTTTGGATTCCCGTTTAAACGTTAAATCCTGCATGATACTCGAAATGACATCCTTATTCCCTGGTTTAAGCTTAAATTCCACTTCAAGTATGATGTATTGATCCGTTCGAAAGATACTGTTTCGATAACCAAGCTGCATCTCATCTCGGACCATGTTTATCAGCTCTCCGTTTTTAGTAACCACTAGCGCTCGCTCAACGACCTCATCCATCTGACCACCGTAAGCCCCCGCATTCATATATAAGGCGCCACCTGTACTTCCGGGTATTCCACATGCAAACTCCAGACCTGTTAAGCTGTTGTGTAAAGCAGTACGTGACACATCAATAATGTTGGAACCGCTCTGCGCGACAATCTTGTCACCATAGACTTTAATCTGATCAAATTCGCTCAGAGAGAGCGTTATTCCACGCACGCCCTGATCTTTGATAATGACATTTGATCCTTTTCCAATAATCGTTAGAGGTATTTGATGTGTTTTTGCAATGTTAACCACGTTAATAATTTCTTCTTTCGTTGTGGGATGGATAAGTATGTCTGCTTTACCACCCAGCTTTATATACGTGTGGTCTTTTAATGGCTCATTCCATTTCAATTTTTCCAAAGGTATGTGATTCTCAAAAATATTCATGACATTCTCTCCCTGAGTTGAAAAGACATGATTGCACGATCGGCAAATAGAAAGCTCCTTCATTGTATGTTTAATATGAGATATTGGTTGAAAATATTCCGTCATCCTGACAATTAATCACATTTTTTGACCTCACCACGGTAATTCGCCATTCGGAAACTGGCCCCGCATCCACATGAAACTTTTGCATTAGGGTTATTCATGGTGAATCCCCCTAACATTCCACTTTCTTCGTAATCAATCTCAAGTCCTTCAATATATGGAACCGTATTGGTGTGAACCAATATACGAAATACACCTTTATCTAATAAGATATCCCCTTCTGCTTGCTGTTCATCTACGATAAGGCTATAGGATAAACCACTGCATCCCCCCTCATCCACCCCGACCCGAAGGAAAGAATTCTGGGTATCCGCAATTGCCAGGATTTCAACGATTTTTTCTGCTGCTGCTTCACTGACCTGAATCATTGTTATACCTCCTTGGAGCGTATTTTTTGGCTAGCCGGTTGTTTTTCAAACGCAGCCCATTAAAATCTTAATGATTTCTTCAGGACTCGTATATGCATTAAAATAACGACAACCTGTTGATTGCAGATGGATAGGAATATCCATAAGTTCCAGCGACCCGCTATACAATATCACTCGATATTTCTCGGGAAATTGTTCTATAAGCAGCTCAATATTGTCCACATTCATATCTACGATGATCACAGAATTATCCGGAAGTTGATCCATGTTACTACCGATCACATCACGAGTAGCGTCCAGTACATGTAACGACGCCTCGGTTTGAATCAACAAACTTAAACTTTTAACAATGTGATGCGTATCGGATAGGATTAACACATGGTTCATTCAGAAAACCTCCGGATAAAATGATGGCAATCGCAGGATATTCCTTTGCGTTAATTCATGTTTGTAGTAAACCATTCCATCAAGCAAGGTATGAAAGCAGCTAGAGCGACCCCTTTGGGTGTAAGTTCATACATGATCTGTATGGGATGTGTTAGGGCTTTTCTCTTCACCAACTGATCATTCTGAAGATCTTTTAATCGTTTAGAGAGGATCGCTTCTGAGATGGAAGGCACATTTTCGTAAATTTCGCTGAATTTCTTAGGACCTTGCGAAAGAGTACATAGGATATGGATCGTCCATTTCGTTCCGATAATACGATAGGCTGTGAAAAGTTTCTCGGTATCCGAAGTCAACATCGCATGAACACACCTTCCTTGGCTTACCCCCGTTTATTTGTTTTTCAAGCCTAACGATTGCAGTCCCGTTCTTATTTGGTCTGTTATTGGTGCAATTCGAGTACTGGCAATCAAGCTCAAGACGATTAACACCAGATGAAAGCCCATCGTTACGATTAATCCTGATTGCAATGACATCCCGCCAGCTTGACACACCACCAGGATAGAACCACCGATCCCGATGACTACGCCCGGTGTAAATGAATCTGCAAATTGCAGATTTGCCGAGGTTTTGCCAACGCCTTCCTCTCCTGTTTGGGCAAACGCAACAACACCACTAATCGGATGTGCCAATCCAATTCCTATTCCAGCTATGATTTGGCCTATAACCGCTACGGTAACGGTCACAACAGGAACCCAAAATACGATGGTAATTCCGATGGCAAGCAGGAGTACACCAATAATAATTCGTGTATGACGTCCACGACCCTGATCTGCCGAGTCCCAACGCCCTTGCATATAAGCAATGACACACCAGCTCAGTGCAGCGCTTGCTACAATTAAACCAGCCTGAGAAGGTGTAATGCCTTTCACCTCAATTAAAGCTAATACCAAGAAATTTTGTGTACTGGTATAAGCAGCGAAGAACAATCCACGCGTAGCGAGTATAGCGGGCATACCTCTTCGCAAAGCAAGGGTTCCCTCCGGCAGCAGTTTGCGCAGTGGGTATACCATCAGAACTCCCCCAATAAAGACGATAACAAATCCAATAATTGACGGAAGCTTTCCAAGTCCCACTAATAAAGTTCCCGTACCTATCGTTAATAGCAGCGCCATCCAAGTAGCGGCAGATCCTTGCTCCCCTTGTGAAGGCTGTGATTTTAATTTCGTAAAGGCAGGTAAGCTAAGGAGCGCTGAAATTAACAGGATCGGTAGAATCCCCCAGAACACAAAGCGCCATGACCACTGATCTGCAATAAGCCCTGCAACGTATGGACCAAGCATGGACGGAAGAACGTAGGCTGTACCGAATGCGCCCAGTATTTTGGCACGTAATTCATCAGGATAACTTAAGGAAATCGCCGTGTACACGCAAGTCATCATAGCTCCGGCCCCCAAACCCTGCATGGCGCGTGACGCGATCATGGTATACATATCTCCTGCAGTTGCGGCTGCGACCAGCCCGACAATAAACAATAGAAGTGCGAGCGTAAATGGTACTGCGGGTCCCCTTCTATCAATAATCCGACCAACAACCAAGGTGCCTATAATCTGTGCAAGCAGATATGTACTGAATATCCAGCCAAACAGGTTAAGACCGTTCAGGTCTCCAGCAATGGAAGGAGCAATTGTCGTTACCGACAAACCTTCAAATCCAACAGCCATCACTGACAATATAATTCCTATGGATAATGCAAAATAACGCGGACTGAAAATACTTCGAGAATGGGACGACATGATATAGGACCTCCAAGAGAATTTTATGTATACACCGTATCCGGATACTTAGTAAACATTTTACTTTACAAAGTTTAAACTACAGTTCGCCTTTGACTTTGTCAATGTATTTGTTTAAAATGTATGAAATAATGAAGATTCAGTTGCTTAAAAAGGAGGTTCACCATGAGCCGGGATCAAACGAAAAAGGATGCCTCAACCAGTACCCGAAAAGCAATCATTAACCTGCTTAAACAGCAAGGTGGAATGGATGTTGTGGCACTCTCCTCCCAATTTGCGTTATCTGGAATGGCTATCAGGCAGCATTTAAATGCACTGAAAGAAGAAGGATTGGTTACTTTCGAAGAAGAAGCTCGTCCCATGGGTCGACCAACCAAGCTATGGAGATTAACCCCCGCTGCTGATCGTTTTTTCCCTAGTGGATATTCGGAGTTATCCGTCAGTCTGATCAATTCCATGAAAGAAGCTTTCGGAAATGAAGGACTGGACAAGCTGCTCAGTGTTCGGAATAAAAATATGCAAGAACAATATCTTCAGTACATTGGTGATGCATCCGGCGTGAAGGAAAGGCTGGAGAAACTGGCTGAAATTCGAACAAATGAAGGCTATATGGCCGAGGTTAAGGATCAAGGCGATGGTAGCCTGTTGTTTATAGAGAAGCATTGTCCAATCTGTGAAGCTGCGGCAGTATGTACCGGGTTATGTAAGAATGAACTGCATTTATTCAAAACGATTCTTGGAGATCAAGTTCATATTGAACGGGGAGAGTATATTATGGCAGGAGGAAGAAACTGTATATATACGGTTAGAGAACATCATTCATTGTAAGTCATTCCGAACATTTTGAGCCCATTTACTCCCACATGCTGCTTAATGAAAAAAGAACCTTGGGCTCAGCTCAAGGTTCTTTACGTTCACTTGTATAGTGAAAAACAAGTTTAGAAGATGGTTGGCACCATTCCCCCATCCATACGGATTGGAGAACCTTTGAATGCCGATGCATACGGACTGCATACAAATGTGGCCAATCTGCCTATTTCAACAGGCTTGATAAATCGTTGGATTTCGGATTGAGGCAGGTTTTTGCGCATAAAATCCTTCTCTTTTTCTAAAAAAGTCATCGATTCATCAGGGTAGATGCTCTCAATGATTTGTTGCACATTTTCAGAGAGGGTTGGTCCTGGCATGATTGTATTGACGGTAACTTCTGTTCCTACCGTTAATTTCGATAAACTTTTGGACAACGATAATAACATGGATTTGGTCATGCAATACTGAGGCATTTGTCCTGAAGGCATAATGGCTTCTTCACTCGCAATAAAGATCATGCGGCCATAATCATTTTGCAACATTTTTGGCATGTAAAATTTGGACAATGCATTTGCAGCGAGCACATTCGTACGGAAGTATTTCTCCCAAACCTCATCGCTGATATCCTCATATTGCATCATTTCATAAATCCCCATATTGTTCACTAGGATATCAATTTGGGGGTATTTTTCAAATAAGGCTTCTCTTTGACCAATGTCCACCAGATCAGCTGTAGCTTTTTGAGGTGAGGTAGCAGGAAAATCGGACTTTATTTCATGAACCATGCGCTCAACCTCTGCATCATTTCGTCCATTGATGAGCACATTAACCCCTTCTTTGGCAAGTTCAATGGCAATGGCTTTCCCTATCCCCTTCGTCGATCCTGTAACCAAAGCTGTTTTACCGTATAAACCCATATCCATATTACACTACTCCTTTTGTTCTCTTGTAGCGGCAAGCTGAATTGTTATCATGTTAAAAACAGTCTTGTGCTCCGGATAGGATTTATATTACCTTGTCTACATTGTCCAGTAACTAGCGTGTTGCGCCAAAGTTCTTGCATAACACGCCAAATGGTATAAAGCATTCAGTTAATGAAGCCTTGATGATTCTGGCGGTCCTTCGGATAGCGAATTCGTTCCTAAATATTCCGTACGCCAATTCGTTGGCGTATCCCCTTCCCATGAGCGGAAGGCACGGTAGAACGAATTCTGGTCTTCATATCCAATTAAGAAAGCTACTTCTTTAATATCCAGTGTAGGGTCTGCCAAGTAGGCTCGTGCCTGCTCATGTCTGGCTTGCGTCAATAGATGCTTGAAACTTGTATTCTCTTCTGTAAGCCGGCGCTGCAAGGTCCGATCGCTCATACCCAATTCCTTGGCAACGACTTGAATGTCGGGGCGACCTCCTGTGAGACTGCGTTTCATAATCCATTTGACCATTTCTGTAATAGAACGACTGCCCTGCTGTTCATCCAGCGATCGGTCCAGGGCGGGAGTAAGGATCTCCAGTAACTCTTCGTTGTATGAAAGAAACGGACGGTCCAAATCTTTACGATGTAAGGTAAGCCGGTTACAAGTTGCACCAATCCGAATTGGGCAGCCAAAATAAGTCTCAAGGGTTCGAACATCGCCCATGGTGCGCGAAAATTCGACAAGCCGCGCAGTCAAAGGTTGACCTGTTCCCCGGCGCCCGAGTTCGAGGAGAAATGCCAGTGTGACTCCAACCAGCAATGACGGACCTGGTTGTTCGTTAGACCATTTCAGTTCAATTGAACAATCATCGCCCACCTCAGTAATACGTAAGCTTTCAGGGGGACAAAGTTGTTTGTAGCGAGCCATTCGGTGTAATGCATCACGGTAGTCACGCGCATGGTAGGTTGCTAAGACACTCGGCGGGTATTTCCCCGTTTCAAAGACGGTCGCAAGCTTGATGATTCCTTCGGCAGTGTCACCGACGAGATCAGAATATGCCTGCCAGATCGCGAAATATTGAGTGGTCGTAACAGCTGATTCAGTTATAATCGTGAGCGGCAGTTGTGCTTTGCGAGCTACATCGTGGGCCGCAATCCCTAATTGATGCAAGCCTGTCCAAAACCCTGCCGGGAATTTAATACGCTCAGAGGTGTGGGACTTCATAGATACTCTCCTTCTTGGAGTCATTGTTGCTTAATGATTCATCCACTGTACAGGGACTCTGATTCTTTTGCAATGTCTCTAATATTTCCCGGTCTCTAGAATAAAACAAGAAACCAATGCGGGAACGTCCCGCATTGGTTTCTTGGAAATTAGGTTTAGCGTTATTTCGATTGTTCAAGAAGCCCAACAATAAGTGTCACTGCTTCAGCACGGGTAGCTGTCTGCATCGGAGCAAATCGATTGCCACCTACACCGCCCACCAGACCTGCTTCCACAGCAGAAGCTACATAGGATACTGCCCATGCTGGGACATCTTTTGCATCTTTGAAATCCAGTTTCGCATTGGAATCCGTTTGGATTCCGCCAGCGCGTGCAATCATAGTTACCATCTCCGCCCGGCTCAGCGTCTTGCTAGGGCCGAACGAGCCATTCTCGTAACCATTGACAATGCCAGCGGATGCAGCTGCTGTAATATAAGGCTTCGCCCATGAAGGAATCTTGTTATCATCCGTGTAGTGAATACTCTCGCTTACGGTATTCAGATTCAAGGCACGGCCCAGCATCGTAATGAACTCGGCACGTGTGACTTTCTGATTTGGACGGAAGGTCTGATCGCCATAGCCATTGACGAATCCAGCCGCCAGGGCTTTATCAATTGCAGATTTTGCCCAGTGTCCGGCTGTATCTTTCAACGCTGGCGCAGTGCCTCCGTTTCCGTTATTGCCTGATCCAGTATCCGGTTTGTTGCCGGAATCAGTTCCGCTACCACTACCGCTGTTCGAACCGTTACCGGTAGTTGTATCGCCACCGCTTCCTGAGGAGCCATTACCGCTGCCAGATCCATTACCTGAACCTGAACCCGTGCCGGGATTCGATGTTCCCGGATTGGAGGTTCCTGGTCCCGGATTCGAAGGTTCTGTCTTCTTCACGATACCGAACTGATCAACAATGAACGGGTCTGTTCCCTTCAGATTTTGGTCAATTTCATATGTTACAGCTGTCAGTTTGCTGCCGTCAATCGTAATGCCCACAAAATTCTGGACCTGACTGCGCATTGGACGACGGCTGTCATTCGGATCAGGACCATATTTGGCTGCATGATTCTCATCTGCAAGTTCAAAAAGACCGTAATAAGCATCACCGAGACTTGTGCTCGGATTTTTGTAATACACTTTTGGACCAGCTGTTGCCGGAATTAGATAGATCGAGCCATCCGGATTCACAGAGTACTCGATTTTCTGTCCGTTTTGCATCTCCGTGATCATTTCTGGCTGACGCGCTTTCCCCTTCTGATCAATCGGTTTTGTGCGCGCATAGATGTGATCATGTCCCTGGAGTACAAAATCAATGCCTAGCTCCGCCATGATCGGTGCAATCTTGGTACGTACCCCGTTTGCTCCCATGATGTCGGAATCCGTTGCGTGATTTGACGTCGTGTACGGTCCCTTGTGAATGTTGACGATTATCCACTGGGATCCATTCTTCTTGGCAGCCTGAACATCTTTCTTCAGCCACTCGACTTGCTCTAATGAGAAGTTGTCATACTCATCCGAATCCTCATTGGAGTTCAACACAACAAAATGCGCATTGCTGTAATCATAAGAATAGTAAGCTCCCGTCTCCGTAGCGGAATTTACCGGTGACTGGATGTTGAAATGATCGATAAACGCATAATTTTCGTCCTCGTGGTTCCCTGCGGATGGAACGATGGTTGTATTTAAGAGGCTTTCCTGCGAATGCCCAAGCAGCCAGTTCCACTGCTCCTCTTTCACACCATTATCCACGATATCCCCGTTATGAACGACAAATTGTGCATCCGGTACTGTAGCCAATGCTTTGGCCAATGTCTCAGAGGACAGAATTGCCTCATCCTCTTCCTTCGCTTGTGTATCCGCCAGATCAATGAAAGTGAATTTGCCTTTTTCCGGTGCTGTACGGAAGGTACCTGTCTCGCTCCATACTTGTTGGGAAGCATCCCCTACACGGAAATAATAGGTTGTATTAGCTTTCAGATCTGTCACTTCTGCTTTGTGCATCAGTTCTGTAGGAGCATTCGCAGGTTTTGCAGAGCGCCCTTGAACCGATTTGGCTTGCGTGAAATCAGGTGTTGTAGCTGTTTTCTCCACAACTTGAAGGTCGCTATTCGTTACTTGATCGGAAGTGTACCACGTGAACCCCTTGCTCTTGGTAGGATCTCCATGGAACGTTACCGTTACCTTGTTTACCTGTTCTGGAACAGGAACTGTATCCGATTCCTTGATAATCCCGAAAGTATCCACGACAAATGGTTCTGCATTCTTATTTTGGTCAATCTCATACGTTACGGCGGACAGCTTGTCTCCGTCAATAGTCAATGAAACGAAGTTCTGAACCTGCCCTCTGGCTGCGCTCGTGGTGTCGCCATATTGCCGAGCGTGGTTTTCCTCCGCACGATCGAACAAATTAAAATATGCATCTCCTAATTCAGTTTTCTGGTTTTTGAAATATACTTTGGCCCCGGCGGTAGCAGGAATCATATAAATGGTTCCATCCGGTTTGACCGCGTATTCGATACTCTGTCCATTGAAGGTCTCCGTTATTTTGGACACATCTTCAGCAGTACCATCGCTCTTGATTGGTTTCGTCCGTGCATAGATATGGTCATGTCCCTGAAGGACTAGATCAATCCCCAGTTCGTTCATGAGTGGAGCGATTTTTTTTCGTTCACCGTTCGCACCAATAATGTCGCTATCCGTGGCGTGATTGGATGTCGTGTACGGACCTTTATGGATGTTCACGATAATCCACTTGGCTCCTGCGGCTTTTGCTTCCGCTACATCCTGCTTCATCCATGCGACTTGCTCATTCGAGAAGTTGGCGTAATCCGATGAATCCTCGTTGGAGTTCAATACGATAAAATGAGCTTTGCTGTAATTATACGAATAATATGCGCCTGTTACCGTTGCAGCACCGTCTGGCTGCTTCACATTAAAATGCTCGTAGAACGCATAATTTTTATTCTCATGATTGCCAGCAGACGGTGCAATGGTCGTGTTCATAAGACTGGCTTGCGAATGACCAAGCAGCCAATTCCATTCTTGCTCTGAAGTGCCATTCTCCACAACGTCTCCGTTATGGACGACAAATTCAGCATTCGGAACAGTCGCGAGTGCTTTGGACAGAGTAGAGCCGGACAGGATCGCCTCATCCTCTTCCTTCGCTTGTGTATCCGTCAGGTCAATAAAGGTAAATGCTCCGTCAACCGGAGCTGTTTTGAACGTTCCAACCTCACTCCATATACCCAGATCTTGATCACCAACACGGAAAGAATAAGAAGTGTCAGGGGAAAGGCCTGTCGCTTCCGCCTTATGCACCATTTCTCCCGGGGAGTTGGAAGCGACGGTTGCACGCCCATTGAAAATTTGGGCCTGACTGAAGTCGGCAACGCCTCCTCCTTGTTTCGGCACCACTTGAACAGTACTCTGTGCAGATGCAAGAGGAGTATACCAAGTGAAGCCTTTGCTACTTGTTGCATCTCCATAGAAGGTAACCGTTATTTTGCTGATATCCAGCGATGGCGCATTAGCCAAGGCTTTAAGCTCCATGTCAAAATACAGGTCCGAGCTGCTGTCGCTCTGTTGATGCACTTCGACCGCAATTTCGTTTGAGCCTTCATGCAAATTGGCTTTCATTGGCTCAGTCAGGTCGATATTCTCATACATTACCGGCAAATCCTTATTTGAGGATGCTTGAGTAGAATACACAATCTCTCCATCCGGCATGCCAAAACGAATGACTTCCACACCATTCACATAGATCACTGCACCGTCATCAATACCGAATGTGCCGAGAATTTGCCCGTAACCGTCAATCTGATCCTTGTTAACGTTAATGTTTGTCCGGAAATAGGTTGTGCGGGGTTTATTTTTTTTGTCCAGACCGTAGCTGACTTCCGTTTTGAGTGATCCAAAATAGGAAGTGCTTACGCCATTACCGTTGTCTTTGTAACCAAATGGAGCCTGTCCCGAATTCCAGGACGAATCATCGTAAGAAGCACGCCAATCCAATTGCAAATCCTGGCCCTGATCGAAATAATGCCAATTGGCATTACGCTCTAACAGCAGCTCAGGCTCAGACAATGATGCGGCTTGGGCTGAATTAACTCCCCCAAATCCCGCAAGCCATCCGAATACCAAAGCAATCGATAACAGGATGGATAACACTTTTTTGTAGAGGTGACTGATCATAATTCTCTCCCTTTGTATGTATGATTGGTTGGCTTATGTAAATCCAAACAGGCCTAGCATAACAAGAGAAGATCAGCATTCAGTTAGCGGGAAGTAAAACTTATGTAAACTCTTACATTTATTTGACTAATAATATGGATAAGGTTTTTAGTTAACATATAATTAATATGGTTTTCACTTCTATTTGGACGAAAATATACCGAAATAAAGAACTATTTTTAAAGGTTTGATGAATTGGCTTTTAGGAAGTAGACTAATGAGGATAGACTATACAAAAGTTAACATGTTCTGGGAAAGGGGATTCATAATGTCATCCAGTGTCATCGACATGCTGCAGCTTGAGTATCAACGTTTTTCAGCGAAAGAAAAGGAAATCGCTGATTATGTGATGCGCAATAAAACATCCATCAATAACATCAATATTAGGGATTTGGCTGCTTACACCAATGCTTCCATGTCAACCATAACTCGATTTTGTAAAAAAGTAGGTTGTTCTACCTTTGTAGATTTTAAAATTCGACTTAACCGTGAAGTGGATCAACCCCGCAATCAAACGGATTTCTTTATCAGAACACAGCAGATCCACAATGATATCATCAACGCAACCGCAGAAATGCTGGATACCGACAGAATCGAACAAGTGGTCCAGTACATAAAAAAAGCTCGCAGAATCTATGTTTATGGTTTGGGAAGTTCAGGTTTATCTGCTCTGGAGTTCAAATACAGACTAATGCGGATGGATATCGTCATTGATGCGGTGACGGATTCACACATGATGATCATGAGTGCTTCTCTTTTGGGCGAAGATGATCTGGTCATTGGTTTATCCAATTCAGGACGAACCTTAGAAGTCAGTGACGCATTAAACGCAGCCAAAAAAAGAGGAAGCAAAGTTGTTGGAATTACTAATTTTGATCATACACCCCTGTCTGAAGTCTCGGATTTGTGCATTTTCACACCGGATATCGGGCGAACCGGAGATGTGAGCTTCATCAACAGCCAATTAGCCATTATTTACATCCTGGATGTGATTTCTCTTCTATTACTTGAGGATGAACATTTACTCCATGCGCGGCAGCAAACGTTAAAAGCTCTTTATTCTGCTGAATAAATAAACAGCCAACCTATTTCGTTGGCTGTTTTGTTGATTTCTTCTTTTTTTATTGGACAGAAGGAGAAGGCTTTTTCAATTTAGCAATTTCTGAGACAAAACGTTCCGTAATTTGTTGAGGACGCGTAATGGCTCCACCAACAACAACACAATAGACTCCAGCTTCCAGACACGTTGCTGCCATCTCCGGTGTCATGATATTCCCTTCCGCAACAACAGGCGTTTGTACGCTAGTCAGAATTTCTTTCAAGGCTGCAAATTGATTATCATACAGCTTAAGCCCTGCTGTCTCTTCTGTGTATCCGACCAATGTAGAGGAAATCAGATCAAAACCAAGTCGTTCTGCATTGATGGCTTCCTCTTTGGTTGAAATATCCCCCATTAATAGAAGTTGAGGATGTTTGGTGCGAATTTCATGTACAAATACATCCAGTGATTTACCGTCCGGCCGTGCACGCAAAGTGGCATCAACCGCAACAATCTCTGCGTGGACCTCGGCAAGTTCATCTACTTCCAAGATCGTTGGTGTAATAAATACGGGATTGGTTCCGTAGTTTCTTTTCACTATACCTATGACGGGCAGATCAACCTGTTCTTTGATCTCTTTCACATCTACAGCAGTATTCGCACGAATACCGATCGCTCCTCCCTCTTTTGCTGCGACTGCCATGCGTCCCATAATCAGCGAACTATGAAGTGGCTCGTGCTCCAAAGCCTGACATGATACAACGAGACCACCTTGTAAACCTAATTTATCTAAATTCATTGCAATTACTCCGTTTCCATAATTTCTTCGATTTCATTTTTGATCACGGTAACCTGAGGGCCATAAATAACCTGCACTCCGTTACCGACAAGTACTACCCCTTTGGCTCCAGTAGCTGTAAGCGCATCCTTTTGAACCTTCTCGATATCCTTCACGGATACACGAAGCCGTGTTGCACAGCAATCCAATTCGTTTATATTGTCTGCACCGCCAAGTCCATTCAGGATAGCGATGGAGCGTTCTTCACCTTTCGTTGATGCGGGTGTATTGGAGGGCTGACTTTGCGTTTTGGTGTCTGGCTCTGATGTTACCTCTTCCTCACGTCCCGAAGTTTTTAAATTGAGCTTCACGATCAAGATTCGGAAGGTGAAGTAATAAAGGAAGAACCAGACCACACCGATGATGGGAACGATAATCCAGTTCGTTTTGGCATTACCCTGAAGTACCCCGAATAAGATAAAGTCGATTAATCCACCTGAAAAAGTCTGACCGATTGTAATCTCAAAAATATGTGAAAGCATAAATGCCAATCCATCAAATACGGCGTGAATGACATACAGGATTGGAGCAACAAACAGGAATGAGAATTCCAGAGGCTCCGTAATTCCTGTCAAGAACGAAGTGAGTGCCGCAGACAACATCAATCCGCCAACTACTTTTTTACGTTCAGGCTTGGCCGTATGATAAATAGCGAGTGCCGCACCGAGTAAACCAAACATCATCGTGATAAAACGTCCTGACATAAATCGGGATGTACCCGAGAAAAACTTCTCGGTTGCAGGGTCTCCCAGTTGAGCAAAGAAAATATTCTGTGTTCCTTCGTAAACTTTTCCAGCAACCTCCATTGTTCCGCCGACTCCCGTCTGCCAGAAAGGTAGATAAAAGATGTGGTGCAACCCAAGTGGACCCAGCATCCGTAAAACAAATCCGTATAACAGTGTTCCGATATACCCAGTTCTATCGACCAAACCTCCAAGCTGCGTTATGCCGAGCTGGATGGTTGGCCAGATCAAGAACAAAGCAATACCAATAAAGATGGCAGCAAAAGATGAAACGATAGGAATGAAACGTGAACCTCCAAAGAACCCTAAGAATTGAGGAAGTTCTATTTTGTTGTATCGATTATGAAGCCATGCGGTAACCAATCCGACGACGATCCCTCCGAGTACACCAGTTTGCAGGGTTTGAATTCCGAGTACCATACCTTGACCGGCACTAGCCAAATGATCTGCGGCAAGTTTCCCCGAATTGACCAGCATCGCATTGATCGATGCATTCATGACTAGATAAGCCAGTCCTGCTGCCAATCCTGCTGTACCTTTGTCCGCTCTAGCGAGTCCAACAGCTACCCCAATGGCAAAGATCAAAGCCAGATTATCAAACACTATACTTCCTGCACTGCTCATCACCGTAAATATTTGCTGCAACCATGTGATTTGCAAAAATGGATACGAGTTAATCGTATTGGCGTTGGACAAAGCCCCTCCGATCCCCAGTAATAGACCCGCCGCTGGTAAAACAGCAATAGGAAGCATAAACGATTTACCAAACTTCTGAGCCTTCTCAAAATATTGCTTCACAGTGATATCCACCTCTCTAAAACTATTTTCATTTACATAATAATTATGAAAATGGTTTTCGTCAACACATTTTTAAATCGCTTTCATTACGTGTGAGGTCTAATCATTTGATAAATAACTCGGTTCAAATATAATTATTTCCAGCGAAGTAAAGCTCAGTCTTTTTGTTCCAATGCAAAAAAAGCCGCCAGTTTGGCGACTTTATCGTGTTCATATTCTTCCCCCGCGAATCCAAAACCTAAACCTGAATCATGCATTATTTCAATATTTTAGTTACAAGTTTTACCTGCCCATTCATGCCCGAAGGTAGTGAAGACTTTCCATATAGATTCTCCAGTGTATTAGCCACATGAATGTCGATTACATTATTACCTCGCAGCATGTAAGACGTGACGTTCCAATGATAGGGTGGCCATAATCGGATGCCAACCTGCTCCCCATTCACATACAGGCAAGCCGTCTCTCTAATATCTTCCGCTTCCAGCCAAATTTCATTTGCCGAATTCAAGCTGACATCAGACAAATCCAGTTGCTGCGAGTACACTCCTGCTCCCGAATAGAAAGGGTAACCTTCAACATTCCAAACCCCAGTCATTTGTTCAGGTTCAATGGTTAATGTAGTCTGATTTTGTATAGCAAATGAACCAACCAGATAAGCAGGAAAAGAAATGGCTGGCATAGGTTCGAGCAATGAAACCGTGAGAACTTCAAGCTCATTCTCGCCTTTCACCAGATGTTCGGTAATATCCACACCAGCGTAATGAGTATCTTGCCACAGGGAAGGCCGGAGTGCTTCCATCCGTACTCCATTAACAAAGATTTCAACATTACGTCTGCGTTGGAGGAAACCAATATGGGATGGAATTTTTTGCTCGATATCGTCAAGGATTAGCTCAATCGTGAAGATCCGCTCATTTCCAGCTTCGTTTAAATGGACTGCATCTTGCTGTAATTTCGTAAACTCGATCCATTCTTCAGTTACGACAAACGTCGTCCGGTACGTGTTGACTTGGCCTGGCATCGTTGCATTCATTCTGGACTGACGGTCATTCAATGTGACCTTCCACTGATTTAACACAAGCACATTGGGTTCGACGGTCTGAAACTGCCAAGGATCACCTAGTACCAACACATCGGAGGTATGTTGCACTTTATGATTTATAGGCTCTTGCGGTTTGGGATGCGTCGAATCTTCAGTGTGAAGCGGATCAGGTACAAGATCCGGTCTAACGGATAGAACCCGAAGCTCTCCCGGTACAAATGTTAGAACAGCATCTTGACTCAACGAGTTTATATTCCCGTTTTCCAAGTTCCATTCTTCCATCTGTTCTTCTATGTGTTCTTTCACAGGTTTCTGATGGAGTTGAATGGTCACGGGCTGCTCCGACCAGTTCATCAGCCATGTATGCACATGATCTTCAATTTTGCGTTCAACGCTAATGAGATCCTCAGCTTGCCCCTCGATCTGTTTCCAGGCAATCGCTGGTGATGATGTCGTTAACTCTCTTAACCGAACACAAAAGGTCATAAGTGTGTCGTTATGAGCGGTGTTTTTCATGGAATAGAATAAGCTGTACCCTTTGCCAACCGCTTGTAATTTCCCGTCTTGAGGATTGGAACCATATAGTTCGTTCATACACTTCCGTAATTCCGGATCTTGGCGCTGTCGCTTACTATCACAAGGAATTGCCCCAACCGCTATAAGCGTTCCACCACGGTTTACAAAGGTAACAAGCTGTTTTGCGATATCTACAGACATGACCGTAATTTCCGGCAAAATCAAAATCGAATATTCGTTTCGTTCTCCGTTAAACTGATATCCTCCAGCTTGAGTAATCTTTGCCTGCCTGAGCTGACACTCATCCGCATAATCGTAATCAATGGAGTTGCGCAGCATGCGGTCTGACAATAACGAAAACAGTTGATCCGCAGCTGGATGCTGGTTCGATTCACCGGATAAGAACATCTGCTCATATACCGTGTGGATAGGTGACAACAGAAGTACTTCAGGTGTACGCTTCATGGAAGAACCCAGTACACTCAACCGACCAAGATAATCGGCAAAAGTCCGATAATGTGGCCAATGCGGTGCATGCTTGAATTCCGTAGGTGGAAAGTCTGTTTTCCGATACCCTGCAAACGAATAGTAAAATGCATGCGGGATAAACAAATTAACGCCCAAAAATGCCATAAAATTAGCATCAAGCCGCCTTTGTCGCATGGCATAGGCATGACCGCTTGCACCAAATGACTCGCAAATAACTCTTTTTTTCCCGTCCAACTGTGCGACAGACGCGGCCGTCTTTACGGATACGATACGATGTGGATTCTCCTTTGTACCGATTCCATGTGTCAGGTAGTCCACACCTGCATAATGGAACTGCTGCAATACACGGGTTTGATTACCCTGCGACCGAGCCTGCCCCCAGACGGGCTCTTCCAGCGTATGGCCGATGTACAGTAAGCTGTGTGATTCACACCACGAACGAATAGCTTCGTGATAACCTTCTACATACCAACGGGTAATCGTATCATAATAGTCCTGCCTCGCAGAACTACTGCCATCGGCCATCCTATATAACAACGCACCTAATCTTGGAATCAGATCATATCCGTTCTCCTGTTGATAGCGCTCCACCATCCCATGTGTCCAAGCGAACACGATTCCGGGCAGAGTTGCATTCACATCCTGAACCGACGTTCGGATGGCTTCGACTCCGAAAAAACCGTCATGGATCATGAGCCCGGGTTCATCCGTGAATACACCTTGAATGGTCACTCCGAAATGAGACTGAAATTGCTGAAACGGCTCGTATGCCGACTGAATGAAAGCCTGCACGGCTTCCGGGTTCAACGTATCCAGATAATACCCTTTTGCAAACGTGATCCCTTCAGCAATTTCACAGGACCAACAGGCAAGTATAATATAATCCTCGTCGGTTTCAGGCTTCCATTCCTGTCCGTATAACTCTGTAATATCCTCAGGTTGATCATATATCAGCCATTCCCCTTCTTGCTGGATGGCACGATAAGCGAGAATTGCGATGAGTTCATTGTTAGCGTAGGTGGCAAAATCGAGAGATAACATTTCCTGCTGTGCATCGTGTAAATATCTTCGTTCCTCAACCCTCAAGTATCTCATCCGATATTCGGGATACTGCCTGGTCAGTTTACCTCCCAGTGTTCCGCTCGGCCAATTGTCCTCATCATACAGCCAGACAACCATATCACGCTTCTGGCACTCTTTTGTGCAGAAATCCAGCGTATCCATGAACTCCTCTGACAGGTACGAGGCCTGCATCCCGTGACGCGCATGTAATACAACGCCGCCAACACCGGCTTCAACCATGGATTGAATTTGGCTTTCTAACTCTGGCTTGCTAAAACTGTGGTTCAGAAACCAAAAGGGCTGTGGACGATACGTCGCCTCAGGATTCTTGAACTGCTGGTGTAATTTATGAATATCCGTGATTTTCAACTCCAATTCATCACCTGATCTCATTATGATTTTGATACAGATGTCTTTCTCAGCAAAGGAATGAAAAATCCACCGACAACCGACCGATTTTGAAAATTTAACTGCTTTCCGGTGATGGTGTCATACCAGTCTGTTACAGGTACACGGCTCGATGTTTCATTCATAAAGTCCCACAGAGGTGAAATCATCTGTTCGAACTGAGGCTGCGTTTCGCTCATGGAGGCACACCATACGAGCCAATCGGACTTGGTGTATGTCTCACGGCTATCCAGCGGTACGCCATATCGATTCTGTTTTAGCTGATAATACGCCAACTCTTTGGCAGCCACTTCTTTTGGGAAAAGGTTGAAGTCCAACAGACGATCCCACACCAGATTGTATTTCATGCTCCATGACTCATCCGAGCTGTCAAAAGTCAGCTTGTAGTGATCACCTGCTGTCGCCATGGATGACCACTCCTCTGCCATTTTCGCAACCGCTTCACGATAAACGGCACCATCCGGCAAACCAAGTTCATCACACATATACGCATAGGCGGCAATGCCTAATATCGCTTTAATCGATAAGTTCGCATTGTGCGCCAGATGTCCGGCGAAGTCGTCCGTGCACAGTTGATTGTCAGGGTCCAGTCCATGTTGCAGCAAATATGAAGCCCATGTTGTGAGAAGTCCCCAGTGCTCACGTGCAAATTCCGCGTTCTTCTCATATTTGCATACCGTTGCTGCCATCAGGAGCATATTGCCACATTCCTCGATAGGCATCTGGTATTCAAGTTTGTTCTCACCGTAAACCTGGCCGTTAGCTTGGGGATAAGTCCCCGCGTCATGTGGAGCAAAATCAAACGTCCAATCCGTGCTTTCGGCATACTTATAGATTGGACGCATCATACCTTTGACCAATTCGGTGTTATACCTCAGGAACAACGGAATCGAGGGGTAGCTCACATCCACCGTAGCGATGCAGCCGTTACTAAAATTCTCTTTGGAGAAAAATAATACTTCTCCTGCTTCATCAGCAACCAATTTATGTGCAGCAATCGCTTGCCGATAGGTCAATGCCAGAATGTCTCTATATTGGTTCCCGCCTGTAGCCTGACTCTCCGTTAAGAGTTCCCGATTAAAGCGGTCGCATCGTTGTACTACCTCTTCATATTGATCCGCTGCTTTTACCAGCATCTCCTCAAATGTCATACTATTTTTCTTCCAATACGCATTCAGCGGTTTGTGAAAATATTCAATCGCATGAATATCATCATAGGCGAGCATCAGGTAGCGGGATGCTGGCTCTTCATGGATAAGACCCAAATCCATTTCAGTTGCCATAATAGCCATATCGCCAGATATGGACTTTGGCTGGATAGAATCATCTCCTGTCTTAAAAAGACCTGACCGGGCATACTCCTCACGCTTGGATACCGCATGGATGACCGATTGAGATTGATGAGATCGCTGAACCACCAGATACATATAACCCCAGTCTATTCTCGTATCATCTCCGGCACGTTTTAATATAGGTTGTTCCACCGTTCCTATAGACATGGCGTGTAACTGTTCATTAATTACATGAGACTCCCAGGTGACTTGCTGATCAGGAGTATGTACACACCATTCACCTGTCACATCAAAATAGATTTTCACTTGATGGCCTTGACCATCTATCGCTCGAACATGGAACGTAACATACGTCACTGGTCTGGATAACAGTTCAAGATCATCGAGCAATAGCGGTGTGGTAAAATGAACCTCAAGTTCGATGCCTTCTCCTTCAAAGGTGTAACGGGTAGTTACAGGCTCAACGGTTAGATTCGTCTGATTGAGCACATCAGGCTCCTCAATGGTTGAATTTTCGTGAACGCCTACTTTCCCCATAAACCTTCTGATTTTGCCGTCAATGACAATCATGCCAACCATCCCTTGAGTTTTATTCGTCCAGTGCCTGGTGTGATCATCATAGAGATGGTCAGCAGCAGACCATACGCTGAAATAAGGGTCTACCGTAATTAAAGGTACGGATGGTGGTCTAAATGTCGTCATTTGTTTCAACTCCTTCAATTCATTTTTCCAACGAAAACGGTACATCCTGATTCAAAAGGGAAAGGCTTCGCTCGCCTTGTTGACCAAGGCGCTGCAAAGCCTATTTGATTTCCGTGATAATCGTTAACCTAACTCTTCAGCATCAGTTCGGCATTTGAACAGTTACGATATCTTTTCCTTTCAGGTTCTCATTGGTGAACTGCATCGCTTGGTCGTATCCGGTCTTCCGAAGCTGTTCCCTGAGGTCGTTGATAATGCTAAGGGCTGCTTCATCCGATTTTGCGAAAATGGCTTCCTTCCAGGCATCTCCCATCCGGTCCATGGAAGGCTTCAACATTTCCCATTCCGGTGATTTGGTGATCACATCGCCCGGGTTATAGGCTGTGATTACATGAATACCGTTTGGACGTAAGATTTTCCGGGCATTTTCCATGGCATCGAGTCTTTCCTGGTCTGCCCAGATGTCGCCGCCTGCTGCCGAATTGATCCGGTCAAGCCCCGTGATCGATTCCAGCCCAATGGAAATGCCCTCGTTTTTGCGGACTTTACCGGATTGATCTGCTGTAAACTTATCGAACCATTCTTGATTCGGTACTGGTTTGCCATCCTTCATATCCCAGTGAACCCCTTGAACTCCGTACCGGGCCAGCATGAAGCCTTCGTCAGAAGCCATGTAATCGAGAAACTTGAGCGCTGCATCTACACACGCACCCTTGCAGCTACTGGTGATAGCCGTTACGTTGTTTCCTTGAATGCCAAGATCAACAGGCCGGCTCGGGTCAACATCTGCCCGCTCCAATGGTCCGATTGGGATGTAATCGCTTCCAGGATGTGAAGTAACATATTCTTTGGAGGCGTCCAAAATGGCCGGATAATGTGCGGCAAGGATAGCAATGCGTCCTTGATTAATTTTTTCCTTGGCAATAGGATCCGTCTGAGTAAAGGCTTCAGGGTCCATCAGCCCTTCCTCAACCAGTTTACGATAGAACAGCGTGTATTCTTCGTATCCTTTGGTGAAAAAGTTATGTTCTACCGTTCCGTCACCTTTGTCTACATAGCCTGCTCCCGAATAGAACATCGTGTTTCCGATGCCTACGGACCATCCGTTACTAAAGCCTCCCAGTGGAAACACGGGCTGACCGCTCTCCTTCAGGTTGACATCTTTGATTTTTTGGAGGAAGTTATAGAAGTCTTCCTTCGTCACGACAGACTGAGGATCCACGCCGACTTTCTCGGCTATGTCTTTGCGAACATAGAAGCCATACAGCCAATCCATGCCGTCTTCGTTCGTTGCGGGCTGATTTTGTAAAAGTAAATATTTCTTGCCGTCATACGCATCTATCGCTTTTTCATACAATGCTGGCGGCACATTCTCTTTAGCAATGGATTTCGCCAGGTTTGGGTAATCCCCCAATTTATCGGATATATCTACCAGCTGTCCTTCTTTGGCAGCCTTGATGATCCCGTCCAGCTCGCCGCCCCATGCAGGTCCGGTGTAAATGTCCGGCAAATCCTGTGTGGCGAAAATCTGGTTTACTTTCTCCGTCTCGCTGCCTTTCGTATATTCCCACTCTAATGTGACGCCAGTTTTCTCTTTGATGACTTCCTCGACAGGGGTTATCCCATTATCCGATCCGCCTGAGCCATTCCAATTGTGCAAGATTTTGAGTTTATTTCCGTTCTCGCCTTCTGCGCCTTCCCCGTTCCCTGATGAATTCGTGCAACCGCTCAGCAAACCTCCAACCATGATGGACACGAGCAAGATGGATACGCCTTTCGACCAAATCCTGTTCAAACCAATCGCCTCCTTGATTAAATGATCTCGGTAAAGCTCTAGCAAATTCAGGTCAGGATGATCTACCCTTTAACCGAACCAATCATAACCCCCTTCACGAAATATCGTTGTAGAAACGGATATATACATAAGATCGGGAAAACCGTAATGACAAGTAATGCCATTCGAAGTGATTCAGGTGTTGCTCCTGCTCCACCGACTCCACCAACCGTCTGACCACCCTGCTGAGCTGCACGCTGCATCGAATTGGATAATGCCTCTGCTTCCGTCAGCATTTCTTGCAGTAGGGTCTGCACCGGTATCAAATCTTTGTTCGAGACGTAATAAGCGCCCGAGAACCAGTCATTCCAGTGGGCTACCCCAATAAACAGCGAGATCGTTGCAAGTACCGGCCCGGAAAGAGGCAGAATGATTCGTACGAAGATTTGAAAATCTCCATACCCATCAATACGCGCCGATTCCTCCAGTTCCTCTGGTATGCCTTGCAGGAATGTCCGAATAATGATGATGTGCATGAAGTTGAACAACAAGGGCAAAACGTACACCCAGAAACTATTAATCAGATGCAGTTTTTGAAGTGTAATGAAGAACGGGATGAATCCCGCACTGAAAATCGTAGGCAAAAAGATGTAAAAGGTAAAAAAGGAGCGACCTGGCAATGTTTTTTTGGAAAGTGCATAGGCCATGAGTGTACACAATACAACGTGGAGAAAAGTACCCAGCACGGTGCGCATAATCGTAATTTGATATGCCTTCCAGATCCGTGCGTTATCGAATACCTGAGCATAGTTATCCAACGTGAATTGGCGGGGAAGAAAATAAATCGCGCCTTGCATCGAATCCTTACCGTCGTTCAGTGAATAAGCCAAGATATATATAAACGGGTAAATCATCGAGAATCCAACCAAAGCAAGAAAAATATAGTTAAGTACCGAGAATAAGGACCATTTTCGTTCCATAAGGTCACCTCCTTAGAACAGGGATACATCACTGACTTTGCGGGCGATGCGATTAACGGTTACAACCAGAATGAGTGCGATAACACTTTGGAATAGTCCTACAGCTGCAGCGTAACTGAGACGTCCTTCTCGAATCCCGGAGTTAATGGCATGCACGTCCAGTACACTGCCAAGACTTGCGGTTGCCGGTCCATTCAGGAGAAGCAGTTGTTCATAACCTGCGCTCATCAGACTGCCCACAGCGAGTATGAATAATATGATAGCTACATTGCGGATACCTGGAAGCGATACATGCCACATCTGTCTGAAGCGTCCCGCACCATCCATTTTGGCAGCTTCGTAAAGTTGCTGATCAATACCCGCAATCGCGGCCATAAAGATGATGGAATTCCAACCGATATTCTTCCAGATGTCTGAACCGACGATCATCTGATAGAACCATGTTGGATTGTTCAGGAACTGGATCGACTCCGCTCCAAATGAACCCAATAAGTCATTGACTGGCCCCCCATACGGCGTTAGGAGCCGTTGCATCAGCGTAACCACAACGATCCAGGATACGAAATAAGGTAAGTAGGAAAGGGTCTGAACCGTCTTTTTGAATTTAATCATTCTGACTTCATTTAAGAGGAGTGCAAGAATGATTGGCATCGGGAAGCCAATAAGCAGTTTCATGAGACTGATGATGATCGTGTTACGGATGATGTCACCGGATTGGTAGTAATTGAAGAACTGTTGAAAGTACTTAAGGCCTGCCCATGGACTTCCGGTAAATCCGCCTACGAAATTGTAATCCCTAAAAGCAACCTGAATTCCATATAGCGGTACATAGGAGAACAGGAAAAACCAGACGATTCCGGGCAGCATAAACAAATAAAAGAGTTTATGCTGCCAGATTCGCTTCATCAATCGATTGTTGCTCACTCGTGTCTTGATCACATTCCAACCTCTCCTTTCTCATGATGGACGGTCAACCATCCCAGCTATAGCTGTCCTTGCTTCAATCGTAACGTGATGATTTCAAATGGCGTGAAGGATAAAGCCATCTCGGATGCTCCTGCAAATGAAACGGGTGAAATGATATTTTCCATAAGATCAGTCGTCCACGCTTCTGCTATATGGAATCCAAGATGTAATGCCGTGGTGGCATGTGTTCCCGAAGTTTCATATAGACGGACGATGATGTCGTCTCCATCCTCGGCTTTTTTGACGGATTCCACCATGATGTGCGGATGATCCGGCTGAAGAAATGTTTTCGAATATGGGAGCTTACCGTTCTGCTTACCAGATACAGATGATAAGGAAACTGTACGAAGCGGGATGTTCAGTTCATTACCTCTTCGATAGATCTCAGCCTGAACATGGTTGCCTTGATGCGGATATAACGAATAGGTGAACGTATGCTCCGCACGATCCGCTTCCGGATCAGGATACGAGCTGCTGCGCAGCAAATTCAGACCAAGCACATTATCGATGGCTCTATGACCATATTTACAATCATTAAGCAATGCGACTCCATAATCCGGCTCCGATAAGTCAATCCACTGATGAGCACATATCTCATCCTTGGCGAAGTCCCACATGGTATTCCGATGAGTTGGTCTGGTCAAACTGCCAAATTGGATCTCACAGTGAACCTGATCTGTACGGATATTCACCGGGAATGAAGTACGAAGCATTTTACCATTCTCTCTCCAATCCACGGTCGTCTCGAAATCAATTCGTCTGCTGCCTTCTGTCAGAACCACCGTCTGGATCAGAGTGGATTCTCCATAGTTATATTCGAAGACCAACCCGACTTTTGGTCCTTCACGAAGCTCGCGAATGTCATGAAGCGTTAATGGCATACCTGTATGTGCGGAATAGTCATGACTGAAATCCCAAGCATCTCCTTCGTCGTGATACACACAAAGTGCATTTCCCGGATGACCTTGCGGAATGACTTCCCGCGCTTCAGCCTTGTCCTGGATGGAGATAATGGCTCCATTCCGATCAAACTTCACGATGAATGTGTCGTTCTCCACACAGCGTTCTTCAGCGGAAACGTGAAATTCCGACTCTTGTATTCCCGGAACTAACTGGGCGCATGATGCGATTTCATCTATAGCACCCTGGTCCACATGATCTGATACCATTGTGTATCCCATGGATGGAACCTGAACCTTGCGCCAGTTTCCATTCGTGTGAATCCATTCCTGACGCTCCCAAGGCAATGAATTGAATATCACCACGGAGCAGCTGGATGAGGATTCGATATTTGAAGAGATCTGGTCTGCCATATGGCTGTAGGTTTCGTTGATCATATTTTCTGTCTGATCTAAAAGTTCTTCATATCGTATGAGTGACTCATCGTACACACGCTTGATGGAAGACCCCGGAAGGATATCATGGAACTGATACAAGAGGACTTCCTTCCATATCGTTTCCAGTGACTCGGACGGATAAGACTTGCCTAGCTGTGAAGCCACAAGTACTGAGGCGAACTCCAATTCGCGCAGTGCTTTCTCCATCTTCCGGTTATACCACTTACTTCGCGCCTGACTGGTCAGGGTTCCTTGATGTTTCTCCAGGTAAAGCTCACCGCGCCATGTCTGGAACCGTTCACGTTCTTCATTAAGTCGTTCGAAAAATTTCCAAGAAGGTTCCTGTATAACAGGGGACAAGCCAAGCAGGTTTTTCTCCCGTGTCAGCCGCTCCAAATGCTCTTCGCCAGGCCCTCCGCCTCCGTCTCCTATACCAAAGAGCATTAGCGCATGGTTTGATACATTTTTATCCAGATACCCCTGTTCAGCACTGATGATCGAACGCGGAGCTGCAGGACTGTTGTAAGTATCCTCTGGTGGCATATGTGTTAATACAGCTGAACCATCAATTCCCTCCCATAGAAAGGAATGATGAGGATGTCGGTTATACTCACTCCAGGAGAGCTTCTGGGTCATCATGTAATCCACACCGGATTTCTTTAATAACTGGGGCAAACTTGCCGAGTAGCCGAATACATCAGGCATCCAGAGCGATTTCATTTCCAGACCAAATTCCTGCTGGAAATAACGCTTGCCATACAAAATCTGGCGTACGAGTGATTCACCACCAGGCACATTGGTATCCGATTCTACCCACATGGCGCCTTGCGGTTCCCATCTGCCTTCACGTACACGTTCCTTGATCTGCTCATACAGCTTGGGATAATGCTGCTTCATCCAATCGTACAGCTGCGGTTGGCTCGCTCCGAACACATAATCAGGATAACGCTCCATCATGCGAAGCACAGTTGAGAACGTTCTAGCTCCTTTACGGATCGTTTCACGGATCGGCCATAACCAGGCCAAATCTATATGAGCATGACCCACAGCGCTTAGGGTTAAGACCGGATCGCCCCCCTGCAGGGTTAGCTGTTCATGTAGTCGATTCTTCGCTTGCTCGACACTCTCTTTCGAGAAATCGATCAACTGTACTGAAATATCATAGAGCGTCTGATAGATTCTCTCCTTCCGAGCGGAACCGTCATGGAGCTGCTCTGCGGTCTCCAAGAGCACCTCGGTATCGTAATATAGTTCCCGAATATCTTCCCTACAGTAGGCGATAAGTGCTTCTTTCAACGTCCCTCCCCGATACTTGCCGAACAGATCGTTATTGCCTGCATCTGCCCACACTTCAACTTCCTGTCCATTTACAGATGTCTCATGGAGCTGCACGACTCGTTTCCCAGGCAGACCTAATGAAAAATCAAATTCGGAGTTAATCGTCGTCAACCCTTGGATAGGTGACCCTTCATGGTCAACCAGACACAGCTCACCGTTGACATCCAGCAAGAGGACCGTGGTTTGGTTACCTGTGACTGCCGGAAGATTACCTGCAAAACGGAACCAGGCACAATCCCATAACTCTCCCCATTGTTCTCCTTGCTTGAGTGTCACTTTCGTGCCGGTCATCCGTTCCTCGTAAGGTACGGGCTCTGGTGTAATCCAAGCCGTCACTTCTAATTCGGCAATCGGCCCATATATGGCTTCCCGAAGTTTGTTTAACATCTGTTTTAACCGTTCTGGCCTTATCGGTTCGTAGGGCATGCTAGTATACTCCTCTCTGTTACATCAATCAGGTTGTATTGTGAATTCAGCAAGTCCAGCGGACATGAACCTCTGCATTGTTCTCATTGCCATGTTCGTACTGAAGAAGCACTGTCTTTGAATCCGGGTCCCATTCCCATACCACGGGGACCATCTGCTCTTGAATGACATACTGGGCAGATAATGGTCTGGCCTTGCAATACAACCTTGCTGTTGCCTTCATGTTGGAAGGTCCTCTTGCAATGAATCGAAAACCTGTGGCCGACTGAGATAGACCTTCTATTCGGGAAGAAGCAGCAATGACGGATACTTCTCCATCCGTTGGACGACT
The DNA here is from genome assembly GCF_001659845.1 of Paenibacillus sp. AD87. Taxonomy (NCBI): domain Bacteria; kingdom Bacillati; phylum Bacillota; class Bacilli; order Caryophanales; family Paenibacillaceae; genus Paenibacillus; species Paenibacillus sp. AD87. Next base: position 2,636,313 of record NZ_LXQN01000007.1, read on the forward strand.
CGCTTCAATATCATAGAGCAAGGCTTGCTCTCCCGGATTTAGGGTCACCTGGCTCAGCACTGAGAGCTTTGAATTGAACAAATCCACAATCGGACCTGGAATGACTACTGCCTCTTCGCTGACCGATTCATCGAGCACCGATACGATTAGATAGGGACCTCGTCTAATTTTGAAATATGGTTTCGATTCCCACTGTAGTTCTGGTCCGTGGACAGCTTCCATCGTTTCTTTGACAGATTGGCGCAGCCGATCAGCCCCTGCCTTCGATAAAGTGAAGTCAGCCGGATGTTCATCCAGCCAGTAAACCACCCCTTTTCCTACCTTATTGACACCTTGCCTCTTATCTTTTAGACCTAGTTGTTCAAACAAATGTGCTCGAGGGGAGTTATACGTCTGATCTGACTGCTCATGCTTGCGGTCATGGTTCCACCATGCACGAATATCGTGATACGGGTCGCTGTCATCGCCTACATAGATTAACGCTCCACCATCCTGTACCCACTGTGCAAGGGCATAATGAATGTCCGGATATTCCGGTTTGATAAATTCATAGCTCAGTATGAGCACACGATAAGTTGCCAAGTAACCCGGATACCGCCTTACATTATCCAGTTGAAGTGGACGGACAGGAATACCATGTTTCAATAACGGCAGTGTCAGACCGTAAAAAGGAGAAAAATCGAGTAGTTCTGTATCGCCATCCTCCTGGAATCCTTCAGGATCTGTTCCATCGTATTTACCGGCATGAGCTGCATTGGGATCTGACTTCATTCGTTGAAACATCGCTGAGTCTGCAATAAAAACGCCAACTTGGAATGTCTCCTCTGCTGTTTCAATCACATCCTGATTCATGTTACCAAGAGTGTGCATGACCTGAAGCAAAGTTGTGGCATAGTCTGACGGAATTTGCTCCTTGCCAGAGCCATCCTCGGATGGATAAGTGCCTTGAAAGATTCGTCGAGGCCAAGGTGCGACTTCATAATGGGCGACCCCGGGATGCAGCAGTGAGGCAACCACCGTTTTTAAATAGTTCTGGCGGTAATCAGCCCAGGTATAATTCGGGTTATCTTCGATCGGATCATGCAGGAACCACATTCGTCTGTCGGTCCCACGAACCAGTTCCTGCATGACGCCATATTCAAGGTAAGCGGTTTCAAACGTACGTTCCTTACGCAACCCTTCATACACATTGGGGGTTCGGGATGTCCCGGTCCAGATCTGTGCAATATACCCATCGATGGAGGGTAGCTCTAGAAGCTGAGATTGTGGACTGACAATACGCCACTGTGTGTAATTAATCAGACTATGAGTCGGAACATAAAAGCGAAGGACACGACCATAACGTTTTAACGCGTAGTCCTTCATCTCGGCACATAATCGGTCCAGGACACGTGTATATAAATACGCTTTTAATTTGGAAGCTCGAAATTGGGCATCAGGTGAAGCATGTGGCGGAATCCAAGGCTCTTTGTAATACAACTGCCATTCCCGTTTAAAAGCTTCCGAATAGCCTCCATTTACCCAGAATTCAGGTTCCTCCAGATGGATGGCTTCCACACCGGCGTCAACAGCAATACGTATTCGATCCGCTATGTAATGACCAAAGGAAATGGTAGGCACCATGTATGGAATGACTGGCTCGCTCCCATGAAGAATCATGTTGCCTTCCCGGTCCATTTGAGCTTCATCCCAATGTGTTGCTCCATCGACCTCACCATCCAAATAGCTGTTGTAGGTCCCCCAAGCAACTCCTGTCATCAAATGAACCACATATCCTTTTTCTTTCCACTTCAGAATGCGTTCCTGCATCGACTCATCAATCCCGTAAACCATCACAAAGTCTGTCTGTAAATCATAATCCGGATGGTAAGCAGCAGATTCTTGAAATCCCGTACGCTCTTCCTTTCGATCTCGTGCCATTTTCTTAACCTCCCCAAGCTCGTATTTGATTTGGGTTGCAATGTATGACTATCCATCTTTTTCTAGACTATAATATATGATATGAATATATTCAATATGTTTTTTATGCAAACATAAAAAAACCTTCTCCGCTTCTCTACGGAAAAGGTTTTCTTTTCTTGTGAACTTTAAGTTCGAGGAACCGTTCCGGTGGTTTGACGTACGACCAGCTCGGGTTCAATCAGCATTTTGCTATAACTTTTCGCTTCCCCATGACCACGTAATACTTCCAGTAATTTAGCAGCCGCCCGATACCCCATATCCCGCTCAAATTGCTTAACATGGGTAAATATACTGAATTCCTCCACGATTGAGGTGGGATCATCGAAGCTTACTATCGATACATCTTCAGGCACTTGAAGCCCTGCTTGCTTGGCCATTTGATAGATTTGCACACCCAACCTGCCGTTAAGCGAAACATAGGCTGTGACCATTCGATTTTGGATATATCGATACAAAGGGTGGGCCTCCGCTTCCTTAAGTTCAGTTAACGGTTGGAAATCTGTGATCATATGAGCAGGATTAATTAACGCGCCTTTGCCTTTTAAAGCCTCAATATAACCTTCGATCCGCTCCTGAACCGTAACTGTCTGAAGGGGAGAATCCGAGCAAATAGCGATATCCCGGTGTCCCAGCTCCCATAGATGCTCCACAGCTAGCCTTGTGCCCCGTCTGCCATCTGCCGCAATATAATGTGTCTCGACCCCTGGCAAATAACGGTCCATCAGTACAAAAGGAAAACCCGAGAGCTTCATGCCAAGGATCTCCTCGTTGTAGTTCTCTTCATCGACAGGAAAGATTAACAGACCTTCTGCCCCAAGAGCCTTCATTTCCTTGATGACATCCTTCTCTTTATCCACCTTGCCATGCGTAAACATGATCATGCTGCGATATCCTTCGTCACGCAAGGCTTGCTCAATTCCCTCAACGAGCCTGATGGCAAAATAATCATGGATGGAGGGCACAATGATGCCAATCATACCAGTAGATAGCGTTCCCTCTCTGCCTTTCATTGTGTTCGCTTGTGTTAATGTCACAGAAGCATTATCCGCTTCTTCAGCTACAAAACTACCTTTCCCCGGCACACGCGCAATTAACTTTTCATTTGCTAATCCGGTCAAGGCATTGGCAACTGTAATTTTACTGACCTGAAACTGATCCATCAGTTCCTTCTCTGTTGGTATGCGATCACCGGGTTTCATATTTTCTGAAGTTATGACATGTCTGATATAGTCCTGGATTTGTTGATACAGTGGAATTCGATCATTTGTACTCATTTTGATCACATCACCAATTCATTCATAATATTTGAGATATATAATATATCCTTTCACCTGCAAGTGCAATAAACAAGCTGATCTTATCTGCAGTTGCAAAGAACATCTCCTTGATATCATCGCATTTAATATGCCTGATTTCCAGGAATAATGGGAAGTTTTGTCGAACCCCTTGTAAAATTATATATGAATATATTTAATATGTGTTGGATAGAGATGTGTGGATTGGCTTTTGACCAAAAAAGGAGGGTGGGTATTACGAAGGCACAGCTCTAATTCTTGACTATAACAAGGAGTGAATTCGCCATGGCTCGTAGATTCACGATGCTCTGTTTAGCTCTCATATGCGCTTTTTCATTAACCGCCGGCGCTGCTTCAGCTACGGAAACGGATGTACAGACAGCCAAACCTGATGGGTCCAAACACCGTGAACTACCAAGTTTCAAAAAGCCGAAACATTTGGATGCAGCCGACATCTATGATGCGCCAGGTGATATCAAATTATTGCTGGGAACATTACAGGGAATCGTTAACAGAGAGCAACCCCGAATCTATCTGATTGAGTCCCAGGAAGAAGGAAAATTGACCTGGCTTAAGGACATCAAGGTGCCTTACACGCTTCATCAAGATTATTGGGAAGTGTTCTCTGCTTATCGCAGCGAAGTCAAAGGCATGGTTGTATATGATCCCCAAGTACCTGATACAATCAACGTAGCAACCACGCTCGCAGGACTGAAGAATGCTGTGGTTGCCAGTCCCGAGTTAGCAGTCAAATTGTCCAAAGCCCCTTACAAATTGAAAATTGTAGATGACCTGCGGGGTAAATTCAATAGTCGGATAGATGCCTATACTTGGCAATATGAGAATCTGTGGAAGAAAACGAACCACCAGATGTTAATTGGACTTGATCCGGATACGGCGATTCGCATTCCATCCGGCATGCCTGAATCCTTTGTTACGATTGCGGAGGAAAAACAACAGATTCGAGATGCAAGCAACCGTGACACGTATTCCCTGGACCTTTCTTCACTCTTGGGAAAATCTTCAGTATATCTCCGATTTGATGACGCTTTCACTCAGGATGGCTGGGGACCGGCTGTACATGAGATTACGGTCAAGGCGGATGGAAAAGAGATCGCTAACTTTATCGCAGGAACATCGGAAGAAGAACAATTCCTCTATGACAGACAGAATTCCAAGGTTGCTGAAGGAGAAGGCGGCCATCGTTTCGCTGATAATGGCAATTATTTTGTGTATGAATTCACTCCTCCTGCGGGTACTCAGAACCTGACGGCTGAAGTGGACATGTGGAATCAGTATAAAGTATCCGCGGGTAATATCCGCCCTCTCTCCGCTGAGCAACGGGAGCCCTATGCATATTTAAGGGATTATGCAGTCGCTAATAAAGCGATGGTATTCTGGCTGGATTCCAATATACCTGAGCAAAAAGCACTCTTCGAGAAGATCATGTCTGATGTAAAACCCGGAACTCCCTACCTTGGCTGGTTTAGCAATGATGTCGAAGGTGAGTTCAGCTCCGTTGAGATCGCATCTCGATATGGCGTCTATGTTCTTGCAGCCGATTGGTTCAGCAACCTGACTGTTTTCTCGGGGACAAAACCGAATCTCACCCCGGTGAAAAAATCTCCGCGACCTGCGCTGGAGAACAAAATCTATGTAACGTATACCTTTACGGAAGGCGATAATTTTCAGTATAACCAGCATCGCATGCGTGTGATGTGGGATGATCCGGCCAGGGGTAAGGTTCCGATTAACTGGACTTCAAGCCCGCTTCTCTACGAAGGTGCACCAGCAATATTGAATTATTATGTGAACACCGCAACCCCAAATGATCTGCTGATCGCAGGACCATCCGGTGCAGGATACTTCTATCCAGAGGCATGGCCCGACTCAAGCTTCCGGCAATTTTTGCAGCAAACTGAAAAATATATGAAAAAGACTGGCATGACCATTCCTTATGTGTTGAACCGTGTAGACAGCGAGAATGTACCTCTCACGCCATTTAAAGCCAAGGCTTATGCACAGGATTATCATGCACCCGGCTTATTCATCAGCTATGAAGACAACTATGGTGTGGAAATCGTTGATGATAGCCTGCCCGTATCCACAATTCGTGGGATAAGTACCGTGCAGGATGGATTACAGGTGCTGAAGGAAGCGAAAGCGAATTGGGATGGTAAATCGCCATTGTTCGTTTCCCTTGGATTGCTTGCATGGAGTACGACTCCATCCGATGCACTGGCGATCACCGAAGAACTCGGAACAGAATTCAAGGTTGTCCGTGCTGATGACTATTTCTCCTTAATCCGAGAAAGCTACAACTTACCCGCTAGCAAGTAATCACCATACTTACAATGAATTTGCAGACGCATCAAAGCATCGTACCCTGAGTAATGGGGTACGATGCTTTTTTCGAATGAAGCCTCACCGCTGATTTACCATTTAACAGTGACACCGGAACATAACAGCACCGCATGATCTTTCTCTTGGAAAGACTTATGCAGGCGCTGACCTCTAATAATTACTATCCTATTAACCTATCTTCCACTCAAATGGCTACTTCTTCACTGGTCTATCCGGTTTACCTGGCTTATCCGCTTTGCCGTCTTCCAGCTTAGCAGCTCCTTCCAGCAGAAATACGCCGCTGAGCTGAGCCGTAAGGTCGAGTGGGTTCTGGGCTGCTTTACCCCATGCCTGACCGAATAATCCAGTGTCCCGGCTACCTTTCAGTAAGGCATCGGCATTGCGATAGACTGCCTTTTTCAGGCTCTTGTTATGCCCGACTTCATACAACTCAACCATGTAGCGGATCAGGATGCCTTTGAACAACGCACCGTCCCCGTCGCCGTCCTCTTTAAATATGCCCGTCTTCTCATCCGTTAAGGTTTTCAAAGAACCAGCTGCGGTTTTCTCGGCATCTTTCAAATACGTCTTCTTTCCTGTAATCCGGTAGAGTTCAACACCCGCTCCGATAAACGTGCCTTGATTGTACGTAAAGATCCATGCTTCATTCACATCCAGTGTGCCATCCTCCTTCAGTACCAAACCATCCGCTACCAGGCCCGTTTTCGGATTAACCAGATGTTGTTTCTCCCAATCATATATTTTTTTGGCCCATTCCAGATCCCGCTCATCGCCAAAACGTTCATACAACCTTGCAGCCAAGATAGCGGCAGGTCCATTGGAACATGCATTTCGGTTATAACGCTGATCCTTTTTCCAAGCCATACCGCCAAGCTCATCTTCCCACCAGGCGGTCTTGATGTCATCCCACAACTCCATTACGTATCCCTTCATCTCTTCACTGCCTGTTGCATCATACAGACGAAGCCCGGCGAGCGCGAGCCATTCCATATCATCGTAGAATTCATTGTGAAGTGAACCATTTCGTGCAATGATACTGCGAACGAGTTCTTCCGCACGCTCAGTGTAGGCCTTGTCTCCTGTACGTTCGTATCCGTCCACCAATGCATCGACCGCATGAGCCTTCCACCAGTAATTTAAGGCCTGTTCACCTTCTGGTGTTGATGGGTAAGCATTATTCATCATTTTTGATGCATCGTTCCAGTAGTATTCATACAGCTTCTCTTGCGACCACTGCGCCTGATCTGCATAGCGATTCTTGCCACCGCTTGTTGCCCCCATGGTGGTGACCAGAATAATGCTGAGTACCAGCGTGAGGCTCACCATTTTCCTTTTGCTCATCAGATCCCTTCCCTTCTCCAATCGACTTATAACTAACAGTTTTACCCGTAAAGCAGTGTCAATCCCTTGCTCCAGCTCTGTTCACGCCTGTCCCTGACGGTGTTCCTTCACCCCCTTCCATATTTCTCAGGCAGAACTGCAGATGATGCTGATAACCAGAACTATTCTTTTACGGCTCCAAGTACGATTCCGTGGATTAGATAACGTTGCAGAAAAGGATATATCATCAGAATGGGAATCATGGATACCAGAATTTTGGCAGAATTCAACGTTGTATTGGAGATTTTATTGAACTGCTGCAGCTGTTCGACCGAAAGATTCTGCATCTGATCACGTGTGAGGCTGAGCTGCTGCAGATAGGTCTGGAGCGGGATTTTGGAGCTGTCGTTAATCAGAATGATGCCGTCAAAGAAATTGTTCCAGTGCCCAACAATAACAAACAGCATGATCGTTGCCAGACTCGGCATGGAAATGGGGATGAAGATTTTGAGCAGAATTTTAAGCGGACTGGCACCGTCAATGAATGCGGCCTCCTCTAATTCCTTTGGAATTCCCTTGAAGAAGTTCATGAGGAGAATCACATTAAAGACAGGAACTGCCCCCGGCAGAACCAGCGCCCAAATGCTGTTAATTAACCCCAGCTTGCTGATGACCATATACCATGGAACGATTCCGCCGCTGAAAAGCATTGTAAACACAATAATCCACATATATGTGTTTCTCGATCTGAATTGTGTGACGCTTCGTGACAACGGATAGGCCATGAGAATGGTCAAAAACATGTTGATTGCTCCCCCAAGCACCACCCGCTCGACCGAGATGAAAAAAGCCTTCCAAAACTTCGTATCATTCAGAATCTGGCCATACGATGAGAAATTCAGCTCCACTGGAAAAAAATAGACCCGACCTGCATTAACAGCTGTACTGCTGCTGACGGACACCATAATGGTATTGACAATCGGCGCCAAGGACATGAACGTAATCAGAATTAACGCAAACATAATCAACAGGCGGGATAGCCTGGAGCCGAGCGATTTGGATTGAATCATGCTAACCCTCCTAGAAAATTCTGTACCCCGCATACCTCGAAGCCAGTCTGTAGGAAATCACGATCAGAACAAAGCTGATCACCGATTTCATCAGTCCAATCGCTGTTGCAAATGAATATTGCATGTTGATCAGACCCATACGGTATACAAAAGTATCGATAATATCGCCCGTTTCATATACCAGCGGATTATACAGGTTAAACACCTGATCAAAACCCGCATTCAGTACATTACCAAGACTCAGCGTACCCAGCAGGATAATCGTTGGGAACATACCCGGCAGCGTGATATTCAGCGTCTGTTTCCAGCGACTTGCGCCGTCCATTGCGGCAGATTCGTACAATGCAGGGTTGATTGCCGTTAATGCAGCCAGATAGACAATCGTCCCGTAGCCAAATTCCTTCCACGTATCCGTCACAATGAGCAGCGGCCTAAACCAGTCATTACTTGCCAAGAACATAATTCGCTCCAGTCCGAGAAACTCAAGGAAGTTGTTCACCATGCCATCGAAGGAAAAGATCATGGTCAGCATGGTGCCCAAAACCACCCAGGACATAAAATGCGGCAAATAGACGATGGTTTGAATTGTACTCTTGAATACTTTCAGACGCACCTCATTTAACAGCAGAGCGAATACGATGGGTACAATCAACCCTAGAGCAATCTTTCCAACTGCGATGACTAATGTATTAATGAAAATCTGCTTCGCGTCCGGCAGTTGAAACATATATGTGAAATTGGAAAGCCCTGCCCACTTTGACCCGAATATTCCTTTGGCAGGAATGAACTTTTGGAATGCCATCACGACCCCGAACATCGGTACAATTGAGAAAATGAACAGCATGATCATGCCAGGAAGCAGCATAAAATGATAAGTCATTTCATCAAAAGTTTTACGTTTCTTTTTCCTCCCGTAACGCACTTCCCGCTCTTGATTAACGGTTGTTTCCATTAGCGGCATTGTCCTTTCCACCTCCATCATGTGCTTAATTGGACAGGCTTTATCGACGAAAGCCCGTGCGGAAGTCCACCATCAGGCTTCCACACCTAAGCTCACGCGATCCTTATCTGTTGCTCATCTCGTTGACTTCTTCTGTAATCTCGTCACCACCCGTACGTTTCCAAGTGTCGACAAACTTATCGAATTCATCTACAGGGGCTTCCCCCATAATGATCTTGAGCATGGTTTCCTCTTCGAGCTTCTGCAGATTCGCCCACTTCAGCTTCATGGTCTCGGTTGTTCCATAGAAGCCTGCGGGAATCACTTCCAAATTCGGATTATTCGCCTCACGCTGTCCCTCGATCCGGGAGAGATATTCACCATAAGTGTTTGCATCGATCGCATTACCTTTCTCTTTGAATTCCTGATAGGCCTTGAAAGAAACCATTCGATCTTCCTGAACAGCGGAAGCATCTCCGGCCTCATCCGCCTTGATCAGATCATCGTAATACCGCTTCAGCACATCGTCATAATCCACTTGCATCGGAATCTGGGTAGGATCATTGTTCCAGCGGCTTGCATCGGTGAGCAACTCGTCAGCATGCTCTTTCTTGTAATTGATTGCGTCCTCCGTTAAGGAGTACAGGAAATCCGTTGTTAAATTGACTGATTTCATAATCGCTTCAGGATGAGCAAAATCCTTCTTCACAACGACGATACCACCGCCCACCGGATCTTGCCGGATCGTCTTGAACTTGCCATTTTCATCCACTGGTGCAGATACGGCAACCCAGACTGCTTCAGGATCTTGTTTGATGGAATCCTTGTAGTTGGTGTAGCCGATCCACCATGGATTAAACACCATTCCGGCCTGTCCGTTGATGACGAGAGCTTCCTTCTCTTCACTCGACCGGACAGCAAACTGTTTATCAATCAAACCTTCTTTATACATGGCGCTCAGCTCTGTCAGCGCTTGCTTCACTTCGGGTTGAACAGATCCATATTCAACCTGACCGTTCTTCTGAATCCAGTTCATCGGAAAGGCACCGTGCGCAGCAAAGATCGGCGTAAAGTTCATCGCATTGGAATCCATGACCATACCTACCGTCTTGCCTGTTCCCGAAACGTCCTTCTCCACAAACGTTCTCGCGAGATTCCATACATCCTCGACGGATTCCGGCAGCTTCGCGCCTACTTTATCCACCCAATCCTTCCGGACCCACAGCAATTGGTGCTGGTTTCCGATATTCGTCATAGGCAGACCCATGATTTTACCGTCCACCTTTACCTGATTCAGCAGCAAATCTCCGTAGGAACCATAAATATTTTTAACACCCTCGGATGCTGTCTTCTCATAAACCTCTGTCATGTCGGCAATGAGATCGTTATCCACCAGTTGATTAAATATTTCGCGGCTGACAAGCATTACATCCGGGAGGTCGCCTGTCGTCATCGAGAGTGACAGCTTCTGATCCATATCATCTGTTTCCCAAGCCACCTTGGCTTTGACGTTCACCCGGTCTTCTACATAGCGTGTAGCCAAATTGTTTTCAATGGTATCGCCGGCAGGCAGATTGTTCACATGATTAGTATTTCGGCCAATCGTAAATTCCACGGGTGTCTCATATTTACCATAAGGTTCATAGTCCTGTTGTGAAATTTGCGGTTGTGCACTCTCGTTATTGCCCCCGGTACAACCACTGACTACAGCTATCATCATGCTTCCGATCAGCAGCGTAGCCATCTTACTGCGCTTCTTCATTCTGTCATCCCCTTTATCTGATTTGCTTTTGATAACCAAATTGTATGCGTTTTCAAAATTGGCGTATATGCCACATTTTTCGGATATGTAACACTTTTTTTATGACCTCCAATTTACTTTATTTCTCTGTATTAAAAGTTTATAACAGTAACAAATAAGCGGTCGCAACAGCAACCGCTTCCGTACTAGCACTATGTTTTTAATGTAACTATACACTCTATCATGTTGCAGGAAGGACGATTGACACTTCCGTTCCGCTGCCTGGCTCACTATGAATAACGAGCCCGTAATCCCGACCATAATACAGCTTGATTCGGTCATTAACGTTCCGAACACCACATCCGCCGTTCTCTCCTGTTAACAACCCTGCCGTCTGCACTGGCGTCATGCCAACACCGTTATCACGAACGGTTAATTTAATCCCCTCTTCCACCCCGCTAACCGCAATGTGAATGCGATAATCTATCGCATCTGCCTCCACAAAACCATGCTTGATGGCATTTTCTACAATCGGCTGCAAAATAAAATGAATCACCTCGGTATGTAATACCTCGTCATTGATATGGTAATCCACATCAAATCGACCATCGTTCATGATGAGCTGCAAATCCAGATACGCCTTAATATGCTGCACCTCAGCCTCAATGGTGGCCATATTCTTCCCCTGGTTTAGTGTTGTTCTATAGAAACGGGCTAATGCGGATACCATATAACTCGTTTCTATATCCGCCTTTTTCTCGGCCCTCCAGCGTATAAATGAGAGGGTATTGTACAGGAAGTGAGGGTTGATCTGACTAATCAACTTGTTATATTCACTTTCCTTCTTGGCAATTTCGGCGTGATACACCTGAGAGATCAGGCTGTTGATCCTTGTCAGCATTTTACCGATACCGTTAGTCAGCTCACCAAATTCATCCCTGGATGAACTCCGGATAACCACATCCAGATTGTTCCGCTCTACCTTGTCCACCTTGTTCTTGATATGGATAATTCTTTGCGTAAAGTTATTAGAAATGACATAAATGAGCAGGAAGGTAATGAGCAGGCTGAGGATGATGACAAACAGCGTAATTTGAAAAATACTCATTGCATTGGCGTACGCATTGGTATTCAGCAGATTATAGTGAATGGTCCAGCCGTTGTTGGCGAGTGAGCGGCTAAGACTTAGATCGCCAGACTCCCCAACTTTCGAACCTGCGGCCACAGCAACACGCTTTTGGTTTTCCTGAAATATCACATGCTGCTTCGCGTCCTCAATATGAACAGCTACATGTTCCGACAGATTGTCCAGATCTGCAAAGATGCTATCATGCTGAATGGAGATCACCATAAAATTGCTGTCTTTCGGATTGCTGATCAGTTCCTGAACGAGATAAAGCTTCTCCCCATCCACAATCCAGCGCCTGCCTCGAAATCCGTCATACCAAGCCTTACTCTTGAGATCCCCAATTGGCAAAATATTATTGCGGATCCCCAATAACTCCCCGGATGTATAAAAGGTAATGCCTTCAATATCATCATCCATCAGCCGGATGTTCGAGATCAATGGCTCCAGAATGTCCCGGAAATCCAGGTACATATTATAATAATTATCTTCGTAGTCTTTCGTAAATATTTGCGATAAGTCCCGATTAAGCACCATGAACTCACTTAGCGTATTGTAGCGATTAATCTTATAATCCATAATGTTAGCCACCTGCTCCAGACTCGCTTCAGCTTCGCTCCGCAACTCCTTCATTTGAATACGGTAAGACTGTATGAAGGAGAGCAGTCCAAGCAGAAGGATCGGAATGAGTGCAATCACCAAATGGGATAACAGCAGCTTGTTTCGGAACCTGATATCATTGAATTTGCTCTTGATCCATCCGATCATGAAGCACCCCGCACTCTCTGAACTGTAACGGACTGACGCCAAACCTGTTTCTGAACAGCTTGGCAAAATAAGAATGATTGTCGATGCCAACGGCCCCTGCAATATCATTGATTTTCATATTCGAATGAGCCAGCAGATGGCTTGCACGCCGCAAACGATAATCGGTCAAATATTTCGAGAAGTTCTCCCCAGTCTCTTTTTTAAACAAAATGCTCAAATACCCTGGAGATAGATAAACATCGTGGGCTGCCTCGGATAATGAAATATCTCTCTGATGGTTATCCTTCACATAATCCTTCACCTGTCGAATGACCTTCGATTCCACGGATTCCGGTTCGGGACCTCCGCCATAAGCACGGATCTGCGTGATATCCTCCATCACCTGTAGAAACTCTTCCCTAACCAGTGGCTTGAGCAAATAATTAACCACACCCAGTCGAATGGCACTGCGGGCATATTCAAATTCATCATAACCGCTGCAGATCACAATCTTTATATTCTGCTGCGTTTTCCTGGCTTGTTTGCTAAGCTCTAGTCCGTCCATAAGAGGCATTTTGACGTCGGTGATGAGGATATCAATCGCGTTCTCTACCAGAATTCGCTCTGCGCTCTTTCCGTTCTCGGCTTCCAATACTTGAAAGGGAAAGCCGTAGTGAGAGATCAAATCCTTAATGCCTTCTCTTTGCACGCACTCATCGTCAACAACAAGAACATTAAACATCATGACATCTCCTTTGCAAGTAAAGTGAAGGCAAACTATAAGGGGACTATCTTGGTGTACATAGTATTCAGTCATATCGTAGTATATCATAGATTTAGGAAAGGGCTTTCAAAAAGGTAATCCACCAATTTTCAGGCATCGATGTCCGTGATTTAAGTGCCCAGCGACATAGAAATATCATGTAAAACAACAAAAAAAGCCGCCAAAAAGGCGACTATTTCCGTACACGTGCTATCCCTTAACCGCACCTAATGCAACGCTGCCTATAATTTGTCTGGAGAATATCGCAAAGACAATGATAATAGGCAAGATCGAGATCGCAACACCCAAATACAACAGTCCGTAATCCATTCCATAATATCCTTGTACCAGCGCAACGAGTACCGGAAGCGGATATTTATCCAGGGAGAAAAACAGGACCAGCGGCGTGAGAAAATTATTCCACGAACCGATAAAGGTGAATATACCAAGGGCCGATATGGCCGGGCCCAGAATGGGCAAGACAATCTGATTGAACGTGCGGAACTCCCCTGCACCATCTACACGTGCAGATTCAATAATCTCGTCTGGAATGCTGCTCTCCATAAATTGTTTGATAAAAAACACATTAAATGCATTCGCCGCTGCCGGCAAAATGATCGCTGCATAGCTGTCCAGCAAACCTAACGTACTGAACAGACGATACATCCCGATCAGCGCGAGCTGCCCAGGCACCATCATGGTGGCAAGCAAGAACAGGAATAGCCAGTTGCGACCTTTGAACTTGAACTTGGCGAAGCCATAAGCCGTTAGTGAACCGATATACAAAGATAGCACCGTAGACGTTCCGGCAATGAAAAAGCTGTTGGCAAACCCGCGCCAGATATTGATTTTGGAAGCCATGTTCGTATAATTATCCAGCAAGAAGGGGCCTGGCAGAAACGTAAATGTCGATGCAATCGTCGCATTATTATGTGTGGAATAGATGAGCATGAGATAAAATGGAATGATACAGAGCACGGCAAGGCTAATCAAACACAGATAAATAATGACTTTGCCCAGTGTCAGACGCCTCACAGTATCGTACTGCTGTAGAGTAACTTTTTGTTGTTCGACTGGTTTGACGGTTGGCATTTCATTTCCCCCTCCCTATGCACGGCTCTTGCGCTTCGTCATCATGAAGGATACGACCGATAGCAGGATAATGATGATGAACAGACAGAATGCAATGGCCGCCCCATAACCAAAACGTGTACTTTGGAATGCCACATTATACAGATACATAATACTCGTCATGGCTGCACGATCCGGACCACCCGTTCCATTCGTCAATGTAAACGGCTGATCGAAAATCTGAATACCCCCAATAATGGACGTGATCATCTGAAATAGAATGATGGGGCGGAGCATTGGAACGATGATATGAATGAAAATATGTTTCTTTTTCGCCCCATCCATTTGAGCGGCTTCCTGCAGTGCCGGATCAATACCCTGAAGCCCTGCCAGATAGATGACCATGGAGTAACCAAAGTATTGAAAGAACAGAATGGATGAAACAATCAGTCGCATAAACCAGGGATCATTTTTCCAGTTAATTGGATCATCGATAAGTCCAACTTGAACCAGAAAATGATTCAAACCGCCGGATTGCCAATCAAAGATCAGACTCACAAGCAGACCCAATGATGCAGCAGTAACGATGTTGGGAAAGAAATAAATCGCTCTGAAAAAGTCTCTTCCCTTAAGTAGCTTGTCGTTGAGGATAAAGGCGAGTACAAGCGAAACAGTAAGTTGTGGGACTACAGAGACACCCCAGATAAAAAGGGTATTAAATAATGTCTTGTAGAACAAAGGATCTTGCAGAACAGCAATATAGTTACCGAGTCCGACGAAGTCCGGCGTGGTAATCCCATCAAAGTTGGTGAAGCTGATATAGAGAGAATACAGAATGGGGTATAGCCCAAATATGGCGAAAAGAATGAAAAACGGAGCAATGAAATAGTATCCGTAATGATCTTTGCGGATTGACTTGGCAAACATGATTTGTACCCCCAGTCATCGGATGATTAAAAGGCATTCGCTTACTTCTAAGCTAATCCACTTCCAGCTCCGGAAATCTCAATTTGACATCACGATTGATTCGTTTTACGGCTTCTTCTTTGGTCTGAATGTCATTATTGAGATACAACTGGAGAACATTTTTGAAGATGTCATTGTTAATGGTTGAATCATATTTGGTTCGCTCATATACAGGAACCTGCTTGGCTGCTTCCGAGAAAAACTCAAAATGCTTCTGTCCTCCCAAGTACGCTGAAGATACAGATCCCGCAAGCTGATCATTCACGACCATGTTGCTTGTGAAATAGTCCTGTTCCTTCGCCAGCCCAGACAGAAAATCATGATCAAAGTTATAAAACTCAATAAACTTCCAGGCCAGATCCTTTTTGTCACTTTTGCTATACATTGCAATATAAGTTCCTCCGGCACTAAAAGCGGATGGCCCCGGCGCGAGACCCCACAATCCTTCGGTATCCGGAGCGTTCGCCTTAAAGGTGTATTGCAACGCCCAGGTTGCTCCTGGATAGAACATCACTTGGCCTTTTTGCATCGAAGCCGCATATCCGGCACTACCATCATCCAACTCTGCAAGCACATGCCGCTGACGGGCTTCACGAACAAGGTCAAGCACCTTCATATAAGTGGGATCGATGACTAACTTCCCATCCTTAACCCAAGGGATACCATCATATGAATTGGATATCGCATTCCAGTTGGCAAGGGCATGAACTTTATTTCCACTCTCCTGCTCAACTCTCTCTCCAATCTCGAATATCTTCTCCCATGTATCAATTTGCGGCGCTACCTTCTCCGGATCGTCCGTACCCAAATATTCTTTGGCCAGATCTCTCCGATAATAAATACCTCCAGGCGTTCCCTGATAACCGATCGCTTTAATATTTCCTTCGCTATCCTTCTCATTAGCCTGCACAAAAGCATATTGCTCTGGAATTAATTCATTGGCGTTATACGGTGCTGCCGATAAATTCTCCAGATAAGGCACATCAATTAGCTCTCTTATATTTGCATTCTCGATCATAAACACATCCGGAGCCTTGGACGTTGTCTGTAGTGCAGACTTAAGCTTGGTGATGTAGAAATTACCCGGAATATTGACAAAGTTCACCTTAATGTCCGGATATTTCTCCTCGAATTTCTCAATCGCATAACCTGCTTCATCCGTAAAACTCCAGACGGTGATTTCCTCCTGCTTGGACTGGTTGGCTCCACTTGGTTGGCAGCCGGACACCATTATCACTGCGCTTACGAGTGCAATCATGGAGATATATTTAAGCTTAAACTTCTTCATGGGCCCCCTCCTTCAAAAAGGAAACGCTTACAATTTATTAGAGTATATGGATTTTGGAGAAGGCTTTCTCCCCAAATATTGTGAATCATCCTTCATATGTTGTGATATTTGTACGATGCTTCTTGCGAAATTCGGAAGGGGTACAATCATTATATTTTTTGAACAGACGGTTGTATGAGTTCACATTGTTGAACCCATGACCAATGGCAATATCCAGAATGGATTCTTCGCGGAACAATAACGCCCATTCCGATTTGATTATTCGAAAATGATTCAGGTATTCCATCAGTGTGATTCCTTTGATCTCTTTAAACAATTTACATACGTGAAACTTGCTGAATTTAATGTGCTCCGCGACTTGATCCAGTTTGACGGGTTCAGCGTAGTGCTCCTCGAGGTATTCACAGACCGATTCGAGAAATTCAAATTTTTTGGAAGGCGTACAGGGCCATCCTGAAGTTAATTCATCTGTAATCGGTGCCTTTGTGCGCAGCATATGAACGATGAGATCATATAATCTGGCAACCATTAACCAGCGATACCCCGCCTGTTGATCTTTCTCTTCATTCGCTAAAGCATCTATATATTTCCCAAGATTTTTCTCATTACAAAGGTTGGACGGGATGACCGTCGTTTTGTTGAAAAGCTCCCCCAGGTCATGGGTTTCTTTTTCGGTTGTGAAGCTTCCCGTTAATAACTCCAGCCGAAACAGGATAATAGTTAAATGATCTGTACCTGGCAAGAAACAGTGAATGTCTCCCGGTTTAATAATCAGCACGTCTCCGTTTTCAAGGTCAAATACATGGTTATTAACGCCAATTCTCGCGCTTTTCCCATTGACTACAACCAATTCAACCTCTTCATGCCAGTGTGCGGCAAAATTAAACTGTTCCTCGGTATGAATTACCTTGATTGGAAAACCTTCAGTCATATGACCTGTTTCAAGAAAAGTAGGTACACCCATCAAATCACCCTTTCCACATTTTCCAGTTCAACAATGATCTAGTTATCATTATTATGCATCAAGTATAGCTGTCCCTTCTAATCGAGATAAAAAAACGATTAAAAAAACGAAAAAAATCTCCCCAACATTTGTTAAGGAGCCCTAAAATTGATTTAATTTCTTTATAACCGGCTGCACAAGTGACCGCAATACAGTGGTAGGGTGTCAGATTCAATTTTTACCACTTTTCTTGATCCACTCATGGATGCTTTGCAAATTGGACTTGAAATACGTAGTAAAGAACCATTCCTGATAGGCTGATGGTACAGTAATTCCGTCCAAGCTTTGGTTTCTTTGAGCCGCATCGGTCACGATTTCCAATAGATCCGTTATGTAGGCTTTGACTTCATGTAGTGCGTTCAATGAGCATATTTCTCCATGCCCCGGTACGATGATTTCTATATCCAGCTGTTCGACTTCGTTCAAAATATCCAGCCATTGCTGAGGATTAGCATACATGAGAACCGGATGATGTTTAGATAACACCAGATCCCCCATTATCGCAATTCTGTCTTTCGGAATAAACACCAGGGCATCGCTTTGAGTATGACCTCCGCCAAAAGTAATAAGTTCAACACTGCGCTTACTGCCATGAATAGTCATCTGCTGATCAAAAGTTAAGTTCGGTAATGAATATACCAGATCGGGGAGCATCTTCATATATTCACGATCACTGGCATTATCCCATTGCATTTCCTGTCTTAACTTTTCGTTTGTCTCTCGTTGTATTTGCTCATCGAGTTCGTCTATAGCATCATATATCGCTTCAGGTTTTGCCAACTGCTGCGTTATCCTGTTCCTTACAAAAGTATCCATAATTTCGCGAGTAATCGATGTGGAAATAATCTGAGCTGAAGGGTCAAATACTTGATTGCCACATGTGTGGTCACTATGCCAATGTGTGTTGATTACATAAGAAGCCTTTCTACCCGTGAGGTACTCAGCGGCTGCCTGCAAATCCTCTGCAGCCTGTATCGTCGTGAATGTGTCTACAACTAGCGTTTCATCGCCTAAATCAACGATTGTGGCATTGCCCAATGAACCTGTACCAGGAACTGCAATCGCAGCAAACACACCCTCAGTAACCTCATTCAATCGGAAATGCCTTGAACCTGTGAATGCCCCTATTCCACGCATTATGGATACCTCTCCTTTCTGATTTCAACTATGAAAAAAAGAGTTGATACGAGCATTCTCATTTTGCTTCGAAAGACATCTTCATTAGTCTTTCTTCTACTTGATCTCGAATATCCTGATCCAAGATTCCAACTCCGAAAATCTCTGAAAACCATAACCCATCTGTTGCTAACTTGATAATAGCAGCATTCACCGGATCAATGCCATCGTTTAAAATTTCTTCTTGAAGAACATTATTTTTTTTATTGTACACTGCAAGTAATTCGGGCTTCGAGAATAACACGGCCAAAAGCGCCGTACTCAAAGCTGCAGTCGTTTGGGGATCATGGAAGGTCGTTTCGATATAAGCCCTGCTCCATTTCCCGACTTCGTTGCTTTCGCTTGATTTCTGCTGTAGTTCAGAGAAAAACGTATCCCCGAATTCCTCGATCATGGCAGTAACGATGGCTTCCTTATTGGGAAAATGATGAAGCAATCCGCCCTTGCTTACTCCCGCATGTTTAGCAACAGCTTCCAACGTCAATTTCTCCATGCCCAAATGTTCGACAATATGTGATGCTGATGCCAAAAGCTCATGACGTCTTGAATTACTTCTCAAACAGATGACCCCCTTCATGTACGTTTATTTAAAACGGACTTGCGTTTGATGATTTGGATGGACTTTTGGAAAAGTTTAAAAGTACTACACCCCCGATAACCATCATAAGTCCGATTCCCGAGAGCATGTTGAAAGGATCTTTCCATAAAATGACGCCCAACAAGGCGGTTATTGCTGTCCCTACACCTGCCCATATGGCGTAAGCCGTGCTCAAAGGAATGGTTTTCAAACACATTGTCAAAAAATAAAACGATAACGACATGCCAACAACAAGTCCAATGGAAGGTAACAGATTCGTGAATCCATCCGACAATTTTAACATGGTAGTACCGAAAACCTCAGCAATGATGGCAATGCCCAGTGCAAAATAACCTTTCATTATTCATTCCTCCATTCTTGCTCAGCTATGAGCCAATTTCATAATCACAACCCCAGCAATGATTAGAATTAATGCTGAGATTTTTCTGACGTTCACGCTCTCTTTATAAAACACTATGCCAACGAGTGCTGTAAGGGCAGTTCCTACACCCGACCACGTTGCATATGCGGTACCAAGCGGAATGGTTTTTAAAGCCAGAGAAAGACAAAAGAACGCTGTACCCATACCCAAAATCAATCCTACTATCGGAAGTTTCTTTTGGAAGCCGTTTGATAATTTCATCATGGAACTACCAAAAACTTCAGATACAATCGCTAAACCTAATAAAAAATATGCAACCATCTCTCATTCCTCCTCGCACATACATAACGTTATTCAACTTCCAGTTAACTATACCGTCTGGACGGTTTTTTGTAAAGTTTTATAATAACTTGATGTTTGCCAATATTAATTACTTTCATGCCATACCGGTATAGCCATAGGCTATAGCTAGATATAACTTAATGGAATTACATTATAACTCCGGATATGTGATAACTTTTTGGTAACATATTGTAGAGGAGTTTTACGTCATGGCAAAAAGCAGTGTATTGGGATATCCACGAATTGGTGCGGATCGGGAATGGAAGAAAGCCTTGGAGGCATTCTGGTCAGGTAAGCTCGAAGAAACAGATTTTCAAGCAAAATTGCAGGAGATTCGGTTAGATCACCTGCGCAAGCAGCAAGAAAAAGGTATCGATCTTATTCCTGTCAATGATTTCAGTTACTATGATCACATTCTGGATACTGCCGTTATGTTCGGAATTGTTCCAAAACGGTTTGCATATGACGGTGGCGCTGTACCTTTGTCCGTCTATTACGGAATTGCACGGGGAACGAAAGATGCAGCAGCAAGTGAAATGACAAAATGGTTTAACACGAACTATCACTATATCGTGCCTGAACTGGACGGTGCTTCCCCTGCCCTTACGGAAAATAAACCACTTATTGCTTATCGCGAAGCTAAAGAGAAGCTCGGTATTGAAGGAAAACCGGTTCTTGTTGGACCGTTAACTTTCCTGAAGCTGTCCAAAGGATATGATAAATCCGAAACGAACGCTTGGCTGGACCGCTTGCTTCCGCTCTATGTACAGGTGCTTCAAGAGCTTGCAAATGAAGGAGTTCAGTGGGTACAGATTGACGAGCCAATCCTCGTTACCAAAACAAGTGATGCTGACCTAGAGCTGCTGAGTAAAATTTATGAGACGTTTGCATCTGCTGTACCAGGTCTGAACATTATGCTGCAAACCTACTTTGAATCCGTAGAGAACTATAACAACATTGTTGCCCTACCGGTTCAAGGTATCGGACTTGATTTTGTACATGGAGCTACGGGTAACATTCAGTCCATTCAAGCGTCCGGTTTCCCAGCGGATAAAGTTTTGGGTGCTGGGGTTATTGACGGCCGTGGTATCTGGAAAGCCTCTTTGCCAGGAAAACTGAAGCTGTTGGATGAACTGGCTGAACTCGTGACACCTGAACGTTTAATCGTGCAATCCTCATGCAGTTTGCTTCATGTTCCGGTAACGACAGAGCGTGAAACTAAACTCACATCCGAACTGAAAAATGCTCTGGCATTTGCAGATGAAAAATTGGACGAGATCGTTCTGTTGACGAAAGCATTGACTTCAAGAAATGCTGGAATCATCGCTGAAATTGAAAATTCCGATCGTACGATCCAGGCTCTCCAGCAATCCGAAGAGCGCAATCGTGTTGCTGTTCAAGAAGCCGTGGCAACACTCAGCGTTCAACAGCCGGAACGTTCCCGACCGTTTGCCGAGCGTCATATCGCGCAGCAGAACAAATGGAAATTGCCACTTTTCCCGACAACGACTATCGGCAGCTTCCCACAATCCGCAGAAGTGCGTAAAGCACGTCAATTGTGGCGTAAGGGTGAGTTGAACAATGAGCAGTATGCTGCCTTCATCCGGGATCAAATTGATATCTGGATCAAAATTCAGGAAGAGATCGAGATCGATGTTCTCGTACATGGTGAGTTTGAGCGTACCGACATGGTAGAGTTCTTTGGCGAAAAACTTGCAGGGTTTGCCTTTACACAATTCGGATGGGTTCAATCATACGGTTCCCGTTGCGTAAAACCACCAATTATTTTCGGAGACGTTGCATTTACCGGAGAAATGACCGTTGAAGAAACCAAATATGCACAGTCCCAGACACAACGTCCTGTAAAAGGTATGCTGACTGGACCGATCACCATCATGAACTGGTCATTTGTACGGGAAGACATTCCGCGCGAGCATATCGCATATCAATTGGCGTATGCACTGAGACAAGAAGTCGAAGCACTGGAGCAGGCAGGTATTGGCATGATCCAGGTCGACGAGCCTGCAGTTCGCGAAGGACTGCCGTTGAAGGAAAACGAGCAAGCCGATTATCTGGCTTGGGCTGTCAAAGCTTTCCGTATCTCTACTTGCACGGTTCAAGAGACAACTCAAATTCACACACATATGTGCTATTGCGAATTCCATGACATGATTGATTCCATCGAAGCGATGGATGCCGATGTTATTTCGATCGAGACATCCCGCAGTCACGGTGAACTGATTCACAGCTTTGAGTTGAACACTTATAAACTGGGCATTGGACTTGGCGTATACGATATCCATAGCCCACGTGTTCCAAGTGTGGATGAAATGACAAGCATGATCGAACGCGCCTTGCGTGTATTGGACCCTAAACTGTTCTGGATTAATCCGGATTGCGGTCTCAAAACTCGTGGACTCGAAGAAACCGTTGCTTCCTTGCGCAACATGGTTGATGCAACCAAGATTGCTCGTGAAAAGCACGTTGCAGCAACGGTTTAAGTTGAATAGATAAATAATTCAAGAATTCGTTTATAAAAGGCGGACATTCCTATGCTATGGAATGTCCGCCTTTTAATATCATCTTTTCGCTGTCTGCTCAGCAAAATAATGATCCACTGCATATTTAAATGATTGAATAAAAACTGAAACTGCCTTTTTACTCACTTCTGCATTGGGTTGAATGATATCAAAGCCATGATAGCAGCCTTTGTAGAGTTCGAAATCAACAGGTACACCTGCTTTTCTTAAGTTTTCTACATACTGAATCGTTTCGTCTCGAAATGGTTCCAAATCACCAACAAAAGTGACTGTCGGAGGAAGATTGCTGTAGTCGGTAGCTCGGGCAGCAGCCGCATAGGGAGGTACATCCTTCCCTACCAATTCGCCAAGATACAATTTCCAAGCCCACTGATTATAATCAGAGTTCCAAATGGGGGCATTATTGTCCTTAGCGGATTCAGTAATCATTCTATCATCGATCATGGGATACAGCGGCATTTGAAATGCAATGTTTACTTCTCCCTTATCTCTGGCGTAAAGAGTAAGTGCAGCGGTTAGACCCCCTCCAGCGCTCTCTCCGCCTACCATGAGTTGATCCTCTCTAATCCCAAGTTCTTTCACATGGCTTTTCATCCATAAAAGGGTATCATAACAATCATTTAAAGCTGCTGGATAGGGAGTATCAATCGATAATTGATAATCTGGTGCAAAGACTACACAGTTCCCTGCATCAATTAATTTTTTGTAGGTTGCCCCGAATTGCTCCGGGTTTCCCATGGCATATCCCCCTCCATGTATCCAAAGAACACCTGGCGCATTACCTTTGGCATGTAGAGGTTTATAAATTCGAACACGTATCTTGGAGCCATTACTTGTACGTGGTATCCATTCTTCACTACACTGTAAACCGTCGATGTCTTTCCCCGCTGTTGAATCCGATCTTTTTTTGATTTTCCTCATCGAGTTAAGCCACTTTTCTTCATGAGAAGATTTCATTAATAAATCAATAAGTTTGCCTTTCAATCTTAATTGTTTATCAATCATTTTAGTTGTAACTCTTATCATGTTCCCCATCCTTTCAGGAGTTTTCTAAAATCCGGTTCGCAAGTAGTTGAACATGTCATCCAAATATTGATCCAGCGTCATCTCCCCAGGAGAATCCGTTGCCCCTTGCCCTGGAAGCAGCACGTTGATACTTCCGTCGAATATCGCGAGGACAGCGCCATATACAGCCCCCGAAAGAAGATGAGAGTATCCTTGGGGATACCGTCCCTGGGATAAATCGGTTAGTGTTTCCTGAGCCGTAGCTTGCAAACGAGAAAGCACGCTGAGAAGATAGGGTTCTAGCGTCGGGTACTGTTTGGAAAGCGATACGAGTTGACGCATTTTAGAAACATACTCTGCGGTTAGTGATCTCTTTATCAATACATATAGAGCATCCAACGGCAGTATGTTTTCTTGTGTAATTTCATTGAATGGCTCGTCATCGTAATGGTCTGTTGTAAGTATTGCCGCCATGGCTATCGCTTCTTCTTTACAAGAGAAATGGTTGGCAAACGTTTTTCTGGAGTACCCAGCCCTTTGAACGAGATCATCGATAATGAATCCGTCCAATCCCCGCTCAACCGCAAGTTCAAACGCTGCGCTGGCCAGCGCTTTGGTGGTTGCCTCTCTTTTGATATCACGCAAACTTGGTTTATTCATCGCTAAATAATGCCCGCCCTTCTGTTAGGGTAGATTTAGTCTTCATTCCTTCATGATAATACTATTACCCATTGTGTATTATTACACAATGGGTAATCAAATATTTCTTTTCAGTTTTATGTTCCATTTGGCCGCTCTCAGTTCTCATCAATGGCGAGCTCTATGAGCTGGTTAAGAATATTCGCATAAGTCATACCACTAGCTTGGAGCATATTAGGATAGCGGGAATTCGATGTGAAACCAGGTATCGTGTTGACCTCATTGAACACCATTCTTCCGTCAGTGGAAAGGAACATATCTACTCGCGCAAACCCTCTGCACCCAAGCGTTTTATAAATAGTCAGGGCGCTCTCTTTAACATTCATTGCAGTGTCCTCATCAATGCGGGCTGGCAAGTGAATCTTCGAACTGATCAAGGAGTACTTTTCTGAGAAGTCAAAAAAGTGCCCTTGTAGTTCAATCTCATCAATCATGCCGATTATGGGATCAGAATTGCCCAATACAGCACACCCCACTTCAAAACCATTAATATTTTGCTCAATGACAACTTTGCTGTCGTGTATGAAGGCGTGTTCAATTCCAGTAATCAACTCTTGCCTATTGTTCACCTTCGATATGCCTAATGATGATCCTGATCTAGCCGGCTTAACAAAGAGTGGGTAACCCAGTGCTTCTGCTTCTGATAACACTTCTTCCTTCCGTTCACTCCTATGTATTGTAAGGGAACGCGGCGTATCTATGCCTGCTGCCTGCACCAGTTTATGAGCCAGTTCCTTGTCCATACACAAAGCAGAGGATAACATGCCACATCCAACAAACGGTATGCCCGACAGTTCCAATAAGCCTTGCAAGGTTCCATCCTCACCGTATTTGCCGTGAAGCACTGGAAACACAACATCAATCGTTGTTACATGATATTCCGTATGAACTAGCTCAATGAGTCCTTTGACTTCTCTGCTAGGCGAGAAAAAGGATGGGATACAACTCGGATGCAAATGCCACCGATCATTGCGAATATCCTCAACCGTTCCACTATATCTGAGCCAAGAACCTTGTTCTGTAATTCCAATTAACACAAGATTGTATTTTTCGGTATCCAAATTTTCAATCACTGAAGCGGCTGAGCTCAAAGAAACGTTATACTCCCCTGAACATCCGCCAAACAATACCGCAATCGACTTCTTCTGCATCGTAAAAGCCTCCTAAAATGTGATATGAATCTAAATCATCCTTATTGCTATAACTTAATTTTTGGAGAAAGTCGTAACAATGAATCCTTCACGATTCGTCCCTGATATGCGATAAGAATCACAGCTCAAGATCGGGATATGGCTAGATGTCCCTTTATCCGCGGAAACATAATATATCTGGATTGTCATGTCCTTTTCTTTAATCGTAAGCTGCTCTCCAGAGTACCGATATTGCTGTACAAAATCGATGTACTCCTCTAAACATAGATTGTTTTCTTCCATGATTTTGGAATGGGGATATCCTACATATCTAAAATGCCAGGGCTCATAAGCAATACGAGTGATCGATTCTTTTTCTTGTTTATATCGAAGGATAAAACCGAATTGTATGGCATGTTGTCTGAAGGACTTGTAAATGCCCGTGTCCGGAAAGGAAGGAGCAATAAAATCGATATTCGATTTCAATTTACCCACATCGATAGCCAACCCCGTTTGGTGTTACTATGGTCAGGCAAGGCTACGTATTTGGAAGTATATTCCGAACCCTGTTCTATCAAACAATCTTGATAGATCTGGACTTGATCTTCTTTTGTTCGATATGCGCTGACGGCGACAATTTCATCCGTCCCCCCACAGGCTTTAAGCAGAGCATGAAATTGATTGAAACACTGCTTCTCCAGAAGCATCTCCTTATTTAACTTCTTTATTGAAGGCAAGGAATCCAATGACTCTAGTTGTTGGACTTGTACTTGCCTTCTGATTGGGTTTTGATCATTTATTAACACTAAGTGCCCTTGAAATCGTTCTTCGTTACTTATGCTGATTTCAATATGTTTTTGTACGACTTCCCGTGATTTCATGATGAACTTCCCCACCTTCTTTATAAATTCGCAATACTCTGTCCGTGATGGAACTTGTTATTTCTTGAGATACACCACCGATATGATTGGCCAGTGCTTGAATCGGAATTTCCTCCTCACCTGAATAGCCAATGAAGGTCACCTTTGATCCTTCCGGAAAATATATGGGAAGCTTGACCATCAATTGATCCATGGAGATTTTTCCTATAATTTCTGCACGAACCCCTTCCACCAACACCTCCGTATTTTGCATTCTCTGCGACCATCCATCGGCATAGCCGATAGGCACTGTTCCGATCCATTGATCTGAGTCTGTTTGATAAGCATTGTTGTAACCCACATATTCGCCTTTTTTTAATCTTTTCGTTTGCAAGAGTCTACTGTGTAAACTGAATGCTGGCTTTAGTTGGATGTTAGGCACTAATTTTTCCGGATAAAAGCCATAGATTGCAGCTCCTATTCGAGCCATATCCATGCACAATTCCGGGAATCGAAGTGCTGCTACACTTCCCGCACAGTGATAATGATTGATCGGAATCCGCGATATACTGCTCCACTCTTTCATTTCCAGGAAGCGTTGAATCTGAAGCTGTAGATAACAGTTGTCTGCCTCACCTGCAGTCGCGAAGTGGGTATAGAACCCGTCGACTACTACATCTGATGCTCTGAGCCAAGGAACCATTTCTTGCCACTCTTCTTGCGTGCGTATACCGATTCGCCCAAGTCCAGTATCCATTTTCACATGCACAGATAACTTATGCGGGGTATGAACAGGCTTGTATTTTCTCATCTCCTGAAACCAAGACGCTTGTGTAACGGTAAGCATCAAATCATGTTCCAGAGCCAAAGGTACAAGTTCAGGACGAATCGGAGTCAAAATAAGAATCGGTTGTTTTAAGCCCGCATCCCTTAGACGGATGGCTTCTTCAATGAAGGCACACGCTAAATAATCCGCGCCTGCCTCTACTGCTTCTTTGGCTGTCTCGATATCTCCATGCCCGTATGCATTTGCTTTAACAACGGCCATTAGTTTGGTCGAACGTGGTAGAAATTTGCGGATCTCTATGATATTTTTGCGAATTTGCGTTAAATCTATTTCAGCCCAAGTATCTCGGTAAATCCGAATGATCTCCTCAACCGAATAGATAGCTTGTTTTTACTTAATATTTTCAGTAGATCCGCATATGCACTTTTCATTGTTTGGCCTCCTAAAGGTGTGAATGTAGTGCGTTGAATTGTTTTAAGTGTATATTAAGGCCACTTCAGCTCCTATCGATCAAACTTACACAAAACTGACAACGATGTAAGATTACACATCTCCACATCTCATAGTTACAACAAAAAAAGCCTGCGCTAGGGCAGGCTTCTTCCATTATTGAGGATTTTCATTACTCATCCAGCTGTCGACATGCAGTGGTTCGCTATAGTCTTCCCGGTCAGTAAATTCTTTAAGGTGTTTCTCTGCATCTGCACGGTTATCGAAGGCACCCATAACGACGGTGAATGTTCCATTTTGGGTCTGCACAACGCTGCTCCCATCTGCAGAATACTGCTCAGCCAACATGGCCAGTGCTTCACCCTGCTCCATGTCTTCGCTTCGCACGAAGAAAAGTTCATGCGCTTGTGTTGACTTCCCGTCGGAAGAAAGCTTCAACTGAATATATCCAGGTTGCTGATACTCTGACACGGAATAATCCACATCATCCTTAAGTTCAACCACAAAGCCAATCGCGGAATCATCCAAAATGATATTTTGATAGACATCTTTTACATTCTTAAGTGCTTTAATATCCTTCTCCAGCTTGTCATAATCCAGATGACGTACCCCGTTGAAGGTGAAGATCAAGCGATTCGGCCCTTCTTTGTGATCCACAGTATACGATGGAGCAGAGGTGATCTGTTCACCATCGATCTGAAAATTAATGTTTAGTGTATCCGATTCTTTGGTCGTTGTAACCGAAACCCCATCTGTGCGCTCCCCGCCACCACCAACTTGCAAAATTTTGACAACAGAACCTATTACAGGTACATCGGATAATGCCTTGGCTACACCTGGTACGTTAGCTGTTATCATCACCGCAGCACAGGCAGCAACCAGGGAGGAACTACGCCAGATCATCATTTTTCTTCGCTTTTGGTTTCGTGCGCGCTGACGGGCTTGCTGAATAACTCCGGAAAGGCCGGATGGGATATTGATCTGTTCATATCGTTCTTTTCCTGTCATGTAAAATCAACCTCTTCCTTGGTCAGATGTTTTTTGAGTTTGTTTAAGATCTTATAGAACCTGGTCTTCACCGTGCTTTCCGGCAGGGACAGTACCTCCGCCATATCCTTGAATCGCTGATCTTGGAAAAATTTCAAAATGATAAATGCCCTATCTTCGGGATGCAGATGATCAAGTGCTTCGTATAAATCCCATTGCTCTTCAAGCCCCATGGGACTCTCCTCGGCTGCAAACGGTATTGTACTGTCTTCCATATACGTGTATTTCTTCTTTCGTCTGATGTGATCCAGAGAACAGTTGATGACGATCCGGGTCATCCAGGTTTCGAAATAATCAGGACTTTTCACTTTTTCATAAGATAGAAAACCTTTATAAGATGCCTCAGATATAATTTCCAAGGCTTCCTGTTCATTTTTCACATAAGAGAACGCGAAGCGATAAAGCTTTTCTTTACATGCCTCCAGACGATCACTGAACTGCTGTTCAGTTAGTGCTGTACTTTCCTTACTCAGTTTGTCCACCCCCATTGCGACTGTATATTTTGATTATTGCCGCATTTTTAATAAAGCTTACTTTGTATGTTGTTTCGCATGTTAGACAGCTGAGAGTCGAAAATAGTTTTAAAAGAAGATGAATTTTTAATTTTTTTTATCTGGGAACAAGAACTTATAACGTCCCAAACGAAAAAAGCCGCCAATAGGCGACTTCTTTTCTCTTTCTTCATTAGGAAGACCAGCAATTGAAAACAGACTGAAACAGGTGTTTTCATATTGTTATGGAGGTCTTATCTAACGTGTTCTCTTTTTGAAAATGACTTATACCCGGGCGATCCAGCCCAAGATGATCACGAAGCGTGCTGCCCGTATAATCCGTGCGGAAGAGTCCACGTGCTTGAAGAATTGGAACCACATGATCCACAAATTCATTCAAATCTCCCGGCAGAACGGGTGGCATGATGTTAAATCCGTCGCAACCATATTCTTCAAACCATTGTTGCATCAAATCAGCCAGTTGTTCATAGGTGCCGACAAACTGCATGTGCCCTCTTGCCCCTATCAGCCTCCGACCCAGCTCGAGAATGGACAACTTATCTTTTCGTGCCATGTCCATAATCAGCTGTACCCGGCTTTTCATGCCATTGGAAGCTTCCACCGGATCAGGAATGTTGGGCAGTTGGCCCTCAACAGGATATTCCGAAAGGTCAAACTTAAGCATCCCGGATAACATCCCTACTGCGGCTGCCGGAGGGATCAACTCCTGCAGTTCTTGATATTTTCGCTGAGCTTCCTGCTCCGTCTTAGCCAAAATCGGTGATAAACCAGGCATTATTTTCATGCTGCCTTGTTCGCGCCCATAAAGTGCGAGTTTGGATTTGACGTTATTATAGAACTCTTTCGCAGCATTCAGAGACTGTTGGGCCGTGAAAATCACTTCACCATAGTTGGCAGCAAAATCCTGTCCCGGTCCGGATGATCCAGCTTGGATGAGTACAGGGTATCCTTGCGGCGAACGAGGTACATTGATCGTACCTTGGGTAGAATACCACTGTCCTTTATATGAAACTTCTTTTAATTTAGATGGGTCTGCAAATAGTCCAGCCTGTCGATCCACAATTAAGGATTGATCTTCCCAACTATCCCAGAGCAGAGTGGCTACTTCGACAAATTCCCGGGCCATTTTATATCGAAGCCCATGCTCGGGATGCTCTGTTCGTCCATAGTTATTTGCTTCAACATCCAATTGGGAGGTCACGATATTCCATCCTGCGCGTCCTTCACTGATATGGTCCAATGTGGCAAATTTTCGAGCTACGTTATACGGCTCGTTATAGGTAGTCGACACCGTGGCGGTCAAACCCAGCTTTTCTGTATCCGTAGCCAATGCCGACAGGAGCGTTAGCGGGTCCAGCATCCCTGCAGCCGATTGATCAGCGCCCATTACATAGAGAAGATCAGCCAGAAACATCATATCAAACTTCCCACGTTCAGCCGTCTGTGCGATGGATCGGTAAAACTTATAGTCAAAAATCTTTTCAGCTCCTGAATCCGAGCGGCGCCAGCCATAGTGATGATGACCTGTATAATAAATGAATGCCCCTAGATGAAGCTGCTCTTGTCTAGTCCCCATATATATCTTCCCTTCTTGTTTCCATTTTTGGATTATCCCTTGAACGTATCTCGCCAGCTTAGCCATCTGTCTTCAAGCAGTCGCACAGCCGAATCCGAGAGCTTGCCTACAACCGCAAAGACTAAAATACCGACAAATACAATATCCGTTTGTGAGTAAGCACGAGCATCCTGTATCATGTAACCGACGCCTGCACTGGTTCCCATCATTTCAGCAACAACAAGGACTAGCCACGCCGCGCCCAAAGACAGTCTCACTCCTAGCAGAATATTAGGAAGTGCCGCAGGGATAATGAGCTTGCCAAGTAGCTCCCATCTTGAATACTGGTAAATCCGGGAGACTTCAATCAGCTTCATATCAACATTTCGTATACCGAGAAATGTATTCACATAAACAGGAAAAAACGCGCCTAGCGAAATCATTAGAATTTTTGAAAACTCTCCTACACCAAACCATAAAATGAATAATGGAATGAGGGAAAGGAGCGGGATCATCCGCAGCATCTGTAATGAAGGGTCAAGTGTGCGCTCCGCCAATTTTCCAAGCCCTGTGGATAGGCCTAGCATGAGCCCCGTAGCTGTTCCAAGCAGAAAACCCAAGCCCGCTCGATAGGAG